>NZ_CCXS01000001.1:80000-3355000 GCF_000821325.1 Planococcus massiliensis | reverse complement strand
ATGGCGAGAAGGTGTAAAATGGACGACTAAGTATCGGGAAGAAGAAACAAGATCAGCATCGAGCCACGCAAAAGACTTCGTTAAAAAAATACTTGAACAAGAATAAGGTTATTTGATGTCTCGGGAATTGCTCTCGAGACTTTTTTAATTATTTTTGCAGCCAATCATACTATTTGAAATGCATAAAATGGATAGTGTATAATTAAGTCAAATATAGTCAAAGTCAATTTTGGCCTATTAGTATCGAAGAGGTGATGACGATGCGGAATATTTCTGATGTAATTGAAGGTTATTTAAAAGAAGTTATCGAATTAAGCGATAGAGAACATATTGAAATAAAGCGCAGTGAAGTTGCTCAAAAATTCCAATGTGTTCCTTCGCAAATTAATTATGTTATAAATACTCGTTTTACTGTAGATCGTGGGTATATTGTTGAAAGTAAAAGAGGCGGCGGCGGATATATTCGAATTAAGCGGATTCGTTTTCATCAAAAAGCAGATTTTATTGCTGAGATTATTGAACGATTAAAGCAAGGTGCTACCCAAAGTATGGCAGAAGATATTGTTTTTCGGTTGCTTGACGAAGAGATTATCTCTAAGCGAGAAGCCAACTTGATATTGAGTGCAGTTGACCGATCAACATTGCTTATGCCTTTGCCAGTCCGCGATGAGATTAGGGCAAGAATTTTAATAGCTATGTTATTTACTTTAAAGCATCAGCCGAACTTGTAAGGAGTGGTAATATGATTTGCGATCAATGCGGTGAGCGTCCCGCTTCTGTCATAGTTAAACAGAATATCAACGGGCAATTGACTGAACGGCAGCTATGCCATGTATGTGCAGCAGGAAATCATAATTTCAATATTGTTTTTGAGCAAGATCCTTTAGCCATAAACCAATTGCTCACTAATTGGTTTCCAAACCAGCAAACTTCGCCCAGTCCAATAAAAAAAGAAGTCGCTGTTTGCCCATCCTGTGGATTTACATTTAACAAGTTTTTAAAGTTAGGCAAGTTTGGTTGTGCTGACTGCTATGAGGTATTCGAGTCTCAACTGGATGAGATCTTTAAAAGACTTCATAACGGAAATAGTGAGCATACTGGTAAAATACCCGCTTCTTACGGAAGTACCTTAAAAATTAAAAAAGAAATTGAAGAGTTGCGCAAGCAAATGAAATTTTCAATTGAGCAGGAGAATTTTGAAGAGGCTGCCAGATTAAGAGACCAAGTAAAGGCTCTGAATGTTCAGCTTGAGGGAGGTGCTTCTGATGGCAATTGAGCGTTTTCTTCAACCAAGAGCCAGCAGTTGGATGTCCAATGATGGTGAAAATGTCGATATTGCGATGAGTACTCGAATTCGCTTAGCACGAAATTTAAATAATTTTAAATTTCCATATGCGTATACAGAAGATGAAGCATTAAAAGTAGATAAAGAAATCTCTGCAGTATTGCTTGATAAGGGAAAAGAATTGAAACATTCCTTTACTCATATTAGTATTCAAGAAACCCCGCAATTGGAAAGAGAAGTTTTAGTGGAGAAACATTTGATAAGCCCTTATTTAGCAAAAGGCACCCATTCAGGTTCGGTATTGATATCGGAAAATGAGGAACTCAGTATTATGGTAAATGAAGAAGATCATTTGCGCATTCAAAGCCTGCAATCGGGTTTTCATTTACAAGATGCTTATCAACGGGCGAATGAGTTGGATTCTTTACTTGAAAAACATTTATGTTATGCATTTCATGAAAAGTATGGATATCTGACCAGTTGCCCAACGAATACAGGAACTGGGATGCGTGCTTCTGTTATGCTCCATCTGCCTGCTTTGACCATGTCACACCAAATTACTCGCATTATTCCAGCGATATCACGTTTAGGAATGGTGGTAAGAGGTATTTACGGAGAAGGCAGTGAAGCACTAGGAAATGTTTATCAAATCTCCAACCAAGTTACTTTAGGAAAGTCAGAATACGAGATTTTGCAAGATCTTGAAAACATGACGGACCAAATTATTCAGCAAGAGCGCCGTGCTAGGGAGGCTATTTTAAGCAACTCACCAGTGGTTCTGGAAGACCGTATCTACCGGTCGCTTGGTACACTGACCCATGCAAGAATGCTGACAACCGAAGAAGCAGCCACTTGCCTTTCGGATGTGCGTCTTGGAATTGATCTGAAAATGATTGAAGGCATGGATATGTCGATACTCAATGAGTTGATGATCTTTATGCAGCCTGCATTTTTGCAGCGCTATTCTGATAAGCCGCTGCAGCCGAAGGAAAGAGACTACGCCCGTGCAAAACTGTTTCGGGACCGTTTAAATAATGAAAATGTTACTAACAACAGAGGAGAGGATTTTGCATGATGTTTAATCGATTTACACAACGCGCACAAAAAGTTCTTCAATTAGCCCAAGAAGAAGCGATTCGCATGAAACACGAGTCAATTGGTACTGAGCATATCCTATTAGGGTTAATTCGCGAAGGCGGCGGCATTGCTGCAAAAGCGCTGGAAGCGATTGAAGTAAATACGCAATTGATCGAAGAAGGGGTAAAAGAATTAGTTGGCGTCGGTGAGAAAGATGTTGGACCGATTGTTCACTATACCCCAAGAGCGAAAAAAGTCATTGAGCTTTCAGTTGATGAGTCCCGTAAACTTGGCCATTCTTACATTGGAACGGAGCATTTGCTGTTGGCATTGATCCGTGAAGGTGAAGGAGTAGCAGCGCGTGTTCTAGGAAATGCCGGCGTCAGCTTGAATAAGGCACGCCAGCAAGTCTTGCAGCTTTTAGGCAGCAATGAACAAGCATCTACAGGAAGCAGCCCAAATGCTTCTGCAAATACGCCAACACTAGATGGCTTAGCACGCGATTTGACTCAAGTCGCACGTGAAGGCAGCCTAGATCCGGTAATTGGGCGAAGCAAAGAAATTACACGTGTGATTGAAGTATTGAGCCGTCGCACGAAAAACAACCCGGTCTTAATCGGGGAGCCTGGCGTCGGTAAAACAGCTATTGCTGAAGGATTGGCGCAACAGATCGTCAATAATGAAGTACCGGAAACTTTGCGCGACAAACGCGTAATGGTTTTGGATATGGGTACAGTTGTCGCAGGTACAAAATATCGTGGTGAATTTGAAGACCGTTTGAAAAAAGTGATGGATGAAATTCGCCAAGCGGGCAACGTAATTCTGTTCATTGATGAGCTTCATACATTAATTGGCGCTGGCGGTGCAGAAGGTGCGATCGATGCATCAAATATCTTGAAACCGTCTTTATCACGCGGTGAATTGCAATGTATCGGTGCTACGACTTTAGATGAGTACCGTAAATACATCGAAAAAGATGCAGCGCTAGAACGCCGTTTCCAACCAATTCAAGTAGATGAGCCAACTGTTGAAGAATCAATCCAGATCATTAAAGGGCTTCGCGACCGCTACGAAGCGCATCACCGAGTAAAAATTACGGATGCAGCCATTGAAGCAGCAGCTAAAATGTCTGACCGTTATATTTCAGACCGGTTCTTGCCGGACAAAGCGATTGACTTAATTGATGAAGCAGGCTCTAAAGTCCGTCTTCGTTCGTATACAACTCCGCCAGATTTGAAAGAGCTGGAAGCGAAACTTGAAGCAGCCCGTTCTGAGAAAAATGAAGCGGTACAAAGCCAGGAGTTTGAAAAAGCGGCTTCGCTTCGTGATGCTGAACAGAAGTTAAAAGATCAATTAGATAAAACGAAGAAAGAATGGAAAGAAAAGCAAGGCAAAGAAGAGTCTGAAGTGACAGTAGAAGATATTGCGACTGTCGTGTCCATGTGGACAGGCATTCCGGTATCGAAACTGGCTCAAACAGAATCTGATAAATTATTGAACTTGGAAGAAATTCTGCACAATCGTGTGATTGGCCAAGAAGAGGCGGTAACGTCGATATCTAAAGCGATCCGCCGTGCACGTGCAGGATTGAAAGATCCGAAACGTCCAATCGGTTCATTCATTTTCCTTGGGCCTACTGGCGTCGGTAAAACGGAGCTTGCGCGTGCGCTCGCTGAATCAATGTTCGGTGATGAAGACGCGATGATCCGCATCGATATGTCCGAATACATGGAAAGACATTCGACTTCACGCCTTGTCGGTTCGCCTCCAGGCTATGTCGGTTATGAAGAAGGCGGCCAATTGACGGAGAAAGTCCGCAGAAAACCTTATTCGGTCGTTCTTCTCGATGAAATTGAAAAAGCGCATCCGGATGTCTTCAATATTCTGTTGCAAGTGCTTGAAGATGGACGTTTGACGGATTCCAAAGGACGTCGAGTCGACTTCCGCAATACCGTCATCATCATGACGTCTAACGTCGGGGCAGAAGAATTGAAATACAATAAATACGTTGGTTTCAATTTAGAAGATGCGAAAACGGATTATAAAGACATGAAGGGCAAAATGTTGGCAGAATTGAAGAAAGCCTTCCGTCCTGAATTCTTGAACCGTATTGACGATATGATCGTCTTCCATTCTCTTGAGAAAGAGAACCTTCGTGAGATTGTTACTTTGATGTCTAAGCAATTAACAGAGCGTTTGAAAGAACAAAACATTGATTTGGAACTGACAGACGCTGCGCTTGAAAAAGTAGCCAAAGAGGGGTATGATCCTGAATACGGGGCACGACCTCTTCGCCGTGCACTTCAAAAATATGTAGAAGACCGTTTGTCTGAAGAACTGTTAAAAGGCACAGCTATTGCCGGTCAACGCATTGTATTTGATGTGGAGAACGACGAATTTGTTGTTCGCACCAAAGAAGCGGTTACGGAAGTAAAGTAAGATGAATTTTCCGCTCGCCGAATTTCGGCGAGCGTTTTTTATTTGGAAAAGGAGGTACCCATGGCTAAGAAAAAGACGAAGTTTGTATGCCAGTCGTGCGGTTATGAGTCAGCTAAATGGATGGGGAAATGCCCAGGCTGCGGAGAATGGAACCAAATGGTAGAAGAAGTGGAAGTGGCTGCACCTAAAGGGACGCGAGGAGCATTTCAGCATTCGGCTGCCGTTCCGCAAAAAGCGGTTTCCATTAACGCTATTGAAACAAAAGAAGAGCCGCGCGTCGAAACGGAGCTTGAAGAATTAAACCGTGTGCTCGGCGGCGGGATTGTTCCAGGGTCGCTTGTATTAATCGGCGGGGACCCGGGGATCGGGAAATCGACTTTGCTGCTTCAGGTATCTGCGATGCTTGCGAATAGCGGAAGCCGGGTTTTGTATATTTCCGGTGAAGAATCGATTCGCCAAACCAAGTTGCGGGCGCAGCGGTTGAATGCGGCCTCTTCGGAGCTTTATATCTATGCAGAAACCAATTTGGAATTAATTCATCATACGATAGAAGATGTAGCGCCGGATTTTGTGATTGTCGATTCCATCCAAACGGTGCATCATCCGGAAGTAACGTCAGCACCCGGAAGTGTGACGCAAGTTCGAGAAAGCACCGCTGAATTAATGCGGATTGCTAAGACGAAGAACATTGCGATTTTCCTAGTAGGGCACGTAACAAAAGAGGGGCAGATTGCAGGGCCGCGAATTTTGGAGCATATGGTGGATACCGTGTTGTATTTTGAAGGCGAACGCCATCATACGTACCGGATTTTGCGCAGTGTCAAAAACCGTTTTGGATCGACCAATGAAATTGCGATTTTCGAAATGCTGCAAAGCGGCTTGAAAGAAGTGCTGAACCCTTCCGAATTGTTTCTTCAAGAGCGTTCAAGCGGGGCAGCAGGCTCCACAGTCGTAGCATCCATGGAAGGAACTCGCCCGATTCTAGTTGAAATCCAGGCATTGGTTACGCCTTCGAGCTTTAATTATCCGAAGCGGATGGCTACAGGGATCGATCAAAACCGGGTATCGCTTTTGATGGCCGTGCTTGAGAAGCGGATGGGCATGTTGCTGCAGGCGCAAGATGCGTATATCAAAGTGGCGGGCGGCGTGAAATTGGACGAACCGGCGATCGATTTGGCCGTACTTGCGAGCATCGTTTCCAGTTACCGTGACCTCGCGCCGAATGTCTATGATTGTATAATTGGTGAAGTAGGTTTAACAGGGGAGATCCGGCGGGTATCCCGTATTGAACAGCGGGTTCAGGAAGCGGCGAAATTAGGGTTCAAACGGGCCATTATTCCAGCTTCGAACCTTGGTGGCTGGGATTATCCGGAAGGAATCCGAGTCGTTGGCGTTGAAAGTGTGAATGATGCATTAAAAGAGATTTTCCCACAATAAAGGAGGCAAATTGCCTCCTTTTTCTTTAGCTGATTCCCTGAAAGGGTCAACAGAGCGTTTCGCTCTTAAAATGTGTATAATTATTATAAAGGAGGTGGAGTCTATGCTAAAAAGAATTATTCAAGTGTTATTTTTGCTTGTTGGTGCTACTGTCGGGATTCTATTTTTACCATATGGTTTTGAACTTATTCCTATTCTCGATAATCCCTGGGTCAATAATGCTATTGCATCTGCTTTGATCGGTGCACTTATCTTTTTTGTTTTGTCTCTCTTGTTTGCGGATGCCATTGTCAGATTTATGAAATGGATGGAGGAAAGGCTTCTTCATGCCCCTACCCCGGATTTGCTGTTTGGGACGGTCGGCCTCATCATTGGATTGATTGTTGCTTTCTTGATCGGTTTTGCCTTGAGTACGATTGATATTCCGGTAGTTGCGACAGCTGCTCCAATTATTTTGTCGGTAGTATTGGGATACTTAGGTTTCCAGGTTGGTTTCCAAAAGCGGGAAGAGATGATCGCGATGCTGACGCCTCAGCGTTTATCGGTGTCGAAGAAGCCGGAAATCGAAGAAGCTGTTGAAAAGACTTCTTATAAATTGCTTGATACCAGTGTCATCATTGATGGACGGATCGCCGATATTTCGGCGACTGGCTTTATGGAAGGGACATTTGTTGTGCCTCAATTCGTCTTATCAGAGCTGCAGCATATTGCCGATTCCTCTGACACCTTGAAAAGAACGCGCGGGCGTCGTGGATTGGACATTTTGAAACGCCTTCAAAGTGAACGCGAAGGGGCTATTATGATTACGGAAGAAAGTTTTGATGAAGTCAGTGAAGTGGATTTGAAGCTGATGCGCGCAGCTAAAAAAATGGGCGGACAAGTGGTGACGAATGATTTTAATTTAAATAAAGTCTGTGAACTCCATAATGTTCCGGTCTTGAATATTAATGACTTGGCAAACGCGGTGAAACCGGTCGTAATCCCTGGAGAAGATATGCATGTCGTTGTGATCAAAGACGGCAAGGAGCAAAACCAAGGGGTTGCTTACTTGGATGATGGCACAATGATTGTGATTGAAGACGGCAAAGGATTTATCGGGCAGGCAATTGATGTGACGGTAACAAGTGTGCTTCAAACTTCAGCTGGCCGGATGATTTTTGCGAAACCGCGTGAAGGCCGCCAAATTACAATGAATGGATAAAGGATGGCGCAATATGAATTATACAGTCGTTCTTCCTGCTGCGGGCAGCGGGAAACGGATGAAGGCAAATAAGAATAAATTATTACTCGAACTTTTCAACAAACCGATTTTCCTTTATACCTTGGAAGTGTTCCAGCAGGATCCAAATTGTGAGAGCATTTGGCTCGCAGTCAAAAAGGACGAACGCGAACTGATTGAAACTTGCGTCAATCAATATGGCATTACGAAAGTCCATGGTTATGCAGAAGGCGGAATGGAGCGGCAAGACAGTGTCAGAGCATGTCTTGAAGCGATTCCGCCTTGTGGCGTTGTATTGGTCCACGATGCAGCACGGCCGTTCATCGATCCATCCGTTATTTCGGAATTGGTGGGGACTGCCCAGGCTTCTGGCGCGGCGATTGCGGCTGTACCGGTAAAAGACACGATCAAAAAAGCGCGAGATGGCATCATTACGGAAACGGTCAACCGCGAGCAATTGTGGATGATTCAAACGCCGCAAGCTTTTCGATATGAGTTGATTTTGGCGGCTGCCCAGGCAGCGGCGAAAGACGGCTTTTTGGGAACGGATGAAGCGATGTTAGTGGAGCGCTTAGGGCATCCGGTGGAGATCGTGGAAAGTACCTATGAAAATGTAAAAATGACCACACCGGAAGATTTGATTTATGGCAAAGCCATTTTAGAGAACCGGAAACAGGAGGAAAAGAAATGATTCGAATTGGACAAGGATACGATGTACATCAATTAGCAGAAGGGCGCCCGTTCATTTTAGGCGGTATTGAAATCCCGCATGATAAAGGGCTGCTCGGCCATTCCGATGCAGATGTCTTGCTTCATACCATTACCGACGCAGCGCTTGGCGCGATTTGCGGAGGCGATATCGGCAAGCATTTCCCGGACACGGACCCGGAATTCAAAGATGCGGATTCGCGCAAATTGCTTACGCATATTTGGCAATACGTAAAAGAGCAAGGCTATGAGCTCGGCAACGTCGATTGCACCGTCATTGCACAAAAACCGAAACTGGCTCCTTATATCGAACAGATGCGCGAGTCGATCGCGGGTTTATTGGAAGCGGATATTTCACAAGTAAACGTGAAAGCGACAACTTCAGAACATCTAGGATTTACGGGCCGCGAAGAAGGGATTGCGGCGCTGGCAGTCATCTTATTGACAAAACGACCGCTTCCGCTGGATGCTCCAGAGTGATAAAATAGAAATACTGTTATTCAAATAGGAGGAAAAAACATGACACAAGAAGTACGCGTGCGTTATGCTCCGAGCCCGACTGGCCATTTACATATCGGCGGAGCCCGGACAGCGCTGTTTAATTATTTATATGCCCGCCACAATAATGGGAAATTCATCGTTCGCATCGAGGACACGGATATTGCCCGCAATATCGAGACAGGTGAATTATCGCAGCTGGATAATTTGAAATGGCTTGGCTTGGAGTATGATGAGTCCGTGGATATCGGCGGAGAATACGGCCCCTACCGCCAGATGGAGCGTTTAGACATCTACAAAGGCTATGCGGATGAAATGCTCGAAAAAGGCTCAGCTTATAAATGCTTCTGTACGCCTAAGAAATTGGAAGCTGAACGCGAAGCACAAAAAGCGGCAGGAATTGCTGCGCCTCAATACAGTGGAACTTGCCGCAATTTAACAGCTGAAGAAGTGGCAGAAAAAGAAGCGGCCGGAATGCCTTATACATTGCGCATGAAAGTGCCGGCTGATGTCACGTATTCGTTTGAAGACTTGGTTCGCGGGCCGGTTTCATTCGAATCAAAAGATGTGGGTGACTGGGTGCTCGTGAAAACCAACGGCATTCCGACATACAACTTTGCTGTAGTCATCGACGATCACTTGATGAAGATCTCCCATGTATTCCGCGGGGAAGAGCATTTGTCGAATACACCGAAGCAAATGATGATTTTCGATGCGTTCGGCTGGGATTATCCGTCATTCGGCCATATGACGCTTATCATCAACGAAGATCGCAAAAAATTGTCGAAGCGTGATGAGTCGATTCTTCAGTTCATCTCCCAATACAAAGACCTGGGCTACATTCCAGAAGCTTTGTTTAATTTCTTTGCTTTGCTTGGCTGGTCTCCAGAAGGGGAAGAAGAGATTTTCTCGAAAGAGGAATTGATCCGCATCTTTGATGTAAGCCGCCTTTCGAAATCGCCGTCGATGTTCGATAAGCAAAAGATGATGTGGATGAACAACCAGTACATCAAGCAGATGCCGCTTGAAGAAGTGGTAAAACTCGCGCTTCCTCATTTGCAGAAAGCAGGCAAATTGCCTGAACAATTATCGGAAGAACAAACAGTTTGGGCTGAAAAGCTGATTGCTTTGTACCACGATCAAATGAGCTACGGTGCTGAGATCACAGAGATTTCGGATCTGTTCTTCACAGAAGAATTGTCATTCGGCGAAGAAGAGAAAGAAGTGTTGGCGGGTGAGCAAGTGCCGGAAGTGATGGCTTCCTTCATCGAGCAGCTGGAGAACCTGGAAACATTTGAGCCTGCGGAAATCAAAGCAGCGATCAAAGCGGTCCAAAAAGCGACCGGGCATAAAGGGAAGAATTTATTCATGCCGATCCGCGTCGTGACGACAGGGCAAATGCACGGACCGGAATTGCCGGACTCCATTGCGCTGTTAGGAAAAGAAAAAACCATTGCGCGCCTTGCTAAATTCGCCCAGGCATAAGTGGATGGCAGCTGCAAAGAGTGCAAGAAATTGACTTATGGCGGCAAGCGTGTAGAATGAACTTACTATTAGTAAATCGTTGACGAGAAGAAGTAAATGCAGCATGCTCCAAAGAGAGGATCATCACCGGCTGAAAATGATCCGGGCCGCTGCTGCGTTGAAATGCCTCTCCGAGTGCTGAGTCGAATCAAGTAGACCAGACGTATCGCCTGCGTTAAAGGCGTTCGAGAGAGAAAGGCTACCGCCTTTCTAATCAGAGTGGAACCGCGCAATTATGCGTCTCTGTCATTTTTATGGCAGAGGCGCTTTTTATTTTGCACAAGAAAGGAGAGAGTGAGCGTGTGGAAATTTTTAAAAGAGGACATTGATGTGGTGTTTGAGCAGGACCCGGCTGCCCGAAGCTACTTGGAAGTCATCTTGACCTATTCCGGGCTGCATGCCATTTGGGCGCACCGCTTAGCGCATTTTTTCTTTAAGAAGAAATTGTTTTTCATTGCCCGCGCCATTTCGCAGATCAGCCGCTTTTTCACTGGCATCGAAATCCATCCAGGAGCGGTGATCGGCCGCCGATTTTTTATTGACCATGGCATGGGGGTCGTTATCGGCGAAACGTGTATCATCGGCGACAATGTCACCTTGTATCAAGGCGTCACACTTGGAGGGACGGGAAAAGAGCGCGGCAAACGCCATCCGACACTAGAAGACAATGTGTTGGTTGCCACAGGCGCAAAAGTCCTTGGCTCCATAATAGTTGGCGAAAATTCAAAAGTCGGCGCAGGCTCCGTTGTGCTGAAAAGCGTTCCGGCAAATGCGACAGTTGTCGGGATTCCGGGAAAAGTGGTGATCCAGGACGGCGTGAAAGTGAAGCCCGATCTGAATCATCAGGACATGCCGGATCCGATGATGGATAAATGCGAAAGCATGGAACTGAAAATAGCGGAACTGAAGCAGGAAATTGAACGATTAAAAAACGCATAAAAGAAAGAAGGGCAACCGAATGGCAATTCAAATTTTTAATTCGCTATCACGTCAAAAAGAAGCATTTATTCCCTTAGAAGAGGGAAAAGTAAAAATGTATGTGTGCGGTCCGACTGTCTATAACTACATTCACATCGGCAATGCGCGTCCGGTTATTGTCTATGACACGGTTCGCCGTTACTTGGCTTACCGCGGCTATGACGTTACGTATGTCTCCAACTTTACGGATGTTGATGACAAACTGATTAAAGCTGCCAATGAACTCGGCGTGGAAGTTCCGGAAATCGCTGAACGTTTTATCCAAGCTTATTTTGAAGATACGAAAGCGCTGGGCTGCGACGAAGCGGATGTGCATCCGCGCGTCATGGATCATATGCCGCAAATCATTGATTTTATCGAAGCGCTTGTGGAAAAGGGCTATGCCTACGAATCGCAAGGCGATATTTACTACCGGACGCGCAAATTCGAAGGCTACGGAAAATTGTCGCATCAATCGGTCGATGAATTGAAGGTGGGCGCACGGATTGAGACCGGCGATAAGAAAGAAGATGCCTTGGATTTTGCTTTATGGAAAGCGGCGAAGCCGGGCGAAATTTCGTGGGAAAGTCCTTGGGGAAAAGGGCGTCCAGGCTGGCATATCGAATGCTCGGTCATGGCGCGCGAGCATCTGGGTGATACAATCGACATTCATGCAGGCGGACAGGATTTAACGTTCCCGCACCATGAAAATGAAATTGCCCAGTCTGAAGCTTACACGGGCAAGACGTTTGCCCGCTATTGGATGCACAACGGCTATATCAATATCGACAATGAAAAAATGTCGAAATCACTGAATAACTTTGTTTTGGTCAATGACATTTTAAAAGAATTGGATGCGCAGGTACTTCGCATGTTTATGCTGTCTGTCCATTATCGCCACCCAATCAATTATTCGCAGCAATTGGTGGAGGATGCCATTGCTGGACTTGAGCGGCTTCGGACGGCTTATGCAAACTTGAAGCATCGGTTGGAAACGTCGGCAGGCCTCGGGGACCATACGGATATTTGGCTGGCGAAAATGAATGCCATCAAAGAAGAGTTTGTGGAAACGATGGATGACGATTTCAATACAGCAAATGCGATTTCAAAACTCTTTGATTTATCGCGGTTGTCCAATACGTATTTATTGGAAAAACAGACTTCCACGGAAGTGCTGGAAGCGTTCATCGCGTTATTCGACGAATTGGCCCGCGTGTTGGGATTGCCGTTCAAACAGGAAGCAGAATTATTGGATGCCGAAGTGGAAGCGTTGCTTGCAGAGCGCATCGAAGCCCGCAAGAACCGCGATTTTGCGCGAGCGGATGAGATCCGGGACTTGTTCAAAGAGAAAAACATCATTTTAGAAGATACGGCGCAAGGCACGCGTTGGAAAAGGGGGTAAGGGCGTGAACGTTTTACGGAATCAGGACGTTGACCAGCTGAACGCGCTGGCACTCGCTTATATGGGCGATGCCGTGTATGAGCAGGCGGTGCGCGAACATCTGCTGCGTTCTGGACGCGTTAAACCCAATATTCTGCATCGCCAAGCCACGACCTTTGTTTCGGCAAAAGCGCAGGCCGGTGTCCTAAAGAAAATGACAGATGAAGCGTTTTTAACCGAGGCGGAGCTGGCTGTCATGAGAAGAGGGCGCAATGCGAAATCAGGATCGGTGCCGAAAAATACCGATGTCCAAACCTATAATTTCAGCACCGCTTTTGAAGCAGTGCTTGGCTGGCTTTATTTAAAAGGCGAGCAAGACCGGACGGATGAAATCATCGCCTATGCGATTGACACAATAGAAGAGCTGAGAGGAGCGATCAAATGACTGAGGAACTAGCACCGGAAATTATCGGCGGCAAAAACCCCGTACTGGAAGCTTTGCGCGCAGACCGGGACGTCAATAAAATCTGGATTGCCGAAGGCGTCCAGAAAAAAGGGATCACGGAATTGCTGCAATTGGCAAAAGAAAAAGGAGTCCTGGTTCAATTTGTGCCGAAAAAGAAAGTGGACGGGTTGACGGATTCGAACCACCAGGGAATCGCGGCGGCTGTGGCTGCTTATAATTACGCAGAACTGGATGATTTATTCGAAGCAGCGGCAGCGCACTCGGAAGATCCGTTCTTTTTAATTTTAGATGAATTGGAAGATCCCCATAACTTGGGATCGATCATGCGGACAGCGGATGCAATCGGCGTACACGGCATCGTGATTCCGAAACGCCGGGCTGTGGGCCTGACAGCTGTTGTTGCCAAGTCTTCCACGGGTGCTATTGAACACGTGCCGGTCGTGCGCGTCAACAATTTATCCCAAACGGTAGACGAATTGAAAAAACGCGGCGTATGGATTGCGGGGACGGATGCAAAAGAGTCGACGGATTACCGCAATATGGATGCAGGTTTGCCGCTTGCCGTCATTATTGGAAGTGAAGGAAAAGGCATGAGCCGGATCTTGCGCGATAAATGTGATTTCCTTTACCAGCTGCCAATGATTGGACACGTTACATCCCTTAATGCGTCAGTGGCTGCGAGTTTATTGATGTATGAAGTTTATCGGAAGCGCCATCCGCTCGGGTGATGCCATGGACATTCTGCTGGTTGATGGCTATAACATCATTGGAGACTGGGTGGAACTAAGAGAATTAAAAAAAGATAAACTGGTAGATGCCAGAGACCGGTTAATTGAACGGATGGCTGAATATAAAAGTTACAAGGGTTGGCGCGTCATCATCATTTTTGATGCCCATCTGGTCCCGGGGATTGAAGCCAAGAATAGGCACCATGAAGTTGAGGTCATCTTTACGCGGGAAAGTGAGACGGCAGATGAACGGATTGAAAAATTGGCAACGAGCTTAAGCAACCGCAGAGACCAAATTTATGTCGCCACTTCCGATCAAACGGAACAGCGGGTTGTTTTTGGCAAAGGAGCTCTTCGCATTTCAGCCAGGGAATTGGAAATTGAGATGGAAGAAATTCAACGGAATATTTCGAAGAAAGTGAAAGAAATTCAAGAACAGCGGGCATTTTCCAAAATTCATCTATCTGAAGAAGTGGCAGAAATTTTCGAAAAATGGCGCCGTGGACTGAAATGACTGGTTGACGCTCAATTTTTTCTTCCTGTATACTGATGTTATCGAGGTTCACGCAACCGGAGGGATAGCCGTGGTAAATCATGAGCAAGTTCAAACGCACCGATTCACAGAAATGACAGATGAAGAACTTGTCAGTTTGGTCCACAGCGGAAATACTGAAGCCTTGGACTTTTTGATTACGAAGTTTCGGCATTTTGTTCGCATGAAAGCCCGTTCCTATTTTTTAATAGGGGCTGATAAGGAAGACATCATCCAAGAAGGGATGATCGGCTTATACAAAGCGATCCGCGATTTCCGAAGTGATAAATTATCTTCTTTCCGGGCCTTTGCCGAATTGTGCATCATTCGCCAAATCATTACGGCGATCAAAACGGCAACAAGGCAAAAGCACATTCCGCTGAATTCCTATGTCTCCTTGGATAAGCCGATTTACGATGAAGAATCTGATCGGACGTTGATGGATGTTTTGACTGGGACTGGTGTCGATGACCCTGAAGAGTTGATGATCAATAACGAAGAATTTTTGTACATGGAAGAAAAAATGGGTGAAGTGCTGAGTGATTTGGAACGCGAAGTTCTGGCTTTGTACTTGGATGGCCAATCGTATCAGGAAATTTCCGATAAATTGGAACGGCATGTCAAATCGATTGATAATGCGCTGCAGCGAGTCAAGCGGAAACTGGAGCGGCATCTTCAATTTGACGAGACCCAGATGTCCTAAGGCCTAGTTGACAGCTCCGTTTTAAGGTGATAACCTTGAAAAAGCTGCAAACTCGAATAGGGTGAGAAAAATGGCTAAAAAAATGGTTTTAAGCTGCTCGAAATGTGCTTCCCGTAATTATACGGTACCTTCGAAAGAAGGGCGCAGTACACGTTTGGAACTCAAAAAATTCTGTGCTCACTGCAATGGGCATACCGTGCATCAACAAACCTTATGAATTTTAATTGAATGCCGGACGATATAGAGTAATTTTGAAAGTCGGAGGTTTTTAAAACAATGGGCAACATTGGTGGTTTCTTTAAAAATGTCGTTTCGGAAATGAGAAAAGTAAGCTGGCCAAAGCGCAAAGAACTGACTCGCTATACGATCGTAGTTCTTTCTACAGTAATCTTTATGGCTCTTTTCTTCGCATTAGTCGATACTGGCATCTCGGAATTATTCCGTTGGTTCTTGGCACTTTGATTTTAGGTATTCAACAAGAATAACGCATAAAAAATAGCCCGTCATTCTTAGAGAACGGGTTTTTTCATTTGGCAAAAAAGGAGGGATGGACGTCTAGTCCGCACGATTATGGAAAAAAATTGGTATGTGGTCCACACGTATTCAGGTTATGAGAATAAAGTAAAAGCAAACTTGGAAAAACGCGTAGAAACAATGGGCATGCAAGATAAAATCTTCCGCGTCATCATTCCTGAAGAACAGGAAACAGATTTTAAAGACGGAAAAAAACGCACAGTGATGCGCAAAACTTTCCCGGGATACGTTTTAGTGGAATTGATCATGACAGATGAGTCTTGGTATGTTGTCCGAAATACACCGGGTGTCACTGGATTTATCGGTTCATCAGGCGGAGGCGCGAAACCGACGCCTTTATTGGATGAGGAAGTCGAGTTCATCTTGAAACAGATGGGCATGACAGCGCGCAAAGTGGACATTGACTTTGCCGTATCCGATGTCGTCGAAGTCATGGAAGGGCCATTCGCGAATTTCCAAGGCAAAGTGGAAGAAATTGATGAAACAAAAGGCAAAGTAAAAGTTTCCATCGATATCTTCGGCCGGGAGACAAAAATGGAACTCGACTTCGAGCAGGTTCAAAAAATATAAAAGCCGCTTGCTATTATGGCGAAGAAGTGGTATTATTTCATAGGTCAGACTGTCATAGGACAATTTGTACAATTTAGCTAATTCTATCAACAAAGTTGACAGACAGATATTGAGTGGGAGGGGAAACCCTATTACCACATCACGGACTTAAGGAGGTGTGTTTCGTGGCTAAAAAAGTGATTAAAGTTGTAAAATTGCAGATCCCTGCAGCAAAAGCTAATCCAGCGCCGCCGGTTGGTCCAGCATTGGGTCAAGCAGGTGTTAACATCATGGGCTTCTGTAAAGAGTTCAACGCACGTACTGCTGAACAAGCAGGATTGATCATTCCGGTTGAGATTTCGGTATTTGAAGACCGTTCATTTACATTCATTACGAAAACTCCACCCGCTGCTGTTCTATTGAAAAAAGCAGCTGGTATCGAATCAGGTTCAGGCGAACCGAACCGCAATAAAGTAGCGACTGTGAAACGCGACCAAGTTCGCGAAATCGCAGAAACTAAAATGCCAGATCTAAATGCTGCTTCAGTTGAAGCTGCAATGTTGATGGTTGAAGGTACTGCTCGCAGCATGGGCATTACAATCGAAGACTAATACAGTAGTTGTTTTTGGATGGGTTGCGCGTGTTCACCAGAACCGCGCAGCCTTTAATCGTGGGAGGTTCAAGACCGCTAGACCACAACAAGGAGGACATTTTAAAATGGCTAAAACAGGCAAAAAGCTGCAAGAAGCAGCAAAATTAATCGACCGTTCAAAATTGTACGATGCTAAAGAAGCAATTGAACTTGCGAAAAAAGCAAGCACAGTCAACTTCGATGCAACAGTAGAAGTAGCTTTCCGTCTTGGAATTGATACGCGCAAGAACGACCAGCAAATCCGCGGAGCAGTAGTGCTTCCAAACGGAACTGGTAAAACGCAAAGCGTATTGGTTTTCGCTAAAGGCGAAAAACTTAAAGAAGCTGAAGCAGCAGGTGCAGATTTCGTAGGCGATGCTGAATATATCCAAAAAATCCAACAAGGATGGTTTGACTTCGACGTGATCGTTGCAACTCCTGACATGATGGGTGAAGTTGGTAAACTTGGACGCGTATTAGGACCAAAAGGCTTAATGCCAAACCCTAAAACAGGCACAGTTACATTTGATGTAACGAAAGCTGTTCAAGAAATCAAAGCTGGTAAAGTGGAATACCGTGCAGATAAATCAGGTATCATCCACGCACCAATCGGGAAAGTTTCTTTCGAAGACAGCCAATTGGCTGAAAACTTAGAAGCGATCTACGATGTAGTTGTGAAAGCGAAGCCGTCGGCTGCTAAAGGAACTTACATCAAATCACTTAACGTTACAACTACAATGGGACCTGCTGTAAAAGTAGATACAAACAGCGTAGCTAAGTAATTTAAGTGTTGACAGATCATTTTACACTTGCTACAATAGCGTAGTTGTAAAATGCATATTTGTACCGCAGACAGCAGGGGCGCGAGCCGCTTAATTTATCCCTGCCGAGGACATGATGAATTCAGTACCCATCTTTTTGATGCTGAACTTATGCCTCTGTGTCTGTAAAGACCAGAGGCTTTTCTTATGGACGAACGGTGCGAATGAAAATCTATAGGAGGTGCCAAAATGAGAAAAGCAGTTGAAACGAAAAAAGTTGTTGTGCAAACGATCGCTGACAAATTCGAAGCCGCAGCTTCGGTTGTAGTTGTGGATTACCGCGGCTTGAACGTTGCTCAATTAACAGAACTTCGTAAACAGCTTCGTGAAGCAGGCGTTGAGTTCAAAGTTTACAAAAACTCAATGACTCGCCGTGCTACTGAAATGCACGGACTTGAAGCAATCAACGAACACTTTACAGGACCAAACGCCATTGCGTTTTCTAACGAAGACGTAGTAGCGCCAGCGAGAATCATCAACGATTTCGCTAAAAAGAACGAAGCGCTTGAAATCAAAGCGGGTATCATCGAAGGCACTGTATCATCTGCTGACGATATTAAAGCATTGGCAGAACTTCCATCACGCGAAGGTCTACTTTCTATGCTACTCAGCGTACTACAAGCTCCAGTCCGCAACTTCGCTGCGATTACAAAAGCAGTTGCAGACAGCAAAGAAGAACAAGGCGCTTAATAAGTTAGCCGGATAAGCACGACAAAAAAATCAACTTTCCATAGGAGGAAACTATAATGACACAAGAACAAATCTTAGACGCAATCAAAGAAATGACAGTTCTTCAACTTAACGACCTAGTAAAAGCAATCGAAGACGAGTTCGGCGTAACTGCTGCTGCTCCTGTTGCTGCAGCTGCTGCTGGCGGTGCTGCTGCTGAAGAGCAAACTGAATTTGATGTAGTCCTAGCTTCTGCTGGAGACCAAAAAATCAAAGTTATCAAAGTGGTACGCGAAGTTACTGGCCTAGGCTTGAAAGAAGCTAAAGCTCTAGTTGACGAAGCTCCTAAAGCTCTTAAAGAAGGCGTTTCTAAAGAAGAAGCTGAAGAAATCAAAGCTAAAGTTGAAGAAGTTGGCGCTTCAGTAGAAGTTAAATAATTTCATCAACTTATGAATAAGAAAGAAAGCTCGTCAGTTTATACCGACGGGCTTTTTCTTCTTTTTATTATTTAAATCGGCTGAAGATTTTGCGGTAAGTTGATTATGGTAAGGAGGGCTATTCATGTCCCAGCATTATTATTCTAAAAATCCCCAAACAACAAGCAATCCTCAAGAATGGACGAATACATTGCGAGGCGAGAAGTTCCATTTCCAGACAGACTCCGGCGTATTCAGCAAAGGCGATATTGACTTTGGTTCTCGTTTATTGATTGAAACCTATGAAGATTCATCAATTGATGGCCCTGTTTTAGATGTAGGGTGTGGATACGGGCCGATCGGAATGGCGATCGCTAAAGCGTTCCCTCAAAAAGAAGTCCACATGGTTGATGTAAACATGCGCGCAATTGAATTAGCGAAGAAAAATGCAGAAAAAAACGGCATACAGAATGTGAAGATTTATGAAAGTGATGGGCTGTCAGCGGTAGAAGAAAACGGATTTTCGGCGATTTTAACCAATCCGCCGATCCGCGCAGGCAAAGAAACGATTTTTCGTTTTTATGAAGGAGCTTACGATAAGCTGAAGCACGGCGGATCGCTGTGGGTTGTGATACAGAAAAAGCAAGGGGCGCCTTCGACTCAAGAAAAATTAACGGAGCTTTTCAGAGATTGCCAAGTAATTGACAAGAAAAAAGGGTATTTTATTTTTGAGGCCAGAAAAGTTTGACTTGACAAAACCGCTATGGTATTATAACTAAATGCAAAATTTATTATTTTGAGGTCGTTTGCCCTTTTTAGGGCATGGCATAGCGACAGATTTGATCACGGTAAACCGAAAATGAGCTAATTTTTAGCCTCGTTTTCTTTTTGTCTTTTCGATATCATACACTATTTAGTGGAAATCGCAAAGACCTATAATCGTTTTATTGAGGGGTGAATAAGTTGGTAGGTCAACTAGTTCAGTACGGGCAACATCGTCAACGTAGAAGTTTTTCGAGAATTAAAGAAGTGCTTGAACTTCCTAACCTGATTGAAATCCAGTCAGCGTCTTATGAGTGGTTCCTCGAAGAAGGACTGCGCGAAATGTTCCGAGATATCTCACCGATCGAAGATTTCACAGGAAATCTATCGCTTGAGTTTGTTGATTACAGTCTCGCGGAACCAAAGTATCCAGTCTCTGAATCGAAAGAACGCGACGTCACTTATGCGGCTCCTTTGCGCGTGAAAGTTCGCTTGCACAACAAAGAGACAGATGAAGTGAAAGAACAGGATGTCTTTATGGGTGATTTCCCATTAATGACTGAAACCGGAACTTTTGTCATCAATGGAGCAGAACGCGTTATTGTTTCCCAATTAGTGCGTTCACCAAGCGTTTATTTCCACGACAAAACCGATAAAAACGGCAAAAAAGGCTTTGGAGCTACGGTGATTCCGAACCGTGGAGCTTGGCTGGAATATGAAACAGATGCAAAAGACGTCGTTTACGTAAGAATCGACCGTACGCGTAAATTGCCGGTAACAGTTCTTTTAAGAGCGCTTGGCTTCGGATCTGACCAAGAAATCATTGATTTGCTTGGGGATAACGAATTTCTTCAAAACACGCTTGAAAAAGACAATACGGAAAGCACGGAAAAAGCGCTTCTTGAAATCTACGAACGTTTACGTCCGGGCGAGCCGCCGACAGTTGAAAGCGCAAAAAGCTTACTTTATTCGCGTTTCTTCGACCCAAAACGCTACGACTTAGCAAATGTGGGCCGATATAAAATGAACAAAAAGCTTCACATTAAAAACCGTCTCTTCAACCAAACCATCGCTGAAACGTTGGTGGACCCTGAAACAGGCGAAATTTTAGTGGAAGCTGGTACAGTCATTGACCGCCGAGTATTGGATCGTCTAATTCCTTATTTGGAAAGTGGCGTCAATTTCCAAACGGTAAGTCAAACAGGCGGAGTTCTTGAAGGCGATGTTACATTGCAGTCGGTTAAGATCTACGCGCCAAATGACGAAAACCAAAAAGAAATCAATGTCATCAGCAATGCTTACATTGAAGACAAAATCAAACACGTAACGCCAGCTGATATTATTTCATCTATTAGTTACTTCTTTAACCTTCTTTACGGAGTTGGAAACACAGATGATATCGATCACCTGGGCAATCGCCGTTTGCGTTCGGTAGGAGAGCTTTTGCAAAACCAGTTCCGCATCGGTTTATCCCGTATGGAACGTGTTGTGCGCGAACGTATGTCTATCAACGATACGCAGGCAATCGTGCCTCAGCAGTTGATCAATATCCGTCCGGTTATTGCATCAATTAAAGAGTTCTTCGGAAGTTCACAGCTTTCCCAGTTCATGGACCAAACAAATCCATTGGGTGAGTTGACGCACAAACGCCGTCTATCTGCACTTGGACCTGGTGGTTTGACACGTGAGCGCGCTGGATTTGAAGTGCGTGACGTTCACTATTCACACTATGGCCGCATGTGTCCGATTGAAACGCCTGAGGGACCAAACATCGGATTGATCAACACACTTTCGACATTTGCGAAAGTGAACAAATTCGGATTCATTGAAACACCTTACCGCCGGGTTGATCCGGAAACAGGAGTGGTTACGCCTCACATCGACTACTTGACTGCAGACGAAGAAGATAACTATGTAGTGGCTCAGGCCAATTCGGAGTTATCGGAAGACGGCTCTTTCGTAGAAGAAGAAGTAGTAGCACGTTTCCGCGGGGAAAACACTTTAATCAAACGCGACCGCATTGATTATATGGACGTTTCTCCGAAACAGGTCGTATCTGTAGCAACAGCTTGTATTCCGTTCCTTGAAAATGATGACTCCAACCGTGCGTTAATGGGAGCGAACATGCAACGTCAAGCAGTTCCATTGTTAAATCCTGAAGCGCCGTTTGTCGGCACAGGAATGGAACATTTGGCAGCGCGTGATTCCGGTGCAGCTGTAATTGCGAAATACGAAGGTATCGTAGAATCTGTAGAAGCAAGAGAAATTAAAGTTCGCCGCATCGAAGAAATCGATGGCAAAGAAGTAAAAGGCGATTTGACTAGCTATAAATTGCAGAAATTCGTCCGTTCTAACCAAGGAACCAGCTATAATCAACGCCCGATTGTAAAAGTTGGCGACCGCGTATCAAAACGCGATATTTTAGCAGATGGCCCTTCAATGGAACGCGGAGAAATGGCTCTTGGCCGCAACGTCCTTGTCGCATTCATGACTTGGGACGGCTTCAACTATGAAGATGCGATCATTATGAGCGAACGTCTTGTAAAAGATGATGTATATACTTCTGTCCATATCGAAGAATACGAATCAGATTCCCGGGATACAAAACTTGGGCCTGAAGAAATCACACGCGACATTCCAAACGTCGGTGAAGATGCGCTTCGTAATTTGGATGACCGCGGAATTATCCGTGTCGGGGCAGAAGTGAAAGACGGAGATATCCTGGTGGGGAAGGTGACACCTAAAGGTGTGACGGAACTGACAGCTGAAGAACGTCTATTGCATGCAATCTTTGGAGAAAAAGCACGTGAAGTCCGCGATACGTCATTGCGCGTGCCGCACGGCGCTGGCGGTATTGTCCTTGATGTGAAAATCTTCAACCGTGAAGACGGAGATGAGTTGCCACCGGGTGTAAACCAATTAGTACGCGCTTATATCGTCCAAAAACGGAAAATCCAAGTCGGCGATAAGATGGCCGGACGCCACGGAAACAAAGGTGTAATTTCACGCATTCTTCCGGAAGAAGATATGCCGTTTATGCCAGATGGAACTCCGGTCGACATCATGCTTAACCCGCTTGGTGTACCATCGCGTATGAATATCGGACAAGTACTTGAGCTGCACTTAGGCATGGCTTCTCGTTCACTTGGTATTCATATGGCTTCTTCTGTATTTGATGGTGCGAACGAAGCTGATGTATGGGAAACGATGGAAGAAGCAGGGATGTCACGTGACGGTAAAACCATCCTATATGATGGCCGTTCAGGTGAAGCATTCGATAACCGTGTATCGGTAGGAATCATGTATATGATCAAACTTGCACACATGGTTGATGATAAATTGCACGCCCGTTCTACTGGACCTTACTCATTGGTTACACAACAGCCACTTGGCGGTAAAGCTCAATTCGGTGGACAGCGTTTCGGTGAAATGGAAGTTTGGGCACTTGAAGCATATGGGGCTGCTCATACTCTTCAAGAAATCCTAACAGTCAAATCGGATGATGTTGTTGGCCGAGTGAAAACTTATGAAGCGATTGTCAAAGGCGAAAGTGTTCCGGAACCAAGCGTTCCAGAATCATTTAAAGTTTTGATCAAAGAGCTTCAAAGTTTGGGTATGGACGTAAAAATGCTTACAATCGATGATGAAGAAATTGAATTGCGCGATTTGGATGAAGAAGAAGACCTTCAGCCTGCGGATTCATTAAATATCTTGCCAATCGCAGATAAAGAAGAAATTGCTGGAACAGTTGATTGATAAATTTTTGGAAGCAGACGGTCCAAGCCTACCGTCTGTCTTCTAATCACTTGGTCGTAAACGAGGAAGAGCCACACAGAAACTCGAGACAAAAGGGAGGTAGGCTCCTTGATAGATGTTAACAATTTTGAGTATATGAAAATCGGATTAGCTTCACCCGATAAAATCCGCTCATGGTCTTATGGAGAAGTCAAAAAGCCAGAAACAATTAACTACCGTACATTAAAACCAGAAAAAGACGGTTTGTTCTGTGAACGTATTTTCGGTCCTACAAAAGACTGGGAATGCCATTGCGGAAAATACAAACGCGTCCGTTATAAAGGCGTAGTCTGCGATCGCTGTGGCGTTGAAGTCACGCGTTCAAAAGTTCGCCGTGAACGCATGGGGCATATTGAACTTGCAGCTCCTGTATCACATATTTGGTATTTCAAAGGGATTCCGAGCCGCATGGGCCTAATTTTGGACATGTCTCCCCGCTCACTAGAAGAAGTGATTTATTTTGCTTCTTATGTAGTAATCGACCCTGCGGATACACCGCTTGAGAAGAAACAGCTTCTTTCAGAAAAAGAATATCGTGCATATCGCGATAAGTTTGGCAAAAAATTCCAAGCTGCTATGGGTGCGGAAGCGATCAAGCGACTTCTTCAAGAAATCGATCTTGAACGTGAAACGGATTCATTGAAAGAAGAATTGAAAACTGCCCAAGGGCAACGCCGTACGCGTGCAATTAAGCGCCTTGAGGTTGTTGAATCTTTCCGTAACTCAGGAAACAATCCTGATTGGATGATTCTAGACGTTCTTCCAGTTATTCCACCTGAGCTTCGCCCGATGGTTCAATTAGACGGCGGACGTTTTGCGACTTCCGACTTAAACGACTTGTATCGCCGGGTAATCAACCGGAACAACCGTTTAAAACGTTTATTAGACCTTGGTGCTCCAAGCATCATCGTCCAAAACGAAAAACGCATGCTTCAGGAAGCTGTTGATGCGCTAATCGATAATGGCCGCCGTGGCCGTCCAGTAACTGGACCAGGTAACCGTCCATTAAAATCTCTTTCTCATATGCTAAAAGGGAAACAAGGACGTTTCCGTCAGAACCTTCTTGGTAAACGTGTTGACTATTCAGGCCGTTCGGTTATCGTTGTTGGACCAAACTTGAAAATGTATCAATGCGGATTGCCGAAAGGGATGGCGATTGAGCTGTTCAAGCCTTTCGTAATGAAAGAACTTGTTGAGCGCGGACTTGCCCATAACATTAAGAGTGCGAAACGCAAAATTGAACGTCTGCATTCAGAAGTCTGGGATGTATTAGAAGACGTAATCAAGGAGCATCCGGTTCTATTGAACCGAGCACCAACTCTTCACAGACTTGGTATCCAGGCATTTGAACCGACACTTGTTGAAGGTAAAGCGATCCGTCTGCATCCGCTAGTATGTACAGCATACAACGCCGATTTCGATGGTGACCAAATGGCTGTTCACGTACCTTTGTCATCCGAAGCACAAGCTGAAGCACGTCTTCTCATGCTTGCTGCTCAAAACATCTTGAACCCTAAAGATGGTAAACCGGTTGTAACGCCGTCTCAGGATATGGTATTAGGAAACTATTACTTAACTCTTGAGCGCGAAGGAGCTACTGGTGAAGGTGCTACATTCTCTGGTCCGGAAGAAGTGCTTGTCGCTTATCAAAATGGCCATGTTCACCTTCATACAAGAATTGCAATCCTTGCTGGATCAGTTAAAAACCCGACATTTACAGAAGAACAAAACAAAATGCTTTTATTGACTTCTGTTGGTAAAGTCATTTTCAATGAAATTCTGCCGGAGTCGTTCCCGTATATCAACGAACCGACTGATTATAACTTGCAGGTAGAAACACCTTCAAAATACTTTGTTCCAACTACTACAGATATCCGCAGTTATTTTGCGGAAGCTGAATTAGTTACTCCGTTCAAGAAGAAAATTCTTGGAGAAATCATTGCAGAAGTCTTCAAACGTTTCCATATTACGGAAACTTCTAGAATGCTCGACCGCATGAAGAGTCTTGGGTTCAAATATTCTACACAAGCAGGAATCACTGTTGGTGTTGCAGATATCGTCGTTCTTCCTGATAAAGGGGAAATTCTAGAAGAAGCACAAGCGAACGTTGATAAAGTAATGAAACAATTCCGCCGTGGATTGATTACTGAAGAAGAACGTTATTCACGTGTCATTTCTTACTGGAGCAATGCGAAAGATATCATCCAAGAAAAACTGATGGCATCTCTTAACAAATTGAATCCGATTTACATGATGAGTGATTCCGGAGCCCGTGGTAACGCGTCCAACTTTACACAGCTTGCTGGTATGCGCGGATTGATGGCCAACCCGGCTGGACGAATCATTGAACTTCCGATTAAATCTTCGTTCCGTGAAGGTTTAACGGTATTGGAATACTTCATCTCTACTCACGGTGCCCGTAAAGGTCTTGCTGATACAGCACTGAAAACAGCTGACTCAGGTTACTTGACACGCCGGCTAGTTGACGTTGCTCAAGATGCAATTGTCCGCGAAAACGACTGTGGAACGGACCGCGGCTTGCTGGTTGGAGCATTGATGGAAGGCACAGAAGTGATCGAAGAGCTGGATGAGCGTATCTTAGGCCGCCACGCGAAGAAAACGATCCGCCACCCTGAAACACAAGAAGTGATTGTAGCGAAAGACGAACTGATCACTCAAGATTTGACTCGTTTGATTATGGAAGCGGGCATAAAAGAAGTGACAATCCGTTCTGCGTTCACATGTAATACGAAGCACGGCGTTTGTAAGAAATGCTACGGTACAAACTTGGCGACTGGCGATGAAGTTGAAGTGGGCGAAGCAGTAGGTATTATTGCCGCTCAATCAATCGGAGAGCCAGGAACTCAGCTGACAATGCGTACATTCCATACAGGCGGGGTTGCAGGAGACGATATTACACAAGGTCTTCCGCGTATCCAAGAAATTTTCGAATCAAGAAATCCAAAAGGCCAAGCAGTCATTTCAGAAATCAACGGTACGATTACCGAAGTGGATGAAATTCGCGAAGGCCAAAAAGAAATCACGATTCAAGGCGATGTCGAAACACGTAAATATCTTGCTCCATATAATGCGCGTTTGAAAGTGCAAGAAGGCGATGTAATCCGCCGTGGAGAAGTATTGACAGACGGTTCGATTGATCCTAAGCAATTATTGCAAGTTAAAGACGTTCAATCTGTTCAAGTGTACCTATTGAAAGAAGTTCAAAAAGTTTACCGTATGCAAGGGGTAGAAATCGGTGATAAGCACGTAGAAGTTATGGTTCGCCAAATGTTCCGTAAAGTCCGCGTGATCGAAGCTGGCGATACCGACTTGTTGCCAGGTTCACTTTTGGATATTCACCAATTTACAGAAGCGAATGAAAAAGCGGTTCTAGAAGGCAACTTGCCAGCTACTAGCCGTCCAGTAATTCTTGGTATTACAAAAGCTTCCCTTGAAACAGAATCCTTCTTGTCAGCAGCATCATTCCAAGAAACGACTCGCGTCCTTACAGATGCAGCGATCAAAGGAAAACGCGATGAATTGCTAGGATTGAAGGAGAACGTCATTATCGGCAAGCTTGTTCCAGCTGGAACAGGAATGCAGCGTTACCGCCAAATCAAAATTGCGCAAAGTGAAAAACAAGCGCAAGAAGAAATTGTCGGAACAGAATCATAAAATTTGAATTCCGGAGAGTTTTTAAACTCTCCGGGGTTTTTTTAGAAATATTGTTGACACTATTAAAATAGAGTGGTAATATGTTGAGGGTTGATGGTTTAACCGTCTGAAACTTTGGAGGATATGCAAATGTCTAATGAAAAAGTAAAACAGGCAAGCAAAACGATCATCGGTACAAAGCAGACAGTAAAAGCATTAAAAAGCGGCATTGTCCAAGAGGTAATAGTGGCAAAAGACGCGGACGATCGAATGACCGAACAGATTATACAACTAGCTCAAGAAAAAGGTATTCCGATCGAATTTGCAGATTCACGATTAAAGCTTGGAAAAGCATATGGCATTCATGTTGGTGCAGCTGCTGTAGCGATTACTGGATAACAGTTTTTGTGTAGAAAACACAAAGACTTTGTTTTTACCCAAAAAATGAACCACCTGGATATGTGGTATTAGAACACCTTTTGAGAGGAGGAAAAAATCGATGCCTACAATTAACCAATTAGTTAACAAGCCTCGTAAACCAAAAAGCACAAAATCAGACTCACCAGCGTTGAACAAAGGGTATAACAGCTTCAAAAAGTCTCAGACTAACGTGAGCTCACCTCAAAAACGCGGCGTTTGTACTCGTGTTGGTACGATGACACCGAAAAAACCTAACTCCGCATTACGTAAATATGCGCGTGTACGGTTAACAAACCAAATTGAGGTCAATGCATACATCGGCGGCGAAGGCCACAACCTTCAAGAGCACAGTGTTGTACTTCTACGCGGAGGACGCGTAAAAGATTTACCGGGTGTACGTTACCATATCGTTCGTGGAGCACTTGATACTGCTGGAGTAAACGGCCGTATGCAAGGACGTTCTAAATACGGAACTAAACGCCCTAAAGTTAAAAAATAATAACTTGAAATAACGAAGAGAATTCGTTTGAAAGGAGGAACATACATGCCTCGTAAAGGTCCTGTAGCTAAACGTGACGTGTTGCCAGATCCAATTTATAATTCGAAATTGGTGACACGCTTAATTAATAAAATGATGGTTGACGGAAAAAGAGGTACTTCACAAAAGATCCTATACGGAGCGTTTGAACTAGTTAAAGAACGCAGCGGTAAAGATCCGATTGAAGTATACGAACAAGCATTAGCTAATGTTATGCCAGTTCTTGAAGTTCGCGCTCGCCGTGTTGGTGGAGCTAACTACCAAGTACCGGTTGAAGTTCGCCCTGAACGCCGTACAACTCTAGGTCTTCGCTACCTTGTAAACTATTCACGTCTTCGTGGAGAGAAAACAATGGAAGAGCGTTTGGCTAATGAAATTTTAGATGCTGCTAACAACACTGGTGCAGCTGTTAAGAAACGTGAAGATATTCATAAAATGGCGGAAGCGAACAAAGCGTTTGCTCACTATCGCTGGTAATTTCTTTCGAGATGTCTATGACATCTTAATCCGAAACGGAAGGAGAAAAACAACATGGCTAGAGAGTTCTCCTTAGACAAAACACGTAATATCGGAATCATGGCACACATTGATGCCGGTAAAACGACTACTACGGAGCGTATTTTGTACTACACAGGTAAAATCCACAAAATCGGAGAAACACATGAAGGTGCTTCTCAAATGGACTGGATGGAGCAAGAGCAAGAGCGTGGAATCACGATCACTTCTGCTGCAACAACTGCTGCATGGAAAAACCACCGTGTTAATATCATCGATACTCCTGGACACGTAGACTTCACTGTTGAAGTTGAACGTTCCCTTCGAGTACTTGATGGTGCGGTAACGGTTCTTGATGCGCAATCAGGTGTTGAACCTCAAACTGAAACAGTTTGGCGTCAAGCAACAACATATGGTGTACCACGTGTTGTGTTTGTCAACAAAATGGATAAAATCGGTGCTGACTTCCTATATTCTGTAGGAACATTGCATGACCGCCTACAAGCGAATGCACACCCGATCCAATTGCCAATCGGTGCTGAAGACGAATTCTCAGGGATCATTGACCTTGTAGAAATGAAAGCGCGCTTCTACGCAAACGACTTGGGAACTGATATCACTGAAGGAGATATTCCTGAATCTCATCGTGAACTTGCAGAGGAATGGCGCACTAAATTAGTGGAAGCTGTTGCTGAGCTTGACGAAGAATTGATGGAAAAATATCTTGGTGGGGAAGAACTCACAATTGATGAACTTAAAGCGGCTATCCGTAAAGGAACATTAGACGTTGAGTTTTATCCTGTGGTTTGCGGAACTGCTTTCAAAAACAAAGGCGTTCAATTAATGCTTGATGCAGTAATTGATTACCTACCATCGCCATTGGATGTACCTCCAATGACTGGTGTACTTCCGGATTCTGATGAAGAAGTATTGCGTAAACCTAGCGAAGACGAGCCATTCTCAGCGCTAGCGTTTAAAGTAATGACAGATCCATACGTAGGGAAATTAACATTCTTCCGCGTATACTCTGGTACTTTGAAATCAGGTTCTTATGTACAAAACTCTTCTAAAGGCAAGCGTGAGCGCGTTGGACGTATCCTTCAAATGCACGCAAACTCTCGTGAAGAGATCTCTGAAGTATATTGCGGAGATATCGCTGCTGCAATCGGCTTAAAAGATACTTCAACTGGAGATACTTTAAGTGATGAGAAACACCAAGTAATCCTTGAGCGCATGGTGTTCCCAGAGCCAGTTATCTCATTGTCAGTTGAGCCGAAATCAAAAGCGGACCAAGACAAAATGGGTCAAGCCCTTGCTAAATTGCAAGAAGAGGATCCTACATTCCGTGCGCATACAGATCAGGAAACTGGTCAAACGATCATCGCAGGTATGGGTGAACTTCACCTTGATATCCTAGTTGACCGTATGCGCCGCGAGTTCAACGTTGAAGCTAACGTAGGGGCGCCTCAGGTATCTTACCGCGAGACATTCCGCAGTTCAGCTCAAGTTGAAGGTAAATTCGTACGCCAATCTGGTGGTCGCGGACAATTCGGACACGTTTGGATCGAGTTCTCTCCAAACGAAGAAGGAGCAGGTTTTGAGTTTGAAAATGCTATCGTTGGTGGTGTTGTTCCACGTGAATACATCCCAGCTGTTGAAGCGGGTCTTCGTGACTCTCTAGACAACGGTGTTATCGCCGGATATCCATTGATCGACATCAAAGCTAAATTGTTTGATGGATCTTACCACGATGTTGACTCGAACGAAATGGCATTTAAAGTAGCTGCATCTATGGCTCTTAAAAACGCTATCTCTAAGGTTAACCCTGTAATCCTTGAACCTATCATGCGCGTTGAGGTTGTTATCCCTGAGGAGTACCTTGGAGATATCATGGGTGACATTACGTCACGCCGCGGCCGTGTAGAAGGTATGGACGCTCGCGGAAACGCACAAGTTGTCCGTGCTATGGTTCCTCTTGCAGAAATGTTTGGATATGCAACTTCATTGCGTTCTAATACGCAAGGCCGTGGTGTGTTCTCAATGCACTTCGATCACTATGAAGAAGTACCAAAATCAATTTCTGAAGAAATTATCAAAAAAAATAAAGGTCAATAATTGAATTTTGATCTTTAATAAAGTATAAATAGTTTGTATGCTCGGAATAATAGGGCCCTATTATTCCAGGCACTTCAAACGACCAATTAACTTATATTTCGAGGAGGATTTTTCTAATGGGAAAAGCTAAATTTGATCGCTCTAAAACACATGCGAATATTGGTACAATCGGTCACGTTGACCATGGTAAAACAACTTTAACTGCTGCAATCGCTACAGTTCTTGCTAAAGCATCGGGCGGGGAAGCTCGTTCTTACGACCAAATCGATAACGCACCTGAAGAAAAAGAACGCGGTATCACTATCAATACTTCACACGTTGAGTACGAAACTGCTACTCGTCACTACGCACACGTTGACTGCCCAGGACACGCTGACTATGTTAAAAACATGATCACTGGCGCTGCGCAAATGGACGGCGGGATCCTAGTAGTATCTGCTGCTGATGGCCCAATGCCACAAACTCGTGAGCACATCCTTTTGTCTAAACAAGTAGGTGTTCCATACCTAGTTGTATTCATGAACAAATGTGATATGGTTGACGATGAAGAATTGCTAGAATTAGTTGAAATGGAAGTTCGTGACCTTCTTTCTGAATACGATTTCCCTGGCGACGACATTCCTGTAATTAAAGGTTCTGCTCTTAAAGCTCTTGAAGGCGAAGCAGAATGGGAAGAAAAAATCATGGAATTGATGAATGCTGTTGATGAGTACATTCCAACTCCAGAACGCCAAACTGACAAACCATTCATGATGCCAGTTGAGGATGTATTCTCAATCACTGGTCGTGGTACGGTTGCAACTGGACGCGTTGAACGTGGACAAGTTAAAGTCGGCGATACTGTTGACATCATCGGTCTTACTGAAGAACCAAAACCTACTACTGTAACAGGTGTAGAAATGTTCCGTAAATTGTTAGACTATGCTGAAGCTGGAGACAACATTGGTGCACTTCTTCGCGGGATCTCTCGTGACGATGTACAACGTGGACAAGTATTGGCTAAACCAGGCACAATCACTCCACACACTGACTTCAAAGCTGAAGTTTATGTTCTTTCAAAAGAAGAGGGTGGACGTCACACTCCATTCTTCTCAAACTACCGTCCTCAGTTCTACTTCCGTACAACTGACGTAACTGGTGTTTGTAACCTTCCTGAAGGCGTAGAAATGGTTATGCCTGGAGATAACGTTGAAATGACTGTATCTCTAATCTCTCCAATCGCTATCGAAGAAGGAACTAAGTTCTCTATCCGTGAGGGTGGACGTACTGTAGGCGCTGGCGTTGTAGCTTCTATCCAGAAGTAATTCGCAAGTGTTTAACCCCTAGCTCATTTAATGAGCTAGGGGTTTTTTGTGCAATAAGAGAAATATGTTTGATTGGTCTTCAAGACATTTTCACTATTTAAAGTTAAAGGAAAAATAAATGTTGAAATCATTTTATTAAATTTGGAGACAGGACTAACATCAAAAATAAAGTTTTTATAATTTAAGAGCAGCCATTTGGCTGCTCTTATTTTATTTTATTGCATATGTAATATATTGCGTGCAAAAAAATTTAACTTTTTTTGCTTTTCTTTAAACCATTGGTATCACTGCAATGTAAACGGATACATGAAAGTATAATATTCTAAATAAACTAAAAAGTCGTACAAAGGCGATTGACAGCCTTTAGAATAGGCGATATGATAACAACAATTTACTAGCAGGAAGCAATTATTTGACGTTATGGCAAACAAAACTTTTTCAGAAAGAAGTGGAAAGCATGGGACAACAAGTGATCTACATGAATGGTGAATTTGTGAAAAAGGAAGATGCGAAAGTTTCGGTTTATGATCATGGGTTCTTATATGGAGACGGAGTCTTCGAAGGAATTCGTTCTTACAACGGAAACGTATTCCGATTAGAAGAACATTTGGAGCGCCTTTACGATTCAGCGAAATCAATCATGCTTGAAATTCCACATACTTTTGAAGAAATGACAAGTCTCGTTGTTGAAACGCTCCGGCAAAATCAATTAAAAGACGCTTACATTCGATTGATTGTTTCAAGGGGCGTCGGAAATTTAGGGATTGACCCACAGACTTGTTCTAAGCCAAGCGTCATTGTAATTGCAGAAGCTTTATCTTTGTTTCCAAAAGCATTATACGAAAAAGGCATTGAAATTGTTTCGGTGGCGACACGAAGAAACCGCTCAGACGTCTTAAGTCCAAAAGTAAAATCCTTAAATTACATGAACAATATTCTAGTGAAAATCGAAGCTAATCTTGCCGGCGTTTCTGAAGCGCTTATGCTCAACGACCAAGGGTACGTTGCAGAAGGATCGGCTGATAATATATTCATCGTTAGAAAGAACAAATTGCTTACGCCTCCGGGTTATGTCGGGGCGCTTGAAGGCATTACTCGAAATGCCATTATGGAAGTGGCTGCTGAGAAAGGATATGACATTCAAGAAGGCGTCTTTACAAGACACGACGTATATGTGGCGGACGAAGTCTTCTTAACCGGAACTGCTGCAGAAGTGATCGCCGTAGTCAAAGTAGATGGCCGAGTGATTGGAGATGGAACTCCTGGTCCTGTAACGAATGACTTGCTTGGTTCATTCCGAGAGCTCGTTCAGCAAGATGGCGTAAAAGTGTATTCCGAACAATTAAACGTAGTTTGATAATTAGATAAAAAATTCGATGACGAGGTTAAAGTTAATGGGATTTGTAATCACAGAGAGCCGGTATTGGTGGAAGCCGGCATTACTGCCATTAGCGACATCCCCTCTGAGTGGAATGCTGAAAGGTTCATCCCGTTTAGGCATTCCCGGTAGCTGGTTTGAGTAAGCTATCGTTATCAAAGGATAAGTTCAACTTATCCATGAGGCTGCGGTTGCGCAGCGAAATAGGGTGGTACCATGAAGCTTTTTCATCCCTATGCAAAGAACAAGTTTCTTTGTGTAGGATGAAAAAGCTTTTTTTATTCTACCGAAGGCATAATCCAAAAGGAGGCGGAAAGATTGGGAGTAAATGTAGAAGTGGAAGAAAAAGCAGAACAGAAACTGAAAGGCAGTGGGGCTGATATCCTGATTCAATCTTTGAAAGAGCAAGGTGTGGACATCATCTTTGGTTACCCTGGAGGAGCGGTGCTGCCGATTTACGATGCTTTGCATCGAAACCCGATCCGGCATGTGCTTGCGCGACATGAGCAAGGTGCCATCCACGCCGCTGAAGGATATGCTCGGGTGTCAGGGAAACCGGGAGTGGTGATCGCGACTTCGGGACCGGGAGCCACAAACCTGGTAACCGGAATTGCAGATGCGATGTTGGATTCGCTGCCATTGGTTGTATTTACCGGACAAGTTGCCAGCACCGTCATCGGGACTGATGCTTTCCAAGAAGCCGATATCATCGGCATTACACAACCGATCACAAAGCATAATTACCAAGTAAAAAATGTGGAAGATTTCCCGCGGATTATCAAGGAAGCTTTTTATATCGCTTCTACGGGGCGGCCAGGACCGGTAGTGGTAGATGTTCCAAAAGACATCTCAAACGCACTGTTTAAGGGCCAAGAAGAACAATCAGAAGTAAATCTTCCGGGCTATCAGCCGACGACGCATCCAAATTACCTGCAAATCCAGAAAGCAGTCCAGCTTTTATCAAAAGCTGAAAAGCCTTTGATCCTGGCGGGCGCAGGGGTACTTGCAGCTCAAGCGACAGAAGAACTAAAAGAATTTATTGAACGGCATCAAATTCCGATAACGAACACATTGCTGGGGCTTGGGACGGTAGAAGGAAATCATCCTTTATTTCTTGGGATGGCTGGAATGCACGGAACGTATACCGCAAATACCGCGATTTGCGAATGTGATGTGCTGTTGAATATTGGAGCCCGCTTTGATGATCGTTTGACAGGCCACTTAGCACATTTTGCTCCGAATGCCAAAGTGATTCACGTAGATATCGACCCGGCAGAAATCGGCAAAAACGTGCCGACGGCGATTCCGATTGTAGCGGATGCAAAAGAGGCGTTAAAAGCATTGCTGGAACAAAACTTCGAAACCTCAGAAAAAGCGGAATGGCTAAACAAGCTGACCGCAAACTCAGAAGAATATCCGCTTTGCTACAAAGCGGATGAAGAAAAAGGCATTCTTCCACAACAAGCGGTTGAATTGATCCAGCGGTTGACTAAAGGAGATGCGATCGTGACGACAGATGTCGGTCAGCATCAGATGTGGACGGCCCAATATTATAAATTCAATCATCCGCACAACTGGGTAACGTCTGGCGGCCTTGGGACGATGGGATTCGGTTTCCCGGCAGCCATCGGCGCACAGCTTGCAAGACCGAATGACCAAGTCATTTCCATTGTCGGAGATGCGGGTTTCCAAATGACACTTCAGGAGTTATCGCTGCTGCAGGAATTGCGGCTTCCAGTGAAAATCATCATTTTGAACAATCAAAGCCTTGGAATGGTCCGGCAATGGCAAGAAACGTTCTACGAGGAACGGTATTCGCAGTCTCTGATCCATGTGCAGCCAGATTTCGTGAAGTTGGCTCAGGCATATGATGTGCCAGGGTATAAAGTCGAAACGCTAGAAGAAGCGGAAGCGGTTTTTGCAGAGGCGTTCGCTTCAAATGAACCGGCTTTAATCGATTGCCGAGTGGTTCAGATGGAATGCGTTTATCCAATGGTTGCACCAGGCAAAGGGCTGAATGAAATGATCGGGGTGAAAATCGAATGAAACGAGTCATCACAACAACGGTAATCAACCAAAGCGGCGTTTTAAATCGGGTGACAGGGCTTTTGATGAAAAGGCAGTTCAATATTGAAAGCATTTCAGTCGGACATACCGAGCAGCCCGGAATGTCGAAAATGACCTTTGTCGTGAATGTAGAAGATGAAGGCAAGCTGGAGCAGCTATTGAAGCAGCTTCAAAAGCAAATTGACGTAATCAAGGTAAATGATATCACCGACAAAGCGATGGTGATGAGGGAACTCGCGTTAATCAAAGTGGTCACGCCGCCGGCAGCGAGAAATGAAATCTACAGCATCGTCGAACCGTTCCGGGCAACGGTAGTGGATATGAGCAAAAACGTGACCACCTTCCAAGTAGCCGGCGATCCTGAGAAAATTGAAGCGTTTATTGATTTAATGCGGCCTTATGGCATCAAGGAGTTAACGAGAACCGGCGTATCCGCGTTTGTTCGTGAAACCCAGAAAACACATACAGCACAATTATCGATTTTGTAAAACGAAACCCACAAACCTGAGGAGGAAATGAAAATGGCAAAAATGTATTATAACCAAGACGTAAACGAGGAAGTACTAAAAGGGAAGACCATCGCAATCATCGGATATGGTTCACAGGGACATGCACATGCACAAAACTTAAAAGAATCAGGCTTTAATGTAGTCGTCGGAGTAAGACCCGGAAAATCATTTAAACAAGCACAAGAAGATGGCATGAATGTCACGACAGTGTCAGAAGCGGCGCAAGCGGCAGATGTGATCATAATTTTAGTACCGGACGAAAAGCAAACGAAAATCTACAACGAAGAAATCAAACCGGCATTGACGGCTGGAAAGTCTTTAGTGTTCGCCCACGGTTTTAACGTCCACTTCAATCAAATCGTGGCACCGGAAGATGTTGACGTATTCTTAGTGGCACCAAAAGGGCCGGGCCATCTTGTTCGCCGTACATATGAAGCGGGAGCTGGAGTGCCGGCATTGTTCGCCATCCATCAAGATGTGTCGGGACAAGCCCAGGAAGTAGCGCTTGCTTATGCAAAAGGAATCGGGGCTGCACGTGCCGGAGTACTGGAAACTTCGTTTAAAGAAGAAACGGAAACGGATCTATTCGGAGAACAAGCAGTGCTTTGCGGTGGGGTTACGTCATTAGTGAAAGCCGGATTTGAAACTTTAGTGGAAGCAGGGTACCAGCCGGAAGTTGCTTACTTCGAATGTATGCATGAATTGAAATTGATCGTCGATTTGATGTATGAAGGCGGGCTTTCAGGCATGCGCTACTCGATCTCCGATACTGCTCAGTGGGGCGATTTCGTTTCAGGCCCTCGCGTCGTGGATGCGGCAACCAAAGAACGTATGAAAGACGTGTTGACGGATATCCAGACAGGCAAATTCGCCAAAGGCTGGCTGCTTGAGAATCAATTGAACCGTCCGGAATTTACAGCCATCGAAAAAGCGGAAGAAACGCATCAAATTGAACAAGTCGGGCGCGTGCTTCGTGCCATGATGCCTTTCGTCAACGAAGGCAAAAAGACAAAAACAAAAGAGGTGGTCGCCAGTGCGCAAAATTGACATCTTTGATACAACACTTCGGGACGGCGAACAGTCGGCTGGGATTAACTTAAACACTGCTGAGAAAATTGAAATTGCCCGCCAATTGGAACGGTTTGGCGCAACAATCATTGAGTCCGGCTTTCCAGCAGCTTCCCCAGGCGATTTTGATGCAGTCCAACGCATTGCGAATACCGTTAAAAATTCAATCGTAACGGGCCTTGCCCGTTCGGTTGAAAAAGATATCTCCACAGCATGGGAAGCGCTAAAAGGCGGCGAACAGCCACATGTCCATATTTTCCTCGCGACATCGCCGATCCATATGGAACATAAATTAATGAAGACACCTGACCAAGTCGTCGAGATTGCGGTAGAGTCGGTCAAATACGCCCGCAAGTACTTTCCGCTTGTCCAGTGGTCAGCAGAAGATGCGTCTCGGTCGGACCCAGAATTTTTGGCCCATATCATTCGTAAAGTCATCGCGGCCGGAGCGACAACGATCAACCTCCCGGATACGGTCGGATATGCCACACCGGAAGAATACGGTGCGATGTTCCGCTACATCCAGGAAAACGTCGTCGGGATTGAAAACGTCAAGCTGTCGGCGCATTGCCATAATGACTTAGGAATGGCGACAGCGAATACATTAGCCGCCATTGAAAACGGTGCGACGCAAGTGGAAGGAACAATCAACGGCATCGGAGAGCGGGCCGGGAACGTTGCATTAGAAGAAATTGCAGTGGCACTGCATATCCGCAATAAAATCTATCAAACGGAAACCGGCATTCAATTAAAAGAAATCAAACGGACCAGCCAATTGGTCAGCCAATTGACAGGAAGTTTGATCCAACCTAATAAAGCGGTCGTCGGCAAAAATGCCTTTGCCCATGAATCCGGCATCCACCAGGACGGGATGCTAAAAAATCCGTTAACGTATGAAATTATTACGCCGGAATTGATTGGCGATGCATCGACGGAATTGGTGCTTGGCAAACATTCCGGCAGACATGCTTTCAAAGACCGTGCAGTTAAAATGGGCTTTGAATTGACGGACGAAAAGCTGAACAAAGCTTTTGCGGAATTTAAGAAATTAGCAGATAGCAAAAAAGAAATTGTAGAAGACGATTTGTTTGTTTTATTGACGGATCAGCAAATCAATGAAAAAGAAGTGGCGGTTTACGAATTGGAAAGTGTGCAAGTGCACTACGGTTCCGTCAATATTCCGACAGCGACCGTATCAGCCACTCATCCGAACGGTGAATTGGTGACAGAAGCAGCGACCGGCGCTGGATCAGTGGAAGCGATTTTCAATACGTTAGAGCGAGTCGTTGCAGGAGAAGCGCATATCTTAGATTACCGGGTCACGTCAATCGGCAAAGGACGGGACGCACTTGGTGAAGCAGTTGTCAACATGACGTATAACGGTGAAGTCGTCACCGGGCGGGATGTAGCACAAGATGTCTTGGAAGCTACAGCGAAAGCTTACTTAAATGCAGTGAATCGCCAGTTGGTAAAAGAAGGGCAGAAAACAAAAACAGCCGTGGTTTAAAACGGATCAATCGAAAGGGGAGGAATTTAAAATGAAAAAAACAATAGCGGTATTGCCAGGAGACGGAATCGGATCAGAAGTAACAGATGCGGCGGTAAAAGTGCTGCAATCCATTGCAATGCGTTATGGGCATACTTTTCATTTAAAGCACGCGTCAATCGGAGGCAGTGCGGTAGATGCGCATGGCACACCGCTTCCAGACGAAACTATCGCAGCATGTGAGGCGAGCGACGCGATTCTCCTTGGTGCTGTCGGAGGCCCGAAATGGGACAAGAATCCTGCGCATCAGCGTCCGGAAAAAGGATTGCTGAATATCCGAAAGCATTTTGATTTATTCGCGAATATCCGGCCGGTCAAAGCGGTGCCTGCATTGCTCGGGTCTTCTCCATTAAAGGAAGAAGTGGCAAAAGAAGTGGACATGGTGATTGTCCGTGAATTGACAAGCGGTTTGTATTTTGGGGAACCGAAACGCCGGACAGAAAAAGCAGCGGTGGATACGCTTGTATATACCCGACAGGAAATCGAGCGGATTGTGGATCAGGCATTTGAAATCGCCCGCGGCCGAAGAGGAAAAGTGACATCGGTCGATAAAGCCAATGTGTTGGAGACGAGCAAGCTTTGGCGAGAAGTTGTAGAAGAGCGTAAAGCATTCTATCCCGACGTGGAAGTAGAGCATATGCTGGTCGATTCGGCCGCGATGAAATTGATCACCGATCCTCGGGCATTTGATGTCATGGTGACAGAGAATATGTTCGGCGACATTTTGAGTGATGAAGCTTCGGTGATCACGGGATCACTTGGCATGCTGCCATCTGCAAGCGTCCGTTCAGACGGTTACGGCCTTTACGAACCGGTACACGGCTCAGCACCGGACATTGCCGGCCAAAATAAAGCCAACCCATCTGCAGCTATCTTGTCGGCAGCGATGATGCTGCGCCATTCGTTCGGCATGCACACAGAAGCGGCGACAATCGAAGAAGCTGTCATGAGTGTCTTGGAAGACGGCTATTGCACAGGCGATTTGTCAGGGGCAGGAAAACGCGTCGTTTCAACCGAACGCTTTGTTGAAAAAGTGATCGAAGAGCTAGAGCGTGAATTGGTGTCAGAACATATAATGTATTCCTATGTCTAAGGTAGAGGAGCGGTAAAAATGGCAAAAACGATTATTGAAAAGATTTGGGAACAACATATTGTCTTTGAAGAAGCAGGGAAACCGGATCTTCTCTATATTGACCTTCATTTATTGCACGAAGTCACTTCTCCTCAGGCATTTGAGGGGCTGCGGCTAAACGGGCGGAAAGTGCGCCGTCCGGATTTGTGCTTTGCGACGATGGACCATAACGTACCGACGCGGAACCGGGAGACGATCAAAGATCCCATTTCCCGCAAGCAAATCAAAACTTTGCAGGAAAACTGCGAAGAGTTCGGTGTTCCGCTTGCCGGCATCAACCACCCCGACCAAGGCATCGTGCATGTGATCGGACCGGAGCTTGGACTGACGCAGCCCGGGAAAACGATTGTCTGCGGCGATAGCCATACGTCTACCCACGGTGCGTTTGGGGCTCTTGCGTTCGGCATCGGTACGAGTGAAGTTGAACACGTGCTTTCTACTCAAACGCTTTGGCAATCAAAACCGAAAACGATGCAGATCCGCATTGACGGAGAACTTGGATTTGGGGTTTCCGCAAAAGATGTGATTTTAGCAATCATTTCAAAATACGGAGTGGATATGGGCACCGGGCATATCGTGGAATATACGGGAGAAGCGATCCGAAGCCTTTCAATGGAAGAACGCATGACCATTTGCAATATGTCAATTGAAGCGGGAGCGCGTGCAGGATTGATCAGCCCGGATGAAACAACGATTGAGTATTTGAGAGGGCGCAGACATGTGCCGCTAGGAGAGGCGTTTGACAGAGCGGCAGCCAAGTGGTTAGCGCTGGCGACAGATGAAGGTGCGGCATACGATGTGACGCGCACCATTCATGCAGATGAAATTTCTCCTTTCGTTACATGGGGAACGAACCCGTCAATGGGCTCTGGAATTGCGGAGCATGTCCCGTATGCAACGGACTACGAAGATCCGGCAGACCGGGAGGCATTAAAACAGGCGTTGGCGTATATGCAGCTTGAAGAAGGGGCGCCGCTATCTTCGATTGAAATCCAGCACGTCTTTATTGGATCTTGCACCAATGCTCGGATTGGGGATTTGCGCGCAGCAAGTGAGATCATTGCCGGCAAAAAAGTCCATCCTTCCGTTACGGCGATTGTGGTGCCAGGTTCAGAATCGGTGAAACGGGCTGCCGAAGCAGAAGGGCTCGACCGGATTTTCCTGGAAGCTGGATTTGAGTGGCGCGAAACAGGATGCAGCATGTGCTTGGCGATGAACGATGACGCCGTGCCTGCAGGAGAACGCTGCGCTTCTACATCCAACCGGAATTTTGAAGGGCGCCAAGGAGCCGGCTCGATGACGCATCTTGTCAGCCCGGTAATGGCCGCAGCTGCTGCGATCGAAGGCCATCTGACCGATGTCCGAAAGTATATGAACGAACCGGTACCGACAGCGTAAGAGACAAGGAGGCAATAAAATGGAACCGATCAACAAAATCACAAGCGTCATGACGCCGCTTGACCGTAAAAACGTGGATACCGACCAGATCATTTCTAAAGAGTTTCTGAAGCGCATTGAACGCACCGGCTTCGGCAAATATTTATTCTACCACTGGCGGTTCCACCCGGACGGTTCGCCGATCCAAGAATTTGTGCTGAATGATCCGCGCTTCCAAGGCTCGGAAATTTTAGTGGCGCAGGAGAATTTTGGCTGCGGTTCTTCCCGTGAACATGCTCCGTGGGCCATTCTCGATTACGGTTTCCGCGTCGTCATTGCACCGAGCTATGCCGATATCTTCTATAATAACTGCGTGAAAAACGGAATTTTGCCGATTCGCTTAGAAGAACAGGAAGTCGATGAATTGATTCGGAAAGGCCAGCAGGAAGTTTTTCAATTAGACATCAATTTGGAAGAGCAGACCGTCACTGGCCAAGACGGCAGCCGATATGCTTTTTCGATTGATCCGTATTGGAAAGAAATGCTGCTCAAAGGATGGGATGAAATCGCCTTGACGATTCAATACGATTCGTATATTTCTGCCTATGAGCAAAAACAGCAGCAAGTGTAGTTAATAAAGTTGGCTGCACAAAGATAAATAGCTAGACAGTTGAACCCTTCATGAATGGAATGAAGGGTTTTTGTGTGCTTGAAAAAGGGATTACTAAGGTTAAGGAATGCGTAAAATTTTTCGGACTTTTGCTTCATTGAGAAAGAACAGCTTTACGTGTTGACAAGGCGCTAAAGGATTTGTTAATTTAAGGTGTGCGCTTTAACGCTTTAGCAAACTAAAGGAGATAAGATTATGAATGCAGTTATTGTTGCCGTCCTGGTTATGCTTGTATTGAGCTTGCTGCGGGTCAATGTGGTCTTTGCCCTATTGATCGGAGCGCTCGCAGGTGGAGTCAGCGGCGGGTTATCATTTATGGATACCGTGGCATCATTTACCGACGGGTTAGGGGCTGGGGCCACCATCGCCCTCAGCTACGCCATGCTCGGCGGATTTGCAGTGGCCATTTCAAGAACGGGAATTCCAGAACTTCTGGTAGGTGGCGTATTGAAGCTAGTCAATAAAGAAGGAGAAGCGACGCGGCAAAACCTGGCGAAAGCACTGATCATTTTGGCTTTGCTGGTTATGGCGATTTTTTCTCAAAACGTCATTCCGATCCACATTGCTTTTGTTCCACTCTTAGTACCGCCGATTTTGCACATTTTAAACGAACTGCGGATCGACCGCCGCTTGATCGCTTCCGTGTTGACATTCGGTTTGACCGCTCCGTATATTTTATTGCCTTACGGCTTCGGCTTATTGTTCCACGAAATCATCGCGAAGCAAATGGAGCTTGCCGGCTTGCCGATTGATATGGCAGATATTCCAAAAGCGATGGCGATTCCGGTCGGCGGTATGGTCGTCGGTTTAGCAGTAGCGGTATTTATCTCATACCGCAAGCCTCGGGACTACAATGAACCGACAACAAGTATTATAGAAGAAACTCAAAACAAAACGGCTTCGAAGAAAGATATCGTTGTGACACTTCTTGCACTTGCAGCGGCACTATACGGGCAGATCGAAACGGATTCGATGCTCATCGGAGCGCTTGCCGGCATCGTAGTCCTTTATCTGTTCGGAGCGATGAAGTGGCGCGAAGCAGACGACGTACTGACAGCTGGAATGCGGATGATGGCTTTCATCGGCTTCGTCATGATTTCTGCCAACGGGTTTGCTTCTGTCATCCAAGCGACAGGAGCGGTGGAGCCGCTCGTCGAAAGCGTCGCGGATTTATTTGCAGGCAATAAAGGAGTCGCTGCGCTCGTCATGCTGATCGTCGGGTTAGTCGTTACGATGGGCATCGGTTCATCATTTGCTACCATCCCGATCATCGCTGCTATCTTCGTGCCGCTTAGCATGGAGTTCGGATTTTCAACAATTGCCATCATCGCTTTAATCGGCACAGCGGGAGCGCTTGGAGACGCGGGATCGCCGGCATCCGATTCAACGCTCGGGCCGACTGCCGGACTGAACGCGGACGGACAGCACAATCATATTTGGGATACATGCGTGCCAACCTTTATCCACTACAATATTCCGCTCGTAATTTTCGGCTGGATTGCCGTCATGTTACTCGCTTAAGATTAAAATGTTCGGACTATTAGCGTATGTGTTGAACTCTCCAAAAATCCTGTTATACTAATAAAAGCGAATTGAAAAGAATTTCGTGGAAACACTTGCGGAATTCTTTTTTCTTTTGTATAATGGTGAATGTTGGTCTTTGACTGCGATGAAGCGAGAGGTTACTGATACACCCGGCCGCTTTGCCATGGCGAGTGTGCAGAAAATTTTCGTGGAGAATGTCTATCAAAAATAGGCGAAAAGGGAGGGAAAATAATGGCAAAACAAAAAATTCGTATCCGTTTAAAAGCATATGATCACAGAATTCTAGATCAGTCTGCTGAGAAAATTGTGGAAACAGCTAAACGTTCAGGTGCTAGTGTATCGGGTCCAATCCCGTTGCCAACTGAAAAGTCGGTTTACACAATCTTACGTTCAGTCCACATCTATAAAGATTCTCGTGAGCAATTCGAAATGCGCACACACAAACGTCTAATCGATATCGTTAACCCAACACCACAAACTGTGGATGCGTTGATGAAACTGGATTTACCGTCCGGCGTAGACATTGAAATTAAACTTTAATCGGTAAACGAAATAGAAAAACACAAATATTATCAGGAGGTGTGACAACATGACCAAAGGAATCTTAGGTAGAAAAATCGGTATGACGCAAGTTTTTGCTGAGAACGGTGATTTAATCCCTGTAACTGTAATTGAAGCTGCTCCAAACGTAGTGCTTCAAAAGAAAACAGTTGAGGTTGACGGCTACGAAGCAATCCAGTTAGGTTTTGAAGACAAGCGCGAAAAGCTTTCTAACAAACCTGCTAAAGGACACGTAGCTAAAGCGAACACTGCTCCTAAGCGCTTCATTCGCGAACTTCGCAATGTAAACTTAGCTGATTACGAGGTTGGTCAAGAAGTCAAAGTAGATGTATTCGCAGAAGGCGATGTAGTAGATGTCACAGGTACAACAAAAGGTAAAGGTTTCCAAGGTGTTATCAAACGCCACGGACAATCACGCGGGCCAATGGCTCACGGTTCACGTTACCACCGTCGTCCTGGATCAATGGGTCCGGTTGCTCCAAACCGTGTATTCAAACAGAAGAAATTACCTGGTCAAATGGGCGGAACAACAATTACAATCCAAAACTTGCAGATCGTGCGTGTTGATACGGATCGTAACTTGCTTCTAATCAAAGGTAATGTTCCTGGATCTCGCAAAGCACTTATCCGAGTAAAATCGGCTATTAAAGCGAAATAATATTTTTAACTGAAAGGAGGAAACAGGAATGCCTAAAGTAGCTTTATTAAATCAAACAGGTTCACAAGTGGGCGACATCGAATTGAATGATTTCGTATTCGGTATCGAACCAAATGAAGCCGTGTTATTTGACGCTGTAATCGCTCAACGCGCTTCACTTCGTCAAGGTAACCATAAAGTAAAAAATCGTTCTGAGGTAGCAGGCGGCGGTAAAAAACCATGGCGCCAAAAAGGAACTGGACGTGCGCGTCAAGGTTCTATCCGTTCACCACAATGGCGCGGAGGCGGTATCGTTTTCGGACCGACACCACGCAGCTACAGCTATAAATTGCCTAAGAAAGTCCGTCGCTTAGCTTTACGCTCTGCACTTTCATCAACAGTAGTTGGAGAAAAATTGATGGTACTTGAAGGGTTAACATTCGATGCACCAAAAACAAAAGCATTTACTCAATTGATCTCAGATCTTTCAATCGGTAAAAAAGCTTTGTTCGTAACTGCTGACCCGGATGAAAACGTAGCATTATCTGCTCGCAACATCCAAGGTATGACAGTGGTAGCAGCGACTGGCATCAACGTTTTAGACTTGCTTGGACATGACAAAGTTGTTATGACAAAAGCAGCAATCGAAAAAATTGAGGAGGTGCTTAGTTAATGGAAGCACGTGATATTTTAAAGCGTCCGGTCATTACTGAGCGTTCTTCTGAAGTAATGGCAGATAAGAAGTACACTTTCGAAGTGGACACTCGCGCTAACAAAACACAAGTTAAACATGCAGTTCAAGAAATCTTCGGAGTTCAAGTTGAGAAAGTCAACATCATGAACTACAAAGGGAAATTCAAACGCATGGGCAAACACGCAGGATACACTAACAAACGCCGCAAAGCGATCGTTAAATTGACTGCTGCATCTAAAGACATCGAATTATTCGAGATTTAATTCTCATAAGTTCTTTTAGGAACTAATAAAAGAAGGAGGGGACACAACGTGGGGATTAGAAAATATAAACCTACCACAAACGGTCGTCGTAACATGACAACTTCGGATTTCGCTGAAATCACTACGAACAAGCCGGAAAAATCGCTTTTGCAACCAACGAAGCGTAAAGGCGGCCGTAATAACCAAGGTAAAATCACTGTACGCCACCACGGTGGTGGACATAAACGTCAATACCGTGTCATCGATTTCAAACGTAACAAAGATGGCATTCCAGGACGCGTTGCTACAATCGAGTACGATCCAAACCGCTCTGCAAACATCGCATTGATTCATTATGCTGATGGTGAAAAACGTTACATTTTGGCTCCTAAAGGAATCGAAGTTGGAACGCAGATCATGTCAGGCGTAGAAGCTGATATCAAAGCAGGTAACGCTTTGCCACTATCAAACATCCCAATGGGTTCTACAATCCATAACATTGAATTGAAGCCAGGCGGAGGCGGACAATTAGTACGCTCTGCAGGAACTTCAGCTCAGGTGCTTGGTAAAGAAGGCAAATACGTAACTGTACGTTTGCAATCAGGAGAAGTTCGCATGATCCTTGCTACTTGCCGTGCTACTATCGGTTCAGTTGGTAACGAACAACACGAATTGATCAACATTGGTAAAGCAGGACGTAATCGCTGGAAAGGCAATCGCCCAACAGTTCGTGGTTCTGTAATGAACCCTAACGATCACCCACACGGTGGTGGTGAAGGACGTTCGCCAATCGGACGCAAATCACCAATGTCTCCATGGGGCAAACCGACTCTTGGATACAAAACACGCAAGAAAACGAACAAGTCAGACAAGTTCATCGTGCGTCGTCGTAAAAAATAATTTGATTCCGCTGCGGTTCGCCAAAAGAGCCGTGGTGCAATCACGAAGGGAGGATCCCAAATGGGTCGCAGCTTGAAAAAAGGACCTTTTGTTGATGATCATCTTATGAAAAAAGTTGAAGCACAAAAGGACTCTGAGAAAAAACAAGTGATTAAAACGTGGTCTCGCCGTTCTACAATTTTCCCGACATTTATCGGACAAACAATTGCAGTCTACGATGGTCGCAAACACATTCCCGTATACGTAACAGAAGATATGGTAGGCCATAAACTTGGTGAATTTGCTCCAACACGCAAATACGCAAGCCATGGTGCAGACGATAAGAAAACAAGACGTTAATTGAGAGGAGGATTTCCCTATGCAAGCAAAAGCTGTCGCTAGAACAGTACGTATTGCTCCTCGTAAAGTCCGTTTAGTAGTAGATTTAATCCGAGGCAAGCAAATTGGCGAAGCCGTTGCGATTTTACAGCACACTCCGAAAGCATCATCTATTGTTGTTGAGAAGTTACTAAAATCTGCAGCTGCTAACGCTGAACACAACTACGAAATGAACCTGGACAACTTGATCGTTAGCGAAGTATTCGTTGATGAAGGTCCAACATTGAAACGTTTCCGTCCACGTGCAATGGGACGCGCAAGCGCAATCAACAAACGTACAAGCCACATCACTTTAGTGGTATCTGAGAAGAAGGAGGGATAATTCGTGGGACAAAAAATACATCCAATCGGGATGCGTATCGGAATCATTCGTGACTGGGAGTCAAAATGGTACGCTGAAAAAGACTATGCGACACTTCTTCACGAAGATATTAAAATCCGTGAATACATCGAAACACGTTTGAAAGAAGCTTCAGTTTCTAAAGTTGAAATCGAACGCGCTGCAAACCGTGTAAACGTAACAATTCACACTGCGAAACCAGGTATGGTAATTGGTAAAGGTGGTTCTGAAGTAGAAGTACTTCGCAAACAACTGAACTCAATGACTGGCAAGCGTGTACACATCAACATCATTGAAATCAAAAGAGCTGACCTTGATGCGAGACTAGTTGCTGAAAGTGTAGCACGTCAATTGGAAAACCGCGTGTCTTTCCGCCGTGCACAAAAACAAGCAATCCAGCGCACTATGCGTTCTGGCGCTAAAGGGATCAAAACTCAAGTATCTGGACGTCTAGGCGGCGCTGACATTGCGCGTGCTGAACACTACAGTGAAGGTACTGTTCCGCTCCATACGCTTCGTGCTGATATCGACTATGCACATGCTGAAGCAGACACTACTTACGGCAAACTTGGCGTAAAAGTATGGATCTACCGCGGTGAAGTCCTTCCAACTAAGAAGAAATCTGAGGAAGGAGGCAAATAATATGTTAATGCCTAAACGCGTTAAATATCGTCGTGAGCACCGTGGCAAGATGCGCGGAGAAGCTAAAGGCGGCAAAGAAATCGCATTCGGTGAATTTGGTCTCCAAGCTTTAGAATCATCTTGGATCACAAACCGCCAAATTGAAGCAGCACGTATTTCCATGACTCGTTACATGAAACGTGGCGGTAAAGTCTGGATTAAAATCTTCCCACATAAGCCATATACGAAAAAGCCTCTTGAGGTTCGTATGGGATCCGGTAAAGGTTCACCTGAAGGCTGGGTAGCAGTAGTAAAAACAGGTAAAATTATGTTTGAACTTGCAGGAGTATCAGAAGAAGTGGCACGCGAAGCATTGCGCCTTGCATCTCACAAACTTCCGATCAAAACGAAGTTCGTAAAACGCGAAGAAATTGGTGGTGAATCGAATGAAAGCTAAAGAAATCCGTGACTTAACCACTGCTGAAATCGAACAAAAAGTGAAATCACTGAAAGAAGAGCTTTTCAACCTTCGCTTCCAATTGGCTACTGGTCAATTAGAAAATACTGCTCGCATCCGCGAAGTACGTAAAGCGATTGCCCGTATGAAAACTGTGATTCATGAAAGAGAAATCAGTGGAACTAACTGATAATTCGAGAGGAGGTTTGCAAGTATGACTGAGCGTAACCAACGCAAAGTATACACAGGCCGTGTTGTGTCTGACAAAATGGACAAAACCGTTACAGTAATGGTTGAAACTCAAAAGAAGCACGCACTTTATGGCAAACGTGTAAAATACTCTAAGAAATTCAAAGCTCATGACGAGCAAAACGAAGCTAAAATGGGCGACATCGTTCGCATCATGGAAACTCGTCCGCTATCAGCTACTAAACGTTTCCGCGTATTGGAAATTGTAGAAAAAGCGGTTATTATCTAATTTAAATAATTTCGGAATCTAAGAAATTCCGAAGGGAGGTAACCTAAGTGATCCAACAGGAAAGTCGTTTAAAAGTTGCAGACAACTCGGGTGCTCGTGAAGTACTAGCGATTAAAGTACTTGGTGGTTCTGGTCGCAAGACTGCAAACATCGGTGACGTAATCGTTTGTACCGTGAAAAAAGCAACACCAGGTGGCGTTGTTAAGAAAGGTGAAGTCGTTAAGGCTGTCATCGTTCGCACGAAAAGCGGAGCTCGCCGTAAAGACGGTACTTACATCAAATTTGATGAAAATGCATGTGTTATCATTCGTGACGACAAAGGTCCACGCGGAACACGTATTTTCGGACCTGTTGCACGCGAACTACGCGACAACAGTTTCATGAAGATCGTTTCACTTGCTCCTGAAGTTCTTTAATAAATCAATGTGCCATACCAAGGAGGTGCGACAGAATGCATGTTAAAAAAGGCGATACAGTTAAGGTAATCTCAGGTAAAGACAAAGGCAAAACAGGTGTTGTTTTAGCTGCTCTACCTAAGAAAGACCGCGTGCTTGTTGAAGGTATCAATATCATCAAAAAGCACACAAAACCGAACCAGGCAAACCCACAAGGTGGAATTGTCAGCCAAGAAGCAGCAATTCACGTTTCTAACGTTATGTTACTTGACCCTAAATCCGGCGAGCCGACTCGTGTAGGATACAAGGTTGAAGATGGTAAAAAAGTTCGTGTTGCAAAAAAATCCGGTGAAAAATTAGATAAATAAAATTCCTGAATGAAGGGAGGTACACACATGAACCGCCTAAAAGAAAAATATGTGAATGAAATCACTCCTGCTCTAGTGAGCAAGTTTGAATATAAATCAGTAATGCAAACACCGAAAGTTGATAAAATCGTTATCAACATGGGTGTAGGCGAAGCTGTTCAAAACACTAAGTCACTTGACTCAGCTGTTGAAGAATTACAAACGATCACTGGTCAAAAACCAGTTATTACTAAAGCTAAGAAATCTATCGCTGGCTTCCGTCTTCGTGAAGGTATGCCAATCGGATGTAAAGTTACACTACGCGGAGAGCGTATGTATGACTTCCTGGATAAATTGATTGCTATCTCACTTCCACGTGTTCGTGACTTCCGTGGGGTTTCGAAGAAATCTTTCGACGGCCGCGGCAACTACACACTTGGTGTGAAAGAACAGTTAATCTTCCCTGAAATCGATTATGATAAAGTTTCGAAAGTACGCGGTATGGACATCGTAATTGTAACAACTGCGAACTCTGATGAAGAAGCTCGTGAGTTATTAACACAATTCGGAATGCCGTTCCAAAAGTAAATATGAGGGAGGCGTAAACGTGGCTAAAAAATCTATGATCGCAAAACAAAAACGCACGCCAAAGTTTAAAGTACAAGAGTACACACGCTGTGAAAGATGCGGACGTCCGCATTCAGTATTACGCAAATTTAAACTTTGCCGTATTTGTTTCCGTGAACTTGCATATGTGGGACAAATTCCTGGCGTGAAAAAAGCCAGCTGGTAATCCCCTAATTTGGGAAGGAGGTAAATGTAATGACAATGACAGATCCGATTGCAGACATGCTGACACGCATCCGTAATGCGAACATGGTTCGTCACGAAAAATTAGAGCTTCCGGCTTCTAATGTGAAAAAAGAAATCGCTGAAGTTCTTAAGCGTGAAGGTTTCGTTCGTGACGTTGAGTACGTTGAGGATGACAAACAAGGCATGATCCGCATTTTCTTAAAATACGGTGCTAACAACGAACGCGTTATTACTGGTTTGAAACGTATTTCTAAACCAGGACTACGTGTATATGCTAAAACTGATGAGGTGCCACGCGTACTAAACGGTCTTGGTATCGCTTTAGTCTCTACATCACAAGGTTTGGTAACTGATAAAGAAGCCCGCGCGAAAAAAATCGGCGGAGAAATCATAGCATACGTTTGGTAATAAACAACAAACGAATGGAGGTGCAACAGAATGTCACGTGTAGGTAAAAAACCAATTGAGGTTCCTGCTAACGTTACGATCACTATTGCTGACAATAACGTCGTAACTGTAAAAGGCCCTAAAGGCGAGTTAACTCGTACTTTCAATAAAGATATTGCAATTACAGTAGAAGAAAACGTGCTAACAGCGACACGTCCTTCAGATTCTAAAGAACACCGCACAATCCACGGTACAACTCGTGCTTTGTTAGCGAACATGGTTCAAGGAGTTTCAGAAGGATTCGAGCGTGCGCTTGAATTAGTCGGTGTAGGTTATCGTGCACAATTACAAGGCCAGAAGCTAGTTCTTAACGTTGGATACTCTCACCCGGTAGAATTCACTCCGGAAGAAGGAGTCCAAGTTGAAGTTCCTGCTAACACGAAGGTCGTTGTAAAAGGAATCGACAAAGAACGCGTTGGAGCTCTTGCTTCAAACATCCGTCAAACACGTCCGCCAGAGCCGTATAAAGGCAAAGGTATCCGTTATGAAGGAGAAGTTGTTCGCCGCAAAGAAGGTAAAACAGGTAAATAATGCTGCTTAGGCAGGCTGAAAGGAGTGACCTCAGTGATTACGAAACTCGATAAAAACGCATCTCGTAAAAAGCGTCATGCACGCGTACGTTCTAAAATTACGGGTACAGCAGAACGCCCACGTTTAAACGTATTCCGTTCAAATAAATACATTTATGCTCAATTGATCGACGATACTAAAGGCGTTACACTTGTTAGTGCTTCATCTATGGAAAAAGATTTCACAGGCGAATCTACTGGCAACGTAGAAGCTGCTGCAAAAATCGGCGAAACAATCGCTAAACGTGCAACTGAACAAGGCTTGAACTCAATCGTTTTCGACCGCGGTGGTTATTTATATCACGGACGTATCAAAGCTCTTGCAGAAGCAGCACGTGAAAACGGTTTACAATTTTAAAAGAAGGAGGGACACATTTCATGCGTCGTATTGATCCAAACAAACTTGAACTTGAAGAACGCGTAGTTACGATTAACCGCGTAGCGAAAGTTGTAAAAGGTGGACGTCGTTTCCGTTTCTCCGCATTAGTTGTTGTAGGCGACAAAAATGGTAAAGTCGGTTTTGGTACTGGTAAAGCACAAGAAGTTCCAGATGCAATCCGTAAAGCTATTGAAGATGCGAAGAAAAACTTAATCGAAGTACCAATGGTTAAAGGTACTACTCCACACTTAGTAACTGGTCGTTTTGGTGCAGGCCAAATTCTTATCAAACCAGCTTCACCTGGTACTGGAGTTATTGCAGGCGGACCTGTTCGTGCGGTACTTGAATTAGCTGGAGTACAAGACATCTTGTCTAAATCTCTAGGTTCAAGCACACCAATCAACATGGTACGTGCTACTATTAACGGTTTAACTCAACTGAAGAGCGCTGATGAAGTTGCAAAACTTCGCGGTAAAACTACAGAAGAGCTATTAGGATAAGGAGGGAAAATTACATGGCTACTAAACTAGAAATTACCCTCACAAAATCAGTAATCGGTTCAAAACCAGCACAACGTAAAGTTGTTCAAGCTTTGGGCTTGCGTAAAATGCATCAAACAGTTGAGCAGCAAGATAATGCCGCTATCCGTGGCATGATCACAAAAGTCGCTCACTTAGTAACTATCAAAGAAGTTTAATCCCTGATTTCTATAGAAGGAGGTGCCAAACCACATGAAACTTCATGAATTAAAACCAGCAGAAGGTTCACGCAGTTCTAGAAAGCGTATCGGACGCGGTATCGGTTCAGGTACTGGTAAAACAGCAGGTAAAGGTCATAAAGGACAAAACGCACGTTCAGGCGGCGGAGTTCGTCCTGGATTCGAGGGTGGACAAAACCCATTGTTCCGTCGTTTGCCTAAACGTGGATTTACGAACATTAACCGTAAAGACTACGCTATTGTGAACCTTGATGTATTGAACCGTTTCGACGAAGGCACAGAAATTACACCTGCATTGTTAATCGAATCAGGTGTCGTGAGCAACGAACGTTCAGGTATCAAGATTCTTGGTAACGGAAGCTTAGAGAAAAAATTGACTGTTAAAGCTCACAAATTCTCTGGATCAGCTAAGGAAGCAATCGAAGCTGCTGGCGGACAAACTGAGGTGCTTTAATGTTTCAGACAATCTCCAATTTTATGCGCGTGACTGATATTCGAAATAAAATCATCTTTACATTACTGATGCTCATCATTTTTCGTATCGGAACTTTCATTCCGGTACCGAATGTTGATGCGGATGTACTGCAAGCTACCGATCAAGCTGGCTTGATTGGATTCTTAAATACTTTCGGTGGTGGCGCCCTTGCTAACTTCTCGATTTTAGCAATGGGAATTATGCCATACATTACAGCATCGATTATCGTGCAATTATTGCAGATGGATGTTGTACCGAAATTTGCTGAGTGGGCGAAACAAGGAGAAGTCGGAAGACGGAAACTTGCTCAATTCACTCGCTACTTCACAATTGTATTAGCCTTTATCCAAGCGATTGGAATGTCTTACGGGTTTAACCAAATTTATGGTGGCTCTTTGATTCAAGATGACTCGATTATGACGTATGTGGTAATCGCGATTGTCTTAACTGGCGGTACAGCGTTTCTACTGTGGCTTGGTGAGCAGATTACGGCAAAAGGTGTGGGGAACGGTATTTCGATTATCATCTTCGCTGGGATTGTCGCTGCAATACCTGGAGCTATCAACCAATTATATGCACAGCAAATTGAAGGGGCTGGCGATCAGCTTCCAATCAATATCGCTATCATGGCGTTGCTTGCATTAGCAGTTGTTGCTGTTACCGTATTGGTTATTTATGTTCAGCAAGCGCTGCGCAAAATTCCAATCCAGTATGCAAAACGAGTTGCTGGCCGTGGCCAAACAACGAGTGCACAACAGACGCATTTGCCTTTGAAAGTAAACGCGGCCGGAGTTATCCCGGTAATCTTCGCAGTGGCGTTCCTTATTACGCCGCAAACCATCGCTTCTTTCTTTGGTGCCAACGCGTTTACGGATGCAATTCAGAATACATTTGATTATACGCGTCCGGTCGGCATGATCATTTATGTCGCTTTGATCGTAGCATTCACTTACTTCTATGCATTCATTCAGGTAAACCCTGAAAACGTGTCGGACAACTTGAAAAAGCAAGGTGCTTATATTCCAGGAATCCGTCCGGGTAAAAATACGCAAGATTATTTAACAAGTGTGTTGTACCGTTTAACATTTGTCGGCGCTATCTTCTTGGCACTGATTGCTGTAATGCCAATTTTATTCATCAACCTTGCGGGCTTGCCCCAATCGGCACAAATTGGCGGAACGAGTCTTCTGATTGTCGTAGGTGTAGCACTTGAGACAATGAAACAACTGGAATCTCAACTTGTTAAACGTCATTATAAAGGCTTTATGAAATAATCAATGGGCGCTTAGGAACGTGAAGACGTTCCTTGTCCAATTGTCTGAGGGGGCAAACGTATGAATATCGTATTAATGGGTCTGCCTGGTGCCGGCAAAGGCACTCAAGCAGACAAAATTGTTGAGAAGTACGACATCCCTCATATTTCTACAGGTGATATGTTTCGCGCTGCTATCAAAGGTGGAACGGAACTAGGCTTGGAAGCAAAATCGTTCATGGATAAGGGTGCATTAGTACCTGATGAAGTGACTATCGGTATTGTCCGTGAGCGTCTTAGCGCTGCGGATTGTGCAGAAGGCTTTCTATTAGACGGCTTTCCGCGTACAGTCCCACAAGCTGAAGCGCTGGAATCTCTTCTTGCTGATCTCGGCAAAAGAATCGAGCATGTCGTAAACATCCAAGTTGAACAAGACGAACTTGTCAAACGATTAACGGGTCGCCGTATCTGTAAAGTTTGTGGAACTGCTTACCATCTTGTTTTCAATCCTCCTCAAGTTGAGGGTGTGTGCGATAAAGACGGCGGCGAACTCTACCAACGTGCAGACGACAATCCAGAAACCGTCACAAACCGTTTAGAAGTAAATATCCAACAAACTCAGCCGCTTCTTGATTTCTATGAAAGCAAAGGCGTGTTGAAAAATATAAATGGACAGCAGGACATTCAAAAAGTATTTGCTGACATTGATGCTCTTCTAAAGGGCGACCGAGGCTAAATCTTCGGCGCCGGGCGCAGTTAGTTGCCTCCATGTGGCTTTAAGGAGCACCGGAGATATGAATTTTCGAGAGCTGCAAAAGCATAAAATGCCTGGTTATATGAAATCCGGTGCAGATTGCTCCAGACCAAGTCTGAACCGTGCAATCCCGCACTGGAAATAGTATAATGGGTTTCGTGGAAGCATCTGTGTAACGGGTTTGGAACTCATCCTAGGCAGTCCGGGCGGCCGAGGATTCATGAGGCAGACTGGCTTAACCGGATTACCCCCTATTCGCTGCTATGCGGAAAGCGGAACTCGGAGACTGTCTTTCAACTGTCACTCATGCATTCCTGGTGAATGAATACTATTATTCAATCAGCAAATACTGTTTGAAGATGAGAACCTGATTTGTATACAGAAGGGAGACTGGGTCGATGGCGAAAGACGATGTAATTGAAATCGAAGGAACAGTCGTTGAGACTTTGCCTAACGCGATGTTTAAAGTGGAACTGGAGAACGGCCATACGATTCTTGCGCATGTATCTGGCAAGATCCGCATGCACTTCATCCGCATTCTGCCAGGAGATAAAGTTACAGTGGAACTCTCTCCTTACGATTTAACACGCGGTCGTATCACATACCGTTTTAAATAATCTTTTGCACTCCGGACTACTAAGGAGGTTGGGTTAGATGAAAGTGAGACCATCTGTGAAACCGATCTGCGAAAAATGTAAAGTTATTCGCAGAAACGGTAAAGTAATGGTAATCTGTGAAAATCCGAAACATAAACAAAGACAAGGCTAATAAGAAGGAGGTGCATCATACACATGGCACGTATTGCTGGTGTTGATATTCCGCGCGACAAACGCGTTGTTATTTCATTAACATACATTTTCGGTGTTGGTAAAACTACTGCTCAGAAAGTACTTGCAGGAGCTGGTATCTCAGAAGATACTCGCGTTCGCGATCTTACTGAAGACGAGTTGAACAATATCCGTGAACAATTGGATCAATACAAAATTGAAGGTGACCTTCGCCGTGAAGTTTCAATGAACATCAAACGCTTGATGGAAATTGCTAGCTTCCGAGGTATCCGCCACCGTCGTGGACTTCCAGTTCGCGGACAAAATACGAAGAACAATGCGCGTACGCGTAAAGGTCCTCGTAAAACTGTAGCTAACAAGAAAAAATAATCAGTAAAGGAGGTTTCTTCTTAACATGGCACGTAAACAACAAACTCGTAAGCGTCGTGTGAAAAAGAATATCGAATCAGGTATTGCTCACATCCGCTCAACATTTAACAACACAATTGTTACGATTACCGATATGCAAGGGAACGCAGTATCATGGTCAAGCGCTGGTGCTCTAGGATTTAGAGGTTCACGTAAATCTACACCTTTCGCTGCTCAAATGGCTGCAGAAACCGCTGCTAAAACGTCAATCGAACATGGTCTTAAAACTTTAGAAGTTACTGTTAAAGGTCCTGGTTCAGGCCGTGAAGCTGCAATTCGTGCACTTCAAGCTGCTGGACTAGAAGTTACTGCAATCAGAGACGTAACGCCAGTTCCTCATAACGGTTGCCGTCCGCCTAAACGCCGTCGCGTGTAATCGTTAATTCTGAATGGGATTTTTGAACATCACGACTTGCTGGATGGATCTAAATCGTAACGAAAGTCTGTGACTATCGAATTCTTGATGAAACGAAAAAACACCGACGTTTTGAAGGAGGGTAAAATGAATGCTCGAAATAGAAAAACCAAAGATTGAAACGGTTGAGATCAGCAATGATGCCAAATTCGGCAAGTTCGTTGTTGAACCTCTTGAGCGTGGATATGGAACCACTTTAGGAAACTCCTTACGTCGAATCTTACTTTCATCTTTACCAGGCGCTGCTGTGACTTCAATTCAAATTGATGGTGTGTTGCACGAATTCTCCACTGTTGAAGGTGTAGAAGAAGATGTTGCGTCAATCATTTTGAACATAAAGAAACTGGCTCTTAAAATTTACTCTGACGAAGAAAAAGTCATTGAAATTGATGTTAAAGGTGATGGAACGGTTACGGCTGCAGATATCACTCACGATAGTGACGTGGAAATTCTGAATCCGGATCTATATATTGCATCAATCGCTAAAGGTGGCCATCTCCGTATGCGCATGTATGCGAACAGAGGCCGCGGATATGCCCGTGCAGATCAGAACAAACGTGAAGATCTTCCGATCGGCGTTATCCCGATTGACTCTATTTACACTCCAGTTTCACGCGTTAATTTCCAAGTAGAAAATACTCGAGTAGGTCAACTCGCTAATTTCGATAAATTATCTCTTGATGTTTGGACAGATGGAAGCATTGGTCCAAAAGAGGCAATTGCACTTGGGGCAAAAATTTTCACTGAGCACTTAAACATTTTCGTTGGTTTGACTGATGAGGCACAAACGGCTGAAATCATGGTTGAAAAAGAAGAAGACCAAAAAGAAAAAGTCTTGGAAATGACAATTGAAGAACTTGATCTTTCGGTTCGCTCTTACAACTGCTTAAAACGTGCGGGTATCAATACGGTACACGAATTGGCAAGCAAGTCGGAAGACGACATGATGAAAGTCCGCAACCTTGGACGCAAATCACTAGAAGAAGTTAAAGTGAAGTTGGAAGATTTAGGACTAGGCCTTCGCAAAGAAGACTGATTGCCTTGAATTCTAATCCGAACTATTCAACAAAGGAGGGAAACTTCAATGAGAAAGCTTCAACGTACAAGTTCTCAACGTAAAGCACTATTACGTGACCTTACAACAGACTTAATCGTACACGAACGCATTCAAACGACTGAAGCTCGTGCGAAAGAAGTGCGTTCAACTGTAGAAAAAATGATTACGCTTGGCAAACGTGGAGATATCCATGCACGCCGTAAAGCTGCAGCATATATTCGTCGTGAGCTAGTAACATCTACGGATGCAGAAGGTAACGAAAACACAATCTTTGCTTTGCAAAAATTGTTTGATGACGTTGCTCCACGCTACGCAGAACGCCAAGGCGGTTACACACGCATCATGAAAATGGGGCCTCGTCGCGGAGACGGCGCACCGATCGTTATTATTGAATTAGTTTAATTTGAATTACGGGGAGAGGGTTAACGCCCTCTTCTTTTAGCATAATGATTTATACGACATATATGAAAAGCTGAGTGTTATGATGAGCGAGCTGAAAGGCGGCGTCTTGTCTAGCTCTACGCACCTCATTCAACCCTGGCTTAAGCAACCGGGGAGCCATAGAGACAGAAAAGCGCATTTCTCTGAATGAGGTGCGCGCTTTTTTTATTTAGGCCAATATTTACAGATGCTTATGAAACCGAGTAGAGTAGAGATGAGAACAGCCAGAGGAGGTTAGCTGAGATGGATTTGAACATTATGTCTTTTGAAAATGTGACATTTACATATATGCCCGATAATGAAAGCGTACGGCCGGCAGTTGAAGGGCTTTCCTTTTCCATTAAGCAAGGAGAGTGGATTGCCCTCGTCGGCCATAACGGCTCCGGGAAATCCACTATTGCAAAATTAATGAATGGTTTGCTGTTTCCGCAAAGCGGAACCGTCACTGCAATGGACCAGAAGATGTCTGAAGAAAGTTTATGGGAGATCCGTTCCCAGATGGGCATGGTCTTTCAAAATCCGGACAATCAATTTGTGGGAGCGACGGTGCAAGATGATGTAGCCTTCGCTTTGGAAAATAACGGAGTGCCGCATGCGGAAATGGTCCAGCGGGTGCATGAATCGCTGCGCCAAGTGAAGATGGAAGAATACTTGAACCACGAACCGCACCACCTTTCAGGCGGCCAGAAACAGCGTGTGGCGATAGCGGGGGCACTTGCTTTGCGTCCAAGGCTGCTCATTCTGGATGAAGCGACTTCAATGCTCGATCCGCAAGGGCGTATGGAAGTGATCGAAACGATCCGGGAATTGCGGGAAGCAACCGGATTGACGGTTATCTCAATTACTCATGATTTAGAGGAAGCGGCATTAGCCGACCGCATTCTTGTGATGAATGCCGGGCATAAGCAAGTGGAAGGAACGCCGGAAGATGTATTTTTTGCGGGCAATAAATTAACGGAACTTGGACTGGATTTGCCGTTTGCGATGCGGATGTCCAAGCTTTTAACAGAAGCCGGAGTCCAATTAAGCAATGAACATATGTCAGAGGACAGGCTGGTGGAGGATTTATGGACATTTTACTCCAAGAAGTAGGCTATAGTTATGCTGAAAATACGCCTTTTGAAAAAAGGGCGCTGCATCACGTGAATATCCACATTCCATCGGGATCGTATACCGCCATTATCGGCCATACGGGATCCGGGAAATCGACCGTTCTTCAGCATCTGAATGCCCTGTTGAAGCCGACGGAAGGCTCGGTTGTCATTGGCGACCGCAAAGTGGAGGCGGGCGTGAAAGCGAAAAACCTACGGGATATCCGCCGGCAAGTAGGCATTGTCTTTCAATTTCCGGAACAGCAGTTGTTCGAAGAAACGGTCTTGAAAGATATCATGTTCGGGCCGATGAATTACGGTGTGCCGGAAGAAGAAGCAAAACGCCGAGCGGTTGAATTGGCAGCTCAATTGGGATTGCCGCCGGAAGCGCTTGAGAAGTCGCCATTCGATTTGTCCGGCGGGCAGATGCGCCGTGTGGCGATTGCAGGCGTCCTCGCAATGGATCCGGAAGTGCTGGTGCTGGATGAACCGACGGCCGGGCTCGATCCGAAAGGGCGGCGGGAGATTATGGATTTATTCCACCAGCTGCATGTGCAAAAAGGGCTTACGACGGTATTGGTGACGCACAGCATGGAAGACGCTGCGCGCTTTGCGGATCAAATTGCGATTATGCATAACGGGAAATGTGTTGTGTCTGGAGAACCCCGGGACATTTTTGCCAATGAAGAACAATTAATGGATTATCGGCTGGAGCCGCCGCGTACCGTGAAATTGCAGCGGATGCTGGAAGCGAAGCTGGGAATCGAGTTGGACGGGATTTCGTTAACGGAAGAAGCTTTGGCGAAGAACATCGCGCTGGCTCTGGCGAAAGGACGTGAAACCGAATGATGGAAAAAATGATTTTCGGACGGTTTATTCCGGGAGACTCATTGGTCCACCGTTTGGACCCGCGGGCTAAACTCCTATTCGTCTTCCTGTTTATCGCAATCGTCTTTGTCGCCAATAACGCGTTGACGTATTTGCTTTTGCTGGTATTTACTTTGCTGGTGGTCTTTTTATCGAAGATTCGCTTGTATTTCCTGATTAATGGACTGAAACCGGTCTTTATTTTATTGATTTTTACGTTTCTTTTGCATATCTTCTTTACAAAAGAAGGGGATGTGCTATTCCAATTCGGGTTTATTGAAGTGTATGAGGAAGGCTTAAGGCAGGGGATTTTCATTTCGATCCGTTTCCTGGTCCTGGTGTTCATTACGAGCATTCTGACTCTGACAACTTCGCCGATTTCGATTACGGATGGGATTGAAGTGCTGCTTGGGCCATTCAAGCGCGTTAAATTGCCTGTGCATGAATTGGCCTTGATGATGTCGATTTCGCTGCGTTTCATCCCGACTTTAATGGATGAAACCGGCAAGATTTTAAAAGCACAGATGGCAAGAGGCTCGGATATTGGCTCGGGGCCGATCAAAGAACGCATCAAAGCGGTTGTGCCGCTCTTGATCCCGTTATTTGTCAGTGCGTTTAAACGCGCTGAAGATTTAGCGACGGCCATGGAAGTGCGGGGCTATCGCGGCGGTGAAGGGCGGACACGCTACCGGCAGCTGGACTGGCGGCTGATTGACAGCTTGAGTTTATTGCTGCTGGCAGGGTTTACGGCGGCGCTTTGGTATTTCCGCACGTAAGGAGAGAAAGCATGAAACGATTAAAAGCGAAAATCGCCTATGATGGTTCAGGTTTTGCAGGGTACCAGGTACAGCCGGAATCCAGAACCGTTCAGGCAGAATTAATGAAAGTCCTAAAAAACATCCACAAGGGCGAAACGATTCAAGTAGTGGCGAGCGGGCGCACGGACTCAAAAGTGCATGCGACGGGGCAAGTGATCCATTTCGACACCCCTCTTTCGATCCCGATGAGCGGATGGCTGAAAGCGCTGAACGTTTTATTGCCGGAGGATATCCGGGTTTTTGAGATTGAAGAAGCGGATCCAGCGTTTCATGCACGCTACCATACGGCCAGGAAGACGTACCGCTACAAGTGGGACCGCAGTTCAATCATCAGCCCGTTTACCCGGAATTATATGGTCCATGTCAAGCAGAAGCCCAATATTGAAGCCATGCGGAAAGCAGCAGAAGCGGTTCTCGGGACGCACGATTTCTCGAGTTTCTGCGCTGCGAATACGGCTGTCGTGGATAAAGTGCGGACGGTTCGCCGCCTGGAATTTGAAGAGCATGGGGAAGAATTGCATATGGTGATCGAAGGCACCGGCTTCCTCTATAATATGGTGCGGATTATCGCGGGCACAATGATGGAAATCGGGACAGGGCGCAGAAAGGCTTCCGAGATGGCTGGAATCATCGCCGGAGCGGATCGCAGTTTGGCCGGCAAAACCGCGGCAGCACACGGTTTATACTTGGAAAATGTGGAGTATGAAAGCTGAAGCAACTTTTCCTGGTGTTTTTATAAAAACCCTTGACTTTAAGGGCTATCCATTATATGATGATGTATGGTATTTTCATTACCCCCACGATATGCCCCGGAAGGTTATTTGTGTTTAGGGATAACGAAAAAACGGAACAACGGAACTATAGGAACATGTGATTTTAAAAAAGAGATGATATATTAGGAGGACAATATACATGCGTACAACATTCATGGCTAAAGGTCACGAAGTCGAGCGTAAATGGTTGGTTGTCGATGCAGAAGGGCAAACTCTTGGACGTTTAGCTTCTGAAGTCGCTTCAATCCTACGCGGTAAATACAAACCAACATTCACACCAAACGTTGACACAGGTGATCACGTGATCATCATCAACGCTGACAAAATCCACTTAACTGGTAAAAAGTTAACTGACAAAATCTACTATCGCCACACTCAATTCAGCGGCGGGTTGAAACAGCGTACTGCACTTGAAATGCGCACAAAATACCCAACAAAAATGCTTGAATTGGCTATCAAAGGGATGCTTCCTAAAAACTCTTTAGGACGTCAAATGTTCAGAAAACTACACGTTTACGCTGGACCAGAACATAACCACCAAGCACAACAGCCAGAAGCTTACACGCTTCGCGGATAATCATTAGTAAATAAGAGGAGGATACACCTTTGGCACAAGTTCAATATTTAGGTACAGGTCGCCGTAAAAACTCAACAGCTCGCGTACGTTTAGTACCAGGAGACGGCACAATTACAATTAACAACCGTGACGTATCGGATTACGTTCCATACGAAACACTTGAGCAAATCATCAAACAACCATTAGTAGCTACTGAAACTCTTGGAAGCTATGATGTACTTGTAAACGTAAAAGGCGGCGGCTTCACTGGTCAAGCTGGAGCAGTTCGCCACGGAATCGCACGCGCTCTACTTACTGTAGACCCTGCTTTCCGTCCAGCACTTAAATCTGCTGGATTGCTAACTCGTGACCCACGTATGAAAGAACGTAAGAAACCAGGTTTGCGTTCAGCTCGTCGTGCACCACAGTTCTCAAAACGTTAATAGTTCAAAACCCCTTTTCTCTTTGGAGAAGAGGGGTTTTATTTTGCTTTGAAACTGGTAGAACGGCACTGCTTTCAGGAATGAAAATGAGCGTCACCGCTTTTCTGAGTGTCCAGCTGCGGTGCCCAGCTCTTCGGGTCATAAGCCGATCCGGCTGTGCAGCAAATAAACGCCGCTTCGCCGTATCGGCTTATGCCGGTCAGAGCTAAGCGGGCACCTCCGCTTTTCTAAGTCGCATTAGATTTAATTTAAAAGGCGGTATGCTATACTTTAGGGTGAGCAAAAGTGATAGGGAGTGTATGAGATATGTTGACTGAAGTACAAGTTCGCGAATTACTCGGAGAGCTTCAAGATCCGTTTTTACATAGATCGCTGACGGAGACAAACGGCATTACGTCTGTGAAGATAAAAGAAGAGAAAAATCATGTGAGTGTGAAACTGGCGATTGCGAAAGCGAATACACCGGAACAAATGCAGCTTCAGATGAAAGTGGTCGAAGTGCTAAAAGGAGCGGGAGCAGGATCCGTCGGAATCCGTTTCGAGGAACTGCCTCCTGAAGCTTTAGCGCAATTCCGTGGAACTGCTAGCGAATCGGAAGCGCAAGATCTTTTGTCTCCGCTGAATAAAGTCGAATTCATTTCGATTGCCAGCGGGAAAGGCGGCGTCGGCAAATCAACCGTATCGGTTAACTTGGCTGTAGCGTTAGCTCGCCTCGGCAAAAAAGTCGGTTTGATTGATGCGGACATTTACGGATTTAGTGTTCCAGACATGATGGGCATCGACAAATCTCCAGTTGTGCGCGGCGACACGATTATTCCTGTAGAACGTTTCGGAGTGAAAGTCATTTCAATGGGCTTCTTCGTTGAGGACAATATGCCGGTTGTATGGCGCGGCCCTATGCTTGGGAAAGTCTTGGACCAGTTCTTCCGTGATGTCGAATGGGGCGACTTGGACTATCTTCTATTGGACTTGCCGCCAGGTACGGGAGACGTAGCGCTGGACATCCATCAAATGCTGCCTGCGTCTAAAGAAATCGTCATCACCACTCCACACCCGACAGCAGCATTTGTTGCCGCGCGTGCAGGAGCGATGGCCATTCAAACGGACCATGAAGTATTAGGTGTTATTGAAAACATGTCTTGGTTTGAAAGCAAAGAAACAGGCAAGAAAGAGTATTTATTCGGACAAGGCGGCGGACCGAAACTTGCTGAGGAACTGCAAGCGCCATTGCTTGGCCAGATTCCGCTAGGCCAGCCGGATTGGAACGAAGAAGATTTCGCGCCTTCTGTTTACTTGGAAGACCATCCAACTGGGAAAATCTACGGTGAAATTGCTGAACAGATCCTTGCTCAGTTTGCTAAAAAACAATAACGCGAAACCCGATTGCCGCTGCCGGCTTTCGGGTTTTTCTTCTATATATGTCAAATTGTCACGACTTTCAAGCTTTGTTCACATCTGAAGCGAGAGCTCAATGGATTTTTCTGCTGGGGGTTGGTACAATCTTAAGAGGATTTTAAACAATGGAGGCATTGATGTGACAATACGAAATTGGGTCAAATTTTTCTTTAAAGCGCTTTTAATCGGTGGAGGAGTAACAGGGGTACTTGGATTATTCATTCGCTGGGACGATATATTTTCGCATGCAGTAGCTGACGGCGCCTGGGGAGAAGTGTTCGCAGGCTTTGTTTGGATGATCATTATCGGTTTAACGATGAGCATCATCAGCCAACTTTGTTTCTTTGCTTACTTAACCGTACACCAAATCGGAATGAACATCTTCCGTACGCTCCGGCTATGGAACTGGGTTCAGCTATTGATCATCGCGGTAGTTATTCTCGATTTGATTGTATTCCGCTTTGCACCTAACGCCGAAACAGTCGGACAAGTTTGGCTCTACGGCGTATTGCTGGCGATTTTATTAATCACAGCTGTCGTAACAGCATACTTCAAAGCGAAATGGACAAACAAAGACACGTTCATCTCGGCTTTATTCTTCATGATCGTCATTACTACTGTAGAATGGCTGCCGGCGTTGATGGTGGAAGCAGGGAATATCGATAGCTGGGTAACGTTGCTCTTGTTCCCGTTCCTGGCAGTAAATGCGTATCAATTGCTGGTCTTGCCAAAATACAATGAGCAGTCAGACATCGACCGCCAACGGTTGGAAGAGCGGCGGGCAGCGCGTAAAGCAGCGGCTCAAGCAACAGCTAAAAAATAAAAAAGCGTTTTGGACTTCTCTTTGTAGAAGAAGTTCAAAACGCTTTTTCTTATGGCAACTAAACGGTGAAGTAAACGAAATTACGGGCAAATAAAATTTCAGAAAAGTATTACTTCCAAAGATATTGCTGCTTTAAACTTTAAAATCGTTAATTGAAGTGCCTGGAAATCGCGCTATTATAAGGTTTTGCGAAAGGGAATTTGAGAATGAAGAAAATGAAAATAGAACTTCAATAAAAAGTTTTTCAAAAGTGTTGACAGGAATATAAACATGCTTTAATATAATAAAAGTCGCCAAGCAACAACGAACAACACAAACGAAACGGCGGCAACATGAACCTTGAAAACTGAACAGCAAAACGTCAACAAAAGACGTCACGAGCGCTTCGGCGCGAGAACGGCTTTTGCGAGGGTTGCCGTTAGGCAATCGGAGCAAGGCTGCTTTCACCCGGGTGTTCGTGACTTACCATACTGATCAGGCTTTGCCAGATCAAAGCGAATCGTGCGTCTTTTCGGAGGCGGCGATGCGCCAGCATTGAGCAATCAATACTACTCTATAATGGAGAGTTTGATCCTGGCTCAGGACGAACGCTGGCGGCGTGCCTAATACATGCAAGTCGAGCGGAACTGGGGGAGCTTGCGCAAGCAAGTAAGATCCCTCAAAGACGATGAGGTAGATAGGTTCGAGGTGGAAGCGTGGCGACACGTGCAGCTGACGAATACTAATCGATCGAGGACTTAACCAACTTTGTTTACGGAAACCAGCGGTTTCACCTGTTTCAATGTCGCCTATCCAGTTTTGAGTGAACAAGTCACTCTAAAAAAAGAGTCCAGTGATGATGGCAAAGAGGCCACACCCGTTCCCATCCCGAACACGGAAGTTAAGCTCTTTTGCGCCGATGGTAGTTGGGGGTTTCCCCCTGTGAGAGTAGGACGTCGCTGGGCTATTTTATGTTTTTTACCGCAACGAATCTTTTACCTTGCTTCCATAGCTCAGCAGGTAGAGTGCTTCCATGGTAAGGAAGAGGTCACCGGTTCGAACCCGGTTGGAAGCTTTTTGATTTCCATAAGGTTTTGTAGATTGGTGAGAGACTGTTATACTATTTATATCGGCCCCTTGGTCAAGCGGTTAAGACACCGCCCTTTCACGGCGGTAACACGGGTTCGAATCCCGTAGGGGTCACCAACTTATTTTTGAAATGATTTTAGTGGAGGATTAGCTCAGCTGGGAGAGCATCTGCCTTACAAGCAGAGGGTCGGCGGTTCGATCCCGTCATCCTCCACCATTCTTCTCGGTGGGGTAGCGAAGTGGCTAAACGCGGCGGACTGTAAATCCGCTCCTTCGGGTTCGGCAGTTCGAATCTGCCCCCCACCACCAGTTTTATCTTTGGGGTATAGCCAAGCGGTAAGGCAACGGGTTTTGATCCCGTCATGCCCTGGTTCGAATCCAGGTACCCCAGCCATTTTTCGAGCCATTAGCTCAGTTGGTAGAGCATCTGACTTTTAATCAGAGGGTCGAAGGTTCGAATCCTTCATGGCTCATTTTTATTTTCCTGCGCCTGTTCAGCGCGGGGCCTTAGCTCAGCTGGGAGAGCGCGACGCTGGCAGCGTCGAGGTCAGGGGTTCGAGCCCCCTAGGCTCCATTGTTCCATGTGTATTTGTACTATCCATGTGTAAAAAACCCGTTTCCATTAATTTGGAGACGGGTTTTTTTAAGTTAGTTTCCGATATATTCAGATTGCGGCCGGAAAATGACATTGTCCCGTTGCTGTTCCAATACATGGGCAGTCCAGCCGACGATGCGCGCCACACTGAAAGTAGGCGTGAATAGTGCGGGCGGCATATCAATGGAGCGCATAATCGCAGCTGCATAGAATTCGACATTGGTGTAAAGGGCGCGTCCCGGTTTTCGCTCATTTAATAAGCGAATGATTTCCTGTTCTGCAGACACAGCTAAATCCAGCCAAGCGTCTTCTCCTTCAAGTGCCAGACAGGCGTTACGCAATAAAATCGAACGCGGATCTTCCGTCCGATAAACGCGGTGGCCAAACCCCATAATTTTCTCGCCTCGATCGAGTTTGTTTTTAATGACCAGTTCAATCCGTTCAGGAGATTGAATTTCTTCCAAAAGGTTGATAACACCGGAAGGCGCGCCGCCGTGCAATGGGCCTTTCATCGTTCCTATCGCTGAAGTAAGGGCAGAGACCATATCAGATTCGGTAGAAACCGTGACGCGTGCGGCAAACGTGGACGCATTCATGCCGTGCTCCATGCTGAGTTTCAAATAAGTTTCCAATGCTTCAATTTGTGCAACTGTAGGTTCTGTGCCTCTTAACATCCATAAATAGTTGGCCGTATGATTTAAGTCGTCCCGTGGCTCGATAATGGGAAGCCCTTGCTGTAAGCGGTAGAGCAAAGCCGTTAAAACCGGAAAAACAGACACGAGGGACAATGCTTGCTGCTCAGAAGGAATGCGTGAAAACGCTTGTGAGCTATAAGCGGATATCAAGGTGCGCAGCCCATCCATAATAGAAGCTTCTTTTGGCAACAGCTTTGCTATTTCTACAATATGTTCCGGCACTTTCCGGAACTTAAGAAAAGAAGCTTTCCATTCTTCAAGTTCTACTGAATCTCTACTCTTTCCGTGCCATAAGAAATGAGCCGTCTCCTCAAATGATTTTCCTTTGATCACTTCATCTACCAGTTTTCCTCGGTAACGCAATTCTCCTTTATCCCCGTCAACTGACGAAATGCTTGTCTGCACCGCCACCACACCTTTTAGTCCTTTCTGAAACATGGTTCTTCTCCTCCTTTTCTTTTATCATACCGCGCAATATTGATTATAAAAATTAAAGATATATAATTAAGTCAATTCAAATTATTAATTAAGAAAGGGGGCAATTATGGAGCTTTCGTGGTTAAAGACTTTTGTGGATGCTGCGGAAACCTTGAACTTCAGAAAGACTTCTGAACGGCTGCTGATGTCTCAGCCCAACGTGACCGTGCACATCCGATTATTGGAAGAGAGTTTAGGCATCTCTCTATTTAAGCGCGAAAAGAACCGGGTCGAACTGACGGAAGAAGGGCGCCATTTTCACGGGGAAGCCAAAAGCATTTTAGAGCAAGTGGATGCGAGTATTGACGGACTGCATGCTTTTGCCCAAGGCTACCGGCAGAAATGGCGATTGGCTATTTCTCCGTTGATGGCTGAAACGGTTCTTCCTTATATCTTAAAATCTTTCACTTTGAAGCATCCCGATATTGAATTGGACATACAAGTAGAAGAATCCGAGAAAATCGAGGATTTAGTGGAAAGCGGCGAAGTTTCAGCAGGAATTTCTGCATTGCCGCCAGTACGAAGAAATATTCTCCACGACATTGTCTACGACGATCCGCTCTTATTCATCTTGCCGCGAGATGCGTATGATGACGAAAGCGGGCCAACTGTTTCAGCAGAAGCCATGCTCCAATCATCGATTTTGTTTACTCACCACCATCCGCTATTTTGGGAAGAGCTGTTGCTGAAGCTGCGCTTGCAGGTGACAGGGATTCGGACAATGAAAGTGACACAAGCGCATATCGTGAAGCGATTTATCCAGGAAGGGCTCGGCGTATCATTTCTTCCAAGGTCAATGGTTCGCCGGGAGTTGATCGAAGGGCGCTTGATGGATGCCCATTTTGACTTGTTTCCGCTGCCTCAAGTTTCGACTTATTTTTTAGCGAAAGAGATGGGGGAACTTGAACGGGAATTTTTGCAGAGGATCCAATCAGTCTATTTTAGTTAGGAGGAACAGAAATGATTATTGAACAGCCAGGAATTCGCTTGCGTTTATTGAAGAGAGAGGATTTTGAAGCGCTTTGGGGCTTGTATACACCGGAAATTTTCGAGCACATGCTGATGAAAGTGGAGACTTTTGAGCAGTTGGAAGCGTGGCTAGCGGCGGGATTGAATCAATCCAACGTGCTGATTTTTGCCGTCGAAAATCCGGAAACGGCGGAAGTGATCGGCACGACCCGCATCTATGCGATTGACGAAACGAATAAAAGCTGCGAGGTCGGCTCTACATTCTATGCCGAATCGGTCCAGCGCACACACGTGAATACCCGGGTGAAACTGGCGCTTCTCCATTATTGCTTTGAAGAACGCGGCATGATCCGGGTGCAATTCAAGACCGATGCGGAAAATCTCCGTTCGCAAAAAGCGTTGGAACGCATCGGCGCGGTAAAAGAAGGGGTCCTGCGGAATGAACGGATCCGGTCTACCGGCAAACCGAGAGATGCGGTCGTCTATTCCATCATTGACCGAGAATGGCCGAAAGTAGAAAAAGAATTGTTGGAAAAATTGAATAAATATACGTGATTTTGTACGGTTGAGCCAAGTCCCCTTTAGCAGTTACAATGAATGCATCTTGGTAAGGGGGAATAAAATCATGAATAAAAAGAATGTATCGATTATCGGTGTACCAATGGACCACGGGCAAAATCGCCGCGGCGTCGACATGGGGCCAAGTGCCATTCGCTACGCTGGCGTGGTGGAGCGCATCGAGGACCTCGGCTATACGGTGAAGGATGAAGGGGACATCCAAATCGGGCAAGCAGATGGTTCAGTCGAAGAACATACGAACCTGCGCAATTTGAAAGTGATTACAGAAGCAACTGAAGCACTTGGCGCAAAAGTTTTTGAAGTGGCGGAAGCTGGAAACTTTCCATTAGTATTAGGCGGCGACCACAGCATTGCGATCGGGACGCTTGCGGGCATTTCCGAACGCCATGAAAACCTGGGCGTCATTTGGTATGATGCGCACGCCGACATGAATACGAGCGACACGTCGCCATCTGGCAATATCCACGGCATGCCGCTTGCTGCAAGCTTCGGGCTTGGACACGAGCAATTGACGCATATCCGCGGCTATTCGCCGAAAGTGAAGCCGGAAAACATCGTCATTATCGGTGCGCGTTCGGTTGATCCAGGGGAGCGCGAACTCATCAAAGAGCGCGGCATCCGCGTTTACAGCATGCACGAAATCGATAAAATGGGCATGAATGCAGTCATTGCAGATGCCATTCAATATTTGAAAGAAGAGCGCCGGACAGATGCCGTGCATTTATCGCTGGACCTTGACGGCATTGATCCGCTTTACACGCCTGGTGTCGGTACGCCGGTTCCGGGCGGGATCACTTACCGCGAAAGCCATTTGGCAATGGAATTATTATTTGACGCCGGCATCATCACTTCTGCCGAGTTTGTGGAAGTCAATCCGATTTTGGATGAAAAGAACCGGACGGCGGATGTAGCGGTCGCATTGATTGGTTCGCTGTTTGGTGAAAAATTAGTATAAACGCACGAAAAGCAGGCGAAAGCCTGTTTTTTTATGGGCAAAACTTCGTCTTTTATTGGGAAAAGCTTTTATATCGGAAAGAGCTTCAGAATTTCATGGATTTAAATGGGTAAACTTTGATACGATAGAAAGAGATTTGTAAAAAGAAAATTTAATTTGAAACCTTTTGAAATCTAGTCCGTATATAAAAGACAGCCGCATAGGCGGAGGGAAATGAGATTATGGATGCGTTAGTCAATAAACGAATAAAAAAAGTGTTAAAAGGCGATCAGAACGCATTCGCCGAAATCGTTGAGCTGTATCAGCACCAGCTTTATCAAATCTGCTACCGCATGCTGAACAATAAGCATGAAGCGGAAGATATTGCGCAGGAAGCGTTTATGCGTGCTTACGTCAATCTTCATACGTTCGATCAGCAGCGTAAATTTTCGACATGGCTTTATCGCATTGCGACGAATTTATGCATTGACCGGATCCGCAAGAAAAAGCCGGATTACCATCTGGATGCGGAAGTGCGCGGAACGGAAGGCTTGGATATGTACTCCTCTATTGCCAATGATGATCAGCTCCCTGAAGAAGAGCTGATGCGGATGGAAGTCCAGGAACGCGTGCAATATGAGATCAGCCGCTTGCCAGATAAGTACCGTGCCGCTATTGTATTAAAGTACATTGAAGAATTGCCGCTGGCGGAAATCAGCGAAATTTTGGATTTGCCGCTTGGGACCGTGAAAACGCGGATACACCGGGGACGAGAAGCTCTTCGGAAGCAATTGAGCAATTTGTAGGAGGCGAGCACGATGAATACGTGTCCGGAGAACATCATTCAGTATATGGATGATTATTTAGATGGGGATATAAATGCTGCCGATGAAGCGGTTTTGAAGGCGCATTTAGAGAGCTGCATCGATTGTCGAAAGCAATACCACGAACTGACCAAAACGATTGCATTTGTGCAAAGTGCATCTCATATACAGGCACCTGCCGATTTTGTCCAAAAGACGATGCAGCGGCTGCCGAAACAAAGCCAGCGAGGCGGCGTCCAGCGCTGGCTCCGCAAAAATCCGATTCTGACAGCGGCCGCGCTGTTTTGCATCTTGATGAGTGCGGCTTTGTTCACGAACTTCAACAACGATCAGCAATTCGCCTTCACGAAACAGGAAAACCTGGTAGTGGAAGGCGAGACAGTGGTTGTACCGGAAGGGGAAGTCGTGACGGGAGACATTACGGTCCGAAACGGCGACATCCGGGTAGAGGGTGAACTGCGCGGTGATGTCACTATCGTCAACGGAAAGTATATGGCATCAAGCGGTGTCATTACCGGAGAAATTGATGAAATCGACCGGGCTTTCGAATGGCTCTGGTACCAGATCAAATCAGGCGTAAAAGAAGCGGCTTCCATTTTTGGCGGCAGCGAAGATACAGAAGAATAACGAGACAACTCTGTAAGCCAGCACCACCGGCTTATGGAGTTGTTTTTTTATAAAAAATTTTTGCGGGATAGGCCTAGGGAAGAAAGTTCGGCTGTTTGGCAATGGAACGGAAATCGCGTGGGCCAAATGAGTTGGAAATGGGTTCTATCGAACGCATTGTAAAAATTTTGAAGAGAGTTTATGCCTTTTAGACCCCCTCCGGGCGAGGCAGGCGCGATTTTATTATGCTATACTGTTAGATATGCAGATGTTGAAAAGTGAGGGTTGCAGATGCCGTTTTTGGAGAATTTAACCGACCAAACACCACTCGAACTTTTAGTGAATGTCATTGATATTTTATTGGTATGGTTCGTTGTATATAAATTGATCACCATTATTAAAGGGACGAAAGCCGTCCAATTGTTAAAAGGAATCTTCTTTATCATTATTGCGTATCTGATTACCCAGGCACTCAATTTGGAAACGCTTGGATGGATTATGCAGCAAGTATTGAATTGGGGATTTTTGGCCATTATCATCATTTTCCAGCCCGAAATGCGCCGTGCTTTAGAGCAATTGGGGCGAGGAAAGCTGTTTTCGAGCAGCCAATTGAATGAGGAATCGGAGCGGGGCCGCTTAATTGATGCGATGTCGAAATCGGTCAGTTATATGGCGAAACGCCGCATCGGTGCGCTTATTTCGATCGAACGCGAAACGGGATTGAGCGAATATATCGAAACCGGCATCCCGATGAACTCGGACATTACGTCAGAGTTGCTCATTAACTTATTCATCCCCAATACGCCTTTGCATGACGGCGCCGTCATCATCCAGAAAAACCGGATCGCCGCCGCCGCTTGCTACTTGCCGTTGTCGGAAAGTCCGTTCATCTCAAAAGAACTGGGGACGCGGCACCGTGCAGCACTCGGAATCAGTGAAGTGACGGATGCGATTACGGTCATTGTGTCGGAGGAAACCGGCGCCATCAGTTTGACGGCAAACGGCGATTTGCACCGCAATCTGTCGTTGGAAGACTTTGAAGTGAAATTGCGCCGCATCTGGTTTGGTGCAGAACAGCAGACTGCCGACTCTTCCCGTTGGAATTGGAGGGGGAAAAAGAATGGATAAAATGATGGATAACCCTTGGTTTTTGCGGATTATGGCCCTTCTTTTAGCGTTTCTTCTGTTTTTCACTGTGAAATCGGGAGACGAGGCGGTCGATTCGGCTGGCAGCGGCACCGTGACAGAAGAGCTGAAAGACGTGGCACTCGAAGTATTCTATGATGATACAAACTTGATGGTCAGCGGGTTGCCGGAAACCGTCGATTTGACCATTTCAGGTCCTACGAGCATTGTGCAGACCACCCGTCAGCTGAAGGATTTCACGCTGTTTGTGGATTTGCGCAATTTAACGCTTGGCGAACACCAAGTGCCGATCCAAACGGAGAATTTATCGGAAGAGCTGCGCGTGCAGATCTCCCCGGCTTTTATTGATATTAAGATTGAAGAACGGGTTACGCAGGAATTCCGGATTGATCCGGAAATCAACGAGCGCTTGCTGGCAGAAGGATTTGTGCTGAAAGGCATAAGTGCGGAGCCGAAGACGGTGGCAGTTACCGGTCCAAAGAGCGTCATTGATGCCATCAGTTTTGTGAAAGCGACCGTTACGGGGGAAGCAGGACTGGACGATTCTTTTACGACGGAAGCACGGGTCCGGGTTCTGGCGAATGATTTGACGAAGCTTGAAAACGTTACGATTGAACCGGAAGCGGTCGAAGTGGCCGTGGATATTGAAGAATACAGCAAAGAAATTCCTGTTTCGATTGAAGAAAACGGCGAGCCGCCGACTGGCGTCACGATCGAGTCGCTGACGCCGTCCAGTGAAACCGTGAAGATTTCCGGCCCTCCGTCTGTGGTGGATGCCTTGACGGAGTTTGTCGTCGAAGTCAACGCCGGAGTCATTACACCGACCGATACGACGGTGGAAGCGGAGCTGAAAAAACCGAAAGGCACGAGCGGCGTGTCGCCTGGTGAACTGAAGATTGAAGCGGAAATTACTGTGGACGAATCGGTCCAGTTGCCAAAAGACGTGGAAAATCCGGAATTGGCTAATGACAATCCGTCATAATGGTTTTAAAGGGCAACCTTGGCTGAAGCAGGATAAAACAATTCAAGCATAGGAATTGAAGGAGAGAAAATAATGGGAAAATATTTTGGAACTGATGGTGTGCGTGGTGTAGCAAATACCGAACTGACACCGGAATTGGCATTTAAATTAGGCCGCTTCGGCGGATACATCTTAACAAAAAGCTCGAAAGGCAAACCGAAAGTCTTGATCGGCCGCGATACGCGTATTTCCGGGGAAATGTTGGAAGGCGCACTGGCAGCCGGCCTATTATCCGTCGGTGCAGAAGTGATGCGCCTCGGCGTTATCAGCACACCAGGCGTTGCTTATTTGACTCGCGTCATGAGCGCAGAAGCCGGCGTCATGATTTCTGCTTCACACAATCCGGTGGCAGACAACGGCATCAAATTCTTCGGTTCGGATGGCTTTAAATTGTCAGATGACCAGGAATTTGAAATCGAAGCATTGCTTGATGCGGAAGAAGATACATTGCCGCGCCCGACTGGCGGAGATCTTGGAAGCATCACGGATTATTTTGAAGGCGGACAGAAATACATCCAGTATTTGAAACAGACCGTAGACGAAGAATTTGCCGGCATCCACGTGGCGCTTGATTGCGCACATGGTGCCACTTCTAGTTTGGCTACGCACGTATTTGCTGATTTGGATGCAGACATTTCAACGATGGGTGCTTCACCAAACGGCTTGAACATCAACGACCATGTGGGATCGACGCATCCTGAAAAATTGGCTGAGTTGGTCGTAGCGAAAAAAGCGGATATCGGCCTCGCGTTTGATGGCGACGGCGACCGGTTGATCGCAGTGGATGAAAAAGGAACCATTGTAGATGGCGACCAGATTATGTACATCATCGCGAAGCATCTGCATTCAGAAGGAAGATTGAAGAAAAACACGGTCGTTTCTACCGTAATGAGCAACATGGGTTTCTATAAAGCATTGGAAGCGCATGACATGGAAAGCAAGCAGACGGCTGTCGGCGACCGCTACGTTGTGGAAGAAATGAAGAACAACGATTATAACTTGGGCGGCGAACAATCCGGCCACATCATTTTCCTTGATTACAATACAACCGGCGATGGTTTATTGACAGGCTTGCAGTTGGTCAACATCATGAAAATCACCGGCAAGAAATTGTCTGAGCTGGCAGAGGAAATGACGATTTTCCCGCAGAAGCTCGTCAATATCCGCGTAACGGACAAACACGCCGTGACGGATAATGCGAAAGTGGCAGAGAAAATTGCAGAAGTGGAAAGCGAAATGAACGGCAACGGCCGCGTCCTTGTGCGCCCGTCCGGAACTGAACCGCTTGTCCGCGTGATGGTGGAAGCAGCTTCAGTGGAAGACTGTGAAAGCTACGTGGAGCGCATTGCTGAAGTAGTGCGAGCAGAAATGGGTATGAACTAAGTTTAATAGATCGAGACGGACCGGAGGCAAATGCTTCCGGTTTTTTTTATGGGGAGCAAATGGTGAGTGTGAACGCGGCTAGCGCTCGTAAATTCAGTTGAACGCACGCAAATTCAGCCCAACGCGCGCATTTTTTATTTCACATGTATCAGCCTTAGAAAATTTCCAATTATTCGTGTGAAGAATACCCGATTTTATGTCCGAATTCTTTCCAGTCTTTCGCACCATCGGGTTCTCGCCTTAAGCCCTATTTCAATGGTGTATCGTTGACGCGGCGCAGGTTAGAGGTTATGATAAAGTTGCCTGTTTAGGGCCGCAGAAAAAGGGGGATAGTAATGCGTACGAGGAAACTAGTTAAAGCGCCTGTACTGGAAAAATTGGACGGACAAGTCAGTTTCCAGTAGACGAGGAGGAGGAGTATCGAGATTTCGGCGGATACCTCCCGGCCGCGAAGCCCGGTCGTCATATCCAATACTTAAAGCAGCGGAGCAATCGGCTGTACAACGGTATGGATGGGCTTACTAAGGTGTTTGCGAACGCATGCAAATGCTTATTTTAACTTGCAGATAATTGGAGGAATTGGAATATGTGTGGAATTGTTGGATATATTGGGGAAAACGACTCGAAAGAAATTTTGTTAAAAGGGCTTGAACGCCTGGAATACCGCGGCTACGATTCAGCAGGGATCGCGGTACGCAACGGCAAAGGCGTCACCGTCTTTAAAGAAAAAGGCCGCATCGCTGACTTGCGTGCTGTCGTAGAAGATGAAGTGGTTGGAACGACGGGAATCGGACATACGCGCTGGGCGACTCACGGAAAACCGAACCGTGTCAATGCGCACCCTCACCAGAACGAAAATGACCGTTTCACGTTGGTGCATAACGGCGTCATCGAAAACTACCACCACATTCAGCGCGATTACTTGGCTGGCGTAGAAATGGAGTCTGACACAGATACGGAAATCGTTGTGCAATTGATCGGCAAATTTGTCGAAGAAGGCATGACAACGCAAGAAGCGTTCAGCAAAACCTTGACGTTATTGAAAGGTTCTTATGCAATCGCTTTGCTTGATGCAGAAGAAGAACAGACAATTTTTGTTGCGAAAAACAAGAGCCCATTGCTTGTCGGCCTTGGCGACGGCTTTAACGTTGTAGCAAGCGACGCAATGGCGATGCTGCAAATCACGGATCAATTCGTGGAATTGATGGATAAAGAAATCGTCATCGTCCGCAAAGATAGCGTCGAAATCCTAACATTGGACGGGGAAGCGGTCAGCCGCCAGCCATTCAAAGCGGAAATCGACATGAGCGATATCGAAAAAGGGACTTACCCTCACTATATGCTAAAAGAAATCGATGAGCAGCCAGCTGTGATGCGCAAAATCATCCAAGCTTACCAAGGCGCGGATGAAAAATTAACGATCCAGCCGGAAATCATCGAAGCGGTGAAACAAGCGGACCGCATCCACATCATTGCTGCAGGTACAAGCTACCACGCGGGATTGATCGGAAAAGAGTATTTGGAGAAAATGGCTGGCATTCCAGTAGAAGTGCACGTAGCAAGTGAATTCGGCTACAACATGCCGCTTCTTTCTGAAAAACCGCTATTCGTCTTTATTTCACAATCAGGCGAAACAGCAGACAGCCGCCAAGTATTGGTGAAAATCAAGAAACTCGGCCATCCGTCACTAACGATCACAAACGTAGCGGGCTCAACGCTTTCACGTGAAGCTGACCATACGTTATTGTTGTATGCAGGACCTGAAATTGCTGTAGCTTCAACAAAAGCCTACACAGCGCAAATCGCTGTCCTTTCAATCTTGGCTGCTGTTACTGCGCAGTCTAAAGGAATCGACATCGGCTTTGATCTTGTGCAGGAACTGGGAATCGTGGCGAACGCGATCCAGTCGCAAGTCGACATGAAAGAAGAAATGGAACAAATCGCACGCGATTTCCTTTCAACAACACGCAATTGCTTCTTCATCGGCCGCGTGATGGATTACTTCGTAGGTTTAGAAGGCGCATTGAAATTGAAAGAGATTTCGTACATCCAAGCAGAAGGCTTTGCCGGCGGCGAATTGAAGCACGGTACGATTGCCTTGATCGAAGAAGGCACACCAGTAATCGCCCTTGCAACGCAAGAAGCGGTGAACTTGAGCATCCGCGGCAACGTGAAAGAAGTAGCGGCGCGCGGCGCACACCCTTGCATCATTTCAATGGAAGGCTTGCAGGAAGACGGCGACAGCCTTGTGCTTCCAAAAGTCCATGAATTGTTGTCACCATTAGTATCGGTCATCCCGATGCAATTGATTTCTTACTACGCAGCGCTTCACCGCGACTGCGACGTGGACAAGCCGCGCAACTTGGCGAAATCCGTAACGGTTGAATAAAATAATTCAAACTAATAATATAGTTTGTTAAGCAACAATAAAGCTGGGAAATTTGAACGGGTTGCCGTTCCATAAATGTATCCATAAATAAGAAGACGTTCGTAAAGTGGCTGCACACTTTTATGAACGTCTTTTTTATAGTTTCGGGTCTTTTTTGAAACGTTCATTGTTGTAATTATAAAGGGGCAGAATGTTTTAAAGGTAACTGCTTGAATAAGAATTATCCAATAAAAAGGTGCATTTTCAGCGGATGAATCTGCGTTTTCTATAGTTAGTGATTGCAAAAAAACATTTCTTTAAGTGACGGATTATTTTTAAGGATGAATCTATCCACTTTAAGCAAACTTTTTTGTTAAGCTACAACGTCTATATTATGTAACTAGTTATGAAATGTATTTTTTTAAAAAAAGGAGCTCTTGAAATGAAATGAAGACATATGATGTACATCAATTATTTATCGCCTGTATTACCGACCACAAGGAAGACTTTTATCGATTGGCCTACAGCTATGTAAAAAATCAGGAAGATGCATTGGACATTGTTCAGGAATCGATAAAAAAAGCATTGACTTCTTTGGACAAAATAAAAGACCCGAATGCAATGAAAAGCTGGTTTTATAAAATCGTAGTAAGGACTGCCATTGACCTTGTAAGAAAGCAAAAGAAAGTATCTCTGGCTGATGACGGCATGATTGATTTTTTAAGCGCTGGAAAGGAAGATACCTATAAAGACATGGATCTCCATAAGGCCTTAGATGAATTGCCGATACAGTATAAAACGGTCATTGCCCTTCGCTTCTTTGAGGATTTGAAACTGGAGGAAATCGCAGAAATTCTTGATGAAAATATTAATACAATAAAAACTCGGCTATACAAAGGATTAAAGATCTTACATATCACCATTGTTGAGGAGGATTATTAAATGGATAAAAAATTAAAAGACTTGAGGGAAGCGTATAAGAATGTACCCATTCCAAAGGAATTGGATGAAATCATCTTAAAGACGATACCGCAAAAGAAAAGGAAAAAACATTTGTTTATGTGGCCAGTAGCAGCCGCTTTATTGCTCACTGCAACCGTCAACTTCAGTCCGGATGTAGCAAATGCCATGTCGAAAGTGCCTATTATGAAAGGAATTGTGGAAGTACTAACTTTCAATGAACTCAATGAAGCAGCAAATAACACAAGTATTACTATAAAAACACCTGCCATCTCTGGCCTTGATAATAAGGCATTAGAAAACAGCGTAAACGAAAAGTACTTAGAAGAAAGTAAAAAGCTCTATAAAGAGTTTGCTGCGGCCGATAAAAATGAACATTTAGCAATTAATAGTGATTTTGAAATTATCACAGATACTCCAGAGCTGCTATCCATCAGCCGAAGTACCGAAATCACACAAGCTTCCGGATATGTGCAAAACCATTATGTGGTGATTGATAAAGAGAATGAGTTGTTAATTACTTTGAAAAGCTTATTTAAAAACGATCAATATATACCTGTGATTAGCGAAAACATCAAAGAACAAATGAGGCAACAGATGGAAGCAGATCCGAATAAGGTTTATTTTATTTCAGAAGACGAAATGGAGCCTTTTACACAAATTAATCCAGACCAGCAATTTTATATCAGCCCCGACCATAAGTTAACTATCGCATTCGACGAATATGAAGTCGCGCCTGGATATATGGGAGCAGTAGCGTTTGAAATTCCAACGGATATTATTTCCGATATCCTCGTCGGGGATAAATATCTTCATTAAGTTGAAAACATGGCAAGTGTCTTTCGCTTCTGTTGAAGAAGAAAAAGGTGCTTGCCTTTTTATTATTAAAAAATCAGGATGACCTTCGTTTCAGGAAGTTATTTCTATTAAAAATGTTTATTCTCGAAAACAAAATGGGCAGGTTCCTGCGTCTATTTAGTAAACAGAACGAAACTTCAAGAAGGAGAAATAGGATGAGGCCAACAAAGTTAACGAAGAATATTCTACTATTCTTTAGTATTACAGCTGTTCTTCTAGCAGTAAATTCTTTTGTAGAACAGGACAATGTTTACTCTTCACACAACAAAACCAGCAAGAAAACGGAACAATCCGCATACACCGGAATCGACATACATACTGCAGTAACCGAAGAAACAACATATAATATCTCCATCCATTATCCGGAATTTAAAGTTAGCTCTTTAAATGAGGATATTCATAAGTACATAAATAAGTCTATGCAGGAATTCCTCGCCGAGGTAAACAGAAACAAGGACGATCTTAAAGGCAATTCCGCGTCATTGCATATTTCTTTCGACCTCCATCCATTTGCTGAAAATATGTACGCTATTGTCTTTACTCAGGAAAGTTACGTTACAGGAGCAAACGGATTTCAAAATTCAAAAGTGTTTCTAGCTGATATTCAAAAGGAACGGTTTATCCAGCAAACGGAAATTTTAAATGATAATGAAGAGACCCGGGATACAATTCATCAGTTATTGCTTAGCCGCATCGAAAGTTCCGAGAAGTACAGCTCCTATGTATTGAATGAATTACTTGAGGAATGGATTGAAGATGAACGTAATATGTTTGCCAATATGTACCTGACGACTAACTCCGTTTTCTTTAAGTTCAATAAATACGAGATTGCGGCTGGGGCAGCAGGTTCGCCGGAGATCTCCATCCCACTTGATAAAATGAGCGATTTGTTGACAGATGAGTGGAGAAAAACAATGGATCTTGAGAATGAAGGCGAAGAAAAATCAAAATCAAGTAAGGAAAGCGAATGGGAGAAGATAGAGGACCGTACATTCGATACGAAGCAGGTTGCTCTTACGTTTGATGATGGCCCCCATCCCATTAATACGGCAGCGATTCTTCAGCTCTTGGATGAATATAATGCCAAAGCGACCTTTTTTATGCTAGGGAATAGAGTGGATTTCTATCCGGAAGCAGCTCAAGAAATTGCTGAAAAAGGCCACGAAATGGGAAATCATACCTGGTCCCATAAAGATCTAACTTCCCTTGGCGAAACAGAGACTATACAGGAAATTGAAATGACTAATGAAGTAATTCTCAATGCAACGGGCGAACAGCCTACAGTTTTCCGGCCTCCATATGGTGCTGTAAATGATCAAGTGCGAGAAATAATCGGGTTGCCGGCGGTATTATGGACAATTGATACATTGGATTGGAAATCACATAATCCAAATGAAGTGCTAAGCATAGTCAAGGAGAATATCTCAGACGGGTCTGTCATTCTGATGCATGATATTCATAAGTCTACTGTTGAAGCAGTCGAATTAGTATTAGCGTTCTTAAAAGAGGAAGGATATGAACTTGTTACTGTTTCTGAGTTGTATTCAGCCGATTGAGACTTGCGGATAAAGGCGGACTGCATCAAAAATTAAAAACGCTATTTTTAACGCTGAAAAATTTGCTTCTCCGGAGTTAGCCATCCGAAGAGGCATTTTTTATAAAGAAAAAGGAATAAAACTGGAAAAAATCTATTTTATTAATTTTTGAAATGGTATGATAAAGCAAAAAAGCGAGGGATTCGATGAAAGGGGTGCGCTGGATGCTGAGCTTTATCGACGATTTGGCTGGAGCTATTTATGATGTGATGAAAATGCTGCTGAAAGGCTTAGGCTATATTTTTGCCGGGATGCTGATTGTGGGAGTACCGCTTTATCTCTTGGCCATGATTTTTGAGTGGATTGGAAATATGATTGCATGATGAAACTTTTCAGCTGAGCTGGTGACAAAAGGTGCCGGCTTTTTTATTAAGAGCTTTTTTGAGGGAAACTCACCATCATTTGCGAGCAATTCATTCAGATAAGGAATTCATGGCAGAAAGTTCCCCGTTAAAAGAAAGGTGGAAATGGCCGATAGAGTAAATAAAGACGTTAATTGAAAAATGGGGGAATCATGTGGAGCGGATAGCGGAGTTAGAAGGGAAAGTGCAGGAGCTTTTAACCTTATTGGATGCATCGAAGCAATTGAATGCTAATTTGGCGATCGAAGAGGTGTTTCAGAACATTCTTTTGCAGATGGTGGAAGTAGTCGGCGCGGAAGCGGGGACGCTTTGGGTAACGGATGATGATGAGAAAGAAGAAATCAAGGCGGTGGCGGCTTTCGGCCCCTCGTCTTCAACCATTTTAAATATCAAATTGAAAAAAGATGAAGGCATTGTGGGAAAAGTCATTACGGAAGGCCAGGCACAGCTGATTGAAAACGCAGCGGCCGATCCGAACTGGACAAACCGGGTCGACCATTCAAGCGGCTTTGTAACGAAATCGATGATCACCGTACCGTTGATTGTAAAGGATACGGTACTTGGCGCCTTGCAATTGCTGAATAAAAAACACACCGCTTTCTTCACGGAACAAGACATGAGACTTGCCGAAGCGCTCGCGAACCAATCCGCACTTGCGCTGCAGAACAGCCAAATGTACGATGCCCTCTACAAAATGTTCGTCAGCATGATCAAAACGCTCGCAAAAGTGCTGGATGCACGGGATCCGTATACAGCGGGGCATTCGGAACGGGTAGCGAAATATTCCGTCTGGATCGGGGAACGCCTCGGCTTGGGATTGACGATGCGGGAAGAACTTTATAAAGCGGCGCTGCTCCACGACATCGGCAAAATCGGCATTACGGATGAAGTGCTCCGAAAGCCGGAGCGTTTGACGTTCGATGAATATGAATTGATCAAACAGCATACTGTCATCGGAGCGGACATCTTATCGAATATGGAACCGAAGTCTTCGATGGTCTATGCGATCGAGACGGCACGTTCGCATCATGAACGGTTGGACGGCTCCGGCTATCCGGATGCTTTAAAAGAAGGGGACATTCCGCTATTTGCAAGAATCGTCGGCGTAGCGGATACGTTCGATGCGATGACGACGACCCGTTCTTACAGCATTGGTTTGTCGTACCGGGAAAGTGCAGCGGAACTCCTGCGTTGCCGCGGCACGCTGTTCGATGCAGAAATTGTCGATGCGTTCATCAGCATCCTCGAAGAATGCAATTATGACTTTGATGACTGCGATATTGAACATGAAGATGAGTATAAACTATGAGCCAGTTTGATTGGGTGTTAATCGGGCATTTAATTGGTGATTTTCTATTGCAGACTTCCTGGATGGCGAAATACAAGGCGACGAAATGGCTGCCTTTATTGACCCATGTGTCGGTCTATACAATCATAGTGGCGAGTGTCGGCTGGTTATCCGGCGGCTTGTCGCTATGGGGAATCGCTCTCATCTTCATCGGCCACATCATTTTAGACCGCAAAACTTTTGTCGCTTTCTGGGTACGCCGTGTCCAAACAGCTAAAGGGCCTGAAAAGGTCTGGCTGTCCATCATGGCTGACCAGATCTTCCATGTGATTTTATTAGCTGTAGCGATTGCGATATCTTAGGAGCGAAGCAGATGAATTATGCAGTAAAGAATTATACGATGGAGCGGGAATTTCCGCTTCGTAAAGAAACGATCTGGAAATTGCTGAGCGACAACAATCGCTTGAATTTATACATCGGCCTTTTTCCGGTCGCCTTCAGTGAAGCGAAAAAAGAAGGCAACGGTGTTTTTTTCCGAGAAGGCCGGGCGAAAATTGCCAACACGGTTCCGCTGCACTGGCGGGAATATCCGTTCCAGTGGGAAGAGAACCGCGCGTATTCCGTGGAGCGTCGCTATATCGGCGGCCCGCTTCACTATTACCTGTGGGGTGTTGAACTATTCGAAGCAAAAGACGGTTCGCCGAATAAAACCGGCGTGCGCATCAAGGCTTCGTTCAAAGCGCGCAACGCTTTAGGTGCTGCCGCGATTCCGCTCATCGGTTTGCAGTCGATGAAAAACAGCATGAAGTACCTGGAAGAATATTTGGCATCGGGAGCGGACGATCCGTTCAATGCTCCGCAGAAATCACCCAACCATAAAGTGCAGCTCGATGAACTCGAGCGGCTGGAAGCGGCATTGCGGAAGCGGCCGGTGAAAGAGGAGTATGTGGCACTGCTTCATGATTATTTGATCGAAAAAAGCAGCCAAGATGTCGCCCATATCGAACCCGCGCTGCTTGCGAATTTATGGCATGCGGACTTGGACGAAGTGCTCCGGCTGTTATTGTATGCAACGAAAGAAGGCATGCTGAACTTGAGCTGGAATCTGATCTGCCCGAATTGCCGCATATCGAAGTCGGAACAGAATTCGTTGTCGGACATCACCGAACAATTCCACTGCGACTTGTGCGGCATCAATTACGACGCGAATTTCGACCAATACGTTGAATTGCAGTTTTCGGTGCATCCGGCTGTACGAAAAGCGTATGCGGAAGTGTATTGCGTCGGCGGGCCGATGATTACGCCGCACGTAAAGATGCAGAAAATCGTTGGGATAGGGGAAACCGTTTTACTCAACATTCCCGAAAGCTTGGAATCGTTGCGGGTACGGGTAGTCCAGGCGAATGATCAAGTGCGGTTTGAGACAGGCGAGATGCAAAAAGGGCGCGATTCCTTGGTTTATTCCGATGGAGGGTGGTCGTTTGCATCGATTGGAAATCCGTCAGAAGTCGAAATCACGAATTCCAGTTCGAACGATATCGTCATCGTGCTGGAGCAGGATTCATGGAATGCCGAAAAAGTCACGGCGGCGAAAGTCACGGCGATGCAAGAATTCCATGATCTGTTTTCGTCGGAAGTGCTGTCGCCCGGCAAGAAAATCGGCATCGACCGGGTGACGATCCTGTTCACGGATTTGAAAGGCTCGACGTCGTTATACGAATCGGTCGGTGATGCCGCAGCTTACGGCCAGGTGCGCCGGCATTTTGAATTTTTGACGCAGCACATCGCGAAAAACTCCGGCAGCGTCGTGAAAACCATCGGCGATGCCGTAATGGCGGTGTTCCATTTGCCGGAAGACGGCTTGAAAGCGGCACTTGAAATCCAACAGAATCTGGCTGGGTTCAATGACGGTGCGAATGAAGACATCGTTTTGAAAATCGGTTTATACAGCGGACCGGCAATTGCCGTGAATTCAAATGACCGGCTCGATTATTTCGGCCGCACCGTCAATATCGCAGCGCGCATTGAAGGGCAAGCGGAAGGCGGCGACATCGTCTTTAGCAGCGATTATATGGAACAGGCGAATTTGCGGAAACTATTGGATGCAAACGGCATGCAGCTTGAAGCCTTCACGGCGAACTTGAAAGGCATCGAAGGCCGTGTGGAATTGATGCGCTTGACAACGGCTGCGCCGGCCATCAAAACAGTCGGATAAAAAATGGAGACAGTCCAGGGAGAGCCATCGTGCTTCTTTCCGGACTGTTTTATTTTTTCCTTCAGACCTTTGGCTGAAATGCATTGAATTCGAGACATTCTTCTAGATAGTTGCGGGAAAGACTGTTTATACTAGTACCATAGATGGAAAGGCGGAGGAATAGATGGAGAAGTATCGCATTGACGAAAGCAAAGGGATGGAATTTGGAATTTACACATTGGGGGACCATTTGCCGAATCCACTGACAGGCGAACGGATTTCTGCAAAAGAACGGGTCCATGAAATTATTGAATACGCGAAACTTGCGGAACAGGCTGGCGTGGATTTCTTTAGCGTCGGCGAAAGCCACCAGGACTATTTCGCGACGCAAGCGCATACGGTCGTGCTGTCGGCAATTGCACAAGCAACAGAAAAGATTAAAATCGCAAGTTCGTCGACGATCATCAGCACGTCCGATCCGGTGCGGGTCTATGAAGACTTTTCGACGATCGATTTGATTTCAGGCGGACGCGCAGAAATCGTTGCCGGGCGTGCGTCCCGTGTGGGCTTGTTCGACTTGCTGGGCTACGATGTCCGGAACTACGAGGAATTATTCGAAGAGAAATTCGAATTGCTGCTGAAGTTGAACGAAGAAGAAGTGGTCAATTGGAATGGCGAGTTCCGTGCGCCACTAAGAGACGCACGCGTGCTGCCGCGCCCTGTGACTGGTTCGATGCCAATTTGGCGCGCAGTCGGCGGGACGCCAGCAAGTGCAATGAAAGCGGGATACGCCGGCGTGCCGATGTTTATGGCGCATCTTGGCGGCTCCACAGCTGTTTTCAAACACACGATTGATGCTTACCGGCAAGCGGCAAGAGCAGGCGGACACGACCCGGCACAGCTGCCAGTTGCTACAGCAGGCTTTTTCTACGCAGCGGATTCGGTGCAGCAAGCATTGAAAGACCTGTACCCGCATATCAACGAAGGCATGAAGCTGACAAACGGACAAGGCTTTCCGAAACAGCTATTCGCACAAGGAGCCGATCCGCAAAACATCATGAACGTCGGCAGCCCGCAGCAAATCATCGAAAAGATCCTGCACCAGCACGAAGTGTTCGGCCACCAGCGCTATATCGCACAAATCGATTTCGGCGGCATGCCGTTTGACAACATCCGCAAAAACCTGGAATTGATTGGCACGGAAATCCTGCCGGCCATCAAAAAATACACGGCGAAATAGGAGGCGATGAAAATGAAAATTGTAGGATTATCCGGTTCAAGAGTCGGATCCAAAACCCGGACCGCAATGGATTACACGCTCGGCATTCTCGCCGCAAAATATCCGGAAGCAGAAACTGTCTTGCTCGACCTTGCGGATTACGACGTCCAATTCAGCGACGGCCGCAATTACCTGGAATACGAAGGCGACACAGGCTATGTCACGCGCACCCTTATGGAAGCAGACGCCATCATCATCGGCACACCGATTTTCCAGGCGTCGATTCCGGCGACGTTGAAGAATATTTTTGATTTGCTTCCGGTGAATGCGTTCCGTGACAAAGTCGTCAGCCTGTTTGTCACCGCGGGATCGGCGAAGCATTATCTGATTCCGGAACTGCAGCTGAAGCCGATTCTCGCTTATATGAAAGCGCAGCTCGTGCAGACCTTTGTGTTTATTGAAGAACAGGACTTTTACCGGAAAGAAATCGTCAATGACGATGTCCGTCTTCGCCTCGAGCGGCTGGTGGAAGACACCGTAATTTTGACGGAGACGTTTACACAGATCCGGGAAGCGAAAGAAGCGGAGTATGATTTTTGAGTAGCGATGAAATTTCAGAATAGATTGCCAATAAATGCCTTTTGAGATATGTTTATCTTAGAAGGTGTTTTTTGTGTGGAAATGAGTTTCCTAAGGAGAGGTCGATATGCTGCAAACACCGTTCGGCATCGTCATCGTGGAAGTGGAACCGAAAGATTTGATGGAAGTAAATTTTCATGTTGTGGAGCTTAAAACAAAGGGACGCTATTTGATTGAAGCTGAAGTCAGAACGGAATACGTGCAGGAGATCCGTTTTATTTGCAGATTTACTCCAATAATCGCCATTGCCGATACAGATATTGAAACTGGCGAATGGCTGGAGCTGAAAAGCTGGATGAGCGGGGAGTTGAAGATGTGCATCGGAACGGTCGACGACAGTTGGCTGCAGCAAAGCCGAAACGTGAAGCTGTCAGCGATGGAGTATTTGGGAAATGGACTATCAGTGACCATTAAGGGAATTCGGCCAAGTGAGCCGTTCACTTTGCCTTTCGGAGTAGCTTGGAAGCAGATTGTCGATGTGGAAAAGGACAATTTTGAAGTATGGGTGGAAGCCCAGCCGGTATCGATTTATGAGGATTTAAAGAATACATAAGAAAAATCATTAAAGGAGGCGATCATTATGTCAAATAATTACATGCACATTCATACGATCAACAAGAGGATTGCGAAGGACTAACGAACAGATCTACGTTTTCCCCGCAAATTGGAAGGGGAACCTAGATGAACGCAACAAATGTCACGATTACAGAAATAAACGAAGAAAATTGGTATGCCTGCTGCGGGCTTGAAGTAGCTGAGCAGCAAGCAGCCCATATCGAACCGAATGCGGTATCGATTGCGCAACTGCATTTTGAGCCGACCTTAAAAGCGTATGCGATCTACGCAGATGACACGCTTGCCGGCTTCCTGATGTTCAACACGGTGCCGGAAGAACTGGGCGGCCATTGGATTTACCGCATTATGATTGATAAGAAGTTTCAAGGCTCAGGAATCGGCAAAGCGGCAACACAGCTCATGATGAACGAAATGAAAACAAAATGGAACGCCGAGAAAATCGTTGTCGGCTACCATCCCGAAAATACGGAAGCCTATCAGCTGTATAAAAGCTTAGGGTTTATTGATGAAGGCAATTGGTTCGACAAGGAAATGGCAGTTATCCATTATTTGAACAAGTGAGGAAATTAACTATGACAGAGGAAGAGTTAAAGCAAGAACTGCAAGGGGAACACGCGATAGACGATTCGCTGATCCAATCGATGGCCGACCATATCGGTTCTGTGGACAGTGAACTCCGGGACGGACTGATTTATGGCACCTTTTCGACGTGGATCATGGAAGACCGGCTGACGGGCGATCAATTGGCTGAGCTGCTCGACATCTCTTTGGAGCTGCTGTTTAAAGGCATTGGCGAGAAAGGAACAGATACAGTATTCACCCGTTCTTTCGCATCGCTTTGGATTGCGGCAATTCTTTACAGCGACAACAAGCATGATTTTCTGCCGGAAGCGGCGATTGAAAAAACTCATGAAGCCCTTCTCGCCTATATGCCGGCAGAGCAGGATGTCCGCGGCTACGTACCGGTAAAAGGCTGGGCGCATAGCGTCGCCCATGCGGCGGATGCGTTTGATGAACTCGTGAAAAACCCGAAACTGGATGCAGCGGCTTACCCGGAATTCGCAAAAGCGCTATGGAATAAAATCTTTATCTCCGAAAGCGTGTATGTCCATGCGGAAGAGGAGCGGCTATTGGTGCCCCTTCTGGAAATGATGGAACGCGGAATGGACCTGAAGCTTATAGAAGATTTATTAACGGAAATGCCGGAGAAAGTGCTGCTTCAAAAACAGCAGCTGCCTGAAGAGAACTATTGGTTTTTGGTGGCGAACTGCAAAGGGTTATTGAAGAGTTTCTACATGAAGCTGGCACCCTATTCTTCCTACCACCGGCTTCAAGAAGCGATTGGAAAAAGTTTAAGTCAGGTCTATTAAGAGGGGATAAGGAGAGAAATGTACAGCCCAAAATGGAGCAAAGCGAAAAAGAATTTGAAGAGCCTGACCTGTGAATCGCTCGCTGGCCGAGTGGATTACCAAGTCATCAACTACCGGAAAGCGCATGACGGGCTTGGGCGCGCCGTTATCACGGTGGACGGAAAAGAATTGCTCAGCATGTGCACCATCACGGCGGAGCGGGAAGAGTACGAAAAGGAATGGACGCTGCGGCACTCGCAGGAATTCTACGAATTTGATGATGTCGATGAGAATATCTGGATTCAGGACATCGCCCATCATTTGCTCAAACAAGAAGGAATCTACGGACAATACGACTTTTTCGAGGCGCTCGAATCTTATTTCAACGCACCGATTTCCGAATCGCTGGCGTCGAAAAATCACATTATCCGAATCCTTATCTTAGTGGACCGGCGCGTGGGCAAGCGGACGCTTTTGAAGATGGAAAAGAGAATTGTTCACGAACATGAATGGATTCGGAACGTTTACAAGCTCCGATGCGAAGCGGAAGGAATTTTGACAGTATAAAACAAAAAAGGCTCTCGAGACATTCCATCTCAAGAGCCTTTTCCCATGTTACACCCCAGCAGGCGCCGGGTCTCCGTACAATCTTAATATATCTTCTGCAGGCAGCGGACGGTTGAAGTAATAGCCCTGTGCCTGGTCGCATTGGCGTTCTTTCAGGAAATCCAATTGTTCGTTCGTTTCCACGCCTTCTGCAATCACGTTCAACTCGAGGTTATGCGCCATGCGGATAATCGTATCGACAAGCGCCGCGTCTTTTACATCGACATGGATGTTGCGCGTGAAATACTGGTCGATCTTCAAAGTATTGATCGGGAACAGCTTCAAATAGCTGAGGGAGGAATAGCCGGTTCCGAAATCATCGATCGACAAATGGATGCCCATCGCTTTCAGTTCCATCATCGTCGCAACCGCACTCGTGGATCCTTGGATGATGCTTTCGGTCAGCTCCAGCTCCAAATACTTCGGCTCAAGGCCGGAGTCGGTAAGGGCACTGTGGACCAAGTCGCTAAGATTCGTCTGCGAGAACTGGCGCGACGAAATATTAATGGCCACCCGGAATTTTGGCAATCCTGCATCTTGCCAGGCTTTATTCTGCAGGCAGGCATTTCGCATAACAAATTCGCCGAGCTGGATGATCGTGCCGGTTTCTTCTGCAATCGGGATGAACTCACCCGGGGAAATCGGCCCCATATGCGGGTGGACCCAGCGGACGAGCGCTTCGACGCCGATGATTTCACCGGATTTGATGTCGATCTGCGGCTGGTAATGAATGGTGAACTCGCCGCGGTCCAAGCCTTTCCGGAGGCCGATGGCGATTTTCGAACGGCGCGAAACTTCTTCGTTCATATCTTTTGTGAAGAACTGGTAGTTGTTTTTGCCTTCTTCCTTCACACGGTACAAGGCAAGATCGGCATTCTTAATCAAGGTTTCAGCGTCTTCCCCGTCCGTCGGGTAAAGGCTGATGCCAATTGATGGCGTGATGAAAACTTCCTCGCCGTTAAACTGGAACGGCTCGTTAAAGCAATCGAGGACTTGTTGGGCAAATTCCGCCGCTTTGCTGGAATCGGTCTGCGGCAATAAAAGAATGAATTCGTCGCCGCCGAGGCGGGAAATGGTATCCCGTTCCGCAGCATGCTTTTGCAGACGCTCTGTCACTTCGATCAATAACTTGTCTCCAGTTGCGTGTCCGAATGTATCGTTGACCAATTTAAAATGGTCGATATCCAAATACAGCAAGGAGAACCGCTGCTGGTTTTCCGCAGCGCGCGACAAAGTGGAGGCGAGCCGGTCGTTGAACAGGCGGCGGTTCGGCAAGCCTGTCAACGGGTCCAAGTAGACGAGGCTGCTGATTTTCTCATCGGCCAGTTTGCGTTCCGTGATGTCACGGATGATGCTGCTGAAAAACACGCCGTCTTCCGTTTCCCACGTGCCAAGCGAAATCTCGATCGGGAACACGCTGCCGTCTTTTCGCAAGCCTTCAAGCTCCAGCGTTTTGCCGATGACGTGCGGCGTCCGGGACTGGTAGAAGCGGTCCATGCCGACTTGATGCTTTTTGCGGTAATGCGGCGGGATGATCAGATCCAGCTTTTTGCCGATCACGTCTTTCGCCGAATGGCCGAAAATGCGCTCAGCGCCTTTATTCCATTGGCTGATACTGCCGGTATGGTCGGCGACGATGATCGCATCATTGGCCGATTCGATGACCGACTGGAATTTCAGCTCCGATTCATCCGACTGTGCAGCGATGCGCCGGTCCATGCGGACGCTGTTATAAGCAAGGCTCAAAATCAGCATCGCGCCAAAGCCGACCGCGTAGCCGAGCAGCGTACCGTTCATCGAAGAAGCGCCGCCGTGCACATGGCCTTCTGTCGGTGTAAACGTCGCTGCAGCCATCCCGGTGTAATGCATGCCCGCTACCGCAAAGCCCATCAAAATCGCACTGCCGAATTTGCCCCAGTGGAAATTGGACAACCCGCGCAAACGGAATAACAGATGGAGCGCCGCAAGGGAAGTAGCAAAGGCAATCAAGGCAGACAAAGCGAAAAGAAACGGATCATACTGGATATCCGCGCCCATCTGCATCGCTTCCATGCCGATATAATGCATTGAAATGATGCCAAGTCCGATAAAGAACGCTCCGACAAGCAGCCGTTTCCATGAATTCGCCGGCCGGCTGATGATGCGGAACGCAACCCAGCACGAAACAAGCGCCGGAAGAATCGATAAAATAACGATCGGCACGCTGTACGTTACTTCCATCGACATATGGAATGCGAGCATCGCGATAAAATGCATCGCCCAAATGCCGAGCCCCATGACGATGGCACCGGATAAGATCCATCGCCGCTTCAAGCCTTGCTTTGAAATCGCGAGGCGGCTGCTGATGTCGAGGGCGACGAATGCCGCGAACATCGCGACCACGATGGAAAGAATGACAAGCGGCCAATTATACGTGAATGAAATAGGGTCCATTAGTAAACAACTCTTTCTAGATGTAGGATAGAAAATGTAAAATAAAGGATTCATGTTACAATTGAGAGAATAAACAGGCGATTCTTTGGTTGGGTAAAGCGAATTTCCTATCGCTCTAGTAGATAGCTCTATTAAGATAGCACATGACTAGTCTTTTTTCACTAGTTTAGAGCAGAAAATTGTAAAGATTTTATAAATGTTTAAACATTTAGGGCATAAGATATGTCTTGAAGCTTCAAAAATATCGGTTAAGCTAATAAGAGAACCTACTCATTTTATGTAGTGGAACAGACAGAAAGGGGCCCATCATGAAAATCCAGACAAGCCAATTCGGCGAAATTGAACTTACGGACGACCGCGTCCTGACATTTACAAAAGGAATTCCAGGCTTTGAAGAAATGAAGAAGTATGTTTTGCTGCCTGCAGATGAAAGCAGCGACTCGCCATTCTTTTTCCTGCAGTCGATCGAATCAGCAGAACTCAGCTTTTTCCTCGTCGATCCGTTTTCATTTTTCCCGGAATACGACATCAAACTCGCGGAGCAATTGGTGGAGCGGCTGGAACTCGAAGAACCGGCAGACGCCATCGTCCTCTCGACCGTTTCCGTTACCGGCGACATGAAAGACGCGACGACCAACTTGAAAGCGCCGCTCGTCATTAACAATAGGAAGAAACTCGGCATGCAAATTGTCCTGGACAACAAAACCTACCAGATTAAACAGCGTTTATTCCAGACTGAACAAGGGCAGGTGTAAGCGATGCTCGTACTTGGCAGAAAAAAAGGCGAAACGATTGTCGTCGACGACAATATCGAAATCACGGTGACGGCTATTGAAGGGGACATGGTCCGCCTCGGCATCAACGCACCGAAGCACATCACCATCCACCGGAAAGAAGTGTATTTGGAGATTCAGGAAGAAAATAAGCAGGCGACGTCGAATGTGATTAACATCAGTGATTTCTTGAAGATGAAGAAATGAGGGAGGGCCTGCAGAGATGCGGGCTTTTTCTAATGGAAGAAAAGGAAATGGAAAAACTTTATAAAAAACTTTTAAAAAACGCTAAACATTTCGAAACACCCTCCGATATAAATACTGTAAGGCAGTCCAAACGGATTTGGGCGCTTATAAAAAAACAAAAAACATTACACGGAGGTAATACAAAATGATTATCAATCACAACATCACAGCTTTGAACACGCACCGTCAATTGGGTGCTGCAAACAATGCTCAAACTAGCAGCATGGAGAAACTTTCTTCGGGTCTTCGCATCAACAGCGCAAAAGATGATGCAGCAGGTCTTTCAATTTCTGAAAAAATGCGCGGACAGATTCGTGGATTAGAACAGGCTTCAGCAAACGCTCAAGACGGTATCTCTTTAATGCAAACTGCAGAGGGTGCATTGAACGAAACTCATGACATTCTTCAACGTATGCGCGAATTAGCTGTACAATCTGCCAACGATACAAACACAGAGACAGATCGTAAAGAACTACAAAAAGAAGTAACTGCTCTTGCTTCAGAAATTACAAGAATTGGCAACGATACTGAATTCAACACTAAGCCATTATTAGACGGCGAATTTAAAGCTACTTTCCAAATTGGTGCTAATAAAGACCAAAATCTTTCATTGAAAGTTAACGATATGCGTTCTGATGCTTTAAAAGTTGGTACTGAGTATACTGCGAGTGCTAATGGAGATACTATCACTTTTAAAGATGCTAATGGAGCTGAAGCTACAGCAACATGGCAAGCAGCAAAAGAAGCGACAGAAGCTATTGCTTACACAGCGGTAGGTACTACTGGTAATGAAGTAATAAACGATGCAGAAGGGAATTTGTTAGGTACATGGCAAGACGCTGATGCAGATCCTGATGCAGATCCTGATACTGACGATGCAACAGTAGCTGGTTATTATAATGCTGGGAAATTGGTATTAGAAAGTGCTGCACTTGCTGAAGATGCTACTGGAGAAATTGCAGCAGTACCGGCATCAGCAGCAGGCTATTACGACGCTAACGATAAGCTAATCGTAGCAGCAGAAGCAAAATTTGATGCTAATGCAAAAGGCGTAGCAGGTATTGACGTTTCTACTCAAGAAAAAGCTAATGAAGCAATTACAGTAATCAATACTGCTATTGAGACAGTTTCTTCTGAGCGTTCTATGCTTGGTGCAAACCAAAACCGTTTAGAACACACAATCAATAACCTTGGAAGCACTGCTGAAAACTTAACTTCTGCGGAATCACGTATCCGCGACGTTGATTATGCCGAAGCCGCGTAAGCGAGCAGAGGTACAGTCGTCCTGGCCGGTAACAGCCAGAGATTACGATCGGGTGAATTGCTGGAAACCCCTTATAGCTTTTATTGCCACAACGCAGTTGGAAACGACAAACGTGACGGTTCGAAAAAATAAAAGATTGGGCAATCAGCAGCCAAGCTCCTGTCTCGAAAGAGTGGAGAAGGTTCAACGACTAGGATAGACCATCTAAGGCGAGAGCTATGGTGATGAAATCCGTAGGTGACACAGTGTCCATCAGCACTGGTCGATCCGAAGTGCCCGGCCCCTACTAATTTAGAGGGTGAAGATATAGTCTAGTCATTTATGAAAGTAAATGTTCGCACGATGGCGAAAGAAATGATGAACCAAACGAAAAACTCAATTCTCGCACAAGCAGCACAAGCAATGTTGGCTCAATCCAATCAACTTCCTCAAGCAGTTTTGCAACTGTTGAGATAATTGATTCTAGGGCGTCTAACCGGGTAACGGGTTAGAGGATAACTGGGTGAATTGCTGGAACTTCCTAAAGCTTCATCAACCACAGCGTAACTGGAAACGGTCGGCGTCACGGTTTGAAAATGATGAGGATGGACCAATGGATAATCAGCAGCCAAGCTCCTGTGAGGAAACTCTGGAGAAGGTTCAACGACTAGGATAGACCGTCTAAGGCAGAAGCTATGACGATGAAATCCGTAGGGTGGCAAGCGCCATTCGAAGTGCCCAGCCCCTTAAAAGTTTAAGGGTGAAGATATAGTCTATTCTATGATCGAAAGACATAGCGGCAAAGCAAGCCAACCAACAGCCACAAGCTGTTCTTCAATTGTTACGTTAATCTTAATGAAAACTGGGAGCCTAGAAATAGGCTCCTTTTTCTATAAGGAGGATTTCAAATGGATATCGCAGCTTTATCAATGGCGTTGAGCCAGATGAATGTACGGCAAGAAGCAAGTATTTCGGTTATGAAGAAATCGATGGATCAAGCCGAAGTGAATGGAGAAAGTGTTGTAAAGATGCTGGAGCAATCTGTTCAGCCGCATCTTGGCGGGTCGGTGGATTTGAAAGGGTAAGTTTTTAATGAAATGAGCAGCCACAAAATATCTGTGACTGCTCATTTTAATTTTGTGAAAAGGAGAATGGGATAATGAAAGAACAAAAAGAAATTCTGGAGCGGCAACTTCAATGGACAAAAAAGCAAATCGAAGTTTTAGATGATATGGATGAAAAATTACAAGCTATGAAAAAGATAGCCGAGTATGTTGCAGAAAATGATCTTTCAAAAGAAGAAGTAGAAAAGTTGAACAGTCAACTGAAAGAATTACAAACGGAATACAGCTTTCTTGAAGCTCAGCGAAAAACTGATTTTCATTAGAAGAGAGTATAATGTCATTTGAATTTATAAGCGGAAGCAATGTACGGTTATTTGGCTAATAGTTAATCCGGTTTTACACTTTAATTTTACTAGAATATCTTTATAATTTTCTTTGATTTTTATCTGATAGGGCTTAGTAATAACTGTTTCATTTTGGACCGAAATATTCTCTTTGAAAAATTCGGTATGATTTTCAGTAAGAGCCATTAATGTGGGCAATTTTTTATACTGATGGTTTATTTCAACAGTAGGATTTTTAACAATAAATTCGTTAGGCAAGTAAATGGTTGAGCGTTCTGCAATTACTTTAGATCCATTTAAACTTTGCCTTTTTCTGTTCATAGATTCGTGTATATAAGGACCGACTAACTTTAAGAAATAGAGGATTTGAAATTGGTCATACAAGATAAGCCGGTTTTGAGCATCGATTGAGAAGCTAAGATGATATTTCTTTTGAAGAAAGTCAATGAGGAATTGATTCTCTAAAGGTGTGAAGCTATCAGTTGAAAAGATAACTTTTTTCACAATGCCATTCTCTTGTTTTAAATGGCCGTCATCTTGATACCACCAAGCAAATGTTTTTTCATTGAAATACTCCTTGATATAAGAGAAAGGTAATTCTTTTTTTCTTTGAGGGTACCAAATTTCGTATAGCTTACTAAATTCATCTGAAGTACGAGATTGAACAATATAACTTTCTGTGAATCCTGCCGCCATTCTTGTATCTACAATTTTTCTGTATTTAGGAGAATTTAATGGAAGGGAGTCTGAAAGCTGTTCATAGCAATATTCACTCCAGCCTTTATCATTTTTACAATGAGTAAACTGGAATCTTGGTTTTCTTGTTCCTTGTTTAATAAGGCAACCGTCACCTAGTAACTTTCCGCAAAGTAAATCGTGCATTTCCGCCGCCTCCTAAAAAACTCCGTTTTTTCAAGTATAAGAGGTTATCTTTCACTAAGTAAAATCTAGACAAGTTTAATTTCTCCTGACAATTTTTTATTATTGCCACAATTATCCTATTCTTTTTTCCTCCATTATCCTATACAATAAACCTGCATTCATTTAAGCAAAAAAGGTGGGAACCCTCGAAATGACTGGTCCAGTTTCTTCAAATTGGTTTTATTACATGACAATGGCTTCTATGGCGCAAGCGGCGCCTTCGATAAATCAAAAAAATACAACTTCACCGCTCGGCGGCATGTCGAACGATAATTCGCTGTTCATGATGATTTTGAATGCAGCGATGCAGAATATGCAGGCGGGTTCGATGGAACAGACGATGCAAATGCCGACTCAATTATTGCCGCAAACAAATGGTTCGTTCACGCCGATCCAAGTGACGATCAAACCACTCGAGACAGAAACCGCTCCGGCTTCACAAGCAATCGACACAAGAGCCGTCCCAACAAGTCCGCAGGATACGAGCGACTTCGGCTTCAAGCCAGTGCAGTTCATCAAGCTCGAGAATACGCTTGGCGGAAAGCTCAGCGGCGCGGCGAATCATTTCATCAATGCCGGGAAAAAATACGACATCAATCCGAATCTTCTTTCAGCCATCGCAATTCATGAGACCGGCAACGGCTCATCAAACGCCGTCAACCAGAAGAACAATGTTGCCGGCATGATGGGCAAGAACGGCCTTCGCAGCTACGACTCGATCGAAGACAGCATCTTCGACATGGCACGCAACTTGCGAAAGAATTATTTGAATCAAGGAAAAGACACCATCGCAGCCATTGGCGCGAAATACGCTCCAGTCGGTGCAGCGAACGATCCGACTGGACTCAACAACCACTGGACACAAGGCGTCAGCAAGCAATTCAATAACTTAGCATGAGATAAGGCCGGTTCCTCCGTGAATCGGTTTTATTTTTTTGCAGAAATCCGTTAAAAAATGATTTCGTTTGCCGATAACTACTATAGATAGGTGACGGTTTGAGTGTTCTTCCTGACTCAGCCGACCCGCTAATTGAACGGCAAGGGAGAGTTATCGATGGAAGTGAAGCAACCGCCTGTAGTTTATATTCCTGTAAAGACGCCTGAAGCAGCAATTGTCCCTGCTGTTCAGCCGAAAGAAAAAACAATAGAACTTGAAGCCGAAAAAACGGCGAAAGTGACAAAAGAAAAGCTTATCGAAAAAGTGGAAGGCATGAACGACTTCCTGGAGCCGATTAACACATCGGTCAAATTCCAATTCCATGACGAACTTGGCGAGTATTACGTCCAAGTCATCGATACGATCACCGACGAAGTGATTAAAGAAATCCCGAACAAGAAATTCCTCGACATGTACGCCTCAATGGCTGAATTCGCAGGATTGCTGGTAGATGAAAAACTGTAAGGAGTGAGCTTTATGCGTATTGGTGGATTAGCATCCGGAATCGACACAGATTCCTTAGTAAAAGAAATGATGGCGGCGCAAAAATTGCCGCAAGATAAATTAACGCAGCAAAAAACGTTTACGGAATGGCAGAAAGATGCTTACCGCGACGTGAACTTATCGCTATCGAATTTGCGGACGCTCGCAAGCGATATGCGTCTTCAAAGTTCGTTCAATTCATACAGCTCAACGGCTACGGGCAGCAGTGTAACGCCAGAGACAACTGCGCTGTCGGTCAGCGGTTCTTATAAGGTAGAAGTAATCAGCTTAGCAGCGGGTGCGAAGATCAACTCGGCGGCACCGATTAAAAGTTTTACTAATCCAACTGTTGCGGCAAAATCTACAGATGCAATTGGTACGGCTGGAAGCATTACGATTAAAGGGTCAGGAGCAACGGCCGATATCGTCGTTCCGATCTTGGCTACTGAAACATACGAACAAGTAGCAAAAAAAGTCCAAGAGGCCACTGCTCTAACTGAGCCTAAATTGCGGATGAGTTTTGATAACACAACTTCCAGTTTCTTCATCTCTACAAAAGATATGGGAGCGAATCAGAATTTCACGATGGATTTTAGTACACCTGAACTGGCGGGCCAAGTGATTAATAGCGGTGCCAGCAGCTTTGATACAGCTAGTACAACTCCTGGTTCATTCATAAAAGCAGCAACAAATGGTTCTGTAACTTTCGACGGCATCACAGTTGATAACCTGACGTCCAATAAAACAACGATTAATGGGTTGACTTTGAATCTTGTAGAGAAGGGTATCTCGACAATCACAGTACAAGCAGATCCAACAAAAACCTTCGACAAAATCAAAGGCTTTATTGATAAATACAATGAAACGATCAAAGAAATCGAAAAGCAGCTAGTCGAAAAACGCTATCCGGATTTCCAGCCGCTTTCTGCGGAACAAAAGAAAGAGATGACAGACAACGAAATCGAATTATGGGAAGAAAAGGCGCGCAGCGGCTTGCTTCGGAATGATCCGATTTTAAGAAGTGCCATTCAGGAATTGCGCCAGTCGTTTACTAGTCCAGTCGCGGGTATGCCTGCAGGCAGCATCAACATGCTGTCGCAAATCGGCATCAATACCGGAACTTGGTCGGAAGGCGGCAAGCTTTTCATTGACGAAGACAAACTGAAAAAAGCGCTGACGGACAAGCCGGATCAAGTGATGGCACTTTTCACAAACCGAGTAAATGACAAAAACGTCGGTGTCGGTGGACGCGTTTACGAAAGTTTGAACAATGTCGTGAAAAAACTGAGCGAAAAAGCGGGGAGCCCGATAAGCTTAGTGGACAATAGCCAAATCACGAAATACATCAAGCAAATGGACGAGGAAATCAGCCGCTGGCAGACACGTCTCGAAAAAATTGAAGACCGCTACTGGAAGCAGTTCACGGCGATGGAAAAAGCCATCAGCCAGATGAACTCACAGAGCACGTGGATTTCACAAAGTTTAGGAATGATGTAAATGGACAATCAGCATGAGAATTTGCAGGAGCTTCTGGAATTGACGGAAGCCATCCTCGCAAAAGCAAAAACGATCGGTTCCAAAATGGACGATAATCAGACGGAAGACTTGGTGGAAGTCCAGATTTTATTCGATAGGCGGCAAGAAGTGATTGACCGCATGGAAGCTTCGAAAAACGGAGCGGAGTTCAACTGGTCCGCAGAAGGCAAGGAAATGGTGAAGAGCTTACAAACAGCGGAGCTCGAGTTGAATCCGCTCATGAACAGTCTGCACCAAGCATTCACGAACCAGATGAACCGCATCAACCAGACGAAACAGATGTCCAAGAAATACCGCGGCGCTTACCAAAGCACACCAGCGGACGGGACGTTTTTAGATATACGGAAGTAAGAGGGGGAACTACGATGGCAACGATTAATCCTTATCAGGCGTATCAGCAAAACTCGGTGATGACGGCATCTCCGCAGGAATTGACCCTGATGCTTTACAACGGCAGTTTGAAATTCATGAAACTCGCAAAAAAGGCGATGGCGGAGAACAATTTCCAGGAAAAAAACACGAACATCATCAAAGCGCAGAACATCACGCAGGAACTTCGCGTGACCTTGGATCCGGACGCTGAGATTTCGAAGAATATGGAACAACTATACGAATACATGTACACGCGCCTAATTGAAGCGAATACGAAAAACGATGTGGCAATTTTAGAAGAAGTCGAAGGCTTGATGGTCGAGCTTCGCGATACATGGAAACAGGTTATGGGAATGGTGAAGAACGGCTAAAGTTCATATAGAAATAGAAAAAATAGAACAGCTCAAAAAGCGACGGCGCGTCCACGGGGTAGCCGAAGCAATAAGACGGGTAAGCGAAGCCGCCTGGCTTATTGCGGGAGGCATCCCCAAAGCGCCGGAGCGAGTTAGAAAACAGATCCTGAAAGAGTGAAATGAGGTTTTTGGTGTGGATAAGACATCATGGATAGGCGTAATACTTGGGTTGGTCGTATTGGTCGGCGGGATGATCCTCAAAGGATCAGACCCGGTCGCTTTATATAATCCGGCAGCGCTGGTCATCATCTTCGGCGGAACGATTGCCGCGGTGATGGTCGCGTTCCCGATGGAAGAATTGAAAAACGTGCCAGGACTGTTCAAAGTACTGTTTGGCGGCCCGAAAATTATTCCGATCAAGGAAATGATTCCGACATTCACGGAATGGGCATTATTGGCGCGAAAAGAAGGCTTGCTCGCTTTGGAAGAGCGCGCAGAAGAAGTGGAAGATCCGTTTTTGCAGCGCGGCTTGAAAATGGTCGTTGACGGCCAGCCGCAGGAATACATCCGCAGCCTGATGGAAGAGGAAATTGCGGCAATGGAAGAACGCCATGAAGTGGGCGCGAAGATTTTTTCGCAAGCGGGAACTTATGCACCGACGCTTGGAGTGTTGGGAGCGGTTATCGGACTGGTTTCAGCGCTAGGCCACTTGGATGATATCGCCCTTCTTGGGAAATCGATTTCAGCGGCATTTATTGCGACGCTGTTCGGGATTTTTACGGGCTACGTCCTATGGCATCCATTTGCGAATAAGCTGAAACGCAAATCCGAACAGGAAGCGAAGATGAAAATGATCATGCTGGAAGGCTTGCTTGCCGTACAGGAAGGCTTGCCGGTCCGCACCGTAGAAGAGAAATTATTGACGTACTTGCCGGCGAAAGACCGCGTGTTGAAAGAGCCGGAAAAAGTGGGTGGCCAGGTTGAAGCGTAAGAAAAAGCATGAAGATCATGTCGATGAGTCGTGGTTGATCCCTTACGCCGATATTTTGACGCTGCTGCTTGCGCTATTCATCGTGCTGTTCGCTGCAAGTGAAGTGAATTCGCAGAAATTCCAGGAAATCTCACAGTCGTTCAATAAAGAATTGCAAGGCGGCACGGGCATCCTGGAAAACCAGGCGCCGGTGGAAACGCCGGATGCAACATCGAAACTGGCAGATCTCGGGGAAGATGAACCGGGAGACGACGAATCGCCGAAAACGGCAGAAGAAATTTCGTTGGAACAGGACTTCAAAGAACTCGGAGAAGTGCGTGAAAAGATTGAAGCGTATATCAAAGAAAAAGGGCTGTCGAACCGGTTAGAAACAGAATTGACCGGGAAAGGCCTGCTTTTGACGATCAAAGAAGGCGTCTTGTATCCTTCCGGAAGCGCTGAAATTACCGAAACCGCTGAGAAAATGGCGGCTGAAATCGCCGAACTTCTCATCACCGATTTGCCGCGGAATATCTATATTGAAGGCCATACCGACAATGTGCCGGTCCAGACCGATGATTATCCGTCCAACTGGGAACTCAGTTCGGAACGCGCCATCAATTTCATGAAGATCCTTCTTGAAAACGACAAGCTCGATCCGCGTACGTTCAGTGCGACCGGCTACGGTGAGTACCGTCCGATCACATCAAACGATACAGCGGAAGGCCGTGCAGAAAACCGCCGCGTGGAAGTGTTGATTTCCCCGTATGGCGAAGAAATTTAACGAGATAGAGGTGCACCATGGGGAAAATGAAAGTGTTGGTTATTTTATTGATCGCGGTCGTGGTCCTTGGCGGAGGTGCGATGTATTATTTGAAGAGCCCGGCTGCTGAAGCGGAGAGCGAGAAAAAGCTATCGGCTGAAGAACTGGCGGAAATGAGCATCGACACGGACATCATCACGACGAATCTTGCAACTGGCGAGAACTATGCGGTAGTCCAGTTCAATATCCAGCTGAACAGCAAGAAAGTGAAAGAAGCGACGGAAAAGCGCACCGCTGAAGTGCGGGCCGCGATCATTTCAACTGTAGCCGGATTCACGAAAGAAGAATTGGTCGGCAAAGAAGGCATCGCGATGCTGGAAGAGCAATTGAAAACGAAGTTGAGCGAAACCATCACCGAAGGCAAAGTGGAGCGCGTGCTTGTGACTGAATTTAAATTGCAATAAAATTAAATTTGGACTAAACATTTTGGCAGTGATGCCGATATAAATAATAGAAAGCACCAGGTGATGGATGTGCACTCAAACCAATTGGAAAATTGTGTACTATGCGGCCGGCTTTATTTGAAATCCTACACCGATTTTTGCTTGGATTGCTACAAGGAAATCGAGGCGGATTTCAAGAAAGTCGATGCCTTCATAAAAGACGAAGCGAACCGCGAGGCGACACTTGAAGAGCTCAGCGAAGCAACGGATGTCTCTGAAAAGCGCATTGCCGATTTTATTCGCGACGGGCGCATTTACGGGGAGGATTTCCCGAACTTGGGTTACCCGTGTGCGCATTGTGGTACAGTGATTAAAAGGCAAGTGCTGTGCAACTCCTGTTACGAGCAGTTTTCGTCGGAAATCAGCCGGACGCTGAAGCGGGATAAACTCGCAGACGAGATCGGCAGACAGCCGCAGCAGCGGGCAGGGAAGTACTGGCAGGTCAAGCAGGACAAATAAACGAACAGGGCGGTGAAGGAATGAATATTGATAAAACAAATGGTTCTTCCTTTATTCAATCTTATCAAAAACAGATGCAGGTCTCGCCGGTGGAACGGTCAAAGCCGATCCAGAAGGAAGACGAAGTGCAGATCTCAAACCGGGCGAAAGAAATGTTTGAGAAGAATGCAGGAGTAGACATGGACAGACAAGAAAAAATCAATGCGTTGAAACTCCAGATCCAATCAGGCGAATACGAGGTCAATAGTTCAAAAGTGGCCGAAAGCGTCTTTGATTTCTGGTATGACAAATAGAACGCTGCTTTAAAGAGGAGGGTGTCGAATGCTTACCACATTATCCGCGACGCTGGAAGAATTGATCGGCATCCAGAAGCAGCTCCTGGACTTTGCGGAACAGAAACGGGTTGTTTTGATCGAGCGCAAAGTCGATGAGCTGAATGGATTGGTAAAAGAGGAAGCGAAGCTCGTGAAACAGCTGAACCAGGCGGAAAACGAGCGCGAACAGCTGGCGGCAGATTTGCGGAAGGAACATCCGGACCTGACGTTCAGTGAGTTCGTGGCACAGCTTCCCGACGAAATCATGAAAAAGAGATTGCAGACGCAGATCAGCACGTTGCAGGAGTTGCTGATTGAACTGCAAGCGAAGAATAAAATCAACGAACGGTTATTGATTGATTCGATGAGCTTTGTGCAGCACATGATCGATCAAGTCACGAAAACAAAACAGCAAAACTTCAACTACCAATCGCCAATGGGCCAACCAACATCACAAACCGGCAACCGCGGCTTTTTTGATACAAAAGCGTAAACGTGCCAGAAAGCAGGGAATTACATGGTTTCAACATTTCATGGACTAGAGCTAGGGAAGCGCGGCTTAAATGTCGCCCAAACGAATATCACCACAACGGGCCACAATATCGCCAACGCCAACACAGAAGGCTATTCACGCCAAAAAGTGAACTCCAGCTCGACGCCGTCATTGGATATCTGGACAAATGGCCAAACCAGCCAGCTTGGAACCGGTGCTCAAGTTGACTCGATCATCCGTGTAAGAGACCGCTTTCTGGATGCGCAGCACCGCGACCAATCGTCGACACTCGGCGAATGGAAAGTACGGCAGGAAACGCTTGGCCGCCTGGAAGTGGCGATCAACGAACCGAGTACGACCGGCTTGAACGCCGCGATGGATGAGTTGAATGCCGCTTGGCAGAATGTACAGAACAACCCGAGCGACGCATCGGCTCAAGCCGTCTTGAAAGAACGTGGGGAAGCGTTTGTCGAAACGGCGCAGGCGATGAATAAATCGATGGGGAACATTACGGCGGATCTTGAATCCCAGCAAACTGCGGCGCTAGAAGAAGCGGGCAGCTTGATGAAGCAGATTGGCGAATTGAACGACAGCATCAAAAAGAATGGCAGCTTGTCGAATGACTTGCAGGACAAGCGGGATTTCTTGATCGGCAAGCTTTCGGAGATTGTGCCGGTGACGGTGAAGGATCTGAAAGACGGGACCGCGGAAGTTGAGCTTCCAAAAGATATTTTCCAAGTAGATGCAGAAACGGGAGCATTAACAATCTTAAAAGATGAAGTCACTGATAAAGAGCTAAAAGTTCCTGGCGGCAAATTGGCAGGGATTCAGAAATCACTGGAGACGGTGAAAGAATACCAGACAGATCTGAATAGCACCGTGAAGAAATTTGCAGAAGGCAATGGGGATTTATTTGCATCCTCTGCAGCCGCTGATTTTATTTCCGGACTTGCGTTGAATAAGAATGCAGATTTGTCCATTGCCCCAACAGCTAATTTGGGAGAAGCTCAAAAAGATTTCCGTGCCCTCGTCAGCAAGCTCGGCGCACAAAGCCAGACGGCGATGAATACGGTCGCGAACCACGAGTCGGCATTACTCGCAACCGACAACCGCCGACAATCGATCGTTGGCGTTTCCATCGACGAGGAAATGGCGAACTTGATCATGTTCCAGCACGCATACAGTGCAGCTGCCCGCTTTATCACAACGACGGATGAAATGCTCGACACCATCATTAACCGCATGGCGAATTAACGTTTTAAGCAACGGAGGTAGATTGTGATGAGAGTCACGCAACAAATGCTGCATCAAAATTCGGTCCGCAACATGAACCAGAATTTGAGCCGCTTCGAAAAAACCAATAGCCAAGTGGCATCCGGCAAAATGCTTGAGCGTCCATCGGACAATCCGAATGGCGTCAGCCAGGCAATGAGCCTGAAAAGCTCGCTTGCGGCAAACGGCCAATATGAAAAAAATATAAATGAAACCAACTTGTGGCTGGATGAAACCGACCAAACGATCGGCAAAATGACCGACGTGATGCAGCGTGTGCGGGAGCTTGCCGTCAATGGCAACAACGGCACATTGGCACCGGAAGACCGGGCCACGATTGCGGCGGAAATCAAAGAGCTGGCGAACCAGCTTGAAGAGTTCTCCAAAGCGAAAGTGAACGGCCAGGATTTATTCGCGGCAGTTGCAGATGGGGAGAAAGAATTCACCATCAGCAACGGCATCACGATCAAAGGCAGTGTGTCAAAAGAAGCGCTGTTCGGTCCTGGTGATCAGCTGATCCAATCGGTGAAGGATTGGGCAGACAGCATCAGCAACGGCCAAGAAGTAAAGCTGGATGAGTTCGATGCAGGGTTCAATCAATTATTGAGCGTCCAATCCGAAATCGGCGCGCGCGCAAACCGAGTGGAAGCATTTGAAAATCGCATGCTCGACAACAACTTGCAGCTTCAGAAAATGCTCTCGAGCATCGAAGACGTCGATTACGCAGAAGCGATGATCCGCTTGAAGAGCGAGGAAAGCGTCTACCAGGCAAGCCTTGCCTCTTCCGCTAAAATCATTCAGCCGACATTGATGGATTTCTTGAGATAATATAAGTAAAGCTGGATCCCGTTCTGGGATCCAGTTTTTTTGTTTTGTAATTTTTTCGTTAAGTTTTTTATTGCATTCAGAGTTGGGTTTTCAGCGAAATCACCTGTTGGTGCTCCGAAATCACCCTTGGCCGACCTGAAATCACCCCAATCCCGTTCGAAATCACCCCAAACACCAATGAAATCACCCAGACCTCCAATAAAAAAAGAAGCAGCTGCTTTCACAGTTGCTTCAAAATTTATCCCCGAATCGTATTCACAAGCCCCATCATGTCATCGGCAAACGAAATCGCTTTGCCTTGCGACTGGATCAAACGCTGTGTGGCAATCAATTCGGTCATTTCTTCCGTCAAATCAACGTTCGACGTTTCAAGCGAGCCTTGGTTGATGCGGAAGTTTTTATTGTTCTGTTGGCGAAGGTCAACAATTTGCAACGTGCCATTCGCTAGCTGCTCAGCTTCTGTGCCTGGCAGCTGGTAGCGGTTGCCGCCGGCTTTTTCGAGCAGATTCGGGCGGTTGATGTCCGCGATGCTCAATTGGATTTGGGTCGGCTGCTTGCCGGCGTCTTTATACGTCACTTGCAACGTGCCGTTTTGATCCGCTTTGATCGATGCAAAATCGTTATCGAAGGAGATCGGGTTGTTGTTGCTGTCGAGTACGGCGTCGCCGTTTGACGTCACCAGGTTCACTTGGTTGGAGTTCAACACTGGCTGAACTTGGAAAGAGCCGTCTTTCGTGTAGAACGTTTTGCCTTCAGAAGCCACTCGGAAAAAGGCGGAATCGCCTTGGATGCTGAAATCGAGCGGACGGTCCGTTTGCTGGATCGACCCTTGTTCATTGCGCAGGCTCGTTTGCGTCACCCGGACGCCAGAGCCAACCCGCAAGCCGTTCGGCGTTACCCGGCCGATTTCATTGTCAGCGCCTGCTTGCCGATTAATCGACTGGACAAGCGTATCCGAGAAATTCGCTTCTTGGCGTTTGTAGCCGTTCGTGTTGACGTTGGAAATATTATTCGCGATCACGTCGACTTTTTTCTGAAGTTCGCGCATGGAAGTAGCAGCGGAATTCATTTGAATGTTCATCGGTTAAGGACCTCCAGATTAAACGCGGCCAATTTCATTGACTGCTTTTTCCATGCTGCGGTCATACGCCTGCAGCACTTTTTGATTTGTTTCAAAGCCGCGGTAGGTGGCCATCATCTCGGTCATCGTCTGCGTAAGGTCGACATTCGACTGCTCGATGAACCCTTGCTTGACGAACGATCCGGAATTATTCAGCAAAGCGACGGTTTCCACATTCTGCGGAGCAGCATTCGGAGCCCCTTCCCAGCGGAATAAATCATGGCCTTCTTTAACAAATTGCTGTGGATTTTCGGTGTACCCAATCCATAGGCTATTGGTCACATCTCCATTTGCCAAAGTAATTTGGCCATTGTCGGCTACGGTGAAATCTGTCGAGCCGACTGGAATCGGCTGAAGGTTTTGGCCGAGGACGTTATTGCCATTAGCCGTTTTCAAGAATCCATCCGTACCAACGGAAAACTGGCCATTTTTCGTATAGCGGACTTGGCCGTTATCTCCTTGAACCGCAAAAACGAGCGAACCTTTTTGCTGAGTTTCCGGGTTTACCGGAAGTCCTTCATCCATGAGCGAAAAGTCCGTGTTGTTGCCTGTATCTTTTAAAGCGCCTTGGACAAAAGAAGGAATTCCTTCTTGAGCATATACGCCTGTATTCATCTGGCCGATCGGAGTCAGGACGGATGGGCTTTTTACGCCATTCGCTGAAACTTTTCCGGCTTCCATCGCTTGGATCAACTGTTCCGGAAATGCACGCAAAACGGTTTGATCCTGTTTAAAGCCCGGAGTATTGGCGTTCGCTAAATTATTTGTCAGGATTTGCTGCTGCCGATTATGGGCAAGCATCCCTGAGGTGGCTGTATACAAACCACGGAACATAAGCGATTCTTCCTTTCGCAAATAAATGATAGAATATTACCGCGTTAGCATACCATATGACTGGGGCAAAAATATACACGAATATGGAAAAAATAGTACAAAAAAATTTTTAAGTGAAAAATATACAAAAATAAAAAAACGTGATACTATAATTTAGTACAATTTTTTGAAAATGGTACTAATTATCGAGTCTCATAAGTAAAATAGTCGTATCATGTCGACAATGGCAAACTTTCTCGAAAGAAAAGGACGCAAAGCCACGGGCCTAAATATTTTAGATACAAGGTAGCCGGGTTGCCGAAAGATGGTAGGTTTTTTATAAATCCACCTTTTATTAAGGGTGGATTTTTATATGAAAAATTATGATGGAAAAAGGAGTCGAACGATGAATATCTTTCCTCAATCGTTTCAAACACTGGAACAAGCCTTGTCTGCATCGGCATTAAAGCAAAAAGTCCATGCAGCAAATATCGCGAATGTCGATACCCCGAACTACAAAAGCAAGCAAGTGGATTTTCAATCGATCTTGAATAATGCAGCAGCCAACCAAAAAATGACTAGCTACAAAACCGATGCAAAACATATCGAATTTAGTGGAGGGGCTTTGAATGCTACTCCCGGGATAAAGGAAAATAATTCCACTTCTTATAGCCCGAACGGCAATAACGTAGATATGGACTATGAAATGGCGGAATTAGCGAAAAATCAACTACATTATAATGCACTGACAGAGCGAATTGGTGGGAAATTTAGCACTTTAAGCACTGTTATTAACGGAGGTAGGTAAGTAAAATGAGCTTGTTTAACGGATTGAACATTAGTGCTTCAGGTTTAACGGCAAACCGTTTGCGGATGGATGTCGTGTCTTCGAATATTGCAAACGCAAATACGACGAGAGCAGAATTGGTGAACGGGGAATGGGTTCCTTACCGCCGCAAATCAGTTCAATTGTCCCAAAGCGGCATCTCGCCTTTTCAACAACAACTTCAATCGGCAATGAGCAAAGGGAACTCTCAAGTCTCCGGCGTCGCCGTTTCCAAAATTGAAGAAGACCAAACCCCTTTCGTCCAAACTTACGATCCAACCAATGCTGATGCGGATGAAAATGGTTATGTCCAATCACCGAATGTAGACCCGATCAAAGAAATGGTCGACCTTATGTCTGCTACTCGTTCGTATGAAGCGAACGTCACGGCCATGAACGCTTCGAAAAGCATGTTCATGAAGGCATTGGAAATCGGAAAATAAATTTATCACATCGTTATGGAGGCTATGATGGAAAAAATAAGTCAGATCCAAACCCCAATTATTCAAAACCAATCAATCGCAAAACCCCAAACTGAAAACAAAACAGAAGGCTTTAGCGAAATTTTTAAAAAGCAACTAGAAGAAGTGAATAAGCTTCAAAACACATCCGACAAATTGACGCAGCAGCTCGTAACCGGCGAAGTGGAGGATGTTTCGCAAGTCATGGTCGCTGCCCAGAAAGCCAGTCTTTCTTTGCAACTGACGGTACAGGTTCGCAACAAAGTAGTGGAAGCCTACCAAGAAGTGATGAGAATGCAATTATGATTCTTAGCGCAAAGAAGAGGGATGTATGATTCATGAAAGAAAAACTAACCGGTTATAAAAACAAGGCTCAGGAATCCTGGGGCAATTTATCTCCGACGATCAAGTGGACGGTGGCGGGATCGTTTTTTGCAACAATTGTGCTGATTTCCGTTTTTGTGTTCATGAATTCCAAGACCGACTACGCGGTGCTGTATTCGGACCTGTCGGCTTCAGAAGCAGGCGAAATTAAAGCCGCCATTGAAGGCCAGGGAATTCCCGTCGAAGTTTCGGCGGACAGCAAAACGATCAGCGTTCCGGCAGAACAAGTCGCTAACTTAAAAGTAAGTTTAGCGGCGGACGGCATTCCAGAGAGCGGAAACGTCAACTACAGTATTTTCAGTGAAAATATGGGGTTGGGAATGACGGACCGCCATTTTGACGTGGTCGAACGCGATGCCATGCAAAATGAGCTGGCGAATTTGATTAAGCAAATTGATGGTGTAACGGAAGCCAATGTCATGATTACACTGCCAAAAGAAAATATCTGGATTACGGAAGATGAGCAGGTGGCTACCGCTTCGGTTGTCATTCAAGGAGATCCGGGCTTCCAATTAGACCAGAGACAAGTCAACGGGCTGTATCATTTGATCAGCAAAAGTGTACCGAGCTTGCCGGCAGAAGAAGTAGTCATCATGAACCAAAATGGACAAGTTTTTGAGGCCGTCGAAGAAGGCGAGATCAATACCACTTTATCGGTCTATCAACAGCAAAGAGAAATTAAAAAAGATATTGAAAAAGACATTCAGCGTGAATTGCAGCAAATGCTTGGAATGACGCTAGGGCAGGACAAAGTGGTCGTATCAGTTATGGCGAGTGTCGATTTTACAAAAGAAAAGCGCGAAGAAAATCTGGTGGAGCCGGTCAATACCGAAACCGGTGAAGGCATCGATTTAAGCGTCGAACGAATTGTTGAATCGTATTCAAGCGAAGGTGCGGCGGTCGAAGCCATTACGGGAACCGGGGACACGGAAATTGCCAACTACCCGGCAGCGGGGGAAGGCAATACGAGCGAATCTGAAAAAACAGAGGAGCGCATCAACCGGGAAGTCAATCGCATCAACCGGCAGATCGAAGCAAGCCCTTATGTGATTGATGATTTGACCGTGAATGTGGGAGTTGAACCTCCCAATCCACAGAACGTAGCAAGTTTAACCCAGGAAAATATCGATGACATCAGCAATTTATTGAAAAACACAGTAGCGACAGCACTTAGCATGAACGGCACGGAAGTCAGCGAAGAGGATCTGGATGACCGCATTTCCGTATTTGCTACAGAATTCCAAGGAAAGCCGGAACCGATCGTGGAAACACCGGTGGTCACTTCCTGGTGGAGCAAAATCCCGGATGGCGTTCTGTTAGGGATTGCCGGAGCGATGGGATTATTGATCATCGTCTTGATCGTCGTGTTAGTGAAACGCAGAAGAAAAGTGGATGACTATGAGGATGTGGATCTTGATTTCGATATGTTCGAACAGCCGATGAGTCTAGACGACGGTGGCGGCATCAACGAAATCGAAGAGATCGATTTGTCGGAACTGGGCTCAAAATCAAATCCGAAGCGTAAGACAATTGAGAAACTGGCTAAAGAACGCCCGGAAGATTTCGCGAAATTGCTGCGCTCATGGATGGCAGATGAATAGGAGAATGGCGCATGTCTAAACGGACAAAAGGATTAAGCGGCGTCCAGAAAGTAGCCGTTTTACTGGTGGGATTAGGGCCGGAAGTATCTGTTGAGATATTCAAACAGTTGACGGAGGCGGAAATCGACCAATTGACGTTGGAAATTTCAAATGTGCGGCAGTTGAAAAACAGCCAGACGGAACAAGTGCTCAATGAATTTTACGGCATGATTCTAGGACAGGATTTCATGAATGAAGGCGGATTGGATTACGCGAGGGATATTCTGGAAAAAGCGCTGGGGAAAGATAAAGCGTTGGAGACCATCGGCCGTTTGACGAGCCGTTTGGAAGTGAAGCCGTTCAGCTTCGCCAGAAAAGCAGATCCGAATCAGATCTTGACGGTTTTGCAGCATGAACATGCACAGACAATCGCATTGGTCCTATCTTACTTGGATCCGAAACAAGCTTCGCAAATTCTTTCGCAATTGCCGCCTGCTAAGCAAGCAGAAGTGGCAAAACGAATTGCGATGATGGAAAGCACTTCTCCGGAAGTGATCCACCAAGTGGAGCAGATTTTAGAACGCAAGCTTTCAGCTACGGGTTCACAAGACTATACGTCGACTGGCGGCGTAGAAGCCATCGTCAAAGTATTGAGCAAAGTGGACCGTGGGACGGAAAAAGCGATTCTGACCGAACTCGAAATGGAATCTCCGGAATTGGTCGAAGAAATCAAGAAACGCATGTTTGTCTTTGAAGACATTGTGCTTCTCGATACACGCACCATTCAGCGCATTATCCGCGAAGTGCAGGATATCGATCTGGTGTATGCATTGAAAGTGGCGAACGAAGATGTGAAAGAAGGCATCTACCGCAACATCTCGACGCGCCGGGCAGACAGCATCAAAGAAGAAATCGACACGATGGGCCCGATCAAGCTGAAAGACGTAGAAAATGCCCAAACGAACATTGTTTCATTGGTTCGCAGCTTAGAAGAAAAAGGTGAAATTACAGTAGCCCGCGGAGAAGGGGAGGAAATGATTGTCTAATATCATTCGATCCTATCCGTCTTCCAAACTGGAAAAGAAAATTATTCAAACAAAAAAGATCGAAAACAAGGCATTTCAAATAGAGGTCCCAGAATTGGACCCCGTGCAACAAAAACAGAATTTATTGCAGGAAATTGAATCGCTGAAAGTGCAGCAGGAAAACTTGCGGAATCAACTCCATCTTGACCAGGAACAAGCACAGCTTGAAATGGCCAACTGGCGTGATTCGCAGCGCGAACAAGCTGAAATCGAAGCGAAACAGTTAGCTGAACAAGCGGCAGAGCAAGGTTTTCAATCGGGTTTTGATGCCGGCATGGCTCAAGCCGAAGAAGAATACCGGGAAAAACGGTTGTATATGCAGGAATTGATCGAACAAGCTTATGAAGAAAAAGCGAAAATCGTTAAGCAGGCTGAACCGTTCCTGTTATCAATGAGTGTCCGGATTGCTGAAAAAATTCTCAAAAAGGAACTTAAACAGCATGATGATCAATTGGTGAACATCGTCCAGCTTGCACTGAAGCATCTTGAAGAGTCGGAAGATGTCGTGATGCAAGTCGCTTTAGAAGACTACCCGGTGTTATTACCCTTCTTCGACGAACTTAAAACCTATATTCGCGGAGATTCCGAATTAAAATTAATTCCGGTCGCCAATCTTTCAAAAGGCGGCTGCATGATCCATACAGCGAGCGGCTCTTATGACGTCACAGTCAGCGGGCAGCTCGAAGAAATCAAACGCCAATTACTCGCTTACAGTGAGGAGCAGACAAACCATGAACCAACGCACAGATGAGTACCTGGAGCTGTTAGAAGAAATCGAACCGGTGAAAAAGCACGGCAAAGTGATTCAAGTCATCGGACTTACGATTGAATCGAAAGGGCCCTATGCGAAAATCGGTGAACTTTGCCTTCTCTATCCGAACCATTACGAGCGGCCAATCGAAGCGGAAGTGGTCGGCTTTAAAGAAAATAAGATTCTATTGATGCCGCTTCAGGACCTTTCACAAGTAGGCCCGGGCTGTTTGGTCGTCGCAACGGGAGTTCCGCTGCAGATTAAAGTAGGGCCCTCCATTCTCGGGAAAATCCTGGACGGCACCGGCAAACCGCTCGATGAAAGCACATTGCCGGCAGGCTTGACGAAATACTCGACGAACAATATGCCGCCGAATCCGCTAAAGCGGCCGCGCATCACCAAATCATTGGAAGTCGGTGTCCGTGCCATTGACGGACTCTTGACAGTCGGACAAGGCCAGCGCATCGGCGTATTTGCCGGAAGCGGCGTCGGGAAAAGCACCTTGCTCGGAATGATCGCACGAAATACCGAAGCGGACATCAACGTCATTGCGTTGATCGGCGAGCGGGGACGCGAAGTCCGGGATTTTATTGAACGCGACCTCGGCCCTGAAGGCTTGAAGAAATCCGTTGTCGTCGCGGCGACGTCCGATCAGACACCGCTTCAGCGCATCAAAGGAGCGCTGACTGCGACGGCGATTGCAGAGTATTTCCGGGACCAAGGCAAAAACGTCATGCTGATGATGGACTCGGTCACGCGTTTTGCAATGGCGCAGCGCGAAGTCGGCCTTGCCGTAGGGGAGCCGCCAACGAGCAAAGGTTATACGCCTTCAGTGTTTGCGCTGCTGCCGAAGCTGCTGGAACGGTCCGGAACTTCAAGCAAAGGATCGATCACCGCTTTCTATACCGTCCTCGTTGACGGCGACGACATGAACGAACCGATTGCGGATGCCGTCCGCGGGATTCTCGACGGCCACATTGTGCTCGACCGGAAAATTGCACAAAAAGGGCAGTTCCCGGCGATCAATATCATGTCGAGTGTCAGCCGCGTCATGCATGAAGTGGCAACAAAAGAACACAACAAAGCTTCAGTGGAATTCAAGCGCCTGCTTGCCGCCTATGAATCCTCTGAAGACCTGATCAATATCGGCGCTTACAAAAGCGGCGCCAATAAAGAAATAGATGATGCGATCCGTTCCTATCCGCTGATCCGTGAATTCCTGCAGCAGGATATCTACGAAAAAGCCAAGCTGGAAGAAAGTGTTGAACGGTTAACCGAACAATTTGGAGGAGTTAAAACGTGACGCAATTCAACTTTCGATTTCAAAAGATCCTTGATTTAAAAGGAAATGAAAAAGGGTTTGCACAAATCCAAATGGCCGATGCCATCAAACAACAAGAAGCAGGATACGAACGCAATGCAATCATTTACCAAAAGCTTGCAGAAGCCGAGCATATGAAGAAAGAAAAGCAAGAAGACGGCGTCAACATTTCCGAACTTCGCATGCTTGTCAATTACATCCATCAGCTTCAAGAACAATTGCTTTCCTCCAACCGTGAACTGGAGCGGCTGCAGAATAATGTGTCCAGATCCCAGAATCATTTGCAGGAAAAAGCGCAAGAAGAAAAAACTTGGGACAATTTGAAACAGCATAAAGCCGATCAGTTCCATGAACAAAATAAAATCATCGAGCAGAATTTCTTCGATGAAATGGCCAGTACACGTTTCTACCGCACATCCCAATCCAATATCGCTGAAAGAGGGTGAATCCGATCGACGCCTTGAAGGTATCTTTTCAACCACCGGTCAACCAGACCGCAAAAGCTTCTAAAACGAAAACCGAAGGAATGGCTGCAGAACTTGGCGCTTTTTCTCAGCTTCTGGCTTCTGCTTCTGCCGAAACAACGGAAACAGGCGCTGAACCGACGACGGAAATCCAAGCGCAGCTGGAAGAAATCTTGAAGGCTCTTCAGGATTTGCCCGCAGAGGACTTGTCTCCTGAGCAGCAAGAAATGCTGGCTGCCATCATGCAGCTTCTATCCCTTCAAGTGACACAGCTTGAAACAAACCTGGACGAACAGAATTTGATTCAAGCAAAACCGACAAGTCCAGAAGTTGTCTCCGCTGCACCAGCAGGAGCCCAACAAACCACATCGGTTTTGTTGCAGGAGATTCAACAAAAACTCCAGCAACTGATGAATAACGATATTACAGAGTTCGATATGCCTAGAGAATTTATGGGGGTGGAAGCTGAAAATCTTTCAGCAGACCCTGAACAACTTGAACAAGCAATGAAACAGCTGACTCAAATGGTACAAGAACTCGAAGACGCAGAAGCGGTGACGGGAAAAGCGACCGCTTCGCAGCAATCTGAAAAAATAGAGCAAGTGATGAAACAATTGTCTCAATTAAATCTGGATGTTGAAGCCCGAGGCCTACCTGCAGAAGCGGCTAAGCCGCCGCTAGCTGAAGCTGGACGAATGGCTCAAACACCCTCTGTTTTTCAAGCCTTAGAAATAGAGAATTTTTCAGTAGAGTCGGCTCCGCAAACAGAAGCTCCTGCAGCTCCGATTGAAAGTGCAAAAGCACAAGCTGTTCAACCGGCACCTCGGGCAGAAACACCCGTAGTGCGCATGGCCAATTTAGTGGAGGACTTAAGCGGACTGCTTCGCGGATCGATGCGCTTGAGCGGCACTGGTGAAAACGCCCAGATCAAAGTGAGCATTTTCCCGGAACATCTCGGACATCTGGACATCCGGCTGACGACCGTTGACGGCAAAGTGGCCGCCCAGATTTTCACGAGCAGTTTGGTGGCGAAAGAAGCGATTGAAATGCAGCTGAACCAACTGCGCCATACGATGCTTCAGCAAGGCGTCAATCTCGACCGCATTGAAATCACGCAGCAAAGTTCAGAGCAATCGTTCGGCCAGCAAACGGCGAACCCGGAACAGCGATTCAACCAGCAGCAAAAGCAAGGCGCGCCGAACGGAAAAAACGGTTATCAGCGAATTGAAGAGGAAGTGGCAGCCGCAGCAAGCCGCAGCTTTACTCCGGACGGTTCAATGATGAAAGTCGACTACACAATCTAACCGGAGAAAGGAGCGTTCCTATGAATGTAGCTAATTCAACTTCAGTCAGCACCCAAACAACAGCGGCAGCAAAAGCAAGCGAACCGAACAATGCGCTTGGCAAAGATGCTTTCCTGCGGATCCTGGTCACTCAGATGAAAAACCAGAACCCGCTGGAGCCGTTGAAAGATACCGAATTTATTGGCCAGATGGCGCAGTTCAGCAGCCTCGAGCAATTGACGAACCTGAACACGACGATGACCAAATTCGTCGGCGGCCAAGGCAACTCGTCCTTAAGCGATTACGCCGATCTGATCGGCAAGAAAGTTTCTTATGAGCAAACCGAAAACGGAGAATCGACTTCAGGGGAAGGCATCATCAAGGCCGTATCGATGAAAAACGGCGAAGTGGTGTTTGAACTTCAAAACCTTGAGGCCAAACTGCCAATCGGTTCTATCCAACGCATCGAACAAGCCACGGACCTAAAAAATGAACAGGAGACCGTCTGATCCAGCCGGTACTCGAAAGGGGAAAATCACATGTTGCGTTCAATGTATTCAGGTGTTTCAGGTATGAAAGGCTTCCAGACAAAATTAGATGTGATCGGCAACAACATCGCTAACGTCAACACAATCGGCTACAAGAAAAGCACAATCAACTTCCAGGACTTGCTTAGCCAGAACTTATCAGGCAGCGGCGTGAACCCGATGCAAGTTGGGTTGGGGTCAATGACGGCTGCGATCAATACGATCCATACACCGGGCTCTTCAATGACAACGGGTGTTGGTACGGATTTATCGATTATGGGAGATGGATTTTTTGTAGTTCAGGATCCAGATAATGCAGCGAACAGATTTTTGACACGTGCCGGCAACTTTGTGTTAAACAGCACAGGCCAACTTGTTAACCCGCAAGGCTATCAAGTAGTCGGAACGAACGGGCCGATTACTATTGACCCGCAAACATACGATTCATTCACGATCAACGGCCAAGGTGAAGTACGGGCGAAAACCGCAGCTGGCGCTGAAACCGTGATCGCAAACATCGGGATTTCTAATCCGCCAAATCCTTCAGGGTTGAGTAAAGTCGGCGGTTCGCTATATGAAATCACAAACGCTTCTGGCGGATCTACTGCTGTGCAGACAGTTGGAAATGCTAACACACAACTAGGCACTGGCATGCTTGAAATGTCAAACGTTGACCTTACGGAAGAGTTTACGGAAATGATCGTGGCGCAGCGCGGATTCCAGGCAAACTCACGGACCATCACCACTTCTGACGAAATTCTTCAAGAAGTCGTTAACTTGAAACGCTAATTTGGGAGGGACAGGCTGAGGAAGGGGATGCCCCTTCTCAGCTGCTGATATGATCAAATTGACAAAACTGAACCGGACGCCGTTTACGCTGAATGCGATTTACATCGAACGGGTCGAAACGATTCCGGATACCGTGGTGACGATGCTTTCGGGCAAGAAAATCCATGTGCTGGAATCCGTGGATGAAGTCATCGACAAAGTGACGGCTTACTATCAGAAGATCAACCTTCTGCCAAGTCTGCAAAATCCAAATTGGGATGAATGAAGGGAGGGACAACGGTGGAAAATCTATTGACGGATGAAAACATTGAAGCGCTGCTTGCGACCATTAAAGCAGAAGCGCCGCAGCCGAAAGTGGAGATGAAAAAACGGAAAGTGCAGACTTACGATTTCAAAAAAGCACTGCGCTTCTCGCAAGACCAGATCCGGACATTGACGCGGATCCACGAAAACTATGCACGGCTCTTGACTTCGTATTTATCGACTTTATTGCGGAGCTACGTACAGATTTCCGTTACGTCGGTTGAACAATTCTCTTATGAGGAATTCATCCGCAATGTGCAGAAGAAATCGGTGCTGGGCGTTTTCAAAGCTGCGCCGCTCCAGGGCAGCATGCTGATGGAATTTTCTCCGGATGTCACTTATATCATGCTCGACAGAATGCTTGGCGGCCAAGGCGATATTGCCCCGGAGCCGAGCGATCTGACTGAAATTGAATTGAGCGTCATCGAACGGGTCTTCATCAATGCATTAAACAGCTTCCAGGAAGCCTGGTCTTCCGTCGTGAAATTAAATGCGGAACTGAAGGAAATTGAAGTGAATCCGCAATTTCTGACCACTTCCCCGCCAAATGAAACCGTAATTCTGGTTTCCTTGCATGCGAAAATCGGGGATGTCGACGGCATGCTCAATATTTGCCTGCCGCATGTCGTCTTGGAACAGGTCTTGCCGAAATTATCAGCGCGCCACTGGCTGGCCAATCAGAAAAAAGCAATCGAAAGCCATGAAGCAGTTGCGCTTGAAAAGAAAGTGCAGAACACCCAAATGGAAGTCCGGGCTGTTCTTGGGCAGTCGATGATTGAAGTCGGGGATTTCCTGAATTTGAAAGTCGGCGATGTGATTCGGCTGGACGAAGCTTACGACGATCCGGTTGTCGTAATGGTCGATGAAAAACAGAAATTCTTTGCGCAGCCCGGTGTTTCAAAAGGCCGGACAGCCGTACAAGTCACTGCGGTTTACGGAGAAGGAGAAGAAGTGAATGACAACTGAGAAATTGTCTCCAGATGAAATCAATGGCCTGCTTGGCCAAGGAGCGGAGGGAAAACCGATGTCCACAAATACATTAATGCAAGTTGAAAAAGAAGCCTTAACGGAACTGCTGGCGGTTTCACTCGGCGGTTCATCCACAGTGCTTTCCACGCTGTTCAACGAACAAGCGAAAGTGAGCACGCCTACCATCTCCATTAAACGAAAAGACGATTTACTATCGGCGACTGCCGCTCCTTTCTTCGTTGTGCTTGGGGAATATACGGGAAGCGCTAAAGGCATCCAAATTCTTTCAGTCAATAAAAATGATGTCCACATGATGGCAAAAGCGATGGATGCAGAAACTGAAGCGGTCGATATGGAAAAACAGTTTCAGATGCTCCAGGAAATGATCACAGCGATGTTTGCTTCAGTGACCCAATCTATGGAAGCGGTGCTTGAACAGGAAATTTCCTATTCCTTGTCCGGCATGGACGTTGTGGAGAAGCAAAAAGATTTTCCGGTGTCAAAATTCACCCAGGAAGAATGGTTCGTTGAAGCGGGCTTCCAAGTGAAAATCGGCACCACAGACCAAGCGGATTTCCATCTTTGCATCCCGGTGCCGCTGGCAAAGCAATTAGTGGGGATTTTAACGAATGATGCAGAGGAAGCGTACGAAGAGGAGCCACAGCAGATGCAATATGAACCGAACAACCAAACGCAGTCGACAAGCAAGCTAAGACGGACGAACGAAGAACCGACTATCCAATCGGTGCAGTTTTCAAGTTTTGACGAAACAGCCTCCGTTCAATCTGAGCCGAATAATTTGAACATGCTGTTGGATATTCCGCTCCAAGTGACAGTGGAACTTGGGCGTACAAAACGGATGGTCAAAGAAATCCTGAGTGTTTCCCACGGTTCCATCATTGAACTGGATAAGCTGGCGGGAGAGCCGGTTGACATTTTGATCAATAATAAATTGATTGCGGTAGGAGAAGTGGTCGTCATCGATGAAAACTTCGGCGTCCGCGTCACTGACATTCTAAGTACAGCAGACCGCATTTCTAAATTGCGCTAATGCTTGAAGCAAGGAGAACATCGAGTTTGAACCAGAAAAAAATCTTTTATGTCTTAATGGCCGTCTTTTTCTTATCTCTTTTTGCTTGGTTTACGCCGTCGGCAGCTTATGCAGCGGCAGATACAAACGTCACGGACTGGTTGGAAGAAGATGGCGATGCAGAACAGCCGGCTGAAACCGTGGCGGCAGAACCGGTGGAAAAGCCAAGCTTTGCATCGATTATTGCCAAACTCTTTTTCTTTACGGCGTTGATCGTCGTGCTGATTTACGGATTGATTAAATTCCTGGCAGTCCGCCAGCAGAAACTGCAGCCGAACCAGGCTGTGAAATTGATGGGCGGGACACCGCTCGGAAATAACAAATCGCTGCAGCTTGTCAAAGTCGGCGGCAAAATCTACATGATCGGTGTCGGCGACGAAGTCACACTGATCAAAGAATTCACGGATGAAATGGAAGTCGGCTCGATCGAAAAAGATTTGGAGAAACAGCCGGCCCTCTTCTCGAATCCGAAATTCAAACTGTCCGGGAAACTCTTTGGCAAAACGGCGGAACCGGCCGAAATTGAAATGCAGTCCGACCGCGGCTTTGAAAACTTATTCAAACAAAGTTTGAACAAGCAAAAAGAGAAACAGCAGCAGTTCGCCCAAAGCTTTTCGGAGAGCGATGATGATAAAGAAGGTAATTCACGATGATGCTAGATATTCTTTCGTTCATAAATATTCCCGGCATTGACCTCGGCGGCAGTGATGCGCCGGAAGATGTCGGGACGACGCTCCAGCTTTTTGCGCTTTTGACAATTTTGTCGCTGGCGCCGGCAATCCTCATTTTGATGACCAGTTTTGCGCGCATCATCATCGTGTTGTCGTTTGTCCGAACAGGGCTCGGCACCCAGTCCATGCCGCCGAACCAAGTATTGGTCGGGCTCGCTTTGTTCCTAACTTTTTTCGTCATGGCTCCAGTCTTCACGGAAATAAACGAAACGGCGCTTCAGCCGTATTTATCCGGTGAAGTGAGCCAGGAAGAAGCATTAGACGGTGCATTGCTTCCGATTAAGACCTTCATGGCAGAGCATACGCGCGAGAAAGATCTTGCTTTGTTTTTTAAATATGCCAATCTTGAAAAACCCGACAGCATTTCAGAAATCCCGCTGACCTCTTTGGTTCCGGCGTTTGCCATCAGCGAATTGAAGACGGCGTTCCAAATCGGATTCGTTATTTTTATCCCATTTTTGATCATCGATATGGTCGTAGCCAGTACACTGATGGCGATGGGGATGATGATGCTTCCGCCGGTAATGATTTCATTGCCGTTTAAAATCTTATTATTTGTCTTAGTTGACGGCTGGTATTTGATCATCGAATCCTTGCTGGTCAGCTTCTAGCGAAGGGAAGAACACGATGACACCAGATGTAGTAATTAAACTTGCGGAACAATCGATTTATATGATCCTGATCATTTCTGCCCCGTTGCTTTTGATTGCGCTTGGCGTTGGCTTGCTGGTCAGCATTTTCCAGGCGATGACGCAAATCCAGGAACAGACGCTGGCATTTATTCCGAAAATTTTGGCCGTGTTCTTGTCGATCATCATCTTCGGGCCGTGGATGCTGACGCTGCTTTTGGATTTCACCAGAGATCTGTTCCAGCAGCTTCCGCAAATGATCGGGTAGGGGATGGGTATGGAAGAAATTCTTCAAGCATTGCCGTATTTCCTGTTAATTTTAGTCCGCATCAGCAGTTTCTTTATCGTAGCGCCGCTGTTTTCGCAGCGCGGCGTGCCGACGCAATTCAAATTAGGGATTGCCGCTTTTCTTTCATTTCTGGCATTGTCCGCATTGCCGATTGAGGAGACGCTTGCGCTGGACGGCTATTATATCATGATAGTCATCAAGGAATTCGGCATCGGCATCGCACTCGGATTTACCGCAGCACTGGTGCTGTATACCGTACAGATTGCGGGAGCTTTCATCGATTTTCAGATGGGTTTTGCGATGGCGAGCGTCATGGATCCGCAGACAGGGTCGCAAGTGCCGATTATCGGACGTTTTAAATACATTCTTGCCTTGCTGTTCCTGCTGACGGTCAACGGACATCACTTGATGCTCGACGGCGTCATGCAGAGCCTGCAGATGATTCCGGTTGAATCTTTGTCTTTCGATATCAAGTTTGAAGACGTTGCAAAGTTTATATCGGATCTTTTCGTCAAAATGTTTATGGTTGCGCTGCAAATTTCTTTGCCGATTGTCGGAGCCTTGTTTTTAGTGGATGTGGCACTCGGGATTTTAGCGAAAACCGTTCCGCAATTAAACATCTTTGCCGTCGGTTTTCCGGTGAAAATTTTAGTGGGCTTTGTGTTATTGATGTTTTCAATGCCCTTTTTCTTTTATTTGCTGCAGATGTTGTTTGGAGAGCTCGTGGAAAGCATGGCGGAGTTGACCCGCTTAATAGGGGGAGCATAGATGGCACGGAGATTGACCTTGGACCTGCAGTTTTTCTCAGGCGAAAAAACAGAAAAAGCAACGCCTCAGAAACGGCAGGAATCCAAGCGGAAAGGGCAAGTGGCCAAAAGCCAGGAATTGCCCGCGGCGCTGATTATGATCGGCGGCATTCTGCTGCTGAGTTTTCTCGGGGGCTGGATGCTGGACCGGATCTTGGCGATCTATCGGGTCAACTTCACCCAGTATATCGGCTGGGAATGGACGCCCAAAAATGTCCGCACCTTGTTTGAACAAATGACGTTCGATGCCATGCTTTTGATGGCGCCGATTATGGGAGTCGCGATCGTTTTCGGCATCCTGGGCAACTTTGTCCAAGTAGGCGCGATGTTTACGACCGAACCGCTAAAAGCCCAATTGAACCGGTTAAACCCGATCCAAGGCGCAAAAAAAATCTTTGCAGTCCGTGCGCTTGTCGAGCTGGCAAAATCGCTCGCCAAGATTGCGATTATCGGCTACGCCGCATTCAGCGTGCTGTGGGGAGAAAAAGATGAGCTGTTCCTGTTGTCGCAGAAAAGCCTCAGCTATTCGCTGAGTTTCGTCGGCAAATTAACGATTAAAATGGCGCTTGTAGCTGCCATTATTTTATTGATCCTCGCGGTATTTGACTATATGTACCAAAAATACGAATTCGAAAAAGGCATCAAGATGTCGAAACAGGACATCAAAGACGAATACAAAAAATCCGATGGGGACCCTTTGATCAAACAAAAGATCAAAGAAAAGCAGCGTTCAATGAGCATGAACCGCATGATTCAGGATCTTCCATCTGCCGATGTGCTGATCGTCAACCCGACGCATTACGCCATCGCGATCAAGTACGACGCGGAAACAATGGCCGCGCCGACTGTCATTGCCATGGGGAAAGACCACTTGGCACTGAAACTCAAAGAAAAAGCGAAAGAATTTGGCGTTGTGATTATGGAAAACAAACCGCTCGCCCGCGCATTATATGCACAAGTGGATGTAGGGGACCCGGTCCCGGAAGACTTGTTCCTCGCGGTCGCAGAAGTTTTAGCATATATATACCGGTTAAAAGGAAAGATTAGCTAAGTAGAATCAGCTTTTATATGCCGCTTCGGCGCAAGCCCATAGGAAAGCGTAGTTGTTTTGCGGAGTATCCGTGACAATAGCGAAAACAATCAATCCAATTATAAAGAGTGAGGAGGAGAACGCGTGAAAATTAAAGATTATGCCATCTTGGTTGCAGTCATCATGATTGTCGTCATGATGGTGATTCCTCTTCCGACTCTCCTGTTAGATGTATTGATCATGGTCAATATCAGTATTGCGTTGACCATCATTTTAGTAGCAATGAACACAAAGGAAGCGCTGGAATTCTCGATTTTCCCGACCTTGCTCCTGTTGACTACTTTATTCCGCCTTGGATTGAACGTATCCACAACCCGTTCGATTTTAACCAATCAAACAGGCGGAGAAGTGATTGAGACATTCGGTTCATTCGTTGTTGGCGGCAGTGCCATTATCGGAATTCTGGTGTTCTTGATTCTTGTCATCATTCAGTTTTTGGTTATTACCAAAGGTTCGGAACGTGTTGCTGAAGTGGCAGCCCGTTTCACACTCGATTCGATGCCAGGGAAGCAGATGAGCATCGATGCCGATCTTGGCGCCGGAATGATTTCCGACCAGGAAGCAAAAAAGCGCCGGGAGAAAGTCAGCCAGGAAGCGGATTTCTATGGTGCCATGGACGGTGCCAGCAAATTCGTTAAAGGAGACGCCATTGCCGGCATTATCATTACGGTAATTAATATCGTGGGCGGCTTGGCGATCGGAGTAATGGTCCATGGCCTGCCGATTGGCGAAGCAGCTAATTTGTTTGCACTTCTATCCATTGGAGACGGGCTAGTCAGCCAAATTCCGGCGCTGCTGATTTCGACAGCTGCCGGTATTGTGGTCACTCGTGCCGTTTCTGATGGCAACTTGGGAACGGATATTACAAAGCAATTATTCGCGTATCCAAAATTGCTTTATATTGTAGCCGGAACTTTGACTTTGCTTGCTGTCTTCACGCCGATCAGCCCGATGCTGATCTTGCCGGTCGCAGCAGTCGTTGCTTTTGGTGCATTCCGCATGCAGAGCAATCTGAAAAAAGAAGAGAAAGTCGAGAAAGAAGCGAACATCGGCAGCCCGGAAGCGGAAGAACTGAAGAAACCGGAAAGTGTCATCGATTTATTGCATGTCGATGCCATCGAATTCGAATTCGGCTACGGCTTGATTCCGATTGCGGATAAAAACCAGGGCGGGGACTTGCTGGACCGGGTCATTATGATCCGCCGCCAATGTGCGATGGAACTTGGAATTGTCGTGCCGGTCATCCGCATTCGCGATAACATTCAGCTTCAGCCGAACGAATACGTCATTAAAATCAAAGGCAACCGCGTCGCTTCGGGGCAAATCATGCTTGACCATTATTTGGCGATGAGCCCAGGAGTGGACGATGACAGCATCATCGGCATCGAAACAGTGGAACCGGCATTTGGTATGCCGGCGCTATGGGTCAATGAAGAAATGAAAGAGGAAGCGGAAATGTCCGGTTATGCCATCGTCGACCCGCCTTCTGTCGTGTCGACCCATTTGACAGAAGTGATCAAGCGCCATGCCCACGAATTAGTCGGACGCCAGGAAGTGAAGGCGTTGATCGAAAACGTCCGTGAAAATTCACCGGCCGTGGTCGAAGAATTGATTCCGAATTTGATGGCGCTTGGCGAAGTGCAAAAAGTGCTCATGAAGCTCTTGAAAGAGAAAGTTTCGATCCGCAATATGTTAATGATTTTAGAAACTTTGGCAGACTATGCAGCCTATTCAAAAGATCCGGATGTCTTGACGGAATATGTGCGCCAAGCGCTATCGCGCCAAATCACACTGCAATACGCAACGCCAGGGCAGCCGCTGCAAGTGATTACCGCTGGCGCGAGCTTGGAGAAGAAATTTGCAGAGTCGGTGCACCGTTCAGACCAAGGGAATTATTTATCCATTGATCCGGAAACATCACAGGTGATTTTCCAAAACATTTCTGAACAAGCGGGCCAGCTGCAGCAAACCGGCGTCCAGCCGATTCTGCTGACGTCGCCTGCAACCCGCATGTACATGCGTCAATTTATCGAGCGTTTTGCGCCGGACCTTCCCGTTCTCTCCTATAACGAACTGGAACCGGACATTGAAATTCAAAGTGTTGGAGCAGTGAATATTTCGAGTGGGGCGGTTAGTGGACTATGAGATTGAAAACATACATCGTCAATAGTGTGACGGAAGCGATTCCGATGATAAAGAAGGACCTTGGCACTGATGCCTTGATCTTGAATACGAAAAAAGTGAAAACCGGCGGCTTCCTCGGCTTTTTCAAAACTGAAAAGCTGGAAGTGATTGCGGCCGTGGAAACGAAAGCGCCGGAAAAGACGAAGGCAAAAGTTGAAGCGAAACCGAAGCAAAAACAGCCGGCAACGACCGCAAAATCTCAGCAGGCAACGGTTATCCCTTTCCAACAGCGAGAAGCTGTCGAGAAGAATGATGCGATGGCTGAAGAGCTGATGAGCGAAATCAAAGGCATCAAACAATTCATGCTGCAGGTCATGGAAGAAGACCGGCTGCCTGTGGCCTTAAAAGGGTTGAATAAGCAATTGATGGAGCAAGGCATTTCCAAAGAGATCCAGTCTGAGCTCTATGCAAAGCTGATCACGGAACTCGAACAGGATCCGAAAATGTCCGAAAGGGAGATCCGCAGCTTCGCCCGGAAGGAAATCATTGAGTTGATCGCTTCTCATCAGCCGGCACCGGTGGATAAAAATCCGGAAATCATTTGTTTTATCGGACCGACAGGGGTTGGGAAGACGACGACGATTGCAAAAATCGCAGCTGATTTCATGCTGCGTGAAGATAAGAAAGTCGGCCTGATTACGTCGGATACTTACCGGATTGCCGCAGTGGAACAGCTGAAAACCTATGCCGGCATTTTAAATATCCCGATTGAAGTGGTGGAATCCGCTTCTGAGTTGACGCATGCCATGGAAGTGCTGAGCGACTGCGACATTGTGCTAATGGATACGGCGGGCAGAAACTATCAGCAGAAACAGTACATCGAAGAGCTGGAAGCTTTGCTGAGCGATAAAAACAAAGTCCAGATCAATCTGGTCCTGAGCCTGACTTCCAAATACGAAGATATGAAAAAGATCGTTGATAACTTCCAGACGATTGTCATGGATGAGCTGTTATTGACCAAAATGGATGAAACGAGTTCATCCGGCGCCATTTTGAACTTGATCCATCATTATTCCATCCCGATCCGCTACATTGCCAACGGACAGAGTGTTCCAGATGATATCTTCACAGTTACGCCCGAATTAATCGCAGACTTCGTATTAGGGGAAGATGAAAAATGATTGATCAAGCTAAATTATTGAGAGAAAAAGTGACCCAGAAAAAAGCGAAGAAAGACAAACGGCCAACACGCGTCATTGCCGTTACAAGCGGCAAAGGCGGAGTCGGGAAATCCAATTTCGCTTTGAATTTCGCACTTAGTCTCGTCCAGCAAAACAAAAAAGTGCTGATTTTCGATGTCGACCTTGGCTTCGCCAATATCGATGTCCTGCTCGGCCGTTCACCGCAAGAATCCATTGCGACGATGATTGAAAAGGATTTATCCATCTGGGACATCATCGAAGAAGGGCCGAATGGCCTTCAATTCATCTCAGGCGGCACCGGCTTCGACGAAATGTTCCGGTTGGATGAAGCCAAAATGACGAAATTTTTTGATGAACTGAGCCAAATCCAAGGCCATGTGGACTACATCATTCTGGATACCGGTGCTGGACTTTCATACGAGAACCTGCGCTTTATCTTAGCGGCGGATGACGTCATTTTGGTGACAACGCCAGAACCGACTTCAATCACCGACGCTTATTCGGTGGTGAAAATGGTCCATGCAAAAGACGAAAATGTCCATATTAAATTAGTCATCAACCAATGCACCAGCGATAAAGAAGGCACGCAAACAGCTGAAAATTTCAAAAAAGTCACAGAGCAATTCCTGAACAAACAAATTGGCACCCTTGGCTACATCCCGAGCGATGCGCAAGTGCCGAGCGCCGTCAAAAAGCAGGTCCCTTTTACGCTGGCTTATCCAAATGGCCAAGCATCAAAGGCGATGCAAACATTATCATGCAATTACCTCGAACTTCCTGTTCCTTATAAACTCGGACTCAAAGGCTTTTTACTGAAAATGCTTTTTAAATAAAATCTTTTTTAGATAAGTTGAATTAAAGATGCAGCATTAATACACCGCTTCGGCGCTGGAGAACTTTCTATAGATATGGAGCAAAACAGCGAAGACGCCTTGGGGACCAAGCTCAGCGCGAGCCCCCGGCAAGCGAGCTGTTTTGCGGAATATCGACTACAAAAACTAACAAAGACAAAACATGATCACATAGATGGTGGTGACACTCGTATTGACTACAAGATTATCAAAAAGCGAACGCAGTTACTGGGAAGGCTGGCAGCAGCATAAAGATCCGGAAGCCGGCAACTACTTAGTCGAACGCTATTTGCCGCTGGTCGATTACATTATTCAGCGCTTTGCGTTCAGTTTGCCGAAAACTGTAGATAAAGACGATATACGCAGCCTTGCATACGAAGGACTGCTGGATGCATTTGATAAGTTCAATATTGAGCGCGATTTGAAGTTTGAAACGTATGCCACTTGGCGGATCAAAGGCGCCGTGATTGATGGGCTTCGGACGCGCGACTGGCTCCCCCGGTCGATCCGCGACAAAGTCAAAAAAATCGAGAAAGCGTATATCGAACTCGAACAGCAAAAGAATGCGTCCGTCACAGATGAAGACGTCAGCGCCTACCTCGGCATTACGAAAGCCGAGCTCAATAAAACCGTAGCGGAAGCTGCCTTGTCCTCGATGGTTTCAATCGACGAGCCGGATTACAATGAAAACGATCCGTCCGGCAAGTACAGTACACTTGAAGACAACCGTGCTGCTTCCCCTGAAAAACATTTAACGGAGCAAGCCATCAAAGAATCGTTGGCCCAGGCCATTGACCGGCTTCCGGAAAAAGAAAAATTGGTCGTTTCGCTTTGTTATTTTGAAGAGCTGAAACTGACAGAAATTGCGGAAGTGTTGAGCGTCAGCGTTTCACGCGTGTCACAATTGCATTCAAAAGCGATTTTGCGTTTGCGTGCAGCAACGCTTGCTGTGCACGATCATTATTAGAAATAGCTTAGAAGGTAAAGGTGATCCCGATGGAATGGTTATTGATTGAATTGATCGTCCTTGTGTTATTGCTAAACATTCGTGCCATAGTGGTATTGATTCAAAACAAGCAAAGACGCGAGGAATTGAGCGAAGATGCGGCCCTTATTCACCAAGGGATGGAAGAATTTGTAGAAAAAATAGAAAAAGAGAACGAAGAACTGTATCAAAAACTTGCGGATTATATTAAAGTAAAAGAAGACAAATTCGAAAAAAGAATCCGTTTGCTTGAAAAGCAGTTGGCTGCTGGAAGAACGGATGCGCCAGAGCCGCCGGAAGTGTCTGAAAAACAGGAGACAGGTCCCTTATTTGCCGGAACTGGATCGCATCAAGAACAAGTGTCGAAATTGTATAAGCAAGGCTTTGCGCCCAAACAGATTGCAAAAGTGTTGAAGATGGAGCATGGCGAAGTGGAATTGATCGTCAACATGCTAAAGAAAAAGAAAAGCTACCAAAAATGAAATGAGGGGTTCTTTTGCGGATTGAAGGTCAGGCAAAATTTCCAGGTGAATTGATGCGCAAAGGGGCTGTCGAAGGCAAGTCTGCGGATTCCTTTGCTGCAGTTATGCGGAATTCCCAGTCAAAATTAAAATTGGATTCACTCAATCAGTTAATGGACCGCATCGATGTTCAAGGACAGCGTTTAGCAAAACAGCGCACTATTGAACATTTGATCGACTATAAGAATTCAGTCAAGCAATTTGTCAGCGAATCGTTGAGCTATGGTCTCGAATTGTCTGAGAAACAGAGTTTCCATCTGAATGGCGGCATGAAATCGCATCAGCTGGTGGAAGTGATCGATGAAAAACTGCTCGCGATCAATGATGAAGTGCTGGACAATGAAAAAGACGGCATCGAAGTGCTTCGCCTCGTCGGAGAAATGAAAGGCCTGTTGGTGAATCTCTATATGTAAGCAAAGATTTCTACAAGTAATGGGGGAGCAAAAATGAGCAAGAATCGACGTGAATTTTTTCGTGTGGATTTTGATGGGTTGATTGATGGGGAAATCAGACGGGAAGGCTTTGAAGAGGCTTTGCCGATTGAAATTGAGAATGTCAGTGCCGGCGGCCTTGTATTTTACTCACCGGAGGAATTTCCAATGGATGAAAAAGTGGAATGCAGCTTCAGTATTTTAGGGCGCCCTTTCCTGTTGGATGGATCAATTGTCCGCAAAACCAAGAAAATGGTCATGAATGAACACGGAGTCGCATTTACAGTCGACCAAGGCACGTCATCCGAATTATTCAAGCAATTGAACTATTACCAGATCCGTCAGCGAAAAGGCGGTTTGGACGAGGAATAAAGCAGGTTTTAATATGCTAATATATTAAAAAGAAATGTGAAATTGGGATTTTTTATAGAGAAAAGGCGGATTTTAGCCTGTTAGAATAAAGGGATTTTCCATTCTTTCACTAAAATGCGCAAAAATATGTTATAATCAAAAAACAAGTGGTTTTAACCGTTGATGCATCAAATGCTGACGGGAAAATCCGCCTGTTTTTTTTGTTTGAAGGGCGGCGTTTTTGCCCGGAAACTTTGCTGTTCCTAGACAAAAGAATATTCTAAGTATGGAAAGGAAGTCGATCAGATGAGATCTGAGATTACCGCAGATCAAGAATGGACGAAAAAAGAAATCGACCAAAAGAAAACAGCCCCGAGAAAAGAGGCGACAAACGATTATTCCTTTGACCGCGTGCCGCGCGAAGAAAGGAAAATGAGTTGGCTCAGCATTACGAATATCACATTCGGCATCGCCACCGCTATTTTTTATTTTCAGATGGGTTCGGTGATGGCCCTGCAGTTTGGAGCCGTCAATGCGCTCATTTCAGCAGGATATGCAATTGTGGTAGCCGGTGTTTTAGGTTCGATCATTGTGTATCTATCCGCAAAATCAGGTATGAACGTTAACTTGCTTTCCCGCGGAGGATTCGGTTATATCGGAGCTTCCCTCACCTCATTAATCTATGCTTCGAACTTTATCATGTACTGCGCTTTTGAAGGAATGATCCTCGTTTCAGCAGTTCATGCTTATTTCCCCGCCATCCCCTTATGGCTATTAATCATATTCTTTGGCTCCATTGTCATTCCACTCAACTGGTTTGGCATTAAACAATTGGATAAGCTCCAAAAATGGTCGCTGCCGCTTTTTGGCGCGTTTCTCATCGCAGCAATTTATATGGCTTTCAATGCCACTTCCGTGTATGAAGGCAATTTCTGGGCGTATATGCCAGAAGGCGTCCAAGTTGGAGGGACGGCTCTCTTGCTCTGCATCGGCATGCAGCATGGAATTATGGGCCTCACGGCATTAATCGCCTCGGATTACGCACGGTTCCTCAAACCGAAAGACATCAAAATCGGTTCCATCGCCATCGGTTTTATTCCGCAGATCTTCTGTTTTGGCGTAATGGGGGGCTTGGGGATCTGGTTCGGCGTCACATTAGGCGAATCGAATCCCGGCGTTTACATCGTCTTGCTTTTAGGCCTTGGCGGCGTCATCTTTACGATGCTGACGCAAGTGCGCATCAACATCACGAATATCTACAGCAGCTCGCTGTCTCTATCGAGTTTCTTTGAGAACATGTTCCGCTTTACGCCAGGAAGACGTTTCTGGATCGTCGTTTCAGGAGTCATCGCCATTATTTTGATGCTCGGCGGAATTGTCGACCATCTTGGGACGGCCATGACTTTCCAAGGCGTGGCGTTGATGACATGGGCTGCCGTTTTAGTGGCAGATGCTTTAATTGTGAAACGCCTCTTGAAAATCGGGCCGCGCTACTATGAAGCGCGCCAGGAAAAATTATATAAATGGAATCCGGTCGGCGTTATTTCACTTCTCGTGCCGAGCATTCTCGGCACGATTGCCGCGCTCGGCTATATGGGCCTCTTCCTGCAAAGCACGGCTGCGTTTTTCTCGGCGATTCTTGCTGCCATTATGACCGTGGCCTTGGCTGTTTTGACAAAAGGCCGCTACTACGGCGACCGAGAATCGGAGGATATTCCAAAAGAAGATTATGTTGCCTGAACTAGCAGCTTGAGCTAATATGGCATTAAAAGCTGGTGCTGCTTGGCACTCCATTACTGAACGCTGAAAGGATGGATCTGATGGCAACGTCAACCGTAACCTTAACCATGGCGCGAAGATTCCAAACCACGGAAGAGAAAGTGTTTGCTGCTTGGACAAAGCCGGAGCTTATGAAAAAATGGCTGTTTTCTTCAGAAGCGACCAATCAAAAAGCCGTTAACCAACCCGTGCAAGGCGGCAGTTGGGAAATCATCGACCGGCGCGGCGGCACCGATTACCGGGCAATCGGCCATTACATCGAAGTAAGCCCGCCGCATAAGCTGGTGTTCACGTTTGAAATGCCGCAATTCAATAGCTTGGAAGATCGCATCACCGTTTGGATTTCTTCAGTAGAAAACAGCGTGGAAATGGCTTTTATCCAAGAGATTGTTGTGCCGCATGAAGAAGGCTGGACGGATGAAGACGTCAAACGAGCCGGTATGGAATTCACCGGCCAATCCGAAGAAGGTTGGGACCAGATGTTCCAGAACCTGCAGCAATTGGTAGAGCAGCCGGCCGGCAACGAAATGGAATAACCAATGGAAGCCCAGCGAATGCTGGGCTTTTTGTTTGCCTTTATTAAAGGAATCAATGAGTTTTGGACCGAAATACATACGTATCGACAGTTCTCGAAAGAGGTGGAGAAAATGAAGGCACCTGAAGAAATCGTGAAAGTCTGGAGGAAGTTTGATGGATTTCCAATGGAAACATTGACGAAAGCCTGGTATTACGAGAAAGCGGGGGCCAAAAAGCAGCGTTCTATTGAATTAATGAAAGCCCATCGCGAAAAATACGGGATTACCGGGAATTGCTTTGATTTGGCGCTTTGGTTATTAGAAGAATTTAAAGAAGCCGGCATAAGGGCATATCCGATTGGCAGCCATTTGGGTACAATGGAAGCACATGCGGCCCTTGCTGCTGAGGATAAGGAAGGCAATCGGTATTTATGCGATTTGGGCGACCAATGGCTGGAACCGATACTGATCGAGGCGAGCAGCAGCAAGTTTCAAAGCGGCAAGCTAGCGGGCTTTTTTCCAGGTGCTGAAGTGGAAGTATTGCCCGGGAAATGCGAAGTGGAGATTCTTTATCACCGTCCGAACGGCAAAATTTCCCGCCAAAAGTATGGACTGGAACCGGTAAGCGAAGAAGCTTTTTGGGAGGCAGCGGAGTTTTCACAGAACCATATCTATCCGAAAGTGCTTTTTGAAATGCGCCTGCCGTACAAAGGTGAAACGGCCCACTGGGAATTTGAAGACTGGCAAAGTTGTCTAAGCACCTCCCAAGGGCTCATTGAAGATCCGCCGCTCGCCACTTTAGATGAATGGGTGGAGCGGCTGCATCAAAAAAGCGGATTTGACCGGAACTTTTTAAAAGAGTCGCTCGAAATCTATAAAGAAATGAATAGCGGAAAGAGTGGATAAAATGCAGACGCATTTATATTTAGTGAGGCATGCGCATTCGGTTTATTCAACAGATGAACGGAATCGGCCCTTGTCGGAACAAGGATTTTCGGATGCACAGAAAGTGGCGGAAGCGTTAAAGGAAGAAAAGATTGACCATGTGCTGTCCAGTCCTTACAAGCGCGCGATCCAGACGGTCGAAGTTTTAGCAGCGGAAATTGGACAGGAAGTCAAAGTCTGCGAAGACTTCAAAGAGCGCCTATTAAGTGAGAGTGCCTTAACGGACTTTGACAGCGCGATTGCCCGTGTTTGGGAAGATGAGCAATTCGCTTTTCCAGGCGGTGAATCCAACTCTGTTGCCCAAAAACGCGGAGCAGCGCAAGTAGCGGAGGTATTGAAGGGCTAGGCCGGAAAGCGCGTCGCAATTGGCATGCATGGCAATCTGATGGTGCTAATTATGAATTATTTCGATGCTGGCTATCATGTGGATTTCTGGCGAAAACTTCAAATGCCGGATATCTACTGTTTGAGTTTTGAAGGGACAGAGCTTGTCGCTGTAAAACAGATTCCCTTAAAGGTGGAAATCGAATGATTAAAGCTGTTATTTTTGATCTAGATGGCACTTTGCTAAATCGGGAGGCTTCTTTGACCGCCTTTATCAATTCACAGTACGACCGGTTGAACGCATTCTTAAGCCATATTCCGCGTAAGCAATTTTGTGGCCGATTCATTGAACTAGATGCACAGGGATACGTTTGGAAAGACCAAGTCTATGCTCAATTAACAAAAGAATATGAGGTTTTAGGGATATCCCCAGAAGAATTGCTAACAGATTACGTGGAGAATTTTGCGGTTCATTGCCAATCCTTCCCGCATCTTATAGAAATGCTCGAGGTTTTAAAAGAAAACTCCTTGCGTCTCGGTATGATTACCAATGGCCGAGGACAGTTCCAAATGGGTGCCATTCAAGCGCTGAATATAGCCTCTTATTTTGATGAAATCCTTATTTCTGAATGGGAAGGATTAAAAAAACCAGATCCTGCCCTCTTTCAAAAAGCCTTAGAAAAACTTGGAGTCCTTCCTGAAGAAGCTGTCTATATCGGTGATCATCCCGAAAACGATGTCCAAGCAGCAGAAGCAGTCGGGATGCTTGGAATATGGAAAAGAAATGCCTTTTGGGCACCAGGGCCAGCAGGCTTGTCTATCGAAAGCTTAGCGGAAATACCAGGCCTTATTGATAAATTAAATTTGGCAGTTCGCCCTTACCATTCCGAAGACTTGGAGACAGTCGTGGAACTTTTCTACGAAACGGTTCACTCCGTCAACGCCGCTCACTACACAGCTGAGCAGCTAAATGCATGGGCGCCAATGGATGAAAAAGAAGAACGGATCGAAAAATGGCGAGTTTCACTTGCCCAAAACCTTTCTTTTGTCGCAGAACAAAAGGGAAAGGTTGTAGGGTTTAGCGACTTGCAGCAAGATGGCTATTTGAACCGGCTTTATGTCCATAAAGACCATCAGCGGCAAGGGGTTGCAGCCGCTTTGTTAAATGCGGCCGAAAAAGAAGCCGAGAAATTGGGGCTTTCTGAAATCACTCTAGATGCCAGTTTGACGGCCAAGCCTTTCTTTGAAAAGCACGGCTATGAAACGATTCGGCAGCAAACGGTCGTGCGAAAAGGAATCGCTTTAACCAATTTTAAAATGAGGAAGACGATGGATTAAGAGCGATCCAGGAAGGGAGCCGTACATGAAAGAAAATCTTCATTTTGAATTAAGTGTTTTTATGGATGTTGAATTTAGCATGCGGGTGCCGGAAAATGCGGATTACGGGTACTGGCTGATGCTGGCAGAACGTTTCTTGAAATTAGGCCAGCAGATTGAGATCCATTGCTGGAACGAAGAGCAGGAGGCGATGAGGGGGTTGGAAGATCTTTTGCAAAAGCAGCAGGAAAGCCAGTACGCCGTTTTTTCAGGAGAAGTGACTCCTGAACTAATGCATCTGCTAATGAAAGCCTATTTGAATAGCGACGGCGGATTTAAGTGGTTTTCGATTTTTCTGTCTTCAGATGAAACGACGATCTCCACCTTCGAGCATTGGGCAACTGAATTCTTTGTCCCGGATATTTCCAAAGAAACCGAACTTTATATCAGAAAAATAATGCCTGCAGAAACTAACTTTCATTTATATGAAGACGAATTTTGATGCTGCCAATAAACGCCTATTAAAATGGACTTTAGACCAAATTTTGTTAAACTTAGGTCATAGTTTAATTGTAGGGAAGTGGATTGGGAGTGGGCGCAATGAATGATTTACTGTTTTTCTTCCTGGAAAATATGGCGTTGATCATCGCTTTGATGTATCTCGCTTTAAAACTGAAAGAAACGCTATTGGTCGAATGGAAGAGTTCTACTCAATTCCTTTGGCTTTCTTCGGCTTTTTTTAGTTTTTTATCTTTTTCCGTGATGCATAATCCTTTTATCCACGAAGGCATGCGCCTCGACCTTCGGGAAGTGCCCATTTTCTTTATCTCCTATATCGGCGGCTGGCCACTCGGTATCCTATCCGCCATTGTTCCGGGAATTTTCCGGGCATCGGTGGGCGGGCCGACCGTCGTAGAAGGCATCCTTCAATCGCTCATCTTGCCAATCGTTATCGGTGCTTTATTCCGTGAAAAAGTGCCATTTAACCATCTGTTCATTATCATTAATATCAAACGGATGCTTACGGGATTTGTGGTGTTTGAATTTATCAAATCGATCTGGATGATTGCGACGACGCCTGCCACGCTGTTTATCGTTGCAGCCATGTTCTTTTTTGCCGGCATTGCCGTTTTGGCCATGTCCCTTATTTTAAATGGAGAAAACCGAAATTTGATTTTGCGGCGGGAGCTGGAGTTTTATTCAAACCAAGATCCGATGACGCATTTGCCGAATATCCGATTCTTTAAAAATAAAGTCGGTGCTTTCGTTGACGATAAGCAGCCGCTTTCGATTGCCATGGTGGATGTGGATTATTTCAAGGTTTACAACGACACCCACGGGCATCAAAAAGGGGATCAGGTGCTGCGGACGATCGGCCAATTGCTCATCGACAGCACTTCAGACAGCGATGTGGTCGCGCGCTACGGCGGAGAAGAATTCATCATCTGCTTTACGGGCGAAGCGGATCCGGAAAAGATTTTTGCCATGGCGGATAAAGTCCGGCAGAATATTGAAAGCCACCGTTTTGAAGGGGAAGAGCTTCAGCCGGGAGGCATCGTTTCCGTGTCAGTCGGCCTAAGTTTTTCCGATGGCACGAGATCGCTCGATCAGCTGACGAAAGAAGCGGACAAAGCACTTTACCAATCCAAAAACAAAGGACGCAACTGCGTCACTCTTTATGAACAGAAAAACGAAAACCTTCAGCCGTTAAATGGCTGAAGGTTTTTCCGATTGTCGAGAAGCTAGTTGGATTCGAGCATCTGCTTCTGGAATCCGCACTGCGGCGCTATGGACTTGCTTCCCGCAATAAGCCGAGAAAACCACTCGTCTTATTGCTTCAGCCCGTCCGGAACCGCGCCGGTGCTGGAACAATTTCCAAAGACATAGAGCAAAACAGCGAAGATGAGGTTCTTGTAAAAGCATCATTTTAAACCACTTGCTCCTGCGCAAACTCGGAATATAGTGATCTTAAACGAAATTTTTCCGCTCCTATCTTTCAGATCAGGAAAGAAAATAGTATAGCGCTGACGACAGGATCAGGCTGCTTAAGCTTAATGCGATGCCGACCAGCAGCAGGTCTTTCCGGATCGGGAATATTTTTTGGTAAGCCACTGCGTCGCTTGTCCGCCTTTCGCTTTCGCGTATGTATTTTTCTTTTTGATTAACCCGTGAGAAAAAGTTTTTGAAGCTTTTGATGAACGCATTGAAAAATTCGGCTTCGATCAAAATCATGACGGATGCAGCCATGATCAAAAGCAAACCGATAAGAAATACTGCGTCCAGCCACTTGGCTAAATTCCATGGCCCACCCAGCAAAAAAGAAAAGACAACAGAAATAAAAAGAGATCCCAGCAGAATGGTGAGTTTATTAGTCATGAGGCACGGTCCTTTCAGTGGATAATTAAAGATTACCATGCTTCCATTATTTTTGAAAATTAAAATATCTTATTGCGTAATAGTAGAATAACAATTATGATTAAAAAGAATTATTAGAAAAATTAGGGGGTAGGGGAAATGGAGAGAAAGATTAGAGCACAAGCATTATTGTTATTGATGGCCTTTGTTTTGATGCTGTCCGGCTGTAATTTTAGTTCTTCTGGCAGCGACAATTCAGAAGGCGCCAAGGCAGACGGAGGAGAAGGTGAAGCAAGCCAGGTTTTGAATATCTCGGCAACAGCGGACATTCCTACTCTGGATTCTACAAAAGCGCATGATGGTGTTGCCTTTACGGTATTGAACAACGTCAATGAAGGGCTTTACCGCCAAGATGAAAACCATCAGCCAATTGAAGCTTTAGTTACTGACCATACGGAAAATGAAGATCAAACCGTCCACACGTTCACGTTGCGCGACTCTAAATGGAGCAACGGCGAGCCTGTGACAGCACAAGATTTTGAATATGCTTGGAAACGCGTTATGAAAGATGCAAGCCCGTACAACTTCATGTTTGTTACAGCAAGCATCAAAAATGCCGAAGCGATCATGAACGGCGAAGCAGACGCTGACGAATTAGGCGTCAAAGCTATTGATGAAAAAACATTGGAAGTAACGCTGGAAAGCGCCAACCCATTATTGGAATCGTTGCTGACATTCCCGACATTCTTGCCGCAAAACCAGAAGTTTGTTGAAGAACAAGGCGACCAATATGCACTAGAAGCTGAAAACATCCTATTCAACGGGCCGTTCACGCTAACGGACTGGACGCATGAGCAAGGCTGGAACTATGCGAAAAACGAAGACTACTGGGATGCAGAATCCGTTAAATTGGATAAAATCAACGCATTCGTCGTAAAAGATCCAACAACTGGTGTGAACTTATACGAAACAAACAAAGTAGACCGCATCGATTTGAGTTCAGAATCGGTTGACCAGTACAAAGATGATCCAAACTTTGACACGATCCTTGAGCCAAGTATGATTTTCCTTCGCTTCAACCATACGCACCCGGTTCTAGGCAATAAAAACATCCGCCAGGCAATCAATATGGCAATCGACAAAGAAAGCTTGACGGACGTGATTTTGAAAGACGGTTCCACTGCACTAAACGGCGTTGTGCCGAAAGGCTTCTTCCAATCTCCAGAAGGCGAAGACTACCGTGACTTGAACGGAGACTTCAACACAGGATCAATCGAAGATGCTCAAAAACTTTGGGAAACTGGATTGAAAGAAGCCGGCGTTTCCGACTTGACTGTTTCGATCAACATCTCAGATTCTGACGACCATAAGAAAGTGGCAGAATATCTCCAAGCTCAATTGGAAGATAATCTTCCAGGCTTTAAATTAGAAATCAAAGCAGTTCCTTTCGCTCAACGCCTTGAAATTGAAAAAGCGATTGAATATGATTTGTCCTTGTCTTCATGGGGGCCTGACTACAGTGACCCGATGACTTACCTGGATATGTGGGTAGAAGGTGGATCTGCTAACCGCATGAAATACCACAACCCGAAATTGGATGAGTTGGTTGCACAGGCACGTGTAGAAACGGATCTATCGAAACGTTTTGAAATGCTATTAGATATCGAGAAGATCCTATTGGAAGAAGACGCAGCCATCGTGCCGCTTTACCAAGACGGAACATCGATCTTGATGAGAGACAAAATCAAAGGTTTAATTGTACACCCTACTGGTGCTTCACATACGTATAAGTGGGCATCAATCGAAGAATAATCTACAGTTAGGCAAGCTTTAGATACGAGGGTGCGGCCGGAAATCCGGCCCCCTCGTATTTTTTCATCCAGAAGATTACTCAACTCATAGAATAGAGGTGTTTCCATGAAGGGATATTTAGTAAAGCGGATTGGATATATGTTGATTACGCTGTTTATCATTGTCACGGCCACGTTTTTCCTCATGCAGCTTTTGCCAGGGACACCGTTTACCAACCCTGAAAAATTAGGCGCCCAGCAATTGGCCGTACTGAATGCGAAATACGGATTGGATCAGCCGGTAGCGATGCAGTACCTTCACTACCTGGGGAACTTGATGCAAGGCGACTTGGGCTATTCTTTCCAGCATGAAGGCAGAACCGTCACCAGTATGATCAGTACCCGCATCGGGCCGTCTGCTTTCATCGGCTTGCAGGCCTTGGTCATTGGCGCCATTCTGGGACTTGTACTCGGCATCATTTCCGCTTTGAAGCATAATTCGATATTTGATTATGGTTCAGTAGCGCTCGCAGTTATCGGCATGTCGATCCCTTCTTTTGTCTTTGCAGCTTTGCTGCAGTATTATATCGGCGTAAAGCTTGAGTGGCTGCCAGTGGCGTTATGGGAAGGCTATTCCAGCACCTTGCTGCCTTCCATCGCCTTATCGGTAACCGTTACGGCAACCGTCGCCCGGTTTATCCGCAGTGAAATGCTGGAAGTGCTCGGGCAGGATTACGTCATCACGGCCCGTGCAAAAGGCATGCGTGAAAATCAAGTCATCGTGAAGCACGTCATCCGTAATGCCTTGATCCCGGTTGTGACGATGCTTGGGCCGCTCGCTGTTTCGATCATGACCGGAACGCTTGTCATCGAGAAAATTTTCTCAGTTCCAGGGCTAGGAGAGCAATTCACCTTATCAATCCTGGTATTGGATTACAGCGTCATCATGGGAATCACAATTTTCTATAGTGCGTTGTTTATTTTCGTCGTGTTTGTCGTCGATATCATTTACGGTTTCTTAGATCCCCGCATCAACTTTAAGGGGGAAGCAGCATGAAAGAATTCGATGCAAAATTTCCAACTATGTCTACGCAGAACGATTACAGCATAGACAATATTCCGGATGATTTATTTGTCCGCGCACCGATGGACCAAAAGAAGAGCGAAGAAATCTCGACGCCTTCCGTTTCCTTTTGGAAAGAAGCGTTTCAGCGATTAGCAAAAAATAGAGGCGCCATGATTTCATTGGTGTTATTGATTCTTTTGATCATCATGGCGCTGATCGGACCGAGCATGAATGAATTTACGTACCGCGAACAGAATTTGGCGCATTCGAATATGCCGCCTAAAGTTGCGGGCCTGGAATGGCTCGGCTTTGATGGGTTGAATGCACAAGGAACGGACGTTTACGCGGAACGCGAAGTCGCCACCAATTACTGGTTCGGCACTGATGAATTCGGCCGTGATTTATGGACGCGTGTCTGGAAAGGGACGCAAATTTCCCTCTTCATCGCACTCGTCGCGGCATTTCTCGATTTGGCGATCGGCGTTATCTACGGCGGCATCTCGTCATTCTATGGCGGCCGGGTCGATAATGTCATGCAGCGGATCATTGAAATCCTGATGGGAATTCCGAACTTGATTGTCATCATTCTCTTTATCCTGGTTCTTCAGCCCGGTATTACCTCCATCATTTTGGCGATGATTGTCACCGGCTGGGTCGGTATGGCCCGGGTTGTCCGGGGACAGATCCTTCAGCTGAAAGGACAGGAGTTTATCTTGGCTTCCCGCACATTGGGAGCTTCGAACAAGCGGTTGATCTGGAAACATTTGATGCCAAATATCATGGGGCCTGTCATCGTCACTGTCATGTTCACGATTCCGACAGCGATTTTCTTCGAAGCATTCCTGAGCTTTATCGGCTTAGGGCTGCAAGCGCCGCAAGCGTCGCTTGGTGTATTGATTGAAGATGGCTATAAGTCGATGCGGTATTTCCCATACAAATTGATTTATCCGGCACTCGTCATCAGTGCCATCATGATTTGCTTTAACTTACTGGCAGACGGACTGCGCGATGCGCTAGATCCGAAGATGAAAAAATAGGGGAGGGTCTGAACAATGAAAAATACTGTCTTAAAAGTGGAAGATCTGCATGTTTCATTCAAGACCCAAACCGGAAACGTCACGGCAGTGCGAGGCGTCAATTTCGAGTTGAAAAAAGGCGAGACTTTGGCGATTGTCGGAGAATCCGGTTCTGGAAAGTCCGTAACGGCCAAGTCGATCATGCAGCTGTTGCCAAAAAGTACAACTGAAATTTCAAAAGGCGACATTGTCTATGACGGCAAGAGTTTGCTGGGGCTTTCAAGCAAACAAATTACCGATATCCGCGGATCGGAAATATCGATGGTGTTCCAAGATCCGATGACCTCATTGAACCCGACGATGAAAGTCGGAAAGCAAATTATGGAAGGCCTTCAGCGCCATCAAAAAATGACGAAGCAGCAAGCGCGGGAGCGGGCGTTGGAAATGCTGAAACTGGTGGGCATCCCGAAAGCGGAAATGCGGCTGGACAGCTTTCCTCACCAATTTTCAGGAGGGATGCGTCAACGGGTCGTGATCGCTTTGGCACTCGCCTGCAACCCGAAAGTGCTGATTGCCGATGAACCGACGACAGCGCTTGATGTAACGATTCAGGCGCAGATCCTAGATTTGATGAAAGATCTTCAGCAAAAAACCGAAACCGCGATTATCTTGATTACACATGATTTAGGAGTCGTGGCGAATATGGCGGACCGGGTAGCGGTCATGTACGGCGGGAAAATCGTCGAACAAGGGACGCTGGACGAGATTTTCTATAATCCCCAGCATCCGTATACATTGGGCTTGATGCAATCCATGCCGAAAATGAACGAAGACCGTTCAAAGCCATTATTGCCAATCGGCGGATCTCCGCCAAATCTGGCAACGCTTGGAGAAGGCTGTGCATTTGCAGCACGTTGCCCTCATACAATGAAAGTGTGCCACAGCTTTACGCCGCGTGATACCGTAGTGGGAGAAGACAACCACACAGCCGCTTGCTGGCTGCAGGATCCGCGTGTGCAGAAGCCGGAAGCAGAACCGCTGGAAACAGCGGAAGTGGTTGGCGCCACTTGAAAATTCAAAAGCTTGCCTGCATTTTAGGGCAGGCTTTTTGATTGGGGAGGCAAAAGACATGGAAACAGAAAAGCTGCGCGTGTTCGATGAAGACGGCAACGCGATTGGCGTAGCAAGCCGCGAAGAAGTGCATCAAAGGGGCTATTGGCATGAAACGTTCCATTGCTGGATGGTCAGCCGGAAAGAAGGAAAAGGTTTTGTTCACCTTCAGCTTCGGAGTCCATTGAAAAAGGATTTCCCCAATCTTTTTGATATTACAGCAACAGGCCATTTGACGGCCGAAGAAACGGTGGAAGATGGAATCCGAGAAGTTGAAGAGGAATTGGGGCTGACGGTCGCATTTGAAGAGCTCATCGCTTTAGGCAGCATTAAAGACCAAATTCACTTAGGTAGTTTCCTAGATAATGAACAGTGCCACAACTTTCTATATCGTACATCAGAAAACCCTCACGCATTGTTAGAGTTGCAAAAAGAAGAAGTGGCAGGCATGGCCGCTGTTGAATTCACCGCGTTTGCACAGCTATGCCTCGGAGAAAGAACGGAAGTTGAAGCAAAAGGATTTGAAGTGGCAGAAGATGGCGAAAAGAAACCGTTTGTAACCACTATCCGCATGGATAACCTGGTGCCGCACAGCACGGATTACTTAAGAGAAGTGGTGGAAGGGATATCACGAGTACTTTAAGGACGCTGAAATTCATTTCCTGGGAAATAAGCTTTCGATGAAAGAGGTGTGCGATGAATAGTGATAAGCGGAACCGCTTAGAAGAAAATCCATTCACTTATAGCATCAGTAAAAATCAGACCGTTTTCATTTCTTACGAAGGCAAGCAAATAAAAATTGCTAAAGGAAAAGAAGCGGAGAAATTGATCGGGAAGGTTCAGCAAGCTGAAACCGATAAAGACGTGCAGTTGGTTTTGGCAAAGGCGACAGGGAATTTCAAGCACGGCAATGAAAAGATGGGGAAGTAAAAAAGGGCGCCCAGATGGATTTCCATCTGGGCGCCTTTTATGCTTATTTGAATAATTGAGGGATGCCGTTCGACAAGGTGTAGATGCCCATCCAAGCCATGGCAATAACGATGATAATGCCGAAAATGGTCATCCAAAGCGGATGTTTATAGTCTCCGACAATTTTCGCTTTATGGGCAGCAATCAGCATTACGCCGAGTGCAATCGGCAAAATCAAGCCATTCAATGAACCGACAAGCACGAGAATCAGAACCGGCTGGCCAATGAAGACGAAAACGGAAGTCGAAATAACGATGAAGGAAATGACCAGGAACCGATTGTATTTTTCCAAAACCGGGCTGAACGTCCGGATAAAAGAAACAGATGTATAAGCGGCACCGACAACTGAAGTGACAGCAGCTGCCCACATCACGACTCCGAAAATCTTATAGCCGACGTTTCCGGCTGCCAACTGGAATACAGAAGCCGGGGGATTGTCAGGATTCAGGGAAAGCCCTTGGGATACGACTCCAAGTACAGCTAAGAATAAAATGATGCGCATAATGGAAGCGATCCCGATGGCATAGATGGAACTGCGGGTCACTTCCGGAACAGCCGCTCTGCCAGTCAATCCGGCATCGATCAAGCGGTGCCCGCCGGCAAAAGTGATATAGCCGCCGACCGTCCCGCCGACAAGTGTGACAATTGCAAAAATGTCGATATTGTCGGGAATAAAGGTTTTGGTCACTGCTTCTCCAATAGGAGGCTGGGCGGTGAACATGACGTAAAGCGTCAGTGCAATCATCACAAAACCGAGGATTTGAGCAAAGCGGTCCATCGCCTGGCCCGCTTCTTTTACGACGAAAATGCCTACGGCGAGCAAGCCGCTCACGATAGCGCCTGTTTTCGGATCGATGCCGAAAAGTACATTCATCCCCAGCCCTGCACCGCCGACGTTTCCGATATTAAACGCCAGGCCGCCCATTACCACTAATAAGGCGAGGAAATAGCCGAGCCCCGGCAGCACATCATTGGCAATATCTTGTGCGCGTTTGCCGGAAACCGCAATAATCCGCCAAATATTCGTCTGTGCCCCGATATCGATGATGATGGAAATTAAAATGACAAAACCGAATGAGGCCAGCAATTGCTCTGTAAAAACGGTAGTCTGTGTTAAAAATCCAGGACCGATGGCAGAAGTGGCCATGAGAAAAGCGGCACCTAGCAGAATACTGCGGTTTGATGTTTTCATCCAATCCCTCCTCCTTTAAATGAATTCCTCCACTTTTTGAATCGTGATTCCTGCATGGCTCAGCGACTTCGACAAGCTCTCAGCAAATTCCAACGCCGCCACGCCGTCACCGTGAATGCAAATGGTTTCTGCCTTCAATTCGACGTCTTGATTTTGCAGCGTCTTTACCTTGTTCTCTTTAACCATGCGAATCACTTGTTCTAGTGCCGAGTCTGTATCGGTAATCAGCGCATTCGCTTCTGTACGCGGCGTCAAACTGCCATCGAGTTGGTAAGTGCGGTCTGAAAAGACTTCGCTCGCTGTCCGCAAGCCGACTTTTTCACCGGCTTTCACCAATTCGCTGCCGGATAAGCCGAATAAGATCAGCTCAGGGTCAATCTTATAGACGGCTTCTGCAATCGCTTCAGAAAGCACCGCATTTTTAGCCGCCATATTGTACAAGGCGCCATGCGCTTTCACATGCTGCAAGCGTCCGCCTTCGGCTTGGACAAATCCGGATAAGGCGCCGATTTGATAAACCGTCAAGTCGTATGCTTCTTGCGGCGAAATCGCCATATTCCGGCGGCCGAAACCGACAAGGTCTTGCAATCCGGGGTGGGCGCCGATGCCGACGTTCTTATCCAACGCCATCTTCACCGTTTTCCGCATCGTTGCCGGATCACCGGCATGAAAGCCGCAGGCTATGTTGGCAGAAGTCACGAAATTTAAAATCTCCGCATCATTCCCCATTTGATAAGCGCCAAAGCTTTCTCCCATATCACAGTTTAAATCCACTTTATAGCTCATGTTCATTCCTCCCTTTTCAATTGGATGCCAAGCTTTAATTGGCGGATCTGCTGTTCTTGTTCAAGAAAAAGATTTTGTGCTTCTTCGAGCGTGATTTCTTTGAAGCGAATCCGGTCACCAGGCTTTAATTGAGTGGCGAGCGGCAAGTCGACGGAAGCAATCTGTCCGATTTTGGGATAGCCGCCTGTCGTCTGCCGGTCTGCAAGCAGGATAATCGGATTGCCATCAGCCGGTACTTGGATGGATCCGAAAGCGACAGCCTCCGAAATCAATTCCTTTGGTTCAATCAATGACAAGCGCGGACCTTCCAAGCGGTAGCCCATACGGTCCGAATCGGTCGAGATGGAAAAAGCTTCGGTAAAAAGCTGCTTCTGGCTCATGTCGTCGAATAAATGAAATTGGCGGCCGCGCATCAAACGGACAACAGGCTCAGTTGAGTAGCGATAGGCAGGAACTTGCCATTCCACTTCTTGATGGGCAGCCTTGGCTAGCGCATCTGTTGCCTCGTCTCTTAGCTTTTCAATTTGCAGCTCATCGCCAGCGGCTAAGGCACGCCCTTTAAATCCACCGATTCCTGCCCGCAAATAAGTCGATTTGCTGTTCATGACGGAGGTTAGGGAAATTCCCCCAGCGATGGCCAAGTAAGTGCGGCAGCCAGAGCGGGGAGCGCCGAATTTCAGGACGCTTCCTTTATTTACTGAAAGAGTGCGCCATAGTTTGACCGGGCTGCCGTCGATTTCTGGCGAAAGGTCAGCGCCGCATATGGCGATAAAAGTTTGTTCTTGAAATTCAATGGCCGGACCTACTAAAGCAATTTCGAGTGTGGCTTCTTGTTCCGCATTGCCGACAAGAAGATTCGCTATCCGATGGGCAAAAGGGTCCATCGCACCGCTCGCGATGACGCCGTATTTCTGAAAACCGGAACGGCCAAGATCTTGGACAGTGGTTTGAAGCCCGCCTTTAAGGATTTTCAGCATGGCGATCCTCCTTCCAAGAAGCGTATTCTTGTTCTGTAATTTGCGTAAAAACGATTTTATCGCCAGCGCGCAATAAACTTGGAATTTCCTCTTCCGGACGGAAAAGGCGCATCGGCGTACGACCGATCAATTGCCAGCCGCCGGGAGTTTCAATCGGATAAATTCCTGTTTGCATGCCGGCAATGCCGACGGTGCGTTCTGGAATCCGAAGTCTCGGAGAATCCCGCCTCGGCGCCGCAATTTTCTCAGACATGCCGCCGATAAAAGGAAAGCCCGGGGCAAAGCCGATCATGTAGACGGAATACTCGCCGCCTGTATGGAAATCGATGACTTGCTGCTGGGTGAGTCCGTTGTGCTCAGCCACAAATTCCAAGTCAGGACCGAACTCACCGCCATAGCAAACCGGAATTTCAACAGTTCTCGGGGTTACAGCCAGTTCTTCTCCAGTTTGGCTGAACAACTCTTCAAGTTCTAATTTAACTGTTCCATATAAAGCCTTTATCGGGTCATAAAAAACAGTGACTGTTGTAAAAGCTGGAATGGTTTCAATAAGCCAGGAAGGAGGAGAAGCTTCAAGCAATGCCGAAATGGTGCGTACGGCTTTTTGTGCAGATTCATTAATTTCGTTTCCGACTTCAATGACAATCGCTTGGTCGCTAAGTGGAGAAAAAGAAAAATCCATATTGCCACCTCTTAATCAGATTATTTTAATTATTTTATCCAGTATAAGTCTTAATAGATGAACGTGAAAGGATGCGCTGGAATTTAAAGAATATTTATTGTAAGAATCGAAGGAATCTTGAAACGGAAGCTTGGCGGCTCTCGTATGTAGATTAGAGATTTTCGGAGGAATGAAATTTAAAAGCGGTAAAAAATTTAACGCGCTGGAGGCGAAATGCTACATGCGGTCCTATTGGTTTTGGTTAATGGTGTTAGGGATTTCCTGGACGATGGGAATTGTTCAGTTATCGGTTGATATGAGTGAGTTGCCGCTTCGCATCCTTGGAAGTGCTTTGTTTTTCGGTTTTTTCTTCTTAGCGCCTTTAGTAAGGAAAACGCCATTGCTCGCATTTATGAATTTGGCATTGATGGCGCTATTGGCGATTCTCATTTTCTGGCCGCAGCAAGAAGGGGCCTTGAATCCATATCCGCTATTGGTATTTACTATAATTGCCGGGAAAGCGGTCTACCGTCTTTCTGCAAAATTGGCTATAGCCATCGCTTTGATATTGGTGGCAGGCGCTTTGCTGCATAGTTTAGCCGGGAATTTAGGGCTAGCACCTTTGTTTATCGGCCTTTACAGTTTAATGGCATGTGCGGCTCTAGTGTTCTTTAAGAAGAGCCATGTAGTAGAAGAAGGGCTGAAGGAACGAAATGAAGCGCTGTTGAGTGAATACCGGAAAATGAAGCGCCGGCTCTTGACGAATGAACAGGCAGCGAGGCAGGAAGAACGGACGCAAATTGCACGCGATATCCACGACTCAGTCGGCCATAAGCTGACCGCGCTCTTGATGCAATTGGAAGTCTCGCGGCTGCAAGCGGAAGGCGAAACGGCAAGACAGCTGGAAGAATTAAAGAGCTTAGCGAAAGAAAGCTTAGAAGAAACACGCAGCGCCGTGAAAACCTTGAAACACGATGAACCGGGAAGCGTAACGGCAATCATCAGTTTGATCCGCAAACTGGAAGCTGAAAACTTTCTTCGCATCCAATTTGCGGTTAAGCATGGCGCTTTATCTGCGCCTCTCAGCAATGACCAGATGGTGATTGTTTACCGGGCCGTGCAAGAAGCATTGACGAATATCATGCGGCACAGCGGCGCACGGGAAGCGGATATTGTCTTCGAAGCGCCTGCAGGAAAAGTGTTCCGTTTCGTAATCACCAATAAAATAGCAAGTACGATTTCATTTCATGAAGGGTTCGGTTTGTCTTCCATGCGGGAGAGAATCGAGCAAATCGGTGGTGAATTCAGGGCAGGTCCGGAAAACGGGTTGTTTGTCGTTAGCGGTTCGTTGCCATTAACGGATGAGGAGAGTGGATTGGAATGATCCGAATATTACTAGCAGAGGACCAGGCGATGGTGCGGCAAGGGTTGAAAATGATGATTGAAACCGACCCCGGCATTGAAGTAACTGGAGAAGCGGTGAATGGAAAACAGGCAGTCGCGCTATGTGAAACCCAAGCGTTTGATCTGATCATCATGGATATCCGGATGCCTGAGATGGATGGGCTTGAAGCGACGCGCATCATCCTCTCGCGCTGGCCAAAATGCAAAGTGTTGATTTTAACGACTTTCAATGATGATGAATATGCGCTCGAGGCGCTGAAGAGCGGCGCTTGTGGTTATATGTTAAAAGATGCCGATACGTCAGAGTTGATCCGGTCCATCCGAAGCTGTTTAGAAGGCGGTCTGGTGTTGGAGGACCAAGTGGCTGCCAATATTATGCCTAAATTGATTAAACAGCCTGTTCAAGAAAAGGTGCTCGAGTCGCTGACGCCGAGGGAACTCGATATCATTTGCCGAATTGGTGAAGGGCGAAGCAACCGGGAAATTTCCGATGAACTGGCTTTATCCGTTGGGACGGTTAAAAACCATATCAGTATGATTTTGGACAAATTGGAACTTCGCGACCGCACCCAGATTGCGATTTACGCCATCCGCCATGGCCTTGTTTAACAAAAAATGACGGAAGTCATGGCATTTTCTAAAAGTAATGACGCAAGACAGTGGGCGCACTGTCTTTTTTTACATACACTGAGTTCACAAGATCGAAAGGAGAGGGAGATTTTGCTCGAAACCGAAGAACTGAAAAAGGTATTCAAAGGCAAGACCGCCGTGGAAGGGGCCAGTTTGTATTTAGACAAAGGGGAATCGGTCGGGTTGCTCGGGCCGAACGGCGCAGGAAAATCCACGACGATTTCCATGATTTCAACTTTATTGAAACCGACGTCTGGAGATGTGCGGCTTAACGGGAAAAGCGTGATTAAGAATCCAAGTGAGATGAGGCGGGTGCTAGGGGTGGTGCCGCAGGAAATCGCTCTTTACGGGGAATTGACGGCGTATGAAAATTTAAAGTTCTTTGGGCGGATCTACGGCCTTTCTGGAAAGGCCCTTGAAGATGCGATCCAACGTTCCTTGAATTTGGTCGGCTTGGTTGAGCGGCAAAAAGAAATTGTTAAAACCTATTCCGGTGGGATGAAGCGCCGGGTGAATATTGCTGCGGCGATGATGCATGAACCTGAAGTGATTATTATGGACGAACCGACTGTCGGAATCGATCCGCAATCCCGGAGCCACATTTTAGAAATGGTGCGGGAACTCAATCAGGAAAAGGGGCTGACCGTCCTTTATACGAGCCATTACATGGAAGAAGTGGAGCGGTTGTGCGATCGGGTTTATATCATGGACCACGGGAAAATCATTGCGAGCGGGACAAAAGAAGAGCTGAAAAGCATCCTTTCAAGTGAAGAAACGGTATGGATTGAATTGGACCGGCCCTATCCCGAATTTTTCAAAGAGCTGCAAAAGATTAAAACAATCAAACAGGCAGCGGAGACTGAAAAAGGCATTAAGCTCATTATTCCGAAAGGGAGCCGGATATTAGGCGAAGTATTTCAGGCTTCTGAGCACCATCAAGCACAAATCATCAACGTCAACGTCCAGACCCCGAGCCTCGAAGATGTGTTTTTGCATTTGACTGGCCGGAAACTGAGAGATTGAGGAGGCGGTCCCATGTTTACGTTTTTGAAAAAAGACCTGCTTGTTTTATTTCGCGACCGGACTGAGCTGATCATTCTCTTGGCAATGCCGTTCATTTTGATTGCGATTCTGGGCTTTGCATTAAGCGGGCTTCTTAGTGGGAATTCGGAAGTCCTGTCGATGGAAGTCGCGGTTGTCCAGGAAGACGACGAGCAGCAAGGGCTCAGCCGCTTTAAAGGGGTATTGGAGACTTCGGAACTGCCAGCTGAAGCGCAAAACGGCATGATAGCGGCAGCAGAAGAAATGAGCCCTTCGGCTCTGCTGCAGGAAGTTTTGAAAGATGAAAGTTTGAGCAGTTTAGTAACGGCGAGGGAAATGGATTCGGCCGCCGCTAAACGTGCGCTCGAAGATGAGGAGATCGTCGCCATTCTCACACTCCCTGAAAACTTCACGTTCGATGCCTTGCAAAAAATGATGCTGGGCATAGGCAACGGGAGTGAGCTTCAATTGATGATTTCCGATTATGCAGAAACGCAGTCTGGAGTGTTCCAGAATATTTTGGACGAATTTGTTTGGTCGCTGAATTTTGAAAGTGCGATTACGCAAGCAGCAAACGGAGAGAGTGCAGCTAGTGAAACCCAATCTGAAATCGGAGGGGTGGAAAGCGTCTCTGCTGTCGCGCCGATCAGTTCTTTCCAATACTATACGATCGGCATGGCGGTCATGTTTGCGTTGTTTGTGGGCGGTTCCATCGCCGGCATTGCTTTTGTGGAAAAACAGCAATTTGTCTTTAATCGGATCTTGCTGTCAGACCGCCATCCCTTCGCTTATCTTGGAGGAAAAGCCATTTCGGCAACATTGGTCACTTTTTTCCAGTTGTGTATTTTGTTCTTCTTTTCATCGTTGATTTTTCAAGCCTTCGATTTGACGGATCTGTCCTTTTGGCCAGGCATGCTATTGATCGCTTTTTGTTTGGCGCTATGTGTAGGAGCGATTGCGGCATTTCTAACGGCTTTACTGATGCGGTTCAATAATGACACCATCGCTACGGTGTTTTCAGGCGGCATTGTCACGATTTTCGCCTTTTTAGGCGGAAGCTTTACACCGACTGAAGGCTTGCCTGTTTTCATCCGGCAATTGGGCAGCTGGACGCCAAATGGTGCTTCTTTGAATGCTTTTCTGTTGTGGGTGCAAAACTTGGATATCGGCCTGCTTTGGGAACCGCTTAGCCGGGTTCTATTGGCAACGGTCATCCTGTTCGTTTTAAGCTTTCTGTTATTTCCAAGAAAAGGGGAGGCGTAAGCATGAAATCAGTATTTCTATTGCAGTGGCAAAGATTTCGCCGGGCCCCAGTCATGGTCTTGTCATTCTTGGTCATGACCATTGTCTTTGTAGCAGCATTGGCCGGCAATAATCCGGCGGAAAGGCCGGCTATTCTTGCTTATGCTGATGAATCATTGCCTGTAGCGGAGGCCGAAGAATGGGTGGCTTCGTTAAATGAATCGGAAGAGTTTAAGTTTGAATTGATGAATGAAAATGAGGTGCGTGAAGCGGTTTCCGCAGGGGATACCCCGCTTGCGTTGCGACTCATGGATGACGATTACCGGATTGTGCTGGCGGCAGACGATATGGGACGCTTTGTCCTGGAAGCATTTTTGGATCGGAAATACCGCGAGGAAATACGATTTCAGCAAATCGAACAGCAAATAGCCGGAGGCGATATCCGGACAGAAGTGGCAGCTGGTTTGGAAGAACCCGCACTCCAAGTAACGACTTCCACTTTGGACGGCAAGGCGGAATTTCAGTACGACAACCAATTGCAGCTGCTGTTTGGGATGACGCTGTTTTTCTCGGTTTATACCATCATGTTTAGTTTGATGAAAATTGTAGAAGAAAAAAGAATGGGCACCTGGAATCGTTTGATCTTATCGCCAGTCGGGAAATGGGAGATCTATCTTGGCCATCTGGCGTATAGCTTTACCATCGGGTATGTGCAGATTTCCTTGATTTTCATTTTGTTCAAGTATGCGTTCGGATTTGATGTGGGTGACCGTTTCGGTGCCATCTTGCTGATTATCGCTTGCTATACGTTTGCTATCGTCGCACTCAGTATGCTGGTGATGAGCCTTGTCAGCCGGCCGCAGCAGCTTCAAGCGGTCGTTCCGATTATCGCAACAGGCATGGCCATGATTGGCGGCGCGTTTTGGCCGATTGAGTTAGTCAGCAACAATATCTTATTGACGATCTCCAAAATCCTGCCGATCACTTACGGATTAGATGCACTGAAAGGCGTCGCCATCTATAACCGAACTTGGCAAGAACTGAGTGAACCGTTGTCGATTCTCTTGCTATTCGGCGTTGTCTGCATGGGGATCGGGATCAATTTGATGGAACGTCGGAGTTTTTGATCGAAACGTGCTTTTCTCTTAAAGGCGAAAAATGGAAATAAAACAAAGGAGCTGCCGCATAAGTTATTCTTAACTTATGCGGCAGCTCCTTCTGGTTAAGTGCGGCGAATCATATGGCTCCTGTCTCGGCACCGGTGGGCTTGCTTTGTAGTTCAGCTTCTTTTAAAAAGGCTTTCATCACGGAATCTTTTAATTTTATATCTATCTTACCGGACAAGCCGTCGATCACCAGCATATCCGTTTCTTTTCCTTTTAAATAGCCAATCCAGTACGGTACATAGAGCAGAAAAGGGCTGCCGACTTCCAGCCGAATGCTGCTTCGGCGCTTTTCCTTGATGAAAGCTTCACTGTAGACCGCATCATAGGCAAGCTTCGGATTTGCTTCTTCTCCAATAGGCAGAACCGGAACCCCCGCTTTCAATTCATTCAGTCTCTGTTCTACTGGAAGAATGACAGAATGGCTTTCATAAGTTTCGATGCCAATCAATCCGTCGATTGTTTCGTTGATGGAACGGCTCTGCAATTGATAGGGGAAAATATAATACGGCAAAAACACCATTTCGATGGATCTTAATTTCTTTTTGCCATTAAACCATTTCGAAATCCAATTTGCGATATGTTCATGCATTGTTTCGACAGCTGCAGCTTGGGCCACTTCCGGTTTTAAGCAATACTTCTCCATGATTATTTCCCCCTTCAATAAGCGATTTGCAGAAGAATGAGCAAGCCGACCAGCAAGAAGAAATAGGCAATCAAAATAAATGGCCATTTCTTCATGCCTTTGCTGTCTTGTTCCATTACTTCTATGGCTTCGGCTGAACGCTTATCCAATACTTTCTTCGCTTCTTCTTTGTTCCAGATATAGGTGTACTGGTCCAATTGTTCGGCATCAGGTTTGCCGGACAGGAAGCTGACAAAATAGCCGACCGCTACCGCCACGACGGCCCCAACCAAATTATTATAGAGATAAGAAATATCGGCCAGGCGGTCGACGAGGAGCACGGAAATCATACCAGCAATGACACCGGTGAATGCGCCAAGGCCGTTTGATCTTCTCGTGAAAATAGCCAGGATGAAAACGCCGAGCAAAGAACCATAAAAATAAGAGCCGATCTTATTGATGACTTCAATCAACGGTCCGAGATTTCCGGCGAAGAAAGCGAAGACCATGGCATAAATTCCCCAAAGAATCGTTGCCCAGCGTGAAGCTGACAAATAATGGGCTTCTGAAGCATTTTTCTTCATATACTTTTTATAAAAGCCTTGGATTGAAACGGCTGACAGTGAGTTTAAAGCCGAGTCAAGGCTCGACATGGCACCAGCAAATACACCGGCAATGATAAGGCCCGAAATGCCTGCAGGCAATTCATTGACGATGAACCGGGGAAATAGTTCGTTGATGTCATCGTATTGGGGAGCGCCGGTATGGCTGTAAAATGCATATAACATGACCCCGATGAAAAGGAATAATAGCATTTGAGGAACCAGTAAAAAACCAGTGAAAATCAAAGAATATTGGCTTTCTTTTACGGATTTGCTAGTCAAGACGCGCTGAATCTGGCTTTGGTCCACGCCAAAGTAAGCAGCATGAAGGAAAAAGCCGCCGAATATCCCGGCCCAGATGCTGTATTCCACACTCAGATCAAATGAAAAATCAAAAGCATCGAGCAATTGGGCATCAGATGAAACTTGCAGGATTTCACTCCATCCGCCGGGAATTTGCAAGTAGATGGCAATCGCACTGATGATAGCCCCGAACCATAAAACAATCATCTGGGCGACGTCAGTCCAAATAACCGCTGAAATTCCACCAAAAACCGTATAGGCAATCGATAGAACAGCCATCAAGATAATGGTGAAATTGATATTCCAACCGGTAATGACGGAAAGGACCAAAGCCGGGGCAAAAAGCGTGATTCCTGTCGCCAGGCCGCGGGAGATTAAAAATAAGCTCCCCGTTAAGAGGCGGGTTTTCTTATCAAATCGTTTTTCGAGGTATTCATAAGCAGTGTAGACATTGGTCCGGTAGAAAAAAGGGACAATCGTGACAATTAGGAAAGCCATTGCCAGCGGAACATTAATGAATGTGGTGATTCTTTCCAACCCGCCTTCGTAACCCCAGCCGGGAGTTCCGATAAACGTTATGGCGCCGGCTTGGGTAGCCATCACTGATATGCCGATGGACCACCAAGGAATTTTCCGGCCGCCGAGAAAATAATCTTTGGTTGAATGCTGATTTCTTCCTACATAAACACCAAGTACCGCTACAACTAACAAGTAAGCAATTAAAATTCCATAATCCAACGCAGTAAAATTGGCCAATTGAACCATCCTCTCTTATGTATGAATTAGAGATAGCCACCTCATATGTATTTATTTGGATGTTCCCTAAAAAAATTCAGCATAAACGCTCCGTTGTATAGAAAAATCTGTTTTTTCGAAAAAGTATTTAGCCGTAAAAGAAAAAGAGGAACCGCTGCTCGCGGTCCCTCTTTGCTTTTATTCCTCGATTTCAACTTTCTGGGTAACATCTGCTCCGTTGAAGAATTCAGCAGAAATTTCCGCGATTGTGCCGTCTTCAAGCATTTCTTCAATAGCGCCATTGATGTTTTCAGCTAGTTCCTGATGATCTTTGTTCATTACCACGCCGACATCAGAAGGGCTGTATTTCAAGTTCGGATGAATCGTAATTTCCAGTTCCGGGAAAGCTGCAATCGCCAAAGTCTGCAGGTAATAATCGTTTAAAATGACGTCCGTGCGACCGATTGCCACGTCGCGAAGGTAGACTTCGTTCGTAGCGTTGTCGTAGACAACTTCTTCAGCGCCGTATTCACGTGCTGTATCCATATAGACGGAAGTAGAGGCGCCGGCTGCTTTCTTGCCTTTTAAATCTTCCAAAGTTTCGATGCCTGACAAATCGTCTTTACGGACAATGGCTGTCCCGTATGAATATTTAAAAGGTGTTGAGAAAGTAAATTTCTCTTCACGGTCTTCCGTAATCTCAATGTCGTTAGAAGCAAGATCCACTTGCCCGGTCTGTACGGAAGTCAGCATTTCGTCAAACCCGAGTTCGGTGAATTCAATTTCAAGTTCCAAGCGTTCCCCCAGTTCCCGTACAACTTCCACTTCGAAGCCGGTCAATTTATCTGTACCTTCTTCGCGGTAAGAAGTGGGGAATAAGGTGCCGGATGTCGCCACATTCAACGTACCTTCTTCTTGAATTTCATCCCATGCTGTCGCTTCTTCTTTAACCATTTCTTCTTCGTTGCCGCAAGCAGCCAATAATGACAAGGAAAGCGTTCCCGCTATCAATGCCAACCCTTTGTTCGTGAATAACCTCTTCATTTCAATCTCCCTTTCTTTTATAAATACTCTATTCAAAACATATCATTTAATTGCGCAAATCAAACCTGTTTCAAAATTCTTTTTATTCTATTGACCACAGTGGTCGAAAGGTGTATTCTAGAGTCGACCAAGGTGGTCTAAAGAGGGCGGGGAACGAAATATGGAGAAATTCAAAAGTTTAGATGTGTTGAAACAACAGGCCATTCTAGAAGCGGCATTGGAAGAGTTTGCGGAATATGGATACGATACCGCTTCCACTAATCGCATTGTCAAAAAGGCTGGAATCGGAAAAGGTATGTTGTTTTATTATTTTAATAGCAAGAAAGAATTGTTCCATCATTTGGTGAGTTATAGTTTTGATCTCGTTGTAAAAGAATATTTCAATTTAGTAGACCTGTCAGAAAGGGATTTTATCGAACGGTTTAAACAGGCGTCGAAAGTGAAGTTGAAAGCGCAGACGGAAAACAGGCATGTATTCAATTTTATCGGGATGGTGATGCTCGAAAAGGAGCTGGAGCTGCCGGAAGATCTGCAAAAACAATTCGAGGAATTGCAGCGTTTGGGCTATGCACTGCTCTATGAAGGCATTGACAAATCATTGTTCAAGCAAGAGATGGATGTTGAAAAGACCTTCAATTTAATCCGCTGGGCTATTGAGGGCTATCAAAATGAACTGCTGCGAAAGCTGGAAGGGCAGAAGATGGCAGCGATCGATTTTGATCCGTATTGGCAGGAGTTTTATGAATACCTGGATATTTTAAAACGCAGCTTTTATAAGTAAGGGGTGAAAGTGATGAGCGTATTGAAAACTAGCGGGCTGACGAAAATATTCGGTGATTTTGCAGCGCTAGACGGCGTAGACATTGAGGTAGGCGCAGGTGAAGTGTACGGCTTTATCGGTCCGAACGGCGCCGGTAAATCGACGACAATCCGAGTGCTGTTAGGGATTTTAAAAGCGAGTTCCGGCAAAGCGGAAATCTTTGGGATGGATGCTTGGAAAGAATCGGTGAACATTCATAAAAGGGTGGCGTACGTACCGGGAGATGTGAACTTATGGCCAAATTTGACGGGCGGTGAAGTAATCGACCTGTTCATGAAGTTGAATGGAAACGGTGATAAGGGGAGAAGAGACGAATTGATCCGTCGATTCGATTTGGATCCGACCAAAAAATGCCGGACCTATTCGAAAGGGAACCGGCAAAAAGTCGCGCTGGTTGCCGCTTTTTCGTCAAACGCAGATTTGTATATTCTGGATGAACCGACTTCAGGCTTGGATCCGTTGATGGAGCGCATCTTCCAAGAATGTGTCATGGAAGCGAAAGTACAAGGGAAAAGTATTTTATTGTCGAGCCACATCTTATCGGAAGTGGAAAAATTATGCGATAAAGTGGCGATCATCCGGCAAGGGAAAATTATCGAAACCGGCAGCTTGCAGGATCTCCGGCATTTGACAGGGACGGTCATGCTTGTCGAAACACAACGGCCGATGCCTTTATTGCATGAAGTCAAAGGAGTTCGAGGCATCAAGGAACAAGGGGATGCCCTTTCTTTCCAAGTGGATGCGGAGGAATTGGATCGTGTGATCCGCTATGTCAGCGAATTCGGCATCGTCCGGATGGAAAGCGCTCCGCCAACATTGGAAGAATTGTTCATGCGCCATTACGAAGAAAGCAGTGAAGTGGACCGGAAAGCGGAGGAGGCGGTACACCGTGGCTAATCACCTTTTTGACGGAACCGGTGAGCTGATTCGGTTAATCGTGCGGCGCGATCGCATCCGGATTGCCGCTTGGCTCCTAGCCTTTGCGCTGATGACACTGTCCACCGCCGCCGCTTTTACCGACTTGTATCAAAATGCGGCAGAACGGCAAGCGCTCGCGGAAACGATGAAGAACCCGGCGATGACCGCGATGGTAGGACCAGGATTCGGTCTGGCGAACTACACGAACGGAGCCATGATGGCGCATCAAATGCTCTTGATGACCGCCGTCGTTGTCGGATTGATGAGCGTGTTGCTGGTGACGCGGAATACCCGTGCAGAGGAAGAAGACGGGCGAACAGAAATGATCCGTTCGCTTCCGGTTGGCCGGTTGTCCGGATTGCAGTCGACTTTATGGGTCATGCTGGCAGTCAATGTCCTGCTCACTTTAACTATCGGTTTCGGTTTGTATGCGCTCGGAATTGAAGGCATGGATTTGGAAGGCTCTCTTTTATACGGGGCAGCTTTAGGCTCAACAGGTTTGGTGTTCGCCGCTATTACAGCCGTATTCGCCCAGCTGTCGCAAAGTTCGCGGGGAGCGCTTGGCTGGTCGGTAGCTGTATTGGTGCTTGCCTATTTGATTCGGGGAATCGGAGATGTCGGCAATGAGGCCGTGTCCTGGTTCTCGCCGCTCGGCTGGGTGATCCGGTCGGAAGTTTACGTCAATAACTACTGGTGGCCGGTTTTATTGACCATTGGTGTGGCTTTGGCGATTGCAGGCTTTGCCCTTTACTTGAATTCGATCCGTGATCTCGGTTCAGGGTTCTTGCCGTCGCGGACCGGACGCAGCAAAGCATCTCCGGCATTATTGAGTCCGTTCAGTTTGGCGTTCCGTTTGCAGCGCACCGGCATCATTGCCTGGGCGATCGGGATGTTCGTCCTCGGCGCTTCCTACGGTTCGGTGCTTGGCGACTTGGAAGCTTTTTTCGCCGATGTGGATTTGATGCAGGAGCTACTGGTCGTCCAGGAAGGCTTTACGCTAGTGGAACAATTTTTGCCGATTTTAATGTCCGTGCTCGCGATTATCGTTGCCATTCCGTCTCTCCTGGCCTTTTTGAAATTAAAGAGTGAAGAAAAAAATGGGCGTATCGAACATATCCTCGGAAGAGCAGTATCGAGAACCCGTTTGATGGGGAGTTATTTGGTGCTCGCTTTTCTTATCAGCATTGTGATGACTTCCATGGCGGGTCTCGGAATGGGGATCGTCGGCAATTCGTTGATGGACGAGACACTGCCGCTTTCCACTTTCTATTATGCAGCCATCGTCTATTTGCCTGCTATTTGGGCAATGATTGGCTTGTCGGCCTTGTTAATGGGGTGGTTCGAATCGTTGACCGGTTTTGTCTGGCTTTATTTGGCGTTTTCGTTTGTGGTGGTTTATATGGGCAGCCTGTTTCAATTTCCGGAATGGGTCGTCCAAGTCTCGCCGTTCGGCCATATTCCGCAGTGGCCGATTGAAGAGATGGACATCGGAGCGGCCGCTGTTTTGGCCGGGATTGCGATTTTATTGGCGATTGGGGGTGTAGTCGGCTATAACAAAAGAGATATCGGCTTGTAAACCAACAGACGGAAAATGAATGATTTCATTTTCCGTCTGTTTTTGCGTTGAATCTTTGTGAACGCACGCATTTTTGTTTGAGCGCGCGCAAATATTTGTGAACGCGCGCATTTTCAAATGAACGCGCGCAAATGGCGCTGAACGCGCGCATTTCGAAACGAACGCGCGCAAATACAAATTCACCAAAACAAAAAGCTGTTCTTCGTTAAAAGAACAGCCAAACGATAGCGGGGCCGAGAAACGAGCCAATCACTGCGCTTAATGTCATTGCAACAGAGCTCATGGAAGCTTCGTCTGGTCCATATTCAAATGCTTTGGATGTGCCAAGGCCGTGCGCTGAGGAGCCGAGGCCGATGCCGCGCCCGATTGGCGAATCGATGCGCAGCACTTTCAACAGCCAAGGACCGGCTAGGATGCCGGTGAATCCGGCCACCATAACGAACACGGCTGCAAGCGAAGGAATGCCGCCAAAGCCTTCAGCCAACTGCATGGCGACAGGAGTCGTGATGGATTTTGGCAAGATGGTCAGCACCACTTCTTCGGAAAAATGAAAAGCCCGGGCAAGCAGCATGCCGCTGAACATGCCGACGACTGTACCGCCTGAAACGCCGATGACAATCGGCAGTAGATTTTGCAGCAGCAAATCGCGCTGCTTGTATAGCGGAACCGCCAAAGCGACAACCGCGGGCCCAAGCAGTGAGCCGATCCACTGGCCGCCGAGCATGTAGCGGTCATAAGGGATGTCGAAAACAAGCAAAATGGCGATTAATGCCACCGTCGTCGTTAACACCGGCGTCAGGACCGTCCACCGGTATTTGACGTACAAACTGTTTAATACGAGGTAAAGAATAATGGTCAAACCCGCAAACAGCATAGACAAAAGAAAAATAGCCATCGTCACTCCACCTCTCTTTCGCGAGGGGACTGTGTGGTCCGCTGGCTAAGATAGCCGGAGACGGCCATGGTCAAAAGCGTACTGAATACGCCAATCGCAATGAGCCAAATGCCTTTTCCTGTAAAGACATCGCCGTAGTTCATGACGCCGACCGTGGCGGGAATGAAATACAGAGACAAGAACATGAGCAGGAACTGGGCCCCTGATTCAATCCAGCGAAGCGGATAAATTTTCAAAGCTAAAGCGGCGAACAACAGCAAGAAGCCGATAACGCTGCCAGGCAGCGGCAAATTTAAAAATTCGCTCATCCATTCGCCGGCCAGATAAAACCCGTACAAGACGAGAAATTGGATAAAAATAATAAGGAATTTCATAAGCGATTGCACCTTCCAATTAAATTGCGAAATGGAGCGGTTAAGCTTCATCGTAAATTATTCTACATCATTTCGAACGAAAAGTGAGAAGCTGCGCCTTAAGAAAGAAGTTTCAGCCGCTTTGAAGCGAGGCGATGTTTAATTTTGGCGGCAAGGGTTAAAGGGGAACAAAATGCCAAGAGAGCGGTGGAGGTTCGATGATGGCCAAAGACTTGCTGGGATTTATAGTTCTCGGATTCTCACTTTCGATTCCGGTCGGGGCAATTACGATTGAGATGGTGAAAAGAGGGATGCGTGGAGGGTTTCTATCTGCCTGGTTTGTAGGGGTTGGCGGAATGGCAGCAGATATTCTGCTGATGCTTTTGATTTATTTTGGCATAGCTGCTTTTTTGACGACGGCTGCTGCACAAACCATCATGTGGAGCATCGGCTTTATCGTCCTGGTCTATTTAGGGGCGGACAGCATTCGTGCAGCATACCAGCCGCTCCGCTTGGATCAAGGAAAGAAACAGCAGAAGGATTCGTATCTGTCCTGTTTTTTCTCCGGTTTCGCCATTGCGATTTCAAATCCCTTAAACATTCTCTTCTGGGTGGGCATATACGGATCCGTTTTGTCCTCAACGCTTCAAAATCACAGTGGAGGAGCCGTTCTTTTCTACAGCAGCGCCATTTTCGTCGGCATCGCAATCTGGGATTTGATCATTGCGTCTTCAGTCCATTTCGGCAAGGAATTTGTTGGCCGAAGGTTCATGAAAATCTTTTCTATCGCTGCCGGAATCGCCCTCATCGGATTCGGTCTGTCTTTCGGTTGGCAAGCTCTTCAGAACATAATTTGAAACTTAAAAGCCGCCAATCCGTAAATGGAGACAAGTGAATTGAAGGGGGAAATGATGATGGAGAACTACACGATTGAGGAATTTATTCGCAAGACCCAGCAAGATGAACAGGAAAATGATTATTTTGAGCTGGAGACAGAGCGGATTTTGGAAGTGAATTTGACCGATACGGTATGGGCCAAAGCCGGCTCCATGATTTCCTATACCGGCCAGATCAAATTCGAGCGGGAGCGCATGCTGGAGCATGGCGTCAGCAAGATGTTCAAAAAGGCATTGACCGGCGAAGGCACTTCGTTGATGAAAGCGACGGGGAAAGGCCGCCTCTACCTTGCAGATCAAGGAAAGAAAGTCACCATTTTCGAATTAAACAACGAATCCATCACTGTCAACGGAAATGATCTATTGGCTTTTGAACCGAGCATCGATTGGGAGATCAAGCTCATGAGAAAAGTTGCGGGCATGATGGCTGGCGGATTATTTAATGTCCAGTTAAGTGGGAAAGGTCGGGTGGCAATTACTTCCCATTACGAACCGTTGACGCTTCTTGTCCGTCCGGGTGAGCCGGTCATTACGGATCCGAATGCCACTGTCGCCTGGTCAGGGAATTTGACGCCTGAATTTCGGACGGATGTCAGCTTCCGCACTCTTATCGGCCGGGGAAGCGGAGAATCGATTCAAATGGAATTTAAAGGAGAGGGCTTTGTGATCGTTCAGCCGTTCGAAGAAGTTTACAGTGCCGGACCTACAAGTTCATGATTTCAGTTAATCTGCATAATGCCGTTTCAAGCAAGTGGAATCGGGAATAGTGGGACCATCAAGTTCATGGAAAGGGGCGGTGTCATGGCCGCACAGCTGAAATTGGAGGATGAACTGGAACGGCAATTCCAGAACGAACTCGACAAGCAGTTCCGGAAAACTTATGAATCGGGTCAGACTCTCTACCATTACACGAGTCTCCAAAGTTTGATGGGCATGATGGAAACCAATAATTTGTGGATGAGCAAAGGAAACTTTCTTAATGATTCAAGTGAATTGATTTATTTCGCGAATGTCTTGAAAACGGTCATCGGCAAAATGCAGAGGCAAAAGGAAACCGAATTGTGGAAGTTGTTTGTGGATGAATTGGAAGCGGCGATGGGACATTTCTTGGAGCAAATCGAGGAAAGCGGATTTGAAGTCTATATTTTTTCCATGTCCCATACGCAGGACTCTTTAGCTCTTTGGTACAACTACGCAAAAGGCGAAGGCTATAACCTGGGATTTTATGCAGAGGATCTTTTGGGGAAATTGACGGGCTTGCAGGAAGGACGCCGGGCAATTCATGGATTTGTGGAGTATGACCGCAAGGAACAGGAATTGCTGTTGATGAATTTTCTGATAGGGACTTTCAAAGTGGCGAAGAACCACGATATCCAGAAAGTTAAGGCGGCTCTGCCGGAGCATTTTTTTACAATCATTTCTAGCTGCGCGATTTTTTTCAAAGATCCTGCTTTTAAAAGTGAGGAAGAATACCGAATCGCTTTGATGGATAAAAGCGGTGAATTGCAGCCGGCCGTGCGTTTCAGAGCACAAAATGGCGTCATTATTCCATACATTGCCCTGGATTTTAACGGCCAGCTCCCCCTCAGCCACATAACCATTGGGCCTAAGAATAATATTGATATTGCCAAAAGAGGCATGGAGCATTATTTGAAAAGCAAAGGATATGACATCGAACAACTCACAATCAGCAAATCGGTAGCGGCCCTTCGCTACTGAAAGTTAGCGAAACGGCTTCGCAATTGGCGAAGCCGTTTTTATTTTGACCCGACATTATTTTAAGAAAATAGTCTTTAATACCTGAAAATATTAAATTGACAGATTTTTTAAAAAATCTTCATAAAATTCCTTGCATTTTGGCTTAAATATTGTATTATTGTTTTAAGCGATATATTGCATACGGTATTTGGAGTCACGAAGTATTATTTTGAAATCATTAAATGTTGAAATACAGCCTTTTAGGCCGGCGTTTCAGTCATCAAGGAGGAAAAAGGATGGACCGTAAATTATCATTTGGCCAATATTCAATCGTAGGTATGATGTTGTTTGCTTTATTTTTTGGAGCAGGAAATCTAATCTTTCCAGCACAGCTTGGCCAATATGCAGGATCAGAAGTATGGATTGCCATTGCAGGGTTCTTGATTACAGGAGTGGGTCTGCCGCTTCTTGGGATTTTGGCAATCGGTTATTCGAAAAGCAGCGACTTGCAGGATCTTTCAAGCCGCGTACATCCTGTTTTCGGGCTCGTTTTCACGGCATTATTGTATCTGACCATCGGACCGTTCTTCGCTTTGCCGAGAACCGGAGCCGTTTCGTATGAAGTAGGGATTGCACCATTTATCGGAGAAGGCAATATGGCAATCGGCTTGATCGTCTTTTCGGTCATCTTTTTCGGCATTTCGCTTTGGCTTTCATTGAATCCATCGAAAATGGTCGATAACATCGGGAAATATTTATCTCCAGGAATCTTGATCACATTGGCGGCTCTTTTGATCATGTCTATCGTGCGTCCGATGGGGTCTCCTGAAGCGCCGCAAGAAGCGTATGCAAGCGGAGCGTTTTTAAAAGGATTTACAGAAGGCTATAATACGATGGACGCTTTGGCATCCTTGGTGTTCGGAATTATTGTTATTGCCACTGTACGCAAACTTGGCGTGAATTCGCCAAAAGGTATTTTAAAAGCAACTCTGAAAAGTGGTGCAGTCGCTTCCGCTCTTCTAGCTATCGTCTATACGGGAATTGCCTATTTAGGTGCAACGAGCACCAATACTTTAGGCCTTATGGATACAGGCGGCCCTGTACTAAGCGGTGCTTCTGCCCATTACTTCGGAACCTTCGGTGCATCATTGCTAGCCGTTATCATTACGCTGGCGTGTTTAACAACCGCTATCGGCTTGACAGTAGCCAACGCGGAATACTTCCATAAATTGACGCCGAAGATCAGCTATAAAACGTACGTCGTTATTTTTTCCGTCTTCTCATTGGTCGTTACGAATGCGGGACTAGCAAACATCATTACGTATTCGATTCCCGTATTGATGTTCTTATATCCGCTTGCGATTGTTTTGATCATCTTGGCATTCTTGTCGCCTCTGTTCAAACACGACCGCCTTGTCTATGTTTCAGCAATTACGGTCACGTTCTTCATCGCGATTATTGATGGCTTAAAGACTTTGACAAGTTCACTTGAAGTGGCGAATCCGGGGTGGCTGCAAGCCATCATCGATTTCTATGCTTCATCGCTGCCGCTCTATGCGGATGGGCTGGGTTGGCTATTGCCGGCACTCATCGTCATTGCCATTACCGGGATCATTGCCCGCAGCAAAAAAAGCGTCAATGTTCGAGGAGTTCAGAGCGAAGCTTACAACAAATAAAAAGAAAAAAGCTGCTTCAGAAGCATAATCGCTTCTGAAGCAGCTTTTTTTATATCAATGGGTCAATTCGTCGGTGGTACGGATCCAATTCGACTTCATGAGTTGAGCCGCTTTTTCGCCGTCTTTGGCTTTCAATGCTTCAATGATCTGCACATGCTCATCATGAGAATGCATCGTCAATACGAGGGAATGATGGAAAAACTGGCGTCTTACATGTGCTTGCAGGCGATTTAGAATGGTTGTGATGTACGTGTTATTCGCTGCATCAACCATGTATTGGTGAAACTCTTCGTCAATTCGAAGCGATGAAGAATGGTCGCCGGATTCAATTGCTTCTGCGAAGCGGCGGTTTGTATCTTCCAATAGCTCAATCAGCTCATCGTCCAAATTCGGGATGGCGAGTTCAGCTGCTAAGGCCTGCAATGCGGCAAGCGGCGGCAATAATTCTTTAATGTCTTCTTTGTCGACTTTTGTCACGCGCGTCGCTTTTCCTGGGAACATTTCAACGAAGCCTTGTGCTTCTAAAAGTTGAAGGGCTTCCCTTATCGGTGTTCGGCTTAAATTTAAGGCAGTTGCAAGTTCAGTATCGGTCAATTTTTCTTCAGGCTGCAAAGTACCATCGATGATCCACTGCTGCAGTTGAAGATATGCGCTTTCTTTCGCAGTGACCCGAACAGGTTTTGCGTGGTTTACTGGAATCGGCATAACGTACTCTCCCTTTCTGATGCATGAATTAAGTATAATTATACACCAGTTTGTGGAAAATAGATATATGCATTATGCAATATATTACTTCATCGCCGACGTTGCTTTGAAAAACTTGTTGTTATCAGTGAGAAAAATTGGACTCGACCGAACAGAGGAAAAGCGCGATGCCCGATAGCATGGCGCTTTTCGGCTTTTAAAATTCTTCCACCCGTATTAACTCGGCTTTTACAATGTGATACATATTCAGGGCAACGGGTTTTTCCTGTTCAGTCTCTACTTGGATAAAACTGACGGCCACTCCTGGGAAATTGTCTTCCAACGCCCCTTCCATGCGGATATTTCTCAGCCACTCACCGGTGGTCAAGAGAATATCGTAGGTGTAAAATACTTTCTTCATGCAAATTCCTCCTTCAGGAAAAATGGATGAATTAGAATCTCTCGAAGCGTTTCGAATGCGAAGGTATGAATGCGCCAGGCTTTGTATTACACTTATTATAAAACAAATGGGCTTTAACAGATAGGATGAGAAACGATGAAACAGGAAATGACGGTAAAAGTGAATGATAAATTCAAGGCAGCCTATGCGGCAGGCTATCCGTTAATCGAAAAAGAGGCTTTAATGGATACGCAAATGCTGAAAGAAGAAGGGGCGCTTCTTCGATTGACAGATGCGCAAGGGCGCTTTTTGGCCCGAGGCTATTACGGCAAGCAAAACAAAGGGCTCGGCTGGATCTGGACGCGCAATGAAGAGGAAAGCATCGACCAGGCTTTCATGGAACGCAAGTTGGCTAAATCCATTAACAGGCGGCAGCCTTATTTCGATGATCCTGCAACGACCGCTTTTCGCGTCGTAAACGGGGAAGGCGACGGGTTCGGAGGATTGACCATCGATTATTACGCTGGCTATTACTTATTGAGCTGGTACAGTGAAGGCATCTATACGTTTAAAGCTGACATCATTGCAGCGCTGCAAAATGTCGTGGAGTTCAAAGGGATCTATGAGAAGAAAAGGTTCGATACGAAAGGCCAGTACATTGAAGATGATGATTTTGTAGCCGGAGAGCGCGGCGAGTTTCCGTTGATCGTTAAAGAAAATGGCATGAATTACGCCATTTACTTAAATGATGGAGCGATGACCGGCATTTTCTTGGATCAGCGCGATGTGCGCCGGACGATCCGGGACACATACGCCAAAGGGAAAACCGTTTTGAATACGTTCTCTTACACGGGGGCTTTTTCGGTAGCGGCAGCACTGGGCGGAGCGGCAAAGACCACGAGCGTAGATTTGGCAAAACGCAGCTCGAGCAAAACCATCGAGCAGTTCAGTGTGAATGGAATCGACTACGAACAGCAAGACATCCTGGTCATGGACGTCTTCAATTATTTTAAATATGCCAAGCGCAAAGAATTGAAATTTGATATGGTCATTTTGGATCCGCCGAGTTTTGCCCGATCAAAAAAGTATACGTTCAGTACGTCAAAAGACTATACAAACTTAATGCGTGAAGCCATAGCCATCACAGAAAAAAATGGAATCATTGTCGCTTCGACCAATAGCGCTTCATTTGGAATGAAAAAATTCAAAGGCTTTATCGATAAGGCCTTTAAAGAAGAAGGAAAGAAATACAGCATTGTGGAAGAATTCACGTTGCCCGCAGATTTCCGCGTCCAAAAAGAGTTCAAAGAAGGCGACTACCTAAAAGTATTGTTCCTTAAGCTGAAATAAGCCTGGAGCTTGAAAAGTGGAAGCAAAATCATCCAACAGAAAATAGTTTAGCGTAATCAACCGGCTGCGGAGCCAATTCCGCAGCCGGATTTTTTTGCGCCGGAATCTGTCGGATGGTTCGGAACTAGACTATAATAGAGGCACAAAGAAGACTTTGTTTTCGAATTCTTCTGACTCGCCAGATTCGATGGGGAGGCACATACATAATTGGAGGCGGGTTGATGGCAAAATCAATAAGTTCGTCCATGGCTGGAAATCCGGTTTATCCGGTCATGTTTGCAATTGGCGCCTGCCATTTGCTGAATGATTCATTGCAGGCGGTGATTCCCGCCATGTTTCCGATACTTGAGAAGGATTTGGGGCTGACGTTCACGCAATTGGGCTTGATCGCCTTTGCGCTAAATATCGTGGCGTCGCTGCTGCAGCCGGTGATTGGCTTTATAAGCGACAAGAAGCCGATGCCGTTTGCGCTGCCGTTCGGCATGGCCAGTTCGTTTCTCGGGATGGCGGGGCTCGCTTTTGCGCCGGAATATTGGATGATTCTCCTGTCAGTCGTATTTTTGGGCTTCGGTTCTGCCGTATTCCATCCCGAAGGTTCTCGGGTCTCGTATATGGCGGCAGGCACAAAGCGCGGATTGTCCCAATCGATCTTCCAGGTCGGCGGCAATTCAGGGCAGGCGCTTGCACCGTTGATCAGTGCATTTATCTTGGTGCCGCTCGGGCAAAAAGGGGCAGCGCTGTTTTTATTTGTTGCTGCACTCGGGATTTTCATCTTATCGAAAATTTCGGTCTGGTATAAAGAAGAGCTGGCGCAGCAAAAGCTGCAAAAAGGGAAGAAAGTACGCTTGTCGTCACTGCCGGCACTGACGAAAAAACAAGTGGGTGCGGCTTTGGCGCTTTTGCTTATCATTATTTTTGCGCGCTCGTTCTACGTCACGAACATGACGAGCTTTTACATCTTTCATTTGATGGAAGCGTACGGATTGACCATTCAAACAGGGCAGCTCTATATCTTCCTGTTCTTGGCGGTCGGTGCTGCCGGAACGTTTTTCGGCGGACCGCTCGCAGACCGGATCGGCAGAAAAAATGTCATTGTGCTGTCGCTTTTGGTGCCGATTCCACTGGCGATGGCCCTTCCATATGTTCCGCTATTCGCGGTGCTGATCCTGCTCGCATTGATTGGATTTTTCATTATGCTGAGCTTTTCCGTGACCGTCGTTTATGCGCAGGAGCTGGTTCCAAGCAAAATCGGGACGATGTCCGGGCTGACGGTCGGGTTAGCGTTTGGAATGGGGGCTATCGGCGGCGTGGTCATCGGAATCTTGATGGATTCCATCGGCGTATACGAAACGATGGTCGTGGTGTCGTTCTTGCCAATCATCGGCTTGGTCGGTCTCGGCTTGCCGCGCGACCGAAGAATTACTGCTAGTTAATTAATCGAAAAGGGTGATGGAGAAATGGCTGTAGCAATTCCGGAAATTCCAATGAAAATCGAAACAGAGCGTTTAGTGCTGCGGATGCCGAAACCGGGAGACGGGGCTGTCATCAATTCGGCGATCCGCGCGTCCATTAATGAGCTGAAGCCTTGGCTGCCGTTTGCGCAAACAACGCCGACGGTCGAAGAAACAGAAATCAACACTTTGGAAGCGCATCTGTTGTTTTTGAAAAAAGAAAATCTCCGCTACGTAATTTTCAGCAAAGAGACCGGTGAATTTATTGGAAGCACCGGTTTTCATAGCATCGAATGGGACATTCCAAAAATGGAGATCGGCTACTGGATCAACACAGAGGCGAGCGGATTCGGCTATATGTCTGAAGCCATTTCAGCATTGACGGATCTGGCGCTGAACGGCTTTGGCTGCAAACGGCTGGAAATCAGGTGCGACGCGGAAAATTACAAGAGCCGGGCCATTCCTGAAAAGCTGGGCTTCGTCTTGGAAGGCGTTTTGCATAACGATGAATTGTCAGTGGACGGCAAAAACCTGACCGACACGTGCATTTATGCGAAATTCAGCTGAGTGAATGAACGAGTCTATTCAATGGAAACGGAGCTTTTATCTATGAAGAAACAGCAAGAAACGAACGGCCTCAAACCCTTTATTTCGTTGATCCTTTCGTTGAAGATCCCAAAATGGGCGCTTGCCTTTGGGCTTGCGGCAAGCGTCGTGACGACGATCGTAGGTCTTGCAGTGCCATTATTGACGCGGGACCTGGTCGACGGCTTTTCGGTGGAAACCATCAGTCCCTGGCTTGTCGGGGCACTCGTTGCCGCGTTCATTCTGCAGGCTGTCATTAATGGAGTATCCATTTATTTATTGAGCATGGTCGGGCAGAAAATCGTTGCCGAACTCCGTGAACGGATGTGGGTGCATTTGATCCGGCTGCGCGTCCCTTACTTCGACCAGCAGGCCAGCGGCGAAACGGTGAGCCGGGTAGTCAATGATACGGGAATTGTCCGGAATTTGATCACCGATCATTTTCCGCAGTTTATTACAGGCATCATTTCCATCATCGGGGCAGTCATCATTTTGCTGCTGCTCGATTGGAAAATGACGCTGATTATGCTCGTTTCCGTGCCGTTGACGATTGCGATTATGATTCCGCTTGGGCGCCGGATGGCGAAAATTTCAAGAGGTTTGCAGGATGAAACCGCAACTTTCACGGGCCATGTCCAGCAAACCTTGAGTGAGATCCGTTTGATGAAATCTTCGACCGCTGAAATGATCGAAGAAAAAAGGGGCCTATCCGGTATCCGCAAATTGTTTCAAATCGGGCTGAAAGAGGCAAGAATCTATGCCTTGATTGCGCCGCTCATGTATACGGTTGTGATGGCCGTGATTGTGATGATCATTGGATACGGCGGGATCCGTGTTGCTGAAGGGACAATGTCGACAGGCTCTCTCGTGGCGTTCCTCCTGTATTTGTTCCAAATTATTATGCCGATGACCGGATTTGCTTTATTTTTCACAGAACTTCAAAAAGCAAAAGGGGCGACGGAGCGGATTATTGAGATATTGAATCTGCCGCTTGAAGAAGGGCAGGAAGGGCTAGAAATCGATATCGCGAATAAAACCTTGCGGGTTTCGACCGTCAGCTTTTCCTATGAAAAAGGCGAGCCTGTGTTAAAAAATCTTTCCTTTGAAGCGAAGCCGGGCGAAATGATTGCGTTTGCCGGTCCGAGCGGCGGAGGCAAAACGACGGTTTTCGGGTTGATTGAACGCTTTTATGAACCGGAAGCCGGAACCGTCACGATAGGTGAGACCCCAATCAACGAATTGTCGATGCTGGCTTGGCGCAGCCAAATCGGCTATGTTTCCCAGGAAAGTGCGATGATGGGCGGAACCATCCGGGAGAATTTGGTGTATGGACTCCCGGATGCTGGGGCTATTTCAGACGAGGTATTATGGAACGTTGCAGAAATGGCCTACGCCAAAGAATTCATTCAAGAATTTCCAGAAGGGCTGGATACGCAAGTCGGAGAGCGTGGGGTGAAATTATCGGGCGGCCAGCGCCAGCGAATCGCCATTGCGCGGGCATTCTTAAGGGATCCGAAGGTCTTGATGATGGACGAGGCGACCGCGAGCCTGGATAGCCAATCGGAAGGCATTGTCCAGCAGGCACTCAGCCGATTAATGGAAGGGCGCACGACTTTGGTCATCGCCCATCGCCTGTCGACCATTGTCGATGCCGATCAGATTGTCTTCATTGAAAAAGGCGAAGTGACCGGCATCGGCACCCACGAAGAACTCAGCCGGATGCACGGACTGTACCGGGAATTTGCGGAGCAGCAATTGGCTTGACCTTCACGCTGCGTCAAGGTGTAGAGTGGATTTGAGGAGGTGAGCGGATGGAATATACAGTCCAGAAGTTGGGCAGGCTGGCAGGCGTCAGCACGCGGACATTGCGGTACTACGATGAAATCGGGCTCCTTGAACCGGCAAGGAAGAATTCATCGGGCTACCGGATTTACGGACAAGCCGAAGTGGATAAGCTGCAGCAGATCCTCTTTTACCGGGAGCTTGGCGTCGATCTGGAGAAGATCAAGCACATTGTCAATGACCCGTCGTTTGACGGCCCGCTTGCTTTAAAAGAACATCGGCAGCAGCTCCTTGAAAAACGCAGGCAATTGGATCTTTTGATCACGAATGTGGAAAAGACCATTTCTGCAGCGGAAGGGACGGTCAAAATGAAAGACATCGAAAAGTTCAAAGGCTTTAAACAGCAGCTGATTGAAGATAATGAAAAGCAATACGGGGAAGAAATACGCGGGAAGTACGGCGATGCAGCCATTGACCAATCGAATGCGAAGATGCTGAACATGAGTGAAGAGAAATACGCAGCGTTTGAGCGGTTGGGGCAGGAAGTGCTCGATACCTTGGCATCGGCTGTTGAAACCGGCGATCCGGCTGGCGCTCTTGCACAAAAAACAGCGGAGCTTCATAAAGAATGGCTGTCTTATACATGGCCGACGTATAGCAAGGAAGCCCATGCGGGGCTTGCGCAGATGTATGTTGACGATGAACGTTTTGCGGTTTATTACGACAAGGCGAATCCGGGAGGGGCGGAATTTCTGCGCGATGCCATTTTTGTTTACACGGGGATGAATAAATAAGGAGCGGTTTCAGTGCTTGTTGAAAAGCAGGCACTGGCCGTTTTTTTCGTTAACTTTTAAAGCGATCCAGGAATTTTTCAAATAGTTGGGAGTATTTATTCGGAAGTCGGGAGTATTCCAATAAAAGTCGGGAGTATTCGACTCCGAGTTTAGAATAAAACGAAAATTCGCTTTTTGTGAGAACAACTCTTATTCTATTTTTCTACTATTTTAGCTTAAACGGTTTACAAATCCTTAACAAAAATTCACATTTCATTTACAGCATTTTGAGCAGAAATTTGCTAAACTAAACCCATCTTAGTCACTTAGCCAAGGCCATGCGTTACTATTCAGGAGGAGAGTTTTCATGGAAGAAAATAGGACGGTATCCACTATTCCACTTAAGGTTATGTCATTCAATATCGCTCATGGGATGGGAATGGATAATCGAGTGGATCTGGAGAGAATCGCCTATATCATTGAACAGTCAGGGACAGAAGTGATCGGCTTGCAGGAACTTGACCGTTATTTTGATGAACGCAGTTCGTTTATTGATCAGGTAGAATGGCTGAGCAAACGGCTCGGCATGTATGCAGCTTTTGGGGCGAATCTCGATTTTGAACCCCTTGAAGCGGAAAGGCCTCGAAGACAATACGGAAACGCTGTGTTCAGCAAATATCCCATCAAGTATGTAGAAAATCATTTATTGACTGAAGTGGAGTCGCCGTTTGCGCCAAGTGAACAACGAGGCATCTTGGAAGCGGTGATTGAAGTGGACGGCACCTACCTAAGCTTTTATAACACGCATTTATCCTTGAAAGAAGAACAGCTCCAACTAAATGTGGATGAAATTTTAGCCATTATGGACAAAAGTCAATTTCCAAAAGTGTTGACCGGAGATTTTAATGCGAATCCGGAACAACCGCAACTCAACCGATTCAGAAATGCATTGAATGATGTGTTCGCGGATGTGGAAGAAGGAAAATCTTTCACTTATCCGGCTCCTCATCAAGACGGAATTGACGGCGTGATGTTAAAGCCGATCACCCGCATTGACTATATTTGGACAGATTTACCAATGCCGCCAAAACAAGCATCAGTTATTGAAACTTCGGCTTCTGACCATTTGCCGATTGTAGCGGAGCTCGTGCTGGCTAGCGTGGCAAAGCCGACAAAATCTGCAGCAGGCATGAGAAATCAATAAACCGAAAAAAAGCCGGAAGCATCCTTTGCTTCCGGCTTTTTGCATGTTTATGAATAGCTGTGTTCAGTTGTTACCCGCTCGCGCCGGCAAATCTTCACCAGCAGATAGACAAGCGGGGTGTCGAGCGCTGCAGCGCACCACTTGAAGGCGTATTGCGTGAGAATCATCGCAATCAACGCAGACAGCGGCATCGTGCCGTAAAAAGCGATGGCGATGAAAATTGTTGTATCCACTAATTGGCTGACCATGGTGGAAGCATTATTGCGCAGCCATAATTTGGAGTCGCCATGGCGGTCTTTTAATTTGTGGAAGATGGTCACGTCTAAATTTTGGCTGATGAAATAAGAGACAAGGCTAGCTAACGTCACCCGGAAGCCCGCTGAAAAGATGGTTTCAAAAGATGCCTGGTCTCCGAAAAACGGAGCAGAAGGCAGCTGAATGGCAAAATAGATAAAAGCCAACGCACATAATTGCGTGATGAAACCGGCAAACACCGTTTTTCGCGCAGCTTCTTTTCCGTACACTTCCGCAATGGTATCGGTGATCGGAAAAGTGAATACATAGACAATGACGGCAGCAGGAAGAACGAGCCACTCGCCGATGCTGAAAAGTTTTACCGCTAAAATGTTCGAGAGAATCAATAGGCCGACAAAAGCGCCATTCAAGTAAAGCAGCATTTAAACGGCCTCCTTAGCGGTTGGTAATCGTTTCCGGATACATGTCGTGGTTCATTATCCGGTACGATGCCATTTCTTCGTATTTTGTTCCTGGCTTGCCGTAATTCGTATAAGGGTCGATGGAAAGGCCTCCGCGCGGCGTGAATTTCCCCCACACTTCAATGTAGCGGGGCTCCATTAACTTGATCAAATCGTTCATGATGATGTTGACCACATCTTCATGGAAATCGCCGTGGTTGCGGAAGCTGAATAAATACAGCTTCAAGGATTTGCTTTCCACCAATTTTTTATCGGGGATAAAGCTGATGTACATTGTCGCAAAATCGGGCTGTCCCGTCTGCGGGCAAAGCGAAGTGAATTCCGGGCAATTGAATTTCACGAAATAATCCCGTGTGTGGAGATTGTCGATCGGTTCCAAAATATCGGGATCGTATTCGAATTTGTATTTGGTGTTCTGATTGCCGAGCAACGATAAGTGATCCAGTGTGTCTTCATTTCTTCCTGTCATGAAAATAGGCCTCCTTCAAGTATCCGGCTTGAGAGAGGCCTATAAAAAAACGGAAAAAGAAAAGCCGAATCGCATGTGGATTCGGCTGAGTTTCGTCAATCCATAGTTTTTTATAGAGGGTGAAATGCTATGAACCTCTCCCGTTGCCGGGTTATAAAATTAGTCTAACTCATTCATAGTAAAAGACTTTCCAGGCTCTGTCAATGGCTATAGGAAGCGCGGACAATGCTTTGCCCATGTTCGCGGTAGAGTATATTGTCCGGAGTCTCTTTCAGCTTTTGGACGTTGCTGATGATAAACCGGCTCTTCGGCATGCTTGGCATGCGCGTCATGTCATAGGATAAATCCTGCGGTGGCACGGTGTAGCTGATGTTCTCCGTGAAGTATTTAAAGAACGCCTGCATCACCATAACCGTCATCCATTCGCCGGCACAGCGATGCCCCACGTAGTGGTCGCCACCGCCTTGCTGAACGAACGAAAACGGGCTGCCTTTCCAATTTTCAAAGCGCTCCGGAATGAATTCGTCCGGTCTATTCCAGCTGTCGGGATGGCGGTTCGTCCCGAAAATATCCAAGACGACCATCATATTTTTTTTGAAATGATAGCCATGCCACACGAAATCCTTTTTCACTTTGGCTGCCATCGCTGGCGTGAAAGGGTAATAGCGGCGGACTTCCTGTGCAAACATGTGGCTGTAATTGTTCTCATCCTTCTGCAATTTCATTTTCGTTTCCGGGTATTGATGAATCGCAAGCGCCCCGAAGGCAATAAGGAACGAAGTCGCAAGCATGGGTCGGTAGGAATTATTTAAGTCGACGGCAGCGGTATGGAGATCCAGGAACTTGCCGTCAGTTCCCCGGTGGTTCGCGACGATATAGGCAGCGGTATACGGCGGCGGGTTAAAGACACCTGAGCGGATATCCTGAATAATGTCTTTCAGCCAGGCTTCCTGGCTTTGCCGGGCAGCTGCTGCGCGTTTAAACCGCGCAATGGAGCCGTTGAATGAGTCGACCATCGCGACCAATTCTTCGGTGCGCTGCTTGACTTCGCTTTCTTTTAAAGGGAGGCCGGCCCAGTGGCAAATAGCGCGCGTCAAGATTTCCTGGACTTCCTCCATCAACACCACAGTATCCATCGTTTCCCACTGGCTCGCTTTGGCGTCGAGTTCTTCAATGGCCATTCGTTTAATATCTTCCAAACGCTCAGGCGTCATCATTGAAAGAAACATGCGCTTCAAGTGATGATGCTCTTCGCCGTCTCGGCCGTGGATGCCGCCTTCGCCAAGCAAAGTTTTCTTTAACGGTTTCGGCATCGCGCCTTTTCGTTTAAAGTATTGATTATCATAGAAAAGGGAAGCGGCTTCCTCACCGGAAATGCACACCGCTTTTTGGCCCATTAGGCGGGTTTCAAAAATATCGGATCCAAGTTCTTTGCGCCGGCTCGACATAAAATTAAATCCTTCATTGATTAGCGATAAGGTGCTATCTAATTCCTTTGCACGGGGAATTGGCGTTTTTACTTTCATCGGTTTCAGCTCCTCAATATTTTGCTTTATCTGCAATCAGGCTATAGCTTAAAATATACCCTTTGCCATTTTGGATAAACGCTGAATGGGAGCTGCATAAAAAGGAGACAGAGGATCATGGATCAAATATACGAAGTGACATCCGACATAAAGGCATGGCTTCAAAAGTCGCTGGGCGCAAAAAGCGAAATAAAAGAGCTTATCCCTTTGAAAGGCGGGACTTCCTCCCATCTTTTCGAATTTACTGCTGTACGCGATGGCCGGTTTGAACCGTTTGTTTTGCGCTTATTTACGTTAGAAGAATGGCTTGCAATGGAGCCGGATCTCGCAAAGCATGAAGCGGCTAGTTTACGGGAAGCCGGAAAGACCGGGCTAACCGTCCCGGAAATCGTAGCTTTTGATGAAACGGGCGAATTTTGCGGAGTGCCGGCCGTACTGATGACCAAAATCAGCGGAGAAGTCGTGTTGCAGCCGGACGATGAAAAGCACTGGCTGAAAGAAATGGCAGCCGCTCTGTCGAAAATCCACCTCCACAAAGCGGAAGGTTTCGGATGGGAGTATTTCGCTTATAACGATGCTTTGAAGATGGAGCGGCCGGTCTGGTCGAGTTGCCCGGACGAATGGATGCGGGCATTCCGTATTGTCGCCGGCATTCGGCCGCATGCAGAATTTTGTTTGATTCACCGGGACTACCATCCTACGAATGTTTTATGGGAAGGTGCCCAGATCAGCGGGATTGTGGATTGGGTCAATGCTTGCCGAGGGCCAGCCGGAATTGACGTCGGACATTGCCGCCTTAATCTCGCATTGCTGTACGGAATTCCTGCAGCGGACGGATTTTTAGCCGCTTACGAGCAGGCAGCAGGAGAAAAGTTCACCTATCATCCTTATTGGGATTTATCGGCGTTGGTCGATTTTGCGGAAGGCACGCCAACGGTTTATCCCGGATGGACTGCCTTTGGAGTAGCCGGTTTGACAGATGAGTTGATGCGGCACCGGTTCGATGGATATCTTCTGAATCTGCTAAAGCGATTTGATAGATAAAATAGCGGAGTTCGGGTTTCGGCAATGCTTGCAGGTTTGATTTCTCCTAAAACGGAAATATACAAACCAAGCAAGCTTTTGAGGAGGAACCAAGATGACAGATCAACAATTACAGGGATTAAAAGAACAATTGATCGAACAAAAGAGTTCTCTAGAAGACCGTGTTGAACATACAGAAGAATTTGATACGACGGAGCTGTCGAATTACGATAATCACCCGGCAGATAATGCCACCGACTTGTTCGACCAGGAACGGGGCATGGCGCTCAACCAATTCAAAGAAGATGAATTGGACGATGTCAACGCGGCATTAGCGGCCATGGAAGAAGGCACTTATGGAAAATGCACCGTTTGCGGAAAGGATATTCCGTATGAACGGCTAGAAGCATTGCCAACCGCTTTGACCTGCATCGACCATGCTGATCAAAATCCAGATTTGACGACTCGTCCGCCGGAAGAAGATGTGCTCCAAGGGGCTACTGGCCAGCCGGTCGAGAAAGAAGACGGACGCCTGCGCGACTATACGGATTCCTTTGAAGATGTAGAAGACTATGGCTCTTCCGATGGCCCGCAGGATCAGCCTGGAAAAGACGAAGATATGAAAGAATTTTACGAAGACGAAAAATAAGACTCAGCCTCTGCTACTGGCAGAGGCTTTTTTGCGGAGAAATGGTTGACGCTCTTTCGTTTATTTCCTACAGTAGTAAGAAATACAGGAGGGGGAAATGAGATGAGAGGGTTGGAGCAGGAGATTTATGAGCTGGAGTGCAGCCACATCCATCCAGAAGTGCGCATTTCCAAACAAAAACTGGGCGAAGTGCTCGATGATGAATTTTACGAAATCGGCAGTTCGGGGCGGATTTGGAGAAGGGCGGATTACGATGAAGATCATGCGCTCACGCCTGACGAGATGGAGATTTCCGATTTTCTTCTGCATCCACTCGGCGAAGAAGCGGTATTGACCACTTACCAGATTTGGAATAAAACAAGCGGCAAAAAATCGCTGCGCAGTTCGGTATGGAAAAAGCGGACATCTGGCTGGAAGCTCTTCTTCCACCAAGGCACGCCTTCCAAGTGAGCCGTGTTTGAGCAGCAGGAAAAGAGGTTATTTAAGGAGTAACACGTTTTTGCAAAGGAGAGATTTAGATGGATCACGCCGTAGTGTTATTTGACGGGGATTGTAATTTCTGTGACTCAAGTGTTCAATTCATCATACAGCACGACCCGGCCGGCTATTACCAGTTTGCGTCCCTGCAAAGCGACGTCGGAATGGAAATGCGCCAAAAATACGGTGTGCCGGACGATGTCGACAGCTTAGTGCTGATCAAAGACGGACAGGCCTATGTTAAATCGGAAGGGGCCTTAATGATTTCCCGCCATTTAACCGGTTTGTGGAAATTGGCTTATTATTTAAAACCGTTTCCTCGCGCTGTGCGTGACGGCGCTTACGATGTATTTGCGAAAAACCGCTATAAAGTTTTCGGAAAGCTCAACAGCTGTATGCTTCCGCCGCCGCATATCCGCAAACGCTTTTTGGACAAATAAAACAAGCTGGATGCCATGTGCATCCAGCTTTTTAATGTGTGGAAAGGGCTAAGGTTAAAACGGCTCTTTCCGCTTTTCTTTGTCCAGTTCCGTCGCCTAACCGCTCGAGGTCGCTTCAGCCTTATCCGCAATGCCAAAGAGCGCCATTGCCGCTAAGGCTTTCAGCGCTTGTCGCGGCTACATAGGCGACTGCACTTTTCTCACTCAAAATTCGATATTCTCCAATACTGGCTGGCGATGGATCTGGACATCCAGGCGAGGCCTTTGCTTTCGGCTTCGTGGATTTGGAACCAGTCGTTCATTTTGTCATTTTTCAAGTAGACTTCGTGGTTGGGCGCTTGGTCGTGCAGGCCGACGATGTCGTATTGGCCATTGCGGTAAAAAGTTGCCGATACGTTATAGTCGATATTCGGCGATGTCGTCAAGGGATTGCCGACGCTATGCGTTAAGGAGATGTTGACATTCCGGTCGTCTTCTTTCACTTTCTCCACCTGTACGTCTTTTGAAGAAGCGACGTCGGCTTTCCGGAATTTTTTCCGCCAGTCGTAGGCAATGCTGACGCCGACATCTTTTTTGAATTCAATGCGGGATTCTTCATCCCGCAGCTCGAGTGTGAAATTCACTTGAGTCCGGTAATCTTTTGCTTCTGCATCAAATCCGCGGTCATCGCCGCCAAAATAGCGGTTGGGTGACAGCATATTCGGGTTTTGCAGAAGATCATCGGGGAGGAACGTCGTATAGCGGAAATCCCATGTGCGGTTTTGGTCGGAAACATCCGTTTTTGGTGGATCTCCTAAAAGCTGATCGATGGATGCAAGCTTTTTGGTAACCCAAAATTCTTCCATCGCTGCTTTATCTTGAGAAGATTTGATGTTAAAAAAACCGAAGATGTTGGCCAGGAATGATTTCTCTTCGCTGAAATCGGTTTCGGATCTTTCAAGCGGACGTTTGGCACGAATCCAATACGTGTAGGCTTGATCTTTCTCGATATCCCGATCTGTGTATTGTCTTTTTTGGGTCGTATCAATCAATTCGCCATCACGGTATACCTCGTATTCTTCGACGCCATCAATGCCTCCCCAGGCAAGCGCAATTTTTGAAGGGGTGATGATGGTGGTGAAAGCCCTTTGCTGGAGGAGATTGACGATATCTTCCGAATGATTTTCCGTACTGGTCTGCATTTTGATGCGCTCAGTTGTATGGCCCGAATGGTCGAGGCGGTCAATCGTATACGTATACATTTCGCCCGCCTTTAAGTTTTCATCTGTAAAGCTATAACCTGTCCCTTCATAAATGACGGTTGCGTCTCTTTTGACTTTGCAGGCATCGCCTGTATCGGTCCATTCAAAATAGATGCTTGTATCGGTTTGCTTCAATAGGTCAATTTCCAAATGCGTTGTTGCCTGATTCATTCTTCTGCCTCCTTCAAATGGGTTTGGTAAGCTATACCCGAATCCCGAACTTCCTGAACATTCCAGTGAGGGCAAAAGCCCCCAACCCATTCATTTGCAAAGCCCTTGAACAAATAGTATGTTAAAGAAAGAGTGTGCAGTGAACTGCACGAGAAAAAGCGGAAGGAGGGGAAAGAATGACTTTGAACGAAACGCAAGCACCCAGAAGCTTCAAAAGTTTTGAGCAGGCGGCAGACCATATCTTGGCGTTATTGAGCACGCAACTGAATATCAATACGTTATTCATTGCCAAAAACGACGGGCAAAGAAACGAAATCGTCCGGGCAGTCAATGCAAAAGAAACCTTGGTCGAAGAAGGCCATTCGTCCCCCCTGAATCAAACCTTCTGCAGTTTAAGCATCAACTACGGAAAAGATGCACTGATTATTGAAGACATTGCTGCAGACCCCCTTTCCAATAAACTCGAAATTGCTTCGCGTTTCGGAAACGGTTCATTTGTAGGGATTCCGATTTATTATGAAAATGGGGAAGTGTACGGCACCATCTGCGGCCTTGACACAGAGTCCTTCGAATTCACTGAAGAAAATCAGCGGCTATTCGAAATGATGTCATCGCTCCTGACGTATGTGCTTGAACTGGAAAAAGCGAATGAGCAGATTCAGTTTCTTTCATCTCCTCTTGTTCCGGTTACGAAAGGCGTAGCGATTTTGCCGATTATCGGTGATATTACAGCTAAACGTGCTCAGTTTATCCTGAATGATGTATTGGTTAAAAGCAGCGACCAAAATCTGGATTACTTGGTGATTGATGTTTCCGGAGTTTCGCAAATCAATTCAGTCGTCGGAGAATACTTGCTCAAGCTTGTCAGCATGCTGAAACTGATTGGCATTGCTCCTGTGTTGACAGGCGTCCAACCATATATGGCGCTAAAAGTTCCGCATTTTGCTGAAAGCTTGAAAGGCATCCTAATCGAAGCGAATCTTGAAACGGCTCTGAAGCAGCTCGGATTTGTCCTCATAAAAGAATGAAAAACAAACGGACCCGCGCAGTAAGCGCAGGTCCGTTTTCTTATTCTTCCTTATCAAAAAATACGTGTTTGAGTTCCCAAGTGTCGCCAATTTCAAGGAGGCCAAAAGAATATTGGGATTCGCGCCGTTTGTCCGTGGGAGAACCGGGGTTGAAGAGTGTAATGCCTTCAACTTCGCGTCTGATGGGTGTATGGGAATGGCCGAAAACGATGATATCGACATGTTCCCCTTCAAAAGCATCAAACGCCCGCTGCTCGGTCGTTTTTCGAATGCCGTCTCCGTGCACGACTCCGATTTTTAAATCGCCGAACGTGAGGATTTTCTTCTTGCCAAAGCGGTCCAGGATTTCCCATGGATCGACATTCCCGGTAACGCCATCTGTTTCGGCATAGGCAGCCAATTCATAATAGACGTCCAGCGTTTGCCAATCGCCTGCATGGATGATGAAATCTGCCGTCTGGCATTCAGCAACCAACTTCTGCGGCAATTTTTTGGAGCGGTTTGGAATATGCGTATCGGAAACAATGACAATCTTTTGCATGTGCATCCCTCCGTCGTTTCAAGATACTTAAACTGTATCAGAGAAATGGGGAGCCGTCTAAGCGAATCCTATTTGTTACTAAACTGAAATGATTAATTTTTTCAGGAAAAGGGAACATAGTTTTATAAGCAAATACGGTTTTTGGAGGAATAGCAATGGATAATAAAACATTTGTCTACACAGGAATGGCAGTAGCCAGCGGAATTCTGTTGCTCACTGCCTACAACAAAAATAAGAAAAAGAAAATTTGGGTCTTTGAAGACAACGATATGCGAAATAGCTTAGAAGTCGACCGTGAAGAAAGTGTAAACGCGCCTTATGACGAAGCGGAAATCGGGCTGACGAAATTGGATTCGGCTTTGCGGTCGGAATGGCAGGCAAATGGCTTCCCCCAGACGCATAGAGGAATGAAAGAACTCGGAAATTCTTGATGGGAACGCGGCGCTGGGATGAAAAGACTCGGCGCTATTTTTTTTATGTTTCCTTAACTTCCAGAGGGATGTCCATGTGATAGAGTAAATGAAACTCAGCAAGCAATAAAAAGCAGGAAGAGGTGGAAAAATGGAAGATCAGCGAAAGCTTGTCTGCTATATAGCAGCCAGTCTGGATGGCTATATAGCGACGGAAGATGATTCATTGGACTGGCTTTTTAAAGTTGAAATGGATGGGGACGCGGGCTATGCCGAATTTATGGAAACGATCGATACGGTCGTAATGGGAAGGCGCACTTACGAGTGGGTGATGGAAATGGAAAAAGGAAAGTTTCCATATGAAGACAAAGAATGCTATGTATTTTCAAGCAGGCCGAATGAAAATAGCATGCATGCTATTTTCACAAACGAAGACATCCCGAGTTTCGTCAAACGGCTCCGAAAACGCCAAGGAAAGAATATTTGGGTAATCGGAGGCAGCTTTCTGCTCCAAGCTTTTCTGCACGAAGATTTGATGGATGAATTTATCATTTCAATCGCCCCCACTTTAATTGGCAGAGGCATCCCGCTTTTCCAGGAGCTTGAGAAAGAAATTGAATACGAACTGAAATCCGTTGAACAGTCCGGCCAATTTGCACAGCTGCATCTGGTTCGGAAACCGGTTATTTAAAAGGGCTTGGAAAAGTCCTTTTTTGCTGCAGAATTCTTACCCGAGCGGCTTGTACGGTATGTGAATCCTTTTTCCTTCAAAGCCGTAAGCAGAACTTCATAGACTTTCGCTGAAAAAACTTGCTTTATTCAAAAAATAGGATGTGGACATGACTATTGAACTTTTCTTTTCAATAAAGAAAGTAGGTCTGATGGATATTATCCATTCTTCTCGCCCCCTATACTAAAAGGAAGGAACGCATACGATCGTTCCGGAATAGAAGGGAGAGAAAGCATGAAAATCATTAAAACATTTACGTTTGTATTGTTTACTGTATTCTTTCTAAGTTTTTCTCAAACAGAAGCAGAAGCTCATTCTGGAGATCTTCACCTGGGCTCTACGGGGCAGCAAGTCACTGAATTGCAGACCTTATTGAAGAAACTCGATTATTTCCATGTAGATCCGACAGGCTATTACGGCCCGATAACCGAAAAAGCAGTAGCTCGTTTCCAGCACGATTTCAACATTCCTTCAACGGGCTATACAGGTCCTTTGACGCAAAACAAAATTGATCAAGTGAAAATGATGGCGCGTACGGTGCATGGAGAAGCGCGCGGTGAAAGCTACAAAGGACAGGTAGCCGTCGCAGCCGTTATTTTAAACCGTATCGATTCCGCCCATTTTCCAAACAGTACATATAATGTCATTTTCCAGCGCAACGCTTTTACGGCGGTAAATGATGGCCAGTATTGGCTGAACCCGAACCGTTCCGCTTACCAGGCGGTAAGAGATGCCTTGCAAGGCGCTGATCCGACAGGCGGGGCGACATATTACTATAACCCTGCTGGTGTAACGGACACCTGGATTTTCACCCGCGACGTCGTCACGAAAATCGGCAAACACTATTTTGCCAATTAACGAAATGGAAAAGGAGAGGTGCAGATGATCTGCAGCCCCTCCTTTTTTCATGTTTCCCCTGTATAATAAAGCAAGAATGATAAAAAGGGCGTTGAAATGATTTATGGTCTACACATTGATTTTATTCGCGCATATCATGAGCGCTATTTTGTCCATCGGCCCTTTTTTTGTCCTGATTCCTTTGCTGAAGCGAATGGAAGGCGTGGCGGAAAACGTGCTGGACGCACAAATTCAAACGTTCAAGTCGGCTATTCGGCTTGTAAAGCACGCAGGGCATGTGCTGGTGGCTTCAGGTGTGCTCATGATTTGGCTGGGCTACTGGCCGTGGTCCACTTCGTGGATCATCATGACTTTAGCTATCATGTTCGCTTCCGTATTCTTTCTGGCGCGGGCATTCAAGCCGACGTTGAAAAAGTTTGAGTCGCGGGATCATGACCGCAGCCATTTGATCAAAAAATTGAACCGGTCTGTCTGGATCTACATTCTTCTCTTGCTTGTGATGCTTTGGCTGATGGTCGCAAAACCGCAGCTTTGGCAATAAAAAAGGAGTTGCCCCGAAATAGGGCAGCTCCTTTTTTGATTCGCTTAGCCTTTTACTGCACCGGCGGTCATGCCAGCGACGAAATAGCGCTGCAAGAAAACATAGGCGACGACCATCGGAGCCGAGGCAATGACGACGCCGGTGAACAGCATCGGATAATTCGTGGCATACTGCCCTCTAAATTCCAATAAAGCGAGCGGTAAAGTCTTATAAGCATTGTCCGTGATGAATAGCAACGGATAGAGCAAGTCGTTCCAATGCATCACGAACAGGAAAATAGCGGTTGCCGAGAGAGAAGGCAAAGATAAGGGAATAGCGACTTTCGTGAACATTTTCCAGTTGCCGGCCCCGTCGATTGTCGATGCTTCAAACAATTCTTTCGGCAAGGTTTTCATAAAGCCGGTCAAGATAAAGACCGCGATAGGCAATGTGGAAGAGATGTTGACCAAAATTAATCCAACTAAACTATTGGTGAGGCCGATATTCAGCACGAGCGAATAGAGCGGCACCATAATCACTTGGGCCGGCACCATCATGCCAAGCGTGAACAAGGCGAAAAGAATATTGCCAAGCCAATTGCTGAGCCGGGTGATGCCAAAAGCGATCATGGCAGCGAACAGCAAGGTGAACGAAACCGAGAACAGCGTGACCACAGTGCTGTTCATGAAATATCCGGCCATGGTCTGTTCTTGGAAAATGGCAACGTAATTATCGAATTTGATGCCGCCTTCCGGAAACCCGAGCGGATTTGCAAACGTTTCCTGGAGGGTTTTCACAGAAGTCAGTAGGACGATAATTAGCGGCACCAGGATCAGCAACGCATAAACGAATAGGGAAAACCTTTTAAAAAGCAACCCGTTCTCCTCCTTTCATCAATAGGAAACCCGGTCCGACCGCAATGCTTTGAATTGCAGGAACGTGATAAAAGCGATAATGATCATGAAGATCACGGAAATGGAACTTGCGTAGCCGAATTGATAGCTTCTGAAAGCGACTTCGTAAATATAAGTGGCGATGATTTCAGTCGAGTTATTCGGTCCGCCGCCCGTCATGGCAAAGACGAGGTCGAATGCTTTAAACGATTGGATGGTCGTATAAGCGACAACAATCGTAGCAGAAGGGGCAAGGAGCGGCCACGTGACGCTTCGGAAAGTCTGCCATTTGCTGGCGCCTTCGATTTTTGCCACTTCATACATTTCCTGCGGGATGGCTTGCAGTCCGGCGACAAAAACGATGAGCATCTGTCCCGCATGAAACCAGATCTGGGTGATGGCCAATGAATAAATCGCGATATTGGCATTGCCCAGCCAGTTTTGTGCAAGGAAGTCAAGCCCCGCTAATTCGAGAAGCTGATTTAAAATCCCGAGTGACGGATCATAGATGAATGACCAGATGAACGCCACGGAAACGGATGAAAGAATCGTCGGGAAAAAATACAAAGCTCTAAGAAAAACGGTGGTTTTCGTGTTTTTCAGGACAATCATCGCAAAAGCGAGTGCCACGACTGTCTGCAAAATGACGACAACCAACATGAACTTCAAGTTATTGCCGACGGTTTTCCAGAAAATCGAATCTCCGGTAAGAGCTCTTTCAAAGTTATGGAATCCGACAAATTGAAACGCTTCACTGAAGCCGTCCCAGTCCGTGAACGAGTAGAAAAGGGCACTGGCCGTCGGATAAAGAAAGAAGATGCTGTAAAGAATCAATCCTGGAAGAAAGAATAAATAAATGGTTTTTGAAGTTTTCATGACATCATTCCCTGTTTTCGTCTACGATTTTCTGTGCAGCTTCAGCAGCTGCCATCGGCTCTTCACCGCCGAGTACATTTTCAATCGAACTCAAGACCGCATCTTCAATTTGGGCGTTGGTGATCAAAAAGCGCGGCTGGAACCGTGTTTTCTTTTCATCGATCCAATAAGCCGTATTTTTCAAAGCTTCTGACTCATAATTCACGTCGGTCACCGTTAAATGCTGGCCTGTGCCGTTTGCATATTTTGAGGCAATTTCAGGCTCGCTAAGGAAGTCGATGAATTTTTTTGCCTGTTCTTGTTTTTCGGATTTGCTGTTTACTGCGAGCATAAATGTAGCGGTATTGATGCCTTCATAAACCGCTTCGCTTTCTTCTACCGTAATGGGTGCCAGTAAATCCAATTGAAGATCCGGATTCAACCCTAAAATAGAAGCCATATGGTAAGAGCCGCTCGCAATCATGGCAGCTTCCTCATTTGCCACCATTGCCATGGCAGAATCCGAATTTGTGCCTAACGCATTTTTTTGGATATAGCCTTTTTGTTCAAGCAATTGGAAGTCTTCCAACGTCTTGACCCACCATTCATTTGTCAAAGACTCTTCGCCGCTTTGCAATTTTGCGAAGACATCTTCATCCAGTGCATTGTTCATCATCATGCTGTTCATAAATTGGTTTGGTCCGATATCTGCACCTGGAAAAGCGATGGGAGTAATTCCGTTTTCAAGAAGCGTATCGGCCATTTCTTGGAATTCAGTCCAACTCTTTGGTACCTCTAATCCTAATTTTTCAAACATTCCTTTGTTGTAGACCGGGATGTTGAATACGAGCTGATAGGGAAGCGCCAATTGCTTGCCGTCTTTCTGCCCGACGGAAATTAAATTTTCATCGAACTTCGAAACAAACTCTTCATCTGTCAAATCTGCGAAAATACCCGCTTTTTGAAGAGATTCAAATTGCGCGCCTGGGAAAGAAGTGAAGACGTCTCCCGTAGAGCCTTCTTGCAGCATGCGCTGTGCGGTAGCTTGGTATTGATCGGAAGGATAAATGTTCATTTCGACAGCGATGTCGGGGTTAGCATCTTCAAACTCAGCGATGATCTCATCGAATACAGCTTTGTCTTCATTGCGCCAATGCATAAAGCTGATGGTCGTTTTGTCTCCGGAATCTTCTCCGCTGCTTCCTCCGCTTTCGCCTGCACAGCCAGTCAGGACCAGCAGCAAGACCAGCATACTTGTCCATAAAGAAAAAGATGTTCTCGTCATTTGTATAGCCTCCCTTTTTTATAGATTATCGTGCTCATTAATAGTTATACCGTACTCTTATAGATTAATACAGAATTATCCGATAGAAAGGGTGGTGGATGGTTGACATTGAAGAAAGAATTGCATACGATAGGAACAACCTTTTTGTACGGAAAATGGCAGAAGGTGCCGGGAGCGGCATCGCCTTAGTACAGTTGAGCTGAGAATAGCAGAGCAAATCGATGAATAAGAAGAGTAGCGCGTGATCTCCACTCAAAGAGAGCCAGTGGCAGGTGTAAACTGGTGTGGAACAGGTGTGAATGGACTTATGAGTGATTCCTTGAAATCGGAGTAAAGGGATCCGTCTCCCCGCGTTATAGGGGATCAAGTGAAAGCTGGATCAGCTTTAACATGAGGTGGCACCGCGGTTGAACCGTCCTCTGCAGGGAGTTTATTTCCTGCAGGGGTTTTTTTATGGTTTAAACGCGCTGTCTTTTAACTTAGAGGAGATGAGCAGAGATGAAAACCAAGAAAATGGACGCCGATTCGCTGACGCCGATCATGGTGTTCAACCGGCTGAAAGGGCCAAGAAAATGCCTGCTTGAAAGTTCTTTGAAAACGAGCCTTACGGGCCGCTATTCGTTTATCGGGGCAGACCCTTCCAAAACGTTTATCGGACATGGAGAACAATTGATAGAGCGGGATTTCAGAACAGGGAAAACCATTCACCGAGCCGGGAAGCCGCTGGAATTATTAAAAGAACTTTTGCCTGTCCGCAAAGCGGAATTGGAAGGCATCCCATTTACCGGCGGAGCGCTCGGCTATATCGGCTACGATGCCATACAAGCTTATGAACCGATAGAAGCAGCCAAGGAAAACAGTTTGGAGATGCCGGATATCCATCTGCATTTATATGAAACCATTATCGTCTTCGACCACGTGAAAAATGATGTCACAATTATTTCGTTTGAAAACAAAATCGAAGAAGTGGAACAGCAATTGCTCGCGCCAAAAACCGAAGAGGCAAGAGAAACACAAGCGCCCTTAGCTTTCGCCTCAAAAACGGACGCGGCTGCATTCCGCGCGCAAGTGGCGAAAGCGAAAGAACATATCCGCCGCGGCGATGTTTTTCAATTGATCTTATCACAGAGGTTATCGGCTGCATATGAAGGCAGCGCCTTCGACTTGTACCGCAAATTGCGGAAGCAAAATCCGTCGCCGTACCAATTCTATATCGACTTTGAGGACTACGGGGTAGTAGGAGCTTCTCCCGAAAGTCTGCTGACCATTCGCGGCGGCCAGATGGTGACCAATCCGATCGCCGGCACAAGAAGGCGCGGCCGGACAGAAGAGGAAGATCAGCTGCTCGCTGAAGAACTGGCAAACGATGAAAAAGAGCGCGCAGAGCATCAGATGCTCGTCGACCTCAGCCGCAACGATGTCGGCCGGGTCGCAGCCATCGGTTCAGTGAAGATTCCAAAATACATGGCGATTGAAAAATACCAGCACGTGATGCATATTGTTTCAGAAGTGACCGGCAACTTGAACGAAGCGATGCACCCGCTGGATGCCTTGGTGTCTTGCCTGCCTGCTGGGACGGTTTCCGGAGCTCCGAAAGTGCGTGCCATGCAATTGATCCAGCAGTACGAAGAAGAGCGCCGGGGTGTTTACGGAGGGGCTATCGGCTATATCGGTTTTAATGGCAATTTGGATGTGGCGCTTGCCATCCGGACGTTTGTCATCAAAGACCGGTTCGTCCATGTACAGGCAGGGGCCGGCATCGTCTATGATTCGGATCCGCAAGCCGAGTATGAAGAGACGCTTCATAAAGCACGTTCGCTTACGGAGGTGTTCGGATGATTTTATTGATCGATCATTATGATTCCTTCACGTACAATATTTTTCAGGCGGCAGCGGAGCTGGGAAAAGAAATCCAAGTGGTCCGCTACGGTGTGCTGACGGTGGATGAAATCGTCGCGCTTCAGCCGGAAGCCATCATTTTATCTCCTGGTCCGGGGCATCCGGAAGAGTTGCCGGAATCGCTTCAGTTGATTGAAGCGGTTCATGCATCCATTCCACTGCTTGGAATTTGCCTGGGCCATCAATTGATCGGCACAGCGTTTGGCGGCAAAGTCGTTCAAGCACCGGAAATCCGGCATGGCAAAGTTTCGATGGTCACTCACCAGCAGCAAGGCGCTTTTGCCGGGCTCCCGACACCGCTGCCGGTTATGCGCTATCATTCACTTGCCATTGAAGAGAGTTCGCTGCCGGATTGTTTTGACGTTCAGGCCATTGCCGAAGATGACGGCACGATCATGGCGGTGAAGCACCGGGATTATCCGGTATATGGTTTTCAGTTTCATCCGGAATCCATTGGGACGCCGGAAGGAAAGCAATTGCTAGAAGGATTTTTGGCGGCTGCAAAAAAACAGGCAGCCCTGAAATAAAAAAGGAAATCCCCGGTTTTGGCCGGGGATTTCCTTTTTTGGATGGAAGGGTTCGCAAGTTTATTTTCTCGTGATGGGCATCGTGCAGCAGCGGAACGCGCCGCCCGATTTGATGATTTCCGAAAAGTCGATTTCGATGACTTCAAAGCCATGAGCTTTCAGCTGTCGATTGACGTCTTTGTTTTGAGGCTGGCTGAATACGCGTCTGTTGCCGATGGATAGCACATTCGTCCCGAGAGCAAATTGTTCCTTGGCATTGACGGAAAGAAGCGTGTAGCGTTTTGCCAGCATTTCAACCGTTTCCGGGTCCAATGCTTCCTCGAAGATCAGGGCTTCGGTTGGCGAAAGGATGTTGAACACACAGTCCAAGTGCAAGTATTTGTCATTGAACGAAATCGGAATGACGTTGAAGTTTGGAAGCTTCTCTTGCAGTTCGCGGACTGCATTATTTGACGTGCGGCTGCTGATGCCGATGTAGAGGGTGTCGCCGTCGATAATGACATCGCCTCCTTCTACCCGGTTGCTGCCAAGCGTTGTCGAACGGATCTGCTCAGTCTCAAGCCAGTCTTGCAGGACGCATTCTTCTCCTTGGCGGATAGAAGAAGCCATTTCCCCGATAAATACAGTATCGCCTACCGTGAACCCGATATCGCGGGTGAAGACTTGTTCCGGATATTCCTTGGAAGGGTCAAGCAATGCTGTTTCCACGCCTTGCTCCTTTAAGGCTTTGACGAATTGCCGGTGCTGCTCCATCGCAATCGCTGCATCAATATTTTCTTCTTGATATCGCTTTTGGACATCGTTGATGACTTCTTTTATTTCCATGTAATTAGGCGGGCAAAGCAAGACGTAGCGCAGCGGATCGTATTCGCTTCGGCACCAGGCTGATGGAATTTCTTTTGCATATGATGACATAAAAGTTCCTCCAAAAAACGTAGTTAGTAATTCACTATTCCCTGTATCAAATGAGGTTGAAACCTGGTGAAAAGGTGCAAGAAGGAAAGGCGGATGGGATAATGGGGAAGAAAATGCATAAAAATAAATGCGAGGGAGATGCGGCATGAGGATTGTTCAGCAGAAAATAAAAGAAGACCGCGAATTTATTCGGCAGAAAGTCATTGAACACAACATGGCGAGTGTGCCGGATGAAATCAAATCGCCAATAGATGAAGTGAGCTTTATCGCGCGCAGCGATAGCGGAGAGATCATCGGCGGGATTACCGGAACCGGCTTTTGGCAGCATATGCACATCGATTTTTTATGGGTCGACGAAAGTGTGCGCGGACAGCGGATAGCAGCACAATTAATGAAGCAAATGGAGGAATATGCACGCCAGGCAGGCTGCCGTTTGATGGTGGTGGATACGTTCAGTTTTCAAGCTCCGGGCTTTTATAAAAAACAAGGTTTTACCCAATTTGGCGTACTCGAGGACCATCCGGCGGGGCACAGCCACCATTATTTTGAAAAGCGGCTGTAAGGTGGAGAGGGCGGCAACGTGCAAATGTATGTAAATCTTCCTTGCCGCATATAAATTCACTAAAGCGGTGTTAAAAATTATTTTAATTAATTTTGTGTAAATAGATGCAAGCAGAAAAAAGCCCGGCGGGATGAATTCATCCCGCCGGGCTTTCCCGTCAGTCTTTGTAAAAGACTTTATCCACATTGTATTTTGCTTGAAGCGCATTGATCAAATACGTTTCGTAAATTTCGCGCTCCATTGGATCTTCCACGATAGAAACCGTGATGCGGTAAACTTCCTCGCGGTGGTTTTTCAAAGGTGACACATTGTCTTCAAAATGCTTTTTCACACGCTGGCGAAGTTTGCGGGCTTTGCCGACAAACAGCAATTCGCCGCTGTGGTTGAAGAACTGGATGATGCCGCCTTTATCGCGCGGGATTTCATGCAAATCGATAAAACCATAAAGCGGTTTTATGATAGCTTCGTCTCCGGTAACTTCCTGTTTGCGCTGTGTAATGGTCACATCCGCTTTTGGGGGTTGAATATTAATCATTATTATCACGTCCTCTAATTATCGTATGGTTTATCGTACCATAATTAGGCGCGGAAATCTATCCGCCCTTAAAGGCAGGAGATTATAAGGAATCTAATTCAGAAGCGGTCGAGTTGCCCCCTTGCAGCACTTCAAAGGTTTTGTGGTAAGTATTCGGGCGGTCCAGAACATTGACTAACACGCTCGCTACATCCGCTCGCGGAATCGAACGGCCTTCCATAGAAGTAAAGCCGGAAGTTGAAACTTCAATGTTTTCCGTTTTGTCTTCATCCGACAAGGCACCCGGACGCACGATGGTATAGTCCAAACTTGTCGATTTTAATATTTCATCCGCTGCTCTTTTGGCAACGAGGTAAGGCTTCATTTCTTCGCCGCCTGCATCCGGATCATTCGTCCCCATGGAGCTGAGCTGTACAAAGCGTTTTACGCCGTTTTCTTCAGCGTATTGAGCCGCTTTCGCAGAACCCCATAAATCGATGGTCAAAGTTTTATCCGGGCCGGTCGAAGCGCCAGATCCTGCCGCGAAAATAACTGCGTCCACGTCGCTGAAAGCCTCACTGAAATCTTTTTCCAAATCAGCGAGCACGACTTTCTGTGCACCCAATTCTTTCAAATGGTCCACTTGTTCTTCTTTGCGGACCATGGCTACAGCTTCATGCTCTGACGCTGAAAGTTCTTTTACGATATTTCGTCCAACTTGTCCATTTGCACCAATGACTAATACTTTCATCTACTATTCCACTCCTTTATTTGTTTCGGTTGTACCTGTATTCCCGTTGTTATTCGATTTAAACAGATGGGTGAAAGGCTACCCAAATGCCTGTATAAAGGCTAGAATAAAAGAACGGAGGTGTTAACATGGAAATTACAAACTACAGCATTTCTCAAATAAAAGATCCGACAGGCATTATCGAGGGAGAGCGCTACGAATTCTTGCTTGATGTGGAAGTCGATGAAGATGATGAATTGTACACAGAAGGCGGCTTGGAGCTTCGCGTCATTCTCGCGGTAGAAGGGGAAGAAACACGCATTGCCTTTTACAATTTTATAGACAAATTGAGCCGGAATGTATTGGAATTCGCTCTTGAAGAAGACGAAGAAGCGGAAGTTCTGGCTTATTGCCAAGGAAAACTGTAAAAACAAAACCCTCCAGTTCAAAGTTGAACTGGAGGGTTTTGTTTTAGATTTTCACATCAATTTCAGCTTTTGCTTTTAACTCTTCAATCCGGTCATAGACCGCTTGCTGTGTGTTCTGCTGTTCGAGCGACTGGCGGATGGTCGGCTCCATTTCTTCGTAAGCCGGAGCTTCTTGTTCCGAAGAGGAAGCGAAGCCGTCGTATGCTTCTTTCACTTCTTCATCCGTCACTTCCCCTGCTTTTACTTCTTCCGCTACGTATTGTTCATAGACGATCTGATCGCGCAGCTGGCTTTCCATGTCCTCAAGGGTAAAACCAGTTCTTTCCAAAGCTTCGTTCATTGCCTCTTCGTCTTCAAATTGGCCTTTCAATGATTCAAGGCGTTCTTCAACTGCGGCGTCTTCCGCTTTATAGCCTTTTTCTTCCGCATCCTGCAAGATCAGTTTATTGCCGACGATAACGGTGATCGCCTGCTCTTTCACTAATTCTGCATTTTCCGGTTCTGACGCTTTTTTGCCATCGGCCGCCAGTGTCGTCTCCAATTGGCGCGCGACGCTATTATAGACATTTCCTAAAATTTCTTCTTCGTTAACGACAACCACTACGTCTTTTTCAGCGGGAAGATCCAGTTCGGTCTGCTGTTCTTCGGTTGCCTCTTCGGCAGATTTTGCAGCTTCATCTTCTTTTGGCTGGGCGTCTTCATTATCTGAGCATGCTCCCAATGTTAGCAATAAAAGAAATGGGGCTAATGCAAATTTCATTTTTTTAATCATTTGAAAATCTCCTCTATGTTTGTCTCGTTACAGTAAAACATATTTGCACGCTGGACACAAATAGTACCCTTGCCTCGTGCCAATAATGCCATTATTCTGTACAATAGAACGATAAAGGCAAATTGGCTACTGGAGGCTGCATGATGGGAAAATACGCAAATCGGGCAACCGGCCTGCTGGTTTTATTGGTATTTATCTGGGGAATCAGTTGGTCCATTTATAAGGCAGCGCTCGATTTTACGCCCCCGATCCTTTTTGCCGGCGCCCGCTCGCTGATTGGCGGACTGTTATTGGCGCTGGTCTTGCTGCCGGTTTGGAAACGAATCAAATGGCGGGGAAACTGGACATCCTATGCCATCTCTGCTTTGTTGAATGCCGTTCTATTTTATGGCTTGCAGACAGCAGGCCTTAACTACCTGCCGGGTGGATTGTTTTCAGTCCTCGTTTATTTCCAGCCGGTGCTGATCGGTATTTTTGCCTGGATTTGGTTGGGGGAGAAAATGACCGCTTTCAAAATAACGGGCCTACTGCTGGGATTCCTCGGCATCCTGGTCATCAGTGCGGACAGTTTATCCGGAACTTTGTCCGTCACCGGCATTATCCTCGGCCTGTTTGCAGCGCTTAGCTGGGCACTGGGTGTTATTTATGTGAAAAAAGTCAGTTCACGGGTGGATTCAATGTGGATGGTCGCTCTGCAATTCATCATTGGCGGCACCGTTTTGGTCGTTGCCGGAAGCTTTACAGAAAATTGGGCGGATATTACTTGGAATACTACCTATCTCTTCGGACTCGGCTTTGGTTCGACATTCGGCATCCCGATTGCTTTCGTTATCTATTTCCACTTGATGAATAACGGAGAAGCAAGCAAAGTCGCAGCATTCACTTTTTTAGTGCCTTTGATTGCGGTGCTGACAGGCACAGTCTTTTTGCATGAAGCCGTAACCGCTACCTTGGCAATTGGTTTGATATTGATCGTTTTGAGCATTTACCTCGTCAATCATCGAACCAAATATCAACGGATATGAAGTAAGAGAGCTGCATTGATTTGCCGAGCGCCAGTGGTATAATTATAGCTATATACAAATAAACATACATAAAAATGTTGGAGGAATCGATATGATAAACCCCGTTACAATTAAAGCGCGCAAAACTTTAGAGACGATTCAACCTTACTCTCCAGGAAAACCGATTTGGGAAGTCCAGAAAGAGTTGGGATTGGATCGTGTGATCAAATTGGCTTCAAACGAAAATCCGCTTGGACCGTCTCCGAAAGCTGTAGAAGCCATCCAAACGGGGTTGGCTGAATTGAACCGCTATCCGGATGCGGATGCAACCGCTTTGAAGGGGGCCATTGCAGCCCGCTACGAGGTGGCTCCGTCGCAAGTCATCACTACGAATGGCGCAGATGAATTGATCACGTTGATTTCGGAAGCGTTTCTTGAACAAGGGGATGAAATTATCGTGCCATCGCCTTCCTTCAGCGAATACGATTTCGGCGCACATATTATGGGAGCAGCTGTTGTGCCGGTGCCATTTGCTGCCGGTTTCGAATACGATGTGGATGCATTGATCGCTGCTGTAACTGAAAAAACGAAAATCATCTATATTTGTTCGCCGAATAACCCGACAGGAACGTATATGCAAAAAGCGGACATCGAAAAACTGCTCAATGCCGTTAAAGACGTGCTCGTTGTCATTGATGCAGCGTACAGCCACTTCGCGGAAGCTGTAGATTACACAGACGGCATCGAGTATATCAATGCAGGCTATCCAGTGGTTGCCTTGCAGACATTCTCTAAAATCTATGGCATTGCCGGGGTACGGGTCGGATTTGGAATCGCACCGGAAGCGATTGTGCAATCCATCCTAAAAGTGAAAGAGCCGTTTAACGTCAACACACTCGCCCAAATCGCAGCTACGGCAGCGATTTCAGACAAAGAACATGTGGAAGCCTCCCAAACAGCCAATCAAGCAGGGCGCAAACAGCTTTACCAAGCGTTTGATGAACTAGGGTTGGCATATACGCCAAGTATGGCGAACTTTGTTTTGGTGAATGTAGGTCCTAACGGAGAAACGCTTTACAAGGAATTGATGGCCAATGGCGTCATTGTACGATACGGAAAAACATGGGGCTTGCCGGAGTACATCCGTGTTTCAGTGGGAACAAAAGAAGAAAACGAATTCTTCATTGAAGTCTTGGCAGGCTTATTAGCTAAACAAATATAAATCTAGAAATCGCCGCTTCCGTTTTGGGAGCGGTTTTTATATGGTCCGGATAAAGCAGCCATCCTTTGTTTATCAGCTTAGCTAAGGGGGAAACTCTATGATTAAACTGACTTGCAAAGGATGGATGGCATGATATATGATTGCGCAATTATTGGAGGCGGACCTGCTGGGCTAAATGCAGCTTTGGTTCTTGGACGGTCTCGCAGAAATACCCTTTTATTCGATGACGACCATGGCCGGAACCTGGTTACCCGTGAATCTCACGGCTTTATTACACGTGACGGCATCTGCCCGGAAGAATTTAAGAAACTGGGTCGCCAAGACATTGCCAAATACGATTCGGTGAAATTGAAAAACAGCCGGATCAAAGAAATCAAACGTGTGACGGAAACCCACTATGAATTGACGACGGAAGAAGGCGAGACTTTTCATAGCATCAAGATTATTCTGGCCACCGGATTGAAAGAACAGCTTCCGAATATTCCGGACATAGAGAAATTCTATGGCACGAGCCTCTTTAGCTGCCCGTATTGCGATGGCTGGGAATTGAAGGACCAGCCGCTCGCAGTCATTGCGGATAAGAGTGTTTTTGAATTGGCTAAAAAAGTCTATACGTGGAGCAAGGATTTGGTAGTTTTTACAAATGGAGAAGGGCGGCTTGACCTGGATGAAAAGGATAAGCTGATTGCCAAAGGCATCAAAGTAAGGGAAGAGATGATTGATGGCCTGGAAGGCGAAAATGGACAATTACGCAGCGTGAGGCTTGAAGACGGCACGCTCATTGACCGTACAGGAGGGTTTGTTACACCGCTTTGGACCCATGCCACAAATTTTGCCAAAGAACTAGGGTGCAAGCAAAATGAATATGGCGGCATTTTGACGGATGGCTATGGACGCACGAATGTTTGGAATGTCTATGCGGCAGGAGATGCATCGCTCATCGTGCCTTCCCAATTGGTGATTGCGGCAGGTGAAGGAAGCGCTGCAGCGATCGGGGTTAATGGCGATTTAACCAATGAATATTTCGACAGTGAATGAACTTGTAACGTTTCCCTATTCTCTCCAGTCTTGCTGCGTAAGAAGCAAGACTGGAGAAAATAACCGTCTATCTAGCTTTGCTTATGCTGATACCAGGCTGTGGAACGTCAGAGGAAAATCCGAAGGGACTTCAAGGCAGCAAAGAGGCAAGAGAGCGAGGAAAAATTTGAGATTGAAATTGCGGATAAGTGATTGGTTCAAAGCTTGTGTGCTTTTCAACCGAATCTTTTGCGTAAACCTGGTGTTATGCGGTAAACTTTCCGTACAGAATGCTAGGAGGCGAGCCGAAATGGATCAATCGAATGTTTTATCGACCATTACGTATATCGACACCGAACGGTCCATTGAAGCGGGGGAAATGAAAATCACCCAATCGGAATACACCATCCATCTTTTTGAAGATCACCTCGTCGCTTCAACTACAAAATTCAGCTTGGACAATGTCTGGGATATTTCCTATAAATCATTTTCAGAAGAAGCCAATCTCCTTTATTTGCATACCCATAGAGGAGTTGTCACGTATAAAGTTTTTGAGAATCCGATAAAGTTTGTCCGGACCTTCAAAAAAATAAAAAATGAAAATTACTGAGAAGCGGCGAAGAAGCCGCCTCTTTTTTTACAGCCGAAACCTCTTAGAAAACAGCATTTGCCGATGATGAAAAACAGAATTTGTGCTAAAATTTAGAAAAAAGGGTGGGCGAGTGGAAGGTGAGCAGTTCGCAGATTGCTTTGCCTGAATGATGGTTGAAAATTGCCTGAGGAAGGGAGCCATGCCAGATGAACGCAGTGATCGAAATTGCCGACCAATGGACAGACCGGGTGAATGCGAAAGATATTGAAGGGGTGCTGAAACTTTCAGCAACGAATGTCGAAATCAGCGGGCCAAGAGGAACGGCTGCGGGGCACGATATGCTTGCGCAATGGGTGGAAAACTCGGGCATTCAATTGCAGACGCTCTCTCGCTACATCAGAGATGGAAAAGTGATTTACGAACAAAAAGCTTCTTGGGAAAATGAGAACGGAGAAGTCATTCTCTATTCCTTTTTTTTAGTAAAAGAGGGCAAAGTCACGCAAATAGCACGCTTTGATTTACTGGACGATGCATTCGGCGCCAGTGGGATGAGTGAAGAAGACTTGGTCTAATGAATAAAGAAAAGGCTGGCCATCAAAATTCAATGGCCAGCTTTTTTAGCTTGTTTTGCTTTTGACAAGATGATAAAACTCCGACCAATCGGTTAAGCGGAGCCCTTCCACATGCCGATTATATGATTGGTCGCGAATGATGACATTTAAAGAGTCCCCGGACAAGGTATCGATCACCGCAGGCTTGTCGTCGAAATAATAATCCAACTCAAGATTCTGGATGATTTCAAATTTCTCCTGATCTTTCATGCCGCAGTAGAAATGGCCGTCTTTCACAGGAAAGCCTTGGCTTTTCAGCCAGTTTTTCGTTCCTTCGCCGTGTGCGGCGCCACGTGCTGTAATATAGAAGATTTCATGGCCTTCCCGGTCCAGCTGCTGCAAAATTTCCACGGCGCCTGGATAAACCGGGCAGTCCGCGTAATACAGTTCTTCAAGTGAACTATTCCACATTTTGCTGCCTTCTTCATCACTCAAATCAAACAATTCATGAATTTCCACGCGGTTCAGCTGGTCGAACAATTCCCGGCCGACTTCACGCCCTAATTTCTGTTGATAGAGCTGGAATGCATAGCCGCGCAAATCGATTAAAGTATCATCAATATCGAATCCGAATTTCATTTCTTTATCTCCTCACTGGATAAGCTGTAAATTTAAAGTCTTTGCCGACTTTCGTGAATTCGCCTTCTTCCAAGTCGATGGCATCTTTCATCAAGTCAAAACCGCTTCCTTCCAAAAACGTCGGGGCGTTTTTGCCGCCGACTAATTTAGGGGCAAAGTACAACACTACTTTGTCGATCAATCCCTGTTCTAAAAAGGAAGCATTGACTGTGCCGCCGCCTTCGATGAACAGCGAGGAAACCGAATGCTCACCGAGAATCCGCAAGACGTCTTGAATATCGACTTTCGTTTCGCCGCTTGTTTCAAAAACGCGGATGCCGCGTTCTTCTAGCTGCCGTTTTTTATTTACATCCACTTGTTGTGCCGTGAAAATCCACGTATCGGCCAAAGAATCGGTGACAAGCTTTGCTTCTAGCGGAATGCGCAGTTTGGAGTCCAAAACAATGCGCAAAGGATTGCGGCCATTCGGAATGCGCGCAGTCAATTCGGGATCATCTTCAATGACCGTGCCGACTCCGACAAGAATCGCCTGGTTTTCGCTGCGCAATTTATGTACGTCATAACGCGCTTCTTCGGAAGTGATCCATTTGCTGTCGAGTTGATGCGTAGCAATTTTTCCGTCTAACGTAGAAGCGGCCTTTAAAATGACGAACGGGCGCTGATCCACGATGAATTTATTAAAGACTTCGTTCATTTTGCGGGACTCTTCCTCGCGTATGCCAACGACCACTTCGATGCCTGCATCTTCCAGCATTTTTACCCCGTTCCCGGACACGACAGGATTGGGATCCAATGTGGCAACCACGGCTTTTTTCAAGCCGGCGTTGATGATCGCTTCTGCGCAGGGTCCGGTACGGCCGTGGTGCGAACAAGGTTCCAGCGTGACATAAATGGTGCCGCCTTTTGCGGCTTCACCAGCCATCCGCAGGGCATGGATTTCCGCATGCGGTTCGCCGGCTTTAAGATGTGCGCCAACACCGATGATGCGCCCATTATTGACAATGACAGATCCGACGAGCGGATTCGGGTAGGTCTGGCCTCGCATCGAACGTGCATTATTCAGTGCTAAATCCATATAGAATTCATGGTTTGGCATGAACAGGGGCCTCCTCTTCTCTTAAATGGCCGGACCGATTGATTTTTGTCTGCAAGTATTTGGAGTTGTATTCTGATTTATCGCCCCAAAGTGCAGTGCGCCCAGCTAACGGCAATCCGGCGTTTTCAAGTGCATGAATCTTTTTCGGATTATTGGTCAGCAGCGTAACCGGTTTTGACCGAAGCGTTTTTAAGACAGCAATTGCGTCTTCGTAATTCCGTGAATCATCTACAAAGCCCAGGCTTTCATTGGCTTCGACGGTATCATAGCCGTTTTCTTGCAAGACATAAGCCATCGCTTTGCTGAAGAGGCCGATGCCGCGGCCCTCATGATTGGCCAAATAGAACAAGGCGCCAGAACCGTGGTCGACAATTCGCTTCATGGACTGCTTTAACTGGAAGCCGCAATCACAGCGCTTGCTTCCGAAAATATCGCCGGTATGGCAAATCGAATGCATGCGGATCAATGCGTCTTCACTGTTTTCGAAATCGCCGTAGACCAGTACGCTTGATTGCTGGTATTCAGCGAGATTGGAAGAAGACAGTTTTTCAATGATGCTCTCATAATCATTTGTCACTTCATCGTGCTTTAACCAGCAATACCACTGGAAGATAACGGTTTCTTCATATAAGTTAACCGGCAGGCGGATCGGTCCCACCAGATAGATGGCCCCTTCATCGGATTCAATCATTTGTATCTTGTCTTTTAATACTGAAAAAACTTTTGGTTCTAGTTTTGTAGAAGTCATGGTGCTTCCCCCTCTTGAATTACTTAATCAAACTTGTATCGTTATCATACAACAATTGGTTACTTAAAGTAAGTGAAAAGCTTTAAAATCAGATAGATTAAATTAATAATATCTTTAAATAATAATAATTCTTATCTGGAGTGTTTAGAATATGATTTTAAATGATTATCATTATCATTTATACTATTCTATTCTCATTTGTTTTGCAATGATTTGGGGGATGTGTTATATTATCTACATTAGAATGATTCTAAATAAGGAAAAGGAGGATGATTACATGTTGCCGTCAAAACTAGTGTTAGCGTTAAATGACCAATTCAACAACGAGCTGCAGGCGTCTCATTCATATACCGCAATGGCCGCTTATTTCTCGAAAAAAGGGTATCATGGATTTGCCAACTTCTATTTAGTGCAAGCGAAGGAAGAACATTTTCATGCCATGAAATTCTACGAGTATTTGGTGACAATGGATGAAAAGCCGATGCTTCAATCATTAAGCGAACCGAAAAACCATTATGTAAGTGCTATGGATGTCCTGGAAAGTTCATTGGCGCAGGAAAAAGAAGTAACGAGCAATATCTATGCGCTTGTCACACTGGCCGACGAATTGCAGGAACATGCCACGCTTTCTTTCCTGGACTGGTTCATTGAAGAACAGATGGAAGAAGAAAAAATGTTCCGGGATATGATTGCCCGCATGAAGCATATTGAAGAAGGCGGAGAATACTTCCTTAAGATGGATGATGAATTCGCTGAACGTAAATTAGAAGGCTAAAGTGATTCCAAAACAGCACACCGCTGACTGTGTGCTGTTTTATTTTTTGAAAAGAGGAGTGGGAACATGGCGATCGAGTATAAACCAGCGATCCATTTTAAGCATGTAGATTATTCCATTGGGAACTTGACTATTCTAAAAGACATCACCGGTTCTTTTCCGGCCGGCAAAATTACCACCTTGGTAGGCCCATCGGGTGCCGGGAAAACGACTTTGCTAAAATTATGCAATGGCTTATTGTCGCCGGATTCCGGCGATATCTATATCAATGGCACTTCCATTCAACAATATGAACCTGTTGAGCTCCGCCGTATGGTCGGCATTGCTTTGCAAAGTGCGCCGATGATTGACGGCTCCGTCTATGACAATTTGGCTTTGCCGCTGGCATTGAAAAATGAAAAATTAGATGAAAGCTGGGCTTTTAGCTTATTGGAAGATGTCGGTCTTGGAAAAGAACTTCTAAAAAGGAACGTTAAAGATTTATCGGGCGGGCAGCGCCAAAAAGTATCGATTGCCCGGACTTTGGTGAATCGCCCCGAAATTCTATTGCTGGATGAAATTACTTCTTCTTTAGACCGGACTTCACTGAAGGAAATCGAAGAATTGATTGTAAAAATCAATCAAAAATACAAAACAGCGATTGTTTGGATTACCCACAATCTGCAACAAGCCTTGGAAATCGGTGATTTCACATGGGTCATGATGGAAGGGGAAGTAGTGGAAACCGGGGAAAGTGAATTGCTGGAAGACCCGCATAATGAAAAAGTCCAAGTCTTTGTGAAGGGGGAAGTTGGATGACTTATTTGACCTTATCGATCACCCTTATTTTTGTCGTCATTCCCTTGATCCTCTCCAAGACATTAAATTTAGGATTAGAGAAAGACACCATCATTGCTACTCTCCGTTCAATTGTACAATTGTTGGCTGTCGGATTTATCCTGAAATTCGTTTTTGATTCGGAGAGTTTGCTCTATATTTTCTTGATGGTCACGTTGATGATTGCGGCGGCGACGCACAATGCGCAGAAGAAAGGTGCCGCGATTAAAGGCATTACATGGAAAATAGCGGTGACGCTCGTATTTGTAGAAGTCCTTACGCAAAGCATTCTGCTCGGCTTCAAAATTACACCGCCCACTGCCCAATACATTATTTCCATCAGCGGCATGGTGATTGGGAACTCGATGGTGCTGTCCATCCTTTTCTTAAATCGTTTTACCTCAGAAGTGGAAGCGCATCAAGATCAAACGGAACTGATTTTATCGCTTGGCGGCACGCCGAAACAAGCAATTCATAAACAATTGATCCAATCGATCAAAGCCAGCATGATTCCGACCATCGAAAGCCAGAAAACCGTTGGGCTCGTGCAATTGCCCGGTATGATGAGCGGGCAGATCATTGCCGGTGCAGATCCGATCCAAGCGGTGCAATTTCAATTGCTGATCATGTTCCTGTTGCTCACCACTGCAGCGGTTACGAGCGTCCTGCTGGGCTTCTTGTCTTATCCAACCTTATTCAATCAACGGATGCAATTTCTGAAGAACTAAAAAAGCTTGCCTTCAAAGAGGCAAGCTTTTTTTGCAGGTAGTTAATTAAGGATAGAAGGTGTCGATTTCAAAAGTTCCGGAGCCGGGAAGTTCTTCGACAAGGCTCGAGCCGAAGAGCATTGAGGGCGTATAGCTGCCTCCTGTAAACTTTCCAGCCAGCAAACGGCTGACGCATTCCAAGGCGCCGTAAACGGTTAAATCGTATACATTAGCTGTCTGAAGGCGGGCGACTTTCCTCAAGCCTTCCGCATTTTGGGCTTCTCCCCATATAAACGCGGGGGAGTTGGAGCGAAGTTCTTCATCCGGTCCGCTTACGCGTTCATCGACCCACCGCTTCAGCGTTTTTTGAACCGCAGCGGATGATAAAACAGGGCGCAGGCCGCTGAGAAAGCGAGCCCCGGCTGCTGCCGGACGAGGGACGGGCGTCCAAGCAGAAATGTTTTGAATGCCGGTTGTGTAGTAAGCGGTTGAAACGTCTCCCCAAGGGATGCCCATGGAAGAACGCGGCCCTCGCCCGTAGTCGATGGTCCGTCGCTGGCTTCCGAGAGGCACAGGCGTCAGCTCTCCGTTGTTGCGGACGGTGCTGCCCGAGCCCAAACCTTCGATCATCGTTTTATAGGTGCCTCTGGAAATCCCCGAGTTCGAATCGAAGCCAAGAGCCAACGAAACGGCCTCGGGCATGAGCTCTTTTAATTTTAAAGCGGTGCAGTCGGTTGGAATAACATCGAAACCGACGCCGGAACAAAGAATAATTCCTTTTTGTTTCGCTTCTTCCGTTAAGGCATGGGTTTGTTCAAAGACGTCGATTTCACCGGTGATATCCAAATAATGCGCCCCGGCAGAAAGACAGGCTTCCATCATCGGTTGGCTGGTTTTGCTGAAAGGGCCAGCGCAGTGGAGGACGAGCGAAATGTCGGCCAGCTGGTCCGGCGCATGTGCATCCAAAGGAAAAGTGCGCATCTCAAGACCTAATTCATCTGCAAGCGGCTCGAGTTTTTGTGCGTTGCGGCCTGCCAAAATCGGTGAAAGGCCTCTCTTAGCTGCTTCGCGTGCAATCAACTCCCCTGTAAAGCCATAAGCTCCATACAAAAGCCATTTCTCCATTCTTTCCACTCCTTTATAGGTTAAAACTTACAACCATTCTGACGTCAAAAGGGAGGGAAATCCAGTGAGCCCTCTTTTAAATCTTCAATTTATTCATCTCTTCGAGAGCTTGCCTTACGGTTGCATAGCTTCGGATGGCAGAAAGATTCACGCCTTCCTGAATCATTGCTTGTGCGATTTGGGGGCGGATCCCGGTAGAAACGACCGCAATTCCCAATAGCTTCAGCATACTGGAGACTTTAAGCAACTGGTCAGCCACCTGGTTATCAATCATAAGGATGCCCGAAAAATCGACGATCAGCGTTTCGATATGCAGAGAAGGAATTTTCGGCACAATATGTTCCACGAGGTATTGTGCCCGTTCCTGATCGATTAACCCGATTAACGGGAGGACAGCAATGCCTTCTTGAATAGAGACGATCGGAGCGGAAAGTTCATTGATCTGTCGGCGGTTGGCGGCAAACTTTTCTTCGGTCAGCCGTTCAAATGCAAAAATAGCTTCATTCAAGCTGAGGTCCAATAAATAATTAAAGCGTTTCATTAAATTGATCATTTCGAGCGGCGGCAATTGGTAAGCCATCGACACAGCGGTTAAATGATCGATGAAAATGGAACGGGTGGATGGATAGCGGACAATCACAGTGGAAATCGGCTGGCCGAGAGCTGCCTGAAGCTCGCCATTTTTTTTGCTCCACTTGATTAATTCGGTATGTACATTTTCTTCAGTCTTTAACAAGGAATTGCCAAGAAATTGGAGAAACTCGGTGTAGACAATTTTCGCCTGGTTGATTTCCTGCAGAGAAACAGAGTGAGGAAAAGTAGGCACAATGTCATCAACAATTGTGTTAGATAAGGATTGAGCATTTTCTTTCAAATGCTTGGCCACGTTTAGGATGGATTCCATACGATTCACACTCCACTAATATATTCAATCTTTCTTATTCCATTATATACATGTAATAGGAAAAATTTAAAAATGAATGAATATTTCCTTTTACAGCCAGATATAAAGAGTTTGACAATTGGGAACATTCGTTCTATTATTCAAGTTACATATATCCACTTCATGGGGAGGCGAAACAAATGGAAAAAATTCACCTGATACCATACCGGATTGAAGACATCACTTCTGCTGTACCGCAAATACCGGAAGGCGTCAGAATGATACAGGCACCCGAAGTGTGGGGACAGGCGGCATACGGAAGAGGCAATGTCATTGCTGTTTTGGATACAGGCTGCCAAGTGGACCATCCGGATTTGAAAGAGCGGATTATTGATGGCCGAAATTTTACAAGCGACTTTGGCGGAGATCCGGCCAATTTTGATGACAATAATGGACATGGCACCCATGTGGCGGGAACAGCTGCTGCTTCGTTGAAGGAAGGCGGAGGCATTGCGGGGGTTGCCCCAAACGCCGATTTACTGATTCTTAAAGTGTTGACTGGAAGTGGCAGTGGAGAATATGCCGGCATTATTGACGGCATCCACTATGCCGTCGATTGGAGAGGGCCAAAAGGTGAGCGGACGAGTGTGATTTCGATGTCTCTCGGCGGCCCTGAAGATATTCCTGAATTGTATGAAGCGGTAAAACGGGCAGTGGATGCGGGGATTCCGGTAGTCTGCGCTGCCGGAAATGAAGGAGATGACAGCCCTCAAACGGATGAATTTGCTTATCCTGGGGCCTACGGGGAAGTAATCCAAGTGGGGGCGGTAGATTTCAGCCGCAAAATAGCGCCTTTTAGCAATACCAACAACGAAATTGACTTGGTGGCTCCGGGCATGAATATTTATTCGGCTTACCCCGGGGGGAAGTATGCAAGCCTGTCGGGAACTTCGATGGCGACGCCTCATGTGTCCGGAGCTTTGGCGCTGATCAAGAATATTGCAGAAAAGCAATTCCAGCGGGAGTTGACGGAAGCGGAACTATACGCTCAATTGGTCAGAAGAACCGTGTCTCTTGGCTATCCGAAAACAGCGGAAGGAAACGGTTTGCTCGCCCTCGACATCTTGCAGAAAGACGAGCGTTTATTGGAGCTCTTCAATTCCTCTGCTGCGAAGAAATCTACGGAAGAATAATCAATAAAAAGAAACCTCGGAAGAGCCGGCTAGTCGGCAGCTTCTGAGGTTTTTATTTCGTCTGAAGAGAAAAATTTTCTGATATTACCACATTTTGTATGACGGTGGTTGACTTGGATGTTTATGGATGTTTTAATTATTTTTAGATTCAGAAAAATTAAAATTTTAAAGGGGTGTTGTATTTGTCAAAACCAATTGCAGAAACCAATGCAGAACTTGCGCGTTCAAAGGGGAGCAGCAAAGTGAAAGGCGGCAGTACCGTTTCTGATACAAGAGCAGCAGGACATGTCCTGGACTTTTTAGCCATTGAATCTTCAGCAGGGTTTAAAGAATTAATGAAAAAGAAAAAGGCATTTTTAATTCCCACAACGATACTCTTTTTAGGACTTTATCTCTTATTTAATTTTATTATTTCGTATTCCAGCATTCTCGAAGCATCTTTTATTGGGGACATTTCCTGGGTATGGGTATTCGCCTTCAGCTTGTTTGCCATGACGTGGATTCTTGTAACCGTATACATGAAGCGGGCAGAAAAGTTTGACAAGATGGCTCAAGACACGTTAAAAGATTTTAACTATGACAAGGAGGAAAATCGATGAATGCGACCGTAATTGTTATTTTCTTAGTCATCGTTGCGATGACCCTTGTCATTACGTATTACGCGGCGAAACGAACCAATTCGACAAGCGATTTTTACACGGCTGGTGGAGGGTTGACCGGCTGGCAAAACGGAATGGCCATTGCAGGCGACTATTTGTCAGCAGCCTCCTTCCTGGGGATTGCGGGTTCCATTGCTTTGTTCGGATTTGATGGCTTCCTTTTCTCCATCGGCTATTTGGTTGCTTATCTTGTCGTTTTGTTTATCGTAGCCGAACCTCTTCGCAATTTAGGGAAGTATACATTAGCCGATATGATCAATGCGCGATTTAATGCAAAAAAAGTTCGGGGAGCGGCCGCATTGAGCTCCATAACCATTGTCATTTTCTACATGATTGCCCAGTTGGTAGGGGCGGGCGCATTGATCCAGCTGCTTTTCGGGATTGACTACTTATGGGCTGTGCTTTTGGTTGGTTTCATGATGACCATTTACGTCCTATTTGGAGGCATGACAGCGACAAGCTGGGTTCAGATCATTAAAGCCGTTCTTTTAATGGTGGGTACCGTTATTCTTTCTTTCCTGGTGCTGCAGCGCTTTGATTTCAGCATCCTGGAAATGTTTGCCCAAGTGAAAACAGCTACGCCGCATGGTGAAGCATTCTTGAATCCGGGCGTGAAATACACGATTCCGTTGGATACGATCTCGCTTATGTTGGCGCTTGTTCTCGGAACAGCCGGCTTGCCGCATATTTTGATGCGTTTCTTTACGGTGCGTGATGCGAAAACGGCAAGAAGCTCGGTTATGTGGGCGACTTGGATTGTCGGCATTTTCTACGTAATGACCATTTTCCTTGGATTCGGCGCTGCCGCATTCGTAGGTTCCCAGAAAATTATCAGCACGAATGCCGCCGGGAACATGGCAGCTCCGCTCCTTGCCCAGGCGCTTGGTGGAGACATTTTGATGTCCTTTATCTCAGCCGTGGCATTTGCAACGATCTTGGCTGTAGTAGCAGGGCTTGTGTTGACAGGAGCTTCCGCTTTTGCCCATGACATTTATGGCCAAATCATCAAGAAAGGGAAGGCCTCTGAAAGAGAGCAGATGCTGGCTGCACGATACGCATCTGTGGGCGTATCTGTGTTCTCAATCCTGTTGGCGATTTTCGCTCAAAACCTGAACGTAGCGTTCTTGGTATCGTTGGCATTCTGTATCGCAGCGAGTGCCAATTTGCCGGTTATCATCTATACGATTTTCTGGAAGAAATTCAACACGACAGGGGCTATTTCGGCTATTTTAACCGGTTTGATTTCAGCGTTAATCCTGGTATCGATCAGCCCAAGCGTAATGAATCCGGAAGCTGGCGCAGCGATTATCACCGGTACACCGATCTTCCCGCTGACCAACCCGGCAATCATTTCTATTCCGCTTGGCTTTATCGGCGGGGTTGTCGGTACATTGCTTTCGAAGGAAAGCGATATCAAGAAATATGCTGAAGTGAAGGTCCGCGCCAATACAGGCGGATTCAGACAGCTGTAAAAGAGAAAATTGAAAAGTGAGCCGCCTTCTATCCGATAAGAAGGCGGCTCTTATTTTATGGAGAGAAAATGGAGCCGGGCGAAGCCAACTTTTCTATTCGGCTCGCTTTGGAGCCGCCCGTCTTCAATCTCGTGGAAAACTGCACCAAATCTTAAAAGATTATGGTAGAATTTCATCGTGTGCAATTAAAGACAGCTGGTATTCAGAAAGAGCAGGTGCAAAATGATTATCGGAATAGATGCGGGAGGTACGCTAATTAAAATTGCGTACACCGAAAATGGCCAACTACAATTTAAGAAATCCCCGATAGCCGATATAGAAGGAGTGGCGAAATGGGTGAATGGCCTAGGCGATTGCGAAATTTGCCTGACAGGCGGAAAATCAGGCGTACTGCGTTCACTGCTGACTAAACAAGCAAAGGAAATCGTTGAATTTGAAGCGACTCACCGCGGTGTGCAGTTTTTGCTCAGCAAAATGGGACGGAGTGAAACGACTTATCTGGTCACCAATGTAGGGACGGGGACTTCGATTCATTGCATTCAAAACGACAGCCAAGAACGTTTAGGGGGCACGGGAGTCGGCGGCGGCACTTTAGTGGGCTTAAGCCATTTATTGACCGGGGTCAGCGATTACGAAGAAATCGTCCGGCTTGCAAGCAAGGGTTCACGTGAACGGATCGACTTAAAAGTAAAGCATATATATGAAGGAAAAGAACCGCCGATTTCCGGCGAACTGACAGCGAGCAACTTTGGAAATGACCTTTTTTCCATATCGGATGAATTGACGAAAGAAGAATTATTGGCAACGGTAATCGGACTTGTCGGTGAAACCGTCAGTACCGTCAGTGTGCAGGCTGCCCGCCAATGCGACAGTTCACTGGTCATCTATATCGGCTCTTCGTTCATCCATAATCCGCTACTGAAGGAAGTTGTCGAAAGCTACACAATTCTGCGCGGATCCACTCCGCTATTTTTGGAGAACGGGGAGTTCTCAGGAGCAGTCGGAGCGATGACCACTTTGCAGTAAAGGATGAAGCTATATGTAAAAAAACTCGTCTCTTCGGCCGGAATTCGGCGTCTGAGACGAGTTTTTTATTCGGAAATAATGGTCAGTTTTTCGCGGATATCGGTGCGTTCCCGTTTTTCAGGAACATGCTGCGGATAGCCGATCATCATCGTAGCGACAATTTTCTCTCCAGGCTGGACACCGATGGAATGGCGGAATATCGGATTGTAGATCCAATCGTTCGAGCGCCAAATCATGCCGATGCCCCGAGCCCAGGCTGCCAGTTGGAAGTTCTGCAGCAGGGAAGAAATCGCGCCGTAATCTTCATCCCAGCGTCTTTGGCGTGGATCTTCGGGCATGATCACAACAAGATGCAGCGGGATTTCACGGAAGTATTTTGCTTTGTTCAACACTTTTTGTGGTGTGACGCCGTCTTCTTTTGGCATGGCATCGATGTAGGCTTGGACGAATTTTTCTTTCCCTTCGCCAGCGTAAAGCTGGAAGCGCCACGGCTCGTTTATTGTATGGTTCGGCGCCCATTTGGCAATATTTAACAACTCGATAATTTCTTCTATATCGATTGGGTCGGATTTGAATTTTTTAATCGTTCGGCGTTCTATGATATTCTGGTCAATAGCATTCAACATCTTCATTCTCTCCTCTATGCGGTAATGTCTCTCTCATAATCAAACCAAAACTTTTGATGAAACGCAATCCAAAAAGAAAATCAAAGCGTAGTAAAACTGTCAAACTCTCTTCTGTTGAACCGGATATTTACTGATAAAATGGAATCACAAGGAGTGGATGAACCATGAAAACGGCTGCAATTATCGGCGGAGGCATTACGGGGCTTTCCGCTATGCATTATTTGCAAAAGTTAAAAGAGCAGCAAAACCTCGAGTTGAATCTTGTATTGATTGAGAAAGATGAGCTGCTCGGCGGTAAAATCAAAACAGCCAAAGATAAGGAATTCATCATGGAAACAGGAGCGGATTCAATTGTCGCGCGCCATGCAAGCGTCATGCCGCTTATTGAAGACCTGGGTTTGCAAGAACGCGTCGTCTATAATGGAACCGGCATTTCTTATTTATATGCGAACAATAAACTGCATGCCATTCCGGCCGATTCGGTTTTCGGGATTCCCATGAACAAAGAAGCATTGTTCAGTTCGACGCTCGTTTCAGAAGAAGGGAAGCAAGAAGCCCTCAAGGATTTTGAAACAGCCAATGAAACGTTTACGAAAGACAGTTCCATCGGTGAATTTTTGGAAGCTTTTCTCGGCAAAGAACTGGTCGAAAACCAAATTGCGCCGGTTTTGTCCGGCGTGTATTCCGGGGATTTGTACGAACTGACATTGGCGACGACTTTGCCGTATTTAGTCGATTATAAGAATAAGTATGGCAGCATCATCAAAGGGTTCGAAGCGAATGCAGCCCATTTCAAAGGAACGGCAAATAAGAAATTCATCTCGTTCGATGAAGGGATGTCGGTGCTGATCGACCGGTTAGAAGAAACATTGGCAGATGCCTCCATCGTAAAAGGCGTTCAGACGGAAAAAGTGGAAAAAACTCAAGTTGGCTATGAAGTGAAACTTGGCAATGGCGAAACGGTCAACGCGGATTATGTCGTGCTGGCAACGCCGCACCGGGCAGCACAATCTTTATTGGACGTCCCGGAATTAGACGAAGAGTTCGACCAACTTTTAACTTCCTCACTCGTGAGCGTGTATCTCGGCTTTGATTTGCCGGATGCGGATCTGCCGGCTGATGGCACCGGATTTATCGTCTCCCGGAACAGTGATCTTCTATGCAATGCTTGTACGTGGACGAGCCGGAAATGGGCGCATACTTCCCGGAAAGGCAACTTGCTTGTTCGGCTGTTTTATAAAAGTTCGAATCCTTCCTATGCACAGCTAAAAGATTTATCGGAACCGGAATTGGCTGGAGCGGCTTTATCTGACATTCGAAAAAGTTTAGGGATTGAAGCCAAGCCCGTATCGGTCGAAGTGACAGGGTGGAAGAACTTGATGCCGAATTATACGATGCAGCATAAGACGGCGGTGGCTGCCTTAGAAGATAAAATGGAAAAACTTGTACCGAACGTTAAGCTTGCTGGTGCTTCTTTCTACGGTGTGGGGATCGGTGCCTGCATTCAGAACGGCAAAGATTTGGCAGAAGAAATTATTGGAGAGTTATTAGCTGGAAAATAAATAAAACAGGAGAGCGGCCGTCGAAGCTGTTCTCTTTTTTGTTTGCGGGCAGGCTGCAAATAAAAAAGCGGCCACCCTTTAAAAAGGGTGGCCGCAAAAATTGGGTTTATTTTGTTTCAGTAAGGCCAGGAACTGGAAGCCCAAGTCCTTCTGCAACGCGTGTTCCAAATTCAGGATCCGCTTTGTACAAGTGGCCGATTTGGCGAAGTTTGATATCTTCTTTATCGACTGCACTCAAGCCGCCGACGAAAGTAGCAACAAGGCGCTCTTGCTCTTCCGGAGTTTGCAGGCGGTACAAGTCGCCCGGCTGAGTGTAGTGGTCTTCCTGGTAGTAAGGAACGGAATCGGTCATGCCTGAAACTTCAAGCGGTGCTGGTTTCGCAGCAGCAGTTTCAGTTGGGCCGCCGTAGCTGTTTGGCTCGTAGTAGACAGAACCGCCGCCGTTGTTGCCAAAGTTCATTTGGCCGTCGCGCTGGTAGTTGTTTACTTGGTTTTTCGCAGCGTTGATCGGAAGCATCTGGTGGTTAGCGCCTACGCGGTAACGGTGTGCATCATGGTAAGCGAACAAACGCCCTTGAAGCATTTTGTCCGGTGATACGTCGATACCAGGAACCAATGTGCCAGGTGAGAATGTTGCTTGCTCAACTTCAGCAAAATAGTTTTCCGGGTTGCGGTTAAGCACCATGCGTCCAACTTCGATTAGCGGATAGTCTTTATGAGACCATGTTTTCGTTACATCGAACGGGTCGAAGCGGTATGTGTTCGCATCTTCCAATGGCATGATTTGAACGTACATTTTCCAAGCAGGGAAGTCGCCTTCTTCGATTGCGTTGAACAGATCTTCTGTGTGGAAGTCTGGGTTTTCACCGGCAATTTTGTCCGCTACTTCTTGTGTGATGTTTTTGATGCCTTGTTCAGTCAGGAAGTGGTATTTCACCCAGTGGGATACGCCTTCAGCGTTTGTCCATTTGAATGTGTGGCTTCCGAAACCGTGCATGTGGCGAAGCGTCGCAGGGATTCCGCGGTCGCCCATCAAGTAAGTTACTTGGTGCAAGGATTCTGGAGATAATGACCAGAAGTCCCACACTGCGTTAGGGTTTTTCAAGTGCGTGCGTGGGTCGCGTTTTTGTGTATGGATGAAGTCAGGGAATTTGATCGCATCTTGGATAAAGAAGATCGGTGTGTTGTTTCCGACTAGATCGTAGTTTCCTTCTTCTGTATAGAATTTCAAAGCGAATCCGCGTGGGTCGCGAACGGTATCAGCAGATCCAAGTTCTCCAGCTACTGTAGAGAAACGTGCGAACATGTCTGTACGTTTGCCGACTTCAGAAAGGAAAGCCGCTTTTGTATATTTTGTTACATCTTGTGTGACTTCAAAGTATCCGTGGGCGCCGGCGCCTTTCGCATGGACAACACGCTCAGGAACACGTTCCCGGTTAAAATGCGCTAATTTTTCAAGAAGATGAACATCTTGAAGCAATACTGGTCCGCGTTGGCCAGCTGTCTGTGAATTCTGGTTGTCGCCAACCGGGGCTCCCCAGCTAGTCGTTAGAGTTCTTTTCTCTGTACTCATCTTTCGAACACCTCATTCTCATTATTATGTAAAACATTACACTTTTAATGATAACATTTTTTAAATTAAAATCAAACCTTAATAATAATCATTATAAATAAAGGGGGATTGATTCTGCTTCTATTGAATAGAATTGAAAAAATCTTTGCAGTTTCTCAATTACAAAACTTAAGAATAAAATGCATCCATTTATTTGAACAAACGTTTGAAAATTAAACGAAAAGGTAAAAATCCATTGCATTTCAAAATGAAAGGCGCTAATATTTATCATAAGGTAAGAATTTTCTGACAAATTAACGGCTGTTTTTTGTTAAATCAAGGTTTCATTTCTGAAAAAATGAAAACCCTTACAAAATTAAATCATGGCTTTATTCATTCAAAGGGGGAAAAATATGTTCATTACCGAAAGCATTGCCCATTACGCTGAACGCCAGCCGGAAAAAATCTACACGACTTATGAAGGGAGAACTTGGACGTACCATTCCTTTTATGAAAAAGCGAAACGCGTAGCCAGTTATTTTCAACAGAAAGGCTATGAAAAAGATGACATTATCGCGCTGTATGCGTTAAATTCGGATATTTTCCTCGTCTGCTATTTCGGTATTCAATTAGGCGGATTTACCGCGATGCCTGTAAACACCAAGCTGGCAGCGCCGGAGGTGGAATATATTTTCTTGAATTCCGAAGCGAAAGCGCTGATTTATGACGTCCGGATTGAAGAGACGATCCAAAAGACTGCGCATTCATTTCAAGACGTTCTTCAAATTGGCGGCGAAGATAGGGTAGGACAAGTGATTGCGGACGAAGCGCTGATTTTCCGGCCGGTCGCCCTGCAGCCGGAAGATACGGCCGTGGTCATGTACACTTCCGGAACGACTGGAAAACCGAAAGGGGTCATGTTGACCCATGCGAATATCCGCGCGGCGGCTGAAATTTGGTCGGAAGCGATGGCCATTACAGAGAATGACCGGATGCTGGTCGCGACGCCGCTATTTCATTGTGCGGCCGCGCATGTATTTGTCGTCCCTGTTACCTATAAGGGCGGCTCCCTTATTATAGAAGAAGCTTTTTCGCCCGATCGCACAGTCCGCATGCTTCAAGAGTCAGCGCCAACGATGTTTTTCGGCGTACCGGCCATGTATAGCATCCTATTGAATATGCCGGCTATCCGGGAAACCCGATTGCCGGCACTTCGGCTGTTCTGCTACGGAGCTGCGCCGATGCCGTATGAACTGGTGAAAAAGTTGAAAGAAATCTTTCCGGATGTCGGCCTGCAAAATTGCTACGGGCAAACCGAGAATGCACCGGCGGCTTCGTCACTGAAAGATGAATTTGCGCTCGATAAAATCGGCTCCGTCGGTGAAGTGCTGCCCCAAACGGAAATCCGCATCGCGGATGAATTCGGCGAATCGCTGCCTGCTGGGCAAGTGGGTGAAATTGTGGTCAAAGGACCGCAGGTGATGAAAGGCTACTTGCGCAATGAGGAAGCGACCCATCAGACAATCCGGAACGGCTGGCTTTATACGGGAGATCTGGGGAAGTTTGATGAAGACGGATTATTGTATATCGTTGACCGGAAAAAAGACATGATTATCCGCGGAGGTGAAAATGTCTATCCCGTTGAAGTCGAAGAAGTCCTTTATCAGATTCCGCAGTTGCTGGAAGCAGCGGTGGTAGGGGTGCCGCATGAAGTCTACGGGGAAGTGCCGAAAGCTTACGCTGTGAAAAAGCAGGGCCAGAAAATTTCAGAACAAGCGATTAAAGACTATTGCGCGACTCAACTGGCCAAATACAAAGTGCCTTTGGAAGTCGAATTCATGGAAGAATTGCCAAGAAACGCCTCAGGAAAAGTGTTGAAGCATACGTTGCGGAAAGCGGAAAACACGGTTTCGTAACGAACAGGAAATTCGAAAGGGGAATAGGAAAATGGAGAATGTGTATTTAGTGGACGGAGCAAGAACAGCCTTTACTTCTTTTGGAGGGTCATTTGCTAATGTAGAAGCGACGGAACTTGGAACAGCAACCGCAATCGAGGCGTTGAAGCGTTCGAATGTCAAAGCGGAAGATATCGACCACGTCATTTACGGCAATGTCATTCACTCAAGCCTGAATGCGGCCTATTTGGCGCGGCACATCGGGTTGAAAGCTGGAGTGCCGAAAGAAGTGCCGGCACTTACATTAAATCGGCTTTGCGGTTCGGGAGCGCAGGCAGTGGTTTCAGCGGCGCAGCATATTTTGCTTGGTGAAGCGGATCTTGTGCTGGCTGGCGGTGCGGAAAATATGTCGATGTCGCCTTACTCGAATTTCAAGCAGCGTTTCAATGGATCCAAGATGGGCAACATGCAATTTGAAGATATGCTGACGGCCACGCTGACAGATCAATATACCGGCAACGGCATGGGAATGACAGCGGAGAAACTGGCTGAACAGTATTCAATTTCCCGCGAAGAACAGGATGCGTATGCCGTAGAATCCAACCAAAAAGCAGCAGCGGCGTCGGACAATGGCGTATTTACCGAAGAGATCGTCGGTGTTGAAGTGAAAACAAGAAAAGGCACTGCACTCATTGACAAAGATGAACACATCAAACCCGATGCCAATGCAGAAAAACTTTCGACGCTCCGCCCTTCATTTAAAAAAGACGGGACGGTCACAGCCGGAAATGCATCCGGCATTAATGACGGCGCAGCGTCAGTCGTAGTGGCGGGCCAAGCGGCCGTCGACAAGCATGGTTTAAAGCCGATTGCCCGCATCGTTTCCTGGGGAGTTGCAGGGGTCGACCCGACCGTGATGGGGATCGGACCTGTGCCGGCGATTAAACAAGCCTTATCTCGCGCGGGCTTGTCGTTGGAAGAGATGGACCTCATTGAAGTGAATGAAGCATTTGCCGCCCAATATTTGGCGGTCGAAAAAGAGCTGGGGCTCGACCGCAGCAAAGTGAACGTCCACGGCGGAGCGATTGCCCTCGGGCATCCGGTGGGGGCGAGCGGTGCCCGGGTCTTGTTGTCAGCCGCATACGAATTGAAGCGCCGCGGCGGCAAGTACGCAGTTGCAAGCCTGTGCATCGGAGGCGGCCAAGGAATTGCGGTGGTGATTGAGCATGCTTAAACTGCCGGTCATCGTCTCGCCGATGTTTCTTGTCTCTACGCCTAAAATGGTCATCGAATCCAGCAATGCAGGCGTCATCGGATCCTTTCCTCTTTTAAATGCCCGGCCGATTGAGCAATGCGCGGCTTGGCTGGAAGAAGTGAAAACTGCTCTTGGCGATAAGCCTTGGGCAGTCAATTTCATCTGCCATCGCGGGTCGAATAAACGCTATGAAGAAGATTTGGAAATGATCCAGCGCTATGAGCCGCCAATCGTCATCACTTCACTTGGTTCGCCGGCTGAAGTGATCGAAATCGTTCATGCATATGGCGGATTGATCTATTCGGATGTGGCCAATGTCCGGCATGCGAAAAAAGCGGCCGCAAGCGGAGTCGACGGATTGGTGCTGGTGAGTGCCGGAGCTGGCGGCCATGGCGGAACATTAAATCCTTTCGCTTTCATTGCCGCAGTCAAAGCCTTTTATACAGGCACGATTATTTTATCCGGCTCTCTTTCGACGGGAGCAGATGTCGCTGCTGCCAGAATGATGGGAGCTGACTATGCATATATGGGCACCCGTTTTTTAGCAGCTGATGAAAGCATTGCCCCTGAAGAATACAAACAAATGGTCATCGATTCTTCGATTGAAGATATCCTCTATACCGATTCATTTAGCGGAGTGCCTGTGAATGTGCTTGTTCCGAGCTTGGTCAAACAAGGAATCGATCCGAAAACCTTGAAGCCAAAAGAGGAGATTGATTTATCTCATTTAGTCAATGCGAAAGCGTGGCGCGATATCTGGTCTGCCGGCCACGGCGTCACTACCATTACAAAACGGGAAACGACGAAAGAGATTGTGGAAACTTTGATTGCTGAGTATGAGGAAGGAGTGGCTAAACTTGTACGAAACGATTAAAACGGAGTTAGAGGACGGCATCTTGACGCTGACCTTGAACCGTCCGGACAAAATGAACGCCTATACGGAAAAAATGAATGAGGAGCTTTTGGATTTCTATAAAAACGTGAACAAGGATGACGCGGTCCGTGTCATTGTGGTGACCGGCAGCGGCCGGGCATTTTGTGCAGGCATGGATTTATCCGAAGGAGGCTCGACATTTTCTTCCGAGCAATCGGCTGAAGATTATCGGGATCTAGGCGGACAGGTCAGCTTGCAGGTATATGAAGTGAACAAGCCGATCATTGCGGCGATTAATGGGCCGGCTGTCGGGATCGGCATGACGATGACTTTGCCGATGGATATCCGGATTGTGAAAAAAGATGCAAAAATCGGTTTTGTTTTTGGACGCCGTGGAATTGGCCCGGAAGCAGGTTCGGGCTGGTTTTTGCCGCGGCTTGTCGGCATCGGAAAAGCCCTGGAATGGACCCTGACTGGCCGGTATATCCCGACGGGTGAAGCTGTCAGCAGCGGACTGGTTCAATATGAGTCGGATGAACCGCTAGCAAAAGCTTATGAAATTGCACGCGAGATTGCCGAAAACACAGCGGCCACTTCCAATAGTTTTACGCGGCAGCTTCTATGGAAGATGCTCGGGCAAGACCATCCGGAAGCTTCTCATTTAATTGAATCGAAATTTTTGCACTGGGCCGGGCAAAACGCTGATGCCAATGAAGGAATTCAGTCGTTCGTTGAAAAACGTCCGGCTGAATTCCCGATGAAAGCGAGCGGGCTGCCCGAGTTTTTTAAATAAAGAAAAGGAGTGGACCCAAATTATTTTGGTGCCACTCCTTTTTCTTTATTTAACTTTTGTGTTGATGTATTTGTAAATGCTTTGGAAATCAGCGCCGATGTTGGAAGCATTCTTCATGGCATCGGCATACCAGGATTCCAATTGTGCCAGTTCGTTGGAGTGTAAGCTTTTCTGGTTTGCTGTTTTGTCGACAAAGAGATTGATGCCGTTCACCCGGTTTTGAAAATGCGGAATGTGCTGGCGAAAACGATCAGCAATTGTCGGATTGAACAACATGCCAAGATGAATAATCCCGTTATTGATATATTCTTCCGCATATAAAGCCGCTCCTGCAGTTGCCAATTGGTCGGAGAGCTCAGGATTTTCCAATTTCTCTACAGTATGTGGAACCAACTTTTTTACGGTCGCAAGAATGGCCAGCAATTCTTGCTGCTGTTCTTTTGACAAACCGTTTTTTGTGTCGAAGTTTTGGAATATCTCACTGGTTTTATCGAGCAATGACGGCAAACTGTCGATTTCAAGCTTTTCGGGCACTGCTCCGAGCATGCTTTTCACTTTTCCGTAGACAAATAAACGCTGAAGATATCCGTAAAGCAAAACGATGCCATTGTATTGAACTTCTAAAGGATTCATTTTCATCCCCCCCCATTCTGTTTTCTCTTTACCCATTATATCGGGTCTTGAAAAGTTGAATAGAATCGATTAAATTTTCTGAAAAGTTATTGCGTTGTTCTCATAAATCTGACATCATTAAAGGTGGAAACAAAATGAATTGCTGTTCATAAAAAGGTGAAGGGGTTGGGGGAATGTACGCAACGCTCGGCAGAATTTTTGATCAGACAGTGAGTAAATTACCGGACAAGGAAGCGATTGTGGATTTGCGAAGAGGCTATCGCTGGACGTATCTTCAATGGGACGCAGAAGTAAACCGTTTGGCTAATGCTTTGACTGCAGCAGGAGTTGAAAAAGGCGACCGTGTTTCCACCTATCTTTTTAATAATATTGAACTGCCGACTGCCATGTTTGCCTGCGCCAAAATTGGTGCGATATTCAATCCGATCAATTTCCGTTTGAAATCTGAAGAACTTGCTTTTATTTTAACTGATGCCAGCCCTAAAATTGTTTTATTTGAAGAGGCTTTGAAGGAGCCGGTAGCTGCTATTCAAGCTGATTTTCCCAATATCGGCTTCTGGTTTATCGATGCAGAAACGCCAGATTATGCAAAGAACTACAACGAAATCACGCAATCTTCTCCAACCGGAAAACCGGCTGTAGAAGTGGAGGAAACGGACACTTATGCCATCATGTATACGAGCGGCACGACGGGTCGGCCAAAAGGCGTGATCCACCGCCACCGGGATATGGCAGAACAGAGCCTCGTATGCATCGCGCTGTTAAAATATACGCCGAAAGACATTGGGTTGGTCGCTGCGCCGATGTTCCATTGTGCGGAATTGCATTGCAATATCATTCCGCGGGTCCAGTCGGGCGCCTCCAGCATCATCATGCATCAATTCCATCCGGCCATTGCACTGGACATCATTCATAAAGAAGGCATCACCGTGATGTTTGCAGTGCCGACCATGTGGAGCATGATGGCGCAAATGGAAGGGGCAGCTTCTAAAGTCGATACGCTGAGATGCGGACTATACGGGGCAGCTCCAATGGCGCCGGTTTTGGTCAAACAAGTAAAAGAAATACTCGGCATCGATTTGATCCAGGCTTATGGACAGACGGAAATGGGGCCGGCCATTACATTTCTTGCGGAAGATGAGCAGCTGACGAAAGCCGGTTCTGCAGGGCGGGCTGCCTATAACCATGAAATCCGGATTGTTCAGCCAAATGAAGACGGGCCATCGGAACCCGATGCCATCCTAAAGCCTGGCGAAGTTGGAGAAATCATCGTTAGGGGCCCTTCGATGATGGTCGGCTATTTTAACCGGCCGGATGCCACAGAAAAAGCGCTGTACAAAGGCTGGTATCATTCAAGCGATCTCGGATTCATGGATGAAGACGGCTATTTGTATGTAGCGGACCGCGTCGATGATATGATTATCAGCGGCGGCGAAAATATTTATCCGCGGGAAGTGGAAGATGTCCTTCATGAACACGAAGCGGTAATGGATGTAGCGGTTCTTGGCATGCCGGATGAGAAGTGGGGAGAATCGGTGCTGGCGTTCATCGTTTCAAAAGACCCTTCTCTAACGGCAGAAGAGCTGGAAGAATTTTGTGTAAAAAATGAAAACCTGGCACGCTTTAAGCGTCCAAGACACTACCGTTTCGTGGATGAACTGCCGCGCAACGCCAGCGGAAAGATCCAAAAGTTCCTCTTGCGCGAACAGAAAATTGAGAGCGGTTCCAATTCCTAGCGGCAAACAATCTTTTGCATTTCCAGGAACTGATTTTGATTGAAGAGAAGGGAAGTTGTAGTAGATGAAGATGAAGCCAGTAGAACAGACCATTGCAGGAGTGCTCGGTATCGAATTTACCGAAATGGAAGAGAATCGGGTAGTGGCCACGATGCCGGTCCATGCTGCCACGCATCAGCCTTTTGGGCAGCTGCATGGCGGCGCTTCTGTCGTGCTTGCCGAATCAGTAGCAAGTGTGGGCACTTGGAACTTGATCGACCAGGAAACGGAGTATGCGGTCGGTTTGGAGATCAATGCCAATCATTTAAGAGGCAAGCAAGATGGTCTGGTGACAGCTATTGGGACGCCGCTCCATAAAGGGCGGACCACCATGGTGTGGGACATCAAAATTGTCGATGAACAAGAACGGCTTATTTGCGTGTCGCGCTGTACAGTTGCCATCGTGAAGAAAAAATAAGATGAAGCCCTGCCTTCCAGATCCACTGGGAGGCAGGGCTTTTCTCTTTGAGAAAGAGCCATGCGCTAAAGTTCATGCGTATATTTTCCTGAAAAATGCATTATCCGTTTATCAATTTTTTATCAGGGAATAGGGGGGATAATAAAAAGTTAGGGAGGGATTGCATGGCTAGAGATAAAAACAAAGATGAGCTGCAGAACAAGCAATTGGAACAGGAATTCAGAGAGCAGGCACAGGAATCTCGCGAGGATCTCGATTTTCCGGAAGAGCGCAGAAATGTTGCCGACTCGGACGATAAGGAAAATGGCCGTTGATTGAAACTCCCCCGCATCCGGATTGTCCGGTCTGCGGGGTTTTTGTTTAAAGGGCTTTTGTCTGCGTGATAAAATATACATAAACAGATTGAGAAAGTGAGTGGAAAAGATGTTTAATTCCATAACAGAGTTGATGGAAGCGAAAGCTTATCCAGATAAACGAGCGATTTCCTGGAACCGGATATGTGAAGAAGAGGCCTTATCCGAGGAATTTATCCGAGCTAACAGCGGCCAAGTCAATTGGTATTTGGTGTCGGGCCATCAAGTGCTATCGGAGGCTTTTATCCGGGAGTTTAGCCACCGGCTGTATTGGCATGCAGTTGCAGCGGAACAGATGCTTTCTGAGTCATTTATCGAAGAGTTCAGCCAAGCGGCTAAATGGCAGCCGGCACTTGAAGGCTTGACGAAGCGCCAAGTGAAAACCTTCGAAAAAGAAGGCCGGGAGTTTGACGACAAGAAATATTGGACCCTGATTTCGATGAAAAAGAACGTCAATCATGGCAAGGGTTTGTCTCCGGCTTTTATCGAGAAGCATCAGGACCGTTTATCATGGAAGGCGCTCTCGCTGTTTCAGAAATTGCCGATGTCATTGATTGACCGACATCCAGAAAAAGTCGATTGGAACAGCATTACCCGCAACCAATGCTTGACGGAGCGTTTTATCGAGAAATACCGGCATCTAGTGGAATGGGAAACCATCTCTTTTCATCAAAATCTTTCCGAGCGCTTCATCAACCGCCATCATTCGAAAATGAATTATATTTCTGCTGAAAAAGAGCGTTCGGAAGGGTTTCTTTATAACCATTTGGAGAAAATGGATGCAGCTTCTGTCGTGGCGCATCAAAATTTGCGAAATGTAAAAAAATACGAACCCTTCACCATTTTTGTTATTGAAAAGAATGGGTTGAAAAAATACATCATTAAATTCCACGAAAATGAGGAGTCGGAAACCGATGCCATCCGCATCGCAGAAGATGAAGAACTCTACGAACAATTGGAAGAGAACGGCTTAGATGCCGTGATTGAAGAGGATTTTCCGGAATTGATCTTAAGTGGGTTTTTCAAATTTTAACCAGGCTTGCAAAAGAGGCCGCCTTCTTTTTTAAGGAGGCGGTTTTTTCTTTTCTTCCAAGGGCAAGGTATAATAAAAGAAAAATTGAAAGTGGGGAAATGAATGTCGAACACGGATTTATCCATTGCTTCAAATGCGGAGATCTTGCCTATCGGAGAAATTGCAGAAAGAGCGGGAATTCCAGCGGACGCCCTTGAGCTATACGGAAAATACAAAGCGAAAATCGACGTTCAAGCGCTGCTTCCAGCTGCACGGCTTGGAAAAGTGGTGTTAGTGACGGCCATCAGCCCGACTCCGGCGGGAGAAGGAAAGTCTACCGTTACGGTAGGGATTGCAGATGCATTCAGCCAATTGAAGGAATCGGTCATTGTGGCTCTTCGTGAACCATCGCTTGGTCCGGTCATGGGCGTAAAAGGCGGGGCGACCGGCGGCGGATTTGCCCAAGTGTTGCCGATGGAAGACATCAACCTGCATTTTACCGGAGATATTCACGCCATCACTTCCGCGAATAACGCCCTTGCTGCTTTTATTGACAATCACCTGCACCAGGGCAACGCGCTCCAAATCGATCCTCGGAGAATTACGTGGAAACGGGCTCTCGATATGAATGACCGCGCGCTCCGCCAAGTGACGATTGGCCTTGGCGGACCTGCACAAGGAGTGCCGCGCCAAGACGGGTTTGATATTACGGTAGCTTCTGAAATCATGGCAGTCTTATGTTTGGCCACTTCTATAGAAGACTTGAAAGAGCGCTTGGCCCAGATGGTCATCGGCTACACTTACGGGAAAGAACCGGTCACGGTTCGGGACCTCGGAGTGGAAGGAGCCCTGGCGCTGCTTTTAAAAGAAGCTTTTAAACCAAATCTCGTGCAGACAATTGAAGGGACGCCGGCCATTATCCATGGCGGCCCATTTGCGAATATTGCCCATGGCTGCAATTCTTTAATGGCGACCAATACAGCAAGGCAGCTGGCGGATATTGTGGTGACTGAAGCCGGTTTTGGTGCCGATCTCGGTGCTGAAAAATTTATGCATATCAAATCGCGCAAAGGCGGTTTCCATCCGGATGCTGTCGTGATTGTTGCGACCGTTCGGGCGTTGAAGATGCACGGCGGAATTGCCAAAGGTTTATTGGGTGAAGAAAATCCGGAAGCCGTGAGACGCGGCATGGTCAATTTGGCCAAGCATGTCGATACAATCCGTCAATTTGGAATTGAACCTGTGGTGGCGTTAAACCGTTTTCTTACAGACAGCGACGCTGAAATTGGCGAAATTATGGAATGGGCAGCAGCTTCAGGCGTTCAAGCGGCGTTAACCAATGTATGGGAACAAGGAGGAGCTGGCGGTTTGGAATTGGCGAAACTGGTGAAGCAAGAACTGGACCGTCCGACAAATTTTGCTCCTCTTTATGATGAAACTGACGCCGTAGAAGAAAAGCTCCAAACCATTGTCCAAAAAGTCTACGGCGGGGCAGCGGTCCAATTGACGGACCAAGCCCAAAAGCAACTGGCGGAATTGAAGAAATACGGCTGGGACGAGTTGCCGATCTGTATGGCGAAAACTCAATATTCCTTATCCGACCAACCGAAATTGCTTGGCCGTCCGGAAGGATTCATCGTCACCATCCGGGAGATTATTCCAAAACTTGGCGCTGGCTTCTTAGTTTGCTTGACGGGCGATATCATGACGATGCCAGGACTGCCTAAACAGCCCGCAGCATTAAAAATGGATGTTGGGCCAGATGGAAAAGCTATCGGGTTGTTTTAAACATGAAACATGAAATTTCGCTTATTGATTATGTGGAACAGGGAAGTTCAATTTATATTCAATTAACGGTTTTCGATGGGAATCTTCAGCAAAGGTTCCAAAATGAAGTGCGTTTTTTGGATGAGCTGTTGTACGGGGAGCTTGTCCATCCAAAGGATTCGCCGCTAACGGAAAGCTGCCGGCTTGAAGTGATCGGCTATTTAAAAAAATATTTTAACCGCTGAAATTAGAGATGCCCCTTGCTTCGACTGCCATTGAAGCAAGGGGCATTTTTTTATTGGCTAAAGGGAGAATCTAGGCCTTGCAATCCGAGTGAAAAAGTGGTTTACTACTTTATAGACATAATATATCCATAATGGATAATAGAAGTAGAAGTAGAGGAGTGGAATCATGCAGCTAACCAAAAAAGTGGAACAGGCGATTTGCATCATCGTGCTGCTCGCCACACAAGAAAGCAACGCGCCATTAGCTTCGGATGAAATCAGCAAACGATTGGGCGTATCGCCTTCATATATGAAAAAAATCACGAGAAAGCTGGTTGTGCAAGGAATTGCCATGTCCGTTTCAGGGAACAACGGCGGCGTTTCCCTCGCTAAGTCAGTTGACGACATCAGTATGCTGGATGTCATTGAAGCAATGGAAGGCCCGATCCGGATGTACCCGGACACCGGCTTGATCGGGCTGGCATTTCATGACGGGAAATATGCGGAACGCGGCCAAAATATTTTGCGGAATGTATTTGCACAAGGCGACAATCTGCTGATTGAATATTTTTCGAAAGTGTCAGCAGGAGATTTATTGAAAGAAGGATTTGGAGTGGAAAATTTACCGACTTTAAACTGGAATAGAGAATCTCTCAGTGATGTACTACCATGGGAATCAGGTGATGACAAGTGAATACAGTGAAAATGGAGTGGAAGAAACTTCTTTCTAAACCATTATTGATCGGCACGATGTTTGTCTTGATGTTCATCCCTATCATATATGGAGGATTTTTCCTCGGAGCTTCATGGGATCCTTACGGCAAAACAGACCGTTTGCCGGTAGCTGTCGTCAATCAGGACCAGCCGGCAGAATACGAAGGAACACAGCTGGCAGTCGGAGATGAACTCGTCGACAATTTAAAAGAAAATGAGGATCTGGAATGGCATTTTACCGATGCGAAAGAAGCGGAAAAAGGGATGGAGGAAGGAAAATACTTCATGGTTTTGACGATCCCGGAAGATTTTTCATTTAATGCTTCCACAGTGATGGGCGTTCAGCCGAAAACGATGAACCTTCAATACGAGACCAACCCCGGACGCGGATTTTTCATTGAAGCGGTTAGCAAGCAAGCGACAGCGGATATTCGGGAACAAATTTCAGAAAGTGTCACGAAAGAATATGTAAAAGCTGTCTTTGACCAGATCCGGACCATTGGAGATGGCATGGACGAAGCGGCGGATGGCGCAGGGCAGCTGACGGACGGCGCTGCAGAAATCCATAAAGGAAATGCAACACTCAGTGAAAAACTGGGGGAACTGGCAACGGGTACGTTAACCTTCAAGCAAGGCGCTGAAAAATTGGAAGTGGGCGCTGGTCAATTTGCAGCAGGAGCCGCCCAATTGGACGAAGGTGCCGGGCAGCTTCGAACTGGAATATTTGCGTACACGGATGGAGTCGGCCAATTGCAGAGCGGTATAGCGGGATTGGCTGACGGTGCTTCCCAGCTGACAGCGGGCGGTTCAGAACTTGTCGAAGGATCAGCCGCTTTAGCAGATGGCCTTGGAAACTTGCTTCCAGGCGCACAGCAATTGAACAGCGGATTGGCAGATGCCGAAAACGGCAGCGGCCAGCTGAATGCAGGGCTTCAAGAACTGCAATCCAAAACAGCAGCATTGGCGGGGCCGGATTCGGGAATCCAAAAATTAGCAAATGGCCAGCAAGCATTGAATGACGGCCTCAATGAGTTGGCATCGGGAAGTTCTGCCTTGGAACAAGGGCTTACGGCGCTTCAACAAGGATTGCCGAGCCAAGATCAAATCACTAGCCTTCAACAAGGTCTTTCAAGCATTCAGGAGAATGCCGAAAAATTAGCGGCTGTGGCATCTGCGGGGGATGCGAACAGTGCGGCTTCGCTGCAAGCCAATTTGGCGGCAGCCCAGCAGGCCTTGGAGGAATTGAAGGTCTCTTCATCCAATGCAGCAGAAGCGGTAAAAAGCACCTCTGCTTATGGTGCCTTGACGCCCGAGCAGCAAAGTGAATTGATCGGGGCAATCGAACAAAGCGCTGCCACGCAGTCAGCCAATCAACAAGCGTCTATCGACAAGTTGGCTGGGAACTTGGCAGCAGTCAATTCAGATTTGAACAATGGCATTTTACCGGCTTTCCAGTCGCTTGGATCATTGCCTGAACAAGCAGCGGGCTTATCCGGTGCCATCGCACAAGTGAACTCGGGTGCAAGCGCCGCTTTGGGTGGATATGAAACCATTCGGCAAGCGTTGAACGGCAAACTGATCCCGGGTGCTGGATCGCTGACAACAGGCATCAATGAAGCTGCGGCGGGAAGTGGACAATTGCTTTCAGGCGTCAACGAAGCGGCAAGCACTTTGCCGCAGCTGGCTGGAGCAGTGGACAGTCTGGCAAAAGGAAGTGAATCGCTGAGTCAAGGCGTTTCTGCATTGTCCGCCGGTTCTAACGGCTTGGTGGAAGGTGCAGGCGCATTGAAAGAAGGTTCAGCGCAGCTTCAGCAAGGGACCGCTGCTTATACAGAAGGCGTCGCTAAAGTAGCAGATGGAACAAACGAACTTAAACAAGGCGCCGATGAACTGGCAGGAAATTCGGCAACTCTTCAATCGGGAGCGGACGATTTGGCTTCTGGGATTTCTTCATTGAACGACGGTGCACCGGCACTCATCAATGGTGTCAATGAACTGGCCAGCGGAGCTGCAGGCATTGGCGACGGCGCGGAAGCGCTGAAGAGCGGCGCTGGAGAACTAGGCGACGGAGCTGCCAAGCTGGAAACAGGTTCAACGGAACTTGCCGACCGTTTGGCGGAAGGAGCACAAGAAATCAACGGCACTGATTTGTCGGATGCCAACTATGAAATGATTGCGGCACCGGCAACCGCTACCGAAAGCAAAAAGAGCGAAGTGCCGAACTACGGCCATGCGATGGCTCCGTACATTTTGTCATTAGGCCTTTACGTAGGGGCTTTGTCTTTCAATTTAGTATTTCCGATCAACGGACGTCCAAGCCATCCTACTTCGGGAGCTGCTTGGTGGCTCAGCAAGTTTTTGCTTGGCTTTGTCCAAGCAACGGCCGCAGCCTTGATTGTGGATGCCATCATGATTTTCGGCTTCCATCTGCAAGTGGACCATGTGGGAGAATTTATCGCCATTTCGATTGTTACCTCATTGGCCTATATGTTCTTGATCATGTTCTTGAGCATTGCTCTTGGAAATCCTGGGCGTTTTATCGCTATGATCATTCTGGTCCTTCAGCTTGGTGCAAGCGGCGGTACGTTCCCAATTGAATTAACCAATTCATTTTTCCAAAATGTGCATGATTTCGTTCCGATGAGCTATGCGCTTCTCGGTTTCCGGGAGTCGATGTCCTCGGCTTACGGAAGTGGAACGTTCATCTTGAGCGTATCCGTTCTTGCCGCTTGCGTCGTGGTTTTCAATCTCCTCTTGTGGGCAATTTTAAGCGTGAGAAACCACAAAATGGCGAAACTGGCTGCTTCAAATTAAACTAAACCATCTCCTTATCCGCTGCTGAAGCGGACACGGGAGATGGTTTTTTGTTTATGGCCTTTTCTTAAAGGAAAAAGTAGTAAAGAAAAGATTCGTAAGGAGGAGAAATAATGGAAGTGTTGAAAGCAGACGGCCAATTCAACGGCAAAAAATTAGCGTTAAGTGTACTGGTTCCGGTGGTTGGCGGCTCAATTATCGGGGCTCTTGCCAATCGCAATACGCAAGAAAAATACAAACGGTTGAAAAAACCATCTTTTTCGCCGCCGCCATGGGTTTTTCCGACAGTTTGGACTACGCTTTATACAACTATGGGACTAGCGAAGTACCGGGTAGATGAAAAATCGGATAGCCAAGAAGAGCGCAGAAATACATTGGCTCCTTATGACATTCAATTAGGGCTCAATTTCCTCTGGTCATTCCTGTTCTTTAAACGGGGAATGCGCGGCACCGCTTTAATTGAAATGACGGCTTTGCTTGGCGTTCTGACCTTGACCACTTACGAATTTTTCGGTGTGGACAAACTGGCTGGATCGCTCATGATCCCGTATATTGCCTGGGTGGCCTTTGCGCTGGGATTGAATTATTCAGTTTGGAAGTTAAATAAAGAATGAAAACGGATAGCCAGTCGACTAAAGATTGGCTATCTATTTATTAAACTGACAAAATTTTGGTGTAGGCATGAATCATATTTGATAGAATAAGGGGGAATGATATTCATCTTGAAAAGGGGAACTGGCGATGTTCAAAAAAATGGCTTCAGAAGCTCTAGGATTATCCGATATCGGAAAAATCATTGACCCACAAGACTACGATAAAACGGATGCAGACGATTATGTCATGCACGAAGACCAGGAAAAAATCTATTTCTTGATCAAAACAAAAGCGGACGAATATTGCTTTACCAATTTGGCGCTGATCCATGTGGACGGCGAAAGTGCCATGTCTTCAAAACGCACGTTAAAAAGATTCCCGTATTCACAAAACTCGATTTCAGATGTAGTAATGGAAACAGCCGGAAAAATCGATTTGGATATTGAAATTAAATTTAAATTAGGGCAGATCGCTTACAGCATCGATGTCCAAAAAGATCAAATTGAGCGTCTGAAAGATTTGTATAAATCCCTCCTGCGCATTGCTGAAATTACGCATGAAAATGAAATCATTACAGCGATGGCAAACGAAAGCCTGAATAAAGCGGTAACTGTGCTTCAAAATTCGCGCCCGAATGATGTGGCAATGGACGTCCAATATTCCAAGCTGACGGATTTCGGCTTCACGTGGATGACTTCTGTCCGAAACCAATATCACATTAAAGATTTTGGCGATGTTTTTGAAAAGTATATCAATAACTGATCGAAACTCCTCGAAAGCTTCTAGCTTCGAGGAGTTTTTTAGATGAAAGCTCATACAATTTTGAGAGTTTTAGCAACCATTTTTAATTCCAACTAAAATAATGGTGCGGGTTCAGAAAAAAAGGATTACAATATAGATGCTTGAATCTAAGGGAAAAGGCCCTTTTCTTTTAGGTAAACAGGCTTTTGGTGAATTGTATCAGGAGGGAAGAAAATGTTAAAAGATGTGTTTATCGGATTGTCGCAAAATCAATTTTTGACAGCTGCTGCAAAGAAATACGGCCTTAAATTAGGTGCGCAAACAGTGGTAGCAGGGACAAATATTGAAGAGACAATCGCAAGTATCCGTGAATTGAATGCTCAAGGAATCAGCTGTACCGTTGATAACCTTGGAGAATTCGTTTTTGAAAAAGAAGAAGCATTAAAAGCGAAGAACAGTATTTTGGAAGTCATTGAAAGCATTCATGCGAACGGGGTAGACGCACATATTTCCTTAAAGCCTACTCAGATCGGTTTAGATATCGACTATGATTTCTGCTATGAGAACTTAAAAGAAATCGTGGATGCGGCAAGCAAATACGATATGCATATCAACATCGACATGGAGGATTATGGACATGTCCAGCCTTCATACGATTTAATCGATGAATTATTAAAAGAATACGATAACGTGGGAACCGTTATCCAATCTTATTTCTATAGAGCAGAAGATGACATAAAAGAACGGAAAGACCTTCGTTTGCGAATTGTAAAAGGCGCTTATAAAGAACCGGCAGAGTATGCTTACCAGACGCGCGAAGAAATCGATGCGAATTTCATCGCGTTGATCGAATACCATCTCTTGCACGGCAAATTCACTTCGATTGCAACGCATGACCACCATATCATCAATCACGTCATCCAATTCGTCGAAGAAAACGAGATTCCGTTGGAGAAATTCGAATTCCAAATGCTTTACGGTTTCCGGAAAGACATGCAATTGGATTTGGCGAATAAAGGCTATAATTTCTGTACGTATGTGCCTTTTGGCGACGACTGGTACGGCTATTTCATGCGCAGACTGGCTGAACGCCCGCAAAACTTGAATCTTGTGGCAAAACAAGTATTTAATAAGCGGACAAATACAGCGATCGGCCTTGTAGCAGGAGCATTCTTGCTTGGCCGCCTCACTTCGAAAAAGAAAAAATAAACATCAAAGGAGGGCTCCTCGACGGAGCCCTCCTTTTTTATTCGTCTGCGAGTTTGCGTTTTCCAAAGATGAAGTAATAGTAGATGGACGAAACGATGTAAAGTCCTGCAGTGATAGTGAACGCATAGGCATAGCCCCAGTATGATCCGAAAGCGACCACGAGCCCGGCAGCAATTGGACCCATCGTGGCCCATCCAACATTGAAGACCACTTGGTTGAGCGAGTTCGCCAAGCCTTTGTACTTATCGTGCACCACTTCCATGGCAATCGCACTTTGGATCGGGTTGCCGGCATTCATCAATGCCTGCCTCAAAAGAAAACCGATGGCCGCAAGAAACAGGGAAGTCGTATAAGCGGTTAAAATCAAAAACGGTATAGACAGCACCTGGAAGATGATCAAGGCTTTGACTTTGCCGACTTTTTGGACCAGCATGGGGCCGATCAGCATCGCAACAGCCGTCATCGCAGAGCCCAGCGACAAAATAAGGCCGATGTACGTATTGGATGCATCGAATCGGTTGGAAAAATAAAGATTCAAATAGGGGACAACAAGTCCGGAGCCAAGCCCGATCAGGAGACTCGCGAACGAAAAGTGGAAAATGATGATCAAATTCTTTTTGAGATTGATGTCAGTTGCAGGGACAAGCGGGTCACTGCTCTCTTTTTCTTGTATTTCAGCGGAACGGCTTTTTAAAGAAAGCAAAGGGATTAGGCCGCAGCTGTAAATGAAGGCCCCGGTAAGCAATGACCAGCGGATGGCCGTGACCGCCTCCATATCCAGGATCGTCTGAAATACATCCGAAACCACTCCGCCGAGCAGGCTGCCGACGACATTGGCGACCGTCATCAAGGCAAAATAGATGCTGAACATCTGCACGCGCTCCGAAGCTTTTGAATTCTCCGCTAAAAAAGGCACCCCAGAGACTTGGACAAACGCCATAAACAGGCCGGTTAGAAAAGCGGCTGTAACAAGAGGTGTTTCTGTAACCGTAAAGCTGCGGTAAAAAAGAGTCATGGCACCAAAAACCGCCCCTAAAATGATGATCCATTTGCGCCCGAACCGGTCGCTCAAAAACCCTGCCGGAATCAGCATGAGAGCAGAGGCTGTGGCTGTCATGGAAATCACTTTGCCATTGACGGTTTCGGGCATGCCGAGTTCTTTAATATAGAGGTTATACATCACCATAAAAACGCCTAACCCGATTTGGATCAGCACATTTGCCAGCATGAAAAATTTAATATTTCGGTTATAGGAGGAGAAATTCAACTTCCAATTGTCAATCCAAGCCTTCATATCCGTCCACTCATTTCGTCTTTTTAATATTTCGCCTCTCTAAATATAAAGTTTTCAAAAGCCGAAAGCAAACAGTAAAATTAGAAATCAGAGCATTCGTACGCAATAAGTCCTCGTCTGCTGTATAGGCATTAAAACTCATGGCCATAATAACGTTAGAGAAGAAAGGCGGTATCTTAAAAATAAGCTAAGAAAAAGCCCGGTTGGTTAAAACAACAAAAAGAATTAAAGATCTTGCAAATTTTTTAAGATGAAAATTATAGAAGTATTTCTTTACAGCAGAATTACAAAGATGACAAATAGATTAAAATGGGTATTTTGTATTCCATGATGTTGAGGTTTTTATTAGTTATTTGAGATTCAAATAAAAGTGGTTTTCTGGAATAATTTTCAATTAGGTGCATCGGTTCATTTTAAAAAAATGAGGCGCTATAAGAAAGAGAGAGTGGAAGTCTGTGATTCATGCGAATCCTTTGTTTTATATGAAATAAGGCTATTTTCTATATTTGTTATTAAAAATTTTAGTTCTTTTGGCACGTCTAAGATATTTAGGTATAGTTTATCAATTAAAAAAATTCAATAATATTACATATTTTTTCTTGTATAGTGTTAACAACAACTTAGACAGAAGCAATGACACCATGACGCTGGGCACCAAAATTATTTGGGGAAGGGGGACGGGTGTATTTTTTTGCCTTTCGATATCGCTCTAAAGGCAAACCAGGGAATAAAATGTTGTGAATTTGGAGGGAGGAACAATAGTGGGCAAGAAAAAAGGTTCTATCAAAGCTTTTAGTTTAGCAGCTTCCTTACTTATGGCGTTTTCACTTGTGGCACCAGGTGCTGCAAGCGCGGAAACGGCAAGCAAATTGCACCGGTCGGTAAATGATTCCAACATAATTGCGAAAGAAAAATTGAGCAGCAGACTTTTGACGAATTTTAAAGACGACGAAAAAGTCACATTCCTGATCAAGTTCAAAGAAAAGGCAGAAACTGAAGAAGTGGCTGAGTCGGTTAAAAAAACTTCAGAACAAGCGGCTCTTTCTTCTTCGAAGTCAAAGCTCGCCCAGCGCTCTGCCGTAGTCTCCGAGTTGAAGGCAACGGCTCTTGAAGAACAGCAGAATGTAAAAGAGTACCTGGAAAAAGAAGTGGCGAAAGGGAATGCAGAAGATCTCAATTCGTATTTTATCGTCAATGGCATGGCAGTAACAGCGACAAAAGAAGTAGCCGAGAAAGTAGCGGCTTTTGCGGAAGTCGAAAAAGTATTGCCGAATGAAACCCGTCAATTGTTTACGACAAAAACTCCGAATGCCGAAGCGCCTAAATCAAATGTGGCAAATATTGAATGGAGTGTCGAACGCGTGAAAGCCCCGGAAACGTGGGATCTTGGAATCGATGGTTCCGGAACGGTCGTTGCGAGCATTGATACAGGCGTTCAATGGGACCATCCGGCATTAAAAGAAAAGTATCGCGGATATAACGCAGCTACCGGCGAAGTGAACCATGACTATAACTGGTTTGATGCGACGGCTGGCCAAAATGCCCCTTATGACGATCAAGGGCACGGGACGCACGTAACCGGAACGATGGTCGGAAGTGAACCGGATGGCTCGAACCAGATCGGTGTCGCACCGGGCGCAAAATGGATTGCGGTCCGTGCATTTACCGCTTCTGGAGGCACAGATGCAGATTTGCTGGAAGCAGCGGAATGGATTTTAGCGCCGACAGACTCAGAAGGCAATACCCGTGTAGACCTAGCGCCGGATGTTGTCAATAACTCATGGGGCGGCGGGCCTGGCTTGGATGAATGGTACCGCGATGTCGTCATCAACTGGCGCGCGGCTGAAATTTTCCCGGAATTCTCTGCCGGCAATACCACTTTATTTAACCCGGGCGGCCCTGCCTCTGTTGCGGCGCCTGCAAATTATCCCGAATCATTTGCGACAGGCGCAACCGATATTAACAATAAAGTAGCTGATTTCTCGCTAAGAGGGCCATCTCCTTATGATGAAATCAAACCGGATGTTTCTGCACCGGGCGTCAATATCCGCTCTTCTGTACCAGGCGGCGTTTATGAAGGCGGCTGGAACGGCACCTCAATGGCAGGACCGGCAGTGGCAGCGACAGCAGCCTTGCTGCGGCAAGTGGATGCCGGTTTGACCGTTGATGAAATGGAGCAGATTTTATTGGATACGGCGACACCGCTGACAGACAGCACCTATCCTGAATCGCCAAACCATGGGTATGGCTACGGGCTGGTCGATGCCTATGAAGCAGTCAGCTCAATTTTGGACGGCATCGGCAAATTGGAAGGCCAAGTTTCAAAGCAAGGCGATGACCTGGAAGCTCCTACTTTTGAGCACGCAGCGCCAGCAGAAACTTATGAAGGAATGGAGTTGCCGTTAACGGTTTCAGTGCAAGACAATATCAGCATTTCTTCTGTAAAGCTGAATTATTTGGATGAAAATGGCGACTGGCAGCAGCTGGATGCCGCTCGCACAGCCGGTGATTTCAAATCAGGCGAATTTAGAGTGATTGTTCCTGGATCAGCGGTTTCAGGCGAATCATTCGTTTACAAATGGACCATCAATGATTTTGGCAATAACGAAATTTCTTCTGAAGAATACACAGTCGAAGTAAAACCGGGAATCACAGTCGGGTATTTTGAAGATTTTGAAGGCGCAGCGGCAGGCTGGACTTCATTTGGTGAAATGAACAGCTGGGAACATGGGGTTCCGACTTCAGGTCCTGGAAACGCAGCATCAGGCGAGAAAGTTTATGCAACGAACTTGGACGGTGCTTATGATTCCAATATGAATGCAACGCTTGTATTGCCGCCGGTCGATCTGCCGGAAGGGCAAGCATACTTGCAATTTAAGCATTGGCACAGTTTCGAACAATCGTCTTCAGGAACAGCATGGGATTATGGCCATGTATTCGTCTCTGCCGATCAGCAGGAATGGACGCAATTGCAGACATTCCAAGGTGAGACCGGCGAGTGGACGGATGCAGAAATCGATTTGGGCGACTATAGCGGACAGCGAATCTATTTGGCATTCAATGCCTATTCAGATGGCAGTGTCGTTAAAGACGGCTGGTATATCGATGACGTAGCGTTGGCGGACGTTTCAGAAACTGGAAAAGTTTCGAAAGGAAAAAATGCGAAAGGAAATTCAGCAACTAAAGGAAATGGCAAAGCAAATGAAAAAGCAGCGGCAAATAGAGGAATTGGATTGGGGCTTGTGAAAGAGAAGGATAAAGAATCGGTGAAAAATCCGATTGATCCTGCGAAAATCCATCCAAGTGTTCCGGCTAAAGAACAATTGCCGACGGTAGAAGTTCCAGTGAATCCGACTTTATTGCCGCTTGGCGCGCAAGTGAGAGTATTGGAGTCCGGGCGCTCAGTTTACTCGAACCCAGCGGATGGCACATATTCGTTGACGCATAGCCCTGGCGAGTTCACTGTGAAAGCGGAAGCCTACGGTTATCAATCGGAAGAAAAATCGGTGACGATTGAAGCGGATGCAACCACGCAAGCGAACTTCACGCTGGAAGAAGTTGCGCAAAATACGGTCAGCGGGACCATCACTGATGAAGCGACCGGCGAAGGGATTGAAGGCGCGACTGTCCTTCTTGTGGAAGATGCCAATATCTCTCCTGTGGAAACTGCGGAAGACGGCAGTTATTCATTGAACGCTTATGAAGGCGAATATACATTGAAAGTGGTAGCAAGAGGCTATTACAGCAAAGAAGTTCCTGTAACGATCGGTGCGGAAGCTGTGGAAGTCAGCTTGGCGCTTGAGCCGTTCTATACGTATCCGGGCGGAGAAATCGGCTACGATGACGGCAGCGCAGAAAATGCACGGGCGTATAATGCAGCAGGAAATGCATGGGCAGTGAAAATGTCGCTTCCTGAAGGCAAGGAATCCGGCATAGTCACAGACGGCGTGTTCCGCTTCTGGGATACGGAATGGCCAAGCCCGGGCGGTACGGAATTTGCTGTAGAAGTGTGGGATGCCTCGGGTGCAGAAGGGACGCCGGGCAAAATGCTGGCTGGCCCGATTGAGGGAGAGGCCTTGCGAAATGGCGAGTGGACAGTCGTCGATTTGGCGCAACACAATATTGTCGTTGAAGGCGACTTCTATATGGTCTACCGCCAGACAGTGGCGAACCCGAATTCTCCTGGACTGGCGACAGATGAAACCGGTGAAAATGCGAAGAGAAGTTATCAGCATGTCTCTGGCGCTTGGTCACAGGTTCCTGCAGAAGAAGGAAATTACATGATCCGTGCACGCGTCAGCTATGAAGTGAATGCACCGATCATCACCTCTCCTAAAGACGGGCAGGTTACAAATGAAGCAAACGCGACGGTCGAAGGGAAAGCATCGCCGACAACAGTCATTGAATTGGAAAACAATGGAGAAGAGGCTGGGACTGTAGAAACTGCTGCTGACGGAACGTTCGAATTGCCGATTGAACTGGAAGAAGGCAGCAACGAACTGGTCGCTGTCTCCACATTAAATGGACAAGAAACGGGCAAATCTTCTTCCGTGACGGTTGTGCTGGATACCGAAGCACCAGATCTTGCCATTACGAATCCGGTAAACGGTGAAAAAACAAACCGTGAAACGGTGACTGTGGAAGGGACGATTGCCGATGAACACTTGGAATCGGTAACCGTCAACGGACAAGCGGCATCCATTGGCGATGGCACATTCTCCAAACGCATTTTGCTGGATAACGGCAAAAATGTCATTGAAGTCAAAGCGGTCGATGCGGCTGGAAATGAGGTCTCGGAGACGGTGACGATCACGGCTCAATTTACGGCCCCTGCCATTGAGAACTTGACGCCTTCAGAAGACGTTCACTTGACGACTGGCAGAAGCGTGAAAATCGAATTCGATTCCGCTCCAGGCTTAAAAGCGAGCTTCAGCATCCATATGCCATTGACCAACGTGTCAAATGCAACGGAACTGCCGATGATGGAGCAAGGCGATGGGCATTATGTGGGCTATTGGACCGTTCCTTATGGCACCACGGCCAACGGCGCCATGATTGAAGCGAAAGTGGTCGACAGCTTTAAAAACGAAACGAGAAAAGCGGCTGCCGGCAAACTGTACATCAACATTGAAGAATAACCGGAAACCGGAAGGGATTCACATCCCTTTCGGTTTTTATATGGAGAAAGAGCGGGAAGGTGATAAGATGGGATTTAGTTAGTAGCTGCGAAAGGGAGTTGGAGTTTATGTATCAAACCACATTATCGCCAAGAGTTTCAGAGACGGATGGGGTCGGCCATATCAACAATACGACCCTGCCAGTCTGGTTCGAAGCGGCCAGAAATCCGTTGTTCAGCCTGTTTACGCCTGACCATGATTTTGCCAAGTGGAAAATGGTGATCATTAAAACCACATTGGAATTTGTGAAACAGATCTATTTTGGCACAGATGTTGAAGTTCGTGTCTGGGTGAAGCGGATCGGCAACTCCAGTTTAGAGCTGTATGAAGAGCTTTACCAAAATGGGGAAGTTTGTGCAAAAAATGCGGTCACCTATGTAAACTATAATCTCGCCGAGCAGAAATCCGAGAAAATTCCGGAAGCGATCCGCGCGGAACTGGAAAAGCATTTATACGTTTAAGAAGGTTTGCTGGGCCTTAAAAGCAGTAGAAAATGCAGCAGCGACATCAATTATTCGAATTCTCTTTTATTTTCATATGGCTTGAAATGCCGTTCTAGCGTGCTATAATAAGACCATTCTTATAATATTCACTCATATAATAGCGGAAATAAGGTCCGCGAGTTTCTACCAGTTTGCCGTAAACGAACTGACTATGAGAAGCAACGAAATGTTGGGAAAGTGCCTTTTGCAAGGAAGGCATGTTTCTTTTCTATTTCCTTTCGAATTTTTAGCTCGAAGGACATTGCTCCGCTCATGGTATGAATGGATGCACGTTCTGAGGGCTATTTTTTATGCCTTCCGGCGTGACGAAAGGAGTGCTGACAGCATGAAACAGTTACAGGAGAAAATTTTAACCGAAGGCAAAGTGTTATCAGAATCCGTACTCAAAGTGGATTCGTTTTTAAATCATCAAATCGACCCGGCACTGATGCAGGCCATTGGAGAAGAATTTGCTTCCCGGTTTGCAGATGAAGGGATTACGAAAATTTTGACCATCGAATCTTCAGGCATTGCGCCGGCGGTTATGGCAGGGCTAGTGTTGGGCGTTCCGGTCGTATTCGCCCGCAAGCGCAAGTCGCTGACTTTGGTGGATGACTTATATACCGCAAGTGTCCATTCGTTTACGAAAAATGAAACCAATGACATTTCAGTTTCCAAAGCATTTATCGGCAGTGAAGATGTAGTGTTGGTCATGGATGACTTCCTGGCGAACGGCCAGGCAGCACTGGGCTTAGTGGATATTGTGGAACAGGCGGATGCCGCACTTTCGGGTATTGGCATCGTTATCGAAAAAGGGTTCCAAACCGGCGGGAACCTCCTCCGCGGACGCGGAATCCGCGTAGAATCCTTAGCCATTGTCTCGTCGCTGGAGCACGGCAAAGTGGAGTTTCTTGAGGAGGAGATGGTTCGATGAAAAAGTCTTTAGGTGCAGCAGCGTTAGGATTCCAGCATTTGCTCGCCATGTACGCAGGCGCGATTTTAGTGCCTTTGATCGTAGGAGATGCCCTTGGACTTTCATCAGAACAATTGACGTACCTCGTCGCAATCGATATTCTGCTCTGCGGAGTCGCGACTATCCTGCAAATTGTCAATAACCGCTTTTTCGGCATTGGCTTGCCTGTCGTTCTTGGCTGTACGTTTACAGCAGTCGGTCCGATGATTGCCATCGGAGGCGAATACGGCATATCTGCCATTTACGGCTCCATCTTGGTTTCAGGGCTGATCGTGGTATTGATCAGCGGATTTTTCGGAAGCCTTGTCCGTTTCTTCCCCCCAGTCGTTACGGGATCGGTTGTAACGATTATCGGAATTACGTTGATTCCTGTAGCCATCAATAATATGGGCGGCGGGCAAGGAGCGAGCGATTTTGGCTCTCTTCAAAATATCGCCTTGTCATTTGGCACTTTACTGGTCATCGTGCTCATCTATAAATTCGCGACCGGCTTCTTAAAAGCCATTTCCATTTTGCTTGGGATTGCGGCAGGCACAATTGCCGCCATCTTCATGGGAATCGTTGACTTTGCTGCAATTTCAGAAGCATCGTACTTCCACATGGTGGAGCCGTTCTATTTCGGCGCTCCGACTTTTGAATGGTCTGCGATTCTGACCATGACGCTGGTTGCCATGGTTTCATTAGTTGAATCTACAGGCACGTACTTTGCTTTGAGCGACATCACGGAAAAGAAATTAACCGAAAAAGATTTGGCGAAAGGCTACCGTGCAGAAGGGTTGGCGATCATCCTCGGCGGGATTTTCAATTCATTCCCTTACACAACGTTCTCGCAAAACGTGGGGCTGATTCAAATGTCCGGCGTCAAATCCAGAAAAATCATCCTGATCACCGGCTTGATGCTGATTACGCTCGGCTTCTTGCCGAAAGTGGCAGCGGCTACGACGATCATTCCGACCGCTGTCCTGGGCGGAGCGATGATTGCCATGTTCGGCATGGTCATTTCACAAGGGATTAAAATGCTCAGCAAAGTCATTTCAGCTACTCCTGAAAATTCCATGATCATCGCTTGCTCTGTCGGCCTTGGCCTTGGTGTAACAGTTGTTCCTGAGATTTTTGCGCAATTGCCGTCCAGCCTGCAAATCCTGACAAGCAATGGAATTGTTGCGGGAAGCGTAACAGCCATTGTTCTGAATATCCTCTTCAACATGCTGCCTTCAAAGGCAAAGGCAGCTAATGCAAAAAAGGAAAATGTTTCAGTGGCTGTAGCGAAAAATGCGGCACACAACAATTAAAGAATGCAAAAAACGGGCTCTGCACAAGGCAGGCCCGTTTTTTATTGGCTATTGACGAATAAAAAATTCAAGGTTCTTTTTAAAGCTTCCTGTGCTTCTTCCGTATCCAAAGCATATTGATATTCATGCTTCAACTGCTTATTGGTGCCTTCAAAAAAGAGGCTTTCCACAGGAATATTTTGATGAAGCAGCACTTCTTTCAATTCTTCGGACTGGCTAACGAAAGGATCAGCATCTCCTACCGTCAAAAATACAGGAGGATAAGCATCCGTGATATGGTTGACGGTCGACAGTTCGTCAATACGTTCGAATGACTCGAAAACTTCCGCTCCTGTATAAGCAGCCAAAAAATTTTCGAGATTTGGAAACTGAGTGGCGCGCACGGTATCCATATCGTACAGTCCGCAAAGCAATACGGCACCTTTCAACTGCTCGGCGCTTGCAGCGGGGAGGATGTCCATGGCTGCCGCTAGCTCAGCGTTTGAAATGACCGCCGCCACTTGGCTGGCAATTTGTGCGCCAGCGGAATCCCCGCCGACAAAAAACCGCTCCATGTCGCCGCCGTATTGCGCCGCATTAGCCATCAAAAATTCAATCGCTTCGTTTGCCTGGAAAATCGGCCCAGGGTATTTCTGTTCAGGTGCTAAAGCATAGTTGATATTGGCTACAACATAACCGTCGTCAGCCAAAGTCATGGCATAGTCTTGCCGGCTGTCTTTGGAGCCGCCGATATAGCCGCCGCCATGGATCCACAGGATAACGGGCATCGCTTCAGATTGGTTTTTAGGATAATAAATATCTAAAATGGCGTCTTTCGTGCCGCTGTACGCTAAGTTTTTCACCACTTCCACATTTTCCTGGATTTCAAGGAAGTTGGGCGGTGGAGCATAGGCAGAGAAGCTGGCTACCTGTTTAGAAGCGGATGCATCGGAAGAAGTGATGATTTGATCGCTTATAAAAATAGACAGCATGAGTCCAATTAAAAAGAACGAAATCAACCAGGTCCGTTTTTCATAAAACACTTCGTTATTCTTCAAGCTGCATCCATCTCCCTGCCAGTTTTAGTCTGTCTGCTAGTTTCTATCTTAAAGTCCTGCCGTTCTAAAAAGACAGTGAATATTGTACCAATGTGACAAATATAACAAAAAAGTTTCATTTTGAAAAAGGATTGGCTCGATTTCCAGGCGGGTATCTTAGTAGTTGAGTGATTTTGACGGGATGTGATAAACGTGTTTGGATTGGCTGACCTGTTGTCATTGGTGATTTCTGCTTTCATTATTCTGCCTGTTGTGATTTTCATTAGAGAAACAGGCTATTTGCTGGTCAGCGCCATTTTCGGTGTAAAAAATCCGAGGCTGACCATCGGTTCCGGACCGAGGATTGTTAAAATCTGGATGTTTGATATTCGGAAATACTATCATTTATATAGCTGGTATTCGTACGATGACTTGCGCTCAAAAGGGAAAATTGCTTATACCCTCATCTATGCAGGGCCCATTTTGATCAATATCGCCGTTGCTTTAGCCATAAATGTAATGCTTGCCAATGGACTGCTCGAGGAATACCGAACTTTTTGGGATCGGTTCGTTTTCTATGCCTTTTACTATGTCTTATTTGATATCGTGCCGATGAAGACAGCGAACGGCAAGCCTAATAATGGATTGATCATTTATGAAATGCTGCGCTATGGCAGACGGACGGACTATAACGAAGAGCCGTTTATCCCATCCACTTCGGAAGTGGAAGAGCAGTATCAGGAAGAGATGGAGCATATTGAAGAACTGAAAGAACAGCAAAAAGAGGAAGTGGCCAAGCAAAAAGAGAATGGCGGATAAAGCGGAAATGGTACGATAGGATGGAGAAAAGAGTTGGAAGGAATGATCGCATGGCGAAACGGACGGCAGGAATCCATCACATTACGGCAATTGTCGGAAATCCGCAGGAAAACGTGGATTTTTATGCCAGTGTTTTAGGATTAAGATTAGTGAAGAAAACGATCAACTTTGATGACCCGGGAACGTACCATTTGTATTTTGGCAATGAAGGCGGAGATCCTGGAACCATTATGACGTTCTTTCCATGGGAGAACGCCTATAAAGGGAGAATCGGCGATGGCCAAGTGGGTGTCACTTCCTACGCTGTGCCCGAGGGAGCGCTTGGCTTTTGGGAAGGACGCCTCTCCCATTATGGAGTAGCATATGAAAAGGCAAGCCGGTTTGGAGAAAGTTCGCTGCGCTTCGACGATCCGCACGGTCTTCATGTAGAGATCGTAGAAAGAGGCGAAAGGGATTTGAATAGCTGGAGTTTCGGAGGAATCGATTCGAAAGTAGCGATCAAAGGTTTTGCAGGCGCGACACTTTTCACTTCGCGAGCGGAAAAGACAGCTGAATTGCTTGAACAGGTTCTTGGATTTGAAAAAGTGGGAACAGAAGGCGACTTTATTCGTTTCCAATCACCAGCAGAAATCGGCAATATTGTGGATGTAAAAACAATTTCCTCTGGAACCGGCCAAATGGGCGTCGGTACGGTCCACCACATTGCCTGGCGCGCAGAAGACGATGCTGACCAATTGGATTGGAAGAAGAAAATCGAAGCCTATGGGCTTGGGGTAACGCCTGTTCAGGACCGGAGCTATTTTAACGCGATTTACTTCCGGGAATACGGAGATTTGCTGTTTGAAATTGCGACAGATCCGCCTGGTTTCGCCATTGACGAATCGCCGGCAAACCTCGGTGAGTCATTGATGCTGCCAAAACGGTATGAGCAGTACCGAAGTGGATTAATGAATGATTTGATTCCGATTAAAGTTCGCGAGCTGGAATAATAGACAATAAGAAAAGCGCTTTGGAAAAATCCAAAGCGCTTTTCTTATTTAGAAATCAAGCTTTTCAAAGCTAAATTGATGTTCTGCGGCCGCTCAGCCAACCGGCGCATATAATAGCCGTACCAGTCTTGGCCGAAAGGGACATAGGTCGTGAAAGCATAGCCTTCCTGCGCCAATTCTTTCTGCATTTCGGACCGGAAGCCGTAAAGCATCTGGAATTCAAAGCGGCTGCGTGGAATGTTGTTGTCTTTAGCGAATTTCTTCACTTCATGGATGACGACATGGTCGTGCGTCGCGATGGAAGTAAAAACATCTTGCTGCAGCCGTATCTTGATTAATTTTAGATAGTTATGGTCGATGTCCTGTTTGCTCTGGTAAGATACTTCGGAAATCTCTTTGTAGGCCCCTTTGACAAGGCGGAGCCGCACGTTTTGGAGGGCTTCCAAATCTTTTTCGGAACGGTATAAATAAGATTGGATCACGGTCCCGACGTTGTCGTAGTCTTTCAGCAGCTCGTGGACAATATCGAGCGTGGGCTGGAGATGGTTGTAGTCCTCCATATCGATATTGACGAAGATGGCATAGTCCGCGGCAGCGGCTACAATTTCTTTCATGTTTTCCAAACAGAACTTGTGATCGACATCCAAGCCCACTTGGGTCAACTTGACTGACATATGGGCAGCGACGCCGTGTTTTTGGATCGCTTCTATTGTTTCAAGGATTTGCATTTTGGCTTCGAGCGCTTCCTCGCGGTTGAAAACAAACTCTCCGAGATTATCAATGGTGGCACCGATGCCTTCCGCATTCAACTCTTTAACGGATTTCATCATGCTGTCGATATCTGTTCCGGCTACCACTTTGCCGGCTCCTAATTTGAGTCCCCATTTTTTAGCTCCGCTATTCAAAACTTGGTTTTTGGATAAGGCAATAAAAAAATCTCTCGTTAAACTCACTATTTTTCCTCCTATGCATATGAAAACGTTTTCAAGGGCGGCGGATAAAAAATCCTCCAAACTTGTATGAAAGACCGTAGGCTCATGGATTATTTTTTAGTTGATGGGCGAGATGCTTCAACCCCTTTTTCATTATAATCGATAGCTTGGATTCTACCTAACTTAAGCTAGCTGATAAAAAGGAAATGAAGGTGGAAAAGGGAAAGAGTGAATCGGGAGAAACAACGGGAGCAGTGTGATTGTCAGCTTTTGGAGATTGCCGTATACTCAAAGTGACAGAATAGTCAAACGAATAGGGGGAGTTAAATTGAGCGGAAAAGCATCGGAAACGGTAACGGTCAATCAATACATCAATGGCGTGTTGGATCCGAACTTGGAAATGTTAGGCCCTGTAAAAAGCGGCGGGCATATCATCGCACATACAGCGCCTGGCTGCTGGGGTCCGATGATTACACCTTGCATCCGAGGCGGCCATGAAGTAACAAAGCCGGTTTTTGTCGAAGGGGCCGAACCTGGCGATGCCATCGTCATCAAAATCAAATCCATTGAAGTGACATCGCTTGCTACATCTTCTGGAAATGACCGTCCTGTCGAAGGGCGGTTTTTGGGAGATCCGTTCATTGCAGTGAAATGTCCGGGATGTGGAACTTTATATCCGGATACGGTCATCAAAGGGACAGGCAGTGAAGCAATCCGGTGCGCCAATTGTGATGCAGACGTCACGCCATTTGTTTTCACAAATGGCTATACGATGTTCTTTAGCGAAAAAGGCGATGTCGGGATCACGCTAAATCAGGAAGCTGCCGAAATGATTGCTCAAGATGGCCGGGCATATATGAAGACGCCCGATGCTTCTGTGCAAAATCCGATTGTCACGTTTGCACCCCATGATTTGGTCGGGACCATTGCACGGATGCGGCCATTTTTAGGGCAGCTTGGGACCACACCGTCCCGGCCAATTCCGGATTCCCATAATGCCGGCGATTTTGGGTCGTTTTTAATCGATGCACCTCACGAGTACGTCAGCACCCAAGAAGAGCTCGATACGCATCGGACAGACGGCCACATGGACATAAGCCGCGTCAGAGCGGGTTCGGTATTGATTTGCCCCGTGAAAGTGCCGGGGGGCGGAGTTTATTTGGGAGATATGCATGCCATGCAAGGAGACGGCGAGATTGCGGGGCATACGTCTGATGTGGCAGGAATTGTCCATTTAGAAGTCCACCTATTGAAAGGTTTGAATAATGAAGGGCCGATTCTTTTGCCGAATGTGGAAGATCTTCCATACACAGCCAAGCCATTTACCGCAGAAGAAAGGCTGTCCGCTCAACGGATTGCCGAGAAGTGGAATGTTCCGCAGCTGGAAGAATCTTTGCCGATTTCATTTATTGGCACGGGCCCGACGTTGAACGCAGCGACAGATAATGCATTGGAGCGGGCAGCTGCGATGTTTAATGTGGAGGTGCCGGAAATCATGAACCGTGCGACCATAACCGGTTCGATTGAAATTGGCCGCCATCCGGGCGTCGTAACTGTAACTTTCCTCGCACCGGAATCCTATTTAAAAGAAGCGAATTTATATGATTTAATAAAAGCGCAGTATCGGTAACATCAAAAGATAGAATTTGTTAAAAAACCCGATATTCCGCAAAACAGCTGCGAAGCTAAGGACCGTGGTTTGCGAGGCCATTCGCTTTGCGCAGGAGCAAGTGTTTTAAAACGAGGCTTTTAAAGAAACATCGTCTCCGCTGTTTTGCTCCACATCGTTAAAGAGTGCTCCAGCACCGGCGCGATTCCGGACTGGACGGAGCAATAAGACGAGTGGTTTTCTCGGCTTATTGTGGGAGTCAAGGAGCGCTTTAGCGCCTCCTTTGCGACGAGCTTTGCACAGGAGCATAATCTTTGCACTTGTCCTTAGCGCCGCAGTGCGGATTCCAGAAGTAGATGCTCTCACTCAACTAGTTTCCCGACGGCCTGAAAGGAATGGCACCTTTAGCTGCCATTCCTTTTTTAATTCGCAGTCAGCCGGGCTGCGGAGCGTGAATTTCCCAAGACAACTTCAATGCATCTGCCAAATAGTCCGCAGCTTCTTCGGCTTCGAAACGGTCCACTTGAAATTTCGAATGATTCATCGAATAGATCTCCTGCCTTTCGACAAAAAGCTTCTGGATGTCTTCGATGGATTGCCCTTGAAGGAGTGGCCGGTTGTCTGAAAGAATATGGATGCGCTCTTTCCAGGAATCCCAACTGATGTCTAGAAACAACACGATGCAATCCGCTAAACAGATTTCGCGGATTTCTTGCTGCAAAAATGCGCCGCCGCCAACCGAAATAACATAAAGTGGCTGTTGGCTGTAAAATTGGATCAGTTCTTTTTCTTTTTCGCGGAAGGCTTTTTCGCCAAACTTCTCGAAAATAAGGGGGATGGGCATGCCGAATTCTTTCTCGATTTCGGCATCAATATCGACAAAGCCCCGATACAATTTTTTTGCGAGCAATTTTCCGACAGTCGTTTTTCCGACACCCATAAAACCGATGCAGACAATGCTTTTTTCGCGGATGGATAATCCGAACCTTCTCATTGGCGACCACTCTTTTCTTTATATAGTAGTAATAGCAATTTGTTCACAAAGCCTACTTTACACCACGCACCTAGAAAACTCACGGAAATTTAAAAATAACGGGGAGGAAGAAAATGAACTGCACCTATTTAGCGACAGGATCCTATTCAAGTTCTGAAGAACCAGGCATCAAGCTTTGGGAATTTAACCAACAATCTGGACGATTAACCGAAATTGGAGGAATTCTCGGCACAGACCGTCCTTCTTTTTTGGCGATCCATCCAAACGGCAAAAACTTTGCAGCCACAAGTGAAATTGGTAATGGCGAAATCATAGTGTATGAATTGACAGAGGAGCCGCTTGGGTTAAAAGAAATCAACCGGCAATCGGCCAATGGAGACCATCCTGCCCACTTGTGCATCGACCGTACCGGCAAATGGCTCCTTGCGGCTAATTATTCAGGAGGAAATGTCAATGTCTATCCGATAGAGGAAGACGGATCAATCGGCGAACGGACGGATTCCGTCAAACATGAAGGCAGGGGCCCGAACACAGAACGGCAGGATGCTCCCCACCCGCATTCTGTTTTTCAACTTCCGCAAAGCGGCCGGTTTATCGTTTCGGATTTAGGGACAGATACGCTTTATCTTTACAGCTTGGATCAAGGAACGGGCAAGCTGGAACTTGAACAATCGATTCAAGCGCCTCCGGGTTCAGGCCCCCGCCATTTGGCGTTCCATCCTTCACAGGGAGAGGTTTATTCATTGGAAGAAATCACTTCCTCCTTAACGGTTTACGCCTGGAATGAAGCAGGAAGCATGGAACCGGTTCAACAGGTGTCATTGCTGCCGGCCGGATTTGAAGGCAAGAATACCAGTGCAGAGGTTCGGGTTTCTGCAGATGGCCGCTATTTGTATGCATCCAATAGAGGAGATGACAGTCTGGCCGTATTCGCTATTGGAGAAGGCGGCAGATTGGAATTGAACGGATTTTCCCCGAGCGGCGGAGAAGGGCCAAGGCATTTCGAGCTGATTTCCGGCGAGTGGATGATCACGGCCAATGAACGTTCCCACAATTTAGCTGTATTGAAAATTGGTGAGGATGGAATGCCTGAGCTTACGGACGAAATAGTGGAGACTAAAGCGCCCGTGTGCGTGAAAATTATAAGGGAACGATAAAGACAAGCGGCCGAGCAAAAATGCTCGGCCGCTTGTTTTATTTGCCTTTCGAACCTGAACGGCTGTTTCCGCTTTTCATTGTCCAGACGCCAGCGCCTAGCCGCTCGAGGTCGCTTCAGTCTTATTTGCAATGGCAAAAAGTGCCATTTTCGACAAGACTTCCAGCGCTTGTCGCGGCTTGCAAGGCGCTTCCGCTTTTCTATTGTCCAGACTCCAACAGCCAGGTTCTCGGATCATAAGCCATTCTGGCTGTGCGGCAAAGACCGCCGCTTCGCCAGACCGTCTTATGGCTTTCGAACCTGAACGGCTGTTTCCGCTTTTCTTATTACCAATCCCTCGAGTCTTTTTCTTTAATGCCAAGCTCTTTCAGCAGGCTGATGAAACGGCTATCGTTGTTTCCTTTAAAGGATTCTTCCGTGCAGGTGGAATGGGGCGGATATTGAAGTTCTTCCGCCTTTTCCAATGTCGAATCTTCCAGGAAGTTTGTAGCGTCCGCCTCATCAAAGCAGGACGGCGCAATATAGGTATGGTGCGTATGCTCGAGAATGACCCGCGTGTTTGGCGATGGCGAATTCTCGCGCGGCAAAAAGAAAAATGCGAGCAAGGCAGCTGCGGCTATCAGGCCGACCAGCATACCGATTCTTTTTTTATTCATCTTTTATTCCTCCGCAAGCAAAATTTCTGCATCGGCTATTATTTCCTCAACGGGGGGATTGACGCCATTATAGTCTTTCATGATGACGCCGTTTTTATCCACCAGGAAAAAGGATGTACCGTGCAACACTTGGTCGTCGTTTTCCGGTTTGCGGGCAATCGTCTTGAAATTATCCATGGCAAACGCATCGATTTTCTCCGGTGAATAGCCGGTGAGCAGATTCCATGAAGCAAAATCTGCTCCGTAGTTTTCCGCATAGGATTTTAAAATCTCAGGGGTGTCGACAGTCGGATCGACGCTGAAAGAAACGATCTGGACATCGAGCCCTTGCTCTTTAAACTGGTTTTGCAAGTCCACCATATTCGCTGTCATTGGCAGGCAGACGGTGGTGCAATTCGTAAAAATAAAATCGGCCAGCCAAACCTTGCCTTTTAAATCGGCCAGTCCCATTTCCTTGTTGTCTTGATTGGTGAAATTAAAATCTTCTATTTCCCATTCCAATGGATCTTCAATGCCTTTGCCGCAGCCGGCAAGCACTAAAATGAAAAGCAATAGGAGTAAAGTCAATAATCGATTTCGCAACATCTCTCGCCCTTCCTATCGTAAGCTGTCTTCCCTAAGCGTAGTAGAAATTCTCGCTGTAAACAAGTCCTGAAGCTTTCAAATATGTGTAGATACTGAGAACTCCTGACTCTTTTGAGCTTTTCGGCCGCTTATTTTCACTGTTTTTCAATTATTCCGATTTTTTACAAGGGTTTTACATTCAGCGTGTAGAATAAAGTTAATTGGGCAAGGGGAAGAATGACGATTTGGAGGTGCTTCTTGTGAACGGTGATAAGGCTTCTCTGAATGAGAAGGAAGCGGCAAATTTCCATAATGGGCAAATGTCCGATGCTTATCGATATTTCGGTCCGCATCTTCAGGACGGAGGGACCCGATTTACTCTTTGGGCACCCGATGTAGCCCAAGTGGCTGTCATCGGTACTATGGGTGAGCAAGAACCGGAGCGGTTTGAAATGAAGCCGTTGCCGTTTGATCCAAGTATTTGGGAAGTCCGGATTCCACGGAAGCTTACTGGATTTAAATACGAATACGAAATTGAAACCATGGAGGGGAAGCGGATCCGAAAATCCGACCCTTATGCGCGGGCCAGCGAAATGAGGCCAGGCACTTGTTCAATCGTCCCAGCTGATTCTGTATTTACGTGGAGCAAAGAAATTTTACTGCAAAAACAGCTGCTCTTCCAAAATCATTTTGAAAAGCCTCTAGCGATTTATGAATTGCATATGGGAACGTGGAAGAGGGCGCCGGATGGTTCTTTTTTGACTTACCGGGCCATTGCCGAAGAATTGATTCCGTATGTTAAAAAACACGGGTTTACTCATATTGAAATCTTGCCGATCACCGAACATCCTTTAGATGAATCGTGGGGTTACCAAACGACGGGGTATTTTTCGCCGACAAGCAGGTACGGCACGGCTGAGGACCTAAAATATTTCAGCAATGAATGCGCGAAAAATGGCTTAGGCCTTTTTTTAGACTGGGTGCCTGGCCATTTTTGCCAGGATCTCCATGGATTGGTTTTATTCAACGGGGCACCGCTCTATGAAGACCGCCGGAAGGAAAGGCGAAAAAATCCAGAATGGGGAACCATGAACTTTGACATCAATAGAGGGGAAGTGGTCAGCTTTCTCCTGTCGAGCGCACATTACTGGCTGCATGAATTCAAATTCGATGGGTTCCGGATGGATGCCTTGATGAAATTATTATTTGTTCCGAATGACCCGAGGCGTGTCCACAATGAAGAAGGCGCTGAGTTTTTGAGGAAATTGACCGCGAGCATCAAGCAGCATCATCCCGATTCTATCTTAATCGCAGAAGATGCGTGGCATTATCCAAATGTCACCGGCAAAACCGAAGACGGGGGAATCGGCTTCGATTATAAATGGAATTTTGGCTGGATGCACGACGTCTTAAGCTATATGGAGACGCCTCCAAAAGAACGGCCTGAAAAGCATCAAAAATTGAATTTCTCCCTTATGTATTATTACGATGAACGCTATGTGTCGATATTTTCCCATGATGAAGTGGTGCATGGGCAAAAATCGCTGTTGAATAAATTGCCGGGGAACAAGGAAGAAAAATTTCATCAACTGCGCTTGCTTCTAGCTTTCTGGATGACCCACCCTGGAAAAAAACTTCTATTCATGGGCCAGGAATTCGGGCATGACGACGAATGGGAATTCCAGCCGGAGCTGGACTGGTTTTTGCTAGATCAGCCCTCCCACCGCCAAATGGACGCCTTTACGAAGGAACTTTTGGCTTTTTATAAAAAGGAGAAGGCACTATTTGAGTTGGACAATGACCGGGCGGGTTTTGAATGGCTGGACCCCGATAATCATGAACAAAGCGTTCTTGCTTTTATCAGGAGAGGGAGAGCCGCGGAAGACGAATGCATCGTCGTCGGGAATTTTTCAAACAGGGATTACAGTGGATTCGAGGTAGGTGTTCCGCTGCCGGCTTTATATGAACGCGTTTTTTCCACGGCATCGCCTTTGTATGGTGGACGGGGGACGGAAAAAGGGGAAGCGGCTGCTAGAAATGTTCCAGTCGATGGCCAGAGCCAGTCGATTGCGATTGAATTGCGGGCTTTTGCCATGGAAATATGGAAGAAAAAATCGGATGGGAGTGAAAATTATGAAGAATAAAGTGGTGGCTATGTTACTCGCTGGAGGGCAAGGGAGCCGTTTGAAATCCTTGACCTACAATATCGCTAAACCTGCGATTCCGTTCGGCGGAAAATACCGGATCATCGATTTTCCGCTATCGAACTGCATGAATTCTGAAATTCATACAGTCGGCGTCTTAACGCAATATCAGCCTCACGTGCTCCATAATTACATCGGACAAGGAATTCCATGGGATTTGGATAGAAGAAGCGGTGGTGTCACGATGCTTACTCCCTATACAGAGATGGGCGGGCTCAAGTGGTACGACGGAACGGCGAATGCGATCTACCAAAACATGCACTATCTCGTGGAACAAGATCCCGAATACGTACTGATTCTATCAGGGGACCATATTTACAAGATGAATTATCAAACCATGCTTGAATTCCATAAAGAACAAAATGCGGATGTCACGATTTCGGTTATCGAAGTGCCGTGGAAAGACACCCACCGCTTTGGCATCATGAACACCGACGAGAAGCTGAACGTAAAGGAATTTGTTGAAAAACCCGAAAACGCAGAAAGCAATTTGGCTTCGATGGGGGTCTACATCTTTAATTGGCAAAAACTTAAAAAGTATTTGCAGCTGGATAATGAAAACGAGAATTCTTCACATGATTTTGGAAAGAACATCATCCCGCTTATGCTGGAAAACAACGAAAAGATGGTCGCTTATCCGTACAAAGGCTACTGGAAAGACGTCGGGACCGTAGATAGCCTATGGGAAGCCAATATGGATTTGCTGGATGAAACGTCGGGCCTGAACTTGCATGATCCCGGATGGCGGATTTTCTCTTCTAATCCGCAGCTGCCGCCGCAGTTTATCGGCGAACATGGCACCGTCCAGGATTCTTTGGTCAATGAAGGCTGTGTTATTGAAGGAGAAATTGAAAAATCGGTCATTTTCCAGGATGTCCAGGTGGATGAAGGTGCGTCGCTCAAAGAATGCGTTGTCATGAGTGGCGTGAAAATTGGGAAAGGCGCCCAGCTTCAGCGTGTCATTATTCCGCCGGGGCTGTCGATTCCCGAAAACTATCAGATTCCGGATCAAAAAGAAGAAATTGTTTTGTTGACGGAAGAGGTTTTACAGAACTGGAGAAGAGGTGAAGGTCAATGAGATTAATGGCAGTTATTGATGCATCTGTAAGGATGTCTGGCCTGGAAGATTTGACGATGTACCGTTCCACCGCATCAATTCCTTTTTCTGGGCGTTACCGGCTCATCGATTTCGCCTTGTCGAACGTGGTGAATTCGAATATCAACCTCGTCGGCGTTTTTCCGGCTTATCCCTTTGTTTCTTTGCTGGATCATATTGGAGTAGGAAAAAGCTGGGATTTGAATCGCCGGAAAGATGGCTTGTTTTTCCTTCCGGGCTCCCAGAAAGTGGGCAATTACGTAAGCGTCGGCGCCTTCTCCATGTTAGGTGAACATCGTTCGTTTTTTGTAAAAAGCAGACAGGAGCATGTGGTAATCACCAATTGCTTTACTGTGGCGCAATTGGATTTTGAAGAAATGCTGGATGCCCATCTAGCTTCCGGCAAGGATATTACCGAAGCCATTTGCGAAGATGGCACCCATTTGAAGAGCTATATCCTTTCCAAAAAATTGCTGCTGGAATTGATGGAAAGCTATGAAGAAAAGAAAGTCATCAGCATTGAAGATGTAGTAAACCGCAAAAAAGCGCCGTATACATTCAATACGTACACGCATGACGGGTTTGTTGCAGTGATTGATTCAACTGAAAATTATTTCAGGTCAGCAATGTCATTATTGGAAGCAGGGCAAAGAGAAAAGCTGTATCTAAAAGACCGCCCCATTTATACGAAAGTGAAAGATGAGCCCCCGACTAAGCATTTAAAGGGTTCGCAAGTAAGCCAAGCATTAATCGGAAATGGCTGTACGATTGCTGGAAGTGTAAAGAAAAGCATTATTAGCCGAGCCGTTTCCATTCAAGAAGGCGCCCGGTTGGAAAATTGCATCATTATGCAAAAGAGTAAAATTGGAAAAAATTGCGAATTAACTTGCGTAATTGCCGACAAAGATGTGGAGATAGATGACGGAGTTGTATTAAAAGGGACTTGGCAGCAACCCATTGTTCTCCGCAAAGGTGAGCGGGTGACAAAGGAGGATGTTCAATGAGAATTGCGATGGCTGCAGCGGAATGCGCTCCTTTCGTAAAAACAGGCGGACTCGCTGACGTAATGGGTGCTTTGCCAAAAGCGCTTGCAGAACTGGGCCATGAAGTAATGGTGATTTTGCCGAAATATACATTGATTTCTGCCGAATATGAAAAAGCGTTTCAATTTAAAGGAGATCTGGAAGTGCCTTTTAAAGGGCAAAGAGAAGCCCATTCCATTTTTGAATATCGGATGAACGGCGTCCAATTCGTCTTTGTGGAAAATGACGCTTATTATGCACGCGACCAAATCTATAGCCAAGCAGATGATGCCGAACGCTTTGCCTTTTTCAGCCGTGCCGTATTGGCGGTGTTGGAAGCGGAAACCGAGGCATTGGATGTTTTGCATGTCCATGACTGGCATACGGCCATGCTTCCGTTTCTGTTAAAAGAAGACGAGCAGTATGCTGCGCTTCGTCCAAAGACAAAAACGGTCTTGACCATCCACAACCTTCAATTCCAAGGCTATTATTCCAAAGAAACAGCCATGGAAGAATTCGAGTTGGCAGCGCGTTATTTTGAAGAGGGCCTGATCGAATGGCGCGGCAACTTCAACATGCTGAAAACAGGGATTCTATATGCCGATCAAGTAACGACCGTCAGTCCGTCTTACCGTGATGAAATTCTAACGGAGTCTTATGGAGAGAACCTTCAAACGCTCCTTCAAAAGAGGGCGGAAGACTTAGTCGGAATCTTGAATGGAGTCGATACCGTCTCATACAACCCGGCAGCAGATTTGATGATCGAAATGCCGTATGACCAGACGACAATGGAAAGGAAAGCGGTCAATAAACGTGCCGTCCAGCTCCGCTTTCATTTGCCGGAGCAAGGTGACATTCCGCTCCTGACCATGGTTTCCAGGCTGGCAGGCCAAAAAGGGATCGATGTTTTGGAAGAGACGTTGCCGAAACTATTGAAAACTCAAGACGTACAATTTGTGCTGCTCGGCTCAGGCGAAGCGAAATACGAGCAGTTTTTCCGGCAGCTGGCTGAAGAGCATCCGGAAAAAATAGCGGTCCACGTAGGGTTTGACGAAGAGCTCGCCCATCTGCTTTACGCAGGCGCCGACATTTTCTTGATGCCTTCCCATTTTGAGCCATGTGGATTGAGCCAATTGGTTTCCATGATTTACGGCACGGTTCCGGTAGCGAATAAAACCGGGGGCTTAAAAGACACGGTGGTGGAGTACGATGAAGTGCTGCGCTCAGGAAACGGCTTTTTAAGTGATTTTGAGGAGCAGCAAAGTTTTGAAGATGCTTTGAAACGGGCATTGAACATGTACCATCATGCCGAACATTGGGAAATCATTAAACGAAATGGCATGGAAGGGGATTATAGCTGGAGCCGTTCCGCTGAGGAATACAGCCGGTTATATGAAAAGCTTAGCAATAAACAAGAGTAGAAAAAGCTTAGAGGATGAAAGTGAGGAGGAGGGAACGAATGGCAGATATGGATTTCAATAATACGGATTTAAAGGACTATAAAGCGAGTGGCGCTCTCGAAGGCAAAGTGGCCATTATTACAGGTGCAAACAGCGGGATTGGCCGCGCTGTAGCCATTGCCTACGTGAAAGAAGGCGCTAAAGTGGTGATCGGCTATCTCGATGATGAAGAAGCGACAGCCGAAACCCTGGAAGTCATCAAAAGCTATGGAGGAGAAGCGAAAGCGTTGAGCGGAGATCTTGGAAAGTCGGAAAACTGCGACAAACTGGTCCAATTCGCGCTCGAATCATTCGGCCAAATTGACATTCTCGTAAATAATGCGGGCTATCAATATCCACAGACTTCTCCGACCGATATTACAGATGAACAGCTATTGAAGACGTTTGAAATTAAAGCCTTTGCGATGTTCTATTTGGTCAGAGCCGCCCGTCCCCATTTAAAAGACGGTGCCCGGATCATCAATACGGCTTCGATCAATGCATACCGGGGCCATTCGGATCTCATTGACTATTCCGGAGCGAATGGAGCGATGGTTTCCATGACGCGTGCGCTTGCCCGCCGCTTCGTCCGTGAAGGAATTGCAGTGAATGGAATTGCACCTGGTCCGGTGTGGACGCCATTGATCACGAAGACTTTTGGTGATCTCAACCCTGATGTTGGGGAAGACTTCGGCAAGGATGTGCCAGCAGGGCGCCCAGCCCAGCCATATGAATTGGTGAAGGCTTTTGTCTTTCTGGCAGACCCGCAAAATTCGTACATGACGGGACAATTCCTCCATATGAACGGCGGAGACTTCATGTCCACTTGATTTGGCCACTTCCAAAAGGCTGCAAGGGAATTTCTTTGCAGCCTTTTGCTTTGGGCACTTTTAGAAGCCTCTGGCATTTTTGCTTTCACCCACTGATAGAGAAAGCCCATCAGAGGGTATGGTAAAATGCCACGACGAAAAGAGGAGAAGAATCTTGAAAAAATACATTTTGATTTTATTAGTTGCAGTTGCAATCGTCGGCATTTTCGCTTTCCACTGGTTCCAGCAGCAGAAAGAAAACGGTGAAGGCGGGAATTCTGCAGCTGTTGAAGGGGAGCTTGCCGTTCATTTTATTGACGTCGGCCAAGCAGATGCCACTTTGCTGGAATTTGGGGATTATGCCATTCTGATTGATGCAGGCGATTGGAACAGTACGGATGCCATCGATTATTTAACAGAGCAGCAGCTGGAGAAAATCGATATTGCCATTGGCACGCATCCCGACTCGGATCACATTGGACAATTGGGTTCCATCATCGAGCAGTTTGACGTGGGTGAAGTATGGATGTCTGGGAACGAAAGCACATCCAATACATTCCTCAGCACGTTAGAAGCGATTGATGAAACGGGCACGGATTATTACGAACCGCGCAGTGGCGAAGTTTTCGATGTCGGCCCGGTTGAATTGGAAGTTCTCTATCCGGAAGAAATCACCGGCAAGGCCAACGAAGAATCGATTTCTTTAAAAGTGACATTTGGAGATGTCCGTTTGATCTTCACCGGTGATGCCGGTGTCAAAGAAGAGCAGAAGATGATAGAAAGTGGCGCTGACTTGGATGCAGAAATTCTCCACCTTGGCCATCATGGGTCGAATACATCGACGAGCCGCGATTTTTTGAAAGCTGTATCTCCCAAAGTCGCCATTTACAGTGCGGGCATTGACAACTCCTATGGACATCCGCATGCCGAAGTCATTGCTTCTGTGGAAAACGAAGGCGCTGACGTCTACGGCACGGATGTAAACGGGACGATTGTGCTCCGGACAGACGGAAACAGCTACGAAATCGAAACAGAAAAAGAAGGAATCGCGGTCGAAGGGAAGAATCGCTGCATCGACCTGAATCGGGCTTCTTCAGCCGAACTGCAGGAAATCGAAGGCATCGGTCCCGCTTTCGCTGAAGATATCGTTAAAAGCCGTCCTTTTGCTTCGCTTGAAGAGCTCAAAGAAATCAAAGGCATTGGGCAAGGGAAATTAGATGATATAAAAGCCCAAGGCCTCGCTTGTGTAGGGGAGTGATTGAATGAAAGGGATGCTGAACCGGATTGAAGACGGGTGGGCGGTCATTCTGATAGAGGAAGAACAAAAGGAACTCCTTCTCCCTCTCAGCCAGTTGCCGGAAGGTAGCCGCGTGAATTCATGGTTTGATATTGAACTGGAAGGAGAAGATCTTTGCTCCATTTCCTTGGATGAGGAAAGTCGGGCGGCAAAAGAACAGGAAGCGCGGGACTTAAGAAGAAAATTGAGAAGAAGGAGCCGAGGCAGCCGCTTTAAAAGAAAATAGGGAATCAAAAAAGGGGCCGCGGCTTATAGCTGTGGCTCCCTTTTTGATTTCTATGCTTTCTCCGTCAATTCCAAATGGTAGTCCGCTACTTCGTTTGGGTTGTAAAGATTTGTCGTATCGGTTGAATAGTTCGAGATGGCAGCTTGAAAGTCCAAGTTTTTTTCCGGAACTTGAACACGGAATTCCATGCCGTACAATAACACGGCAATGTCGTGGTAATCTTCGCTCGTCACGTTGAAATCGATGATGATTTTTTGCAGCGTTTTTTTAGAAACGCTGTCGGCCACATGTTCTTCCATAAAATGAAAAGCCTCGATCACTGTTTCGTTAAGGTGCACTTGAATTGTCAATTGGCTTCACTCCTTATTTATTGGCTGGATTTTCTTGTTTTTCCTGTGAGATAGATTGGATGGCTTGGTTTGCCAGTTGTGCTTTGACCATGTCTTCCATTGGCGGATTGTACAGGCCGGCCCGGATATTCAAGTAATGGCGATGCATCGGATTAGCTTCTGAAAGTGCTCTTGAACCGACAATTTTCATCGCCTTATCGACGATGCCCATGGCCGCCTGTGTGACAGCGATTTTCGTTACGTTCAAAGCTTCATCCATCGCTGCTCTATCGCTTGCTTGAAGATAGCGTTCAACGGTTCCGTATAATAAGTGGCGGGCAGTCGTTAGCTCCAATTCCATTTCTCCGATGAGCTGGCGGATGTTCGGCGTTTCTGAAATCGGTTTTCCGAGGGAAGCCGGTTCATAGGAAACGGCGAATTCAATCGCCTGCGTGCGGGCGGCAGCAGCCATTCCGATATAACAAGCGGGAATGTGGAGCAGCCATCCTTTTCCAGCGGCTTTGGCGCCGCTCGGTTTTAAGATGAAAGAAGAAGGAACCCTCACGTCTCTCATCACTAACGTATGGCTCGCTGTGCCTCTCATGGCTAGCATATCCCAAGTTTCATCGATTGAAACGCCTTCTGTTTTGCGCGGAATAATAAAAGTTTCAATCTGTTCCTCATCCACAGTAGCCGTCACGAAAATGAAATCCAATACAGGGGCCATGGAAGTATAGGTTTTTTCGCCGTTGATTACCCACTCATCGCCGTCTTTAACAGCAAAGGTCCGTGGAAGTGCACCGCGCGCCGGGCTTCCCGCATTGTTCTCAGTGGCCGCTGTATTGATCAAAGCACCTTTTCGGATCTCTTCTGTAAGCCATGCGGCACTGTCCTGATGCCAATGCCGGTTTTCAGCGTATTCCAAAATGATTCCGGCATGCCATCCGATAGAAAGCCCGGTAGCTCCGGAAGCTTGAGAAATCGCTTCTTGCGCCAGTATGTACTCATAGAGGCCGAAGCCTTGCCCGCCCATCTCTTTCGGAAGCGTAAGGGTATGATAGCCAAGCTGCTTCAATTCATTTATATTCTCATAAGGAAAAGATCCAATAGCATCCAGCTCCGGTTCGCGCTTTTGAAACGCAGGAGCCAATGCATGAATTTGGTTTATCAGTTCTTGCTGTTGAGGTGTTTTAATAAAAGTATCCATAAAAAAAGTTCTCCTTCCGGAATGCTCTATTAAAACCATAACATGAAAAGCCGCCAAAGCAGTTGATGGATGCTTTTGCGGCTTCGATACGCTATTTGGTTGGAGCTGTCTGGACTTTCGGTTTATTAAAATCGGCATAGACCAGTGCCGCTACCAGGAAGAACCCAAGATAGCCGACGATCGGGTAGAACTCGTTGACAAGTTTAGTGAATCCGACAAAGCTCAAGATAAAGGAAACAACCCCAACGATAACAACAAATCCTTTGAATTTCGGTGTGCCCGATGGAACAAAGCGGGCTGCAAAGGCATAGATCATGCTGACGGCGGTATTGTAAATCATGCCGAACAAAATGATCGACATAAACACGCCTAAAGTTGGTGAGATGTCATTGGCAATTTGAAGCATCGGCATATCAGCATCGCCCACACTTTCGATTTTTGAAAAAATCGCTAAATGGCTGAGAATAATCAAAATCCCCAAGCCCAATCCACCAAATAATCCGCCACGTGCAGCGATTTTTTCATCTTTTTCGGTGCTGCCCATGACGATGGACATCGAAGCACCTACTGCAATGTTAAAGGATGCATAATTCAATCCGGCCAAGAACCAGTTGGAAACAGCCGAAAGTTTTTCGTTTGCAATTGGATCTAATGTTGCAAAAGATGAATCGCCGGTAGCCAAGCTGTAGATGGCCAAAATGACGACCATCAAAATGAGAAAAGGCGTAATGCTGCCGATGATTGAAATGACTTTTTCGACATTCAGCATGATGGTCAAAACGACCAGGACGATCATTAGCGTGCTGCCAAGAACCGCTGGAAGGCCGAATTGCTGTGAAAAAATCGAACCGGCTCCAGCTACCATCACAACGCCAACGCCAAACAAAGTTAAAATAATTATGTAGTCCACGATTCTTCCCAATATTTTTCCGCTGATTCCGTAGATGACTTCTTTATGTGAAGGTTGCTGCATCCGGCTTCCGAGCCTTGTTAAATTCATTCCCAAATAAGCAAATAAAGCAGTCGAGATAAGGGCTGCAAAAATTCCCATCATCCCAAAACTTGTAAAATATTGCAGAATCTCTTGTCCAGAAGCAAAACCTGCCCCGACAATGATGCCGATAAAAGCGCTTCCCATTTTCAAACTCTTCTTCATAAATTTCCCCCTTGAGGCTTTTCTCCTGCAGGAAAGCGTTTACTTGTCTGTAGTTAGAAAATTAACCTTTTTCAAATATAGCAAATAGTTGTAATCGATACAATGGACAAGATGATACAGACCTTTTACTATGCCAATTTTACTAACAAAATAAAGAGAATTTAGAAAAGAAAGAATAATGAATGGGGATAAGCAGATTTTTCTAAAGGATAAAAGTTATATTGAGATAAAAATAATAAGGAAGGAGAGTATGGGGGCATGAAAAACCCTCTTGCCTTTCAGCAAGAGGGAGGGGCTTAATTATTCTTATTGGCGATGATGACGAGTTTGCCTTTATCCAGTTCTTCTTCGAATTCAGCGGCTTCCTGTTCGGTTGTTCCGGCAGCTGCAATTTTGGCGCGAAGTTCATCCCCGCGAGAAACGGTCATGTTTTTCATGCTGTCCAGGAATCCTTGCTCCTTCATGCCCACGCTTTCGGTGTCCAGTGCAGAAGAAATATCTTTTTCGCGCTTTTTGTCGTGTGCAAAGATATAAATGTCATCATGCGAATATCCTTGCGCTTGTAATTTTTCAATTTCTGCTTTTGCTTGTACGGCGTTTTCTACTGTTAGTTTTACTGTCAAAGTAATCCCTCCAATGTTTTAACTGCTCCCTTTTTATATACCCTGAGCGAATCTCTTTAAACAAACACAGGACAATGGCTGCGTTATAATAGGAAAAAATAGTTTGGGAGGAATTCTTTTATGAAAATCACAACTATAGGGATTTGGGGAGGCTATCCCAATAAAAATGAGGCCACTTCCTCATTCCTGATCGAAGAGGAAGGATTTCGCTGCTTGGTGGACTGCGGAAGCGGTGTTCTGGCCGCAGTACAAAACTACACCGAATTGAAAGATCTGGATGCGGCCATCATCAGCCACTATCACCCAGACCATATTGCGGATATTGGCGTTTTGCAGCACGCAGCAATGGTCGGCATGCAACTCAAAGAATGGCAAACTCCATTCCCGATCTATGCCCATAACCGAGACCCGGAAATGTTTGCAGCACTTTCCTATAAAGGCGTGACGGAAGGGAAGGTGATCGAAGCAGATCAGCCTCTTCAGCTCGGGCCGTTTGAAGTCGCATTTTGCGAAACCATTCATCCTGTTTATTGTTTGGCGATGAAATTTACAGCAAACGGAAAGTCTGTAGTCTTTACAGCGGATACCGAATGGAAAGACGACCTGATCGAGTTTTCGCGCGGAGCCGATTTGCTTGTATGTGAATCGAATTTATACGAAAAATATCGGGGCATCATCAAAGGGCATTTGAGCGGAAAACAAGCAGGCGAACTGGCTGAACGGGCTGGGGCCAAGCAATTGAGGCTCACTCATCTGCCGCAATACGGCGAATTAGGCGAAATTCTTGAAGCAGCACGCTCCAGTTTTAGCGGAGATACAGAATTTGCAGAAATAGGAGCAGTTTACGAGATTTAAAGCAGCTTTAGAAAAGCAGGGCTTAGGAAAAATTGAGAGCCCTCTTTTTCATGGGTTTCTACCGCACCGGTGCAGGGAATAAAATAGAAAAGCTTTCTGAGTTTACATAAAAGTTGTGAGGCCCAGAAGAATGGAGGATTTTTATGAAAGAATTTTTTGGATTGCTTAAGGGAGGGAACAAGTCCGCTTTTTGGGCTGCCATTGTCAATACGATGGTCGCGGTCATTAAGACAATCGCTTACCTCATTACAGGAAATGTCGCGATGTTCGCCGAAATGATGCACAGTTTTGGGGATGCGGCGAACCAATTATTCGTCTTTGTCGGCTCGGCATTGAGCAAAAAAGCGCCTACCGAAAAATTTCCGGGCGGTTTTGGGCGCTTAGTCAATTTAGTGCTGCTAGGTGCAGTGCTGATTGTCGGCGTACTGGCCTATGAAACCATTATCGAAGGAATCAATCATATTTCGGATGCCGTCCATACAGAAGATTGGTTCTGGTTGAACATCGGCGTCCTCGGTGCGTCGGCTCTGTTAGAAGCTTTCGTGCTCAATAAAGCCATGAAAGAAATAACCGAGCACCTTCCGAAAGAACAGACACGCGGATTAAAATATATCCCGCTCAGCTACAAAAACGTAAAAGGGGCTAAACCTGCGACCAAACTCGTTTTCCTGGAAGATAATGTAGCGGTAGGAGGAGCGGTTCTGGCTCTGGCGGCTATTGTCATTTCCACGTATACGCCGTTCCATAGCGCGACCGGCTATGCTTCGGTCATTATCGGTGTCCTGCTCATCCTTGTAGTGGGGCGGGTCTTCCTCGACAATGCGGCAGGCGCGCTTGGTGTAGCGGATGTGAAAATGCAGGCCCGGATCGGCGCAAAAGTTCTGCAGCATCCTCAAGTTGCAGACATTCAGGATTTGGACGTTATAAAAGAAGGCGACCATTTCCACGTGGAGTTGAAACTGGAAGTGGACCCGGGCATGACGATTGCCGAAGCGGATGATTTGCGGGATTACATTGAGAAGCGGATTCGGGACGGCGTCCAGGGAGTAACGGATGTCATTATCGAATTTGACGAAGACGATAAAATCCCTACATGGATGAACACGACTGAATGATTCTAAGGCCATAAGCAGATAGCTTGTCTTCGAGATATTTTGGTTTTATGGTTAATGAACATCTCCTCTTGAAAGGAAGTCATTAAATGAATCAAAATATAAAACCGGTGCCCGTATCCGTTTTGGATCTGGTCGCCATTTCAGAAGGACAGACAGCAAAAGAGGCATTGGCTGATATGGTCAGCTTGGCGCAGCATGTTGAAAAATTGGACTACAAACGCTTTTGGTTGTCTGAACACCACAATTCACCGACTTTAGCCAGTTCAGCTACGTCCATCTTAATTTCAAAAGTGCTCGATAATACAAACACGATTGAAGTAGGGTCTGGCGGTGTTATGCTGCCGAACCATACTCCGCTTGTCGTTGCTGAACAATTTGGAACACTGGAAACGATGTATCCTGGCCGAGTGAATTTGGGGCTTGGGCGCGCACCGGGAACGGATATGCAAACAGCGCATGCACTGCGCCGGACAACGCAAGAAACAGCTTATGCTTTTCCGCAAGATGTCGTAGAACTGCAAAATTATTTGAAGCCGATTGAACACCAAGGACTGGTGCATGCTTACCCTGGCGTGGGCACCGAAGTTCCGATTTTTATCCTGGGTTCAAGTACATCCAGTGCGCAGTTAGCCGCAAGACTCGGCTTGCCGTATGTATTTGCTGCTCATTTTGCACCTCAGAAATTGGAGCAGGCGCTGCAAATTTACCGAACCCAGTTTCAGCCGTCCGATTATCTGGCCCAACCATACGTCATGGTTTGTGTGAATGTCGTGGCTGCAGAAACGACGGAGGAAGCTCAAAAACTTTCGACTTCGAGCCACATGTTTTATTTGAATGTTGTAAGAGGTACGAAAAATCTGCTTCAGCCGCCGGTCGATTCAATGGATGGCAAATGGAGCTTGTATGAGGAAACGATGGCTAAAAATATGTCGCGCTACACATTCCTTGGCGACCGCGAAGCCGTCGCGGGCCAATTAAGGAAGTTTATGGGCGATATGCAGATTGATGAATTGATGGCTGTGTCCTATATTTATGATCAAGAAAAAAGAAAGCGTTCGTTTGAAATTTTAAAAGACGCGATGGATCAAATCTAAAAAAAGAGGTGCTTTAGATGAAAATCGGAATTATTGGAGCAAGCGGAAAAGCAGGCGGAGTCATTATGAAAGAAGCGCTTTCCAGAGGTCATGAAATTACGGCTATTGTGCGGGATGCTTCAAAAATTGAAGAGGAAAACGTACAGATCTTGGAAAAAGATGTTTTCAGTTTAACTGCAGAAGACCTAAAGCTGTTTGATGTTGTCGTAAATGCTTTTGGTGTACCGCCGGAAAAAGCGGAGCAGCATGTGGAAGCAGGGCGAAACCTGATCCAAGCGCTGCAAGAAGCGCCTGGTACGAGATTAATTGTAGTCGGAGGAGCAGGCAGCCTGTTTGTGGATGAGGCCCGAACGACCCGCCTGATTGAAACGCCGGAATTCCCGGATGCTTTTAAAGCGATCGCGTCTAACCAGGCGCAGAACCTGGCAGATCTTGAAGCATCGGAAGGCATCGAATGGACTTTCCTAAGCCCTGCTGCTTTTTTTGATGCGGAAGGCAGACGGACCGGAAGCTACAAGATAGGCGAAGATAGCATCACGGTGAATACAAGAGGAAAAAGCTATGTCAGCTATCCTGATTATGCCATTGCATTAGTGGATGAAATTGAAAATCCGCGCCATTTCAATAAACGCTTTACAGTTGTATCGGAAAAATAGTTTTTACATTCGCAATGCCTTAATCATGCTCGGCGGCAGAAAAAGGAACGCTTCCCGGTTCTGCCGCTTTTCAGCGTTTGTTGCGGAGATTGTTAAGAGTTTGCCACGAAATGTTCACCTTCGGTAATTTATTGAAAAAAGCTATCCTGTATAATGAAGGGAAACTTAACTATCAAAGGCGGGAAATAAACAAATGGAATTCTTATACTTTCCTGAAGATAAATCGGAATACATTCCTGGGATTATCTCAGTTGTCGTTATTTTTATTTTGTCACTGTTGATCATGTGGCTTTTGATCCGTGCGTCTCGGAAGCAAGTAAAGCAACTGCAGGATAAAGGCTATCCGGTTGTCTATAAAGGGCCGTTGGATGAAGAACATCGAACCGATGAGCAAAAGAAAAATATGGAATCGCAAAAAGAAGCGGATCCTAAAGAAACTTCTAGAAAAGACAGAGAGTCCTGAAAATTTCAGGGCTCTTTGTTTTTTCTCCGAACGCCTTTAAAAGCAAAAGGGTATACTAACAAGATAAAGAGTTAGAAAAGACGGGGGCGGGAAATGGTGAAAACTTTGTTTGGAGGCATTCAGTGGGCCGTTTTTTTATTGGCTTCTTCGATTGCTGCTCCCATTGCCATCGCCAATGTTTTTGGGATGGACAGTGGAGATACAGCCTTATTTGTCCAAAGGACGATTTTTGTGCTTGGCATCGCGTGTTTAGTACAGGTGCTGATCGGGCACCGGATGCCGATTAATGAAGGGCCGGCGGGGCTCTGGTGGGGAATCTTCATCGTTTATGCAGGGATGGTCGGTGTTATGTATGAAACGATGGAAGAATCGCTGCAAGCCCTTCAAAGCGGCCTGCTCTATAGCGGTGTTTTGTTCATCGTATTTGCTTACACTGGATTAGTAGGGAAGATGAGAGCGCTGTTTACGCCGACGATTACGTTCATCTATTTATTGCTGCTTGTCCTGCAATTAAGCGAATCGATTATCGGCGGCTTAGTGGGAATAGCGGGTGAAGGCGATGCCGTGGATCCGGTCGTCGTTATAGGAGGCGCAGCCGTCGTTATCGTGACGTTTTTATTCATGGGGCACAAAACTCCTTGGGTCAACCGTTATTCAGTCTTGCTGGCGATTGCCGGGGGGTGGCTGTTATTTGTGCTGCTTGGCAAGGCGGATGCGATTGCTGGTACTTCGGAATCATTGCTCGCATTGCCGGAACTTCTCGTATTCGGCCCCCTCGTTTGGGATAGCGGCATGTTCGTTACGGCGCTGTTTTTAACTTTTCTATTGGTAGCGAATATGATGGCTTCAATGCGGGTCATGGAAGTGCTTTTAAAAAATACGTTTTCGATTGAAGCCCAGGATCGGGTCAAGCAAGCGTCCGTCGCTTCCGGGATCAACCACATTTTTGCGGGGCTGTTTTCAGCCATCGGGCCCGTGCCAATTTCCGGTGCAGCCGGCTTTGTCAGTGCGACACGAAATCCTTCTTTAAAACCATTCGTTATGGGCGGTGTGGTAGTCTTAGCCATCAGCTTTTTTCCAAGCTTGATGGCACTGCTTGCGGCATTGCCGGCGCCAGTCGCTTATGCCGTAATTTTTGCGATATTCACAAAAATGGTGGAAATGGCTTTTATGGAATTGAGAGAAGAAGCGGATCATCAGCAAGCTTATAAAGTATCCGCTTTCGGATTGATGATTGGGGTCGGCATTATGTTTCTTCCGCCCGAGAGCATGGCACAGCTGCCAGCTATTCTCGCCGCTACCTTTTCCAATGGATTGATTACCGGAACACTGGCGGCGATTCTGATCGAACGCTATTTCATCTGGAAAAAAGCACGGAAAAAAACGGGAGCAGCTTAAAAGCCGCTTCCGTTTTCAATATGCTGAAAAAATAAAAATAGAAAAAGTTTTGTTTGGAAACCCGATATTCCCCAAAGCCGCTGTGCTTGCCTAAAATCCGTGCTCCTGCATCGCTGCGCTAGCTTCGTCGCCAAGGTTTGCTCCATATCGTTAGAAGTGCCCCAGTCCAAAGCGCCGAAGCGCGGATTGAGGAAGCAGAAGCTCTCATCCAACTAGGTTTTTATTGTTTCACTTCAATTTCTTTTGTCAGTGTGACGAGTTCGTCGATCAATTCACCGATATATGCGATAGTATCACGCAGCGGTTCTTCCGTCGTGATGTCGACGCCTGCCATCTGTGCCAGTTCCACCGGAGTTTTGGTGCCTCCGGCTTTCAACACGTCCAGCCATTCATCGACAGCCGTTTGCCCCTCATTTAAAATCCGTTTGGACACTTGCGTCGAAATGGTCAAGCCGGCACTATAAGTATACGGATATAAGCCCATATAATAATGCGGTTGGCGCATCCACGTCAGTTCAGCGCCAGGCGTGATTTCTACAGCATCTCCCCAGAACTCTTCCAGTACACCGCGCTTCAGCTCATTTAAAATTCCGGCATTGACGCTTTGGCCGGCATCAATGCGTTCATAGACTTTCCGCTGGTAGGCCGCTTCAAGCAAATGGGTGACAAAGTTATGGTAATACGTTCTCGCAACAATGGAAGAAATCACCCAGCGCTTGAATTTTGGATCTTCCGAGTTTTTCAGCAGGTGGTTGGCCACAAGCATTTCGTTCATCGTTGAAGGGGCTTCGATGAAGTACAGGGAAGGGCGGGCGTTAAAGACGTTCTGTTCCCGGTTGGCATTATAGAAATGCCCGGCATGGCCAAGCTCATGCGCCAACACGAAAACTTCGTTCATGCGGCCGGTCCAGGAAATCAAAATGTAAGGGTGATTTCCATAAGGACTCGAACAGAAAGCGCCCGTTGATTTGCCTTTATTCTGTGCGAAATCGATCCAGCGCTCTGAATAGGAACGTTCCACCATGTCTAAATAATCTTCGCCCATGATGCCGAGCGCATCGTTGATGTATTTCTTGGATTCTTCTACAGTGATTTCCGGTTCGTACGTAGGATCCAAAGAAATCTTCAAATCCGCAAAAGTCATTTTTTCCAAACCGTGGACTTCCTGCAGCAATTTGGCATATTTGCGCATATGCGGCGCCAATTCTTGTGTGATCAAGTCGATTTGGCGGTTATAAAGCGTACGGTCCACTTCCTGGTTGAACAATAAATAATCAAAAACGGAATCGTAGCCCCGCAGGTCCGATGTGGTCTTTTCCATTTGCAGCTGCATATCGTACGTTTTAGCTGTCGTGTGCTGGTAATCTTTCAGCTTTTCAGAAAAAGCGTCAAATGCAGCGCGGCGGATTTCGGCATCCGGCTCGGCTTCCCAGTCCCCTTCAAATGACACATAACTCAATGGATAGCTCTTTCCGTTCACTTCAAAATCTTCAAACGACATATCCACCATTTTGGTCGTATTGTAAAGGCCGTATGGAGCGTTGAACGTAGCGGAATAGGCAGCCAAGGTTTTTTCAGCTTCCGGATGCAATTGGTATTCCTTTTTGCGGAGCAGCTTTTCCAGATACACACGAAACTCGTTGGATTCTTTCATTGCTGCTTCCAATGTTTCTTCCGGAAGCGCCAAAAGTTCACTGCTGACAAAGGATAGCTGGCTTCCGATTTTTGCAGAAACCGAACCGAACTTGCTGGAAAGCATCTGGGCTTCCGAATCGGTCTGGTCCGTGCTTAACGTGAGGCTTGCGTATGTACTGACAGGAACCAATTTTTCAACAAAAGCCATATAAGCGGCCAAGGCTTCAATAACAGAAGATGGATTGCTGATTTTTCCATGAAATTGGCTGTGGAAATCGGAAGCCTCTTTTTCCAATGAAACCAGCGCTTCATTAAATTCTTCATGCGAAGCAAATAAACTTTGCAGATCCCATGTTTCTTGTACAGGCACTTCTGAACGAAGCGGTAAACTTTTAGCCATCCAATCTCTCCTCTTTATTACGGTTATCGAACTAAATACTAGTATAAAGGGACGCCACTAAAATGTAAAAATAATTTATTGAATTTATTAAAATTTTCTTATAAATAGGTTTAGATAAAAAAAGTGGTGGAATATAAATAGTACAAGGCGGAATAACGTAGGGAAAAGCGTATAAACGAAGTAAGTTTATGAACGCATCCAGACGATGACTTGCACAGCCTTGGCGGAAAATTTTGCAATACTGACGACCGTTACTCTTGTCAGGGACCGATAGTACCAATGGTTTCTCTCCAGAAAGTAAGTCAAGAATCAGTAAGATGTAAGTTTTTTGTGGAAGTGCATCTAAACGTCTAACTGCAGAAACACAATTTCGCTGAGAGGTAGATGCGAAGCAAAAGCCTAAATGGCAAATGACAGTTAGCGCAACAAATTGCATTGGCGAGAGTTTTCAAATTCGTCAGAGCATCAACAAGTTGTAGAAAGAATCGAATAAGAAATTTTCCGCGTGCGAACCCTCGTTTTTTAGAGGGAAGGTAATAAGGGAAAGCATGATCTGATGAAAAGGATCATGCTTTTTCTTTTTGTTTTTTATAAAAGTTCATAAAATGAACGTCTAAATGTCAGAACACTCAATTTACTTTATGTTAAGATAGTAAAAATAACTAAAATTACGCAGTTGGGAAAGAGGGATTGGCATGGCAGAAAAGATAGAGCACGCTATTCAAGATGAATACGCAGAGGATTTTGCTTGGTGCTACGGATGCGGCCGCCTGAATCAAGAAGGGCATCAATTCCGGACAGGGTGGCAGGGCGAAGAAACGGTGACGGTTTACACCCCTAAACCTGAGCACACAGCAATTCCTGGATTTGTTTACGGCGGATTGATCGCTTCACTAGTGGATTGCCACGGAACGGGATCCGCTTCTTTGGCGCTGCACCGAAAAAACGGCTTTGAACCGGGAAGCGGGGAAGCGCCGCCGCGTTTTGTCACCGCTTCTTTGCATGTCGATTATAAAAAACCGACGCCGCAAGGAAAAACCTTAAAAGCGGTTGGCCGAATTGAAGAAATCCACCCGAAAAAATTTAAAATCCTAGTCGATGTATTTGCCGAAGAAGAATTAGTTGCCACTGGAGAAGTCCAAGCGGTGGTCATGCCGGCTTCCTTTGCCAAATAATTGATGAAGGGGTATTTGTTATGCGGGAGATGGAACCGCCGCGCAATGATCTGATTGGAGAAATATTAAAAGAATACGAAAATACGGATAGAAAACTTAAAAAAAGCGAGAAGTCACTGGGAATAGATTACTCTATTCCTTTATCGCTTTAGCGCGATAAAATTTAATAACCTAGTATACTAGTAAGAATACGTGGTTTTGTTGTATGCTAAAAGCGTTATTTGATTGTTTGAAAATTTTGCACTTGACTATAAACGTAAAGGGAAGTGAACGGGCGATGAAATATGGTTTCTGGATGCCGATATTTGGCGGTTGGCTGCGCAATGTGGAAGATGAAAACATGCCGGCGACTTTTGATTATGCAAAGCAAGTAGCGCAATCAGCGGAACAATGGGGCTACGACACCACATTGATTGCTGAGTTGAATTTGAATGATATCAAAGGGATGGAAGCCGATTCTTTAGAAGCTTGGTCAACAGCTGCAGCTCTGGCAGCCGTGACGGACAAGCTGGAAATCATGACGGCAATTCGCCCTGCTTTCCATAACCCTGCTGTAACTGCGAAGATGGCGGCTAATATAGACCGGATTTCCAATGGCCGGTTCACTTTGAATGTGGTATCTGCCTGGTGGGCAGAAGAAGCACGCCAATACGGCGGAGAATTTACAGAGCACGATGAGCGTTATGACCGTACAGATGAGTTCCTGAAAATTGTCAAAGGGATGTGGACGGAAGAAACTTTCTCTTTCAAAGGGAAGTATTACGATATCCAAAATGCACATCTTGCTCCGAAACCTGTCCAGCGTCCGAATCCCATTTTATACGCTGGCGGAGAAAGTCCGCGCGGCAAGCAATCGATCGTGGAGTCATGCGATGCTTACGTCATGCATGGCGGGACAGTAGAAGAAATTGAAACAAAAATTGCCGGCATGAAAAAATTGCGGGAAGAAGCAGGTAAAGAACCTTTGAAATCTTTCGGCATGGCAGCCTATATCATCTGCCGCGATACAGAGGAAGAAGTAGCTGCTGAATATGCGCGCATCACAGATGTGAAAGATGCGAAAGGCTACGTGGGCTACGATGACTTTGTCAGCAAATCAAAATTGGAGCAAGAAGTGAAGCTTCAAGATTATTCCGTTTCGAACCGCGGCTTGCGTCCGAATTTGATTGGAACGCCGGAACAAATTGCAGATCGCATTCTTGCTTATGAGCAGGTAGGATTGGATCTCTTATTGCTTCAATTCTCTCCGCAATTGGAAGAAATGGAGCGCTTCTCGAAAAAAGTAATGCCAATCGTCGAGGAAAAGCGTAAAGCACTGGCAGCAACGACTTACTAGGAGGAAACGACATGACTGAAAAAATATACGTAATACATGAAAACGAAGAGTGGACCACGCATTTATTCAAACGTTTAGATGAACTGGGCCTTCCTTACGAAGATTGGTTTATCAATGAAAGCCTCGTTGATTTGAACGATACGCCGCCGGAAGGCGTCTTCTACAGCCGAATGAGTGCATCATCCCATACCCGCGGACATCGTTTCGCACCGGAAATGGCGGATTCCCTGCTTGTCTGGCTGGAGAACCACGGACGCAAAGTGTTCAATGGCAGCCAGGCGCTAAGCTTGGAAGTCAGCAAAGTGAAACAATACATGGCGCTTAATGCGGCTGGCATCCGTACGCCTAAAACCATTGCGGCGAACGGCAAAGAACAGATTTTAGCCGCTGCAGAAAAAATGGGTGTTTCTTCTTTCATCACGAAACATAACCGTGCCGGGAAAGGCCTGGGCGTAAGATTGTTCCATTCGATGGAAGCTTTGAATGAATACGTGAATGGCGCGGAATTCGAACCATCCATTGATGGCATTACGCTAATTCAGGAGTATATCCAAGCACCTGAACCGTTCATCACGCGCTGTGAATTTGTCGGCGGCAAGTTCGTTTATGCAGTGCAAGTGGACACTTCAGAAGGATTTGAATTATGCCCGGCAGATGCTTGCCGAATCGACGATTTGTTCTGTCCGGTAGGAGAAGAAGTCGAAGAGAAGCCGAAATTCCAAGTGGTGGAAGGGTTCAACGATCCGATTATCGCTAAATATGAGGCGTTCCTAGCCCAAAACAATATCAATGTCGCGGGCATCGAATTTATCCGCAACGCAGCAGGCGACATTTTCACTTACGATGTGAATACCAATACGAATTATAATTCAGACGCAGAAGCGGCTGCAGGCAAATACGGCATGCTGGAACTGGCGAAGTTTTTAGAGCGCGAATTAAAAGGCGTGAAAGAGACCGTTTGATGAACGGAGAAGCGGGCATCATTGTTGATGTCCGCTTTTTTGCGTTTAATGAAGGCGCACGGAGGGAAAACGGGTAAAGAAAGCTTGAGGAGACGAAAGGAAGAGAAATCATGGAAGAAAAACGGGAAGACGAGGTATTGGCCGAAGAAGGTGCAGAAGAAGAAGTGGAAGAACCGGTCAAGGAAAAGGATTTTGACGGCATCTACAGCAATATTGCCTCAAACCGGTATGAAAATCTGCGGACTAGCCATATCGAGAACAAAGCGAAGCAACTTCGGAAACAGAGAAAATAAAAGATCAAGTGCCTAAGCGCTCGATCTTTTATTTTTTGGGCAGCCGTTCTATTTCTTCTGCCACTGCAAATGCGAGGTCGTCATTTCCGAACAGCTGCAGAACTTCCAACATCGTGGCATGGCTAATTTCAAGATCAGCTGTTTCGGCATTGGCTTCTTCGATGGCGATTTGAAGCGCCGCATTTTTTTCTTGATAAGGGTAGGCTTTTTGGTAAACAGCCATCGGGTCAAGTTGGTGGTTCGTACACCATTGCACGAATAGTTGGATCATCATCTGCTCATCTTGCTGGTATTTCTTGATGATCCATTCCTCACGGTTTTCGTTTTCCATATCGGCACTTCCTTTTTCATTGTTGTTCCCGTTATACCACAGGAAGCTGGACAAATCGAGTGAATGCATAGACTTCTGCTATAGTTTCCTCTAGAATGAACCCCATAGCATGATAGTATCGGAGGGCGAAAAATGAAATTATTACAAGTACGAAAAGGGCAATTGGTTTATTACAACAACGAACTGCACAAGGTGTATTCGGTTAAACCATTAGCGAAAAAATCCGTGCTGATGTTCCGGCTGAAAGACATGGAGCAAGTAGCGTGCAAAGCGGAAGAGGCGACATTCTACAAACCGAAACATATGGATTCGTTCCTGTTTTTAGGATCAAAGTATACGCTTCGGGAAGATGTTAACGCTGAAGAAGGCGGCTATATCTTCATTGTGAAACCGGATCCGGACTATATGGACCATTACTCATTGAACGAATTTGAAAAAGTTGAATCTGTTGAAGGCAAAAACGTGATTACGACGCGCCAAAACACCGTGAAGGCCCGTGAATTCTTCGTCATGGTTCCGGGTGAAGAGCCGGGAAGCACGGACATCAGCTATTTCGATCCATCAAAAGTGACGGAAAGCCAAAAAGAAGAAGACGCCCAATTGGAAGAAAAATTGCGTGAACAAAACGCGATCAAACCTTCTATTGGCGATGTCTATTTGAATTTGGATAATGGAGCGATTGCCATGGTCGTGGCAATTGAACATGAAGTGGTGACATTGGGGACAGGAGAAAAAATCACATTCCATGCGCTTTTCAAAGCGGACAACTGGAATTACCTATACTCGATCAATTCAACGTCAAGTGAACTTTAAGCATGCAAACAGGCCGGCAAAGAAAATTTCTTTGCCGGCCTGTTTTTTATGCTTCCATTTTTCTCAATCCACGATGTGGAACTCCTGCAGCATGGCATAAAAACGGGCCCCATGCCCTTCAGCCGCTTCTAAGAAATAGCGCTCGGTAATTACGAAACTGCCTTCTTTTCCATTGCTGATGACATAAGCGTGGACCACTTCGTCATCCCACTCCATTCCGCCATTTTTAATGCCATGCAATTGATAGCCTTCTACAGGTTCGGTGACTTTTTCGATTGGGCGAAGGTCTGGAAATTCCTGTTTTAGTTCTTCTTCGTACTGGCTGGCGAGTGCATCAGGAGCCGTGCCGGGGATTTGTTCGATGATCATGGAGACTTCAGGGTATTGCTCCGGCAACTCCTCTTTGGTAGTGATCACATCGGGCTTATCGCCTTCGCCTTTGATCATTTTATAGCGATCTTCATCGATGTAGATGACGTATTCCGCATCTTTTCCTTCATTCAACTGGACATTCGTTTCTTCTTCCATTCCTTCAATGCTTTGGACGACTTCTTTTTCGGGCACAAACATTTCCTTGATCCGGTCAATCAACGCCATGCCGGTTTCGGTTTGGAAACTGAAAGCAATCAAAATACCGGCTGCGGCTGCAATGAACAGCGGAATGATTTTCTTCTTCATTTTTTTCACCTTCTTGTCTGCCGGTTTTGGTTCTGCAAAAAGTTCATCCTCTAATCGGCTCCAAATTTCGGGTTCCATTTGATTGGCGGCTGAAGTTTGATCCATCAGCGCTTTTTTCACTTGTTCATCTATGTTTTTCATTCAGGTACGCCTCCTGTTCGGTCATTTCCAAAAGCTGCCGCAAGTTTTGCCGTCCTTTGTAAAGGCGGGATTTGACGGTGTTTTGGTTTAACTCCAGAATGTCCGAAATCTCTTTTTCACTGAAGCCTTTAATATATTTCAAAATTAACGGAATGCGGTATAAATCCTCCAAATTTTGAATGGCTTCAATCAAATCTGCAGCATTTCCGTCAGAAGATGTGGAAAGCCGTTCATCATTTTCTAAATTCGGCTGCGGGTAGGATCTCATATTCCCTTCTTTCTTTAGCAGCCGGTTGCATTCGTTCACTAATATCCGGTAAAGCCAGGGTTCAAAAGGCAAATTGGCGTCGTATGAAGAAAAATTGCGGTAAACGCGTATAAATGTTTCTTGGACAGCATCTTTGGCTAACTCGGGATTTCGCGTAATCACCATGGCGCTGCGGATGGCGAAATTCGCATGTTCTTTATAAAGTTCCTGAAAGCTGTGTTTGTCCAACGATTTCTTGTGATTCATCGCTCGAAACCACTCCTTTCCATCCGTTCTAAATACTCTTATATGTATTACCTTCGAAAAGGGGGAAAAGTTTTCTTTTTATGCAAATTTTCATCAAAAAAAGACAGACGGGGAGTCTGCCTTTTCTACTGAACGGTATTTTCAACTTGTATAGGGGTGAGGGCTTTCGTTTTTTCCAAATAAATAAAAGCATCATAGCGTTTCGACAGCCGGGTGGGAACATAATTTCCGCGCGATTCAAATTCTGGATGGTAAACGACGCCAATCGCACGATGTCCGGCCCATTGGTCAAAGGCTTTCCGGTTCTGTTCATTAAAAACGACGTACTTGCTGCCGGGTCCGGTTCGGTGAAAAATCTCTTCCCATGAATGGAGCCGGGCCGGCGGGACCTCCATGATGCGGTGAGGGGTCCCCCAGGCTTCTGAAGCTACAACAGTTCCTTCATACGTTCCAAAGCCAAGGGCGAAGACATCTTCCGGCCGGTTCTGTTCGCGAAGCACTTGCCCTACATTGATCATGCCATCGTTTTTCATATCCGTCGCACGGGCATCTCCGATATGGGTATTGTGTTCCCAGATAATGATTTTAGCGTCCCGGCCGTGATAGTCCCGGATTTCATTGATGGCCTCTACCATATGTTCGTCGCGGATATTCCAAGAAACTTCTCCGCTTTGGACCATGGCCCGGTAATAATCTTCCGCATTTTTGGCGACCAAAGCGTTGATTTTCAAATTTAAATCATTTTCCCAATCATCTTTATAAAGTTCTTCATTCGAGCGGATGGAAGAAAGGAGCTTCGAGACTTCCTCGATACAGATAGTCGAAAAGCTTGCATAAGAAATCGCATAATTTTCAGGCTCCCGATTAAAGGGCTCAAAACAGGAAAAGGCTTTTTTGGCTAACTCCAAGTCGCCGCCGGAAGGATTGGTATGGGTCAAATAATGGATCACTTCTTCCATCGACTCCCACAGGCTGTAAATGTCGATGCCGTAAAAGCCTGTTTTCCGGCCATTTTGGTTATTGTATTCCTTCAGCCAGCCAATAAAGTCGGCCATCTCTTCATTGGCCCACATCCAGGTCGGCCATCGGGTAAACGATTTGACGATTTCATGCGCACTTTTTCCATTTTCGTCAAACCCTTTGATGAAGCGGTTGACCTGTTGGGCAGAAGGCCAATCACCTTCAACTGCAACCAAGGTAAATCCTTTTTCTTGGATCAACTTCCTCGAAAGCTCGGCACGCACAGTGTAGAAGTCAGAAGTGCCATGGCTTGCTTCACCGAGCATAACGATTTTAGCGTCTCCAACCGCTTCAACAATCGTCGATAGATCCTTGGCTGAGTGGAAAGGCTCGGCAAATCTTACTACTGCTTGTTCGAGAGAGGTGTCCATGATGCCATCTCCTTTTAAACGCTTTTTTTTTACTGTTCCCGGGTTCTTTCGGACAAAACAAAAACATCCGCCTGCGCGGATGTTTCGGATTATTTTGCCACGACATCCTGGAAATCAGGCGTTTTTTCGATAACGCCATGAGCAAATGGGCATTGGGGGTCGATTTTCTTTCCTTCTTGCCGCGCATACTGCACCACCTGTTCAACAAGCTGTTTGCCGACTCCTTGCCCTTCAAGTTTTGGCGACACTTCAGTATGGTCAACCGTCAACACATCGCCATCTGGAATATAGGAGATGTATCCTAATTCCTCTGCATCTTTCATGACAGTAAAGCGGTTGTTTTCATGTTTGAAATCCATGTACAAATCCCTCCTTAGATTCTCTGATCTTTTTGTATTCCCGTTATTTTTAAAATTAAGCATATTCGGGTATAGCGGTGAAAAGGGGTGAGGACATGGAAAAATCAGAACTGGCCGAAGTGGCCGTTAACCGGATTGAACGCGTATTCGGCGAATATCCGCTTTATCGCCGTGCCCATGCACGAGGCGTCATATACAAAGCGAAATTTACAGCGAACGGCAATGCCGAAGGGCTGACGATTGCACCGCATCTTCAAAAAGGTGAGACCGAGGCATTTGTCCGTTTTTCCCACAGTTCGCCGAATCCCGAATGGACGGATGTCATGTCGCCGGTCAAAGGGATGGCGGTCCAGTTCAAACTGCCGAATGGTAAAGTGACCAATATCGTTGGCGTCAATGCACCGATATTTTTTGCGCGGACTCCTGCAGCTTTCACAGAAATGCTTGGAGTGGTTAACTCATTTAAAGACGGAAAGCCCCCTTTGCGGGAACTGGCTGAACTGCTGATCCGATATCCGGAGAGCCGGGCGGCTGTCAAGATTCTTAAAAAGATGCATGCACCTGTTAGTTTTGCGACAGGCATCTACCATTCAATGCACGCCTTTTATTTTCTGGACCAAGAAGGCAAGCGGACGCCGATCAAATATGAATGGATACCGGATGCCGGGATAGAGACTTTGGATGCCAAAGACCTGGCGGAAATTCCCGCAGGCTATTATGAACAGGAGATCGAGAAACGTGTAAAGGCAGGGACGGCTAATTTCCAGTTGGCCATCGTCCTCGGGAAAGCGGATGATCCGACAGACGATCCCACCGTCGAATGGCCACGGGAACGGCAGCGAATAATAGTGGGGCGCCTGAAGATTGAAGAACTAGCGGAACAGACGGATGGCATGAAGTTCGATCCGACAGAGATGTCTGATGGGATTCTTTGTTCCGAAGATCCGATTTTGCATTTTCGGAAAGATGCCTACTCCATTTCCCATGAACGCCGAATTGCAGAAAAAAAATAAAGCCGCTGAAGCCGATTAAAGGCTGCAGCGGCTTTATTTTTTAATAGAGTTTTCCTTGGCGATAAAGGACAGTGGAAAGCTTTTTAACTGAATGGATGTAGCAATTTTGCCGAAGCGGAAACGGATCGCCGAAGAATTGCGGATAAATGGCATCCATCGTTTCTTTCATTTTTTCAAGCAGGAGGCGATGAACTTCCGCTTCTGTGTAAAATTGCGTTTCACGGCCCTGCAGCCATTCAAAATAGGAAACGATGACACCGCCGGCATTGGCGAGAATATCCGGGATGATGATGACACCCTTGTTGCTCAAGTATTCGTCCGCTTCCTGAGTTGTCGGTGCGTTTGCTCCTTCGATAATAATTTTTGCTTTAATTTCTTTCATATTGTCTTTGTGGATCTGGTTTTCCAGAGCGGCGAGCAGCAAGACATCGACTGGCAGCGTCAGCAGTTCTTCGCGTCCCCTGATTTCTGCGGCGACATTTGCTTGGTCGAGTTCTGCCGGTGTAGCCGGCAAATCGCCGCGGTTGCTTGCGGTGAAGTGGATCAACGCGGGTATGTCCAGGCCATCTTCATTGTAAAGGGTGACATTCCGGTCGCTGACCGCCACAATCCGGTTGCTGATTTCAGTGCTTTTATAGGCTTCAAGCGCTGCTACGGACCCAACATTTCCGAATCCTTGGACCGCCATGGTGAGTGGGCGGTTCGCATGGGCGAGTGCGGTCGCAGCAAACGCATTATCTGAGCTGGCAAGCATTTGCTCGTTGGCTTTTACATACTCATTCATTAAATAGCGGAAAGTGAAGTAGACCCCTTTTCCGGTTGCTTCCCGTCGCCCCAGCGACCCGCCGTTAGCTACGCTTTTTCCGGTGAAGCTGCCAAGATAGGCCTGGCCGTAATGGACTTTTTTGAACTCGGCCATCATCCAGTCCATTTCGCGTTCGCCTGAACCGACATCCGGAGCAGGAATGTCTTTATCCGGACCGATTTCATCTGAAAAATAACGGACGTATTTCCGGCAAATCAGATTTAATTCTTTTTCGGAATATTCCCGTGGATTGATGACAATCCCGCCTTTGCCGCCTCCGAAAGGAACGTTATGCAAAGCATTTTTTAAGGTCATCAGAAAAGCCAGGTTGATGACTTCTTCTTCATTGACGCTTTCGTGGAAACGGATCCCGCCTTTGTAAGGTCCGAGTGCATCGTTATGATGGACGCGAAAAGCAGGGATTCGCACTACGCTTCCGTTGTCTAATGGAATGCGCAAGAACGATTTGTGGATTTTATTCGGTGTGGAAAGAATGGCGCTCAAAGAAGTGAATGCTTGCGTTCTCATTTGTCCTTGAAGCTCAGGCAGGAACTGGTCGCTTTCCAGCAATGCGTTCAATGAACCTTGGACGATCGTGCGTGTCTGTTCTTCCATATGAAAAACACCTCCATTAAATTGGGCCAGCTTGAACTTTCATCAAATAAAACGAAATCTTCCTTCCATCTATACCCGTAACTTGCTTGGACTATGCAAAAAGCGCCTTCCGCAAAAGGAAGGCGCTTTTCGCTATTTCTTTGGTTTCGCTAATTTAACTTCGGCATCCAATGCCTTGAACAAGGCAATGACCATGAGGATCATGACGACGGAGAAGGGCAGGGCTGCAGCAATGATGGTATTTTGTACAGCTGTCAGTCCACCGACAGATAGCAGAATGGCCGCAACAAGCGATTGGGCAATGCCCCACAACACTTTGATCTGGTTGCTCGGAAGCAAAGAGCCGTTTGTCGACTGCATGCCAAGCACGAAAGTCGCTGAATCCGCTGAAGTGATGAAAAACGTGCTCACCAGCAAAATGGCGAAGAGGGACATGATAAAGCCCAGCGGCATTTCACTGAACATGGCAAACAGTGTTTGTTCGGTCGGGAAGCCGGTCAAATCAATTCCGCTTTTCTGCGTATTGATGGCTGTCGATCCAAAAGCCGCAAACCAGAAAGAACCGAAAAGTGTAGGCACCAAGACGACGCCAATTAGAAATTCCCGGATCGTCCGCCCTTTTGAAACACGGGCAATGAACATGCTGACAAAAGGCGCCCAGGAAATCCACCAAGCCCAATAAAAGATAGTCCAATCATTCAGCCATGAGCGGTTTTCCGCATCGAGTGGAGCCGACTGGAAACTTAGGCTAATCAGGTTTTGAAGATAATGGCCGAATGTCTCGGTGAATAAATTCAAAATAAGCAAGGTCGGTCCAAGCACAAGAACAAGGATCAAAAGAATAACAGCCAGCACCATGTTGGTATTGGACAGATACTTAATTCCTTTGTTCAGTCCGGACCAGGCCGAGATGACGAACAGGATGGTGACAATGGCAATAATCAGCAGCTGGAACCAAGGCTCGTCCGGCACACCGAAGAGATACGTTAAACCGCCATTAATTTGAACAGCGCCAAAGCCGAGGGAAGTCGCCACGCCGAAAACAGTGGCAAAAACGGCAAGAACATCAACTAAGGTTCCAAGCGGACCTTCCATTTTCTTGCCGAAAATCGGCTTCAGTGTTGATGAAATTAACGCAGGTTCGCCTTTGCGGAATTGAAAGAATGCAAGCGATAAGGCAATTAACCCGTACATGGCCCAGACATGGATGCCCCAATGATAATAGGTGCGTTCCAAGCCTTCTTTGAAAGCGGCATCTGTCCCGGCTTCTGCAGTGGCTGGCTGGATGGCAAAGTGGCTTAGCGGTTCAGAGGCGCCGTAGAAAACAAGGCCAATGCCCATTCCGGCAGAAAACAGCATGGAAATCCAGGAAAGGGTAGAAAATTCAGGACGGTCGCTGTCTTTGCCCAACCGGATTTTTCCGTATGGACTGACCACAATGACAAATACAAGAATGAGCAGCAGGGCCATCAGCGTAAGGTAATACCAACCAAAATTGGTGCCGATAAATGCCCGGATGTTGCCGGTCACTTTTTCAAAAATTTCAGGTGCGAATACACCGAATAAGACAGTCAAAATGACTAATGCAAATGTGATATAAAATACTCTTGAAGCTTTCTTCATAGGTTCTCCTTTAATCTTTTGTTTGGCATAGTTATTAAGGGTATCGAAGTTCCTTCTTTCCGTCAACCTCGTACCCGGATGTTCAAGTATTCAAACTTACTCCCAATCGTTCATTTGTTCTTCTTCAGCAACGACTCGCAAGTCATCCGCTGTGATGGTGAAAACCTGATAATCATTTTTTTCAGCGTAGCTTTCGGCTTCTTTTTTGGTGAACTTCGGTGAGCCCTCCATTTCTTCGTCGTAAACAATCAGCATGCCATCCGAGTTGCGGAGAAAGAATTTATTTTTCTCGATGAACTGCCAAGGCGCCTCGTAAGGGCGATTTGTCAAACTGCGATGAAAGTCAGCCATTTCAAGAATCATCTCGTACTTTTCCTGTTTTGCTTCGTTCCACCTTTTTTCCTGATCAAGAAAGGGGGTAAGGACTGCGTATTTCAATTCGGGAAATTCATCCTTTAACTCCAACACCACTTCCGCAGCCCAAGTTTCCACTCCAAGCTGTCCGCTGACGATGACCCATTCCAATCCTTCATCCAGGAATTCGCGCAACCGGTTTTCCAGTGCTTTTTTAATAAACCGGACCCCAGGATTTTTGTCATCGAATATCCCGAGCTCATGCTGTTTGTAGCCTGTAATGACGAGCCGCTTCAACATAGGAAACCACCTTTCATTTAAACTTCTATTCTTCCATTTTACCGTATTAATTGTTCGGCGGGCGAGCAGCAGCGTTTTTCAGCCGCAACAAACCGATTTAGCGTCTTGCTTTATAGAAATGAAAACGTTACCATAAATTTAAGTATTCTGAACATACTAACTAGTTAGTATAAAACAAGGGGGAAATGGAATGAACGTCATGGAGCTTTTTAAATTGGATGGAAAAACAGCAATCGTCACGGGTGGAGGAAGAGGATTAGGGGCGCAGATCGCTGAAGGGTTTGCGGAAGCGGGCGCCAATGTGGTGGTGTGTTCACGAAAAGTCGAAGCCTGTGAAGAAATTAGCGAGAAGTTAAAAGCGAAAGGCGTTCGGTCGCTGGCATTGGCATGTGACGTAACGAAACCGGAAGATGTTCAAAAGGTGGTCCAAAAAACGCTGGAAGAATTCGGTTCCATTGATATTTTGGTCAATAATTCTGGGGCTACTTGGGGAGCGCCTGTACTTGAGATGCCGCTGGATGCTTGGGAGAAAGTCATGAACGTTAACGTAACGGGAACCTTTTTGATGAGCCGGGAAGTCGGCGACGCGATGATCAAACAAGGCAGCGGGAAAATCATCAACATCGCATCTGTTGCCGGACTTGGCGGAATCGATCCAAGATTGATGGATACGATTGGCTACAATACAAGTAAAGGCGCGGTGATCACATTCACGAAAGATTTGGCAGCGAAATGGGGCCAATTCAATATTAACGTCAATGCGTTGGCTCCTGGATTCTTCCCGACCAAAATGTCGAAGGTCTTAATTGAGCAGGGAGGAGACCGGCTGCTTGATCAGACCCCGCTGAACCGTTTTGGAACAGAAGAGGATTTGAAAGGGGCTGCGCTGTTTTTAGCTTCAAAAGCTTCCGATTATATTACGGGTGATGTTGTGGTTGTCGATGGCGGCATGCATGTGCTGTAAGTGCATCAAAGATTGCGGGGAAACGACATGAAAGAAAAAATCATTAAAGAAAGCATTTTGCTGTTTGAAAAAAAGGGGTTCAGTGAAACCTCCATTCAAGATATTGTGGAGGCTATTGGCGCGACAAAAGGAACGTTTTATTATTACTTCACCAGCAAAGAGCAGTTGCTGATGGATATCCATTTGGGCTATATCGACGATTTGCTTGAGCGCCAAGCGGCCATTTATAAAACAGAAGCGAACAATCAGCAGAAGCTCCGGCAAATGCTGGAACTGCTAATAGCAGATATTAAGGCCCATGGCCCAAGCGGCAGAGTGTTTTTCAGGGAAATGCGCCATTTAGCAGAAGATAATGCAGGAGCGGTAAAGGCAAAACGCGAAGAATTTCGGGTCAATATCGAAAACTTACTGATTCAAGGAATGGAAGAAGGTGAATTCAGAAAGGATATCAAGCCGGATATGATCGCTTTTGCGGTACTAGGCGTTACCAATTGGAGCTATCAATGGTTTAACCCGGCAGGAGAAGTATCTGCCGAAAGTTTGGCTGAAATCTACAGCGATTTAATTTTGAACGGAATTGCCGGATAAGCAAAGGGGATGGATAAGTGGAAAATCTTACGGTCAATAAAATATGCGTGGTTGGCGCTGGGCAAATGGGACACCAAATTGCGATGCTGTGTGCTTTGGGCGGATATCAAACGGCCCTTCAGGATGTGAAAGATGAAGCGTTGTCGAAAGCGAAGAGCAGCTTGGAAATGTTGATGGGGCAATGGGTGCGAAAAGGAAAGATAACGGAGCAGCAAAAAGCAGAAGCTTTTGGCCGATTATCGTTTACTGCCGATTTGGAAAAAGCGGCAAGTGATGCGGATTACATCATTGAAGCGGCAGTTGAAAAACTGGAAGTAAAGCGCGAAATCTTTAAGCAATTGGATGCGATTGCGCCGAAGCATGCCATTCTTGCTTCCAATAGTTCGACGATTGTCAATTCGTTAATCGCAGAAGCAACAGCGCGCCCGGAAAAAGTGTGCAATATGCATTTCTTTTTCCCGCCTCTTGTCATGGATTGTGTCGAGGTCGTGATGAGCGAAAAAACTTCAGAAGAAACTGCGCAAACTGCGATGGAAGTTTGTAAAAAAATCGGGCGGACAGGCGTCTTGCTGCGAAAAGAAATTTCCGGATTTGTAGCAAACCGGATCTTAGGGGCATTGCAAAAAGAAGCGATGCATTTATATGAAGCAGGCATTGCCGACTTTAAGGAAATTGATCTCGTCATCAAGAAAGCCTTGCGCCATCCAATCGGACCTTTCGAGTTGATGGATTTGTCGGGGCTTGACGTGGCTTATTACGTCATGCAGCAGCAATATGCGGAAAGCGGCAACCCGGAAGACAAGCCGCCTGCATTTATTGAAGAAAAGGTGAAGGCTGGAGAGCTTGGCAGAAAAACAGGCAAAGGATTTTACGATTACGGGGAAAAGGGAGTCGAAACGCCATGACGACAGTGCTGCAAGTAGAAAAAACAGACGGCTATGCGGTGGTCACCATCAATAACCCACCGATGAACGTCATCAGCAACCAAGTATTTAAAGAACTGGATGAAGTGTTTGCAAATCTCGGCGAAGATGAAGGGGTGAACGCGGTCATTTTAACTGGCCAAGGCGAGAAAGTGTTTGCAGCCGGAGCCGACATCAAGGAGTTTCCGCTGCTGATCGGACAAACGGGCATACAAGAAACTTTCCTCGAGACGCATGCAATTTTGCACCGGATCGACCAGTTTGAAAAGCCGGTGATCGCGATGTTGAACGGGCTTACGCTCGGCGGCGGCTGTGAATTGGTGCTATGCTGCGACATTCGGATTGCAGAAGAGCATGTGCAGATCGGCTTGCCGGAAATCACGTTAGGCCTGTTTCCAGGCGGCGGGGGGACGCAGCGTCTGCCGCGCCTGATCGGCGAAGCGAGAGCAAAAGAAATGATGTTCACAGGCGAATCGGTGACAGCAGAAAAAGCCGAGCGGATCGGCTTGGTCAATCGCGTTGTTCCTAGTGGAGAAGGGATGGAAGCGGCGAGAAAGATGGCGAAGCGGTTGGGGCGGTCTTCTTTGCCGGCTTTAGCGTTTATTAAGCGAGCAGTCGATAAAGGATTGGAACTTCCGCTAGAAGACGGCACGGATCTGGAAGCGGCGTATTTTGAAAAAGTCTTCCAAACCGAGGATGCCAAAGAAGGCGTCCAGGCATTTATCGAAAAAAGAAAACCGGCATTTCAAAACAAATAGGGAGATGGGAAACTGTGGCGCATGAGTTGGCGGTAAAAGTGCGGTTTAGTGAAACGGATGCACTTGGACATATCAGCAATATCAGCTATTTTATCTATTTGGAAGAAGCCCGCATCGAATTTTTCAAAGCGCTGGGCTTTGATATGGCCATTGAGAAATGGAAAGTGATTTTGGCCTCTGCCAAATGCGATTTTATCAATCAGGGCTTTTTTAACCAGCAGCTGAAAGTGATTTCGGCCGTCAGTAAAATCGGCAATTCCAGTTTTTCAATCGTTCATCGGATTGAGGATGCAGCGACCGGCCAACTGATAGCAAAAGGAGACGCAAGCGCAGTCCATTTTAATTTTGAAACCCAGAAAAGCGAAAGCTTGCCGGATGAAATCCGCAGCTTGCTCGAGAAACACCTGGAGGAGGACGCGTGATGGCGAAACTTGAAAATGGCGTGATTCCTGTTAGGCCCGGTGAAGAGCTGAACCGGGTGAAACTTTTGGATTTTCTTCGTCTGCATATCGACGGGTTGCCGGAAGGGGAGCTGGAAATCCGGCAATTCGGCGCCGGGCACTCCAATTTGACGTACGACCTGTCAATCGGGAATTGGGAAGCGGTGCTCCGCAGGCCGCCGCTTGGCCCGGTAGCGCCGAAAGCCCATGATATGGAACGGGAATTCCGCATTCTTTCTTCTTTAAATGAAGTGTTTCCTGCAGCTCCAAAGCCATACGTTTTTTCGGATGATGAAGCGATAGTCGGCAGCCCTTTTTTTATCATGGAGAGGCGGCATGGCCAAGTGATCGATACAGAATTGCCAAAAGGAACCGAGCCATCTGAAGAACTGGGCGAAAAAATTTCAGAGCTGATGGTCGATACACTTGTAGACTTGCATGCTGTTGACTACACAAAAACGGCTTTAGCCGAACTGGCTAAACCCGATGGCTTCATGGATCGGCAAGTTTCAGGATGGATTGGACGGTATGAACAGTCAAAAACGGATGACATCCCGGAAGTGTCGGCACTTGCGGAATGGATGCAAACGCATATCCCGCAATCTCCTGCTCCAACCGTCATCCACTATGATTTCAAGCTGAATAATGCGATGTTTTCAGATGATTTTACAAAAATCACCGGATTATTTGATTGGGAAATGGCAACAGTCGGCGACCCGCTTGCTGATTTGGGAGCGGCGATGGGCTACTGGATTGAACAAGACGATCCCGAATTATTGAAAAAAGGGTTTGGCAAAGCTCCGGTAACGGTGCTTCCAGGTTTCTATACACGCCAGGAATTTATCCGGCGCTATGCAGAAAAAAGCGGCCGGGACGTTTCAGCGATGCATTTCTATTTGACGTTTGCTTATTTCAAGCTGGCCGTCATTTGCCAGCAGATTTATTACCGATATCGCAACGAGCAGACAAAAGATCCTCGGTTTGCCCATTTTGGAGACTTTGTAAAGAGCCTCATCCAACATGCACTGGCCACTGCTAAAAATAGCTAAAGGAGTGATTTCAATGGATAAGCATACAATCACTTACCGCGGAGCAAGTTTCCTGTATCAGCCTGCTGAAGCGGAAACGATTTTTACGCCGGAGGATTTTACAGAAGAACATAAGATGATTGCGAAAACCGCCAAGCGATTCCTGGAAAGCAAAGTTCGGCCTTTAAATGAAAAAATTGAAAGCCAGGATTTTGGAGTAGTCAAAACGCTGCTTGATCAAGCTGGAGAACTTGGTTTACTGGCGCACAGCATTCCCGAAAAATACGACGGGCTCGGTTTGGATAAAATCAGCAAAGGTTTGGTCGGAGAAGTGCTGGGGTCAGCTGGAAGCTACGGGGTGGCGCATTCCAATCATACGTGCATCGCGACGCTGCCGATCACTTATTTCGGAAACGAGGAGCAGAAGCAAAAGTATTTGCCGAAACTCGCTTCTGGGGAATACATCGGTGCCTACTGCCTGACGGAACCGAATGCGGGATCGGATGCGCTAGCGGCTCAGACGGTGGCTAAGTTAAATGACGCCGGCAGCCATTATGTATTGAACGGCACGAAAATGTTCATTACCAATGCCGCTTTCTCGGATACGTTCATCGTTTATGCAAAAGTGGACGGCCAGTATTTCACGGCGTTTATCGTCGAAAAGAATTTCCCGGGATTGTCGCTTGGGGCAGAAGAGCAGAAAATGGGGATTAAAGGATCATCCACACGTGCGGTGATTTTCGAAGATTGCGAAGTTCCTATTGAAAATTTATTGGGCGAAGTAGGGAAAGGGCACGTTATCGCCCTGAATGTATTGAATTTGGGGCGCTATAATTTAGGGTCTGCCACCATGGGTGCTGCGAAATACGGTTTGGAACTGGCTTTGAACTATACGAAAGAACGCCGGCAATTTGGCAAGACGATTGCAGAATTTACGGCAACTCAAGAAAAAATTGCCGATATGGCGATACGAATTTATGCATCCGAATCGCTGCAATATCGGACAGCTGGGTATTTGGAAGAAGCTTTAGGCGGTTTATATGACTCAGCAGATACGGGGCTGACAGCGAAACGCTTGATGGAGTATGCCACTGAATGCGCAATTTGCAAAGTCTACGGGTCAGAAACGTTGGATTATGTGGCAGATGAAGCGCTTCAGCTGCATGGCGGCTATGGATTTATCAAAGAATATAAGATTGAACAGATGTACCGGGATTCGCGCATTAACCGGATATTCGAAGGAACCAATGAAATCAACCGGCTAATGATTCCTGGGAATTTGCTGAAAGCGTACGGCAAAGGGCAAGTCGATTTAGAAGAATTGATTAAACAGGCGGCCGCAGAAATTCGGGCGCCTAAAGTGGGATCCATTGGCGTTATTTCCCGGGAAATCGAAGCCGTCCAGGCGATGCGTAGAGTATTTTTGCTATGTACGGGACTTGCCTTTAAAAATTATGGCCCACGTATGAGTGAAGAGCAGGAAGTGCTGATGAAATTGGCGGATATCGGTTTGCATTTATACGCAGCAGAATCTGCTGTTTTGCGGACAGCAAAAGCTGTCGCGAAAGACGGTGAAGAAAAGCATGCATTAAAAGTGGATTTGACCAAAGCATTGATTGATGACTCGCTCCTTGAAGTGGAAATGGCGGCGCGCAAAATGGTGCAAGCGACGGTTTCCGAAAAGACAGTCCATGATTATGTCTTGATGGTCACAGGGGAACTTAGCCGTCTGCAGCGTTCAGGCGGCATCCAGACAAAGCGCAGCATTGCAGAAAGCGTGCTGGAAGCAGAACAGTATATTTCATAAGGGGGAAGTTTCTTGAGACAAATCAAGTTTGAACAATACGGCGGACCGGAAGTACTTGAATGGGTGGAAACGGAAAAACCGGAGCCGGCAGCCAATGAAGTCTTAATAGAAGTGAAAGCGATCGGCGTCAATTATGCAGATACAGCACGCCGCGAAGGGAAATATGTGGTGCCGACTAAGCTTCCATATGTTCCGGGGTCAGAAGTGGCGGGCGTGATTGCTGCAGTCGGCGAAGAAGTGCAGCGTTTTAAAGAAGGAATGCGCGTCGTGGCGTTGATCGAATCAAATGGGTATGCGGAATATGTCGCGGTCGACGAACGGATTTTAACGCCTGTACCGGACGATGTCGATTTTGAGCAGGCGGTGGCGCTGCCATTGCAAGGGCTTAGTGCATATCATATCTTAAAAACGATGGGCCGTTTGGAAGCGGGGGAAACCGTATTAGTCCACGCTGCGGCAGGTGGAGTAGGCGCCATCGCCGTCCAGCTCGCTAAACTTTTTGGAGCAGGGAAAATTATTGCCACAGCCAGTACGAAGGAGAAATTGGCCCATGCAGAAAAAATGGGCGCAACGGATCTGGTGAATTACTCAGAAGAAGGCTGGGGTGAAAAAATCAAGGAAATTACCGGCGGAAAAGGCGTTGATGTCGCTTTGGAAATGGTCGGAGGCGAGGTGTTCAACCAAACCGTAAAATGTCTGGCGCCTTTTGGGCGGCTGGTCATTTTCGGTGCGGCAAGCGGCGAACAAGCGAGCTTCCATCCAGGACAGTTGATGAAGCGAAACCAATCAGTTATCGGCTTTTTCCTGCCGCAAATTATGAGGAAGCCTGAACTTTATCAACGGAGTTTCAAAGAATTGCTGGAATATATGGAGAACGGCCAATTGGAATTGACGATTGGGGGGACCTATCCGCTGGAAAAAGCGGCAGAAGTGCATAAATTGCTGCAAGGAAGGCAGACGATCGGAAAATTGGTGTTGAAGCCTTAGCAACAGAGGAGAGATTGGATGCTTGAGAAATTAGGGGTCGAATCAATTCGGCTGGATCTTCCGTTCAGATTAAATCATGTCAATTGCTTTATGGCAGAATCAGAAAATGGCTGGACGATCATCGATGCCGGATTAAACAATAGCGAAACGAGAATGTTTTGGGATGAACGAATCGGCGATAGACGGATCGAGACGATTCTCATCACCCATTATCATCCGGATCATTTCGGCTATGCCGGCGGGCTCCAAGCGAAAACCGGCGCACAGCTGCGGATGTCGGAGATTGATGCTGAATTGGGAAATGTTTCTTGGAAACCTGAATTTATGGATACGATGCCGAACCATTACAGCGCTTCTGGAGTGCCGCGGGAAACGGCGGAGAAGATGATGCAGAACACAGCGGACTTCCAGCCGCTGGTCAAACCTTTGCCAAAGGTCAACCGCTTTTTGGCTGAAGGCGAACAGGTTCAGATTGGGCGGTATAAATACGACGTGATCCATACGCCGGGACATTCGGATGGCATGGTCTGCTTTTATAATAAAGAAAAAAATGTATTGTTTTCTGCAGACCACATCTTGCCGAACATCACACCGAATATTTCCTATTGGTTCCATGGACAAGCCAACCCCTTGGCCTCGTATTTAGCGTCATTGGAAAAAATCAAGGAACTGAACGCGGATTTTGTTATTCCTTCCCACGGAAGCCCTTTTTACGGGGCGAATGCACGAATAGAAGAATTGATGAAGCATCATCAAGAGCGGTTGGATGAAACAAAAGAGATGATCAAGACACCTTCTACGGTTTATCAAATATGCGAACGCCTCTTTAAGCGTCCATTAACGGTCCACGAAATGCGTTTTGCCGTAGGCGAAACGCTGGCGCATCTGGAATTTCTGCGGCATAGCGGTGAGTGCATAAGGGAGAAGGAACAATGCGCATGGTTTTATGAACAAACGTGATAAACTACTATCAGAATGAGATAAGGCCATGGGGGACTATGGCTTTTTTTATTTACCGATGGGAAAGGGTGAAACAAGTGAAAGCATTTGTCATTGAATCCGGAGAACTCAGACTAAAAGAAATGGAAGAACCGAAAGCAAAACGCGGCGAAGTGGTGGTAGCGCTTTGCACCGCTGGGTTGAACCGGCGTGATTTAGGGTTGCCTAAAAGATGGGGGAATAAACCGGAGGCGCTCATTATCGGTTCGGACGGAGCGGGCGTCATTGAATCCGTAGGGGAAGGCGTAAAAGACTTTAAAGTTGGAGATGAGGTCATCATCAATCCGGCACTCCGTTGGTATGACAATAGCGCAGCACCGCCAAAGGGCTTTGACATTCTTGGAATGCCGGATCATGGGACTTTTGCCGAAAAGATCGCTTTATCTGCAGAGCAAGTCGAGAAAAAACCTGCCCATTTGAGCTGGGAAGAAGCCGGCTCGTTAGCATTGGCAGGACTGACTGGATTTCGGGCGCTCTTTACGAAAGGGGGAACGTTAGCGGGCGATACGTTATTCATTCCGGGCGCTGGAGGCGGAGTAGCAACTTACTTGATCCAATACGCCAAGAATATAGGAGCACGCGTGATCGTGACTTCCCAGAGTGAAGAAAAGAGAAAGCGTGCGCTGGAACTTGGAGCGGATAGAGCAATTGACTCCAATAGCGATTGGGAAAAGGAACTGGCAGATGAAACGATCGACTTGGTCATTGACAGTGTCGGGCGTGCAACGTTCAATCGTTCGCTGGAGGTGCTAAAGCCGGGCGGACGCATCGTCATTTTCGGTGCAACGACAGAAGACAATGTGGATTTCAATTTGCGCAAATTTTTCTACGGCCAATACCAATTGTTTGGCTCGACCATGGGCAGCCGGGAAGAATTGCGGAACTTACTTTTGCATATCGAAAAATTTGATATGCACCCGATTGTGGACCGCGTTTTTGAGCTGGAAGAAGCCCAGCAAGCATTCGATTATCTCGCAGAAGGCAAGCAATTCGGCAAAGTGGTCTTGAAAATAAATTCTTATTGATTTTTGAAACCATTCATCTCTTGGGCCGTATAATAAAGTAATAGAAAAAAGACTGGAGATGAAATGTATGCAAAACACAGGGATGAAAATTCTTGTTCACGCGAGCGCGTTTTTCGCACCGTTTTTAGTGCCGTTTATCGTGTTCCTTGTATCGAATGATGAAGAAGTGAAAAAACTGTCCATTCAGGCGTTGCTGTTCCAACTGGTGATGGGCGTCTTATTGTTCGTTTCAAGCTTGCTGGTGATCGTGCTGATCGGTATTCCAATGCTAATTGTACTCGGCATCGTTACTTTGATCGTACCGATTTTGGGCATTATCCGCGCATTGAACAACGAAAAGTTCGATTACCCGATCGTCGGTGCGTGGTATCAATAAAAAAGTCCCTTTGGGGCTTTTTTTATTGAGCTGAAATGGATTTTCAGGTGAGATTTTAGGTTGCGCGCGTTCGTAGAGAAATGCGCTCGCTCAGTGAAAAATGCGCGCGTTCGTGGAGAAATGCGCGCGTTCAGAAAAAAATACGCGCGTTCAACGAAAAATGCGCGCGTTCAGATGAAAATCCGCGCGTTCACCGAATTTCCACGCCGCCCGACCACATCCAGCCACTGACATCAGCCAAAACAAAAAACCTATCCTACGTGCGGATAGGTTTTTTGCTTATTCAACAATATAAGCCAATGCTTTGATTGCCTGGTCGACGGTTTCGACCGTGGCATTCGCTTTTTGCGACAATTCTTTCAGTGGATGGTGGAGCTTTCCCGGACGAATCAAAATGACGGGTTTGCCGGAAGCGAGAGCTGAACTCGCATCCATGGCGGTATTCCATTGTTTGTATTGTTCGCCGAAGAGCGCGATGACCAGATCCGCTTTCTGCATCAAGACGCCCGTCCGTAAATTGTTGAAACTGGATGCGGCTGCGTCCTTGAATACGGCATTCGGCTGTTCGCCTAAAATTTCTTCGCCGATATTGTCGGAGCGGTCGTGGTTTTCCATCGGGCCGACAAAATCGATCGGCAAATCTAGGGCAAGGGATTTCTTTTTGATTTCTTCGCGCCACGTGCTGTGGATTTCTCCAGCAAGGTAAACGGTTAATCTCATCTTCGATTCCTCCCAAAATAGACATTTGTTCCAGTCTATCATAGTTGGAGCCGCTCAGATGATCAGGCGTTCTTTTTGCGTTACCGGAATCAATGAAAGCACATTCTCCATTTTGAACGTGCGTTTCTTATGCCGGAGAAAGCAATAGGCTTGGAAGGATTCGCCGCTGACTTTTAAAATCTTGACGCGCCGTTTGCTGATTGTGCCATCATTCGCCATGTACATCATATCCACAAGCTGCTGATGCTTAAACGCTTTAAGTATCTGTGCTTTCATCGTTTTCACTCCTTTAATCGAACGTTTGTTCTTATTATATCCCATAAGTTTAAGGGAAACAAGCAATGTGTTTTCGTGTATAATAGAACGAACATATATTCTTTTATTTGAAGGAAGGGGCTCATTTTATGAAGTTTTTCCATACCGCCGACTGGCATTTAGGGAAGCTTGTGCAAGGCGTTTACATGACCGAAGACCAGCGCCATGTGCTTGATCAATTTATCGCGGCAATAGAAGAGGAACGGCCGGATGCCGTTATTATTGCAGGGGATTTGTATGACCGCGCGGTTCCGCCGACAGATGCCGTCAATCTCTTGGACGAAGTGCTGGCGAAAATTGTTTTGGAGTTGAAGACGCCGGTTTTTGCTGTCGCTGGAAACCATGACAGTCCGGGACGCCTGAATTTTGGCAGCCGGTTGATGAAGACGAATGGCATTCACATTGTCGGGCAGATGAATGCGGAGATAGCGCCTGTCGTTTTGCAGGATGCATTCGGGCCGGTGCATATTCATTTGATCCCGTATGCCGATCCGTCCCAAGTTCGCTATGCCCATGATAATCCGGAAATCCGTTCGCATAACGATGCGATGATGGCCATTACGGAAAAAATCCGCAGCACCATGGATTCAAGTGCTCGCCATATTGCAGTCGGCCATGCATTCATTACGCCTCATGGAGAGCCGGAGGAAAATACGAGCGATTCAGAGCGCCCGTTATCCATTGGCGGAGCTGAACACGTGGCAGCCGAGCATTTTCACCCGTTCCACTATACAGCGCTCGGCCATTTGCACCAAGCCCATTATGTCTTGAATGAAACCGTGCGCTATGCAGGGTCTCCTATGAAATATTCCATTTCAGAAGAGCATCACCAAAAAGGGTTTTTGGTTGTGGAGATGGATGCAGTTGGCGCCGTTTCCGTTGAAAAAAGGCCGCTCGAACCGAAAAGAGACCTTCGGACAGTAGAAGGCTTTATGGAAGACCTACTTACTCACGAAATCAATGAAGATTATGTCTTTGTGAAATTGCTTGATGAGACGCCGATTTTATACCCAATGGAAAAAATCCGTTCCGTCTATCCGAATGCGATGCATGTAGAGCGCAAACATTTCGGGCAAGTTTCAAAACAAAGCGATTCGGGTTCGCGCCGGGAAATGGACCCCCTGGTTTTATTCAATGCATTCTACGAGGAAGTGAAAGGCGAACGGGCGTCAGAAGAAACAGAAGCGATTTTCAAAGACGTGCTGCAGGAATTTCTGCGCGAAGAAACTGATGAGAAAGAGGGGGTGAAGTAAATGCGTCCCTTGAAATTAAAACTGACTGCGTTCGGTCCATATAAACATACCGAGACCATTGATTTTGCCGATTTGAAAGGCAATCAATTATTCGTCATTTCCGGAAGCACAGGATCCGGGAAGACGACTATCTTTGACGGCATTTGTTTTGCGCTTTACGGTGCTGCAAGCGGTTCGGACCGTGCCGAGACGCGGAATCTGCGGAGTGATTTTGCAGAAGACGGGACCCATACCTGCGTTGAAATGGAATTTGAGATACATAGGAAAGTCTACCGGATTCTCCGGCAGATGGGCCATGTGAAAAAAGGCAATAAAAGCGCGACAGGAGAAAAATATGAGTTTTTCGAAGTGACGGAAAAAGGCGAAGTGCCTTGCGTGGAGCGGCAAATCGTCTCGGAAATCAACCGCCGCGTAGAAGAAATCATCGGCTTGTCGCAAAACCAATTTAGCCAGATTGTGATGCTGCCGCAAGGTGAATTCCGGAAGCTCCTCACTTCCGAAACAGACAATAAAGAAGAAATCCTCCGGAAAATCTTCAAAACGGAACCGTATAAAATGATCAGCGAACGCTTGAAGCATCGAAAAGATGCTGCGGCTAAAGCTTACCAATACGAAGAGCACGCGCTTGCAAGCTTGATCAACGGAATTGCATCCGTCCTGCCGCAACGGGATTCTGAGCTATTTGAACTGCTGGAACGCGAACATTTCAATGTCAATCAAGTACTGAATGCGCTTCGCCAGGAAGCTGTCTATTATGGAGAGAAAGCAGCAAAAGATGAACAAGCATATTTGGCCGCTTACGGGCTGCATGACGGCAAATTAGCGGAATTCCATGAAGCGAAGAAATGGAACGACCGCTTGCAGGAGCTCGAAGAAAAAACCAAGCGCTTGGAAGCGATGAAAGAGCAGTTGCCGCAAATCGCTGATCAAGAACGGCGGCTGCAGCAGGCGGAACGTGCCGCTTTGATTGAAGGAAGCGAAAACCTGTTCAAGGAATTGCAGGCTAATGAAACGACGAAAAGACAGGCATTTGAAAGAGCGGTCGACGATGAAGCGCGGGCAAGCACACAACTTGGAAATGCAGAACATGCTTTTTCCATCGAGCAAGGAAAAGAAAAAGAGCGGGAAGACATCAGCCAAGAGCTGCATCAGCTAGAGAATATCCTTCCGTCCGTTCGCGAAATCGATGGCAAAAAACGGGAATTGAAAGCAATGGAAGCATCCGTTGCGTTGGCACAACAAAACCTCTCGGAAGCGGCTTCGAAGTTCCAATTGGAAAAAGAAGCGCATCAACAGCTTGGCGAGGCCGCTGCAGCTTTGGAGCAGAAACTCGAGCCTTTTGATGCGAAGAACAGCGAATGGAATTCGTTGAAGGAGCAAAGCCGCATTCTCAAGGAATGGCTTGCGGCAGAAAATGACTGGCAGGCCCAGCAGCAGACCCATCGATTAAAAGAGCAGCGGTTCACCGAATTGAACGCCTCCTATCAAGCGTTAGAGAACGGTTGGTTAGCCAATCAAGCACAAATTTTAGCGGCTTCTTTGCATGATGGGGAAGCTTGCCCGGTGTGCGGAAGCACCGAACATCCGCAGAAATCTTCAGCAGCCCATCACTCGGCAGTTACGAAAGAAGAGCTGGAAGCGGCAAAAGCGGAATTCAGCCAAGCAGACGGAGAATACCGAAATGCGGCCGCCAAATTGAATGCCTTGGAAGAACAATTAACTTTGAAAAAGGGCATTGCAGCCCAGTTCGGAGAACTGGCGGAAGATGCAGCTTCTGCATATGAGCAAGCGGAGAAAGAAAGAAGAGCATTGGAGCTGGAAGTAGCAGCCTTGTCCGCCGATAAAAAGCAGCTTCGTTTCCTGAAAGAACAACTGAATCTCCAAACAGAAAAAGTGGAAGCTTTAGAAGCCGGCAAAAATGCAGCTGCAGAAAAAGCGCAGCAATTGGCTGCATCTTTCCAGACAGCCGCTGCTGTGTTTGAACAAAGCCTATTGGCGATTCCGGAAGGCCTGCAGCATTTAGAGATTCTGGAAAAGAAAATACGCACCGTGAAATCCTTGAAAACCGAACTGGCGGAGGCCTGGAAAAAAGTGCAGCAGCAGTTGCAGGAAGCGAAAGAACGGCAGGCAACGGCCGTGATCACTGCCAAGCACACGAAAGAAGCGGCAGAAGAAATTCGATTGAAAAAAGAAAAAGCCGAACAGCAATTTAAAGAAGCGCTGCAGAAATCGGATTTCGAATCAGCGGAAGCGTACCAGCAAGCGAAATTATCTGACCAGCAGCAAACGGCGTTAAAGAATGAAATTCAGGAATTCAAGCAAAGCCATCATACATTGCGCGAGCAAGTGAAGGAATTGCAGGAAGCACTCGAAGGAAAAGCGAAAGCGGATTTGCCGGGAATGGAAGCGGAACTCGCCCACTTGAAGCAAGCCTATGAAGACTCCTTGACTACGTGGAACCGTGCGAAAGAATGCCGGCTCCAGATCAGCCAGCTGTCGGACAACATTTCCAAAGCTTCTAGGCAAACCGCTGAAATGGAAAAGCAGATGAACCGGGTCGCTGATTTGTATGATATGGTCCGCGGACAGAATCAGCTGAAGATTTCATTTGAACGCTATTTGCAGATTGAATACTTGGAACAGATTATCCATTCAGCGAATGAACGACTGAAGAACCTATCCAATGGCCAGTTTTACTTGATCCGGAGCGACCGCCAAGAAGCAAGAGGCAAACAGAGCGGCCTCGGGTTGGACGTTTATGATGCCTATACGGGGCAAACACGCGACGTGAAAACTTTATCCGGCGGCGAAAAATTCAATGCTTCGCTTTGCCTGGCGCTCGGCATGGCAGATGTTATCCAAAGTTTCCAAGGCAATGTCGCCATCGATACGATGTTCATCGATGAAGGTTTCGGTTCGCTGGATGACGAGTCATTGAACAAATCGATCGACACGCTGATCGATTTGCAGAAGTCAGGCCGAATGATTGGCGTCATTTCACACGTCCAGGAACTAAAAGCGGCGATCCCTGCTATTCTGGAAGTGAAGAAATCGAAAGAAGGATTCAGCCAAACGAAGTTCGTCCTGAAATAAAACAGCATAGAGGAGGGGCCAAAAGCATCGATTGTTTAAAGGCCTTCCGTTTAGTGAATGGTAAAGTAACACCCACTTTTCGGAAGGAAGGTGCATATGGATACCCTTCTCTATTTTTTATTTACAGCTGCTTATATGGGGCTTGTGATAGGGGGACTCCGGCGGCAGCGTTCGTGGAATTTCATGTCATTCATCTACCTCGTCCTGCTTGGGCTGATTTATGACAATGGCATGATTGCCCTCGGAAAATTCATCGGCGAAGGCCCGCTTCTTGAAAACTTGAGCTTGCTGCGTTTTTGGAGTCATGCTTTCTTGACGCCTGCTTTAGTGTTGTTTTCTTATGGTGCCTTGCAGGAAGCTAGAGTAGAATGGAGCAGAAAGAGGATTATCGGCATCGCAGCGATTTTCTATACTGCCGCTTTGATTATTGCTGAACTGCTGCTGGAAACGATAGGCATGGAGCTCATGATTGAAAAAGAATACGGCGTTTTGCGCTATGTGTCTGCCGATCCGGCATCCGGCCCGCCTATTATGGTATTGCTGGTTTCTGTCGTGCTTCTTGCAGCAGGAGCGATTCTTTGGAAAAGGCGTGGATGGAAATGGATGCTGGTGGGAGCGGTAGTGATGACGATCGGCAGCGCAGTTCCCATCCCAGTAGAGAGCTCAGCAGCAACCAATGCATTTGAACTTTTCTTGCTGGCGGCATTAGTCTCGACGAAAGTGCATTTGGAACGACGACACGATACATGAAGGAGCATCGCTATGAAAAATTTCACGGTTAAAACACGGATGATCTATTTTGCGGTTATCGCGCTTATCAGCATCGCTTTCTTTGTTCTGCAACTATATGCGAACTCAAGCGGAGATTATGGAATGGGTTCCATTATCGTTTTAATCCTTTGGGCATTGCTCGCCCTCTTTGGAATTGCAGGGCTTATTTTCACACTTTCAAAACGGGACCGTCATCAAAAATGACGGTCTTTTTTTGAATAGAATGGCTATTTTGCTTTTATGGAGCGCCAAAGGAAATGTGATAAAATTTAGACATCCAGACAGTCGGGAGTGAACCAATAAATGACTAGAAAATTGAGTGCACAAGAAGTGGTTGGCTTAATCGATCAAGGGGCAGATATCATCATTCCGATCGCAAACGGCGAACCGATCCAATTGCTTGATATATTGGAAGAACACGCAGACCAGCTGCAAGGCGTGAAAATCCATCAAATGCTGGCGCTTCGCAACCGCCCTTACATTGAAGGCGCATACGAAGGGCTCAAGCACGTTTCTTATTTCTTGAGCGGCGCTACACGGAAGGTCTATCAACAGGCAAAAATGGAGCTTGTGCCGAATAACTTCCATGAAGTCCCGCGCATGCTGCAAAAAGTGACCAAGATGTCGATGATGATGACAGTCGTGTCGCCAATGGACGAGCACGGGTTTTTCACAATGGGCACGCAAGCCGACTATGTTTCTGAATTTGTTGGAAAAGTTCCGTTCATTGTCGAAGTGAATGACCAGATGCCGAGAACTTATGGGCGCAACCAAATCCATATTAGCCAAATTGCGGGGTATGTGGAACATAACGCGCCATTGACTGAAGAAAAAGCGTCGCCGATCGGAGATAAAGATCTTTTGATCGCTTCTTCCGTCATTGAAGACATCGAAGACGGCGATACGCTGCAGATTGGCATCGGTTCTGTTCCGAATGCCGTCATCAGCATGCTGAAAGACCACCGCCATCTGGGCATCCATACCGAAATGCTGCCAGACGGCATTGTGGATTTGATAGAAGCGGGAGCCGTAGACGGCACCCGCAAATTCACAAATCCCGGAAAAATCGTCGCGACTTTTGCATACGGTTCTAAGAAACTGTATGATTTCATCGACGACAACCCGGTTGTCGAATTCTTGCCGGTAAGCATTGTCAACGATCCGCGGGAAATTGCCTTGGAAAAGAACATCGTTTCCATCAACGCCACAACGGAAGTCGACTTGTTTGGCCAATGTGCATCTGAAACCGTTGGCGGCAAATATTATTCTTCAAGCGGCGGCCAAATCGACTTTGCGCGCGGCGTGCGTTTTGCCGAGAACGGCAAAGGCTATATTTGCATGACGTCGACCGCGAAGAACGATGAGATTTCCCGCATTAACCTTCAATTGACTCCGGGATCGGTCGTCACTACAGGCAAAAATGATGTAGATAACATCGTGACGGAATACGGGATGGCCCGCTTGCACGGCGTCTCCATTTCAGAACGGGCGAAGCGCCTCATTTCAATTGCGCATCCGAAATTCCGTGATGAACTGATGTTTGACGCAAAAAAACAAGGGATCATTATTTAATAATAGCGTGTTGAACAAAGCCTTTCCTGCACTTCTGCGAGGAAAGGCTTTGTTTTGTTCTCTATACAAAAGCACAGAATTCATATATACTTACCTAAGTAAGTAATTTAAGGGCGGATGACGATGCAAAAATTACTGTTCCATGAAATTCATCAAAAATCTCGGCTTTCTGTGAAAGAAGTGAATGAAGCGCTTAAAGAGTTCGATTTATACAGTGCCCAATGGTCAATCCTTTTTTGTATCAAGCAATTTGGTTCTATGACGCAAAAGGAAATTTGGCAATATTTGAATGTGGAAGCTCCGACCATCACCAGGACCGTAGCAAGGCTTGAAGAAAGCGGTTGGGTTGAACGGAAAGAAGGCGCTGATAAGCGGGAACGTATCGTATTTTTATCGGACCGCGCAAAAAATACAGTTCCTAAAATTGAAAAGCGCATTTTGGAAGTGGAAGAGCGGCTGCTTTCGCTGCTCTCAGAAGGTGAACAAGCGCAGCTGATCGAGTTATTGAAGAAAATAGGAAATGCAGCAGAATATGAAAAGGATGGAAGCAATGACTGAAAAAAGACCAATTTGGACAAGAAGTTTTATCAATATCTCCATTAGTACATTTTTTATTTTTACCGTATTTTATGCATTGCTGACGTTCCTGCCAATTTACGTCATGAACGAGCTTGGCGGGACAGCGAGCCAAGGAGGGATGGCGGTCTCCGTCTTCCTGGTTTCTGCTATCATCATGCGCTTCTTTGCCGGAATGATCTTGGAGAAGTACGGAAAAAGAAGAATTTTGATCCTCAGTGTGCTGATGTTCGCAGTCAGCACTATTTTCTATGTGTTTGTAGATGATTTTGCACTCTTATTGGGACTGCGGTTTTTCCATGGGATTTGGTTCAGTTTGATGACGACGGTTGGGGGAGCCATCGCTGCCGATATTGTCCCGCCGGAACGGCGCGGGGAAGGGCTTGGCTATTACGGCATTGCAATGAACATTGCGATTGTCGCAGGCCCTTTCATTGCGTTAACGCTGCAGCCTTTCATGGCAGCAAGATCCATCTTTATTATTTTTAGCGTCATCATGGTGATCGGCTTTTTCTGTGCTTTAGCGGTTCGGGTGGAAGAAGCGGCACCGGTGCTGCGCGAAGGAAAACGCAAACTGTCTTTGCATGACTTTCTTGAAACAAAGGCGATGCCCATCGCAAGCGTTGGATTTTTTGTTTCCTTTGTGTATGCAAGCATTGTTTCTTTCATCTCTGTTTACGCGGAATCATTAGGATTGCTGAAAACGGCCAGTTATTTCTTCTTGGTTTATGCAATCGCCATGCTGGTGGTGCGGCCATTCAGCGGGCGGATATTCGACTCAAGAGGGCCGCATATCGTTATCATTCCTTCTTGCATCATGTTTGCCATCGGGCTGTTTTCATTGAGTATTACGCAATCGCCTTGGATGCTCCTCTTATCAGGTGCGTTAGTCGGCCTTGGCTACGGCACTTTGCTGCCAAGCTTTCAGACGCTTGCCATCCAATCAGCGGATAAGCACCGAAGCGGCTATGCGACAGGCACGTTTTTCGCTTTCTATGATACGGGCATGGCCATCGGTACAGCATCGCTTGGCATTATTGCCGTCTCACTCGGCTACGCAAATCTGTATTTAATGCTTGCCGTTATGGTCCTGTTAATCGCCCTTTATTACGTATGGATTATGAAAGGCCACAAGCAGGCAGTTGAATAAACTAAACAAAAAGGCGTCCTGCGAAGCAGGACGCCTTTTTTAGATAGTAGAGAAAGCAAAACTTAAATCACTTTTAAGGAGACTTCTCCGATTCCTTCATAGCTTGCTGTATAAAGGCCTTTTTCAAGCTTTTTCGGCAAGATGAACGTACCGGAGGAAATCGCCATGCCTTTTTTGATCGCTAACCCGTGCTTAGCCAATTCTTCAGCCAGCCATTTGACTGCATAAACGGGATGTTCTAGCACGGCTTTCGAGGAATCTGAAGCGATTTCCTCGCCATTGAATGTTAAACGGCCTTGAATATCGTCCAAGTCAGCAAATCGGACGCCTTCTTTCGGCTTGCCGATTACAATTTTTCCTGCCACGGCACTGTCGGCGATGACTTGGCCAAGCGAAAGATGCGGAAACCAATCTTCAAAACGGGAATCCGGAACTTCGATTCCTGGGGCAACCAAAGTCTTTTGAAGAATGGCTTCTACGCTATCTTCTGCAGACAAATCCTCCTGTGCAATGAAAATCAATTCGAGTTCGATTAAAGGGGAGCTCATCGCAGTAAGTTCAATGGTGCCGCCGGAAATCGCAGGAGAGGTCAAAGCCCCGTATAAAGGAGTTTCAGAATTAAAAAGTTCCTGTGTTTCCTTGCTCGTCAAGCTGATTTTATAGCCTTTCAATTCTTCATTGGCTGCTTCGGCTTTTTTTGCCGTTAAGGCATGTTGAATGCCGTACGCTTTTTCTTTTTCCAGAAAAGCGGGAATCTGGTCTTTAGAAAGTGGTTTGTTCTGTATGTATGCTTCAAATAAGGTGTCGGCTAATCGCTGATCATTTAAGTCGAATTGTTCCATTCGTTCTCCTCCTCATAAATTATTAGAATAATCATATCATTTAATCGGAGAGAAAACAGGGAGGATGAGAAAATGCCCTTTCTCCAACTTTGAAGAAAGGGCATTTCTTTATAAAACATAGAAGTAAACAGAAAGGAAATGGCAAAGGCTGCCGGCCAAAATGAAAAGATGAAAAATTTCATGGAAACCCAAATGCTTGGATGACAGGAAATCCGGTTTCATTCCATAGATAATGCCTCCAACTGTGTAAAGAAGGCCGCCTCCGACGAGCAATGACAAGCCCGGTACAGATAAACTGTCTGCTAAAGGGACGACCGCAAAGATGATAATCCATCCCATGGCAATATAGATGGCGGTAGACAACCAGCGCGGCGAATGGAACCATACCATTTTAAAGAAAATCCCGCTGATGCCAAGGACCGCAACGATTGCAAACAAGATGGTGCCGAGCTTGCCGTTAAGCGCAATCAAGCAAAAAGGAGCATACGATCCAGCGATCAAAGCGAAAATCATGGAATGGTCCAATTTCCGGAGAAATGCAATGGTGGATGGCATTGCAAGTGCGCTATGGTAAATCGCTGAAGCCGAATAAAGGCAGATCAAACTCACACCGAAAATAATGACAGAGCTGAGATGCGAAGCTGGGGCCTGGCCATAAGCCGCTTTAATCACCATGGCCAGTAAGGCAATAAAAGACAACACAGCGCCCAGAAGGTGGGATAAGGCATTGAATGGTTCTCTTATGTAAGTTCTCATTAATATATGCTCCTTGTTATACGTAGTTATTGAAACTACTTAAGATAATACTCTTATTTAATTCGGTGGTCAAGCTTGGAGGATTTTGAATAATCATGTAGAATAAACAGTAATAACTGACAGGGTGAAGGTGAAAATGTGGCGGATATAAAAAAGCTGACAGAGGATTTGGCGCTTGAAAAAACGATCCTTCTAGAAGATATACCCAAAATTGACTTATATATCGATCAAGTCATTCAATTGTTTGAAACGAGTTTTGAAGAAACGAAAAGAACCGGCGCAGAAAAAATTCTGACGAAGACGATGATCAATAACTATGCAAAAGGAAAATTGTTTTACCCTGTGCAGAACAAAAAGTATTCGCGCAACCACATTATGCTGATCCACTTGATCTACCAGATGAAAAGCGTCTTATCGATAAATGATGTGAAGCAAGTATTGGATGGGTTGAATGAACGGGCGGAAAAAGAGCAGCTGAATTTAGAAAGCTTCTATGAAAGTTATTTGCATATTCAACAAGGCAGCATTGCCTCTTTTAAAGAAGGGCTTGGCCGCCAAGCAGAATTGGCCGAAAAAGAAGGGGCTGCCATAGAAGATCCGAACGAATTGGAACAGGTTTTATTAATTGCCTCTCTGGTGCATACAAGCAATTTATACAAAAGGGCAGCTGAAAAATTAGTGGATGATCTGGTGGAACGGAGGAAATCGCGATGACGAAAGTATTGATCGATGCGGACGGCTGCCCGGTTGTAGATTTGACCATCGCTTTGTCGAGAAAATTCGACCTGCCGGTGCTGCTGATCTGCGATACTTCCCATATAATGCAGCGCGAAGGAGCGGAAACGATTACGGTATCCAAAGGTGCGGATGCAGTCGATTTTGTCTTAGTCAACCGTGTAAAAAAAGGCGATGTCGTCGTAACGCAGGATTATGGGCTAGCTGCCATGGTCCTTGCCAAGCAAGGATATCCGATTGACCAGAACGGCCGAATCTATTCTTCGGAAAATATTGATCAATTGCTCCACGGCCGCTATGTTGCCAAAAAAATCCGGCAAAGCGGCGGGCGCATGAAAGGCCCGAAAAAACGCAAGCCCGAAGACAATGAAAAATTCCAGCAAAGTTTAGTGGAACTCTTCAAAACAATTGCTTCTGAATAACGAAAGGCCCCAGGAATCTGATTCCTGGGGCCTTTTTTTGTTCTCTTCGTCAACTGTCAGATGGTCCAGCGATTGTTCACAATTGCGATCAAAATCCATTCACCTTCGCTGTTTTTTTCAAAGACCATGTTTAAGTTTTGCCAGTTCATGTACTCGAATTGTGCTGTGCCGGGATTATAGAATTCAACAACGGCCGCATTTGGGAAGCGTCGTGCAATCTGCTCTCTCGTCATCGGCTGCTCTGTCCGTCCGTAGCGTTCTTTTTCCTCATAGTCGGCGTCCATCAAATATTCATCATAATACGCAGCCGGCGTTAACTCGATGGGAAATCCGCTGCCGTCTTCATAGCCCCATAGATATTCTTTCTGGTCTGCCATAAAAGCGCTTACTTGGCTTTTGGAGAATGTCTGTCCATTGCCATCCAGGCACCCGCCGCTATATGGGCAGAAGGCCAATCCTTTGGAAGAGCTGACGTACTTGGAAACTTCAACAAAATTCTTTTCCTGCAATGCCCCTAAAATCTCATTAGCGGCTGCAAGCAATTCACGTTTGTCTTCAATGAAAGTGGGTTCAATTGCCCGTGCAAGGAACGCTGCGAATTGGGCGCGCGTGACAGGGCTTGACGGCCGGAACCGGTTGTCCGGAAAACCTTTTGCGACGCCTTGATGGGCAAGTCTGGCTACCGCTTCATTGGAAACGGTATTCGGTCCCATATCCAAAAAGCCGGATGGCGGAGCCGCTGGGAAATCGAAGGCCCGGTCAAGGAACATCGCTGCCTGGCCACGGTTCAATTGACCGTTCGGGCGGAACGTATTGTCCGGAAAGCCGAAGGCGATGCCTTCTTTAACTGCAGAATCGATGTAGCCGGAAGCTGGGTGGCCGGCACTTACATCTTTAAATGGCGTTTTGCGCTGTTTGCCATCCAATTCGAGTGCACGTCCGATCATCACAGTGGCTTGGGCGCGGCTTACTGTGGCATTGGGCCGGAATGTTCCGTCCTCGTAGCCGGACACAATTCCTTGTTCGTGGAGATAGATGATCTCAAAGGCGAATCCATGGGTTGCCGGAACATCATCAAACGTGACAACAGCGGAAGCGGGAAGAGAAAACATACTGAATGCAAGGATGATGGATGCTGCAAACGACAAAAGCGTTTTCATCTTTAATCCCTCCCTAGTTACTGTAATTTTATCATAAATAAAGGCGAAAATATATAAAAAGACTGTATTTTCTGACAATAAAAGTGTTTAATAAGAGCTGACGAGAATGCTTTTAGAATCTCTTGCAGGCAAACTTGGCAGCGGAAGAAACGTACGATGGGTGGACGTTTTTCTTCATTTGGGAAAGGGAATACGAAGAAAAAGAACGAAGCAGGAAAGGGGATCACGATGGAAAAACTATTGATTGCAGTCACCAATCATGCAGCCCTTGGAACAGGAGGCAAAAAGACCGGATTATGGCTGAGGGAATTGACGGATTTTTACCATGAAGTGAAAAATGATTTTGAAGTGGACATTATTAGTACATCGCGAAAGCGAGTTCCTCTGGATCCAAGAAGCTTGATGGCAGTCCTGACAAATAAGAAAACGCGTGCTTACTATATGAACGACGAGTTGATGGACAAAATAAAAAATCCATTCGTCCCCGAGGATATTGATGCACAGGATTACGCCGCCATTTATTTTGCCGGAGGGCATGGAACAATGTGGGATTTTCCAGATAACAGCGAGTTGCAGGAAATTACAAAAACGATCTATGAAAATGGCGGAATGGTTTTAGCCGTATGCCACGGGCCGAGCGGTTTGCAGAACGTCAAGCTGTCAGACGGAAGATATCTTTTATCAGGGCATGTCGTTACGGGGTTTTCCGATAAGGAAGAAAAGTTAATGGGGTTATATAAGCATATTCCTTTTTCTTTGGAGCAGGCATTGAAAGATCGGGGCACTTTATACAAACAGAGCACGTTTCCAATGGCCGCTTGCGTGCTGCAGTCCGGCAGGCTGATTACAGGCCAGAATCCAGCTTCCACAAAAGGCGTCGCGCAAAAGTTTCTTGAACAATGGCCTGAGCTCAAAAAAGAACAAGCTAAGCATGAGCAGGAAGCTTAAGCATTGCCTTTCCATTTCATTCCCCTGCAACATCCATATTACAAAGTTAGCTGCAGGCAATGATTGTATGAAGTGTCCATTAAAAGAAAGAACGAGCAAAAACAGGCAGGGCCGCGTGGTATTCATTCGGCAAACGGCGGTTGCAAACAGGCGCAGGAGCTAAAAGAATAAATGGCGCCAAAAAATCTTTTCAATGAGTAGTTAAAAAGTAGTTTTAAGGGTATACAGAATAGAAGACAGTCTATCAGTTTCTATTTGGAGGGGTATACATGAAAAAATCTACTATGAATACAGTCATCGGCAGCGCCTTAGCAGCGGCTGCAGGAATTTTTGTTTTTAAAGCGTATCAGGAAAAAAATAGCGTAAAGGTTCAAGAAGACTCGGACTTGCGCAATAGTGTAGAAGCAGATCGCCGGGAAAGTGTAGAAGCGGATTTGGATCCAGCTGAAAAAGGCTTGACGCAATTGGATTCCGCTTACCGTGATGAATGGCAGGCCAATGGCTTCCCGCAAACGCATAAAGAGATGAAAGAGCTTGAAGAAGAATAAACAATTCCGGCAAAAGAGTGAAGGCGGAGGCAACTCTTGCTTTCGCTCTTTTTTGCTGGAATTTTTAAATTGAAAAAGGAAGGAGGAGGTTCCATGTGGATTAAAAAACCATTTTTTGAATATGCGACCGGAACGCTATTAATTGTTATTATTCTATTCTTTTTAGGAAAGATCGACTATGCTTTTTGGCCGTTCAAAGTCATTATTGCCACCGTGTTTGCGCCAATTGTGATTGCTGGCCTTCTGTATTATATTTTGCGCCCTCTATTAAAGCTGCTGACGCGCTACATACCAAAGCTCGCAGGAATTGCCCTAATCTTCTCATTGATCGCCATTATTTTAATTTCCATCACTTATTTCTTGGGGCCGCTATTGAAAGGCCAAGTGACAAGCCTCGCAGAGCTGGCACCCGAAACAATTGAGGAAGTGACAACAGATTCCGGCCAAGCTGTTTCTAAATTTGAATTTGCCGGAGTAAGTGGGACGGAATTGAAAAATTATTTGACTTCCTACACGGAAGATTTATCGGACGGCTTGCTGGAAAATGTGATGGGGATTCTGGGGATGTTGATGAACGTAGCCGTTGTCTTGATCGTAGTGCCGTTCATCCTGTTCTTTCTATTGAAGGATGATGAAAAATTAAATCCTCATTTAATGAAATACCTTCCTGAAGAACATCGGCTTGAGGGAAGGAAGCTGTTGCGGGATCTTGACCAGACCCTTTCCGATTACATTGTCGGACAAGCCATTGTCGCATTTACGGTTGGGGTGTTGATGTATATCGGCTATATCATCATTGGCCTCGATTACGCCTTTACGCTGGCAGTCTTTGCGATGTTCTTGATTATTGTCCCCTTTTTAGGCCCATTGATCGGCATTATCCCGGCTATATTTGTCGCCTTGATGAGCGGAGAGCCGTTGATGGCCGTAAAAGTTCTCGTTGTGCTTTTAGTGGTCCAGCAATTGGAAGGAAACTTGGTGACGCCGAATATCATGGGAAGCCGGTTGAATATTCACCCCTTGACGATCATCCTGCTGCTGCTTATTGCCGCAGCACTTTACGGTTTTGTCGGAATCTTAATTGCCATTCCATTATACGCCGTATTAAAAACAGTAGTTCATAACTTCCGTTTATTTATTCGGCTTAGAAAAAAACGTCAAATTTCAAAAGAAGTAGCTGAAAAGAACTAGACAACTAAGGAATTGGTTGTCTTTTTTTTATTTTGAAGGTTCTGATTTGCTGAAAATTATGATATATTGTTGAAGAGATGAATCTCATTTATATTAAGGGGGAAATGAATTGAAAAAGATCAGTTTATTCATGCTTCTTATGGCAGTCATGCTAATTATTGCGGCCTGCGGTTCAGACGACGCAGCTGATAACTCAGGCAGTTCGTCGGGAGACGGCGGAAGCGAAGGTGCAAAGTATACAGTTGGTATCGATACTACATACCCACCATTTGAGTTTGAAGAAGACGGCGAATACACTGGAATCGACATCGATTTGATTACAGCGATTGCCGAAAACCAAGGTTTTGAGATCGAATTCAGCCCAATGGATTTCAGCGGCATTATTCCGGCATTGCAAGCAGGCCAATTGGATATTGCAATCGCGGGGATGAGTATTACAGATGAACGTAAAAATGTGGTGGATTTCTCAGATCCATATTTTGATGCAGGGCTAACTTTGGTCGTTTCTTCAGACAATACGGAAATTGAAACGTTAGAAGATCTACAAGGCAAAACAGTAGCAGTTAAAAGCGGAACGACTGGAGCGGAATTTGCGAGAGCAAACGAAGGCGAATACGGCTTCACGGTTTCCCAGTTTGAAGACAGCCCGTCAATGTTCCAGGAAGTTTCAAATGGCAATGCTGATGTTTTAATCGAGGATTATCCGGTTATCGCCTATGCGATTTCTGAAAGTGGATTAGACTTGAAAACGGTTGGAGAACGCCTAAATGGTGACCAATACGGAATCGCTGTATTAAAAGGCGAAAACGCCGATGTGTTGGAACAAATCAATGCAGGTCTTCAAGAATTGCGCGACAGCGGAGAATACGATGAAATTCTTGGCAAGTACATCGCAGAATAAGAATGGATTGCAGCGCGCAATTGTGCGCTGCATTTTTTGTACAGCATAGAAAAATGATTTGCGCATTCGGTGTCTAGACTCTAGCGCCCGGTCCTCGAAACCTTAAGCTTTTTGAGGCTGGATGGGCGCTTGCGCTTTTCTTACAAAGGAGATGTGTTGATGGATACGATTAAAAATGCCTTTCCCTATTTAATGGAAGGCTTGCAAGTCACGCTTTATATCTTTGTAATTGCTATTATTCTTGGGTTCTTAATCGGTTTGCTTGTCGCATTATTAAGGCTCGCCCCGATTAAAATCTTGAACTGGATCGCAAAAATCTTCGTTGATGCCATTCGGGGAACGCCGTTCATCGTTCAGTTGTTCTTCATTTATTTTGGATTGAATTCCCTCCAGATTTTCTCAATGGACAATACGACTGCGGGGATTGTAACCGTAGCCATCAATGCCGGAGCCTATTTCTCGGAAATTATTCGAGCGGGCATCCAGTCAATTGATAAAGGGCAGACGGAAGCGGCGCGTTCGCTCGGATTAAATGCTACGCAAAACATGCGCTTTATCGTTTTGCCGCAGGCATTTAGACGAATGCTGCCAACCATTACGAACCAAGCCATCATTTCTTTGAAAGATACGTCGCTCTTGTCGGTCATCGGAATTGCGGATTTGACGCAAGAAGGACGGATTCAAGCCAGTGCCACATTTGATGCGTTTAATGTGTATTTGATTGTCGGCGTCATTTATTTTGTGGTCATTTACTTGCTTTCATTGCTGGCTAGTTTTGTGGAAAGGAAGTTTGTATTGCGATGACAATGATCAGAGTAGAGAACTTAAAAAAATCATTCGGCAAGCTGGAAGTTTTGAAGGATATCAGCACGGTGATCGAAGAAAAAGAAGTGGTATGTGTAATCGGTCCGTCTGGATCAGGAAAAAGTACGTTTCTCCGGTGCTTGAACCGTTTAGAAGATATTACCGGGGGCCATGTGTATATTGAAGGCGTGGATATCACCGAACCGAAAAATGATATCAACAAAATTCGCCAGGATGTGGGAATGGTGTTCCAGCAATTTAATTTGTTTCCGCATAAAAGTGTATTGGAAAACGTCACATTGGCACCGATGAAATTAAAGAAGAATGATAAAAAAGCAATTACGGAAAAAGCGTATGAGCTATTGGACAAAGTCGGTTTGCGTGAAAAGGCGAATGTCTATCCAGGCCAACTATCCGGCGGACAGAAACAGCGGGTGGCGATCGCCCGGGCGCTGGCAATGGATCCGAAAATCATGCTTTTCGATGAGCCGACTTCTGCACTCGATCCGGAAATGGTCGGGGATGTGTTGGACGTTATGAAGCAATTGGCGGTAGAAGGGATGACGATGGTCGTTGTAACGCATGAAATGGGGTTCGCACGTGAAGTGGGCGACCGTGTCATGTTTATCGACGGCGGCTATATCGTTGAAGAAAATGTGCCAAGTGAATTATTTGGCAATCCGCAGCATGAGCGGACAAAATCATTCTTAAGCAAAGTATTATAGAAAACACGCCTTGTGCGTGTTTTTTTATGGAGTTTTTCGGTTAGAAGCGTATTTTGTCAGCATTGGGGCGTATTCTCGGCTGGCTTCTATACGTATTTGCGGGATAACTGTGCGTATCTAGAAAAAATCATAAAAAAGCCCGGCTTGATTATTCAAGCCGGGCCATTCGCACTCTTATTCTTCGTCGAATACGTGGACTTTCGTCATTTTGTCGCCGTTTTTCATTGCGCGTGCGATTTTCACGCCAGCTTCGTCAACTTTTCCGAAGACTGTGTGGACGCCGTCAAGATGCGCCTGTGGTTCATGGACGATAAAGAACTGGCTAGATCCAGTGTCTTTGCCGGCATGAGCCATCGAAAGGCTGCCTGCTTCATGCTTATGCGAGTTGCCTTCAGTTTCGCATTTGATTGTTTTGCCGCTGCCGCCAGCACCCGTGCCGGTTGGGTCGCCGCCTTGGCTTACGAAGCCAGGAATTACGCGGTGGAATGTTACGTCATTATAGAAACCTGAGTTTGCAAGCTGCTCGAAGTTTGCTACAGTGTTTGGTGCTTCATTTGGGAAAAGTTCGAAATTGATGATTTCGCCGTTTTCCATGTGGATGTGACCTTTTTTAGCCATTAAAAACATCTCCTTTTTAATTGGTTCATTTTCCAGTATATCGATTTTTCGGTTGGCTGTATAATCATTTGCCGTTTAAAGTGCTTTCAGCAAGCCGCCTTCCACGACCAACGATTGCCCGGTCATATACGTATTGGCGGAGGAAGCAAGAAATACCACGACTTTCGCAAATTCTGCCGGTTGTCCGTAGCGTCCGATCGGCAGGCCCGCTTCCTTTTGTTTCGTCAGTTCTGCGAGCGGAAGCTGCTGTTTGTCGGCTTCCAGCTGATCCAGTTCGGTGACCCGGTCTGTCTCTATCCGGCCGGGGCCGATGGTGTTGACTAAGATATTGTCGCTTGCCACTTCACGGGCCAAGGTTTTTGCGAATCCCACCATGCCTGCGCGGAAAGTATTGGATAAGATCAAGCCGTCCAGCACTTCTTTCGTCGAAGAAGACGAGATATTGATGATGCGCCCGAATTGCTGCTCTTTCATAGAAGGAAGAACAGCGCGGGTGGTGCGGATATAGGATAATAAATTTTGTTCGAATGAGGCGTACCAGTCCTCATCTGTCACATCGCTGAATCCGCCTGCTTTCGGTCCGCCTGTATTATTGACGAGAATATCGATTTTGCCGAACTCGCTCAGGATGGCGTCGAAGAAAGCGCTGATGTCCTTCTCTTTTGACATGTCGCAGACTTTTGCATGCACGGAAGCACCTGGGCTTTGCTGTTTAATCTCTTGGCATGTTATGTCCAGTTCTTTTCGATGCCGGCTCGAAATGATGACAATCGCTCCTTCTTGCGCGAACTCCAAAGCCGCAGCTTTTCCCAGCCCTTTGCTGGAAGCCATGACTACCGCTACTTTATCCGTTAAACCTAAATCCATTGCCCCTCATCCTTTCTCCAACACTCTACCACCCAGTGTACGCAATAAACGCCTAAAAAGCAGTTAATAAACGAAATTCTCCGACTTTAACGTTTTCAATTTCAATCAATAGTCTGATTGCGTGAAATAGGGGACAATATGATAGGATATAATTATTGAGTAGATTAGGAGTGTTGAAATGGAAGAGCGTGAAATTTTTGATATAACGATCATTGGCGGCGGTCCAACCGGCTTATTTGCTTCTTTTTATGGCGGCATGAGAAAAATGAAAGTGAAAATTTTAGACAGCTTGCCTCAATTGGGCGGACAGCTGACTGAATTATACCCAGATAAATTTATTTATGATGTTGGCGGATTTACGAAAGTCCTTGCGAAGGATCTAGTAGACAATCTAGTTGTCCAAGCAAATTACGGAGATCCTTCCATTTGTTTAGAAGAAACGGTTTCCACGGTTGAACGTCAAGATGACCATTTTGTGATGCAGACAGATAAAGGTCTGCATTACACGAAGGCTATTCTTTTGACTGCTGGAGTAGGGGCATTCCAACCGCGTAAATTGGGTGTTGAAGGTTCTGAAGCATTTGAAGGTACGTCTTTGCATTACGGAGTAAAAGATTTGACGATGTTCAGCGGCAAGAAAGTGGTCGTCCTTGGCGGAGGAGACTCGGCTGTTGACTGGGCAATGATGCTTGAAAATGTTGCTTCCCATGTTACCTTAAGCCATCGCAGAGACAAGATGACTGCACATGAGGCAAACATTGACACGTTGATGGAATCGAAAGTTGAGATTAAAAAACCTTACGGCGTCAAGGAATTGGTCGGCGAAAACGGGCAAGTCCGTGAATTGGTGCTGATTGACAAAGAAGGAAACGAAGAACGCCTTGAAGTGGATCACGTCATCGTGAACTATGGCAATATCACTTCACTTGGGCCAATCAAAGAATGGGGCCTTGAAATGGAGAAAAACTCCGTGGTCGTAAATTCAAAAATGGAAACCAGTGTTCCAGGAATCTACGCAGCAGGAGATATCGCGACGTATGAAGGAAAAGTGAAGCTGATTGCGGTGGGCTTCGGTGAAGCGCCAACAGCGATTAATAACGCAAAAGCGTATTTGGATCCAAAATCGAAAATCCAGCCACTTCACAGTACAAGCGTATTCAAATAAGAAAAAACGGAGGCTCAGAGCAGCTTCCGTTTTTTTGTGCTGAAAATGCCGGTTTTTTCAACGAAAACATAAAAATGTAAATAAAATCCTTATTTCATTGGCGAAATCAGATTTATTACAGATTGTAATATAGAAGAAGATGACGTAACGTAATTGTTATTTTATATCTATCGGTTTGTCATTGTCTTGAAATCTGTGGGTGGTATGATGACTCCTGTTAGTGAAAAGGAGGAAATTCATTTTATGAAGAAGCAAATCATTACACTAACTGCAATTGCAGCATTAAGTGTAGGAGCAGCCAGCCAAGCTAGCGCTCAATCATCTTATACAGTAGAATCCGGTGACACGCTGTGGAGCATTTCACAAGCGCAGAACGTTACAGTAGAACAATTAAAGGGATGGAACGAATTATCATCCGACATCATTTACCCGAAACAGCAGCTTGAAGTTGCATCAGCAGAAAAGGTTGAAGTGTCACAAGAAAAGTCTACATACACTGTAGCAAGTGGCGACACCCTATTCAAAATTGCACAAGCCCATGGTATTTCACTTGATACGCTAATGAGCTGGAACGGAATTACAGGACATTGGATTTATCCTGGCGACAAATTAGTAGTCAGCGGCGGATCTCCAATTTCTGTGCCGAAAGCACCTCAAGAAGTAGCGCCGGCAAAAACGGCATCTCAAGCAGCTCCTGCTAAAACAGCAGCACCTGCAGCATCAGAGCAATCTGGTAAAGAAATGACGGTTTCAGCAACAGCTTATACAGCTTATTGTGCAGGATGCTCTGGCGTAACTGCAACAGGAATCGATCTTCGTTCAAATCCGAACCAAAAAGTCATTGCCGTAGATCCAACTGTCATACCGCTTGGTTCAAAAGTTTGGGTTGAAGGATACGGAGAAGCAATTGCCGGCGATACTGGCGGCGCAATCAAAGGAAACAAAATCGACGTTTTCATCCCGACTCAAAGCGGAGCTTTGGACTGGGGACGCAAATCGATCAACATCAAAATCTTAAACTAATATAGTACATGCTACAAAGCCGAGGTGACCATCCCCTTGGCCTTTTTTTATGGAAAATAAAAGAGCGGAAGCCAGCATTAGAGCCGCTTAGTCTGTTTCTTTCTAAAAAATTTAAAACTTTTTTCTCACAATGCGTGTATTTTTTTTTCAAAAGGGTATTATACGAAAATATTCATTATTTTTAATTTATGAAAAGGGGGCAAGGAAAATGGCAAAAGAAACTAAAAATTATTCAAGGCGCGACTTTCTGAAGACTTCAGGAATTGCGACAGGAGCTCTTATCGGCGGTGGAATTATCGGCGGTCTTATTGGCGCGAATTCAAACAACAACAACGCTTCCTCCAATGCGCCAGCCCCAAGTGGGGAACAGCACGGGGAAGGGTCAGCCGGCGGAGTCAGGGGATTAATATTCTTTAAAAATGATGCTGAATTCCAAATTTTAGCAAATGCAACAGAACGTATTTTTCCCGAAGACGATCTTGGACCAGGAGCCATTGGACTCGGGGTGCCTTATTTTATCGATAAGCAATTGGCAGGAGCCTACGGCGAAAATTCAAAAGAATATATGCAAGGGCCGTTTGAAGAAGGCCAAACTACGCAAGGCTACCAGAGCCGTCTGAAGCGAAATGAAATGTTCCGCCAAGGGTTACAATTAATGCAGCAGGAAGCGCAAAGCCGCTTCGAAACGGATTTCGTAGAGCTTGAAGGAGAGCAGATGGATGAAATTTTAACAGCGTTCCAGGAAGATGAAATCGAAATGAAAGGTGTTTCGGCTTTGTTTTTCTTTAAATTACTGCGCATGGCGACGCTTGAAGGAGCCTATGCAGATCCAATCTATTCAGGCAATGAAGGAATGGAAGGCTGGAAAATGAAAGGCTTCCCAGGGCATCAGGCTTCCTATATTAATCAAATTGAAAGCGAAGAATATGTAGAAATCGAACCGAAATCTCTCGGTATGCAGCATTAACAAGGAGGGGGAATCTCAATGGTCACAACTTTGGATAAAGTGGACGTCGTAACAGTCGGAGTAGGCTGGACGGGCGGCATTGTTGCTGCTGAATGTGCAAAAGAAGGACTGAAAGTCGTGGGCCTCGAACGTGGGCGAGAACGCGGAACGGAAGATTTCGCGATTGTCCATGACGAATACCGCTATGCGGTCCGTTATGAATTGATGCAGGATTTGTCGAAAGAAACGATTACGTTCCGCAATAGACGGGACCAAAAAGCCTTACCTATGCGCCAAATGGGTTCATTTTTGCTCGGAGAAGGCCTTGGAGGATCTGGTACGCACTGGAATGGCCAAAACTGGCGGTTTCTGCCGTATGATTTCCAAATTAAAACAATGACAGATGAGAAATATGGAGCCAATAAACTTCCTCCTGAATACACAATTCAAGACTGGGGCATAACTTATGATGAGTTAGAGCCTTATTTTGACCGTTTTGAAAAGACCGCAGGCATCTCCGGAGAAGACAAAAATCCATTCGCTGGCAAACGCTCAAGCGATTACCCGACTCCGCCAATGAAAAAGACGCCGATATTGAAAAAGTTTGAGTCAGCAACAACTAATCTCGGCTATTCGCCGTTTATGATGCCGTCCGCAAACTTATCTGAAGCTTATGAAAATCCGGATGGCCAGCAAATCAATGCTTGCCAATACTGCGGTTTCTGTGAACGTTTCGGCTGTGAGTACGGAGCGAAAACTTCACCGGAAATTACGGTTGTCCCAACGGCAAAAGATACAGGGAATTATGAAATTAAATTTAATTCAAATGTAGTGGAAATCATGAAAGAGGGAGACCGGGTAACAGGAGTCCGTTATTTTGACACCGTTACTTTCGAAGAATTTATCCAGCCGGCAGAAGTGGTGGTATTGACCAGTTACATGCTGAACAATGCAAAACTTCTCATGGTATCAGAAATCGGCGAAATGTACGATCCGGAAACTGGAAGAGGAACGCTGGGCAAAAACTATGGCTATCAAATCCTTCCAGGAGCATCCGGCTTCTTTGATGAGAAGATGAATGTCTTCATGGGCGCTGGCGCGTTAGGAATGACCATTGATGATTTTAATGGCGACAACTTTGACCATAGCGATTTGGACTTTATCCATGGAGCGAGTTTGTCGATTACCCAAACCGGGAATCGTCCAATTTTGACCAACCCTATTCCGCCGGATACGCCGTCATGGGGAGCCGATTTTAAGAAAGCTTCCATAGAAAACTACTTGAAATCTTTATCGATTGGCGGGCAGGGTGCTTCCATGCCGCACCGTGACAATTATTTATCTCTAGACAGCACCTATAAAGACATTTATGGCGTGCCATTGCTGCAAATGACGTATAACTTTACCGACCAGGACCGGGCGATGCATAAATACGTATCAGAACGGGCTGCAGAAATCATGCAGGAAATGGGTGCGAAGACGGTAGTAGGAGGAAGCCCGATTTCCGATTACGACATCGTGCCTTACCAGACGACCCATAACACCGGCGGTACGATTATGGGAGCAGAGCCTGAAACGAGCGTAGTCAACAACTACCTCCAGCATTGGGATATGGAAAACCTCTTCGTAGTAGGAGCAGGGAACTTTGCGCATAACGGCGGTTACAACCCGACCGGAACCGTAGGCGCTCTAGCTTATCGCTGCGCAGAAGGAATCATCAACTACAGCAAAAATGGAGGATCCTTAGTTTAAAAAGAAAAGCGGATTGAAAGACTATTTAAGCAAGAAAAAGGAGGAGACATCTTATGGGCGGCTTAGCATCAATTGGAGTTCCAGGATTGATTATTATTTTGGTGATTGTTCTGATTTTATTTGGACCGAGAAAATTGCCGGAAATCGGTGGGGCAGTCGGAAAAACCCTGTCTGAATTTAAACGTTCCGCAAAAGACATTATGGATGACGACGAAAAACCGGAAGTGAAAGAAGAAACAAAATCCGAAAAAATTTGAAGGTGGTTAAATGGATCCGTATGGCGAACGCAAATTAATCAGCCCGCTGCATAAAAAAGCGGTACAGCCAGAAATCCCTGCGGAGAAGATTCCAGAGGCCCCTGCTGCAGAAATAACTGCAGCAGAGCCGCCGACGGAACCGCCAAAAGGGCCTTCTGAAGAACCGGTAGAAACTTTGGTGGACCATCTGGGAGAATTACGCAAGCAATTAATTAAAAGTGCTTTTGTTTTTCTGTTCTTCCTGCTGTTGGTCTTTTCCACTTTGAATTTTTGGTTTCCGTATGTGGTGAGAGGGCATGATCTTGTAATTCTTGGCCCGCTGGAAATTATTAAATTCTATACATCGATTTCTGTCACTTTGGCACTCGGTTTGTCATTGCCGTTTTTAAGCCATTTTCTTTGGCAGTTCGTAAAACCGGGATTAAAAGAAGAAGAATCGAAATTTCTCGGTTTGTATTCACCGGTCATGCTCTTGTTATTCATACTCGGCGTAGCATTCGGCTACTTTATCTTGAATCCGTTAAGTTATCAATTCCTCGTGGGTCTTGGAGCGGCCAATTTTGCCGTAATGATTTCAGCGAATGAATATGTACATTTCTTGATCATGACCACTGTACCTTTGGGATTATTGTTTGAATTGCCGATTGTGGCATTGTTTTTATCTTCCATTGGAATTTTGACTTCCGCCTCGATGAAAAATGTAAGAAGGTGGTCTTATCTTGTGCTGGCCATAGTCTCGGCTTTGATTACTCCACCGGATTTCATCAGCCAATTGCTGGTGTTGATTCCGATGGCGATCCTTTATGAAGCAAGCATTTACCTCGTCAAAAAAATGGAAGCCAAAAAAGCGGATATTGAATCTTCCGCGGTATAAATGCAGACAGGAGCCTTGTAAATACAAGGCTTCTTTTTAATCTATTCGAAAATTCACTCTTTTATGGATTGTTCAGCGCTTTTTCTATACACTAAAAGAGCAAGGTGAAAGAAGTGTTGGAATCCGTAAGAAATGGCAATTCAAAACCATGATGAGGAGGAGCGACATGACGAATAACTTAAAGCAAATAACTGATTTGAAATCGGTGGATGTCTCAAAACTGGTGGAAGAAAGTGAAGCCGAAGGCTATCGCTTTCTTAGAAGGCTCGTTAGCCAGTATGAAGATGGCACCAATACGTTTAATCAAGAAGGCGAAGTGCTCTATGGTGTATGGGACCATCATGATCATTTGGTTGCCATTGGCGGTTTAAACCGGGATCCGTATTCGCCAAAAGAGAGTGTGGGGAGGCTCCGGCGCTTTTACATTTCTCCGAGTGCGAGGCGACAAGGCATTGGCACGGAACTATTAAAAGAAATCATTAATTATGGGCGGGGCCATTTTAAAGAGATCGTGGTCCGCACAGACTCATCAATGGCTGATGCGTTCTACCGGGCCAATGGATTTTCGGCAGACCTGGGGCTTCCGGAAGCGACGCACGGCATTACTTTGGATCAGGAAGCGTCTAAAGCTGCCCAATAATAAAGAAGGAAGAGCGGCTTGCGCCTGCAAGCCGCTTTTTACTGTCTGCGAGAGGATGTTTAGATGCGAAAAGTAGAGATTTGCGATTATCAAGAAGAATGGGAAGAGCTGTTCCGGCAAGAAGCAGAAGAAATTAAGAGGATTTTGGGAGAGGAGTGTGTAGCGGTTCATCATATCGGCAGCACAGCTGTGAGAGGATTGGCGGCTAAACCTGTCATCGATTTGCTGCCGGTTGTAAAAAACATTGAAACGGTTGATCGATTCAATCCCAAATTTGAGCTATTGGGTTATGAAGGCAAAGGAGAAAACGGATTGAAAGGCAGAAGGTATTTTCAAAAAGGCGGCGACTTACGCACTCACCATATGCATATCTACGAAAACGGCAGCGGTGAAATTTATCGCCACTTAGCATTTCGGGATTATTTGAAAAAACATCCCCAAGAAGCGGAAAAATATGGTACTTTAAAAAAGGAATTGGCCATGAAATACCCGACGGATATCGAACGGTATATCGAGGGCAAAGAATCGTTTGTGAAAGAAATGGAAAAAAGGGCATTGGAGGAGTTTTAATGGAAATGGCGAACTGGAAAGGTGCAGCAGGCGTCTGTATAAACGACAAGCAAGAAGTTTTGCTGGTTCTCCAAGGGCCGCCTGATGAAGATAAAAGATGGTCAGTGCCGGCAGCAGGACTCGAAGCAGGAGAAAGCCTCCAAGGCTGCTGCAAACGAGAGTTTTTTGAAGAAACCGGACTCCAGGTTATGGTCCAGGAAGAACTGAAAGTGAGAAACGGCGAATACGAGAATTCCGCTGTCTCATTTGAAGTGCATTATTTCCGAGTGGAAATCATCGGAGGTGAGATCCACGTAGATGAAAACGATCCGTGGATTCAGGAAGTCGCCTGGAAACCGATTGCTGGACTGGCAGAACTGGATATGGCTTATCCCGACGACCAGGAATTGTTTGAATCGTTGATTGGGCAATAGCCAAAATACGAAGAATGTTAGGAGATTGCATGAACGCTTTTGTAAAAACACTGATTACTTTATTGGGCATTGCCGGCATGTTGGCGGTTTTTGTTTTTGGCGGCTTATACGTCTTTAATACCGCAGAAGAGGGGCTGCTCGTAACTTTAGGAGCGGTCCTTGTTTCGATGATGATACTGCTTATCTATATCTTAGAACGCCGCAACGGCAAGAAAACGGCGATCTGGATAGCGATATGTATGCTTGTAGGGATCGGGTTTGCGGCCCCTTATTACTACAAAGAAAGCTTTGCGAAAGTCAACGATTCGGAAGTGGACCTTTTTGTTTATGAACCGTTTCAAGGAAATGAGAAACTGGCTAGGCTGGACAGCAAAGCTTCGTTTGCCATTGAAGGCGAACTTCCGATTCTAGACGGTGCAACGGCGCTTTATCCGTTATTTGCCGCATTCGCTGAAGCGACTTATCCAGAAGGGGTGTATGAGCCTTACCGGGGGCCGGTTGATACGACGACCACTCCTTCTGCTTATAGCCGCCTCATTAAAGGGAATGCCGATATTATTTTCGCTGCAGAACCTTCAAGCGGCCAGCTGCAGGAAGCGCAAGAAGCGGGTGTGGAGCTGAAGTTAACGCCGATTGGACGTGAAGCTTTCGTGTTCTTCGTGAATTCCCGCAATAAAATAAATGATTTGTCGACTGAAGAGATTCGCGGCATCTATTCCGGGGAGATTGAAAGTTGGAAAGAAGTCGGCGGGAAGAACCATGAAATCAGGCCGTTCCAGCGTCCGGAAGACAGCGGCAGCCAAACCATGTTCATCAAATTTATGGGAGATGCGAAAATTGAAAAACCTGAGACGGAAGACCTGACGGGCGGGATGGGCGGCGTTATTGAAGAAGTGGCCAGCTATCGGAACTATAAAAACGCGCTGGGCTATACGTTCCGGTTTTATTCCACGGAAATGGTCAAAAACGATAAAATCAAGCTGTTGTCGATTGATGGCATTGAACCAAGCCGCGAAAATATCCGCTCAGGCGACTATCCGCTAGCTTCGGAATTTTATGCGGTGACTGCCGGCAGCGAAAATCCGAATGTCGAGCCATTTCTGGAATGGATTCTGTCAGCTGAGGGGCAAAAGCTAGTAGAAGAGACAGGATTTGTCCCGCTTAATTGAGGATTAGAAAGCAACGGAAGGGGTATTTACAGGAGTAGGGAGGGATGGTTATGAAAAAGGATAAGCAAGACCATGAAGGGGAAGAATTGCTTCCGGAAGTGGAACCGCGCCGAAATATGCCAGATGAAAAAACCCTAGACCCGATGCCTGACCGAGACTTGGAATACGAAGAAAATTCAAATGAAAAATACAGAGACCATACGAGCGAAAAAGATTGAACAAGCCGAAACTGGCTTGTTTTTTCATATAGTGAAAATGCCAAGGAGGGGTTTGAGTGCCTCAATATCATTTCAAACATGCCATTTGGAAAGAGGAAAGAAATATTACGGACGAAGAATTTCAACAGCATTTGCCGAATAGCCATAAAATGCGAAGCTGGATCCAGGATTCCCAAAACTTAACGGTCAACATTTTGCATATGGAAACGGCGGTTCCGGGATCCGAGGTCATATGGGGATCGCTTATTTACCGCCAAAATGCTGAGAAAAAGCATGACATCCAGGCTTTTCATTTTTTCTTGTCCAACGATTTTCTGCTGACCAGCAAATTGGATTTTGAATCAGACGAAGATTTAAGGAAAGAGCCGCTGCTTGAGCAGATGGAATCCGCCGCATCTGCCGTTGAGCTGATGATGATCATTTTAGGGCATATGGTTAGCTCCATCCTACATAAAATCGATGTATTCGAAGAGCAATTGCGCAATCTGCTATGGGAGATCCGGGAAAAGAACGACCGCGACACGTTGAACAAAATTGAAACGCTGAGGCACCGCATTTTGCTGTGGAAAAATTTAATTCTCGGGTTCCGGGAGATCAAAATGGCCATTCCTGAAACGTTCGGAAAGGAAGTAATGGAGGGAGCCGAATTCAACCGGACATCTATGCGGATTGACCGCTGCCAAATGCTTATCAATTCGTATAAAGACGAGATCAACAACATGGTGGATATGGAGAATGTTGTCGCCAATTACAGAGGAAATGAAATTATGAAAACGCTGACGGTGCTGACCACTTTATTTACACCGGTTATGGCGTTTGGCGCTTTATGGGGGATGAATTTCGACCATATGCCGGAGCTCAAATGGAAGTACAGTTATTTAGCGTCCATCCTACTAATTATTGGCTCTACACTCTTCATGTATTGGTACCTGCGAAAACGCGGATGGACAGGCGATATTCTGAAATCTCTAAGCAGCAAAAAGGAACGAACAAAAGAGCGGATAGGCCGGTAACTTGGTCCATCCGCTCTTTTTGCTACGAATACTTCGGCTTGTCTTTTTCCAGTTCCGCCAATAATTCAGCATAGCGCTGCAAATCCTGGTCGCCATGCTTATCAATATAGGAGGTGATTAAGGTTTTTAATTCTTTTCGCTGGCGTTCGACCGTCACCAGCTTTTCTTTCAGCGACTGCCTTCTCCACAGTTCGGCATCCTTCACATCATCCATTTTTTCGAACATATCAATTTCAGCGAGCAAAACGAGCGCTTCGTTCTTTTTATCCTCGTACTTCTTCAATGCTTTTTCGACTTTTTTTGTGTCGTTTTCAAAAGCCATTCTCGAATACATTGACAAAGTCTCCACCGCCTTCCTCTCAACTTGTTCTTAAAAATCTTTTCCCTATCTAATTCGCATTTATGCCCAAAAACCCTTTTATTTTCGAATAAAATATAAAGATTCTGACTTTTTATTGACGGATTTTTGCGTTTCCCTTATGATAAAAGAAATGAACGAAGGAGGTGGGTATGATGAATCAAACTGGTAAGCGCATGACAGAATGTCAAGAATATCTCTATATTCTGCATGGCGTTACTTTCACTTTAGCAGCTGTACGGGATAAGTCTGTCTTTTTTCAGACAACTGCATCGAGTGAAATAAACCAGTGAGAGACATCTGCCTGCAAACGGATTTTGTAAAAAGGCATGCGTCTTCGCATGCCTTTTTATGATGCGCGCGTCTCTCGGAACGAAAGGGAGAGAACGATGATTATTAGCCAATTTCAACAAATCATGTGCCATTTTGCGAATCAAAAATTATTTAATCAGATTAAAGGAGATATAGCGGAAGGCCAACGAATCGGATTGGTTGGACGCAATGGGGAAGGGAAGACCTCCCTGTTAAATATATTGGCGGGAGAATTGCAGCCGTCGGAAGGCTCAGTCACTTGGAAGAAAGGCTGCCGGATTGGATTGTTAAAACAGTCACCGGAGGAGCCGGATGATTGGACGGTTGCAGACCTATTAAAGACGGCTTTTTCTGACCTTGTCCGAATTCAGGGAACACTGGAAGCGATGGAAATGCAAATGGCCACGGCTGACCCGGAAGAAATGGAGCATTTGCTTGCCCGCTACGGCACAGTTCAAGAGGATTTTATCCAACGCGGAGGATATGAAATTGAAGCTCGCATTGACCAAGTGTTGAATGGATTGAAGATCAAAGCTTTGAAATTTGAAGCTTGGGGCCATTTAAGCGGAGGCGAACGGACGAAAGTCGGTTTGGCAAAATTACTGCTGCAAGAGCCGGACCTTTTGCTTCTCGATGAACCGACGAACCATCTGGACTTAGAAGCGATTGAATGGCTCGGTGCATTTATTAGCCACTACAAAGGCACCATTGTACTCGTGTCGCATGACCGCTATTTCCTGGATGAAGCCGTCACCCACATTTGGGAATTGGATCAGGGAGACCTCATTCAATACAAAGGAAATTATTCGGCCTACGTCAAAGAGCGGGAAGCCCGATTATTGATCGAGTTTCAGCAATATCAGGACCAGCAGAAAAAGATCAAAAAAATGAAAGATACGGTGAAGCGGTTGAAAGAATGGGCAAATCGCGCGAATCCGCCGAATGCCGGCATGCACAGGCAAGCGAAGAGCATAGAAAAGGCAATTGCCCGCATCGAATTGCTTGACCGGCCAGTGCTCGCGAAAAAGCAGATGGCGCTTGGTTTTCAGATGGCCGAGCGAAGCGGCAAAGATGTGGTGCGCGTTGAAGAGGTCTGGAAAGAGTTTGGAGAAAGAACGCTGTTCCAAGACGTCAACATGCATATCCGTTTTGGTGAACGAGTGGCGATTGTCGGCTCGAACGGCACGGGGAAATCTACGCTGTTGAATATGATTCTTGGAAAAGGCGAACCGGATGCAGGAGAAATTAAACTTGGCAGCGGTGTATCGATCGGCTACCTTTCCCAGCATACGCTTGAAATGGACAACAATCGGACAGTAATCGAAGAGTTCCGGGATGCTATTGCCGTTTCTGAATACGATGCGCGTCCGATGCTGGCAAAGTTTCTATTCTTTGGCAATATGGTCTTTCAGCCAGTTCGCCAACTGAGCGGTGGAGAAAGAATGCGCCTGAGATTGGCGCAGCTGATGCATATGAACCACAATCTATTGATTTTGGATGAACCGACCAATCATTTGGACTTGGAAGCAAAAGAAGTGATGGAAGAAGCCCTTGCCGAGTTTCCGGGGACCCTTATATCGGTCTCCCATGACCGCTATTTCCTGGATAAAATTTTCCCGGTCACTTATTGGATCCATGACCAGACAATGGAACGGTTTGACGGAAGCTACTCTTTTGCCCGTGAAAAAAAGAATGCCATCAGTGTGGCAGGAAAATAAGAAGAAACGAACAAAAATAAAACAGCTTATCCGCTGAAAGGATAAGCTGTTTTATTTAGTCTCAATAGGGTCGATCCAGACTTGAGACCAGTTTTGGATTTCATCCATGACCGGTTTTAATGAAAATCCTTTTTCAGTCAACTCATATTCAATCCGTACTGGCGTTTCCGGATAGACAGTGCGCGTCACAATTCCTTGTGCTTCTAAATTTTTTAAGCGTTCGGATAGGAGGCGGCCGCTAATGCCGATCACATCCGTTAAATGGCTGAATCGTTGAGGCCCTGATAAAAGTTGATAAATGATCAAGCCGGTCCAGCGTTGGCTTAAAAGAGAAATCGCACTTTCAAACCGTGGACAAATAATAGCAGTATCCATATCAATCACTCCTTTATTTTATCATAGCATATTTACTCTGTGGAGCAAAAGAATTAAGTTACTTGACATATATTTGTTCCATTTATATAATTGGTTACATAAAGTAACTAAAGAAAGAGGGATAGTGCATGAACTTTCATCAAAAGCCGGTCACTTACGTGGGCGAAGTCGGATTAAAAGTAATGGATCTGGAAGGAATGGTCCAATTTTATACAGAAACAATCGGTTTTGAATTGCTTTCTAAAAGCGATGCGAAGGCAGCATTAGGCGTACAAGGAAAAACTTTATTGAATTTGGAAACTTTTGAAGGAGTGGAACCGAAAACGGGCCGCTACGCCGGTTTATATCATTTCGCGATTCTTTTGCCAAGCCGAAAAGAGTTGGGGAAAATTTTGATCCATCTCCACAATAACGGAATTCGCCTCGGTTCATCGGATCACTTGGTAAGTGAAGCGTTGTATTTATCGGATCCGGAAGGCAATGGGATTGAAATTTACCGGGACCGTGAACCGGAACAATGGGACTGGGACGGAAAAGAGGTCAAAATGGCAGTGGATCCTTTAGATGCCCAAGGCGTCGTGCAAGCAGCCGCCGATTCAGGGGAAGCATGGATGGGCATGCCAGCGGATACGGTCATGGGGCACATCCACCTCCATATTTCGAATATGGCAGAGACACAAAAATTCTACGTCGATGGACTGGGATTTGAAGTGCTGACTTCAATGGGAGCGCAAGCGATGTTCTTAGGAGACCAAAAATATCACCACCATATCGGCGTGAACGTATGGAACGGCGTTGGAATTCCGGCGCTTCCTGAAAAGACCGCAGGCCTGCATTATTACACATTGGTGATGGCAGATGAGGCGAAGCAAGCAGAAGTTGCTGAACGCCTTCATCAATTGGGAGCAAAAGTGGAGGATCGCGGAGATTATATGGAAACCCAGGATCCAGCAGGAAATTGGATCCGTTTAGTCGTTTAAATCAAAGAAAGCCGACTCATTTAGAAGAGTCGGCTTGTTTTTTTCTTCAAGGAGCTGCCTGGCCGCAGCTTTCAGCGAGATTGATATAGCTTGGCTCCTCGCTTTTGGCCATCGCTTTTAACGGAGCCGCCTCAGCAACAGAACTTGTTTCCAGTTCACTTAGGTCTTGAATCGTATGATGGTCCGTGGAATGATTTTCACGTGTTTCCATATATGCGTACATTCTTTCCTGGCTATTCATTTCTTCCAATGGATTGCCGTAGAAAGATAAGAGGATCAGTCCAAATGCCCCGACGATTAAAGTGATGCCTAAAAGGGAAAGAAACCCTTTCATAATAACCCCCGCTTTCTTTTGTTGCTTCTTAGTAATCTTTAACGTATTTTCTGTTGAAAAGTTCCCGTTTGCGCCATAATGTAAGTTAAACAAGGTTTCGAAAATCGGGAAACCGCAAGGAGGCAAAAGTATGCTCACATGGAAAACCGATATATGCAAACTGTTCAACATACGATACCCCATCATTCAAGCGGGGATGGCAGGAGGGCCGACAACGGCAGAATTGGTTGCGGCTGTCTGTGAGGCAGGCGGGCTTGGAACTTTGGGAGCTGCCTATCTCACTCCGGAGGATTTGCGAAAAGCCATTCGACAAATAAAAGAACGGACCAGCCAACCGTTTGCGGTGAATATTTTCTCGGAAAGCTCAGAAGACGATTATAGCCGTCTCGCTGAAGTGCAGCAAGCTTTAAATCCTTTTCGAAAGGAATTGGGAATCGAAGAAATTCCTGCGGCATATGCTTCACCGAATTGGAGCCGGCAGCAATTCGACATTTGCCTGGAGCTTCAGGTGCCGATTATCAGTACAGCGTTCGGATGCTTGCCAACTGAACAAACGATCATGGCGAAAGAACAGGGAATCCGATTAATTGCGATGGCCACGACGGTAAGAGAAGCGATCGAAGCGGAACAAGCAGGAGTCGATGCCATCGTTGCCCAAGGCAGTGAAGCGGGCGGGCATAGAGGCACCTTTTCACTTGAAGAACATCCGATGGGTGCGTTGGTCGGGACGATATCCTTGGTGCCTCAAATCGTCGATGCAGTGAAAGTGCCGGTGATTGCAGCGGGAGGAATTGCGGATGGCAGAGGACTTATCGCTTCGCTCGCACTGGGAGCGAAAGGCGTTCAGATGGGAACCCGGTTTTTGCTGGCAGCTGAATCCGGTGCGTCCAGCTCCCATAAACAGGCGGTCGCCGAAAGCACGGAAGAAAGCACCGTAATCACAAAAAGCTTCTCCGGCAGGCCGGCAAGAGGGCTGCGAAACCGATTTATCACCGAGTTCGAAGAAGCTGGAATCGCACCCTTGACGTTTCCTTCCCAAAATACCGTCACAAAAGATATTCGCGCGGCAGCGGCACAGCAAGGAAATAGTGAGTTTATGTCTTTATGGGCTGGGCAAACGACCCGGATGCTGGAGGATGGCCGAAGCGCCAAGGAAATTATCGATTCCATCATGAAACAGGCAGAAGCGCTTTGTAAAACGGAATAAGTTTTGTTTTGGCGGCTGAGCCTATCGGCCGCTTTTTGTTTGGTTGAAACTTTTAGATGATTGAATCGTATAAAAGGTATCAAGAAATCAGCAAGTATAGAGGAGAATTCGTTATGGGAAGTATTTTATTATTTTCAGTGGTTGTTGCAATCGCAGCCGCTGTTATCATTGTTCCGTTAACCGGTGCAAAAGGGGAAGAGGAAAAGGGCAAGTCATTAGTAGTCCCGGCACTTTTGTTTACTGCAGTGATTGGGGCAATCGTTATTGCGCTCGCTTATTATTTCCTCAATATTGACCGGAATTTAACGTCGCTTTGGCCCGTGCTCGCAGTAGCAGCCGGCCTTGGCGCATTATTTTCAAAAGGGTTGGAACAAAAAGCAAAAAGCGTTTTGTTCGGTGCCACACTCTTGTTTGCAGCCTATCTATTTGCAGCGCCGCTCTTAAATGCAGATGAGAAATTTAAAATGGTGGAGATGGATCAGGAAGTGGAAATCGAAGCATTTGATGAAACTCAGACTCCAGCCAGCGTACCGCCAAAATTTGCACGAAATAAGATGAAGAAAGCATTTGGACAAGTGCCAAATACGAGCTACTATGAATTGGGGCAGCTGCAAGTACAGAAAGTGAACGAAGAATTCGTTTATATTGCGCCAGTCGAATTTTCGGGTTTCTTTAAATGGTGGAACGCGGATGTCACCCCGGGTTATTTCACTATGAGTGCAACAGATGCATCAGCTAATCCAAAATTCATCCAATCTGAAATGAGCTATACGCCTTCTTCTTATTTCAATAAAAACATCGAGCGCCATATGCGTTTGGAAAATCCGGAAGCAATTTTCTATGGAGAAGTTCAGTTGGAAGTAGATGATGAGGGCAAGCCATACTATATCCGGTCATACGGTGATTTCGTCACTGCTAGAAACGGCTTTGATGTAAAAGGAATTGTCGCAATCGATCCATCTTCCGGGGAAAGCATTACGTATAAACTGGAAGACGTACCCGCATTTATCGATGGAGCCGTTTCGCCGGAATCGGTGAGTTTGGAGAACAGCTACTACGGGAACTATGTACATGGTTTTTGGAACAGCAAATTCGGCAAAAAAGACGTGAAGCTTCCTTCGGATGAAGGCACAGAAGCGAATGTCAGCCCGATTTTTGACGCTGATGGCGAGATGTATTATTTCACCGATTTCACAAGTCCGAAAGAAGGCGTGGATTCGATGCTGGGCTATTCATTGACGAATGCCCGCAGCGGGGAATCGACTTATTTTACAGGAAGTCTGGAAGATTCCTATATGGACTCGCAAGGGAATTTGCAAATCATTGAAAAGCAATTTATCGAGAAGGAGTGGTCTGGTGAAATGCCGGTCCTCTATAACTTCTACGGGGAAGCTAGCTGGTTGACGCCGGTTCTCGATTCAAACGGTTTCCTGCAAAACTATTTTATCGTTTCAGCAGCAAATCCGGAGATCTCCGTTTACGCAGGAACGCCAAATGAGGCATTGAAACTCTATAAGACCGCGTTGCAAAGAGGCGGCAGTACAGTAGACGGAAGTTCTGAAGCGGAAGAAGCAAAAACTTCTGGAGTAGTAGAGCGGGTATTTAAAGAACAGGTCAGGGATTTCACTTCCGTTTCGTTCTTGCTTGAAGATGGAACCAACTACATCGTCTCTTCTGAAAATGTGCCGTTAGCCATCTATTTGAAGGAGAATGATCAAGTGAATATGACTTATTTCCAGACAGGCGATATCTTCCTGCCGGTGAAGGAATTGGTGATTGAAGGAGTCAATTGATTGAACGGAAAGCCATTTGCGAATGCAAAGAGGCTTTTCTTTTTCGAGAAATTCTTTTTGCTTTATTGAATAGGGTTTTGCGATTAAACTGATGGAGAGGTGATGCGCGTGCGAAAAGTTTTTTGGTTGGTTGTCTTGCTGGTGCTTCTTTTTTTCGCACGGCCGTTGTGGGAAGAAAAAGCCAGTGAGTATGTGGATGTCAGTTTTTTAGAGTCGATTGATGAAATGATTGAACAAGTAGCCGGGAATCCTTCCATTACGAAAGCGGTCGATCAAGCAAAAGAATTCACCGCAGATATCGGCGGGCAATTGCAGACTTTTGTCGGCCAAAGTTCGGCGGAGATGCCGGAGCAAGTGGATAAGCCGGAGCTTGAAGGAACGGAATCATTAGTTGCGATCCATAATATTACGCTCGGAATGTCCAAAGAAGAAGCACAGACGATTGTGGGCTTGCCGTTGCGCTTGATGCGAAATGAGTATGGTACCGACTGGCATAGCTATCATCAAGATTATCAGAACTACATGCTTCTTTCTTATAATGATAAGGGCCAGGTCAACGGCATGTTTACAAATCAGGACCTGATTTCTTCTACCAAAGGGATTACGATGGCTTCGGATCGGGAAGCGGTCAGAGCTGCCTTTGGGAAGCCGTTAAAGAGCCTTCAAAAAGGCAATGTGCAATACATTCTTGATACACGGAATGAGTACGATATGTTTAAAGTAAACCATCTCTATATTACGGTTTTTTATGATATACATGAAGAAAATACGGTCACAGCTATCCAAGTGATCGATGAGAAACTTGAAGCGAAGCGGCCCGACATCTATGCGGAGCCGGATAAGGAATTGAAAGAAGGCTATGAGTTCCTGTTGTTCGAATTGACCAACTCAGCCCGCATCCAAAGGGAACTTCCTCTATTGAAATGGGATGAAACCGCGCGCGGTACAGGGCGCAAACACAGCCAGGACATGGCAGAGAACGATTATTTCAGCCATACCAATTTGGCCGGCCAGTCGCCGTTTGACCGGATGGGCGATGACGGCATCACGTTCTTTGTGGCAGGCGAAAATTTGGCCTATGGACAGTACAACAGCATTTTCGCCCATGAGGGCTTAATGAATTCAGCCGGGCACCGGGAAAATATCGTGAAGCGTGATTTCGGCTATTTGGGAATAGGCGTCGCTTACAATAGTGAAAACCAGCCCTATTACACAGAGAACTTTTTTAATCGGTAGTTGTATAAAGCTGCTATGAGCAAAAATGAAAAAACAGCATCCGCAAGCAATGCGGATGCTGTTTTTTAGTTCATCAAATACCAAGCGAGCAGGACAAGCGGCCCGACAATGAAGCAATAGAGGGCAAAATATCTCAATTTTCCTTTTGCCATGATATTCATAAACCATTTTAATGAAAAATACGTGGCGACAAGCGAGCCGAGGAAAGCGACCGTATAAGGAACCGCCATCTCTGCCAAGTTATCGGCATTCAAAATGTCGGTAAAGCTTAGCATGGCCCCGCCAAAACTGATCGGAATAAACAACAGGAAAGAAAAACGCAATGCCGTCTCTTGATTAATTCCGCGTGCCATCGCGGCCACAATTGTGGCTCCGCTCCGGCTGATTCCCGGAATCAATGCCACGGCTTGCGCGCAGCCGATAATGACGGCATCCTTCATAGTCATCTGGCCGTCTTTGCGCTGGCCATGCATGTTGCGGATCAGCCAGAGGCCAACCCCTGTAATGATTAATGTGCAGCTGACCGTTACAACGGTTGAAAGGTTAGCATCAATCTTTTCTTGGAAAAGCACCCCTATCAGACCTGCTGGAATTGTCGCAACCACTAAGTACACAACAAACATAAAGTCGCGTTTCGTTTCTTCATTTTTCACTTTGAAATAGCTTAGCCCATTTATCACCAGCCGTTTAATATCCTTGCGGTAAACGATCAAGACCGCAATTAAGGATGCGCTGTTCACTAAAAGAGCGAATGTCGAGTTGCTTCCTTCAATTTCCACGCCCAAAAAGTATTGGGCAATCAGCAGATGACCGCTTGAAGAGACGGGGATTGGCTCGGTCAATCCTTGGAAAAGCCCGAGCAGTAAAAATTTAATTGTTAGCCATAATTGGTCCATAGAATAAGTCCTCCAAAAATTTCATCATTCGCCTATTATACGGGACGCATAGCGGCTCGAAAAGTTCTGGCGGACAGAAATATAAATTGATATTTCATGGTAAACTGGGTATACACGTATAGAAGAAAGGAAGTGAACCGCTTTGACAAATAAATTATGGTTTCAAGTAGGGGTTGGAATTATATTAACTTTAGTAATCATCCGATTATTCATCGAAGTCCAATCCATATTTGATCCGTTATTCATCATTGCCCAAACTGTATTTGTGCCGCTATTGCTTGGTGGAGTCCTTTTCTACTTAAGCCGGCCAATCCTGCACTTTTTAGAGAAGAGAAAATTTCCCCGATGGGCGGGCGTCCTTACGATTATCCTATTAATCGTTCTCGTATTTTATCTGTTTTATGTGATGATCGGCCCAATGGTGACAAAGCAGGTCAATTCTTTGGTTGATAATGCACCTGCAATCATCGAAGATGTAGAAGATTACGGCATGTACTTATTTGATCAGCGGGACCGGCTGCCGGATTCCATTGAAGAGCAGATCAATGGGCTGCAAGGGCGTGTCGGAGAGTTTGCCAGCAATATCGGCGGCTGGGTCATTTCGTTCCTGGCAAGTTTTGTATCGGGCGTCGTTACGTTGGTGCTCGTTCCATTCTTCTTGATCTATCTGTTGTTGGATCATGAGAAGTTCGCTCCTTTTATCGCCGGATTCTTTAAAGGAGAGCGCAAAACCTGGATTCGCAAAACTATGAGTGATATAGATGAAACGCTGCAAGCTTATATTCAAGGGCAGCTATTCGTCAGTTTCCTTGTAGGGGTTATGCTGCTGATCGGCTATCTGATCATCGGCTTGGATTATGCGTTATTGCTGGCGCTGATCGGTATGGTGACCAACGTCATCCCGTTTTTAGGGCCGTATATTGCGGTCTTCCCGGCTATCGTTATTGCACTCGTACAAGATCCGATCATGGCCGTTTATGTAGCCATTATTATGCTTGTCGCCCAGCAGATTGAGAGCAATTTCATTACGCCGAATGTCATGGGGAAATCGCTGGATGTTCACCCGCTTACGGTTATTACCCTAATTTTAGCAGCTGGGAATATTGCCGGATTATGGGGGATTATTCTCGCTATTCCGGTTTACGCGGTTATTAAAACAATCGCAAAAAATATTTATGCACGCAGACAGGAAATTCGTCGTACCGCAACAAAAGAAGTTTAAAAGAGTCCCAGATGGCCGCCGTGCCTTCTGGGATTTTTCTATAGAGTATATTGCTTGACTCGAACTAGTCTACCCCCTAAACTAACAGTATTGGTTTAGGGGGTGAACTAGTTGGATGACCGAATAAAAGAAGCCGTGGATCTTTTTCAGGAAGTGATGTTTTACGGAACGGAAAAAGTCATTAAAGGCGTCGATAATCCGCTTTGGAAAGAATATTCTCCGGAACAGCTGCAAATGCTGAAGCTGATCGGCAAAGAAGGGAAAACCACTTCGAGCAGGCTGGCCGTTTTGCAGTCGGTGCATAAAAGCGCCATTTCCAGCCGGATTAAAAAGCTGCTTCAAAAAGAAGTGATCCGAATTGTCCAAGAGGATCAAAAAGATCGAAGAGAGAAGTTTATCGAACTGACCGATAAGGGAAAAGAGATCTTTATGAAATCGGATAAGGCGGTAAATGAATATATTGAAAACCTTTTAGCCCGGAATATTGAAGACGAGGAAATCGAACAGTTCTTGTCGTTTTTTCGGAAACTGAGACATATTATCAAAATGGATGGAGTGGAGTAGATGAGAACGGTATTGAAATTGAAATGGCCGATCACGATTGTCATGATCGCCTTGACGGCAGCTTTGTTTTTGCTCGCCCCGAACTTAACGGAGCAGGCCGAAGAAGCCGGGTCGTTCCAGCTTTCTGAGGAAGCATCTTCTCAACTGGCAGCTACGATCCTGTCAGAGGCGGGGGCCGCTGAACAGACGATTTCCTTAGTCATTGATCTGGACGAAGATTTGGATGAAAGCATGAGAGACTCGCTTTCTTCCATGGCTTCGGAAATTGAGGCATTGGGCGATCCGATTACGGGTGTATTAAATCCGGTAGAAAGCCCGGAACTGGAAGAACAATTGATTTCAGAAGACCAGAAAACGGTCTTGATTCCGGTGACGGTCGATGGAAACGATGAAGAAGTAAACGAGGTAGCGGATGAAATCCGTGAATCGATCCTTCCGGATGATTTAACAGCGTACATTACAGGCGAAGCCATTATTAATAATGATGTCAACATTAGTGCGCAGGAAGGATTGAAACGGACAGAAGTCATTACGGTCATCTTGATCTTCGGTCTGTTGCTTGCTGTATTCCGTTCGATTGTAACGCCGTTCATTCCGCTTGTTGCAGTCGGCATTTCCTATTTGTTGAGCCAATCCATCGTGGCCTTTTTCATCGATTGGTTTGGTTTCCCGGTATCGAACTATACGCAGATATTCCTGGTCGCGATTCTTTTCGGAATCGGGACGGACTACTGCATCCTGCTGCTGAGCCGCTATAAAGAGGAATTGGCTGCAGGGCATAGCGTTGAAGAATCGATCATCAATACGTATAAAACAGCAGGCAGAACACTGCTGATCAGCGGAATCGCCGTGTTTATCGGTTTCTTCGCTATTGGGTTTGCGGAATTCCCGATTTTTAAATCCGCTGTTGCAGTGGCGGTCGGCATTTTTGTGCTGCTTCTGGTTTTATTCACAGTCGTACCGTTTTTTATGGCGTTGCTAAAAGAGAAATTATTCTGGCCGGCGAAAAAATCGGCTGCCCATAAAGACAGCAATCTTTGGATTGCGATGAGCAAACTGTCCATCAACCGTCCGTTGTTGTCGATGCTAGTCGTAGCGGTCATTACGGTACCGCTGCTGTTTACGTATAACAACTCGCTGTCGTTTAACACGGTAGATGAAATCGGTTCGGAATACGAATCGGTGAAAGGGCTGCGCGCCATTGAAAAAGGCTTCGGCAAAGGGGATTCTTTGCCGGTGGAAGTGGTCGTCAAATCGGACGAATCGTTAGTGGATGAAACGACCGTTCCTTATTTCGAAGCGTTGAGCAGAGAAATCGAAAAAGTGGACGGAGTTGAAAGCGTCCGCGCCATTACGCGCCCAACCGGCGAAGTGATTAACGAATTGTATGTGGATGAACAGCTCGGCTTATTGGCGGATGGATTAACGGAAGCCCGCGACGGCCTCGGGGAAGTTCAATCCGGCCTGACGGAAATCGAAAACGGCCTATCTGGCGTTAGCGGCCAAACCGGCGGAGCAGGCGGCCTGGGCGATGCAGCAGCGGGCCTCGCCCAGTTGAATGGACAGCTCGGCCAAGTGACGCAAGGATTGCAGGCAACAGGCAATATCCAGCAAACGGTAGGTGCCCTGTCACAAATTAGCGGAGGACTTACCCAAATCCAGCAAGGGCTGGAAGGTGCGGCCGGCCAAGCGGGAGAACTTGGAGCAGGCATTGCCCAGCTCTCAGAAGGCATCAGCGCTGCAAATAGCGGCTTGGGAGAGATTGAAGCTGGACTCACGGAAGCTGTCGAAATGATGCAGGCAATGAGCGATAGCGAGACGGTTCGCGATACAGGCTTGTTCATCCCGGAAGGCACTCTTGAAAGCGAAGATTTCGAACAAGTATTAGACCGCTATACATTTGCAGAAGGGACTGGGGTGACGATGGAAGTCATTCTGTCGGACGACCCTTATTCCCATGAAGCGATCGAAACAACGGCTAATATTAAAGAGGCGGTAGAACGGAGTGCGAAAAACACGCCGCTTGAAGATGCAGAAATTGCGTTCAGCGGAATTTCAAGCATCAACAGCGATCTTCAAGATGTATCTTCCAATGACTTCACCAACACTGTGACGATCATGTTGATCAGCTTGTTTGTCGTATTGGCGATCCTCTTCCGTTCGTTGATCATGCCGCTCTACATGATCGGGTCGTTGTTGCTGACCTATTACACATCCATTTCCATTGCGGAACTGATTTTCGTCAACGGCCTTGGCTATGACGGCATCAGCTGGGCAGTGCCATTCTTCGGCTTCGTGATGCTCGTTGCGCTTGGAGTCGATTATTCGATCTTCCTGTTGGACCGTTTCCGCGAAGAGTCATTCAATGGCATCAGCGTGCGCGACGCGATGAGAACATCGATGGCGAAAATGGGGACAGTCATCATTACAGCAGCTATCATTCTGGCAGGTACATTCGGTGCAATGATGCCATCAGGTGTCTTAAGCCTCGTGCAAATAGCGACGATTGTCATCACGGGCTTGCTGCTATACGGCTTGATTGTTCTGCCGCTCCTGATTCCGGCGATTTCAGTTTCCTTCGACCGCGGAGTCTGGTGGCCATTCGGCAATAAACAAAAGAAACGTTAAACGAAAAGGCTGCCTCCGGGCAGCCTTTTTTTATTTGGATGCAGCAAAACGGAGGAAATGACATCTGAATTTGGGATTTAAGAAAATCTTAAGGTTTTTCCTGCTAAATTCTTTAATATTATCGGCTATTTTTAGAAATAAGCAGAAGACAAGTTGAGCTCAGAAAATATTATGGGCGGCTTGGTGCAGAAAGGCAGGAAACTGATGAGTACAAAACAACGCAAGAGGATCTGGGCCATCTTGGCCATCTATTCACTTCTCATTGTCTATTTCATGTTCTTTGGCTTTGGAAGGCCGACAGCAGCAGGAGGACTTCAGGAATATCAATTTAATCTCATGCCCCATACACTCGCGCTAAAATTTCCGAATTTCTCGGATTTAAAATATTTCCACATTTGGTTTTTTAACTTAGGCAATTTAGTCGCTTTTATTCCTTTTGGCATCTTGATCCCGTTGCTGCTGCGCTTGAAATTTCCAACATTCATCGCCTTGTTTTTTAGCGGTATTCTTATTTTAGAAACGGTGCAGATGCTTACATTTCTCGGCAGTTTTGATATAGATGACGCTTTAGTAAATACTTTAGGCGCAAGCATCGGTTTTTATGCATACGAGCTTGGCTCCCGCTATACAGATAGAGGGAAGAGGGCCATTGCCATCCTTTTGTGGGCCGGAGTCTTTTCGTTTGCCGTGATTGGTTTTTCAGAACTGCTAAGCAAAATGGCGGCTCCGGTAGAAGGGCCGGAACAGGTTCTAAGTGAAGCCGGATCCCTTCCTTATGAACCCGACCAACGTTTTCAAATAGGCTCAGAAAGAATCGAACCCGCTAAAAACTTGTATAGCGGAAATGCTGAAGGCCCAACAGAATTTGTTTATCAATTAGACGGAAAAGATATTTTGCTTTCTTTAAATTACGGAATTCCGGCCGCTGCAAAAAGCGATACGGGACAAATCCACATTTCTGTTGATGGCAAAGAAGTAGACACTTACTCCGTATATAAAGAGCCGAATTCTGCCAATGCTTCGGAGACCGCGATGGAAAAAGTCAATGAATTGGTGATCACGATTGAAGGAGAAGTGATGTTATGGGATGTGACTTTTAAAGAGATGGGGCATTGGTGGAGCGACTGAATCTCGTCCGCAGGGAAAATCAGGAATCACCCCGTTCATCTACAGTTCTGCTGTCGGAATCAAGTGGCCGTGTTATACTAATGGCAGAGTGAACTTAAGAAACGGGGTAAATCTATTGCTAACATTTGAACAGAAACTGGCGATTATTGAATCGTTCCCAGAATTGACGCGCAAGGACGTATCGATGAAACGTGTGAATTTCCATTACGAAGAAAGCTTGTACGACAAGAAAATTGTGGTCTACCATTTGCATCCGAACGGCAACGGCTTCGTGTATGTCGGAAACTTGCCGCAGTATGAAGCGGATGACCGCGGCTTTGTGAACGTCCGCGATTTCTCTGAAAAGGAACTTCGCAGCATTATTGCCGATTCATTGGATTATTTATCTCTTGAACCCGAACCGCCCTACGACAAGACGTGGACAAACCGCGACAACGAAAAGCTGGATTTGGTTTATGAAGAGCCTTTCTGGAATATCTACACCGGCAAAAACCTGGAAGAAAGCTTCGGAACGTTTAGCGATGCCGAAGATTATTTGATCGACCAAGGTTTTAAAGAGCCGAAGTAATGGACATCCGCCAGCTTGCAAAAAGTGAAGCGCCGCCGATGGACTTGCTGCTTGAAGCTGACCCTTCTGAAAAAATGGTCCGCCTTTATTTGGATGAAGGGCAGTGCTATGTTGCAGAGGTGAATAGCCGAGTGGTGGGCGTTTACGTGCTTATGCCACTGTCAGAAGCAGCCGCGGAAATCAAAAATATAGCGGTTGCCGAAACCGAAAGAGGCAAAGGCTATGGCAAAAGAATGATTAAGCATGCACTGGATGAAGCCCGAAAAGCCGGGTTCCGGCATGTGGAAATCGGTACAGGCAATTCAAGCTTTGAACAGCTGGCCTTGTATCAAAAATGCGGTTTCCGGATGAAATCTATTGACCGCGGCTTTTTTACCCGCAATTATCCCGAGCCGATTGTGGAAAACGGCTTAATGTGCCAGGATATGGTCCGTCTGGAATTTACTTTTCAAAACCCTTCAATTTGAAGGGTTTTTCTTTTTGGAGTAAAATAATTTACGTTATAAAGAAATTTATGTTGCTTTTTAACGTAATCTTATTTACTATATAAAGTAACAAGGAGGAGGGGAAATGGAAGATATCCGATTGAATGTCCCATTGCTTAGAAAAAGAGTTCCTAATTTGACGACTGCCGCAAAAGAAGCAGGCATTCGTCCCGCAACAGTCTCAAATTTATGTACAGGTAAAATCGATCTCGGGAAAGCGGAAGTAAAGACCTTGGTCGGCCTTGCAAAACTTGCCAATTGCACAGTAGATGAATTGATCCTTCGAGGGGAGAAGATGAAGATGATTGAAACCGGAATCAAAGCATTAGATTTTTTCGCACCCGTTGTCAAAAATGGCTCGACCGGCATTGTCGCACGTCCTGGAATGGGGCAGTTGGTCATTGTTGCAGAACTCTTGCATCGATATAAGGAACAGGGACTTGCCACCGTGTTCTTAGTTCCAGCCGGTTCTCCTGCAGAACTCGAGGGCATTGCTGAACTGGCAAGCTGGGTGGCGGACACGATTGAAGAGGCGATAGATAAGTTAAAAGAAATCGGAAAAGAAGCAATTTTCGTGACGGACAAAAGCTATGTGGATTCAGGAGCCCTTTTTGAAATACAGGAGCAACTGGGACATGATTCTATGACTACTTTGCTGGTCGATTTATCTGGTGAAGTGGTAGATGACGATTTTCCTTTTGGCCCGCTTGAGACCGTTTGGCAATTGGATGCGGATTTAGCAGCCCGCCATCAGTATCCTGCACTAAGCCCGCTCCATTCCACTTCTTCTTTGCTGGAAGACGCGCAGCTGGATGAACGCCATTTCCAATTGCGCCAGCGCACACAGAAAGTGCTGCGCCGTTACCGTGAGCTTCGGCCGCTCGTGCAGATGCGCGGGTTAGACAAAATCAGTGATGCGGATTTGGCAACTTACCGAAAAGGAGAACGGCTCGAAGCCTATTTCACACAAGCGTTTTATACTGCGGAAGAATTTACCGGACAGAAAGGCCAGAAGGTTTCTCTGGAACAGACTCTGGCGGATGTCGAGAGTCTCTTGAATGACCAGTCTGATGGGCGAAGCGTGGAAGAATTGCGTTATATCGGTACCTTGTCTTAAAAAAACGTCCACTTTTTGTGGACGTTCTTTTTTATGGAAAAGGAAGAGATGATGAAATCCGAACGGCTTACATTTAGTGCCTAAATTATAGTCGGCCAAAAGAAAACAACGGTCCATAAGAATCAAATTATCAAATTAAATTTGATTTTATAAAAAATTTGTTTAATTCACATCCTTCTTTCTATAGAATAGGATTAGATTTATTATTTGCCGTGATTCGAAAGGGAGATGCTGCAAGAGACGAAAAGCAGAATGATCAAAGGCATGCAAAGCTATTTGAAAAATCATCAAGGGGGAACGGATATGAAAGTATTGAAGATGTGGAATCGGATAAGCTTAGTGAAACAAATAATGATCGGTTTGGTTCTAGGGGTTTTAATGGCTGTTTTAATTCCGGAGATAGCCAAATCCTTCACCATTCTTGGAACATTATTTGTCGGCGCTTTAAAGGCAATCGCGCCGGTACTGGTTCTGTTCTTGGTCATGGCATCAATTGCCCAGCACAAAAAAGGGCAGCAAACCAATATGAAAGCAATCGTCTTCCTTTATTTATTAGGTACATTTTTAGCAGGTTTAATCGCAGTTGTGGCTAGTTTCATCTTCCCGGTAAGCATTACGCTTACGCAAGGAGCAGAAGGGTTGGAACCTCCAGGCAATGCAATTGAAGTCATCAAAACTTTAGTGCTGAATATAGTGGATAATCCGGCAAATGCGTTGATGAACGCCAACTACATCGGCATTTTAGCTTGGGCAATTGTTCTTGGATTGGCACTTCGAAATGCTGCTGATTCAACGAAAACAGCCATTACGAATTTCTCAGAAGCCATTGCGAAAGTGGTCGGCTGGGTCATTAAATTGGCTCCGCTTGGCATCTTTGGCTTAGTAATAGAATCGATTACCGCAAATGGCCTTTCTTCTTTATTAAGCTACGGAAAGCTATTGGCTCTATTAATCGGCTGTATGCTTGTGGTGGCGTTGGTCGTCAATCCGATTATCGTCTTCATCAATATCCGCCAAAATCCGTATCCGCTTGTCTTCAAGTGCCTAAGAGAAAGCGGCATTACGGCATTTTTCACACGGAGCTCGGCTGCGAATATTCCGGTCAATATGACTTTATGTGAAAAGTTGGGTCTCGATAAAGAAACGTATTCCGTATCGATTCCACTTGGCGCAACGGTTAATATGGCAGGTGCTGCTGTAACGATTTCAGTTTTGACGCTTGCTGCTGTAAACACGCTCGGCATTCAAGTGGATCTGCCGACAGCCGTCATCTTGAGTGTGCTGGCAGCCGTATGTGCATGTGGTGCTTCAGGCGTTGCAGGCGGTTCGCTCTTATTGATTCCGCTCGCGTGCAGTTTGTTCGGAATTCCTGCAGATGCGGCCATGCAAGTAGTAGGAGTGGGCTTCATCATCGGCGTCTTGCAGGATTCATTTGAAACATCGCTTAACTCGTCGACAGACGTTCTTTTCACAGCGACTGCTGAGTACAAGAAACGTTTGAAAGAAGGCGAAAAAGTAAATTTCAAAGAAGTATTTGAGCTTAGCAAAGTTTCCAATGACTTAGCGAAAAATTAATCAGGAAAGGCTGTTCGTCTCCTTGCGTGAAGGAAACAAACAGCCTTTTTCATTGTCTGATAAATTGATGGAGGAAAAAAAGGAGCAAGTTCGGTATGCTTAAAGCAAGAGGTGATTTCATGTTCAAAAAAGTCGTTTTATATACAAACCGGTTAGAAGAGATGAAAGGTTTTTATGAATACCAAATGGGCTTTCGCATTGTGGAAGAAGATGCAGCGAGTTTTACTTTGGCTATCGGGGATTCCCAGCTCGTTTTCGCAGAAAGTGACCGGGCTGCGATCTATCATTTCGCATTAAACATCCCGGGCAATCAGTTTTCGCTGGCTAAAAGCTGGGCAAGTTCACGGGTGGCCTTGAACCGGCAAGAAGGCATGGATGAAATCTATTACGCGAACTTTGATGCGGATGCTTTCTATTTCCAAGACCCAGCAGGCAATGTGGTGGAATTGATCGGCCGGCGGAATGTGGACCGAATGGGGAACTTCTCCATCGATTCGCTGCTGAACATCAGCGAAGTCAGCATTACAACACCGCATGTAAAAGAAGTGGGGGAACAGCTGGAAGATTTGGAAATTCCGGTTCGGGGCAATAAAGGAATCGATCCTGCAGCATTAAACTTTCTGGGCAGCGGCGATTCGTTTATTCTCCTCGTTGCACCTAAGCGGATTTGGTATTTTTCAAAACAGAAAAGCGAAGTGCATCCGCTGTCCATTGAATTGATGGACGGCCGCCAGATTGTAATCGATGAAGAAGGAAATTACCAGCAAGCTTCAGCCTACAATCCCATTTCGGATGGCATGGAGGAACTGGACTTCTCGGGAGCGGTTTTATGGAAAAAAGAAGAGCCGTGGTCGACGGCAAAAGGCTGGGCGGACCGGGCGAATGAACGGCCGAATGCCATTGATACCCGTTTCGGCATCGCTTCCGGCTGTAAAATCTTTACGGCGGTAGCCATCTGCCAATTGGCGGAAGAAGGGAAGCTTGCGTTTGAAGATCGGCTTTCAGCCTTGCTGCCGGAAATTTTCCCGGATTTTGGTGTCACAATCCATCAATTGCTGACCCATACTTCAGGGATTCCGGATTATTTTGACGAAGAAACAATGGATGATTTTGAAGAATTATGGATTCAGCATCCGATGTATTTGATGAAAACGGGAATGGATTTCGTGCCTTTATTCAAAGACGCGCCTATGATGTTTGAGCCTGGAGCGAAGTTCCACTACAATAATGCCGGGTTCATTGCACTTGGGCTTGTGGTTGAAAATCTTACTGGAATGGCCTTTACGGATTATGTAGAAGAGCGGATTTTTGCACGGGCAGGAATGGCTGCTTCGGGGTATTTCCGGATGGATCAGCTCCCGGCGCAGACCGCTTTCGGTTATATTGAGGAAGGCACTTCGTGGCGCACGAACCAATACGCTTTGCCGATTAAAGGCGGGGCGGACGGCGGCGCATACGTAACGGCTGAAGACATGGCGTCTTTTTGGGAGTCTCTGATGGGGGCTGAATTAATGTCCAGGGAGATGGCAGAGCGGCTGCTGACACCGCACGCTGGAGATGAAGAGGGCGAATACGGATACGGCGTCTGGATTGACCGGCATGAAAGCGGAGTGAAGAAGTTCCATGTCATGGGCTATGACCCGGGCGTGAGTTTCCACTCTGCCTATTATCCGGAAGATGGCAGCAGCCTTACTGTATTGTCCAATAGAAGCAAAGGCGCTTATGATGTTGTAAAATTAATTGAAAGGATACGCTCAAACGATTAAGGTCGCTCTTAAGCGGCAGCGAATCTCGTAAATGAAGGAGTGAAGAGCATGGACGGAAAGAAATTAGCCTTGTTTGTGATCATCGGCACCATTCTGGCATGCGCGCTGATTTTCTTTGGATTCCAGCTATACTTTAAAATGAATCCGACCCAATAAAAAGAAGGCGGGAGATTATTTCCGCCTTCTTTTTTATTTTCGCTGAAAGTGGAGAGGGACGGCTGGATTTAGCCGGGTTGAGAAGAGTGGAGCGATTGCGCGTTCGCGGCAATTTGCGCGCGTTCAAAAGAAAATACGTGCGTTCAAAACGATTTGCGCGCGTTCAAAAGAAAATGCGCGCGCTCAGAGAAGAATACGCGCGTTTGCCAAATACGTCGCGAAAAAACCATAAAAAAACGGACCCTCCAAAAGGAGAGTCCGTAATAAGAGCTTAAAATTAAGCTTTTTGTACGTTAGTAGCTTGAAGACCGCGTTGGCCTTGCTCGATGTCGAAAGTAACTTCTTGACCTTCGTCTAAAGATTTGAATCCTTCGCTTTGGATAGCTGAGAAGTGTACGAATACGTCGTCTCCGCCTTCGCGCTCGATGAAGCCGAATCCTTTTTCTGAGTTAAACCATTTTACTTTACCTTGTTCCATGTGTGTTTCCTCCTCGTATGCAAATGCATACATTGTATTACTATCCTTGCTCAAATCTTGCAGATGAATATCTGACACTTTATAAAAAGTTATCCGAACAAAAATAATTCTTCCTTAGAATAACATGGGGTTACAGATATTGCAAGTACTTAGATGAAATTAGGCCATCTATTTTTTTGAAATGATTTTCTATATACTAAAAAGACTGCGGAAAAGGGGGATGGGCAATGAAAAAAATCATGGTTGTCGGCGTATCGGCGGGAGCAGGGAAATCGACGTTTGCTGCGGAATTGGGGAAAAGGCTGGAATTGCCGGTCCATCATTTGGATTCGTATTACTGGAAGGCGGGATGGGTTGAATCCGAGTTGGCGGAATTTCGGGCAGCACAGGAAGAAATCGTCAAAGGCGATGCGTGGATCATTGAGGGGAATTACAGCAATAGCTTTGACATTCGGACAGCGCAGGCGGATACATTTATTTACTTAGAGCTTCCGCTTTGGGTTTGCCTTTATCGAGTATTGAAAAGGTGGGCGACCCATATCGGACAGAATCGCCCCGATATGGCAGACGGCTGTACAGAAAAAATGGATTGGGCATTTTTGAAATTTATCGTGACCACATATGCCGAGCGCAAACGCAAAATGCATAAACGGATGCAGCAATTTTCACAAGCCGACCCTGCCCGCCAATCGATTTACCTGGCCAATAAAAAACAGATTTCCGGATTCCTAAAAACGCTTCATAAATAAACATGCTAATTTTCTGATAAAAATTTAGAGTTTCTCTTAAAAGGGCAACACGGGCGACTTTGGAAATGGTATTCTAAAATTAACATATCAAGACAGTGGGGGAATGGCGATGAAAGTTTTATATGAAGGCACCATCAACAATCAAGTGCTTCGTAAAAAGCAGCCTTTCTATATGAAGCGACTTTACTTGGAAGATTTGCCTGCTATAGAGAAAGTGCAGGATGCAGTACTCAAATCGCTTCCGGAAAAAGCGGTGCTTCAGCCATTATCGACGGAAGAATTTCTTTTCATTTTAAATGAACGCGGGCTCTTGATCGGCGCCTATGTAGACGATCAGTTAATCGGCTTTCGAGCTTTGCTGATACCGGAAATCGATGAAGAGCATCTGGGCCTGGACATTGGTTTGACGGAAGCCGACTTGCCGCGCGTCATTTACCAGGAAATATCAGTCGTTTTGCCGGAATACCGCGGCAATCGCCTGCAGCAAAAACTGGCTGAAGTCATCATGAAAGAATTGCCGAATTTGAAAGAGCAGTTCCAATACGTTTGCTGTACGGTAGCCCCGATGAACATCCCGAGCTTGAAAGATAAATTTACACAGGATATGCGCATTGCGGCATTAAAAGAAAAATACGAAGGCATGCGGCGCTACATTTTAGTGAAAGACCTGAAAAATCCTGCTCCACATTATACGAACCATACAAGTGTGAAACTCGATGATTTGCCGATGCAGCAGCAATTATTAGCGGATGGCTATCTGGGAATCGGTTTCCGGCTCGTCAATGGTTTTCATGAAATCGAATTTGCAAAGGAACAATAGGTTCTCTCTGCGTTTTGTTTAGAAGCAAGAGGCTGTCCAATAAGTCATTACTCGACTTATTGGGCGGCCTTTTTATTTTTTTGTTCAATAATTCTGAAACTTTTGCAGGTCTTATCCGTAAATAGGATAGAATGTCTAAGATGGGAGGTTCTGGAATGGAATGGTTCGGATTGCCGATGGAACAGTTCTACATGTACACACTTATTTTTGCCGGAGCACTTACGATCTTATATGTATTTTTTGGAGATATTGCAGAAGCGGGAGAAGGCATTCCGTTCTTCAATCCAGCGGTCATTCTGGCATTTTTCACCTTGGTTGCAGCGATCGGCTTTGTTTTGGAAGCAACAACGGGGCTTAGCGGTATGGCGGTTCTCGGCATTTCGGTTTTAGGTGCCGCCGTTCTTGATCTCTTGCTTTACTTCTTTGTTCTCTTGCCGATGTCCTCGGCAGAAGCATCTCTTGCGTACACGGAAGATTCGCTTCTCGGACAAGTCGGGAAAGTGATCATTCCGATACCGGCAGACGGCTACGGAGAAGTGGTCATCGAAACCTATAGCGGCATGATCTCTAAAAGAGCGGCTGGCTATGACAATGAAGCGATTGGACAGGAGCGGCAAGTGCTGATCATCGAGGTGCGCGATGGAACTTTGTATGTGCGGGATTATGAACCGGTGACATTCATTAAATAAAAAGGGGGAATTAAGATGGAAATGACATGGATTGCAATTGGAATAGCGGCCTTCATTGTACTCGCGATTGTCGGGGTTTACATTACGAAATACAAAACGGTCGGGCCGGACGAGGCGCTGATTGTCACAGGAAGCTATTTAGGGTCGAAAAATGTGCATACGGATGATTCGGGCAACCGGATCAAAATCATTCGCGGGGGCGGAACGTTCTTGCTTCCTGTATTCCAGCAGGCAGCTCCGCTGAGCCTTTTATCAAGCAAGCTTGAAGTGACCACGCCGGAAGTGTATACGGAACAAGGGGTGCCGGTCATGGCGGACGGAACGGCCATTATCAAAATCGGCGGATCCATTTCAGAAATCGCGACCGCCGCTGAACAATTTTTAGGGAAGTCAAAAGAAGACCGGGAAAATGAAGCGAAAGAAGTGCTGGAAGGCCACCTTCGTTCAATCCTAGGATCGATGACCGTAGAAGAAATCTATAAAAACCGCGATAAGTTTTCGCAGGAAGTGCAGCGTGTCGCTTCACATGATTTGGCGAAAATGGGATTGATCATCGTCTCTTTCACAATTAAAGATGTACGCGATAAAAACGGCTACCTGGATTCCTTAGGGAAAGCGAGAATCGCTCAAGTGAAACGGGATGCGGATATTGCAACGGCCGAGTCTGAAATGGAGACGCGCATTAAACGCGCTGAAGCCGGCAAAGATGCGCAGCGTGCGGAAATTCAGCGCGCAACTGAAATTGCCGAAGCGGAAAAAGAGAATTTATTGAAAGTGGCTGAGTACAAGCGCGAGCAGGATAGCGCGAAAGCACGCGCCGACCAAGCGTATGAACTTGAAACAGCCCGTTCCAAGCAGGAAGTAGTCGAACAGGAAATGCAGATCCGCATCATTGAACGCCAGAAGCAGATCGAACTGGAAGAAAAAGAAATTCAGCGCCGTGAGCGCCAATACGATTCAGAAGTGAAGAAAAAGGCCGATGCCGACCGCTACTCGGTTGAGCAAGCTGCCGAAGCGGAAAAGTCGAAGCAATTGGCTGATGCCGATGCCCAGAAATACCGCGTTGAAGCAATGGCGAAAGCCGACGCAGAAAAAATCCGTTTGGATGGTTTGGCGAAAGCCGATTCCCAGCGTGCACAAGGTGAATCGGAAGCGGACGTTATCCGTTTGAAAGGTCTTGCAGAAGCGGAAGCCAAACGCAAAATTGCGGAAGCCTTCGAAATGTACGGCCAAGCGGCAACACTTGATATGATCGTCAACATGCTTCCTGAATACGCGAAGCAAATTGCTAGCCCACTCAGCAATATCGATAAGATCACGGTCGTGGATACGGGCGGCGGTGAAGGCGGCGGAGCGAACAAAATCACCTCTTACGCAACGAATCTGATGTCGTCGCTGCAGGAAACCTTAAAAGAATCCTCCGGAATCGACGTACGCGAGATGCTGGAGAATTTATCCGGGAAAAATGACTATAGCCAGACAATCGAACAATTGCGTTATGAACTGACAGAGAAAGAAAAAGAAGCGATTGAAACTGAAATTTAATTTTTAATTCCGCCTGAAAAGCAGAAATGCGCTTCAGGCGGTTTTTTATATTGAAATTAGGGTAATAAAAGATAGGCAGAAGGTATGAAATATTAATTTATAGAAGACTTGATTTTGCAAGCTTTTGAGTTTATAAGTAAAATATTGAGTGAATATCATAAGCCCAATGAATTATGGAATGTGCGGCTTGGAAAATGCCGACACGAAAAAATAGATGTTTAAGGGGTGTCCAATGGATATTCGATTCAATCGCATTCCGCGTCTTTCGACTACTGGGCTTTATGGAGCGGAGACACAGGAAATCAATGCGCTCGCTTACAACTCGGCAGATGTGGAAAAAGGGACTGCCTTTTTTTGTATTGCCGGGGAAAATACGGACGGCCATTTATACATTCAGGAAGCCATCAATAAAGGGGCTTCTGCCATTATCGGCACAGATGCCGAAGTTCTCAGCCGTTTTGCCGATACCTATGCGGAGCTGACGTTTCTTGTGGTTGAAGATTCCAAAGCGGCGCTTGCGTGGACGGCTATCCACTTTTTCGGAAATGCCCAAGACCGTTTGATAAAGGTTGGTGTAACCGGAACGAACGGCAAAACCACCACGTCTACATATGTCTATAATCTGTTTAATCTTCTCGGCATCCCGAGCGGCTTTTTAGGGACGACGGGAATTTGGAATTCCAAAGGGAAGATGCCGGTTAAAAAAAGCACTCCGACTACCCCGATGTCTTCGGACATCCATCAAACTTTTTCACAGCTGGCTGCATTGGGAGACAAAGCAGCTTCTATGGAAGTTTCTTCAATTGCCCTCGATCAGAAAAGAGTGGAAGGCATCATTTTCGATGTAGCGATCCATACCAATATTTCAGAAGAGCATTTGGAATATCATCATACGTTCGAACATTATTTAACATCGAAACTCGCCTTATTCAAACAAGCCAAGTCGGCCGTCGTCAACATAGATGATGCAGGTATGTCTAAAGAGATTTTAGCGGTTGTCGATTATCAGGCTTTGACGTACAGCCAGCACCGCGATTCGGGTGCAGATCTCGTTTGGGATAATATCCGGGTAATGCAGAACGGCATGAATTTCGATTTGCATTATCAAGGGCAGAGCTATCTCGTGGACGTTCCGCTTTATGGCGAGTACAATGCGGGGAATTTAACAGCGGCGATTGGCGCCGCATTGTTAACTGGCGCCGAACTGGAAAGCATCCTCGAAGTCTTGCCGCAGATGCCGCAAGTGGAAGGCCGCTTTCAGGTGATCGAAGGGCCTGAATCCCGGAAAATTATTTTGGATTATGCGCATACGCCAGTCGCACTGGATTTTGTGCTGCGTGAAGTGAACAAGCTTCCGCATAATCGGTTGATCGCTTTAATTGCGGGCATCGGCATCCGTGATTTTGCGAAGATGCCGAAAATGGCAAAAGCTGCTGAAGGAAAGGCCGATGTTCTAGTGGTGACCGTTGATCACCCTGGATACAATGATCCAAACGAAGTGGTGGATGAAGTATTGAAAGGCTTCACGGTCCCGTATAAGCAGGAAGTGGTGACGGCCACTTCCAGGCATGACGCCGTAATTGCGGCGCTGAAAGAAAGCGGACCGAATGATATCGTCCTCTTGTCGAGCGGCTGCATCAACGGCGCGCAAATCGTCAAAGGCGAGTACATCCCCCATTCAGATGAAGAAATTATCGAAGGATTTTTCTTAACGCAAAATTAGCGGCTTTTTCATGTGAAAGGTCGCTTTTTTTGGCATGTTTGTGTTTAATAGAAGAGAAGGATGCGTATAGAAAATGAATTGGAGTGAATGGAATGCAATATCGTACAGAGAAAGACACGATTGGTGAAATTCAGGTAGAAGCTGACAAAATGTGGGGAGCTCAAACTCAACGCAGCGTGCAGAACTTTGCCATCGGCACTGAGCGTATGCCGCATGAAGTTGTTATGGCATTTGCTCAATTGAAAAAAGCGACAGCGAAAGCGAACCATAAACTCGGAAAATTATCCGAAGCGAAAATGAAAGCGATTGTAGCCGCTGCTGACGAAGTGATCGAAGGCAAATGGAATGACCATTTCCCATTAGTCGTTTGGCAAACCGGAAGCGGTACGCAATCCAATATGAACATGAACGAAGTGTTGGCGCGCCGCGGCAATGAAATCTTGGCTGAGCAGTCTTCAGAAGAGAAATTGCATCCGAACGACGACGTCAACATGTCTCAAAGTTCAAACGATACGTACCCAACAGCGATGCACGTTGCGGGCGTTGTGGCGGTTACTGAAAACTTGCTGCCAGCAATCCAGCAGCTGAAAGCGACATTGGATGAAAAAGCGAAAAAATTCGATGACATTATCAAAATCGGCCGTACGCATTTGCAGGATGCAACGCCGCTTACGCTTGGCCAGGAAATCAGCGGCTGGAAGCATATGCTTGAGAAAAGCGAGCGCATGATCCGTGCGAGCGTTGAAGAAATGCGCGAACTTGCGATCGGCGGAACCGCTGTCGGAACAGGCATCAACGCGGATGCGACATTCGGTCCTTCGGTTGCAGAATTTATTACAGAAGCGGTGGGCACAGCCTTCACTTCAGCTGAAAATAAATTCCACGCGCTGACAAGCCATGACGAAATGGTTTACACGCATGGCGCGATCAAAGCGTTGGCAGCGGACGCAATGAAAATTGCCAACGACGTACGCTGGTTGGCAAGCGGCCCTCGCAGCGGCATCGGCGAAATCACGATTCCGGCAAACGAGCCGGGAAGCTCGATTATGCCAGGGAAAGTCAACCCGACGCAAAGCGAAGCGTTGACGATGGTGGCTGTTCAAGTCATGGGGAATGACGCAGCGATCGGTTTTGCTGCAAGCCAAGGGAACTTCGAATTGAACGTCTTCAAACCGGTCATCGCTTACAACTTCTTGCAATCTGTGCGTTTATTGACTGACAGCTTGATCAGCTTTGACGAGCACTGTGCAGTGGGCATTGAAGCGAACTTGGATGTTATCGGCAACCACGTGAAAAACTCATTGATGCTTGTTACCGCATTGAACCCGCATATCGGCTACGAAAAAGCGGCAGCTATTGCGAAGCAAGCGCATGCTGACGGGTCGACTTTGAAAGAGTCTGCTGTAAAGAGCGGCCATTTGACGGCTGACCAGTTTGACGAATGGGTTAAACCTGAAAACATGGTAGGAAAATAAAATGATCGGCGGCCAGAGAATGTCTGGCCGCTTTTTTATTGCATTGGTTGAAGGGGATCATGCAGGAGTCGCTTAAACTGCAGAGCTCCAAAAGGATTTATTTTTCCAATGTCGAAATTACTACAAGAGAAAACAGATAAAGAGGTGCAGCATGCAGAAAACATTTGTCATGTCATGGAGCGGCGGGAAAGATTCGGCGCTCGCGTATTACCGGGCCGTAATGGAGGGGCATGTGCCCATCGTTTTGTTCACGATGTTTGAAGAAGATGGCACAAAATCGCGGTCGCATGGTTTGCCGCCTGACGTAATGGAAGCTCAGGCTGAGCGGATGGGCTTGCCGCTCGTAATCGGAAAAGCCGATTGGTCCGGCTACGAAAGAGAGTTTATCGCCCATTTGAAAACATTCAGCGAGCAAGGAATCCAGATGGGGGTTTACGGGGACATCGATTTGGAGGATCACCGGACGTGGGTCCGGAAAGTCAGCACAGAAGCAGCGTTGGAAGTGCATCATCCGCTCTGGCAGGAAGCCCGTAAAGCATTGCTTAAAGAGTTAGTGGAAGAGGGCTTTAAAGCCGTCATTACGGTAGTGGATACAGCACGGTTGGATCCCAAGTTTTTAGGCCGGGAGTTTACGCTCGATTTGATCGAAGAACTGGAGGCAGCCGGGGTGGACGCTTGCGGGGAAGAAGGCGAATTTCACACGGTGATCGTGGATGGACCGATTTTTGTCGAACCGGTGCCGCTTGTTTTCGGAAACCCAGTTGATGCAGGAAATTATCGTATGCTGGAGGTTAAACTTCAATCCGGGGAGTGATTTCATTGATTCAGTTTATGGGTGTCGAAGATCGCCATGTCCGCCAGATGGCCGTGCTTTTGGCGAAACGCCAAGAACGTGAGCGAAAGCGGTTTTCTTTTTTAAAAGCTGCATTTGAAGAAATTGACGAAACGGAAGTCATTCTGCGCACGTTATTGGATCGCCCTTACGTCAGCGGCATTGTGGCGATAAGGGGCATTGATGTCATCGGCTATCTCCTCTATGAATTCAAGGAAAGTGCTGAACGCGGCCGGTATGTGTTCATCGACTACGCCTCGATGGCGATCAGCGAAAACGAGCATCCACGGCTTTTGCGCTTGCTTTATGCAGATGTTGGAGCGGAATGGGTCAAACATGGCTATTTCCATCACGTCCTAATGGCGCCGCTTGGCCAGCCCTTGCTTGTGGAAGAAATGCTGGATCAAGGTTTTCGCTATGAACAGAAATATGCGGTCCTGCCGCTCAAGGATTTCACTCCGGCAGAAAGCGGACGGGAGCCGGGGCTGGAGTTTCGAAAAGGAACGCCGGCTGATGGGCCGCTGCTCAAGAAAATGGCTGCATGGAACAGCATCCACCAGGCAACGGCACCATCTTGGAATCCGATCACGAAAGAAACCTTGGATGATATTAAACAAAGCTACAGCGAAGTGCCGGACGACGAAGAAACACTGTTTTGGCTGGCTGAACAAAGCGGACGGATTGCCGGTTTCCATATTTACTACCGGAAAGAAGATTCTCAGAATTTAGCGGTTCCGTCCAATTGTGCGGAACTCCCGGCTGCATCAACGAATCCGGAAATGCGCGGGAAAGGAATCGGCCGCGCGCTTGCCACCTATTGCTTTGGAGAAATCAAAAAGATGGGCTTTGATTACATTTATACCGATTGGCATACGCCCAATCACCTCTCTTCCTATTTTTGGCCGCGTATGGGCTTTGAACCAGTCATGGTGCGCATGTCCCGCCAAATCGACCCGCGAATTGCCTGGGCACATGGACAAGAATAAGGAGCGGAGGCTGAAGGCATGAAACGAAAAACGCAGATCAAATCGAAACTTTCTGTCGCCTTTTCAACGAATTTCCCTGAAGCGTATAAGAAATTCACCCTAAAGCATGTGAACGAACGGCAAGGCAGCCCGGAAACCGTGTTGGCGAAACCTTTGACCGAATGCAAAATCGCGCTGATCACCACTGCCGGCGTCCATTTGAAAACGGATCGCCCTTTTGATGTGGATAACCCGGCGGGCGACCCCACGTATCGCCTGATTCCAGCCGCGGCGCAAGAAGAGGAATTAACGGTCACGCATATTTACTACAATACGAAATTTGCGAAAACCGATCCGACGATCGTCTTTCCTTTGCCTCAGCTAAGAGAACTTAAAGACAAAGGCAGCATCCATTCCTTGGCAGATGTGAATATTGGGTTGAACGGCGGCATTCTTGACACGAGTAATGTGGAGCAAGAAGCGATTCCCCAAGTAATGGCACTTTTCGAAAATGAACAAGTGGACATCGCTTTATTGGTTCCTGGCTGAGGTTCTTGCCATAATGTGCTTGGGCTGTATGCCCGGGCTTTAGAAGAAAGTGGAATCGCCACGGCGATGATCACCATTTTGCCGGAAGTCACCGATGCCGTCGGCGTCCCAAGAACCATGCACGTGCCTTTCAAATTGGGACGGCCATGCGGAGAGCCCTTTGATTTTGAAACCCGGAAAAAAGTCGTCGATCAGCTTCTCGCATTGGCTTTGAAGCCAAGCGGGACCCGAATCGAATATGAAGGATAAATGACAAAAACTCCGTTTTCCTCAAAAAGGAGAACGGAGTTTTTTAGGCGGCGGAAAAGATAAAACCGGAAATGAATTTCATCTGTGAAAAGGCAGGAGACAAAGCAGCGAAGTTTTAATTCCTATTTTTGAAAAGTTCTTCAGCGCCGAAGTGCTCTATTGAAGGCGGCGCTTTGATTCAACCAGATTCTCTACAACCCGAAACTCCGTCTTCCCCAAAAAGGAAAACGGAGTTTTTTACTCTTTTCTGAAAACCCATGCACGCTGAACGACAAATCCGAAAATGAACAGCAGCGTGTCGACAAGCACTTTGAGGACCACTTCGCCTCGGCCTAGCCATTCGGCATAGAGGAAGTGGACCGATCCGGCAGAGACCAGCATGATAAAAGCAGCCAGCAGGTAGTAGCGGATCAGTGACTGGCGCGAACCTTGGCCAAATACTTTGTGCCGGTTGACGTAATAATTGAATAGGGACGATAAGACCCGGGCGGCAATCGTCGCCAATACGATGAATAATTGCGGGGCTTCCGGCCGGAATAACTGCAGGAAAATCCAATACAACCCGATATCGAGGCCGAACGATGCGGCGCCTGAAAGGCCGTATAGCAGAAAAATCTTATAGATATGAAAAGAGTCGCGCAATGGATGGAAATGCGAAGATTTATTCTCATCGATATATACGGTTTCGATCGGCACTTCAGCTATTTGGATCCCTTTCGGTTTTAACGCAGCGAGCATATTCATTTCGTATTCAAACCGTTCCCCGAGTACTGTCAGCAGGAGGCGCAGCTGGCTGACGGGAATTCCGCGAAGCCCTGTTTGGGTATCTGTAAGCGAAGTACCCGTCGATAAGCGGAACAGCAGGCGAGTAAAACGGTTGCCGAAACGGCTCCGGAAAGGCACGTCTTTCTGAGTGAAATCCCGAACGCCCATTACGAAACGATGGGGAGTGCTCGATAATTGCGCGGCAATTTTCAGCATGTCGGAAACTAAGTGCTGGCCATCCGCATCCGCCGTAATTACGGCTTCATATGGAAGGTTCTGATTGAGTATGTAATGGAAGGCGGTTTTTAAGGCGCGCCCTTTTCCTTGGTTGGCTGCATGGCGAAGCACGGTCACTTCCGGCAGCGGCATCAAAGAATCAAAAAAAGGTGCGTATTCGGGGCCGCTCCCATCATCGACCACAATAATCCGTTGAAATCCGGCTGCCAAGATTTCGGTGATCAGTTTTTCGCATTTATGGTCCGGTTTATAAGCCGGAATAATGATAGCGAATTGTTTCACGAAATCCCTTCTTTCTTTTCTCTTGGGATAAGAGTTATTTTATGGACGAGGGTTCTGGTCTACTTCGAGAATTGCATATTCTCATTGGCAAGTCAAAAACCTTATTAGAAAAATACCCTCCTTCTTTCCTATTTATCCCTCTTCTTAAGAAATTCTTCATAAAACTCCTCGGGAATCGTTAAGATTTGCTCTCTATACTTGATTTATCCAGTAAGAGAGGGGCATTCAGCCATGATTGAAATCCAAAACCTGCGCCATACGTTTGCAATTGGCAAAAAAGAGCACGAACGGAAAGTTCCGGTGTTAAAAGGAGTCACGCTAGACGTCCAAAAAGGGGAGATTGTTGCGATTCTTGGAAAGAGCGGATCCGGCAAATCGACGCTATTGCACATTCTAGCCGGCTTCATGACGCCCGAATCGGGTTCGGTTTTAGTGAATACAAAAGAGACCGCCAAGATGAAGGAAGAGGAGAAAGCGGATTTCCGCTTAGCCAATTTCGGTTTCATCTTTCAGAATTTCCAATTGATGCCGGGCCTCACTGCATTCGAAAATGTGGAACTGCCGTTGAAGATTAAAGGAGAGACGGTGAAAAAGCGCCAGGCGAAAGTTCGCGCATTGCTTGAAAAAGTAGGGCTGCAGGACGTCGCTGACCATTATCCGAATGAACTGTCAGGCGGCCAGCAGCAACGCGTCAGCATTGCGCGGGCGCTTGTCACCGACCCGCCGATATTGCTGGCAGATGAGCCGACCGGGAGTTTGGATTCGGAAACTGAACAAGATATTCTGATGTTGATCCAATCGCTGAACCAGTCGCTCGGACTGACTTTTGTGATTATCACCCATGACGATGAAGTCGCAAATGTCGCCCACCGGCAATACCGTCTGCATGACGGGGAATTAGTGAAAGGGGAAAAACGCCATGCAATTTAAAGATCAACTGGATTTTATTAAACAACATATGAAACGCAATAAACTTCGGGTAGCCACAACCATTTTAGCTGCCATGATGGGCTGTGCTTTTCTGATCATTCTCGCATCGGTCGGATTCGGCATGCAGCAGACGGTCACGGACCAGGTGCTCGACAATCAGATTGTGACAGAAATCGAAGTGGCAGGCAGAGAAGACGGCGATTCCATTACTGATCAAGAAGTGGAAGCGATGCACCAGATTGCACACGTGAAAGCCGTGACAGACCGGACTTCGCCAAATGCTGATGCGGTTGCAAAAATAGGCGATCGGAGCGGATTCGTAGCCGCTGCTACGGCTGATATGGAGCAGGAACAAAAAGCTGGATTGAAACTGTCGGAAGGCAAGATGCCTTCTTCAGCGAACGAAGTCATTATCGGCTATCATTTTGCACAAAATTTGTTGACGGAAGAAGAGCGGAAAAAAGTGGACGACGGCGAGGAAGTTTCGGGCGGATTTGCCGGAAGCCTTATTGGGCAAACGTTTCAGCTGGAATTGACCCCTTATGAAGGAGAAACAGAAGCCGGCGTATGGGAATTCACTGTGGCTGGTATTAAGGAAGAGCCGGGCAAAGATTGGATCAGCGACAATACGCTGTTGATCGATGATTCGTGGGCTCCCGTGTTCCAGGAAGAGTTGGCGCTTGAAGAAAGCGGGCGGCAAGTGCTCGTTTATGCAGACGATCTGCAGAACGTCGCGGACATCACGCAGACGTTAAAAGATAAAGGCTATTACGTTTACTCGGTTACAGAAGAATTGGGCTCGATGAATATGTTCTTCACCGCCTTGAAAGCGGGACTGATTGTCGTTGGGACCGTCGCGGTTTTGATTGCCTCCATCGGTATTTTCAACACGATGACCATGGCCGTGACAGAACGGACACGTGAGATCGGCGTCATGAAAGCGATCGGCGCGAAGCCGAAGCTGATCCAAAAGCTATTCCTCATGGAAAGTGCGGCCATCGGCATTATCGGAACGGTGCTCGCTGTTTTGGTTTCCTACGGCGTCAGCATCCTCGCAAACTGGCTCGTGCCGAAAATCATCATGAGTTCTTTAGGCGAAGACGGCGAGGGGATGGGCGATGTCAGCATTTTGATTTCGGTCATTCCGTGGCAATTGGTTGTGATTTCAGCGATCATCAGTATTGGCGTCGCCATGATTTCAGGCTGGCGGCCTGCGCGTAAAGCCACTCAAATTGACGTCATTCAAGCTTTGCGCCAAGAACTGTAGGAAAAAGCGGATCGTGCAAATAAAAGCGGAGATTGCGCAAGTAAAGCTGTGGATTCCGCAAGTAATCACAGGGATCGCGCAAGTAACCGTCCGGATTCCGCAAATAAAACAAGAAATTCCGCAAATAAACTCAAAAAACCAGCGTGGTTCCAAGCGAACCACGCTGGTTTTCTATTCCAGGACGTCTTCCGGCCGATAGCCTTGCTGCAATTCGCCGATCGACAAGCCGAACGTCATCTCTAGATGCGGATAATCCTTGAAACGCTGCCAGTCGCCGCCCCAAGCAAATCCGAGTTCTTTGCCGATGGCCGCCACTTCGTACCAATCGCGTTCGCCGTTGCCGTTATCATCCCGTTCAATGTCCCAGACGACATCGCCGTTATCAAGGCGAAGGGCAAAATCGATGGCGAGGCCGTAATTATGATAGGACTCACCGCCGCGTGCATAGGTCACGATATTGCCGGCAGCGCTCCGTCCTTGATTGTGCAAATCATTCTGTTCTTCAGCAGACCGGAACCCGTCCGTGATTAAAATGTCGATGCCGATGCTTTGCGCTTGCTGGACCAATTGATCGGTTTTCTCTGCAACAATCGGATGCAGTCCGGAAGGCGCCGGACGCTTGGCCAGCTCTTCCTGGAATTCCCGCTCGTTTTGGATCCAAACAAACAGAAAACCGCCGAGCATCAATAAAAAAAGAATCGAAAAAATGGCTTTCGCTCGCTTCAACCTGTTCACCTCATCTGCTTTTATTGTAGCAAAAATCGTTGGAAGAGTATCATCTCAGATTATTTGATAGGATAAGAGAATAGAGTCAAAGGAGGAAGAAGAATGGTTATTGAATTGATGAAATCCCACGCTTCGGTGCGTGATTATAAAGAAAAGCAGCTGACAAGAGAAGAGGTCAGTGAATTGATCCAGGCAGCGCAGCATGCGGCCACGTCCCATTTTGTCCAGGCTTATTCCGTCGTCTGGGTGACGGATCCGGAAAAACGCAAGAAATTGGGCGAGCTCTCACGCAACTCGAAACAGATGGAAGGGGCCGGCGCAGTGTTCCTAATGTGTGCGGACTACAACCGCTTGAAGCATGCGGGCGAAATACAGGGGGAGAACATTGTTTTTGACCAAGCGGAAAATCTGCTCGTCGCTGTTACAGATGTCGGCTTGCTTGCGCAGAATTTAGCCTTGGCTGCTGAATCGAAAGGCTACGGAATTTGCTATATCGGCGGCGTCCGCAACAATATGGAAGCGATCAGTGAACTGGTCGGCTTGCCGGAAGGCGTATTCCCGGTCTACGGTTTGACGGTAGGCGTGCCGAACGAAGGCAACGAAGTGAAGCCGAGACTGCCGGTCGAAGCGATTCTTCATGAGAACGAATACGACGAAGCGAAATATGAAACCTTGCTTCCTGAATACGATATGGCCATCCAGCAATATTACGAGCGCCGCAGCACCAACCAGAAATCAGAGACGTGGACGCAGCAAATGGCGAATTTCCTGAAGCGCCCGCATCGCCAAGACTTGAAAGGCGTGCTGGCCAAAAAAGGATTCTTATTCAAGTAAATCAGTCTGTGGAAAGGAGAATGAAGATGAACATCACAATTTTCGGGGCAACCGGCCGGGTCGGCCAAGAAATCCTAAAGCATGCGCTAGCGGATGGGCATCAGGTAAAAGCTTTAGTGCGTTCGCTTAAGCTGGAAGGCCATGACAACCTGGAAATGATGACGGGCGATGTACGCAATCAACAAGACATTGAACGCGCCATCCAAGGCGCCGACTTGGTGTTTAGCGCACTAGGCACGGACCGGACAACCACTTTGTCGGAAGCAGTTCCGTTCATTAAAGAGGCCATGGAAAAGCAAGGCATCAAGCGTTTGATTACGATTGGAACGGCAGGAATCTTGAATAGCCGGATGACGCCTGGCGTATTGCGCTACCAAGGCGGCGATTCCAACCGCAAATTGACGTTCGCTGCAGAAGAGCATGAGAAAGTGTACCGTTTGCTGGAAGCGTCGGAATTGGATTGGACGATTGTCTGCCCCACATACTTGCCGGACGGGGAAGCACGCGGCAGCTACCGGACAGAAAAAGATTTTCTGCCGGAAGAAGGACGGGAAATCACAGTAGGCGATACGGCTGATTTTGCATACAAACAAATGGAGAGCGCGGAGTTTTCCAAATCCCGCGTCGGAATTTCCTATTGAGTGCGGGGAAGCGCCGGGCGAAACGATGGGCCATCCGGATTTTGATCGGCTTTATTGCGCTGATTGCTTTGATCATTATCGGGTTTGTCGTCTATAGCCAATTCGATTACGGACCGAGTGAAGTGCTGAAAGAACAGGTGGATCTCGAAGCGGTCGAACGGGACGGCCAAGGCATTATCTTTATGCCGGAAGACCCGAACGGCCAAGGCCTCATTTTATACCAAGGCGCCAAAGTGGAAGCGGAAGCCTATGCGTATCTTGGGGAGAAACTGAGCGAGCAAGGATATACAGTATCGATTCCGGATCTGCCGCTGAAGTTCGGGATTTTCGGAGTGGATACAGCAGAAGCGGTGATTGGGGAGTATCCGGAAATCGATTCTTGGTTTATTGGCGGCCATTCGCTTGGCGGCGTCGCAGCTGCGATGTATGCCGAAGACCATCAAGATGAATTGGCGGGCTTGTTTTTCCTGGGTTCCTATCCTGCAGGGGATTTCGCTTTAAGCGATTTGCCGATGCTGTCCGTTTACGGAGAAAAGGATGGATTGACATTGCTCGCTGATATCGAAGACAACCGCATCCTGTTTTCAGCCAATAGTGAATTTGTCGAGATTCCAGGAGGCAACCATGCCCAGTTCGGCCTGTATGGCGAACAAAAAGGCGATAACCCGGCGACGATCTCGCCGCTCGAGCAGCAGGATTTGGTGGCTGAGGCATTGCTGAACTGGATGGATGGCAAATGAAAAAAGGATCTGGACGTCAGTAAGCTGACGGTCAGATCCTTTTATTATTAAAAAGATAGAATTCGTTTAGAAACTCGATATTCTGCAAAGTAGCTGCGAAGCGATTGATTGTGGCTTGCGAGCTCGATCGCTTTGCTCCATATCGTTGGCAAGTGTTCCAGCACCGGTGCGGTTCCGGACAGGGTGGAGCAATAAGACGAGTGGTTTTCTCGGCTTATTGTGGGAACTCTGTCCATAGCGCCGTTGTGCGGCCTACAGAAACAAATGCTCGAATCCAACTAGCTTCTCGACAGTGGAAGGATCTGGACGTCAGTAAACTGACGGTCAGATCCTTTTTTTTGTTTTAGAGACAGCCTGCGCTTTTCTATTGTCCAGACTCCGGCAGCTAGCCCCTCGAGGTCGCTTCAGTCTTATCAGCAATGGCAAAACCGCCATTACTGCTAAGACTTCCAGCGCTTGTCGGGGCTAACGAGCTGCCTGCGCTTTTCGCTTACGCCGTAACATCTCTTCTTGAGAACGTCCAATAGCTGACGGCCATGAAAATGAGGAAGTAAACAGCGAGAACAATAAGCGACATAGTCATGGTGATATCCGGTACAGGCATAAAGCCGGTATAGAATTGCGTTAAGTCCGTATGGGTGAACAAATAGTATTTGACGATTTCGTAATTAGCGAGCAAGTAGACGGCCTGGATCCCGGTGAACATCAGGAAGATCGATAAGCCGATCGCAAGCGAGCTTGAACGGAAAACAGTCCCGAGCATGAAGGCGAACGTTCCGATGATCCACACGCTGGCAAAACTCAACCCCGCCATTTTCAGCGCTTCCATCCAATAAGATCCTTCAACGACTTCTGAGCCGTTCCAGACAAGGAAAGTTCCGTCGCCGATGCCAAAGAAAATCAAACCGGCCAGTGCACTGACGGCAATCGTTAAAATGGACAGCAAAATAGCATAAATCATCGTGGTGATGTATTTAGATGTTAGTATTTTCCATCTTTTAACAGGGCGTGTTAACAGCATTTTGATGGTGCCCTGGGAAAATTCCGAAGCGACAATCCCGGCAGCCACTATCACCGTAAACAGTGTGACAAGCGACAGCATCATATGGGCATCGATGACTTGCTGCTGCATGCTCGCATATTCAAAGGCAGGGACTTCATTCGCAAGCCGATATTCTGCAATTGCGGCTTGGCCTTCGTAATATTCCTTCTGCGGGTCGCTCAAGTTCGGATCCTGCAGCATTGCTTCTGCATTAGCCTGCTGGTTCGTGGCGACTTCTTGCCACGTTTCTTCTTGATTGGCCATCATGCTGGAATTGACCCATTTTGTAATGCCCATGGATGCGAATAAAATGACCACCAGCAAAGCGGCCATGATCCAGCTGGATTTCTTGCTCCATAATTTCATCCATTCATTTTGAATGAGTTTCAGCAATTTGGCCACCTCCGGTCATTTCAAGGAATTGATCTTCAAGCGTTGCCCGGTGCGGTTGAACAGCATAGATTTTCGCACCGGCAGAGACGAGCATATTAACGGCTCCAGGAATGTGCTGCGATTGCGTATCGATCAAATAGCCTTTGTCATGCGCAGTAACCGGGAAGCCGGTGCCGCTCAAAACTTCGTGCGCAAGCTCATTAGGTTCCGCATGAATATAATAGCGCGAAACATTGAGTTCTTTGACGTTCTTGATATCAATCAGTTCGCCATTTTGAATCACGGCAATCCGGTCGCATAATAATTCGATTTCTGATAAAAGATGGCTGGAAACAAAAACAGCGACGCCATTTTCGCTTGCGACTTTTTGCAGGTACATTCGGAATTCCCGGATGCCTGCGGGGTCCAGGCCATTTGTCGGTTCGTCCAGGATCAAAAATTTCGGGTCATGCAAAAGTGCCTGTGCGAGGCCGAGCCGCTGCCGCATTCCGAGAGAATAGGAACTGACTTTTTCGTTGATGCGATTCTGCATGCCGACTTGTTGGACGACTTCATCAATGCGTTTTTTGGAAATCCCTTTGTGCATTCGGGAAAAATGCAAAAGGTTTTTGTAGCCGGTCATGTACTTGTACATTTCCGGATTTTCAACAATGACGCCGACTTTTTGAATACTGCCTTCGAAATTGGTTTGGATTGATTGCCCATCAATCAGCACTTCGCCTTGGGTCGGGCGCATCAATCCGACCATCATGCGAATGGTCGTCGTTTTACCGGCGCCATTTGGCCCGAGAAAACCAGTGATTTGGCCTTTATATAAGTCGAGGCTCAGATTCTTAATGATATTCTTCTTTCCAATTGTTTTCGAAAGGTTCTTGATCTGCACAATCGGTTTTTCTGTCATCTTCTACCACCCGCTTTCCGCAGCTTGATTCCGCTGCGTGTGTCATTATGTATTAACGATTGAAAAGGCCTGAAGTTTCAAAAATCCCTTTCTTATTCAACAGATGGAATGAAAATAAAAGCATAAACAAATTGAAAAGGGGAATAATGAGACTAGAAACCAGGAAATCGGAGGGATCGATCATGAAGGAACTTCAAGACAAAGAGCAGATCTTAATGGCTTACTACACGCAATACTACACAGCTGCCACGACTGAAGATGTTCAAGCGCTGGATGCCCGGTTAGCTGAAGGAATCGGAACCGAGCCGTATAAAAAAGCGATGGAAGAATTAAAAAAAGAAGGGCTCGTCAATGGATTGGATGAAATTCAAAAAGAAGACGGGGAAGGCCCTCCGCTGCCAATGGCAACCAATGAAGGAATGCTTTACATCAATAACACCCTAAATCTTCAATCCGATGCAGTAGAGGACCATCAATTGGATTACTTGGACAATAATCTAAAGACAAGCGGATTGGAATTGACGCTGGAGCCCGTTAAAGCCTATATAGAAGAAACGATTCGCCAACAAAAGAAAATGTGAAATTAAAGAAGCGAAAACCGCGGCACCGCCTGTCTAAGGCGATGGCGCGGTTTTTTATGCTTTATTCCTTGCATTTCAAATGTTAAGAAATTGTGAAAAAAATAATTTCTTCTTTTGTTTTAAAGAATTATGTTTATAATGCTTATATTGGGGGTATGAGCATATGAATCATTTTTCGATAACAGAAATTAAAGAGCGCAACAGTCAATCTGCTCAAGCAATCGGCTTTTTGATCGCTGGAATTCTCGCAGCACTCGTCTATGGAATTGTCCAACTGTCAGTGCCAGCCTTTTTACTGGTGCTTGTTTTCGCTATTAATCTTTTCCTGGAAACCCGTGAATACAAAAAGAGCTACAAGATTGAATTGGAAGCTGCAAAATATAATGAAGAACATCTGAATTCCTAACCGCTTATATAAGAAAAGCCGCCTGCCTCTAATCGGAGACAGGCGGCTTTTTCCGCTTTAGAGCCCAAAAATGAAAAATACCAGGAAAATCGAAATGACGACAATGAAATTGATGGCCATAGCGCTTTTTTTGCCGACCGGCTTTTCAAGAGAAGGGAAACGGTTTAGCAATTTCATCAACCCGGCGATCAAGCCGACAATCACCAGCACATTCACGATTAAATGCATATCGTAGATTTTCACATCGATAAATCGGACGAGGATGACGGTAAAAGCGAGAACGATGCCGTTGGCCAGATTTTTCCGTGTCATAGGAGCTCCTTCAATTCGTTTTCAAGGAAAGGTTTGGCTGATAAGAGCTGCGTGAATTGCTGGTAGCGTTCAAATTGTCCGGGCGCAGGTTTTTTTCCTGTTTTATAAGCGCGGATCAAAATATTTTTGGGTGTATGTTCCATATCGATGAATTCCATCAATTGAGTTTCATAGCCGACAAGCGACAATAATTCCGCACGGATGGAATCCGTTGCGAGTGCACTGAAGCGCTCTTTGATCAAGCCATGCTGAAGCATGATGCCAAGCTCCGGTGCTTCGATCTGGCTATTGAGTTCATGCTGGCAGCACGGCACGCTTAAAATGACGTTCGCATTCCACTTGACAGCGCGGGATAACGCCATGTCCGTAGCAACGTCGCAGGCATGAAGCGTGACCACCATATCGACTGCAGATTCCTCATTATAGTCGTTAATGTCGCCGACTAAAAACTCTAATTGATCGTAATTCAAGTCATCAGCAATGCGCTGGCATTCTTCGATGACTTCTTTTTTTAGATCGAGTCCCGTGACCCGCAAATCCAGTCCTTTTTCAACCCGCAAATAATGGTAAAGAGCGAATGTCAGATAGGATTTGCCTGAACCGAAATCGAGTATGCGCACCGTCCGGTCTTTTGGCAAATGCACAAGGGCATCATCGATGAATTCGATAAACCGGTTAATTTGGCGGAACTTATCGTATTTCTGTTTTTTGACTTTGCCGTCCGGGCTTTGGACGCCAAGGCGCACCAAAAACGGATAAGGCACGCCGTCTTCCAGCAAATACTGCTTTTTGCGGTTATGGGAAAGCTCGGCTTTTTTCGCTTCCGTCTGTTCCGATTTCCAGGTAACTTTGAATTTCTTAGAAAGCTGAATTTGCACTTTTTCTTCAGTAAACTGAAAAAGCCCTTGGCGGAACTCTTCGAACAAAGACGCAAGCTTGGCAGAGGCATCCTCAATGGAAAGGTTTTCGTGTTTCAAGACGTGCTCATATTGATATTCAAACTGAATAAAATATGCATTTTTTATTTCAACGGGCTTGAGTTTCACCCGTTTGATGCTATTCGATTTTAAGCGCGGCTGGCTGATGGTGGCGGAAACAAGTTCCTGCTGCTGCAAACGAGCAGCGAGCGAATCATGCATTGATTGTATTTCCATTTCAATTCCCTTTCGTGGTCCAGAATACTTCCATTTTATCATGCTTAGCACTTAAAGGGCGAAAGCTTAGTTTGGCGCTCGTTTGCTAAAAATAATATTGTTGGAATTTTATGATAATATGATAAAGTGAAATGAAACCGTTTACACAATGGAGGGATTTAAAATGGCGATTTTAGAAAAGACCGTAGGCCAAATTGTGCGAGAGCAGGCAGCACTCCATCCGGAAACAGAAGCTTATGTGTATCCGGAACATGGCATCCGCAAGACATACCGGGAGTTTGATCAGGAAACAGACCGCCTGGCAAAGGCTTTTATGGGAATAGGAATCGAAAAAGGCGAGCACATTGCGATATGGTCCGATAATAAGCGCGAGTGGCTGCTCAGCCAATATGCGACAGGGAAGATGGGCGGAGTCCTAGTAACCGTTAACACGAGCTATCAGGCGAATGAGCTTGAATATCTTTTGAAGCAATCGGATGCGACAACCTTGGTTCTCGGAGAAGAGTTCAAAGGCTCCAACTATATCGAAATTTTGAATACCATTTGTCCGGAACTGAAAACAGCAGAGAAAGGCAATGTTACAAGCAGCAAACTTCCGTATTTCAAACGTGTCATCGTAATGAGTGAAAACCAGCATCCGGGAATTTATACGTGGAGCGAATTTGAAGCATTTGCGGACCGGGTGGCTGATGAGGAACTGGAAAAGCGTTTTAACTCAATGGATCCGGATGAGGTCATCAATATTCAATACACTTCAGGAACGACCGGTTTTCCAAAAGGAGTCATGCTGACGCATTTGAATGTCGTCAATAATGGCAAACTTGTCGGCGACACGATGAACTTAACGGAAAACGACCGCTTATGCATACCGGTGCCTTTTTTTCATTGCTTCGGCTGTGTGCTCGGAACGATGGCCGCTGTGACGCATTCGACTACGATGGTCATTGCGGAGCAATTTGAACCGAAACGGGTGCTTCAAATGGTACAGGATGAAAAATGTACAGGCTTGCACGGCGTTCCGACAATGTTTATTGCCGAACTGAATTATCCCGACTTTAAGAGCTTTGATACGTCGACTTTGCGGACAGGCATCATGGCAGGTTCGCCTTGCCCGATCGAAGTGATGAAAAAAGTGATCAGCGAAATGGGTGCTTCGGAAATCACCATTGCTTACGGCCAAACCGAATCTTCGCCGGTGATCACGCAGACGCGGGCTGATGATGCGATTGAAAAACGAGTCGCTACGGTCGGCAAGCCGCACGCCGAAGTGGAAGTGAAGATTGTGGATCCCGTGACGAATACAGAAGTCGCGATTGGAATGCCGGGCGAGCTCTGTACGAGGGGCTACCACATCATGAAAGGCTATTATCAAAACGAGGAAGCGACGAAGCAGGCCATCGACGAAGACGGCTGGCTGCATACGGGTGATATTGCCGTGGAAGATGAGGATGGCTATATCGCAGTTACAGGACGCATCAAGGACATGGTGATCCGGGGAGGCGAGAATATCTACCCTCGGGAAATTGAAGAATTCCTCTATCAGCACCCTTCGGTCCAAGATGTACAAGTAGTCGGCGTGCCGGATCCAAAATACGGCGAAGAGCTGATGGCCTGGGTCATTTTAAAAGACGGCGAGAAACTGCAGCCGGAAGAGTTGCGGAATTACTGCAAAGGAAAAATTTCACATCATAAAATTCCGTGCTATATCGAATTTACAAAAGAATATCCGATGACTGCCTCCGGGAAAATCCAAAAATTTAAATTGCGGGAAATGGCCATAGAGCGCACTGAAAAAAATGAATAGAAGAAATAGATTGAACCTCTGTGAGTGCTGACAGAGGTTTTTTATCCTGTTTTTTCGCGTGTATAAATGAATAATAGTTGTTTAATTTTGGGGAGAAAGGGGAAAGTTTAAACGTAAGAAAAATCTCAAATTCAGGATAATTTTGTCTTTACGTATCAGTCACGGACTTTATACAAAAAGGAGAGAAAATTATGGAAAACATCAAATTGGCAATCTTGTATTACAGTTCAACAGGAACAAATTATCAAATGGCGCAATGGGCGGAAGCTGCTGCAAAAGAAGCGGGCGCAGAAGTCAAATTAGCGAAAGTGAAAGAAACCGCTCCACAGGCAGCCATTGATTCAAATCCTTTATGGAAAGCCCATTCAGAAGCAACAGCAGATGTGCCCGAAGCAGATGTTGGCATGCTGGAGTGGGCAGATGCCATCATTTTTAGCGTTCCTACACGGTTTGGACACGTTCCTTCGCAGTTCCAGCAATTTTTGGATACGACAGGAGGATTATGGGCACAAGGAAAACTGGCGAATAAAGTGGTAAGTGCTATGTCTTCAGCTCAAAATCCGCATGGTGGACAAGAAGCGACCGTACTGGCTGTCTATACGTCCATGTTCCATTGGGGAGCGATTGTTGCGGCACCTGGCTATAACGATCCGGCCTTGTTCAAGGCGGGAGGAAATCCATATGGCACGAGTGTTAGTGTGGATCAAAACGGAAATATGGTAGAAGACGTGAAAGATGCCGTGGTTTATCAGGCAAAGCATACAGTAGAAGTAGCACAATGGATCAAAAATGGCAGAAGCCAATAAAAGTCAAAGAAAGCAGGCAAGCTATAAATTAGCTTTTGCCTGCTCTAACTTTTTTATATAGGGTATAGATATAATAGGGATGAAAAGTTAACAAACGGTCAAATTATAAATAATTCCATTCCGAATATTATAATAAAAGCCCTATATAATTTGACTTTTCTGAAAATAATTGGTACGATAACACAAAAGTTTAGGTACATATGCTTGGGTCTTTGAAACTACCGTGAAGTGGGGTGAGGATCTTGATGACAAAAGAGGAACAAGCAATCTTTGAATACGAGCTATATAAACTGAGCATGGAATATCAGAAATGCATGGACGAGTATTTAAAATCGCAAATACAGCAAGATATTTCTTTTTTGTCATCAGTCCTTCAAGGATCGCAGAAAAGGAATTCGCAATCGCGTTCGACGCGTTATTAAAATCACAGCGAAAAGCCGCTGTGATTTTTTTGTGTGACCTTCTTTTTCCTTCCAGTGTGTTTGTGAACAGATTTGTAACAAACGCCTCAGAAAATTGCTTGGCAGCGGGCGGCTGGAGCGGAATTTAGCCCTGCGTGCTTTATAATAGAGGCAACAGCAGCTAAAGGAGAGAATTGCATGCTTGATCTTAAACAGCTAGCGTATGAACGGAAAAATAGAATGGCTTGGTTGATTGTCGCTTCTTTGCTAAAAGGAGTTGCGATGATTGGGCAAGCATTGTTTTTTGTCTGGATTGCCGATGCGGTGTTTTTAAAAGATGCCTCATTCCGAGAAGTTCTGCCCTATTTTTGGGGGCTGCTTGCGGCTATATTAATTCGTGCAGCCAGCGGCTACGCGATCGGCAGAACGGGCGTAAATCTAGCGTCTGAAGCTAAAAGCACTTTGCGCACAAAGTTGACTGCCTCTTTTGCAGGAAATCCGCTTCAAGCATCTGTCCAAGGGCAATCTGGCGAAAAGGTCAGCCTGCTTTTGGATGCGGTCGATGAAGTAGACGGCTATTTCAGCAAATACATTCCTCAAATGGTTCAAAGTGCCATCATTCCCGTTCTTCTATTGATTGTGATTTTTTCACAGCATTGGGTGACGGGCCTGATCATCTTGATCACAGCTCCATTTATTCCAGTATTTATGGCGCTTGTCGGGATTAAGACCAAAGAAAAAGCGGATGCCCAAATGGAAAAGCTGGGCCGTTTTTCAGGAACTTTTTTGGATGTCCTTCAAGGGTTGACGACGTTAAAACTGTTTGGGCGTGCCGAGCAGCAAAAACAAGTCATCAAAAAAAGCAGCCTCGATTTCCGGGATGCGACCATGGAAGTTTTGAAGTCGGCGTTTTTATCTTCGCTGATGCTGGAATACATTTCGATGCTCAGCATGGGGATCATCGCGCTGGAAATCGGTTTGCGTCTAGTTGTTTATGATAATTTAACTTTCTTCACGGCCTTTTTTGTGATGATCCTGGTGCCGGATTTCTTTAATTTATTAAAAGACTTCGGCAGCGCGTTCCATACAGGGCGCGGCAGTGCAGCGGCAGCAAAACGATTGGCTGCCGAACTTGAAAAAGAACAGCGGCCTGTTGCTTTTGGCCAGGCTGAAATGCCCGAGCAGCCCTTTGCCATTAACGTAAATGCTTTGTCTTTCCAATATGAAGATGGATTTGGATTAGGCCCAATTGAGATTGCGGCATCTCCGGGAAGCCGGCTCGCGATTATCGGGAAAAGCGGTTCGGGAAAAACGACTTTGCTTCATGCCATTGCTGGCCTGTTGCCGCTACAGGATGGACAAATTTTAGTGAATGGCATCCCGAGAAGTGAAATCGCTGAGACATCCTGGTTTGACCACCTAAGCTATATCTCACAAAATCCGTACTTGTTTGCGGGGACGATCAAAGAAAATATTTTAATCGGCACAAGCCGCCAAACGTCAGAAGAAGAATTAACGGAGGCTGCCCGAAAAGCGGGAATTCTGGAAATGGTTTATTCATTGAAGCAAGGATTCGAAACGCCTGTCGGAGAAGCGGGGAGAGGATTGTCCGGAGGGGAAAAACAGCGCATTGCCTTGGCCCGTGCTTTTCTCAAGAAACCGTCTCTTATTCTTTTTGATGAACCTACCTCAGGATTGGATTTGTACACTGAAAAAGTTCTTCAAGAGGCTATTGAAGAACTTGGCCGTGATGCGACGATCGTTACCGTAGCGCACCGCTTGCATACAGTGCGGAATTCGGATGTGATTTTGGTGCTTGCTGACGGGAAAGCAGCGGCAAAAGGCAGCCACGAAGAGCTGTTGGAAACGTATAGCCCTTATCGGGAGATGCTGGCTATTCAGCAAGGAGGGGTTTTGCAATGAAGGAATTAAAGCAAGTGATGCTGCTGACAGTCCGTGAAAAAAGAGACGTCAGCATCGCCATCTTCTTTGGTTTTCTAGCGGGAATCGCAGGAGTCGCCCTTATGGCTTCAAGCGGTTACTTGATCTCGAAAGCAGCACTGACTTCACAGATGACCATCTTGATCGTGATGGGAGCCTGCCTGAAATTATTCGGCCTCGTATCAGCGTTAAGCCGTTATGCAGAGCGTTTATTTTCGCATCGGGCAACTTTTACGATGCTGAGCAATTTGCGCGTATCCTTTTTTGAACGGCTTGAACCGCATGCGCCGCAGCTCTTTCAGAAGTATCGAAGCGGAGATTTATTGGCGCGTATTGTAGGAGACGTTGAAAGCTTGCAGAACTTTTTGCTGCGTGTGTTTTATCCGCCGGTCGTTCTTGGCATCGTCTTTTTAAGCACTATTTTCTTTGCCTCTTTCTTTTCATTCACCATTGCGCTCGTGATAGCAGCAGGCATGATGTTGACAATTGTTGCAGTGCCGGCCGTTTTTGCGTGGCGCCAAAGAAAAATCGATTCCGCCACTCGGACAAGCCGGGCAGCTTTATCATCGGAAGCGGCTGAATTTCTTTTTGGTTTCCGTGATTTGAAAATCTACCAGCAATTGGACACGAAAGAGCAGCAGCTGGCTGCTTTTTCGAAGGACTACGCAGAACAGCAGCGAAAAGTGGGGCTTGAGGAGAATTTAAGCCAGTCTGTGAATGGTTTTGCAGCCCTCCTTGTTTCTTTTTTCGTATTAGGATTAGGAACTTATTTTGTAGCCACGGACCAGTTGGACGGCCTGTATTTGGCTATGCTTGTGATGATTTCATTGGCTGTATTTGAAAACGTTCCGCCAATGGCTGTATTTCCAGCGTATTTCGAAGACAACCGCAAAGCGGCTGTCCGTTTAGAAGAGATAGTAGCAGAAGAGCGAAACAAGGGGAAATCGCTTGAATTGTCTAACGGACCGCTGGATTTTAAACTGGAAGGAGTGTCTTTTGCCTATCCGGACGAGGAGCGTCCAGCGCTCCAGGATGTCTCGCTTACGATTAAAGCGGGAACGAAAACAGCGATTGTCGGACCAAGCGGTTCAGGGAAGTCGACTTTGCTGCAGGTTCTGTTAAATATTGCAGACGTGGATTCCGGGGATGTGGCTGTCGGGGGCATCCCGCTTCAAAAGGTGCGCCAAGAAAGTTTATGGGCGGCCATGAATGTCGTGCTGCAGGAAAACCATTTCTTCTATGGGACCATCCGCAGCAATTTGATGATTGCCAATGAAGAGGCGACAGAGGAAGCGATGCGGAACGCATTAAACAACGTTCAGCTTGGCCACTTCGCGCTGGACATGAAGGTCAGTGAAAAAGGGGCGAACTTGTCCGGCGGCGAAAAGCAGCGGCTGGCGATTGCCAGAGCTTTATTGAGATCGAAGCCGATCTGGCTGCTTGATGAACCGGTCTCATCTGTCGACAGCAGCACGGCCCACGCCATCTATCAAGAACTTTTTGCCCAAGGCAAAGGGGATACTTTCGTCATCATCAGCCATGACTTATCCGGTCTGGAGCAGATGGATCAAATCGTCGTCATGGAACAAGGCCGCATCATTGAAACCGGCACTTACGAGGAAATCATGAAGCGGCAAGGGTATTTCTATGGGTTGAAGCAAATTGAAAAAAGTATATTTGCCTAAATCAAAACGGAAGGCATCGCGATCAAGCGATGGCCTTCCGTTTTTTATGCGGGCCCGTTTAGCAAATTTCAAAGAAAAAAGCCGATTGGCTGAACCGGCTCTTTTGAAAGAGGCTATAAAAGCGTTTTTTCCTTTTCGATAAAGAAATGCTGCTCTCTTTTTGCATCTTCAAGTTTCATCTGTTCTAATTCTAATCGCATCTTCTGCGTCTCAATCACAAAGTTTTCATGTTTCAGCCGTTCAAGCTCCAGTTGGCTTTCGATCATTTTGTTTTTAAGCTTCGTTTGGGTTTGGAAATGGGAGGTAATGATGCCAGCGAGTGGAATTGAAAAAATCATAATCACAGCTACGAGCCCAGTCACACTGTTCACCTCTCTTTGAATTTTCTGATTTATTCCAGTATACCTGATGGAGGGGAAATGAAAAAGAATATCGACGGTATTGAATGGAAGAATTCTTCGTTTCTTTACTGGTATTCCACAAACCGGCGCTGCTAAAACCAGCATGCCTCTTAAAACGGATTCTTTAGGGCGTCGTATTCGCTAATATATGACAAGTGTCATACAACATCCATGCGTTTGTGCCTTTTTTGCCATAACTGGATTCTTTATGATTAGGATAATAAGTTATCCGGGCAGACAAACCCGTATAAGGAGGAAGAACATGAGCAAAGAAAAAACAGCGCAATTACGCAAATTTGTAAAGCCATTTGAAACGGCAGATGTAAAAGCAAGTGTACGGCAATTGGTGAATACGATTCCGCCATTCATCATCGCATGGACTTTGGCTTACCTCGCTCTTGACGTTTCCATCTGGTTAACGATCGCTTTATGTATCGTTGCTGCAGGTTTTGTCGTTCGTACGTTCATCATTTTCCACGATTGCACACATGGTTCGTTCTTTAAGAACAAAAAAGCCAATGCCGTTGTCGGGACCATTACAGGAATTATGACATTATTCGCTTATGAAAAATGGAAACGCGAGCACTCGATCCACCATGCTTCAAGCGGAAATTTAGATAAGCGCGGCGTCGGCGATATTTGGGTCATGACGATCGAAGAATATGTAGAAGCTTCTAAATGGGAACGCTTCAAATACCGTATGTACCGCAATCCGTTAGTGATGTTCGGTCTCGGGCCATTATTCTTAGTATTGATTTCAAGCCGCTTCAACCGCAAAGATGCACGTAAAAAAGAACGCAACAATACGTATTTGATCAATATTTCTCTTGTCGTGATCTATTCCCTCCTTATTTGGGCAATCGGCTGGCAGGCATTCCTGATCGTTCAAGGAATAACGATGTTTACAGCCGGCGCTTTAGGCATTTGGCTGTTCTACATCCAGCATACATTTGAAGATTCGTATTTCGAAGATGAAAGCGAATGGGATTATGTAAAAGCGGCTGTAGAAGGAAGTTCATACTATCAGCTTCCAAAAGTCTTGCAGTGGGTGACCGGAAACATCGGTTTCCACCACGTGCACCATTTGAGCCCGCGGGTGCCAAACTACAACTTGGAAAAAGCGCATGAATCGACTCCGCCGCTTCAACAAGCAACAACAATCAACCTTAAAACAAGCCTTAAATCATTGCGCTATAAAGTGTACGATGCGAAAAACAAAACGTTTGTCACTTTCGGCGAAATTAAGCATTTGCTGAATGAAAACAAAATTACAGCACAATAACGAAAGGAAAAAATCATTCGCTCTGAATGGTTTTTTCTTTTTTTAGTTGTTTGGTATGATGGATAGTACTAGAAGAGAAGGAGCCGTGTTATGCATAGCTGGTATCAAATATTTCCGAAAAACCCGTGGCTCAGCCTTTATGCATGGGTCATATTCTGCATCTTGCCGTTCTTTTTCATTTTCCGTTCTTCGTCTTTTATTGACGTCCTGCTCGGCGTCATGTCGCTGCTGATTTTCTTTATCGCCTACCGGCTGTCGTTTAACTCAAGAACAGGGTTTATTTACTTATGGATTGCTATTGAAATGATGGTCAATATTGCGATGACGTTTTTATTCGGATATGTCTATTTAGCTATTTTCCTCGCGTTTTTTATCGGCAATATCCGCAATAAAATCGGGTTTTTCATCATTTACGGATTCCTTATCGGTACGACAACCCTGGCTGTCGTGCTGGGGATGATTGAACACAGCACGCTTTATTTATCGCAATTGCCGTTTATCGTGCTCACGATCCTCGGTGTCATTCTGCTGCCGTTTAATACTTACAATCGCAATAAACGCGAGAAGCTGGAGGGGCAATTGGAAGATGCCAACAAACGGATTTCCCAGCTTGTGGTCATCGAAGAACGGGAGCGGATTGCCCGGGATCTCCATGACACTTTGGGCCAGAAACTTTCGCTGATCGGCTTAAAAAGTGACTTGGCCGGGAAATTGCTCTATAGAGATGCCGATGCGGCGCTGAATGAAATCAACGACATCCGGCAGACCGCGCGCACCGCGCTGAAAGAAGTGCGGGAATTGGTGTCCGATATGCGCGGCACCAAATTGGAAGATGAACTGCTGCGGATCCAGCAAATTTTAAAAGCAGCGGAAATCGATTTTGTTTTATATGGCAATGCAAAGTTGAACAATACGCCGCTTTTGGTAGAAAATGTGCTGAGCATGTGTTTGAAAGAAGCGGTAACGAATGTCGTCAAGCACAGCCAAGCGACGCGCTGCAGCGTGTTGATCAAGCAAAAACCGGAAGAAGTGCTCGTCCAGGTGCAAGATGACGGCATCGGCTTTGAAGGAAATAAAAAACAGCAAGGCAACGGCCTTGCCGGAATGCGCGAGCGCTTAGAATTTGTAAACGGCAGCGTGGATATCCAGACGATGGATGGGACAACCTTGAACATCCGTGTGCCGAATGTGATTTTATATGAAACGAAAGGGGAAGTCAGATGATTCGAATCGTGTTGGCTGAAGATCAGCGGATGATGCTCGGGGCACTTGGTTCCTTATTGGACTTGGAAGAAGATATGGAAGTGATCGGAAAAGCGAGCAATGGCGAAGAAGCCATTGCGCTCGTAGAACAGCATCAGCCGGATATCGTCATTATGGATATCGAAATGCCTTTGAAGAGCGGCTTGGATGCAGCGGAAGCTTTAAAAGACCATCCGTGCAAAATCATTATTTTAACCACTTTTGCGCGTTCCGGTTATTTTGAACGTGCAAGAAAAGCTGGGGTGAGCGGCTATTTGCTGAAAGACAGCCCAAGCGAAGATTTGGCGACCTCGATCCGCACGATCATGGATGGACGCCGGATCTATGCACCGGAACTGGTGGACTTGGCATACTCGGATGAAAATCCGTTGACGGAACGCGAAAAACAAGTGATGGAATTGATTGCAGAAGGCAAAAGCACAAAAGACATCGCAAAAGAATTATTCATCACGAGCGGAACCGTGCGCAACTACATTTCCACCATCCTCGACAAACTAGAAGTCGGCAACCGAATCGAAGCCATTTCGCGTTTTAAAGAAAAGGGTTGGTTTAAGTAAGAAAAGCGGAAACGCCTGTCCAGCTTCGAAAGGCATAAGACGGATTGCCGAAGCGGCGTTTTTGGCCGCACAGGCAAGACGGCTTATGACCCGAGAAGCTAGGCGTTGGAGTCTGGACAATGAAGAAAAGCGGAAACGCCTGTTCAGCTTCGAAAACTTAACCAATAGAAAATGCCGCTGTCAATGAGACAGCGGCATTTTCTATTGGCCGAAAGAACTTCCATCTAATCTTCGTACAAAGTGTCTTCCAAGGAACCGTCTTCGGTGTAAATATGCAGCTCCCCGTGGTTTTTGTTCACGTAGCGCTTGGCTTCGCCCATCAACTCTTTTTTGGTTTCTTCGATGAGAATGGCTTTTTTGCTGTCTTTTTTCTTTAGCTGCCATCCGTCATCATGCGAACGGATTTCATAGATGATTTTTTCTTCATCGCCTTCGACCGTTTTCTGTGCTTGGCTCATCGCGATCGGAATCGCACGGCCTTCCTCATAGCCATCCCGCAGCAGGGCATTAGCGATTTCAATCGCCTTGTCACGGACATCGGCATTCAAGTTTTTAAAGGAATCGGGATAGTCTTTTTTGCTCCATGGCATAGTGATCGCCTCCTTGATTTTCTTTTCCCAAATCCCCTTAATAAAAAACAAAAATCTACTGGTATTAAAGACTTAGGGTGATACAATAATGGGAAAGGAGGGGATGAAATGTCGGATACAACGTATCAAATAATTGCATTGATCATTTATATGGCTGCCATGCTATTTATTGGCTGGTATGCCTATCGCAAAACAGTTAATCTCACCGACTATATGCTTGGGGGAAGAGGATTAGGAGCAGCAGTCGGGGCGTTAAGTGCTGGAGCGGCAGACATGTCCGGCTGGCTACTGATGGGTCTTCCAGGCGCCATCTACGTGAGTGGCCTTGTGGAAGTATGGATTGCCATCGGATTGACGATCGGTGCTTACTTAAACTGGTTCTTCGTAGCTCCGCGCCTTCGCATGTATTCATTTGTGACAAGCGATTCAATCACGATTCCGAGTTTCTTGGAAAATCGTCTGAAAGACAACTCGCGCTTATTGCGCATTGTTTCCGGAATTATTATCTTAATCTTTTTCACTTTTTACGTGTCATCAGGAATGGTGGCCGGCGGAGTATTCTTTGAAAGCTCTTTCGGCCTTGATTACCACCTTGGATTAGTCATCGTATCGGCCGTGGTTGTGGCTTATACCTTGTTTGGCGGATTCCTGGCGGTAAGCTACACGGATTTCGTCCAAGGCTTGATGATGTTCTTGGCCTTGATTCTTGTTCCGCTTATTGGGGTATTTGTGACAGGAGGATTCAGTGAAACGGCTGACAGCATCCGTGCGGTCGACTCGACGCTCTTGAACTTCACAACCGGCGCTTCGTTTATCGGCATTCTTTCAGCTGTCGCTTGGGGCTTGGGTTACTTTGGCCAACCTCATATCATTGTCCGCTTTATGGCGATCAAGACATTGAAAGAAGTACGCCAAGCCCGCCGCATCGGCATCAGCTGGATGATCTTGAGCTTGCTTGGAGCCACTGCCACTGCATTGGTGGGGATTGCTTACTTCCAGCAGAATCCGAATTTGAAATTGGGCGATCCGGAAGGCGTCTTTATTGTCCTCGGACAGATTTTCTTCCACCCGCTAATTGCCGGATTTATGTTAGCTGCGGTACTGGCTGCGATCATGAGCACGATTTCGTCTCAGCTCATCGTTACCTCTTCAGCCTTGATTGAAGATCTTTACAAAATCGCATTCAAGAAAGTTTCGACGGATAAGCAGTATGTAAGTTTGGGCCGATTAGCCGTGTTGGTGATTGCCCTAATCGCCGCTTTCCTAGCCTGGGAACAAAATGAAACCATTCTCGATCTGGTCGCCTACGCTTGGGCAGGTTTTGGTGCTGCCTTCGGTCCGCTGATTTTGCTTTCGCTGTTCTGGCGCAAATTGACGACTTGGGGAGCCCTTGCCGGAATGGTGGTGGGTGCGGCTACTGTGATCATTTGGGATGCGATCGGCACGGCTTCCGACGAAAAAGGGGCAACGGCGCTTACGAATTTCATCGGCAGCGTTTATGAAATTATTCCAGGGTTTATCCTTTGTTTGCTTGGAGCAATCATTATCAGCTTGATCACTTATAGAAAGAATGCTGAAATTGAAAGAGAGTTCAGCGAAACTGAACGCTTGATCAAAGAAAAAGAAGTACCGGTTAAGTAATTTGAAAAAGGCTTCAGCGATCCCTTGGGATCGCTGAAGCCTTTTTATTTTGATAAACGGTTAACGTTTTTTCTCTTGCATTCTTCTTGCTTCTCTTTGTAATCTCTCGAAGCGGCGAAGGTCTGCCTGACGAATCGGAATGGTTTCGCCTTTAATGATTTTCAAGAAAGAGAAGACCATGAGCAGGAGCAGCAGCGTAAATGGCAAAGCTGAGATCAGAGATGCGGTCTGCAGCGCTTCAAGTCCGCCTGCATAAAGCAGGACGGCAGCGATTGCTGACATCAGAACGCCCCAAACAATTTTAAATGCCGTAGGGGGATTCAAACTTCCAAAGCTGGTCATGCTCGCTAGAATATAGGTAGCGGAGTCGGCTGAAGTGACAAGGAAAGTAAAAATCAACAGAATTGCCAGCACGGACATAATGCTGGTTAACGGCAGCTGGTCGAATGTTTGAAATAGCGCTGAAGTCAAATCAGCATCGACTGCTTCGGCAATGCTTGTACCTTGCTTTAAATCATACCAAAGCGCTGTTCCGCCAAATACGGCGATCCAGACACAGGCAATTGCAGGGGGAATGACCATGACGCCGAGGATAAACTCGCGGATGGTCCGTCCTCTTGATACCCGGGCGACAAAAGCACCGACAAACGGCGACCAGGCGATCGCCCATGCCCAGTAGAAAATGGTCCAACCGAGGACCCAATCGCCGCCTTGATAAGGCTGGAGGCGCAGGCTGTATTGCACGAAATTGGTAATGTAGTCGCCGATTGCCAAGGTGAATGTCTCTAAAATGAAGACAGTAGGTCCGGCGAAAAAGACGAAAATCATCAAGACAAGCGCAAGTCCAAGATTTAAATTGCTAAGGTAGGCAATGCCTTTATGTAATCCGGTGGATGAAGAAAGCGTATAGGCGACAAACATTACACCAATAATTGCTAATTGAATGCCGAAAGAATTGTCAATTCCCCAAACTGCATTTAGTCCGCCGTTCATTTGGAGAACCCCAAGGCCGAGCGAAGTGGCAATTCCCATTACGGTAGCGATGACTGCTAAAGAATCAACGGAGTGTTTGACGAGAGGCTTGCTGCCGACGACCGGCTCAAGGGCTGCTGAAACCAGACCAGGTTTCTTTTTGCGGAATTGCAGAAACCCGATGACGAGGCCGACGATGGCAAAAACGGACCACTGGCTAATGCCCCAGTGGAAAAAAGAATAGCCCATGGCGATTCTTGCCGCTTCCTCTGTCTGCGCGGGATTATCGAATGGCGTCGTGAAAAAATGGCTCATGGGTTCGGCTACGCCCCAAAAGACAAGGCCGGCTCCGAATCCGGCTGAAAATAGCATGCCGATCCAAGTGAAAAAAGGAAACTCGGGGCGATCGGAATCAGCTCCTAACCGGATGCTGCCGTATTTGCTGACGGCAATGAAGATTAAAAATAGAATGATGATAAATACAGCCAATAGATAGAACCAGCCGAAATTAATGGTCGTGAAGTTGAATAAGGTTCCAGCCACACTGCCAAAGCCGATCGGATTAATGGCACCGATCAGGACCAGCAATAAAATAACGGCAGCGGAAACGATGAATACAGGATTTCGAAGTAATTTTTTATTCATAATTTCCTCCTTTTTTATTTTCGTCTGTTTCCTTATACCCTACCGTAACGAAAAATACTCAGCAAAACCACCCCTTATCGGCAATTGCCTAAAGAGTTTGCCTTCATCTGCAAACACCAGCATAATAAAAGAAACAAGCAAAAATTATGGACAACTCACTAAAATGCCAGTTATGGAGGTAAGTTATGCTATTAGATCATATCGTTCATTTTATTGAAGAAACGCCGGAACAGGCGGCTGCACATTGGAGAGGAAAAGGGTTTTACGCAGCGGTCGGCGGCCGGCATGAGCAATGGGGAACGCATAATGCGCTTCTCTATTTGAAAAACTGCTACATCGAATGGCTCGCCGTTGAGAAGATGGACGTCGCCCGGAGCGCCGATCACCCCTTAACGGCCTTGCTTCTCCATGACCGTAAAGGCTTTGGAACGGTTTGTTTCCGGACGGATCGCATCGAAGCATTGGATGAGCGGTTAACAAAAGAAGGGTTTAAAACTTCCGGCATCTTGAATGCCCAAAGAAAGACCGGAAGCGGTGAAGTCATCCGTTGGAGAATGCTCTTCCTGTCAGAAGAGATATCCGATCAATTGCCAGCCCCTTTTTTTATTGAATGGGAGGAGACGGATGAAATGCGGTATGAAAGTTTGCGGGAACGGGGAGCCATTCAGCCGGCCAATGAAGAACTGGAATTGGATTTGTTGGTTTTCGGCGTCCGTGACCCTGAGGAAAGCCGTGCCAAATGGAAGCGTATATTGGGCGGTTCATTAGCGTTGCCGAATGGCCAGATTGAGTTCGAAAAAATTGCAGGGCAAAAGGAAAGGCTGCAGAAAGTGGTATTTAAGCAAAGCGGCAAAGAAGAAACCTATGAAGCTGGCGTTTACCGGTTGCCGGTGCAAGGGAATATAGAGAACTAAAGGATGAAGCTGGATAGAAGTTTACGGGAAATAACCCGATTTTCTTTTGCCTTTAGCAGCAAGTTTTCCGCTTAGCATGAAGGAGGAAAATAAATGGATGAATTACATGAAAAAGCCGTGTTAGTTGGCGTGCAATTGCAAAAAGACCTCCATTTTGAATACGAAATGGAGGAACTGAGGAATTTAGCAGAAGCCTGCAATGTGGAAGTGATGGGGGAAGTCCATCAGAATTTAGAACGGATCAATCCTTCTCATTATGTTGGAAAAGGAAAAGTGGATGAAATTAAAGTGTTTTATGAGGAAACGGATGCCAATTTGGTGATTTTCAATGATGAACTTTCGCCGTCGCAGATCCGCAATCTGGAAGAAGATCTGGAGTGCAAAGTCATCGACCGGACGATGCTGATCTTGGATATTTTCTCGCGCCGCGCCAAAACGCGTGAAGCGCAAGTACAAGTGGAGCTGGCGCAATTGCAATACATGCTGCCTCGCCTCGTCGGCTTGCGCGCCTCGCTCGGCCGCCAAGCAGGGAGCAGCGGCGGCGGATTAGCCAACCGGGGGGCCGGTGAAACGAAACTGGAGCTGGACCGCCGGAAAATTGAAGAGCAATTGTCGAAGCTTCATAAAGAGCTGGAACAAATTCGTGCGCAGCGGGAAACGCAGCGCAAACAACGCAAAAAGACAGGCTCGCCGGTCGTTTCGCTTGTCGGCTATACAAACGCCGGAAAATCCACTATCATGAATGAGCTTTTGACTAAATCTGGCCAGCAGGAAGAAAAACAGGTTTTTGAAAAAGACATGCTGTTTGCTACATTAGATACCTCCGTCCGACAAATCAGGCTGGAGGACAATAAAAACTTTCTGCTGACTGATACGGTCGGGTTTGTCAGCAAATTGCCGCACCATTTGGTCAAAGCTTTCCGCTCCACATTGGAAGAAGCACGGAATGCGGACTTGCTGCTGCACGTCGTTGATGTGTCCAACGAAGAATATCGGCATATGATGAATGTGACCCACGCGACGCTTCATGAAGTGGGAGTCGAAGGCGTACCTACTGTTTACGTCTACAACAAAGCGGATTTAGCCGGTGTTCCTTATCCAAGAGTAAACGGCGACAGTTTGTGGATTTCTGCAAAAGAAGGGCGCGGCCTGGATGAATTGGTGGAGATGATCAAGCAGCACTTGTTCTCAGGCCATGTCACGTGCCGCATGGTCGTTCCTTTCGAACGGGGAGATGTGGTGGCTTACTTGAATGAGCATGCGACTATTCTAGATACCCAATACGAAGAAGAAGGAACGCTGCTGAAAGTGGAATTGGGCAAAGTTGACTACGACCGTTTCGAGGAATTTGTCATCGGCAAATAAAAACAGGCTTTTCGCTTCGCTGTCACAGGGACCGGAAAGCCTGTTTTATTTGATGGGCCACTGCAAAAAAAGCCGGCCCTCCAAAGAGAGCCGGCTTTTAGCCGTTAAGATTGCTGGAATTGGATGCGGTGAAGATTGGCGAAGATGCCGTTTCGTTCGATCAACTCGGCGTATCCGCCTTGTTCGGCAATGCCGTCTTCAGTCACTACAATGACCCGGTCTGCGTCGCGGATGGTTGCCAAGCGATGGGCAATGACCAAAGTCGTTCGGTTTTCAGCGAGCTCCGTAAGAGCTTCCTGGATGACGCGTTCTGTCTCCGTATCGAGAGCGGAAGTCGCTTCGTCCAAAATCAGGATTGGCGGATTTTTCAAGAACATGCGGGCGATCGCAAGGCGCTGTTTTTGGCCGCCGGATAATTTCAATCCGCGCTCGCCGATCTGTGTTTCATAGCCTTGAGGAAGCTTGTTGACGAAGTCTTCCAAATGGGCTTTTTTCGCTGCGGCCAGAATTTCTTCATCAGTGGCGTCACGCCGGCCATAAGCGATATTTTCGCGGATCGTGCCCGTGAACAAGAACACATCCTGTTGGACGATGCCGATATGGGAACGGAGCGAGTGCTTCGTCATATCGCGGATATCGATGCCGTCAATCGAGATGCTGCCTTCTTGAATATCATAGAAGCGTGGAATCAACGAACAAATTGTTGTCTTCCCAGCACCTGAAGGTCCAACAAAAGCGATTGTTTCGCCAGCGCGCAGCTGCAAATTGATGCCGTTCAATACTTGTTTATGGTCATCATATCCGAAATGGACATCATCGAAGACGATATCGCCTTTCAATCCGCTGACATCCACAGCATCTTTGCGGTCGACAATATCGGGCGCTTGCTCAAGCAATTCCTGGAAGCGTCCAAATCCGGCCATTCCTTTCGGATAGAGCTCCAACAACGCGCTGATTTTATCAATCGGTTTAATCAGAACGTTTAAGAATAGGACGAAGCTGACCAATTCCCCGTAGGAAAGCTGGCCTTGGTAGTTCAGCCATGCGCCGTAGACAAGAACGATCAATGTCAACAGCCGGGTCATCATATAAATGCTCGAATGAGTCGCAGCCATGACTTTATAGGCGACAAGCTTCGCTAAGCGGAAGCGGCCATTGTCATTCTTGAATCGGCTGATTTCAAATTCTTCATTCGTGAACGATTGAACCACGCGGGCTCCGGAAACGCTGTCTTCCACACGTCCGTTAACGTCTGCGATTTTCCCGTACATATTGCTCCAAGCGGTGTTCATCTTAATATTGCAGTAAGTGATGAGCCAGATCAGGAACGGGATGACAATCAGCGTCACAAGCGCAAGCTGTGGGTTGATCCAGAACATAATGCCGAATGCGCCGAAGAACGTCATGATGGCAATAAAGAAATCTTCCGGGCCGTGGTGGGCGAGCTCTCCGATATCAAACAAATCGTTTGTGATGCGGCTCATGACATGACCGGTTTTCACATTGTCAAAAAAACGGAAAGATTGGCGCTGCACATGTGTGAATAATTCTTCCCGCATATCCGTTTCGATATTGATCCCGAGCTTATGCCCAAGGTAGCTGACGATGTATTGCAGGAAAGTGCTTAAAACGAATACCGCGAGCAACAGCACACTGACGGTGACGATGCTATTCCATTCGCCGCTTGGCAAAAGTTCATCGATAAACCACTGGACTGCTACAGGGAAAGCTAATTCCAAAATGGCGACAATTACAGCACTCGAAAAGTCGATGATGAATAATCGCTTATGCGGCTTGTAATATTTAAAAAAGTTTTTTAATCTCATTTCGACGTCTCCTCATGAAGTTTCTACTTGACCTAAACAAAAGTATAAGCGATAAATCAAAAATAAACGAATGCAATTTCAAAATTCGAAATAAATATTGAAACTTTTTCCAAAGATTTTCGTATTAGTAGACAAGACGAATTGGAAAGGATGATTCAATTGAAAAAATGGGCAATGGCAATGAGTGCGGGGATTTTAACGCTCGGCTTGGCTGCATGCGGAGAAACGGCAGAACCGGCACCGGGCAGCGAAGGCGAGAAAGGCGCAGACAGCGATTTAACTTTAGAAGAAGTTTTTGCAAAAACAAATGCTGCTTCTGAAGAAATCAACAGCTTGCATGCCGATATGACAACGAGCCAAATGATGACAGTAGAGTCAGCGGGAATGGAAATTGAAACGGTTTCCGATATTTCAATGGACATGACAATGGAGCCGATGGCGTTTTATCAAACAGGCGAAACAAAAATGAATTCTGAGGAAATGGGCGAGATGCCGCCGATGGCGATGGAGATGTATTACACAGAAGAAGGCATGTATATGTTCGAACCGACCATGCAGACATGGATGAAAATGCCGTCAACTGAAATGGAACAGCTGCAAACCATGATCGATCAGCAGACAGCAGATCCGTCTAAACAAATGGAGGAGCTGGAAGCTTTCAAAGATGATTTTACATTTGAACAAACGGCAGATGATTACGTGCTGAAATTAAATGCTTCCGGTGAAGAGTATCAAGAATTGATCGGTGAACAGATGGAGCAGATGCTTGGGCAAATGGATATGGAAGTGCAAACGGTTTTGGAAGGCATGACGATCAATGAAGTAGCTTATGAAATCTTCATTGATAAAGAAACGTTCTTGCCGAGTGTGATCAACATTGATATGGATCTGGATATGGAAATTGAAGGGGAATCCATGAACATCAAATCAGTAGTGGATTCTGAGTACAGCAAATACGGAGAAATCGATGCCATTACAGTACCTGCTGAAGTTGTAGAGCAGGCGCAAGAAATTTAATCGGACAGTTAAGAAGCTGCAAGCTTGCCGTATCCGGCAAACTTGCAGCTTTTTTTCTAACATTCGAATACAGATTTGAAATAAGGAAAGGAAAGGTTAAAACGGCCCTTTCTCATCTAAATGAAAATTATTCTCAATTATTCATTGACTCTTCTCATCAAACTGCTATACTAAAACTTGTGAGTAAGTGATAATGATTATCACTCTCTAATCAATCAATAGTTTTATTGAACACGGATGAGGGGCAGTTATGAAAAAACGTTATTTAATACCAGCACTGATCATACTGTCTGTTATTTCGCTGTTTGTCGGCGTCAGCAGTATCAGCATCATTGATCTGCTCGACTTCCAATCGGAGGAGACGCAGATTTTCCTGATCAGCCGTCTGCCAAGGCTGGTCGCCATATTGTTGGCGGGTGCAGGGATGAGTATGGCAGGACTCATCATGCAGCAACTGAGCCGCAATAAATTTGTGTCTCCGACGACGGCAGGTACACTCGATGCCACTCGACTGGGGATTCTCGTCTCGATGCTATTGTTCGCCAATGCTTCGATGCTTGAGAAAATGGCAGTGGCATTCGCATTTGCACTTGCCGGAACGTTTCTGTTTATGCAAATTCTTGACCGCATCAAATTCAAAGATGCTATATTCATCCCGTTAGTCGGACTGATGTTCGGAAATATCCTTTCATCCATTACGACATTCTTCGCTTATAAAGCGGATGTCATCCAAAACATGTCGGCATGGCTGCAGGGTGATTTTTCGATGATCATGAAAGGGAGCTATGAGCTTCTCTACATCAGCATTCCGGTCTTTATCATCGCGTATATTTATGCAAACCGCTTTACCGTAGCCGGAATGGGAGAAGATTTCTCGAAGAACCTTGGATTGAAATACCGTAGTGTTGTCAATATCGGCCTGGTGCTTGTGGCATTGATTACCGCAACTGTCGTCTTGACGGTCGGTATGATTCCGTTTCTTGGGTTGATCATCCCGAATATCGTTTCGATTTTCAAAGGCGATCACCTTCAAAAAACATTGCCGCACACGGCGATGCTTGGGGCCATTTTCTTGCTGGCATGCGATATTTTAGGAAGAGTATTAATTTACCCGTATGAAATTTCCATCAGTTTAATGGTCGGTGTCATCGGCAGCTTTATTTTCCTCTTCCTTCTGTTTAGGAGGAAAGCCTATGCGTGATTTACATAAGATGCTCATATTGGTCGGTTTGGCATTAGCGGCTTGCGGCGTCTACCTGTTCCAAGACTTGAACGGAAGCTTCGATTATGCCTTGCCTAGGCGCGGCGTAAAAGTATTCGCCATGGTCCTTACCGGAGTGGCGATTGCGTATGCGACCGTGGTTTTCCAAACCATCACGCATAACCGGATCCTGACTCCGAGCATCATGGGCTTGGATTCGCTTTATATGATGCTTCAAACGCTGCTGATCTTCTTCTTGGGATCAGACCATATCACCATTATGAACAAACAAGTCAATTTTGTTTTATCGATTGCAGCAATGATTGTTTTTGCTTTGCTGTTCTATCATCTGCTTTTTAGAAAAAACAATCAGCCGATTTACTTCCTTTTATTAATAGGCATCATTTGCGGAACTTTTTTCGGAAGCATCTCGACGTTCCTGCAAGTGCTGATCGACCCGAATGAATTCCAGATTGTCCAAGATCAGATGTTTGCGAGTTTCAATAACGTCAATTCGGATCTGGTCTGGCTTTCGGTCATCGTAATCGCCTTATTGATCGTGTTTGCCTGGAGGTATAATTCATCTTTGGATGTATTGTCTCTCGGGCGCGATACGTCAATCAATCTCGGCGTCGACTACGATGCACTCGTAAAAAAAATGCTCGTATTGGCTGCAGTACTGATTGCCATTGCGACGGCTCTTGTTGGACCGATTACGTTCTTCGGTTTGATTGTGGCCAACTTATCGTATCAATTCTTTAAAAGCTATAAACATTCGGTTATCATTCTCGGTGCTGCTGTCATTAGTATTGTTGCGTTAGTGGGCGGCCAATGGATAGTGGAGCGTGTGTTCACGTTCAATACTACCTTGAGTGTCATCATTAACTTCATCGGTGGAGTTTACTTCATCTACTTACTATTAAAGGAGAGTCGATCTAATTGATTCAAGTTCGCGAACTGACAAAGTTATACGGCAAAAAGCAAGTGGTGGAAAATGTTTCGGTTGATATTCAACGCGGCCAGATCACGTCCTTCATCGGACCGAACGGCGCGGGGAAATCCACGCTGCTTTCAATGGTCAGCCGGCTGTTGGATGCAGATACAGGAGAAGTGCTCATCGATTCGACGAACACGAAAAAATTGAAATCCAATGAGTTCTCCAAGCGTGTCTCGATCCTGAAACAGTCCAACTTCATGAATGTCCGTTTAACGATCCGCGAACTGGTTTCTTTTGGCCGCTTTCCGTATTCAAAAGGCCGGTTGAACGAAGAAGACGAAAAAATGGTCGATCAAGCGATTGACTACATGGATTTGAAGGAACTGGAGAATTCCTACATGGATGAATTATCCGGCGGCCAGCGCCAACGCGCTTTTATAGCCATGGTGATTGCACAAGATACGGATTACGTTCTGCTTGATGAACCGTTGAATAACCTGGATATGAAGCATTCCGTTCAAATCATGAAAATCCTTCGCCGCCTGGTCGATGAACTGGGCAAGACCGTTATCATTGTCTTGCACGACATCAACTTTGCATCCGTCTACTCCGACCGCATTGTCGCCTTGAAAAATGGCCGTGTCGTCAAAGATGGTCCGACAGAAGAAATCATTCAAAGTGCAGCATTAAAAGAAATCTATGACATGGATATTCCGATTCAGCAAATGGACAATTGCCGCATCTGCGTCTACTTCAATTCTTAAAAAAGAGGAGCTCGAATAAAAATGAAAAAATGGTTATTGATCGCATTTACATTAATGATGGTCGCTTTCTTAGCAGCTTGCGGTTCAGATGATGCAACAGATGCCAACGCAGCTAAAGCAGATACAAAAGAAGAAGCTGAAACTGAAACAGTTACAGTGGCACATGAACTTGGCGAAACAACTTTTGACAAAAATCCTGAAAAAGTAGTGGTCTTTGACTTCGGAATTTTGGATTCAATGGACAAATTGGGAATCGAAGCAGTAGCGGGAGTTCCTCAGGCAAACATTCCAACGTATTTGGAAAAATACAGTGATGCAGAGAAATATGAAAATGTCGGCACATTGAAAGAAGCTGACTTTGAAGCTATCCACGCATTAGATCCGGACTTGATCATCATCTCAGGGCGCCAAGCGGCAATGTACGAAGAATTTGCGGATATCGCGCCAACCATCCACATGGGTGTGGACACAACAAAATACATGGATTCTTTCACACAAAACATGAACACGCTTGGAGAAATCTTCGGTAAAGAAGACCAGGTTAAAGAAGAATTAACAGCAATCGATACGCAAATCGAAGACTTGAAAACAAGTGTAACGGACGAAAAAGCATTGATCGTTTTAGCGAATGAAGGCAAAGTAAGTGCATACGGTGCGGCATCACGCTTCGGGATCATCCATGACGTATTTGGTGTAAAACAGGCTGACGAAGGCATCGAAGCTTCAACTCACGGCCAAAGCATTTCGTTCGAATACATTTTGGAAACAAACCCGGACATGATGTTCGTGGTGGACCGCAACGCGGCAGTAGGAAATGATGCAAGCGCCAAGGACTCACTTGAAAACGAATTGGTGGAAAAAACAACAGCTTATCAAAATGATAAAATCATCTATTTGGATCCAGACTTCTGGTACCTATCAGGCGGCGGATTGCAATCTGTCAGCCAAATGGTAACAGACATCCAATCTGCATTTGAGTAAGAAAAGCGGAAGCGCCCGTGTAGCCCCGAAAGGCATAAGACGGACCGGCGAAGCGGCGCATTTTGCCGCATAGCTGGGATGGCTTATGACCCGAGGGGCTGGGCGCTAGAGTCTGGACAGAAAGAAAAGCGGAAGCGCCCGTGTAGCCCCGAAAGGCATAAGACGGACCGGCGAAGCGGCGCATTTTGCCGCATAGCTGGGATGGCTTATGACCCGAGGGGCTGGGTGCTAGAGTCTGGACAATAAGAAAAGCAAAGGGCCTGCGGAACCAGGTGCTGGAGCTAGCTAGAAAAACAACACTTAGCGGGCTGCTTACCGCTGAGTGTTGTTTTATAAAATGCGAAAACCGGGAATGGAGAGTTGGATATGTTTGTACAAATGAAGCGTTTTATCGTGAAAGAAGGAACGTCCGATCTTGTAGTTAATCGTTTCGCAGGGCAAAATAAATTGGCGGAACAGCCAGGGTTTATCGACCGGACGATTCTAAAGAAAAACATTCGCCGCGGCGATGAAGAAGTCATTTTGTATGTGCGCTGGGAATCGCAGGCAGACTGGAAAAATTGGGAGAAGCACCCCGACCACATTGCCGGGCATAAAGCGAACATCGGCAAGCCGAAGCCGGAGCACATCCTTCAGGTAGAGCAAAACACATACCATGTGATGGAATAGCGTACTCAAAGACAGACTGTCACAAGTTTGTCTTTTTTCATTTTCAAAAAGAGGGTTTAAATCGCGAAAATGGGTATATAATAAATGTATAGGTTTTGTATAACTTAATAGGCAGTTTGGAAAAGTGCCTAACATATCAAATAATAGGAAGTGGAAAGATGTTTTTAGCCTGGAACGAAATTCAAAAAAATAAGCTTAGATTCACTTTAATCATTGGCGTCTTAATGCTTGTCGCCTATCTCGTGTTCTTTTTATCGGGTCTCGCCAACGGCTTGGCCAGTTTAAACCGGGAAGCGGTGGACAAGTGGGATGCTTCTGCAATTGTCTTAACCGAAGAATCGGATAAAAGTTTAGTGGCTTCAACGATGACGATCGACGAAGCGGAGGCGATGGAGGCTGATAAAACAGCAGTTCTTGGACAGATCAACGCCATTGCCCGGACGGATGACCAAAAAGCGAACGTTTCTATTTTCGGTATTCGGGAAGATGAATTCATCATGCCGGAAGTATCGGAAGGTGAAGCTTTTTCAGCGGACAATGAAGTGATTGCGAGTGACACCATCAAAGAAGATGGATTTGCTTTAGGCGATGAATTGGAGTTGTCCTCTACGGATGAAAAGCTGACGATTGTCGGTTTTACAGAAGATGCCCGCTTTAATGCAGCGCCGGTTCTCTACGGAGATTTAGGCACTTTTCAACGAGTGAAGTTTGGTGAAGCGGCTGAAGCGAATGAAGACCAAATCAATGGAGTGGTCGTGCGTACCGATGACATCTCGGCCGTTACAGACAATAGCGAACTGGAAGCGATCGAATCGGAAACGTTCATTGAAAACTTGCCGGGCTACACGGCGCAAAGTTTGACGCTGAACTTCATGATTTATTTCTTATTCGCCATTTCTTCCGTCATTGTTGCGATTTTCTTATATGTGCTGACGGTGCAGAAAATCAGCATGTTCGGGGTGATGAAAGCGCAAGGAATTCCAAGCGGCTACTTGGCGCGGTCAGTCGTCGCCCAGACATTCATCTTGGCAGCTATCGGGGTAGCCATCGGGCTCATCCTGACACTGGTGACAGGAGCATTCCTGCCGGCAGCTGTACCGGTTGCGTTTGCAATTCCGACCATGTTGATCTACGGCGTCATTTTAGTGGCGGTCGCAATTATCGGGGCTGTATTCTCTGTATTGACCATCGTCAAAATCGATCCTTTGAAAGCAATTGGAGGCTAAACAAATGGCAGTATTGGAAATGAACCAAATCAATAAAACGTTCGGCAGCGGCCACAAAAAAGTGGACGCCCTTAAAAAAACCGATTTTCAAGCAGAAAGAGGCGAATTGATCGCCGTCATCGGGCCTTCGGGTTCCGGGAAAAGCACATTTTTAACGATTGCCGGCGGCTTGCTGTCGCCGACGAGCGGAGATATTTTCATCAACGAGAAAAATATTGCTTCGCTAAATGAAAAAGAGCTTTCCAAAGTGCGCCTGAAAGAAATCGGCTTTATTCTTCAAGCGTCGAACTTGATCCCTTTCTTAACAGTGGACAAGCAGATGAAGCTGTTGGATAAAGTGAAAAAAGACAATATGAACAAACAGGAACTGGAACAGCTTTATGAAGACTTGGGCATTACAGATCTGCGCAACAAATACCCATCTGATTTATCCGGAGGGGAGCGCCAGCGCGTAGCGATTGCCAAAGCGCTCTACAGCAATCCGTCGATTATTTTAGCGGATGAACCAACGGCATCTTTGGATTCAGACCGCGCTTATGAAGTGATGCAGCTTTTAAGAAACGAAACGAAAAACAAAAAAACGACTACCATTGTTGTAACCCATGACATCCGGCTGATCGAGTATTGCGATAAAGTCTATAAAATGGTGGACGGCGTTTTGAAATTGCACGAACAAAGCTGATGTGAGAAGCCCTTGGCAGCAAAAACTGCCAGGGGCTTTAATTTTGCACCAGCGGCTAAAAAAGCTATCATTGATAGTAAGAAGAAAGGGAGGTAAGGACCATGAAGCGTTTGTTTTATCCGCTCGGAATGGCGACTTTACTCGGCTTTTTTGCAATCCTTTTCAGTTATTCCAGCGAGCCTTTTCGAGAAATTGACCGCGCGATGTCGCAAAGTTTGAAGAGTATGCGAGCGTTGGACGGAATGTCGCTGCTTGGCGACCAATGGGTAATCTTTGCGGTCAGTGTAGCGCTCTTCTTATATCTTTGGCTGTCCCAGCGAAATTACAGGGCAATGCTCTTTGTCGTTTTATCCGTAGGGGCAGGGAATGCGCTGAACCAGTTGCTGAAGCATCTTTTTGAGCGGGAACGCCCGGATTTTCCGCACGGATTGGAAAGCTTCAGTTTTCCTTCAGGGCATGCGATGGTTGGCCTGCTTTATCTGTTCACTGCGGCTTATTTTATTTCTGAACAGAGCCTCTCCAAAACGGCGAAATGGATTGTCTGGCTTGTTGCAATTGGCCTTACCGTAAGCGTAGGCTTATCGCGGGTCGCTGGCAGTGAACATTATTTTTCGGATGTTTTGGCAGGCTGGTGTGCGGGCTACACTTGGTTTATCGCAGTAGCGATTTGGTATGAAGCAAGGTTCCGCGCATTGAAGAAAAAAAGAAGAACATAGAAAAGCTGGCTGCGAATTTTTCGCGCCAGCTTTTTGGTTAAAGTATTATGAATTTTTTGGTGCCACGGTGTGCTTTCCAAGCTGATTAAGCCGCTCTGCAAAACTTTCGTTTACTGGGGAAGTACCGCTTAAAACATCTTGCATGGCATAAGCTTGAGATCCGTGTTCTGAGAAATCGAGTCCGCTCTCTTCGTCTTCTGCTGTGACGCGAAGCGGGATGATGGCATTCACGGCAAATAGGACAATTCCAGCTGTGACGGAAGTCCAGGCGATGACCGCGAGGATACCGACTGTTTGAATCCCCAATATTTCTGCGCCGCCGCCGTATAATAAGCCGCCTGTTGTATCAAAGAAACCAAGAGCGAGGGTTCCCCAGATGCCTGCTACGCCGTGGACAGCGACAGCACCGACCGGATCGTCCACCCGTATTTTAGAATCGAGCAAGCGAACTGCTTCCGTCATGATGATGCCTGCTAAAAGGCCAATTGCGATTGCGCCGATAAACGAGACATTGGCAGCGCCGGCGGTAATGCCGACAAGGCCGGCGAGTGCTCCGTTCATCGTCAAGGAAGGATCGATTCGTCCGAAGCGGAAACGGGTATAGACAGCTGTAGATAGAACAGCGGCAGAAGCTGCGAGTAATGTATTCAAAATGACTGGCGGCACGAGTTCCGGATCCGCAGCGAGCGTGCTGCCGCCATTGAAGCCGAACCAGCCGAGCCAAAGGATGAATACGCCCAGTGCGCCAAGCGGCAAGTTATGGCCGGGAATTGAATTGACGATTTTCCCGCTGTATTTTCCGAGGCGGGGACCAAGTTTCCATGCGGTGATGAATGCAGCAGTTGCTCCTGTCAAATGCACAACTGTCGATCCGGCAAAGTCGATAAATCCGATTTGGGACAACCAGCCGCCGCCCCATACCCAATGTCCGACCACCGGATAGATAACGGCTGTCATTGCGATCGTGACCAGGACATAAGCGCCTAATCGCATACGTTCAGCAACTGCTCCTGAGATGATGGTTGCGCAAGTAGCGGCAAAAACAGCTTGGAAGACAAAGAATCCGATATCTTCACGCCCTGCGAGTAAAAATCCGTCTGTTCCAATGAGTCCGAAACCTGAAGTGCCAAACATAAGTGCAAATCCGACGAAAAAATAAAGGATGGAGCCGATGGCCACTGTAATCAAGTTTTTCATTAAAATATTCAAAGTGTTCTTAGAACGGGTAAAACCGGTTTCGAGCATCGCGAATCCTGCGTGCATAAAGAATACTAAGATGGTGCCGAGCATCACCCACATCATATCGACTGAACTTTGGACTGCTTCCATTTGAATTCCCCCTTATCCGACTGCGACTACGCCGCGTTCTTTTGTTCTGATTCGTATGGCTTCTTCAACAGGCAGAATGAAAATTTTTCCGTCTCCAACTTCGCCGGTTGAAGCATACTCAAGCAGCGCTTCCACAATGTCTTCGACTTTCGAATCGTCGACGACCATTTCCAGTTTGAGTTTCGGAGAAAATTCCATGGTATAAGCGTTTCCTCTGAAAAGCCCGACTCGGCCTTCCTGTTTGCCGATTCCGGCGATTTCCGTAACGCTTAATCCATCGATGCCTTCTAGAGCCAAGGCTTGGCGCACATTGGCGAAAACGGAAGGGCGGATAATCGTTTCGATCTTTTTCATAGTGTCTCCTCCTTGATACGAGTTTTCTAACATTTATAATGTTAGGTTTGTTAACATATTAAACAATATATTCTGACAACGCAAGCATTAATTTTAATTTATGTTAGAAAATCTAACATTAATTTTGATTAAAGAATGGAGTGGTGAAATGTATAAATTAGCAGATGAACTGGTCGAGCTTGGAATTGAAAGGATTAAAGGGTTTCCGGTGGAAGGATTTGTCCGGGGGAGAGGGCCGGAACATCCAGCGATTATGCTGGTCGGGGAAGCTCCTGGAGAAAATGAGCTGGAAACGGGCATCCCTTTTACCGGAAGAGCAGGAAAAGAGCTGATGGCTTCGTTAAAAAGTGTGGGATTGGAAAGAGAAGACGTCTACATAACGAGTGCGGTCCGGAGCCGCCCGTATAAATGGGGGAAGAAAAAGGAGCGGGATGGGCGGATTACGGAGAGAAAATACAACCGGGCGCCTAAAAAGCAAGAAATTATAGCGCATGCTCCGCTGCTTGATGCGGAAATAAAAGACGTAGCGCCGCCCATCATTGTGACTTTGGGGAATATCGGATTGCGGCGCTTGATCGGCCCGGAAGCTAAAGTAACTCAGCTTCACGGCGTATTAATGGAAACGCCGATTTTAAGATGGGATGAAGGCAGCAAGCAATTTGTGGAAACGGAAGAAATTTATCATGTTTTTCCGACTTTTCATCCGGCAAGTGTGTTCTATAACCCGCCGGTCCGCACATTAAAAGATGAAGATTGGCAGAAGCTTGGAGAGTTGTTGCGCATGAAATAAATAGAGGGCCCTAACGGCCAATTAGCTGAAAAAGCAACTAACCGCTAAATGATCCATTAATACGAATACTTAAAAATCTTTCTTAGTTGAAAAATGTTGCATAAAGGAAACATTTATCGTACAATTACCCTATTCAATTTGAATGGAAGGAAGTCGGGATTATGGATAGTGCAGTCTTGTTTGCCCTCGGTTTGACCTTGCTTGCCGGCTTGGCAACGGGGATCGGGAGCTTAATTGCTTTTTTTGCATCTAGAACAAACACAAAATTCTTATCGGTCTCCCTTGGATTTTCTGCAGGGGTCATGATTTATGTTTCCTTAATTGAAATTTTTGTTAAAGCTAAAGATTCATTGACGAATGCCCACGGTGAAAGCACGGGCTATTGGTTGACTTTGGTCGGATTTTTTGGCGGGATGATTTTTATGGCAGTCTTGGACAGGATCTTGCCGCAGTTGGGAAATCCTCATGAAGTCAAAACGATTGAAGATATGGATGAGGGTCCGACAAATGATGAATACGCACGCTTGCGGAAAATGGGAATCTTTACAGCGCTGGCAATTGGAATCCATAACTTTCCGGAAGGGATTGCCACATTTATGTCGGCTATACAAGATCCCACTTTGGGTGTTGCGATTGCGATCGCAGTAGCTATCCACAATATTCCGGAAGGGATTGCGGTATCCGTGCCAATTTATTACGCAACCGGAAGCCGGAAAAAAGCATTTCAGTACAGCTTTCTTTCCGGAATCTCTGAGCCGGTCGGTGCCTTCGCAGCCTGGCTGATTTTAATGCCTTTCTTAAGCGATACGCTGTTCGGGCTTGTTTTCTCGGGAGTAGCCGGCATCATGGTCTTCATTTCGCTGGATGAATTGCTTCCTGCCGCTAAACGCTATGATGAAGCGCATCTTTCCATCTACGGCTTAGTGGCGGGGATGGCGGTCATGGCGATCAGCCTGGTCTTAATCGTATAAAATGAAACTTTACGCCTCCTGATCTCGTATGTTGAGAAAAGGAGGCGTTTTTATGGACATCGAAAAAATTGAAAGAACAGTGGCTGAAGTTTCCAAAACGCTCGGCTGGTCTGTCGATAAACGGATTGCCGTTGCCGTTGCTAATTTGTATTTGATTCACGGAAAAGATTTTGATAGTAAAGGGCATATGGAAAGTTCAAAGGCCATTAAGAAAACCGAAGGCTGGACATCGCCTTTGAAATCGTATATGCATCATATTGCCGCCGCTTTTCTTACGTTGCAGGAGGAAGCGCCGGAAGAAGGATTGAAAAAAATCAATGAGCGGCAAGATGAATTGAATGCGGCCGGTTTCCGGCGGTCCCCCTATACTTATATCGCGGCCATGATCGTTCAGCATCCTGGAGAAGCGGAAAAGGCGAAGCGGCTGCATGAGGAAATGAAGCAGCACCATAAATTTCTGACGTCGCAGGAAGATATTCCCTATGCAGTGCTGCTTGGGCGGTTAGAAGGCGATGTGAAAGAACGGGCGGCTACCATGAATGCTTATTACAAAGACTTGCGGGAGCATGGATTTTATATGGGCAATGACCTGCAATGGCTTTCGCAGATCATGACATTCAATTCTCCCATTTACCGTCCGGATGTTGTGGGGCGGGTCGTTGCCATCCGGGATTTTTTCCAGAACGAAAAGCTGAAAATCAGGGGTGCGCAATATCCGATTTTAGGGATTTTAGCCGTTGCCGAAGCAAATGGCCAAGCCTTAAAGGGAATTATTGAAAACACGCGCCAACTGGAAAAAACGAAATCATTCAAATGGTATAAAGATCTGGCGTTTACAACAGCTGTCCAATTCGCCATGAAGGATATGGTGAAAACGCAGGAAGTGTCAGCTGTTTCTGTTTCGACATCGCTCGAAATGCTTATGCAAGCTCAACAAGCCGCCATGTATTCCAGCATCAATGCCGCCATTATTGCGAGCAGCAGCAACAATGGAAGTTGAATAGATTGAAAAATTGAACTTTTTAAAGTTCCTTGTCATCATAAGGGATAAACGGTATAGTTACTGTGTAAAGACAGTAGTATACATGTGTAAAGACAGGGGAGTTCAAATGGCTACTATAAGTGAAAAAAATACGGCGCCCATCTCAAGAAATAAATTACTGGGCGTTGCAGGCCTCGGGTGGCTTTTCGATGCAATGGATGTCGGAATCCTATCGTTTGTCATTGCGGCGCTGCACGAAGATTGGAATCTGACTACCGCTCAAATGGGATGGATCGGCAGTGTCAATTCAATTGGAATGGCTGTCGGTGCTTTTATATTTGGCATCTACGCTGACCGTGTCGGCCGAAAAAAGATCTTTATCATCACCTTGCTGCTCTTCTCGTTGGCGAGCGGAGTTTCCGCCCTTACGACGACACTTGCAGCCTTCATCATTTTGCGTTTCTTTGTAGGGATGGGATTAGGAGGCGAACTGCCGGTGGCTTCAACACTTGTGTCTGAAAGTGTGCCGGCGAAAGAACGGGGCAGAGTCGTGGTGCTGCTCGAAAGTTTTTGGGCAGCCGGCTGGCTGATCGCGGCATTGATTTCGTACTTTATCATTCCTTCGTACGGATGGCGCATAGCCTTGCTGCTGACCGCATTGCCGGCATTATATGCGCTTTACTTGCGCATCAACTTGCCGGATTCACCGCAATTTTCAGCGAAAAAAGACGTCCTGCGCTCGATTTCGACGAACATTAAAGATGTATGGTCCAAGAAATACCGCAAGCCGACATTGATGCTTTGGATTGTCTGGTTTACCGTCGTCTTTTCTTATTACGGCATGTTCCTTTGGCTGCCGAGCGTCATGGTATTAAAAGGGTTCACATTAATCCAGAGTTTCGGCTACGTTTTGATCATGACGCTGGCACAGTTGCCCGGCTATTTCTCGGCTGCTTGGCTCATTGAAAAAATCGGCCGTAAATTTGTGCTGGTGACGTATTTAATCGGTACGGCTGCGAGTGCGCTCGTTTTCGGGAATGCGGAAACGGTCGGCATGCTTCTCGCTGCCGGGGCGTTCTTGTCTTTCTTCAACCTTGGAGCTTGGGGAGCTTTGTATGCTTACTCGCCGGAACAGTATCCAACGGTCATCCGAGGGACCGGAACGGGCATGGCGGCGTCATTTGGACGCGTCGGCGGGATATTGGGGCCGTTATTGGTGGGTTCAATGTTAACTGCAGGCTACGGCATTGAATGGATTTTCGGCATTTTCTGCGTTTCGATTATCCTCGGTGCTTTGGCTGTTGCTTTCTTGGGAATAGAGACGAAACAAATGGAATTGGAATAATTTTTGCATAGCCTAAACCGCGCATCCGGTTTAGGCTATTTTTTATTGATTGCAAAAGCAAAGCATGAAAAAATCCTGGCGAAAAAAAGGGATTTTCATCCTTATGGCTAATACAGTATAGAACAGAGATACGAAAAGAAATGAGTGAGGGAAATGGAATGGATCGTTTGGACGGAGCCGTTTGCGTTTGCAAATAAAGTCGAGGGCCCGCTTTATCAGCGTGAAGACGTGCACAGCTTATTTTTGGGGATTCTTAGCCAGATCAAAGAAGGAAAATATGAAGAATATTTCTTGGCCACTGCAGAAGAAAACGGAAAAGTCGCAGCAGTCTGTTTGATGACGCCGCCCCACCCGCTGCAGCTCATTGTTTTGGACGAGGTGCCAGGCATCGAAAAGTGGATTGCCCGCCATCTGTTGAATCTTGAAGTTGAAGTGGGGGCCGTCATAGGAGATCAAGCGGTTGCCTGGAATTTTGCGGATGCCTGGACGGAGAAAAAAGGCGGAACGGCCCGGGTCTTCATGGACCAAGGGTTATATCGCACCGATTCGGTCAAACCGGGGCTTTCTAAAAGTCCGGGCGCTTGGCGAGTGGCAAATAGGAAGGATGCACCGCGCTTGGAACAATGGTATCTGCTGTTTGAAGAAGAAACCGGGATTGGTGTTTCTTCCGAAGTAGAGGCCGGCCGCAAAATTGCCTCCTTCATCGAAGGCAAAGAAATTTATGTGTGGGAAGTGGATGGAGAAATGGTTTCCTGCATGAAAAAGTCTCGCCCTTCCAAAAAAGGGATCACCGTTTCATTTGTATTCACACCAAAAGAGCATCGTCGCAAAGGCTATGCAAGAACACTTGTGGCAGAAGTGACGGAAGAGCTGTTGAACGAATATGATTTTGCCATGCTTTACACCGATTTGAAAAATCCGACCTCCAATAAAATCTATCAGGAAATCGGCTATGAACAAATTGCGAACCCGGTACATTTGGTAATAGAAGAATCTTCGGACAAATAAAGTTTTGGTTCTGCAGAAACCCAACAGACAGGCGGCGGTCAAATTGAAGGGGCTAGCTAATTTCAAGGATTCTGCATGGGCAATCTGACGGGTGCATCTACTGAATCCTCCATCATTAAAAGGAGGATTTTTTTATTTTTTGCAAAGTGGGAAGGCGAGAATAATTCGCCTGGCTTAAGGGTAAAGGATTAGGTGGTGTTTGAGAGAAAGGAGCGGATGCAATGATCCGTTTTGAAGGAGTCACAAAACAGTTTCCCGATGGAACAGAAGCATTGAAAGAAGTCAGTTTGACTTTTCCATCCCATCAGTTGACCGCTATTATCGGGCCAAGCGGCTGCGGGAAGACGACGCTGATGAAGATGGTCAATAAACTTGAAAAGCCGACACAGGGCGAAATATACATTGACGAAAAGCCGATAACCGGCTTGGAAGAAGTTGAGCTTCGCCGGAAAATCGGCTACGTTATCCAGCGTATTGGGTTATTTCCCCATATGACCATTAAAGAAAATGCCTCGCTGGTCCCTAAAATGTTGGGCTGGCCAAAAGAAAAAACAGCTTCCAGAATTCAGGAATTGATGGAGTTGACGGGATTAGACCCGGAAACATATTTGGAGCGCTATCCGCTGGAATTGAGCGGCGGCCAGCAGCAGCGCGTCGGTGTTGTTCGGGCGCTTGCGGGAGATCCCAATATTATTTTGATGGATGAACCTTTTTCGGCACTTGATCCGATCAGCCGGGAGCAGCTGCAGGATGAACTCCGGAATCTACAGCAGACCATCCAAAAAACCATTGTTTTTGTTACCCATGATATGGACGAAGCACTGAAAATAGCCGATACCATTGTGGTGATGCGTAAAGGGCAAGTGGAGCAAATCGGATCGCCTGCTGAAATATTGGGCAATCCTGCAAACGATTTTGTCCGCAGCTTTATCGGCGTCGAGCGAATCCAGCGGCAGCGGCCATTTGGAGATAAGAGTTTAAGTGAATTTATCGGTTTGTTTAAAACGGAAGGGACAGGCAGTGCCCATGAAGTATCCGGCTCGCTTACGGTAAAAGAAGCTTTCGAAGTGCTGGAACAAAGCGGCCAAACCCATTTGGCCATTCGTCTAGGGGAGAGCCGCCATGTATATGCCGGTGAACGGGAATTGCTGAAAGCTGCTTTGGCGAAAGAAGAAGGTGAATTGGTTTGATGAATTTCTTCGATACATTAGTCAGCCGGCAAGACATGATCCAAACGGCTTTTCTGGAACATATTTATCTGTCTTTTGTGGCCGTGGCCATCGGCATCGCCATTGCCTTGCCTATTGGAATCCTCATTGCGAGATATCGGCGTTTTGCCGAACCGATCATTGCGGTGACCGCTATTTTTCAAACCATTCCCAGTTTGGCGCTGTTTGGGTTTTTGGTGCCTTTGCTTGGCATCGGCTCGCCGACAGCTTTGATTGCACTCATTATCTATGCCTTGCTGCCGATTTTGCGGAATACCTATACGGGGATTACAGGAGTCGACGGTTCTGTCATTGAAGCAGGCCGCGGCATGGGAATGACGCGTACACAAATTCTTCGGCAAATCGAATTGCCGCTCGCGCTGCCTTTTATTATGGCGGGCATTCGGACTGCGACTGTATTGACGGTGGGAATTGCGACGCTGGCCACTTTTGTCGGAGCAGGCGGACTTGGGGATATTATTTATCGCGGGCTGCAATCCTACAATAATTCATTAGTTCTGGCTGGAGCTTTGCCGGTTGCGCTTTTGGCCATCGGCTTTGATTTGATATTGAAATGGATTGAAAAAAGAACTACGCCGAAAGGCCTTAAACTTTAGGGGGAATCATTGATGAAGAAATCTATATTAGGAATGGCCTTGCTCACTTCTGCTGTGCTGTCGGGCTGCGGTTCAGGATCATCTGAAAGCGAACCGATCGTTATTGGCGGGAAGCCTTGGACAGAGCAGTATATTCTTCCGCATATTCTCGGGCAGTATATTGAAGCGAATTCTGAATACAAGGTGGAGTATGAAGATGGACTTGGCGAAGTGTCGATTCTAACGCCGGCTCTTGAAAAAGGCGATATTGATTTGTATGTGGAATATACGGGCACGGGATTAAAGGATGTACTGAAAGAAGAAGCCGTTTCGGGCCAGTCTTCAGAAGAAGTGCTCGAGCGTGTGCGTGAGGGATATGAAGAAACGTTGGATGCCACATGGCTTGAACCGCTGGGCTTTGAAAATGGCTATACGTTAGCTTTTTCAAAAGACAGCGGCTATGATGCAGCAACCTACTCGGACCTTGCTGAAATTTCGAAAACGGAAGACATGACTTTTGGCGCTCCGCATCCATTCTATGAACGCCAGGGCGATGGCTATGATGACATGATCGCCACCTATCCATTCGAATTTTCGGCTACTGAAAGTTTTGACCCGGCGATTATGTATGAGGCGGTGAAAAACGGGGATGTCGATGTCATTCCGGCATTCACCACGGATAGCCGGATCGGATTGTTCGATTTAGAGACGACTGAAGACGATCTCTCCTTCTTTCCGAAATACGACGCGGCACCTGTTGTCCGCTTAGAGGCACTGGAAGAATATCCGGAGTTGGAAGAAGTGCTGAACGGGCTTGCCGGTCAGATTACGGAAGAGGAAATGCTGGCGATGAATGCGAAAGTGGACATTGACCAGGAAGTGGCAAGCGACGTTGCGCGCGAATTCTTAATTGAAAAAGGATTGATTGAAGAATAATAGGCTTGAACCGCGGGAGAATCCGCGGTTCTTTTTTTATGGTATTTCGTAAATCCTTCTTGTACAATGATTATAATGAGTGAATAGTCATTCAATTCAATCAAATGAAAACGATTTCATTTCAATAGAAGAAAATACTAAGACGAGGTGAAAACAGTGAGAGAAGTTGTGATTGTTGAAGGAGTCCGTTCGGCGGTAGGGCGAAGAAAAGGGATGTTTTCAGAAACGCGGCCGGACGAACTGGCTGCTTTAGTGCTTGATGAACTGGTGGAGAGAGCCGGAATAAGTAAAGGGCAAGTGGAAGATATTATTTTAGGCTGTGTTTCGCAAGTGGCGGAACAAGGGGGAAATGTTGCCCGCACTGCTGCTTTGATTGCGGGATTTCCCGATTACGTGCCGGGGGTTACGATTGACCGCCAATGCGGGTCGAGCCAGCAAGCCGTGCATTTTGGGGCCCAAGCCATTTTAGCGGGAGATATGGATATTGTCATTGCCGGTGGTGTAGAAAGCATGACACGGGTGCCGATGTTCTCAAATATGCAAGGAGCCAAACCCAGCACAAAACTGACCGAACAGTACGAAATCATCAATCAAGGCTTATCGGCGGAGCGGATTGCTGCAAAATGGGGATTGAGCCGCGAGCAGCTGGATGCTTATTCTGTCCAGAGCCATCAACGGGCGAAAACCGCGATTGACAACGGCCATTTTGAAAAAGAAATCGTTCCAATCGAAATTGAAAGTGAAGGCGGCGTAAAGCAGTCGGTGGCTGTAGACGAAGGGCCGCGCCCTGGGACGACGATGGAAGTGCTGGGTGGGTTAAAGACCGTTTTTGATGAAAATGGCGTGATTACGGCTGGCAATGCGAGCCAGATGAGCGACGGCGCTTCGGCGGTCCTTCTGATGTCGCGCGAAAAGGCGGAGGAACTTGGGCTAAAACCGCAAGCGCGCATTATCGCGCGGGCAGTTGTCGGATCTGACCCGACGCTCATGTTGACCGGTCCGATTGCGGCGACAAAAAAAGTGCTGGAGAAAGCAGGGCTGAGCATTGATGATATGGATCGCTACGAAGTCAATGAAGCATTTGCGCCAGTGCCGCTTGCATGGCTTGCGGACACAGGTGCGGATCCGGAGAAGCTCAATGTCAATGGCGGTGCCATTGCGCTGGGGCATCCGCTTGGTGCGACCGGCACGAAACTGCTGGTTTCTTTGCTTCATGAGCTGGAGCGGACAGGTGGCAAGTATGGGCTGCTGGCTATTTGCGAAGGAATGGGAATGGCGAATGCGACGATTATTGAGCATTTATAAAGGAATGGAGGGAAATGCATGAAGTTAGCGGAAATTAGAGCAGTCGTCACAGGCGGTGCTTCAGGGCTAGGCGAAGCGACGGTGCGCCGCATCGTGAAAGCGGGCGGACAAGCGGCCATCTTCGACCTCAATAGGCAGCGGGCGGAAGCATTGATCGAAGAACTTGGAGAAGAACGGGTCGTATATTTCGAAACAGATGTCACCAATGCAGGGCAAGTAGAAACGAATTTAGCTCGAGTGGTTGAGCGGTTCGGTTCAGTTACTGCTGTTGTCAATTGCGCAGGCATTGGGACGCCGGGCAAAGTCGTATCGAAAGGCGAACCGATGCCGCTCGAGCAATTTGAAAAGGTCATCAGCGTCAATTTAATTGGGTCTTTCAATGTGATCCGCGTGGCAGCAGCCACAATGCAAAAAAATGAACCGAATGCAGAGGGGGAGCGCGGGCTGATCGTTTCCACAGCTTCAGTTGCGGCTTACGAAGGGCAAATCGGCCAGGCGGCTTATAGCGCTTCCAAAGGAGGCATTGTGTCCATGACTTTGCCGATTGCGAGAGAATTTGCGCGTGACGGAATCCGGGTCATGGCGATCGCGCCAGGTTTGATGCAGACGCCGATGTTCGATGGGCTGCCGGAAGCGGCTGTCCAGTCGCTATCCGCTTCCGTACCATTTCCGGCAAGGCTCGGGCGTCCGGATGAATTTGCTCAATTAGTGGAAAGCATTGCTGAGAATCCAATGCTGAATGGGGAAGTCATCCGCCTCGATGGTGCGATCCGCATGCAGCCGAAATAAATAAAAAGCAAGGGATAAGGGGGAATTACTATGGCAAAATACCGGTTTGAAGAAGAAGAACACGAAATGTTCCGCAAGTCGCTGCGCAAGTTTCTTGAAAAAGAAGCGATTCCGCAATACGGTCAATGGGAGAAAGACCATATCATTCCGAAATCGTTTTGGAGCCGACTGGGCGAAATGGGCTTTTTATGTCCACAAGTCGAAGAGCAGTACGGAGGCTTAGGCCTCGATTTCCGCTATGCGGTCATTATTGGCGAAGAATTGGAGCGGGTAGGTACGAGTTTGACCGGTGTCGGTCTTCATAATGATATTACTGTGCCGTATATCGAAGCATATGGCACGGAAGAACAAAAGCAGCGCTGGCTGCCGGGCTGCGTGACAGGAGAATACATCACAGCCATCGCCATGACCGAACCCGGTGCAGGATCTGATTTGGCGAATATCTCAACGACTGCGGTGAAAGACGGCGACAATTACATCGTCAATGGCCAAAAAACTTTTATTACAAATGGCATCAATTCGACGCACGTTGTAGTGGTCGTAAGAACAGATCCGAAGGCGGAATCCAAGCACCGCGGCATTTCCTTGCTGATGGTGGAAGAAGGGATGCCTGGGTTTACGAAAGGGCGAAAACTTGAAAAAGTCGGATTGCACGCCCAAGATACGTCGGAGCTGTATTTTGAAGACTGCATCGTGCCTGCTGCGAACCTGATCGGCGAAGAAAACAAAGGCTTCACTTATTTGATGGAAAAATTGCAGCAAGAACGCCTTGTTGTGGCAATCGCTGCTCAAACGGCTTCTGAAGAAATGCTGAAGATGACGCTTGATTACGTAAAGTCCCGTAAAGCTTTCGGCAAAGCGGTCGGCTCTTTCCAGAATACCCAATTTAAATTGGTGGAAATTGCTACGGAAATTGAACTCGGCCATTCGTTCCTGGAATCGCTGATTGAAGATCATATGGCCGGCAAAGACATCGTTTCAAAAGTATCGATGGCAAAATACTGGCTGACGGACCGGGCAAAAAAAGTGGCGGCTGAATGCATGCAGTTGCACGGTGGATACGGCTATATGGAAGAATACGAAATTGCGAGGCGCTACCGTGATACGCCTGTAGCCGCTATTTACGCTGGATCCAATGAAATCATGAAAACCATTATTGCCAAACGAATGGGCCTTTAAAATGGATGGGGCATTGCAAGGAATCCGGGTTCTTGATGTCACTTATTATGTCCCTGGACCATATGCCGGTATGAGATTGGCGGAAATGGGAGCGGAAGTCATCAAAGTGGAGCCGCCTACAGGCGATCCGGCCCGCTATATGAGCGGAGGCCATGTCCATACGGCCAACAATAAAGGGAAAACCATTGTGCATCTTGATTTGAAGTCGGCAGAAGGGCGGCGGCAAATGCTTGAGTTGGCCAAAGAGGCCGATGCGTTGATTGAAACTTTCCGTCCGGGCGTGATGCGGAAGCTTGGCCTGGATTATAAAACGCTGTGCCAAATCAATCCGGGCTTGGTTTATTGTTCGCTCTCCGGCTACGGGCAGGATGGCCCGCTTGCACACCTTGGCAGCCATGATTTAAATTATTTGGCATTGTCCGGCGCGCTGGATCAAATGGCGGATGCTTCAGGAAAGCCGATCCACCCAACAAACACCTTTGCCGATTATACAGGCGGACTGCTTGCATCGGAGAAAATCATTGCTGCGCTATTTGGCAGGATCCGCACCGGCAAAGGGGTTCATTTGGATATTGCCCTTGCGGAAGCGATGGCGGAATTTCAAGGCAATCATGATATCTACTTTGAAAAAGGCGTTTCGGAAAACGGCGTTCCTGAAATTTCAGGGGCGATTCTGAATTACGCCATTTATGGAACAAAAGATGGCCGCTACGTCACATTGGGTGCGCTTGAAGAAAAGTTTTGGCATCAATTCTGCGATTTTGCGGGCAAGCCGGAGTGGGAAGCTTGGTACGGCAAAGCACAAGGAACTGCCGAGCATGCTGAAGTTGCTACCTATTTCAAAACAAAAAATTGGCAAGAATGGTACCGGCTATCACTGGAAATCGATTGCTGCCTGGCGCCGGTATTGAAAGGTTTTGAACGGCATGCACATCCTTTCTTCCGGCAGCGTTCTGCCTCCATAAATTCAGCCCTGTGAAATGAATGACTTGACAGAATAAACAAAAGAATTTAATATGAGGGACAACTTGTTGGACGAGCGGCAAGTCTATTTGAGAGAAGAGCTTAGAAGAGTTGAGAATAGAAGAGTGTTCAAATCGAGGATTGAGACGAGTAGGCAAGCACATCTATGTAGAGAGTCAGCGGCTGGTGGAAGCTGATTGGGTGACTTGCGCGAATGGACTTAGGAGAGCTGGCCTGAAAGCGGAAGCGAGTAAGGGAGACGTAGGCCCTGCGTTAAAGGGAAAGGCGTAAGAGCCTGTTTTAAGTGAGTGCAGAATTGCATTAATGCGTGGTGGTACCGCGGTTAACCCCCGTCCCCGCAACCGGATTTTCTTCCGGTTGCGGGGATTTTTGCATTTAAAATACGAGCTGAGGAGAGAGAGTATGAGAAGAGCAGAGAATTTATCAGAGCAGAGCATGTATGAAAAATCATTGGATTTATTGGACGGAGCAATTCCGGAACCTGAAGTGAAACAGTTTTTGGTCGGCCTTCATGAAAAAGGTGAAACGGCAGATGAGTTGGTCGGAATGGTGAAGGCTATGCGTGAAAAAGCGGTGGCGTTGCCAGACATCCAAGGTGAACTGGTAGACGTGTGCGGCACGGGCGGCGACCGCTCCTATAGTTTTAATATCAGCACGTTGACCGCATTTGTCTTGGCAAGCTGCGGCATGGCGGTTGCGAAGCACGGCAACCGGAGCGTATCGAGCAAAACCGGAAGTTCCGATGTGTTGGAAGAACTCGGCATCTCCACTAGAGTGGATGTGAATTCAATTCCAGAAATGCTGGATCAAACAGGGATTGTGTTTTTATTCGCGCCGGCTATCCACCCGGCACTCGGCAATTTGCGGGCTGTCAGAAAATCGATTGCGACTCCGACGATTTTCAACCTGGTCGGCCCGCTGGCGAATCCGTTGCCGATCACGGTGCAAATGACGGGTGTTTACCGCCGGGACATGATGGAGCCGATGGCGGAAGCTTTAATGCGGCTTGGCAGAAAGCGCGGAGCGGTCGTTCACGGAGCAGGCGGGCTGGACGAATTGTCGTTAGCGGGCATTAACGAAATGATGATATTTGATGAAGAAGGGCTACGGAAAATGTCAGTCCATCCAAATGATGTCGGGCTGGAGCCAGCGCCGATCAGTGCCATACGCGGAGGCGACCCAAAACGCAATGCCGAAATCTTTTTAGAAGTTTTAGGTGGCAAAGAAAGCCCTTATTTAGATACGGTGGCATTAAACGCAGGAGCGGTGCTCTATATTAGCGGACGTGCACAAACCTTGTCTGAAGGCGTACATCAAGCACGAAAATCCCTTATTGACGGGGAAACGGCACGAGTATTTGAACTTCACCGTCTGGCTGCGGGGGTGTTGGTGTGAACATTCTCGATAAAATCATCGCAACGAAACGGCAGGAAATACAGGCTTACAAGAAAGAAGAGCAAATGTCCCATGTATTTCCCGGGAAATCAAAGCTGCTAGACCATCTTAAGAAAAAGAATGGGGTCATTGCGGAAATCAAACGGGCATCTCCGTCCAAAGGGGCCATTCAAATGGAAGTGGACATTGTGGCTCAGGCACAGAAATACGAGCATGCCGGTGCAGCGGCCATTTCAGTTTTGACGGATGAAACATATTTTAAAGGGTCGATCAAGGACTTGCAAAAAGTGGCGCAAGCCGTATCAATTCCGGTTCTCTGCAAAGATTTCATGATCAGTGAAATTCAGATTGACCGGGCAAAAGGAGCCGGAGCGACGATTGTTTTGTTGATCGCGGCAGCTTTGGAAGATCAGGAGCTGCAGCGATTATACCGCCATGCTACGGCAATTGGGCTGGAAGTTTTAGTGGAAGTCCATGACGAAGAAGAATTAACGAGCGCTTTGGCAGTGGACGCCCGATTAATCGGCATCAATAACCGGGACTTGAAAACATTTGACGTATCGCTTGAACGCACGGCTGAATTGGCAGCGAGATTTCCTTTCGACGGCGAGCGTGTATTAATCAGCGAAAGCGGGCTTCGGACAAAAGAAGACGCCGCGTTTGTTTACGGCTGCGGCGCTTCTGGGATTTTGGTCGGCGAGACGCTGATGAGAGCAGAGGATCCAGGGCAATGGATCGAAGAAGCCACGGCAGTGGAGGCGATCAAATGACGAAAGTGAAAATTTGCGGACTGATGGAAGAGCGGCATGTGGAAGCAGCGAAAGAGGCCGATGCGATTGGGTTTGTTTTTGCGCCGAGCAAAAGGCGCGTATCGATCGAACGGGCAGCGGAACTGGCGAAGCATGCGCCGGTCAGTGCAGAAAAAATCGGCGTCTTTGTCAATGCTTCTATAGAAGAAATTGAAGAAACGGTTGAAAAGGTGCCGCTGACAATGGTGCAGCTTCATGGCGATGAACCGGATGAACTAGTGCGGGAGATTAAAGTTCCTGTCATTCAGGCATTTTCCATTCGCGGGAAAGAAGATGTGGCGCGGCTTGAGAATTCTGTTGCGGATTTTGTATTAGTTGATGCGCCCGGAACGGATTACCGGGGAGGGAGCGGACACGTTTTTGATTGGACGCTGCTCGAAGAGGCAGAAATTGAAGCGTCCCGCCTAATTTTGGCTGGCGGCTTGAATGCGGAAAACGTAAAAGCGGCTGTCCATCAAACCGGGCCTTATATGGTCGATGTATCAAGCGGCGTCGAAACGGACGGAAGAAAAGATGAAGTGAAAATCCAGCAATTCATTCAACAGGCAAAGGGTGATTCGATGCAGCAGACAGCAGACAAAACAGGATTTTTCGGAAAATACGGCGGGCAATTCGTGCCCGAGACCTTGATGAAAGCAGTAAAAGAATTAGAGGATGCTTATATGGAAGCGAAAGGCGATCCTGCCTTTAAAGAAGAATATCACCATTATTTAAGCGAATATGTCGGCCGTGAACAGCCTTTGACGTTTGCGAAGCGGTTAACAGAAGCGTGGGGCGGACCGAAAGTTTATTTGAAACGGGAAGATTTAAATCATACAGGCGCCCATAAAATCAATAATGCGATTGGGCAGGCATTGCTTGCGATGCGGATGGGGAAACGGAAAATCGTAGCGGAAACGGGAGCCGGCCAGCACGGTGTGGCGACTGCCACCATTTGTGCGCTATTTGATTTGGAATGCGTCATTTTCATGGGAGAGGAAGACATTAAACGCCAGCAGCTGAATGTATTCCGCATGAAACTATTGGGGGCGAAAGTGGAAAGTGTGACAAAAGGCAGCTCGACATTAAAAGATGCCGTCAATGAAGCGCTGCGCTACTGGGTCACAAATGTAGAGGATACACATTATTTAATCGGCTCAGCATTAGGGCCGCATCCGTTCCCGACGATGGTGCGGGATTTCCAGAGCGTAATCGGTGAAGAAACGAAGCGCCAAATCGTTCAGCATGAAGGCCGGTTGCCGGATACGGTTCTCGCTTGTGTCGGAGGAGGGAGCAATGCGATTGGCATGTTCTATCCGTTCTTGAAAGACGAATCCGTCCGTTTGATCGGCGTAGAAGCATCCGGTGAAGGGCTCGATACGGAAAAGCACGCGGCAACAATGACGAAAGGTACGGAAGGTGTCCTGCACGGCGCGTTTATGAAATTGCTGCAGACCGATGCCGGCCAAGTGTTGGAAGCCCATTCCATTTCAGCGGGGTTGGATTACCCGGGAATCGGTCCGGAACATGCGTATTTAGCGGATATCGGACGAGTGGAGTACGAATCCATTACCGATCAGGAAGCGCTTGAAGCTGTCGTTTCCTTTTCGCGCCTCGAAGGGATTATTCCGGCGCTCGAATCTGCACATGCTATTGCACAGGCGGAAAAAACAGCCAAAACGATGGGCAAGGATGAAATTTTGGTGATCTGTGTATCAGGCCGCGGCGATAAAGATATGGCCACCTATGCAGAGCGATTGGAGGGCTTGTCATGAAGCGGTTGAAATTGCTGAAGGAACAAGATGCAAAAGCGTTTGTGGCATATATTATGGCGGGAGACGGCGGTCTTGAAAAATTAAGCGAACAAGTTCTTTATCTGCAGAAGGCGGGCGTGACTGCCATCGAAATCGGGATTCCATTTTCAGATCCAGTGGCAGACGGGCCGACGATTGAAGCAGCTGGCAACCGCGCGCTAAAAGCCGGGGTCACTTTGGAAAAAGTGCTGAAAGAAATGGCGAGTTGGACGTTTGAGGTGGAAGTGCCATTGCTGATCATGACTTATTTAAATCCCGTCATTAGTTATGGGGTAGAGCGTTTTGCGAAAGAATGCAAGAAAGCGCGGGTCTCCGGTGTCATTATTCCGGATTTGCCTTATGAGCACCGCCAATTGGCTCATGCGTTTTTAAAGAAAGAAGATGTGGCGTTGATCCAGTTGGTGACCTTGACTACTACAGAAAAGCGTTTGGAAGCCATTCTTCAGGAAGCGGAAGGATTTGTCTATGCGGTTACGGTAACGGGGATTACCGGAGCGCGCGACCAGATTTCGGAGGACGTCCGGACATTTACAAGAAAAGTGCGGGAAAAGAGTCCGGTGCCGGTTTATGCCGGTTTCGGAATCTCCAAAGTCCAGCACGTCGATATGCTGCGGGAAGATGTGGATGGATTTATTGTAGGAAGTGCCATTGTAGAGGCTTTCCGAAATCAAACAATCGAAGAAATTGAACCCCTTATTCAAGCGGTAACCGCCCCTCATTCGGTATAATTGCGGATAGGAGGGATGCACGAATGTTTACACCTTTAACAGCGGACTTCTATGAAGCGCCGACTCTTGAATTATCGCGCAGTTTGCTCGGGCAGATTCTTGTCCATGAACTGCCAGAAGGCATTGTAGCCGGGAGGATTGTTGAAACGGAAGCTTATATGGGAGCAGAAGACCGGGCCGCCCATAGTTTCGGCAACCGCCGGACGAAACGGACCGAGGTGATGTTCGGTCGAGCCGGCCTCGTTTATACGTACCAGATGCACACCCATACGCTCATTAATGTAGTCAGCGGACCCGTGGATACACCGCGTGCGATTTTAATACGCGCGGTCGAGCCGGTTGAAGGCATCGATTTGATGGCAGAGCTTAGAGGGCGCCATCTGCCGATCAAACAATGGACAAGCGGTCCAGGGAAATTGACAAAAGCGATGGGCATTACGATGGAATATTATGGCCATCATTTTACAGAGCGCCCTTTGTATATTGCGGAAGGCGAACCGGTCCATGCGATTGCAGCAGGGCCGCGCGTCGGCATCGGGAATTCACTCGAAGCGGTCAGTTATCCGTACCGGTTCTTTGAACAGGACAATCCATTTGTTTCAAAATTTCGTTGAACCTCATGTTTAAAGTGGCACTCACGTGGAATAATAAGGGAGAACACTTAAAACAGAAGGAGTGGAAGATAGTGGCTAAAATTGCAACTTTAATTACCGATATGTTCGAAGATGTGGAATATACAGATCCGCAAAAAGCATTCAATGATGCAGGTCATGAGGTCTTTACGATCGAAGAGGAAGCAGGCAAAGAAGTGACAGGCAAACAAGGCGAGGCTGTCGTTACAATCGACAAAGGGATTGATGATGTAAATCCCGAAGACTACGATGCGCTATTCTTGCCAGGCGGATTCTCTCCGGACCAATTGCGTGCGGACGACCGTTTTGTTGCGTTTACGAAAGCATTCATGGATGCGAAAAAACCGGTTTTCGCCATTTGCCATGGCCCTCAGTTATTGATTACGGCTAAAGCGCTTGAAGGGCGTAAAGCAACTGGCTATAAATCCATCCAAGTGGACATGGAATATGCAGGTGCGAAATTAGTAGACGAAGAAGTGGCTGTCTGCCAAGATCAATTGGTAACGAGCCGCCAACCGGACGATATTCCTGCCTTCAATCGCGAATCACTTCGCTTGCTTGAACAATTAGCATAAACTGAATGGAAGCCCCGCCGGCATTTGCTGGCGGGGCTTTTTCGTGTAGAAGTTGCAGTGCGTTGATCCGTGCTCCTTCAAATGCCTATTGTATCAATAAGCGAATGCTTATATAATGAATGGATTATAGAAAAGAAGGTGAAGGGGATTGGATTACCTCCAAATGGAATTGTACTTGAAAGCAATTGGAGACAGCAGCCGGATGCGGATCTTAAAGTATTTAATGAAAGATTCATTGTGCATCTGCGAATTTACAGAACTGATGAATATGACGCAGCCTGCAATCAGCCAGCATATGAAGAAGTTAAAGCAAGCGGAGCTGGTGCTGGAAGAAAAGCGGAGCCGTTGGACGATATGGTCGTTGAATATCCGGCATGCCCAGTATCCGATATTGCTTCACTTATTAAGTTTGCTTCCGGAACCGGAACGGACGGTCCAAACGTTGAAAGCAGAAGGAAAGAAAGTTAGTTGTGAATAGGGAGTTGTAGAGAACGTGGATGTTTGGTTAGCCGTCTTTATTTTTGCTATTACGTTATTTTTGGTCATTGCCCAGCCGCGAAATTTATCGATTGGCTGGTCTGCGATGGCCGGTGCTGCTGCAGCGTTGCTTGTGGGAGTAGTTGACTTTGGCGATGTTTGGGATGTGACAGGCATCGTTTGGAACGCCACATTGACATTTGTGGCGCTTATTGTCATTTCCTTGATTTTGGACGAAATCGGCTTCTTTGAATGGGCAGCGCTGCATACAGCCAGATTTGCAAAAGGCAGCGGGCTGCGGATGTTTTTTCTCATTATTATCCTTGGTGCAGTGGTTTCGGCATTATTTGCGAATGATGGAGCAGCGCTGATCATTACGCCGATTGTCCTGGCGATGGTCCGGGCGTTGAATTTCAAAGACGCGATGATTCTTCCGTTTATCATGGCTTCCGGATTTATTGCCGATACGGCATCGCTGCCGTTTGTCATCAGCAATTTGGTCAATATTGTCTCTGCCGACTTTTTTGGCATCAGTTTCACGGAATATGCCATCCGAATGGTCATTCCGAACTTCTTTAGCATCGCTGCGAGTATGCTTGTGCTGTATCTTTATTTCCGGAAATCCATTCCGAAGCAATTCGATGCCAGCGCACTAAAAACGCCGGCTTCAGCCATAAAAGATTTGAAGATGTTCCGCTTGTCTTGGGGTGTTGTGGCAATCTTGCTTGTCGGCTATTTCATCAGCGGACCGCTTGAAATTCCCGTATCGTTAATTGCGGGTGCTGTCGCTGTCCTATTCTTGGCGATTGCCCGAAGAAGTGAAGCGGTACACACAAAAGCGGTATTGAAAGGTGCCCCATGGGCGATTGTCTTTTTCTCTGTGGGAATGTATGTGGTGGTTTATGGCTTGCGGAATGCAGGGCTTACGTCGGTGCTTGCAGCAGCGATTGAATGGACAGCCGGCCATGGCTTATATGCGGCGACGATTGGAATGGGCTTTATTGCAGCACTTCTGTCTTCTGTCATGAACAATATGCCAACCGTCATGATCGACGCATTGGCGATTTCTGAAACGAATGCAACGGGGGCGGTAAGGGAAGCGTTAATTTACGCGAACGTCATCGGTTCGGATCTTGGGCCTAAAATCACGCCGATCGGTTCTCTCGCAACGCTTTTATGGCTTCATATCCTTAGAGTAAAAGGTGTGAAAATCAGCTGGGGCTACTATTTCAAAATCGGAATCATCTTGACGCTTCCAACGCTATTCATCACCCTGACCGGGTTGTATCTCTGGCTCAAGATTTTGCATTAAATAGAAAGAGGCTCGCGGATGCGAGCCTCTTTTAATCTAGAAATTTAGCTAAATACACTTCATTCAAAGCCTGGTCGTTAATAATCAATGAATTTTTGCGAGTGCCTTCTTTTACATAGCCGGCTTTATCATAAAGTTTGCGGCCAGCGGTATTCCGTTCGACAACGGTGGTCTCGAGGCGGGTCACGCCTTTAGTGGCTGCCCATTCTTCGGCTTTTTCGAGCAGCGAAGTGGCAATGCCTTTTTTATGGGCATGTTTTTGAATGCCTAATTCAAGAGATGCACGATGGGCTGCACGTTTCGCTTCATTGCCCATGATCATCAAATAGCCGACAGGTTCACCGTTTAAGATGGCAATCAGGATGGTCGAATGGCCCTGCTGCTTCCAGTCGATGATTTGTTTGCGGACGCTTTGGGTAGACTGGTGGCGCTCATCTTTTCCGTACAGCATATATTCGGATTCTGCTTCTACGATTTTCTGTAAGGTGATCAGCGAACGGGCGTCCCCATGTCCGGCAGAACGAATCAATAGAATGTCTTCATTTCGGTTATGGTGTTTTGAATGGCGATCGCCTGATGCATCGATTTTTTCAAATCGGACAAAGCGGTTGGTTTCCACTTGGCTGACATAGTAGCCCGCATCCATCCAGGCATGGAAATGTTTGGCCGGCGGTTTTGTCTTTTTCCACCAGCTTCTATTCAAATAGGCTGCATTGGGCAATTGCTGCCCCATAATTTGTTCGATTTCTGTAAATGTCAACGTGATCACGGGATTGGAAGCAGATGAAAAATAGTCGGACAAAGGAATGTATTTTTTTTCCAGTAATATAGTCACAAAAAATTTCCCCTTTCTATTTTTATTGCTATAAGTTATGAGAATTATATCATTTGTCCTATTGGAATGTATATAATTTTTTAAATTTTATGAAATGAATTTTAAAATACCTATAAAAAGGTAAGAAAATGTATAATAGTAGTAATAAATTAGCCTAATTGTATTAATAAATTTGATAATTTAGAAATTTTTATTTCTTTTTAAAAAAATCCGTTGAAATTTCCAATGGAAAATATACAATAAATTATCAAAGGCCAAATGTATTTTGGCTCCACTTCTACTTGTGGTAAAATAAGCACGGAAACTAACATTAATCAGGGGGCAAAATCATGTCAAACGTTTTTGTATTAGGCCATCAAAATCCAGATACGGATTCCATTTGTTCGGCTATTTCATATGCATACTTAAAAAACCAACTCGGAATGGACGCTGAGCCGATTCGGTTAGGTGATCTGAATAACGAAACTTTATTTGCATTGGAGAAATTCTCAGCAGCTGAACCGCGTCTTGTCAAACGTGTTTCAGAAGAAGTATCGCAAGTTATTCTTGTCGACCACAACGAGCGCCAACAGAGCGCTGAAGATATTGGCGATGTTCAAGTGATCGAAGTGATCGACCACCACCGGATTGCCAATTTCGAAACAACGGATCCGCTTTATTTCCGTGCGGAACCTGTCGGCTGTACAGCAACCATTCTGCTGAAATTGTTCAAGGAAAACGAAGTGGAGGTCCCGGCGGATATGGCAGGCCTTATGCTGTCAGCCATCCTTTCGGATTCTCTTTTGTTCAAATCGCCGACGTGCACGCCTCAAGATGTGGCAGCTGCAAAAGAGCTGGCTGAAATTGCCGGAGTCGATGCGGCTGAATATGGTTTAGCGATGTTAAAAGCAGGGGCGGATTTGAGCAATAAAACATTGGAAGACTTGATGTCTTTGGACTCAAAGGAATTTGAAGCCGGCGACCACCGTTTTGAAGTGGCTCAAGTCAATGCGATTGATGTCAATGAAGTCATTGGCCGCCAAGCTGAATTGGAAGTATTGATGGAACAAGTCATTGCGAAAAAAGAATTGGACCTGTTTACTTTTGTGGTAACCGATATTTTAAACAACGATTCAGTAGCCATCGTTCTTGGCAAAAAAGCAGGAATCATTGAAGGTGCATTTAAAGCAAGTGTGGTCGATAACCGAGTGCTGTTGCCAGGTGTCGTTTCCCGCAAAAAACAAATTGTTCCAGTCATCACTGAAGCATTAAGCTGATCCCTTTATGGGGTCAGTTTTTTTATTGCGGTTTTCTGGCAGGTGTAGTCGCCTTTCGGAGCTAAACGGGTGCCGTCGCTTTTCGGTTGTCCAGACTCCGGCGACCCAGCTCCTCGAGTCATAAGCCAGCTCAGCTATGCGGCAAAGAGCGCCGCTCCGCTGAACCGTCTTATGCCTTTCGGAGCTAAGCGGGTGCCGTCGCTTTTCGGTTGTCCAGACTCCGGCGACCCAGCTCCTCGGGTCATAAGCCAGCTCAGCTATGCGGCAAAGAGCGCCGCTCCGCTGAACCGTCTTATGCCTTTCGGAGCTAAACGGGTGCCGTCGCTTTTCGGTTGTCCAGACTCCGGCGACCCAGCTCCTCGGGTCATAAGCCAGCTCAGCTATGCGGCAAAGAGCGCCGCTCCGCTGAACCGTCTTATGCCTTTCGGAGCTAAGCGGGTGCCGTCGCTTTTCGGTTGTCCTAAGCAAAAAAATTGAGGGTCTTGTTTTTCGTTGTTATAGTTATTTAAAGAGGTGGATATAATGAAAATCGAAATTTGGTCAGATTACGTATGCCCGTTTTGCTACATAGGCAAACGAACACTTGAACAAGCATTGAAACGAACTGGGTTTGAGCCGCAGGCTGAAATTTCATTTAAAGCATATCAGTTAAACCCCGATACACCCGTCGATTCCACGATTTCAACTTACGAATCGTTAGCGAAGAAAATGGGGCAGACAGTAGAGCAAGCGAAGGAAATGACGAAAGGCGTAGCGCAGCACGCGCGTACTGTGGGCCTTGAATATAATTTTGACGGCATGGTCGAAGCCAATACCATGGCCGCCCACCGTCTAGTGAAATGGGCGGAAGAGAAAGGCAAAGCTCCTGAGCTTACGGAAAGTTTGCTGCACCATTACTTTATCGAAGCCAAAAATATTGGTGATGCAGAAGTTTTATTGGCTATTATTGAAGAGGTCGGCTTGGACCGGATAGAAGCGAAAGAAGTTCTTGCCTCTGACCGTTTTCTTGCAGAAGTAGAGGCGGACATTATGGAAGCCCGCCAAATCGGTATTCAAGGTGTGCCATTCTTTGTGGTTAACCGCAAATATGCCATTTCAGGCGCTCAGCCGCTGGAAGCATTTGTGGATTCGATCCGTCAAATCGCGGACGAAGAAGGCATACGCCCGGCTTTAAAACCGATGGGCAAAAGCAAAACCAGCTATTGCACTGGCGATTCTTGTGAAAACGAATAATGGAGCGGCAGAGAACCCGGAAGCGAATATCGCTTCCGGTTTTTTTGTACGGATTAAGATAGCGGGGGAGGGGGTAGACAACTAATAAGCAAAATTACGGTTATAGGAGGATGGGCATGACACAAGAAGAAAAGCAAAGCCGCGTTCCGGAAATGCCAAAATCATATTGGAGACAATACAAAGAGGTTCCGAGTTTTCCTGCGCTTCAAGCAAATGAATCCACAGATATCGGCATCGTTGGCGGAGGAATTGTAGGAATCATCAGCGCTTATCTATTAGCGAAAGCTGGAAAAAAAGTGACGTTGATTGATGCCGGGAAATTAATCGACGGAGTCACAGGCTACACGACTGCCAAAATCACGGCCCAGCATGGATTGTTTTATTTCCCGTTAATCAAGCTGATTGGAGAAGAACAAGCGAAATTGTATTACCAAGCGAATATGGACGGCCTGGACTTTATCGAAAAAACGGCCGCTGATTTGGATATCGACTGCGACTTTTCTCATCAAAATGCTTTTGTCTATGCCAATACCGCAATTGGCGCCAAATTGGTTGAAAAAGAGGCGGAAGCCTACCTGCAGCTTGGAATTGACGGCGGTTTAGCGAAAGACGAAGTAGAGCTTCCTTTCGATGTGAAAGAAGCGATCGTCATGCGCAACCAAGCGCAATTCCACCCGGTAAAATTCTTGGCGAAGCTTGTCGAAGAAATCGAACGCCTCGGCGGCAAGATTTACGAACAGACCCGGGCAGTAAAAATATTGAGCAAAAACGATCCCGTGATCCAAACAGAAAACATGTCGCACTTGTCCTGCAACAAAGTCATTGTGGCTACGCATTATCCGTTTAATGATTTTGACGGCATGTATTTTTCGCGCCTTTCCGTTACCCGTTCTTATGTGGTCGCGGCCAAAGTCAAAGGAGAAGTTCCAAATGATATGTATGTAAGCTGTGATATGCCTTCCCGTTCGCTGCGGTACGCAACAGATGAAAACGGCGAAAAATTATTATTGATCGGCGGAGACGGCCATGGCAGCGGCAAAAGCAAACCGCCGACCATGAAGCATTACGAAAACTTGGAGAAATTCGGCGAAGAGCATTTCGGCATCGAGGAAATTCCGTACCGCTGGTCTGCCCAAGACATCACAACGCTGGATCAAGTGCCGTATATCGGGACGATTACTGCCGGGTATGACAATATTCTGGTGGCGACCGGTTTCCATAAATGGGGCATGTCGAACGGAGCGCTTGCAGGGCTTATGCTGACGGACCAAGTTCTAGGGAAATCCAATCCATATGCCGCGCTTTTCAATCCGACGCGCACGAAAATGAAAGCGGTGGATGCGGCAAGCTTCATCAAAGACAACGCATCTGTTGCTAAAGAATTGGTGAAAGGCAAATTGAAGATGCCGTCTAAAACGGTGGAAAACTTGCAGAACGATGAAGGCGGCTTGGTGAAAGTCGGCAACAAAAAAGCAGGCGGCTACCGCGATCAATACGGCCAAGTGCATCTGGTCAATACGACGTGTACGCATATGGGCTGTGAAGTCGGCTGGAATGACGCCGAACGTTCGTGGGATTGCCCATGCCACGGTTCGCGATTCTCGTACACCGGGGAAGTGCTGGAAGGGCCGGCAGTAAAGCCGCTGAAAAAACTTGGAGATTAAAAAAAGCAGTGCGGTGGGTTCCGCACTGCTTTTTTCTATCTTTATGCCGGGTTCGCTTCAAGTTCCAATGAAATCTTGATATCTTCGCCGACTAATACGCCGCCTGTTTCAAGTGCTTGGTTCCAAGTAAGGCCGAAATCTCTGCGGTTTACTTTGCCTTCAGCGCTGAAAGCGACAACTTCTTGGCCCCAAGGGTTTGTGCCTTTTCCGCCGTACTCAACTTCGAAAGTTACAGGGCGCGTTACGCCTTTGATTGTCAGATCGCCTGTCAATTCGTATTCGCTGCCTTTTTTGGTGATATCGTTTGCACTGAATTTGATTTCCGGGTAGTTTTCTACGTCGAAGAAATCAGCAGAACGCAAGTGGTTGTCGCGGTCTTCGTTGTTTGTGTTGATGCTTGCAACATCGATTTTGAAATCGATCAATGCGCCGCTCAAGTCTTCTTCGTTCGCTTCTACGACAGCGTCGAAAGATTCGAATGAACCTTTCACTTTAGAGATCATCATGTGTTTGACTGAAAAGCCGATTTCTGAGTGTGCTGGGTCGATTGTCCATTTTTTCATTGTATAATTCCTCCTAGAATGTACTAACTAAATGTAACTATATCCGACTGGCATCTTGATGTCAATTGTTTTTAAATAAAAATTCTCGAATTCGAGATATTTTTATCGCAAGAATGACTTTTTCTTTCGAATTGTCTGTACTTTTTTTATTTATCGTACTTTAGACCTTATCATCGGGGTTTCACTTGTCAAATTCCCAATAAAATCGGATACTTATAGAAGTTAAAGTTTAGAAGGGATTTGCGTGGAATGACGAAAGAAACATGGCTTCACGATCTTCGCCGTTTTTTGGCGGATGATCACGTAAAAATGGACGAACCGCTACACCTGCATACCTTAACAAGAATGGGTGGGCCAGCTGATATTTTTGTTGCACCAACGACTGAAGATGAAACGGCTTATACCGTGAAATATGCATATGAAAACAATATTCCGTTATTGCTTCTCGGCAACGGGTCGAATATGGTCGTCCGTGACGGCGGCGTACGGGGCATTGTCTTGAACTTGAAGAGTTTGCACACGATCCGCATCGAAGGGACAACGGTTTACGCACAAGGCGGCGCTAATATTAAGGAAGTCTCGAAAGCGGCAGCTTCTAACCGGTTGACGGGCTTGGAATTTGCTTGCGGCATTCCAGGATCAATCGGCGGTGCGATGGCGATGAATGCCGGAGCTTACGGCGGAGAAATCAAAGATGTGATCCGCAAAGCTACGGTACTGACGAAAGAAGGCAACAAGCTTGAGCTTTCAAAGGAAGATTTGGAACTGGGTTACCGCAAGAGCATCATTACGAAAAAAGGCTATTATGTCTTATCGGCAGAGTTCGAATTGGAATTCGGCAATCAGCTCGTCATTGATGCGAAAATGAGCGATTTGACGATGCAGCGCGAAACAAAGCAGCCGCTGGAATTTCCATCAGCAGGAAGTGTTTTCAAGCGGCCGCCTGGAAACTTTGCCGGTAAGCTGATCCAGGAAAGCGGGTTGCAGGGCAAAGGATTTGGCGGAGCGGAAGTTTCGACGAAGCATGCCGGATTTATTGTCAATAAAAACAATGCTACAGCGAACGATTACATCAAGACGATTGAAATGGTCAAGTCAGCGGTCCGTGAAAAATTCGGAATTGACTTGGAGCTGGAAGTGAAAATTGTCGGCGAAGATATGGCCTAACGACGAAAAGGCGCTAGATGCCTTTTGTTTTGCAAAGGAGTTGTCCCGAGTGATTTTGGGGCAGCTCCTTTTTTGTTTGGAAATTTTTCACTGGCGCCATTTCATTGGAGGATTTTCATTTCGGCTGTCGAATAGACAAAGGTACAGAAAAGGGGGAAGTTAGATGGGGAAAAAGAGAAGATGGCTGAAGTGGGTCTTGGGAACAGTCGGGGTGCTTGCTTTAATCATCGTTGCAGCATTGATTTTTGTAAACGTTTACATAGGGAAGTCGGAAGCAGTAATTGAAGGGAAGATGGCCGTAAAAATATTGGATGAAGATGTGACGGTCATCCGCGACGAGATTGGCGTACCGCATATTGAAGCGGAAACGGACGCGGATTTATACCGGGCGCAAGGGTATGTCCAAGCGCAGGACCGCATGTTCCAAATGGATTTGTCGCGGCGGCAGGCAAGCGGGCGCCTGGCAGAAGTGGTAGGCGCCGCTGCGGTGGATACGGATAAACGTTTCCGGACGTTCAGTTTGAGGGATGCCGCTGAAAAATCCTGGGAGGGCTACGGCGACGAAGCGAAGCAAGTATTGGAATGGTTCGCAGAAGGCGTCAATGCATACATGGAAGAAGCGAAAGCGGAAGGCACATTAAGCTATGAGTTCGCTCTGCTCGGCTATGAACCGGAAGAATGGACGCCGCTCGATTCGCTGACAATCGGAAAGTACATGGCCTATGATTTAGGGGGGAATTGGAACACACTGGCAGTCCGCCACTGGGCGCTAAATGCATTCCCGGAAGATAAAGCAAAAGAATTGTTTATTGCTTATCCGGATAATGCGCCTTCCATTCTTGCTGCAAATAAAAAGCAGCCGGTGAAAGTGGCCGGAGAATTCGATGCCTCGGTCATTCCGCCTGAATTCAATGGCAGCAATAACTGGGTCGTCTCGGGAGACAAAACGGAAAGTGGGCTGCCGCTGCTTGCGGATGATCCGCATTTAGGTCTGAGTACGCCGTCCATCTGGTATCAGATGCATCTTCAGTCGCCGGAGCAGAACGTCAGCGGCGTGATCTTTGCCGGCATTCCGGGAATTATTCTCGGCCATAATGAAGAAATCGCCTGGGGTGTAACAAATGTTGGGCCGGATGTTCAAGACCTTTATATTGAAACTCCGAATCCGGAAGATTCGACGCAATTTCTGTATGAAGGGAAATGGGAGCAAGCGGAAGTGCGGGATGAAACCATCAGTGTAAAAGGCGAGGAAGATGAAGCGTTTGAAGTAACCGTAACGCGCCATGGACCTATTATTTCGCCTATTCTTTATAAAGGAGAAGATCCGGGGGCTGTATTTTCGATTCAATGGACCGCTCTTGAGCCGACTTTAGAGCTTCAGGCAGTACTCGGCTTTAATAAAGCTTCCAATTGGGAGGAGTTTGAAACCGCGTTGGAAGATTTCCAGGCGCCGGCCCAAAACTTTGTCTTTGCTTCTACGGACGGGACCATCGCTTATAAGGCTAACGGACGCATTCCGCTTCGGAAAACGGGAGATGGGCAATTGCCAGTTCCGGGAGATTCTGCCGACTATGGCTGGGAAGGCTATGTGCCTTTTGATGAATTGCCGAGATCTGTCAATCCGGAGAGCGGGTTTATTGCAACGGCGAACAATGAAGTTATAGACGATTCCTACCCTTATCACATCACGGATTTTTGGGCGCAGCCGTATCGCTATGAGCGGATCGCTGAAGTGTTGGAAGCATCGGACGATTTGACGCCGGAAGATATGATGGAACTGCAGATGGACCAAAAGAATTTATATGCAGCTGAATTTTTAGACGGCATGATTGCAGCAGTCCGGAAAGACACGAAGGAATACGATCCGCTTCTTGAAATGCTGGAAGAATGGGATCAAGTGGATGGCGCAGACCAAGCGGCACCGCTCGTTTTCCATAAATGGATGAAGCAATTGCCCGACACCATCTTGAAAGGGGAATTCCCGGAAGACGTTTATGAAATGTTCGCAGGGAAAAACCACATCACCGATGAAATGATGAGACAAGCATTCGCTGGCAATGAAGGCGCATGGGTGTCCGAATATGGCGGCGTTGAAAAATGGCTGACGGATGCTTTAGCGGAAAGTGTGGATGAAATCGAAGAACAATTTGGAGATAAGTTTGAAGACTGGGAGTGGGGCGAGTACCATCAATTGACTTTCCCGCATCCGCTTGCCAGTGCTTCTCCGATTTTTGCCCAGTTATTAAATCCAGCTCCTGTGGCCATTGGCGGATCCAATATTACAGTTCAGGCTGCTGCCTTTAAAGAAGACGGCAAAGTGAACCACGGAGCTTCTTGGCGATTTGTAGCCGATTTGAGCGATTTGACGGGGGCTTATCATATTGTTGGACCAGGGCTTAGCGGGCATATGAAATCCGACTTCTACCACAATCAAGTGGACGACTGGGCAGAAGGAGACTACCATAGAACGGAAATTGAAAAGAAAGCAGCAGGGACAGAGTTAATTTTAACTGCCGATTAAGCTATACTGGAGAAAAATGATGCGAGGCGGTTCAAGTGAAAAGGTTTTTAGCAGTAGGCGTCGGCGGGATGCTTGGGGCACTGGCACGTGCCGGAATTTTCGAAGCCATCTCATCAACGGCGGGACTCTGGGCAGTCAACTTATTCGGAAGTTTCGTCATTGGCTATGCAGCTGCCCGCTTCCCTAAAAAATCTGCCGAATTTCGGCTGTTCATTTCAACCGGATTCGTTGGCTCTTTTACTACATTTTCGGCTTTTTCAGCCCAGTGGTTTAGCTTGTTGGAAGCGCAGTATATGGCTGCAATAGGTTTTGCTCTTGCGATGACAGCAGCTTCGGTCTTGATGGCAGCTGGCGGACTGGCAATCGGAAGGCAGGCGATGGCAAAATGATTTCCATTGCAGCGGGTGGTTTCTTCGGAGCTGTAGTCCGGTACGTTTTTTACCTTATTGCAGAAAGCCGTTCCAAGCATCCGAAATGGGCGACATGGGCAGTCAACAGCCTCGGATCTTTTTCGATGGGCTGGCTGCTTGGAAACGGCAGCCCATCCGCTTTTTGGCTTACGGGTTTTCTGGGCGCTTTTACCACGTTTTCAACGATGGCGCTTGACGCCGTGAAAGATATAGAGGACGGAGAATGGCTAAAAGCGGCAGCGTATTTAAGTGCAACGTTGATCAGCGGGATCCTGTTGTTCAGTTTAGGGTATTTAGTTTTATAAGAAAAAGGTCTTTCCGAAAACCGGAAAGACCTTTTTTTATTTCACAATGATCACAGGTGCCTGTACGCGTTTCGCTACTTTGTGGCTGACGCTGCCAAGCACCATTTCCTGCAAGGCGTTTAAGCCTCGGCTGCCGATGAAAACGGCATCGTAGCCGGTTTCATTGGCATGCTTTACAATGGTCGGCCCGGGGGCTCCATGCAGAATTTTGGTTTCAAAGGGGACACCGGCAGAACGGCAAATCTCTTCAAGCGGCTGGAGGTGCTTGCGCCGCTCGAGATGAAGCCCATCCGGGCCTTGGCTTTGAAGGATTTCATTGCGTGCTTTTTCATAGTCGATGACGTAAAGAAGCGTCACATTTGCTCCTGGGTTGGCTTTTGCCATTTTCACCGCTTCTTGCACGGCGCGTTTTGAATGGTCCGAGCCATCAGCGGCTACGAGAATTTTCTTATACATCTAAGAATCCCCCTTTAATGCTGGCCTGCTTTTTTCCCTGAATTTGCATAGGCGGCCAAGGTGTTGACCAATTTTTCGCTGGATGAGTTTAAGCCTGTAATTTCAATCGAACCCACTTTCGGTTGAAGCCGGCCCATGATGCGGTCGATGGCGCCGACACCGGAATCATCCCAAACGGTCGCATCCGAGAAGTCGATGATGATGCGGTCGGCAGGTTCGATGGCATCGAAGGCTGAAACGAAATCTTGCGAAGAAGCAAAGAATAATTGGCCGTGTACTGTATAAACATTCGATGCTTCGGCATTCAATCCTTTATTCCGGACTTCGACTTTTGAAATTTTAGCCGCAAATAAAATCGCGCTCAGCAGAACGCCGGCGAGTACGCCTTTGGATAAATCGTGTGTATAGACGACCACCACGACGGTCAGCAGCATGACAACTGCATCTGATTTCGGAGCGGTCGCCATGTACTTGAACGAACCCCAATTAAAAGTGCCGATGCACACCATCACCATGATGCCGGCAAGGACGGGCATCGGAATCTGGACGACCCAATTGCCGAGGACGATGATCAGGAAAATCAGGACGACGCCTGCAGTAAAGGTGGAAAGGCGTCCGCGTCCGCCAGATTGGACGTTGATGCCCGACTGGCCGATCATTGCACAGCCCGCCATTCCGCCGAAAAAGCCGGTGACGAAGTTGGCGATGCCTTGCCCGCGGGCTTCCTGATTCTTATCGGAATCCGTTTCTGTTGCATCATCCAAAATGGATGCCGTCAATAAGGATTCGAGCAAACCAATGATGGATAAGGCAAGCGCAGTGGGAAAAATGATCTGCAAAGTTTCAAAATTAAACGGAACATCCGGGATGAAGAAAGTGGGCAGGGATTGGTTAATCGTCCCTAAACTGCCGACATTCTGCATATCGATGCCGGTATACATGACAATGGCGGACAATACGAGTATGGCGATAAGCGGTGCCGGAATCGCGGTAAAGAAACGCGGCACGATGTAAACAATGGCCAAAGTGACACCGACAAAAACATACGTAATCAGATTGATGCCGAAAATGAACGGCACTTGCGCCATGAAAATCAGGATAGCGAGCGAATTAACGAAACCGATCATCACAGCACGCGGGATGAACTTCATGAAACGGGCAATTTTCAAAAATCCGAAGATCACTTGCAGCACCCCGGTTAGAATGGTCGCAGCGAGCAGATAGTCAAGGCCGTGGTCCCGGACGAGCGTCACCATCGCAAGAGCCATCGCGCCCGTAGCGGCCGAAATCATCGCGGGGCGCCCGCCGACAAAAGAAATGATGACGGCTATGGAGAACGAAGCATAGAGGCCGACCATCGGATCCACTCCGGCAATAATAGAAAAGGCAATGGCTTCGGGAATTAACGCGAGCGCCACGACAATGCCGGAAAGAATGTCCGCGCGGATATTGCCGAACCATTGCTCTTTATAAGACATAGTCTTCAACTTTCCACTTCCTTTATCAAAATTCGATTAACTTCTGAAAACAATAGCATTCTTTTTAAAACCCGTAAATAGAACTCATTCAAATCCCTGTTTGATTATTATTATCAGAAGATTTATACTGCAAGTAACAAACAAAGGAACATTTGAATGAAGGTGGGATCGCGATGAAAGAAATTTGTGAAGTGACAAAAGTCCATCCGGAAGTGGTGGATAATGTTCAGCAATATATGCCCGATTTATCCGAAGTCGTCCATTTGTTTAAAGCACTGGCTGATGAAACCCGTTTGAACATTGCCTATGCTTTAACCATCGAAGAAGAAATGTGCGTCTGCGATATCGCGGCCGTCATCGGTTCTTCGACCGCGACTGCCTCCCATCATCTACGGTATCTGAAGGAACGTGGATTGGCAAAATCCCTCCGCAAAGGGAAACAAGTCTATTATTCATTGTCCGACCGCCATGTTCACCAACTCGTGACCATTGCCCATGAACATGCGAAAGAAGGTGGCGAGCTTGCAAAAGACATACCGTCTTGAAAATTTATCATGCACGAGCTGTGCCGCGAAATTTGAAAAGAATGTTCGGGAGCTTCCCGATATTAAAAATGTCAGTTTGAACTTCGGTGCTTCCAAGCTGACGGTCGATGGCAACGTCTCCATCGAAGCCTTGCAAAAAGCGGGAGCATTTGACCATATCCGGGTTTTTCCGGAAAAAGAAAAAGTGGTGCATATCCCTTTTTATAAACGGCGCCAAACCATTGAAGCGGCCATTTCATTTTTATTGCTGATCATCGGAGCGGTAATTTCTTTCCAGGCTTCTGAAACACACCCGGCAGCCATCGGATTATTCGGCGCTTCCATTTTAATCGGAGGCTATCAGCTGTTCTGGACAGGCCTTCAAAATTTAACGAAACTGCAATTTGACATGAAGACATTGATGACCATTGCAATTATTGGCGCAGTAATTATCGGCGAATGGCGTGAAGGCGCAGTTGTGGTCTTTTTGTTTGCGGTCAGCGAAGCGCTGGAAGCCTTTTCGATGAACAAAGCCCGCCAGTCGATCCGTGGATTGATGGATTTAGCACCGGCCAGGGCGCTGATCCAGCGGCAAGGCGAAGTTATCGAGCTGGATACGGAAGATGTCCGCATTGGCGATGTGCTCATCGTTAAACCCGGACAAAAAATTGCGATGGACGGAACTGTGCTCCGCGGCACAAGTTCCGTTAATCAGGCAGCGATTACAGGCGAATCCATGCCAGCGAGTAAGAATCCGGGAGACGAAGTGTTTGCCGGGACGTTAAACGGCGAAGGCGCACTGGAAGTCACAGTGACCAAGCGGGTGGAAGACACCACCATCGCCAAAATCATTCATTTAGTCGAAGAAGCGCAGGCGGAAAAAGCGCCTTCCCAAAAATTCGTCGACCGTTTTGCGAAATATTACACGCCGGCTATTATAGCCGTCGCTTTTTTAGTGGCCATCCTCCCAGGGTTCCTGACCGGCAACTGGGAGTTGTGGGTTTACCAAGGGCTTGCCGTGCTTGTAGTTGGCTGTCCTTGTGCTTTAGTTGTGTCGACGCCAGTCGCTATTGTGACAGCTATCGGGAATGCTGCGCGGCAAGGCGTTTTGGTGAAAGGCGGCATCCATTTAGAGGAAACAGGGCATATTAAAGCCATTGCATTTGATAAAACCGGCACGCTGACGAAAGGCTATCCGGAAGTGACGGATGTCTTTGCCCAAGAAATGTATTCCCAGGAAGAAGTCCTGAAAATTGCAGCAGCAGTCGAAACCATGTCGCAGCATCCTTTGGCGCGCGCCATTTTGGACAAAGCGGGCGAACCCTATGGTTCCGAAGGGTTTGGGTCGGTTACCGGAAAAGGCGCCCACGCAGTTGTGAACGGCGTACAGGTCTACGTCGGCAGCTTTAGCTGGGCAGAAGAATACGGCTTTGCCATTCCGCGGGATTACCGTGAGCTTCAGGAATCCGGAAAATCTGTCGTAGCGGTCTTTTCGGAAAAAGAATTGATCGGTGCAGTGGCAGTGGCGGATGCCATCCGAAATGAAAGTTCGGAAATCATTCGCGGATTGAAGGCGATGGGCATTGAAAAAACGATTATGCTGACAGGCGACCACCCTGCAACTGCCCGGGCGATTGCAGCCCAAATCGGTGTCACGGACGTCCGTGCTGGATTGATGCCGGAAGACAAGTTAGCTGCCATCAAAGAACTCCAGCAGATCCATGGCCGGGTCGCCATGGTCGGAGACGGAGTCAATGATGCGCCTGCCTTGGCAGCTTCGACGATCGGCATTGCCATGGGCGGCGCCGGAACCGATGCGGCTTTGGAAACAGCGGATATCGCCTTGATGGCTGATGATTTAGAAAAACTTCCCTATACAATTCGACTCAGCCGAAAGACTTTGCGTATAATAAAGGAAAATATTCTTTTTGCATTAGGGTTAAAAATCATTGCTTTGCTTTTAATCATTCCAGGATGGCTGACATTATGGATTGCCATATTCGCAGACATGGGGGCAACGCTTCTCGTAATCCTCAACGCGCTGCGCTTAGTCAAGATTCAAAAGTAAACAAACATGGAGGACAAAGTGTTGAAGCTGACAGAATGGACGATGGAAGAACAGGAACAATTAATCGAATTTATGACAACTAACTCATGGCCGTTTCACGGCATTGAACATCCTGTCCGGGAATTGATCGAGAAGACGATTGAAGAAGGCGGATATAAATCAGACCAAGTGAGAACGTTTTGGATCGAAAACGATGAAGGGCAGCAAGTGGGCGTCGTGAAAATTTTTGACTTGCAGGATGACATCCCGCTGTTTGACTTGCGGATTGCAGATCCATATCGAGGAAAAGGCTATGGCCCGAAGGCGTTGAAGTTGATTGCTGATTTCGTCTTCTCTTTGCCCGAAAAGAAAATACGCCTAGAAGGCAACACGCGGCACGACAATTTCGCGATGCGAAAAGCATTTGAGCGGACCGGTTTTGTCAAAGAAGCCCATATCCGCCAAACATGGTTCTCGCCGCGAGAAAACCGCTATTATGATGCAGTGACTTACGGCATGACACGGGAAGACTGGGAAGCGGGCATTACGACGCCTGTCCACTGGGATGATGCATTGATAGAAGAAAAGAAATCGCAATTCAATCCGGTTCTATTTCAATTTCCGGATGAATTCGAGTCGGAGCGCTTGATCATCCGCAAACCGAAAAGGGAAGATGCGGCGCTCAGCTATGAGGCGGTCATGCGCTCACTTGCTTCATTGCGGCCGTGGATGCCGTTTGCCCAGAAAAAACCGGTGCTTTCGGAAATGGAAGCAAACTTGGTGGAAGCTGAAGCGGATTTTATGCTGCGCAAAGATTTGCGGCTGCATTTCTTCTCGAAAGAAACCGGAGAATTTATTGGCTCTTCAGGCCTTCACCGCATTGATTGGGATGTGCGGAAGTTTGAGATCGGCTATTGGGTCGATAATCGCTTTGAAGGAAAAGGCTATGTAACAGAGGCAGTAGAACGCATTACCCGTTTTGCGTTTGAAGAATTGGAAGCAAACCGGGTTGAGATCCGCTGCGATCCGGACAATGTGCGAAGCCGGGCAGTGGCTGAGCGTTTGAACTTCGAGCTCGAAGGCATTCTCCGCAATGATACGATTTCAAGAGTGAGCAATAAATTGCGCGATACATGCGTTTATGCAAAAATCCGGAAACAATAAAAAAGCTGAGGACATTTGTCCTCAGCTTTTTTTATGGCCTGCATTCCGGCTATAAGCCTTTTCTGCCAGAGATCAAATTAATAACTAAAATGATAGCTGCGATGATAAGAAGGATGTGGATTAATCCACCAGCGACGTCCATTAAAAATCCAACTAACCAAATAACAATAATAACTGCTAAAATAATCCAAAGAATACGTCCCATGTTCCTCACCTAACCTTTCGTTGTCGATAGTAATAACTACCCCGGATTTTCACAGGCCAAACATGCAGAAAATTGAATTACTGCCGGAATGCCGTAAGCTCAGTTGTTTAGCGGGTTGGGGTATAGTAAACTGAAGAGAGTCATGTTAGGGAGGAACGAATCGTGCCTACTCCAAGTATGGAAGACCACATTGAAATCATTTATTCATTAATTGAACAAAAAGGATATGCCCGAGTGTCGGATATTGCAGAAGCGTTGTCAGTTTTGCCGTCATCGGTCACCAAAATGGTGCAAAAACTTGATAAAGATGGGTACTTAATTTATGAGCGCTACCGCGGGCTGATGTTGACGCCGCGCGGGCAAAAACTTGGAAAACGCCTTGTAAAGCGCCATGACCTGCTGGAACAGTTTCTTCGGTTGATCGGTGTGGAAGAAGAACGGATCTACGGCGACGTGGAAGGGATCGAGCATCACTTAAGCTGGAATTCCATTGAGCGGATCGCTGATTTGGTTCAAGTGCTGGAAGAAGATCCGGCGCTGCTCCAAAAACTTGAAAAACTAAAAAATGACCAAAAAGAAAATTAAGTTGAATTGAAGGAGGCTGCATAATGGCATTGCATCCAGGAGAAAAAACCACATTGCGCATCATTGACCGATCAAGTTCCCAGTGGATCTTGACGAATAGTTCAGGTGATGAAGTGTTAATGAACGCATCAGAAATTGAAGAGGGACAAGAAATCGGTGAGGAAATTGAAGTATTCCTTTTCCGCAACCGTCAAGGCGGGGTTTCTGCTACTCCGATGATTCCCCACATTTTGCCGAGCGTATACGGCTGGGCGAAAGTATTGAAAGTATCCAGACGAGAAGGGCTGGTCGTTGACATCGGGACTTCCCGCGAAGTTTACGTACTTCCCGAAGACCTTCCGCAAATCGAAGAACTGTGGCCGCAGCAAGGCGACCATATCTTCATGACCTTGCGTACGGACCGCTATGGCGATTTATACGGACGCCTGGCGACCGAAGAGAAAATCGGCGAATTGTATGTACCGGCTCCAACTTCTGTGTTCAATGAAAACATTCAAGCACGTGCTTACCGTTTGTTGCCAGTCGGCACATTCATGCTTTCTGTGCCTGAAATGTATCGGATTTTCGTCCATGAATCGGAAAGAGAAGAAGAACCGCGTTTAGGCGAAGAAAAAACCGTGCGCATCATCGGCGTAAAAGACGATGCGACATTGAACGGTTCGTTGCTTCCCCGTAAACAGGAACGCCTATCGGATGATGCACAGAAAATTATGGATTTCCTGGATGAGTCCGGCGGGCAAATGCCGTTCACAGATAAATCGACTCCGGATGAAATCCAGGAAATCTTCGGCATGAGCAAAGCGGCATTCAAACGTGCGCTCGGCAGACTGTACAAAGAACGCAAAATCATCCAAGAAGACGGATGGACCAAATTAGTACGTTGACGCAACCTTTTCACACAAAAAGCGTATTAATTTGTGGAAGGGGGCAATAAATAATGAAAAAAATAATTCCTGTACTGTCATCTATATTAGCGTTGTCACTTATGCTGCCAAGCATCAGTTCTGCGAACGTCGGCATCAATGAAAAATTCGGTTTGCCGATCGTCGTCTATGGAGGCAATCTATCCGAAGCAGAAAAAGAAAGCGTAGCGAAAAGCTTGGATGTAGCCGGTGAAGCGGACGTGGAAGAAATCGAAGTGACCGGCCAAGATCTGATTACTTATATTAAAGACGGAGATTCGCGTGCGAATATGTATTCTTCTGCAAAAATCACGCGCAAAGATGCAGGAGAAGGTTTGGTTATCCAAATCGTCACGCCGGATAACATTACGCAAGTCACAACGGAAATGTACGCCAACGCCATGCTGACGGCAGGCATTGAAGATGCATCGGTCGAAGTCGCTGCTCCAAAAGCGGTGACAGGCCATTCGGCGCTTGTTGGCATCTATAAAGCTTACGAAGTGAACGGGGAAGAATTGGATCCAGAACGGACAGATGTGGCTAACGATGAATTGACCGTAGCAACAGAACTCGCTGACAGCGGAGTTGAAGACGCAAAAGTAAGCGAGCTTTTGACAGAGATCAAAAAACAGATCGCTGAACAAAATCCGGCTACCCGTGAAGAAGTGGAGAAAATAGTCGAAGATCAATTGACGAAGCTTCAAATCGAGTTAAGCCCGGAAGACCGCAAATTGTTGACGGATCTGATGGACCGCATCCGTAAACTGGATATCGACTTTTCAAAATGGTCGACCCAATTGGAAGACTTAAGCAAAACCATTGAAGACAAAATTGGAACGATCGTCAATGACGAAGGTTTTTGGCAAAGTGTGAAAAGCTTTTTCCAAAAGCTTGCGGATTCTGTCCGTGGATGGTTTAACTGATTTATCGAAGCAGCCAGGCAGTAAATTGCCTGGCTGTTTTTATTTGAGCCAATTCAGTTGCAGGGCAGAAGGAGCGGTGATAGAATAAAATAATTATCTCGAATTCAAGATAATTGAGGAGGAAGAAAAATGAAACTAGAAGGCATTCACCACGTTTCGGCAATTACCGCCAATGCGGATAAGAACCATGATTTCTTTACACGGATTCTAGGCATGCGTTTAGTAAAAAAGAGCGTCAATCAGGATTCAACTTCGTCTTACCATTTGTTTTACGCTGATGCAGTCGGAACGCCTGGAACCGATATGACGTATTTTGATATTCCGATGGCTGGCCGCACGTATCCGGGCGTTTCTTCCATCAGCAACACGGCATTTCGAGTGAAAAGTGAAGCGGCGATTGCCTATTGGATGAAACGTTTTGATCGCTTCGCTGTTCCGCACGGCGAAGTGGAAGAAGTTTTCGGCCGGCCATCGCTGACTTTCCAGGACTTTGAAGGATCCCGGCTAATGCTGGTAGTGGATGACGGAAAAGGAATCGAATACGGCATTCCTTGGACGAAAGCAGATGTTCCGGAAGAGTATGCGATTGTCGGACTGGGCCATGTGCGCTTGACGGTCCGCAAAAATGAAAAAACAGCTGCCGTTTTAAGCGATATACTCGGATTCGAGCAAATCGGCTCTTATCCGTCGAAAATTGAAGGAATGAAAGATATTTTAGTATTTTCAACAGGAAAAGGCGGCCCGGCTGGCGAAGTACACTTAGAAGAACGGACCGATTTGCCGCCTGAACGCCCTGGGAGAGGGAGTGTGCACCACGTTGCTTTCCGTGTAAAAACGTATGAAGAGTACAGCAAATGGAACACATACTTGCGCTCCAATGGATTCATGACTTCAGGTGAAGTGGATCGCTATTATTTTAAAGCCATCTATTTCCGTGAGCCGAACGGCATTCTTTTTGAATTGTCGACGGATGAACCGGGCTTCGCGACCGATGAACCATTGGAAACGATGGGAGAGACGCTTGCATTGCCGCCGTTTCTTGAGCCGAAGCGGGCTGAAATCGAAGCTTCGCTGCGTCCGTTGTCCATCAATCAATAATTAGGGGGAGTAAGATATGGAATTACAGCTAATAGAATTGGGTAATGATGAATTTGCTTACCGCTATGAAGAAGCGGGGATGCTTAAGGCGGAAATTACGTGGACAGAGCTTGCGAATGTCATGGTGATTGAACATACTTTTGTAGATGAATCGATGCGCAACCAAGGCATTGCGAAAAAGCTGCTCGATCGGGCGGCTGATTATGCCCGCGAACATAATTATAAAATGGAGCCGGTCTGTTCCTATGCAGTTGTAGCATTCGACCGCTATAAAGATTACGACGACGTGAAAATTTAAACACACAAAAAGCAATCCTCTTCAATTTTGAGTGGATTGCTTTTGCTATGTCGCCAATATGTAGTTTTCCATCTTCATCCTCCAGATTATAGGCTTGTCATGAAGAAAACAATCGCAGTTAAAATAGAAGCGCCGCCGATTCCGTACATAAAGTCTGCTTGATTAAAGATTAACTTTTTTTCCATTAATTTCATCTCCTTTAAAATCTTTGTTAATAATTAATTACCCTAGCTACAAAAGCTTAAACAGGTTTTATTCATAATAATCAGGGAAACTGTCTATAAGAAGGCTTTTATTTCGAGCCGGAAGAAAAGTGAGAAAGAGGTGCATCAAATGAATAATGGAGTTGTCAGCAGAGGTGCAGAAAAAACATTAGGTATAATCGGCATTATTTTTAATCTTTTAACCATCGCCCTATTGGCAATCGGTATCCTTAGTTTCGACAATGTGCAAAACACGGCAGAATTCCAGGATTTTGAGCAGGAAGTCTTAAATGACTCCACATTTGCAAGCCCGGAAGACGCACAGCTCTTTTTGGATACTTTCATTTCCAGCTTTAGCATTATCGGATGGGTCCTTGTGGCAGTGCTTGCGATCAGCACCGTTTTAGCGATTCTTGCTATTGCGAACCTGCGGAATAACCGCAATCCGAAAGCTGCGGGAGTGCTTTTCATCATTGCAGGGCTATTCGCAGGCCTGCTTTCCTTGACGTCGATCTTATTCTACATTGCAGCAATTATGTGCTTTGTGCGAAAAGGGACGCGACGAGATGACTACCAGGCGCCGCGCGACGATTTTGGCAGCCGAAATGGCGATGCGAAGCTAAAAGAAGAACAGCGAATCCGTGAAGAAGAACGAATTCGCCAAGAAGAGCGCCTTCGTGAGGAAGAGCAGCGGAGACAAAATGATAATTTGCTTCACAAAGATGACGATACGTATCGTCCGTTATAAACAAAAACACCCGTCCTTTCAAAGGACGGGTGTTTTTAGGTAATAAATATATTTGGCAGTCTGCAGCGGGTAGCCTTCAAAAACTTCCTCGAATTCCTCTACCAATTCAAAGCCATTTCGTTCGTAGAACTTCCGGCCTTTTTCATTTTTGCTTTCCACATAAACGAATAATTGCGAGCCTTCTTTTAAATGGGAAAGTCCGCTCGACAATAATTGTTTGCCGTAGCCATTGCGCTGGAATTCCGGCTTCAAATAAAGTGCAATCAGTTCCGCGTCGCCATCTTCATCAACGCGGGTAAAGTTGGCAAATCCAACAGGTTCCGCATCGTGGAAAGCGAGCAGGACAATGGTTTTCTTCAATCTCATTTCCATCATTGGCGTAGAGTACGATTTATCTAAAAATTGTTTTTGGACAGTTGGAGGAATAATGCCTTCATAAGTATCAACCCAGCTCACGTGTGCGATTTCCTGGACAGATGCAATATCATCAATCGTGCCTGCACGAATCATTTGCTCACCTCTAAAATTCTTTCCGTTATCATATCAAAAAACCATCCAAATAGCCACTAATGTGAAATAATGAAAAGAGACAAGGAGGCGAAGAAATTGGAGTGGAATACCTATCATTTTGATGAACTGACTGCCCGGAAATTATACGAGTTTTTAAAATTGCGGGTGGACGTATTTGTAGTGGAGCAGAATTGCCCTTATCCTGAGCTGGATGATTTGGATCAAGAATCTATCCACATTGCTTATAGTGAAAATGGAAAAACACTGGCTTATGCCCGGTTGGTTCCGGCAGGAGTGAAGTATGAAATTCCGTCAATCGGGCGGGTTATCGTCCGTGCTGAAGCCAGAAGCCGAGGCCTCGCCAAACAATTGATGGTGCAGGCAATGGAGTATATCTTGAACGAATGGCAAGCCAATGAAATTCAATTGCAGGGGCAAGTTTACCTGCAAGAGTTTTACGAATCCTTCGGCTTTCTGCCGATTTCGGAAGCATACGATGAAGACGGGATTCCCCATGTGGATATGAAGTTTACAAACAATAAAATGTAATGCTTTTGACACGTGAATGTTGCATAAATCTAGTAGAATAGGGTAAACAAGTTTTAACAGAGAATAGGAGTGAAGTAAATGGCCAAAAGAAGAGGAATCTTACTGGCAGGTTTAGCTGCTGGAGCGTATGCATACTTCAAGAAACCAGAAAATCGTGAAAAAGCCACTGTAGCTTTTAATAATGCGAAAACGAAGGTGAATTCATTTATGGAATCTCAAAACTTGGATAAACTAAACAAAACATCAACTGACACAGAAGAACCGGCGAATGAGGGCGGAGAATCAGGCGTCCAATATTACAATGAAGATAAGAAAGCAGATGAAAATTCAAAGCTGTCGCCAAATGACACGAGCGAAGAGAAATCAGAAAACACAAAGACGGTCTCACCCGAGCCGCGCATAGGCACTGATAACATTTAAATGATCTGCCTTGCTTCTAATACTACGCAGGGGAAGTCTAGTGCCCGTGTTTCTGCATCGCTGCGCTAGCTTCGAGACATAACAAGAGTTGTCCCGAATTACTTTTGGGACAACTCTTTCCTTTGCTGTATTTTATCTTCCAGCCGCTAATCCATTAAATGCTGCTATGAGGAGCAGCAAACTTCCGCTTAATATAAACCCTTCATTGGCCGACAGTTCCAAAGCTCCGGTGACACTGGAGCCGGCAACCACACCGAATGAAAAGAAGGCATAGAAATAGCCATATGCCCGTCCGCGCGATTGCAAAGTCGTAGAATCGATCAACAGCGAATTGATGGAAGGGAAAAGAAGGGCGAAACCGATGCCGTAGCTAGCCATGACGATATACATAAAGAGCGCCAGTGAAACTGCGCTTAAAAGAAATAGGGAAAGCGCCATACATGAAAAGCCGGCGATCAATGTATAGACTGGTTGTATGCGGTCAAATAAGCGATTGACGGGCAGCAGGAACACCAAAATGGCAGCAATGCCGAAAGTGCTTAACAGCAAGCCGCTCATTTCTGCAGGCAATTGAAGCGCCTCAACTTTAAGGGGGAGCATATAAGCAAGCACCCCTTGTGAAAACATTAAGAAAAAAGCGCCAGCAAATGCCTGGAATAATCCAAGGGTGCGGACGGACTCCATAAATGGCGCTTTAGGGGCTTGGACAGATTCTTTCTTGGGAGCTTCCTTTTTCAGAAGGAAATAGGAAATGGCCCCCAGCAATAGCAGAATCGTGCCGGTAATCCCCATCATTTCCGGGACGCTTGTGCGGCTCGCGTAGATAGCGCCGAAAGCGGGACCGACAATAGCGGCTAATCCGACAAAGGCTCCCGAAATCGCTGCGCCTTTTCCTCGCCGGTTCTGTTTGGTCCGATTGGCCAGAAAAGTGAAAGCGGCCGGGACTGCAAAGCCGGCAGCCAGGCCGTGGAAAAAGCGGATGGCCAGCAAACTGTACGGACCGTCTGCTAAGTGGTAAGAAAATAAGACCACTCCAGTGGAAACCAGGCCAAAAATCAGCACCGCAAAAGGGCCGCGGCGGTCAGCGAATATTCCGGAAATCACATTGCCTGCCACATTGGACAGAGAATACATGCCCACCGCCAGCCCGGCTAAAAAAGGTGTGGCTCCTAAATCGACGGCAAACGGGCTCATGATTGGCAGCTGAGCAAACAAGTCGAAAAAAGCGAAGAAAATGATCAAATAAATGTAAATGCGCATGGCCGTCCTCACTTTCAATATTAGAAAAACAGAAGGATTAACTTCACCCTAAGAGAGGGTAAAGATGAATATGGTTATATCATACCACCGGAGGTAACTAAATGAAAAAAGCGATGTTTATCTTGAATCCATCTTCAGGAAAAGAGAAAGCGGCTCAATACCGTACCCAAGTGGAAGCAACGTTAGTGGACATGGGCTACAGCGTGGATACGAGAACGACGGAAAAGCAGCACGACGCTACGGATTTTGCCAAGGAAGCATGTGAATTGAAATACGATTTTGTCGTGGCGATGGGCGGCGACGGCACCATCAACGAAGCTGTTTCCGGTTTAGCGGAACAAGAGCACCAACCTTTATTTTCCTTAATCCCTCTCGGAACGGTGAATGATTTCGCCCGGGCGCTGGGGATTTCCTTAGATCCTCCTGAAGCCATTGAAGCATTGAAAACAGGGCATGAAAAAAGAGTGGATATTGCAAAAGTAGGCGACCATTATTTCATGAACATCTTAGCGCTCGGCCAAATTGCGGAATCCACTTATGAAGTATCGCCGGAACAAAAAACCCGGTTGGGCGCTTTGGCTTACTTTATAGAAGGTGTAAAAGCAATTACTTCGGATGCGGAGCAATATTTCAACATCAAGCATGACCAAGGCGAATGGGAAGGCGAAGCGAAATTGGTGCTTGTGGCTTTGACCAATTCAGTAGGCGGGTTTGAAAAATTGGCGCCCGAAGCCTTGACGGATGATGGGCTGCTGCATGTCTACATTGTAAAAAATGCAGCTTTGCCGGCGTTTATTCGAATCGCGGGGGCTATGCTAAGAGGCAAGCTTGAAAAAGATCCTGCAGTAGAAGTGATCCATACAACGCAAGTCTCAATTGATACAAGCGAGCCGGTTTCATGCAATATTGACGGCGATGAAGGTTCTCAAACACCGTTTACAATCGAAGTTCTTCCGCGTCATATTCGCGCATTAATTCCGCCGGATAACGAATAGAAACAAGGGAGCAAAAGCCAGCCTTTCTTAGGAAAGGTTGGCTTTTAATGGTGATTTTTAAAATATTGGAAATTTATTAGTTTCCAGAGAAACCCTTTTGACAGATATTCGTCATTTGTAGTATAGTTTTAGGGAAAATATTTCCTTTAATAAGGTATTAAAGGTAAAATGGTAATAAACCATATTACATAAAAAATTTAATAAGTTCTACTTTGAGCTATGTTCATCTCGAACGTTTCAGTATATAGTTGAAGTAACTGCTTAAAATCTAGAACTTAGAAAGACGGGGAAAAAATGAATATACTAGCTGCGCCATCGATTCAAGAAACCATTTCCAAGATTTTTATGAATGAAAGTGAAAATCTGAATCAGTATGAGGGAATTGAAAAGTTTTTTGAAATCGAAACACAATTAATTTATGAAATCCACCATCTTGAAAAAGACCGGGCGAAACAAACTTTGCGCCTTTTGATCGATTTGATCGGAATTAAAGCAGGCAAAGATACCATTCGCCAAGTCCGTAATTATTACATAGTCCTTTCATCTGTAATGGCCCGTAAACTATATGAAATGCGCGTGCCGCCTAAGAAAGCATTTGCTTTCAATACGGCGTGCATTGAATTGGTTGAAAAGCACATGAACGATTCCGAATTTCTTTACGTCGCTGATGAGTTGATCGAGTTCTTTGTGTCGGTTATTTCTGAACGCAAACAACCATCGTTCGGCCATCAAACCGTAAACAAAGTCGTGATGTTCATAAACGATGAAGTGGAACGCGATTTGTCGGTAGAAGACATTGCAAAACATTTCCACATTTCTACAAGCCATCTGTCCCGTATTTTCAGAGAGCACGCCGGCATCACCCTGGTGGAATATTTGAATGTGCGCCGTGTGGAAGAATCTCAATATTATTTGCGCCATTCAGACAAAGGAATTTCAGAGATTTCAAAGCAATTCCATTTCTGCAACCAAAGCTATTTCACTCGGATTTTCAAAAAGTACACGACTGTCACGCCAAAGCAATTCCGCGACAGCCAGCACATCCCATACTTCCGCTACAATTTGCCGAATTCAAATTAAGGAGAATTTTTCTCCTTTTTTTCTTGGAGAAAATGGGGGGCCGCATTCGCTATTCCGTCACACAATGCGATAAAATTTGCTAATTCAGAGTCACGGATTGAATTTTATCAACCATATAGGTATACTTCTTTATAGTTAAAAAAGGTGAAGGTGACTAATTTGAAAAAGAAAATGATATTGCTGTCCTTTCTGGCAATGGCGGTTCTCGTATTAAGCGGATGTTCAGCTGTAGAGAATCAAGAAGGGTTTTTCTATACGGTTTTTGTAAAACCATTTGCTAGTTCGCTGATTTACTTGGGCGACTTGTTTGGTGGAAACTACGGTTTGGCGATTGTGGCAATCACAATCGTGATTCGCTTAGTGCTAATGCCATTTATGCTGCGGACATACAAACGCCAGCAAGGCATGAAAGTCAAAATGGATAAATTGCGTCCGGAAATGGAAGATATCCAAAAACGGTTGAAACAGACAAAAGACAAAGAAGAGCAAATGAAAATCCAGCAGGAGATGATGGGCCTTTACAAAAAGCATGACGTGAACCCATTGAATATGGGCTGCTTGCCAGTCGTCATTCAAATGCCGATCATCATGGGCCTCTATTTTGCGATTCGCTACGCACCGGATTACGTGAAAGACCATGAGTTCCTTTGGTTTACCCTTGGTTCTCCGGATATTTTGATGACCTTGATCGCTGGAGCGGTTTACTTCTTCCAGGCAAGAGTTTCATTATGGACGATGCCGGAACAGCAGCAGCAGCAAATGAAAATCATGGTGTATATTTCACCAATCATGATCATGTTCGTGTCCTATTCGTCAATGGCTGCATTGCCAGTATACTGGGCAGTCGGCGGGATCTTGCTGATCATCCAAACATACATTGGACGCAAATTCTACTCGAACCACCCGGAAGTGGCACTTGAGTCTGTAGAAGATAAAAAATAACAACAAAAAGCCGGCATCTTTTGCCGGCTTTCTTTTTTAGGAGTGAAACAGATGAATTCAAAATGGATACAAGGGATTGCGATGGCGGCATTAAGTGTGGCAGCGCTCGTTTTCCTCATCATGGGCAACTTGGAAATCACCGTATTATTCATGACCTTGCTTTTTGTGCTGACCAATTCGTTCCGCTACCGCCAGATGAAAGCGCAAGGCATGGATCGTGAAGCGAAATGGATGCGCGGAATGGCCATTATTTTTGCCGTGCTTTTTGTCATCGTTTTAATTACCGTAATCGTTTAAGGAAAATGTGAAAAACGGCAGCAGCCTAATTGGCCGCTGCTGTTTTTTTATAGTGGTATTTTTCTTTTTGGCGTTCTTCAAGTAAGGTATCTAAGCGTTCCATCAAGCTCGCGATATCCTTTTGTGAAATTCGTTTCAATATACCCAGCTCCCTGTAACAGTTGATACTCATTTATTCGCAGGTAAATTCGGGATTATGGGGGTAGTTGGTAGGAAATTTAATTTAATATGAAAATCTTTTTCGAGTGAGCAGCACCAATAGGATGGCCGGACCGGAAAATAGCACCATGCCAAGGAACGAAAGGCCGGGAGAAATTTCGTAAAGAAAACCGCCGATGATGGTCAAGGCCGCAACGCTTAGACTCATGGCAATGGCCGCGTACATTCCTTGTGCGGCGGGAATGTGGAGCGGGTCGAGCTTTTGGAAAATGTAGCGGATGAATGCAAAATGCGCGACTCCGAAAGACAAGGCGTGAAAAACCTGGCTGAAGATGAAGACCCAGACTGACGGAAACAGAAAGATTAGTATCCAGCGCAGCGTGGAACCGATGCCGGCAATTAAAAACATGGACGAAACGGACCAATTGGCAAACCAGGCATCCGCTTTTGCGAAAATCAGAATTTCAAAAAGGATGGCTACATTTAAAATGAGGCCGATATAGAAGCTATTGACGCCTACATCCTGCAAATAAATAAATCCGTAATTATAGTAAGCTGCATGGGCTCCTTGCAGCAAAGTGGTGATCAGCAGCATGAGCATAAATGGTTTTGAACGCAGCAATTCTTTCATTGCGTTTCCTGAAGCTGTTTTTCTAGGTTCAGGTTTTGCCTGCAAGGGAATAGGGGAAGTAGCCGATTGGGTAAGAGCCATGAAGAGCAGCCCGGCGAGCATGACCCAGTAAATCGCGCTTTCCTGCCAAACGGCTGTAGCTCCGCCGACAATCAATAAGGCGATGGTATAGCCGACTGAACCATAGGACCGGCTTTTGCCGTAATGGATATGGTCGGTTTTCATCAATACGGTTGCGCCGCTTTCCATCGCCGGCAGCAAATTCGGATAGACGAAGCTGAAAGCGAACGTCAGAATGAATAGCCAGAGGTAAGAGTTGGCGGGCATATGTAAGAGCATGAGGACAAAAGATCCGATTGCCAGTCCTTGCATGAGCTTCCCTAACGAAAAGATGCGCGTCATCAGCGGGAAGAAAATCAGGGTGGAAAGGGAACGGGCGAACATGCCGGCACCCATGATGAGGCTTGCACCTGAAACACTGATGCCTTTATCATTGGTCAGCCATCCGGTCCAATAAGGCAGGAAGACACCCCACGTAAAAAAGAAAGCGAAAAAATTAAGCGACAGCCATTTTTGATTGTTCATATTCTTCCCTCATATCTTGTAAAAACTTCTAGTTAAAGTATACCGAATGTTCATTTGTTTAGGGAGAAATTATACGAGAGTAATGGTAGAATAAAAAAGAACTTTAGAGAAAGAAGGAGAACCATGCAATCGCGGTATTCGATGAATCAGAAAAATAAAAAGCCTTTTCTAAAATGGATCCTTATTAGCCTTGGAATTGTAGTGGTTTTAGCCGGAGGGGTTTCCGCTTACTGGATGTCTCTCCATAATTGGGATATAGAAGAAAGTTTAGAAGCGTTGTCGCCATCCGAAGCGGCGGTCGAAACAGTTGAACCGAAGGAAGATGTCTCATCACAAGAAGGGGAAGCGCCAATGCCCGAAGAGCCTCAATCTCCTATAGAATCAGAGAAGCCGGCTGAGCCGGAATCAGCGGAAAAACCGGAAACTCCACCAGCTGAAGATCCTCCAGCAAGTGAAGAAGGCAAAGCGCCGGAGCAGGAGGAGACGCCTCCTGCGAAAGAGCAGCCGGTAAAAGACGCAACGATATACCAGGATAATTTAAAATTGCCGGCCCAACCGACAATCATCAACAATGTCGTAATTGCCAACAAACAGCACCCGTTGCCGCAATCATACGCACCGGGTGAAAGCAAAGAAGCCAGAGCCGCTTTTGAAGCGATGCGGGCGGAAGCGTTAAAAGCGAAAATCGACTTGACGGCATTCAGTACGTATCGTGATTTTGCACGCCAAAAAGTTTTATACGATGGCTATGTGGCGAAAGACGGCCAGCAAGCGGCTGACCGCTATAGTGCACGGCCTGGATATTCTGAACATCAGACAGGGCTTGCCTTTGACATCGGCGAAACCGGGCAGGAACAGCATTGGGCTTCCGCTACGTTCGGCGACACGAAAGGCGGCAAATGGCTGATGGACAACGCGCATCGCTACGGATTCATTCTCCGCTATCCGGAAGGTGCGGAAAAGATTACCGGCTACATGCATGAATCTTGGCATTATCGCTACGTCGGCAAAGAGATGGCTGCGGATGTCTATGCTAAAGGCGTTACATTGGAAGAATATTTAGGCATATATTGAAAAAGCGTTTCCCTCTTTAATTGGAGGGAAACGCTTTTTTGCTGCTTTTTTTAAAGAGCAGTCTTATAAGATTGGCGATAAAAGCCGGGCAATCGACTCTTTTGTTTTGATCAATTTGGTTCTGGACAGATAGATATCCATGGTCAGTTCCGTAGACAGTTCTATGTCCTGGTGGAATAATTCCGCAAGATCCGAGGAAACTTTTTCATCATAGATGAAGGCGTTGATTTCGAAATTCAATTTAAAGCTCCGGACGTCGATATTAGCCGTTCCAACGGTGGATGCTTTGCCATCGATTACAATCATTTTCGTATGGATAAATCCATTGTCATAAATATAGACCCGCGCGCCCGCCTTCAATAGCTGGCCGGCATAAGAGTAAGTAGCCCAGTAAACGAAAGGATGGTCAGGCTTATTGGGGATCATGACGCGCACATCGATGCCGGATAAGGCAGCAATTCGAATCGCGTCATAGAAACTGGCATCCGGGATGAAATAAGGCGTTTGAATATAAATCGATTCGGTTGCCATATTAATGAGCTTCAGGTAACCGTCTTTAATCTGTTCCCATTCCTCATCGGGGCCGCTTGAGACAATCTGCATCGTGGTCACGCCTTTTTCCGGAATGGCAGGAAAGAAGACTTCATTATATTCGATGTCGTGGCGGGCAGAAGCCTGGTTCCAATCCAAGATGAAGCGGGTTTGAAGCGGGTGGACAGCACTGCCTTCTACACGAAGGTGAGTGTCCCGCCAATAGCCGAATTTCCGGCTCAGGCCGATGTACTCATCCCCGACGTTAAACCCGCCGATATAGCCGACGCGGCCATCAATGACCACAATTTTGCGGTGATTTCGATAATTCAAGCGCGGATTGATAATCGGCAAGACGGAAGGGAAGAAAGTTTCCACTTCTCCACCTGCTTGGATGAATTCTTTGAAATGCCTTTTGCTGAGGCGGCGTGATCCCATGTCGTCATAGAGCAGCCGGACTTTGACGCCTTCTTTCGCCTTCGCAGTCAACGTCTTTAAAAGGCGGGTGCCGAGGCCATCTAAACGGAAGATATAGTACTGCATATGTATATGGTCTTTTGCCTGTTCCATATCGGCAATCAATGCATCGAATTTCTGGCGGCCATCATTAAAGATCTGGACAGCGTTGTCCTGGGTCAATACGGCCCCGTTATTCCGCAAGTGAAGATAAACCAATTCTTTGTATTCGTGCACATTATCATCGCGAAAATGGAAATCGTCCTCATCTAATGCATGCAATTGATGCTTGATCAAACTGTCGATTCCGACTTTTGTCCGGCCTTCCCATTTAAAGAGCGTTTTTTTTCGGAGTTGGCGGCCTAAAAGAAGGTAGACAAAGAATCCGAATATCGGAATGAAGAAAAGAACCAATAGCCACGCCCAAGTGGAAGAAGCATCGCGCCGTTCCAGAAAAACCAGCGCTGCAGCCAGGAAAATATTGAGTATGAGAGTAGCTGCGGTCAAAACACTAATAATGGAAATTGTCATTTTTCTCCCCCGTTTACAGTTGCTTCGCTCCTTTTAGTATAGCCTATTTGGCCGAAAGGAAGAAGGAAAGTGAAGCAGGACAAAAGCATCCCTTTCTGCAGTTGCAAACTAAAAAGGCGCATTTGATGAATTCTCAAATGCGCCTTTTGTTCAATTTAGTTGTTCTTCCTGCTTTAACTGTTCTACGATGCCTTCCACTTCTGACCGGGACATTTTCTCTTTTCCGGATTTCAAAGCTTTAAGCGTGCTATGCGCCAAAGCGAGCGGTACTTTACAGAACATCAAAATCCGCTTGTTTTTAATTGCTTTGACGTATTCATTGGCTTGGGCCAAATTGTTATTGGCGTAATTGAACATGTCTTCACGAGTCCAGCCGTCTGGAACAAACGTAACTCCGCGCTCTAAATCTTCATCATAATTGCGCAGCATATTCACCGCTTGGAGGCCGCGGCCAAAAGCGATGGCCAGCTCTGGATCCGTTTCGGTATTGTCGTACCACTTCCATAAATCGGAAAGCATCGTTCCAACAAGGCCGGCCACGTAATACGTATAGTCATCCAGGTCTTCCTTCGTTTCAATGATCCACTTTTTCTCCACCCATTTGGCCATTCCGCCTGCCATGATGGAAGTGGATTCTTTTACTTTTTCAACAATTTCCGGCGGGCAGACACTGATCCAATCCGCCAAACGTTTTGTCACCGGCGGCAAAAAGCTGTCGTATGGTTTGATCAATGCTTCATAAGCGATCCGGTCGAATGGGGCTTTCAACAATTCGCTGGTTGCGGACAAAAGATGGATCTTTACGTCATCGGCCAATTCCGGATGGTCTTCAATTTCATCAATTGCCCGCATGCATAGATAGGCAGAGGCAACGGTCTTTTTCAAATGAGATTCTAAAAAATTGATTGGGATGAAAAAAGTCCGGCTTGTTTCCTTTAACATGACCATGGACTCTTTTTGCAAATTCGCGACTTTACTCATCTCAATTTCCTCCTGTTCATAGGCAAATCTGGTTTTTTCGTTTTGAAACACGAAAATATCTTTAGAAATCACGAAACTGCCTTTCCTTTAAATATAAACGAATTAGCTAAAAAAACAAATGATTGCTTAGATAAGCATAAATTATGTATAAAAATAGCCTTCCAAGGCCGTAGAAGCGGCTCGAAGGCTATTCTGAGTGGAAGTGTTTCCAACCTTCCTGAATTCCGCCGGCATACCCTTTAGTGGCGCGGAAAATAAGGGGATGTTCTTCGCTTTCCAAAAGTTCCGGAAGGGCATTGCCGACAATGACAGAAGGAAAGCCCAAGGTCAGCATCTCCAGGTCATTTCCGGAATCTCCAGCTACTAAAAGTTTGGCATCGCGGATATTGTACTTATCTAAAATGTATTGCAAGGCTTGTCCCTTGCCGCTTGGCAACGGCACGATATCAACGTCGCGTCCGCCGCTGAAAATCAATTTATAGGGAATTCCCGAACTTTCCAGCTTCCTCTGAAATTCTTCAACAGGCTCTTTTTCTTCGACGTAATAAGAGCAGCGATTTTCCAGCAAAAGAGGCTGTTTTGTCAGTCCGGAAACGGTGGAAGCAATCTCGTCGATTTCATCAGGCTTCCAATTTTCAAGCATCCGGGCTTCCCAAACTTCGTCTTTTTCAAAATTCTCGCCGATATGAATCGTCGTACCGACATCTGTAACCAAAATATCAGGCACCGGCAAATTCTCGCTTTCAATCAAAGACAAGGCGGAATCATAATAACGGCCAGTAATATAGATGAGCGAGACGTCGTAAACTTGTTCTTCATAGAATTTCAGCAATTGCTGAAGGCCTTCGGAGTCACCAACCAGTGTTCCGTCCAGGTCTGTTGCCAATATATGCTTTGCTTCGTGCATTGCTAATCACCTCATACATAGAATCGATGCGGGCGGAAATTGAATCCCAGTCAAAATCTTTTTTGGCAATTCTCACGGCTTGCCGGCTCAAGCGTTCAACCAGCAGCGAATTGACGGATAAGACTTCCATGGCAATTCCCAAGTCGATTTCATTTTTTGTTTCCACAAGCAATCCGGTAATGCCATCCTGCACGACATTTTTCAATCCGCCGACGTCTGACGCAATGACCGGGCTGCCGCAGGCTTGTGCTTCTGCAGCGACCATGCCGAACGATTCGTAATAGCTTGGAACAATCGTAGCTGTTGCAATGTTAAACAACATGGCGAGCTGTTCCTGTGATTGCGGACCAAGAAATTCCACATGGCCTTCAATGCCTTTTACAGCTTCGCGCAGCTTAGGGTCGAGCGGCAAACGTGTTGCAGGGTCAATCGCATCTTGTTCTCCGCCGGCAATCAAAAGGCGAGGCTTGAATTTGGCTTCGCTCTTGTTGACCAATAGCTGAAACGCATTCAGCAGGGTGAAGATTCCCTTAGTTTCTTCCAATCTTCCGGCGAAAACGAAGAGAGGAGCTTCAAAGCCGGATTTTCTTCTGAGATGTGAACGGATTCCATGCACAGTAAATGCCTGGTCCACCCCAATGGGGATCACGCTGATAGGAGAAGGCGATTCAAGGTTTTCTTGAATCAATTGTTTCTCATTATTGGTAGTGGCAATGACTTGATCTGCCGTAATTAAAATGGATTTTTCCGCTTTGATGCGGCGTGCATCTTTAATGCCCGTCGCTTTCGCTTTTGCCCATCCAAGAGAATGGGAAGTGTGGATAAGCGGAAGGCCGAACTCTTCTTTTAATTTCTTCCCGATTAAACCGGACAGCCAGTAGTGGGTGTGCACCAAATCATAGGAAGAAAGGTCAAGGGCACTTTTCATATCTTTATAGAAATCCGGAAGCATGGTGTACATTTCATCTTTAGAAACGAATCCTTTATGGCCGGCTTCAACACGGATGACGCGGCAGGCAGTTCCGAATTTCTCAATTCTTGGCGCTGAAGCGTCGCACCAATGCGTAACTACATCTATTTGCCAACCTCTTTTTTCAAGAGCAAGGGCTAATTGTTTAACATAATTATTTTGTCCGCCGGCTTGTTTGCCTCCGAGTGTTGCCAAAGGATCGCCGTGGTCTGAAACAAAAAGCGCTCTTTTAATCATTGTGCTCATCTCCATTCGATGTCATATCAGTTTCAAAAAATAAACGGAACTGGACTCTTTCAATACCCGTTTTCTGAAATGTTAAAACATATTTTTCATTTTATTTGGCTGAACAGTTTTATTTTCACTAGCCAGAGAAAACCTCTTAGAAGAGGAATCTTCCAAGAGGCTGGTAGTTTTAAGGATGCAGCGTATCGGCAAACTTCCCGTATTTTGGAACGGCGACATCGGGGAAGTTTTTGGCTAACTCCACCAGCCCTTTGGCCAAAGCGGAGCCTCTCATCGGCTTGCCATGGCCTGTAGCGGCAACAGAAGGGCGGAGGTCAGCAAGCTTTGCGACGGATTCCCAAGCAGCCCGCCAGTCCGGCGTCAAGTATACCGGCGGTCCGTAAACGCCTTTCTTCTGGGTCAGAACCCGGTAAAGGGAATCTTGCTTCACAGTGACAAAGGCATCTCCTGCAATTAGGATGCGCCCGTGTTCTCGGAAGAGGGAAACGTGGCCTTCTGTATGGCCGGGGGTATGAATCCAGCGCCATCCAGGCATGTCAGGTACTGAGCCGTCTTCCGGCAATTCATGGAGCCGGGTTGAAATATCAATAGCTTTCACAGGGAAGGCTTTTGACATCTTGGCGATCCATCCGCCTTCTGCCTCAAAGTCCGGTTCCGGGTAATCTGTAATTCCTTTCAAATAGGAAAATTCCAAGGGATGGGCATAAACGGGTACATCGTGGGTTTCCAAAATGTCAATCAACCCGCCGACGTGGTCGAAATGGCCATGCGTTAAAATGATGGACTTTAATTTATGGCCGGGACCGAAATGGTTTTCCGCTTCTTTTAAGATGCGCTCTCCAGAAGCGGGCATTCCTGCGTCAACGAGCACCCATTCATTGCTGATAGCAGGATTTCCGATGAAATACACATTCGCTACTTGAATGGTGTAGCAATAAATATCGGGTGCCACTTCAAAACCGGATCCGCTTCTGAATGAAGTCACCGGCAACACTTTTTCCGTGGAAGAACTTTTTTCCATAACAACGCCTCCTTGATTTCCGCTTAACGATTCTTTCTTATCTCTACCCCTATCCCCGAATTTTAAATCCATCTCCAGGCAGAGGCATTTGAGTATGGCTGCCAACTCCAGTAAAATGAAGATAAGAAATTTTAGAGGCTGGGTGTTCAAATGAAGTCAGTAATTATTATCGGCTCCGGAATTTTAGGGGCGTCAACCGCATATGAAGCTGCAAAACGAGGGGCAGAAGTAACATTAATCGATCGAGAAGATCCGGGACAAGCAACTGGTGCGGCAGCAGGAATTGTTTGCCCTTGGATTTCGCAGCGAAGAAATAAAGCATGGTACGGACTTGCGAAAAATGGAGCGGCTTACTACCCTGAACTGATCCAGGCGTTGGAAGCGCTTGGCCAGCAGGAAACAGGCTATAAGCAAGTGGGCATCGTCAGCATCCATGAGGACAGCAAATTGGACAAAATGGAGGAAAAGGCACGGGAACGCCGGGAAGAAGCGCCGGAAATGGGAGAAGTGGAGCGGCTTTCGCCGGAAGAGACGCAACAGCGCTTTCCTTTCGCAACCGGGTCGTATGGTTCCCTTTATGTCAGCGGCGCAGCAAGAGTCGAAGGGCATTCTGTCCGTAATGCATTGATCGGGGCAGCAGTAAAACTGGGAGCGGAAAAAGTCCATGGCCATGCAGAATTGGTTGTAGAAGGAACGAAAGTGGTCGGGGTAAAGGCGGACGGACGTGAATTTTATGCGGACAGCATCGTTTCAACGGGCGGTGCTTGGGCGGCCGAACTTTTCGAACCGCTCGGTCTTCACATGAAAGTGGTGCCGCAAAAAGCGCAAATTCTTCAGCTGCATGCTGAAGGGGCACCGACAGAAGATTGGCCGGTGGCAATGGTGCCTTATGGATTGTACATTGTGCCGTTTTCTGATGGGCGGATCGTTGCCGGTGCGACGCACGAAAACGATGCCGGGTTTGACACGAAGCTAACGGCTGGAGGCATCCATCACATACTCGATAAAACGCTGGATGCCGCTCCCGGATTGGCGGCAGCTGAATGGACAGGAGCCGCGACCGGTTTTCGCCCATCAATCCAAAGTGCCTTGCCGGTCATTGGGTCAGTGCCGGGCCATGCCAATCTGTTTGCAGCGAATGGCTTAGGGTCATCGGGCCTGACAGCAGGGCCTTTCTTAGGCCAACAATTAGCAAAGCTGGCAATAGGGGAACCTTTGGATATTGATTTGAGTCTCTATGGAATAGAAGAGATTTTCGAACGCGAATAGGGGAGGGAATGGCTGTGTACTGGTGCAAAATTGCCCGAAGCGAGGAAGAGTTCCATGCGATTGCCCAATTGAATTATGAAACCTTCGTTGAAGAAATTCCGCAGCATGAAAGAGATGGTTCAGGGATAAGGATAGACCCTTTCCATGCACAAAATACGTATTTAATTGTGTTGGCGGATTCAACGCTTGTGGGAATGATTGCCCTGCGCTCGGAACGCCCTTTTTCATTGGATCGGAAAATCGGTAAAGTAGAGCAGTATTTGCCAGATTCTCGTAACATTTGCGAAATCCGATTGATGGCTGTCCGGAAAGAGCACCGGAATGGCCGCGTGTTTTTCCTGATGGCCCGTGCCCTCTCGGATTATTGCTACGCCGAAGGATTTGATGCGGCCGTTATTTCGGGAACGACGCGGCAATTGAAATTATACGGCCAATTGGGCTTTCAGCCGATTGCCCCTCCTGTAGGAACGGGAGAGGCCGTATTTGTGCCGATGGCGACAACGCGCCGCCGGTACGCAGCCTCTGTCGCTTCGCGGCTCCAGACGGGACGGAAACTATTTTTGCCGGGACCTGTAAAACTAACGGCGCCGCTTGCGGCTCCGTTTGCCGAAGCGCCTGTTTCCCATCGTTCTGCCGCTTTTCAGGCCGTATTTGAAGAAGTGAAAGAAAAGTTGAAAGAGATGGCCGGCTCCCATCCGTATTTTCTATTCGGCAGCGGGACGCTTGCGAATGAAGCCATGCTTGCGCAAATAAGCCGCCTCGGAAGCCGCGGACTCATTCTGGTGAACGGGGAGTTTGGCAAGCGGCTAAAAGAGCAGGCGGACAGATGGCAACTGAATTTTGACGCCCTGGAACAGGAATGGGGAGCAGAATTTTCAACGAATACGATTGAAGAACAGCTGCAGCGGCAAAATTATGGCTGGCTGTTAATGGCACATGGGGAAACGTCGACTGGAGTGCTCAATGATTTCGAAAGCTTAGCCGCGATTTGCGAACGCCTTCAAGTCAAACTGTGCGTCGACGCCGTCAGCAGTTTTGGTGCAGTGCCGGTATCTTTTAAAAAAGCATGGCTTGCGACAGCGGTTAGCGGAAAAGCGGTCGGAACGAGCAGTGGACTGGCCATCGTTTTTGCCGGGCACAATATTCTGCCGGATCTAAAGCTGCCGGCTTACCTCGATTTGGGCCATTATGGCGATAAAGTGCCGTATACTTTTTCATATGCTTTGCTGAAAAGTTTTTCGCTTGCGCTAGATGCGTACCCGGAGCGGTATGGGCAATTAGCCGAGCGTTTAGAGAAGGTAAAGCGGGATACAGCCGATTGGCCGCTGCTCGGAAAAGGGTTTCCGACTGCTATTACATTTAAAGCGGAGCATCCTTATGAACATTTTGCTCTAGATGCGCATTTATCGGGTTTGGAACTGCATGGGTCGAGTTCTTACCTTCAGGAAAAGAACTTGTTTCAAGTATCCTGCATCCAACCGGATTTTGATGCGGATTGGCAGCAGCTGATGAAATTCCACGAACGTTATATAAAGCAGGGAAACAAAATAAAAGCCTGACCGATTCTTTTTCGGCAGGCTTTTATTTGTGTAAGTTTCCAATTTGGCGGTAGACGTCCAAGATGAATTTTTTGTAGGGAAGTTCCGGCATCGGAAGGATATTTTCTTTAGCGATGCGGGCATGCTCGACTGCGAGTTCATGCTGGCCTTGCTGTTCATAGATCAAAGCCATATACGCATCTTTTTCGTAATTCATCGCCAAGTCATACGGATGGTGTAGGAATTCCCAGATCTTATGGCGCTTCAGCCAACCGAGCGCTTCTTCACTGCGTCCTTGGCCATACAACGCCTTTCCTTTTTCCAGAAAGAATTGAGAAATTTCATCTTCTTTGTATTTTTCCAGGTTTCGGTCGACAACTGCCTCCGCTTTTTCGTATTCGTGGGTAAAAGAATTTAAATAATGGGCTTCGAGCAGATCCAAGGTAATGGTGATTTTTTCGTCGTCTGAGAACTCGGCAAACAGCCGAAGTTTATGGACGTAATAATCTTTCATCTGCTGGTCATTTTTCAAAATGGCATGAAAGCTCATGACGCGGTAAAGGTCATTCATCTTATAGAAAATTTGATGTTCTTTCGAATACTCCACAGCCTCATTTATAATGCGTACAGCATCTTCATCGTCCCCAATAGCGAAATATAGAATTGCTTCCACAAAATCAAAATCCAGTTTTTTTAACGAATCCAACACCACATCCCGCGCTTCAAACGATTTCCGCGATTCCTGGATCATGGCTAACGATTCATGGTAGCGATGTTCGTTGAATTTAAGGGTAGAGCGGAACATGTGGATATCCGCACTGTTGTTCATCAGATGAAGCCCTTCGTACATTTCTTCCGCTTTGGAAAGAGGGACTTGCCAGCCTTCTTTCTTAGCGTAGTATAGGCTCCTGCTGTAAAGTTCCAGAAGCCGGGCAGATTCGTAGCGGTATGGCAGGGAAGCCACATAAGGCTCAATTTTTTCAGCTATATGAATAAATCCTTCGGTGAAATTTTCAGCCTCAATTCGATACATTTTCTCGACTTCCTGCAAAAGCTCACGCAATTCACTGGTCGGGATTTCTGCCAATAGCTCATTTTTATCTATATCTAATCGCTCGGCTATATAAGATAAGCTTTCCATGGAAGGATTGGCTTTGCTGTTTTCGATCAAACTCAGCATTCCTTTAGTCAGGCCGCTGCCGGCAAGTGCCTCTAAGGTCAACCCTTTTTCCTTGCGCAGTTTCCGGATGCGTTCACCTAAAGTTTCCAATTGATTCACCTCTTTTTAATATTAGTTTAATTATATTAAACTTTTTCTTGCAATGCTAGTTTTGGCGTGTTATATTTTGTTTAATTAAATTAAACTTTTTTTCAAAGGGGATGAAAAAATGTCAGAAGCAGCAAAAATCAAACGGGCGAGCTACCATCTTTACACTTTTACCATCAGTAAGTTAATTTCCACATTCGGCAGCAGTGTCTATGCTTTTGGGATCAGTTTGTATGTCTTGGCGCTCACTGGGTCGGCCGCGAATTTTGCGGTCAATTTGATCTGCAGTATTTTGCCGCGTTCTTTGCTCGGGCCGCTCGCAGGATATGCCGCAGACAATTATTCCAAGAAGAAATTGATCATCTTGTCTCAGCTTGGCGGAATAGCAGCGGTAAGCGGATTATTGATTTATAGCTTGGCATTTGGCCTTTCGCTGCCAGCCATTTATACCGCAACAGCGTTGGTATCGGTATTTTCAATGTTCAATGGCGTGACGTTCTCCGCTTCGATTGCGAACTTGATCGATCCGGACCGCATCCAAAAAGCGATGGGGTTCAACCAATCGGCTGTTTCCATTGCAGCCATCGGGGGGCCGGTCATTGGCGGCATGCTCTTTGGCTTTGTATCGATGAATGTCTTTCTCCTCATTGAAATCGGAGCTTATGCTATTGCGCTGGTGCTCGAAGCTACGATGAATTTCAGGCTATTTACAAAAGCGGCTCCAAAAACAGAAAGCGGCGAAAAGCAATCCATCATCCAGGGAATGAAGGAAGGTGTCGCATATATGCGCACCAACCGCGTCATTATGGTCATCGTCTCGACAGCCATCGGGTTGAATTTCTTCTTCTCTGCCATGATGATCGGATTGCCGTTCATTGCAGTTCAGCAATTGAAAGTGGAAGCGACCCATTTCGGCATCATTGAATCGATGGTGGCGGTCGGCATGCTTCTAGCATCCATTTACTTCTCGATCCGAAAAGAAGTCAAGTTTCCGCTGTTGTTTTCAAAAAGAGCCATTTTAGTAATGGCGGTGCTTTTGGCTGCCTTGGCCTTCCCGTTAGTCCTTCACATGTCCTATAAAGTGAGCGTCGCTTATTTCATTATGTTAATGCTGTCGTTCGGCTTATCGAATGTCTGTGTGAATACGCCAATCGGAGTCATGATGCAAAAAGATGTGGATGAAGAATACCGCGGCCGCGTATTCGGCATATTGGAATCGATGGCGATGGCGATGATGCCGCTCGGTTATTTACTGTTCGGCTTATTGTATGATTTGGTGCCGGCCCAATACGTGGTATGGGGAAGCAGCATTTGTTTGGTCATCTTAACGGCCTATATGATGAGAGCGAGCATACTGAAAGAAGCTTATCCGGAGCTTGGCGGCAATGTGCCGGCGAAACCGGTCCTTTAAAAGTAAAGCCGCACTTCCGGTTTGATTCCGGGAGTGCGGCTTTTTGGCTGGTTTTCATGTTTAGAGAAGAAAGGAACGGGAAAAGTCTAGAACATGAAATCAATCTGAAAGGGTGACGTTAGAATGGAAAAAGACAAACCAGAAAATTTACCCGCACAAGAGCAGGAACGGCAACCGGGATTTGAATCGGAAATGACGCCGGAACCGGACTTTACCGGAAACCTTGCTGGGAAAGCGCAGCGCCTTCCTGGAAAAACGGCATTGATAACAGGAGGCGACAGCGGAATCGGCCGGGCCATTGCCGTGGCTTTTGCAAAAGAAGGGGCGGACGTCGCCATTGCCTACCTGGATGAACATGAAGATGCGGAAGAAACCAAAAAGCACGTGGAGCAGGAAGGGAAGCGCTGCTTATTGATTTCGGGCGACATCGGAGATGAAGCTTTTTGTAAGGAAGCGGTGCAAAAAGTAATTTCCGAATTCGGAAAGTTGGATGTGTTGGTTAATAATGCCGGCGAGCAGCATCTTCAAAACTCGCTGAAAGATATCACGGCGGAACAATTGGAGCGGACTTTCCGGACCAACGTTTTCGGGATGTTCCATTTGACGAAAGCGGCACTCGACCATTTAAAGCCGGGAAGTTCAATCATCAATACGACGTCCATTACCGCTTATCAAGGAATGCCGACATTGATCGACTACTCATCGACAAAAGGTGCGATTCTTTCATTTACGCGCGCCCTTTCAGGATCGCTCGCAGAAGAAGGAATCCGGGTGAACGCAGTAGCGCCAGGACCGATTTGGACGCCGCTGATTCCAGCCTCATTCCCGGCGGATCAAGTAGAAGAGTTCGGCAAAAACACGCCGCTCGGCCGTGCAGGGCAGCCGGATGAATTGGCGCCTGGCTATGTTTACTTGGCATCCGACGATTCTTCTTATGTCACAGGGCAAGTTATCCACATCAACGGCGGCACCCCTCTTTAAAATATAGGACAAAAAAGCAAGCGCCTCATGAAGAGGTGCTTGCTTTTTCAGCGTGTCGAAAAACTGGTTGAATTGCAGCAGCTGCTCCTGCGCAAGCTCGTCGCAAAGCCATTGGCCTCGCGAGCTTCAGTTACTGGTTTTTTAAAGTTTTAGCCGAGCCGCGGTAAAGCACGATCAGCAAAATGCTGAGCAGCGCCAAAGATGCGGATAAGTAATACACGGAACCGGATTGGATCGTCAAGAGCCAGGTGAAAAAGAGCGGGCCAATGATGCGCCCCATATTGTCCATGGAGTAAGTCATGCCGGCTGCCGTTCCGTATTTTCCGCCGGATTCTTTGGAGGTGAGCGAAACAAGGACGGTTCTGGCTAATGCGTTGCCGGCTGTGAACACGTTTAGGGCGACGCCTGCAAAGAGGAGGCTGTCGGTGAATGGCAGCATCAATAAGCCGATCGCCGTCACAATTTGCGCCCCGATGATCCATTTGGTTTCAGTGCCATCTTTGACTCGGCGCACGACGCCGCCTTGAATCGCTGCATCCACAAATCCGCTCGCCATGAACAGATAGCCGAGCTGGAGCGGAGTGATTTCAATCTGGTCAATCTGGAACAATTGAAACGTCGATTCCAGTCCTGCCAATAAAAAGGTGACCGCAAATGAAAAGAGGAACAGATAGCGGATCCGGTAGTGCCAAAGAAGACTGCCGCCTTTCGGCAAAAGTTTCCGCTTTACAGCTTCGCCTTGGCGAACCGGCTCTTTTAATACAAGGCTTGCATAGACCATCAACAGCAGCACCAAAACAGCGGAAGCGGTGAAAGGAAGCGACAAGGAAACAGCTCCGAGCACACCGCCGATTGCAGGCCCGAAGATAAAGCCGAGCCCGATCGACATGCCGAGCAGCCCCATGTATTTATTGCGTTCTTCGTCTGTTGTAATATCTGCCACATAGCCGGTGACGGCCGTATATAGGGCACCGGAGAACAATCCGCCGATGACCCGCGAGGCATAAAGCAGCACGAGGTGATCAAGAAACAGTGAGAAAAGGAAAAAGCTCAGGCCAAAGCCGGCCAAGCCGGCTAAGATCAGTTTTTTTCGGCCAGTCTGGTCAGACAACCGTCCCCATAACGGTGCGGTGAAAAAAGAAGAGAGGGCATAAATGGTGATCAGGCCGCCGACATGGATATCGGAATAGCCTTGCTGCACAACGACTTCAGGCAGCACGGGAATAATGATGCCGAATCCCAAATAGACGAAAAATTGCACAGACATCAGTAAGAGAATGGTTTTCTTCATAGATAAAATTCCTGCTTTCTAAAATAAAGGCTTTGGTGCCATTTTACCTTTGTTTTCACCGGGCGACAAACGTATTTGCAAAGAGTTGAAAGTGGAACAACCAAGTTCTTCAGGGGATGAATGAATGCTGCAAATGAAAGAAACGGGTTTCTTCACAAATTATTTACTTTGTCATCAAAATGATAAGTTTAAAAACTTGAAATGATGGTATTATAACAGAGACACAGAAAAGTCAAACATTATGTGATTTAAACGAAACTAGGCAACTAGGCTAACGTCTTAATAAATAACTAAAACATAAAGAGGTGATCTGGATGGCGAAAAAAGTAGAAGTTCGCAAAATCGTTTCAAATTTATCGAAACTGGGAATCCAAGCAAAAATCACAAAACCGCGCGTAGAACTCTTTAGAGCATTAGCATTGCCGCAAACCCAATCACAAACATAAAAACTCCGGCGCAGGGCGTCGGAGTTTTTATGTGGAGAATAGGTTGCCGTTTCGTTATTCGGCTTCTTTCTCGTTGCCGAACATATAAGTTTTGTGGTGGAACTTCATACTGAAGACAATGCCGAGAGCGAGCATATTCCCGATCAGCGAGCTCCCTCCGTAGCTGATGAACGGAAGCGGAATTCCTGTAATCGGCAAAATCTGGATGGTCATGCCGATGTTTTGGAATACGTGGAACGTGATCATGGCGATGATGCCGGCGCATACATAAGTGCTGAATGTATCTTTCAGCTCCAGCGTAATTTTGGTCAAATGATAAATCAGCATAAAGAACAAAATAATGACGGCACTGGCGCCGATAAAACCAAAGTCTTCCGAAATGACCGTGAAGATGAAATCGGTGTGGTTTTCGGGCACATATACTTCACGCCCCTGGAATCCTTTGCCGAAAACTTCGCCGGAACCGATGGCGTTCATGGCAGCAATCAAATTATAGCCGTCCGTATCTGCATACTCATACGGATCGAGCCACGTGTAAATCCGGGCAAGTGCATAAGGCTTGATGCCCAGAGCATTGGAAAGGAAGTCCTGCATGTAGACGGCCATCCATAAAAGAGTTCCTCCAATGACCGCTACTCCGCCAAAACTTGGCAAGATGATTTTCCACGAGATGCCTGCGACGACGATTAAAGCGAGCGTAATCGCGATAAATACAAGCGCAGTTCCAAGATCGGGCTGGGTCATGATAAAGGCCAGCGGAATAAACAGCATGACGCCGATTTTTCCAAGAAGGACAAAATCCGTCTTCAAGGTTTTCAAGGGATTTTTTTCGTGATGTGCGGAAATCATTTTGGCCATGGCGAGTATATAGAAGGTTTTCATGAATTCAGCGGGCTGAAGATTGACGACGGGTGTATGGAACCAGGCTTGCGCCCCGTTGACCGGTTCCGCAATTTGCCCTGGGCCGCTTGGAGAAATCATCAAGACAAACAACAGGAAAATCCCGAAGCCGTAAAGGTAGTAAGCCATTTTTTTATATTGATCTGAATCAAAATACATAAGCACAGAAATCATGCCGATTGAAACTACGTAAAAAACTGCTTGCCGCGGGACAAAGTTGGTCGGATATATTCCGGCGGTTTGCGCGGAAGATATCGCCATTAAACTGACGACGAAAAATAGGAATAATATGAAAGCTAACGGCCAATCAATGCGATCGGCGAAGCTTTTATTCGTTTGCATGAGCGTTCACCTGTACTTTTTTATTATTATAAGCCGGATTACATTATAACGTATTCCCTTCGAATATGCCTATACCAAAAGTAATGACGCAAATAGAGCTAGGATGTTTCATATTTCGGTGGAATGGTCGTATAATAGTTGAGGAGAATGGAGTGGGGAATATGGTGAAAAAACCGTTAAACGCGGATTATTATATACAGCACTTATATATTTATTTAAATGACGCGGATCAATTCGCTCTTTTCAGCGGACTCACCTTTGCTCATTTTATCGATGCGATGAAAATGCCGAAAAACCTTTTATTATTAAAGCATACTTATGACGATGCTTCGTTTAATATGCATACTTATATGGAGTTTGTCGCAGAGGAAGAATATGCGCAGCTTCGGAAAGCTTGGCTGAATAAGAAAAGCGAGTTTTGCTGGATCGACTTTAAAAGTGAGAGGCAATTAAATTCATTGACGCCCCAAGAACAGGCGGAGCTTCTCTACATTGGCCACAAAAAAGAAACGGTGCGCCCGCCTTTTTATTCGACGCTGCAAAACGAATTTGTTTACTTGTCCAGTGAAGAAGAGCAGACGACGAAGATTTACTTCCGCCATTTGGAGAGGCTGAACGAATTGGTCGGGAATTATTTTACCCAAGTGATTCGCAGAGAAACGTCAGGGCAGAACTTCTGGCGCCGCAAAACGCGTGATTTGGTGCCGGAATTGCCGAGGGAAATTCTGGAGTCGCTGAAACGTGACTACCGGGAAGGCGCTTTGATTTCTTTGGCCGATCCTGAAAAAACGAAAAATACAATCGAATTGCACATTCGGTCCGTAGAGGAAATTTCGTTTCTGGATGAATTTTGGTCGGACATCAAACACTACACGAAGCAGGACGTCACCCGGAAGATTGTATTTGACCGCAAAACGAAGCAATGGAAATAACGCTCGGAAACGAGGGTTATTTTTTTTGAAGAAGCTTAAGGTATCGTGCCGCGGAAAGAGAAAGGAATGAGTGAAAAAATATGGCGTGGATCTATTTGATGATTGCCGGATTGACAGAAGTCGTCTGGGCAATTGGATTGAAGTTTGCGGATGGCTTTACCAATGTCGGGCCATCGATCGTTACTTTATTGTTTATCGTCGTCAGCTTTCTATTGTTTGCAAAAGCGATGGCTGCTATTCCAATTGGGACGGCTTATGCCGTTTTCACAGGAATTGGGGCAGCTGGCACGGCTGTACTCGGGATTTCGCTGTTTGGCGAAAATGCCAGCTTTGAAAAAATCGCTTTTTTAGGGCTGCTGATTTTCGGGATTATTGGATTGAAAGTCGTGGACGGGAAAGAAGCGGCAGGTGAAGGAGGCGATTCTGAATGGCGTGGCTGATTTTGGTGATCGCCGGATTGTTTGAAGTGGCGTTTGTCACAACGATGAAATTATCCGATGGCTTTAAAGTGAAAAAGTTTACGGCGCTGACTATTTTGAGTGGAGCGCTCAGCTTCTATCTACTGTCCCTGGCGCTGACGGAAATTGCAGTCGGCACCGGCTATGCGGTATGGACCGGAGTTGGCGCAGCAGGCAGTGTAGTGGTCGGCATGCTGTTTTTTAAGGAAAGCCGGCAGCCGGCAAAATTATTTTTCTTGGCATGCATCATCGCAGGGGTAGCTGGCTTGAAAATCTTTGGCGGTTAACAGAAAAAAATTTTCGTCTTCCGCTGTTCGTGATAAACTAGTCATTATGCAAAAAGAATTTAACAAATGCACAAGCCAAAATTTCAGGCTTACATACTAGCGGAGGTTTTTCAGAATGAAAAAACGAATCGGTTTATTATATGGAGGCAAGTCAGCAGAACACGAAGTCTCGCTATCCACTGCACAAGCCGTTACCCAAGCATTGAACTTCGAGAAATACGAAGTTTTCCCAATTTATATTACACATGAAGGCGAATGGAAAAAAGGCGCGATGCTTGAAGGGCCTGTCCAAAGCATTGAACAGCTTCAATTGAGTGAAGAGACTTCTTCTCCAAATGATATTTCCGGGTTTCTGCCAAGTGAACAAGAAGAAAGTCTGGAAGTCATTATCCCGCTTCTTCACGGGCCAAACGGCGAAGACGGTACGGTACAAGGGCTGCTGGAAGTTTTGAATCTGCCGTATGTGGGGAATGGAGTACTTGCTTCATCAGCGGGTATGGATAAAGTAGTCATGAAGCAATTATTTGAAATTGCTGGCTTGAAACAAACGCCTTATGTTTATTTTATTCGCAGAGATTGGGCGGCTGATTCGAATTATTGGGTAAACAAAGTCGAGAGCGAATTGCAATGGCCGGTATTTGTAAAACCGGCGAATCTAGGATCCAGCGTCGGCATCAGCCGGGCAGAGAACACGGAGGAATTGATGGCGGCTGTTGAAGAGGCCTTGAAGTTCGACCGCAAAATCGTTGTGGAGCAAGGCGTTGTGGCAAGAGAAATCGAAATCGGCGTTCTCGGAAACGATGTGCCTGAATGTTCGGTTGCCGGGGAAATCAAGCCGCTGAAAGCGTTCTATGATTACCAGGCGAAGTACAAAGACGGCAATACGGCAATGATTATCCCGGCGGAACTGGACGCAGAAGTGTACCAAGAATTGGTGATTGCTGCTAAGAAAGCTTTCAAAATTCTGGATTGTTCCGGGCTTGTCCGTGCGGATTTCTTTGTTACTGCTGAAAATGACCTATTGATCAATGAAGTCAACACGATGCCAGGATTTACGCCTTACAGCATGTTCCCGCTTTTGTGGGAAAATACAGGATTGCCTTATCCGGAGCTGATTGAACGCCTGATCGAACTTGCGGTCAAACGCCATGAGGAAAAGCAATTACTACAAGTTAAAATAGATTGAGTGGAGAAGCCGAATGAAAAAAAAGATTGAACAAATTGCGAAATGGCTTGGGACGAAGACGAGTTTTAAAGGCATCGAGGTGACAGGAGCCTCGATCAATACAAGAACGCTGAAGCCGGGTGATCTATTCATCCCGTTCCGCGGCGAAAACGTCAACGGACATAAGTATGTAGAACAGGCATTTGAAGCGGGAGCCGCTGCGGCCTTATGGCAGCGCGATGAACCCAATCCGCCTGAAAACCTTCCGCTATTGATGGTAGATGACTGTGAAGCTGCCTTGCAGGAAATGGCCAGAGCTTACCGCGATGAACTGTCGGTTACCGTTATCGGCATCACCGGCTCAAACGGCAAAACGTCAACAAAAGATTTAGTGGCGAGTGTGTTGAAACCGTATTTCAAAGTCCAGAAAACCCAAGGCAATTACAACAATGAAATCGGTTTGCCGCTGACGATTCTGTCGCTGGATGAAGATACGAAGTTCGCTGTCCTGGAAATGGGCATGAGCGGATTTGGGCAGATTGAGTTCTTATCGGAACTTGCACGCCCGGATTATGCCATCATCACCAATATTGGCGAAGCGCATATGCAGGACCTCGGATCAAGAGAAGGCATTGCGCAGGCGAAGTTTGAAATTACAGCCGGACTTGAAAGCCACGGCAAGCTTTTCTATGATGGCGATGAACCGTTATTGCTTCCGTTCGTGGAAAATTTCCCGCAGGCCGTGTCTTTCGGGTTTGACGACAATAACGAATTGACTGTAACGGATATCAAAGCGACTGAGAACGGCAGCAGTTTCCTGGTCAGCGGGATTATTGATGCGGCTTTCACCATTCCGGTACTGGGCGAGCATCAAGTGAAGAATACGTTGTCTGCGATCCTGGTAGCACTCGAAGCTGGTCTCTCAGAAGAAGACATCCGCAAATCCCTCAAAGATGCAGCGCTCACAGACATGCGCATGCAGATCATCAAAACGGAACAAGGCGCTACGTTTATCAACGATGCTTACAACGCCGCACCGTCATCGATGAATGCCGCTTTGAATTTCATCCGCGAAACGACGATGAAAGACGATAAATGGGTGGTCCTCGGCGACATGCTGGAGCTTGGAGAAAATGAACAAGCTTACCACGAAGCCTTAGCAAAAAATATTACGGAAGATATTGCCGGAGTTTGCTTATACGGACCGCGTATGAAATGGCTCTATGATAAAATGGCCCCTTCGTTTAAAGGGGAGCTTTTATGGAGCGAAGACGATTACGCACCTATCGTTTCACTGCTTAAAGAAAAAATCACGCCGGATTCCATCATCTTGGTCAAAGGATCACGCGGCATGGCCTTGGAACATATTATCGAGCCTTTTACCGGGCAATAAGAAACTCTGCTGGGCAGGAAGCTTTTCCCGCCCAGCAGAGTTTCTGTTTATCTTGAAATGAAAGCGGGGAGCAGTTTTGAAGACAGGCGTATTGTGCATCCACGGCTTTACAGGCGGCCCTTTTGAAGTGCAGCCCTTTGCCGATTACATAAAAAAGCATACAGACTGGACAGTGGAAGTGACGACATTGCCGGGGCATGGCGAAAAACTCAACTTGAAGAAGATGACAGCGGAGCACTGGATGATGGAAGCGGAGCTCGCGATGCGGAAGTTGAAGAAAAAAGTCGACCGCGTCATCATTGTCGGTTTTTCAATGGGCGGCTTGATTGCCATGTATTTATCGCTGCGCTACAAAGTGGAGCGCCTTGTTTTATTGAGCGCCGCTGCCAAATACATTAGCGCCGCCCAAATGCTGAAAGAAGTCAAAGAAGCGGCAGCCGATGCCATCAATGGGCGTCTCGCACAAAATCCGCTGTTCCATCTCTATGAGTATAAATTGACGCATACCCCTGTCAGTTCCGCTGTTGAATTTCTGCGGGTGGTTAAAATGGTTGAACCTTATTATAAAACGATCAAAATTCCGGTGTGCATTGTCCAAGGCAAAAAAGACGGCATTGTTCCGGCTTCTGCTGCAGACTTTATTTACGAAAATATCGGCTCCCTTGATAAACGCATCATCCATTCTGATTCCGGCAAGCATTTGATCTGCTACAGCGATGATTGCGAAGACTGGTTTAGTGAAGTGCTGTTTTTCATGAAACAAGAAGAGTAAACTGATTATTGGAACCTTTGCGTATTGATTGCAAGGAAGAGTAAATCGTGCTATTCTATTGAAAGCAATGGATACATTTTTGAGACACTCTTCCCTGTGAAGAGTATTTTTTTGAGCAAAACGGTTTGTTCTACTTACAGGGCATGAAAAAACCCGCCGACAGACCGCTCGGCAACGCCCGAGCTTTTTCTGTTCACACATCCCCTCTGACTTAAAACTACAGAGTATGATTTTCGACGTGAAACTTCCTCATAAAGGCTCGACTTTGTCACGATTTCATCTAAAATGTACACCATTTGTAAATAAGATGAAGACAAAAGGAGATTGAAAAAATTTGGTAAAATTTTCAGAGTTAAATATTAGCGAAACATCTTTAAAATCCGTAAAACGTATGGGGTTTGAAGAAGCAACACCAATCCAAGAAGGCACGATCCGTCTGGGTATGGAAGGCAAAGACATTATCGGCCAAGCGCAAACAGGTACTGGTAAAACAACTGCATTCGGTATTCCGTTGATCGAAAAAATCGACACTAAAGACGGCAATGTCCAAGGGTTAGTAATTGCGCCAACTCGCGAATTAGCAATACAGGTTTCAGAAGAGCTATACAGACTGGGCCAAGATAAACATGTGCGCATTCTTTCAGTTTACGGAGGCCAAGAAATCGGCCGCCAAATCCGTGCACTTAAGAACCGCCCACAAATCATCGTCGGTACACCAGGGCGCTTACTGGACCACATCAACCGCCGTACGCTTAAATTGGATAATGTAAACACATTGGTCCTTGACGAAGCGGACGAAATGTTGAACATGGGCTTCATTGAAGACATCCAAACAATCATGGCAAGTGTTCCTGAAGAACGCCAAACCTTGTTGTTCTCTGCAACAATGCCGGATCCGATCCGCCGCATTGCAGAAAAATTCATGAAGACACCGGAAATCGTTAAAATCAAATCAAAAGAAATGACTGTTGAGAACATTGAGCAGTTCTTCGTTAAATCGGTAGAGCGCGAGAAATTCGACATCCTTTCACGTCTTTTGAACGTTCACCAGCCGGAACTTGCCATCATCTTCGGACGCACAAAACGCCGGGTTGATGAATTGGCGAAAGCGTTGAACATCCGCGGCTATGTAGCTGAAGGAATTCACGGCGACCTTAGCCAAGCAAAACGCATGTCTGTTTTGAAGCAATTCAAATCAAACAAAATCGATATCCTTGTAGCAACTGACGTAGCTGCTCGCGGACTTGATATCTCAGGCGTATCACACGTATACAACTTCGATATTCCACAAGACCCTGAAAGCTATGTTCACCGTATCGGCCGTACTGGCCGTGCAGGCAAAAAAGGTGTCGCAGTCACATTCGTAACTCCGCGTGAAATGGGCTACTTAGGCATCGTTGAACGCACAACGAAAAAGAAAATGCAGGCATTGATTCCACCAACTGCTGATGAGGCTGTTCTTGGCCAAAAACGCGTGGCGATGGAACAATTGCAAGAAATGACTGAGAAAAACAACTTGGGCGACTACCGTACATTTGCGGCAGAAATGCTTGAAAAGTTCGATGCAGTTGATTTGATTGCAGCTGCACTTAAAACAATGACGAAAGAGCCGGAAGACATTCCAGTTCAAATTTCTGAAGAGCGTCCACTTCCATCACGCGGAGGCGGCGGCTATAAAGGCAAAGGCGGACGCAGCGGCGGTGGCTATAAAGGCAACCGTTCATCTGGTTCAGGCCGTCCATCATCAAGCCGTTCATCTTCAGGTGCTGGCCGTCGCCGTGAAGGCGGAAGCGGTTCAGGGCGTCCAGGACGCACACGTCGCCACGAATCTTAAGACTTTAAATATAGAAGGCGGATGCGGAAACAGGAAACTGTTGCCGCATCCGCCTTTTTTGCTTATTCATTTTAAGCTACAATAGAATGAAACATTTACCGCTTTGAATCGTATTAAGAGTTATTATATAGAAACGGGGAGAAGCAAATGGATACACAACCAAAAAACCAAATTTCTGTAAAAGGGCTTAAAGTCTGGCGCTTGTACGGAATGATTGAAACCTTGGTCATTGCTTTGCTTGCGATCGGAGCAGGTGTGCTTACATACTTTTTTGACTGGCCGTCTTGGCTTTATGCAATTTACATAGCGGTTCCTGTGCTTTTCGGCTTCCTCTTTATTTATCTGTTTCCGAAAATCCGTTGGCAGCGCTGGCGCTACGAAGTGCGGGAGCAGGAAATTGAATTGCAGCATGGCCTTTTTATCATCAAGCGTACGCTAGTTCCGATGGTGCGTGTGCAGCACGTCGATACGGAACAAGGACCGATTTTACGGAAATATAATCTAGCAGAGATCTCCATTTCGACAGCGGCGACCACTCATACCATTCCGGCTTTGATCACAGAGGAAGCGGATGATTTGAGAGCCCGCATCTCTGTGCTTGCAAGGGTGGCGGAAGATGATGTCTGAAACCTACTATAAACTGCATCCGATTTCAGCCCTGATCAATTTTTTAAAAAGCTTAAAAGAATTGCTGATTCCTTTTCTCGTCATTTTTGGCGTGAATTTATTTAGAGACGGCGGCATCAGCGGCATGTTTTCCAATGGCTGGCAAGGCTTGATCCCACTGATTGTGGGCGGGGTGGTCCTGGTGTTTACTTTGGTCGGCGGAATCATTAAATGGAAGCGGTTCGTCTATTGGTTTGAAGATGGCGAACTTCGCATTGAATATGGCTTGTTCGTCAAGAAAAAACGATACATCCCATTTGACCGCATCCAAAGCCTGAATTATACAGAAGGCATCTTCCACCGTCCTCTTGGGCTTGTCAAGGTGAAGGTTGAGACTGCGGGATCGGGCAAAACAGGGGAAGCGGAAGCGGAATTGACCGCCATTTCCCGGGAGGACGCGGACCGGATCGAAGAAAAGATGGAAGAAGCAAAACGCGGATTCTACAGAAGAGAAGCCCTTATAGCGGAAAGCGACGTTGAGGGCGAAGCGGCAGTTCCGGAACCTGAAGTGGCTGAGAAAAAGGTGCTCCGCACACATTACCGCATGACCATGAAAGAATTGCTGATTTTGGCGACAACTTCAGGGGGGATTGGGGTTGTCTTGTCGGCAGTAGCTGTGTTCTTTTCCCAGTTCTCAGAGTTAATCCCTTATGATGCGATTTATGAAGAAGTCATGATCTTCCTGCGTTTCGGCTATTTGATTGTGGCACTGGCCATTTTTATGGGACTGCTCGCTGCATGGGCCATTTCGGTCATTTTGACCATTTTGGCCAATTATCAATTCACGATCCAGACAGACGATGACCATATTTACTTGACTCGCGGATTATTGGAGAAAAAGAAAGTATCCGTGCCGTTTAAACGGATACAGGGCATCAAGATTTCCCAGAACCCTTTGCGGGAATGGTTCGGTTATGCCACGGTAACTGTAGAAAGTGCGGGAGGATCGATAGGGGACAAAGACGAAAAGATAAGGCTTTTTCCTTTAGCTAAAAAAGAAACGATCCTGCCGATTTTAAACGAGCTGTTCCCTGAAATGGAATGGCGGCCGGAAATGGTCAAAGCTCCAAAGCGAAGTGTCCATTTCTTCTATCGGCTAGATTTTATTTGGATGCTCCCGGTGATCGGATCATTGGGCTATTTCTTTTACCCATATGGGCTTCTGTCTCTTATCATTGTGCCATTAACCGTTGGCCTAGGAGTCTGGCAGCACCGGACGGCCGGCTATTCCTTGACGGAGCGGCAATTGACGATGGAATTTAGAGGTGTCAGCAAGCATACATTCTTCATGATGAAAAAGAGAATCCAAGCAGTGGAAATTTCGAGCAGTTATTTTCAGCGACGGAAAGGCTTGGCTTCCGCTCAAGCGACGATCATGTCAGGGCTGCTCGGAGCTGCAGCTCGCGTCGAGCATATGGAACGGGAAGATGCGAGCCGCATCCTTGCCTGGTATGAACCTTCCAACCAAAAGGCCGAAGAACATGAAAAAAGTCAGCCGGAATTATCCGGCTGACCTTATTTTTTTGTTTTCCAGCTGACAATCCGTTTTGGATGGAAATAGCTCAAGCCGATTATGAAACCGGTGATCATTCCGGCAATATGCGCAGTCGCATTCACGTTAGGCGTTAAAAACGTCATAATGATGCTGATCACAATAATTGGGAGTATAATTTGTCTCAGCTGCGGCAATGAGCGCCGGCCGTAGTAAAGCAGCGCGCCGTATGCGCCGAAAATCCCAAAGATGGCACCGCTTGCTCCTACGTGGAGATAATCCAACGGCTGAATGAAATAAGTGGCTACTGTGCCAAATAAGCCGGCCGATAAGTAAATTGTGATAAACCGGACTTTTCCAGTCAATCTCTCCAGTTCAGGCCCGAATAGGAAGAGCGAGAACATATTGAAAAGCAGGTGCATCAACCCGCCGTGCAAGAACATCGGCGTAAGGAATCGCCACCATTCACCGGCTTCGATCAGGAGATTGGAACCTACTCCATAATAATAGAGAAGATTGCCGATGCCAGGAATCCAAGTCAGAACATGGACGATGAGATTCAAGGCAATTAAAGTGGAAACTACAGGATAAAGACGCAAGTATTGCGAAAAACTTTCAGTACGTAAAAACATTTGGTCACCTCAATTTCATAAATCCATTATACCTTTTTCAGGTTTACTATTGAAAGGAGAACGTCTATGATAAATGGAATCGGCCTGGATATCGTGGAGCTTCACCGCATCCGCACGTTGGATGAACGGTCAAGCAAATTCCGCCGGCGCATTCTGACCCAGCGGGAAATGGGCGAATACGAACAATTGTCGCCTGCCCGAAAGGTGGAATTTTTGGCTGGCCGCTTTGCCGCGAAAGAAGCCTTTGCAAAAGCAAACGGCACCGGAATTGGAAGCGCCTGCTCATTTCAGGAAATTGAAATCCGCAAAGATGAAAAAGGAAAGCCAAGCATTTATTTTCAGCAGCAAGAAATCGGACTTGTATCCATAACCCATACAAAAGAATATGCAGCAGCACAAGTTCTTTTGCAATCCTAAAGTAAGTGGTGATGACAAATGGTAAACTACCGTCCAACAAAAGCAATCATCGATTTGGCGGCAATTGAAAAAAATCTCGAAGTGTTCAAGAAACAGGCAGGGAAAGCGGAAGTTATTGCCGTAGTAAAAGCAGATGCCTATGGCCATGGAGTTGTAGAAGTCTCCCAGCGTGCAATTGCTTCAGGCATCCGTTTTCTTGCAGTGGCTACGCCGGACGAAGCGTTGTTTCTGCGGAAGCAGGGCATCGACACTCGTTTGCTTGTTCTCGGAGCTACGCCCGAAGCTTTTATTCCGGTGGCGCAGCAGGAAGAAATTACGCTAGCGGCCATCTCGCTTGCTTGGCTTGAAATGGCGTCAAAAGCAGCCAATCCTAAACTCCGGCCTTTGAAAATTCATTTGAAAATCGACAGCGGCATGAGAAGAGTCGGCGTATTTCCGGAAGATACAGAACAGGCCATCAATTTTATCCGCCAAAACCACTTCTCATTTGACGGCTTATTTACGCACTTTGCAACAGCCGATGAAGAAAGCGGAGCGCTGTTTCAACAGCAAGTAAAAGAAATGAGAGCAGTAATTGCATCGGTATCCGATCCTTCCGTGATGATCCATGTGTCAAACAGCGCTGCGGCGATTATGCATCCGGACCTTGCTTATGACGGTGTCCGCATCGGGATTTCTTTATATGGCATCGCTCCTTCTGCCTATGTGGAAAACCAGATGGCCATCGGATTAACGCCCGCGATGAGTTTAGAGACTGAAATCGTACATGTAAAAAAAGTGAAAGCCGGCGAAGCATTAAGCTACGGCGCGACCTACCGTGCCAAAGAAGATGAGTGGATCGCTACCTTGCCGATCGGCTATGCGGACGGCATGCTGCGCGGGCTGCAAGGGCAGGAAGTTCTTGTTCGCGGCATGCGGATGCCGGTCGTGGGGCGGATATGCATGGATCAATGCATGGTCAAGCTGACTGAAGAATTCCCTATCGGAGAAAAAGTGACGTTAATCGGCAAGCAAGGGAATGAGCAGATCCGCATGGAAGAATGGGCAGAAAAATTGGATACGATCCCATACGAAGTCCCATGCATTTTAACGAAAAGAGTGCCTCGAATTTATTGTTAAATAATGTTAGCCCTTTTATCACCTTTTCAACAGAGCGGTTCGATGTTAAGATGGAAGGGTGAGAAATAGAGAGAACGGTATGTTGGAGGTGTCGGCTGTGTACGGGAAGTCAAAGACAAAAGAAGTGGTTGTGAAACTGCCGAAGCAAATGATCTCAGAATTGACTGCTCATTCAGATGAACAAATTCAAGAACGCGGTGACTATGTTTATGTTTCGACCCAAAGGGTAACCAAGAACATATACGATTCACATCATATTCGGGAAGCAATGATCAAAGGCTACGTGGAGATGTCACAAATCAATCTTTCAATCGCTTGTGAATGTTCTCATGCAGAATACGAAGCGGAGCACACGACCGTGCGACTCGTAAGCGGGGGTTGACAATTTGATTGTAAAACGTGGTGACGTTTTTTTTGCAGAACTATCGCCAGTGGTCGGGTCCGAACAAGGCGGGACCCGTCCGGTGTTAGTGATTCAAAACGATATAGGAAATCGCTTTAGTCCCACTGTTATTATCGCGGCGATTACGGCACAGATTCAAAAAGCAAAATTGCCGACTCACGTTGAGATCAATGCCAAGAAATATGGCTTTGAGCGTGATTCTGTTATCTTGCTTGAGCAATTGCGCACGATTGATAAGTCGCGGCTGACAGATAAGATTACACAGCTGGACGAAACTTTGATGGAAAAAGTGGATGAAGCTTTGGAAATCAGCGTTGGTCTTGTGAAGTTTTAAGCATACATACTCCGAAAAAAGCTCGAAGCTTCTATGCTTGGAGCTTTTTTTCATGTACTTTGCCGCTTTTCCGCAAGCGTCTGACAAAATAGATGTGAAAAAACATATTTTCCGATACAATAATAGATAAGCTATTTTGAATACAATATAAGGTCTACAGTTATATAGAGCAATAGGGAGGGTTTTTCAAAAAAATGAATAGACAAATGGCAGGATATATCCAGGATAATTTCACCGAAATTATCTCAAGTTGGCAGGAGCTTATGAAAAACGAAAAGAATGAACGTTCTTTTCAAGTGATGCCGACGGATTTAATGAACCAAACCAGCAAGGAATTTGCTGATCTTATGGTTTCGAATTTGTTGGAAAGCCACCAAGCTTATGAAAATCGCTTGAATGATTTTGCAGAGAAAGTCGTCCGTTTAGGCTGGTCGATGACGTTTGTCACTAAAGCAATCACTCATTTTTCAGAAGTGGTCTTTGATGGCATGGAACGTGCAGGAATCATCAATGAAAAAAACTTCCGTGCTTTCTCGAAAGAATTTACGAATTGGATCAATCCAATCCGGGACAGCACGATTGATACATATTCGAAAACCTGGGAGCGGACCGTCAGTCTGCAGAAAATTGCTTTGCAGGAGCTATCAGCCTCATTGATACCTGTTTTTGATAAAGTATCTGTTATGCCACTGGTCGGAACAATTGATACGGAGCGGGCGAAACTGATTATGGAGAATTTGCTTGAAGGAGTCGTCAAACACCGGGCGGAAGTTGTGCTTCTGGATATTACCGGGGTGCCGGTCGTCGATACGATGGTCGCACACCATATTATTCAAGCGGCTGATGCGGTCCGTCTTGTTGGAGCGAAGTGCATGCTGGTCGGAATCCGTCCGGAAATCGCCCAAACAATCGTGACGCTTGGGATTAACCTCAATGAATTCACCACTACCAGCACTTTGCAGCGTGGAGTAGAACAGGCACTGGCATGGACAAATCGCAAAATAGTGGAGGTTGATGAACAATGAATTTTCGAATTCCAATTTTAAAGCTAAGAGATACATTGATTGTTTCGATTCAATGGGAGCTTGACGATCAGACTGCCATTCAATTCCAGGAAGATTTATTGACAAAATTGCACGAAACCAGCGCCCGTGGAGTTGTCATCGATTTGACCTCCATCGATTTTATCGATTCGTTTATCGCAAAAGTCTTAGGAGACGTCATTAGCATGTCAAGCCTAATGGGGGCGCGAGTGGTTATTACCGGTATCCAACCAGCAGTTGCTATCACTTTAATCGAGTTAGGAATTCGACTTGAAGATGTTATGACGGCACTGGATCTAGAAAATGGTTTGGATAAACTTCAACTGGAATTGGAGGCTTAAGAATGAGCAACCAGTCTTCGGTGGAAATTTTAACGGAATGGGATATTGTCGCTGCAAGACAACTTGGGCGCAATGTGGCAAAGGAGCTTGGCTTCGGAACTGTCGATCAAGCGCGGATCACGACAGCCATCAGCGAACTTGCCCGCAATATCTACTTGTATGCTGGACAAGGAAAAATTGAAATCCAGCAATTAACTGAGAACGGCTTGAAAGGGATTTTAATTATCGCCGCCGACCAAGGACCGGGGATTCCGGATATCAGAAAAGTGATGGAAGATGGCTTCTCAACGTCGGGAGGGCTTGGCGCCGGGCTGCCGGGTGTCAAACGTTTAATGGATGAGTTCAGAATCGAAACGATTCCAGGCGAAGGGACAGATATAAGAGCAACAAAATGGCTTCGATAGGAGGAGCGCATTATGGTTCAAAAGATTGAAAATCAGTATAAAGAAATTTTAAACCAGTATATGCAAAGACAGTCGGAGCAGAATCTTTACGTTGGCCAGAATTTTAGCCGCCAGTTGATCTCTGAGAACATTTCGCCAGAAGAAGTAATCAGTGTGCACAAAGCGGCCATGCAGGAAATATACAGGGAATTGCCAGAGGTTGTATGGCATTCCTTTGATTTTCTGATTGAAATGATGATTAACTACGGGTTAGCGCTTCAAGAACGGCAAAGTCTTTTGCAGCGCCAGGAAGAACTGCGAGTGGAAATGGATTTAGCCGCCAATGTGCAGGAAACTTTATTGAAAACACCGATGCCTGCTTTAGCGGGGCTTGATATCGGGTTGCTTTCAATTCCGGCACGCAAGATGAACGGCGATTACATATATTTCATCAGTGACTCAGAAGGCCATGCAGGAATTGCGGTTGCGGACGTCATCGGCAAAGGGCTGCCGGCTGCACTTTGCATGTCCATGGTGAAATTCGGGATGGATAGCCTGAATAATTCTCCAGCAGATCCAAAGGAAGTGCTTGGGGTCATCAACCGGGTAGTTGAAAAGAGCATTGACGATGCCATGTTCGTTTCCATGTTCTATGGAAAATACGACTCGAATGATTCAACGCTCACCTATGGTTCAGCTGGGCATGAACCGGCTATCTTATACCGGGCAAAATCGAATAGCTTTGAAGAATTGTATGCCAAAGGGCTCTTGCTGGGTGTTTCCCCGGCAGCTTCATACGAACAGCATACCGTCCAATTGGAAAAGGATGATCTGGTGATCATGATGACTGATGGGGTAACGGAAGGCCGGACGGATGAAGGGTTTATCGAACGGGAAGTCATTTTCGAATTGATTGACCAGAAAAAAGATGAACCTGCCCAGCGGATTGTGCAATTTGTCTACGATGAACTCGAACGCATGCAAAATGCAGAATTAAGAGATGATTTCACGCTAGTAATTTATAAAAAAGTCTAATCAGGTTTACGTGAAGAGTCATTGTGGTAAATACACTTACGATGGCTTTTTTAAATGCCTGTGAATTATAGAAAAACGGGGTGTCAAAAAAAGATGAATATTCAAGTTAACTTAGAAGAAATAGATAATAACCTGACTGGCTTTATCCGCGGTGAAATCGACGCGCATACAGCACCAGTATTACGGGAAAAATTAGAAGCATTTCAAACTCAGGATGGATTAAAAGCAGTGTTGGACCTTTCCGACGTTGAATATATGGATAGTACAGGGCTAGGCGTTTTTGTCGCATTTTATAAATCGGTCAATGCAAAAGGCGGCCACGTGAAGCTAAAAGGCCTCTCGTCTCGGCTAAAACGGCTATTCGATATTACCGGGCTAGGCGAAATCATGGATATCGAATCCGCTGGAAAAGGTGGTAATTAATATGCGTCCTTTCGATTATGTTGAAATGAGAGTGCCGGCGAAATCTCAATATGTCGGCGTGGCACGACTGACCATCTCTGGTTTGGCCAGCCGCATCGGCTTTTCGTTTGACGATATTGAAGATTTGAAGATCGCTTCAAGCGAAGCAGTAACAAATGCTGTTCAACATGCTTATACTGAAGGTGAAGAAGGCGAAGTAGTCATTGGCTGCGCTTTGTACAGCGATAAAATCGAAATCATGGTGGCAGACCATGGACAAAGTTTCGATTTTGAAGAAACAAAGGCGAAAGTTGGCCCTTACCATGATCAAGAAGAAGGCGCGTTTCTCCGTGAAGGAGGTCTTGGCCTGTACTTGATCGAAACCTTAATGGATGAAGTAAAAGTCCATCATCAAGAAGGCGTTACGGTCTTCATGACAAAGTATGTTGGAGGAGAGCAGGTGGAAGAGGATGTCGAAACGATCTCATCCTAATCAGCCGACCAAAGAGCAGGTGCTTGAATGGATCGAGGCTTATCAGAAGACGGAAGACGAAGAAGCCCAAACAAATCTTGTTTTGAATTACAAACGTTTAGTCGAATCAATTGCACGTAAATATTCAAATGGAAAATCTTACCATGAAGACATTGCGCAAGTGGGAATGCTCGGCCTTTTGGGAGCCATCCGGCGCTATGATCCTTCATTCGGCAGAAGCTTTGAAGCCTTTGCAGTACCGACAATCATCGGTGAAATCAAACGGTTCCTGCGCGACAAGACATGGGCTATCCATGTGCCCCGCCGTATCAAGGAATTAGGGCCGCGCATCAAATCAACGGTAGAAGTGCTGACCCGGGAACTTCAGCGTTCTCCGCAAGTTTGGGAAATTGCAGAATACTTGGACGTAGATGAAGATGACGTGCTAGAAGCGATGGAGATGGGGAAAAGCTATCAGGCCTTATCCATGGACCATTCGCTCGAAGCCGATTCCGATGGCAGCACCGTCACGTTATTTGACGTGGTTGGACAAGAGGATGATGGCTATGAAAAAGTGGATCAGCGCATGCTTGTAGCAAATGCGATGAACGTGCTTTCAGAACGGGAAAAGCAGATCATCCAATACACCTACATAGAGCAGCTGAGCCAAAAAGAAGCTGGAGACAAGTTGGGAATTTCGCAAATGCACGTTTCCCGATTGCAGCGAAAAGCCATTAAGAAGCTGCAGGAAGCGATTTTAGCAGCTGGTGGAGTTTCCTAGTGGAGAAAATTCAGCATAGTTTCGTAGAGGCCTGTATCTTCAATGAAGCAAAAAAAGGGAATTATGAGTCCGGAGACAGCTATCATACTGTATTGACGGATGATTATTTCATTTGCTCCATAGCCGATGGATTGGGGAATGGCCCGGTGGCGCGTGAATCGTCACAAGTCATTCCGCAAATTTTAAAAGAATATCACCATGAAACGATTGATGAGCTTATGCAGCGATTCAATAAATTAATGGTGCAAAAACGCGGGGCAGCTGTCGCGATATTCAAAGTCGATTTCAAGAAAAAGACGTTGGAATACAGCTGTGTAGGGAATATCCGTTTTTACCTTTACCGAAAAGGTACAAATGAGATGATTTATCCGTTGCCGGTCATGGGATATCTATCCGGCCGCCCGCAAAAATTGCGTACCCAGCTCTACACTTACGTAGAAGATGATTTATTCTTGATTCATTCAGATGGAGTCGAGTTAAGAAACCCAAAAGCGATGATGCGCCAAGCCGGGATTCCGGAGCGCCTTTACTACGATATTTTGCGGTCAATCGAAACTGGAGATGACGCAACGTTTATAGCAGGAAGCCTACTCAAATGAGGAGGCTTCTTTTTTCTGTGTTAAAATAGAGAAGGGCATTAGCCGCAGATAAGCGGATGAAACCAGCAGAATGGACGGCTTTTTACGAAATGAAAGGAAGTGTCTGGAATGGAAATGCAGCAAATCCATGCAATGATTGCAAAAGAAACAGGGGTACGCCCGAATCAGGTTGCCCAAGTCATCGAATTAATCGAAGACGGCAATACCGTGCCGTTTATCGCACGGTACCGAAAAGAAGCGACAGGGTCACTCGATGAAGTACAGATTAAAGCGATCGATGATCGTTATACATATATCCAAAACCTGGAGCAGCGGAAAGTTGAAGTCATCCGTTCGATTACGGAGCAAGAGAAAATGACTGAGGAATTGGAGAAAGCGATCCAGCAAGCGACGGTTCTTCAGCGTGTAGAAGATTTATACCGCCCTTTCAAACAAAAGCGCCGTACAAAAGCGACAATTGCAAAAGAAAAAGGGCTGCAGCCGTTAGCGGATTGGCTCATGACTTTTTCCCGCGACGATGTGATGAAAAAGGCAAAGGAATTTGTCAGCGATGAAACGGGAGTGGCGACAGCAGAAGAAGCAATCCAAGGCGCGCAAGACATTTTGGCGGAGTTATTTGCAGATGATGCGGATATCCGCGAAAAAGTCCGCTACATGACAAGAAAAGATGGGAAGATTTCGACCGCTGCTAAAAAGAACCATGAAGACGAGAAGCAAGTTTTTGAAATGTACTATGAATACGAAGAAGCCATTCAAAAAATTGTGCCGCACCGGATTTTGGCGATTAACCGCGGAGAAAAAGAAGAGGTGCTGCGAGTAGCAATCAACCCGCCTGTTGACCGGATCCTCACGTTGATGAAAAACAAATGGATTAAAACGTCTGGCCCTTCGGCGGAAGTGGTAGGAGCTGCAATTGAAGACAGCTACAAACGGTTGATCCAGCCCTCTGTGGAACGGGAAATCCGCACCGAGTTGAATGAAAAGGGAGAAACGCAGGCCATTCATATCTTCGCTGAAAACTTGCGGAATTTATTGCTGCAGCCGCCGATGAAAAACAAAATGGTGCTTGGCGTCGATCCAGCTTACCGCACAGGCTGCAAACTGGCTGTCATTGATGAAACCGGCAAGCTTCTTGAAGTTGCCGTAATTTATCCGCATGCGCCCAAAAATGATCAAGCTGGGGCGAAAAAGACGATGCAGCGTTTGGTTTCAAAGTACCCCATTGAAATCATGGCCATCGGGAACGGCACGGCTTCACGCGAAACGGAGCAATTCGTCGCAGATTTCATCACGGAAACCGGAGCGGACATTTCCTACGTGATCGTCAATGAAGCGGGAGCGAGCGTTTATTCGGCATCCGATATTGCCCGTGCAGAATTTCCGGACCTTCAAGTAGAAGAAAGAAGTGCGGCGTCCATTGCACGCCGCCTCCAAGATCCTTTGTCGGAACTGGTGAAGATCGATCCGAAAGCTGTGGGGGTCGGCCAATACCAGCATGACGTGTCCCAAAAGAAATTGGCGGATCAACTGACTTTTGTAGTCGAGACGGCAGTTAACCAGGTTGGAGTAAATGTCAACTCGGCCTCTTCGTCTTTATTGCAGTATGTTGCAGGGTTGAGCAAAACCGTGGCGGAAAATGTTATCAAAATGCGTGATGAAAACGGACGGTTCCAATCGCGTGCGCAATTGAAGAAGATTCCACGCTTGGGCGCGAAAACCTATGAACAGGCGATCGGCTTCCTGCGGATCCCTGAAGGAAAAAATCCATTGGATGCAACGGGGATTCACCCGGAAAGCTATAGCATAGCCGAAAAACTTTTGGAATTGGTGGGAGAAGACAAGAAATCAGTTGGACATCCAGAAATAGCCGAGAAATTGGAACAGCTTCAAGTGGATGAGCTCAGTGAAAAATGGGAAGTCGGCGAAATTACGTTGAAAGATATTTTGGATGCGTTGAAGAAGCCAAACCGCGATCCGCGTGATGAATTCCCGCAGCCTTTATTAAAAAGTGATATCTTGAAAATGGAAGATCTGCTTCCGGGCATGGAAGTTCAAGGAACGGTACGGAACGTTGTAGACTTCGGTGCTTTTGTTGATATCGGCGTGAAGCAAGACGGCCTGGTCCATATTTCGAAATTGAAAAAAGGGTTCGTGAAGCATCCGCTCGATGTCGTTGCAGTCGGTGACATTGTGACCGCCTGGGTGGATAAAGTTGAAAAAGACAAGGGGCGCATTGCTTTGACGATGTTGCCGCCAGCGAAACAAACTGAACAAGGTTAAGAAATGCTCATGTACAAACAGCCGCTTCCTGTTAAAATGGAGGCGGCTGTTTTATTTGAATACGCGAAATAGGGGAGTTACAATGACCAACAACGAATTGACCGAACTGATTAAAGAAATCTCGAACAGCGTCTTTCAAAAACCATTTCTCCATCAGGGAAGTTTTAATGCGCGATTAAGAACGACAGGCGGACGGTATTTGCTGAGATCCCACAACATCGAAATCAATCCGAAATCTTATGAAACATTCGGCTTCGCAGAATTGGAAGGAATCATCAAACATGAACTTTGCCATTATCATTTACATATAGAAGGAAAAGGATACAAGCATCGCGATGCAGATTTTAGAGAATTGCTGCAGCAAACCGGAGCGCCGCGTTTTTGTTCAACCATTCAACGCCCGAAAGCCGCTCGCTCAAGCAAGCGCTATGTATACGAGTGCATTTCGTGCAATGCAAATTACGTTCGGAAAATTCGGATGAATGTCGAAAGATACCGCTGCGGCAGATGTTCTGGAAAGCTTTCTCTGAAATAATAAAAGAAATGAAAAAAAGTGTTGACGATTCTTATAGACCTCTTTATAATAAGAAAAGTCGACAAGTACTTAAACAGTTCTTGCAACACTATTCCGAAGTAGCTCAGTGGTAGAGCACCGCACTGTTAATGCGATGGTCGTAGGTTCGAGTCCTACCTTCGGAGCCATTGAGGCCCCTTGGTCAAGCGGTTAAGACACCGCCCTTTCACGGCGGTAACACGGGTTCGAATCCCGTAGGGGTCACCATTCATTTTGAGATAGCTTATATAGAATGTTATTGTGAAATACATACTTAATGAGAAGTTTTGAAAGATGAATTTAAGTGGAGAATGAAATATTATTGTCGCGGGGTAGAGCAACGAGCCGTACGAAGACGGCGAAGTAACACCGGAGCAGGCGCAGCCGATGCAGGTGTCATCTGCGATAAGCAACGAGTAAGAAAAATCTTCGTATATACTATTGTCGCGGGGTAGAGCAGTTCGGTAGCTCGTCGGGCTCATAACCCGGAGGTCGCAGGTTCAAATCCTGCCCCCGCAACCAAATGGTCCCGTGGTGTAGCGGTTAACATGCCTGCCTGTCACGCAGGAGATCGCCGGTTCGATCCCGGTCGGGACCGCCATTTTTATTGGGGTATAGCCAAGCGGTAAGGCAACGGGTTTTGATCCCGTCATGCCCTGGTTCGAATCCAGGTACCCCAGCCATTTTAATCAACCGAATCAATCCAAATGAGATTATTATCTACGGCGAATTAATTAAGAAAAAATTATTGACTTCAAGTTGGTAATGTATTATAATAGAATTTGTCCCTAAAATAATTTTAGGCGGTCGTGGCGGAATGGCAGACGCGCTAGGTTGAGGGCCTAGTGGGAGAAATCCCGTGGAAGTTCGACTCTTCTCGGCCGCACCATATCGCATTGCGCCCGTAGCTCAATTGGATAGAGTACTTGACTACGAATCAAGCGGTTAGAGGTTCGAGTCCTCTCGGGCGCGCCATACTTTATTGATTAAAAAATACGATTTGCGGGTGTAGTTTAGTGGTAAAACCTCAGCCTTCCAAGCTGATGATGAGGGTTCGATTCCCTTCACCCGCTCCATAATTTTAAAACATGAACCTTGAAAACTGAACAGCAAAACGTCAACAAAAGACGTCACGAGCGCTTCGGCGCGAGAACGGCTTTTGCGAGGGTTGCCGTTAGGCAATCGGAGCAAGGCTGCTTTCACCCGGGTGTTCGTGACTTACCATACTGATCAGGCTTTGCCAGATCAAAGCGAATCGTGCGTCTTTTCGGAGGCGGCGATGCGCCAGCATTGAGCAATCAATACTACTCTATAATGGAGAGTTTGATCCTGGCTCAGGACGAACGCTGGCGGCGTGCCTAATACATGCAAGTCGAGCGGAACTGGGGGAGCTTGCTCCTTCCAGTTTAGCGGCGGACGGGTGAGTAACACGTGGGCACGAAGCCCCCCTCAAGATGAGATTTCCCATTGCGCAAGCAAGTAAGATCCCTCAAAGACGATGAGGTAGATAGGTTCGAGGTGGAAGCGTGGCGACACGTGCAGCTGACGAATACTAATCGATCGAGGACTTAACCAACTTTGTTTACGGAAACCAACGGTTTCACCCGTTTCAATGTCGCCTATCCAGTTTTGAGTGAACAAGTCACTCTGAAAAAAAGAGTCCAGTGATGATGGCAAAGAGGCCACACCCGTTCCCATCCCGAACACGGAAGTTAAGCTCTTTTGCGCCGATGGTAGTTGGGGGTCTCCCCCTGTGAGAGTAGGACGTCGCTGGGCTGATTTTTTTTTTTGGTCCCGTGGTGTAGCGGTTAACATGCCTGCCTGTCACGCAGGAGATCGCCGGTTCGATCCCGGTCGGGACCGTAATCTTTCAAGTAAGCACAGCGATCTCGCTGTGCTTATTTTTTTGTTTCAAAAATCGTTTGCAAAAGATTATGTTTTGATTTACTGCGCCATCTTCGCTAAACTATGGTAAGACTCAATCGAGGTGACAGAAAGAATGAACTATACATTAGAAGTGGCATCACCCCATGAAACAGAAGCTTTCGCTGAAAAGCTTGCTCAGTATTTAAAACCTCAAGATGTTTTGACGCTTGAAGGCGACTTAGGTGCGGGGAAAACGACATTTACTAAAGGCGTTGCAAAAGGATTGGGCATCAAACGAATGGTCAACAGTCCTACCTTTACTATACTTAAACAATATGAGGGGAACTTGAATTTAAATCACTTCGATGTTTACCGCTTAGAAGACAGTGACGAAGACATCGGTTTTGATGAATTGTTTGAAAGTGAAGCAGTATCTGTTATCGAATGGGCACAATTCATCGAAGATTATCTTCCGAAGGAGCGTTTGGAAATAACGCTTATCCGTCTATCAGATGAAGGGCGCAAAATTGAAATGAAACCAATTGGAACACGGTATGAATTACTGTGCAAGGAGTTAAATATATGATTTATTTAGGAATCGATACTTCAAATTCCCCTTTAACGGTCGCGTTAATGAGAGATGAAAGTGTTTTAATAGAAGAAACAACGAATTTGAAAATCAATCATTCTTTAACAGCAATGCCTGCCGTTGAAGAAATGATGAAGAAAGCAAAAATTTCTCCTGCTGATTTGACACATATTGCTGCAGCCAGCGGACCTGGATCTTATACGGGCGTCCGCATTGGTTTGACGATTGCCAAGACGCTAGCTTGGTCATTGAAGATTCCGCTTCATACTGTATCCAGTTTAAAAGTACTGGCTGCAAATGGCCGGTACTTTGAGGGGCATATCTGTCCCATCATGGATGCACGGCGGGGCACTGTTTTTACAGGTCTCTATAACGGATCGGATTTATCGACGGTGATTGAAGATCAGCATAGCGATTTAAATGAATTTTTAATAAGAGTAAAAGAACAGAATAAATCCGTATTATTCACAGGGATAGATGTGGCTATACACGAAGAGGCCATTCGTGAAGTGTTGGGAGAAGCAGCTTTTTTCAGTGGACCGCAAGACCGGCTTCCTCGCGCTTCCAATTTGATCGTCTTGGCAAAAGAAGAGAAAGCGCAAGATATCCATCATGCTGTCCCAGAATATCAGCGCATTACAGAAGCCGAAGCCAATTACCTCAAAAGCCAAGAAGGTAAAAAGCTATGAACGCAGAAGTCAATATTCGAAAAATGACAGTCGAAGATGTAGAACAAGTCTTTGAAATTGAAAAATTGTCTTTTACCTTGCCTTGGACAAAAGATTCTTTTTACTATGAAATGACTACAAACGAGAGTGCTTATTACGTAGTAGCAGAAACCGAACGAGGGGTTGTCGGCTATTGTGGAATGTGGCTTGTTTTAGACGAAGCGCATATAACCAACATCGCTATTTTGCCTGAAGAAAGAGGCAAAAAACTGGGTGAGCGCTTAATGAGAGCGGCGATGGAGGCCGCTAAAAGCCAAGGGGCAGTCTTGATGACACTGGAAGCACGCGTCAGCAATGAACCAGCTCTGAATTTGTATCGAAAACTAGGATTTAAAAATGGTGGCATACGAAAACGGTATTATACCGACAATTTCGAAGATGCTATAGTGATGTGGGTGAATTTTAATGAATAAAGATATTTATGTATTGGGGATTGAGACCAGTTGTGATGAAACAGCCGCTTCCGTTGTAAAAAATGGAACTGAAATCATATCGAATGTGGTAGCATCTCAAATCGAAAGCCATAAACGTTTTGGCGGGGTCGTGCCGGAAATCGCTTCTAGGCACCATGTTGAACAGATTACGATTGTTATTGAAGAAGCTCTGGCACAAGCTAATCTAGAGCCTAAACAATTGAGTGCAGTCGCGGTTACGGAGGGGCCTGGCCTAGTGGGGGCATTGTTAGTCGGGGTAAATGCAGCGAAAGCTTTTGCCTTTGCCCATCAATTGCCGATAGTTGGAGTCCATCATATTGCTGGGCACATCTATGCTAATCGACTTGAGCAAGAAATGGAGTTTCCGCTGTTGGCCTTAGTGATTTCAGGGGGCCATACCGAATTGGTCTATATGAAAGAGCATGGAGATTTTGAAGTGATCGGGGAAACACGGGATGATGCAGCAGGAGAAGCTTATGATAAGGTAGCAAGAACCTTGAATCTCCCTTATCCTGGAGGCCCACATATTGACCGGTTGGCTCATGAAAGCGATGGGGCTGTTGAATTTCCGCGGGTGTGGCTGGAGGAAGGCTCATACGATTTCAGTTTCAGCGGCTTGAAATCATCTGTTTTGAACTATATGCATAATGCAGCTCAACGCGGTGAAACGGTACCGCCAGAGCACGTAGCTGCAGGGTTCCAAAACAGCGTAGTGGAAGTGGTTACGGCAAAGACGCTACGTGCTGCAACACAGTATAAAGTAAAACAAGTTATAGCGGCCGGAGGGGTCGCTGCCAATAAAGGCTTAAGAACCTCTTTGACGGATACCTTTAAAGAAAAGGGCCTACCTTTCTATATCCCTTCTTTGAAACTATGCACGGATAATGCAGCAATGATCGCTGCTGCAGGAACCGTAATGTTCGAAAAAGGACATCGGGGGACGATGGCAATGAACGGCCGGCCAGGAATGGCCATGGCCTCCTGGAACTAAAAAGCTCAGCATACCTGATAATCCATCAGGTATGCTGAGCTTTTCCCTTTAAATTCTGACTTTATTTAGATTCTAGAAATAAATTTTGTCAATAGAGAACATTTGTACTTATGCACAAAATGTGTATAACCTGTTCATAACTATCTGACAACTAGGGGATTACCCAGATATTGTGTACACGAAAGTGGAAAACTTTGTGCATAATATTTTGCATGGCTGTGGATAATGTGTATAAACCTGTTGATAGCCGTTTTTATCACTTTTTAGCTGTGCACAACTTTGTGGAAATAAATATTTTGTTAAAGGCTATTGACCTATATCTAGTGAAGAGAAAAACCGTATACAAAAGTATACGGTCAAGAGTGGACATTTTCAATCTTTTCTTGTAATTCCAGCCATAGAGCCATTTTCTCTTCATGGGCTTCTTTGAGCTTCTCTAATTCGGTTTGAAGCGGCAATACCCGCTCGTGGTCTTGGAAAACTTCAGGAAGGCAAAGCTGTTCCTCGATTCCAGCAATTTGGAGGTCCAATTGTTCCATTTCCGATTCGGTTTCTTCGGACTGGCGCACCAATTGGCGTTCTAGTTTTTTCGCTTCTTTATTGATCTGCGAAGTGGTCGGTGCTGCGGAAGTTTGAGTGGCAGTTTTCGATTCCTCTTCTTCCAATGCTTTCAGTTCTTCGAGTTCGAGTTTTTTCTCCAGGTAGTAATCGTAATTCCCGAGGTATTCAGTCGTTCCGTCACGGGTCAGCTCGATGACTTTCGTCGAAATCCGGTTCATGAAATACCGGTCATGGGAAACGAATAAAATCGTGCCTGGATAGTCAAGAAGAGCATTTTCCAATACTTCTTTGCTGTCGAGGTCCAAGTGGTTGGTCGGCTCATCCAGCAAGAGGACATTGGCTTTTTGCATCATCAGTTTTGCCAAAGCGACACGGGCTTTTTCGCCTCCGGAAAGGGTGGAAATGGGTTTTAGCACGTCATCTCCAGAAAAAAGGAAGCGGCCGAGCACACCCCGAATGTCTTTTTCGTTCACATGCGGGTAATCGTCCCATAGCTCATTTAATAGAAGCTTATTGCCTTTTAGATTCGCTTGTTCCTGGTCGTAGTAGCCGAATTGAATGCCCGTGCCGTAATGGATTTCACCGGCAAGCGGTTCGAGTTCTTTCATAATGGTCTTCAATAGCGTGGATTTGCCGACGCCATTTGGACCGACCAATGCCAAGCTTTCCTGGCGGTAAAGTTTCCATGAAATGTTCTCGGACACCGGCGCGTTGCCATAGCCAATCGCAAGCGAGCGAACATTTAGGACGTCATTCCCACTCTGCTTTTCAATGCTGAAACCGAAGCGTGCCGATTTTTCGTCGCCATTCGGCGCATCCATCCAATCGGTCTTTTCCAGAATCCTTCTGCGGCTTTGGGCCATTTTGGTGGTCGAAGCCCGCACGAGATTGCGCTGGACGTAGTCTTCGAGCTTTGCTTTCTCGCTTTGCTGTTTTTCGAATTGCTTTAAGTCATGTTCGTATTGCTTCGCTTTTTCATCCAGGTAGCGGCTGTAGTTTCCTGTGTACTTCTTGACGCGGTGTCGCGATACTTCATAGACAAGCGTCACGACTTGGTCAAGAAAATACCGGTCATGGGAAACGATCAATAAGGCACCTGGATAATTTGTCAAGTAATTCTCGAGCCAGCTGAGTGTTTCGATGTCCAAATGGTTAGTAGGCTCATCGAGGATCAGCAATTGGGGTTTGCTCAAGAGAAGCTTGGCCAGCATTAAGCGGGTTTTCTGGCCGCCTGACAGCGAAACGATTTTCTTCTCGTAGTCTTCCTGGTAGAATTTCATGCCGTGCAGGATGGTCCGCGTGTCCGCTTCGTACTGATAGCCGCCTGCCTCTTTGAAATCATGCTGCAGCGTATCATACTCTTGCATCACTTTTTCGTATTGAGCCGTATCTTCATAAACGGCTGGATCAGCCATTTGGGCTTCAAGCTGGCGGAGTTTGGCTTCCTGTTTACGGAAATGTTTGAAAATCGTCATCATTTCTTCCCAAATGGTCGCATCGGTTTCAAGGTCCGTCTGCTGTTCCAGGTAGCCGATGGTCAAATCTTTCGGCATGATGATGTCGCCGCTATCGTATGACATCTCGCCGGAAATGATTTTCAATAAAGTCGATTTGCCCGCCCCGTTGCGGCCCACTAATGCAACACGGTCGCGGTGTTGAACTTCCAATTTGACGCCCGAAAGAATTTCGTCTGCGCCGAACGATTTATGGACTTGGTTAACTTGTAAGACTATCATGTGGGTCACCTCTATTCTCTCTTAGTTTAGCCTACGGAAGGGCGCTTCGCAATCAAGCTAGCTTTACATATGGGCTCTCCTCAGGTAAGATAATATCGATTTGATACGACCTCAGGAGGTAACCTTGCATGTTGCATGAACCATCAAAAATTCCGCAAGCCACGACCAAAAGGCTGCCCTTGTACTACCGGTTTCTCCAAAACTTTGCCAACGCTGGACAAAAACGCATTTCTTCACAGGAACTGAGTGAAGCGATGAAAATCGATTCAGCTACCATCCGCAGGGATTTTTCGCATCTCGGGGCATTTGGGAAAAAAGGCTATGGCTATGATGTCCAGGATTTGTTGGTCTTTTTCCGCAAAACGCTTGATCAGGATGAAGCAACCAATGTTGCGTTGATCGGTGTCGGCAACCTTGGCAGCGCATTTTTAAAATATAATTTTCAACGCAATCACAATACGAAAATTGTCTTGGCGTTCGATTCCAACAGCCCGATAGAAGGGGAGAAAATCAGCGATATCGATACGTTCCATCCAGACCGGATCGAAGAAAAGATTGAGGAATACGGCATCGAATTGGTGATACTGACAGTCCCTTCCCGTTCTGCCCAGGAAGTGACAGATCGGCTCTCAAAAACACAAATCAAAGGGATTTTAAACTTTACGCCGGTACGTATTGCCGTGCCTCCCCATATCCGTGTCCAAACCATTGATTTGTCGGTTGAACTGCAGACGCTCATCTACCAAATCAAGCAACAATGACTCAAAAAATTCACATTTGGCCAGCCGTTTGAAATAGCCAAAGGGGTTTGAATGATGTAGAATGAAACCATTAATACAGGAGGTGTCTAATATGGCTCCAGGTCCAGTTAGTTTGATAGTAATTGCTATTGTGGCATTAATCATTTTTGGCCCGAAAAAGTTGCCTGAATTTGGTAAAGCTTTCGGTTCTTCATTGCGTGAGTTTAAAAACGCAACTAAAGGTTTGACAGATGACGACGATGCAGCAGACGTGAAGAAGAAAGAAGAGCAAAAGGAAATACGATAGGATGTTTGTCTGATGAATCAAAAAGACATGACTTTAGTTGAACATATAGGCGAACTGAGAAAACGGCTGACCATCATCGCCGTTTTCTTTGTGTTAGCGCTCATTGGCAGTTTTTTCTTGACCGAACCGTTGATCCAGTATCTGCAGTTTACCGAGGAAGCGAAAAACTTAACGCTTAACGCTTTTAAGATAACCGATCCCATTAAGATCTATATGCAAGTCATGATGGTTTTGGCCCTTGTCATCATTTCCCCAATCATCATGTACCAGTTTTGGGCCTTTATCAGCCCGGGCTTGCACGATACAGAACGGAAAGTGACATTAAGCTATATTCCATTTTCCGTGCTGCTGTTTTTAGGCGGAATTGCTTTTTCTTATTTTATCTTGTTCCCATATGTCATCGGGTTTATGCTAAACATATCCGATAACCTGGATATCCAAGATACGATTGGAATCAATGAATACTTCCAGTTCCTGTTCCAGATTACGCTGCCTTTTGGTATCGTGTTCCAACTGCCGGTGCTCATGCTGTTTTTGACCCGTCTTGGCGTCATTACACCGATGTTGATGAGCAAATACCGGAAATACGCATATTTTGGGTTAATTACGCTGGCTGCTTTTATCACGCCGCCGGATATCGTTTCCCATATGATGGTGACGGGGCCATTGCTCTTGCTTTACGAGTTCAGCATCGTTATTGCGAAAATCGGCTACCGCAAGTTTTTGAAAGCCGAACAGAATTTAATCATCGAAGAACAAAAACAAGGCCTTCACGAATAGTTCGTGAAGGCTTTTTTGTGCTTTCTTTATGTCCAGCTCCGGTGTCCAGCCTCTCGAGGTCTTAAGCTTGTCGAGGCAAAACGGGCACCTTTGCTTTTCTTTATGGCTGCAAGCCCTCCAAATATTTGGTGAAGGCTTCGATTTTGTCCATATTCAGCTGAATGATCATGACGAATGCATTCAGCAGGATATGGGAAATGATCGGTGTAATGATGCGTTTTGTTTTCTGATAGACGAATGCCAGCACAAGCCCTGTCGAGAAGTAAACAAGCAAGTGGCTGAATTCCAAGTGGACGAGCGCAAACATCAGCGCACTGATCGCGGTCGCAATAAAGAAATTCGTCGTTTGGTTTAGGGAACCGAAGACGACGCGGCGAAAAACGAGCTCTTCCATGACCGGTCCAAAGAAGACGATGGCAAGGACGGTCAGCGGCACCACTTCAGCGACGTTCACGAGCGACATCGTATTTTCAGAGCCGGGCTCGATGCCAAGAACTTTCATTTCAATCAGCGAGGCGATGATCTGTCCGAAATAGACGAGGAAAAAGCCCAGGAAGCCCCAGCCGATCGAGGCCCAAATCCCTGCTTTTTTGCCGTTCCAGATATTGAAGAAGTTTTTGTCGCGCAACACAAGGATCATCATTACGATAAAGCCGATGGCCATGCTCGACACGATGAGCCAGCCGGAAGTGGTGGCTTCTGCCGTGTCCGGATCCAGCCCCTGGCCGATGAAATAATTATAAGTCGGCACGACGACGAGCGCCGGCGCCAATTGAATCACGATAAAGGTCAATAAAATATAGAGAGGAGTCCTCGGCATTTTGCGGCCGTATTTTTTCTTCGCCGATTTTGAGGAAGAAGGGTCTCCGTTCTTTTTTTTCAGGGAAGTTGATTTCATAGAGGCATTTCCTTTCATCTTTGAATTCTTCTTTCATTGTAGAGGTTTCAAAACATTACCGCAAAGAATAAAAAACACGGAAGGTTTTGACTTGCAAAACATAACGGATTTTATTAAACTGAGAAGTGGGTTAGCACTCGAAGGTTGAGAGTGCTAATCGAGAACATTTAGATAATTCGAGGAGGGTGTTTCATTTGTTAAGACCATTAGGAGATCGCGTAATTATTGAGCTTTTAGAAGCGGAAGAAAAAACTTCAAGCGGAATTGTACTGCCGGGTTCAGCGCAGGAAAAACCGCAGGAAGGCAAAGTGATCGCTGTAGGTAATGGAGTCATCCGCGACAATGGACAGCGCACTGAACTGGAAGTCAAAGAAGGCGACCGGATCATCTTCTCTAAATACGCAGGCACTGAACTTAAATATGAAGGAAACGAATACTTGATCTTGCGCGAAAACGATATTTTAGCAATTTTAGGCTAATACATTTCAATAGACATTGAGGAGGAAGACTAAACATGGCAAAAGATATTAAATTCAGCGAAGATGCACGCAGCTTAATGCTGAAAGGTGTAGATAAATTAGCAGATGCAGTCAAAGTGACATTGGGGCCAAAAGGGCGCAACGTCGTTCTGGATAAAAAATTCGGCTCACCGCTCATCACAAATGACGGGGTAACGATCGCAAAAGAAATCGAACTTGAAAATACATTTGAAAACATGGGAGCGCGGCTTGTTGCGGAAGTTGCTTCTAAAACGAATGACATCGCTGGTGACGGTACGACAACTGCAACGGTTCTCGCTCAAGCCATGATCCGTGAAGGCTTGAAGAACGTTACAGCTGGTGCGAACCCTGTAGGAATACGCCGTGGAATCGAACTGGCTGTGGAAAGCGCAGTCACTGAATTAAAAGCGATTTCGAAGCCAATCGAAGGCAAAGAATCGATTGCACAAGTTGCCGCGATTTCATCCGGCGACGAAGAAGTCGGCAAATTGATCGCTGAGGCTATGGAGCGCGTCGGCAACGACGGCGTGATCACGCTAGAAGAATCACGCGGCTTCACAACGGAACTGGATGTTGTGGAAGGGATGCAATTCGACCGCGGCTACCAATCTCCATACATGGTGACGGATTCAGATAAAATGGAAGCGGTTCTGGATAACCCGTTCATTTTGGTGACAGACAAAAAAATCGGCAACATCCAGGAAATCCTTCCGATCCTTGAGCAAGTGGTGCAGCAAAGCAAGCCATTGTTGATCGTGGCTGAAGACGTGGAAGGCGAAGCGCTTGCGACATTAGTCGTGAACAAATTGCGCGGAACGTTCAACGCGGTAGCGGTTAAAGCTCCAGGATTCGGCGACCGCCGCAAAGCGATGCTTGAAGATATCGCGGCACTAACGGGCGCTGAAGTGATCACAGAAGATTTAGGCCTTGAGTTGAAATCAACAAACATCACACAGCTTGGACGCGCTTCAAAAGTGGTTGTTTCGAAAGAAAACACAACGATCGTAGAAGGCGCTGGCGACCAAGAGAAAATCGTTGCCCGCGTAACGCAGATCCGCAACCAATTGGAAGAAACATCTTCTGAATTCGACAAAGAGAAATTGCAGGAGCGTTTAGCGAAACTTGCTGGCGGCGTTGCAGTCATCAAAGTCGGAGCAGCTACTGAAACTGAGTTGAAAGAGCGCAAACTTCGCATCGAAGACGCATTGAACTCAACGCGTGCGGCTGTAGAAGAAGGAATCGTTGCAGGTGGGGGTACGGCGTTAGTGAACGTCTACAACCGCGTAGCAGAGCTTCTTGAATCACAGGAAGGCGACGTAGCAACAGGCGTCAACATCGTGCTTCGTGCACTTGAAGAGCCGGTTCGCCAAATCGCGACAAACGCAGGCCTTGAAGGCTCGATCATTGTTCACCGCCTGAAAACAGAAGAAGTCGGAGTCGGCTATAACGCGGCAAACGGCGAATGGGTGAACATGGTTGAACAAGGAATCGTTGACCCAACAAAAGTAACGCGTTCAGCACTTCAAAACGCAGCTTCTGTTGCAGCAATGTTCTTAACAACTGAAGCAGTTGTTGCAGACATCCCGGAACCAGCAGCACCAATGGGTGGCATGCCTGATATGGGCGGCATGGGCGGCATGATGTAATTCAAATAAAAACGACTCTCAACTCCTGGCATTACAGGAGTTGAGAGTTTTTTTGTTCAAGCAGCTGCTAATTTCTTTGAAGGAACGCCGAGAATATAAAATTGCTGATTTTTTGGGGGGCATTTAGGGTAATGGTGTATCAACAAGCAGAATTAAAATTGGTACTCATGACAGAGGAGCCTACTAATCGAGGTGTGCTGGGATGACGACATTGCAAGAAGTGCAGATGTATAAGAATTTCAATGAATTGGTCCACGATGTTTTGGAATTGGCAAAAGAAGTTTTTCCGAATCAGTTGCTTTATTTATCGTCCATCAGTGAGATGGAGCAGGTGATCCTTGAACTTTCACAGGAATCCAGTACCATTGGGCTGACCAAAGGGATGGAGCTGGATCCCGATGAATCCCTCTGCGGACTCGTGGATTTTCAGAAGAACCGTCCGCTTGTCTATGAAGACATTCAAAAAGAGCGCGATTTGGATCGTTTTCAACAGACGCTGCAGGAGCTCAACATCCGTTCCTATTTGGGAATTCCGATTTCCCTTGTTTCTGGCGAAAAGTTTGGCACCCTGTGCGCGGTCAGTGACAAGGCCCAGCATTTCGATGAGAAAAGCATCCAGTTGCTGCAGAAAATTGTCCGGCTGTTTTCGTATTATTTGGACCTTGAACATTTGGCGTACCGGGATATGCTGACGGGTTTATATAACAGACGTTACTTAACCCAAGTTTTTGCCGAACGTCCTGCAGAGGAAGGCGCATTATTTTTCCTCGATTTGGATGGCTTTAAAAAGATCAATGATGTCTATGGCCATGAACAAGGCGACTTTGTCTTAAAGGAAGTCGCTTTGCGGCTGCAAAAGATCGTGTCTGAAATTCCAGGTGCTTTTGCTGTCAGGTTAGGAGGAGACGAGTTTATTGTCCATTTTTCCGAATTGCTTTGCAGAAAAGACCTGGAGAGCTACGCTGAACGCATTCTCAGCGATTTAAATATCTGGAAGGAAGGCTATGCGATTTCAGCAAGCATCGGAATTGTGCCGTATGGAAGCGATCAGGCAGGTGAGTTGAATAACGTACTGAAACAGGCAGACGCGGCGCTGTACCAAGCTAAAACTGCCGGAAAGAACACCTATACTTTTTTCTGAAACTTTTTGGGCTCTTCACCATTTTCAAAGGGTGGAGAGTTTTTCGCGTTTTGAGCACAGCTCTTTCCACAAGCAAAAGACTCAGGTAAACTAGATAAGGCTAATAAATGCAAAGTTGTTTCCTGCTATTAATTGAACTTATTATCTTCAGATAGATTTATAAAGGAGATTTTCAACGAAAGGATTGAAATCTGTACATGAAAGAGAATTTTTGGCGTGATTTGCCGCGGCCGTTCTTTATACTCGCGCCGATGGAGGAAGTCACGAATGTGGTATTCCGGAAAGTGGTAGCGAAAGCTGCGCGGCCCGATGTGTTTTTTACGGAGTTCACGAATACGGAAAGCTATTGCAACCCGGACGGCGTTTTCAGTGAAGAAGGGCGATTGGTCTTTACCCCCGATGAGCAGCCGATGGTCGCACACATTTGGGGCAATAAGCCCGAACAGTTCCGCGAGATGAGCATCGGGATGGCGAAGCGGGGCTTTAAAGGCGTCGATATCAATATGGGCTGCCCTGTCGCGAACGTTGCGACGAAAGGGAAAGGCAGCGGCATGATCCGTTTTCCGGACAACGCCGCGGAAGTGATCCAAGCGGCAAAAGCGGGCGGATTGCCGGTCAGCGTGAAGACCCGCCTCGGCTATACCGATGTGGAAGAATGGAAAGGGTGGCTTGCACATGTGCTCGACCAGGACATTGCGAACTTGTCGATCCATTTGCGCACCAAAAAAGAAATGAGCCGTGTGCCGGCGCATTGGGAATTGATTCCCGAAATCAAGAAGCTCCGGGATGAAATTGCACCGGATACGCTTTTGACGATCAACGGGGACATTCCGGACTATCAGACAGGACTGGAACTGGCCGAGAAATACGGCATTGACGGCGTCATGATCGGGCGCGGGATTTTCCAAAACCCGTTTGCTTTTGAAAAAGAGCCGCGCGCGCATAGCGACGAAGAAATGCTGGAACTGTTGAAGCTGCAGCTGGATCTGCACGATCATTATTCTACCGAAGAAGAGCCGCTGCCGTTCCGGCCGCTTCGCCGCTTCTTTAAAATCTATGTCAGCGGCATTGCAGATGCCGATGATTTTAGAAGCCAATTGCTGAAGAGTGAATCGACGGATGAGGCACGGGCGTTGCTTGCAGAATTTCAGCAGAAAATAGCAATCGGATAACAAAATCCCGCATCGAATTTTCATTCGATGCGGGATTTTTTAATTGCCGGATTTATTCGCATCCGATTCCATCGCCGTCACGGTCCAGGTGGCTTCCATAACCGGGATCTCCTTTATAAATAGGCGCTGCACCTGCCGCGCGGACGGCGGAGCAGTTTTTATAGGAAACCGGGGATGCAGCAGCACTTGCAGTTTCTCCTGAAGAGCTAGAGGAATTGCTTGAACCCGCTGAGCTGGAAGCAGCAGCGGCTGCAACGGATACGCTTTGTGCTTTCGCCTGTGACTTCAAGTCCTCAACTTCGCTTTCTAAAGCAACTGTTACAGACTCGGCATTGGCAACTTGCTCTTCCAGGCTTGTGATTTTAGCAGTCAACTCTTCTTTTTCTTTTGCAAAAGCTGTTTTTTGTTCTTCAAGCTCTTTCGCCGCATTTTCATTTTCAAGAATTTCCGCCGATGCTTCTTCTACCTTTATTAAGCTTTCCTCGTACTTTGCGGAAAGCGAAGCAATTTCATACTCCAAGTTTTTGTTTTTTGAGGTAAGTTCTTCTTTAGCAGCTTTTAATTCCTGAAGTTCCGCTGCTCTTTCACTGGCTCCAGATGCATCGAAGCCGACAAGCGCTAAAATCAGCACCAACAGTGCAATTAAAGAATTTCTCCCATATTTATTGGCAGGGCGGTTTCTCTTGATAAATTTAAAGACAAACCACATGATTCCAAGACCTACAAAAGTAAACCAGGCAATTGCGACTAATAAAACTAATAAAAATTCCAATTTAATCCCCCTTTTTTTACATGATAAACCATTAATGATTGAAAAAGAATAAAAATATTAAATAAATAATAATTCTTAGAGTAGTAGGTAGTATTTTAAAAGACGCTCGGAAAATTTTCGATAGGTACGAAGAATATGGATGGATTCAGGAAAAATCCATGCTATAATAATCAAAAATTTCTGATAATTAATTGATTTTCCTTTAGTAAAAATCTAACAAAGTTAGGGGAGCTAGAGATGAAGAAGTATTTAGCAGAATTCATTGGTACGTTTATCTTGGTGTTTCTTGGAACAGGGGCGGCTGTGGTTTTAGGCGGGTATTCGGGAGGGACGGACAGCGGGTTTTTGGGAGTTTTAGCCATTGCTTTTGCGTTCGGATTGTCGATTGTGGCAGCGGCTTACGCAATCGGGCATATTTCCGGATGTCATGTGAATCCGGCGGTTTCACTGGCTGTCTGGATGTCGGGAAATTTGACTGCTAAAGAGTTTGGCGGTTATGTGGTTGCACAAATCGTCGGCGCCTTTGCAGGAAGTACATTTCTCGCATTTGTGGCTGCCAATTCGACCAGCCTTGAAGGGTATGGGGCAAATGGCTACGGGGATTTGAGTGCGGTCGGGCTGAATGGGCTCGGCGCTTTTGGCGTGGAAATCGTTCTTACGTTCATCTTTGTTCTGGCGATACTCGGTGTGACTTCCAGCAAAGCGACTTCGCATATGGGCGGAATCGTCATCGGGTTGACCTTGACGCTGGTCCACATCATCGGCATTCCATTGACCGGCACATCCGTCAATCCGGCAAGAAGCCTGGCGCCTGCGGTTTTTGCCGGAAGCGATGCCTTGGCTCAAGTGTGGCTATTCCTCGTCGCGCCGCTGGTCGGAGCAGCTCTTGCGGCTTTGGTATTTAAAACATTCTTTTACGTAAAAGAAGAAACGGGCCTGGAAGTCGCCGGCGATCCGGGAATTGAAGGAAAAAACACACGGCCTGACAGAAGCCGGAAATAAACAGAAAGACTGTTCTCCGGTGAAGGGAACAGTCTTTTTCACTTAAGCTACAAATTGCAAGGAAAATGAAGAAATCTCATATAGCAATGATTATAGCTTTTGTAATTGCGGTCTGCATGCTTGGAAAAGCGTTTGCCATGAATGAAGACATTAAAATGTATTTGTTGATTTTCTGGGGGATCGGGATGGCGCTAGCGTTCTTGCGATTGTTTGTAAATAATTCGATCAAGAAGGAAGGGCAAGAACTGGAAAGTAAAAGTCGCGTTTTTTGCCGTCCTGTTAGGCTTCGGTTTGCCGTTCCAGTCGTGGTTCCGAAATGCGGTGCTCTTTAAAATGGATTCGGCATACTTAGGCGGCAGCATCACCATGCTGGTCGTCGGAATGGTCTTCATGACGTTCTTTTCCGGCTATGCGAAAGGGAAGTACGTGGAAAGAAAAGCGGGAAGCAGCCAGGTGATGGCAAAATCGTAAACGCACACCATCATTTATTGTTCTTATTGCGGGCCAAGCCGTGTTATAATAAGACACTTAGGATGAACTGAACATTCAACGGAAGCAGAGCCTTCCGCCTGCAAATAAACAATAGAGGTGTACAAAATGAACAAACGATGGACAATCGATAAAATAAGAGAATTTACAGAGAAGAACTCGGACAGCAAATTGCTGTCAACGGAATACCACGGATTTTCACAGAAGCTGCTGTTCAAATGTTCTTGCGGCAATAACTTTGAAAAAACTTTTACGAAGTTCAACAAAAGCAATCAGCGCAAATGCGATACGTGCCAACCGCCGAAAGCGCCGCGCGGCGAAGCATAAAAAAGAGGCGCCTTTTCCAATACTGGAAAAGGCGTTTTGGTTTTTGATAAAGTAAGGAATAGAAAAGCGAACTCACGGTATCCGTTGCGGCGACGCGCGAGTCAAGTGAAGGGTGCCAATTGCTTTCTTAGATGAATGAGAACGGACAATGGAGGGTGACTGATGGACAATAACGATATTCTGATTAGGCTGCGCTACGCACTTGATATTAAAAATAATGATATGGTAAAGATTTTCAAGGAAGGCGGCATTGAGCTGTCGAAAGAGGATGTACTGAAAGTGTTGACGAAGACGCCGGAAAGCGAAGACGATGACATGGACAGCGTCTGGGATGCACCGGAAAACGAAGACCATATTCGCGTTGACAACCGGATGCTGGAATCTTTCTTGAACGGGTTGATCATCTTCAAGCGGGGACGCCAGGAGCCGAAACCGGGGCAGCCAGCCACACCGCCGATGAGCAACGAACCGGCAAACAACTTATTGTTGAAGAAAGTGAAAATCGCCTTGCAGCTGACGAGTGAAGATATGCTGGAATTGCTTGCACTTGCTGGGGTCACCGTGTCGAAAAGCGAAATGAGCGGCATCTTGCGAAAGCAAGGCCACAAGAATTACAGCGTCTGCGGCGACCGCTATGCCCGCAATTTCCTAAAAGGCTTGGCAATCAAATATAGAAAATGACTCGTGGTCCGCTTCTTTAATTGGAGGCGGATTTTTGATTTAGAGGATGGGAATTGGAGAGTTGGGAGTATTCGGGGTGAAGTTGGGAGTATTCGAACGAAAGTCGAGCGTATTTCAGAAAAAGTTGGGCATAAACGAAAATGGCTTCCCGCTCGAAAGCAAAAAAACTGGACAGCCTGTTGCTGTCCAGTTTTTATTGCCACGGATAGGTGGCGAGCAGTTTGGCGCTGAGCACCATAAAATCTTCTTTTGGCGACGCTGCTTTTTTCTGTTTCAGCAAGTCGTTGCCGGCTGCAAAAAGCGCTTCCGTCGTCGGGTAGGAAAGCGTTTCTTCAGATTCGATGAACGCCACAGAGTTGTCGGTATAGCGGAACAGGAAATTTTGGTAACGGGTTTCGCTTGCCGGATGAAAACTCGACGGAATGGTGTAGTCGATGTCAGCAGTGAGCACGCCGACGCGTTCATAGATGGCAAGCGGGCCAGCACTTTTCGCCATTTGCTGTTCGGCGCCTTCCACTAAGGCGTTTGGATCTTTAGCAATCGAAGGAAAGAGGCGGTTCTCGAGCAACACGAAATAATTGCGCGGATCGTTGACGTCAAGCAGGTATTTTTCAGACATTCAGAAATTCCTCCTAAAAGCGGTGATTGATTCCCATGATAGCGGAAATGTGCGAAAAGGGGAACGGAGAGAAACCGGGACGGTAAATGTCTTTCTTAACAGAAAGTTCGTTTATTTCTGTCAAAGCGCCTTGATTTTCCATCCTGAACCAGTTACCCTTATAAAAAGCCAAAATTGAATAACGTGAATTCTTATCGAGAGAAGTCGAGGGACTGGCCCTATGACGCTTCAGCAACCAGCCGAAAGGTCAGGTGCTAAATCCAGCAGGCAAGCGATTGCCTGAGAGATGAAAAGGAACGAGTGTGAACTCATAAAGCCTTCTTTTTCATGGAGGGCTTTTTTTCTATATATAGGAGGCAGAGAATATGGGATTATTAGAGGAATTAAAAACGAGGATTCTGACGGCAGACGGGGCAATGGGAACGCTTTTGTATTCATACGGGATCGAATACTGCAACGAGGAATTGAATTTGCAGCGGCCGGACATTATTGAAAAGATCCACGAAGAATACATCCAGGCAGGTGCGGATATCATTCAGACGAACACTTACGGCGGCAACGCATTGAAGCTTGCGCGCTACGGGCTGGAACATCAAGTGAAGGAAATCAACGAAGCGGCGATTGAAATTGCGAAACGGGCGGCTGCACCAGGCGGCCAATTTGTCTTCGGGACGATTGGCGGCATCCGGGGCATTCGGCGGAGCGATGCAGCGCTCGATGAAATCATCGCGATGGTGGACCAGCAATCCGGTTATTTGCTTGCCGGGAATCCGGATGCGCTATTGCTTGAGACGTATTATGACTTTGAAGAATTGGCAGCGACCGTTACGCATTTGCGGAAACGGACAGATGTTCCGCTGATTGCGCAAGTATCGATGCATGAACCGGGAATTCTGCAGAACGGCATGGCGCTGAATGAGGCCCTCCATCAACTCGAAGGTCTGGGCGCCGATATTGTCGGCGTGAATTGCCGCTTAGGCCCTCACCATACCATTCAGGCCCTTGAAGGAGTGGAATTGCCGAAAAAAGCTTTTCTTTCGGCTTACCCGAATGCGAGTTTATTGGATTTGGAGAATGGCCGCGTCGTCTACGAATCGGAAGCCGATTATTTCGGACGCGCCGGTTTGCTCTTAAGAGAAGAAGGGGCGCGCTTGATCGGCGGCTGCTGCGGCACGACACCGAAGCATATTGAAGCGTTGAAAAAGCAGATTGGCCATTTGGAGCCGATTACGGTAAAAGAAGTGGAAACGAAAAAGCCGATTGTCATCCGGGAAGCGGAATTATCCAATGAAGTGCCGCTCCATGAAAAAGCGAAGACGGAACGGACGATCATCGTAGAGCTCGATACGCCGAAGCATCTCGACACGACAAAGTTTTTGGAAGGCTCAAAAGCGTTGAATGCAGCGGGCGTCGACGCTGTCACCATGGCGGATAATTCACTGGCATCGCCGCGGGTCAGCAACCTTGCGATGGGTTCGATCTTGAAGCATCAGGAACAGATTCGGCCGCTTGCACACATTACGTGCCGCGACCGGAATTTGATCGGACTGCAATCGCATTTGATGGGATTGGATGCACTGGGCATCCGTGATATCCTGGCAATAACAGGAGACCCGACGAAGGTCGGGGATTTCCCAGGAGCGACAAGTGTCTATGATGTTTCCAGCCTGGAATTGATTCAATTGATCAAAAAGCTCAACGATGGAATTTCTTTTTCAGGAAAGCCACTGCAAAAGAAAGCGAGCTTTTCAGTAGCAGCGGCATTCAATCCGAATGTGCGTGTGCTCGACCGGGCAGTTGCTCGGCTTGAAAAGAAAATTGAAAGCGGAGCGGATTATTTTATTTCACAGCCGGTTTATACGAAAGAGAAAATCATCGAAATCCACAAAGCGACGAAGCATTTGGAAACGCCGGTTTTCCTTGGCGTCATGCCGCTGACGAGCATCCGAAGCGCCGAATTCCTGCATAATGAAGTGCCGGGCATCAAACTGTCGGAAGAAGCGCTTGAGCGGATGCGGGCATGCGGCGAGGATAAGGAACGGGCAACCGCGGAAGGCATCCAAATTGCAAAAGAACTGATTGACACAGCGGCTGACTTGTTTAACGGAATCTATGTGATCACGCCGTTTTTCCGCTATGATATGTCAATTGAACTGATCCATTACATTCGGAAATTAGATCAACAGAAAGAGAGCGATCACAGCCATGTCCAAACAGCGAATTGAAGAACAGCTAGAAAAAAGAATTTTGATCATTGACGGAGCCATGGGGACGATGATCCAAAACGCCGACTTGTCTCCGGAAGATTTCGGGGGAGAAGAGTTCGACGGCTGCAATGAATACTTGAACATCGTAAAGCCGGAAGTTATCGAAGGCGTCCACGATGCGTATTTGCAAGCTGGCGCGGATATTCTCTGTACGAATACGTTCGGCGGAACGCCGGTCGTGCTGGATGAATACGGATTGGGCAAAAATGCGGCGGACATCAACCGGCGTGCCGTTGAAATTGCGAAGAAGAGTGCAGCGAAATTCGCGACGCCGGAATGGCCTCGGTTTGTCGCCGGAGCGATTGGGCCGACAACGAAAACCTTATCGGTGACAGGCGGCATCACATTCGATGAACTGAAAGAGAACTTCTACGTGCAGGCGAAAGCCTTAGTTGAAGGCGGCGCCGATTTGATTTTGCTGGAGACGAGCCAGGATATGCTGAATGTGAAAGCGGCGACGATCGGCATCAAGCAGGCATTTAAAGAAACGGGCGTTGAATTGCCGATCATGGTTTCCGGTACGATCGAACCGATGGGAACGACGCTTGCCGGGCAAAGCATTGAAGCGTTCTACATTTCCATTGAACACGTCAAACCGCTGTCGGTCGGCTTGAACTGTGCGACGGGTCCGGAATTTATGACGGACCACATCCGTTCGCTGGCAGAACTGTCGGACGGCTATGTCAGCTGCTATCCGAACGCCGGTTTGCCGGATGAAGAAGGGCATTACCACGAAACGCCGGAATCGTTGTCGAAAAAGCTGCGCGGCTTTGCAGAAAAAGGCTGGCTCAATGTCGTCGGCGGCTGCTGCGGGACGACGCCTGCCCATATCAAGGCGGTCAAAGAAGCGGTGGAAGGGATAGCGCCGCGGAAACCGGAAGCCGTTTCGCATGGCCATGTCGTTTCCGGCATCGAACCGCTGCAATACGATGAAACGATGCGGCCGCTGTTTATCGGAGAGCGGACGAATGTCATCGGTTCCCGAAAGTTCAAGCGGCTGATTGTGGATGGCCAGTTCGAAGAAGCGGCAGAAATTGCGCGGGCACAAGTGAAGAACGGAGCACACGTTATCGACATCTGTCTCGCGAACCCGGACCGCGATGAACTGGAAGACATGGTGAATTTCATGCAGGAAGTCGTCAAAAAAGTGAAAGTTCCGCTTGTCATTGATTCGACGGACGAAGAAGTGATTGAAGCGGCGTTGAAATTTTCGCAAGGAAAAGCCATCATCAATTCGATCAATTTGGAAGATGGGTTGGAGCGTTTTGAGGCAGTGATGCCATTGGTGAAAAAATACGGAGCTTCGGTTGTGGTCGGAACCATCGACGAAAAAGGGATGGCGGTGACCCGTGAACGAAAGTTGGCCATTGCGGAACGCTCGTATGATTTATTGGTCAACGAATGGGGCTTGGCACCGGAAGACATCATTTTTGACCCGCTCGTCTTCCCGGTCGGAACCGGCGACCAGCAATACATCGGATCCGCGGTGGAAACGATTGAAGGCATCCGGCTGATCAAAGCGAAATTCCCGCGTACTTTGACGATTCTTGGCGTCAGCAATGTCTCATTCGGCTTGCCGCCGGTTGGCCGTGAAGTGTTGAACGCCGTGTACTTGTACCATTGCACCCAGGCCGGGCTCGATTATGCCATCGTCAACACGGAAAAACTGGAACGCTACGCGTCGATTCCGGAAAATGAAGTCCGCATGGCCAATGAGTTGCTATTTACGACCACGGATGAAACCTTGGCTGACTTTACAGCATTCTACCGGGACAAGAAAAAAGAGAAGGCAGAAGACGATATCCCGAAAACAGTGGATGGACGGCTTGCCTATTACATTATCGAAGGAACAAAAGAAGGTTTGATTCCGGATCTTGAAAAAGCGCTGGATCTATACGACACGCCGCTTGATGTCATTAATGGGCCGTTGATGGAAGGGATGGCGGAAGTCGGGCGTTTGTTCAACGACAACCAATTGATCGTTGCGGAAGTGCTGCAAAGCGCCGGCGTCATGAAAGCGGCCGTTGCCTTCCTGGAACAATATATGGAGAAAAAAGAAGATGACAGCGGCAAAGGCAAAATCGTTTTGGCAACCGTCAAAGGCGACGTGCACGATATCGGGAAAAACCTCGTTGAAATCATTTTGAGCAATAACGGGTTCAAAGTGGTCGATGTCGGCATCAAAGTGACGCCGGCCACGTTGATTGATGTCATCCGGAAAGAGAAGCCGGATATGGTAGGCTTGTCGGGTTTATTGGTTAAATCTGCGAAACAGATGGTGTTGACGGCCCAAGACTTTAAAGAAGCAGGCATTGATGTGCCGATTTTGGTCGGCGGCGCTGCCTTGTCGCGGCGCTTTACCGAAACGAAAATAGCGGCCGAATACGACGGGCCGGTCATTTACGCAAAAGATGCGATGCAGGGGCTCGACCTCGCCAATCGCTTGCAGAGCGATGCGGGAAAAGCGGAATTGTTGAAAGAACTCGACGCCCAGCAGCAAAAACGGTTAGCTTCAGAGGCGGCCCGTGCGGCGAAGCCGGCAGTCGCAGTCGCGGAAAAGCCGGTCAAAACGGTGCGCGAAGACGTGCCGGTCTATGTACCGCACGATCTGCGCCGGCATGTATGGAAAGATTATTCGGTGTCGCATTTGTATCCGTACGTCAATATGCGCACGTTGATCGGCCATCATCTCGGCTTGAAAGGCTTTAACGACAACACGTTGGCAAAAGGCGATCCGCGGGCAGTCGAGCTCCATGAACTGGCGACGGACTTTTTGCAATCCGGCTTGCTGAAGCCGTCCGGCATGTATCAATTTTTCCCGGCGCAATCGGACGGCGATGATGTCATCATTTACAGCCCGGCAGATGGGAAAACCGAAATTGAGCGCTTCACGTTCCCGCGCCAATCTTCTGCGCCGTTTCTATGTTTGGCGGATTACTTGAAATCGGTCGACAGCGGCGAAATGGATTATGTCGCATTCATGCAAGTGACGGCAGGGCACGGCGTACGAAATGAAGCGCAACGCCTGAAAGAGCAAGGGAAGTTTCTTGAAAGCCATGCGCTGCAAGCGACCGCGCTGGAACTGGCCGAAGGCTTTGCAGAACGCATCCATCAGGAGATCCGCGACCAATGGGGCTTCCCGGATGCGACCGATTTCACGATGCGCGACCGTTTTGCCGCCAAATACCAAGGCCAGCGTTTTTCATTCGGCTACCCTGCTTGTCCGAACCTGGAGGATCAGGCGAAATTATTCGGCTTGATCAAACCGGAAGACATCGGCGTCCAATTGACGGAAGAATATATGATGGATCCGGAAGCTTCGGTGTCAGCCATCGTCTTTGCCCATCCGGATGCGCGTTATTTTGTAGTGGATTGAGTGGGGGAAGTCGTTTAGACAGTAAAAAGGGAAGATTGGACAGTATTCACTTAGAATTGGACAGTATTTAGCTAAAAACGGACAGTATTTCGCAGCTAACGGACAGTATATCCAAATAACTGGAAAAAGAGCGGCTCAGACCATCCTGAGCTGCTCTTTTTATTGGGTTTATTCGCGTTCCTTATAAATAAAATAATCGAAATCGGCCGCCAGGTTTTGGCCGGACGTGTCTTGGCATTGCATGCCGACAAATGCGCCGGTGAAGAATCCGCCGCCTTGGATGTAGTCATCCGACAGTTTATGCGAACCGAAGCGGATCGGAATCAAGTGCCAGTCCTCCCCATCGAACGAATAGGAATACTGATAGATGTCCGCATCGACATCGACGCGCATGTGGACGTATTCGACGCCATCCGGCACAACGATTTCTTCGCCTTGCAGCGGCTGGTCGTAAGCAAAATTATCGCAGACAGAAAGATCCAGGATGCGTCCTTTTTCTTCATGCCAGGTGATTTGAAGAGCCGTCCAGTTTTCCGTGTTGTAATAGTTTACAAGGCCTGCTGCCTGCTGGAATGTATCGGGCCGGAATGCCACTTTCGTTTCCGCCGTAAAGTGGAAATGCTGCCAGCGTCTCGCGACAAAAGCTTGAGTAAATTTAGATGTCAACGACTCGCGTCCGTGGATGCGCAAGTGGCCCGGATTTTCTTTCAGTGAAACGATTTCTTCGCCTAACGGAATGCGCAGCGTCTGGAAATGCGGGTTCAAAGCATCCGTGTCAAAATCGTCTTTTTCCGGATAATCGCGATCCCATACCACTTCATCGATGGCCGGCCCTTCGATTTCGAGCGATGGTGCGTTGCCGCCGACAACATACGGCCAATCGTTTTTCCACTCGACTCGCTGGATGGCTGTTTCCCGCCCAAGCGGGCAATAGCCGCGTGGGTCAAGCAAGGCTTGTCCTTTTCTGGAAAGCGGGCGTCCTGTCAAATGCACCAAGAACCACTCGTCCGTATGCGTGTGGACGATGGAGGCGTGGCCTGATTTCTGCAGCGGATTTCTTGGCGAGAAGAACGATGTGATCAACGGATTTTCCGGATGAACTTCATACGGTCCACGCAAATCCTTCGAACGTGCAATCGTCGCTTGGTGGTCATACTTCGTGCCGCCTTCAGCCGTCAATAAATAATAGTACTCGCCGATTTTGTAAAGATGCGGTGCTTCCACAAGCGCGACATCGGTGCCTTTGAAGATGATTTCGGATTTGCCGACCAATTTCTGCTCTTCGACGCTGTATTCCTGAAGCGCAATGCCATAGAAATTGTGGTGGCCATTGCGGTGGTCCCAATACATATTCACCAAATATTTCTTGCCGGATTCATCGTGGAACAGGGAAGGGTCGAATCCTGAACTGTTCAAATAAATCGGTTCGGACCATTCGCCGTCAATTGTCTCGCAAGTCACGAGGTAATTGTGGCAGTCTTTCCATTGTCCTTCTGTCACTTTCACATCTGTGAAAATCAGCCAGAACTTTCCGTCGCTGTAGGAAAGGGCCGGTGCCCAGACGCCGCCGGAGTTCGGATTGCCCATCATGTTCAATTGGCTCAACCGGTTGAGCGGACGAGAGATCAACCGCCAATTTTTCAAGTCCTTGGAATGGTAGATGCCGACACCTGGGAACCATTCAAAAGTGGACACCGCGATGTAATAATCTTCTCCTACACGGCAAATGCTTGGATCCGGATTGAATCCCGTTAAAATCGGATTTTGGATAATCGCCATTTTTCGTCACCCTTTATGTATGATTTTGTGGATCTGCTGCTTGGCAGAACAAATGTAAGTGCTTTCAAAAAAAGATGCCAAAACAGCATAAGCAAAGATTTTTAATCCAATTAAATCGAAAATTAAAAATCTTCAGCTGATATAAACAATCATACACTACTTAGTACGATTGGTAAACTAAGTGTGGTGAAAGTTTATAACAGCTTAAGAAAAAATGGCTTGCTGCGGCTGCATGCGGACACTCAAGAAATTCTCAATGGTAAAAGCAGCGACGCCAAGTGCCGTTGGCAGCGTATCAAGTTCCGAAAAGCCGATGATCAAATCGTTTTGCTGGAACCAAAGGGCTTGGTTTGCCACGCGTTCATTCAACGATTCGCTCAGCCAATTTTTGGCGGAAGCCATCCGGTTGCCGATTACGACTTGCTGCGGGTTAAAAGTGTTGACGATGTTGTTGATGCCGACGCCTAAATAATCGCCGCTTTTTTTGAAGAGGGCAATGGCTTCTTCATTGCCGGATTCTGCAAGCTGGATCAAATGCGGCAAATCCAATTCTTCATCAGTGGAAGCGAATAAACCGGACTGCACCGCTGTATTGAGCAAAGCTTGTTCCGACGCGTATAATTCCCAGCAACCTTCATTTCCGCAGCGGCATTTTGGACCGTTTACTTGAATGGTCATGTGGCCAAGTTCACCGGAGAATCCGTTCGACCCTTTATAGAGGGAGCCGTTCAAGATCAAGCCGACGCCGATCCCGATTCCTGCGCTGACGTAAATGATGTTTTCGCATTTTTGGCCGGCACCGAAACGTTTTTCGCCGTAAGCACCGGCGTTCGCTTCGTTTTCAATAATGACGGGAAGCCTGTATTTTTCTTCCAAAACGGATTTTAAATCGAGGTTCCGCCATTTTAAATTGGGCGCAAGCAAAATTTCGCCGTCTTTATCGACCACGCCTGGGACGCCGACGCCGATGCCTACAACGCCGTGCGGGCTGTCGGGTGCAGAAGCGATTAATGAATCAATGGTGGAAAACATTTTTTCTTTGATTTCTTCATAAGAAAGATTTTTGAAGCTGCATTCTTTCTTCAATTGGATGTTGCCGCTGAGATCGGTCAGCACGCCTAGCAGATAGTTGACGCCGATATCGATGCCGATGGCGTAGCCAGCCAGGGCATTGAATAAGAGCATAACCGGTCGGCGGCCGCCGCTTGATTCGCCAGGGCCGGATTCGTAAATCAAATGATCATCCAGCAAATCGCTGACAAGAGAAGAGACGGTTCCCTTGTTCAATCCGGTTTGGCTGGCGACAGCTGCCCGCGAAATCGGCGAATTGTTTTTGATCTTATCCAGTACCAATGATTTGTTGCCTTCTTTGACGACTTGATGGTTCCAGGTCTTGGTCACTTTTACATTCATCCTGCTCAGCTCTTTCTATCATTTTTAAACCTATTCTAACAGATACTTGAAAACGAAAGTAGTTTAATAAAAAACTTTGTTTAGCCACTAGACGAACATGAAAACGCTTGCTATAATGAAAACGCATACAACAATCTGAATATTGTTGTAATAGCACACAAAGTGGGGGGAAGAAAAAAATGAAAAGGAAGAAAACGCTTGCACTGCTATTGTCCGTTGCTATTTCATCGTTACTGTTAGTAGGGTGTTCAGATTCTGATGAAGCATCATCAGGTTCAAGTAATGCAGACACGGAAATCAAATTTATGCACTTATGGCCGGAAGGCAGCTCGAAAAAGCATTTTGACGTGGTAAACGACATTATTGCGGATTACGAAGCGGAAAACGAAGGCGTCAAAATAGATTTAGAAGTTTTAAGCAATGAGCAATACAAAGATAAATTGCGTGTCCTTTCGACATCAAAAGAATTGCCGGATGTCGGCCTGACATGGGCTGCCGGATTTCTTGAGCCTTATGTAGGCGGCAATATGTTCGCTCCATTAGATGATGTCATCGAGTCTGAATTGTCCGATGCATTTGTACCAGGAACTGCTGAAGCTTATGCGCTTGACGATGTAACATACGGATTGCCATTGGAATTGAACATTGTCAGCATTTATTACAATGAGAAAATGTTCAAGGATAACGGCATTGAAGTTCCGGAAACATACGAAGAATTGCTAGAAGCATCAAAAGCATTCCGTGAAGAAGGCATTCAGCCGATTGCACTAGGAAACAGAGATTCATGGACAGGCTCTATGTGGTATATGTACCTGGCTGACCGCATCGGCGGCGCTGATACATTGAATAAAGCAATCGACCGTTCAGGCAGCTTCGAAGATCCTGCCTTGATCGAAGCGGCTGCAGAAGTTCAAAACCTGGTAGACAGCAAGGCGTTCGTTGACGGATTCAACGGCCTTGCTGACGAAGAAGCGAAGAGCATGTTCATGAGCGAACAAGCGCCAATGTACATGATCGCAACTTGGGATCTTCCAAACTTCACAACGAATGAAGACGTTCCACAAGAATTCAGAGATTCTGTAAAATACATGAACTTCCCGACAGTTGACGGGCAAGGCGACATGAGCAGCTTTGTCGGCGGCCCTGGAGTTGGCTTGTTCGTAGCAGAAGATTCAGAAGTAAAAGAAGAAGCGAAAGACTTTTCTGCTTTCTTTGTCAAAGAGTGGGGCGAAAAAGCAGTTGAAGAAGCAGGCGTAATTCCAGCGACAAAAGTGGATGCTGCTTCAATGGATCTTCCGCAAATGTACATCGACATTTTGGAAGAATTGAATCAGGCAAGCAACATCACGATGTTTGCGGATGTTCAATTGAGCCCGGAAGTGGCAACAGTCCACTTAGATGCAATTCAAGCCCTATTTGGCAACGAAATGACGCCTGAAGAATTTGCAAAAGCCCACGAGGACGCTCTTTCGAAATAAAAAATGATCCAAACAGTTTGAAAAGCTAGAAGAACAAGAGGGGGGCATATCCAGAATTCAGGATTGTCCCCTTCTACTTTATAAGATATGGGGTTGAATGTTATGAACAAAGTGATGTCCAATAAGCTTTATATCGCGTTCTATATTGCGCCCGCTTTTATATTGCTGATGGTCCTGATCTTCATCCCGCTGCTCCTGTCCGGCTATTACGGCTTGATGGACTGGGATGGAATCGGAGAAAAAACTTTTATTGGCCTGGACAATTATATAGAAGGAATCCAAGATAAACTGTTTTGGAACAGTGCTTTGCATTCGTTCTTATTGGCCCTTTTCTCGGCATTGAGTTTAATCATCTATTTAGCAGTATCGATCATCCTGGCTTCAAAAATCAAAGGGGCGGATTTGCTTCGCAAAATCTACTTGATTCCGATGCTCTTGTCATCCGTCGCTATTGCCCAATTATGGGTTAAAGTCTACAACCCGTCCAACGGGATTTTGAATTCTTTCCTTAGAACTATCGGAGTTGAAAATCCACCATCTTGGCTCGCAGATCCAAGCTTGGTTTTGTTTGCCATCTTCGTTCCAATCCTATGGCAATATGCAGGGTTCTATATCCTGATTTACTATGCAGCGTTGAAAAACATTCCGGAATCTTTGATTGAAGCTGCAAGAATTGACGGCGCGACGCCATTCCAAATTGCCATGCGCATCAAATTGCCGTTGATCAAAGAAATCGTGAGTGTCACTATCGTTTTGGCAATTGTCGGATCCTTGAAATACTTCGATTTGATTTACGTAATGACGGCCGGCGGGCCAAACGGAGCCAGCGAAGTAATGGCTTCTTATATGTACAAACTGGCTTTCTCTAGCTACAACTTCGGCTACGGCAGTGCCATCGGATTCTTGCTATTGATCATCACACTGATCGTTACGTTGATCATCCGTAAAGTGACCGAAACAAAAGAGAAGCTTGAATACTAGGAGGAGGTTTGTTTAATGAGACGTGTTGGATATTTCTTTCTATACTTGGCTTTGATCGTAGTGGCATTATTTCAAATCCTCCCACTCATCTGGCTGTTCCTGTTCTCTTTAAAGAGCAACCAGGAAATCTTTGCAGGTTCACCGTTTTCTTTGCCGTCAGAATTCAGATGGGAAAATTACCAGAAAGTCTGGGACGGGGGAATCGGCACGTATTTCTTCAATAGTGTCTGGATTACGATTGCGGCCATCATCTTTACGGTGCTATTCGCAAGCATGGCCGCATTCGCTTTGACGCGCATGAAATGGAAATTGAGCGGCCTCGTCCTCGGCCTCTTTATGGTCGGCTTGATGATCCCGATCCACTCGGCGTTGATCCCGCTCTACAGCATGTTCTTGAGCGTCGACATGATTGATAACCCGTGGTCGATTGTCATCACGTACACGGCGTACAATTTACCGATCACGCTAATGATTTTACTCGGTTTTTATTACACCTTGCCGCACGAAGTCGAAGAAGCGGCAATCATCGATGGCTGTTCGATCCATCGCATGTTCTTCCGCATCATCTTGCCGATGACGACGCCGATCATGGCAACAACCGTCGTTATCAACATGATCTACAACTGGAACGAATTCGTTTTCGTCAACACATTCATCAGCTCGGAGAAATACAAAACGCTGACCGTAGGAATCCAGAACTTCATCGGCCAATACATGACCGACTGGGGTGCAATCGGTGCCACGCTGATCATCAGCGTCTTGCCGATCATCATCGCCTTCATCTTCTTCAGCAATAAAGTCGTTGAAGGGATTTCATCGAGTGCGGTGAAGGGGTAAATAGAAAAGCGGAAGCGACTCGAGAAGCTGGCCATCGGAGTCTGGCCAAAAGAAAAGCGGAAGCGCCTGGTCAGCTCCGACAGGCTTAAGGCAGCACACGGAGGAAATCCTGATTTCCATAGTGGGCTGACTTAAGATCCCGAGGAGCTAGGCGCTGGAGTCTGGACAAAAGAAAAGCTTCACCTCATCAGGAATCGTATCTGAGAGGTGAAGCTTTTTTATTCGGGAAGGCTGCTTGCCGTCTTCGCAGTGGTTTTATTGAACGCATTTAAAGAAATCCACATCGTGATGAAAGCATAGGAGCTGGCGCCGAAGATAAACGCGAGCGCCGGCAGAGCTTGCATGATCAGAAACAGAGGCACAAGGCAAAGCAGGATCAGCAAACTGTGAAGCGGGTGAATCAGCATGATCAAAAAAGCATTTTTAAGCACTTGCGGGACGCGGATATCAAAATGCACAAAGGTCGGGAACAGATAGAACAGGAACAGCGCAACCAAAAGCATGAAAGCGAATAAAGGAATCGACGTCCAAGTTAAATGGGCAGTGTCCAACGTTAATAGGTAGAAGACGTCAGCGGCAATCAATGCCAAAAGCAGCCAAACCACGAGGCCCATCACATTGCTTTTGGCAAAATCTTTCCGGTAATAGTCCCAGAACGTCCGGAAAACGGGTACGTCCGTCTGTCCGCGCAGCCATTTCCGGCAAACGGAAAACATCGCCGTCGTAGCAGGGAACAGCCCTAAAACAATTGCGCCTGCTAATGTGAAAACGACCCACAGCAAATTTAAATAGGCAAAGCGGGTGATCCATTCGGTAATCTGATAAACGGTATTTTTGGTGGAATTCATCTATGACCTTCCTTACATTTCGATTTTCTGAAAATCCAACATCTAACTTATTTAAAAGCATACACCAAGTCGGAAAATTGGACGAATAAATGATGCTGCGGATAGAGATGAGGACCTTTTGGACGCTTTGAACAAAATTACCGCTGTTTATAAGTCGAATAGTCGAATCATTCTAAATAAAACTTTGTTTAACCAATAGACAAACTAATTGTAACTTGTTATAATATCAAATGAAAGCCTTTTCATTAAGGATAAACCTATTTATTTATCAAAATTACCAGAACCCAATACCTAGGAGGCAAAAACTATGGCATATTTCGAGAACATTGACAAAATTAAATTTGAAGGTGCATCTTCAAAAAATCCATTCGCTTTTAAATTTTACAACCCGGAAGAAGTAGTCGGCGGCAAGTCGATGGAAGAAATTCTTCGCTATGCGGTTTCATACTGGCACACATTTACAATGGATGGATCGGATCCATTCGGCGCTGGGACGATGAACCGCCCATGGGATAAATTCAGCGGAATGGACTTGGCAAAAGCGCGCGTAGATGCAAGTTTCGAATTCTATGAAAAAATGGATGTGCCATTCTTCTGCTTCCATGATGTCGATATCGCACCAGAAGGCAGCAACTTAAGAGAATCGAACCAAAACTTAGACGTCATCGTTGCCATGATCAAAGATTACATGAAAGACAGCAAAGCGAAATTGCTTTGGAACACTGCCAACAATTTCACGCACCCGCGCTTCATCCATGGTGCTGCAACATCCAACCATGCGGATGTTTTTGCTTATTCAGCTGCAAAAGTGAAAAAAGGCTTGGAAATCGGCAAAGAGCTTGGGGCACAAAACTATGTGTTCTGGGGCGGCCGCGAAGGCTACGAAACTTTATTGAACACGAACATGAAGCTGGAGCTTGATAACTTGGGCCGCTTCTATCATATGGCTGTCGACTATGCGAAAGAAATCGGCTTCGACGCACAATTCTTGATCGAGCCAAAACCAAAAGAGCCGACAACTCACCAGTACGACTACGATGTGGCAACTGGCCATGCTTTCTTGCAGAACTACGGTTTGGAAAACCACTTCAAATTCAATATTGAAGCGAACCACGCGACGCTTGCAGGCCACACATTCGAGCACGAATTGCACTATGCACGCATCAACAACATGCTTGGATCCGTCGATGCGAACCAAGGCGATCCGCTTCTTGGATGGGATACAGATGAATTCCCGACAGATCTTTGGTCAACGACGCTTGCAATGTATGAAATCCTTAAAAACGGCGGACTTGGCAAAGGCGGCTTGAACTTCGATGCGAAAGTACGCCGCGGTTCATTCGAGCCTGAAGATTTGTTCCACGCACATATTGCGGGGATGGACGCATTTGCTGTCGGCTTGAAAGTCGCTCAGCAATTGATCGACGACAAAGTATTGGATTCCATCATGGAAGACCGCTACCAAACCTACACAGAAGGAATCGGCCTAGACATCGTCGAAGGCAAAACGGATTTCCACAAACTAGAAGAGCATGCACTTGGCTTAACGGAGATCAAACAAACATCTGGCCGTCTTGAGCAGATCAAATCAACAATCAACCAATACTTGCTGCAAGCTTTCGCTAAATAATAAGTCTGAACGTCAGGAGAGCTGTCGCTATGAAATACGTGATTGGAGTCGATCTTGGAACGAGTGCCGTGAAAATCCTGCTGGTCAACCAGCAAGGAGAAGTGGTGCACAGCGTTTCGAAATCATATGCATTGATACAAGAAAAAACAGGATACAGCGAGCAGAATCCAGAGGACTGGGTGGCTCAAACAACTTCCGGGCTGCTTGAGCTCCTCTCCGGTTTTGATGGGGCTGCTGAAGACATCGAAGGCATCAGCTTCTCGGGGCAGATGCACGGCCTTGTGCTGCTGGATGAAAACAATGAAGTCTTGCGCCCGGCCATTTTATGGAACGACACAAGAACAACGGCCGAATGCCAGCAGATCTACGATGCTGTAGGCAATGAACGCTTACTCGAAATCACCAAGAATCCGGCGCTTGAAGGTTTCACACTGCCGAAAATTCTTTGGGTCCAAAAGCACGAGCCGGAAATTTTTGCGAAAGCGAAATCGTTCGTATTGCCAAAAGACTATTTACGATACCGCATGACCGGCAAGTTGGAGATGGAATTCTCGGATGCTGCCGGCACATTATTGCTCGATATCAGCAAAAAACAATGGAGCACAGAAATCTGTGAACTTTTGAATATTGATCCAAACCTGTGCCCGCCGCTTGTCTACTCGCATGACGAAGTGGGTACGGTCACGGCTGAATATGCAGCAGCATCAGGGCTTGCACCGGCAACCCGCGTTTTTGCAGGCGGTGCGGACAATGCGTGCGGCGCAATCGGGTCTGGAATTCTAGAAGATGGCAAAACGCTTTGCAGTATCGGTACATCCGGTGTTGTGTTATCTTATGAAGCAAGCAGCGACAAGGATTTTGGCGGCAAGGTCCATTACTTCAACCATTCGGCGCCGGATGTCTATTACACGATGGGCGTCACGCTGGCAGCCGGCTACAGTTTGACTTGGTTTAAAGAAACCTTTGCACCGGATGAATCGTTTGACGATTTGCTTGCTGAAGTGGGCACTGTGCCTGTCGGCTCGAACGGCTTGCTGTTTACGCCGTATCTCGTCGGTGAACGCACACCCCATGCAGATGCTGCCATCCGTGCAAGTTTTATCGGAATGGATAGTTCCCATCGCCGAAAAGATTTTGCCCGGGCCGTACTGGAAGGCATTACGTTCTCTTTAAATGAATCCATCGAGATTTTCCGCGAAAGCGGAAAAGAGATTGATACGATTGTATCGATCGGCGGAGGTGCACAAAACAAGGACTGGCTTCAAATGCAGGCAGATATTTTCAATGCGAAAATTGTCCGCCTGACAAGTGAACAAGGTCCGGGAATGGGCGCAGCCATGCTTGCTGCTTACGGCAGCGGATGGTTTGCTTCATTAAAGGAATGTGCAGATGCATTCTTGAAAGAAGATGCGCAGTATGAGCCGAATCCGGCGAATGTAGAAAACTATCAAAAACTATTTTCTATTTATCAAGAAGTTTACGGACAGACAAAAGCGATGAACGAAAAGCTTTTGGCGTTCCGTAAATAGCAGGTTAAATAAGAGTCTCAACTCCTTTAGTTGGGACTCTTATTTGTAACTATTTATCAAATAGAATGGGAGTGGCATCGATGGAATACCGGCAAATCGGCAAGACGGATTTAAAAGTGAGTGAACTCAGTTTTGGCACATGGGCAATTGGCGGTTCGTGGGGGAAGACAAATGACCAGGAATCGTTAAAAGCTTTGGACTATGCGATGGCGCAAGGCGTCAATTTTTTTGACACCGCTGACGTCTACGGTGACGGCCATAGTGAAGAACTATTGGCAAAAGCGACAAAAGGCAGACACGATGAAATCCACATTGCGACAAAGTTCGGCCGCGCAGATGATTTTGCGGATCCGAAAAACTATACGATGGAAAGTGTCGCGAAATACTGCGAAGACAGTTTGAAACGTCTCGGACGTGAGCAGATTGACCTGTTCCAAATCCATTGTCCGGCCACTGACATTTTACGCGATGGCCAGGTATTCGACGTGCTGGACCGCTTAAAAGAACAAGGCAAAATCCGCTATTACGGCGTGAGTGTCGAAACAGTGGAAGAAGGGCTGATTTGCCTGGAAAACCCGAATGTCAGCAGTTTACAGGTGATCTTTAATTTATTCCGCCAAAAGCCGTTGGAGGAATTATTCCCGAAAGCGAAAGAGCAAGGGGTGGGCATCTTGGCGCGCGTGCCTTTAGCGAGCGGATTATTGACCGGGAAATTCAAAGCGGATGCTGAGTTTGAGCAAGATGACCACCGGAATTTCAATCGCAACGGCGATGCTTTCAATGTGGGAGAGACGTTTGCCGGACTGGAATTTACAAAAGGTGTTGAATTGGCTGAAAATTTAAAATGGATTGCAGAAAATAGAGGAAATATGTCGCAAGCCGCGTTAAAATGGATATTAGAACACGATGCGATTTCAACTGTAATTCCGGGCTTTAAAACCATTGCCCAAGTGGAAGACAATCTGAAGGCAGTTGAGGCTGCACCTTATTCTTCAGAAGAAATGGACAAGCTTGCCAAATTCTATAAAGAACAGGTGGCTTCTGAAATTAGAGGAGCTTATTAAAGAAAAGTAAGCGCTTTACCGGCTCGCATGAGAGCCTTACACAATTTGGAGGGATGAAAATGGCGGGGTTAAACTTAGTGAATGTAAAAAAAGTCTACGATAAAGGGGTTGTATCGGTTCAGGACTTCAACTTAGAGATTCGCGACAAAGAATTTCTGGTGCTTGTCGGGCCGTCCGGCTGCGGGAAATCCACTACTTTGCGCATGATTGCCGGGCTTGAAGACATCACCGAAGGCGATTTATTTATCGGGGACCGTCGCGTCAACGACGTGTCGCCGAAAGACCGCGACATCGCGATGGTGTTCCAGAACTATGCACTGTATCCGCACATGAACGTCTACGACAACATGGCGTTCAGTTTGAAGCTGCGCAAGCTGAAAAAAGCGGAAATCAAAGAACGTGTTGAGAACGCTGCGAAGATCTTAAACTTGGAAGAATACTTATACCGCAAGCCGAAAGCCCTGTCCGGCGGTCAGCGGCAGCGTGTGGCCTTGGGACGCGCCATTGTGCGCGATGCGGAAGTGTTCCTGATGGATGAACCGTTGTCCAACTTGGATGCGAAATTGCGCGTACAGATGCGGGCGGAGATCCAGAAATTGCACCGCCGCCTGCAGACGACAACCGTTTACGTAACGCACGACCAGACGGAAGCGATGACGATGGCCACGCGCCTGGTCGTCATGAAAGATGGGTTTATCCAGCAGATCGGCACGCCGAAAGAAGTCTACGATTTGCCGAACAACATGTTTGTCGGCGGCTTTATCGGTTCGCCGGCGATGAACTTCTTCCACGGCAAATTGGAAGGCAACCAATTTGTCATGGGCGACCAGCGTGTGATGGTGCCTGAAGGGAAATTGGCTGTATTGAAGGAAAATGGGTTCGCTGATAAGGAAGTAATTCTCGGCGTGCGTCCGGAAGACATTCATGACGAGCCGCTCTTCCTGGACCACTCGCCGCAAACGAAGATCAAAGCGCCGATTGAAGTGGCGGAATTGATGGGCTCGGAAATCGTCCTTTATTCGCAGCTAAACGGCGAAAGCTTTGTCGCGCGCGTCGATGCCCGCTTCAACGTGGAAGCCGGGCAAACAATCGACATGGCAATGGACTTGAACAAAGCCCATTTCTTCGATCCGGCGACGGAACTTCGCATCAAATAATCAGTGATAGGCAAGAAGCGCAGAGCTGTCTTGAAATCCAAAGCCGCTACGGGACAGTTTATGCGCCCCATAGCGGCTTTTTATAATTAAAAACAAAGGAGATGAGGAAATGGAAAAAATACGATGGGGCGTTTTAAGCACGGCGAATATTGGCAGAACGCAAGTCATACCGGCAATTTTCCGGGCTGAAAATGCGGAAATGTCCGCGATTTCGAGCAGAGGCGACCGGGTTTATGCAACGGCAAGGGAATTAGGGATTCCAAAAGCGTATGAGAGCTACGAAGCATTATTGGATGATCGGGAAATCGATGCCGTGTACATCCCTCTCCCAAACAATCTACATAAAGAATGGGTCATCAAAGCGGCTGAGAAAGGCAAGCATGTGCTTTGCGAAAAACCGGCGGCGCTGTCGGCTCAAGAAGCGAAAGAAATGATTGCAGCTTGTGAAGCGCATGGCGTCAAATTCATGGAAGCTTTCATGTATCAACTGCACCCGCAGCATGCCCGAGTCAAAGAAATTGTGGCTTCCGGAGAAATCGGCGAAATGAAGCTCATTAAATCCAGCCATTCGTTTTACCTGAACAACCGGGAAGGGGATATCCGGATGGACAAAAAAATGGGCGGCGGAAGCATCTACGATGTCGGCTCCTATTGCGTCCAGGTCATTCGCCATTTGACGGATTCAGAACCTGTAAAAGTCCAAGCGATTGCCGAACTGGATGAAGCGACCGGAATCGATTTGACGTCGACCGTCTATATGAAAATGGACAATGGCGTCAAGGCGGTGTTCGACTGCAGCTTTGATATGATCAACCGCAACGAATACGAAGTCATCGGGACAGAAGGCAAGATCAAAGTGCCGTTCGCTTTCCGCCCGGACATCAACGGCGGCATCGGCAAAGTCATTGTCCAAAACAATAGCATGACCCGCGAGGAAAAAATTTACGGCGATATTTACCGGATGGAAATCGAACAGTTTTCACGGGCGATTTTGGACGGCGGGGAACCGGTCATCACGACGGAATCTACGCTCAAGAATATGGCCGTGCTGGACCAATGCTACGAATCAATCCAAAATGCCTGAAACAAGGTGTTTTGGGTCCGAAGGTTCTGCATGCTAAACTGGAGCCATTAACCGAAAAAAGGCGGGAATGGCATGCTGGCATTGAATCTTCTGGATTATTCACCGATTGATGAAGGGAAAACGGCGCGGCAAGCGCTGCTCGAGACAACGGAACTGGCGCAGCTTGCCGAACGCTCGGGCTACAAGCGGTTCTGGGTAGCGGAACACCATAAAGTGGCATCAGTTGCCGGGAGTTCGCCGGAAATGCTGATGATGCATTTGGCCGCTTCTACGTCGAGCATCCGCATCGGTTCGGGCGGCGTGATGCTGCCGCATTACAGCGCGTATAAAGTGGCAGAGAATTTTCGCATGCTGGAAGCCCTGCACCCAAACCGCATTGATCTAGGCATCGGCCGGTCACGCAGCTATCAGGCGGTCAATAAGGCGCTGAACAGCATGCGTGAAAGAGCCGTGCCTTATGAAGAACAGCTGGATCTCTTAAAACAGTATTTTGCAGACGAAGCCGCGTTGTCTGCTATGCCCATTACCGATACTGCGCCGGAATTGTGGCTGCTCGGGACAGGGGAAGGCAGCGCCGTACTGGCGGCTGAAAAAGGCATGGCGTATTCCTATGCGCATTTTGCACGGCCTTCGATCGATGGAATGGACATCATCCGGAAATACCGCAGCGCATTTAAAGCTTCTCCGTTTTTAGAAAAGCCGAAAGTGATGATTGCTGTATTTGCCGTCGTAGCGGAAACAAAAGAACAAGCGGAAGAAATTGCAAAAGCCTTCGATCTTTGGCTGCTATTTGTTGAATCGAATACGCCTCCGCCTTATTATCCGTCAATTGAAACGGCAAAATTACGGGGCTTCAGTGCAAATGAAGCGGAAAAAGTACGGGCCAACCGCAAACGCATGATCATTGGAGATCCCGATTTCGTGAAGGCGGAAATAGAACGGATTGCCGATCGTTATGGAGCAGATGAAGTGACCGTCATCCCGAACGTAGCAGGTGCAGAAAACCGAATGGAAGGCATCCGGCTATTAGCTGAAGCTTTTGGGTTAGCTCATCTATAAGGAGTGAAACTTTATTGCATTCTTTTCGTATAATTGGGCGACACTGGAAAAGCGAGGGGATGCGCAAGTGAGAAAGAAAAGGAAGAAGAGGGAGAAAAAAGACCGGTGGTCATGGATATGGGATTTGATAGACTTAGCAGAATTGATTTACGATATTGTCCTGCTGATTCCGCGTATCCTCCTGAGAATCATAAAAGAACTATAGCGAAAGCTCTTGCCGCATGCGGCAGGAGCTTTTTCTTCATCCAAAAGACTGAAATGAAAATATCCTAGTTTTAGTATTTTTCAAAGGGGTAAAGAGAAGAGTGGCAAAAAATACAAAAAATCTTTTTTAACAACCGCTGCGGCGTTAATGAATATCAGTCAACAAATTCCATCAATCAGAAAGAGGAGTGAACCAAATGAAAACGGATTTTTCGAAAGTGTATATAAACGGGGAATGGCGCGACGGGTCAAGCGACCAAATGATGGGCAACACAAACCCTTTCACAGGCGAGGATTTAATCGCTACGAAAGCAGCCAATAAAGACGATCTGGATGCCGCTTACAAAGCGGCAGCGGAAGCACAAATCGAATGGGCGAAGGAATTGCCGCAGAACAAACGGGCGATTCTGGAAAAAACCGTCGAAGTTATGCAGGAAAATAAACAATTGATTATCGACTGGCTAGTGAAAGAAGCCGGCAGCACCGTCATCAAAGCAACTGTTGAATTCGGTGCAGCGCTGGATGTTGTAAAACAATCCACTGCTTATCCATTCCAGATGGAAGGAAAGATCCTTCCATCCCAGCAAGCAGGAAAAGAAAACCGCATTTACCGCAATCCGATCGGTGTCATTGGCGTCATCAGCCCGTGGAACTTCCCGTTCCATTTGGCGATGCGCTCCATCGCACCAGCACTTGCGACCGGCAACGGAGTCGTAGTGAAACCGGCTACGGATACACCGATTACCGGCGGTTTGATTTTCGCCAGTATTTTCGAAGCAGCTGGGCTGCCGAAAGGCCTCTTGAATGTCGTTGTCGGCCGCGGATCTGAAATCGGCGATGACATCGTTACCCATCCGGTGCCGCGCATGATTTCCTTTACTGGATCGACGGAAGTCGGCATGCACATCGGGGAGTTGGCCGGCGGGCGTCTGAAGAAAACCGCATTGGAACTTGGCGGCAATAATGTCTTTGTCGTTTTGGACGATGCAGATATCGACCAAGCGGTGGATTCGGCGCTGTTCGGTAAATTTTATCACCAAGGACAGATCTGTATGGCAATCAACCGGATTTTTGTCCACAAAGACAAGTACGATGAATTCGCTGAGCTCTTTATTCAGCGTGCCGGCAAGTTAAAATACGGCAATCCGGCAGAACAGGATACCAACGTGGGACCGCTCATTAACCGCAAGCAAGTCGATCGCATTTTGGAAGACTTGGAAGAGAGCGTGAAGCAAGGAGCGGAAATCCGGTTAGGCGGAAATGCTGACGGCAACGTTCTTGAGCCGACAGTAGTGACTAACGTGACGAATGAGATGCCGCTTGCAGTCAATGAAATCTTCGGGCCGGTGGCTATTTTGATTCCGTTTGAAGATGACGATGATGCAGCGGAAATGGCCAATGCTTTGCCGTACGGATTGAGCGGCGCGGTTCACTCTTCTAATTTGGAGCATGGTGCCGCATTCGCGCACAGAATCCATACGGGCATGATCCATGTCAACGACCAGCCGGTCAATGACGAATCGCATGTGCCGTTCGGAGGCGAAAAGAACTCCGGCCTTGGCCGTTTCAACGGCGAATGGATTCTGGAAGAATTCACGACGCTGAAATGGATTTCCCTGCAGCACCAGCGCGGGGATTACGGTCCATTCATCAACCAATTAAAAGAATAAATGACAGGGACCTTTGCTTCGGCAGAGGTCTTTTTTAGTTTCGAAAATAATATGACTAAATAGTCTGATAATAATATATACTAGGGGTGTATGAGATTCGAAAAGGGAGGAATTGGAATGGACTTGCAAGGGAAAGTGGCAGCTGTAACAGGAGGAGCATCGGGAATCGGATTGGCTACGGCAAAAGCGTTTATTGCCAAAGGGGCAAAAGTGGTCATCGCTGATTTCAATGAAGAAGGCGGGGAAGCGGCAGCCAAAGAATTGAGCGGCAGCGGGGGAGAAGCGGTATTCATCAAAGTGGATGCTTCTCAGGAAGCTTCCGTTGAAAACTTGGTAGCGCAAACGGTCAGCCGCTTTGGCCGAATTGACATCATGGTCAATAATGCAGGGATCGGCGCTTTGAGCGAAACGCATGAATTAACGGATGAAGATTATCAAAAAGTGATCGGGGTCAATCAGGACGGCGTGTTTTATGGCATCAAGTATGCTGTTCGGGAAATGCTGAAGAGCGGCGGCGGGGCGATCGTCAACACTTCTTCGATACTTGGAAGCGTCGGGGAACCGCAAGCTTTTGCCTACAATGCTTCTAAAGGGGCGGTCAACTTGATGACCAAATCAGCTGCCCTCCAATACGGAGACAAAAACATCCGCGTTAACGCTGTCGCACCTGGCTACATCGAAACTGCCATGGTGAACCGGGAAGCACTGGGTGATGAGTTCTATAATGGATTAGTGGCGAAGCATCCGGCAGGGCGTTTAGGAAAAGCGGATGAAGTGGCGCATGCGATCGTGTTCCTGTGCGAAAATGATTTTGTAACAGGCACTACCATAATGGTGGACGGCGGATATACAGCTCAATGATTCCACTCCAATGTATGGGGAAAAGAGACTTTCTGCGGAAAGTCTCTTTTTTTACAGGTTGACGAGTTTCTAAACAAAATCCTTTCTGTTTCTTTTTTTGTGGAGCTCAGCAACAATTTTCCAGTGAAATAGAAAAGTCCAGCCCACTTAGTGCTCCAGTCGGCCAGACTTTTTTCGCGCAGTTCAAATGGATGCAGCCAATTTAATTTGCTTCTTTTGCAGGATATTCGCGGCGAACAACTAAAACGTCGCAGGAACTGTTGCTGACGATATGCTGGGAGACACTGCCCATCAAGTATTTTTCGAAGGCATTCAAACCTTGGGCTCCGCAGATAATTAAGTCCGCATCGACTTGATTGGCAAAGTCCCGTGAAATGACTTTTTTCGGAGAGCCAGGCGCTACGAAAGCGGAAACATCAGAAAGTCCGGCAGAAATAGCTTCGTTCTTATACTTTTCAATCAGAGCTCGCCCTTCTTCGAAAATCGTATCGCTTTCCGAAGGGATGCGCTTCGTCATAGCCGTGTAGGAACGGGTGTCCACCACATGGATCAGATTCAATGAAGCGTTGTGTTTTTTCGCCATTTCAATTGATTTTCTGAACGCCCATTCCGCTTCTTTGGAGCCATCGACCGCAACTAAAATGTGTTTGTATTCCAAAGCCATCTGAATTCCTCCTCCATTTTTTCGGTTTACCACCTCTTTCTTGATGAGCCATAAAAATCCCTTCTTTTTAAATTGAATATTCAGAAATTAAAAGGCTATTCGTACCGGATCGTTTCTCTCTCTGCTTTCTTTTTCGGACCGTCCAAGCGAACGACCAGTACATCGCATGGACTGCTGCGCACGATATTTGTCGAGACGCTGCCGATGAGAAAATACTCCAATGCGTTTAACCCTTGAGCGCCGCAGACGATCAAATCCGCTTGAAGCTGCTTTGCGTAATCGCGTGAAATAACTTTTTTAGGGGATCCGGGAACGGCATAGACATTGACTTCGGAAACGCCGGCAACCAGCGCTTCCTTTTTATAATCCTCCAAAAGATTTTGGCCGTATCTGAATGCAGCATCTTCCAAATACGGCTCATGCAGCCGAACAGGCGTATGCCCCCGTAAATCTATGACGTGAATGATGTTCAAGATCGCTTTGTTCCTTTTGGCAATGCCGATTGATTTTTTAAAAGCTGCTTCGGCTTCCTGCGATCCATCCACTGCTACCAAAATCCGATGATAGACAAGCGTCATGTCCATTCCTCCTGTCATAATTTAGCTTAGCAAATAGTTCGCTATGTGAAGCGGAATTTCCTGCACACGAAGGGATCATTCGAGCAAATAGAAAAAATCTTAATCAGGCGAAAAAGGGACTTCGGTTTATTTTTCAGAAATTATTAGCAATCGGTTGATTCTGAAAGCACTTTCATTTATAGTGTTACTAAACCGATTTACTAAACCGATTTATAATAAAGAACAGTCGAAAAGAGAGGGGTCATGTTTTGTCTAACCAATATACTGTCTTCACATTAGGAGATGCCTTGATCACGTTCAATCCTTCTGAAACCGGGCCGCTGCGCTATGTGCCTTCTTTCACCCGGAAAGTCGGCGGGGCTGAACTGAATTTTGCAATCGGCTGCGCCCGGCTCGGATTAACTATTAAATGGGCAAGCCGACTCGGCGGCGATGAATTTGGACGAGTCATTTATAATTTTGCCCGCGGCGAAGGCGTCGATTTATCGCACGTTGAATTTGTAGAAAACTATCCAACTTCCTTGAATTTCAAAGAAATCCGGGAAGACGGTTCCGGCAAAACTTTTTACTATCGCTACCAATCGCCGATCTTAACGATGGAGCCGGACGATATAAAAGAGGAAATGTTTGAAGGCGTCGATTTGATTCACTTAACCGGTGTGTTCCTGGCGATCGATCCGAAAAACTTGGAAATCGTCAAGCGGGTATTGAACATTGCAGCTCAGAAAAATATCCGCATTTCATTTGATCCAAACATTCGTTTGAAGCTTTGGACGCTGGAACAGGCGAAGGCTGCGTATATGGAAATTCTGCCGGCTGTGGATATTTTGCTGACCGGCTTGGATGAAATCGAAATGATTGTCGGGGATTCTGCAGACAGCGCACTTGAAAAATGTGCCGAAGACTTCCATATCGAGCAAATGGTCATAAAAGACGGCGGCAACGGAGCCCGTGTCTATCAAAATGGAACATGGCATAAAAAAGAGGCATTCCCAGTGACGCCGATTGATACAGTCGGAGCCGGAGACGGTTTTGATGCAGGGTATGTTTATGCAGCGCTTCATGGCTATTCGCCGGAAGATGCGCTCGAATTTGCAAACGGCGTCGGTGCGTTGGTTACGACAGTATCGGGCGACAACGAAGGACTGCCGTATTTAGAAGAAGTGACGGCTTTGATCCGTAAAGAAAAAGTTGTAGAACGTTAAATAGAAGAGGAGCTGAATAGCATGTTGAAACATGAAGTGTTAGCAAAGTTGACCAAAACGAAAGTTGTTGCAGTAATTCGCGGGACTAGTGAAGAAGAAGCGATTGAGTTGTCAAAAGCGGCAATCCAAGGAGGCATTCCCGCAATCGAATTGACGTATACGACACCACAAGTGCAGAACGTCTTTGAAGCATTAAAAGATGAAGATGTGCTGCTCGGTGCAGGGTCGGTCTTGGATCCGGAAACAGCGCGCCACGCCATTCTCGCCGGAGCAAAGTTCATCGTCAGCCCGCATTTCAATGAAGACATTGCGCCGGTCTGCAACCGTTATGGCGTTCCGTATTTGCCTGGCTGCATGACCATCCGTGAAATGGTCAAAGCACTTGAATCCGGCAGTGACATTATCAAATTATTCCCGGCGAATAACTTCGAGCCGTCATTCATCAAATCAGTCAACGGCCCGCTTCCGCATGTACGGATCATGCCGACAGGCGGCATCAACTTAAACAACATCCAAGACTGGATTTCCGCTGGAGCAGTAGCAGTAGGAATCGGCAGCGATTTGAACAAAGCCTATGCAGCTGGCGGATTTGAAGCCGCAGTGGAGTTAAGCAAACAATACATGGAAAAAAGTGCACAATAGAGGAGGAAACCCCGAATGAACATGACATTCCGTTGGTACGGCAAAGACAACGATACCGTGACTCTTGAAAACATCAAACAAATCCCTGGCGTAAAAGGAATCGTCTGGGCATTGCACGATGTGCCAGCAGGAGAAGTTTGGACGAAAGAAGCGATCAAAGCAGAAGTGGATTATATTGAGTCCTACGGTTTCCATACAGAAGTGGTGGAGAGCGTGAACGTCCATGAATCGATCAAGCTTGGGAACGCAGAGCGCGACCGCTATATTGAAAACTACAAAGAGTCGATCCGCAATTTGGCGGAAGTCGGCGTCAAAGTGATTTGCTATAATTTCATGCCGATCTTTGATTGGACGCGTACGGAAATGTTCCATCCTTTAGAGGACGGTTCAACGGCTTTATTCTTCGAGAAATCGAAAGTGGAGAATTTGGATCCACAAGAGTTGGTGCGCACAGTAAGTGAAGCATCAGATTTAACGCTGCCAGGCTGGGAACCGGAAAAATTGGATCGTTTAAGCGAATTGTTCGAAGCGTACAAAGAAATAGACGAAACGCAATTATGGGCGAACTTGGCCTACTTCCTGAAAGCCATCTTGCCGACGGCGGAAGAAGCCGGCATTAAGATGGCGATCCACCCGGATGATCCGCCGTATTCGATTTTCGGTTTGCCGCGCATTATCACAGGCGAAGAAAGCTATGAGAAGCTGATCGAGATCTCTGATTCACCATCCAATGCCTTTACGATGTGCACAGGATCCATGGGCGCGAGTTTATCGAACAATATGGTCGAAGTGGCACGCAAGTATGCAAAGCGCGCGCCATTCGCCCACATCCGGAATGTAAAAGTTTACGGCAACGGCGACTTTACGGAAACGTCGCATTACACGCAAGACGGTTCGATTGATATTAAAGGCGTCGTGAAAGAATTGCACGAGCAGGAGTATGATGGATATGTGCGCCCGGACCATGGCCGCCACATCTGGGGCGAAGTTTGCCGCCCAGGATACGGTTTATACGACCGTGCACTTGGCATCATGTACTTGCTGGGGTTATGGGACGCTTACGAAACGAAAAGAACGGAGGATGCAAAATGATTCCAATCCATGAAAATTTAAAAGGCCGTACGGCAGTGATTACAGGTGGCAGCGGAGTGCTTTGCTCGGCGATGGCACGCGAATTGGCTCGCCACGGCGTAAAAGTGGCGATTTTAAACCGCACTGCCGAAAAAGGGAAAGATGTGGCAGAAGAAATTAATGCGGCAGGCGGCGAAGCACTGGCAGTAGCGGCGAACGTTCTGGACCGGGCTTCTCTTGAAGAAGCGAAAGCGGAAATTTTAAAAGCTTTCGGCAAAATCGATATTTTGATCAACGGCGCAGGAGGAAACCATCCGGACGCCATCACAGGTCCCGAAACTTATGATGAATCGGCAGAAGGGAAATCATTTTTCGACTTGGAAGAAGAAGGTTTCTCTAATGTATTCTCGGTTAACTTCACTGGAACATTCCTTGCAAGCCAAGTGTTCGGCAAAGAATTATTGAAGAGTGAGTTCCCGGCTATCGTCAACTTGTCTTCAATGAGTTCGTATGCACCGATGACCAAAGTGCCTGCATACAGCGCGGCAAAAGCATCGATCAATAACTTCACAATGTGGATGGCGGTGCATTTTGCGGAAACGGGCTTGCGCGTCAACTCCATCGCACCAGGCTTTTTCCTAACGACGCAAAACCGTGACTTGCTGCTCGATCCAGAAGGCAATCCGACATCGCGTTCAAAGAAAATCCTGACAGCGACGCCGATGAAGAAATTCGGCCAGCCGGAAGATTTATTGGGGGCACTGCTATTCTTAGTGGATGAATCGTACTCATCCTTTGTTACCGGCACGACACTCGCAGTCGATGGCGGCTTCATGGCATACTCAGGGGTTTGATGCGTCCATGAAAAACGTGACCATCGCAGAAGTGGCGGAACATGCAAAAGTATCTAAAAGCACCGTTTCGCAGTATCTGAATAAACGCTATGAATACATGAGCGAAAACACCCGGAAACGAATTGAAGCGTCAATCGAAGAATTGAACTATCATCCGAATGTCATTGCAAGAAGTTTGAAGCAGAAGTCGACATTTACGGTCGGTGTGATCGTGGCAAATATTCTTCACAGTTTTTCTACGCAGATCCTCCGGACCATTGAAAACAATTTCAATGGGCAAGGATTTCATACGATTATCTGCAATGCCGATGACGAACCTGAAAAAGAGCGGAATTACATTGAAATGCTCCTGGCGAAACAAGTCGACGGGTTGATCATCTTCCCGACCGGTGGAAACTTGGACTTATACGAACAAATGAAAAAAAGAAATTTTCCAGTTGTCTTCATGGACCGGAAAATTGAAGGGCTGGAAATCGAAACGGTCATGCTGGACAATCACCGGGCAGCTGAACTGGCGATCCGCAAATTCACCGAGAGCGGCTATTCAAAAGTTGCGATTGTGACGACTTCCATCATCCGCAATACGAGCCCGCGGGTGGAACGGATTGAAGGATATCGCAAAGCGCTTGAAGATGCGAACCTGACAGCCAATCCGGCGTATATCCAAACAGCCGATGCAGAGAAAATCCAAAATGTGCTGGAAGATTTGTTTGCTTTGGAAGAGCCGCCGGAAGCCATTCTTGCCGGCAATGATATTGTCTTGATCGAAGTGCTGAAATTCATGAAAGAGCAGCAGCTGCATATTCCAAAAGATGTCGCAGTCATCGGCATTGACGAAGTGCCGTTTGCAAGCTTCTACTCACCTCCGCTTACCGTCGTTTCGCAGCCAACCATTGAAATGGGGAACTTGGCAGCTGAGCTTTTGTTGAAGCAGATCAACGGAACTTCGGAAAAAGAAAGCTCGGTTGTGCACCGGCTTCAACCAAGCCTGATCGATCGGGATTCTTGTTGAAGAAAGAGATAGTCTGGAATCCAGTCGCATTAAAATAGCCTGCCGGCTTTTGCCGGCAGGCTATTTTTCTTAACCCGTAAATACTTGGTCGTACGGATAGCGGAAATGGTCTTTCTTCGGTTTCATTAAGATGAAAAACAAAGTGAGCGGACCAATTCGGCCGACGAACATCACGAGGCTTAAAAGAATTTCGCCGAGATCAGATAATTGTGCCGTGATTCCCATGGAAAGCCCCACTGTCCCGAATGCGGATACAACTTCAAACACTAAAGGCAGAAAAGGGATTTTCTCTGTCACGGTCAGCAAGAAAGAAAACAATAGCACGAGCAGAAGGCTGATGGTTGTGATGGCGAGCGACCGGACAATGGTTTCGATCCGTATTGCACGGCCAAAGATCTCCGGTTCTTTTTGTGAGCGCAAAAAAGCATAAGTCGATAGCAGCACGACGATAAAAGTGGTCAGCTTAATCCCGGATGCCGTCGAAGCACTGCCGGCGCCAATGAACATTAATGCCATCGTGAATAACAAGGTCGGATCTTCCAATGTTCCGTAATCGAAAACGTTGAATCCTGCGGTTCTCGGCGTTACGGCTGCAAAATAGGAAGACAAGATTTTTTCTCCCCACGACTTTCCGCCAAGTGATTCCGGATTGCCAAACTCCAAGGCGAGAATGATCAAGGTTGCGCCTAGATTCAAGGCGAGCGTTCCCCACACCATCAATTTTGTATGGAGCGACCAGGAGCGCAAAGATTTTTTTTGATAAATATCGACGACGACAGTAAATCCTAAGCCACCAAGAATAAACAGGCTGGACAACAGTACCAGGACAAAAGGGTCATTGCCGAAGCTCATCAAGTTGTCCGGGAACAAAGAAAAACCGGCATTGTTGAAAGCGGAAATAACGTGGAAGACGCTTAAATTCACTGCTTCCTGAAAGCCATAGTCCGGCAGCCAATAAATTGTCAGCATGGCGATAGCGATCGCTTCCACACTTAACGCGAAAGTAAGGATCATTTTCACGAGTTTGACAATTCCCCCAATGGAGTTTTGAGAGAAGGATTCTTGCAGGTAGATCCGATTTTGGAGGCCGATTTTCCGCCGCAGCAAAATCAGGGTTGCTACTGCAAAAGTCATCAGCCCGATACCGCCGCACTGGATTAGCAAGAGCAAGACCATTTCACCGAATAGGGTCAACGTGGTGTCAGTGTCAAATACGCTAAGTCCAGTGACCGTAGTGGCCGATGTGGCAGTAAACAAAGTGTCTGTCCAGGAAATCGGTGCAGTTGTAGCAATCGGCAGCTTTAATAGCAGGGTCCCTAAGGTGATTAAAAACAAAAAGCTGCTAGCAATGACGATGGGTGGAGAGATTTTAACTTGCTTTTTTTTGGATGGCTTCACAATGGCACTTCCTATAGATAAGAGTGAAATAATAGCTAACTGTATGCCTGTTTTTTGAAGCTGTCAACAGAAGTCTTTTGTCTCGAAAATCTAGGGACCTTCACCAGAAAAAAGAATTATTCCATTAAATAAAAAATAGTATTGAAAACGCATACATATAGGAATAGAATTGGTATAGACATCTATACATTTTCTCGTCATAGTGACGGCTAAAAACCAATAAGAAGGGTGGAATTAACTTGTTCAGTTTTCTGCAAAAAATCGGGAAGTCGTTAATGTTCCCCATTGCAACATTGCCTGCAGCCGCTTTGCTGCTGCGTTTAGGGCAAGATGACCTCTTCGGCATTCCGTTTCTGTCAGCGGCAGGAGCAGGGATCATCGACAACTTGGCCATCATTTTTGCGATCGGGATTGCTTTCGGGCTTGCCCATGACAGCAACGGAGGAGCCGCACTCGCCGGTGCCGTTGCATATCTTGTTTTAACTTCAGCGATCGTAACGATCAATGAGTCCATTAATATGGGCGTTTTTGCCGGGATTCTCTCAGGGATTGTCGGGGGGCTTCTATACAACAAGTTCTATAATGTGAAATTACCGACCTGGCTCGCTTTCTTCGGCGGCCGGCGTTTCGTTCCGATTGTCACCGCGGCAACCATGACCGTACTTGCCGGGATTTTAGGCTATGCATGGCCGCCAGTGCAAGATTTGATTGACGGAGCCGGCGATTGGATCTTGAATGCCGGCATGTTCGGCGTCGGGGCTTATGGTTTCTTGAACCGTTTGCTGTTGCCGACCGGTTTGCACCATGTCATCAACACGATTGTCTGGTTTGACTTTGGGACGTTTACCGATGCAACAGGCGAAGTCGTGCGCGGCGAGATCAACCGTTTCCTAAAAGGGGACCCGACAGCGGGGCCATTCCTTTCCGGTTTCTTCCCGATCATGATGTTCGGCCTGCCTGCTGCTTGCCTTGCGATGTATGCAGCTGCTAAAAAAGAACGCAAAGCCCTCATCGGCGGAATGCTCTTCAGTATCGGTTTCACCTCGTTCCTTACAGGGATCACAGAGCCGATTGAATTCTCATTCATGTTCTTATCGCCATTATTATATGTGGTCCATGCGCTGTTAACCGGCGTATCAATGATGGTCGCTTATGCACTGGATGTCCATCACGGCTTCGGCTTCTCGGCCGGCGCCATCGATTATGTGTTGAACTACGGGCTTGCCCAGAACCCGCTTGTCTTGCTCGTTATGGGCCTTGTCGTAGGTGTGATTTACTTCTTCATTTTCTATTTCCTGATCATCAAACTGGACTTGAAAACGCCAGGGCGTGAAGATGAAGACGAAGAAAACGGCAATGCGGATACAGGCAATAACGGAATCGACATCCGCGCTTACCACACGATCAACGCACTTGGCGGCAGCGATAACATCCAAACCGTCGATTATTGCACGACGCGTTTGCGCCTGACAGTGAAAGACGCAGACAAAGTGAACGAAAAAGAATTGAAGCGCCATGGCGCAATGGGCTTGATGAAAGTCAATAAAACCAATGTCCAGGTAGTAATCGGAACAGCGGTTGAGTTCTTGGCGGATGCCATGAAGAGCCGTTTGGCAAAAGGAAATCCAACTCCGGAAAATCTGGATGCACCGATTGAAAAATTGCCGGCTGAAGCGGATCTTCCGAAAGTCATCATCGACAAAGATTTCTTTATGCCGATTGACGGTAAAATCATTCCGCTCGCTGAAGTGCCGGATGATGTCTTTGCAAAAGAAATGATGGGGCCAGGATTTGGCATCATCCCTTCAGGAAATATGCTGCATTCACCGATTGACGGAAAAGTCGTCACGGTTTTCCCGACAAAACACGCGATCGGCATCCAAACGGATACAGGAGTCGAACTTCTTATTCATGTGGGGCTGGATACGGTAAAATTAAAAGGCGAGGGGTTTGAAGCTTTAGTCGAGCAAGGGCAGCTCGTCCAGGCAGGAGATGCGTTATTGAAACTTGATCTTGCCTACCTCGAAGCCAATGCACCGTCTATTGTCACGCCGGTCATCTTTACGAACTTAACCGGACAAAAATTGCAGATGCTAAAAGACGGCAATCAGAAGCAGGGAACTGCGTCTATTCTAAAAGTCGAATAAATAAGAAACCGTCTAGCCAGGAACTCGGATCTCGAGTTTCCTGGTTTTTCATAAGGAGCGGATAAAAATGAAGAAGACCATGAAAATCTCGCGTGTATGGATTGCCGATGCCGTAAATGAAAGCTTTATGGGCGACATTTTTATAGAAGGAAAAGAAATAATTGAAATAGCACCTGAAATCTCGCGTCCTGCTGATATCGAAATCGATGGCAAGGACAAGAATTGGACCGCGGCTCCCGGATTTATCGATGTCCACATCCACGGATCTGCCGGACACGACGTCATGGATGCTACGCCGGAAGCTTTGGATGGAATGGCGGCGTCGTTGCCTAAAGAAGGGACAACCAGCTTCCTTGCAACATCGATGACCCAATCGGACGAAGCCATTTCAAAAGCGTTGGAAAACGCCAGCACGTTTGAAGCGGATGAAAACCAGGCAGAAATGCTGGGAATCCATTTGGAAGGGCCATTCATTTCACCGGAGCAGCCAGGCGCGCAGCCAGCAGAATTCATCACGCTGCCATCGGCTTCGCTTTTCAATAAATGGCAAGTGCTCAGCGGAAAGCGCATCAAAATGATTACGATGGCACCCGAAATCGAAGGCGGTTTCGCTTTTGTCAAACAGCTGAAATCGGCGGGCATCATCGCTTCAATGGGCCATTCAGATGCCACTTACGATGAGATGCAAAAAGCGATTGGCGCAGGCGCAAGCCACATCACGCATTTGTATAACCAGATGAGTGCGTTTCACCACCGCGATCCGGGTGTAGTCGGGACCGCGCTATTGGAAGAAAAATTGACCGTCGAACTGATCGCTGATTTTATTCACAGCCATCCGAAATCGGTTGAAATGGCATATCGGCTAAAAGGGCCGGACCGGCTCATCCTGATCACGGATGCGATGCGGGCGAAAGGGTTGCCGAATGGCGTTTATGACTTGGCGGGACAGGACGTCCACGTGACAGAAACCGGGGCACGGCTTGAAAGCGGCGCTTTGGCCGGGAGCATCTTGACGATGGACCGCGCGATTCGCAATGTGCGCTCCGTGACCCATTGCAGCATTTCAGACTTGGTTGCGATGACTTCTTCCAATGCCGCCAAAGAGCTGGGGCTGGCGAAAAAAGGGAAGATCGAAGCGGGAAGAGACGCGGATCTTGTCCTATTGGATGAGGAGTTAAACGTTCAGATGACAATTTGCAGGGGGACGATTGCTTTTGCAAAGGAGGAAATGCAATGAACACGATCGTAGTTGAAAATTACGAAGAAATGAGCAGACGCGCTGCGGAAATTCTGGAACAGCAAGTTTCTGAAAATCCGCATTCGGTTCTTGGGCTTGCGACCGGTTCCACGCCGCTCGGGCTATATGCGCGAATGATTGAAGGCCATCAGCAACGCGGCATTTCTTATGAACATGTCCAAACTTTCAATCTGGATGAATACAGAGGGCTCAATAAAAACCATCCGAACAGCTACCGGATTTTCATGATTGAAAACTTGTTCAAGCAGATCGATATCTCCATGAGCCATACGTATATCCCGAATGGCCAGGCACATTCGGTGGAAGAGGAATGCTTGCGCTACGAAGCATTGATTGACCGAATCGGGCCGATTGATCTGCAAATTCTCGGGATGGGGACAAACGGACATATCGGTTTCAACGAACCCGGAACCGCTGAAGAGAGCTTGACGCATATCATTGAACTGGACGATTCGACCCGCCAGAACAATGCCCGTTTTTTTGAATCGCTTGATGAAGTGCCGACCCATGCCATTACGATGGGCATTGCTTCGATATTAAAGAGCAGGAAGATTCTCTTGCTGGCTTCCGGCGAACAAAAAGCCGAAGCGGTGAAAACCTTATTGGAAAAAAACATCAGCGAGGATTTTCCGGCTTCATTTTTATGGAAGCATGCCGATGTCACGTTGATTGCAGACCGCGAAGCCTATCGGTTGGTTGAGGCAGAAGGGCTGTGAACGAATTGCTCGATAAGCAATCTCCCATCCCCATCTATATTCAAATCGAAGAACAGTTGAGAGCCCGTATTTCAGCGGGAGAATTTGAAGCAGGTGCCGCGATTCCGTCAGAACGCGAGTTGACGGAAAGCTTTGGCGTCAGCCGCATGACGTTGCGGCAAGCCGTCACGAATCTAGTCAATGACGGCCTGCTCTACCGTGAAAAGGGCCGCGGCACCTTTGTGGCCATCCCGAAAGTGGAACAACCGCTGACCGGGCTTACGAGCTTCACAGAAGACATGAAAGCCCGCGGCATGACTCCGAGTAACCAACTTATCGAGTTCAAGGAAATCGACCCGGAACCGGACGTTGCCGGGGAACTGGGCCTCCAGAGCGGAGAAAAAGTGTTTTCCTTTAAACGGATCCGCTACGCAGATGACAAGCCGATGGCCATCGAACGGACATTTTTGCCTGTAAAACTTTTCCCCGGACTAACGGAAGAAGCGCTAAAAGGCTCACTTTATTCTATAATAGAAGAGCAGCAGTTAAGGATCAGCCATGCTTCCCAGCGAATGGAAGCTGCTCTGGTGAAAAAGGAAGATGCCGAGCTTTTGAAAATTGGCATGCCGTCCCCGGTGCTGTGCATTGAACGCCTCAGCTATTTGGGGAATGGCAGTCCGTTTGAACTTGTTCGAAGCATTTACCGGGCGGACCGCTATAAATTCATCACCGATATTAAACGATAAAGAGGAGATTAGAAAATGATTGAAAAAAATTACACGATTACAAGCGACGAAGGGCTTCATGCACGCCCAGCAGCAAAACTAGTAGCGAGCGTTTCATCATTCGCATCTGAGGTCAAATTGGAATTCAAAGAGAAGCAAGTGAACATGAAATCGATTATGGGCGTCATGTCTTTAGGGATTTCAAAAGGCAAGGAAATTAAAGTGATCGCGGATGGAGCGGACGAAGAACGCGTCATCGAAACCGTAGATGAATTGATGAAAAGTGAAAACCTGGGAGCGTAAAACCTTCCAGAGAAGATGATAAATGAAAGCAGCAGGCCAACCATTATAAGCAATGGGGGCTTGCTGCTTTTTTTATTTCCAGTGATGTGAAATCCTTACAGTCCAATTTTGCACAAACAACAAAGCGATATTTGGTCTCTACATAAAAGGAAGGAGAAGTTAAAATAGAAGTAATTAATAATTCTGAACAAAACGCATCCTGGCCGTTTCAATGCGAAAGAAGGAGGTGAGGTCATGGCCTTGGATCAGCGAAGCAGCGCCATATTGGCGTATTTGTCCGAATCGCAGAGCTACGTTTCCCCTCAGGAAATTATGGAGAAGTTTAAGATTTCAAAGCGGACCGCCTATTACGATATCGAAAAAATTAATGGCTGGCTGGAAGAAAATAAATTGCCGCGGGTTGAACATGTCCGTTCGGCAGGATTTCATTTAAAGAAAGAAACGGCGAAGGAAATCCCGGAACGGCTGCACAATATGCCGAAATGGCATTATGAATATTCGCCTAAAGAACGGAAAGCTTGGCTCGCGTTGTATTTGATGGCAAAGAGCCAGCCGCTGTATTTAGAAAATCTGATGGAAAAAGTGAGAGTCAGCCGCAATACCGTCATTGAAGATTTAAAAGACTTGAAAAAAGAACTGCAGAACTTTGAAGTGGACATGCAATTTGAGCGCGCAGCGGGCTATCAGGTAAAAGGAAAAGAAGAGGATAAACGGAAAGTGATTGTGTATTATCTTCAGCAATTATTGCCGAAGCAAAGCTGGGAGTCTTTGCTGCTTCAGCTCCCCATCTTGTTCAATGAACAGCACGAAGAAATGGATCCGTACATTTTTGAAAAAATGAAGGCAATTAAAGAAATTGCGATAGAAAGCGAACGGAAGCTGAACATCCGGTACACGGATGATTTCCTGCACAGCCTTACGCTCCGGCTATTGCTGTTCGGGAAACGGTTGACAAGCGGCAAGGAAATTGTGGTGGATCCGATCGAAAAAGAAGTATTGAGCAAGACCATCGAATACCAAGCCGCACAAGAAATCGCGGTGAAACTGTCAAAGCTGTTTGATACGGTTTTCCCGGAAGACGAAGTTTTCTACATCACGAAGCATTTGCTCAGTTCCAGAGTGCAATTTGCGGACAGCCTATTTGAAAACAACAGCGTCCATCTCATGAAGGTTCTTGCAGACACCGTAGCCCATATGGTGTCGGATTTTCAGCAGTACGCCTGCATTGTCTTTGAAAACCGCCATGAAGTGGAAAAAAGCTTATTCTTGCACCTCAAATCCGCTTATTATCGGGTGCTTTACGGATTGGAAGCCGATAGCCAATTGGCGAATTCCATTCAGGAAAAATATCCGGATACGTTCCACATTACCAAGAAAATCATCAGCCACCTGCAAAGCATTACCGGAAAAGAAGTCAATGATGAAGAAATTGCCTTAATCGCCATCCATTTTGGCGGGTGGCTGGAAAAGATGGGGAAAAAGCCGGTCAGCCGGAAATCGGTCCTGCTCGTATGCAACAACGGAATCGGGACGTCGAGACTGCTCCAGCATCAGCTGGAAGGGCTATTTTCAACCGTGGATATCGTCGGCTGCGTTTCGCTGAGGGATTTTGAAAACAACTCCTATGAAGTGGACTTTGTCATTTCGACCATTCCGCTTGAAGAGAAAGGCACGCCGGTTTTTGTGGTCAGCCCGATTTTGACAGAGATTGAAAAAGAGAAGCTTCTCAAAAAAGTAAATGCTTTTATTGGCGTCCAGCCGGTAAAGGTGCATTCGATTGAAGCGCTTCTGTCGATCATCGGTAACCATGCGGATATTCATGACCGGGAAAATCTCCAAAAGGAGCTGCGTGAGTACCTGTATCCGAATCCGGGTTATTCCCGCAAGGAAGAAAAACCGAATTTGAGCAGCTTGTTGAAGGTCCAGCATATCCAAAGCGTGAAACGCGTACCGGATTGGCGAAAAGCCATCCAGCTTGCAGCCGCGCCGCTTTTGGAAAATCGGTTCATCGAAACCGAATACGTCAAAGCCATGATTGATGTACTGGATGAAACCGGGCCGTACGTAGTCGTTTCTCCTCTCGTCGCCATTCCGCATGCGCGGCCGCAAGACGGCGTCCATCGGTTGGGGATGAGCCTCCTGCAGCTGAAAAACAGCATCTCTTTTTCAGAAAGAGGAACCTATCCTGTGAAATTGCTCATTGTGCTGGCAGCGGTGGATGGCGACAGCCACTTGAAAGCGCTTGGGCAACTGACGAAAATATTGAACGATAAAAGATTGAAAGAGCAGCTCATTGAAGCGGAATCGGCAGAAAAAATTTATGAATTGATCCAAATACATTCACTTTGACATACAGGATCTCACACAGAAAGGGTTATGAATATGAAATTCCTTGAGGAAAAGCTAGTGGCGTTGGATGTTTCGGCAGAAACGCCGGAAGCCGCCATCCAGGCGGCAGGCCAATTATTGGTTTCAGGCAATTTAGTCGAACCGGGATATGTCGAGGCGATGGTTGAATCGTACCGGCAGAACGGCCCATATTTTGTCCTGGCTCCCCAAATCGCCTTGCCGCATGCACGGCCGGAAGACGGAGTCAAAGAAGCGTCGGTAGCTTTTGTCCGATTAAAAGATCCGGTAGTCTTTGGAAGCGCGGCGAATGATCCGGTTTCTTTAGTGTTTGCCCTTGGCGCATCGACGAGCGACGAGCATTTAGTGGTAATGAAGGAATTGGTCATGCTATTGAACAATCCGGAAAAAGTCGAACGATTGAAAAGCATTGCCAGCTATGAAGAACTAAAAATTGTGTTAGGGAGGAATGAAAGATGAAAATTTTATGTGTATGTGGGTTAGGGCAAGGAACAAGCTTAATTTTGCGAATGAACGTTGAGCAGGCTTTGGGAGAGAAAGGAATCACTGCGGACGTTGAACACATCGACTTGTCCTCTGCGACCAGCATGGGCGCCGATTACATCATTACCAGCAACGAACTGGCAGAAAGCCTGCAAGACCATCCGGCGAAAGTGATTATCGTCAATAATTACTTTGACATGGATGAAATCAATGCAGCGATAGAGAACAACATACCTGCATAACAAGGGGAGCCACTATTACTTTAATGGGATAAAGGGGATGAATGAGAATGGATGCTATTTTTTGGATTTCTAACAACGTGTTTGGGACACCTGCCATCTTGCTTGGCATCATCGTATTGATCGGATTGCTGCTGCAGAAAAAAACCGCCAGCCAGCGCGTGAGCGGAACGTTCAAAGCCATCATCGGCTTTTTGATCATCAGTGCCGGCGCCAACATTATCGTTGGGGCTTTGACCGTCTTTGAACCGCTTTGGAAAGAAGTGTTCAATCTGTCCGGCGAAACTTTAGGGGAGTATATGGGACAAGAACTCTTCAACTCTGAATACGGGAGTGCAGTGACGCTGGCGATGACGATCGGTTTCCTGATCAACGTCTTGCTTGCCCGTTTTACACGGCTGAAATACATTTACCTGACCGGCCATATGATGTTCTGGACCACCACAATTTTTGCGGGGATTGCCGTCCATGCGGCACCGGAGGTCTCTTTCTTTAAACTGGTCGTCTTCCTGTCGGTCATCATGGGGATTTATTGGACCGTTCAGCCGGCACTAGTCCAGCCTTTCGTCCGGAAAATTGTCGGCAACGACAATATCGCCCTCGGCCATACGTCCGCTTCAGTCGGGCTGCTTGCGGCATTCGGCGGCAAGCTTTGGGGCAATAAAGAAAATGATTCAGAAAAGATCAAATTGCCGAAAGGCCTTGAATTCCTGAGAGATTCCAACGTGATTACCGCCTTGACGATGGGGCTATTGTTCTTGACCGGCGCCATCATCATTTCGTTCAAAGACACACCGGGTGCTGCAGAATTAGTGGCAAGCTCCGGTAACCAAAGCTTCATCGTCTACGCCATAATCCAGTCGTTCACGTTCACAGCCGGGATTGCAGTCGTCTTGACGGGTGTCCGGATGTTCATCGGTGAAATTGTACCGGCGTTCAAAGGGATCGCGACAAAAATCGTACCGGGTGCAAGACCGGCCCTGGATAACCCGATCCTTTTCCCGTATGCACCGAATGCGGTCATTTTAGGATTCCTCGGATCGTTTGTCGGGGCTTTGCTCTGGCTCGTGGTATTAGGAAATACGGTCGGCTACATTTTCGTGCCGACGATGATCGTCCTTTTCTTCCACTCGGCAACTGCCGGGGTGTTCGGAAACTTGACGGGCGGCGTCAGAGGCGCGGTCATGGGCGGCTTCGTCACAGCCACCGTCGTTGCTTGGGGACAATACATTACCGTGAAAATGCTCTTATCCGATACGATTCCGGATACCGCAATGTGGGCAGCCGATTCGGATATGTTCATCTTAGGCCCGATCATCCGCTTGCTCGCGCAATTACTGCTCTAGAAAAAAGAACGGAGGGTGAACAACATGAGTTTTATCCGTACGCTTCGCGGCGACATCAAACCGGAAGAACTTGGATTTACGTATTCCCATGAACATATCGTCTGCCGCCCGGCTTACTGGGCGGAACGGGATGCCGACGATCTGCTGCTGGACGATAAAGAAAAGTCCAAACTTGATGTGGCGGATTTCAAACATCACGGCGGCCGATCGATTGTGGATGCTACTGCGATCGATTACGGCCGGGACGTTGAAGCGGTTAAAGAAATCTCAGAGGAACTGGATGTTCATATTGTCGGCACAGCCGGATTCAATAAAAGCTTCCTATGGGATGCCGCTATTAAAGAAAGCCTGAAGCCGGTTCTTGGCGACTACCCGACGTATAACGACTGGATAGAAGCGAAAAGCATCAACGAGCTGACGGAATTCGTCATCGGAGAAGTGGAAGAAGGGCTGGAAGGCACCGCTTATAAAGCGGGGCAAGTAAAATTCGGCACCGGCTATAACCGGATCACACCGCATGAAGAAAAGACTTTGCGGGCTGTTGCAAGAGCGCATCTGGAAACAAAAGCGCCTTTGCATTCACATACGGAAGCCGGGACGATGGGGCTCGAACAGATCGAGCTGCTGAAATCGGAAGGCGTGGACTTGTCGTTCATGAGCTTCGGCCATATGGACCGGAACCCCGACCCATACTACCATGAGCAGATTGCCAGCACTGGTGCATACCTCAGCTTTGATGGAATTGCAAAAATAAAATATGCTCCGGAAAGCACCCGGATCGCCTGTATTTTGGAGCTGGTCAAAAAAGGCTATGAAAATCAGATCTTGGTGAGCGGAGATACAGCACGGAAGAGCTATTACAAACATTATGACTACGGGCTTGGGCTGGAATACATCATCGCGAAATGGGTGCCGCGGTTTGTGGATGATGCAAACAGGCAAGGGTATGATGGAGAAGCGCTCGTGAAAAAATTCTTCATCGAAAATCCTGCACGCTGCTTTACATTTAACCGGTAGGAGGCGGAAGCTTTGGATTTTCAACAGGAGAATTCTTACGAAGTAAAAGAAAAAATTGAAACCAGCCGAGTGGCTCTCTTGCCGATTGGCGCGGTAGAAGCCCACGGGCCGCATTTGCCGCTGGGCACCGATAATTACTTAGCGGAGCGCCTGGCAAAAAGAGTGGCGGAAGAAACGGGTGGTTTTGTCTTGCCGACGATGCCTTACGGGCAAGTCTGGAGCTTGAAGAATTTCCCGGGCAGCATCAATGTCAGCAATGAATCCCTCATTGCACTTTTGGTGGACATCGGTGTGAGCCTGCACCATCAAGGGTTTCGGGTGTTCGCCATGATCAACGGCCATTTGGGCAATGCTGTGGCGTTGAAAGAAGCGGCGAGAAAATTGGCGGAAGCCGTACCGGAGCTAAAAGTTCTTTACTTGTTTTATCCGGGCGTCAAAGAAGCGACAGACCGGGTCCGTGAAACGCCGTCTTCGCATTCGAGCTATTTCCATGCGTGCGAAATTGAAACGTCGTATATGCTGTATTTAGCAGATGAACACGTCGACATGTCAAAAGCCATCACCGATATTCCAACGATTCCGATGATGGCAGATGTGACGCCGACGCCGTGGGAAGAATTTACGGAGTCGGCGGTCCTTGGCGATGCGAAACTTGCAACCAAAGAAAAAGGCCGGCAAATTATTGAAGTGGCGATTTCAAATATGGTCCGGTTGATAAAAGAAGCTAAAGGGAATAGAAACGTATAGGATTCATTGGAGAAATTGAGGAGCTGATAGGAAATGTTGAAGGCTTATTTTGAACAGGCAAAAGAAAGGCTCGAGCTAGTCGAAAAGAATGAAAGCGAACGGATGAAACAAGCCGCACAGAAAGTGGCAGACGTGATCCAGGCCGGCGGCATCATTCAGCTTTTCGGCTGCGGGCATTCGCATATTTTGACCGAAGAAGTGTTTTACCGGGCAGGCGGCTTGGTGCCGATCAAGCCGATTTTTGTCGAACCGCTGATGCTTCATGAAGGAGCCGTCCGATCCTCTCAATTGGAGCGGAAAAACGGTTTTGCCAATACGTTTCTGGAAGATCAGGATTTCAGGCCGGAAGATCTCGTTTTTGTCCTGTCCACTTCGGGGCGCAATCCCGTGCCGGTGGATGTGGCAGAAGCCGCTCGCAAGGCCGGGGCTTTTGTAATTGGCGTCACGTCAAAAGAGTATTCTCAAAGCCAGACATCGCGGCATGAAAGCGGCAATTATTTATTTGATTCGGTAGATCTCGTGATTGATAATTATTCGGTCGTCGGGGATGCTGTGCTGAGCTACGACAAAGTGAAAGTTCCGTTTGGGCCGACTTCAACTGTTGTCGGGGCAACTATCCTGAATGCCATCTTTGCTGAAGCGATCCAGCTGATGGCAGACAACGGCTTTGAACCGCCGATCTTCCTCAGCGGAAATGTCGATGGGGCAGACAGGCATAACCAATTATTGATTGATCGATACCGAGAACGGATCGAGTTATTGAGATAAAAAAGAAATCCCGCACCTTTTCGAGGTGCGGGATTTTAATGTGTTGAAAAAGGCAGAAATAGAAAAAGTTTCGTTTAGAAACTCGATATTCCGCAAAACCGCTTGCTCCATATCGTTTGAAAGTACTCTAGCACCGTCCGGAGCCGCAGTGCGGATTCCAGAAGCAGATACATTAATCCTGCTAGTTTCTCGACAATCTGATATTCCCAGGGTGCAGTTTTTTACGCGACGCTGCGGCAAGCTTCTGCGCATTTAAAGCAAGCTTCCGCACATTTTTGGCAATGGTCGTGATCGTGTTTCTGGCATTCTGTTCCGCACGCTTCGCAAATGGCTGCACATACGGCAGCCAGTTCGCTTACGAAAGGCGAATTGCGGGTAATCGCATGTTCCAAATAAGAGCAAATGTCTGCGCATTCCCGGTCTAAACGGATGCACCCTACCATCATTTTCACGTCTTCTTCCTGCAAGCAAGCATCAAAGCAATGGTTGCAGGCAGCGGCGCAGTCGTGCAGCGCCTTGATCAGTTCTGCATGTTGTTCATGTGCCATTTTCGAAAACCTCCATTTTCTATTTTTAGATTCAATCTGTAGATTTCCCTTTTACAGCGGCTTTAAACGAAAACGATGGAAAGGGCAGAATGCAAAGAAAAAGTATGCCTTTCCTATTCGTTATTATGCTAACATAGAGAATAATCTAAAAAGAGGAGAGATCTTCCATGTTTATACATAAGATTGATGAAGAACTATCGCTGAAAGTAGTGGAAATGCGGGATGCGGAACGGATTTTCGAGCTGACCGACGGTTCACGGGAACATTTGAAAGCATGGCTGCCGTGGCTGGACTTCACCACTGAATTAAAAGATACACAAGATTTTATTCAATCCGGCAGCCGCAATTTCATCGAAGGGAAGAGCCTGAACACGGCGATTCTCTTTAAAGGCGAAATTGTCGGCGTAGGGGGGTTCAATCAGATCAATCCGGCGAACAAAACTGCGTATATCGGCTATTGGATCGGAAAAGACTATCAAGGCCACGGCATTATGACGCGGACGGCAAAAGCGTTGACGGATTATGCCTTTTCCGAATTGAAGCTCAATAAAGTCGAAATCCGGGTAGCTGTTGGAAATACGAAAAGCCGCAGCATTCCGGAACGCCTTGGCTTTGTGCAGGAAGGCACCATCCGGCAGGCAGAATGGCTATACGACCATTATGTCGATCATGTCGTATACGGCATGTTAGCGGAAGAGTGGAATAAAAAATAACGAAGAAATAACGGCTCATCTGCAGCCGTTATTTTTTTCTTTAAAAAGATAACAGATTAATCTGAAAAGAGTAGAATGGAAGTACATAACACCATTCCTTTTTAGAGATGGGGTGCTTTTCGTGTCCATTGAAATTGATGTGAAAGGGGTCAGCAAAAGCTACGGAAAAACGAAAGTGCTGCAAGGCATCAATCTCCAAATCCAGCCAGGGCAGATTTACGGGTTGATTGGGCCATCAGGTTCAGGAAAGACGACACTCGTCAAATTGATCGTCGGCATTGATTCGGCAGATGAAGGGCAGGTAGAGGTGTTCGGCAAAAGCATGCCGAATCTGGAGCTGCTGCAGGATATCGGCTACATGGCGCAGGCGGATGCGCTTTATCTTGAACTCACGGGATATGAAAATCTCGCGTTTTTCGCTTCGCTTTATCCGATGAAAAAAACGGAATTGACCAAGCGCATCGCGTATGCTGCAGAACTCGTCAAACTGACGGGGGAGCTGAAAAAGAAAGTGGCGGCTTATTCCGGCGGGATGAAGCGCCGGCTGTCGCTTGCCATCGCGCTCGTCCATGATCCGCAGATCCTGATTTTGGATGAACCGACAGTCGGCATCGATCCGGAACTCAGGCTCTCTATCTGGAATGAATTGATGCATTTGAAAAATGAGCATCAAAAGACCATCCTGATCACTACCCACGTGATGGATGAAGCCGAGAAATGCGATATTGTTGCAATGGTGCGAAGCGGTGCGCTTCTCAAAAGCGGTTCACCCGCCGACCTAAAAGCGGCATACGGCGTCCGTCAATTGGAAGAAGTCTTTTTGCAGGCGGGGAGGGAGCAGCCATGAGAATCCAGGCGCTGATCAAGCGCATCATCAGACAGATGCTGCGCGACAAAAGAACGTTGGCGCTCCTGTTTTTTGCTCCTTTGATCGTTCTGACATTGATGTATTTTTTCTTTAACGGCAATGGCAATGACCCGGTAATTGGAGTTGTTGGTGCAGATGAGCGATTGGCCGCACTTTTGGAAGAACGTGAAATTCAATTCGAGCGCTTTGAAGCAGCGGATCCACAAACTGTGATCGAAGAAGAGCTCGATGGATTATTGGCCGTTGAAAACGGTTCGTTGAAACTGACGTTATTGAATGACGATCCGTCCGTGGCGAGGTCGATCCTGGTGCAAATAAACCAGGCGCTTCTTATGCAAAATCCTGCAGTTGGCGGGAATGCCTTGGCTTTAGAAACCGAGTATATCTACGGCAGCGAAGACACCGAATTTTTTGACGTTCTGAGTCCGGTGCTGATCGGATTTTTCGTGTTTTTCTTTGTGTTTTTAATTTCGGGAATCGGCCTCCTGAAAGAACGGACATCCGGCACCCTTGAACGGCTGATGGCCACGCCGATCCGCAGATGGGAATTGGTGGCTGCTTATTTAGCGGGATACGGCTTATTCGCCATTATCCAAACGGTCATCGTCGTCAGCTTTTCCGTTTTAGTCTTGGATGTCGTCTTAGTAGGGTCTATTTGGCACGTTATCCTGACGAATCTGCTTTTGGCACTCGTGGCTTTATCACTCGGCACGTTGCTGTCTTCCTTTGCCTCATCAGAGTTCCAAATGGTGCAATTCATCCCGGTGGTCGTCATTCCGCAAATTTTCTTCGCCGGCATTTTCCCGGTGGACGGCATGGTGGACTGGCTCCAGGGAATTGGACGAATCATGCCTATCTACTATGCGGCAGATGCCTTGAAAAGTGTGATGTATAAAGGACAAGGGCTAGCGGATATCAGCGGCGATTTATTGGCATTAGGCGTGTTCGCCATCGTGTTCATCGGTTTGAATATCGTTGCGTTGAAAAAGCATCGGAAATTGTAGGGGCATTAAGAAAGGACATGCAGCACCCATTTTCTTGGGTGCTGCATGTCCTTTCTTTTAAATTCCGAATAAGGTCAAGATGATCCAAGATGATGCATAGAACACCATGAACTGGACACCTGCACCAATGCCGAGTATGCGATTCAACAAACCGCCGACTGCAGCTACTGTGAAGGTTAAAACAACTCCGACAAGCTGCGCTTCGTGGAAAGCAAGAAGGCAAGCAAGTCCGATGAACATAGCAACAATCGCTTCTTGGCTGACAAATTTCAGGACAATGACTGAAGCTTTGCGTGCATAATTCATAGAGAATGGATAAGCGATCAAGGAAGCGATGATCAAACCGATTGCTCCGTACAGGAAAAAGTCCCATGACGTCAAATAAGTATGGAGGTTGTTGATCGGATCAACAGTAAAGACTGGCGGCGCATTGAATAACGGCGAACCTGGACCCAATGCGACAGGGCTTAGCGGGATACCGAATGCAATCAAAGGAATGATGACTTCAGCGATATAAGTAGATTCCGTCACCCCGTTCATAACAGTCAAGCTGGTAGTGGATTTTTTATAGGCGCCTTTCGTCCGTGAACCGACGATTTCACCCATCAACGCCGTCATCCCGACCGGACTGAACACAAAAGTCAGCGATGAAATGAAAGTGGTAATGGAAGTGAAAATTTGCTGTCTGCCTGTCAAAATCTTAAACGGATTCGGGAAATAGCCCTTCCAGGATTTTGTTTCAGGCGCAAGATGGTATTCTTTCGGCCGATCTCGTTCGATCGACTTTTTCGCGCTTGAAGAAGTTGCGAACAGAAGATCTGCAAAGATCGGTCCGATTGCAATTCCGAGGAAGAAACTAATCGACAAGTGCTTATCTAAAACCGTAAAACTCAATAAGTCCAAACTTTTGATAAAGAATGCAAAAGGAATGATCATCAATACGCTGACCCATTTCCCTTTAGAGAAATAAGCGATTAAAATAGCGGCTAATGTAAAGATGATGCCGGTAGAAGATTTGAAGAAATCAGCAAACTGGCCTAAAAACTGGCCAAGCAGAACTGCTGTCGGCAATGCGATAAAAGCACCGATAATCCCGCCAGAGATCATTTTGCGGAGTGCGATATGCGGCATTCCCATTCTTCGAAGCGTCGTGGCATGATCCAGCAAAGGAACTGCTGTCGTATCCCCTGGAATTCCCATTAACGCTGTTGGAACTGCATGCGTTAAATGTTTTGCGAGAACCGCTGCCATGAAAAATGAAAAGACAGCAGCCGGAGGAGCACCCAGTAAGATGACCAGTAAAGTAAGAGGGACCATAATAGCGGTCTCATCTGTTCCGGATATAAGCCCGATCAATGAAAAAACAATTGCGCCAAGCAAGGCGAATAACATAGCTGTCAGTAATAAGCTCATTTTTTCGGTTCGCCTCCAATGCTTCGGAAGCTTTCCAGTACGCCTAATTCCTCGAGTTCCTTGCTTGTAATCGGATCATTTTCAATTAACGCCCATTCTTCTGCAGGATCAAGTTGAAGATCTTCAAAAACTTCACGCATGCTTTCAGAAGAAGTTTCTTCTTCCACTAAAATCCGTTTCGGCTTGAACAGTGCGGAACAGAGAATTAGGGATAGCACACTTCCGCCAATGCCAATCAATAAGGAATAAGAAGGCACCATGCTTTCACTGGCAAAGGAAGGCAACAGCCAAAGGCCGATATTATATCCGCCTAAACTGATGGCGACGCTGATAATGACCGCAAATAATAATTGATTGGGTTTGATCGTGTCTCCTAAAATCTCTAAATAGGATTTGGTTTCTTTTACAGGCTGAGCCAACTTATTCACCTCTTTGAATGGATTGAGTAATCTCCAGGATACGATCATAGCGCAGATCTTTTTCTTGGACTGCTTGAGCGACAATGCGGTCGATGTCAGCTGCATCTGCTCCAGCCATCACCGCTAGATTTCTTGCATGAAGCGACATATGTCCACGCTGAATTCCTTCCGCTGACAAGGCGCGCAAACTAGCTGCATTTTCAGCAAGGCCTACCGCTGCGATGCAGCCGGCTAATTCTTCAGCAGAAGAGATATCCATGATTTTCAACGCAGCTTGTGCAACCGGATGGGTTTTGGTGGCACCACCGATAATGCCGACAGCCATTGGCAGTTCGATGGATCCAGAAAGGTTGCCATCTTGTGTAATTTCCCATTTTGTTAATGATTTGTAGCGGCCAGAAACGGATGCATATGCATGGGCTCCAGCTTCCACTGCGCGAGTATCATTGCCGGAAGCGAGCACTACGGCAGAAATGCCGTTCATGACGCCTTTGTTGTGTGTAGCGGCACGATAAGGATCTGCATCTGCAAACTCGAAAGCGCTTACAATGTTTTCCACTACTTCTTTTCCGCCCATTGCTTCAGCTGAAAATACAGCACGTGCTCTTGCCAGCCGGCGATCTGCCAGGTTTGAAATGATTTTGCAGACGACTCTTCCGCCAGTAATGCTTTCAATTGTCGGTGCAACAAATTCTGCCATTGTATTGACTGCGTTAGCACCCATTGCATCTTTCGTATCGACAATCAGATGGATGACCAGCATCATATGGTTCGCAGTAGGAATAATATGCACTTCCAAATCAATCGCACCGCCGCCGAATGAAACCAATGTCGGATCTTTTTCATTGCATAAATCAAGAATTTCTTGTTTATGTTCAAAGATTTTCGCACGGGCGGCAAAAGGATCCGCAATATTCAACACTTGAATTTGGCCGCGCATAATTGTGCCGCTTAAAGATGTGAAAAATCCTCCTTCGCTGTACGCGGCTCTTGCTGCGTTGCTGGCAGCTGCTACGACAGAAGGCTCTTCCGTAGCCATCGGAATAAACTTATCTTGTCCATTTATTTTAAAGTTTGCTGCAATCCCAACTGGAATGGCAATTTGGCCAATCACGTTTTCAATCATGGCATCTGCTAACTCCATCGACATTGCTTGTTCACCGGATAGGTAGGAAAGTTCCTTTTCTGTTAATCCCCGTTCTTTTGTGACAATCTCCCGTCTTTCTTCAACAGATAGCTTATAAAAGCCAGAAATTCTGCTAGACATATATTCCACCCCTTACTTTGTATATTCATATTCAACCAAGTTGAATATGAATATACAAAGATTACATTAAAAAAATATGCTTGTAAATACTAAAAAACTTTATTTTCGGAAAACTAAATAGTTGTGATTGAAAGAGAAAATAAAAAGCCAGCCCAGTAAATTGGGCTGGTGAAGCAGAAAGAATCAGATAAAGATGCTTAGCACTTTGGCTTCCCCTTCTTCATCGTTTAAGAAAATATGTGGAATGCTGCCGTCTAAATACGCACTGTCCCCTTCAGCTAAAATGTGCAATTGACCGCCGTATGAAAGTTTAATGGACCCGGATAAAACATAGATGAATTCATCTTCCAAATGGGTAAAAGGCTCAACGTGCTCCGCTTCAGGCAATACCGTAATGATCACAGGCTCGATTTTGCTGAAGTGGGGACGATTGGCTAATGCTTCATACATATAGCCAATTTCAGCATTTCCCATTTTTAGAGAACGGCTGGATTTTTTGACGATGGACAACTGCGCTTCTGAATTAGATTCCAAAAACCAGGAAAGAGGGGCGTCCAACACTTGGGCAATTTTAGATAATGTCGCAATTGCAGGAGAGGTTTGGCCATTTTCGATCTTCGAAATATGACTTTTCGTCAGATTGCATAATGCAGCCAAGTCTTGCTGCGTATAAGATTTTGTTAAGCGGGCTTCTTTCACCCTTTTACCGAGTAACTCAAGATGAATGATAATCTCCTCCAGTAGTTGAAGTTTCATATGGATTGAAAATAAGTCTATTACGTCTCAGTATATCTAATTTTTTCCTTGAATTCCTGCTAAACTTACTTTACTAAGGAAAGAGGGGGAAAGCGATGTTCGGATATTACAGCATTTTATCTTCAGAAGTGTATGACTTGGATAAGCCGATCGGCCATTCGTTTGGGGACGTGGAGTATTATGCGGAGCGGTTAAAAGGATGTAAGGGGCCGATTCTGGAGCCGGCAACGGGCACGGGAAGGATTCTGATTCCTTTGCTTGAACAAGGATTTCAGGTTGAAGGTTTTGATATCTCAACAGAAATGCTGGAGCATTGCAAACGGAATTGCGCAGAGAAAGGACTCGCGCCGAAACTGTCGATTGAACGGATGGAAGCGTTCAAAACGGATACACGCTACGAAGCCATTATTATTCCGACAGGTACTTTCCTTTTACTGCATGAGCGGGAATCGTCTATCCGGGCGCTGCAGAATTTTTACGAGCATTTACAAGATGGCGGACGGCTGATCGTCGATTTGTTGTTTGAAACGGATATGGAGCTTGGCAAAGTTTCTGAACGGTTTTGGGAAAGCCCGGCCGGCGATGTGCTGACAGTCGAGCATCGAAAAGTGAAAAATGATTGGATCCATCAATATTCTGTAGCACATAACCGCTACGAACGCTGGAGAAACGGGAAACTTGTAGAAAGTGAATTGGAACGGATGCCGATCCGCTGGTACGGCATAGAAGAGTTTAAAGAAATATTAGAGAAAATCGGTTTTGCCGACATTTCCGTATCAGCTGATTATCAATATGGCAGAAGGCCGACTCATGGAAATCAGCTATTAAGTTTTGAAGCGGTGGCCAATAAATGAGCAAACAGGCGAAGAACAAAAGTTCTTCGCCTGTTTTTGTCGAATTTTGCGAAAAACCGGGAATTTTAACTTCTAAAATATTGCTTATTAGTGGTAGTATAGGCTTATCTGCTCTGTTACAAATGAGCGGGATGTTATAAGATTTTCACACGAAATGATAAAAAATACAGCAGAGAAACAGCAGGTCAGTTTAATGGATTGGAGCATGAATAAATGCAGAGAGAACAGACGCGCTATTCGCGGCTTGCACATATAACGAAGATGATCAACACCAAATTAGAGCTCCGCGAATTGCTGGAGCATGTAGTCACGGCCATTTCAGAAGAAATCGTCCAATGCGATTCTGTCGGCATTTATCTGCCGGAAGAGAACGGTGATTTTAGAGGCTTCGTTGGAAAGCCGAAATACATCAACGGCATGACGCTGGATATGCACGTGGTGGATATGGAATATGACCGCTTGGCAAAAGAAGTGGTGGAAACGAAGAAATCGATTTACATACCGGATACATCTGTCGATAACCGGCCGGACCCGCGGGCCGTTGCCGGCTTCCAGATTAAATCGCTTTTAGGCCTTCCAATTATGTATGAAGATGAATTATACGGCCTCGTGTTTTTATTCGATTACGGCATTCCGATGAATTTGACGGAAGAAGAAATTCAGTCGGTCGAAGCGTATGTCAATATGGCAGGCGTAGCGATCCGGAACGCGAAGAATATGAACCGAAAAGAAAACCTGTTGGCGGAAAAGCAGCTGCTGTTGGATTTCACGCGGGAATTGTCGATGTGCGCCACGATGCCGGAAGTGTTGGATAAATGCTTTTCTTACGTGGGCACGGTGCTGAACAATTCAAATGTCGGTGTGCATTTGCTGGATCCGTCCGTCGAAGAGAAAATCAAGCCGGCAAATCTGAGCAAGAACAGCGATTGGACAGAAGAAGAGTGGCTGGAAACGCATGAAAAAGCGAAAATGGATGCTTCGAGTGACCCTGTTTTCCTGGAAGTAGTCCGGACCAAAAAGCCCCTGCTTATCCCGAATGTCCATGAAGATGACCGGCCGAACCACGAAATTTGCAAGAACTTCGGCATTAAAGGCATGTTCATGATTCCCCTTGTTTCAATGGGGAAAGTGCTCGGGGCTTTGGCGATCGTAGAATTAGAAGCTGAGCGATTGTATTTCCGGGAAGCGGATATCCAGCTTGCCCAATCGATTGCAGACGCAACAGCTTCTACTTTGTCAAATTTGATTTATATGGAAAAGCAGGAAATGCTCATTGAAACAAGAACATCTGAACTCACGTTGAAGAACTTGGAGTTGGAGCGGGTAGTCGGAGAATTAGGAAATCTGAGCCGCGAAAAAGAATTGATCTTGAATTCTGCCGGGGAAGGGATTTTCGGTTTGGATCTTCACGGCCATATCACATTCTGCAACCCGGCCAGCGAATCCATGCTTGGCTACATGCCTGGAGAATTGATCGGAAAGCGAGTCACGGCGATTTTCAGCCATTATGAAAAGACGCTTTCTGACGGTTCCTATTCCACTCAAAACGAACAATTCATTAAAAAGGACCAATCCAATTTAGCCGTGGAATATGTGATTTCCTCAATCAACGAGGGCGACAAGCGAATCGGGGAAGTCGTTACATTTAAAGACATTACAGAACGCCAGAAACTGGAAGAAGAAATCAAGCATTTAGCTTATTACGATAGTTTAACCGATTTGCCGAACCGTGTTTTATTGAACGACCAGTTGAAGAAATGGCTGTCGGAAGCGGAAGAAAGCGGCAAAAAACTGGCACTTATGTATTTGGATTTGGACCGTTTCAAAATGATCAATGACAGTCTTGGCCATAGCTACGGCGATATATTGCTCAAAGAAACCGCGACACGCTTGAGAACCAATATTCCAGACTGTGCACTTGTTTCACGGCAAGGCGGAGATGAATTTATGATCATCTTGCCGGAATTGGAAGCCAAGAAAGACATCTATCCGATTTTAACTCAAGTCATCGAGTCGTTTACTGCTCCTTTTTCATTGAAGGAAAACGATATCTATATCAAGGCGAGCATCGGCATCAGCATGTATCCGGAAGATGGAGAGACAGCTGAAGAGCTCATTAAAAATGCGGATTCTGCCATGTACAAATCGAAAGAAATGTCCGGGTCGTATTTCCATTTTTTCAAGAGTGAAATGAATAATCGCAACTTGGAGAGCATTTACATCGAAAACTCATTGTATAAAGCATTGGACTTGGATGAGATGGTGATTTACTATCAACCGCAAATCGATGGGCGCACCCACGCCATTACTGGAGCAGAAGCACTTCTCAGATGGAACCATTCAAAACTTGGCATGATTTCGCCGGTCGATTTTATTCCGCTTGCGGAGGAGACGGGCTTGATCATTCCAATCGGCAAATGGGTATTGGAAAATGCCTGCAAACAGCTGAAGCAATGGAAGATGGATGGGCACGACCAATTGACGATGTCAGTCAACTTGTCGGGTCGCCAGTTTGAAGAAGCGGATCTTGTCCCGATGATTGAAGAGACTTTGGAGAGCTTGGAGCTGGAGCCGAGCTGCCTGCACATTGAATTGACGGAGAACCAGATTGTGCGGAACACGAAAGTGGCGATCGAGAAAATGAAGCAGTTGAAGAAACTGGGCGTCAAAATTTCCATCGATGATTTCGGCACGGGCTATTCGTCGCTCGGCTATTTGAAGGATTTCCCGCTGGACACCTTGAAAATTGACCGTTCGTTCATCATGGACGTAACAGAAAATGCAGCGGATGCAGCCATCACGAATACGATTATTACACTGGCACAAAATTTAAACTTGAACGTCGTGGCTGAAGGGGTAGAAACGGCTGAACAATTGGCTTTTCTCCTTTCGAAAGACTGCCGCACCATGCAAGGCTTCTACTTCAGCCGGCCGATTGAAGCGGCTGCGCTCGAAGAAAAATACTTGTCGAAGAAATAAAGAAAAGCTTCATTCCGCTCCTTGCTTCCATTCGTGGAAGCAGGGAGTTTTTTGTTTTTACACACTTTCATTTCACTGCATTTTCTGGTGCTTGAGAGGGTATGGAATCCGTAAAGAGGACTAAAGGAGTGGAAACGTATGGCGTTCGACTACGATTTGGATTACGAAAATTTGGACCTCCGCAAGCATCCGGAACTCTACCGGGTCGGCAAAGGAGAGCAAGGCGTGCTGCTCGTCCAGCCCTATAAGAATGAGATTTTGCCGCATTGGCGGTTCAAGACGCCGGCTATTGCCCAGGAATCGTGCGATAAAATTTCGGAAATGTTCGAAGAGTACCGGAAACAGGACGATTTCGTCGGCATGGACATGGCACGGAAATTCATCCAGATGGGCTACACGCGGGCACGCCGCTATACCAATTACAAAGGCGGCCGAAAATACAACGAAGACGGCAGCATCAAAGAACGGCAGATCGATTCGGAAAAAGCGGAATCGGCGGCGATTTTCAAGAAACGCTGGGATGAAATCCGGGAAGATGAAGATTACTTGAAACGCAAAAAAGAGCATCAGAAAAAGTATGGGTGAGTAGGGTATAATAGGAATCCTAAAGACTGCAACTATCGTCTACTGAAGTAAGAAGATAATGGAAACGGGGTCATGGCATGAGAAAGAAAGTTGTACTAGCAGGAGGCACGGGATTTATTGGCCAATACCTGGAAAAACGCTTTAAAGAGCAAGGCTACGAAGTGCATATCGTCTCGAGGCAGTCGAACCAGATTTTATGGAACGACCACCGGGGAATCGTAGCGGCGCTTGAAGGGGCGGAACTCGTCGTCAATTTAGCCGGCAAGTCAGTGAACTGCCGCTACAATGCCAAAAACAAAAAAGAGATCATGGATTCGCGCATCAAAACGACCAAACTGCTCGGAAATGCTGTCGCAGCGTGCGAAAATCCGCCGCCGCTTTGGGTGAATGCGAGTACGGCAACCCTTTACCGGCACGCGGAAGACCGTCCAATGACGGAAGATGACGGCGAAATCGGCGAAGGGTTCTCGGTAGAAGTCGGCAAGGCTTGGGAACAGGCTTTTTTCGATTTTCACTTGAATCAAACCCGCCAAGTGGCGCTTCGGATTTCAATCGTCCTCGGAGCGGACGGAGGCGTGATGGGCCCTTACCGAAACATGGTGCGCTTTGGATTGGGCGGCAAGCAAGGGCCGGGCAAGCAAATGTTCAGCTGGATCCATATTGAAGATCTGTACCGAATGCTCGTTTTCCTTCAACAGCACGCGGAAATCGAAGGGCCGGTCAACGCGGCGACGCCGTATCCGGTGACGAACCGCGAATTGATGGAACAGATGCGGAAAGCGATGAACCGCCGAATCGGGCTGCCGGCTCCGAAGTTTATCCTAAGCACAGGGGCTGTATTAATCGGAACAGAAACCGAACTCATTTTGAAAAGCCGCTGGGTGCTGCCGAAGAAGCTCCAAAAAGCAGGCTTTGAATTCGAATACGATACCATCGATAAAGCATTGGACCAAATTAACCAGAAGAAAAAGCCGGAACCGCAAACGAAATAAGGGAGAAAGGAGCATCCTGCTGAAAGGATGCTTTTTTTAATAGGGAAAGTAGAGTTTGGCGTATTCAGGGCAAAGTTGAGCGTAAAGAACAAAACTCAGCGCTTGCGCAGAGTTTCGATCAAAGCTTCAACTTCATGCCTTCATGCGTCGCGGAAAACCCGAGCTGTTCGTAAAATCGAAGCGCTTCCGGACGCTGTATGTCAGTGGTCAGTTGAACCAGATGGCAGCCGCGCGCTTTAGCGCGTTCGATGGCAAAGCCAATCAATTGGCGGCCGATGCCTTGCCCGCGGACAGATGACGCCGTCCGGATGCCTTCGATGGTAGCGCGCCATCCGCCTTGGTGAGTGAGGTAAGGCGTGAACGTCACTTGCTGGACGCCGACAATTTCACCGTCCAAACAAGCAAGGATCAACTCATTATTCGGATCGCTGTCAATCGACGAAAAGGCCGCGTAATAACTGGCAGGCAAAGGCGTTTCAAAGCGTTCGCGCTCCCGGCCGAGTTTGTCGTCCGCAAGCATCTCGACAATCCTTGCCACATCTTCCCTCCGTGCATTCCGAAATTCAATTTCCATTCCATCCGCCTCCTTTTCCTCCATGCTACCCCGTCTATAGAGATAAGTGAATTCGGAATAAAAGAAGTTAAGCTATAAGATTTTCTTATATCTCGCGTTTACGCCGCTCTTTTCGCGCGGCAATTCCAAAGAAGATTTCACCCGTTTCAATTGTGCCACGATAATGATGGAGATGATCACCAGCAAAAACCAGGAACTGATTTTGCTGAGGTGAACGAGCGACCAGGCGGCTTGCTGATCCGGATATTGCCATGCGCCAAGGAAAGTCGTGATGTTTTCAGCAATCCAAATGAAGAAGCCAATCAGCAGAAACGACAGGATCATCGGCATTTTATAGACGGTTTTATTCACCTTGAACGTCACGAAAGTCGGGAAGAAGATGAAAAACAGCAGCACTTTCAAGCCCCAGCGGACGTCGTAAGTGAAATGGTGGGTGAAGAAATTCAGATAGATCAAGCCGCTGATGGCTACTTTATAAAAAGGCTTCGGCCAGCCGTAAATATGGAGGTCCATCCGCCGCCACGCCTGGCAAATGTAGCTGGCGACGCTGGCGTACATGAAGCCGCTGTAAAGCGGGACGCCGAAAACCTTGCTGTAAGCTTCTTCCGGATAGGCCCAAGAGCCCATATGCACTTTGAAAATTTCCAGGGCAAGGCCGATCACGTGGAACACGCAAATCACTTTGAATTCATCCCATGTCTCCAGTTTTGAAACGAGCATGAACATTTGTGCGGCAATGCAGACAATCAGAATAAAATCATAGCGCGGCAAAAAGGGAATGGCGATCCATTTGGACAAGGCGAGCGCTGCAAAAATAATGACAGGGAACAGGCAGGACAGCGCCTGCAAATAACCGAAGCGCAGGAAGTTTTTCATGATCGCACCTCTTTTCCAGGGAAAGGCTTTGGAGTTAAAGACGAAAAAAATCATGCCGAGTTTCCTGATTTTCGGGTATAGAACGGTAGATTGAAAAAGAGGAGGAAACAAGATGCCGAAAATTGCAGTCAACGGCTTGGAATTGGTTTACGAAGAAACGGGGCAAGGTGAACCGCTTGTCTTCATCCATGGCCTCGGCTCGAGCCATGCGATGTTCGAAGCGGAGGCGGAACATTTCCAAAACGGATTCCGTGTTATACGCTACGACGCGAGAGGGCACGGCCAGTCTGGGAAGCCGGGGAAGTATACTTTGAATGACCACATTGAAGATCTGCGGGCGCTGCTCGATTATCTTCAAATCGATCAAGCGCATATTCTCGGGGTCTCGATGGGCAGCTACATTGCGCAAGGGTTTGTGCTTGCGCATCCGGAACGGGTAGAGAAACTGATTCTGGTCGTTTCCAAATCGAACGGCAAAACGTCTTCGACACAGGAATTGATCGAACGCTACCAGGAGGAAATCGACGGCATGGATGAGCTCGAAACGATGGCTCATTTATCCCAATACATGTTCCACAACCTGAAAGCGGTCGGCAGATGGCAGGCGGACCTCGCGAAGCTGGAAAAGCCGCTGACTTTGACCCAACAGGCTGCGGCCAATAAAGCACTGGAAGGCTTTGATTTCCGCGCATCGCTTCCGTCCATCACCGCGGACACATTAATCATCAGCGGGACGCATGACGGCTTGAATCCGCCGGAGCGCGGCAGGGAAATTGCCTCGTTTATTCCCGGATCGCGCTTTGTGGAATTTGAGAAATCCGGCCATGCGCCAAATGTCGAAGAGCCGGAGAAGTTTTTGCAAGTGATCGGCGAATTTTTGGAAGCCTAGCTTAAGCACGAAAAGCGTCATTAGCGGCCGGAAAGGGTATAGTAGAAGAACAGCGAAAGCCTTTTGAGGGCTGGAGAAAGAAAGGGAGATCTGATGACGAAGCGAACAGAAATGACTCAACTCGGCTGGAACTTCGACAATAGCTACGCCCGTCTGCCGCAGGCTTTTTTCACGAAACTGAAGCCGGAGCCGGTCACAGCGCCGGAACTGGTTTTATTCAATAGACGCTTGGCAGAAGAGCTTGGATTAGATGCAGCAGCCTTGCAGACAGAAGAAGGAACCGCCGTTTTTGCGGGCAATGGCATTCCGGAAGGCGCCGCGCCGCTTGCCCAGGCTTACGCGGGGCACCAATTCGGCAATTTGACGATGCTTGGCGACGGGCGTGCCGTACTGCTCGGCGAACAGCTTTCGCCAAACGGCCGCCGTTTTGATATCCAATTGAAAGGCGCAGGACGGACGCCGTATTCAAGAGGCGGCGATGGCCGCGCAGCACTTGGCCCGATGCTTCGCGAATACATCATCAGCGAATCGATGCACGCACTTGGCATTCCGACGACACGGAGCTTAGCCGTTGTGTCGACAGGGGAAGAAATCCGCCGCGAAACCCGCTTGCCGGGTGCAATTTTGACGCGGATTGCAGCGAGCCATCTGCGGTTCGGCACGTTCCAATACGCTGCCAGCCGCGGCAACCTGGAAGAATTCAAGCAGCTTGCCGACTATGCCGTCGAGCGCCATTATCCGCATATCGAAGCGGGCAAAGACCGGTATTTGGCATTCTTCAAAGAAGTGGCGGAACGCCATGCACAGCTTGTCTCCAAATGGCAGCTCTTCGGATTTATCCACGGCGTCATGAACACCGACAACATGACAATTAGCGGCGAAACGATCGATTACGGGCCCTGTGCATTCATGAACGAATACGACCCGGCAACGGTTTTCAGCTCGATCGACCAGCAAGCCCGCTACGCGTTCGGCAACCAGCCGCAAATCACAGGCTGGAATTTGGCGCGGTTTGCGGAAACGCTCGTGCCATTCCTGCATGAAGACAAAGAGAAAGCGATCGAGTTGGCGCAAGGCGTACTGAAAGAGTTTATCGAATCGTATTATGCGCATTGGCTGAACGGCATGCGGGCAAAACTTGGATTGTTCGGAGAAGAAGCGGAAGATGAGGCGCTGATCGGGGAATTATTGACGCTGATGCATCAACAGGGCGCCGATTACACGAACACTTTCCGGGCGCTTACGCTGGGCGAGTTAAATGGCGAGGGTTTATTTGAAGCATCTGAATTTAAGGAGTGGCATGCGAAATGGCAAACGCGGCTGGCTCGCCAAGGGGAAGGGACGGACGCATTAACAGCTTTGATGCGCCGCAGCAATCCGTCCATCATTCCGCGCAACCACCGTGTCGAAGAAGCGCTTGACGCCGCCGTGCAAAACGGCGATTACAGCGTCTTGGAGAAGCTGCTCGAGGTGCTCGCCGATCCGTACGCGTACAGCGAAGAGCAAGAAGAATACACGAAATTGCCGCCGGAAGACGACGCACCTTATCAGACCTTCTGCGGAACATGAACAAATGAGAAAGACCATTCGCTGGGTGCGAATGGTCTTTCTTAGTGAATTTATTTGGAAGCTGCAGCTGAACGCAAATAAACGCGGGTTAAGCGCAAATAAAAATTTTTTAGCGCAAATAAACTCAGGTTAAACGCAAATAAACTTCCGTTAAGTGCAAATAAATGCAGTTTAAGCGCAAATAAACGATCTCACTTGAATCGCTGCACAATCGGACGCAAGCGGAAGCCGAAAATTCCGGCAAGCACAGCCAAGATGAGGTCTTTTGGCAGCGGAACGGCCATCCATGCCCAAGCAAGCTGATACGTAAAGCCTTCTGGAGCGGAGAACCACAATTTATAGGCTACGTACATCCAGTTCGTGCCGATCAAATAATTCACCGCTGTGCCGACTAAGGCAGCAGCGATAAAGCCCGTGCGCGACGGGAATTTCTTCACGACCATGCCGGCAATATAGGCGACAAATACGAATGATACGATAAAGCCGAATGTCGGCGAAATCAACGTGTCCATGCCGCCGGAAAATCCGGCAAAGACAGGAACGCCTGCCAGTCCGATAAAAGCATAGACGACCATTGAAATGGCGCCCATGCGGCTGCCGAGCAAGATGCCGGCAAGAATGGCGAAGAAAGTCTGCAGCGTAATCGGCACCCCTCCGATGATTAGAAATGCTGAGATATTTGCCCCGATGGCCATCAATGCGGAGAACATGGCGATATGGATTAAATGCAAAGTTTTCGAATGATTAGCCGTTCTCGATGTTGTCGTTGTCGTCATAATTTCTTTCCATCTCCCTTTGGTACTTGGTGTAATCCGGTAAATCTATTTTCAGTATAATCAAGCAAAATATTTGAGTCAACTATATTTTTAATTAGGTTAACACATAAAAATGCTTCATCTATCTTTTTTCACATTACGCTTCTATTTCATCCCCCCTGCAAAATTCGCAATTCCAAACTATTCGCGCATTATGTTAGAATAACGAAAACTTAAGGGAAGAGGGATAGAATGGGAGAATGGTGGAAGAAATCGGTTGTGTATCAAATTTATCCGCGCAGTTTTATGGATGCAAACGGCGACGGAATCGGGGATTTGCAAGGGATTAATCAGAAACTGGATTATTTGGCGGGGCTTGGCGTCGACATCCTATGGCTGTCGCCGATCTACGATTCGCCGAATGACGACAACGGCTATGATATCCGCGACTACCAAAAAATCATGGAAGAGTTTGGAACGATGGAAGATTTTGAAGAGCTTCTCGAAAATGTACATCAGCGCGGCATGAAACTTGTGATGGATTTGGTGGTCAACCATACATCCGATGAACACGAATGGTTTACGAATCACCCTGAATATTACATATGGCGCGACGAACCGAACAATTGGCGGTCAATTTTCAGCGGACCGGCATGGGAATACGATGAACGCCGCAAACAGTATTACCTGCATTTATTCTCCAAAAAGCAGCCCGATTTAAACTGGGACAATCCCGTAGTGCGCGAAGAAGTGTACCGCATGATGCGCTGGTGGCTCGACAAAGGCATCGACGGTTTCCGCATGGACGTCATCAACATGATTTCAAAAGACCAATCGTTCCCGGATGCTATTGACGGCAACAGCGAACCGTATTTTCTCAACGGCCCGAAAGTCCACGCGTACTTGAAGGAAATGAACGAACAAGTGCTGTCGCATTATGACATCGTCACGGTCGGCGAAACGCCGGGTGCTGCGACGGAAGATGCAAAGCGCTATACTGCAGCCGACCGGAAAGAACTGAATATGATTTTCACGTTTGAACACATGAACCTGGATCAGCATTCCGGCGAGAAATGGGATTTCAAGCCGCTTGAACTGACAAATCTGAAAAAGAACCTGGAAAAATGGCAGCATGCGCTTCACGAAGAAGGATGGAACAGCCTGTACTGGAATAACCACGACCAGCCGCGCGTCGTCTCGCGATTTGGCAACGACGGCGAGTACCGGATCGAATCGGCGAAGATGCTCGCCACTTGCCTGCATTTCATGCAAGGGACTCCGTACATCTATCAAGGCGAGGAACTCGGCATGACGAATGTGCAATTTGAAACGATCGGCGATTACCGCGACATCGAAACGCTGAACATGTACAAGGAAAAACGGGAACAAGGCGTGCCGGAAGAAGACATTCTGAAAAGCATCCACGCAAAAGGGCGCGATAATGCCCGCACTCCGATGCAATGGTCGGATGCGCCGAATGGCGGGTTCACGACAGGAACGCCGTGGCTCCAGGTAAACCCGAATTATCCGGAAATCAATGCAGAGCATATCACCGATGAAGACTCGATCTATGCGTGTTACCGTTCGCTGATTTCATTCCGCAAAACGCTCGACATCATTACGGACGGCGATTTTACGTTGCTTCACCGGGAAGATCCGGAGCTGTTTGCTTACACGCGGAAGGCGGGCGGAGAAAAGCTCACGGTCTTCTGCAACTTCTCAGAAAATACGAGACGCGTGGAACTGCCGGAAGGCGAGCGGTTGATCGGCAACTATAAAGCGCTTGAAGAAAACGGGGAGCTCGTGCTGCGCCCATACGAAGCTTGCGCGTTTTTGAAAAAAGGATCGACGCTTTCCTAAAATCAGGTATGATGGAATTAATTCGGACACATTCAGGAGGAGTTTATGAGAAAAGTATTGGGCGTAGATATCGGCGGAACGAAAATCCGCATGGGAGTCATTGATGAAACCGGGAATGTCGAAGTGGACGAACAAGTGCCGACGCTGTTCCCGCTCTATGAATACTTGGAGCAGCAAGTGCTCAGCATGTTGGCCCGGCATCCGGAAATCGATGCGATCGGCATCGGGACGCACGGATTTGTCGACCCGAAAGAGGGCCGCATCATTTATTCCGCTGAAACTTTGCCCGGGTGGACCGGCACGAATTTGAAAGAGCAGATGGAAAAAGCGACGGGCAGACGGGTTGAAGTGGAAAATGACGCGAACAGTGCGGCGCTCGCTGAAGCAAAATTCGGCGCAGCAAAAGGCTATAGCCGCGTTCTTTGCTTGACGCTTGGAACCGGACTTGGCGGCGGCGTCATTTGGGACGGCAAGCTGCTGAGCGGCGGACCGCACGGCGGGGCAGCGGAAGTCGGCCATATGATCCTGCACCCGCACGGCGCGCTATGTGCTTGCGGACGCCACGGCTGTTTCGAGCAATACGTATCCGGCACTGGGCTTCGCCGGCGCATCAAAGAAGCGGGGCTTGATATTGCGCCGCAGGATTTATTCGTTGAAGCGGCAGCCAACCCGCAAGCAGAGGCAGTCGTTGAAGGCTTTACGGAAGATTTGGCGCTCGTCATCAGCTCGATACAGGCGATGCTGGATATGGAAGTAGTCGTCATTGGCGGCGGTGTTTCCGAGTCAGCGGGCTTGTGGTGGGATTCATTGATGAAGCACATGGAACCGCTCCTTTTGAATCCATTGGAAGTCAAAGTGGCCCAGTTCGAAAACGAAGCCGGCATTTTAGGCGCAGCCTTATTAGTGCTCGACCAAGCATAAAAATAAAATCGTAGCACGATGAAAAATTTTTAAATTTGCATATTGTGCAAACGTTTTCATTGTGTTATGATTCTTTTAATCAATAACGGAAGCGCTTAGAGAGTTCGTTTCCATTTTTTATTTGCCGCTTTGTGCAATCGTTTGCACAAATAAACCAAAGGGGGATTTGCACATGAAGGAGTTTAAGTTCAGCAAAGGGTTGCTCGCATCATTGCTTCTGACGACAGGGATTTTGGCAGCATGCGGAAACGGGGAAGAGGCTTCCTCATCGGACGAAGATAAAGTCACGGTTGATATTTTCCAATTCAAAGTGGAATTCAAAGACCAGTTTGAAGATGTAGTCGCTTTATACGAAGAAGAAAACCCGGATGTTAACATCGATATCACAACGGTCGGCGGCGGCGAAGACTACGGCGCGGCTCTTCGTTCGCGCTTCGCTTCAGGCAACGAACCGGCCATTTTCAATATCGGCGGACCGCAGGATGTGGCGGACTGGAAAGACAACTTAGCGAATTTGACGGATACAGATGCAGCAGGCGCGGCGCTTGATGGAACGCTTGATGGTGTGACAGTCGACTCTGAAGTTCTTGGGTTGCCGTATAACCAGGAAGGATACGGGTTCATCTACAATACGCGTTTGTTTGATGAAGCAGGAATCGATCCAGCATCGATCACGGATTTTGCAAGTTTAGAGGAAGCGGTGAAAACGCTTGATTCGAAAAAAGACGAACTTGGGCTTGATGCGGTATTCGCATTGCCAGGGAAAGAAGCTTGGGTAACGGGGCTTCACTTATCCAACACATTCATCGCACCGGAATTCGAGCACAACGTACTGGATGCATTCGATGCACCGAAAGTGGAATTTGAATACGGCGATGCATTCAAAAAGATTTTAGACCTGCAAAACGACTATTCAGCTCAGCCGACTGTGAGCTTGGACTATTCGCAGCAAGTGGAAGAATTGTTCTCGCTTGAACGCGTTGCGATCATCCAGCAAGGAAACTGGGTTTACGGTTCAATCGCCGGCATTGACCAGGAACTTGCGGACAGCGGCATCGGCTTGATGCCGATTCCGGTTGAAGGCTACGAGGAAGGCGGACTTCCAGTCGGCGTTCCAATGTATTGGGGCGTAAACTCGAACCAGGACGAAGAAGTGGTAGAAGCATCCAAAGACTTCTTGAACTGGCTGTACACTTCAGATGCAGGGAAAAAAGCCGTACTGGAAGACTTTAAATTCATCCCGGCTTACGAAGGCTACGATACAACGAAAATCACTGATCCAATGTCTAAAGCGATCTATGAAGCAGCTGAATCCGGCAACACAATCGGCTGGGTATTCATGGGCTATCCAACTGGATGGGGCGAAGATGTTCTTGGCGCCAATATCCAGAAATACTTGAGCGATGAAGCGGACTGGGAAGAAGTCGTGGATTCTGCAAAAGAAGCTTGGGAAACTGAACGCAGCAAATAATTCAGTGGGCGCTTCTGCCCAACTGGCCAACCGAGCAAAGCAGCCCCAGTGCTGCTTTGCTTTCTCTTTACCGTTTTTCTCCAATGAAAGGAAGTGCTCTCCAAATGCGCATAAAAGATATTTCCTACTGGCTGTTCCTGGCTCCGGTGCTGATCGCGCTATTCTTGGTCGTTGTCGTGCCGATGCTGCTAGGCGTCTATTATTCATTCACTTCTTGGAACGGCATTGTCACAGGCGACTTTGTCGGACTTCAAAATTACATCAACCTGTTCAAAGACGAGCGTTTCATGGATGCGCTCTGGTTCACGACGAAATTCTCGGTCGTATCCGTTATTTTGATCAACGTCATCGGTTTGTCGCTTGCGTTGCTCGTGACGTCTTATTTAAAAACGAGCAAATTGCTGCGGACGATTTTCTTCATGCCGAACTTGATCGGCGGTTTGATCCTCGGATTCATCTGGCAGTTTATCTTCATTAAAGTATTTGCGGGCGTCGGTGAAATGATCGGCATGGAAAGCCTGCAAGGCTGGCTGTCGACAACCGAAACCGGATTTTGGGGGCTGGTCATCCTGATGAGCTGGCAAATGGCCGGCTACATCATGGTCATCTACATCGCTTACTTGGAAGGCATGCCGAAAGAATTGCTGGAAGCGTCAGAAATTGACGGAGCATCTACGGTCCAGCGCTTCCGCTATATCGTTTTCCCGCTTGTCGCACCCGGATTCACTGTCAGCATGTTCCTGACATTGTCGAACGCGTTCAAGCTATACGACCAAAACTTGTCGCTGACAGGCGGCGGGCCGTTCAACTCGACGGAAATGGTCGCGATGGAAATCTTCAAAACGGCCTTTACGCAAAATGACTTTGCGTTTGCCCAAGCGAAAGCGGTCGTGTTCTTCATCATCGTCGCGATCATTGCCCTCCTGCAAGTTTATTTCAATAAACGCAAGGAGGTCGAAATGTAATGCGCAAAAAAAGAAATTACAAATTAGAAATCCTGGGGATTTTCCTGGCGTTGATCTGGCTGGCGCCTTTTTACTTGATGCTCGTCAACTCGTTCAAATCCAAACGGGAAATCTTCACCAATACGATCAGTTTGCCGGAAACATGGAATCTGGATAATTACATTGAAGCCTTCCAGGAACTCGATTTTCTCCGGACGCTCTTCAACTCCTTGCTGATCACCGTTTCAAGTGTGGTCTTGATCATCATCTTCTCGGCGATGGCAGCGTACGCGCTGTCCCGCGTGAAAAGCAAAATCAGCACGGTGCTGTTCTTCACATTTGTCGCAGCGATGCTGATCCCGTTCCAATCGGTGATGATTCCACTTGTGACGGTATTCGGACGATTTGAAATGCTGAACCAAGGCGGATTGATTTTCATGTATATTGGATTTGGCGCAAGCCTTTCAATCTTCTTGTATCACGGGGCATTGAATAACATTCCGAAATCATTGGATGAAGCGGCGACGATAGACGGGGCGAACCGCTTCCAAGTGTTCTGGTTCATCATCTTCCCGATTTTGAAGCCGATCACGGTAACGGTCGCGATCCTCAATATCATCTGGATCTGGAACGATTACCTCTTGCCGTCACTGGTTATCAATACGCCAGGCAGTGAGACGATTCCGCTTAAGATGTTCTTCTTCTTCGGCGAATATACGAAGCAATGGCATTTGGCAATGGCGGGGCTGACTTTGGCCATCGTGCCGGTCATCATCTTCTATTTCTTTGCCCAACGGTCGATTATCAAAGGTGTATCCGATGGAGCGGTGAAATAAGGAGGTGCGGGCATGGCGATTACGATTAAAGATGTAGCAAAGCGCGCGGCCGTGTCTCCGGCAACGGTGTCCCGGGTCATTGCGGACAATCCGCGCATCAGCGAAAAGACCAAAAAGAAAGTCCGGGAAGCGATGGAAGAGCTCGGGTATTACCCGAATTTCCAGGCGCGAAATTTAGTCGTCCAACGGAGTCAAACCCTTGGAGTAATCATGGCAAACTCTGCTACACTGGCCTTCCAGAATCCTTTCTTCCCGGAAGTGCTGCGCGGGATTTCGGTCAGTGCGCACAACAGCCAATTTGGCCTTTACTTGTCGACAGGTGCGACCGAAGAGGAAGTTCTGCAGGAAGTGAAAGCGATGACGCAAGGGAAAAAAGTGGATGGCATTATCTTGCTTTATTCGCGCATTGGCGATAAAGTCATGGAGTATTTAAATGACAGCGGCTTGCCGTTTTCGATGGTCGGCCGCCCTTATAAAAATGTGCACCAGATTTCATACGTCGATAATGACAACGTCCGAAATGCCCGCGAAGTGGTCGAGTACTTCATCGGCCTCGGACATAAACGCATCGCTTTTGTCGCAGGCGGAAATGATTTTGTCGTTTCGATCGACCGGTTGGAAGGCTATCAACAGGCACTGGCTGCCCATTCACTGGATTTTGACGCTCAGTACATCGTCACACAGGAAATGATGCAAGGCCACGGACCAAATGCGATTCTCCAGTTGATGAACCTTCCCGAACCGCCCACTGCAATCGTGACGCATGACGATTTGGTGGCTTACGAAGTGATCGGCTATTTGGAGGACCTTGAAATCAATGTGCCTGGCGATGTATCGATTATTGGGTTCAACAATCATACATTATCGGGACATTTAAAGCCGCCGCTCAGTTCCGTCGACATCTCCATTTACGACTTGGGGCTCGAAGCGGCGAATTTAGCCATAGAAAAAATAATGGACAAGACAGCACCGGCAAAACAAGTCATCGTCTCGTCGCGGTTGATTGAACGTGGCTCGTGCCAACGTCTTTGAAAGGGATTTAGTTATGAATAAGAAATGGTGGAAAGAAGCAGTCGCATACCAAGTGTATCCGCGGAGTTTTATGGACTCAAACGGCGATGGCATCGGAGATCTGAACGGCATCACAAGCAAATTGGATTATTTGAAAGACTTGGGCATCGATGTGATCTGGATTTGTCCGATGTACAAATCGCCGAACGACGATAACGGCTACGACATCAGCGACTACCAGGGCATTCTCGAAGAATTCGGAACGATGGAAGATTTCGACCGGCTGCTCGCTGAAGTGCATGCGCGCGGCATGAAACTCATCATCGATTTGGTGATTAACCATACGAGCGACGAGCATCCTTGGTTTATCGAATCGCGTTCGTCGAAAGACAACCCGAAACGCGACTGGTACATCTGGCGCGACGAACCGACCAACTGGGAAAGCATTTTCGGCGGTCCGGCCTGGGAATTTGATGAAGGGACAGGGCAATATTATTTGCACCTTTTCTCGAAAAAACAGCCGGATTTGAACTGGGAAAACCCGGAAGTCCGAAGAGCTTTGTTCGATATGGTCAATTGGTGGCTCGATAAAGGTGTTGACGGGTATCGTGTAGATGCCATCAGCCACATTAAAAAAGACTTCACCAATATGCCGAATGCAGAAGGCAAAGAATATGTGCCGGCTTGGGAGAAAATGATGAATGTCAATGGCATCCAGCCGTTGCTCGCAGAGCTGCGCGATGAGACGTTTGCCAAATACGACATCATGACGGTCGGCGAAGCGAATGGCGTCCAAGCGAAGGATATTGAAGAATGGGTCAGCGAAAAAGACGGTAAATTCAATATGGTCTTCCAGTTTGAAGACATGGGCCTTTGGAACACGGAACTCGAAAATGGCATCAATGTGCGCGGCGTGAAGGAAGTGCTGACGCGCTGGCAAAAAGGCGTGGAAGGCATCGGCTGGAATGCGCTGTTTATTGAAAACCACGACCGTCCGCGTATCGTCTCTACTTGGGGCAACGACAAAGACTATTGGCGGGAAAGTGCAACAGCCCTCGCTTGCATGTATTTTTTCATGCAGGGGACGCCGTTCATCTACCAGGGCCAGGAAATCGGCATGACCAATGCGCCATTCAATGAAATCGAACATTATAATGACGTGAAGACCCATAATCTTTATTTTTATAACCGTGCAAACGGCATGGACCATGATTCCGTTATGACCTTGATCAAAGCGACAAGCCGCGACCATTCCCGCACACCGATGCAATGGAATGCAAGCGACCATGCCGGATTCTCAACAGCGCTTCCGTGGATCGGCGTCAACCCGAACTACGATTGGCTGAACGTGGAAGCGCAGCAGCAAGATCCGCGTTCGATCCTTTCTTTCTATAAGCAGATGATCTGGATGCGCAAGCATATGGACGTTTTGGTTTACGGCAGCTACGAACTCGTCGAACTCGGCCATGAAGCGGTCTATGCGTATCTCCGGGAAGACGAGAACGACAAAGTGCTCGTCGTTGCCAACCTCGGCCAGCACGCTTGCCTATGGGATGAGCCGGAAGAGGCGAACCTGCTGCTCGCGAACTACTCGCATATCGAACCGCAGCAATTGCTTCCATACGAAGCGCGCGTCTACAAACTAATCAAATGATTCCAGCACCCGGCAGCCTCTCAAACAGGCCGCCGGGTTTTGTTTTCTTCTGATAAAAATATTGGTAATATAAAGAAAAGAATTTATGAGGAGGTTCAATATGAAGAAAGCCTTGTTCGGCCTCTTGATTTTATTCCTCATGGCCGTGCTTGCGGGCTGCCAGGAAAAAACGACGCCGGAAGAGCGATTGGCCGAATACATAAGCCATTGGAACAAAGGTGAATTCGCTGCGATGTATAAAGACTATTTAAATGCCGGAACGAAAGAGGCTTTTCCAGCGGAAGAGTTTGTCGACCGGCAAGAAAAGCTGCAGGAAGACCTTGGCATAGATAAGATCGAAGTGACGTATGACAAACCCGCGGAAGATGCCGAATGGGATGCGGAAAAACCGGCGGATTTTCCGATACAGGTGAAGATGGAGACGCTGGCAGGGCCGGTGGAGTTTGAGAAAACCATTACGCTGTTAAATGAAACACGGGACGACGAAGCGAACTGGTTCGTTGAATGGGACCAGTCGTACATTTTCCCTGAGCTTGAGCCCGATGACGAAATCGGCTTTACCCGGATTCCGGCATACCGCGGTGAAATTGTGGACCGCGACGGCTTGGTATTGGCGAAAAACGGCACGGGCTACAGCATCGGCATCGTACCGGAGAAATTGGCGGATCCGTCGAAGAAAACGGAAATCGCCAAATTGCTCGGAACGACCGTCGAAGCGATTGACGCGCAATTGAACCAGTCATGGGTTAAGCCGGAGTTGTTTGTGCCAATCGGCAAAACGGCTGCAACGAACGGCGCCTTGATCGACAAATTGGTCGCGATTCCGGGAGTCGGGGCACGCACCATTGAAATGCGCGAATATCCATACGGTCCGGCCATGGCGCATCTCACCGGCTATACCGGCGCGATTTCAGCGGAGCAGCTGGAAGAGCTGAAAGACAAAGGCTATACAGAAACCGACCAGATCGGCCGCCGCGGTTTGGAAAGTTTGCTTGAAGACCGTCTGCGCGGAACGGATGGCATGCAGATCTATATTAAGAAACCGCAGGAAAACGCAGAGCCGATCATTATTGCAGAGCAGGAACCGGTAGAAGGCGAAACGGTCAAGCTGACGATCAACGCATCGCTTCAAAAAGCTGCCTACGATTCCATGAAAGGCGAAACGGGAGCGGCGGCTTCGGTCGATCCGAAAACAGGGGAAGTGCTGGCGCTTGTCAGCTCGCCTGCCTATGATCCGAACGAATTTGTCACGGGCATCAGCGGCGCCCGCTACAAGGCACTAGAAGAAGATGCGAAAAATCCGCTCTTCAACCGCTTTGCCCAAAGCTACGTGCCAGGCTCCACAATAAAGCCGATCACAGCCGCGATTGGCATGGAAGCAGGAACGCTGAAGCCGGACGAAGGCTTGACGATCAACGGCAAGACGTGGCAAAAAGATGATTCGTGGGGCACGTACCGTGTTTCCCGCCTGCATCCGGAAGCGCCAAATCCGATCGATTTAAACAAATCCCTGATTTACTCAGACAATATTTATTACGCCCAGCAAGCACTGAAAATGGGGCGTGAAACGTTCACCGAAGGCTTGAAGCAATTCGGCTTCGGAGAAACCGTGCCGTTGGAAGCGATGGAATTGACGGCTTCGCAAATTTCCAATGACGGCAGCCTTGGCTCAGAAGGCCAGCTCGCGGATTCTTCGTTCGGCCAAGGGCAGATGCTGACGAACATCCTGCACCTTGCGATGATGTACGAGCCGTTCTTGACGGATGGCACCATGCTGAAGCCGACGCTCCTGTTCGATGAAGAGGATGCGCAAGTATGGAAAAAGGATTTGATGAGTGCAGATACAGCAGCGACGCTTCGCACGGCGATGCGCAATGTCGTCGTAGATGGCTATGCCCAGTCCGCGAATCTCGATAACATCCCGCTTGCCGGCAAAACCGGCACTGCCGAACTGAAAGCGGCAGGCGAAGCGCGCGGCAAAGAGAACGGCTATTTCGTTTCCTATAACACGAAAGACCCGAAATTCATCTTGGCGATGATGGTCGAAAACGTCGAAGACAACGGCGGCAGCGATTACGTCGCCGCAATGGCCGCCGAAGTCTATAAACTGATGGCCACGAGCCCTTAACCGAATAAAGGAAGGAACTGCCACACGGCGGTTCCTTTTAAAGTGTTGAAAAAATAGAAACTAAAGCAAGTTTCGTTTAGAAACGCGATATTCCGCAAAACCGTTTTGCTTGCCGAAAACATGTGCTCCTTGTATTGCTTCGCTAGCTTCGTCGCAAACAGTTGACCCTCGCAGGCTTCGGCCAACTCTTGGCTCGCGCTGAGCTAACTCGGGCTTCATGCCCGAGTGGATCTCAGCACTTCGCTTATTCCCCAAGGCGTCTCCGCTGTTTTGCTCCATATCTTAAGAAAGTGCCCAAGCACCGGCGCGGTTCCGGACAGGGTGGAGCAATAAGACGAGTGGGTTTCTCGGCTTATTGTGGGAACTCTGTCCATAGCGCCGCAGTGCGGATTGTAGAAGCAGAAGCTTAATTTCACCCCTTTTTCAACAAGCTAAGGAACTGCCACGCGGCGGTTCCTTTTTTATGGGTGAAAGTTGATTTCGGAAGGGTTTAGGGTGATTTCGCAGCGTGCAGGGGTGATTTCGAGATGCTTTGGGGTAATTTCGTCAACATGTTGGGTGATTTCATCATTTCAGAAGGTCAAAGCATCAAGCTCAATCAATTGACTATCACCAAAATTAGCAGTATATTAATAAAACCAAAACGAACAGTTCCAAAATGAACAGTTTAATTTCGAATAGAAAGAGGCGGCGATATGATTCAGCAAGATGAAAAGTTTTTAAAGTCGGCGCAGTTACTGCGTTCATTTGCCGGCATTCACCGGAATATGATTCGCTACGTCCAGAAGACGGCAGCGGACCACGGGTTGTCGATGCCGCAGTACACGATTCTGATGGCGCTCGCGAGAACGGCAGAAATGACCCAGAAAAAGATTGGGAAGAAGACCATGCTTCCAAAAAGCACCTTGAGCCAAGCAGTTGACGGATTGGTGCGGGATGGCTTGATTGACCGAGAACAAGTGGAAGGCAACCGGCGGGAAACGCTGCTGTCGCTGAGCCCGCTCGGTGCCGAATTGATCGAGAAGATTCATCAGCATGAAGGCGGCGTCCATCAAGTGTTTCAGGAAGTCACGGAGTCGCTGACGGATGAGCAATACGAAAAATTGCTGGAAGTCCATCAGCAAATCAACGAAAAGTTAACGAATACACGACAAGAGGAGCGGCATAAATGCTGAAAATATTAAAGAATTTAGCACCGTATAAATGGTTTGTCGCAGCCGTTGTTTTATTGATCTTCGGGCAGTCGATGGCGGATTTGTTCTTGCCGACCTTGATGGCCGATATTATCGACAACGGAGTAGTCAAAGGCAATATTCCGTACATTTGGGAAATCGGCGGCTGGATGCTGCTCATCTCGGCTCTTGGAGCTGTCGCAGCAATTTGTGCCAGCTTTTATTCATCCAAAGCGGCAATGGGGATGGGACGCGATTTGCGCCGCAAAGTCTTCAGCCACGTCGAGAAATTTTCGCTGCAGGAATTCGATGAAGTCGGAACGGCGTCGCTTATTACGCGGACGACGAACGACATCACGCAAATCCAGCAAGTGGTCATCATGCTCCTGCGGATGGTCATCAGCGCACCGATTATGCTGACCGGCGGATTGATCATGGCGATTTCAAAAGATGCGAAGTTGTCGCTGGTCATTGTCGCTGCAATGCCGGTGCTGGTCGGTGCCATCCTGCTCATCCTGAAAAAAGGGGTGCCGCTTTTCCAGGAAGTCCAGAAACGCTTGGACCGCTTGAACTTGGTGCTCCGTGAAAACTTGACGGGCATCCGGGTCGTGCGTGCGTTCAACCGGGAAACGGAAGAAAAAGCACGGCTCCAAAAAGCGAACCGCGATTTGACCGATGTGTCGATTCGGGTCAATAAAATCATGGCGTTCATGATGCCCATCATGATGCTCGTCATGAACTTGACGGTTGTCGGAATCATCTGGTTCGGCGGCATCCGCATCGACAACGGCGGCATGCAGATCGGGGATTTGATGGCGTATATCCAATACGTCATGATGATCATGTTCGCGCTCGTCATGGCATCCATGATGTTCATGATGGTTCCGCGTGCTGCCGTTTCAGCGAAGCGGATCAATGAAGTATTGGAAATGAAACCGGCGTTCCAGGATTTGGGCAATAAAACAGCGGACCGCGAACGCGGCACGCTGGAATTCGACAACGTCACTTTCAGCTACCCGGGTGCGGAAGAGCCAGCGTTATCTAATATCAGCTTCAAAGCGAAGCCGGGTGAAATCACGGCAATCATCGGCGGGACCGGTTCCGGCAAATCCACTTTGATCAATTTGATTCCGCGCTTCTACGATATTTCAGAAGGGGCCATTCGCGTCAACGGCGTCGATATTCGCCAAGCGACGCAAGATGAAGTCCGTTCGAAACTCGGCTTTGTGCCGCAGAAAGCGATTCTGTTCACAGGTTCGATTGCGGACAATATCCGTTTCGGCAAGCCTGATGCAACGCCAGCCGAACTGGAGCACGCGGCATCGATTGCCCAGGCAACCGAATTCATCAGCGGGTTAAAAGAAGGCTATGAAACGGAACTGGAGCAAGGCGGCTCGAATTTATCCGGCGGGCAGAAACAGCGGCTCGCGATTGCGCGTGCGCTTGTCCGGAAACCGGATATTTATATATTTGACGACAGCTTCTCTGCGCTGGATTTTAAAACCGATGCCAAGCTGCGTGCAGCATTAAGAGACGAAACAAAAGATGCGACCGTTCTATTGGTGGCGCAGCGCGTCAGCACGGTCGTCGATGCCGACCGCATCATCGTTCTTGAAAAAGGGCGCATAGCGGGCATGGGCACACACGAAGAATTAATGAAAAACAACGAAGTTTACCGAGAAATCGCGTATTCCCAGCTGTCAGAGGAGGAAATCGCATGAGCAATGGAAAACGGCCCCAAGGCCGGCCCGGCGGCGGACATCCGGGCGGGCCTCCTGGCATGTCGATGCCCGGGGAAAAGCCGAAAAACTTCAAAGCGACATTCAAGCGTTTATTGCGCTACTTAAAACCGCGCCAAAACCGGCTGATCGCTGTATTTATTGCCGCCATCCTATCGACGGTCTTCATGATCGTCGGCCCGAAAATCATGGGGATGGCCATCACCGAATTGTTTGAAGGGGCGTACAATAAGCTGACCGGAACCGGCACGGGCATCGATTTCGGCACCATCGGCCAGATCCTGATGCTGCTCGCGGGGCTCTATGTGTTCAGCAGCCTTTTCAATTACATCCAGCAATACGTCATGTCGACGGTCGCGCAGGATACGGTTTATGACCTTCGGCAAGATGTGAATAAAAAATTGGAAAAGCTGCCGCTCCATTATTTCGACAGCCGGCCAAACGGCGAAATCCTGAGCCGCATGACAAACGACATCGATACGATCGGCAGCACCTTGCAGCAAAGTTTGACGCAATTCATCACGTCCGTCGTGACGCTCGTCGGGATCATCATCATGATGCTGACGATCAGTCCGTGGCTGACGCTGATTGCCTTCGTTTCGCTGCCGCTATCTTTATTCGTCATCCAGCCGATTTTGAAACGGTCGCAAAAGCAATTCGCGAACCAGCAGAAATCACTCGGTGAATTGAACGGCCACATCGAAGAAATGTACACCGGCCATTCCGTCGTAAAAGCATTCGGCCATGAGAAAAAAGCGGTTGCGCAATTCGATGAAGTCAATGAAGAATTGTACGAAGCGGGACGGAGAGCCCAGTTTATCTCGGGGATCATTCAGCCGCTGATGACGTTGATCGGGAACTTCAGCTACGTCGTCATCAGCGTCGTCGGCGGGATTCTTGTCACCCAGCGGGCCATTTCGATCGGGGATATCCAGGCGTTCATTACCTACTCGAAACAGTTTACGCAGCCGATCATGCAGACGGCGAACATCGCAAACATCATCCAATCGACTGTCGCTGCTGCGGAACGCGTCTTCGAGCTGCTCGATGAAGAAGAAGAGAAGAAAGAAAGCACGGCGCTGCACTTGGAACGCGCGAAAGGCGAAGTCGTTTTCGAAAACGTCGATTTCGGCTACGGCGAAGACTTGCTGATCGAGGACATGAACATCCAAGTTGCACCAGGCCAGACCGTCGCGATTGTCGGGCCGACCGGTGCCGGCAAGACGACGTTGATCAATTTGCTGATGCGGTTCTATGAATTGAACGGCGGCAAAATCGAAATCGACGGCCTCGACACGCGGGACATGTCGCGCAATGAGCTGCGCCAAAACTTCGGGATGGTGCTGCAGGATACGTGGCTCTTCAACGGCACGATCCGCGACAACATCGCCTACGGCAAAAACGGCGCAACCGAAGAAGAAATCGTCGCCGCAGCGGATGCGGCGCACGCCGATCATTTCATCCGGACATTGCCGGACGGCTACGATACCGTATTGAACGAAGAAGCGTCGAATATTTCGCAAGGCCAGAAGCAATTGTTGACGATTGCGAGAGCGATCCTCGCCGATCCGCCGATCATGATCCTGGACGAAGCGACATCAAGTGTGGATACGCGCACCGAAATCTTCATCCAAAAAGCGATGAACCGCCTGATGGAAGGGCGCACAAGTTTTGTCATCGCCCACCGGTTGTCGACTATCAAAGACGCGGATCTGATTCTGGTGATGGACAAAGGGAATGTGATCGAACAAGGAACGCATACAGAATTGCTCGAACAAGACGGCTTCTATGCCGATTTATACAATAGCCAATTTGATGAGAAAGTGGCGATTTAAGAGGAGACCCCTTGCGCAGGTGATGCGTGAGGGGTTTTTATTGTGTGGGGTGATTTCGAGATTGAATGGGGTGAATTCAGATGGAGTTTGGGTGATTTCGCAAGGGAAAAGGGTGATTTCGAGTGAGTTTGGGGTGATTTCGCAAAGTTAGGGGGAACTCATCGTAATTATAGAGCAACTCATCCAATTTTGAGGGAAACTCAAGAAAATTTGCGAGCAACTCGCCAAGAAAATCAAAAGATCAATTTGAAAAAGCCATCGCCAAAGCGAGGGCTTCCTTTTAAGAGCTTGGCTGTTTTTCGCGAGCGAAAAACAGCCAATTTTAGGCATACAGCGGGTTTTTGCAAACAAAGATTCTCTTACCTGAAAGTGTCAACAAAGCATAAAAAATAAAATAATTTTAATTTAAAAAATATTCTACCAATTTAAAAGTGATTATGCTATCATGGTAAAAAGTTTAATAAAACTAGAATTATTACTGTTGCACTGTATTTTTGGAAGGGAAAGGTACTCGAATATGGATGGAATTTATCAAAAAATCAAGAATTTAAGAATTGAGAAAGGTCTTACTTTAAAAGATCTTAGTGAGAAAACAGAACTATCCGTCAGTTTTTTGTCTCAAATTGAAAGAGGTTCTTCTTCCCTTGCCATTACTTCTTTAAAGAAAATTGCCGATGCGTTTTCAGTCCCAATCACTTTTTTCTTTGATTCAGATACAAACCATAATTACATGCTGAAGGAAGAAGACCGCAAGCCGTTTAAATTAGAAGGAGCTTCAACCACGTATACACGGTTGAACGGGGAATTCGGAGGGCGTTCGTTAGAACCCTTGCTTGTGACCCTAGCTCCTAAGCAAACACAAACACAAACTTCAGATCATCCTGGTGAAGAATTTTATTACGTATTAAAGGGTGCAGCTTTATTTAAAGTAGATGGAAAGGAATATTTCGTCAGAGAAGGGGATTCTATTCACTATCCTTCAGAAGTTCCGCATTCTTGGGAAAATCCATTAAATGAAGAGACGGTTATTCTCTGCGTACTGACACCAGTGATATTTTAAATCAATAAGAAAGAAGGGGAATATTGATGAGAGTGGCTACTGATATTGGAGGAACTTTTACGGATTTGGTTTATGTGGATGATAACGGAAAAGTCGGAGTGGCAAAAAGCCATACGACACCTCCGAATTTTGAACAAGGGGTCATCGATGTAATTGAAAAAAGCGGCATTGACCAGCAGGACATTGAAACATTCATTCATGGAACCACGGTCATCATTAACGCCTTAACTGAACGTAAGGGAGTTAAGACAGGTTTAATTACCACTAAAGGGTTTCGAGATGTAATTGAAATCGCGCGGGGAAATCGGCCGGATCTCTTCAATGTCCGCTACAAGAAACCGGTTCCATTTGTAGAACGTTATTTACGCCAAGAAGTTGAAGAACGCCTGAACCAAAAAGGGGAAGTCATAACTCCACTCAATATTAACCAGATTACCGAACTCATCGAATACTTTAAAAAAGAACAAGTTGAAGCACTCGCAGTTTCTTATTTGCATGCCTATAAAAATCCTGAGCATGAACAACAGACTGTTGAGTTGATCCAGCAGCTGTGGCCGGAAGTTGCTGTGACGGCTTCCCACGAAGTCACTAAAGAGTGGCGCGAATACGAGCGCACGAATACAGCAGTTTTGAACTCTTATGTAAAGCCAATCGCTTCAAGCTATATTAACCGCTTGAACAATAAACTCGTCGAGAACGATGCTGACAGTTTCAATTATATTATGCAGTCGAATGGCGGTACAACGACGTTCGAACAGGCAAAAAAGACACCAATCAATATGGTGGAATCCGGACCTGTTGCAGGGATTTACGGTGCAGCATATCTTGGGGAAATCATCGGGGAGAAAAATGTTATCGCATTTGACATCGGTGGGACAACTGCCAAATGTTCATTGATCAGCAACGGGGAAGTTAAAGTTTCCACAGATTATTACATTGAAAAAGATGATTTAAATGCAGGATATCCGATCAAATCACCGGTGGTTGATATTGTTGAAATCGGCAATGGTGGAGGTTCTATCGCCTGGATCGACGAAGGCGGTTCGTTGAAAGTCGGCCCGCATTCAGCTGGAGCGGTGCCGGGGCCGGTCGCTTACGGACAAGGTGGAACTGAGCCGACAACTACTGACGCTAATTTGCTGACTGGACGCTTGTCGCCCGAAAACTTCGACTACCAGGTCAATTTGGAATCGGTGAAGCAAGCGATCCATGACAAAGTATCTAAAGTTTACGGTTTGACCGAAGAAGAAGGAGCACTCGGCATCATCCGTATCGCTAATGCTAATATGCTAAATGCTTTAAAACTCATTTCGGTCCGCAAAGGCTACGATCCGAGGGATTTCACCCTAGTGGCATTTGGTGGAGGAGGTTCTATGCATGCACCAGCCCTTGCGCGTGATTTGGGAGTAAAAAAAGTCGTTGTTCCAGTTGCTTCATCTGTCTTTTCTGCGTGGGGAATGCTCATGACAGATTTGCGCCATGATTACATTCAGACATACATCAACCGTCTTCAGGATATTGACTTAAGCGAGTTGAATAACGAATGGAATAAACTCGAATCACAAGCGAAAGAGCAGTACGCAGAAGAAAATGTAAAAGAAGAAGAAATTGTCTTCAACCGATTTGTTGATATGCGCTATTCAGGACAGGAACATACAGTGAAAGTGCCATTGGCAGGAGGGGTTATTAACGGAGAGACAATCACAGATGTGATTGCTCTGTTCCATGAATTGCATGAGCAGAGTTTCACATTCAAATTGGTCGAAGCACAGACAGAAATTGTCAATTTACATTTAACTGCTTTTGGTTCTGTCCAAAAGCCCGAACTTCAAAAACTTGAAGTGGAGAATCGGCCGTTAGAATCGGCATTGAAAGAAACAAGAAATGTTTTCTATGAAAATGAAGGCTGGGTGCCGACTAAAGTTTATCACCGTGATTTGCTTGTACCTGGGATGAAGATCGAGGGACCGGCGATTGTCGAAGAACCGACAGCCACTACGGTTTTCTATACCGGACAAACCTTGTCGGTTGATGCTTACGGAAACTTACTAATCGAGTTGGAGGTGCAATAAGATGACAGCTATGAGCCAAGTGAAGGTCGATCCGTTTACGATTGAAATCGTCAAAGATTCTTTAATTGCCATTGGGGACGAAATGTTTCATGCACTGGCACGTACATCGATGAGTCCGATTATCTATGAAGTTTTGGATTATGCGAGCGGTTTAACAGATGCTAAAGGACAGTTATTGACCCAAGGAAATGGTGTTACCGGATTTATTGGAATGTTGACGTTCATGGTGAAAGAAACTTTAAATAAATTTGGCGAAGAAGGATTAAATGAAGGGGATATCATTATCATCAACGATTCGTATGTTGGCGGCGGTTCACATTTATCGGATGTCGGATTGGTGATGCCGATTTTCCACGAAGGAAAACTAGTTGCATTTTCTGCCAACAAAGCACATTGGACTGATGTCGGAGGTAAAGATCCTGGTTCATTCAGCAATGACGCTACAGAAATTTACCAGGAAGGGCTGCAATTTCCATGCGTCAAATTATTCGATGAAGGCAAACTGAATCAATCAGTTCTAGACATTATAAAAGTGAATATCCGTTTCCCGGATTTATCAATCGGGGACTTATGGGCTCAAGTAGCGGCGCTTCGGACAGGTGATAAACGCGTGAAAGAACTATGTGAAAAAAATGGAGCAGAAGTTGTGCAAGCATCCATTGACCACCATTTGGACCATGGAGAACAGATGGCAAGAAAAGAATTGGCCAAACTGCCAAAAGGTGAATTTTATGCAGAGGATTTCGTCGATGACGACGGTTTCGAAAATGGTCCTTTTCCAATTAAAGTGAAAGTGACCATTACTGATGACAAATTCATCTGTGATTTCCGCGGAAGCCATCCGCAAGTGCCTGGTCCAGTAAACTGCACTTATACAGGGCTTGTATCTGCTGTTCGCACAATTTTTCTGGCAGCTACAAATCCCTCGCAGGATGTAAACGATGGAGTTTTCCGTCCGCTTGAAATCATTACCGATCCGAAATCAATTCTTGCTGCCGAGCGCCCAGCTCCGGTATCGATTTACTGGGAGAGTATGCAAGGAGGCGCAGATCTTGTGTGGCAGGCATTGGCACCTTCCCTTCCGGAACGATTGTCTGCGGGCCAATTATTATCAGTTTGTGCAGTGACTTTATCAGGAGATCACCACGAAACAAATGAACCATTCCTGATTGTAGAGCCTTCAGCAGGCGGGTGGGGAGCTGCGAAAGGGCAGGACGGTGCAAGAGGACAGTTCTGCATCGGTGATGGCGAAACCTATAACGTTCCAGTTGAAGTAGCCGAAACACGCTATGGTGTCATGATTGACGAATACAGTCTCCGGACGGATGGAGCAGGGGCAGGCCAATATATTGGCGGGGCAGGAGTGACCCGAGCTTATCGCGCTATGGCAGATAAACAATTCGTATCAGCGACATTCGGCCGCAATAAATATTTGCCATGGGGATTAAATGGCGGGGAACAAGGTTCTCCGAATGAATTCACTATCGAAAAGGCTAATGGCGAAAAAGATGGTCCATTTGGCATTTATCCACGGTATCCGTTAAATAAAGACGACGTCGTCAAACTGATGACGGCAACAGGCGGCGGATACGGAGAGCCGAAAAAACGACCGGCAGAACAAGTTGCAAGAGATGTGAAGAATGAATACCTCACGGTCGAACAAGCAAAAGAAGTATTTGGAGTCATTGTCAATGAAGAGACATTTGAAGTGGACGGTTTAATCGGGAGAGGAGCATAAGCATGGACATTTTAAACATCAAAGAGTTGGAACAGCAAGGCAATGAAGCATATTCAATGCATACCATATTTGAAGAGAAGCAATCTGAAATGACAGTCAAGGTAGGGCATGTTGTCATACGTCCCGGCGAAACAGTGCCATTATCCGGAGTTTCAAAACATGAAGAAAACGAATACTCAGTTATTGTCAAAGGCTCACTCGTTACTGAAATCGATGGCAAGCAATATCGCGTTTCAGCCGGACAAGCCACCTACATTCCAAAAGGAGAAGAACATATAGCGGTTAATGATGGCAAGGAAGACTGTGAACTGGTCTTTGTCATGGTCGGTTAATTAGATAAACAAATCATCAAACCAAAAGGGGGATTGAAAATGGGAAAAAAGGGCTCAACAAATGCAGTAGGAAAAGATGAAGCTTTAGCAGCGATTCCAGGGGATAAACGTCAGCACTGGCTGACACCAGCAATGATTTTTGGAGGATTGGAATTTACAATACCTGTCCTGATGGTAGGGGCGACACTTGCAGGTGCATTCGGCATGTCGGAGATTTTCTGGATACTGCTTGTTTCTTTATTTATTATCCAATGGATCGGCAATGCGGTTGCTGGATACATCGGTGCCAAAACAGGCCGTTCTTCTTCCGTTATTGCCCGTACCAGTTTTGGAGCTGCCCAAGCTAGATTTATCGTCGGAATGACCATTTTCATTGTGTCTCTCGGATGGTGGGCTTTACAGACAGCGGTTGCCGGAAATGCCATATCAGCCATGCTCGGCATTGACTATGAAAATGAATTTATGCCGTGGGCGATTGTTACTGTAATTGTAGGCTTGCTGTTCGCAATCCCATCTATCATTGGTTATGGTTCAATGAAATGGACCGATTACATTGCAGTTCCAGCAGGACTTTTGTTAATCATTGGCGGTATTTTTTATGCGCTTCAAAATACAGGCTGGAGCACTATTATGTCATGGCGTCCGGAACCATCCATGACTTTCCTTGCTGCATTGAGCCTGGTAATCGGAATCAATGTTTCGCAGTGGGTGATCGCTTCCGATTATACACGTTATGCAAAACCGAAAGTTAAAGACAACGTTCTAATTCCGCTGGGTATTATCGCTGTTGGGTTCCCGTTATTCTATGTCGGTGCTATCATGTCAGTCGGTGTTGGAGATGCAGATATCGTAAATGTCATGATGAATCTTGGCTTCCCGGTTTGGGGCTTCCTGATCCTTTGGTTTGCGACTTGGACAAGCCAATTAGTCAATAACTATAGTATGGGCTTGGCTATGGCGAATATCTTCAATGTCAATTCTAATAAAGGCCGTGCTATTTTGACATTGATCGGTACTATCATCGCGATCATTATCGCTTTAGCAGGAATTCTGGATTATTTCATGGACTTCCTTTATATGACGGCATTGATCTATCCAGCTATTGCAGGAGTCATGATGGCTGATTTCTTCTTTATCCGAAAGCAGCAATGGGTGGACAATAAAGGGTGGAACTGGATGGCAACGATTGCGCTTGTAGTTGGGGTGCTGGTCGGTTATTTAACACAGTACGTCAATACGTTCGGAATTCCAGCTGTCCAATCGTTAATCGCATCAGGAATTGTTTACTTCGCAGTAATGAAAGTAAAAGCGGCCGTCAAACCTGATCACTTCACAGGGCTAGTTAAGGCAGAAGCAACAAATCCTGAATTGGATCAGAAGACAGAATTGGTTTAAAAGATTAAGGAATTTATTTTTTACGAGCACCTGATTGAAATATTAGAATAAAAAAGCCATCGCCAAAGCGATGGCTTCCTTTTAAGAGATTGGATGTTTTTCGCGAGCGAAAAACATCCGCTTTTAGGCATACAGCGGGTTTTCGCAAACAAACTGGCGGATTCCGCAAACAAACTTCAATATTGCGCAAATAACCATGCGTATTGCGCAAACAAAAGCAGTTATTCCGCAAACAAAGTCTAAAATCCCGCAAACATACCACATTCCGCCGTCACTCAAAACGCCCTCAAACTAAAAAAGCCTGAAGAGGATCCCATCCTCTCCATGCCTTATGTATCGCTTCTCAAACCAAGCTCCAATTTCTTTTTTTCAAGCGCTACTTGATCGCGCTTCAGTTCAATCTCAGCCAACTTCACTTTTGCCTTTTTGTTCATTTCAAAACCGATCAAGAAAAGAAAGCCGAGGCCAAGAATGGTGCCCATCATCAATAAGTCCATCAAATCGCCTCCGTAATTAAAATACGGAAGAGCACGTGAAAAGTTTCAAATGATTAACAAATTGTCATTTCGCCCATTTCAATCTCGCCGCTTTGGTCGTTGACAAAGTCTTTGCCGGACGCGCAATTCGCCTCGTTTTCCCACTCCACGACATACCTGCCCTTGGCATGTTCGACGGAAACCAATTGAACCTTGCCGATAGGTCCTTCATGATCATCAAGCACAATTTCCACTGCTTGTGTCTCGGTAATCTTCGCCTCTCCATAAAAGCAGCCTGATAAAACCAAAACCGCACCGCTCAATAAAACCAGCAAGCTCTTCATTGCCATCACTCCTTTTCCAGTAGACGGAAACGGCTCAAAAGAAGTTACATCAATGGAACGCCGCCAGCATTTCAGCCAGCAAATAAGCCGCCAGTTTTGCCGTCTTGCCGTGTTCATCAAGTTCCGGATTGACTTCACATAAATCGAAGCTGATGATCTTTTCGTTCGCGACGATATGCCACAGCAATTGCCGCACGATGGCCGGCTCCAATCCGAAAGGCGACGGGGCCATGACGCCGGGTGCATACAACGAAGACAAGGCATTCATCGACAGGCTTAAGAAAACCGCATCGTGTTCACCGCAAAATGCATCGATGACGGATTGCGCTTGCTGGATATTGCCCATGGCAAACTCTTCCGCCAAGACAAAGCGGACACCCAATTCTTCAGCTTTATTGAACAATGTGCGGGTATTCGCAAGCGGCTGGATGCCGAGTGCCAGCACTCCGCTGTTTGCATCGGCTTCAAGAATTTGGCGGAACATCGAGCTTGCGTTCGGCGGCTCCGCATCGCGCAAATCAAAATGCGCATCGATGGTGATGATGCCAATTTTTGCTTCAGGCCCAGCAAAACGGCGAACGCCTAAATAATGGCCATATGCCGTTTCGTGGCCGCCGCCCAGAATAATCGGAATCGTCGATTGCAGCAGGCGTTCGACATGTTCGCCGAGTTCGCGCTGCGCTTTTTCCATCGCATCGCCTTTGCACATCACGGCACCGGTATCGATCGTCTTTCGGTCGCCGAGGTGATAAGGGAGATCGGCCAAATGGCGGCGGATTTCGTTCGAAGCTTCCGCAGCCCCCGGTTTGCCGCCGAGGCGCCGAACGCCTTCGTCGCATTCAAACCCGAGAATGGCAAAAGGCGAGCCTTCAACCGGCACTTCATCGGTGCCCAGAAACTCGATTGCCTGGTGAAAATAAAAACTGTTGCGGTCGGTTTTACTGTCGATGCGGCCATGCCAAAAATGTGATTTCGGTAATTTATACAAATCCAACACCCCCGGATTGATGGAATTTTATCGTGTTCTTATTCCTTATTGTAATGAATTTTTGATTTCTTTGCTCAAAAAAATCCCCTCAGAAAGAGAAATCTGAGGGGATTGCGTGTTTTATTCTTTTTCGGTCACGAACGTTACAACCAAGAACAGGAAGAACGCGATCAGCAGCAAGCTGCCGCCGACGATAAAGTAAATCATAACGAAGGTTTCATTCCAATTGAACGGGTTCAAATTATACAGCCACATGCCGCTCGTCAGCATGAACGCACCAGCCATAGCGAAGATGCTGTGAATCGTGACGAGCATTTTGAAGCGAACTGTGTAGACGCGGTAGAAAATGCCCCAGGCAAAAACCGACAGCCAGCCGACTAGCAAAATATGTGCGTGGATCGGGCGAAGGGAATAGTCCATTTCCCCGGCCATCATCGATCCGATAAATGTACCGAACAGCCCGAAGACTGCTGCAAATTGAATCAATCGTAAACTCCAAACTTTTTCCATGAAAAAAATTCCTCCTAATGTGTTTCGTCTAATGTAAAACGGATGGTGAAGAGGCTGCCGACACCGACTTCACTGTTAACGTCAACCATCCCGTGATGCAAAGCGACAATCTGTTGGACAATGGATAGCCCAAGTCCCGTGCCGTCTTTTTTGCGGGCGGCATCGACCCTGTAAAAGCGGTCGAACAGCTGGCCGATTGCCGGTTCGCTGATTCCGATGCCGCTGTCTTTAAACTCCACAACCACTTCCTGCTCGAATGATTGCAAGGTGATTTCAATGCTGCCACCGGGTTTATTGTACTTAATGGCATTGGTCAATAAATTCTCCCAGACGTTTTCGAGCAGTTCAGCATCCCCAAAGAACGAGAGGGGGGCGAGCTTATAAGAAATGTCGATGTCTTCTTCTTCCAGGCGCCAGCGGTATTTCTGGACGACGCGCTTCAATTGTTCATCGAGCGGGAACGCTTTTTGTTTCATCGGATACGCGCCTTGGTCAAGTGAAGTGAGCAGCAGCAATTGCCGCGTCAAACTCGATAGCCGCTTCGCTTCCTGGTCGATGATGGCGGTGTAGGCGAGCCGGTCGCTTTCCGGCAGGTTCGGCGACGCCAGCAGATCCGCATAGCCTTGGATGTTCATAAGCGGCGACTGGAAATCGTGCGACACATTGCTGATAAATGATTTGCGCGCGAGATCGTTATGCTTCAATTGCGTCTGCATCAAGTTAAAGCTCTCCGACAATTGGCCGATTTCATCGTTTCGCTGGATATCCAGCGGGTAATTGTAGTTTTCCTGCGCGATGTGTTTGGTCGCTTCGGTCAATTGGACAATCGGGCGGGTCAATTGCCGGGCGAGCCAAATCATGCCGGCAATGCTGACGATCGCAATGGCCAAGACAAAAGCGATCAACACCGAATGGATATCAGCGCCGACCAATTTCGTATCTGGACGGATAAAGAGCCCATACGCATCACCTTCAAAAGTGAAAGGCACCCCGACGGTATTATGAAGCTGGTTGGTAAAATGGGCAATCATGAAAATCCTGCTCGACAAATTGTCGAGGCCCTTATAAATTTCGCCATCCGTCAAGACGCGCTCGGCTTCCTCCGGCAATTCGGTATTGTCAAAAGCGTCTCCGTAAAAGGTCTTTTGCCCAGTACTGTCAACGATGGCTATTTGATAGCCGAGATTCGACACCGACTCCAGGTAGCTGTTAAAACTGTCTTGAGAATGCGGTGCCATATTCAGGCTGGAGACAATTTCTTCTGCAATATCAAGATTCTGTTCGGTTGCCTGTTCTTTCATGACCGTCAAATAGAAGGCGTTCGCCAATGTAAAGCCGATCACAACGGCAACGAGCAAAATGAACAAGGTTGCAACGATAAACTGGCGGTATAAAGTTTTCATTTCGGTGCCTCGAGCTTATAGCCGATGCCGCGAAGCGTATGGATTTCAACATCGGCCCCGTAGCGTTTCAGCCGGTCGCGGATGCGGTTGATATGCGTATTCAAGGTCATTTCGTTGCCATCATGGTCTTCGCCCCAGACATATTCCATCAAAAGGGGGCGCGGCGTTGCCTGATTGGCGCGCGACACGAGAAGCGACAGCAATTCGAACTCCTTCAGCGGCAAGATCAAAGTTTCATGGCCGATCGCCACTTCGAAATTGCGGCGGTTAATCGACACATTGCCCGCCTGCAAGTTTTCCTGCACCGCACGTTCAGAACGCCGAAGCACGACCGCTACCCGGAACAGCAATTCTTTCGGCTCAAACGGTTTCACCATATAATCTTCGCTACCCGATAAAAAGCCTTTTTCTTTGTCTTCCAACTGGCCTTTCGCGGTCAATAAAATCACCGGAATCGATAAGTCCTGCGTCAGGATCCGGGTCAATTCAAAGCCGTCCATGCCGGGCATCATCACGTCGACAATCGCCAAATCGACCTGGACTTCCTCTAACAGCAATAAGGCTTCTGCCGCATCATTGGCGCGGAACACCATATAGCCTTCTTTTTCAAGGTGGATTACGACCAATTGCTGGATATATAAGTCGTCGTCAACGACTAGTATTTTCATTGAGAATCCTCCTGTCAGTAAAAAGTCCGGCGCATACGCCGGCCGGACTCTCTTATTATGAAGGGTTTACTTATCTTTTTCAAAAAACAATATCAATGCCGGAAGCAGCATGCCGCGCACTAAGAACGTATCGATCAAAATACCGATCGAAACCATGAAGCCGAAAACGAATAAATCGGCGATAGGCATCGTCGTCAAAGCGGCGAATGTAGCGGCCAAGATGATGCCGGCAGAAGAAATGACGCCGCCGGTATTCCGAATGGCGATTTCAAGGGCATCTTTGACTTTGTGCATTTTGCGTTCTTCCATGAAGCGTGAGACCAAAATGATGTTGTAATCGATGCCAAGCGCGACCAGGAAGATGAACGCATAGACCGGAACGCGGGTACTGATCGCTTCATAGCCGAATAGCACATCGACAAGGAAAATCCCGAGACCAAGTGCCGATACATAAGACAAGAGAATCGTTGCCATCATGTAAATCGGCATTTTCCACGAACGGGTCAAGGCGAACAGCAGCACAAGGATCAATAAAGTCTCGAGTATGACAATCTTATAAATGTCGCTATTATTTACTTCGCGTTCATCAACGAGTTTCGGTGTGATGCCGCCGAAATACGTATCGCCGTCAATTGACGCGTCTTCAAGCAAGGCGTCGCTGTCGCCGCGCAATTTCTCGACGAAATCAAGCGCTTCGGTCGAATACGGGTTGAGCGACAAGGCGACGCTGTATTTCACAGCGGTGCTGTCTTCCGTCTGGCCGGACAAACGGGCCGACGCAACTTCGTCGTAAGCCATCAATTGTTCAGAAAGGGCAGCAGCTGCTTCTTCTGAAATCGGTTCATCGCTTTCCACCAGCAAAGTGGACGGGGCGATTTCGCCTTTATCGAAATTTTGTTCAACAATTTCATAGCCGACACGGGAAGGCATGTCTTCAGGGAATGACTTCACCGTATCAAATTCAAAATCCAGGTTCAGCACGTTCAAAGCTGAAATAATCATCAAGACAGCGACAAGTCCACCGGAAAGCAGGGGTTTATTGACCACAAATTTTGCGACCGGCCCCCAGATGCCGTGTTTCACTTCTTTTGCTTGGCCGTATTTCGGCACTTTCGGCCAGAACGCCTTGCGGCCGAATAGCGTGAAGAGCGCAGGGATCAACGTTATAGACGCAATCATGATGATGAATACAGCGGTTCCGAAGATCGGTGCGAAGTTCGCATAATCGCGGAAGTCTGCAAAGAACAAGATCAACATCGCTGCAAGAACGGTACCGCCGGCGAAGAACACCGGTTCACCCGTTGCGCGCATGGCGAATTTCATCGCTTTGTATTTGTCTTCGTAATGATTCAATTCCTCGCGGTAGCGGGAGAAAACGAATAGCGAGTAGTCGATGACTGCCGCAAAGAGCAAGATGCTCATGATCGACATCGTTTGGCTCGTCAATTCAAGTCCGGCAGATCCCATAAACGCCAATGTCTGGTTCACGACCTGGTACACAATGATGGTCGCGAGCAGCGGGATGAACGCGAGTAATGGCGAACGGTAAATCACGATCAACAGAACCAAAATGATCAACACCGTCGCGATCAATAAAACAAAATCCGCTTCTTCAAATAATTTCACCGTATCGCCGGCAATTCCAGCCGGCCCGGTGATGTAAAATTCCATATTGTCGTAGCCAGCAGCAATGTCGCTGCCGATATCAGAAGCTTCGTCGTTGATTTCCGCGAAGTCCGCACTGCCGAGTCCGGCTTCAAGCGTCATCGGGATGATCATCGTCGATTTGTCTTCAGAGAAGAATCCTTCAAGAGCAGGCGGGGGCAATTGGCTAATGTCGACAATCGAGTCGACGCCTTCAAGATTTGCCTCAGTGATGCCCGCAAGGATCTCCTTAGTGGCTTCCGGATCCACTTCGCCTTCGCTATTATGGAAGACTAAAATTCCCGGTGTCCCTTGGTCATTCGGGAAGTATTCCTTCAGTTTGTTGTCGGCGATGATCGATTCCGCATTATTCGGCAGCGATTGGAAATTCGCCACTTTGTAGTCGTTGAGGCGCAGGCCCATGCTGAGTCCGAGCATCAAGACCACCCAGAAGATCAACGTGATCGTCATCCCTTTTTTCGTCGAGACCCAATCCGTGATCGGGTTCAAAAATTTGTTCATCTTATGACACTCCTTTTCCAGTTTAAGAATGATACCTTCCATAGCATAGCCGACCAATATAAATTGAATATCAATTTTTCGTGGCGAGAATTTGAATAATAAAAGAAAGAATATTGTGTATAATCTCGCTTTAAAAGTGGTATAATTTGAATGAATTAGAAAGTATGTTCGGTTTTGTGGAGTCGATTTTGAAAGGGAGCGATTAGAGTGGAGAAAGTTTTATTCGTGGTGCTTGAAGAATATGCGGATTGGGAAGCGGCATCCGTTGCGGCAGCGTTGAACGAAAAGCCGGAACAAGGGGAAAAGAAGTATGAAGTGAAAACCGTATCGCTGACGAAAGAGCCCGTGACTTCCATCGGCGGCTTCCGGACATTGCCGGACTACGCACTCGATGAAGTGGAAGATGATTTTGCCGGATTGATTTTGATCGGTGGAAATTCGTGGCGGAAAGAAGAAAGCAAACCGGTCATTGAGCTGGTGCAACAAGCGTTGGATGCAGATAAAATCGTCGGAGCGATTTGCGACGGAACGGTCTTTCTTGGGATGAACGGCATTTTAAATAGCGGCGACCACACGAGCAATTATTTGCCGGAGCTGCAGGAAGCAGCAGGTGAAAATTACACAGGCGAAGGCCGCTATCTTGAGCAGCAGGCTGTGCGAGACGGCAACCTCATCACAGCGAACGGCTCCGCCTATCTGGAGTTCGGAAAAGAAGTTTTAACGGCACTCGAATCGGCGCCCCAAGAAGAAATCGACGAATGGTACGATTTCTTCAAAAAAGGCTATTACGAATTTTACGCAAGCAAATAAGGTTTTATTCGCATGCAAAAGCATCCTTTTGAAGGGTGCTTTTACAGTGTGTTGAAAAAGACAGAAACTAACTTAAGTTTCATTAAAGAATCTGATATTCCGCAAAACAGCTACGCTTTCCAGCGGGCTCACGCCCAATCCTCCTCGTTCGCTGCGCTCTCTGCGGTGTATCGGTCGACTCGCTAAGCCGCAGGAGTCTACGCTGTTTTGCTCCATATCTCTAGCACCGGTGCGGTTCCGGACTGGGCGGAGCAATAAGACGAGTGGTCTTCTCGGCTTATTGTGGGAGCCTTGTCCATAGCGCCGAAGTGCGGTTTATAGAAGCGGAAGCTCTAATTCAACGAGTTTCTTGACAACCTGCAACAGCATCCTTTTGAAGGGTGCTTTTTTGTCTGTCTGTGGGAGTTGGGAGTATTCAAGCGAAAGTCGGGAGTATTTCATAAGAAGTTGGGAGTAAATCAACTTCAAGATCCATCACAAAAAAAATAAGCGCGGTAAAAGCTTATTCTCACTAAGGATGTTTGAAATAATCTATATATGAGTATATACTAATATATACATATAGAAGAATCACCCGACAGAAAGCGAGGCGGAAGAGATGAAAGAAACCAACGATGCGCTAGCGCTCGACAACAACAGCGATTTGGACGAAAAGACTTTATTCGTCGTGTCCCAGACTTTTAAAGCATTGGGGGACCCGACGCGGATCCGGATTTTGAACTTGCTGGCCGAGCGGGAGTATGCGGTCAATGACATTGCCGAGACGTTGGATTTGCGGCAGTCGACGGTTTCGCATCAGCTCCGCTTCCTGAAGAATTTGCGGCTCGTGAAATACCGGCGTGAAGGCACGACCTTGTATTATTCGCAGGACGACGACCACGTCATGAGCCTGCTCAAGATGACGATCGATCATGCGAGCCACAACTAAGAAATAAATTAAACGACAGCGGGGAGGTTTTTCAGTTGGCGCATAACCATGACCACGGGCATGACCATACGCACGGAGCCAATAAAAAGACATTGATCATCAGCTTTATCATCATCACCACCTATATGGTTGTCGAAGCCATCGGGGGATATTTGACGAACAGTTTGGCGCTGCTCGCGGATGCCGGACATATGCTGAGCGACTCGATTTCGATGGGCGTCGCGATTCTTGCCTTTACACTGGGCGAGAAAGTGGCGGACTACAGCAAAACTTACGGCTATAAGCGATTTGAAATTTTGGCGGCGGTGTTTAACGGCGTGACGCTCGTGTTGATTGCGCTGTACATTTTCTACGAAGCGTACCACCGTTTTGCGAATCCGCCGGAAGTGGCATCCGGAGGCATGCTTGCCATCGCATTTGTCGGCTTAGCAGTCAATGTCGTCGTGGCCTGGATTTTGATGCGCGGCGGCGACACGGAAGAGAATTTAAATGTGCGTGCGGCTTTTCTCCATGTAATCGGTGACCTTCTCGGTTCAGTCGGAGCGGTCGCGGCAGCCCTCCTCATCATGTTCTTCGGCTGGGTCTGGGCAGATCCGCTTGCCAGTGTCATTGTCGCGGTCCTCGTATTGATCAGCGGCTGGCGCGTGACAAGAGACGCCGTCCATATTTTGATGGAAGGCACACCGAAAAACATCGACCTCGACGATATCATCCAAACGATGGAGGCCGTCCCAGGCATTGAAAGCATCCACGATCTTCATGCCTGGTGCATCACGAGCGGGCAGAATGCGCTGTCCTGCCACGCAGTCGTTGATGGGAATTTATCGGTGCAGGACAGCCAGAAAATCCTGCGGACCATTGAACACGAACTCGCCCATAAAGGAATCGGCCATGTTACCATCCAGATGGAAAACACCGGCCATCCGCATGAAAACGAATTGCTGTGCCAGAACGAAGACGAAGCCCATCACGGGCACGCCCATTAAAACATGAGGCAAATAAAAAACGCGTAGACCAAAGAATTTCCGGTCTACGCGTTTTTTGGTTTATCTCAGCGCTTGATGTGCCAAGTGCTCGTCTTCTTTCTTTACATAAAAATCGTATTGCGCATTATTGGTTTCGGCAGCGCGGACAAAAGGAATATCGCTGCCAGCTGACCCTAAGGAACTTGCGTTTATTTTCCGGACGGCATCAAAGGGAACACCGTTCGCTTGAAGCTGACCGGCGGCGCGGAAATACATCTCATGGCCGAACGCCGAATGAACCAAGCATTTCTTTTTGAAAAAGAGAAATCGAATCAGTCCCATCATGGAAACCCCTTCCTGAAACGGCTTTCTCTAACATACGGCTAAAGCAGGGGAAAGTTTCCTATTCAGCAAATATTTCTTCTTCCGGCTGGCCGAGCTTATCAGTCAGCGTCCGGTAAATGTCTTCAAAATGCTTGCCTTCGTACCACATTTCGCTGTACGCAGCGGAACGGATCAGCGCTTCTTTATCCACTTTCACGACTTCAATCTGGACCGTATTGCTGCGTCCGGTTTCATCGATTTCCCGGCGCTTTTCTTCGATGAAAGCAGCAGAGTTCGGCGGCTCGTATTCCTTGAAAGCTTCTACGACTTCATTGAATACCGTAATGGTGTCTTCCTCGCTTCGAAACAGCCAATAATAGTCTTTCTTTTCCTGCGCCAACCGCAAGTTCAATTGATAATGCATATGCGTTCCTCCTCGGGTCCTAAAATCTGCAATGTAGTCATTCTATACCCGAAACGGCAGCGTTGAACCTTTGTTCTTCAGAATAGAAGAAGGCCTATAAAAGCAATTCAATCCTATATTTTCTGTTTGAGCAACAATTTTCACTGCTTAAGTAAGGAGCTGAGAATTTCGATTTGATGACATGATCTTATGAAAAGATGGTACGATGTCTGTAGATTACCGAAGCGGATAAAGGACAGCGGCTTCGGAAAAAAACTTTTGATTCGACCAGATACAAAAGGGGGCAGATGCATGGGGGATGTGTGCAAAGTTCTCATTGTCGATGATGAAATGCTTATTCGGCAAGGGATCATCAATTACATTGATTGGGAGCAGGAAGGGTTTCAAATTGTGGCGGAAGCATCGAACGGCAAAGAAGCGCTTCAGCTGATGGAAGAGTTTTCTCCGCATATCGTCATCACGGACATCGTCATGCCAATTATGGACGGCATCGATTTAGTGCGGGAAGGAAAGAAAGCTTTCCCGGACATTGAATTTATTGTGCTCAGCAGTTTCGAGAACTTCGATTATGTGCGGGCGACATTTCAGAACGGCGTTGCCGATTACATCTTGAAGCCGAAGCTGAACGGGGAAGAACTGCTGGGCAGTTTAAACAAAATCGTGAACCGGATGCCCGGCCTCTGCCAAACCGCTGCGTTGGCAGAACCGACTCGCTCCGTAGAAGACATGCTGGAGCACTTCATACTCGGCTACGACTCGGCAGTGGATAAAGCGAGTTTGGCTGCCGCATTTGCCAATAGCCAGTTTGCATTGGTCGGAATTCATCGGAAACAGTTAGAAGCGGCCAAAGCAAAGCGACAGCTTGAACAGCTTCTGCCGGAAGGAACGTCCGTATTTTTGGCAGCTTCCAGTGAAACGGACGCAAAGTTTTTGCTTAACTTCTCTCCTTATCAATTTGAAGAAATTAAAAAAGCGATTGCCGCAGAAGCAGCGAACCGCTCGTCTGCATCGTGGCTGGTCTGTGAACCGTTCGGTGCGATTGACGACTTGAAAAAAGTCCATGACGAAAGTTTAAAGAAAATCGAAAAGTATCTCTTCTACCTGCCGGACCAGACTTTGTTCTTTTACGACGAATTGCCGGCAGAAGGAGCAAAACAAGCCAATTTTGATTTGAACCATTTTATCGAATTGTTCAAAGACCATCTGTTCAATACGGCTTTTGATTATTTGGAAAACCATATTGAGTATCTGGGGGGGCGATACAGCAACGACAGTTTTGAGTTCAAATCATTTTTAGGCAATATCATCTTCAATATTATTGTCTTGTTGGATAGCTTGAAATACGACATCCATGAGCTCGAGCGGAATAAATACAGCTATTTCTCGAACATCAACGAAGCGGAATATGCAAAAGAGGCGGTAGCCGAATTCCACGGATTTATGGCGGAAGTGCGGAAAATCATGCTGCTGCACGCAGGCTCCGAAGAACAAGCCAATAATTTGGACAAGATCCTTTCGTATATTGAACAGCATTACACTGAGCCGCTCCGGCTATCGGAAATTGCCAATCATTTCCATTTCAATACATCGTACCTGTCGTCTTATTTCAGTACGCACCATAAAGAAGGCTTCAGTGAATACTTGAACCGCATCCGGATCAAGAAATCGATGGAACTGCTGGAGAACAGCCCGGTTACCATCTCGAACATCAGCGGCATGGTGGGGTATTCGGACCATAGCTACTATTGCAAAGTGTTCAAGCGCATTACGGGGATGTCTCCGGGTGCTTATCGAAAGGAGTACCATGCCCACCATGAAAATGAAGCAAAAGGCCTTGCGCATCTTAAGAAATAACAGCCTGTTCGTTAAGATGTTTTTAATCATGGTCATCAGCATTGTGGCGGTTTCGCTCCTCATCACGTTCAGTTCGATCCGCATGTCGTCCGATCTGTTCATGGACACATTCAGCATTTCAAATACGAAAGCGCTGGAACAGATCGAAACGCGTTTTGAAGACTACAGCTTTGCCATCGTCAGCGCAACCAACGAAGTCCAAAATAACGGCACCATCAAAAAGGTATTGACCCAGGAAAACGAAAGCGCCATCGAAACGTCGAAATCCTACCACGACATCAGCCGGCAGATTGAACGCATTTATCCGACTGTCGAATCGTATGACACCAATATGATCGTGCTCGGTGAAAACGAGCGGCTCTACAACATGAATTATTCGAATTGGCCGGTTTCCTGGGAAGTGCTGCGCAACCATCCGATCACCAAACGGTCGATCGAGCAGCCCAATCGCTTGCTTTACCAATTCATGCCGTCGACTTCGTTCAATGACAAACCGATGATTGTCGCCACGAAAGCGCTCATGGAAAGGTCGACCGGCGAAATTTACGGCGTGCTTTATTTTCCAATCCGCGAAGAAGATTGGAAGCGGCTCTATGAAGGCTATACGAGCACCGAAAACGAAGTGCTGCTGGTCAACCAAGACGGCAAGATCGTTTCCAGCAACAAGGACGAAATGATTGGCGATTTGGAGCCGGAACTGCTCGCACTGGCCGAAGAAGTCGAAGAAGAACAATTGGATCTAAAAGAAGTCAATCTCTTTGAAACGAATTATTTGCTGATGTCGCAGTATTTGCCGACGTATGATCTTTATCTAGTCAATCTCGTCAACAAAAATGCCGTGCTGGCCAATTTGATCAATACGAAGGAAATTCTGCTCATCAGCCTCGGAATTGTGCTGGTGGCAGTCGTCATCGTCTTCATCATTTCGCGGAGAATGACGAATTCGATCAGCCGCCTCGTCAAGCAGATTTCGTCTATGGCCAAACACGATTTCAATCGGCCGGTTGCGGAGACCGGCGGGTACGAAGCGAAGAAAATTGCCAATGCGTTCAATTCCATGCTCAGCGAATTGCAGGAATACGTCGACTTGGTGGTACAGGCACAGCAAAAGCAGCGCACGGCCGAACTCTTGGCGCTGCAGCATCAGATCAATCCGCATTTTCTCTACAATACATTGGCTTCCGTAAAGTTCATGGTCCAGCAAGGCAAAAAGGAGAAAGCGACCGAGATGATCCATGCGCTGATTTCTTTATTGCAGAATGCCTTGAGCAACGTGGACCAGACGATCACGGTAGAGCAGGAAATAACGGATTTGAAAAACTATGTGCTCATCAATCAGGCGCGCTACGGCGACGGCATCAAAGTGAATTTCTTTGTTTCACCCGATTGCCTGGACTGCCAGGTGCCGAAGCTGATTCTTCAGCCGTTCATCGAAAATGCGTTTTTCCATGCGTTTAATGAGAAGAAAGAAGGGTTCGTCCAAATTTTGGTGTCCCAAAAAAGGGGCAGCCTCATCTGTGAAATTGTCGACAACGGCGACGGCATGGAAATGAAAGGCGATTACACGAAAGAAGACATTAAAGAGAAACGCCACTTGTTCAGCGGGATCGGCATCCGCAATGTCCATGAACGCATCCAAATGATTTACGGGGGGCAATACGGCGTCGAAATATCGAGCGAAAAAGGCGAAGGCACGAAAGTGAAAGTGGAATTGCCGGTTCAAAAGCTGAATGCTTCTGTGAAATCCAATGAAATTACCAATATCTAAAAATAGTCCAAGAAGTATTCAGTGAAGTTTGAACTATCTAAAAATTTTTGGATAAACACCTAAAGATTGTGCTAACAATCTTTTTTTTTATGTCGTTATACTGTAGGAAAGGTGCGAAGTAAAGCGCTTACAAAAGGGGGATATCAAATGAAGAAGTTCTATCTTATGTTTGCATTGCTTATCAGTTTGGCCGTATTGGCAGCTTGCTCTTCTGGGGATGATGAAGCAAACGGTGCCAGCGGATCCGAAGGTTCATCCGGTGCAGACAGCATCACAGCATGGGCTTGGGACCCTGCATTCAACATTGCAGCTCTTGAAAAAGCAAAAGAAGCTTACGACGGCGACGTTGAAGTGAAAATCATTGAAAATGCACAAGATGATATTATCCAAAAACTTAACACGGGGCTTAGCTCGGGTACGACAAAAGGAATGCCGAACATCGTTCTGATTGAAGACTACCGTGCACAAAGTTTCTTGCAAGCGTATCCGGATGCGTTCTATCCATTGACTGACGTCATCAACTCGGACGACTTTGCAGACTATAAAATTGCCACAACAAGCTTTGACGGCGAACAATACGGATTGCCGTTCGATTCCGGCGTAGCTGGCTTGTATGTCCGCACGGATTATTTGGAGGAAGCGGGCTATACACCTGAAGATCTGACGAATATCACATGGGACGAATACATTGAAATCGGTAAAAAGGTAAAAGAAGCAACAGGCAAGAACATGCTGACATTGGACCCGAACGATTTGGGACAGATCCGCATGATGATCCAGACAAATGGTTCATGGTACGTGGATGAAGACGGTTCGACACCAAACCTTGAAGGGAACGTATCACTTGCGAAAGCATTTGAAACGTACAAAAAGATGATGGATGCGGACATCGGCAAAATCGTTTCCGACTGGAGCCAGTTTGTCGGCGCATTCAACAGCGGCGATGTAGCGAGTGTACCAACCGGAAACTGGATTACGCCGAGCATCAAGCAAGCAGAAGACCAATCAGGGAAATGGGCAGTCGTGCCAATGCCGCGCCTTGATATGGAAGGAGCAGTCAATGCGTCGAACTTAGGCGGCAGTTCATGGTATGTCTTGAACGTAGACGGCAAAGAAGAAGCGGCAGATTTCATGCTGCAAACATTCGGTTCCAATGTGGACCTTTACCAAACACTTGTCAAAGACATCGGGGCCCTTGGAACTTACTCAGCAGCAGCTGAAGGCGATGCTTATGCAGTAGAAGATGAATTCTTCGGCGGCCAGCAGCTTCTAGCAGATCTATCGACATGGACAGATGAAATTCCAGGCGTTAACTACGGTCTTCACACATACGCAATCGAAGACATTTTAGTAACGGGGATGCAGGATTATCTGAACGGCACAGAGCTGACAAAAGTACTTGAAAACGTTCAGGCTCAAGCAGAAGCGCAGCTGAAATAAGCAAAGGAAAACAAACAAAGCCTTGAGTTGCCGCTAACGGATTGGTAGGAGTGCTTTCCCACTTGCCAGCCATAGGCAGCTCAAGCTTTTTTTATAGGAGGAATGAGAAGTATGAACCAGCCATCATCAGAAAAAAGCAAACTGGATCTCCCGGTAAGCTTGCGCTACAAAGAGACCAAACGCGAGAAAACAGGCGTGTTTTTCAAGAAAAAAGTCGGTTGGTTGTTTGTTATTGTCTCCGTCATCGCCATTACCATCTTCAACTTCTACCCTATGGTCCAAGCCTTTCTTCTATCATTCCAATCCGGAATGGGCGGCAATCTCGAATATACGGGGCTGGACAACTGGCAGCGATTATTCAGTGATCCAACCTTTATCGCAGCGCTAACCAATACATCAATTTATCTTTTGATCCAAGTTCCTTTGATGATTGTATTGGCGTTAATTTTCTCGGTTCTGTTAAATGATCCTAAATTGAAATTCAGAGGCTTTTTTAGAATCGCGATTTTCTTGCCATGCGTCACTTCACTCGTTGCCTACTCCGTCATCTTCAAATACCTATTCGGCGTAGACGGCATCATCAATCAGTTTTTGCTCAATTTCGGCTTTATTTCTGAAACCATCAACTTTCTGGCCGATCCGTTTTGGGCGAAAGTGGTCATCATTCTCGCCATTACGTGGAGATGGACCGGCTATAACATGATTTTCTATTTGGCCGCTTTGCAAAATGTCGACAAATCGATTTACGAAGCAGCAAAAATTGACGGAGCGAATGCATTCCAGCAATTTTTCCAAATCACGATTCCAATGCTGAAGCCGATCATTTTGTTCACGTCGATCACTTCGACGATCGGGACTTTGCAGATTTTCGATGAAATCGTCAATATCACAAACGGCGGACCCGGAAATGCGACAATCTCCATTTCGCAGTACATCTACAACCTTTCGTTCGAATACACGCCGGACTTTGGATACGCTTCAACCGTATCGTATGTCATCGTGATTCTCGTTGTGATTCTTTCCATACTTCAATTCAGAGTGGCAGGTGAAAAGAAATGAAAAATTTGAAAAGAATCTTTATCTACACATTCCTAAGCCTGGCAGCGCTCGTTTCCATTTTTCCGTTTCTTTGGATGCTCGTCAGCATCACCAATAAATCAGTCGATGTGACGCAAGGACGCCTTCTTCCCGGCAGCCATTTGGTTGAAAACATGAAGACGCTTTTCGAAACGGTAGATATCATCCCGGCTCTCACGAACTCAGCAATCATCGCAGTCATCACGACCTTATTGACGCTTCTATTAGCATCGCTTGCCGGCTACGGCTTTGAAATCCACCGCAGCAAAGGAAAAGACATCGTCTTCAATATTTTGCTCCTGTCGATGATGATTCCGTTTGCGGCAATTATGGTTCCGCTGTACCGCATGTTCGGAAGCATCAGCGACACTGCGCCATTGTTCGGCATCGATTCGCTGGCAGCAGTCATTTTGCCGACAGCGACGACGGCGTTCTTCATCTTTTTCTTCCGCCAAAATACGAAAATGTTTCCGAAAGATTTGGTGGAAGCGGGAAGAATCGACGGCTTGAGTGAAATCGGGGTCTTTTTCCGGATTTACATGCCGACAATGAAAACGACATATGCAGCAGCGGCAATCATTTCATTTATGAACAGCTGGAACAACTATTTATGGCCCCTGGTCATTTTGCAGTCGCCGGAAAAACGCACCATCCCGCTTTTGATTTCCAATTTGGGATCGAGCTATTCCCCCGACTACGGCGTCATCATGTCTGCCATCGTCATCGCAACTTTGCCGACAGCCCTTGTTTTCTTCCTCATGCAGAAGCATTTTGTAGCAGGCATGATGGGATCGGTGAAAGGCTGACAAATTTGCCTTCTGATGCCGAAATGCGTTCCATCCTAATTTTTTGACTAACGAGCAGGAGGTATAATGTGCCGATTTTATATAACGATGCAACGAAAGAGTTTCACCTGCAAACCGAAAAGACCAGCTATATTCTGTCCATTTTGCAAAACGGGCAGTTAGGACAGCTTTATTACGGCAAAAAGCTGCGCCACCGGGAGTCGTTTGAGCGTTTGTTCCATATCGAAGAAATGCCGAATACCGCCTGTACCACAGAAGGCGATCCCGTATTTTCCTTGGATTTGATCAAACAGGAATACCCGGCTTTTGGAACGACCGATTTCCGGGAACCCGCTTATCAGGTGCTGCAGGAAAACGGCAGCCGCATCACGGATTTCATCTATAAAGGGCACGCCATCTTTAAAGGCAAAAAGAAACTCGACGGATTGCCTGCAACGTACGCAGAAGAAGAGGCGGAAGCAACGACGTTGGAAATTACGTTATTCGATGAGGAGATCGATGTAGAAATCTGCCTTTCGTACACCGTTTTTGAACAGCTGAATGCGATTGCGCGTTCTGTGAAATTCACGAACCACGGGTCAGCCGAAGTGAATCTAACAAGAGCATTAAGCGCGAGCCTGGATTTGCCGGATTCCGATTTTGAACTGGTGCAGCTATCCGGTGCATGGGTGAGGGAGCGGCATATGAAAACACGCAAACTCGTGCCCGGCCTTCAAAGCATCGCTAGCACAAGAGGCACGAGCAGTGCCCAGCAAAATCCCTTTTTAGCGTTGAAGCGTCCGGAAACGACCGAGCATCACGGAGATGTCTACGGCGTAAGCCTCGTCTACAGCGGAAACTTCCTTGCCCAGGTGGAAGTGGACCACTACGATGTGAGCCGCCTGATGATTGGCATCAACCCGTTCGATTTCAACTGGCTGCTGGAAAGCGGCGAAACCTTCCAGACGCCCGAAGCGGTTTTCGTCTATTCGGCGGAAGGGTTGAACGGCATGAGCCAGACGTACCACCAGCTTTACCGGACACGCCTCGCGCGCGGCAAATGGCGCGACCGGGAACGTCCGGTGCTGATCAACAACTGGGAAGCGACGTATTGGGCGTTTGATGAAAAGAAAATTTTCGAACTGGCCCAGTCGTCGAAGGAATTGGGTGTAGAATTGTTTGTGTTGGACGACGGCTGGTTCGGCAAGCGCGATGACGACACCACGTCGCTCGGCGATTGGACGGAAGACAAGCGGAAATTGCCGAGCGGCATCACGCAGCTCGCCCAAAACATCACGGATTTAGGAATGGAATTCGGCTTGTGGTTCGAACCGGAAATGGTTTCAAAAGCGAGCGACTTGTACCAAGCCCATCCCGATTGGGTGCTGCATGTTCCGAATCGCCGGATGTCGCATGGACGCAATCAGCTTGTGCTTGATTTTTCGCGGCCTGAAGTGGTGGACCATCTCTACGGAATGATGGCAAAGGTGCTGAACGATGCGCCGATTTCCTATGTGAAATGGGACATGAACCGCTACATGACCGAAGTGGGCTCGTTGGAATGGCCGGCGGACCGCCAGCGTGAAGTGGCGCATCGCTACATTCTCGGCGTTTATTCGCTGTACGAACGGTTAACGGCGGAATTTCCGCATGTGCTGTTCGAATCGTGCGCAGGCGGCGGGAGCCGGTTCGACCCCGGCATGCTTTACTATGCGCCCCAAGGCTGGACGAGCGATGACACCGACGCGGTGGAACGCTTGAAAATCCAGTACGGAACGTCCATGGTCTATCCGCTTTCATCAATGGGCGCACACGTTTCCGCAGTGCCGAACCATCAAGTGGGCCGGGTGACGAGCCTGGAAACGCGGGCAAATACCGCGTATTTCGGCGCGTTCGGCTACGAACTCGATGTCACGAAAATGACGGATGAAGAAAAAGAACAAGTGAAGCAGCAAATCCTTTTCTATAAAGAAAACCGGAAGCTGATCCAGCAAGGGCAGTTTTACCGGATCAAAAGCCCGTTTGCAAAAGACGGCAATGAAGCGAGCTGGATGGTCGTGTCAGACGACCAAGAACAAGCGCTGCTCGGCTATTACCAAGTATTGGCGCGTCCGAATCCGGGCTATAACCGGATTTTCTTTAAAGGCTTGAACGCTGAATTTGCGTATGCGATTGAAGGCGTAGACGATACATTTTACGGCGATGAATTGATGGAAGCCGGTGTGCAGCTGAACCGCTGCCGGAAACAAGCCCATCCGGCTGATTTTTCTTCCGCCCTTTTCAAGCTGAAGCGAGTTTAACGAAAACGTACATAGGAGGCGTCGAATTGCTGACTGTCAAAAACGATTCTTTTTATTTGAATGAACAGCCGTTCCAGATTTTATCCGGTGGCGTCCATTATTTCCGGACCGTGCCGGAGCATTGGGAAGACCGGCTCCTGAAACTGAAGGCGCTTGGATTGAATACGGTCGAGACGTATATTCCGTGGAATTTCCATGAACCGAAAAAAGGGGAGTTCCATTTCGAAGGCATGGCGGATATCGAACGTTTTATCGCGCTTGCCCACAAACTTGGCCTGTATGTCATCCTGCGGCCGGCGCCGTATATTTGCGCCGAATGGGAAATGGGCGGTTTGCCGTCCTGGCTCCTAAAAGAAAAAGGGCTGGTCATGAGAAGCAGCCATTTCGCATTTCTTAAGCATGTGGAAGAATACTTCAACGAGCTGTTGCCGAAATTTAAAAAGCACCTGCTTCAAAACGGCGGGCCGGTCATCGCGATGCAAATCGAAAACGAATATGGCGCCTACGGCAACGATCTGGACTATTTGGCATTTTACCGGGACCAATACGAGAAACATGGACTCGATACGTTTTTATTCACTTCGGACGGGCCGGATTTCATCACGCAAGGTTCGCTGCCGGACGTAGCAACGACGCTGAACTTCGGTTCGCGCGTGGACGAATCGTTCAACGCGTTGGAAGCATTCAAACCGGGCTCACCGAAAATGGTGGCGGAGTTCTGGATCGGCTGGTTCGACTATTGGAGCGGCGAACATACGGTGCGAAGCGGCGACGATGTGGCGGCCGTGTTCAAGGAAATCATGGACAAGAAAATTTCCGTGAACTTTTACATGTTCCACGGCGGCACGAATTTCGGCTTCATGAACGGCGCCAATCACTACGACATCTATTATCCGACGATCACGAGCTATGACTACGACAGCTTGCTGACGGAAGGCGGAGCGATCACCGAAAAATACAAAGCCGTCAAAAAGGTATTGAGCGAGTACACGGACGTACCTCCGGATATCGAAGAGGCCGTTTCTGCCAAAGAATACGGTTCGGTTACGGTGAATGAAAGCGTCAGCCTGTTTGATGTGCTGGAATCCATCAGCGAAAAAGTGGAGCATATTGTGCCGCTTCCGATGGAAGATATCGGCCAGGCGTATGGCTATACCCTCTACCGCACAACGGTCAACCGCCAAGGGGAGTTGAAATTCAACTCAGGCAATATCCGCGACCGCAGCTCGATTTACGTAAATGGGCGCTGGGCAGCAACGACTTACATTAACGATGAAAATAAAACCGTCGTGCTGGATTTTCCGGAAAAAGTGAATACGCTCGAAATCCTTGTCGAGAATATGGGGCGCGCCAACTACGGTGAACACTTGACCGATCCGAAAGGCTTGATCCAAAACATCTGGCTTGGCGAACAGTATTTCTTCCACTGGGAAATGTTCAAAGTGGAAATGGACCGCTTGCCGGCAGATTATGGGCTGAGTGGAGACGAACGCTATCCGAAATTCTTCCGCGGTTCGTTCGATGCGGCAGAAGGGCTGGATACGTACGTCGATACAAACGGCTTCACAAAAGGCAATGTCTTTATCAACGGTTTCAACCTCGGCCGCTACTGGAACGAAGCTGGCCCGCAGCAGCGACTATATTTACCGGGGCCGCTGCTGAAAAAAGAAAACAATGAAATCGTCGTACTCGAACTGGAAAACACGGCAACCGACAAAATCCAATTGCTCGCTCAGCCGAAGCTTAGCTGATGGGGCCGATCATAGAAGGGACGGAATCGAATGATTAACAGGAAATTACCGAAAATCTGGCACGGCGGGGATTATAACCCCGAACAATGGGACGGGAAAGAAATCTGGGATGAAGATGTGCGCATGTTTAAACTGGCCGGGATTGACGTGGCAACGTTGAATGTCTTTTCGTGGGCGCTCAATCAGCCCGACGAAGAAACGTATAATTTTGACTGGCTCGATGACAAGATCAACCGCTTGTATGAAAACGGGATCTACACATGCCTGGCAACGAGCACCGCGGCGCATCCGGCCTGGATGGCGAAGAAATATCCGGACATTTTGCGCGTGGATTTCTACGGCCGCAAACGGAAATTCGGCAGCCGCCACAATTCGTGCCCGAACAGCCCGACGTACCGCGAATACTCGGAGAAAATCGCCGAGAAATTAGCCGAGCGCTATAAGGACCATCCAGCGGTATTGATCTGGCACGTATCGAACGAATACGGCGGCTATTGCTATTGCGACAATTGCCAGGATGCTTTCCGCGGCTGGCTGAGCGATAAATACGGTACGCTTGAGAAGTTGAACAAAGCCTGGAACACCGGCTTCTGGGGACATACATTCTACGATTGGGACGAAATCGTTCCGCCGAATATCCTAAGCGAAGAACGCGAAAACAACGAATCCGATTTCCAGGGCATCTCGCTCGATTATCGCCGTTTCCAGTCGGATAGCCTATTGGATTGCTATAAACTGGAGTACAACGCCATCCGTAAACACGTGGCGGATACGCCGATCACGACCAACTTGATGGGCACGTATCCGATGCTCGATTATTTCAAATGGGCAAAAGAAATGGATGTCGTGTCGTGGGATAATTACCCGGCGATCGATACGCCGTTCAGCTACACGGCGATGACGCATGATTTGATGCGCGGGCTGAAAAGCGGGCAGCCGTTCATGCTGATGGAGCAGACGCCGAGCCAGCAAAACTGGCAGCCGTACAACTCCTTGAAGCGTCCGGGCGTCATGCGCTTATGGAGCTATCAGGCAATCGGCCGCGGCGCGGATACGATCCTGTATTTCCAATTGCGCCGTTCGGTCGGGGCTTGCGAGAAATACCACGGAGCGGTCATCGAGCATGTCGGCCATGAAAATACCCGTGTGTTCAATGAAGTCGCGCAGCTTGGACAGGAATTGAACCAATTGGGCGATACGCTGCTTGATGCACGCGTCAAAGCCAAAGTGGCGATCGTCTTTGACTGGGAAAACCGCTGGGCGACGGAACTGTCAAGCGGACCGTCCGTGTCGCTCGACTACGTCAACGAAGTCCATAAATACTACGATGCGCTCTATAAACTCAATGTCCAAGTCGACATGATCGGCGTCGAGGAAGATTTGAGCAGATACGATGTCGTCATTGCGCCGGTCCTTTACATGGTGAAAGAAGGCTATGCAGCAAAAGTGGAACAGTTCGTCCAAAACGGCGGCACGTTCCTGACGACGTTCTTCAGCGGCATCGTCAACGAAACCGATATCGTAACGCTTGGCGGCTACCCGGGCGAACTGCGCAACGTGCTCGGCATTTGGGCAGAGGAAATCGACGCGCTGCATCCGGACATGACGAACCAGATCGTTTTGAAGGGGGCCCGCGGCAACATGAGCGGCAGCTATTCGTGCAACTTGCTGTTTGATTTGATCCATACAGAAGGCGCAGAAGCGGTCGCAGAATACGGCTCCGATTTCTATAAAGGCATGCCGGTCCTGACCGTCAACCAATTCGGAAAAGGGAAGGCCTGGTACGTCGCTTCCAGCCCGGATGCAGAATTCCTGGTCGACTTCCTGCAGACGGTCTGCGAAGAAGCAGGCGTTGAGCCGCTGCTTGCTGTACCGGCCGGCGTGGAAACGACGGAACGGGTGAAAGACGGCCAGACCTATCTGTTCGTGTTGAACCACAACAATGAAGAAGCTACGATCGAATTGAAAGATGCCCGGTACAAAGAAGTGCTGACAGATGAACAAGTGAGCGGCAACCTTGTCCTGAAAGGAAAAGGCGTGCTCATTTTAGCGAAAGTGTAAAAAGATTCATCCCAAAAATAATTTAGGACGACACAGACTGCAGACAAATTCGATTGAATCGAGTTTGTCTGCATTTTTTTTAATGGCTTGAAGCCGTTAAACCGCTCGGGTCGCTTAGGGGACGGCTCCCGCAAGAAGCCAGGAAGAGCGACTGTCTTCTTGCTTCGCCCACCCCATGGACGCGCCTTCGCTTAGTTTCTTGTTACACGAAGAAAGTAAGGAACATATTCGATTCATTTATCTACTGTCTCCTATCAAAATCTCTCCATACAAAAAACCGGACGAGGGGGGTCGTCCGGTTTTTGCGTACACCATCTATGAAATTGAATCGCTGCCTGTTCTGGTTGCGGTTATTTGATGCGCAGCTCGGATTCGCTGTCGAAGAAATGCGCTTTGTTCATATCGAAGGCCATGTCGATCGTTTGGCCGGCTTGTACGTTAAAGCGGGCGTCCACACGCGCCACAAAATCCTGGTCGTTCACTTTTGAATAAAGGACGATTTCCGACCCCATCAATTCGGCCACTTCGACGTACGCTTTGATCTTCGTATGCGGGGAGTGTTCAAGGAAGAGCGGCTCATCGTGAATGTCTTCCGGACGGATGCCGAGGACGATTTCTTTGCCGACGTAGCCTTGGTCGCGCAGGACTGACAGTTTGCCTTCAGGCACCAGCACTTTGATGCCTTCCATTTCAAACGAATCCCCGACAATCTTGCCGCGCAGGAAGTTCATGGAAGGCGATCCGATAAAGCCGCCGACAAACATGTTGTCCGGTAAATCGTATACTTCCTTCGGCGTGCCGACTTGCTGGATATAGCCGTCTTTCATGACGACCAGGCGCGTGGCCATCGTCATCGCTTCCGTCTGGTCATGCGTTACGTAGATCGTTGTCGTCTGCAGGCGGCGGTGAAGCTTCTGGATTTCCGTCCGCATCTGCACACGCAGTTTCGCATCCAAGTTGGACAATGGCTCATCCATCAGGAACACTTCCGCGTCGCGCACAATGGCACGGCCAAGAGCGACACGCTGGCGCTGACCACCGGACAGGGCTTTCGGTTTGCGGTTCAAGTATTCGTCAAGGCCGAGAATTTTCGAAGCGTTCGCTACGCGTGATTTAATTTCGTCTTTTTTCATTTTGCGGAGCTTCAGGCTGAACGCCATGTTGTCGTAGACGCTCATATGCGGGTAAAGCGCGTAGTTCTGGAAGACCATCGCGATGTCGCGGTCTTTCGGCGAGACGTCGTTGACGCGCCGGTCGCCGATATACAAGTCGCCGTCTGTAATGTCTTCAAGGCCAGCGATCATGCGAAGCGTTGTCGATTTCCCGCAGCCGGAAGGGCCGACAAGAACAAGAAACTCTTTATCGCGGATTTCCAGGTTGAAATCTTTTACAGAAACGACGCCTTTTTCATATTCTTTTCGGACATTCACTAAATTTAAACCTGCCATGTAAATTCCTCCAATTTGTGTAAGTGCTTTCATTTATTAAATAAAGCATACCGCAGGAGGGGAGAAAGGGTGAATGGCAAGTGTGCACAAAATTCAGCGCAGCCTTCGTGCACATTTGCCAACCGGCCAAAAGCCTGCGGCATCGATTCAGTTATTCACAGCATCGATAAAGCGGTCGAACGCTTCCTTGTCTTTTAACACGCCCGCATCTTCAAGGACCCGGACGAACTTTTTGCCGAGCTCTTCCTGTAAAATCGCATCGGCATCTTCCGAAGTCTGAAGCGTGCCGTACTGCGCTTTTAGCTGTTCTGCCCATTCCAGGTGCGGAGAGGCGATCGTGTGCGGCTTGCCAAGCAGGAACGCCTGGATTTCTGCGAGCTCTTCTTTCAGGCGCGGCGGCAGAACCGCAAGCCCCATCACTTCAATCAATCCGATATTCTCTTTCTTGATGTGGTGGACATCCTCGTGCGGATGGAAAATGCCGGATGGATGAGCTTCTGACGTCCGGTTATTGCGCAGCACCAGATCGATTTCAAACAGCTCGCCGCGTTTTCTCGCAATCGGGGTGATCGTATTATGCGGAACGTCTCCTGTGAACGCGAGCACGTCTGCTTGTTCATCGGAATAAGTTCGCCATTTCTGCAAAATCGCATCCGCCGCGTCCACAAGCGGCTCGATCGCGGCCGCTTTCAGGCGGATCACGGACAACGGCCATTTCACAACGGAAGCAGTGATTTCCGGATAGGCAGCCAAGTTAAATCTAAAAGCATCTTCCGCCCGGGTCATGGCGAATTCATAACGGCCTGCCTGATAATGGTCGTGGCTTAAAATCGAGCCGCCGACAATCGGCAGATCCGCGTTCGATCCGACAAAGTAATGGGGGAAGCGTTCAGTAAAAGCAAGCAGCCGTTCAAAGCCGGAGCGGTCGATTTTCATGTCGCGGTGTTGTTCCGACAGCAGGATGCTGTGCTCGTTGTAGTAGACATAAGGCGAATATTGCAAATACCAATTTTCGCCCCGAAGCGGAATTTTCACAATCCGGTGGTTGGCGCGTGCAGGGTAGCCGATCCGGCCGGTGTAGCCTTCGTTTTCTTTGCACAACAGGCATTTCGGATAGCTTAAATTCTGTTTCATTTCCCGTTCCCGTTTGATCTGCATCGGATCTTTTTCGGGCTTGGATAAATTGATCGTAATATCCATCTCGCCGTATGGCGTATTTGTCTGATACGAAATGTTTTTCCGGATCCGGTTCATCTGGATGTAATTGCTGTTCTGGCTTAATCGGTAAAAATAATCGGTCGCAGCGACCGGCGATTCTGCGTATTTTTCATTGAATACGGCATTGATCACGGAAGGTCGTGCGACAAAGCAATTCATGATATTGGCCGACAGCATTTCCTTGTCGTCCAGCATATCTGAGATTATGCCTTTTTCGACCGCATAATCGACCAACTCTTCCAGAAGGTTCGGGATCGTATCTTCTGCCGGCTGAACCGGCTCTTCCGGAAACGATTCAAGGCCGAGCAGATGCATGGCCTGGTTGCGCGCATAGTCCTGGTCCGCGGGTTCGATCAACCCGGCTTCCAGCGTTTTTTGGAGGAGTCCTGCAAGCGTTTCGTAGACCATGTTTACACATCCTTTTCGTAGCCGGCGGGATGCGCCGAATGCCAGCGCCACGCATCGCCAATGATTTTTTCAACGGACGTGTGGACCGGCTTCCAGCCAAGCACTTCGCGCGCTTTGTCTGAGCTGGCGATCAAGGTTCCCGGGTCGCCGGCTCTGCGAGGGCCGATTTTCACCGGGATGTCTTTGCCGGTCACGATCCGCGCAGCGTCGATCATTTCGTTCACGGAAAAGCCTTGGCTGCTTCCGAGATTGAAGACGTCGCTTTCGCCGCCGTTTCGAAGATAGCTAAGCGCCAACAAATGCGCTTGGATCAAATCCTCCACATGGACGTAATCGCGGATGCACGTTCCGTCGGGCGTATCGTAATCGTCGCCGAATACCGTAATGTCGCTCCGCTGGCCAAGCGCCGTCTGCAAAATGAGCGGTACGAGATGCGATTCGGGACGGTGGTCTTCGCCGATTTCCGCTGTTTCGCGCGCACCTGCCACATTGAAGTAGCGCAGCGAGACAAATTTCAAGCCGTGGGCGAGTGCGGTCCATTTCATCATTTTTTCCATCGTGAGTTTCGTTTCGCCGTACGTATTGCCGGGGTTGGTCGGCATCGTTTCCGTAATCGGCACCATTTCCGGTTCGCCGTAAGTGGCTGCCGTAGAAGAAAAGACGATTTTCTTCACGCCGTGGTTGACCATCGCCTTCAATAAAACCTGCGTGCCGTACACATTGTTATCAAAATACTTGAGCGGATTCTCCATCGATTCTCCGACAAGCGAATTCGCCGCATAATGCAGCACTTCATCAATCGCTTCTTTTTCAAATACCGAATCCAAAAACGCGGCATCCCGGATATCGCCTTTGTAGAAGACCGCTTTCGGATGCACCGCTTCCCGGTGTCCGGTTTCCAAATTGTCGACAACTACAACTTCCATTCCTTGATCAATCAATTGGTAGACTGCATGGGAACCGATATAGCCGGCTCCGCCTAGTACTAATATCCGCATCATCAAAACTCCTCTGTCAGTTCTTTTGCACCGTCGGAAATTTTCGCTTCATAAAACGAAGGGGCATAGCCGAATGCTTCGGTGTACTTCTGCGTAATCTGTTCCTTGAAGTTCGCGACTTCCGCGCTGTGGACAATCGCAATGGCGCATCCGCCAAAACCGGCGCCGGTCATGCGCGCACCGATTACGCCGGGCAGCTGCCAAGCCGTTTCGGCAATGGTGTCGAGTTCCGCACCCGTCACTTCGTAGTCATCACGGAGCGAAATATGGGATTCATTCATCAGCTTGCCGAACTGTTGGAGCCGGCCTTGCTCGAGTTCCTGCAATGCCAGCAGCGTCCGCTCATTTTCATAGACGGCGTGCTTGGCGCGTTTCAAGTTCGTGCCGTCTTGGATCAAGTGCTTCACTTCTTCAAATTGCTCCGAAGTCAATTCGCCGAGGCTGGCCACCGAAACTTCCGTCCGGAGATCCGTCAGCGCTTGTTCGCACTCTGCCCGCCGTTCGTTGTATTTGGATCCGGCTAATGTCCGCTGCTTGTTGGAATTGATGATGACGATTTCGTGTTCGCCTAAATCCACCGGGGCGTAGCGATAGTCGAGCGTTTGGCAGTCGAGCAGCATCGCCGCATCTTTTTTCCCTTTGCCGATCGCAAACTGGTCCATGATGCCGCTGTTGACGCCGATGTAATCATTTTCAACCTTTTGCCCCAGCTGGATCATTTTCAGCCGGTCGATCGCTAAATCGAATAAGCCTTCGAGCACGACGCCGGTTGCCATTTCAATGGAAGCGGAAGAAGAAAGGCCGGCGCCGTTTGGAATGTTTCCGAAAAACAGGATATCCATTCCGTGGGGGATAGGGAAGCCGTTTTCATTGAACAACTGAATCATGCCTTTCGGAAAGTTCGCCCAGCTGTGGTCCGGGTTGTGGGACAAATCGGCAAGATCGCATTCAATGACGCCTTCGTCCGAAAAGTTCAGCGAGTAGAAGCGCAGCTTCTGGTCGCTGCGCTTTTGGGCAGCTGCATAGGTGCCGAAAGAAATCGCTGCCGGAAACACATGTCCGCCGTTGTAGTCCGTATGTTCGCCGATCAAATTGATGCGCCCGGGGGCAAAAAAGAAACGAGGCGAATCCGTCGTTTCAAAGACTTCCTGGAACGCCTGGGACAATTGCTGCTGATTCATCTTCTTCCACTCCAATACTTTATAAATTAATTTAATTAACTAGAGTATAAAGGAATTTGGTAAACTATTCAATAAGAAGATTGAAAATTTCAAACTACAGGAAATGAACGATACGGAGGGACCTTTATGCGCCATGGCAGCTTTCAATGGATGAAGTCGATGAACAAATCGATCATCCTCAATAAAATACGAAAAGACGGACCGATCTCGAGAGCACAGATTGCGCGGGAAACGAATTTGACGCCGCCGACTGTCAGCAGCAACGTCAAAGAACTGATTGACCAGCAAATCGTCGAAGAGCGCGACATCGGCGAATCGCAAGGCGGCCGGAAACCGACGATGCTTGTCATCAATGACCAAGCGTTCTGCATCATCGGTGTGGACGCAGGGCCGGAAAACATCGAATGCATTGTCTCGGACTTAGCGGGCCGAATTTTGAAGCGAACCAATATCAAGCTGGAGCTGCCGGTCGATAGCACCGAATTTCTTGATGCCTTGAAACAAGGAATCGCCGCGTGCCTAAACGAACTGCCGAAGACCGCGAACGAAGTGATCGGCATCGGGATCGCCATGCACGGCGTAGTGGATGTGGAAAGGGGCGTTTCGTTAGTGGCTCCGAACCTCGGCCTGTCGAATATTCCGATCAAAGAAGAATTGGAGAAAGCGTTCGGGCTGGAAGTGAAAGTGGAAAACGATGCGCGGGCGATGGCGCTCGGCGAGTACTGGTTCGGCCAGCACGGCGACGTAAGGAGCATGCTTGCGGTGAATGTCGGCAGAGGCGTCGGCGCAGGGCTGATCATCGACGGCAAGCTGTATCACGGCGCCTCAGACATTGCGGGGGAAATCGGCCATATGACGATCGATTTGCACGGGGAAAACTGCGAATGTGGAAACCGGGGCTGCCTGCAGACTTTTGTCACCGGACCGGCTATTGCACGAAAAGCACAAGGCGCGGAAAATCCGCTGACAGCGGAAACAATCTATGAACTGGCTGTTGGAGGAAACGAAGACTATGCGAGTCTCTTGACTGAATCTGGGCGAGCAATGGGCATCGGTCTCACAAATCTTATCCATATCATCAATCCGGAAAAGATTATCCTCGGCGGAGGCGTATCAAAAGCGGAAAAGTTTTGGCTTCCGGCGATCCGTGAAACGATTGGGCAATCGGCACTGACAGAATCGGCAAGCCGGACCCGGGTGGAAATCACGAAGCTCGGCGACGGTGCGACGCTGATCGGCGCCATCACCTTATTGCTTGTGGATGTTTTTGAGCTGGCATGAACCAGGCTGCAACGAAATTTCTTTAGAGAAAGAAGTGTTTCCATGACTGACCAATTGAAAAAAATCTATCCTTCTTTGATTCAATATGAAGAAAGAGGCAGTGGAGCGGACGACGGCTATCACTGGTTCATGACTGCGGACAATGACATTATTGGCATTCACGAAAGCGAAGTGGACGACAAAAACCTGGCCGTGCTCACCGCTTTCCTGAAGCCTTACCATAATGAATTTCCGGAGATGACGGCGGAAGAACTGAAATGGCGTCAGGCGATTGAATCCGGGTTGGCGGCAGAGGATGCAGAAACCGCCAATCCTTACCGCTTTGTTTATTTTTCCATTAAGGAAAACCAGATCAGCCCGGAAATTTTCAAAGAAGCGGTCCATGAATTATTCCCGGGAAGCGTACCGATTTTATGGGACAACGGCCACGAAGGCATTTTGATCGAACATACAGAAATCGGCAGCGACAGCATCGTCTACGAGGAGATCATCGATATTTTGATGAGCGATTTGTACATCAAGATCAACTTCCTGGTCGGCCCATTTAAAGAAGGGATGGAAAAAGCGGCCAGCTACCACGCCTTCATGAAAAAGGCGGCCGCTGCCATTTTCGCTTCTTCCGATAAAGCGGTAGCGAACCTCAGCGACGCGGTGCCGTATATGCTGATCGGCCAAGCGGACAGTGCCGGACATCAGCACATCCGCGAAATGATTCTGCAGGATTATGCAGAAGACGAAGAGACCTTGAAAATGATCGACGTGTTCACGCGTTACAATTTGAATGTCTCAGAAACCGCGAAAGCTTTGCATCTACACCGCAACAGCCTCCAATACCGGCTCGATCGTTTTGCGGAAAACACCGGCATCGACATCCGGAAATTCCACCACGCGATGGCCGTTTATTTGGCGATGCTGGTGGAACCTTCGAATTGAATAAAAGAGGCAGGAAATCGCGCTTTGGCTGTGGAATAACTAGCTAATTGTGCAGGGAACTAAACAACGGGGAGGGAGATGGAGTGAAGAAAGTCCTTTATTTGAGTGCGGCTATTCTGTTGCTGTCAGGATGCGGCGATGAAGAAGACGGGCCGTTTATGAATGCGAATAATCAAGAGACGGCCGTAGAAGAAACAGAGCCAAATGAAGAGGAAACTCCAGCAAACGAGGAGGAAACGGAAATGGACAAAGAGCCGGAAACGACGCCGGAAGCTGCCGATGAAACCGCCTTATCCGAATATTCCGCAGAACAAATCGAATATGCCCGCGTCTGGCTGCAGCTCGGCGCCAACCAGGAAATCGACGGCTTGTATGTGAATATAATTCCGGAAGGCACGCCGTTAAATCCAGACGATGAAACGAGTGCCGCTTATCCGGAAGACGTCATCCAACTGGCAGGTTCCCGCCTCGTGGATGGTTCCGTCACATATAGCGGCAACGGCGACGGCACGGTCAATTTATACAATGTGCCGCTCCGCTGGGACGGCGAGTACCCGGCAGGCGAAGAGTTTTATACGGAGATCATCGAGAACACAGAGCTTGTCGCAATCGACCCGGGAAATGACGAAGAAGTGATCCGGCTGATCGAATTATTGCAGGATCAGCCGTGAGTATGGAAAAACGAAACAATATCATTGCAGCCGGCTATCGCCATAGCGCGGCGTTAAAAGCAGACGGAACGGTGCTTGCAACAGGAGACAATAAACATGGCCAATGCGAAGTCGATGCTTGGCGCAATATCCTTTCCGTTGCGGCAGGCAGCGCCCATACCGGAAGCTCGCATACCGTTGGTTTAACATCTGATGGCTCGGTTTTAGCGGTTGGATGGAATCAATACGGCCAGTGCGAAACAGGTGAATGGCGAGAAATGGCGTCCATAGCTGCAGGGTGGCGCCGGACAATTGGCGTAAGAAAAGACGGCACAGTGCTTGCAATTGGCAGGAATAACGAAGGGCAATGCGAAGTCGGCGATTGGCGGGAAATCGCAGCCGTTTCTGCAGGCGACTGGCATACCATCGGCCTTAGGAGAGACGGAACGGCCATCGCTGCCGGAAATAACCGCTACGGGCAAAGCAAGGTGTCCGACTGGCACGACTTGGTCGCGGTCTCTGCCGGCTACCTTCATACTGTCGGATTAAAGTCAGACAGAACGGTGCTTGCAACAGGGTTGAATGGAGACGGGCAATGCGATGTGAGTGATTGGCGCGATATCGTCGCGATTTCTTCAGGGAGCCATCATACGCTTGGTTTGAAATCGGATGGCACAGTTGTAGCCGCTGGCCGAAATAGAGATGGCCAATGCGACATTCATCAGTGGCAGAATATCTGTGAAATTGCAGCCGGCAATGCCCATACGCTCGGACTGAAAGCGGACGGGACCGTAATCGCTGCAGGCCGGAATAATGAAGGGCAATGCAACGTGAATGGTTGGGTCATTCTGGCAGATGAGTAGGCAACTGAAAATGAGCTCCATAAAAAAGGAGGACACTCAATGAAGATGTTTTTCCACTACAACTGGATGGTCAGAGAAGATTGGTATCGCTGGTGCGAAGGGCTGACGGACGAAGAGCTCTTGCAAAGACGGACGGGCGGCCAAGGCAGCATCCTGAAAACCCTTTTCCACATAGCGGACGTCGAGTGGAGCTGGATCCGTCTGCTCGAAGGGAAAGATGATTTCCAGGAAGACTTCGAAGGCTACAACACCTTACGAAAAGTCCGTGAACTCGATGCGAAATTCCGGCCGGAAGTCGAGAGTTTTATCGCAAACTGGGATGGCAGCATGGAACACCGGATCCTCAAATCGGAAGGGCGGGACGGCACGATCGATATCGATCAATGGGGAGAAGTAATGCGGCATGTCATCGCGCACGAAATCCACCACATCGGGCAGTTGTCCATCTGGGCACGGGAGATGGGGAAAGAACCGGTGAGTGCGAATCTGGTGGGGCGTGGGCTTGCGGAAACTAAATAAGAAGAGAGAAAGCCCGTTCGGATGAGTTGATCCAAACGGGCTTTCCTTATTAACTGAATAGATTAATCGAAGTAAGAATGATCGGCATCGCAAAAACATCAATCAGGAACGCACCAACGATCGGCACGACGAGGTAAGCTTTTTGCGAATGGCCGTATTTCGAGACGATGGCATCCATATTGGCCATGGCATTCGGTGTCGCACCGAGTCCATGTCCCGTGAATCCGCCGACCATAACTGCAGCGTCGTAGTTTTTGCCAAGCAGACGGAACAGCACGAAAATGCCGAACAGAGCAATGAACACCACTTGCGCCAAAATGATGATGAAGAGCGGCAATGCCAAGTTAGCGACTTCCCATAGCTTGATGCTCATCAACGCCATCGATAGGAAAATGCTCAAGGTAATATCGCCGATGATGCCGATGGTCCGCATCTCGATCAAGTTGCCGTTCAGCCGATCCAGGATGTTCCGGACGATGACTGCAACGAACATCGCACTGACGTAATTTGGCAAGGCGAAGTCGGTAAGATTTGTGAACGCCGTACCGACGTAAGATCCGGCAGCCATACAGAAACCGATGATGAACAACTGGATCATGAATGTTCTTGAAGTGATCGGAGCCAACACAGAAGAGACCGCCGATTTCTTCGGAGCTGCTTCTTCCAGTTCCGCATCTTCCGTCGACTTCAAATTGTATTTATTGATCAAGTATTTGACGACCGGGCCGCCGATCAAACCGCCGGCAACGAGGCCGACTGTCGCAGCGGCAAGGCCGATTGACAAGGCACCGTCAACACCGAGCTCTTCAATCGTCGTTCCAAAGGCAGTCGCAGCACCGTGGCCGCCTTCCATTGAAACCGCACCGACCATGACGCCAATCAACGGATCCAAGTTCAAGAGGGAAGCAAGCGAGATGCCGATGACACTTTGCACGAGTGCAAGGAATCCACATGCGAGCCAGTAGATGACGAGCAGCTTGCCGCCGAGTTTAATGAGGGCGAAGCTCGCACCGAGTCCGACTGTCGTGAAGAACGTCAGCATGAACAAACCTTGAAGCGATGTATCGAGCACGATTTCGACAAGGCCCGTGCCGCGCAGCACCGTCAAAATAATAGCGAGCAAGAGACCGCCGACAACAGGAGCCGGGATGCAGTACTTATCGAGAATCTTGATTTTTGAGTTTAAATACGAGCCGACCATGAAGACGGCCAAAGCGAGAAAGATCGTGGTGACTTGGTCAAGTTCGAGAATCATCGTGCCACTCCTTTATGTCCGATTCGTGATGGAAGCTGTCCATGACTTCTGCAACGAAATAAGCGGCCAGTTTCACAGTCTTTTCCTGGATATCAAGATCAGGATTCACTTCCGAAATATCAAAGCTCAAGAGCTTTTGTTTGGAGGCCACATGCCGCAGCAATTGGCGCACGACGAGCGGATCCAAGCCGAACGGCGAAGGGGCACTGACGCCAGGGGCAGCAGATGCCGCAAGCGAATCGGTGCACAAAGTCAGAAGCAAATAATCATACTGGCTGCTGAAAGCATCGATGACCGCAGTCATTTCAGGCAAATTGTGGAGTGTCAAAATCTCCGCAAGTATGTAGGCACAATTCAGTTCATCCGCTTTCTTGAACAAGGCCTTCGTATTGCCGAACGGCTGGATGCCGAGCACGAGGTAGCCGGCATTGGCGTCGCTTTCAAGAATCTGCCGGAACATCGTGCCGGACGACGGCTGTTCTGCTTCCCGCATATCAAAATGCGCATCGATATTGATCAGGCCGAGTTTCGCATCCGGTCCGATAAATTCCCGCACACCGAGGTAATGGCCGTACAGCGTCTCATGGCCGCCGCCTAAAATGATCGGGGTCAAGGATTTAGCCAATAAACCATTTACATAGCTGCCGAGTTCCGCTTGCGCCTGCTCCAAGTTTTCCCCTTCACAGACAACGTTTCCGACATCAACGGTTGGAACCGAACATTGGATGTTGTAAGGAATCGGTGCCAAGGCTTTCCGAATGGCATCCGGTGCTTTTTTTGCACCGAGACGGCCTTTGTTTCTGCGGACGCCTTCTTCCGATTCAAAGCCGATCAGCGAAAAGCCGTTTTCTTTATCGGCCAATTCATCGACGCTTGAATGCTTGACGACTTGATGGAAACGGAAGGTCGCAGGATCCGTTTCGCTGTCCACGCGGCCCGTCCATAAAGCTTTATTTGGTAGTGTATACATGCGAGCACCTCGAATTCCTTTATTAGTTTTTTCAGAACTATGTGTATTTTTATTGTAAAAGAGTTATTCTATTATTACTAATACCGAAAATTGATGAATCCATAGTTTGAAACTATAAAGGAGAGCGCTTACATGAATATGACTCATTTGAAATACTATATTACGCTTGTTGAACAAGCATCTTTTACAAAAGCGGCAAACGAACTGCTCATCGCCCAGCCGTCCCTCAGCATGGCGATCAAAAAGCTTGAAACTGAATTGGAATTAAAACTGCTTGACCGCAGCAAACGCGATCTCTCATTAACGAAAGAAGGGGAGATCCTCTACGAAGAAGCAAAGAAATTGATGAACCACGTGAACTACGTCGAAGGTGAAATGAAGCGGCTGAAAGACCAAGGCCCAATGGAACTCGCCATCGGCATCATCGAATCCGCCAAGTTCTGGATTCCGAAAATCCTGAAAGCCATCAAAGACGAATACCCGGGCGTCCGCATCGAAATCGTCGAAGTGCTAGGACTCGACGATGTCCATAAAGCCTTAAACAATTACGACATCCATTTCGCCATCACAAACCAGCTCATGTCGAAGCAAGAAGTCAATGTCCTTCCTATATATAAGGAAAACTTTGTCGCACTGCTTCCGACCGGCCATTCGCTCACCAAAAAAGCGCAGCTCGACGTCACCGACCTGATCAGCGAATCGTTCATCATCTTCAAGGAAGGCTTCCAAACGCGCCAAGACATCCTGAACGCATTCCGCCAAGCCGGCAGCAAGCCGAACATCCAGTTCGAAGTCGAGCGCTTCGAAACGGCCATCAGCTTTGTCGAAGAAGGACTCGGCGTCACCCTCGTGCCGGAGAATTACATCAAGTCGTTTCAGAACAACCGCTACGAAGTGCGCGAACTGAACGACCATAACGTCACGCGCACCGTTTTCCTCGCGCACGATACGAGAAGGTATTTGCCGCCGCTCGTGAACCGGTCGATTGAGTTGATTCGGGGGTTTTTTGAAGGGGAGCTTAGTGAATAAAAGAGATTCGAATGATTTGTTAAAGAGCGCTACCTTGACAAGGTAGAAGTCACCGGTCTGAATCCGGCAGAAATCAGGGTACTTTTGGATATGCAAAATAATAAGTACGATGATATTAGTCTATTTCTTTAATTTGTATAACGTGTACGTTATAATGTACATAAAAGGAGATGGTGAAAATGTCAGCAATTACTGCAACTACACCTACCAATCTGAGAAAAGACTTATTTAATATTCTTGAAGACGTTACAGAATCTAACACTGAAGTAATCATTACGCTGAAGTCAGGTAAAAACGCGGTATTAATATCTGAAGATGAATTGAATGCTTATCGGGAAACAGCTTATTTGATGTCCACCAGAGCGAATAGAGAAAGACTTAATGACGGAATTAGTCAGTTAGAAAGTGGCAAAGGGATTGTCCGGGATTTAATCGAAGACGATGCAGATGCTTAAAATATGGGCTGATCAAGCATGGGAGGATTATCTTTACTGGAAAGATAATGAAAAAAAGAACGTAAAAAAAATCAACCGACTCATCAAGGAAATCGAACGCCACCCCTTTACAGGACTGGGAAAACCGGAACCCTTGAAACATGAATGGAAGGGTTATTGGTCCAGGCATATTACGCAAGAACATCGATTAGTTTATAAAGTTGAAAACGATTCGATATTAATTGCGCAAGCAAGATTTCATTATTAAGCGCAATCCTAATTTGAAGCGGATCCCCATGGATTCGCTTTTTTCATGCAATAGAATTGGCTGCATGAAGAGCGCAGTCTCTTACAATCATAATATGAAATTTAACTGAAGAGAAAAAAGGCCTTTCCAACATTTTATGTTGGAAAGGCCTTTTTTATTCTATAACGATACGTTCAATAAAACTTACAAAATTGCTTCTGCAATCACTTTATCCAGCTTCCGGATATCCACTTTTTTCGCCAAATTCAATTTGAACTTGCCAAGCGTCGTCCAAAGCTCGAGCTCTGTATTGAAATCGAAGGTGCCGGCATTCTCCGACGAGTACATGATGATCGACTTGAACGGAATCGTGTAGACTTCCACTTTCTTGCCTGTCAATCCTTGCTTATCGGAAATGATGAACCGCTTGTTCGTGACAACCGCTGTATCGCGCACAGTCTTATAGGCGATTTGCGCCACTTCGCCTGGAACCAACAATTCTTTTACCGAATCGGGCACTTCAATTTCCTGCGTGAACGTCCACGTAACATTGCATTTAGAGCTGACATTAAAATCTCCATTTTCCTGTTCATTACTTTACGTAAGTTAATTTACACCCTTGCCTACTTAACGAGGCAATATAATTATTAATATCAACCAATTTGTACGAATTATATCACAATATAAAATACATCTAATAATAAAAAAGTTGTAGATTATTTTTATTAAAAACAGTATTATTTAACCATTAACATATTTTTTCCTTTTTAAAATAAAAATGTAAATTTATGTTTAAAATTCAAAGTGAAATTACAAAAAAGGAATGATTTTATGAGCGGCTTAAATATGGCGGAATCTTTATTACTTATGGAAAAGGACAGTTTAAGATTTAATTATGCCCTTCTTCATGATTCGAACATTTTGAAAATGCTTTTACCATTTGCAAAAGAAAAGTTAAGCAAGAGTAAAAAATCTGAAATTATGGAAATGATCAATGATGAAGCAAATAAATATAAGTATACCCCAACACCCCAATTGAAAAGAGGATTATTAAAAGAGCTTGGAGATTTATATAATATTCCACATCGAGAATATGTTGTAAAACAAGACATAGTAGATCAATGCGAACGTATTATCGATAGAATGTTCCTAGATATGAAAAGTAGTAATAAAAAGTTTAAAGCTTTTTTGAATAATTCTAACTTAAGTGAAAATCCTTTAGATGCCATTACTAAGTATCAAATGATGAATTTAATCGAATCTATTGGAGATCATAAATTTGATCCGCGACAAATGAAGGAAGTCGGAGATTCTTTAGAAGAATTCTTTAATGATTTACCTGAAACCCAACAAAAAAGAATTGCCGAAAAGTTAGGAATAAATAACATTACTAGTTCATCGATTCAACAACTTATAGCAACTAATGGCACTGCTGTAGTTTTTGCAGCTATTGTACAGGTGGCCGGATTTGCTTTTTACACGACCCTTACATCGGTTGTTGCCGGGATTTTTGGATTTGTAGGAATCACACTGCCATTTGTTTTTTATACAACTATGACATCGCTAGTAGCTGTAGTGGCTAATCCGTTAATCTTTTTACCAGCTTTATTGATTGGAGGAAGCTTCTTATTGCATAAACAAAATATAAAGATGAAAAAAGCAATTTCTCCAGTGGTTTTAATGCAAATTTTGACTAGTGCAGATTCAGGAAAAGAACCAGAATGGGAAGAAATATTAAATGGATAATTTACAGTGGGAATCATTTTTACAATTTTGGGAGAATGGAGACTATGAGAAGGCCGCCTCAATTCCTTTAGAAGATAAACAGCTTGGTGGAACAGGAGTGATTAATAAACTATTTCGTTCGCCCTCCATTGATTCTCATACAATTGCAGGCATTTCTTTTCTAGATGTTATCTATGATTATGCAATGGTAGATCCGTCTATTATACAAGCGGTAGACTTTGCTAGAAAAGAGGATTTAAGTAATTTCTTTGCATTTCAAATTTTTGCAAAAGAATTAGATTTAGAACAAAGTGGAGAATTAATTCGGCTTAAGGGGTATGCTGCTGAACGTTTAATAGCCCTAGAGTTACAAGGGAAAGGTCATGAAGTGAGTTTTCCAGAAAGTTCAAATCAAAAAGGATTTGATTTGCTTGTAGATGGACAACAGTTTCAAGTAAAATGTCTATCTTCGGTAGGTGGAGTCCATGAGCATTTTCGGAAGTATCCGGATATTCCGGTCTTAGTTAATAGTGAATTAACAGAGAAACTAGAAGCGAATCCATTAGTTTTTGGAACTGGAGTATCGAATGAAGTTGTAGATAAAGCAACTTATTCTTCTTTAAAACATGCAGCAGAATTTGGAGATTTAAATATACCTTTAATAGCTACCGGTATAGCAACTCTAAAAAACGGACATAATGTACTAGTGAATGGATTGGATTTAAAAACGGCGGGGTTAAATGTGGCCAACGAAGTTGGTGCCAGGGGTGTCGGAGGGATTGCTGGCAAAGGGGTGGGATTAATGATAGGGCCTTTGCTTGGTCCAGCAGGTGTAGTTGTTCTACCTATTATTTTTGGAATTGGGGGCTCATATGGTGGAAAGAAATTAACAAACTCTATTAAGAAAATTTACACCCAAAAAGAACGTCAGATGGCTTTGACGGCTTTAAAAGTATTAATAGAGACTATATTGAAAATTATTCCTAAAAAAATTGAATTACATGAAGAGAATTTCAAGAAACTTAATTATGAGGTTTCTCAAAATAAAATATTGAATAATTTAAGTGGACTGTTCGATAAAAAATCAAAAGACAAAAAGAAATACCTTAATAACAAAGAAAACGAATTAAGAGAATGGCTCTCTAAAATAGATATGAATAAACTCGCCATTGAAAAAGAATCATTACATGTTTTAGATACTATTGTAAAAACGCAAATCCATCCATCACTTTATCAAGTTGAATTAACTAAGTTTGGCGATGCATATTCTGCTTTAGGAAAGCTTTGAAATTATTAAACTAAAATCGACTAAAAGTATTTTTAGATTCGTAAAAAATCTAGGAGTGAGAGGGGAATTATGTTAAGTAGATTTAAAGACAAATTGAGTAGTATTTCGGCAAATGGTTTGGAGATCCCAATTACTTCTTCTGTCATAGAGCAATTAATTAAAATGAAGCTAGGTTTACAGGATGTTAAAGTGAAAATAACGCCAGAGTCTCTTACTATCCAAGGAACCACAGAAGTAAAGAAACTAATGCTTAAGAAGATGGTATCGTTCAGAGTAACGTTAAAACCGATTCATTTAGATAAAAGAACTATTCAGTTTGAATTGATCGATATGAAGCCTGTTGATATAAATTTTATTAGCGATAAAATCTTTAACAGACCGCCTTTTTTAGGATATGCAGATCGAACGATTAAAATGGATTTGAATGCCTTGGATGTTGTAAACAAAATTCCTGTAGGAAATATTAAATCTTATGAGATGGTTGAAGATGCTATAAATATTAGATTTTCTTTGTGAATACAGAAGAACCTTACTTAAAATAATATGTATTATGCTTTAATCTGCCAACAAGTCTTGTATGGACTAAGTATAAAACGAATGAAAAAGCGGATCCAGATGGGTTCGCTTTTTCTTTGCGATAAAATTATATGCATGTCAGGCATTAGTGGCTAAAACTGCCATTTCTTTATCATGAACGCGGTTACATCCTCCTCATTATGTGGTAAAATTATGTAACTAATAGCGGCTTATTGAAAGGGGGCATTTCCATGGTTTATCAATCCCGGACACAGTCCGAAGCTCAGCTGGAGAATGAGATGATTGAGCAGCTTGTTCAATTGGGGTATGCAAAAGTCTCGATTCCTTCCATCAAAAACTTACAAGAGAATTTCCGAATCCAAATGGATCGATTAAATAAAGAAAACCTCAACGGTATCCTTCTGTCTGATAAAGAATTTGCGCGCCTCCTTTTGAAAATCGAAGGGAAAAGCGTCTATGAATCAGCGAAGCTGCTGCGTGACAAGCAGACTATTACGCGTGACGACGACAGCACGCTATACCTTCAATTAATGGATACTCAAAACTACTCAAATAACCTTCTCCAAGTTACGCATCAAACGACTGTCGTTGGCCGCTACACGAACCGCTACGATGTAACTTTGCTCGTAAACGGACTGCCGCTTGTGCAGATTGAACTAAAAAGAAGAGGCCTTCATTATATGGAGAGCTTCCACCAAATTATGCGCTACCGAAAAGATTCCTACGGTGGCTTATTTAACTTTCTGCAGGTTTTTGTGGTTTCAAACGGCGTCGATACAAAGTACTTCGCGAACTCAGATCGGCAGCCGCTGCAGAGTATGATGTTCTTTTGGTCGGATGACCGCAATAAACGCATCACGAAACTAGACGCCTTCACAGCTTCTTTTCTCGAGCCGAAGCGCATACAAGATATCATCACAAAGTATATGATCATCAACGACACCGATAAGCATTTGATGGTCATGCGTCCATATCAAATCTATGCCGTTGAACAAATTTTACAACAGGCGATTGCAAAAGAAGAAAACGGCTACGTTTGGCATACGACAGGGAGCGGGAAAACGTTGACCTCGTTTAAAGCGAGTGAATTGCTAGCACAGGAAGAAGACATCAAAAAAGTTATTTTCCTCGTCGACCGGAAAGACCTGGATTCCCAGACCATGGAGGAGTTCAATAAATTCGAAAAAGACTCTGTCGACCGGACAACGAAAACCGGGGTACTCGTGAAACAGCTGAAAGACCCTCAGCGAAAACGCATCATCACAACGATCCAAAAAATGGCGCATGCTGTGAAGACCGAGAAATACAAAGACATCATGGCGCTATATGAAAATGAGAAAGTCGTCTTCGTCATCGATGAATGCCACCGTTCACAATTCGGCGAAATGAGCTTGCTCATCAAACGCCATTTCAAACGTGCACAGTATATCGGATTTACCGGCACGCCGCGTTTTGTCGAGAATAGGAGCCAAGACGGCCGCACAACTTCTGATTTATTCCAGGACTGCCTGCATACGTATTTGATCAAAGACGCCATCCATGACGGCAACGTCCTTGGATTTTCGGTTGAATATATCCGGACGATCAAAGAAAAAGAAGGTATCGACGACGTCACAAAAGTGCCTGGTATTGACCAGAACGAACTCTGGATAGCCGATACCCGAATCAGCATGATTGCAGAACATATCGCAAACATCCATCACAATAAAACCCATAACAAACAATATACCGGCATGTTGACAGTTGAAAGCATTCCAGCTGCGATTAAATATTACGATGCTTTCAAAAAGCTGGACACAAATATGAAAATCACGACAATCTTCAGTTACGGAACCAATGAAGAAAGCGTCGAGAACCAGGAACATTCGCGCCACTCATTAGAGCGCGTCATAGGCGATTTCAATAATGAATTCGGCACGAATCATAAGACCGATAACTTCTCATATTATTTTGCCGATGTCTCAAAGAAAGTGAAATTAGGGCATATCGATTTGCTCATCGTCGTCGATATGTTCTTAACCGGCTTTGATGCGAAAACTTTGAGTACGTTATACGTCGACCGGCCGCTGAAACATCATGGACTCATCCAGGCATACTCCCGGACAAACCGCGTCGAGGGGCCGAAGAAGATGTACGGCAATATTGTCTGCTACCGCAATTTGAAAGACGAAACCGACGCAGCGGTCCGCTTGTTTTCGCAAACGGGCGACACAGACACTGTGCTGATGAAAGAGTATAATCATTACTTGGCAGACTTCAAAGATCAGCTCGATGTTTTGTTGGATATCGCCATCACGCCGGACGCTGTCGATGAGCTCGAAGGTGAGACAAGCGAAAAAGGATTCGTCATCGCATTTCGCGATTTGACGCGGATTTTGACAAAGCTGAAAACCTTCGTCGAATTTGACTTCAACCCGGAAGACATGGGAATCAGCGAGCAGACCTATAAAGACTTCCGCAGCAAATTCCTACATCTCTATGAAAAGACGCAGAACGTAAAAGAAAAGGTCTCTGTCATTAACGACGTCGACTTTGAAATCGAATTGATGCAAACCGACCGCATCAACGTCGATTATATTTTGGAACTGCTGCGCAACATCAATTATGAAAATAAAACCGAGCGTGATACGGCAGTCAGACGCGCCATCAAGGAAGTCAACGAAGCATCAAGCGACGAAATGCGCTTGAAACGCGATCTTCTGCTTGAATTCCTGCAAGGCGTCGCACCGACTTTATCCAATAACGACTCGGTGGATCAGAAATACCTCGACTTTGAAAGTGAGCGGCGCCAACGAGAAATCCAAGCGATGTCGCAGCAAGTGCAAGTGGCAGAAGACAAGCTGGAATATTTCATGAAGGAATACGAATTCAGCGGCGTCTCGCCCGATCAAGAAATTAACGATGCAATCAAGGCGCCTTTCAAAGAGAAGCGGAAACGCGTTCAGGCATTAAAAGATTTCATCTATAATAATGTGAAAAAATATTCGTAATAAGAGGAGCAAGAAACCATGACAACTTCAGAAAAACAGCGTCAGCAGCAGGCTGAATTGCATAAAAAGCTATGGACGATGGCCAATGATTTGCGCGGCCAAATGGAAGCCTACGATTTCAAGAACTACATCTTAGGCTTGATTTTCTATCGCTATCTGTCCGAAAAGACGGAAGCACGCATTGCGAAATTACTCGAAGAAGACAATATTTCGTATGAAGATGCATGGAAAGACGAAGAATACAAAGAGGGCTTGATCGATGCGCTGCTTGAAGAAATCGGTTTTGTCATCGAACCCGAATACCTCTTTTCATCGATGGTTCGCGAAATTCCAAAAGGCGACAAAGGAACTTTCGACGTCGAACTTTTGCATAAAGCGATCAAAGCGGTCGAAGAATCCACACTTGGCACAAATAGCCAACAGGACTTCGAACATCTTTTTGATGACATGGATTTGACTTCAACAAAACTTGGCCGCGATGTAAAATCTCGCTCGAAACTGATTGCCAAAATCATCTTGAGCATCAACGATATTCCGTTCTTGCACGATGATGTGGATATCGATGTGTTGGGCGATGCCTATGAATACTTGATTTCGCAATTTGCGGCGAATGCAGGGAAAAAAGCGGGCGAGTTTTACACGCCACAGCAAGTGTCCAAAATCCTGGCAAAAATCGTGACACATGATAAGCCAAACTTGAAAAACGTTTACGATCCGACTTGTGGGTCGGGTTCTTTGATGCTGCGCGTTGCTAAAGAGTCGAAGGTTCGCTTGTTCTATGGACAAGAACTGACAACGACAACTTTCAACTTGGCGCGTATGAACATGCTGCTGCATGATCTGCGCTATACCGATTTCGATATCCAGAATGACAACACATTAGAAAACCCGAAACACGTCGGAATGCGTTTTGAAGCAGTTATCGCTAATCCGCCGTATTCCGCCAATTGGAGCGCGGACGCAAAATACCTGGACGATGAACGCTTCAGCGATTACGGAAAATTGGCACCGAAATCAAAAGCAGATTTTGCATTTGTGCAGCATATGATCCATCAGTTGGATGATAACGGCACAATGGCAGTCGTCTTGCCGCACGGTGTTTTATTCCGCGGAGCGGCCGAAGGGGTTATCCGTAAATTCCTGATCGAAGAAAAAAATTACCTGGATGCGGTCATCGGCTTGCCGGCTAATGTCTTTTTTGGCACATCTATTCCGACATGCGTGCTGGTCTTCAAGAAGACGCGGGCAGCGGATGCCAATGTGATTTTCATCGATGCATCGAACGAGTTCGAAAAAGGCAAGAACCAGAACAACCTGACAGACGAAAACGTCGACAAAATCGTCGATACCTATAAATCACGCGAAACAATTGAACGTTATTCATACGCTGCAAGTTTGAAAGAAATTAAAGAGAACGACTATAACCTGAACATCCCGCGTTATGTCGATACTTTCGTTGAAGAAGAGCCGGTGGATTTGGATGCGGTTCAGGTAAGACTGAAAGAGATCGACCAGGAGATTGAAGAGATTGACCGGGAGCTTGAGGAGTACTTTAAGGAACTGGGGGTTGGTTTAGGTGAACGTACCTCAGTTGAGATTTAATGGTTTTAAAGGTGAGTGGGACATTTCAGAGTTAAAAAAGCTAGTTAAATTAGAAGGTGGAGCTACTCCTTTAAAATCTGAGAAAAGATATTGGCAGGATGGACATATCCCTTGGGTTTCTTCTCAAGAGGTAGGACCAAAAAAAATAGACAAAACCACATTTAATATTACAGAAGCAGCTGTTTCAGAAACATCAACCAAGATGGTTGGTAAGAACACTATTTTATTGGTGGTTAGAAGCGGTATTCTTAATAGAACAATTCCGTTATCTATAACAATGATTCCCATGGCAATAAATCAGGATATTAAAGCTATGATTATTAAACATGAAAAACTTCATCATTTATTTTTATATCAATGGATGAAGAAAAATGAAAAAGCAATGTTGAGTAATGTCGTTAAGGGAGGAACTACAGTTCAATCTGTAAATACTCCAGATCTCCAGGATTATCTAATAAAAATTCCAAGTGCAAGTGAGCAACACAAAATTGCAGATTTCTTCGAGCTAATAGATGGGAAAATTGAAAAGCAACAAGAGAAGCTTGATAAGCTGACACTGTTAAAAAAAGGTATGATGCAGAAGATTTTCTCGCAGGAGTTACGGTTTAAAAATGAGGATGGTGAGGAGTTTTCGGAGTGGGAAACAAAGCAATTAAAAGAGTTTGCAATGAAAACAGTAAAGAAGAATAGAGATATGAAAGTTACGAATGTAATATCTAACTCAGCCAAACAGGGTTTAATTTCTCAGAGGAGTTATTTTAAAAAAGATATTGCTAACGAACTTAATATAGACGGTTACTATGTTATTTCAAAAGGCGACTTTGTTTATAATCCTCGGATATCTAGTGAATCTCCATATGGTCCGGTTCATATTTATGAATTAGAAGAGGATGGAATCGTTTCACCGCTCTACCTCTGTTTTAAAACTAAAAACATTGATTCTAAATTTCTAAAGTATTTCTTCATGAGCTCTCAATGGTATAAGCATGTATATACTCAAGGCGATAGTGGAGCGAGACATGATCGTGTCAGCATTAAAGACACAGCTTTTTTTGAAATGAAAATTGCTGTGCCTAGTTTGGTTGAACAAGAAAAAATCAGTGATTTCTTAACCTCGCTTAATCTTAAGGTTGAAAAAGAAAGAGAGAAGTTGATGGTTTTGGAGGAGCAGAAGAAAGGGTTTATGCAGGGGATGTTTGTATAAGGATTATCAGTGTCACCCACCCGATGCTGAAATTCTCATATCTTCGATAAACTATAATAAGGAATAAAGTGAGGGGCTCCAGTGGAAGCGCAAATTAAATTGGAAGAATTAATTAGAGAAGGACATGAAGCTAAGAGTGAATGTTTGCAAGAAGGTTTATATGGCCTATATTTCATTAATGGTCCTGAATATGTGACATGGATTGAAAAATGCAAAATGTTTCTAAAAAAGTATGTCCATGATGAAGAAATTAAATCAAACTTTTTTGATGCTGCTAGACAAGCAAATGGTAACGGAGATTCTCATTTCGATCAAATGATAGGGATTTTATGGGCCTTGAAAGAATATGAATTTGTAGAAAATTCTAGAACAGATGTAGAAGGAAACAGCAAAATCGATAAAATCTTCATCAGTCATTCTTCAAAAGACTTTGCTTATGTCGACGCTTTAGTGTCCTTATTAAACGACATTGGAATTAAAAAAAGTAGTAAACACATCTTCTGTAGTTCTTTGCCAGGTTATGATATCCCCTATGGAGAAACAATATACGACTTTTTAAAACAAGAACTTAATAATAATATCATGGTGTTATTTGTTTTATCGCATAATTATTACGAAAGTGCCCCTAGCTTAAACGAAATGGGAGCAGCTTGGATAACATCAAAGCAGTATAATACAATTCTCACACCTAACTTTGATTTTAAAAAAATTGAGGGGGCAATCGATCCAACTAAAATATCTTTTCATATGAATGATGAAGATGGCTTAAATAAGTTTAGAGACAAAATGGTTAAAGTTTTTGAATTAGGTGAAGTTGATTATAAAATTTGGAATAGAGACAAGAAAGCCTTTATTGAAAAGGTGAAGGTGATTGCCGAAACCGAGTCACTAAATTTAAATACTCAAGTGAAGATTGAAAAGGTTAAAAAACTTAAAGATCAGGAGTTTGAATTGCAGCTTAGATTTATCAATGTCACTGACAAGATAATCGAGTTTAGATATATTGACTTTGAGCTTTCAGATTCAAATGGGAATAAATCAATTCATTCAGCTACAGATGAAATGCTACATGATTTTTCTTTATATCCTAAAGAAAACAAAGTAGTTAAATGGAGTTTTAATTATAAATCTTCCTATGATCCTCAAAGAGATGACAATAATAAAACAAAAATTAAATTTGGTGTCTATAGTTAAGTGGAAAAAATAAAAAAATGGAGGAGATTTTAATGGATCCATCATCAATTGATTTGGCAATTAGATTTAATGAAGCAAAAGACAGAACTTCTGTATCATGGGTATCTGATAAAATGACACAAGCAAAAAGCTATAAGGAGATATCAGCTCAGCAATCTGTTTACGACGAAATCATTTCTAAACTTTTAGATGACAAATCTGAATTAGAGATGTTAGCACGTCAATACAAAGACTTATACGAAAAGGTATCTATTAGTGATGATGATATTGAATACCTTCAAAAAACAGTTGCTGGAGCAGTGAGAGTATTGTCTTCTTTAGGATCAACAAGTTCAAAGAATGATGGAATTGACACTGATGCAATAGTTCAATTAATAAATAAAGATACTTTAAAAACTATGCAGTTATTAGGTTTTAATTATAAAGAAGCGATAGGCGAACCACTTACAGAAGCTTGTGCTAACGTAATTAGAAAAAAATTAGGAGGAAGTAAATTGGCTCAACAAAATCCGAGTAAAAAAAGTAGATAATACAAAAATCTATGAAGCGAAGTTCTGTTTTATTTATGCTCATAAATGGTTTGAAATAAAGTAAGTTCCTGAGAAAGAATAAACTCTCAGTATTCTGATAATAATCTATGATATATATTTCATACATTGTCCCATGCACAATATTAGATGGACAAAAAAAATAAGTCATCGATATATTTTTGGGAAATTATGTAATTATAAAAGATAAGTTTATTTCCATAAAAATTGTTATAAGGAGGTGTTCAAGAGAAGTGTCAAAAAAGATTTGGTGGCTAAAAAAATGGTGGTTTTTACGTGCTTCATTGAAAGAAATAGGAAACATTATTGCGTTAATATTCATTTCCTATTTATCAATATTAATTAATGTCTTTCTTATTTATGGGATTAAAAATGATACTCTTGCTGAAATTTTGCAAAGGCAAGATATTTTAAATGTTATTTTAACCACTGGAATAAGTATGTTAGCAGGTATTTTACTGCTTGAATTTAGCAAAGAGAGAGAGAAAATTCGCAAAGGAATTATTATCACAATAATAATTAATTGCCTCATAGCATTAATCATAAGCATTATATTAACCATACAAATAGAAATAAGCATGATTTTCTTTAACGTAAACTTAATTTATTCTGTTACATTATTCTGCTTTGTTTTTACTTTAATTGTTGTGTTTAGATCAAATTATAGTCTTCAAAAAGTTAATGAAACAGTTAGTGTCCAATTAAGCGCTACTAAAAGTAGGAACGTAGAGAAGGTAAAAGTAGATGACGAAGAATATAAGTTATAGAAAGGAGGAATAGTATGTCAGAAATTAATCTAAAAGTAATAACAACGCATCAGCCCATTGGATCGTTTTATGCGTCAAAAATAAACGCAAAAACTTTATACGATTCTTCTAGAGTAGATAGATTAATGATTGAAATGCAAGAAGATATTAATGAATTAAATTATAGTGGTATTCAAAGAAATTTAAATGAAAAAAAAATAGAGAGTTTACAAGATTATCTTGAGTCCCCAGATGCAACTTTTCCAAATTCAATTATTCTAAATGTAGATGAAAAGTATATTATTTCAAAGACAGAGGATAATTTGATTTTAAAAAGTACTACCGAGACCTTTAGTGTAATAGACGGTCAACATAGATTAGAGAGTTTTAGAAACTCAGAAAATACAGATTTCGAGTTAGTAGTTTCAATCTTTTTAGGACTTTCAATTGAAGAACAAGCGAGAATATTTATTACAATAAATTCTGAGCAGACTAAAGTAAATCCTTCGGTCCAAATATTTCAAGAGCTTCACGATAAAGTATATACTCCAAGAAAAATGGCCGCTAATATAGCTATTTTATTTGCTAAAGATTTTGATTCTCCATGGCTCAATAAAATTAAACTTTTAGGAGTTAAAGATGACATAGCAAGCGAGGGGATAATTAGTTTAAGTGCCTTCGCAAAACCTTTAATAAATCTTATATATGATGATGAAAAATATCATTTTATAAGAACACTTTTATTAAAAAAAGATAAACAGACATTAATGGAATTACCTGTTACAAGAGGTTCTCTTTCTTTATTTTGGAAATTGTATACACAAGAGAATGAACTTGCATTATATAAAATTTTATTCAATTACTTTAAAGCTATTAGCGACATACTTCCGAAAGACTGGAAAAGTAAATCTAGTTTATTAACTAAAACGACCGGCTATAATGCATTAATTCTTCTGTTTAAAGACTTATATGAAATAACTGAACCCCAAAAAGATTTTTCATATGAGAATTTTTATAAATTATTAAAAGGACTTAAAAAAATGGACGGAACAATTAATTCTAGTATTTATGGAGCGAGTGGTGACAAAGCAGCTTCAGATTTATATAAAAGTTTTAAAACTAAATTAACACAATCTCGTTTAAACGAATAAATTGCCTTTGGAAAATCGCGTTCCCACTAGCGTTGCATTACACAGGGCGATTTAGGAACTGCTGGGAATAAGTGAAATATAGGAAATACGAAAATCAAGAAGGCAAACCTTCAAAAACCGACGGAGTTAGTGAAGCATGACTTTGTCCAGAAATTGACGGTTTTTTGTCTCGAACCTGACAGCCGGGTTGTCCAAAAAACTGAGAAGAACGAAGGGAACTAAACTAGTTTTTCATCATTCAATTTTTTTGTCATCTCATCCAAGACACTTCAATCAGCATGCAATGTGCCGTTCGAATAAAAAGTTACACCCCAGGAAAGGGAATAATAATGCCAGTCGGTCAATTCCCTTTGTCATATTGACTACTCCTTTACGAGAAAAGGAAAGCGGTAGAAATGAGGAGTTGAGCTGGTCGGAAGAAACGATCCATGTCCTTAAAAATCACGTCCCTGTGTCACACACAATTCCTAGCATACAAAAATATTGCATGAAGAATCAGCCCGCTATTGAAATGGGAAGGATTCTTCATGCATTTTTATGTCTTAGCGAAAATAGGCATAAATGTTTGGCACACAGGGACTATCTGGGGACAGCTGGAAACAAAGCACCTATCTAGGCTGTTTCATTATATTCCCACTAACAACTTAGCTGGCTCACCCAATAAGAACTTCCTGTTCAACCCCGAACCTCCACAGGTTATAATCGAGCCAGGGGGAATTCTCATGAACTTAAACAACCTGAAAACAACCGTGCCGGCAAAGCTTTATAAGCGCGGCCTAGATTATTTTGAACAGGATTTTATTGAGCAGTTGACGGAAGACGCGCCGAATCGGTGGCATGCGCTAGTAATGGGCACGCGGGATTACGAGGTGTCCGTCAATTTGACGAAGGATGGGACGATTGTGGGTTCTTACTGCACCTGCCCGTTCGAATCGGATTCTCTGTGCAAGCATGAAGTGGCGGTGTGCCTGGCGATTTGCGAATATAAAAAAGAAAACAGTTCGTCTGCAGTGGATGTACAGGCGCGATTAAAAACGCTGAAAAAAGTGGAGCTGCTGGAAATCCTGGAGGAGCTGGTAGAGAAGCAGCCAACCGTCCAACTTTATTTGGCGGAGAAGTTTGCGAATCCTAATGGCATGGATGAAGAAAAGGCGCGTCGACTTATACAGAAGTCGGCTTACCGCGCCAGCCGTAGTGGATTTATCGAATGGGACCGGACAGACCAAGCACTCGAAGGGGTATGGGGAGTCCTCGAATATTTGGATGGATTGAACTCGCAGCATGATGCGGAGAGGATTATCCGTCTCAGTTTGATTATCGTCAAGGAATGTACTGAAATGCTGCAAATCGCGGATGATTCATCCGGAGGCATCAGTTCGGCGATTTACGAAAGCTTGGATAAGATTAGCGAAGCGCTGGCAAAGTGGCCGGAAGATCTGGATGAAGCGACTGTCGATGATATGCTTGTCCTGCTCTATCCGCATATTCTCTTCGCGCTGGAGCAGGATGTCACAGATGCGGCGAGTCATCTGGTGGAAGCGGTCCTGCAATGGAATGAAAGAGGCGGTTTCACCGAAAAGTTTTATAATTTCATTGCGTTTATCTTATCCCATTCCCGCTATAAATACGTTGAGTGGCTCGATCGTCCATTTCGGACAGCTGATGTCGTGAGGTGTCATGAAAATGCCTTTACATATTATGAAGGGATGCCAGTGGAGATGGTCTACGACCAGGATGCTTTACTCGCCGTGAGTGAAAATGCGGGAGATCTGATTTTGACCGCGGAATTCACCAAATACCAGGCGGCTCGCGGCTTTAAGATTTACCTGTGTCGGAAAAGTGATCCCGAATCAAAAGGAAAGATCGAACAGGTCGTGAAATTTGTGAAATACAACTTCAGCAAAAACCGAGTGTTCGATCAGTTGGACTCCTGGAATGAAGCCAGCTTGGCTTGGTTAAAACGCACCGGCAATCATAAAGTTCATCACAATATAAAAAAGAGACCTTCCGAAGTGCACGCCCTGGAAAAGCAACACTTGCGAAAAGTCTCCACCACTTATCTGTTTGAGAATACTCTCACGTCCAGTATAACAAGAAAAATTCACAAGGACAATGTCATCCGCTACCTGCAAAACCGGTATAGCGTACCGTCAGGAACGTATCAAGAAGGTTCGGCAAATAAGGCCTACCTTCAACTTGGAGAAGATCAGACATTCTTGATTCGTTTGAAACCAACGGGTCCCGTATTGGCGAAACATGAGCTTTCAGCTGAAAAAGGATTGGTCATTTCAGATCCGCTGCACCGAGCGAAAAGTGAGTCGAAGCGTAGCCTGTTGATCCATCAATTGGCGGATGCCTTTTCAAACCAAGAGGACATTCAGTGGTTTATCAAGGCACTCACTGAGAAGTATCCACGCCATTTGATTGACCAACTGAAAGTGATTCAAAAGGCCATCCGCGATCATCCAAACAGCGCAGGATCCGCTTTGAAGGAAGTCCGGAAACTGCAATTGATCAGTGGTAACGATTTTCGCGATATCGCTTATTCTCTAGACCTGCAGGTCCAGCAACCACCAGCCCCTGAAATCCAACTGAACCAAAAATATATGGCGTTGAAAGCGCCTGAACGGTCCAGCGATACATACCTCAAAGTGTTGAGTGGAGGGCGAATGCGATGAGCCATCCTTTCGATGCGTTACAGCAGCAATGCCGAACCTTGCGGTTGGCAGAGACAGCAAAAGAGCTGCCTGCACTTCTTCGGAAAGCAGAAGCCAAAGGTTGGACATACCATGAGTTCACGCATGAATTGTTATCTTATGAACTACAGTGCCGTGAACAGAAGACCACGGAACGCCTGATGAAGTGGGCGGAGTTTCCGGAGCTAAAGACGTTGGATACCTATGATTTGAAAGAACAAAACGCTCTAGGTGAAAAGCAATTCAATGTGTTAAAAGAGCTGAATTGGGTGGAGGAGGATTTTACACTGATTTTAATGGGACCGACAGGTGCAGGCAAGACGCATTTGTCCGTCGCATTAGGTGTGCATGCCGTGCAGCAAGGATTCCAAGTCTCCTTTGTTGCCATGGCCCATCTCATGTATATCCTGAAAACCAAAGAACACATCAAAAAATCCAATACCCGCTATAAACGGATAATGAGGTATTGCCTCCCAAGGAAAGAAAAAATTCTAAACGATGTTGACTATAAACTACAATTGCATATAAAAGATACTCTATCCTTTGAATATATGGTTCTGAGGGATAGAGTTTTATTATTTGTGTAGAAATTAGAATTGTCAGGAGATGCGCCACTCCTAGAGAAGCGTTTACAAGAATTTAGTAAATTCATGAAAAAAGCAAAGTTATTATTTATTTTCAAATAATTATGATAACATTATTTTCAAATGGGTTTTGTATTTTTAATGATGATATAGGGTGTCTTAATCAATTTTTGATACTGGGTTTTAGGAGCTGCACTTTAATAGATAGTCAGTTTAATATTTTGAAGAGGGAGGAAAAACGATGACGAAGGTTTCGTGGTCAAGGTTTTTATTCTTTTCAATGCTGATCTTTATATTGGCTTTGGCAGCATGTGGCAATGAGGATACTTCAAACGAAGAATCAACGGATGATACGAATGCTGCAACAGATGAAAGTGCTGACGAGAGCCCTGAAACAGCAGAAGGTACTGAAGAGGGGGTTGAGGAAAGTGCAGATACAGAATCTGCAGAAACTGAACCGAAAGTTACTGAGTTTGAACCGGCATTTCCAGAACAAACAAGAGCACCTGCAGTAGTGACGGAAACAGAATATGATGTGGAAGTTATTGCTGAGGGTCTTGGCGTGTCTTGGGGCATGGAAGAGTTTGAACCGAACCGTTTGTTTGTTACGCAAAGAGATGAAGTAGAACTTCTTATTGTAAACCTTGAAGATGGATCTGTTTCAGATCCAATCGAAGGTACTCCAGAAGTAGCTAACGGAGGTCAGGGCGGTTTGCTTGATGTTGCCATTGCCCCTGATTTTGACGATTCAAGAATGGTATTTTTGACGTTTTCTCAAGACGTTGAAGGTGGTACTGTAACGGCTCTCGGTAAAGGTGTTTTATCAGAAGATGAAGCCTCACTTGAAGATTTTGAAGTAATCTTCCAAGCGGAACCAGCATATGATGGTGACTTACACTATGGTGGACGTATTATCTTTGATGAAGAAGGCAACCTGTTTTTAACAACGGGTGAACGTTCAGATGATTCCATTCGCGAACGTGCACAGGACTTGGATGCTTACTTAGGTAAAGTCATTCACATTACACAAGACGGTGAAGCAGTAGAGACAAATCCATTTATCGAAGATGAAGACGCATTGGACGGTATTTACAGCTACGGTCACCGGAATATTCAAGGTGTGGACTTCCATCCTGAAACAGGAGACTTATGGATTGTCGAATTCGGTCCACAAGCTGGGGATGAACTGAATATTGTTGAACCAGGCAATAACTATGGATGGCCGATTGTTTCTTATGGCATCGAGTATACGGGTGAATTAATCAATGATGGTATTTCAGAACACGAGGCACAAGGCTTTATTGAACCAAGATATTATTGGGACCCGACAAGTGCACCAAGTGGCAGTTCATTTTATGATAACGACGCAATTCCTGAATGGGAGAACAACTTGTTCATCGGCGGTTTAGTGTCGAGCTATATTGCGCGTGTCGTTATTGAAGATGACACCATCGTTGGAGAAGAACGTCTACTGACTGACGAAGGCGAACGTTTCCGCGATATTCTTGTAACGGAGGATGGCGCGCTTATTGCAGCCACTGATGGCGGTAAGATTTATAAGGTTTCTGCAGCAGGTGAATAAAAAAAGCGTCCCTACGTCAAAAGGGTTCGGTTTATTAACTAGAATTGTATGAAGAAATAGCCGTATCTGCTAACCGCAATGGTTAATGGATACGGCTTTCGTATTTTTATCAGTAAAATTTATTGTTCATGAATGTTTCGGCACAATAACGATTTGAAGACAGCTGGAAAGGTAATCTTCCTGTTGTGCTTTGGAGATTGCCTTCGTAAAGACATCCATTGTAAACATTCTGAAGCCCGGCTCTTGCAGTCGGTTTTTTTAGTAGCTATTTTTATTGATTATCGGCATGATGAAAGAAAAAGGGAGGCTGGATCATGGGCAAACGGGTTTTGATCGTTGGAGCGGGAATCGGTGGATTGACGGCGGGTTCGCTGCTCGCGAAGCATGGCATGGAGGTGACGCTGCTCGAAGCATCGGCGGAACTGGGCGGATGCGCGAGCAAGTTCAAGCGTAAAAAGCTGCTGTTTCCGGTCGGCGCCACGCTTGGCATGGGGCTGGAGGCGGGCGGCATTCATGAGCGGGTATTCCGTTTCCTGGACAAGTCAATGCCGCTCGAACCGCTCGACCAAGTGATGGAAATGGTGCATCCTCATGCAACATTTGTATTTTTGAAAGACCGCAAACAGCATGTCGATCGCATTGTACAGGAATTCCCAAAATATGAACATAATATTCGCAAGTTTTATAAAGAAATCTATCGGACCGCTTCAACTGTTCGGACGCTGATGGGGCCGCTTCCTGCTTTACCGCCTGCAACTCTCAAGGAATGGGCGTTTCTGTCCGCCTCCATCCGCCCTCGCCATGCGCGGCTTCTGCCATTTGCCAATCAAACCTTGGAGCAGCGCCTGCATAAGCATGGACTGGATCATCTGGCCGCTTTTCGTCACATGCTGGACGGCTTGTTGATCGACAGTATGCAAACGGGCAGCGAAGACGTCTCGTATCTGCTTGCAGCAGTGGCTCTCGATATCTACCATGAAGGCGCCTATTACGTGCCGGGTGGGCTTTACCGTCTGGCGGAAGAGATGGCCGAAAGCATCAAGGAGCATGGCGGCATCATAAAAAAGCCGCGCACCGTCCAAAAACTCGAACGGCACGGCGGCGTGTGGCAAGCGTGGGATCAACGCGGCAATGTATATGAAGCGGAAGATGTGGTGCTTAACGTCCCGGTCCATCAGTTGCCGAAAATCCTGGCGCCGGATAACTTAAACCAAATGAAAAAACCGTTGCGCGAAGCGATCGTAAAACCGATGTGGACGACGCTGACGCTGTATATTGCAGTGGATTCGACGAAGCTCGGCGAACCGCTGCCGCCGTTCCGCCAAATTTCCACTGGCGAACGTATGTCGGAAGGCGGCCACTTTTTCATGTCAGCATCACTTCCGGATGACCGGCTGCGCGCCCCGGAAGGCATGCAGACGATAACGATTTCCACTCATACCGAAGCACAGCATTGGAATACGAAAGAAAAATACGACGCCACCCGCAGCATGCTGACCGAACGGATGCTGGAAGCTATTGAAGCAGTGATTCCCGGTTTCCGAGATGCGATCGTCCACATGGAAACCGGCGCGCCGAAAGGCTGGGAACGTTTCACCGGACGGCCGAACGGCTTTGTCGGCGGATTTCCACAAACATTGGATGCCTCCCTCTTCAATTCCGTTTCCCACCACTCCGGGCTGCCGGATCTCTACATCTGCGGAGATCATGTGTTTCCGGGCGGCGGCACAATTGGCGCTGCGACCAGCGGCATCCATGCCGCGCGGTCGATTGCCGGACGGCGGCTGATTTGATTCGGTTGCTGCGGATTTTAGCTTGTACAATATAATTCAAATCATTTTAAAGAAAAGCAAAAGGCTTTCTCTTCAACATCTTGTGATGCTGAAGAGAAAGCCTTTTAACATTAGGAATGTACGTTGGCCGCAAGTAAGATTTCTTGAGTCGTTTTTAAAAATGCATCCACATCCTCTTTCGAATGGCAATGGATCGGTGACACTCTTACGATTTCTTTAAGCTCGACCGCTTCCAAAATTCTTTTGGAGTAATGGCTGCTGGATTCTCGGGCGTAAACAAGAATATTGTGTTCGCCGTACTTCTGGACGGCCTCGGCACAGGACATGTTTTCGAAAGTCAGCGCTAAGATCAGATCCTGGTTGATCCCATTTGCTTCTTCGAAATGAATGGTGACTGCAGGCATCTCTTTGATGCCCATCGCATCCGCAGATCCATGAAGAAAACGATGGAGGATTGCTTGTTCTTGCAGGTGAATACGTTTCATCCCTTCGACAATTAAAGTTCGGCGATCCGTTGATTCAGTGTAGTAGCTGCCGATGTGGCAAATGTATTGGATGATTTCGGTAAACCCTGCGAAATGAGCAGGCGTCGGGCTGCCGACATTCCAATTATCTGTATCGGTTGCAAGCAAGCGATGGTGCGGCAGGGAAGCGATGCGGTCTGAAAGGTAAGCATAGCCGACTCCGCGGTTGCCGAACATTTTATATGGCGCTATGTTCAATGCATCAATTTTCCAATCATCGACGTCGATCACGCCATGAGGTGCCCCTTGAACCGCATCTACGACAATGACCGTGTCGGGATTTTTTTCTTTGATTGCTTTTGCGTATTCTTTAATATCATGCATCGCTCCCGTGATGTTTGAAGTTAGAATGACCGATACTAACACCGTCTTTTCGTCAATCAACTCAAGGATATTCAAAAGTGGTATGCTTCCCGAAGCCGGGTCCGCTGCTGCAACGCGCAGTTCATGATCATACTGTTCTGAAGCAAATTGGCAGGCATCGAATGACGATGGATGCTCAATTGCTGTCGTGACAATATTTCCGCCGGATTTTGAAGCAGCGACTGCAGTAATGATTTCAAACATGATTTTCGAAGCAGTAAGCGATGAAGCGATCGCCCCGTCTTTAGCATTCAGGAACAAGCGGATGTCTTCCGTTCCTTGTGCAATGACGTTGCGAATATCTAACGCCACGTCATGATTGCGTTCTGGGCAATCTGGAAATGCAGAATACTTGGCTTGAGCATCAACTGCCGCCTTTAAACGCAAGGAGCCGCCTGCGTTTTCAAAAAAAATACGGTCATTGCCATACACATCTTGCTTTAAAAAATAAAAGTGATCGTTTAACTGATCCTGGAGCTCCTGCGGGAAAAATTCTGTATTGCGTTCTGACATGTGACACACGACCTTTCAATGCTTTTCTTAGAATACTTCTTCACTTGATGTATCGATTTTTGGATTGTTGGTAGAATTAAAAACAGCTTCATTTAAATCAGCATTTTTCTTAGCGACAACGGTAGTTCCAGTCAAATCTCCTGCAATATTAAGGGTGGTATGCCCCATATCGATGACCGGCCAAATCGCTGCCAGGATCGGGATGATCAATAAGGGCATGCCTAGCGCTTCAAGAAGCACGATCGACATGACAATACCTGCACCGCGTACACCTGCAGCCCCAATGGATAAAACAAGGCCCAATAAAACAAATTGCAGAATCATGCCAATCGTGATCGGGATGTTGTACAAATTGGCTGCAAACACTGAAATAACTCCGATGGCTACTGCAAAGCCGTCCATATTGGCAGTGGCTCCAAAAGGAATAGTAAAGCCGGACGTTTTTTGGCTGATTCCTAAATTATTTTTAGATACCTGCATCGAGACCGGAATGGTCGCGGTACTCGTTGAGGTAGTAAAAGCAAAAAGCATGGATGGATAGATGTTTTTATAAAACTGAACTGGGTTTAAGCCTGTTGTGACTTTGAGGATAATCGGATATACGATTAAAAGAACCAAAATCAATGCGATGTAATCCGCTATAACAAATTTGATAACAGCAGAAAGCATTTCCGATCCGAACGTTCCAACCAAGCTCGCAAGCAGGGCAAATATGCCATACGGGGCAAGCAAGATTACGTAACTTGTCAATTTGAGCATGATGTTAGCGCTCTCATTTACAAACTTTGTGACGGTAGGAACGCTGTTCTCTCCCAAAGTAATCATGACCAATCCAATGAAAACGGTGAAAAGGATAATTGGCAGCATGTCCATATTCGCGAGGGACTGGAAGATATTCGTCGGAATCCACGTCATGAAATGCTCGACAAAACTGAATTCTGCCGCTTCTACAGTTTCCCCGTGGTCCAGTAAAGATTGAAGCCCTTTTCCTGGTTGTAAAATAAGTGCCACGATGACTCCGAATGATGTAGCGATGAAACTTGTAAGAACTAAATACAGCAAAAATCCTCCCCCGATTTTTCCGACTGATTTAGCATCTTTCATTTTCAAAATTCCCGCGAGAACCGAAGTTACGACAAGCGGGATGATCAACATTTTCAAAAGGTTGATAAACAACGTTCCAACGGGTTCTAAGTACTTTGCGTTTTCCCCTAATAAAAACCCGACGATGATGCCGATTACTCCTCCGATTGCGATTTGCGTATATAACGGCAAATTCAACCACCATTTCATAAAGCTTCCCCCTTTGTAAGAAAATTAAGAAATAACTTTCTGTTTTAAGTATAGGAGTTCAAATAAATAGTGTAAAATTAAATTTATTGGTATTAAATATAAGGAAAACAGATATATGAGGTGGGAAGCATGAATTACAGCCAAATTGAATCGTTTCTCGCGATTATTAGGTTGGGCAGTTTATCGAAAGCGGCCGAGCATTTGTATGTATCGCAATCAACCATCAGCCAACGGCTTCATTCGATTGAGAAAGAATACAATGTAACATTATTGAACCGGGAAAAGGGCGTCAAAAGCGTGACTTTGACAAACGAAGGAGAACGTTTTTACCAGATTGCCGAGAGGTTTGAAACTTTGTATTCAGAAACGAGGAATTTAAAAGCCGGCAGCGCAGAAGCGACCATTAGCATCGGTGCAGTAGACAGTGTCCACAACTACGTATTAAAAGATATTTATTCAGCAATCGTGCATCGGGTGCCCGATATTCGGTTGGCTATTCATACACATCAATCCAATGAAATCTACTATTTGATCGACCAGCGAAACATCGATATCGGATTTTCCCTGCAGGACCGGATTTTGAAAAACGTCAAAGTTCAAAAGCTGTTCGAGGAACAGATGGTCTTGATCCAGAAAAAGAATCCAGGGATAACCCAATATGAAATGGACAATAGTTCGTTGAATCCGAAGCGACAACTGTTTATCAATTGGGGGATGAACTACCAAATTTGGCATGAAAAACATTGGGGGCCAACAAGCAATACCTTTATCCAAATAGATACTGCCAAAATGCTCGGAGACTTTTTGGAAGATGAGATGATGTGGGCAATCGTTCCCGTTTCAATTGCCAGGGATTTTCACGCGAAAGGTTTGGTGGATGTATTTCTCTTAACGGATCCCCCGCCAAGCCGCTCCTGCTTTCAGGTTGAAAAGGAAGGGGGCAATAGCCAAGTGAAAGAGGTCAGTAAATTAATCCTTGGTTTAAAGGTTGAAATTGAGGAGGTAGTTAGACCGTGGAGAAGGTGATTGCAATTATCACTGATAGGTACTATTTTTAATCTTCTCCATGTGAAAAAAGTTTATCTCTTTCTATACGAACTTTCTAACATTTTAAGTAGCTCTGTTTTCTCCTTTTAAAATCATTTTTTAACTTCATTCTTATAGATTAAATCATAAAGTCTGAATAATTTGAGTTCACACCTCCTTAAGAGTACTCTTGAACTATACTTGAGAGGAGTGAAAGTGAATGGAAAAAGCGATACCAGAAGTGACATTGAATGATGGAACGAAATTGCCGGTGACGGGGCTCGGTACATATGGACTTTGGGGCAATGCCGGAGCGAATGCGGTGAGCAGCGGAATCAACGCCGGTTATCGGCTGATTGATACGGCTTATAATTATGAGAACGAGGGAGCCGTCGGGGAAGGCATCAAGCGCAGCGGCATTTCGCGCGAAGAGCTATGGATTACGTCGAAGCTGCCAGGACGCTATCATAATTACGAGAAGGCAATGGTTGCGATTCAGGAATCGCTGTATCGTTCGAATCTTGATTACTTCGATCTATACGTCATTCATTGGCCGCTTCCGAAACAGGATCTTTACGTAGAAGCGTGGCAAGCCTTGATTGATGCGCAGAAGTGGGGACTGGTCCGCTCGATCGGCGTCAGCAATTTCTTGCCGGCACATTTGGAGCGCATTATTCAGGAAACAGGGGTTACACCAAGCATTAATCAGGTGGAACTGCATCCGTTCTTTAACCAGGAAGAGCAGCGGCACGTGCATGAAAAACTTGGGATTCAAACACAGTCCTGGAGCCCGATTGCGCGAGCGGCCGATATCATGTCGGAAGAAACGGTTCAAAAGATTGCCGAAACCCACCATAAAACGATTGCGCAAGTCGTACTGCGCTGGCAATACCAGATCGGTTCGGTTTCAATTCCGCGCTCCACTTCGCCGGAGCGGCAGCGCGAAAACATCAACATTTTTGATTTTGAGTTAAGCGAATCAGAAATGGCGGCGATTGCCGGAATGACTCGGCCGGACGGCAGATTGTTCGGGATGGATCCGGCGACGCATGAGGAGTTTTGAGAATTTTTAGCTTATAGGGTATAGAGACTATACAGACTTAAAATCTTAATTTACAAGGAAGCGCTCGGTTAGAAAGGGCGCTTCTTTTTTTGTGGTTAAATCTGAATGACCTAACAAATCACAAATTATAATTAAAGAATGAGACTATCAATTTAAGACTAACTGAATTAATTACTTTTTTATCCTTTTATTAAAAAATAAGGAGTTAATTTATTGAATACCTGTTAAACTAATATTCAATAAACTTAGTGTTATTTAGGAGGAATAGCGTGGCTGCAAATGAAGTTTCCGTAAGCAAGATAGAAAAAATTTTGGATTGGGCATATGAGAAATCATTGGATGGAATTCCAGGGACGGATTCGGCTTATGAAATGGCCGAGAATTTTTTATCAAAACATGACACTGCTGATCAAGCTATCGATAGTTTGATTCGGTGGCAGAATACGAAAGCGGCTACTAGTGGCTTTTTAACCGGGCTCGGTGGGATAGTTGTTCTGCCGGTTACATTACCCGCCAATATTGCTTCTGTTATGTATGTCCAAGTTCGCATGATTGCAGCTATTGCACACATGAAAGGTTATGACTTAAAAGACGATCAAGTTAAGACATTTGTTTTTGTTTGTCTAACAGGAAAATCAGCTTCGGATATATTGAAAAAGGCTGGTATTCAAGCAGGTAACGCCTTTGCTAAGCAAGCTGTCTTGAGAATACCTGGTGAAGTCATTAAAGCAATAAATAAAAAAGTTGGTTTTAGATTAGTAACTAAGTTTGGACAAAAAGGTGTAGTAAATTTAGGTAAAGCAATACCTGTAGCTGGGGGAATTATTGGGGGTACAGTTGACGGAATAGGGACAGGGATCATTGGAAAGACTGCTAAGAAAGTGTTTGTTTGACTACCGTATATAAGAACACCTTCTCAGGAATAATACTTCCCAAGCTTCGTACTGAAAGACTATCACTTCTGAAAGACAAGAATTTTAAGGGTTAAATTAATCTAGGTATATTCATTCGAATTAAAAGTAGAGAAATCGATTAGCTCGCTGCATTAGTGAGTGCAATAATACATGAGGAGCACAGATAAATGAAAAAAAGATTAGTAGGCGTTTTTATTTCGATGTTACTTCTTGTAATCGTTGGTTTAGTTTTTTTCATTCAATTTAAACCAGCTGGAAGTACTTCTAGCCAAAGTTCTCATACATCATTACTCCAAGAAAGAGTGGTAGAGATATCAGAATTGGCTACATTAGAGTATGAGTATAGTAAAGCAATGATTAACCGAGACGACAAAAAGATTCCATTGACTGATATTCGCTTTGCAGAGACGATAAAGCTCGTAGAGTATAAGGGGTATTTGAAAGCCGGATCGGATCTTTCGAAAGTAGAAATAACGGACGATGAAGAGGCAAACCAAGTGACAGTCAAAGTTCCAAAAGCAAAAATTCTTGATAATGTTGTGGAACTCAAAGACATGAAGATAGAAGATGTGAAAGGTAATATCTTTTCAGATCCTCCTACTCAGAAAATTATTGATGATATATACGCCGAATCGAAGAAATTTGAAGAAGAGAAAATCGGTCAAGGATTTTTGAAAGAGGCAGATGAAAGAACAGAGAAAGTCTTGAAATCTTTCTTAAAAGTCGATGAAGAAGATGAAATTATTATTGAGTTTTATTAAAAATAGTGTTTTAGGAGAAGCGGAGTTCTGAAAGACATTTACTGCTAGATAAAAATAAATTGGACCTGTTACTTAACGTGGGGTAGCGGGTCTTATTTTATGTTTAACATAAATTACATGGTTTCCTAAGAAGTGCACTACACAAACGAACATCTCTATCAAAAAGCGGTCCGCCTACAAAGCAACTTTTGGTGTAACCCTCCCCAAAACAGGGAACCCTTTTAATTAGCAGGGAAACCCTGATCGAATTTTGGAGGAGGCTTTCAAAATGCCAGATAAAAGAGATGAAATCATTTTGCGGGGGCTCCGTGAAAATAATTTGAAGAATATTGATTTGAATATCCCGAAAGAAAAGATAAATGTGTTTACCGGGCTGTCCGGTTCAGGGAAAAGCTCGGTCGTCTTTGATACGCTGGCAACGGAAAGCAGACGGCAGATGACGTTGAATTATCCGCTTTACGTCCGGCACCAGATGCCGCGTTATGAGCGGCCGGAAGCGGATTTGATGCAGAATTTAAGTCCGGTGGTTGTAGTGGAACAGAAACCGGTGCGGGGCAATTCGAGATCAACAGTAGGCACTTACACGGACATTGATCCGCTCATTCGGCTGCTGTTCTCCCGAATCGGTAGTCCGTCGATCGGTTCAGCGACCGAATTTTCGAGTGACTCATCTTTCGGGAAATGTCCGGAATGCAGCGGGTTCGGTGAAATCGTGGCACCGGATGTCCATAAACTTATTGATCACTCAAAATCGCTGCGGGAGCGCGCGGTGAGATTCAAACCGCTCGCACCTCCCGGCTGGCAAGGCCGGTGGATGGTGGACGGCGGCTTGTTCGACCCGGATCTTCCTATCAAAGATTACCCGGAAGATCAATACAATCTGCTCGTCTATGGTCCGAAGGAAGGCGAACAGGCATTTAGCAGATACTACTACAAAGTGGGGAGCCGAAACATCGAATGGGACGGCATTCTGCCCCGGTTTATTCGTTTGTACATCAACCGGGATCTCACGAAGCTGAAAAACGTTTCCCAGGATGATGTGCTCGCAGTGACTTCCCATACGCCATGCCCGACTTGTGAAGGTTCCGGGTTAAATCCGAAAGTGCTGGAATCCAAAATCAACGGCCTCAACATCGCGGATTATGCCCGTTTGGAACTGACGGAACTGCTCGGGGAACTCGAAAACATAAAAGATCCGGTCGGCACATCGATTGCCGAACAAGCCTATCCGGGTGTCAAACAGCTGGTGGATCTCGGTTTGGGCTATTTGAGCCTTTCGCGGAAAATGGGGACGTTGTCTGGTGGGGAAGCGCAGCGCGTAAAAATTGCCCGCCACCTCGGCAGCAGTTTAAACAACATTACGTATATTTTCGATGAACCGAGTGCCGGGCTTCATTCGGAAGAGATTGATATGCTGACGCGGATGCTGGAGGATTTGCGGGACAACTACAATACGGTCGTCGTGATCGAACATAATTTGGCGGTCATTAAAACGGCGGATGAAATCATCGAACTTGGTCCGAAAGCGGGCGTGGGGGGCGGTGAAGTGGTTTATCAAGGCACGCAGGACGGCTTAAAAAAAGCTTCTGCGATTACCAACTTGGATCACAAAGTCACCCTCAACAAAAATCCGCGAAAGGCGGACGAGCACTTCTCCATCCAAAATGCTTCGGCGAATAACTTGAAGGATGTCGGCGTGGAAATTCCGAAAAACGTGCTGGTGTCGGTGTGCGGCGTTTCCGGTTCCGGCAAAAGTTCGCTGCTGTTCGGCGCATTTGCGGACAACTACCCTGAAACCATCGCGGTGAATCAAGGCAGCATCGGCACGTCCAGCCGTTCGACACTTGCAACCTACATGGGCATCATGGATGACATCCGGTCGATTCTCGCAAAAGAAACCGGACAGCCGGTGGGCTTGTTCAGCTTTAATTCACTCGGTGCTTGTCCGGTCTGTGAAGGAAAAGGCGTCACTACGCCAGACGTGGCATTTGCGGATCCCGTGACCGTCACTTGTGAAGCGTGCGGAGGAACGAGGTATTCCGACGAAGCCTTGTCGCATCGTTACTTAGGAAAAAATATCGTGGAAATCTTAGAGTTGTCGATCGAAGAAACCAATCAGTATTTGAAAATGCCGAAAATCATCAAGAAAGTGGATACGCTAAAAGACGTTGGCTTAGGCTACCTGACACTCGGACAGACGACCAGTTCACTCAGCGGGGGCGAAGTGCAGCGCTTGAAACTTGCGAGCCACCTGAAAAAAGAAGGACAGATTTATTTGTTGGATGAGCCATCTTTAGGACTGCATACACAGGATAATGCGCAGCTGTTGGACGTTTTCCAAGGGCTCGTCGACAAAGGGAATTCGGTCATCCTTATTGAACATAATTTAAACTTTATCGCTGCGAGCGATTGGGTCATCGAAATGGGCCCAGGCGGCGGGAAAAGGGGCGGTGAAGTCTTGTTTGAAGGAACACCGGAAGAGATGTTAGAGGCTGGTACGTTGACGGCGAAGTGGTTGAAGAAGGGTGTGAAGGGGTGAAAGCTTTTTATTTAACTCTCTCTAGATCAACCATACAGAAAAACCTCCCTAAGCTTGGGAGGTTTTTCCTTGTCTTATTTTCTTATCTAAAGCAAACCATTATTCACTGATGAACTTCCGTAATCTCTTTCATCAACTCGATCCAGTCTTCCCGCTTAAAGTCATACAGGTCCAGTTCGATTTTGCGCAGAACCAAGTGGATGCTGTCGAACTGTTCATTTGACCGGAATCGCCACCAGCTTTTTACGGTCGGCGCTTTGACGCCAGGCGCATAATACATCAAGGTGCGTTCCGGGTTGATGATGTCTTCGGCGCGGTCTACGTCCAAATAATCATGCGGAAAATCGATGTAGAGGCCGAGAGATGCTTTGTGCGGTGTGATGTACCCGATTTTATGCAAGGATGTGCGGTCTTTCTTTTCAAGGGAATCGCTCCAAAGAACCGGATTGCGGCTAGCGATTAGATAGCGGCCGTCTTCCTGTTCTTCCACTGTGCAATTCGGCATACTGTTAAAAATATCGAGCACTTCGCCCATTTGTTTCATTACCGATCTGTTCATGTTGCCACTCCTTCAACTAAGCTATTCGCCCAATCATAAGATAAAACCGGACAGCTGTAAATACGGACCCCATTCATGCTGCGTTTATTCAATAAGAAAACCGCCCACACTTTTCAAAAGAAAAGGGCAGGCGATTTGATTATCAGTCTGCTTTTGAAATGGTCCGTCCGCTTTTGCCAAGCGCGTAATAGATGCCATGCTGGAGACTTTTCAGGCATTCGAATTTATTTAAATCGTTTTCGGATTGGGCAATGACCATCGCCAGTTCCGGCGACACGCCGACGAGTATCGTTTCGATGCCGAGCAGGCGCGCAGAAGCGCCGAGTTTATCGATCAGCCTCGCGGTGTGTTCAGAAATGTGTTTGTGGAGGCCGGTCAGATCCAGCAGCAAGTAATGCGCCCGGTGTCTCGGCAATTCGCTGAGCGTATTGAGGATCAGGTCTTCCGAACGCTCTTCGTCGTAATTGCCGATCATGGGCACGACAACGATATTTTCCAGTACCGGAATGATTGGAGACGAAATTTCTTTTATCAGTTTCTGCAGCATCATCGTTTTCTCATCGACCATTCGCTCCAGTTCTTGAATCTTCAGCGCTTCCTGTTTTCGCGAAAGGTCATGGATGTTCGATTGCACCGTGATGTCGGACGGATAATATTCAACGATGCTGTAGGGGTTTTCGTCGTTTTGATATTGGATGGTTTTGTACCAGAAGTTCGTGCCGAAAAGGCCGGTCAAGACGCCGGCGTAATGGGCATGAACAAAAATGCCTTCGAGACCTTTTTGTTTTCGCTGATTCATTTTGTATTCCCAATCGTCTTGGATGTGGAAAGTGAACTGCTTCGTCTCTTCGTCCATCTTGACGATTTTCGCTTTTCCCCAGCCTGCGGGGGCGTATGTATTGGCCAGCCATTCAATGATATTGGATGTATTGATATTTTTCATGTGGAGAAATTCTTCACCCACGACGACGCCTTGGCGGAACCCGGTTGTTTCCAACACCAGTTTGGTGGCTTCCGTTCCGGCGATTTCCCGGATCGAGTCAAAAAACGTTTCCATCGCGGAAATCCAAAAGAACACGACGGCTCCGCCGTCAAACAAGACTTCCGCTTTCTCCAAATCCCACTGTAAATCCACATCGCCGACTGTCAGTTGTTTTTTTGTCATCTCAAGTCTTCCTCCGATTTGCTGGCTGCTCCCATTATTTGTGTGAAGGCCGTTAAGTATAATAAGTTTTGTATCTTATTCCCTAAGTTGCAGAAAACTATGCAGGGCGAAATAAAAATTATAATTGACCGATACCTTACTTATTTATATCCATAACCAAAAGCTTGCGGGTATGTTTTATTTCAAGAAACTTTTTTCTTCAAATCCCGGGCGAGCCAAAGGATAAAGAAGAGCAGCAAAGCGGAACTGGCAATGAGCGCAATCAAATTCGGCACAGCTTTCGTATACAGATCATTCGTGCTCGTCACCATCAGCCATTCGGGAAAAGCGGGATTGACGGCGTACTGGAAAACGGAGAGGGTGTTGTTGAACAGGTGGAGCAGAATCGGCACGAGCAGCGTACCGGTTTTTAAATACAGGAGCGCGGCCACTACGGCAAACAGGAAGGCGCCTAAAATGTTGATGTGGAATGCGCTGAAAATGAGGCTGGATAAGCCGATGCCTTTCCATAAACCGAGCGAAGCAATCAGCCGGTGCATGAGCACACCGCGGAAGACGAATTCTTCGGCAATCGGTGCGAGGACCGCGATGATAAGACCGTTCGCTATGAGGTACCAGAGTTCACCGGGAATCGGCTCCGGCGTAAGCGCGATTTCCACTGCGGCCGGGGAGACAGACACGAGCCCCCGCAGCATCAGCCAGTAGATGCTGATGGAAAATACCAGGACGAGTAAAGTGAGGCCAGCTACAGGGGGGATCCAGCGCGCTGTGCCGGTGAAGAAAAAAATCCGGCGCACTTTAATGCCATACTTCCGGAAATAGGAGCTGCAAATCCAAAGGGGCAGGACGGTGTAGAAAGCCAGGAGAAAAACAATAAACTGAAGATAGGCGTTGCCCGTGGCTTGCAGCAATAAAGAAACCGAAACGATGGCCGCGACCGTCATAATGCCGATGACAAACCGGGAACGCATTTCTTCAAACATTGGCCTCGCCGCCTTTTGGAGGATTTTATTGCGGTATTTCCACTTCATCATATCATTTTAATCAAATTAATATCAAAATATTCAGATAACATGTAGATTTTATTAATCATGAGGCGTATACTGGTTACGAAAATAATTGCACCTTAGCGCGGATTACGAAAAAAGGAGGGAAGTGCACCAAAAACAGAAGAATCGCAGCGTTTATTGCCGGCAGTTTGAAATCCTTTTACAGACGACTGAACTGGAGAAGAGGAAAGAACAATGCTTTATAATGTTGTATTGTTTCTTCATATCTTAGGTGCGGTGATCATGTTTATGGCGATTGCGATTTTGGCTTTGTCGATGCTGTCGATGCTGCAGTCGAAAGACACGGAAAACGTCAAACGCTGGTCGGGGCTCGCTGTGAAAACGGACGGGCTATTTCCGATGAGCACGGTGCTGATCCTGTTGCCCGCGTTGTATCTCGTCTTTTCCGCTTGGGGATGGGGCACCGCTTGGATCAACGTGTCGTTGGCGGCGCTTCTTGGCACCAGCATTTTGGGTCCGGTCATCAACCTCCGCCGGCTGAAAGGAATCTTGGCCGCAGCGGAAGCGGAAACGGATGCAGTGCCATCGCCCGCTTTGATGAATAAAGTCCGAGACCGCGTTCTGTGGAATTCCGTCTCGATTATGTCGATGCTCGTATTGGGCATCCTGTTCCTAATGGCAGTGAAACTCGCATTGCTCGGCTCGCTCATTACGATGGTGCTCGCAGTAGCATTTGGCTTTGGCATCGCGCAGGTGATCTTAAGCAAAACGCGACCGGAAACGTCGACCGACACCGTGTCATTTCGATGAAACCAAAGAAAAAAGCCGTATCCTGAGGAGGATACGGCTTTTTCGAATGAATTACAGCAAGTGCTTCGCGAGCAGCCGGTACGCATCCAAACGCTTCTCCTGCGAATGCGGGATGCTGCAGATCATCGCTTCTTCGAAGCCGTATTGCTGCTGTTCCTGCTGCAATTGCTCCGCGACGTCTTTTGCGGCGCCGACTAGATGGATGTTGCGGCTCGCCTGGATTTGCATGCGATCCATTTCGGTGAGCGCAGAATTTTGCGCTTCTTCCGGTGTCATGAGCGGCATGATGCGGCCGCGCATAAGCATCAAACGCGAAATGTCCTGCGGCAATGCTTCGTATTCTGCTTCTTCGGCAGTTTCTGCGGTCGTCACCAAATACGACACCGAAATTTCGGGTTTTTCCATGAAAGCGGAAGGGACGAAATTCGCCCGGTATGAATCCAAAATGTCTTTCGTCATGCCGCCGGTGAAGAACTGGGCAAACGAATAGCCGACGCCCATTCGGCCAGCTTCATATGCGCTGTTGCCGCTTGAGCCAAGCAGCCACGCTTCGGGCAATTGGATATGGGTCGGGGTGGCGATGGTTTTATTGTAGAGCGTTTCTTCCGGCACTTCGTCGTTGATCAGCTTTAATGCCGTATCGAATTTGCCGTACATATCATCGGTCATCGGACGGCGTCCTTGCGACAAGGCGTAGATCGAACTGTGGTCGCCTCCCGGTGCACGCCCGACGCCGAAGTCGATGCGGCCCGGTGCAAGTGCGCTCAAGGTTTTGAACACTTCCGCGAGTTTCAGCGGCGAATAATGCATCATCATGACGCCGCCCGTACCGATGCGGATCCGTTCCGTTTTCGCGCTTAAGTGAGCAGCCGTGACTTCCGGAGCGGAGCTAGAAAAAGCACCCGAGCCGTGGTGTTCCGCCATCCACATGCGCGTGTAGCCTAACTCATCAGCGAGAACGGCGAGTTCCACCGCTTTGTTCATGGCTGCTTCTGCTGTATTTCCTGCCGTCACCGGCGCTTGGTCGAGTACACTTAATTTCATTTATTTAACTTCCTTCCTTATATTGCTAGTTTGCATAATAAGGAGTATAGCAGTCCGGCCACGCGAAATCACTTTATCTGTTTGAGGGGCAAAAAGCCATTCCGCACGTCCTGTTTAAGGCCCGGCAGAATGGCTTTTCGTCTTTCATTGAAACAACAAATAGTCTTTGTCGCTGATATAGGAGGGGCTGATGTCGACGAACAGGAAATACTGGTCCGGCAGCGGATAGCTGAACGTGCGGATCATTTCGCCGGTTTCAATATCCGAATACGTGTCGGACAGGATGCCGTGGTGCAGCGTGCGCATGCGCATTGTGTTCTCTAAGAAATACGGACGGAATGCCCAGTGCGAGCCTTTTTGCTCCGGTTCGATTTCCCAGTGCCCGTCGCGCTTTCGGAAGTTGGAAGACACTTGCTGGCCTTCGCTGTCGCAAATGTACATCCGGAAACTTTCTTCATTAAAAGGCGCTTTGATGTTCTCGAGAAAACGGTCTGCATCGGGTTCGCCGCGCCACTCCGGAATCGCCTTTTTCACTTTGTCTTCACAGGCGGATGAAAACGCGAGCCGGGCATCGATGAGCGATTTCTCGCGTTTAACGAATTCCTGGACATGCGCTCTCGTGTCGGTAGCCAAGGAATCGGCCAATTGGAAATCCGGTTTGGCCAAATAAAATCCTTGGTAGTAACGGCCACCGTGTTTCCAGGCGAACTGCAGCTGGTGGCTGTCTTCGATGTTTTCATACAGGAAAACCGCTCCGATCCGGCGTGCCAACACCGTGAGTGTGTAAATGATGTCTTGAAAAACTTCGGGGCGGTTGCTGCGGATCAGCCCCGTATCGATTTTGAAAATATGCGGCTTTAATTGGCGGATGCGGTCGATATTGGAGCTTTTGGCGCCGACATGATCGACCGCGATTTTGATGCCGTACGTTTTATAGTAGAGAAGCAGATGGTTTAAGACATCAAAATCCTCTTCAAAATCGTGCTCGGTGATTTCCAGCACGATCCGTTCCATCGCGAACCCTTTTTGTTCAAGCTGCCGCAAAGTATGCAGGAAATCTTCGCCGCCGTTCGTTAAGAGCTGCTTGGCGTTGCGGTTAATGAAGAGAAATCCGGAATTGCCCGCTTCGAGCATTTCAGCTGCTGCTTTTTGCAGAAGGTCCTGATCGACTTCAATTTTAAATTCATCCGGCACATCCGGGTCGTGGAAAAAATCGCCGAGGCTTATCCAAGTGCCGTCGTCTTCATAGCGCCCAAGCACTTCGTAGCCGATGACTTTATGTTTTTCTGCGCTCACGATCGGCTGGAAGGCCGGCTTCGCTTTATGCAGATTTTCAAGAAGCGTTAACGGATCCATTGCGGGACCTCCTTTGTATCGTCACGAATATTTAAATAGTTTAGCTGAATTGAAGGAATTGTTCAAATAGCGATGCAGTTTTATGGATGTGTGATTTCGGCATAATGAAAAGAGGAATACAAGATTATTGAGGCGTTTGACAAAATGTTGTCAAATTTCTATGGGAATTGATCTTCATTTGCCAAAACCATATTGATTCCGGATAAGTGGAGAATAATAATAGATAGGGCAAGACAAAATACATGAAACAACGATTCATTGGAAAGAAGAGGACGAAATGAAATTGACGAAACACGCAGCACGGCTCATTCTGTTTTTGATGGTGATGCTCGCAATCGCGGGTTGTTCTTCAGCGGCCCCAACTGCGGATTACACAACAGCGGAGTTTGAGGAAGCATTAAACGCTGGAGAAGAACTTGAAGGGAAAACCGTATCCTTTACAGTCGATGCAATCGAACCGGCAAGCGCCTTCGGCTACAACCTTCAAACAGGAGAGCATTTGAACTTTGTATCATCCAAAAACCCGGGAGTGGAAGTCGGGGATGAACTGATCGCAAAAGTGGACGAGGTCCAAAGCATGCTGGGCTCGTTTATCATTACGTACGAAATTGTTGAATAAACCAAAAAATCGGCCGCACCGGAAACTTCCGGTGCGGCCGATTCTTATTTTTCATTCCGCTTCTGCCGCAGCCTTCACCGTACCCGGATTGAAAAACTTGTCCACCAGATCGTAAATCATGATGAGCTCATACAGGATCTTGAACTCTGGCGGAAACAGGGTAGGGTGGAGCGTATCGCTTGTCGAAGCGCTTTTGCTGTCGTCCCAGAAGAAATCGGTAATGATTTTTAACTGCTGCTGATGCTTTTCGTGATTGTAGCTCGTGGAATTCTGCAAATCGTCCGCAAGTTCTGCCACGGCGTGCATAATGATGTTCCGCTCGGCCGGCGTCCACTTTAAATGGTCCGATGGGGTCCGAAGCAGCGCGTCCAAATGGAATTCGAGGTTATGTAAAAACAGCAATTGCCGTTCTGCCATCTGAAGTTCCGTTTGCCGGTTCCGGACTTTTGCGTACAAACTGAAATCGTCCCGCTGAAAATGAATGAGCTTTTCGGTCTTTTGGATTTCCGTCGTCAGCCGCTTCACGAGCTCTTTGTCTTCTGGAAGATTCGCATCGCCTTCAAAAAGGGTCGTATGGAAAGTGTGTTCGAGCATTCTTCCGGCATGTGCACTGATGCGCTGGATGCTTTTTAGAATGTCCCGCTGGTAGTTCGGCGGGAAAATGAGCATATTCACAGCCGTGGAAACCAGCAGCCCGATCGTCGTGGTACCGAGGCGAATAAAGAAGGCGATCAAGACATGGTCATGGATGACTTCAATCATCGCAACAGCTGTCAATGTAGCTACGAGCAAGCCGTCATGCAGCTTCAGTCTGGAACAGACCAAAATCGTTGCAACGGCAGCGAGCGCATACGTAATCGGGGAATTCCCGAACAAGGTGATGAACAGAACCGCAAAAGCAGAACCGATCGCCGAAGCAGGAAATCGGACAAGTCCTTTTTTAATGGAATCGCTGACGGTCGGCTCGATTGTCACAATCGCTGTAATGACCGCAAAGACAGGCGGCCAGCCGAACCATTCGCAAATGATGGCCGTTAAAAAAATGGCGATCCCGGTTTTTAAAATCCGGCTGCCATTGAAATGAAAGGGGCGCATAAGATTTTGACCACCTCTCCTTTTCTTAAGAAATTTTACCGAAGTATAGTATATCATTCCTTTCTGCTGCGGCTCTACAACAATCGTATTTTGGCATGCAAAAATATAGCCGCCTTCAACTTTAATCTGCAGAGTGCGTACAAAGTTGAAGGCGGCTGCTAAGGACTATTTGAAAGAAATTATTCTGATTTGATTCCTGCTCCGCAAAGCGGAAGGACGATTTTCTCTTCAGCTGCTGATCTGTAGGCTAAATAGCCGGCATAGTTTATGGCCGATGTCACTTCGACATAAAATCCTTTATCGGCCAAAAGCTGGCGGGCCGTTAAGATTTCTTTCTCACTGATTTCGATGAAGGTCCCGCCTGTGCCGCGCACCGCTTCGAGAATTTGCTTGGAGCGGGCAGGGGCTGCAATGGCGATTCCTTCTGCAAGCGTGCCTTTATTCGCCACAGCTTCCGCTTTCTGTTGTCCATTGCGGTAAGCCGTGGCAAGCGGCGCGCAGTTTTCGGCTTGGACGGCGATGATTTTCGGCATCCTCTCAATCAAGCGGTTAGCAAGCAATTCTTGAAAACCGTAGTAAGCGCCGAGCAGGAGCGTGCCGTTGCCGACCGGAACGATTAAAGCGTCCGGAGTTTCCGCGAGCTGCTCGTAAATTTCATAAGCATAGGTTTTCGTTCCTTCATAGAAGTACGGATTGTACACATGGCTTGCGTAGAAGACATTTTCAGCTGCGACGGCTTGCTGGGCAGCGGCTGCGACATCTTCACGCGAGCCATGGATTTCTTTGATTGTGGCGCCGTGTGCTTCGACTTGTGCGATTTTCTTCGGAGAAGTCGTATCGCTCAAGTAAATATCGCAGGGAATGCCGCAGCGGGCTGCGTAAGCCGCAATCGCTGTCCCGGCATTTCCGCTGCTGTCGGCAATGACTTTGGCTGCTCCGAGTTCTTTGGCTTTTGCCATCAAAACCGCGGCGCCCCGGTCTTTGAAGGATAAGGTCGGCATCATGTAGTCCACTTTTACGTATGTATTCGGCGCTTCAGCATCTAGCAGAATCAAAGGGCTCTGGCCTTCGCCCATTGTGACGGATTTCCAGGTATCCGATCCTTGTTCAAAAGGCATCGTTGCAACATAGCGCCAGAGCGAATTCGGATACTGGTTCCAAGAAGCGGGATCAACCTTCGGCGTTTCTTTGACGATATCCAAGACACCGCCGCATGTACATTTCCAAAGCGTCGCCGTTACCTCATGCATTTTTCCGCATTCATTGCAGACAAACTGTTCCATCACTATCATTCCTTTCAAAATTTTTTCAACAAGGCCATTCGGTCGTGAAGATGTTTTAGCTTTCGACTTCATCTTGCTTTTCGCTAAATTTCTTATATTTTCTATAAGTGTATCAAAAGAAAAGAAAGGTGATTAAAGAAGCCGTTTATTGTAATGATAAATATAAGGGACACCGCGAATTAATAGGACCATAGCCTTTAGATTTAGGGCATTTAGATGCAGTAGAATTAGAAAAAATCATCTGAAAAAGGCAAACTTATCCGAAAGGGAAGGACGCAAAGCCATGAGCCTAACCACTGGAATTCCAGTGAACGGTTGTCAGGCTGCCAGGCGCACATTCTGTGAGCCGCGGTTCACAGAATGGAGGAAAATAATCAATGTTCAAAAATATGGTGATCGTTGCGATGGCATTTTTTTCTTTAGCGGCTTTTTGCCTGCCGGGCCAAGCTCATGCAAATGAAATACCCGAGCCAGTCCATGCGACATGGCTATGGAATCCGTGGATGTTCGTAAGCGACGAAGCGGCAACATTAGCCTTCTTGGAAACTAAGCAAGTAAATAAAGTGTACGTTCAAATTGATCGGGACATTTCAAAAGAGCTCTATAGAAGTTTCATCAAAAAGGCGAAAGCTGCTGGAATTGATGTCTATGCACTGGACGGAGCTCCTGCATGGGCAGCGCCGAAAGGCTATACTAACCAAGATCGTTTCTTGGCTTGGGTGGCCGACTATCAAGCGGAGGCGCTGGAAGACAGCCGGTTCGCAGGGGTCCATCTGGACGTGGAACCGTATCTCTACAGCGGCTGGAATACGAACCAGGCAGCCACCGTTAAATCTTACCAGTCGCTGCTCCAAAGAGCCGCTAATAGCACAGCTGAATTAGGTCTCCCGTTGGAAGCCGACATGCCTTTCTGGTTTGACGAAATCACTTACAAAAACACTTACGGCAAAGGCTTGCTGGCAGATTGGGTCATTGCCAATACGGCCGGCGTAACCATCATGGCTTACCGTGATTCAGCGCCGATGATTATCGAAATCGTCAAAAGCGAAATGGCCACGGCGCAGCGCCTCGGCAAAAGCATCGTGGTAGGCGTTGAAACCGGAGAAACCGATGAAGGCAGCATCATCACTTTTGCGGAAGAAGGCGAAGCCTTTATGAATCAGGAGCTGGCGAAAGTAGCTGCTCATTTTGCCGGAAACCCCGCTTATAAAGGAAATGCGGTCCATCATGTTGGCAGCTGGATGACATTGCAACCATAAAGTGAGACAAGATATATGTAAAAAGAACAAGTCCCTTCGGCAGGGCTTGTTCTTTTTTATTTTTTATCAAAAAAGACTTTCAATTCTGTCAATTGAGAGTTATTATATATCTAATAGATATATATCTTTTAGATAGGGTGAATGAGTTGAAGAATTATAATCATACGACGTATGCGATTCTTGGATTATTAACGACGGATTGCAGGTCAGGCTATGCCATCAAGCAAATGATTGACCGAAGCCTGAACCATTTTTGGAAAATCAGCTATGGCCAAATTTATCCGACGTTGAAGCTGATTGTAGACGAAGGCCTGGCAACCGTTAGTGCATCGTCCGAAGATTCGAAGCAAGGCAAAAATGAATACGAGCTGACGCCTAAAGGAAAAGAAGTGCTGAAAACTTGGCTCGAAGAACCGATTGAGCAAATTCCGGTGGAGCGGAATGAAATTTTACTGAAGCTATTTTTCGGTAGCCACCAGTCGAAAGAAACAACCACTGATCAGTTGGAGGAATACAAGGCAAAGCTGGAAAACCGCTACGCGGCGTATACCGGAATTGAAGAGATGCTGCAAAATAATTATGGGGAAGGAGAGGACACGAAGTATTGGCTTTTCACCTTGGATTACGGAAAGCGAACGACAAAAGCGGCAATCGAATGGTGCACCGTGACGCTTGAAGCGATTTCGAAGGAGGAATAGAAATGGGCAAAGAAGTTTTCCCCGGACGTTTCACGACCGAAAACAATGAAAACATCGTCATCTTTCTAATTGGCATGCGGATCAACAAACGGCGCGCAGTGACTAAATGGCTCCCGGTTTTTAACGCCATGCCCGGGATGATCAAAGAGCTCTATACCCATAAGGAAGAGCTTGGGTTCATCTCAATGGAAAATTATTTCGGCCTAAGAAGCACCGTCATGATCCAATATTGGCGCTCGACTGAAGACCTCATGGCGTATGCTAAAAACGACAAACACTTGGCTGCATGGAAAAACTTCAACAAAAAAATCGGCAATAACGACGCGGTCGGCATCTATCACGAAACTTATGAAGTGCCGGCAGGAAATTACGAATCCCTTTATGGGAATATGCCGCTCTACGGATTAGGAAAAGCATTAAACCACATTCCGATCACGGCAGCACGCGGTTCAGCGCGAAAGCGGTTTGACAGCGGGAAATTGAAGCAGGCGGATGTTTAATAGAAAAGCCAATCTATAAAAAAGCTTGCCTTCAAAGAGACAAGCTTTTTCCAGGTTGTCGAGAAACTAGTTGGATGAGCGCATCGACTTCTTGAATTCGCACTGCAGCGCTATGCACTTGCCCAAGATATAGAGCAAAATACGGAGAGGATGTTTCTTGAATAAAACCTTTTACATTTCTATCTTTTTCAGAACACTGAAAAAAGCCTCCGCACACACAAATGCGGAAGCTTTTGTTTATCGATCAACTAGCTGCTGGAAACTCGTTCTCCATCTTCTCCGTCACTTCCTCTAAAATGGTCTCATTGTAAATCAGTTCTTCGTCCAAAAGAATTTCATAGCCTTCCTGCGGTGAAGGGGAATTGATCAATCCGTAAGCTTCTAAGTATGCCTCCAGCTCGTAAGCGTATGAGTCGTCAATGGCTTCTTCATCTGCTTGCTCGATCAATTCCAACGATTTTTCAGGATCGGTGAGTACGTAAAATTCGGCAAGTGTCATCAAATCGTCCGTCCGGTATTGCGGGCCGCTTGTTTCCAACCGTTTTTCCATAAAGGCAATCGCTTCATCCAGTTGGTCCTGCATGAGGTAAAGGTCTGTCTGCATCCAAGCGAGCCGAGCCAGCTCTTCGTCAGAAGCTTCTGCAGACAGCTCATCAATCAGTCTTTGTGCTTCTTTATGGTTTTTATTTTCCAGCGCTTTGTAGGCTGCGTCGTATGCTTCAGACTCCGCTTTGCTTTCTGCGATCAGGTCATCCAGAAACGTTTTTTGGAAGTCAGCGAGCTTCATCTCCGTTGTTTCTTCCAGCATTTTATAAAATTCGCTTGGCATTTTCGCTGCGAGGAACGATTGCAATTGGTCTTCGCCATACGCATGGGCAAGCGATTCGACCGCGAGTAAACTTTGGACGTAAGGGTCGAAGTCGCGGGTGTACGTATCGTGGAACGTAAAGTTGTGGTCCATGAGATGAAAATCAATGGCTTCCACTTCCTCTATTTCATACCAGTCGCTGCTTTCGCCTGCCAAGTATTCAGCGGTTCCTTCTTCAAACCAAGCCGGCAGACGTGTTTCCGACAAGCCTTGTTCCGTGGAGTACAGATGGCTTTGATGATGGGTGTATTCGTGAAGCAGCGTCACGTCCCATGAATACTCGTCCGGAACGAGATGAATTTCCTGCGTGTAGTAATCATAATAGCCCAGTGCGTCTTCAATGCCGGAGGCTTCAGACAAGGTGTCGAAATCATCATGGAAGACAATCGTCAGCTCGCCTTTGCTTTCATTGCCGAAAAACGCATCAATCCGTTCTTTTTCCTGGCTGAGGAGTGCATCGACTTTATCGATTTCATCTTTTGTGGCAGTCGTATACGAATATGAAATGCCGTTTTTCTCGATTGTGCCGACGACGTTTTGGGAGGAAGCGCTGTTAAAAAACGATAAAGCCAGGGTTTGTGTTTTTTCTGCCGCTGTAAAATCTTTCGTCAAATCTTTCGCTTCGATCAAGGTATTGGCGAGTGCAAACAGGCCAACCGCTGAACTGAAGTAGACCGTCAAAATCAGCAGGCTGGCAACTTCCATCCGGTTAGCCAAACGCAGCTTGGCGAGCTGGCCGGTGTGGAGGCCATAGAGGCTCAGGGCTACTACCGCTAAACAAAAAATGAGCAGCACCAAAGCAAGGAATAGTCCGAGGATCAACCCTTGGCTAAAGATGAGCCAATAACTGCCGATGCTGATGCCGGTGAATAAAATCAGTAAAAAGAATGCTTTTGCCAGAAACTTCATGTTGTTCTCTACTTTCTATAGGAAATTCAAACTGAATAGATGCCGGATGATAGGAACAGAATGCTCACGGAACAGCGATCTAACTTTAACCATAACAAGGATGAATATGAATATTCTTCTATTAAGTTTTCTATAGATTAACATTTATATGTGATGGAATATATCACTTTTTTATAAGCATTTAGACCTTATTTACCGCGAAAGACCGCTATAAAAACGAAGAATTGCTTTCGATTTGTTTACAAACGTTTTAGGGATTGCTATAGTGGGCACTAATAGATTTTTACAGAAAATTGGAAAAACTGATTTTGAATGGGACTGCAAATGAAAGGAGTTTTTCTTATGGAAAATGCTATCGGCATTGCTTTTATCCTGCTGCCTATTGTCATCGGCGGGGCCATCGCGCTCTTTGTGATTCAAAGCCTCAAAGCAAAGCAAAAGAAGGGGACACTCGGCAACAAAAAAACAGCAGAAGCTCAAACCTGGCTTAACAGCTTGATTCCGCTCGGCCTGGTTTTTGGAAGCACTGGCGGTGTACTTTTCAGCCTCTTTTCCCCCGTTTTCATGGGGACAGCCATTTCGCTAGGTGCGGCACTTGGTTTATTGTGCGGCTATTTTGCTTACGATCATTACAGCAAAACGAAAGAAACGCCTTCTTGAATAAAACAGGAAAAAGCCCGTCCGATTTTGCCGGACGGGCTTGATTTAATGTTACCGATATTCTGCGTATAGCGCTGCCCATGTATAGGTGCCGACTACGCCATCGACTTTCAAACCTTTAGCGGCTTGATACTTTAAAACATTTTGTTTGGTCTTTGGACCGAAGATACCATCGACCGTGGTGGGCAGTCCATATTCATTCAGAGTCCATTGAAGCAGTTGGACTTCAATGCGTTTGCTTCCTTCACGCAGGATAAACTGATGCTCCGGCGCAATGTCCATTAAGTTCCGGAGTTTCGCCGGCAGTTCACCGTCCGGCTCTGCAGGTTTCTCGTGTTCCGCATAAAGTGCGGCCCATGTATACATGCCGACGATGCCATCGGCTTTCAAGCCTTTTTCCGCTTGGTATTTCCGGACATTCGCCAAAGTTTTGTTGCCGAAAACGCCATCAACCTCTGTTTTTAATCCGTAATGATTCAAAGTCCATTGGAGGAGTTTCACTTCAATCCGTGTGCTTCCTTTGCGCAGGGTGAACTGATGCTCCGGGGCAATTTTCATGAGATTTGCCAAGTTGGCTGGCAGCTTGTTTTCCTGGACAGCAGTGGTGTGGCTAGTTGCTTCCGCTGGTTGAATAGCTATGGGAGATGCGGCCAATAATCCGAATGCCAGTAGCGCGGGAATCCATTTTTTCTTCACGGTTGATTCCTCCTGGATTTTATTTTGCCATCTGTATACCCGGATCATTCAGAATCGAAACGATGAGTGATGGCTTTAATTTACTTATTTTTTATTTCCTTCATAATGAAAACAAACGTTTCTGGAGGGAGAGCCATGTACGAAAAAAAGCAATACGTTTTTGACGGTGAAAAGCCTGTCGCGGCAGTGGTCCGCAATTACAGCCGGACTGATTTTCCCGAATTGATCGCGATCCAGCAGGAAAGTTTTCCGCCGCCGTTTCCGTCGGAGCTCTGGTGGAATGAGGGGCAATTGGCGAATCACGTGGCATTGTATCCGGAAGGGGCCATCTGCGTGGAAATCGATGGGGAACTTGCCGGATCGATTACGGCGCTGCTGACGGATTTTGATCCGGCGCACCCTGAACATACGTGGGAAGAAGCGACGGACAACGGCTCTATCCGCAACCATAAGCCGGACGGCAAGACGCTTTATGTCGTCGACATTTGCATTCGCCCGAAATTCCGTTCGCTGAAGCTTGGCCATCTGTTGATGCAAGCTCTATATGAACGCACTGTGCAGGACGGGTTGGAGCGCGTGCTTGGCGGCGGCAGGATGCCGGGCTACCATCGCTACGCCGATAAACTTACAGCCGAACAATACGTGGAAAGCGTGATCGAAGGGAAATTGAAAGACCCGGTCATTTCGTTTTTGCTTCGCTGCGGACGAACGCCGGTGAGCGTGGTGCCAAATTATTTGGAGGACGAAGAATCGAAAGGGTATGCTTTGCTGATGGAATGGAAGAACCCTTTTGGGGGATAAAAGAAAAAACCCGTCATGTGCAGAATTTCTTTGCACATGACGGGTTTTGTTTATGAATTTGGAAGTTTGACGGTCACAGTCGTGCCTTTGCCGAGTTCGCTTTCGATCTCGAATTCGGCCCCGTGCCGTTCGATGATTTCCGCGACAATCGCGAGGCCCAAGCCGCTGCTTTGGCTCGAACGGGAAGCGTCGACGCGGTAAAAGCGTTCCTTCACTTTTTCAAGCGCGTCTTCCGGGATGCCGATGCCGCGGTCCGGGATGGAGACGATAGCGTAGTCGCCTTCACGAGCGCACGTCACGACAATTTTGCCTTTTGGTTCGCTGTAGCGGATGGCGTTTGTCAGGAGATTGTCCCAGACTTGTTCCATTAAATGCTCATCGGCGTAGATGTCGATCGGTTCCAATGTCCGTCCGGCTCCGGGAAAAGTACCTTGCTTTCCATCGCAGGCGCTTTGCTGCAGCCTTCGTCTGGTGAAGTACTCGTAAACGGCACGAATATCGGAGAGATGAAAGAAACGGATCTTTCGTCGTTCCGCCTGACCGATATCGGATTCATCCTGCAGACAGCGAACTTGATCCCGTACTTGAACGTATTGGACCAACTGTTGCTGGTTCGCCGAATGAAAGGCAAAGTGACTTCGAAAGACGTGGAATTTGCCAAAACCTTGTTGAACGACCTGGGGCTTAGCCAAAAACTGACGAAATTCCCGAACGAATTGTCCGGTGGGGAACGGCAGCGTGTAGCAATCGCCCGTGCGTTCGTCAACAACTCCAACATCATTCTGGCCGATGAACCGACGGCAAGCTTGGATTCCAACCGGGCCTTTGAAGTCGTGAAGCAAATCCGCAAAGAAGTAAAAGACCGCAACAAAGCGGCCGTCATGGTAACGCATGATGAGCGGATGCTGGAGTTCTGCGATAAAGTCTATCGCATGGCTGACGGTGTCTTGACGCTGCAAGCATAATAATAGAAGAAAAGATTGGGCAGTTTTTCTGCCCAATCTTTTTTTCGTTCTATCGACCCCAAAGAAGATGGCGCCTCCATTTGACAGAATAATGTCTCATTGTTACGCTTGTTATCGGAAAATAATGATAATAAACAGAAATTGTTATCCATAATATGGCAGATAATGAGGGCATGAATGGAGCGGTTTCCAAAGGGGATTAGAAGATGGAGAAGGTGAAGAAAAGAAGGTTTGAAATGCCGGATGCGTTTGTCATCATCTTTGCAATTTTATTGCTGGCGGTTCTTTTGACGTACATTGTACCTGCTGGAGAATTTCAGCGGGAAGAAGTGGATGGCCGCAATATTGTAATAGAAGGAACTTATGAACGCATCGAGAACGATCCAACGACGCTGCTGTCGATTTTCACTTCGATTCAGCAAGGCTTGGTTGATTCGGCACCGATTATTTTCATGGTATTGATCATCGGCGGTGCGGTCGGGGTTATTGATCATACAGGAGCGATCAATTCGGGCGTCAACGCATTGATCGGCCGGGCGAAAAACCAGAAATACGTGCTGGTTGCTGCGTTTATCATGATTTTCGCTGTGATGGATTTTGTCGGCATTAGCGGAAATGCCATTATTGCTTTTATTCCGATTGGGATTATTTTAGCCAGGGCACTGAAACTGGATCCGATCATCGGTGTCGCGATGGTGTATCTCGGGCAGTATGTCGGCGTTGCAACGGGGACGTTCGATCCGGTCATCACGGGGCTTGCTCAATCGATTGCGGAGTTGCCGCTGTTTTCTGGCTGGCACTTGCGGCTGACAGCCTTCTTTATTTTGTTGGTTATTACGATGACGTACATATTGCTTTATGTAAAACGCATCAGCAAAGATCCGTCTAAAAGCATCATCAAGTTTTCGGAGACGGATGGAACAGATCAACCAAAAGTGGAAGAATTCGGGCCGTTTACCGGCCGCCACAAATTGGTGCTTCTCACATCATTATTATTTATGGCATTTTTCATTTACGGTGTGTTCCAGTTTGAATGGAGTACGAACGAATTGGCCGGAATTTTCATCATGATGTCGATTGCGGCAGCGATTGTCGGGCGCCTCAGAATGAACGAATACGTACAAGTCTTCATCAAAGGGGCTCAAGGAATTGTCTACGGAGCGCTCGTTATTGGACTGGCACGAGCGGTCGTAATTGTCCTCGAGAACGGCAAAGTGCTTGATACGATCGTCAATGCAGCCTTTATCCCGATGGCGGAGCTTCCGCTGTTTCTCGCAGCGATCGCCATGTTCATCTTCAATTTGCTGTTCAATCTGATCATCACATCGGGCACGGGCCAAGCAGCGATCGTCATGCCGTTCATGGTGCCGCTTGCAGATATGCTGGATATTACACGGCAGACAGCCGTCCTTGCCTTTAAACTTGGCGACGGTACGACAAATATCATAGCGCCGACTTCGGGAATTTTGATGGCGGTTCTCGCTGTCGGGAAAATTCCATATTCAAAATGGTTTAAGTTTGTCTTGCCGCTTATGCTGCTGTGGACAGTTGTCGGCATCGCTATGGTCGGCATTGCCGTCCTTACCGGCTATCAATAAATCGAAAAAGAAAGAAGGGCTACCGATGGATTCAGTGTTGAAGTATATGGAAGAACACCAAAAAGAAATATTGGAAGACATCCGTTATTTGGTGGAAAGCGATTCGCCTTCACTTGATAAGAAAACAACTGACCGCTGCGGAATGCGCATCCAGGAATTGCTGGAACGCCATATCGGCAACCAGGCAGAAGTGATTCCGGAAAAAGAATACGGGAATCACTACAAGCTGGAGGTTGGTGAAGGGGAAGAATCGGTCCTTATCCTCTCCCATTTTGACACAGTGTGGGACCCGGGCGAGCTGCCATACCGGTTGGAAGGGGATACCGCCTACGGACCAGGCATCCTCGACATGAAAGGCGGTTTGGTCCAAGGGATTTGGGCGTTGAAGGCGATCAAAGAACTTGGGCTTCCGCTGCAGAAGAAAATCGTCTACTTGTTTACGAGCGAAGAAGAAATCGGCAGTCCGTCTTCAAGAGACGTCATCCGCCGTACAGCTGAAGGATGCAGCGCAGCTCTTGTAACCGAGCCGCCTGTCGTCGGAACCGGTGCGCTGAAAACTGCGCGCAAAGGATCTGCCCGCTACACAATCCGCTTTACCGGAAAATCCGCCCATGCAGGAAACAACCATCACGAAGGCGCCAATGCACTGCGTGCAGCGGCACGTGCGGTCGAGTATTTGGAGTCGCAGACGGATTACGAAAAAGGGACGACCATCAATATCGGATTGGTCAAAGGCGGCGGCAAACTGAATGTCGTGCCGGACAGCGCAGAAATCGGTGTGGACGTTCGGGCCACTTCGACCAGCGAACAGGAGCGAATTGACAAGCTGATCCGCGGGTTGAAACCGTTTTTAGAAGGCACGGAACTTACGGTAGAAGGGGACATTTCACGCCCGCCGATGGAACGTACCGAACAAACTGCCCGGCTTGTTGAAATGGCGAAGGCAGCCGGAGCTGAACTTGGCTTGGAGCTTGATGAGGCATCGGTCGGCGGGGCGAGTGACGGCAATATTACCGCGGCTATGGGCATTCCGACAATTGACGGCTTAGGTGCGCTAGGTGTCGGAATCCATGCACGCAACGAACAAATCGTCATTTCGGAACTGCCGAAGCGGGCGGCCCTTATCGCAAAATTGTTAGTGAAAATGTAGAAAGATTTGCCAGGCACAGTGGAACTATTTTCCGCTGTGCTTTTTCTTTTTACATTTTTAGGAGAAGCTGTCATTTCGTTTGGGAACTCGGTATACTTGAACCAAGAACAGTACAGGAGGCGGATGCGTTGGGTTTATTTGATAAATTAGGCCTTTTCAAAAAGCCGGAGAAAGAAGAGAAAATCAGTGGAATCGATTTAAAGAAAAAATCGGCAACGATTGTGCTTGAAAAGAAAAAGCTGACCGGAGTCAAAGCAAGAGTCGGTGTGGTCCTCGACATTTCCGGGTCCATGAGAAGATTGTACAAAGAAGGCGTTGTGCAGGAAGTGGTCGAGCGGGTGCTCGCAGTCGCGAGCCAGTTCGATGACGACGGTGAGTTGGATGTCTGGGTGTACGACAACGAATTTTCCCGGTTGCCGGCAGCGACTGAAGCCACTTTCATGGGCTACGTGGAAAAGAACATCCTGTCGAATAGCGGCGTCCATAAATTTGGCCGCAACGATGAGCCGAAAGTGATGGAAGATGTGATCCGCAAGTATACGAAGCAGGATCCGAGCGATGAGCCGGTGTTTCTGGTGTTCATCAATGACGGCGGATGCAAATCCGGCATCAAGAAATTCATCGTGGAGTCCTCGGACAAGCCGATTTTCTGGCAGTTTGTCGGCATTGGCGATTCGAATTTCGATGTTTTGCGGCGGCTGGACACGATGGACGGCCGGGTCGTCGACAATGCGAACTTCTTCCATGTGGACGATATCAGCCAAGTGTCGGACGAGGAATTATACAATCAGCTGCTGAACGAATTTCCGATGTGGCTGAAAGAAGCGAAAGACAAAGGGATTTTAAAGTAAAGCATTCGGTTTACAAAAGCCCGCCCCGTTGGTATATTGAGCGTGAACCGAACGATTTTCAAATACGCATAAGGGAAAGAGGTTGAACAAATGGATGTGAAATTTCCGATTGGAAAATTAGAAGTTCCTGAACACGTAAAAGCGGAAGATCTGAATGGATGGTTCGAAAAAATCGAAAGCTATACCACGCGCCTTCGCGAAACGGTAGATTCGTTAACTGATGAGCAGCTGGGCAAAAGGTACAGAGAAGGCAGTTGGACAGTCCGCCAACTCGTGCACCATATTGCGGATTCCCAGCTGAATATGTATCAGCGCCTGCGACTCGCATTGACGGACGACAATCCGGCCGTTCCGGCTTTTGACCAGGAAAAATGGGCGGAGCTTCCCGACAATGAATTGCCGGTGGAAAGTTCAATTCGAATGCTCGAAGGGCTGAACGAACGGATCGTGGCACTTGGGAAGCACGTGACAGAAGATCAATTGAAGCGCGTTTTCACTCATGAAACTAATGGTGAGATCAGTGTCGCGACCAAACTTGCAAAGCTGTGCTGGCATGAAGAGCATCATTTGGCACATATTAAAATAGCGTTGGAAAACTGAATGGGACGGAGAAGCACACCTGTAAAAAAGCAGGTGTGCTTTTTATCTTCTCTATCGTGTTTTGCCGCAAAGCCTATTAGGGAAGAGAGAAGGAAGGAGGGATTACGAATGGATTCTTTTAAAGCGATTGTGGTGAACGAAAAGGAAGGCGAACTGGCTTACGGAGTGGAGCAAATTAGGGAAGGCCAATTGTCGAAAGGCGAAGTTTTCATCAAAGTGGCGTTTTCTTCGATCAATTATAAAGACATGCTGGCGGTGCAGAAAAACGGCGGCGTGATCCGGAACTACCCGATGATTCCCGGAATCGATTTGAGCGGCACGGTGATGCGTTCAGAGGATGCCCGTTTTACAGAAGGACAGGAAGTCATCGTCACCGGATTTGAAATGGGGATGAGCCATACCGGCGGATTCGCTGAATATGCGCGGATTCCAGCCGATTGGGTGGTGCCGTTGCCGGAGCAGTTAAGCTTACGGGATGCGATGGTTTTCGGGACGGCTGGATTCACAGCGGTCCTGTCGATATTGGCGCTGGAGAAAGCGGGGATGGACCCGGCGAACAATCCGAAAGTTCTCGTGACCGGTTCAACTGGCGGCGTCGGAAGCATTGCCGTACAGATGCTCGCGAAAATCGGCTACGGGGACATTACGGCATTGGTCCGGAAAGACCATCAGGCAGAGGTGGCCAAATCACTCGGTGCCCATACGGTCATTTTCCCGGATGAGTTGGGCGAGCTGAAAAAGCCATTGAATAAACAAAAATTCGATTTTGTATTGGATACAGTCGGAGGCGATGTGACGTCTGTCTTGATTCCGCAAATTTCCTACGGCGGCAGCATCAGCACTTGCGGAATGGCTGCCGGCGTCGAACTGAAGACAACGGTCCTGCCGTTTATCTTAAGAGGAATCAATCTGCTCGGCATCGATTCCGTAAACGTGCCGATTGAAAAGCGCGCTCCGATTTGGGAAAAAATCGCAACGGATTGGAATATTGCCGGCACAACTTTGGTGGATGAAGTGTCGCTTGAAGAAGTGCCCAAAACCATTGATGCCTTGAAAAATGGAGAGCATTTAGGCCGTACGATTGTAAACTGCTAATCATAAATAAGAAAGGATGGAGCCATTGTGACAGATCAAATGTTGAAAAAAACGCAATTGTTTGCAGTATTGAATCTGGTGTTTTATTTTTTGACGCTCGGCGTGAATTATCTCGGTTCGTCCGGCTTCTTTAACGGACAGAGCCAAGGGGACATTTCCGACCAGTATTTGACCTTGATTTCCCCGGCGCCATTTACGTTTTCGATTTGGGGCGTTATTTATAGTCTGCTGTTCATTACGTTAGCGTATCTCTTCATCAAGCGGAAACAGCGGAACGTCAGCGAACTGATCTTGCTGATTTCGCCCTGGTTTATCTTGAGTTCCATTTTTAATATGGCGTGGATTGTGGCGTTTTCCTATGAACGCCTCGGCATCTCGACGCTGTTGATCATCGGTATGCTGTTTTCCTTGCTCGTCATCATCGGGAAGATCTATACGCACCGCTTTGAAGTGCCATCGACACTTGCAGGTCTTAGTTTTACCCTCTACTGTGCATGGGTGACGATTGCGACCGTCGTCAACACTTCACTGCTATTGGTGCAGCTGGAATGGAACGGCTTCGGCATTTCCTATTCGGTATGGACCTTGATCATTCTTGTGGTAGCAATCGCATTTGTCTTGATTTACATCTCTCGGTACAAAAATGCGGCTTATCCGCTGCCTTTGGCCTGGGCATTCTTCGGCATCTACGGCTCGTATAACAGCGGACGCGTCGATCCGGAGCTTTCAACGGCCATCCAAGGGCTTTTGATTGCAGGCATCGTGATTTTCCTGATCGCCGCCATTTATCGATTCATCAAGAACGGAAATTCCCTTTTCCTAAAACACGCGCGGTAAAAGCATATTGCGAATCAAACAGGCATAAGGTTCTTGTGCCTGTTTTGTTTATGGAAAGAAAGCCATTCGTTTATCTCCATTGGCAAAGGGTAAATAGGAATTGTGATTTCCTTTAAACCCATTTCCTAAAAGAGGTGTTCAATCATGAAAAACGAATTGACGATAAAGAACAAACTTGGACTCGGAACTGCGCCGCTCGGCAATATGTTCAGAGAAGTTCCGGAAGAGGAGGCGCTTGAGACGATCCGTTCTGCCTGGGATGCTGGCATCCGCTATTTTGATACAGCGCCGTTCTACGGGGCGGGACTTGCTGAAATGCGGCTCGGGGAAGTGTTGTCCACTTACAACCGCGATGAATTTATCCTGAGCTCGAAAGTCGGCCGAATCATCCTCGATGAAAAGGAAGAAAAAGAAGGGCTGTTTGAAGATGGCCGGCAAAATAAAATCAAGACGGATTACACCGAAGACGGCACGTTGAAATCGATCGAAGACAGCTTGAAGCGCTTGAAAACTGATCGCCTCGATATGGTTTTCGTCCACGATCTGTCTCCCGACTTTTTAGGGGACGAGTGGATTACAAAGTTTGACGAAGCGCGCCGCGGAGCTTTTAAAGTGCTGGATCGCCTTAGAGATGAAGGGGTCATTAAAGCATGGGGGCTCGGCGTCAATACGACAACGCCGATCGAAGTAGCGCTTGAACTGGAAGAAGCCCACCCGGATTTGAGTTTATCTGCGACCCAATATACGATCCTCCAGCATGAACGGGCGCTTGAACGCATGATGCCGCTCGCGCTTGAAAAAGAAGGCGGGCTGATCATTGGCGGTTCCTTCAACTCCGGTGCTTTGTTTGGCGGAGATTATTTTGACTACAAAGAAATCACGCCTGAACAGAAAAAGAAAGTCGAGCACTTTACAGAAGTCGCCAAAAACCACGGCGTAAATTTAAAAGATGCAGCGATCCAGTTCTCCACAGCACACCCAGCTGTGAAAGCTGTCGTAACGGGTTCTACACGGCCGGACCGTATCAAGGAAGACCTGCAGGCATTGAACGCGACGATTCCCGCTGCGTTCTGGGAAGAGCTGCTTGAAGCGAAGCTGATTTCTCCAAAAGCGGTCTTGCCAAAATAAACACTTCATGAAAAAAGGAGAAGGAATCCGAAATGGCACCTGTGCCTTTCGGGTTTCTTTTATGGTTGGAAAATCCGTTATTACGTAAGCTAGAATTCTTGTAGTCGAGAAGCGCCTATGCTAATTTGGATAAATGAGCCAAAAGAAAAGGGGAATACAATAGATGAAACCAGAATTCAATGCATTATTCGAAGAAATCACATTGCCGAACGGCGTCGTTTTGAATGACCGATTAGGCGTTGCACCCATGACAACATACTCAGGAAATCCGGATGGTACGGTATCGGACGAAGAATTGCTTTACTACCGCCGCCGCTCGAATATCGGCAGCTTGTTCATCACTGCCTGCATCGCCGTTTCAGAGAATGGCATCGCATTCCCGGGACAATTCATCGCGTTCAAGGAAGACCTGATTATGCCACGTTTGAAGCAATTGGCCGCTGAAATGAAAACTAACGGCAATAAAGCCATTCTGCAAATGCAGCACGGTGGACGCCAAGGGCAGCCGGAACTGATTGAAGCAAATGAAACGGTAGCACCAAGTTCAGTTGGGGGAACGCCTGAGAAAGCAGCACCCCGTGAATTGACAGCTGAAGAAATCACGAACATTATCCGTGACTTCGGCGAAACGACGCACCGTGCAATCGAAGCCGGTTTTGACGGCGTGGAAATCCACGGAGCGAATACGTATTTGCTTCAGCAATTTGTCTCGGAAGCGACCAATCGCCGCGAAGACGAATGGGGCGGAAGCTTTGAGAACCGTTTGAAATTCCCGCTCGCTGTTCTAGCAGAAGTGAAGCGCGTAGTGGCAGAATTCGGAAATGAAGAATTCATTATCGGCTACCGGTTGTCTCCGGAGGAATACAGCGATTTGGGTGTTGGCTATACGATCGAAGAAACAAAAGTCCTGACTGAGAAGTTAATCGTAGGCGGCATCCACTATTTGCACGTATCGTTGATGGATTATAAAAAACGTCCGCATAACGAAGCGATTGAAGGGACAATTGTGGAGATTCTGTCTAAGCAAATTGCAGGCCGCGTGGCGTTCGTCGTTGTCGGAAACATAAGAAAACCGGAAGACGCCGTTGCAGCACTTAAAGAAGGCGCGGATATTGTCGTGATGGGCCGCCAAGCATTGGTTGATCCGGAATGGACGGAAAAAGTGAAACAAGGAAAAGAAGACGAGATTTTCCACAGTGTTCCAAAAGAGCGCAAAGGCAAGCTCGATATCCCGGGACCGCTTTGGCAGTTGATGTCGATGTACAAAATGGTCGAAATCGAAGAAGAAGTGAACGTTTAATTTTTGATAACTTTCAAAACAAGAGGCAAGCGCCATTTTCTCAGCGCTTGCCTCTTTTATTTATTTTCCGAAAATCTCTTCAGATATTTCGACGATATAGCGAAGCTTGTCCCATTGCTGCTGTTCAGTGAGGATATTGCCGTGGTGGGTTGAGGCAAATCCACATTGCGGACTGATGCATAGCTGCTCAAGCGGGACATATTTGGCCGCTTCTGCTACACGTGCTTTAATGATTTCTTTGTCTTCGAGTTCGCCGTTTTTCGAAGTAAAGACACCAAGCACCACTTTTGGCCCGCCAGCGGGAATGTGTTCAAGCGGTTGGAAACTGCCGGAGCGGTCGTCATCGTATTCCAGAAAGAAGCCGTCCACTTGTTCTTTGGCGAATAGGGTCGGGGCGATCAGCGCGTAGCTTCCTTCAAATGCCCAGTCGGACTGGTAGTTGCCTCGGCACAGATGGGTCGTTACGGTAAGGTCTTCCGGTTTGCCTTCAAGGACGCCGTTTGCGACGCGAAGTGCAAGATCGATCAAGTATTCGCGGCTATACTGGCCGTCGTTGAACGGGATATCCGGAGACGATAAGCCGGCAATATAGACATCGTCAATTTGAATATAACGGGCGCCTAAATCATAGAACGTTTTAAAAGCATCGCGGTAAGCTTGGATCACGTCTGTCGCGTAGTCTTCAAGATCCGGATAGAGATTTTTGTCACGGATGCCTTCATTGAAGAATTGGTTCGGACTTGGAATTGTCAGTTTCGGGATTGCACGGCCGCCGACAATTTCTTTGAACTCGGTAAAGTCTTTGATAAAAGGGTGATTGTCGTTAAAGGAAATTTTGCCGATATTCCGCACATCATATGCTTCCGTTTCAACATTTTTGAATCGGTAGCCCGTTTCCGGCGTATAGCCTTCAAAACCGTTGATATGGGCCATGAAATCAGTGTGCCAGAATGTTCGGCGGAATTCGCCATCAGTCACAGCCTTTAAACCGACTTCAATTTGTTTGTCGACGATGCGTTTGATTTCAGTCGTTTCCACTTCCCGCAGCTGTTCCGCTGTGATAATGCCTTCTTTAAATTCTTTTCGTGCTTGGTGGATGCTGTCCGGACGGAGGAGGCTGCCGACGTGATCTGCTTTGAACGGAGCATTAACTAAAGTTTTCGGTGTTTCGGTAATTGGGTTTGTCATGTGGAATTCCTGCTTTCTGTTTTTAGTTTGGGTCAAGCTTGTTTTACAGGGCTCTCATGCAAATGAAAAAGAGCCCTCTTCAATAAAGAAGAAAGCTCCCGCCAGGAAATCTGTTCTTCTCATCTTCTAGGCTCTCGCCTATTGGAATTAGCACCTTGCCCGTGGGCGGTTGCTGAGACATCGTAGGGCCAAATCCCTCCGTCTCTCTTGATAAGAAATCGATTATTCAGTTTGTTGTGATTTGATGTTTATAACTATAGGCCAGTTCGGAAGGAAATGCAAGGATATTTGGAAAATTTATTTTTCTAAATGGATGAAGCGAACATCAGCAGAGCGTGAGGCGTCTAAAAATGCTGCCTGTAACCACCCGGTTATACTACAATAAGTGGAGAGAAAGAAGAAAAAGAGGGAATCGAAGATGGAGAAACAAACGGCATTCTTTAAAACAAAATGGAAGTATCTATTGGCTGTCGCCATTGCGTTTGCAGTCGGCGGAGGCATCGGGTTCTTACAATCCCCAGCCCATAGTTCTACAATCGAAAATCAAAAAAAGCAGGAAAAGCTCGAAGTGGCGACTAAAGATTTGGCAGCAGAAGTGGAAATGTTGGAAGCGGCGAACAGCGAGTCTAATGAAAAAATCAATAGATTGAAAGCGCAAATGAAAAAAATGGAGACACCTTCGCAGCAGCAGGCAGTCGCTCGCGCAAAGAATTTCTTGAAATACTCGCCTTTTTCAGAGAGTGGGTTGATTGACCAATTAGTGGTTGAAGGCCATGGCGAGGAAGATGCCGCATATGCAGTAGATTCCATAGAGGATAAAAAATAGACGCTGAGCTCCCGGTTTTTAGGGAGTTTAGCGTCTTTTATGAGGAGAGGATTAATGGATATCCCGTTTTTTAAAGTTTCCGCCTCTGACTTCAGCGACGTCATAAACCGCTACGAATGCATTTTTGTCGATTTCGTAGATGATTTCTTTCATTTTGCTGTCTTCTAAACGGTTGATAATGCAAGTAATTTCTTTATACTGATCGTTTGTATAAGCACCTTTTACCAAGCTGTAAGTGGCATTTCGGCCAAGGCGGTCGTAAATCGTCTGCACAAGAAGATCGGGTTCTTGTGAAATGATTTTATACGTTTTCGAGCCGCTGAAGCCTTCTTCAACCAAGTGGATGACTTTGGAAGCGATAAAATAGGCGATTCCGGAAAGGAAAGCCCCTTGCAGTCCGAAAACGAACGAAACGACGATAAAGACAAATAAATTTAAGAATAAAATCATGTCACTCGTACCGAACGGCAGTTTGCGAGCAAGCAATACAGCGAGCATATCGATTCCGTCTAAAGCGCCGCCATTCCGCAAAGCAAGGCCCATTCCGAAACCGATGATGATTCCTCCGATAACTGTGACGAGCAGCGTATCGCCTTCGATGATGGTTGGAATGTGGTGCATGACGGTTGTCGCATAAGCTAAGGAAGCAATGCCGGTAATGGAGTAGATGGCAAAGCTTTTCCCGATCTGTTTATAGCCGAGATAGACGAACGGAATGTTGAGGACAGCGATCAGCAAGCCAAGCGGCAAACCGAATAATTGCGAGCCGACGATGCTGAGGCCTGTGACGCCGCCGTCTGAGACATTGTTTGGAATTAATACAGCTTCAAGTCCATAGGCTGTGATAAAGGCACCGATGATGATCGGCAATGCTTTTTTGATGATTCTTCCGATGCTCATTTTACGTTTTTGGGGTATTGCACTCATATACTATTCCTTCTTTCCAGCAATTTCTTGAATATCTTTTACTCTAACTATTAAATATAAACTTTTTTATCTTATTTTAACAGAGAAAATGGGGAAATAGCAGGACATGAAAAATCGCAATCTTTCTTTTTATAAACAGAAAATTCTGTTTTATTTAAGGCGTTAGGCATGTATAATTGACCTGGGAAGTAGTTAGACTTTCTCCATACCTGAACACCTTGCTTCCTAAATTGAGGGAAATCCAGGGGAAGGGCGGAATGTTGATGATTGAGAATCTGTTTTATTCACAAGAAAATCACGGGCCATTTGAGATTTATGAGCTGGGGGATTTTGAGTTGGAAGAAGGTGGCCTGATTCCTAATTGCCAATTGGCGTATGCGACGCATGGGCAATTGAATGAAGCGAAAACGAATGCCATTCTGATACCGACTTGGTTTTCAGGAACGAGCAAAGATTACGAATCTTATATCGGGGAAGGCAGAGCGCTTGATCCGACGGAATATTTTATCGTGGTGGCCAACCAAATCGGAAATGGCTTGTCGAGCTCACCGCATAATAGCCCGGACGCGATCAGCATGAGCGGTTTCCCGAAAGTGCGGATTGGGGACGATGTGCGGGCGCAGCATCAATTGATCACGGAAAGATTCGGAATTGAAGAGTTGGCTTTAGTGGTCGGCGGTTCGATGGGGGCGCAGCAAACGTACGAATGGGCCGTCCGTTTCCCGGATATGGTAAAACGGGCGGCGCCGATTGCCGGCACTGCTAAAAATACGGTCCATGATTTTCTTTTCACGCAGACATTGATGGATGCCATCACTTCGGATCCGGGCTGGAACGGCGGCAATTACACGTCCCATACAGAAGTGGCGGACGGCTTGAAGCGCCATGCGGATATCTGGGCCGTTATGGGCTTTTGTCCGGAGTTTTTCAATCAGGAAAAATGGGATTTGTTTGGCGTAGCCTCAGTGGATGAATTGGTTGGCGGATTTTTGGAGCCGTTTTTCCAAGCGATGGACCCGAATGCATTGCTTGCCATGGCATGGAAATGGCAGAGAGGCGACGTTAGCCGGTTAGCGGACGGGAACCTTGAAGCGGCGCTTGGGCGCATAAAAGCTGTCACGTATGCCATGCCGATCGATACCGATATGTTTTTCCCGCCAAGCGATTGCGAGCGGGAACAGAGAATGATTCCGAACAGCGAGCTCCGGGTGATTACGAGCATTGCCGGTCATTTTGGATTGTTTGGCGGCGAAGGGGAAGCGTACCACGGGCAAATCGACCGCCACTTGAAAGAGCTGCTTGCGGTGCCGGTTAAACAAGGTGTCCATGATTGATCAGACTATAAACGCATTTCGACCAACTCATCGAGGGGAACGATAAAAGAAAAATATACGGAAAAAAGCGGCCTTCAACATGAAGGCCGCTTTTTCATTTCGTTAACGGTGTTGGTGTACGTGTTTATGGCTTAATGCTTTTAAGCCGATTTTCGCAAGCTTTTCATGGCCGGCTTTGGTCGGGTGAATGTCTCCTTTGATCAAATACTTCGCTTGGTTATCGCCAAATGCCTGGTAGGAATCGGCCAATTTCACATTCTTATGCGAGTTAGCGACGTCTTATTACATGGCGTTAAGTTCCGGCAAGTACAGATCAGCGACATTATGAAATGGGCTGTTTAAGTGGAACAGATTGTATAAGTTGTACAGCATAACTTTCGTTTTCGTCAACGAGCGAATTTCTTTGACGATGTTTACTCAAAGTGTAATCCCCTGTATGTAGAATGTCTGTAGTTAGAAAATAATTTTTTATTAAAGTAGCAAATTAATAATATTTTTTATTGTGCAACTTACCGGATGAAACATTTCAATAAAAGGGTATAGGGAAGAAAACTGGAAAGGGTGATGGGGAATGAAAGCAAGATTGAACTGGAACGGTGGAATGGCTTTTGATGGCTTGACGGAATCGGGCCACCGGGTGCTGCTCGATGCGGGGGAAGAAAGTGGGGGCGCGAATAGCGGGCCTCGGCCGCCTGAAGTATTATTGCATGCGGCGGCGGTTTGTACCGGAATGGACATTGTCTTAGTGCTCAATAAAATGCGCTTAAAAGTGGATGAATTTTATATGGATATCGAAGGCACTCGTGCTGAAGAACATCCAAAGCGTTTCACTGAAATTGCCATCACGTATTATTTAAAAGGCGATCTTCCGGAAGACAAAGTCATTCGGGCAATCAAACTTTCAAGCGAAACGTATTGCACCGTCATTCATTCACTTAATGCCGCGACCAGCTATCATTATGCGATCAATGATGAACCTGTAAAAACATTGGATTAAGGAAGGCAATTCAAAAAACACCTCCGATAAAAATCGGAGGTGTTTTTGTATACCGTTTATTACGGGTTTGTTGACCAAAGGCCAGCTGATTTCAAGAGAACGCGCGGGTGGAGTTTCAATTGCGCCACCATCATTTCAGCCAAATCTTCCGGCTGCAAGACTTTCTCCGGATTGCCGTCTGTCAGGTTGCTTTCAATCGCAAGATCCGTAGCCACGGTGCTTGGCGTCAAAGCCGTTACGCGGATGTTGTGCTTTCTGACTTCCAGCATCAACGATTCCGTTAATCCCATCACGCCGAATTTTGATGCGCTGTATGCGCTTGTGACGGGAGCACCTTTTTGTCCGGCTGTTGATGCAACGTTGATGATATCGCCTGATTGGCGTTCGATCATTTGCGGCAATACTGCGCGGGTTGCGTAATAGACACCCATCAAGTTCGTATCGATCGTGTTTTTGAATTCTTCAGCCGACAGCTCAAGGAATTTACCGAATTTGCCGATTCCGGCATTGTTGATCAAAATGTCGATCGGGCCCAGTTCCGCTGTGATGTGTTCGACGGCTGCATTGACCGCTTCCTGATCGGCCACGTCTGCCACAGCATATACGGTTTTCACCCCGTATTGCTCAAGTTCCGCGGCTGTTTTTTCCAAGTTGGCTGCCGTACGTCCGACTAGCCCTACATTAATGCCTTCTGCGGCAAAAGCCATAGCTGCTGCGCGTCCGATTCCTCGGCCGGCTCCCGTAATCAAAGCTGTTTTTCCTGTTAAGTTTTGCATCTATCTCGCTCCTCTATTTATAAAGAAATAAGTTCCATTCATTAGTGTAGCAAAGCGCGGCAAAAAAACTAACTGAAGTGCTCAGGAAATAAGAAATACTGCAGGAAAAGTTCCTGCTGCGATCAGATCGGGTTTATTCGGCTTCTGCAGCGACTTCGATATGCTGGAAAGTTGCGACATCGAACAAGCCGCGGTCGGTCAATTTCAAGTGAGGGATGACCGGCAATGACAAGAACGATAAGGTAAGAAATGCATTGAAGTGAGTGGGCGCACCGATTTGCCGCAAACTTTCATCCAGGATTTTGAGCTGGCGGTAAACGGCAGGGAACGGTTCTTTCGACATGAGCCCGGCAATCGGCAGCGACAGGCTGGCCAAAATTCTGCTGTTTTGAACGACAACGAGTCCGCCTTGCAAATGGTGGAGCGCATCCGCAGCACATAGGATGTCTGCATCATTCGTCCCGACGGCAATGATATTGTGCGAATCATGCGCAACGGTTGTCGCAATCGCTCCGTTTTGGATGCCGAGCCCTTTGACGATGCCAAGCCCGATACTGCCGGTAGCCCGGTGGCGTTCAATCACTGCCATCTTCAATAAATCCGCTTTGGCATCTGAATTGAAGAAACCGTTTGATTCAGATGCGGTTTCAATTAAATGCTCCGTGATGAGATTATTCGGATTAATGCCAATGATGTGGGCTTGCTTGTTTTCGCCTAAAGGAATCTGCAAGTCTTGAATCGACAACTCCGCCATTTGAACGGTGTCTTGGACGGAAGAAGCGTCGCTCATGTCTTCCATTGGACCGGTGTACTGGCCATCTTTTGCGGCCAGCACGCCGCCTTTGTAAACTTCCGCAATCGTGAAATCCTCCAAGCTGTCGAGCAGGAGGAAATCAGCTTCATAGCCTGGGGCAATGGCGCCTTTTCGAGTTAATCCAAAGCATTGCGCCGCGTTGAAACTTCCCATTGAAATAGCGGTGATCGGCTGGATTCCTTGCTGGATCGCCGCACGGACATTGTAATCGACGCTGCCTTCTTCCACTAAATCATCCAGATGCTTATCGTCTGTGCAGAACAAGCAGCGATGCGCATTTTGTTCTGTGACGCCTTCAAGAAGTGCATGAAGGTTTTTGGCGACCGATCCTTCCCGCAGCATGACGTACATCCCGCGCTCAAGGCGCGAAACCATTTCTTCTTTGGAGACGCATTCGTGGTCAGTTAAGATGCCCGCCGTCCCGTATACATTAATATCGTTTTCAGAAAGGCCCGCTGCGTGGCCGTCGATCTGCGGACTAAGCAATAGCTTATCCAGCACGGCGTCGTCTCCGCGCAACACAGCCGGGAAATCCATCACTTCCGCTAAGCCGAGAACTTGGCCGCGCTGAAGAAAAGGGGCCAAGTCTTCTGCAGATAGCTTCGCTCCAGCGTTTTCAAAAGGAGTGGAAGGGACACACGAAGGCAGCATCACTTTGATGTCGAGCAACGTGGATTCTGCGTCTTTAAGCATGAATTCAATTCCTGCTATCCCGCTGACATTGGCGATTTCATGGGGATCTGTAATCACTGTCGTGACGCCTCGGGGCAAGACTACTTGCGAAAACTGGCGAGGCGTCACCATCGACGATTCGATATGGACGTGGGCATCGATTAAGCCGGGAGCGATGAACTTTCCGGCAGCATCGATTTCAACGGCTCCTTCGTACTGGCCGATGCCGACAATCATGCCGTCTTTAATAGCTACATCTCCAGTCGTTAAGCTTTTGGTAAAGACGTTGACGATGGACGCGTTTCGAATGACGAGGTCCGCTTTTTGTTGCTTGTTGGCGGCGTCGATTCTTTTTTTCAATTGGGCTTTATTCACAGTGCTCAGGCTCCTTTGAGTGGTTTCGAGTAAAATAAACTATGCTTCATTTTACATGAAAATAAAGGGCTGGCTAGCCTTTTAATGAGAAAAAAGCGTCTGCCTCTGTGGGCAGCCGCTTTCTCCATTATTTCGGTTTATGCTTTCACAGTCGCTCGTTTCTTTTCGTTTTGGTCGATGACCGCTGTGCCCACTAAATCGCCGGTCACGTTTATTGCCGTACAGCCCATTCCGACAAGTGCATCGATGGCTGTGAGCAGCGCTACCGCTTCCATTGGCAAACCGAGCTGAACGAAGACGGTTGCAATCATGACGATGCCCGCTCCTGGAATCCCCGCCGTTCCGATGGAAGCAAGCGTTCCGACAAGCACGACCAACAACATATCCGTAAGGCTCAGTGGATCGCCGATTAGATTAGCGGCAAACACAGCCGACACAGCGATTCGGATCGCGGCGCCGTCCATATTGATCGTCGCACCGAGCGGAATGCTGAAGCCATAGAGACTTTTCGAGATGCCCAGATTTTTCGCAGCTGTCAATGTCAGCGGCAGCGTCCCTGAACTGCTTTGTGTGACAAAAGCCGTAAGCATTGGGGTACGCGCTTGTTTAAAGAAGCGGCCCGGTTTAACTTTGAACAGGATTAATAGTAGGGTGTAGATGCCGATTTGGACTGCGAGTGCCGCGTACAGGACAAGAATCATTTCCCCTAAAGAGAAAAGCGTATCCAAGCCTTGGCTTCCGACTGTTTTTGCCATGATGGCAAAGACTCCGATCGGCACGTATTGAAGGACGATTTTCAAAATCAGCAGCGTTGCTTCATTCAATGCTTCGATTGATTTATAAAGGTGCCCGCCGAGTTCTCCGAGTTCTGAGGAACTGCGCATATAAGAAATGGCGATGCCGAACGCGAAAGCAGTGAAAATGATGCCAAGCAGATTGAGTTCACTGAATGCTGTGAAAATATTAGACGGCACAATGCTCAATAAAACACTCAGGATGCCTGGATTATCGGGAACATCAAACGTTTCGCTCCCATCCAGCTGCATGCCGGTTCCGGGCTGGAAAATGCTCGCTACTGCTAACCCGACTATGATGGCAAATGCAGAACTGAACGTGTAGTAGAGGAATACTTTCCCGCCCATGCGCCCGAGGTCGCCGATTTGGGTCTGATTCACGCCGACAATCAGCGTAAATAAGATGAGCGGAATGATTAAGAAGGTCAGCAAGTTCAACAGCAAATCGCCGAACGGCGCAAGTGCCACAGCGTCTTCACCGAAAACGACGCCAACCACGATGCCGAGAATAAGGGCAACGGTAATTTTTAAAATTAACGAGGCATCTAAATATTTTTTCCAAATGACTTTCATAAACTAAGGTCCTCCTGAAGGGGTAATTAATTATCTAGTTAATACTGATAGATTTACTAGGAATTATACCTTAAGTTATAGCACAAAAGGAATCTTGTCAAAATGAATGCTCAAATTACAGGATTATCAGAAGGTAGCAAAAGAAAAGATGCAAAGCAACGATCGCTTTGCACCTTTTTCAATTCCTTACTGTTTATCATTTTTGTATTGCATATAGACGACTTGAGTGGCCAAGAAATCTTCCATGCCGTGTTTACCGTCGGCCCCGCCAAGTCCGGATTGGCGCATGCCGGCATGATAGCCTTGGATGGCTTCGAAATTCTCCCGGTTCACGTAAGTTTCACCAAATTTCATTTCGTTGACGACACGCATCGCTTCGTTCAAATCATCTGTGTAAACGGAAGACGATAAACCGTAGAGGGTGTCATTCGCTTTTTGGATCGCTTCATCCAATGTTTTAAATGTCGTGATTGGAAGGACAGGGCCGAAAATCTCTTCCTGGATGATGGCGGAATTATGTTCGACGTTTGTCAGAATGGTTGGCTTATAGAAAAAGCCGTTGTCAAAATCAGGTCGCTCTCCGCCAGTCGCGACTACAGCACCTGCAGCTACGGCTTCTTGAACCATTTCTTCAACCGTTTCAAGACGGTCTTCGCTAATTAGCGGACCTACTTCGACGTCTTTGTCCTGTCTCGGATTTCCGAGTTTTTTCGCTTCAAATGCTTTGATCAATTTCTCGGTCAATGCTTCCGCTACGCTTTCATGGACATAAACACGTTCTGCATTTGTGCAGGCCTGGCCGCCATTTGCAAGACGCGAAGTGGTGATCGCTTCAGCTGCAAGGTCCAAATCGGCATTCTGTGTCACGATTGCTGGTGCTTTGCCGCCCAGTTCCAAGTTTACTTTCGTGATGTTCTGCGCTGCCGCTTCCATCACTTTCGTCCCGGCCTGGACACTGCCCGTCATGGTGATCAATTGCACTTTTTTGTGGGAGGCAAGTGCGTTGCCGATTTCAGAACCGGTACCCATCACCACGTTGTAAACACCGGCCGGAATTTCTTCCATTGCATCCACGATCTTGGTGAATTCCATTGTGGTATTTGGCGTCTGCTGGCTCGGTTTGATAACAATCGTACAGCCTGTCACTAAAGCTGTCGCAACTTTACGCGCTAAAATGAAGACTGGGAAATTCCATGGAATGATTCCCGCTACAACGCCGATCGGCTTTTTGTAAATGAGGATATTTTCATTCGGGCGGTCGCTTGGCACGATTTCGCCTTCAATTCTTCTTGCCCATTCGGACATATAATGGAAATAATCAATAGCTAAATCCACTTCGCCGCTCGCCAATTCATAATCTTTTCCTTGTTCTTCCTGCAATAAGTCGATAAACGTATCGCGTCTTTTCGCGATTTCGTCGCCTAGTTTCCGGACGATTTTCCCGCGTTCGATGTTCGGCGTCAATTCCCAGGCCTGCTGTGCCTGAAAAGCCGCTTCTACGGCTTTATCTACATCTTCTGCCGTGCCTTTTGGGATTCTGGAGATGACTTCTTCAGTGGAAGGATTGAGGATATCAATCCATTCAGTGCCTGTGGATTCTACGTATTTGCCGTTCACATACAATTGATGGTTTTGCAAATCAATTCCTCCTAATATTTTGAGTTTAGTGTATTTTTCCCTTAAACCAATTTACTAAACTGAGGACAATACACTAAAAATAGGATAAATTCGTTGTACAAGAAATTTTTATACTGGAAAAGGTTAAACGCAATGGGATATGGAACTTATGTATAATAGGGGCAATTAAAAGCGGAATTGTTTACTTTCCAAAAGGAGGCTAACTATGAACATTGGAATTATCGGAACGGGCAATATTGCTTCATATCTCTTAGAACAGATCAATAAACTGCAACGGGCCGAGGGACAAGTCATCGCCATTTTTGGGCGCAACCAAGAAATGGGCCAGCAATTGAGCGAGCGCTTTGAAGCCGATTTCTATACGGATTTGCAGGGTTTCTTGGATTTGCCGCTCGATATTGTGGTCGAAGCAGCGACGGTTGAAGCGGCGGGCATTTATGTGAAGCATGTCGTCGAACATCAAAAAGACCTCGTTGTCAGCAGCATCGGCGTCTTTAAAGACATCGCTTTTCTGGAAGAGCTGAAAAGGTTGGCGGAAGCGAAAGGCACCCATATTTATTTGCCGTCCGGTGCGATTGGCGGGCTCGATGTGCTGCAATCGGCGAAAGCGGCGGATGCCTTAGACCATGTTCAGATTACGACGCGGAAATCGCCGGCATCACTTGGGGTGGAGGCGGAGGAAGAGAAAGTGATTTTCGAAGGCTCTGCATTTGAAGCCGTCGAGAAATTTCCAAAGAATATCAATGTTGCGCTGGTGCTTGCGATTGCCGGAATCGGCGCCGAAAAAACGAAGGTACGCATCATCGTCGACCCGGACATCGAGCAGAACACGCATACGATTGAAGCGGAAGGGGTGTTCGGCCGGATGGAGCTGCAGGTCCAAAACAATCCGATGCCGAGCAATCCGAAAACAAGCCTGCTTGCGGCCTTGAGCATCTTGTCCGTACTGCAGAATCGGGGAAGTGCGCTGCGGATCGGCAACTAATCATCGGAAATAAACCCTCAAATTTTCAGCCTTAAACAAAAGGTTGGCGATTTGAGGATTTTATTGACGGAAGAAAACCGGAAAGTTAAATCAGTTTTTCATATCTGCGCATTTGCCGTAGCAGCTTGATAAAAAGATAAATGTATAGAAGAATGACAGCGCCTGCAAAGATGGCCACGGATGTTGACAGCAGATTGCCGTTCCATGTCAGCAGGATGCCGATTTGGCTGACGACCAAACAGAGGAAAATGACGGCGTAAAAAACCAGCATCCGTTTGTACATGCCTTTAATCGACGCGGGTTCCGAATAGATTCGCTGATCGCCGATGCTGTTTTTGTCGGCTCTGAAATAATGATACTGTCCAATTTCAGTTTGAATATGCTCCCAGCCGGCTTCTTGATAAAGCTCGAAATACTCGTCGCTCGCTTCCTGAAAATCAGTTTGGTAAATATACGATTTTGATGGATTTTCTTCGAAATAATAAAATCCCCAACGGTATTTATAGAAGTGGAACCCTTTGGCGGACATATCCGTCAGCCATTTTGCTTCTTTTTCAATATCATATGCGAGCGTAAAATTAAATTTCTTCATCGTCTTCAGCTCCCTTCAAGATTTCATCGCTAATGGTCAGCATCTTTTTGAAACGCAGGTACTCGAGTTCCACTACCGCCTGTCCTTCAGTTGTCAGCCTGTATATTTTCTTTTGCCGGCTTTCTTTTTCCGCTGCGACGAGTTCGATCAGTTTCTGTTTTTGCAGATTGGTCAAGACGCCATATAGAGTTCCAGGCGCCAACACAAGTTCCCCGTCGCTGTACTTCTCGATTTTCTTGATGATGCCGTAGCCGTGCAACGGTTTTTTCGTTAACGCTAGTAGGACCAGATATGTGGATTCCGATAAAGCTTGCATGCCATCACCTCTTTCGTTAATACCTTGATACTCGATATATCGTTACTCGAAGTATAACTGCTGATATATCGGGTGTCAAGGTATTAGAAAGCAGCCAAAAGCCTAGGGAGCAGCACAGTAAAGAAATTCTTAATGCATTTTTTCACCTCAAACTTAAAAAGGCCCGGTAGATGATTCCATCTGCCGGGTTTTTTTAGGAATTTCGCAATGCAAGCGCAAGGTAAATGACAACCGCGTCTTTGAATTCGGTGGGATCCAGTCCGGTCAGCTCACGAATTTTCTTCAAGCGGTACGTCAGCGTATGGCGGTGGATCTTCAAGCGCGCAGAAGTGTCCGCATGGTTTTTGTTGCACGCCAGGAATTCGGTCAAGGTTTGGCACAATGTGTCGCTGAGCCCGTTCAGGATCCGGTCCGCGAATTTCTCTAGTTTGTCTTGCGGATTTCGCTTCAGGAGGGCCATCAGTTCCACATCTTCAAAATAGATCAGCTGCTGGCCAGGCTTGCCGAATTTCAAAGCGTTTCGTGCGGCCAAATAAGAAGTGCGGATATCGAAAATGCTGTCGACCGGGATGCCGACGCCGATCCGTCCGGGAGCGGTTTTCTGCAGAAAATGAAGCAGGCTGTAAAGTTCTTCTTCCAGGTTCAGGGTTCCGGCACCTGCAACGAGCAGGAAGATTTCGTTCAGCTGCGAATGGCCAGCGATTACTGTATGGCTGTCGAAATGCGCTTCCAGCTGTTCAATGATCCGCTGCGAAGAAGAGGGCGGCTTTTTCAGTTCAATCAACAGCGTCATGAACGACATTTTCCCTTCGAGGCCGATTTGGAAGATGCGTTCATGGACAGCAGCGGATAAAGGCTTGCCGCTCGTCAATTCTTCGAAAATCAATTCGTTGCGTTTCCGGTTCCATTCAATATGAGAGGTGATGAGTGATTGGTGGACCATCATTTCAGTCGTCAGCTGCACGAGTGTCGAAATTTCTTTCAGTTCTTCCGGGTTTCCGGTGATGCCGATGACGCCGACGAGGTTTCCTTGAAAGTGGATCGGCATATTGATGCCTGGTTTGACGCCTTGCCAATCCGAAAGGTTGGCTTCTGAAATCGCTACGGTTTCACCGGTTTTGGCCACCCGGGCAGCGCCCTCATGGATCTTTTCAATCCGCTCCGCTTCCCCCGAAGCCAAAATCATTCCTTTCGTATCCATGACATTTAAATTCCGGTTTAACCGGATCGTGGTCTGTGCAACGATTTCCTCCGCTAACTGTTTTGTGATCATGATTTCTCCTCAATGTATAGAAATTCTTATTATTTTGTAAATAAACTTATACATCAAGTATAATGTATCCCGTTTGCCTTTTCACTATAATTCATGTAAGCGCTTTATTTATACGGTAAGGAGGCTGGCGCAGTGAAGGTTTTAGTGGCACCGGATTCATTTAAAGGCAGTTTGTCTGCGATGGAAGCAGCACAAGCGATAAAAGAAGCCATAGAAGAAGTGGAACAGCATGCAGAAATCGTTTTGCTGCCGGCAGCGGACGGCGGGGAAGGCACCATGGCGACGATGGTCGAAGCGACTGAGGGCCGTTTGGTCAGCCATTCCGTTGAAGATCCGCTTGGCCGAAAAGTGGCGGCATCTTATGGCGTGTTGGGCGATGAAAGCACTTGCGTGGTTGAAATCGCGGAAGCATCGGGACTCATGCGCCTCGAATACGAAGAACGGGATCCTTATAGAGCATCGTCATACGGAACAGGGGAATTGATCCGCCATGCACTTGATGCCGGGTTCCGGAATTTTATCATCGGGCTCGGTGGAAGCGCCACCAATGACGCAGGTGCAGGAATGCTTGAAGCACTCGGCATGAAACTTTTGGGAGAAAATGGGGAATCGCTTCCGCGCGGCGGCGGCTCGTTAAGCAAGCTCGCGTGGATTGATGATTCCGGGTTTGACCGGCGAATAAAAGAGAGCCGTTTCGTCATTGCGAGTGATGTGGAAAATCCGCTGGTCGGCGCAAACGGCGCCTCCGCTGTATTTGGTCCGCAAAAAGGTGCACCTCCAGAAGCGGTCGGAAAACTCGATGCCAATCTGCGGAACTTTGCAGACGTTGTCGAAAGGCAGATAGGCATTGCCCTGCACGACCGAAAAGGAGCGGGAGCTGCTGGTGGAGCTGGCGGTGCCATGCAAGCGTTTTTCTCCGGCCAGATGCAGCGGGGCATCGATGTCGTACTTGATGCTATTTTGTTTCACCAGCATGTAGGCACCGTCGACTTCATTGTAACGGGAGAAGGGAAAACCGATAGCCAAACGCTGTCCGGAAAGACGCCGCTCGGCATCGCAGAAGCGGCACAAAAAGCTGGGAAGCCCGTCATTTTGATTTCCGGCATGGTGGATAGAGAAAGCCTGCCATTGCTCGGCCCTTATTTTACAGAAATCCATTCGGTCGTTGGGGAAGGGGTGACGGCTGAACAGTCCATCGCTGAACCCTACCGCCAATTGAAATTAAAGACAAAAAAAGTTATGGCAGCGTATTTAAAAAACTAAAAGGGGTGTTCAAATGTTATTTGTGATTATTGCGTTGAGTGTTGTTCTCGTTGTGTTGCTGACGGCCGTATTCAAGCTCCACCCATTCTTATCGCTATTGATTGGTGCGTTCTTCATGGGAATCGCTTCCGGCATGCCGCTCGCAGATGTGGTTTTGAGCGTCAACGAAGGCTTCGGCGGTTTGATGACCAGCATCGGGATCGTCATTGTGGCGGGAACCATTATCGGCGTTATCTTAGAAAAATCGGGCGCTGCTTACCGGATGGCGGAAGTGGTTCTTCGATTGATTGGCGAAAAACGGCCGCAGCTTGCGATGTCGATCATCGGCTTTATCGTTTCGATTCCTGTTTTTTGTGATTCTGGATTTATTATTCTATCAAGCTTGAAAAAAGCATTGGCGAAACGTGCAAAAGTCTCGATCGCTTCGATGTCTGTTGCACTCGCCACCGGTTTATATGCGACGCATACGTTAGTGCCGCCGACGCCGGGCCCAATTGCAGCTGCCGGCAATATCGGCGCTGAAAATTACCTCGGCACGATCATTTTAATTGGGCTGATCGTCGCGATTCCTGCTGCTGTGGTCGGTTACTTCTGGGCCGTCAAAGTCGCTTCGAAAATTGAAGTTCCTGAAGACACGGTAAAAAGCGGAGATTTGAGCTATGAAGAAGTCATTAAGTCGTTTGGCGAAATGCCTTCCACTTTTAAAGCGTTCTTGCCAATCGTTCTTCCGGTAATTTTAATCGGTGCCGGTTCTGTAGCAAGTGTGCTGGGCGGAGAAGATGGCTTTACAAATTTCTTGAAATTCTTAGGTTCTCCGACGGTCGCACTTTTAATTGGTGTATTTGCAGCGTTCTTCTTGCTGCCGAAATGGAATGAAGCGAATTTAACGGGCTTGATCGGAGAAGGGCTTGTCAGTGCCGCACCGATTCTGTTGATTACCGGTGCCGGCGGAGCATTCGGACGCGTTATCACAAATTCCGGAGTTGCCGATTTAATTGCGGAAATGGATATGTCGGCGCTTGCCGGCGGTTCGCTCTTCCTATTGATTCCGTTCTTGATTGCAGCTGCATTGAAAACCGCACAAGGTTCTTCTACCGCTGCACTTGTCATTACTTCCACGTTGATCGCGCCGCTTTTGCCATCGCTTGGCGTTGAAGGGGCTGTGCCGCTTGCACTTGTCGTAATGGCGGTTGGCGCCGGCGCGATGACCGTGAGCCACGTCAACGACAGTTTCTTCTGGGTCATCACACAGTTCAGCGGCATGAAAGTGACCGATGCTTATAAAGCGCAAACAGTGGCTACTTTGCTGCAAGGGGTTACCACAATTGTCTTCACGATGATTTTGTGGACGATCCTCGTCTAACCTTAAAACCATTTTCCTTCGGGAAGATGGTTTTATTTTTGTCTACTATTTAGTGGGTCGAAGTATTTAAGGCCTTTAGTCTTTGGGGGGATGAATTTACAGTGGAATGGCTAGAATAAATGACTAAAGAATTGAAAATTCAAAATACATTTACTATTCATTTTAGAGTTGATATGCTGAGGTTGTTAAAGTAAATAATTTGAAGAAAAAAGAGTCAAAAGGTAATAATAACCAAAGTCAAAGGAGTGGGTGTTTTTGAAGGGGAAGTTTGCGACGACATTAGGTGTGTTAAGTTTATGTACGGCACTGGCGATGCCGGTATATGCGGTAGGCAATGATGCAAAGCCGGCCACACATCATCACGACAACAATATTTCTGGATTTATCGATTATCAGGAACTGCAAAAAAGTTTACGGCAAATCGAATCGACAAGCAAAGGCGTTGTCCAAGTAGATGTAGCTGGACAGTCGCATGAAGGCTTGGACATTTATACTGCAAGAGTCGGGACCGGAGAAAAAGTGCTGCTGGTTCAAAGTGAAATTCACGGCAATGAAAAGACCGGAACGGTAGCGATTTTGAACTTGCTGAAAACTTTGTCCGGCAATTCGAAGCAGGCACGTGAAATTCGCGAAGAAGTCACGCTTGTATTCATGCCTATGATGAATCCAGACGCTTCTGAAGCCGACAAGCGCCGCAATAGCCTGACATGGACTGAAATGCTTGAGAGCTTCCCGCAATTAGAAGGTGCAGCAAAATCATGGAATTATCTTGACCGGGGCATCAGCCAAAATTACGACTACGGTGCGAATCCTGGATTTGATGTGAACCGCGACTTTAATCCGGATCTCAATTATGTGCCAGAAGCCCAAGATTTTCCGGGTGCATCCGATCAGCCGGGCTGGTTTATCACTCCTGAAGCGCAAACTTCCCGTGATGTCTACAAATCTTTGCAGGAAGAGTTTGGCAAGGTGGATGTATTTGTCGATTTGCATCATCAAGGGCTCTATTATGTCGACGGAACGGCTGATCCTGTAACGCTTTCCTTGTCTGCCGAATTTGTGCCGGATCCGACAACGCCTGCTGGTTCGAAATACGCAGACTATGCGGATAACTACAATTTCGATTTCTCGAGACAATTGAATTTATTGGCCTATAACGAACTTCAATCTTTCGGCAACTCGAAATTTACGAATATCTCCCTGTATTCGCAAGACCTGGATCTGCCAGGGACGGCGCTCGGCTCGTATGCACTCAATGGCAGCGGAACGGTACTTTTTGAAGTGCGGGGACAGACGCAGAGCCTAGGGCAGAAGGAAAAAGGGCAGCTGGTCAAATCGGTTGAGCGCGGACTTTCCGCTATTATCGAAGGGGTAGCCGATGATTCGGTCAACCAATTGAATCCGGAAGACTATGAAGATATCCCGCTTACTTCCTATACTCCTTCTTTTTAAAACAGGTAAAACCTGCAATTCCTTGAATGGAATTGCAGGTTTTTTCGTGTGCTGAGCTTATACAAAAACTATATACAACAGGTTTTAAAAGGCCCTGCCAGGGAATAAAGAGGATTATGGCTCCAGCTGAAGAAGTAAGTTAAAAGGGCAGCAACAGAAGAATATTCGGGGGAAGAAGGGCGGTACATATATGGTGAATCAGAAAAAATCCGTAATTGTGATCGGGGGAGGCCTTGGCGGGCTATCTGCTGCAATTTCCCTTGCACAAAAAGGCTACAAGGTTTCGTTATATGAAAAAAATGACCACATTGGCGGCAAAGTAAATCGCTTGGAACAAGACGGCTTCGGCTTTGACCTCGGTCCGTCAATTTTAACAATGCCGCATATTTTTGACCGATTGTTTCAAGGCAGCGGCAAACGCTTAGAGGACTATGTCCCGATTCAGCGGCTGGAGCGGGAATGGCGCTCGTTTTTCCCGGACGGCACAGTGCTTGACCTTTTCCACGATCTTCGGTTGATGGAACGGGAAAACCCGTCCCTGTCCAAAAAAGACATGAAAGAATACTATGCGCTTTTGAAATATGCTCGCCGAATTTATAAGACAACCGAGCACAGCTATTTAAACGAAGGATTTGAATCGCCTAGAGAAGCGGTTGCACAAAACGGCATCCTCGCGACATTGACGGGTTTTGATCTGACGTCGACGATGTACAGCGCAATTTCCAAGCGCATCAGCAATCCGCATCTGCGCGATATGCTGTCCTACTACGTCAAATACGTCGGTTCATCGCCGTACAGCGCACCGGCCGTCTTGAATATGATGATTTACATGCAGCATGCGCAAGGGTGCTGGTATGTCAAAGGCGGCACGCATAAACTGGCAGAAGGTTTAGAGAGGCTGGCGCGGGAAGAAGGCGTACACATCCATACGGGGGTTGGCGTTGTTCGTGCCCATACCAATCAGAACAAAGAAATCGCAGGCATTGAGCTGGAAGACGGTTCCTTCCAAACAGCTGACTACTACGTCTCCAATATGGAAGTCATCCCATTCTATAAAAAAATGGTCAAAACGGATGAGAAGTTTGTCGAAAAGCTGGAGAAGAAATACGAACCGGCAAGTTCCGGCTACGTGCTGCACCTTGGCGTTAATAAGTTATATCCGCAGCTGAACCACCATAATTTCTTCTTCTCCGAAAATTTAAAAGAACAGATGGATAAAGTATTCGAGAAGCACGAGCTGCCGGACGATCCGACAATTTATCTTGTCAATGTCAATAAAACCGATCCGGCGCAGGCGCCGCCAGGTCATGAGAACATCAAAATCCTGCCGCATATTCCATATATCCAGGATAAGCCGTTCACACCGGAACAGTACCGGGAATTTGAAGAACGCGTGCTTATCAAATTGGAACGAATGGGCCTTCATGGCTTGCGCGACCACATTGTGACGCGCGATGCCTGGACGCCGCATGACATTGAACGCGTCTACGGCTCAGATCGCGGCGCCATTTACGGGACCGTTTCCGATAAAAACAAAAACGGCGGCTTCAAGCACAAAAAGCAAAGCGACCTTTACAACAATTTGTATTTCGTCGGCGGCACCGTCAACCCTGGAGGCGGCATGCCGATGGTGACACTCAGCGGCATGCAAGTGAGCGACAAGATTGTGAAGCGGGATCACTCCAAGAAGCGATAAATTAAAGTTTGATATTGAAATGTCATTTTGTTGAACCAAATCGGTTTCAATGGAATGGCATTTTAAAATGCTAAAAAAGAAAAGCCACATCAAAAGATGCGGCTTTAAAAGGAAATTTATTTTGTTATTTCAAATTCTACAATTTGATCATCTGAAAGGTTTTCATAGCTTTCTGTTGCGTAAGGTCCTGCAATAACTAAGCGTACTTTTTCAACTTTAGCAGGATCGGTTTTTATCACTACACCGACTTCACCAGATTTGCTGACAGCCCCATAGTAATCTGGGTCTTGTGCTTCGTCATAGTCGATGAAGTCTTTCCAGTCAGTAGCGATATCAATTTTTTCTTGTTTGCCTTCTGAGAATAAAACAATTTCGCTGATTCCATTAAAGGAAACATCTTGGTCTGAAGTGTTCTCGGCATTATACTTTACATAAAAATAATTGAATTCAGAACCTATTGGTTCATCTGTATACATACCATTTATGGAGGACTGCTGATCTTCAGAGACATTGCTTGCTTTTTTGATCGAAGCCTCTTCAATCGTCAAATTTATTGGTTTTGCATCATAAGGTTTATTTTCAGCAACAATTGTTAATACTTCCGAAGTTTGCTCTGGCAAGTCTTCAGCATCTTCTGACTCAATATCGCTGCTATCCTCGTTGAACATATCTTCTAACTGAGATATATTTGCAAAAAGAGCTTCTGTTAAGCTTTCATCATCTACAATTTTAAAATTGCCTTCATCATCTTTTTCTAAATTAAATTCAATTGTACGGGTAGCAAGGGCAGCATCTTCCGCCGTCATGTATTTCATCATCGTCTTTTCAGTCATTTCTTCAAAAGCGGCATCGGATGCTTCGCTTTCTTCATCAAATGCGCTCGCGAAAGCTAGTGGCATGATTTCAGCCATTGTGCTTGCCATAACGGTGCCCATATCAAGAGAAGTAATTTCGGCTTTAACGACAGCTTTGTCTCCGTCGGCCGATACTTCCTCAGGTTTTTTGAATTCATATGTCTTTGAAATATTTTCAATCATCGTTAAAGCCAATTCCTCATCCGCTTTATCGCTTTCTTCTTGTTTAGTTGTTAGACTTTCTGTGCCGCCTTGCACAAAATTACCAGCTTCTTCAAAGTCATTTTTCTGAATAGCAGTTAAAAAACTGTCAACTGTCGCAGTAGGATTTTCTTCCCCGCAACCCGTCAATAATCCTAAAACTAAGCCACTAAACATAACACCACTTAAAAATTTCTTTCTCAAGTTCTATCCCATCTTTCATTTTTACTGTAAAGCCTAATAAATAGTAGCATTTACTGGATTATAATGGAATAGTAAATATGATATTTGTAATAATTATATATTTTGAATGTAGCCTTTTATTTGTTTGAGATTAACCGAATCATTCATAATGTGTTTTACATTTGTCATAAAAGACAAAATCTCAGTATCTCTACTTAGAGATACTGAGATTACTTTTTAGTTTGCGGTTACTTCGTACTTTTAACGATCGGACAAGAGGGGTCGCTCGCCCATTCGTTCATCGAGCCGTCGTAGACGGCGACGTTCGGCTGCCCGAGTTTATTCAAGATCAAGGCATTCCATGTAGCTGCAATGCCGCCGCCGCAATAAGTGATGACTTTTTTATCGGGATCCAGTGCGCCTGTATGTTCAAATAAAGCACGTAGCTTGTCATCATCATAAAGCGCTTTTGTTTGTTCATCCGCATGAAGCCCGAAAAAGACATTTTCACTGCCCGGAATATGGCCGCTTCGCGGGTCGTCCGTTTGGGTGCCGGCAAATTCCTCCGGCGACAAGCTGTTGATCAGAACCGTTTGTTCATCGTCTATCGCTTTTTGGACGTCTTCTTTCGTGGCCAGCATATTTTCCTGGCGTTGGCCTGTAAAGTCCGCTTTTGGAAAAGCTGGAACATCCGTCGACAAGTCGCGGTCTTCCGCCAGCCATTTCTGCAGGCCCCCTTCGAGTATTGCAATTTGGCCGAATCCCTCGTAGCGCATTTGCCAAGCGAGTCGAGAGGCCCAGTAGGAAGCGGCGACGGATTCACCGACCAAAGCGTTTTGGTCGTAAATGACAGTATAGACCCCGTCGCCGATTCCGAGCGCCGTCAATTTTTCGACGAAGGTTTCACGCGGCGGAACCGTGAACGGAAGAGCCGAATCTGTATCCGACAGTTCACCGACAATGTCTGCATAAACCGCTCCTGGAATATGGCCTTTCCCGTAGGAAGCTTTCCCAGACTCGACTTCAGGCGGTCCGCCAGCTTCCGGGAATTTCATGAAGACCGTTGCATCCACGATCCGCAGTTGTGGATCGTCGAGATGCTCTGCGAGCCAGTCGGTTGTCACAATCAATGGAAATTCTTTCATTTGAATTCCTCCTTTGCCTCATGCTTTCCACTCTACGCTGTAGGAAAGAAAGTCGTCAAAAGTTATGCATTTTTAACCGTTATTTTAAGAAAGGACAATAGAATGGTAGGTGATATAAAAAGAGAAAGGGTGAAAGCGTTGAAAAAAGTCATTGAAGTCAGTAATATTACCTCAATCAAGCATAACCATTTTGCGTTTAAGGACAGAACGAAGACGATTGAATCCCCACCCTTTATTGTTAAGAGAGCACCAGATGGCAGCGGGTATCATTTCGACAAAGAAGATTTGGAGCGGATGAGCGCATATGAACGCGTCCTCGCCCCGCACGACGATAGAGATCAAATGACTAGAACAGAATACATTCAGAGCATGAAACAAGAATTCTTCCACCAGATCCGTTCAGGGAATATGAATGAGGTTTTAACGAAACTTTATAACTTGGAAGAAGGAAGCCTCGAATTAAAATGGGTGGGGCCCATTGACCCGGAATTTTAAATATGAATAAAAATGAGATGAGCAGAGGAGCTTCTTAAATTGAAGCTCTTTTTTGTAGAGATTTTATCAACTGATTTGAATCTTAAGTTTTATTAACTGAAGAAAATAATAGGTATTTTGTTTTATTTAAATTTATAATAAATGAGTAAGTATAATTAGGAATCGAAAGGGAGTCTAAACAAAGATGAAGAGTAAAACCAGTTCAAAGAATTTTGTGTTGATCGGCCTTGCTGCAAGTTTAATCTTTACTGGAGGAATGGGAAGCGTTTCTGCAAAAGAAAATCCCGCACCATCCGCTTCCTATGAATCGATGCAGGAAAAGCAGGAAACGAAGTATTCAAAGCAGGCCATGCGCGCTTTGCGCGAGGCTTTGGATATGGATAAAAAATCAACAAAGCGCGACAGTGAAATTGAAGCAATGCCGAAAGTGCAGGCCATGGACCTTTACCTGGCTTCATTCGGCAAAAAAGTAAAAGGCAATGAAGTGCGAAAAGCGGTTGAGGAAATTTTCTTTGTCGATCTTGATGTGATTTCGAAAAACAATTATGGATCGCAAGTGAGCATCTATCCAGAAGAAGTCATGAAGAGCTTGCGTCTTTCATTCAACGAAAAGCCGGACTCGACGAAGCAAGACGCACGCATCATGAAGCTGAAGAAAAGCGACGTGATGGACCGCTATATTAAAGAACATGATTATCAATTGACTGGAGCAGAGAACCGTATTCTGATCAACCAGATCTTTGGGGTAAATCTGGACGGCATTTCGACTTTGGAGTATTCACAGCTTGCCATCTCCTCTAAAGGGCAATGGATTTTGAAAAGCGACACGGATCTCTTCATCCTCGAATCGAGTCTGGACGATGTCGATGTTTCAGTTTATGCAACACCTCACTTCGAACAACTGACAGGCAGCAAGAAACTGCCGGAATCGCTGAAAACGAAGCTGATGAACCTTGGATTCACCTACAACGAAGAAACTGAGCTTCTGTACTATGTGAATCCAACCGGCGAATCGGTTCCGGATGCGTTCAAGGGGCAAGTACTTGGCATTATTGTAGGGACGATTATGGGGGAGTATAAGAATTAAGGCTGCAGATAGGCTGGGCCTTCCATTGTTAGAGAGGATTTCAGGAAAAATTTTCTTGATTTCTTTTAGTTATTTCAAGTAATCGGATTTACAATCCGTTTGTTCATAAATACTGTCCGAATGCTTCGAAATACTGTCCAACAGCAGTTAAATACTGTCCGCCAGCCCATAAATACTTGCCGATCGCCGAATAAAATAAAAAAAGCGCACTCCATTTTCAGGAGTGCGCTTTTTCATGCTTAATATTTGTAAGATTGGCCGCCATCGATCGGAATAACAGTGGCATTGATGAATTTCGCTGCGTCGGATAGAAGGAAGGCGACGAGGTTGCCGACTTCTTCCGGTTTGCCGAAGCGTTTCATCGGGTTCACGCTGACAAATTCTTTGCCGGCTGCTTCCCAGTTGTCGCCAGCCATTTGTTTCAATGAGCCTTCGACCATTGGCGTCATGATGGCGCCGGGTGCGATGGCATTGATGCTCACGCCGAACTGGCCGTATTCGATGCCGGAGTTGCGAGTCAAGCCGACAACGCCGTGTTTGCTCGCTGCGTAGCCGGATTGGTTGCCGACGCCGCGGATTCCGCCGACGGACGCCGTATTGACGATCGAGCCGTAGCCTTGTTCTTTCATGACTTTCAATACGTGTTTCATTCCGTAGAACACACCGTTCAAGTTGACGCTCACGACTTTTTCGAATTCGTCGGAACCGAAGTCTTCTGTCAGGTTCTGTTTGCCTTCGATGCCGGCGTTGTTGAAGAATCCGTCGATTTTGCCGAATTTGTCGATGGTGAATTGAACGTAGTTCTTCACTTCTTCTTCGTTCGTCACGTTTGCTTCAACCAGTTCAACTTGGGCTTCCGGAGCCGCTGCCAGGATTTGTTTTTTCGTATCTTCCAAGCCGTTTTGGTTCATGTCGACCAGCACGAGTTTGCCGCCTTGCTGTGCGATGGAAAGTGCCGCCGCGCGTCCAAGGCCGGAGCCGCCGCCTGTGATAATAACCACTTTGTCATTGTAATTAATCATCTGATCTCTCTCCTTTTTCATGGGTATGCTAAACTGAATTTATTGGATCTATCGCCAGCGTAAGCCTTTGCACCAAAAGCTTCAATCCGTAAAAATGGCGAATGTGTTGAGTAATGCGACAGTTTTATTGAAACTGTCGATTTTGGAGGAAAAAGAGATGGAAGTGAAGAAAGAAAAGCTTTCTCCGCAAGCAGAACGGACGAAGCACCAGTTCAAGCAAGCATTCACCGAGTTGATCAATGAAAAAGGGTATAGCCATGTCACGGTGACAGATATCGTACAGCGTGCCCAATATAACCGCGCAACTTTCTATCTTTATTATTTGGATAAGCCGGATATTACGGAAGAGCTGCGGAAAGAAATGTTCAAGCAGATCAAGCGGACGAGCATGGAGCGCTATGAGCCGGGCAAGGTGATTTCCACGGCATCTATGGACGCCAATTCGTTTGAACTCGTGTCATTCATCTACGACAACCGTTTGTTTTTCAATCTCTATTTGATGGAAGATACCATTCCGGGCCTTTATCAGGAATTGCCGCGCGCCATCTTCGAGCTGTTCGAGGAGCAGTTCACGTTTACGCCGATCGGCCATCACGATATCAACTCCTCTTCCTTTAAATTATATATGGCGCATGGGACAGCGGGGCTCATCCTTGACTGGGCGCGAAACGGCTATCAAAAATCGCCGATAGAAGTGTCGCAGGAATTGATCGGAATTCTGCAGTCATTTGCGGCGGGATTCAGGGTTGGATGATTCGAACGATAAAGGACGTGAAGTGTTTCTTATGGAAATGAATCTATTTACCGAAAAGGATCTTCAAAAATGCATAGCAGCTTTTATGGAAGTCTTCAACGCGGAACCATGGAACGACCAATGGGAGCCGGAAAGAGCAGAACGCTACCTGATGGATTTTGTCCGCACCCCGGGATTTATGGGTATTGTCGCAACGGAAGGCGAAGAAGTTATCGGTTTCCTTTTTGGTGCAAAGCGCGCTTGGTGGAGCGGGGACGAATTTTTCATTTATGAGATGTGCGTCAAAGCGACTGTACAAAATCAAGGAGTCGGGAAAGCGTTGCTCAAGCATCTGCTTGAAAAGCTAGAGTCAGATAACGTAGCCACTGTTTCTCTTTTGACCGACCGGGGCATCCCCGCAGAAGCATTTTATAAGAAAAATGGATTTGAGGAAATTGAACGGCTCGTGTATCTCAGCCGGGAAGTTCGGATGAATTTATCCTAATTGAAAAGGGAGTAGACTTAAATGATGGAAATAAATTACGACGTGACGGAAGAAGCATTTATTGATTTTAATTTATACCATTCGAAAAACTCGAAAACCTATAGAAAGTCGATGGCATTGCAGCGTTTTCTGATTCCCGTGATGTATGTGATGCTGGCGGTGATTTTCTCTCTTATTTTGGATATGCCGCTGCTGTTTTTATTGATCCCCTTTTTGATCCTTTCAATTGTATGGGTGATTTTTTCACCATCGCTGTATTATCGGATGATTAAAAGGACAGCCCGTAAGATGATTCGTGAAGGGGATAATGGAAGCATGCTGGGAGAGCATTCGATGGTATTTACAGAAGAAGGCCTCAAAGAAATCAGTAAGACTGGCGTAGCTTCGGTTTCATGGTCCGGGATTGTGGATTTCGGAGAAGATGATTCGAACTTCTATCTGTACAATAGCAGTTTGTCCGCATATATATTGCCGAAAAAAGATCTGCAGGACGCAGAAACGTTAAGAAAGCTGATCCATGAGAAAGTGAAAAAAACAGCTTGATACATAAACAAACCCGCACCAGCCTATTGCTGGTACGGGTTTGTTCGTTTTATCCTTTCGGCAATACGAGCTTTCGGTACAGGTGGACGGTGAAGAAATAATAACTGCCGTAGATTGCCAAGAAAATGAGCAAGGAAATCCACAACCGGTAATACGGATCGATGATGACGAACGTGAACATCCGCATGCCGACGAATACGTGGAGCAGGCCAAGCAAGGCAGGAAATGAAAAGACGATGAAGATTTCTTTTGAGATGATTGCTTCCAAGGCTTTCTTTCGGACCCCAAGTTTTCGGAGGCTGTCATAGCGGCGGATATCGCTGTTTGCCCCTGAAAGTATTTTGAACATCAAGATGCTTGCCATCATAGTCAAGAAGGCAAGGCCGAGGAAGAAGCCCATGAAAAACGTGCCGCTTGCAAATGCATATTGGCTTTCGAAATTCGAATACTTGCTGGAAAGCGATTCGTACTCAAGGTCCAAGGGGATATACAGTCTCGATTCTTCCTGCAACTGCAGCCGGTCCAGTGTTTGCCATTCTTCAATATAGCGAGAAAACCCTTCACTTTTTGCAAGGACGATCGTTATTTCTTCTGCATCAACTTGTTCGAATGCTTCCGTTGAAACAAGCCGGTGCATCCCTAAAGTGGAAAAGGCGGGATTAATCGTCTCAAGGGCGGTTGTCCAATCATCTCCAAGATTTTGGTAGCCTCCTTCATCAATTTCAAGATTTTCAGGCAGCGGCTCAGGCCGCTTTGTTTTATAGCTGATCCAATCGACGATCCAAGGCGGATTGGCCTCAAGTTCATCCTGGACATAATAAACAAATTCTTCGTCCATTTTAAAACGGTAAGAAAGCCGTTCTTCTAACGGAATTGTCTTCAATACCTCTTCTTCTGCCTCCCCGGGATTGTAAAGGGCTGCATCGTATAGCCGCTCTTCGTCAACAGATAACAAAGCATTGTTCTTGAAAGCGAAACCGCCCGCAATGGCGCCAGCCGATAAAGCGATCAGCATAGCAATCGTTGCAAGCACCCATTTCAATTCATTCAGCCGGAAACTGAGCTGGGCGAATGTGAACGCGTTGAGCCCTTTGAAATTCAAGGCTTTATTGCGCTTCCATTTTCGGACGATGATCGGCAATAGCGAAGCAAAGAGCAGATAGGTGCCAAGCGTCGTGGCTGCCGGCGCGGCAAAAAGACCGATAAAACGCAGGATCTCCATGAAGAAGAGAGCGGCATAGCCAATGCCGAGCAGAACAATTCCAGAAAAGATCATCAGCGCCGAATTTTTAGGCTGTGACGGCAACGGATCGTGCTTTACTTCCGCTTTCAGCAAATCATTGATTGAAGCTTTCGCAAGCTTTCGGTTGTTGATGAAAGAAACCGCATAGGCAACGGCTAGAAAATAGACCATCGTCCAAAAGGCAGCCGGCCCGTAGAAAACTTTAAAAGCGATAAATTCGACATTCAATTGGGCGGCTAACAGGCTCGAAACAAGCCAGGAAAGAAGTGCGCCGAGGAAGATGCCAGCCCCGAGAGCGGCCGCTGCAATCAGCATCGTTTCAAGCAGGAACACCTGCTTGATTTGCTTCTTCTTGGCGCCGATCAGTTCATACATGCCAAATTCTTTTTTTCGTAAGGAAAGAAGGAATGCATTTGTGTAAAAGAGGTAGAAAAAAGTGATTACGGATAAGAGAACAATGCCGACGATGAACACCAACTGAATGTGGTTGATGACCGAATTGCCGGTGATGAATTCTTTGTTTAAACCTAAAGTCAGGAACATATAAAAAACCGCGATGGAGACAATGAGTCCGGTAAATAAGATAAAATAATCGCGTTGTTTCCGCTTTAAGCCTTCAAGCGATAATTTTAGGATCATCTTGCACCACCTGTGCCAGCAAGCACTTCCAAGATTTCTTTGTAGAATTGTTCCCGGCTGTTTGAGGCATGGAGCTCCTGATCGATTTCCCCGTCCTTGATGAATAGGAGGCGGCTGCAGTAACTGGCACTAAGCGGATCGTGCGTCACCATCAAGACGGAGACTTTTTGTTCTTTGTTCAGATCGCTTAAGGTTTCCATTAAAATTGCGGCATTTGTTGAATCCAGTGCGCCGGTCGGTTCATCCGCAAGAAGCAAGGCGGGATTATGGACAAGCGCCCGTGCAATCGCTGTCCGCTGTTTTTGCCCGCCTGAAATTTCTGCAGGGAACTTTTCGAGGATGCCGCTGATCCCGAGGAGTGTTGAAGCCTGTTGAACGGTTGCAGAGATCCTCGGAACCGCTGTGTTCCGGAGAGAAAGCGGCAAAGCAATGTTTTCAAAGACACTCATGTTTTCGAGCAGATTAAAGTCTTGGAAGATAAAACCCAGCTGTTGGGACCTGAAATCGGACAGCTGCTCTTCATTCATGGCAGACAAGGACGTTCCGCCGATGATGATTTCGCCTTCAGTGACGGGATCCAATGTGGCAATCGTGTTCAGCAAGGTCGTCTTGCCGGAACCGGAAGGGCCCATGATGCCAATGAATTCTCCCTTTTCCATCGTGAATGATAAATTGCGGATGGCGGTATAGGCGTTAGCCCCTTTTGTTCCATACGTCTTTGAGATGTTTTTTACATTTAAAATAGCCGTCATGTAAATTCCTCCATTCATTGTTATTCCTTACTATAGAGAGGAGAAATGAAGAAATTCGGTAGGGAAAAATGAAGGATTTCTTAAGATTCACTAATGAGTTGAGAATAAATTTTCATTTTTGCCGTTACAATTGCTGCAGTTTGGGGGATATAAAATTTAAGTGCCGTAAGCACCATAAAATTATTCAGTCGTTAGTTGACCGAAGTTCAGACTCTAAAAAGCTAGGAGTACATAGAATGAAGAAAAAACAACAAGATATTGAGATACCGTTTCTATTAGCTCTTATTCCACTCGTTACCATGATAGCTATTATGGCGGTCACAATTAATTTATTTGAAGGCAGCCCGCATATTCCGCTGGCTGCGGGCAGTGTCGTTGCCGCATTTATCGCTTAGTGGCTCGGCTATAAATGGAAAACGATTGAACAAGGCGCTTATAAAGGCATTCGTTTGGCGCTTCCGGCAGTATTGATCATCATCGTGGTGGGAATGATCATTGCTTCATGGATTGGCGGCGGTGTGATTGCTACGATGATTTACTATGGACTTCGAATCATTACTCCATCCCTCTTTTTAGTGACAATCTGCCTTATTTGCGGTGTCGTCGCTTTTGCCATCGGGAGCTCATGGTCAACAATGGGCACGATCGGAGTTGCCGGCATGGGAATTGGCATGAGTATGGGAATCGCGCCTGCCATGGTAGCGGGGGCGGTTATTTCGGGTGCTTATTTTGGCGATAAAATGTCGCCGTTGTCGGATACGACCAATATGGCGGCAGGTGTGACAGGGACGAATCTGTTTGAACATATGACGTATATGACGATTCCAGGACTTGTTCTGGCTTTGATTGTCTACTTTGTGCTTGGCCGGCAGTTCGGCGGAGCGGATGTGGATGAAGAAAATATTCAAGGCAACTTAACCGCGCTCAACAGCAATTTCATTATTTCACCATGGCTAATGTTGGTGCCGGTTGCGATTGCTGTGCTGGTGATCATGAAGGTACCTGCGCTTTCTGCGTTGATAGTTGGGGTAGTTTTAGGTTTTCTTTGTGAGATTTTCGTTCAAGGCGGAAATGTCGGAAATGCAATCAATGCGCTTCATGATGGTTATGTGATGTCATCCGGCAATGAAATGGTGGATGAACTGTTTAACCGCGGCGGCATCGAATCGATGATGTTCACCGTCTCATTGGTTATTTTCGCCATGGTATTTGGCGGCATATTGGAACATACGGGAATGCTGCAAGCAATTGTAAAACAGATATTGAAAGTCGCGAAATCGGCAGGCAGCCTGATTGCGGCTACCATCGTTTCTGCGTTTTTCACGAATGCGACTGCATCAGAACAATACATATCTATTCTGTTGCCGGGCAGAATGTATGCAAAAGCCTATCAGGATAAAGGACTGCATCCGAAGAATTTGTCGCGTGCCCTTGAAGACGAAGGTACGGAACTTCACCATTGTTTGTGCGGCTTATATTGACTCTCGTAATTGGCATTAAGGAAAGAAACGTAGCAGCAAGCAACTATTAATTTTGCCCATTATTCGATTTGGCAGGAGGGTGCATTGGCTTATGAATTATCAAGAATTGGTTGAAAAAGAGGCATATCATCTTACTTTTCAAGGGTTTGAACAGACAAAGGGAGCAAACAAATCATTAACTGTTCGTTTCGATGGAAGCCCTAACGAAACGGAGTTGCTCATCGGGAATCCGCAGACTTTGGAACGCTGGCAAATCAGTTTTTCTTCCTATGCATTCTATTCGGCAACGTTTGAAGACTTTACAGTAGCCAAGGAACATGAAGTGTATCAAGGATATGCGTTTCGGATCTATGAAAAGTCGGATTTGATGGATCGATTAAGAACGGATGCAAACTTAGAGGTGCAAGAGAGGAATAGAGGGAAAATCTACCGGCATTATTCATTTGCCTGTATGGAACATCAGGTTGATGTGGTGTCTTGTGATGAACCCAGTACAAAAATGCTCTGTTCTTATTCCAATTAAAACAGCCGAGCTCTCCGCTTTGATGGACGAGTTCGGCTGTTTTTATGAATTAAGCTCTTTTCAGCAAGACCTTTTGCAGAAATTTCTTTGTCCGTTCTTCTCTAGGGGCTGTGAAAATATCTTCGGGCTTTCCTTGTTCGACAATGTGCCCATCTGCGATAAATACGACGCGATCCGAAACTTCTCGTGCAAAATCCATCTCATGCGTTACGATAACCATGGTTTGTCCTTCTAACGCGAGCTCTTGGATGACCGTCAACACTTCGCCAACAAGTTCAGGATCTAATGCAGAAGTCGGTTCATCAAATAATAAGAGATCCGGTTTCAGTGCGAGAATCCGGGCAATCGCCGCCCGTTGCTTTTGGCCGCCCGACAATTGTTCCGGAAACTGGTTTTTATGTTCCAAAAGTCCAACTTTTTCCAGTAATCCTTCTGCTTCACGCACCAATTCCTGCTTGTTCCGTTTTTGCACGACAAGCGGTGCTTCAATAATATTGTCAATCACGGTTTTATGCGGAAATAAATGAAAATGCTGAAAGACCATACCAGAAAATTGGCGAACATCAACTTTTTGCTTTTTACTTGGTGTTTTCCCAGTGAATGAAACATGGACATTATTGATTTGAAGTGAACCGCCTGAAGGCGTTTCTAAGAGATTCAGGCATCTCAGTAAGGTTGTTTTGCCAGAACCGGATGGGCCAATGATGCTGACAACTTCGCCTTTTTTTATTTCCAATGAAATGGATTTCAAGACTTCTACCTGTTTGAATTGCTTGCTTAAATTTTCAACTTTGATCAATTTGGAAACCTCCTATCATGCAGTGACATAGCGATTTGCTTTTTTCTCTAAATAATCTTGAAGTAAGGTGACGAGGATGCAAATGGACCAGTAAATGAGTGCCACGAGAATATATAAGGTTAGGCTTTCATAAGTTTGCCCGACCACCACTTTAGCGCGGTAGAACATTTCAGAAACAGTGATGACCATCGCTAGCGAAGTTCCTTTGATGATATCCATGAAAGTGCTCGATAGTGGAGGCAAAGCAATGCGCGTTGCCTGCGGCAAAATGATGCGCGTCATAGTTTGCCAATAGCTCATTCGAAGCGTCTCAGCAGCTTCCCATTGTCCTTTCGATACAGAAGAAATGGCAGAACGGATAATTTCGGCCGTATAGGCAGAAAAATGAATACTGATGCCGATAATGGCAGCAGTAAGCGGCTGCATTTCAATGCCGATCATGGGAAAGCCGAAATACAGGATAAACAGCATCACCAAAAGCGGAGTGCCGCGCATAAAGGAGATAAAAAGCCGGGCTGGGAGAGACAGTCCGATAAAGCGGTTCATTCGGGCAAGGGCTACAAATAAACCGAGGATCAAAGCAAATACTAGGCTGACCAGTGCAATCAAGATGGTTTGCCAAGCTCCTTCCAGAATAAAAGGAAGAGAATCAATTGCGATTTCTACATTAAAAAGATATTTCCATTTAAAGTCGGCCATTGGAAGACTCCTTTACTTAGTATCTAGAAAAGAGGAATCCAAGGATTCCTCAAAAAATGTTTATTCTTCTTCAAGCGGCTGTGTTACATCAGCACCAAGAAATTTAGTTGAAATTTCTTTCAATGTGCCATCAGCAAGAAGCTCCTCAATAGCACCGTCAAGTTTTCCTTTCAGCTCCGGGCTATCTTTCGGCATTACGATAGCACTGCTGCTGAATGAGAATCTAACATCTTCAGCCAGTTTCAATCCCGGTTTATCAAACTGTTCAAGTGAGCGCAACAAGACAAGATAGTCATTTAGCGTAGCATCGACGCGGCCGCTGACGATTTCTGGAAGCACCGTGTCAGAGCCTGTGTAGACAATCACTTCAGCCCCTTGTTCTTGAGCAAATTTTGAGTAATTGCTGGTCGCGGACCCCCCGACTTTTTTGCCTTTCAAATCTTCTACTGATTCAATGCCGGAGTTGTCACTTTCACGGACAATGGCTGAACCATATGAATGCTTGACTGGAATCGTGAAATCAAATATCTCTTTGCGTTCGTCGGTAATCGAAAAATCATTCGCGGCAATATCAATTTGGCCATTGCGAAGAGCTGGCAGCAATCCGTCAAATTCCATTTCTTTGAATTCAACTTCCAATCCAAGCTTTTCTCCTAAGGCACGAGCAAGTTCTACATCATATCCTGTTAATTCTTTTGTTTCTTCATCGTGATAGGTAATCGGGTAGTAAAGCCCTTCTGTGCCGACAACGATTTTGCCTGCTTCTTCAATTCGATCCCAAGTGTTCTGTTCCTTGTTTTCTGTTGAAGCATTCACTTCATTTGAAGATTCATTGCTGCTGCATGCAGTTAGAAATAAACCGATTACTGTAATTGCGACGAGCCATAAAAGCTGTTTGGTGTTTTTCATGTCTTTGCACCTTCCTTTTCTATTGGTTTACTTGGTTTTAAGTTAATAGAATTTTCCAGATATGAGGGCAAACAAAAAGCCTCTTCTATAAGAAGAGGCAGGCATGCGACATCACATTGATATTCTGCTCTTCTTATCTCTCAAGCTAATCAAAGCTTGTTGGATTTGGCACAGTGCTCTAAAGTGAGCCCGCTGCCGAGGTTTCGTAGGGCCAATCCCTCCACCTCTCATGATAAGAACAAATTGCTATTAAACTATGTTGACAACTGTATCATCATTATATTTTACCGTCAACACAAAATTCTGATAAACCTCATCTTATTTTTTATTAGAAGTTGTTAAACGTTCAACGATCCCCTGAATCCCCTAGCGGCATAATACGAATCCGCTCCGTTATGATACAGAAACACTTGCCCGTAGCGGAAATCACAGAAAAGGGCGCCGCCGCGATTTCTGATTTCAGCAGGAGTCTGCACCCAGCTCGATGTCTTCATATCAAATTTCCCTAGCGTCTGAAGCTTTCGGTACTGCTCTTCCGTCAGCAATTCAATGCCCATGTCCGCCGCCATGCCGACCGCGTTGTTTTCAGGCTTGTTTTTCTTACGCGATTCCAATGCTTCCGGGTCATAGCAGACGCTTCTTCGGCCAGTCGGGCTTTCTGCGGAGCAATCAAAGAAAATGAATTCATCTGCTGCAGCGTCATAATCCACGACATCCGGTTCGCCGTCAGTCCGTTCCATTTCATGGAGCGACCATAATTTGTCTTCATTCGCTTCCAGTTTGTCCTGGATTTTGGCCCATTCGAAATTTTCGTGGCGGGTGATGTTTTTCTCGAACCGCTCTTTTAACGTGTTGAGAAATGCTTCGCGTTGTTCGGGTGATAATTGCTTGCTCATGCTAATTCCTCCTTTAATGGGTTTTGCTATTGTTGGTTTTAGTATATAAGAAAGCAGCAGGGTTTTGGAGAGGTGCATCTATTTTATTTTCAGTAGAGGATTGTCTGGAGCTTTTGCAGAATAAAAGAAGCAGGAAAGCAGATCGTTTTTCATTCAGTAAATTGAAGGAGGAGTGTACGTGAATATCTTGATCCTTGGAGGCACCCGCTTTATGGGGCGATTTCTGACCGAGGCGGCTCTCAGCAGCGGCCATGAAGTGACCTTATTCAATAGAGGGAAAGCGAATCCGGATTTGTTTCCAGAAGTGGAGAAATTGATCGGCGACCGGTACGGGGATTTACAAGCGTTGAAGGGGCGGAGATGGGACGCCGTTATTGACACATCCGGCTATCTTCCATGGTCCGTTCAGGAATCTGCGGAACTGCTGGCAAAATCCGTAGGACATTACACATTCATTTCAAGCGCATCGGTTTACATCGATTTAGAATCTCCGGGGATAAATGAAGAACACGCAGTCGGCCGGCTTTCAGCGGAAAGCTGGGAGAATTGAAAACAAAAGAGGCGGAAGTTGCCATCAATGAACATTACGGTGAGTTGAAATTTTTGTGTGAACAAGAAGTGGAACGTGCATTTCCGGAAGGTGCCCTGAATATCCGGCCGGGACTTATTGTCGGCCCTCATGATTTCACGGACCGTTTTACGTACTGGGTTAACCGCGTAGCAAAAGGCGGTGAGGTGTTGGCGCCTGGACGGCGAGACAAGGAAATCCAGTTTATCGACGTCCGGGATTTGGCAGAATGGATCCTCCGGCTGGTCGAAGAACAACGGACAGGCACATTTAATGCGACCGGCCCCGACTCCACACTGACGATGGAGAAATTTTTGGAGGAATGCAACTCAACTCTTGAGAACGATGCGGATTTTGTTTGGGTGGATGAGCAATTTCTGTTGGGCCACAAAGTGGAAGGGTGGTCCGAATTGCCGCTGTGGATTCCAGACAGCATGTACATGAATGGCTTTCTTGGAGTGGATATCCAAAAAGCTTTACAGGCCGGATTAAGGTTCCGCCCGCTCACTGAGACCATTCGGGCCATCCGCGAATGGGAAATGACAAGGGAAACGGCTGAACGAAAAGCGGGGATGGATCCGGAAAAAGAGCAAGCCGTGCTGAAAGACTGGCAGCAGCGTGCGCTTTAATAGGAAAAAAACGAGTTTCCACGGGATGAAATTTATCCAGTGGAAACTCGTTTTTAATTTATTACAGTTTAATCGGTATGCGTTTTGTCAGCATGCGGGTAGCTATGATCAATACGGCAATCAAAAGGAGCGAACCGATCACGGACATCAGCAAGCTTGTTTCAGTTAAAATGTACGGAATCCAAGGGATGATGGTGCTTAAGCCTGCTTCTCCCCAGAAGAATCCGTTCAAGCTGAGGGCCACAATCGCGAGCCCGACAAACCCGAGTCCAATCAGCCAATTAAAGCGGTAATAGCCGATGCCGATCAGCCAGCCGACCAAATAATAAGTGAACACGTTCAGGAAGAAGACCCCGATGGCAGAAAACCAGCCGCTTGTCCGTTCGAAAATGGTCAGGCTGTCTGATTTCACAGGCATGGAGATGAAGTTGGAAATAAGGTGTTCGATGGCATGGATAGCAAGCGGCACCACAGTGACAGCAATTGTGAGTCCGAAAGCGCCGATGACTACCCCGAAGAACATATCTTTTCGGCTGATTCCCTGCTGGACAAAATACGCCATGAAGCCGAAAGCAGCGATGATTCCACAGACGAGCATGAAAATAGCGGCTGAGTAGCTGGAGAAGACGAAGAACCCTTCCACATTTGCGTCATTGCGATTGGCGATAAACATGCCGATGACATGGGCAAGTGTCAGAAATGAGAAAAACCAGATGCTCCATTTAAATTGCTCCAAGAAAGAATCCCTTGCGATTTTCGGATAGAGTTTGACCGATTTCATATCAGTGTACCTCCTCTGTTAAGTGGATGAATAAATCTTGCAGGGAAACCGGGCCGATTTCTAAGCCGAGCTGCTGCGCTTTTTGTTGGTCTTCTTCACTTAAAGCGCCGTAGACCATTACGGATTTCGTACCGCCAAGCTTTTGTTCGTTCAAAACTTTTAATCCGGCGACAAATGCATCGACTTGATCCGCTGCACCTGTAATAGAAGCGCCGCGGGAAGCGATTGTTTCGTAATCTTCGTTCAGCACGAGGCGGCCTTGGTCGATGATGACGACTTGATCAAACAGATAATCCATTTCCGATACTAAATGAGTGGAAAGAATGAACGTACGAGGATGCTTCGCCTGATCAGCCAGAATTTCCTGGTAAAAGATTTCACGCGCGGGAGCGTCCATGCCTACATAAGCTTCATCAAAAATCGTAATCGGGGAACGGCTCGCCAGTCCGATGACGGCATTCAACGCAGACTGCATCCCTTTCGACAATTTGCTGATCGGTTTATCCAATGGGAGTTTAAATCGTTTCAGCAGATAGTCGGCATATTCTTTATCGTAATTTGGCCGGTAATATTCCGGAAATTCAAGAAACTGCGGAATTTTCTCGTACTCTTCTTTGTAGTCTTTGTTGTAAATAAAAGATACTTGCAGCATTTTATCGGCGTTTTCAAATACAGGTTCGCCGTCAATGAAAACTTGGCCTTCCGTTGTGTCCCGGAAAGCGGCGATTAAAGACAGAAGGGAGGTTTTACCTGCGCCGTTTCGTCCGATTAAGCCGTGGATCCGATTCGATTCAAGTAATAGTGACAAGTCTTTTAACGCTTCAAATTTACCAAATTTCAATGTCACGTTAGCCAATTTGATTTGAGCATCCATCACGTGTCACTTCCTTTCGCATTTTTGATCAGTTCAATGATTTCTTCTTGGGAGATACCGAGTTTCTTTGCTTCTTGTACTAATCCAACAACGTAATTGTCGACAAATGATTTTTTGCGTTGATTTACCAATGTTTTTTTCGCTCCTTCTGCTACAAACATGCCAATCCCTCGCTTTTTAAATAAGATGCCTTCATCCACTAATTGCGTGATGCCTTTTGAAACGGTTGCATGGTTAATTTTGTAGAAACTTACAAGCTGGTTGGTCGATGGCGCCTGATCGCCTTCTTTTAATTGGTCATTCACAATTTGGTCTTCGATCAATTCACGGACTTGAAGAAAAATGGGTTTGTTCGAATCGAATGGACTGCTCAATGGATGCACCTCCTTTTTTGTATAGGATGTATGGTTATATACTTATGTGTATAACCGTACATCCTTATATTCGTTTTGTCAATCATTCTGTTAAAAAATAAAGACAGTGTTTGAAAATGAAATAAGGGGAAAAGAGAAAGGAGGAAAGGGGAGATCCAGATGAAAGCAATCGTAATTGAAGAGTATGGTGGAAAAGAACAACTGAAAGAAAAAGATATGCCCATGCCAAAAATGGCAGACAACCAAGTGCTGCTTGAAGTCCATGCGACTTCGATCAACCCGATCGACTGGAAACTGCGGGAGGGGTATCTGAAAGAGATGCAGCCTTTTGAGTTTCCCATCATTCTTGGGTGGGATGCAGCGGGAGTCATTGTTGAAACTGGGAAAGATGTGAAGGATTTCAAAGTGGGCGACCGCGTATTCGTGCGGCCTGAACTCACAAGAGAAGGGACTTATGCCGAATTTATTGCGGTGGAAGAGCATCTGCTTGCGAAAATGCCCGATGCGATGACATTCGAAGAAGGTGCGGCGATTCCGTTAGTAGGGTTGACCGCATGGGAATGCCTGGTTGAAGTGGCCGGGGTAAAAGAAGGCGATAAAGTATTGGTGCATGCAGGGGCAGGCGGTGTCGGAACGAATGCGATCCAAATCGCAAAAAGTTTCGGCGCTTATGTCGCAGCGACCGCCAGCAGCCAAAACAGAGAGCTGCTGGAATCACTCGGTGCCGACCAAGTCATCGATTATAAAGAAGAAGCGTTCGAGGAAGTCATCAACGATTTTGATATCGTCCTGGATACAATGGGAGAGGACGTTCAAGAAAAAAGTTTCGGTGTCTTGAAAAAAGGCGGAATGCTTGTATCGATTGCGCAGCCGCCGGATGAAGAAACAGCCAAGAAGCACGGCGTCAAAACCGGCTATGTGTTCCTGCAGCCGGAAGGTGAAAAGCTGCGGAAGTTGGCGAAGCTCTATGAAGAAGGCAAGCTAAAGCCGGTCATTGGCGAGACGTACGGATTTTCTGCAAAAGATTTGCAGGATGCGCACGCTTCGAGCGAGACGCATCACGCGAAAGGGAAGATTGTCATTAAAGTAAAGTAAGAGAGGAAGCAGGTCAAAAGAGGCCTGCTTTTTTATGTGGGCTGCTCGTTGAGGGGGGGGGCTCTTGAAGCTTGGTGCGTTCTTTCTAAAATAATTCACAACATAAACAAGCAGAAATCCATCAATAAATGATATGATTAGAAGATGACCAACTCGCGCAGGCTGGAATTTTGATGAGCCGCAAGATTGGGGAATAGTGGATTTTTTCAGTTTTAAGAACAGGTGATTAAATGAGTCAGGCAAAAACAAATGCATACAAAACTTCTATACGAATGACCAATACAGCTTCGGAAAAAATGAGCGGGTTCGGAATCAGCGAACGCTCGTTTTTTGTTGTGGACCGTCCTTTCAAGGTGTTTCTCGAACGCTATCCGGCAGCAGCGGACGGCTCGCTTTCAGTTGCGTTGATTTTTGACCGTACAGAAAACGAACGGCTGTCTTCAAAAGAGTTGGGGCAATTGGTGGTGTTTCACTGTGTATTTGCGAATCACCGCCTCTTGGTGACGAACGTGACGCTGCGGAAAGCCTATCAAACGCTCGGAACGAATTGGCAGCGCGAAGCATATATCACGTTCCAGGATTCCCGTGAACCGGCTCCGGTTGCACTGATCAACATGATCAACCGCATGACGCCGGCGAAGGAAAGCTCGGAATACGTGAAAAAACGGATTTCGAGCTGGGAAGGCTATTTGAAGATCCAGGAACGCGGCATGGATATTCCGGATATCAAATCTTCCTATACAAAGCTTGCATTCAGCCATGATTTCAGCCGCATAACGCTGGCGGGATGCCAGATGAAAGATACGGAATGGAAGTCGCTCAGAAATTTAAGTGTGCGGCTCACCGGGATTGACGGCGATGTCGGAACCGTCATAAAAGCAGCGAACCGCACCGTAGAAATTGAACTTCAAAACTACGCAGTCAAACAAATGCGGGAAAAAGCGCATACGCTGAATAAAAAAGAAGTGGTGTTCAGCAATTTTGCCGCACTCAGCCAGATCAGAAGGCTGCGCCAAGGATTTACGAATCTGGAAAAAGGCTTGGCAGTCAATCCGAATCTCGACCGTCTTTTATTTGAAGAAAAGCCGCCCGTGAATCCGCTCCAGCAAATCGACAAGCTGCAATTTCACAACCGGCTGAATGAGTTCCAGCAGCGGGCGGTCTCCGGTGCTGTTGCGGCGGACGATTTGTATGTAATTCAAGGGCCGCCGGGAACCGGCAAGACCACGGTTATTGCGGAAATCTGTTTGCAGAATGCGAAAAAAGGCTTGAAAACGCTCGTCGCTTCGCAGTCGAATTTAGCGGTCGATAATGCACTCGGCCGGCTGCTCGTGAATAAAGACATCCGAATTTTACGTGTAGGCCGGACGGAAAGTATCGAAGAAGAAGGCAAGAAATTTATCGAGGAAAACGTTGGACAGTATTGGAAAGACAATACGCTGAAAGAAGTATCAGCGCAGTATGAAATCCGGAAAAACCGGGAAGCGGTGCTGGAAAGCGAATTGGCAGCGAACGAACAGGCGTATTTGGAAACGCAGCCGATTTATGAAAAACTGGCGATTCAAATCGAAGAAAAGAAAAAGGCGCAAGAACAGAATCGACAGCTTCAAAAAGAGCTGGAAGAGCTGCAGTCAAAATGGCGGTCATTGGAGACGCTCGGTGAAGGAGCCGAGCGGCAAAAACAGGAAATCGAGCAAAAGATGCAGGCTCTCCAGGAAACGATAAATGAAAATCAGGCCTTTATTGAACAAAAAGCACCGGACTGGTTTGAAGAGCAGCAGGAGCGCATTATGGATGAGATCCGCCAGTTGGAACGGGCACGGAAGCATAAAGAAGTAGAACGGGAGCTCGAGTCCAAGAAACAGGAAATCAGCGTAGTTGTGGGTAAGCGAAATCAAGTAGAGGCGATTATTCAGCAAAAGCAAGCCCTCATAGATGAAGTGGATACCTTCAAGAAAATCGATGGCCTGAACCGTTTCATGGTCGAGCAGAACATTGAGGAAACGCCAGCCATTGCGTATTCGATCAACAAGCTGGAAGTGACGCGCGAAAAAATGGGCGAATGGCAGAAACTCAGTAAATACAACGAAAGCATAGCTTCGGCGATTTCGTATGTGGAGAAGCTGCTGGCGCCTTCTTCCATAGACTTAGCGAAGCTAAAAGAACACGCGTTAGCTTCGGTCCAACTGTATACTTCCGCGGAAGTGGATGCCTTTATGGAAAAGCTCCGGGTATTGTTGAAGGGCCCGCAGCGAACCGATTCAGCGATTTTGTCAAAAGCGCTTGCCGGGCTGTATCAACGCCAGAATCATTTATGGCACCGTGGGTCGAAGCTCAAGCCGGCTGAAACGTATATCGAAGAATCGAAACGGACGTTCCAGCAGCTGAAAGCGGCACTCGCTGCAGAATTGGTGAAGCAGCAGGAACAGTACACGGCGGCTGACCGCAAATGGCAGGAACAGCTGGAGAAACTGCAGCAGGCGATGGCGCCGGTCGAGCAGCAATTCAAGCAAATGCCGAATGCCGCCTATCTTCCTTCGGATATTGAAAGGGCGATCACCGGGCTGAAAGCGGAGCTCGGCGAGTTGGAAAATGAAAAATTGCTGATGGAAAAAGCGCAGCAGCAATTAGCAGAGTCCAAACAGAAGCTGGCGGAAGAAGCGGCTGCTTTAGAGAAAAACAACGCCCGAATCGTTGAAATTACGGGTGAAACTGCACGTTTGAAAGAGGAAATTTCTGCGAAAGAGCAGGAAATAGGAAAGCTGGCAGAAATTCTGTCGTCACGTCCTGAACAATTATATGAAGAAACAGCGAAAAAACTGGCAAGCTTATCCTTTGAGAAAGAATCGCTCAAGCAGGAAATGAAAAACCTGCCGATGCTGCAAGCCGTCCAGAAAAAATGGCTGGATTTATTGGCAGGGGCGAACGAGCACGATTTGGACGAAATCCGCAAACTCTACATCAAGCATGCCAATGTGATCGGCACGACTTGCGTAGCTTCCGCACGCAAAGATTTCATCGACAATTATCCGGTATTTGATGTCGTTATCATAGATGAAGTATCGAAAGCGACGCCGCCCGAATTATTGCTGCCGATGCTAAAAGGCAAGAAAATCATCCTTGTCGGCGACCACCATCAATTGCCGCCGCTTCTTGGCAATGACACTCTTGAAGAAACGCTGGAAGAGATGATCAAAGAAAACAGCGGCTTCGAAGAAAAGCGCGAACTCGAAAAGTTATTGGAAGAATCCCTCTTTGAACGGCTCTACAAAAACTTGCCGGAAGCCAATAAAACCATGCTGGCCATTCAGTACCGGATGCATGAAGACATCATGGAGACGATTTCGCCGTTTTACCGCTTGGAAAACAAGCAATTGCAATGCGGCCTCCAAGATTCGGATCAGGATCGCGACCATTTGCTGGAATCCAAAACGGTGTCGCGCAGCAATCATTTAATGTGGCTCGATTTGCCGAATGAATCTGCGTTTTTCGAAGAACGGATGAGCGGCGGAAAAAGTTTGTATAATCCGGCTGAGCTTAAAGAGATCTCAGGGTTGCTCGTGGAAATGGATCAGGCTGTTGCAGAAGCGAAGCAAGCCGGAAGACTGGAGGCTGACTATCAGAAAAGTGTCGGCGTCATCAGTTTTTACGGCGAACAGGTCAAGCGCCTGCAGCGCATGATCGATCAAGAGCTGAGGCTGCCACATTTGACGATCCGGACAGGAACAGTTGACCGGTTCCAGGGAAGCGAAATGGAAATCATCCTGCTCAGCATGGTGCGGAACAACCACAATCCGCATGGCGATATCGGTTTTGCGAAAGACTATCGCCGCTTGAACGTGGCGTTGTCGCGCGCCAAACAATTATTGGTGCTGGTCGGCAGTTCCGATATGTTCACAAAGCGCGCCAAGCGAAACGAAACAAAACAAATGTATAAACATGTGCTTGAAACCGTCAAAAAGAAAAACGGCTTAAAAGTATTGGAAAGCAGCAGGGGGTGAAGGTGTGGAGAAACTGATAAACGAGCTCCGGGCCAATCTCGAAGCGAATGCCGATGTTTCAGTTGTGAAACAGCAGACGTGGAAACTGCCCATCGTTTTCTATGACGTCGGCTTTAGCCGGGTGAAACGGTTGAAGATGGATGTCCTGATGAAGATGCTGCTGTTTGCTTTTCAGGAAACGGAAATCCACCGGGCTGCCAATCTTACGGAATTCTTGCTGGTGGAGGAATTGTTTATCCGCGATTTGATGGAGAAGATGCAGCGCACCGGGCTGATCCAACTGGAGAAGCGCGGATACCGTTTAACGGCAAAAGGCTTTGATTACCTTGAAAAAGGGATTTTCGATGAAGAAATGGAAGGGGACGACACGGTGATGTCGTTCAGTTCCGTCCATGATGAATATGCCCTTGCTTCACAAAACGGCCATCCGGAAGCGAGTGAGGCGATGCCGCTTTACCGCTATTTCAAAAAAGCTGCCTTGAATAAAGAACGCGTGCAGCAATTGCTGTTGGCTGAAATGATTTTCCCGGAGGAAGAAGGCTTCCAAATTATCGCAACCGATGTCACGAGCTGCATCGAGCAGGAAACGGATTTTGTTCCTTGCATCGAATTCCAGCTGCATGATGCCAAGCAAGACCTGTTCTATGCCCGCATCTGGAATACGTGGAGCGGGTCGTGGGATGAAACACTCGCGAAGCAAATCGAAGAGCGCGAAGTAGTGAGTTGGCGAAAAGCAATGGGAGAATTGAAAAAATGACAGCTGCACAGGAATGTGCGGCTGTTTTTTATTTGATTATTGGAAAATATTTCTTTTTAACGCATCGTCATCTCCAGAAATCGGATTTACTTCCCTTGGGCTGTAAAATACTTTCCTTCCCGCCTCAAATACTATCCCAACTAGAAGATTTACTTTCCCATCGCGTCCATTTACTGTCCAAGTTCCGAAAAAAGGCAAAGCCGATGCATAAAACATCGGCTTTGCCTTCAAACTTCAAGATTAAAGCTTCGCAATTTCCGGATCGGCGACTTTCACCAATTGTTTTCCGAGATTGCTGCCTTCGAATAAGCCGCGGAACGCTTCAAGTGTCTGGTCGAAGCCTTCGATGATGGTTTCTTCATATTTCAATTTGCCTTCCTGGAACCACTTGGCCATTTCCACTGCACCGGTTTTCAGTTCAGAAGCGTAGTCGCCAAGCGTGAAGCCTTTCATCATCGAGCTGGTCGTGATGAATTTCCACTGGATGCGCGGTCCAAGGTCTTCTGCAGGATTATTGTAAGAAGAAATGGTTCCGCATAAGACAACACGCGAATTCCGGTTAAGTTCCAGAATGACGGCATCGGAAACGGGGCCGCCGACGTTATCGAAATAGACGTCTACGCCATCAGCAACCGCTTTTTTCAAATCGTCTTCAAAGCTGTCTTTCTTGTAATTGACGGCAGCGTCGAAACCGAGTTCGTTGACGAGGTAATCCACTTTCTCATCAGACCCTGCAATCCCGACAGCACGCGCGCCTTTCAGTTTTGCAATTTGCCCAACGATGGAACCGACTGCTCCGGCAGCTCCGGAAACAACAACCGTTTCGCCGGCTTGCGGCTTGCCGATATCAAGCAGGCCGAAGTAAGCAGTGAGGCCAGTCATGCCAAGTACACCGAGGCGAGTCGTGATCGGTGCGATGGATGGATCCACTTTTTGGACCGCATTCGCTTGGACGATATTGTATTCTCCCCAGTTCAGCGTACCAGTCACGATATCCCCTTGTTGGAAACGATCTGATTTCGAATCCAGGACCTCTGCCAATACACCGCCGTTCATCGGCTCGTTTAATTTATAAGGTGCGACATACGATTTTACATCGCGCATCCGCCCGCGCATATAAGGGTCGACGGAGAGATATAAAGTCTTCAATAATAATTCGTTTTCTTTTATGGAAGGAATGTCTTTCTCGACAAAGGCAAAATCCTGATCTGTCGGTGTTCCTTCCGGACGATTGATTAAATGGATTTCTCGGTACGTTTTGACTGCCATGAAAATTCCTCCTTCAATTCTATTCGAAGAAGAGCTTACCATTGCCTAGACAGTGAATCAAAAATTTTAGTCTCCTAAGTTTATATTCTTGCACCTGTACAATGGCTATGATAGTTCAACAGAAAAAGAACACAAAATAAATCCCTATTGATCTTAGCGGTTTCGTTCGTTTTCCTGTCAGGTTGCCAAGCGCAGGCAGACGAAGTCAGTGACCGGATGGAAGAAGTAGGATTTATCACAAAACAGCCACAGCCTGCCAAAACGCTTGAAATGAACAAGACAGCGCCGGCAGAAAATCCGATCAACACCCTTTCAGTGAATAAAGGCAATAAACCGGAAACGCTTTCCATTCCGGCAATCGGCATTGAGGCAGAGGTTCTGCCTCTCGGTACAGAAAAAGACGGCCGAATGGCAGTCCCGAAAACACCTGACGAAGTCAGCTGGTTTGAACCGGGATACCTGCCTGGAGAAAATGGGCGGGCTGTGATAGCGGGGCACGTAGATGCAGTGGGTGACCCAGCTATCTTCTGGGACTTGGCTGACCTCAAAGCTTGCGATGAAATTATGGTTGCTGGTGGCGAGAAAGAGTTGAAGTTCAAAGTATACGCAATGGAATCCGTTGAGCTGGACTTAGCTGATATAGAGGATATATTCGGCTGCCGGTCCACTCCGGAATTGGTCTTGATTACTTGTTCAGGCGAATTCGATTTTGAACGGGGGACAAGGAGAGAACGGCAAAAGCGCACTCTGCTAAATAGAATGCACTTTTTGCATTTCTTTTTTCTCCCTTCTCTAACTAGAAAGAGTTTTGATATGCTAAATTTAAATGAAAAGAGGGGCAGGAGGAAGAGAAATGGAAATCGAAATTAAAAAGCCGGAAGCAAGGCATGCAGAAAAAATTTCGGAAATTTGTTCCATAGGGTGGCGGCAAACAGTCGAAGGAAAATTAAGTGAAGAATATCAAATACAGAACACTGTGTTTTGGTATAACTCTGAACGGGTCAGAGAGGATCTTCGTGCAGGCGTTTATTCGCATATTGCACTGGCTGGAACGGAAGTGGCGGGTGTCATCGGCGGCGGAATGACAGCACCCGATACAGGGGAAGTTTTCGTTTTATATATGGATGAACGTTTCCGTTACCAGGGGATCGGCCGGCTGCTTCTGGAAGCTTTAACTCGCGATCAATCGGCACAAGGGGCAAGCGAACAATGGGTATCGGTTCAGGAAGGCAACCAATTCGGCATTCCATTCTATGAAGCAAGAGGTTTTAAACTCCAAGGAAAGAAAACCGAAGAAACGGACACGGGAGAGCTGCAAGTGTCTCTTCGCTATTCTCGGCCAATTTAAAAACCCTGCAGGACACAAGCAAGTGTCTAGCAGGGTTTTCCTATTCTTTAGTTTAGTTGGTCGTCCATTTTCTCTTTGCTCATCATAAAGGCTGCGACGAGTGCAAGTGCAGCTGGGACAATCGTCAGAAGGAACGTGCTCGCAATCGAAGAGGATAAAGCTTCGGTCAATTGGTTTGTCACCGCATCAGCGCCAAAACAAAAAAGCCTTCATTGTAGCGAAGGCTTTTAACATTGCTTTACTTTTGGCGTTATAAGTTTTTCAAATCGGGATGATTTTTTGTTTCTTGGTCGGACAAGATTTCCGGTTTGAAGCCATTTAAATCGATAATTTCTCGACCTTCGCCGCGATAGACAATTACATAGCCTTCGTAAGGCGTCGCTTCGAGCCGGTCGAATTCCAATTGTTGCTTGGCATAGAAATCGGTAATTTTTTGGTTGGCTGCTTCACTGACGACTGGTTCATCCGCTTGCCATAATGCCCGGTGCCCGCCAGATGGGACAGATATTTCACCATCGATTTTCGGCTCGCGCTGATTGAACAACCCTTGCATTAAACGGATGACTTCTCCGAAACCGAGAAGCAGCGATCCGTAAATGGCCCCTTGAAGGAAAATTTCAAAAGCGGCTTGTCCACCAAGCCATTCAACGGAATTTATCGCCCGGAATAGATTAATCACGATAATAAGCAAGCCGACGCCTTGCAGAATATAGGCCACGACATTTTTGGTGTTGGTCATTTTCTCTCCCCCAAATGATCTTTTTCTTCTATATATAGAGTTTCGCTGCCGGGAAAGAATTTCCTCTATATTCCTAAATAGGAAAGCCTTTAATAATAGGAACTTTAAACCAACAATAGGTAAACTCTTTAAAAAATAGTAATGTTTTACTGGAAATTAAAAAGAGTGAAACGTTTTAAAGAGCAGCGGACTCTAATGAATAAAGAGAGTATGAGGCGGATGGAGCACGATGAGGAAATGGTTGCAGCGGCAATAAAAGGCGACCGGGTGGCACTCCAGCATTTATTGAAAGATGAAAAAGAAAAATTGTACCGCATGGCATTTACATATGTGCGAAATGAAGAAGATGCCATCGACATTTTCCAACAAACCGTTCTTCAAGCAATTGAGTCGGTGCACCAAGTGAAAGAAACGGCTTATTTTTCGACATGGCTAACACGCATTTGCATCAATAAAGCATTGGCGCTATTAAAGAAAAATAAAAAACTGATTGTCCTGGATGAATTGGAAGAGAGAAAAGCCCCATCCGATTCCATGGATATTGCTCAGCAATTGGATATGGAAAAGGCGCTTGGGCTGTTGCCGGAGAAATACAAAACGGTGCTGCTGCTTCGCTTCTACCAGGATTTTACTGTGAAGCAAATTGCCGATTTTATGGAATGCCCGGAAGGTACAGTAAAAACTTTGATCCACCGGGGGCTTGCGATGCTGAAAAGAGATTTGAAAGGAGTGTATGCAGATGAATGGCAAAGAGAATTCAATTAAAGAGGCTTTAGAAAATATCGAAGTTCCGGAAGCACGTCTGGATGCCATCATCGAAGAATCGTTTTGGGAAACTTCGGCTGCTCCAGTGAAAGAAAAGCGTCGAAATCGATGGATGCCAGCAGTGGCAACTGCCGTTTTGGTTGCCGGCATTTCTGCGGCTACTTTGTCAGCGACGCCGGCACTTGCACATTATATGGCTCAATTGCCAGTGATCGGCAGTGTCTTCTCGATTTTTGCGGAAAATCCGCGAGGGGCGGCTGCGTTTGAGGAATTCAGTGAAGACGTGGCGCTTACCCAAACAAGCAATGGCATCACCATCAGCATTGATGAAGCGGTTTATGACGGCACCAAATTGACTTTTACGTATCGGGTTGCTTCTGAAGAACCATTAGCCAGTTCCGCTTATTTGACCAATTCGCCTCAGCTTCTGGAAGCCGAAGGGCCAACGGGCGGAATGCAGTGGGAAATAGTGGACGGTGCCATCGTGGGCATCTCGGAAATCACTCATTTAGATGAAGAGGCGGAATTTGTAAATGTCATATGGGAACCCCAAACCCTGTATACCGAAGAGAAAGAAATTCCGGGAGATTGGAAATTTGAGTTTGCCGTGAAGCAGTTGAAACAGACGCCGGTACCATTGGACGAAAAAGTATCATCGGACGGGGTGACGATCCATTTGCAGGAGTTGACGATTACAGATGTCGCTGTCAATATCGCCTACCAGCAATTGGTCGATCCGGCAATTGTAGAAGCGGGCAATTTTGTTGAAGCCGAACTTATCGCCAAGGACAATTTAGGAAATGTCTATGAAATGCCATATAGTGGCGGCAGTACGCCGGGAGACGCGCTGACTGCGGAAGATTTTGAGTGGACTGCATCGTTCAGCGGGTTGGACCCGAATGCGTCGACGCTGACTTTTTATCCTTTCGGCCATATTAGCGGGCCGGCCATCGAGCCGGAGCGGGTGGAATTTGATGCGCTTCAATTTAATTTGAAGGACGGGACGCATCGCCTCATCGAAGATCCAACGGTTCCAAAACCACCTCCAGTTGAGTAATTAAGGCGAAATCCGCTCTTGCAGGAAGCAGAGCGGATTTTGTTATGCAAGGACGGGAATCCCGCTATTTTTGAAACTTTTGCTGAAGTTGTTTCGTCTTACTAATTAGTGGCTAGATAAGGTATTGTGAGAACAATCTTTAAACTGTCATTCTTCCCCAAAGTTTAGTAGAATAGAATATGTCATTCTTTGTAAAACTACAAGAGACATTTTAATTTTGGTGGTTCAGTTCCATTCCAATAATCCTCAACAATGAGAAGGTGCAATATGAATAAATTTAAAAAAATCGATCGAGAAATGTTCAATAAGTTTATCCCTTTCTATTTACTGGCTGTGGTTATGCTTTGGCTGAAAACGTATATTTCTCAAAAAACGCAATTTAAATTGGATGTCGATGGATTCTTGCAGGAATTCCTGCTGTTGATCAATCCGCTTGGCTCCGCTTTATTGCTATTGAGCTTATCGTTCTTTTTCAAAGGGACGCGGAAGTACTTTTCGCTATTGCTCATTTATACGCTGATGACAATCTTGCTGTACGCGAATGCGGTTTACTACCGGTTCTTCAGTGACTTCATCACGCTTCCGACGCTCTTTCAAACGCAGAACTTCGGCGATTTGGGCGGCAGTGTCATGACGCTTATCCAGCCATGGGACGTTTTGTTCTTTGTGGATGTCATTTTCTTGGCGGTGCTCATCTTTTCAAAACGCTTCAAGAAAGACAAAACCAATTTCAGAACCAAAGTGGTGCTTCCGATGATCACCGCTGCATTAGCCATTTCATTCTTGAACTTGGCAATGGCAGAAGGGGACCGTCCGCAATTGTTGACGCGCGGTTTTGACAGAAGCTATATCGTGAAATATTTGGGAATGTACAACTACGCTCTGTATGACACAGTGGAAAGTTTGAAATCGTCTTCGCAGCGCGTTATGGCTGACAGCGACGATGTAACCGAAATCTTGAATTATACGAAATCCAATTATGCATCACCAAATGAAGAATACTTTGGTGCAGCGGAAGGCATGAATGTGGTTTACCTGCATTTGGAATCCTTCCAGTCCTTCTTGATGAATTATGAATTGAACGGCGAAGAAGTGACGCCCTTCCTGAATTCGATGATAGAAGAGAAGAACACACTTTACTTCGATAACTTCTTCCATCAAACAGCACAAGGGAAAACGTCGGATGCGGAATTCATGCTAGAGAATTCATTGTTCGGTTTGCCGAAAGGTTCAGCTTATATTACAAAAGGCCAGAACACTTATCAGGCAGCACCGGCCATCTTGAAAGACAAAGGCTATGAATCGGCCGTTTTCCACGGCAACAACGCAACCTTCTGGAACCGTTCAGAAATCTACAAATCATTCGGATTCGATAATTTCTTTGATATCGAGTCTTATACGAACCTGGAAGAAGGGGACATGGCCGAATATGGCGTAATGGACAAGCCGTTCTTCGACCAATCCATGGACATTCTAAAAACTTTGCCTGAGCCGTTCTATACGAAGTTCATCACGGTCGCGCATCATTTCCCTTATGATATTGACCAGGAATTGACGACGATCGGCAAAGGGACAACAGGCGACAAGAGTGTGGATAATTACTTCCAGACTGCCCGCTACGCGGATGAAGCGATTAAACAATTCTTCACAGACCTCGAAGAATCAGGTTTGGCGGACAACACTATGATCGTCATGTACGGCGACCATTACGGAATTTCTGACAATCACAACAAAGCAATGGAGCAGGTGCTTGGAAAAGAAATCACGCCTGTAGAAAATACGAACTTGCAGCGGGTGCCGCTCTTTATCCATGTTCCAGGAATGGAAGGTGGAATCAATCACACATTCGGCGGCCAAATCGACTTGCTTCCGACGTTGATGCATTTGCTTGGAATTGAAACACAAGATTACTTGCATTTCGGCACTGACTTATTATCGGACGAGCATAAAGAATTGGTGACATTCCGAAACGGCGATTACGCAAGTCCTGAAATCTACTCGATCGGTGAAGTATTCTATGATCCGAAAACCGGCTTGCCGCTTGATGAAAGCAAGCAGGCACAGGCAGAAGAACTTCAAAACCAAGGCAACATGAAATTGCAGCTGTCTGACGAAATCGTCAATGGCGATTTACTGAGATTCTACACGCCTGAAGGATTCACGCCGATCGACTCGGCTGATTACAATTACCAGACGGATTTAAATGAAGAAGAATAAAATAAAGAACGGATCCCTTGCATAGGGATCCGTTCTTTTCAGTATGTAGAAAAAGATGGAAATGGAAAAAGTTTCGTTTAGAAATTCGATGTTCCGCATAACCGCTTCGCTTGGTCCCCCAGGTGTCTCCATTTTTTGCTCCATGTGTTGGGGAGTACTCCAACACCGGCGCGGTTCCGGACAGGGTGGAGCAATAAGACGAGTGGTTTTCTCGGCTTATTGTGGGAATCCTGTCCATAGCGCCGCAGTGTGGTTTCCAGAAGCAGATGCACTTATCCCATTAGTTTCTCGATAATGTGTAAGAACGGATAAATGTTATTGGAGCAATAATGTGATGAAGATTCCGCATGCCGTAATGAAACCGACAATCGGACCTGCTTTTTCGTAAGCTTCCGGCATCATCGTCGAGCAGATCATAGCAATAATCGCGCCTGCTGCGAATGAAGAAAGGATGGCTTGTGCGTCTTCCGTCATCAAGTCAAGCAGTGAATATCCTGCGAGAGAGCTGAGCGCTGAAGCAACCAGGACAAACCCCCACATCGACAAGACTCTCGTCGTGCTGAATCCGCTCTTCTTTAAACCGGATGTGCTCGAGATCCCTTCTGGCAAATTGCTGATGAAAATCGCCGCGATTAAAGCCACGCTGACGCCATTGCCGCTCGCTAGTGCAAGGCCGATCATGGCCGTCTCGGGAATGGCATCCATAATGGTTCCGACGAAAATGGCCACCCCTGAACTTGAGCCTTCCGGTTTTTCATCGCTATGTCCAGAGCGTTTGCGGTGCCGAGCACCTTGTTTGTTAATGAGAATATCAAAGACCGTGAAAATGGCCGCTCCGCCAAGGAAGCCAAGTGCAATCTGGGTCAATCCGCTGATTTCCATTGCCTCCCCTAACAGTTCATAAGCAACTGCGCCGATTAAGGCGCCGGTGCCGAGCGCCATGATATAAGCGATCAGCCGCTGCGGAAGTGAAACGAGCAGTACGATAATTGCGCCAAGTAAGTTGGCTGCTCCCGCAATGCCTCCCCATAATAATGCCTCTCCCATATTCATTCACCTTCCGTTTGCGTGTTATAAAGACTTCTACCCTTTCTGCCGATTTTCAAGCCCAAGCGTTCAGAAGTGGACAAAATAATAGCGGCGACGGCAAATGATTGGCATATGAAAAGACAGGAATCAAGGTATAATTAAGTAGAATGGAAGGCACCGTAAAGTTCGTTTTCATAATGGAAATCCGGAAAGAAGAGTGGACGGAACATGAAAGCATTCATCATGTACGCAGTTGCCGTAATAGGCGGTTATGCATTAAGTGAAGTTTCCCAACAATGGTTTGGAAGAGAATGGATTTTCGGGCTATTGATTGTTCTCTTGTTCGCCTTGTTTTTGGAAGCCTGGAAACGTGTGAAGCCGGGCGGTGCCGGATTGATCTTTGTGACAATTGCCACATTGCTCAATATCGGCTACGTTTTTTTCGTGCAGTATACGGCCAAAGCGATTTGCAGTTTGTTCATCGTTATCTTGCTGATCCGGTTATACAAACAGCATAAAGATGTAGTGTTGACAGCGATTGCATTTGCAGCAAGCTATGTGGTCCTTAACCTTGAAACTGGAAACTTTCTGATCGCTTGGTCTTTATTTTTAATCAGCGGTGTGGCAACGGCAATTGGCTTCAAGTATCATTTCCGGTGGCTGAAGCGCTGCTTTGCCGTTGTATTCGGAATCTCTACCCTGCTCTTATTGATATTGGGTTCAAGCATCCAATCCCATTTCCTGGTTTTTGCCATGGTCCTTGCTGTAGGGGGAATCTCTTATAATTCCTTTGGCAAACCACTTAGAACCGCCAAATGAAAAAGCTGGATTTCCTTGTCATGGGAAGCCAGCTTTTTTAGTTTGACCGAAAGGGAATGGTGAAGAAACGGATAGTTTACTGGCAAAAAGGGTAGAGTCAGGGAAAGGACACCGATAAACAAATCAAATGGACCTTGCTTACAATACATGAATGATTGGAGAAATGTTAATGGATATTGCAGTTATCGGGTCGAATATGGTCGACCTCATCACGTATTTGGAGCGGATGCCGGAAGAAGGCGAAACGCTTGAAGCGCCGGAGTTTGAAATGGGCTGCGGCGGAAAAGGAGCAAACCAGGCAGTGGCTGCCAGCCGGCTAGGTTCCGATATATTGATGGTGACAAAAGTGGGAAACGATCTGTTTGGACAAAACACGATTGAAAATTTCAAGGCCAATGGTGTACGAATTGAAGGAGTTGAAGTGGGCACGAAAACGAGCGGTGCTGCACCGATTTTCGTCGATCCGAATGCGAAAAATCGCATCATCATCATTCAAGGCGCCAACAGTGAATTGGTTCCGGAAACGCTTGAGAACCACCGGAGCCGGATCAAGCAAGCGAAGCTGATCGTGCTTCAATTGGAAATCCCTTTGGAGACGGTCTACCATGCCATTCAGATGGGCGAAGAACTTGGAATTCCGGTTCTCTTGAATCCCGCACCCGCGAATCCCGAACTCGATATCGCCTATGTAAAGAAATGCACGTATTTCGCACCGAATGAATCAGAACTTGGCATTCTTACCGGCATGCCGGTGAAAACAGTGGATGAAATCAAATCAGCGGCAGTTTCTTTAGTACATAAAGGTGTACAAAATTTAATCGTTACAATGGGCGACAAAGGGGTATTATGGATGAATGCAGAGAAAGAAGTTTTTATCGAAGCTGAGAAAGTCAAAGCGGTGGATACGACCGGTGCCGGAGACTCGTTCATCGGCTGCTTTGCCCATTTTGTGACGAAAGGCAGCCCGGTTGAAGACGCGCTTCAACAAGCGAATCGCTACGCTGCACAAGCTGTCCAAAGACGCGGCACCCAAACCTCTTACCCAACTTTGGAAGAGTTTAGAGCCAATTAAGTAGCCGGCATTCGTTCCGCCAGCGGCTCTCGGCTTTAGGGTTAGTTTTCCTGCAATCGGGTAAAGAATAGAATAACGCATCTACAGGAGGGATTGCAATGACGAGAAAAGGCACAGCGGGCCGTACACCGGAACAGCACAATGGCGCCCCTGACTCTGCGATTGACCAAGTGATCAAAAAAACGAAAGAAGTTTTCGACGGTGAAAACGATGCCGTGAATTATGACGATCTTAAAGGCCAAGACGAAAAAGAAGCAGCAAAAGAATATTCGAAAAAAGTAGCAGATGATCCGTCAACGGATTCCCCTAGAGATTAAAAGCTGACAGTGAATGGAATAGAATGGTGATAGGAAATGCCGCATCCAAAGAAAAAGTTTTCTTTGGATGCGGCATTTATTTTTTGTCGAATTTTACAGCAGATGGGGAGGAAAACGATGCGGCTCTTCGAATTATAAGGGAAGAAGATAAATTCAAGGAGGGATTAAGATGATCGCAAAATTAGGGCAAGTCATGCTGTATGTCAACAATCAGGATGAAGCCGTACGGTTCTGGACAGAAAATGCAGGCTTTCAAGTGATGGCAGATGAAAGCAATGGCGAGATGCGTTGGATTGAAATCGCACCTGAAAGTGGAGCTGGAACCACCTTAGTCATCCATGACCGGAATACAGTGGCCCGCTTATCTCCCGGTTTAGATCTGGGCACGCCTTCATTGATGTTCTTTACGGAAAAGCTGGACCAGTTTCATCAGAAATTATCGGAGAACGAGGTCACAGTCGGTGACATTGTCGAAATGCCGGAGGGCCGTGTGTTCAACTTTGCAGATTATGAAGCGAATTATTTTGCGGTAATGGAGATGAGAAAAGCTTAGAAAATGTTTTAAGCGGCGGCAAGCAGTGAATAAGGTAAGAGAAAGATGGAAAAGAACGCCTGTAAAGTAGCGCGGAACTTTACGGGCGTTCTTTTCTCAGCACAAAAGCAAGGTTCTGTTTAGTATGTTATCATTGTAAAAATATACGGTTATATTAAATCGAATCAATTCTAATGAGAGGTGAAGCATGAAAAAAGCAACACAGGTCTTTTATTACTCAGTCATCATTTCAGTTATTGTCGTTGTATGGGGAGCATTTGCTCCCGAAAATCTTGAAGCTGTCACGGCTTCTGTGACAGCCGGAATTACGAGCAAGTTCGGCTGGTTTTACTTGCTCTTGGTCGTCGGTATTTTAGTATTTTGTGTTTACATGATGTTTTCGCGTTTTGGCAATATCAAGCTCGGCAAGAAAGACGATGTCCCGGAATTCAGCCGAGGCTCTTGGTTCGCCATGCTTTTTAGCGCAGGAATGGGAATGGGGCTGGTTTTTTGGACCACCGCAGAACCGATTTCCCATGCGTTCATCAGCAGCCCTTCGGCAGAACTGGGCTCTGACGAAGCCATCCAGGATGCCTTGAAGTATTCGTTTTTCCATTGGGGCATCCACGCATGGGCAGTCTATGGCATTGTTGGCCTTGTTCTGGCCTATTTTAAATTTCACCGGGGGACGCCAGGGCTCATTAGTGCGACCTTAACTCCGCTGTTCGGCGAAAAATTGATGCAGGGGGCACTGGGAAAAGCGATTGATATCTTAGCAGTATTTGCGACCATCGTCGGTGTAGCGGCAACGCTCGGCTTTGGTTCAGCGCAGATTACCGGAGGCTTGTCATTCCTGTTCGGCACGCCAAATAATTTCACCGTCCAATTGATTGTGCTGGTCGTTTCAACCGCATTATTCATTTGGTCAGCCTGGTCCGGAATCGGACGGGGCATCAAATACTTAAGCAATATCAATATGGTTTTAGCCGCGGTTTTGCTTGTCCTGCTCTTTATCGTCGGCCCGACCATGTACATTGTCAATATGTTCACGCATACGCTCGGCAGCTACGTCACGGATTTCTTTAAAATGAGTTTGCGCTTAGCGCCGCTCAATGAAGAAAATCGGACTTGGATCAATGGCTGGACCATTTTCTATTGGGCTTGGTGGGTTTCGTGGGCGCCGTTTGTCGGCATTTTCATCGCCCGCATTTCAAAAGGGCGGACGATCAAGGAATTCATGTTTAGCGTCTTATTATTGCCGGCGCTTGTTTGCTTCATTTTCTTCTCCGTATTCGGAGTGTCTGCCTTGAATTTGGAGCAGAAAGGAATTTCTGCGATTTCGAGCTTTTCTCTCGAAACATCGACTTTTGGTGTGCTGGCTGAATATCCGCTTGGGACTTTGCTATCATTTATCACGATTTTCGTGATTGCGATTTTCTTTATCACCTCAGCAGATTCCGCTACCTTTGTACTCGGCATGCTCAGTACAAATGGATTGCTGAATCCGGCAAATTCCGTCAAAATCAGCTGGGGATTGATTCAATCCGCAGTTGCGGCAGTCGTCGTCTATTTCGGGGGAACCCAGGGGCTGCAGAATATGCTGATTATTGCTGCCTTGCCTTTTGCGATCGTCATTATCTTGATGGGCGCTTCGTTCCTGAAGGATATTCAAAAAGAAGTGCAGCCCAGAAGGAAGTAAAAAGAAAATTTAAAAAACAAGGTTGTTCCATTTCATAGAGTTGTGGGAAAATAAAATAAGAGAGCGCTGCTGATACCTACAGGTTGTCGGCAGCGCTCTCTTTGTTTAAAGGATTAAGGCGGGCAGTTATAGGGTAATCTTTGCGTATAAGAACACTGCTTGCCAAGCAGAAAAAAACCACTGGTAAAGGAGAAATGATGATGGAAATTTTAAAACGGTTCAGAGATATTATGACGAGCAATATTCATGCCCTATTGGACAAAGCCGAAGACCCTGAAAAAATGATCGATCAGTATTTGCGCGACCTGAACAGTGATCTTGGAAAAGTGAAGTCGGAGACGGCTGCCATTATGGCAGCAGAAAAGCGGGAGCGCCGGGAGCTTGAGGAACTGCAAAAAGAAATAGAAGATATGCAGCGGTATGCGAAGAAAGCAGTAGAAGCTGGAAATGACGACGATGCACGCAAATTCCTGCAGCGCAAAGCGGAGCTCGCAGAACGTGAGAAAACGATGCAGACGTCGGTCGAACTGGCAGCAGCGAATACGCAGCAGATGCGCCAAATGCACGAGAAGCTGGACTCGGACATTGCCGAGCTTGAATCGCGCCGCCAAGAGCTGAAAGGAAAAGCGGCAGTTGCGAAAACGCAGAAGCGCATGAACGAGTTCAATTCATCAATGGGCAGCGCTGGAGACCGCTTGTCCGCATTCGATCAGATGGAGCAGAAAATCAATCAGGAATTGGATGAGGCCATGGCGATGCAGGAGCTTAATAAAGGTTCAGGAACAGATATTAAAGACCTCGCAGCAAAATATGAAACCAAAGCCGATGTGGAAAGCGAGCTTGAATCGCTGAAATCAGGCATTAATGTGGACGATGAATTGGCAGCACTGAAAAACGAAATGAATAAGAGCGAGTGATGGAATTATTGAAGGCCATTTCCTGGAGCGCGAAAGGGGGGACATGGAATGGTCACTCAATATAAATGTCCGAACTGCGGGTCGGATATGGCGTTTGATGCCGATTCGGGCAAGTTATCCTGCCCGAACTGCGGCCGCCAAGACGACATCGAAACGTTTCCGGAAGAAAACATCGTACCCGAATTCGATGCCGAAGAGGCAAAGGAATACCATTGCGAAAACTGCGGCGCCGTGATTCTCACAGAAGCGAATACGACTGCGACGCATTGCAGTTTTTGTGGTGCGCCGGTGGTATTGGCAGAGCGCTTAAGCGGTGAATTCGCACCGGCAAAAGTGATTCCGTTCACCATCAGCAAGGAAGAAGCGGTGGAAGCGTTTAAAAAGTGGACACGAAATGGACGGCTGACGCCGCGAGGATTTATGAACGGCGACCGGATCAAAAAAATGACTGGCATGTATGTGCCTTTTTGGCTCTATGATATTAACGGAACGGCAGAAGTGGCTGCAATCGGCACGCGGGTCCGGAGCTATACGAGAGGCGATACGATTTATACGGAAACGGATTTCTACGATGTATACCGCGGAATAGACCTCAGTTATTTGAAGGTGCCGGCCGATGCTTCGGAAAAGATGGATGATGAGTTAATGGATAAACTTGAGCCTTATGACTATTCAGCTCTGAAAGATTTTAAGATGCCTTATTTAGCAGGCTTTTTATCGGAAAAATACGATTATGACGATGAAGCCCTTTTCTCACGGGTAGAATCCAAAATCGTCCCTTATATCGATTCTTATATTCAATCGACCATTACAGGCTATACGACAGTCAGCTATACGAACAAGCAGATCCAGACCCATAAAAGCAAAGTCTATTACACACTGTTTCCGGTCTGGATGGTCTATTATGATTTTGAAAATAAGGAGCATACCTTTGCGATGAATGGGCAAACCGGAAAAGTGGTCGGTAAGCCGCCGATCAGTTCCGGCAAAGTCGCTGCGTGGTTTGCCGGTATTGCCGTGTCAGGATTCATTGTATTAAAAGGCCTCTCTTATGCAATGGGAGGTGTGTTATGGTGAAGCGTTTTAATTGGGAAGCAGCCTTGCTGTTTTGGGCGCTGGTTTTGGCACTGTTTGCCGGGGGATCGGCTGTTTTTGCTGTGGAGCCGCACATCTACGACAACGCAGGGCTTCTCACGGAACGCGAAATCGTTGAACTGGAAGCGCTCGCTGCGGAACTTAGCGAAAAACAGGATGCAGATTTTCTCTTTTTGACTACGGACAGTACAGATGGCCAGTCGATTATATCGTATATGGGCGACTTTTTCGATGATTGGGCAGAGGAAAACAATCAGGAAAATGCGGTGCTCCTGACGATTGATATGGGAAGCCGTGAAGTCTATCTTGCGGGCTTCGGCACTGCTGAAACTAAGCTCGACAACGACCGTGTGCAGCAAGTGCTGGACCGCATCATGCCTTATATGGGCGCTGGGGATTACGGCGGCGCTTTCCGTGAAACGGTTACGACCGCCAGCCGTTATATGGAGTTCCGTCCGGGTGCCAATCCGGAAAGCATTATCCATAAACTGTGGTTTCAAGCAGGGGTTCCGTTATTGGCAGCTGCTGTAATTGTCGGCTCGATGGTCATGAATGCAGGCGGCCGGGTCACGACCACGGCACGTACGTATGTAGACGGCACGAATACAAGAGTCAGAAGCCAGCAAGACCGGTTCCGCAATAAAACCGTTTCAAGGCGCCGCGTGCCGAAAAGCAATGGCGGGGGAGGCGGTTTCGGAGGCGGCGGTGGAATGACCGGTGGCGGCCGCTCGTTTAGTGGAGGCGGCCGCAGTTTCTAAACCAAGGGCTTTAAAGGAAGGGATGAACAATATGGCTTTTTTCGGAAATCAATTTTCAGATGTGGTCGAATGGAATGAATTCAGGGATGATATGATCTTTTGGAAGTGGAACAACGACGAAATCAAAAAAGGCAGTAAGCTGATTATTCGGCCAGGACAAGATGCCATCTTTTTAAACAATGGAAAAATCGAAGGGATTTTTGAAGATGACGGCGAGTATGACATCGAATCGCAAATCGTGCCGTTCCTTTCTACTTTGAAAGGATTTAGGTTTGGCTTTAACAGCGGCATGCGCGTCGAAGTCCTGTTCGTCAATACGAAAGAATTCACCGTCCGCTGGGGAACTCAAAACCCGATTAATATACCGGCTCCTCAAATGCCGGGCGGTATGCCGATACGGGCAAATGGCATGTTCCAGTTCACCGTAAATGACTATACGACTTTGATTGATAAAATTGCCGGAGTCCGCAACAGTTATCTGGTTGAGGATGTAAAAATCCGGATTACGGCCATTCTCGATCAACTGCTCATGAAATGGGTGACAAGGGAAGGCAAAGATATGTTCAATTTGCAGGCCAATGCACATGAAATCGGCAAAGGCATTTCAGATGACCTCAATATGGAACTTATGGATGATGGCATGAAAATCACCGGTTTCCAAGTCATGAGCTTTAATTATCCGAAAGAAATCCAGGACATGATCAACAAGAACGCTTCGATTGGCATGGTCGGGGACGTCGGTAAATACCAGAAAATCTCAGTGGCAGATGCGATGGCAAAAGGCGGGTCTTCCGGTTCAAGCAGTGCAGCCGATATGGCGGGCATGATGGTCGGGATGAATATCGCCAAAGATATGGTGGAAACGATGAAGGAATCAAATGGCGGCAATCAACAAGCAGCAAACGGTCAAGGGCCGAATTTCTGTCCGAATTGCGGCCAGAGAAATGAAGGGGCTAAGTTCTGTCCAAATTGCGGACAAAAGCTGGTTTAAGTTTCTAAAAGACTCCCCTTCGATTGGATTCATCCAGAAAAGATTTTTAAAAGCGGGAAAGAGGAAGCGACTTGGAGCATTTAATCGAAAGTATGAAAATCATTGGAGATGATACGATTCAGCGCACGCAATTGAAGCATCGGATGTCTTTAGTGGATTCTTTTGCGATCCAAAAAGGAATGTCCGTCATTGAAATCGGCTGCGGCCAAGGAGACACAACGGTCGTTTTAGCGGATGCGGTAGGAGAAACGGGGCGAGTGCTCGCTGTGGATATCGCCTCTGCGGATTACGGCGCACCGATTACACTCGGGGAGGCCACTGCTGCCATTTCAGCATCCAAGCTTGGAAAGCAAGTGGAATTCCTGCTGGAGACCGATTTGCTGGAGTTGCCGGAAACGAAGTTCGACGCGGCGATTTTGTCGCACAGTTCCTGGTATTTCCGGAATCCGGATCAATTGCTGGCGTATTTGACAAAATTGCGGAGCATGGCTGACCGCCTTTATCTGGCTGAATGGGATCTTGCTTTTAGCCGGATTTCTCAACGCAGCCATTTTGCCGCAACTGCGATTCTTGCTTTATACAGCGAGTTTATAGAAAATGAAGGGAATATCCAGTATGTCTTCGACCTTGCACAATTTCAAAACTTACTGGAAAAAGCGGGATGGACGATCCAGCAAACCGAAATCGTAGATGCCTATTATCTGCAAGATGGAAGTTGGGAAGCGGCTTATGCAAAATCGATTCGGCAGGAATTTGCCCAAACTCCGCCGCGTATCCAAACACTGGTCAACAGCTTGTATTCTTTGTTAGTGGTTGAAGGCGCCGACAGTTTGGATAGTTTGGTGATATCCGCTGACTGATGTTGGCTAAGCGATAAAACTTGCATTTTAACGGGACACTACCTATAATTTGATACATTGTGTTTGAGTTTCGAAAAGGCTGAAAGAATTATGCAGCCTTTTTTTGCTGCAATTTTCTAAGCACGGAGATTCGTAGGAATGGAGATTTTTAAATGGACAAACTATACAATTGGCTCATTATTTTCGCGGGATCGATTTTACTGGGATTCGCTTTTAATATGTTTTTATTGCCCCATGAGATTTTGTCTGGAGGCGTTACCGGGATTGCGATGATATTCAGTTTGATGCTGCCGCTCAATGCGGGGATTTGGCTATTTGTTTTGAACATCCCGATTTTAATCCTTGGCTGGATGAAACTTGGCAAAATGTTCATCCTCAATAGCATTTACTCGGTAGCTGTCACGTCTATCTCCATGTTGTACATCCCGGTCATGAAAGTAACAGAAGACGTACTGCTGTCATCTGTATTCGGAGGCGTTCTTGTCGGCATCGGGGTCGGATTCATCATCCGTTCATACGGATCGACAGGCGGCTTTGACGTCATCGGCCTGCTCTTGACGATGAAACGGGACATTCCGCTCGGCTTTATGGTCTTTGGCTTGAACAGCCTCGTCGTATTCGTATCCGGTTTTATCTTTACGTGGGAGCTTGCGATGTATACAATGGCCTCTATCTACATCACAGGCTTGGTCGTTGACCGCATCCATACGCGCCACATCAAACTGAATATGCAAGTGGTGACAAGCAAAGGCGACGAAGTCAAAAAGCACTTGCTCGAAAACCTGTATCGCGGCATCACGGTCACGGACGGCGAAGGAGCTTATTCAGGCAATAAAGTCAAAATCCTGCACAGCGTCATCACACGCTATGAGCTGGCCTATGTCCGTCCACTGATTAAAGAAGTGGATCCGGATGCATTTGTCAGCATCAGCGAAACGATGGAAGTCATGGGGAATTTCCGCAGAGACGAAAACTTCAAGAAAGTTCCCGGACATCCTCAATCGCTGTAAACCATATGCTTGAAAATAGAGCTCCGATTCGAAAGAGTCGGAGCTGTTATTTTATCTTTATAAAACAGAATATTTAGAAAATAAATGTTTTATTATGGGCTTATAAGCGTTATGATAAAAGAAAAGGAGGGGAACGGAAATGGATGCCACCTTTGGCCTCGTGCCGATGCTTGTCATTTCCATTATTGTGGTCGCGCTCATCCTGGCCTACTTCGTTTTCCATAACTGGGCTAAGTAATGAAGAAACAGAAAAGCCGCAGCTGCTAGCTGCGGCTTTTCTGCTTTAAAAAACGAACCCATAACATTTTCTCCAAGCATACATATAAAAAGCTGATGGTGTTACATGTCTAAATATTCAAAATTATATTGATTTAAATTGAAAGCGATTTTATAATGAAATTGACATCAAATGTGCTGATAGTGAACAAATGTAAAAAGGAGGGATTTAACTACTTTGTTGCTTTAGGGGAGGAGGAACAGGAAATGGAAATTGAAAAAGAGCTGGTGGCCATTGAATTGGAAATCGATTCCAAAGAAAGCGTAATAGCCTTCTTAGGCAATAGGCTATTGGAAAAAGCGTATGTGAAAGAAGGATTTGTCGAAAGCGTGCTTAAACGTGAAGAAACTTTCCCTACAGGTTTGCCTACGATACCATTCGGAATTGCTATTCCACATACGGATGGGGATATGGTGAATGAGTCAAAAATAGCTTTTGCCACGTTGAAAAACCCGGTGAAATTTTTAGCGATGGGGCAGAGCGGAGAACTGATCGATATTAAAGTGGTTTTTATGTTAGCGCTGAAAGAGCCAGCTGCCCAACTGGCTACTTTGCAAAAACTGGTCGGATTGTTCCAAAATCCAGAAACTGTTTCAAAGTTAGCCGCAATCACAAGTGCCGAAGAGCTGAATGATTTAATCAATATTAAAGCTTAGAGGCAGCAGAGCTTTTCATCTATCGTTTTACAAGCATTTCTAACCTGCATTCATGATTTTATCAACCCATAAAAGAATCATTTTAATCACGTCTTTCTGCTAGAGAATACCAAAAGCAAAGGGGGAGAAAGTTGATGGGAATTCTGCAATGGTTCGTGGATCTTGGAGCGACAGTTTTATTGCCGATTTTAATTTTTATTTTTGCGCTGGTATTGGGAACTAAACCTGGAAAGGCTCTACGTGCCGGGATCATCGTCGGCATCGGATTTGTAGGGATCAATTTAGTGATCGGTTTGCTTGTAGACAGTTTAGGGCCTGCCGCCCAATCAATGGTTGATAATTTTGGATTTAACTTAAATACAATTGATGTTGGCTGGCCAGCAGCTGCGGCAATTGCTTACGGCACTTCCTTGGGCAGTTTAGCGATACCGATTGGCGTGGGCGTTAACGTCTTGCTGCTGACTTTCGGTTTAACGAAAACGTTGAACGTCGATATTTGGAATTTTTGGCACGTAGCTTTAACAGGGTCGCTTGTTTATGCTTTGACAGCCGATTTTTGGTTGGGCATTTTGACAATCATCGTCCACTTGCTTTTGCTGTATTTAATGGGAGATATTTTAGCCAAATACATCGAGAAGTTTTATGGTTTCCAAAACATTACTTTTCCGCATGGCACCTCCGCTCCATCTGCATTTGTCGCAATGCCGATGAACTGGGTCTTTGACCGCATTCCAGGATTCAATAAGCTGGAAGCGAATCCCGAAAATATCCAAAAGAAATTAGGGGTGCTTGGCGATTCTACCATTATCGGGGTAATGATCGGGATCTTAATTGGAATTTTGGCAGGCTACAACGTCCAGGGAATTTTACAGCTGTCCATTCAGACAGGAGCTGTTATGGTCTTGCTGCCCCGAATGGTAGCTCTATTGATGGAAGGCCTTATTCCTGTTTCGGAAGCGGCAGGGGCTTTTGTGAAGAAACGGTTCCCGGGAAGAGATTTGTACATTGGAATGGACAGTGCACTTGCCATCGGACATCCGGCAGTCTTGTCATCCGCCTTGCTATTAATACCCATTACCATCTTTTTAGCGGTTCTGCTGCCTGGAAATTCCGTTTTGCCATTTGCTGATTTAGCTTCCATTCCATTCCTGATCTGCTTGATGGTCCCTATTTTCAGAGGGAATATCATACGAACTGTGATTGGCGGATCGATTTATATTGGCGTCGGCTTATATATAGCGAGCTGGGTTGCGCCGTTGTTTACACAGTCAGCGATTGCTTCAAACTTTGAAATGGGAACGAATACGAGCATCTCTTCATTGATTGATGGTGCGGTATGGACCACGTTCATCTTTGTCTGGCTGTCGAAGATTTTCAGCTGGTATGGAATGAGTGCTTTAGGATTGCTGGTTCTTTTTGGCCTGATTTACCAGAACAAAATCAAACCTAATCGCCATAAAGCCAATCCGGAAAAATCAGGGAATCCGGCAGCAGCACCTATAGAACACGAATAATAGAGGGGGAAGCAATTAAATGAAAAAACTATTGATTATTTGCGGTACCGGTATAGCAACTTCCACTGTCGTGAAAGGAAAAGTGGAAGAATGGCTAAAAGAAAATAATCTCACTCAAGATGTGAAAATCTATCAGTCAAAAGTCAGTGACGAGATCAATCGAATTGACGAATACGATATTGTGTTATCGACGACATTGGTTCCGGATAATATTAAAGACCGTGTAATTGACGGCATTCCTCTTTTAACTGGGATTGGCATCGATCCAATGTTTGAAAAAGTTTTAGCCGAAATAAAGCGGTAAGCAGATGGTGAAAATCGCTTTGAAAGAAAAGCTGCAAAAGCCAAGGCCAAGAGCTGCGGCTTTTGCGTTCATCTCTATTGAGTTCCAAAAGCATACATAAAAACAATCCATCTCCTCATCAAAGGAGATGGATTGTTTTGTTTAGACGAACAGATGAGCGAACAACACAAGGATTGGCAGCGTAATGATCGTGCGCAAGACGAAAATCACAGCAAGTTCCCAGAACTTAATGGGAATATTCGAGCGTAAAATCAGAATGCCGATTTCAGACATGTAAATGATTTGAGTCAAGGAAACCCCAGCTAAAACGAAACGCGTCAATTCACTTTCAATGCCGCTCCCGAGGACAGCTGGCAAGAACATGTCGGCGAAACCAACGAGCAGAGTAGGCGCTGTTTCAGCAGCTTCTGGCAACCCGAATAATGTCAGCACGGGAATCAACGGATAAGAAATAATTTTAAAGAGCGGCGTATATTCTGCGACGATTAAAGCTGCCGTACCAAGCGCCATAACAAGCGGAATCAGGGCCAGCCAGATATCGAGAACAGTTTCAACGCCTGTTTGGACCAGCTTTTTCGGACTTGCTGCTTTACTTGCTTTAAGGCGGGCTTCATCAAAGCCCCATTTCACGAGTGAAACACCTTCAGGAATCGTGTCATCAACTTGTTTGCCAACTGGCTCGTAATAGGTGTCCTTTTTGCGGGATAAGGGCGGAATTCTAGGCATAATCACAGCAGCCACTATGCAAGCGACAGATACTGCTAAGTAAAAGGGCAGGAACAAATGGCCGATGCCGACAACATTCGCAACAACAAAACTGAAAGCGACTGAAGCGATGGAGAATGTTGTGGCGATGACCGCAGCTTCACGCTGCGTATAATTGCCTTCATCGTATTGCTTCATCGTTACTAATACGCCAACCGGTGCAGCGCCCATCCATGAAGCCATGGCATCGATAGAGGAGCGGCCGGGCAAAGTGAAGACCGGGCGCATAAACTTGTTAAGCAAGGCGCCGACAAATTCCATTAGGCCAAATTCGACCAATAAGGGAAGCAGGATTCCGGCGAAGAGGAACCAGGTAAGCAACACCGGTGCAAGATCGTACAGTACTACGCCGCCTGTTGCCCGGGAAGAAATCACTTCAGGACCAACTTCGTAGAACGCCATCAAACCAAAAACAAAAGCAAGTACACGGACAACCAGTCCGAAGGGTCCGTTAATGAATGTCGTACGCAAGAAAGGGGAGTTCTGAACAAAAGCGGGTTTAATAGCAGTCGCTGCCAAACTGGCAAGGGCAGAAAATCCAAGCAAGAAGACGATGAATGCGGGAATCGCTTCGCCAAAAGTGGATTGGAGGAAAGATGCCAGAATACCGACGCCGATGGTTACTTCGCCGTTATAAGAAATTGGACACAAAAACAGCAAAGCCCCGATGATAGAGGGAATTAAAAACTTCCAGGTGTCGATGGGAGAAATAGTTTTCTTATTATTTTGAATCAATGTCATTTTCTTGCCTCCAAAGAATTACTATAATGTATTGAATATACGTTATATTGAGTATTTATTCAATAGTAAATGAAAAGTTCTCCCACTTGGCATAATCGAAACCCGAGTAAAGCGGCAAATGCAAAAACGCCAGCCCCATTCATTTGAATGGAGCTGGCATTTTTAGATTAAACGGTCCATCCAGTCATGGCCCATACTGATACAGCACGGCTTTCAGAGTGGTTGTAGAACCGATGGGGCAGGGTGCTCTTAAATCGAATGCTGTCTCCTGCCTTTAAGATGTGAGATTCGCCATTTAAATGGACGGTCATTTCCCCTTCCAGCACGAGGCCGCATTCTTCGCCCGAATGTTCTACGAGCTGCCGGTCTTCCTGTCCAGGTTCCAAATAGATCATAATCATTTCGATTTCGCCTTTATTGGTCGGAGTTAACAGCTCGTATTTGGAATGCGAAACAGGGAAATGAAAACTTTTCCGTTCCCTTTGTCTTATAATTTGAGAAGAAGGTTCATCTGTCCCGAGTAAAGCAGAAATTGAAATATTCAAGCCGGCGCACAGTTTGTACAAGGTTGTCAGCGTAGGATCCGTGTTCCGTCTTTCAATTTGGCTGATCATGCTGACGCTCACGCCAGATTTTTCGGAGAGTTCTTTCAGTGAAAGAGAACGTTCAGTCCGCAATTTTTTAATTTTTTGTCCATCAAACATTTTACGTCTCCAGTCTAAAGAAAGTATTTACATGAAAGTGGCGAACCACAGTCCCAACGTCGTGCCAACATAATTGCCAATAATGTAGCCGATGGTTCCCACAACTAAAATAGGGCCGATCAGCTCTTTCCATCCCTTGGCAATGGCCATAGCCGCAGCCGTAGTCGGCCCGCCGATATTGGCATTGCTGACAAGCAGGATTTCTTCTAAATCATATTTCAGGAGCTTTCCGGCTGTCAATGAAATAAGGAGGTTAAAGCTGACGATGATGAAGACGAATACCAATAACAATGGTGCATTTTGAATGATCAATGGGATAGAAGCCGGAATTCCGATTACCACAAAGAACAAGTAAATTAAAAACGTTCCAATTTCCTGGCTGCCGTTGATGTTTTCAAAATATCGCGGGAAAAATGCCAAGGCGATAAAAGTCAACGTCGTCAAAATGAGGTAATTATCGCCAAACAAACCATTGAGTAAATTCCAGCCGAATGAAACATCGTCTCCGGAAGGAATAATGCCGCTCAGGAAGCCAGCAATTTTAAAAGATACGATGACCAGGAAAAAAGCAGTCCCAACAGATAAAGCGATGTCTTTTAACGAAATATCCTGGCGTTTCCAGAAACTCTCGGCATTTGTTTTTCCGGCCCCGGCTGCTTCCTCGCTATCAGCCTGCTGCACATGTGGATGAGGAAAAAGCTTTTTGAAAAATTTAAGGGTCGGGATTGTCATCAGAATGATAAAGAATAATGCCATCATCAGGTTATCCGCAACAATTGCTGAGGAAACCATATCTTCGGGCGCATCGAATTTTGCGGTCATGGCTGCAAAGTTAACGCCGCCGCCGACATAGGAAGCACTCATCATCCCGCCGATTTTATCCAGAAACGGTATATAGTCTTTTAATAGGAAAAAGCTAATGATGGTCCCGGCGATCGTCCCAATGGAACTCAGGAGGAAAATAATCAGCATTTTACCGCTTTCCTGCCAGATTTTCTTGAAGTTCACATGAAACAGCAATAGAGGAATGGCAAGAGGAATGATAAATGCCCAAACAGCATCATACACAGGTGAAGCAACTGGAATAATGCGGGTATTTGATAAGATAATCGCGGACACGAGAGCAATGATAGCTCCTGAAATTTTCCCGGCCCAACTATATTTTTGTTCTAATACAATGCTCATGGCTGCAATAATCACGATAATTCCCCAAAGTGTGATTAAATCATCCGATTTGATTAACGTGTTTTCCATAAAAAGTCCCCTTTATGTAGCGTATTTACTTGCTTTCGATAAGCCGTATGGCATTTTGATAACCAATGGCTTCAAGTTCCTTATTTGTAAATCCCCGTTTCGCCATCTGCTCAAGCAAGGCGGGAATTCTCGTGATGTCTTCGAGCCCTTTTGTCGAGCCCGCCATTTCCAAGCCGATCGCGTGGCCTTTCAAATAATCCATGAAATCAAAGCCGAAAGCCAAATGCTCCGTTCCAATCAGATCAGCGATATAAATAGCGTGATCGACAAAGCGGTCGAGTGTAGGTTTTTTAGGATCAATAAATCCCCAATAAGAATTGAGTCCGACGATTCCATTTTTCTCAGCAATCGCTTTTAACTGTGCATCGGTTAAATTTCTTTCATGGACGCAAAGCGTGCGGGCATTGCTGTGCGAAGCAATGATTGGGCGATGGCTGTAATGGTATAGATTCCAAAATGATTCATCGTCAAGATGGGAAGCATCGACCAGCCATCCGAACTCATTCGCTTTATTGACTGCAAGGTTTCCTAAGTGTGTCAGTCCGGATTGAAGATGACCGGATCCGGTGCCGCTGGCAAAATCATTGCGTCCATTCCACGTAAGGCTCATATGATTAATTCCGATTTCATCCAATCTGCTAAGAGATTCGGGCAGCTGATGCAGCGATGAACCAAGAAAATCAAGGCCTTCCAAACCCATAATCAAGTTTATCTTGTCTGAAGGGGGCGAAAACAGAGCGTCGCTTAAAGAACGGCAAATCTGCGCATACTTCGAATGCTCCAAGTCCTCCATCACTAAACGGTAAACGGTTTGGATGCGTTCAAGCGGTGCCTGCTGAAAAACAGGTTCTACCCAAAATACACAAATAACCGTTTCCACTAAACCGGCTTTAAGTTTTGGATAATGGTAGGCATCAAAGATATTGCTTTCCCCTCGGCTTTTCCGCCAAGCAATATCTGTAAACAAATCTGAATGCATATCGATTATTTTCATTCTATTCCCCATTTTCATTATAGTATAATTATTTTATTATATTGTAAATATTTTAAAGCAATCAATCGAATTTATCCACATCCTCGCAGGTTTAATCCATTTTCGGCAGGGAAAACAAGAACCATTAGCAGAAAAGAGATTCCATAAGTCATGAGGAGGAGTAAATAAAATGGCAGAAATTTCAACCCATGAAGAAGCAATAAAAACGGTAAATGATTTGATTAAAGATGTAGAAGTCGCCATGCTGACGACGATTACAGACGGAAAAGCTGTATCAAGACCAATGCAGACGCAAGAGGCAGAGTTTGACGGCGAGCTCTGGTTCTTAACGTTAAAAGATACAGCAAAATACTTGGAGATCATTGCGAACCCTTCGGTAAATCTTGCATATGCCGGGAAATCCTATGTATCCATCAGCGGGACAGCAGAATTCTCAGAAGACCTTGAGCGGAAAAAAGAGTATTGGAATCCGATATTCGAAAAAATGCTGGAAACCACGTATGATGATCCGAATGTCGTGCTGATTAAAGTAACAGCAGACACAGCAGAGTATTGGGAATCCGGCAATAAATTAAAAGCAGTGAAGCAATTCGCTAAAAAGCTCACGAACAATGAACGAGCAGGCGATGATGAAGAAATGAACGAAACAGTAAAATTCAATAACTAAGCAAGCCCTTGGCCGCATTTTCTTAAAATAATGGAAATGCGGTTTTTTATGGGGCCTGCATTTTTAATCGAAATTTGATTTGCTTCCGCTTCGGGCAATTTGTATAATGGAATTTAATATTAATTTTTCCGAATAATTATTCATATCTGCCAAATCCATCAGTATGCAATTGAGGGGGAAAATAGAGTGAAAGCAGTCAACGAAAGCATCCAGACTAAGGAGCCATCTGCTCATGAATACATAAAAGCGGTCCACAAGAAAGTAAGAGACCGCAATCCAGGCGAACCTGAGTTTTTGCAAGCAGCGTGGGAAGTTTTTTCTTCGCTGCAGCCCGTATTTGAACAGCATCCGGAATATGTGGAAGAAGGAATTTTAGAACGCATTTCGGAACCGGAGCGGTTTATTGCATTTCGGGTGACGTGGGAAGACGACGCTGGAAACGTGCATGTGAATCGCGGCTACCGGGTGCAGTTTAATAGCACACTTGGGCCTTTTAAAGGAGGCCTTCGTTTCCATCCGACCCTTACAGGGAGTGTTGTGAAATTTTTGGGATTTGAACAGATTTTCAAGAATGCTTTAACAGGCCTGCCAATCGGAGGCGGTAAAGGCGGCGCGGATTTCGATCCGAAAGGACGGTCTGACCGTGAAATCATGCGGTTCTGCCAAAGTTTCATGACGGAACTGAGCCGCCATATCGGCCCGGATATTGATGTGCCGGCTGGCGATATTGGAGTTGGAAAACGCGAAATCGGTTATTTATTTGGCCAGTATAAGCGGATTCGCAATGCATTTGAAGCGGGTGTATTCACAGGCAAAAATCCGGATAATGGAGGAAGTTTGATCCGGAAAGAAGCAACAGGCTACGGCACCGTCTATTTTGTAGAAGAAATGCTAAAAGGTGAAGGGCTTTCGTTTGAAGGCAGCCGGGTTATCGTCTCCGGATCTGGCAATGTTTCCATCTATGCCATGGAAAAAGCGATTGAGTTCGGTGCGACGGTAGTCGCCTGCAGCGATTCGGAAGGGTATATTTACGACCCTGAAGGAATTGATGTCAATACAGTCAAACGGCTGAAAGAAGTGGAGCGCAAACGAATTTATCATTATTTGGAGCATCATCCGAAAGCGCGCTTCGGAAAAGATAAATCGGATATTTGGAAAATCCCTTGTGACATCGCACTTCCTTGTGCAACTCAAAATGAGATTGGCCGAGAAGGGGCAGAGGCATTAGTCGACAATGGAGTGAAGGCCATCGGTGAAGGAGCGAATATGCCATGTGATGAAGAGGCAGTCCGTATTTTGACCAATAACCACGTATTGTTCGCGCCTGCAAAAGCTGCAAATGCAGGCGGAGTCGCCGTATCCGCCATGGAAATGTCCCAGAACAGCATGCGCTATTCCTGGACTTCTGAAGAAGTTGATGAGAAACTGCATCAAGTGATGAAAAACATTTATCGCAACTGCATCGAAACTGCAGAAAAATATGGGGCACCTGGAAACTTAATTGCCGGTGCCAATATCGCCGGATTCAAAAAAGTGGCAGATGCCATGCTTGAACATGGGTTAAACTAACTTAAATTTCATATTGCTTGCAAAAAACGCTTAGACAAAAAATGTCTAAGCGTTTTTTTTATGGATTTTATCGCCATTGCCCCTATTATTTGTGTCTTCGATAATACCCATTTTTTAAGAAACTTTGTAAAAAAAGCGGAATTCATATATTTTTAGCATAAAACATTCTAAATATTAAGAAAATTTAACTCAATTTTAACCTTAGCACTATATTGTAACCTCTATGACTCAGAAAATAAGGTTTAACTAGTCATATAGTATCGGATGTCAAAAATAAACAAGTTTTTTATTACTTTTAGGCAGGGTGATGGAATGAACGTTTTGAGCGGCACAATTTGTGCATCAATGGCGCTATTTTGTTTAGCGGGAGGAGGAACGTATATGGATTATTTGCCGCCGCCATCATCAGAATCTCCATTAGTGAATAACGGGGGAGTGTTGGAAGATCACAATACAGTACCCTGGAAGATCGTCTGGAATGAAGAGTTTGATGGGGAAGCGCTCGATCCAGCTCGTTGGAATGTATTGGACGATCCTTATGGATACGGAAACAGAAGCCAGCATTACAAGCCTGAAAATGTGGAGGTGAGTGAGGGCAATTTGAAAATCCACACAAAAAAGGAGATGTCTCAAGGATTTCCATATACGTCAGGGGCGGTCACAACAAAAGGAAAAGTCGTATTTAAATATGGGAAACTCGAGGTGAGAGCGAAATTTCCAGCAGGGACGGGATTGTTGCCTGCCATATGGCTTTGGAACAATGCTGGGAAGGCTTTTCCGGAAATCGATATCGTAGAAATACTCGGCCAACAGCCAGGTCAAGTTTGGAGCACAATCCATTATGAAGTGAACCGAATATATGGAAAGGATTATAACCTTTCGGATTTGCCGAATTTGACGACAGATTATCATACGTTCGGCATTGAATGGTATCCCGAAAAGATTACATTTTTTGTTGATGGAACGCCTCTGTATACAAGCACGACTTTTGTACCTGATGAAGAAATGTACTTATTCATCAATACGGGGGTGGGAGGCGATTGGGTCGGAGAACCGGATGAAACTACACCATTTCCAGCACAGCTGCTCGTCGACTGGATTAGATATTACCAAAAATAAAAATAGAGTTAAGGGGATGGAATTATGAGTGTGTTTTTAATCATATGTTTAATACCGTGGGCCGTATTCTTCACGATTCAATTATTGTACTTGGTTTTAGCGTTAAAAATGACGAAAAAAGATACGAGCATCAGGAAAGATATAGAGGAATCTAAAATGTCGATTCTTGTGCCCGCCTATAACGAAGCAAAAGTTTTAGCGAGTTGCTTTACAGGTTTTCAAAATTTGGATTATAAGAATTTCGAATTGATTTTAATAAACGATGGTTCAGATGATGAAACAATGAAATTATTAGTGGATTTATTGGATTTAAAGGAAGAATTGCTCTTAGCAAAAGACAAATTGGCTTATAATCCAGTCATCCGTACCTTTGTTTCTGCCACTTATCCTCATGTAAAAGTGCTCGATAAGGTGAATGGAGGAAAGGCGGATGCATTGAATGCAGGAGCAGACTATGCTTCTGGCGACATCATCATTACTTTGGATGCGGATAGTATTTTACAAAAAAATGCCTTGACCCATATAAATGAAGCGATGCAAGATCCGAATGTAATCGCGGGAGGCGGTAAGGTGCATGTTGGGCAAATGTATAAGGAATCGAAACCGTCTTTTAAAGGCAACGGACTGACTCGTTATCAATTGTCTGATTATATGCTGTCGTTTTACGTCAAACGATTTGTGCAATCGAAATTCGGAGTAGTTTCTGTCGTATCCGGAGCGTTTGGTGCATTTAAGGCTTTTGCTTTATATGAAGCGGGAGGATATAAAAAGACAATTGGAGAAGACATGGAAATCACGCTCAGAATGCAGCAATTGATCAAAAACACCTATACAAAAGGCAAGTTGGTTTTTGTACCGAAAGCGGAATGTTATACAGAAGTACCGGGCGACTTTAAAAGTTTATCCAAGCAGAGAGTTAGATGGCAAAAAGGCTTTATCGATGCTTTGAAGATGTATCATAAGGGGAAAGTGGAAAAGCTGGGCTTCAAACTCGTTTTCTTTATCTTTATTGATTCATTGCTGCCTGGAGTGGCTGGCATTTTCACAACGGCGTTTCTTGCTTACGGCTTCATAACAGCTACAGTGTCGGATTTGACACTTTTGTTATTAGCCATGACCGCAGTGCTTCAAATTACGCAGCGCGTCGGATCATATGTGGTTTCAAACAGATATGGGCATGCCTATCCGAAATTCGATTACTTCAAAATCACTTTATTTTCCGCTATCGAATTGGTTAGTTACCGTCTATTGGATGCTTATTATTTCTTATATGGTTCAATGGCATACGTACTTGAACGGGAACATACGTGGAACAAGCTAGAACGGACGGGAATCGTTTCCATCTATCCAACTGAACCTACTATCTCTACGCCGCTTCCGCTAGTTGGGGCTTTGCCGATTAAAGAAGTGGCGATGGAAATAGCAGCCGTCATTACTCCGACGCCTGATTTCCAAGAAGAGCCAGAAACGGTGCCTGAGTTGCTCCAAGAACTAGTCACGAAAACAGTGCTGGATCCGATCGAAGATTTAGTGGCAGAGGTAAGCCAAGAAAGTTTCCATGCGGCTCAAGGAGATGAACAACGCATGAATCTGCACTAAAATATCTGAAATTTCAGTTATTTATTATTGATTTTCTTTTATCTCTTCCTGAATATAGAAAACTCCCGGACTTTTACAGACTGGGAGTTTTTTATTATCCTGCAATTGAAGCTAGCGCTTTTTTATCTTGTATGTCATGCATTTTAACCATCACGAAACGGGCAATCGGCTGAATGACTAAGCTTTCAGCAGCAAGGACAATCAGAAAATTGCGTGGCCAATACTGCAGCCAATTGCTGAAGATTTCAGTATGGTATCCATTTCCGACAAGGTCGCCAAGGAAAGTCATAGCCGCTGACATTCCGAGGACCGTGAAAAGGATGCGAAAAAGAATTTTTGAATTGAAGCTATCAGTGGGCTTAGTGAATTTAGCTGTCAATGCTTCAGCAAGGCGCCCAAAAATAGCAGGTTCGATAATCATTACGATGATCCACATGATGGGCACCATTTTTAAAATTGAAAAGGCGATGTCTCCGTTGAAAGTTCCGGCAAAATAGATCGTACTGAAGGAGGTCATGAACAATACCGTCATCGTGGAAATCAAGGTGCCGTATAGCAAGCCTTCTTTCGGGTTTCTTGGCAGTCTTTTTTCTTGTTGCATGTTTTACTTCCTTTCAAAAATCATTTTTGACTGCATATTCCAGTAAGTCTTATCTAAATAAAGCATTCGTTCCAGCAATGAAAAAAAGCTTGAAGTGCATCAAAGGAAAAAAGCATAGAATAGAAAGTGAAATATTCTGGTTTGCATCCGCTATATTCACCATTGTCAACATACACTTTTGTAAACCTGGCAATCAGGAGCACACTCAATTTAAAGACATTAATTGGTTCAGTCTGTTTACTACGATACCAATATGGCTAGTTTCGAGGTAAGTGTCCATTTTGTGTCTTTTTAAGTTTGGAAAGAAAAATCAGGAGATTGCTGAAACTGTTCCTGTAATTCATGTATAGTTAATTAGATCATTTAGTGAGAGGTGTTTTATACATGCTGCATAATCCAAAAGGAAGAAAAAGATTGGGGCTCGCTTTGCTGCTCAGTATGCTTGGGGTATTGGCTCCATTGAATATTGATATGTATTTGCCTGGTTTTCCTTTAATCGCACAAGATTTGGACGCTCATATATCATTAGTCCAGCTTAGTTTGACTGCTTGTTTGATTGGACTGGCGGCGGGGCAGATTGTGGTCGGGCCTTTGAGTGACGCCCACGGCAGAAGGAAACCGTTGATCATTTCGGTCATTCTCTTTGCGTTGTCATCGCTTCTTTGTGCTGTAGCCCCGACGATTGAGTTATTGATTGCCGCCCGTTTTCTGCAAGGCTTTACTGCTGCAGGAGGAGTGGTCTTATCAAGAGCCGTAGTCAGCGACGTTTTTACGGGAAGGGAAATGACGAAATTCTTTGCTTTGCTGATGGTCATCAACGCCGTAGCGCCGATGATAGCACCAATTGCTGGAGGAGGCATTCTCGCATTGCCATTTGGAGGATGGGAGAGCATCTTTTACTTTTTAGGGCTGCTTGGCTTTATCATGGCAGCCATTGTCATTGTCCGGCTGCCGGAAACTTTGCCGGCTGAAAAACGTATGCCAAGTTCCATTGGAGCCTCGATCCGGACAATGGGCAGTTTGTTTAAAGCGCGTCCCTTTATCGGCTATGCCTTAGTCGTGGGCCTGATTCATGGAGGAAGTTTTGCTTATGTGGCAGGGACGCCGTTTGTCTATCAGGAAATTTACGGCGTTTCTCCGCAAGTGTTCAGCGTACTTTTTGGCATCAATGGCATTGCCATGATTTTGGGCAGTACCATCATCGGGAAATTCGGCGGAATCGTCTCCGAGCACCGCTTGCTGCAAGGTGCTGCGCTGACTGCAGCCGCAGCGACTTTCATTTTGCTGGTCATGACGATTATCGAAGGTCCGCTCGCTGCTCTTGTCATTTCGATTTTTATTTACATGATTGCAGTCGGAATGACATTTACCAGTTCGTTCACGTTGGCGATGAAAGACCAAGGGCATCGAGCTGGAAGCGCAAGTGCGGTTGTCGGCATGCTGCCGCTGGTCATCGGATCGATCGTGTCGCCGCTTGTCGGCATCAATGAATTATCCGCTGTTCCAATGGGCGCCATTCTCTTCGGATCGTCCGTTCTCGGGCTGCTTGCTTTTGCAGCATTGACAGGAAAGCCTAAAAGGTAAAAGCCGCATTTATTGCGGCTTTTTTTAGTTTATTTCTTAGCGGCACTCGATTACAGTAAGAGAAAGAAGTAATTACAGAGGATGAGAATTGTGAAGTTTTTCGCTGACCATGACGAACAAATACAGATTTTGCGTGAACGGGGGCTTCTTGTAAAAGATGCAGCTAAGGCGAAGCGGATTTTATCGCGTGAGAATTATTACGCCTTGATCGACGGCTACAAAGAGCCGTTTCTGGAGCATGAGGAGCGCTTGAACCCGTATGGACAGGAGCGCTACCGCGAAGGCACCGAATTCAGCCAGATTTATGCACTGTACCGTTTCGACCGCGAGCTGCGTATGCTGCTGCTGAATGAATTGCTGAAGTTTGAAAAGAACATGAAATCCAAAATTGCCTACCGTTTTTCTGAAAAGTTCCGGGATAAGGACAGCTTTTTAGAGCCGGACAATTACAGTGAAAATCCGGATCATCACCATGAACGCGACCGCATCATTTCGACGCTGGCAAATCTGATCAAAAGCCATAAAAAACGTGACCGGGTGAGGTATCCGGCCATCCACGAATTTTTTGATAAGCACCGCAATGTGCCGCTATGGGTGCTCGTCAATTTTCTCTCGCTTGGGCAGATCATTAATTTCTATCAAGTGATTGATGGCGAGCTTAGGGAAGGAATAGCGGAGGACTTTGCAGAAGAATTCAGTGAAGAATATACAAGCTTGAGTTTAGCGGCAAGTGAACTCGATGCCATTTTGCAAGTGGCCTTTCCTTACCGCAACAAATCGGCGCATGAAGAAGTGCTCTACCGCTTCCGCCTGCCGCATCCCGTTGAGCTGGGGAATTTGGAAAGCAGGCTGGATATGGAAGCCGGGAGCTTAAAGCAAGGTACTGTATTTTCAGTTTCTGCTTTATTGAAGTTAGTGCTGGCGAAGGAAGAATACGAAGTGTTTTCATCGGAACTCGAGCGTTTATTGAATGAATTGAAAGCGGAAGTACAAGGCCAAGCTTTTGGCATCATTATGAAAGATGCGGGGTTTTATTCTCTTTAACTGAAGGGGAGTGTGGAGTAATGGATGATACTTACATTGCGCTGCTCAGAGGCATAAACGTCGGCGGAAACAATAAAATCGATATGAAGGCATTGAAACTGGCGTTTGAGCAAGCAGGTTTCACAGCGGTCAAAACTTATATCAATTCTGGAAATATCCTTTTTAAAAGCGGCCATTTGCCAAAGAAGGAATTGGGGCCGATAACGGAAAACGCCATCCTTGAGCACTTCGGGCTGAACATCAAAGTCCTGATTTACGCTGCCAAGGAATTTCTCTCGATTGCTAAAGCGCTTCCGGAAAATTGGGTGAATGACAAGGAAATGAAAAGCGATGTCCTGTTCCTTTGGGAAGAAGTGGATGATGAAAAGGTCATGGAACAGCTGCAGCTGAAGCCGGAAGTTGACCAAGTCATCTACGTTCCAGGCGCGATCCTATGGACGGTGGCGAGAGAAAACGTCGCCAAAAGCGGCATGGTGAAAATTGTCGGAACGGATATTTACCGCAAAGTCACGATCCGCAATATCAATACGGTCCGTAAACTTGTGAGTCTAATAGAGAATTTAACCTAATAAAAATGGCCATCCTTTCGGTGAAAGGACGGCCGTTTTTATTGAGAAGCGTATTTTAAGGATTACTGGGCGTATTTTAGCATCAATGGGGCGTATTTTTCACTCAACTGGGCGTATTTCACAAAAACTGAATAAATCCGGTTGAAATGAATATGGCCAGAAAACCTGGAGATATTCAGACGTAGCGCTTTAAGTCCTCGTAGATTTGGACGATTTCATCGAATTTCATGCGCACAAGGCCGGATGAGGAAGGGGCGACGTATTCGATGACTCCAGGAAGTACCGGCTCTTCCTGAAGGCCCCATGGAATTTGGCGCTTTTTGCTGTATTCCTGATAGACACCTTTTCCGACAAAGCAGACAGCCGTCGGTTTGAATTTCAAGATTTTTTCTTGGAGCAATGCCGCGCCTTCTTTGTATTCTGCTTTCGTTATCTCGGCCGCTTCTTTTGTGGGGCGGGCCACAATATTCGTTAAGCCGAACCCTAAATCGAGAAGCTTGCTGTTTTCTTTTGGTGCAAACTTCCATGGAGTTAGGCCAGCTTGATATAGGATTTTCCAGAATCGGTTCGTAGGGTTGGCATAGTGATAGCCAGTTTCTGAAGAGCGGATGCTCGGATTAAAGCCGACAAAAAGAATTTTTAAATTTTCTTTTAGATGATCGGAAATCGGTTCGAATTGCAAGAACGGATGCCTCCTTTATTGGATAATTCATAGTAATTCACTTTACCGTATTGTAGCATCCTTTCACGTACAGAAAAAACTGTCGGGTACTGCATGGTTTAATTTGAGGCAGAGCAAGGAATAGGAGAAGCAAGCGGATAATGAAACGAGGAGAGCTTGCAATGATCATTTACACCATCGGGCATTCCAGCCATTCAAAAGAATTTTTCCATAAAATGCTGAAAGAACAGGAAATCGAATTATTGGCCGATGTCCGGGCATTCCCTGGCAGCAAAAAATGGCCGCAGTTTTCGAAAGGCGTTTTTCCCGAATGGCTTTCAGCGGAAGGCATCACTTATGAACACTTCGGCAAACTTGGCGGCAGGCGAAGAAAATCGAAAGAAGTGGACGAGGAAGTGAACGCGGGCTGGCGCAACCGTTCTTTCCAGAATTATGCGGACTATACTTTGAGTGAAGAATTTCAGCAAGGGATTGAAGAATTGCTGGAAAAAGCTTCTCAAAAACGCGTGGCCTATTGTTGTTCAGAACGCCACCCATCCCGCTGCCACCGTTTGTTGATCAGCAATTGGCTCGTGGCAAACGGACATGAAGTCCAGCATATTATTGATGGCAAGGATGAAGCGGTAGAGCTAGTCCTGCATGAAGTAGGGATATGGGGAGCGCAAGCTGAAGTCAAAGAAGACGGTTCGGTCGTTTATCCGAAAGAAGGATCGGTTGAATAGAAAAAGGCAAACCCTCATAAAGAAGGTTTGCCTTTTGTTCTATTTCTTATTTTACGTTCGTGAACCCGCCATCGATGCTGATGACTTCGCCGTTGATGTATTGTGCTTTAGATGTTAGGAGGAAAGCGACCAGTTCTGCCACTTCTTCTGCTGTCCCTAAACGTTTTTGCGGAATGCCGGCTGTTGCATTGGCTTTCATTTCCGGGTTCGCTTCGTAGAAAGCTTTTACCATTGGTGTTTCGGTTGGGCCCGGAGCGATTGCATTGACGCGCAATCCATCTTTCGCATATTCCGCTACCATGCTTTTCGTCAACCCGACGATGCCGTGCTTCGTTGCAGAATAAGTGACAACTGAATCCTGCCCGATGACGCCAGCGCTAGATGCCGTGTTGACGATAGAGCCTCCGCCATTTTTCAGCATAGCTTCCGCTACATAGCGAACGCCGTACAATGCACCCATTAAGTTAATGCCTACAATTTGTTCGATTTCTTTGATTTCTGTTTCCATAAAGTATTTTCCGCTGCCAGAAATGCCGGCGTTGTTGAAGAAATACTCAATGGAACCAAAATGCGCTAGTGTTTGATCCACGTAGTTTTTAACATCTTCCGATTTTGAAACATCCGCTTTGATGAAAATAGCGTCTGGTCCAAGCTCTTTTACCATCTCAACCGTTTCGTTGCCGCCTTTTTCATTCACGTCAACAATCGCGATGTTGATGCCGTCTTTTGCTAAACGAAGGGCAGTAGCTTGTCCTAAGCCACTTCCGCCTCCGGTAATAATTGCTGTTCCACTCATGAAAATCATCCTCCGTTTTTTGTTAAAAAGAATTGTTCGTCCTATACCTTTTTAACTATACCCCTTAAAAATTTTAAAAAACAATGATGTGCTCACGCTTCGAAAATCCGGAATTATCAATAAAATAAAGGGATTTCCGATACAATGAAGAAAAGATTACAAAAGTCTTGAAAGGCGGAGAGTCATGAAAAAAGAAGAAATAAAAGCGTTGGCAAATAAGTACGGCTTTGATCTGGAAGCGGGAGAATGGCAAGTGAACGAATCCGGCCTTGATTTCTTAGTAGTCCTTTTTAAAGACGCAGCACATATTTCTTAGGTTCTGCGAATTCCGAGAAGAACAGATGTGCAAAAGGAAATTGAAAAAGAACAGAAGATACTGAGACTGGTGCAGCCGAATCTCAGCGTACAAGCACCAAAATGGGAAGTGGCTTCAAATGACCTAATTGTTTACCAGGCATTGGACGGGTTGCCTGCTGGGACGATCAATAAGGAAGAACAGCGCTATGATTGGGTGATTGGCCCGGAAAATTTACCGGTGATTTATAGACTGGACTGAAGGGAAAGTGGCAGACGTTTCTACTGATTTTATCGGTCATTTGCGCACCTATGGCGAGCGTGAATTGAGAAGGCTGATTCAAGCGTATGAACAGGCAGGCGGCATCGTTTGGCCGAAAATGCATGAGCATATTGTGGAGCTTGCGGCCACTTATCCAATTGATATTGCTGAATTTGCCATTAAGTCAGGGAGCGAAGAATATTTGGAGATGGCGAGAGCGGCGCTGAATGAAGCGTGAGGCGCCATAAATGTCTTGAGCCATTCAGCTGATCAGTTGAATGGCTTTTTAAGATGCATATCTCTTTTAAATAAACTTCGAATTAACTAATCGAATGGGAATAAAGCAGTCCGTAAGAACCAAAAATGGTGGGAAATGAAACTTCCGTCAGAGAAAGGCGTAAATGACTCATCACATAAGCAAAATGGAGGAAGCAAAATGAAAAATGCTAGATGGCTATTGGCAATTGGGTTAGTGTTCGCATTTCTTCTTGTTGGCTGTTCTGAAGAAAAGAATACCAGTGCAGAAGAAAAGCCAGCGGCTGAAAAAGAAGCAGCCGAGCCGAACGAAGAAACAGACACAGAATTAGACATACCGGAAGCGGCTATACATAATGTTGATGAAATCGTAAAAGAAAAAGGACAGTATAATACCCAAGAGTTAACCGAAGAAAATCAACAAGAAATTTTGCAAGAGCTTGAAACTTTGCCGGACAATTTGACGGGAGAGGAAGCTTATTCAATCGCTGTTTCTTTGTTTGCGGCGAATATTGAAGAGGAAGCCCGTAAATTCGAGGAGTTGGATCCGACCATTCAAATCGATTCTTCGACGCCTGAAGATGAAATTGAGATTCCAGAACAAGAAACGGTCAATGTCGCGATCTTACTGGATGCAAGCGGCAGCATGGCAGGGGAAGTATCTGGCGGGCAAAAAATGAAGTTGGCTAAGCAGGCGATTCAGCAATATGCATCTGACCTGCCGGAGGGTTCGAATGTGATGCTTCGCGTTTATGGCCACGAAGGCACTGGGACTGAAGCGGCAAAAGAAATGTCCTGTAAGAGCAACAGAGTGGTATATGAATTAGCTCCATATGGAGAACAGGAATTCACAGCGGCATTGGAAAAGTTCGATCCGGCCGGCTGGACTCCTTTGGCAGGGGCTATCCAAGCGGCTGAGCAAGATCTAAATCAGCAGACCGGCGAAAATGTGCGCAATGTCATTTATGTCGTCAGTGATGGCATTGAAACGTGCGGAGGCGATCCAGTAGCAGCAGCGTCGTCATTGGCAAAATCCAATATCCAAGCTGAAGTGAACATCATCGGCTTCGATGTGGACAATGAAGGGCAGGAGCAATTAGAAGCTGTGGCAAAAGCGGGCAATGGGCAATACAAATCGGTGTATTCGGAAAGTGAGTTGAATGACTATTTAAAGCAGGAATACAGCCGGCTTTACTGGGAATGGCTGGCTTGGGGGAATGACCGTTCTTTCGATATCCTGGCCCAAAGCAATGATATCTATTTCGAGCTGCTGGCGCTCAATAATGACATTTCGTTTAAAATCCTGTCAGCCAAAAATGAAATGCATAGCTTGCGCTACGATTTAAAGGAGCTGGATAAGTTTAAGGATGAAGAAGCGGTCAAACGATATCTCGAACTGATTAATATCCGCCATGACACGGTCAATCATTACTTCGATCAGGAAAAAGAACGGAAAGACAGTATCCGAAAAGAAATGAAAGCAGCCCTCGAGAAGAAAGTGGATGAAATGAAAGAAGAAAAGCAAGAGACGTATAAACAATAAAGAAGTTTAAAAAAGGGGTTGTCCCAAAATTAATTTGGGACAACCCCTTTTGCGGCGAAGCTAGCGCAGCGATGCAATTTTTTCATGTCTCGAAGCTAGCATAGCGATGCAGAGACAGGAGCAATAGTATAATCATACGCTTTATTAGAAACGAAGGGGCTGTCCAATAAGTCAAATAAAGACTTATTGGACAGTCCCTTTTTCTATGGGGTCATTCGGTATTGGCATCCACTGAGATTTGCCATTCTATGCCAAACTTATCTGTCAGGGCACCGTACAGCGGACTCCAGAACGTTTCCTGCAAATCCATCATGACAACTCCACCGTCAGCCAATTTGCCAAACATTCGCCGGGCTTCTTCCATATCGTCCAATGTGACAGTCAACGAAACATTATTTCCTTTTTGAAAAGACATGCCCATGCCAGGTGGAACATCAGAAATCATCAGCATATCCCCGTTTTTCAAATCAATCTGCGCATTCATCACTAAGTCCCTTGCTTCTTCCGGGAGGCCTTCCATATTGCCTTCATTGGCTTCGCCGTACGTCGTTATTCCGGCCAACTCGGCATCCAATACGTCGACATAAAAATGGGTTGCTTCTTGGCCATTGCCGTCAAAATTAAAGTAAGGAAACAATTTCGTGATCATCCTAACCCTTCTTTCTATATTTTTTTTGCCCGAAGGCATGCTGCGCAAAGGGTTGAAAAACTTCCAAGATGACGAGGGACCCATTATGATTAGAGTATAGCAGTTTTGAACGAAAAAATAATCGTATTTATTGAAAATTTAATCTTTTTAAAGGCGATAATTTCCGTATCGAAAATATCGGTTAGGCTGAAAAAGAATCCGCTACGATTAAGGCAGAAGGAAGGTGAAGGCATGGATATGCTGAAAGGGATGAATGAAGCGCTGGCGTATATTGAAAGCCAGCTGGATGGGCAGATTGATTTTGGCCAAGTCGCCAGAATTTCCGGCGTTTCCGAATTTCATTTCCGGAGGATGTTTTCCTATCTGTCGGGGATGAGTTTGGGCGTCTATATTCGAAATCGGCGTTTGTCGAAAGCTGCAGTAGAACTGCAGCAAGGAACAGAGCGGGTTATTGATGTGGCTGTAAAATACGGCTACGAATCAGCGGATGGCTTTAGCCGGGCTTTCCGCGACTGGTCAGGAATACTTCCTTCCGAAGTGAAAAACAGTTCTTCTTTTAAAGTGTTTCCGCGTCTGACTTTCCAACTAACGATTCAAGGAGGAATGGATATGGAATATCGCATTGAAGAAAAAGAAAGCTTTAAATTGGTCGGCTTGAAAAAACGGGTGCCGATGGTCTTTGAAGGGCAGAATCCAGAAATTATGAAAATGGTGCAATCGTTGACTTCAGAGCAGCGGGAGATGCTTGGGGCATGGCGAAATACAGAAGTGAAAACGGTCGTGAACGCATCTTTCCATTTTGATGAAGGGCGGTTTGAAGAAAAAGGGGAGCTTGATCATCTTATCGGTTCTATGACGACACTCGATGAAGATTTTGGTGAATTTGATGTAGTCGAAGTGGCTGCAGGCGAATGGGCGATTTTTAACGCATCCGGGCCGTTTCCGCAAACGCTTCAAGAAGTATGGGGCAAGATCTTTTCGGAATGGCTGCCATCGTCAAATTATGAGTTGATAGACGGACCGGAAATTTCCTTTAACGGCAGCTTTGCAGATATGCAGAATGTAGAAAGTGAAATCTGGATTCCGGTTAAGAGAAGGGAAAACTAATAGCGAAAGCCGCGTTCGAAAAATCGAATGCGGCTTTCGTTTTTTATTGTTATTGGACATTGTAGTCCGTTTTTGCTTCGAACGCCGGGCCTTCTTCAGGCGTCAGCCACGCTTCAAGCGTATACGTGCCGGGCTCCAGATCGAGTTCAGGGACTTCCAGATCGTAGCTCAGCTTATCGCCGGCAGCGACAGTTTCTTCACCGAGTGCTTGCGTAAACATGCTGACTGAAGAGAAAAGAAACACTTGGTCGCCTGCTTCATTGGATAGGGAAAAATCAAAGCGTTGTCCGCTGGTAAAATCGAATGTTACATCTTCGCTTGTCTCGTTGTCGAGCGTATAACGGAAAGTTCCATCTTGTTCTGTTACGGCAGGCTTCATTTCTCCGGCCTCCTCATTTTCGATATTGTCGCTATTGCCTTCTGAGCCTGTCCCGGCATCAGAGGTTCCGCAAGCGGTTAAGATGAAGCAGAACGCGAGGAATGCCAGAAACAGCATGCCAGTTTTTAATTTCATCGCAAATTCCTCCTTTGGGCCATTTCGCAGTGATGAGCGTGTGCTTATACATGAGAACGTTCATGTTCACGAAAAGTTACAAAGTTTATCGGCAAAGGACACCAAAAAAACGGGGAACATGATACAGTGGAAACAAGAGAATCAAAGAGATAGGTTGTGGAAAAATGGGAAGTTCGCTGATTGTCGTTGGGATTGTGTTAGCCATCATGATATCCGTTCCGCTTGCACTCGTGTTCCTCGTTTGGAAAAATACTAAAAAAGGCTAAAGAAATTTCAGGGCCGGCATCGTTGATGATGCCGGTCTTTAATGTTGCAGCCGTATTGTTTATGTGACTATTTAATGTTTTTTTACGATAAAGTCTTTTCAATGGCTTACTGACGCTAGATAATGGTGAAAGAGAAGAATAGTAAAGGATGAACAGATTGACGAAAAAGATTTCCCGTAAATTGATTGCTACCGCGCTTTTGTCTTTGGTTTTATTTACTGGTTTTTCAGCCTTCAGTATCTGGACTTACGCTGCTGAAAATGAAACGACGCATGCTGATGCTGCAATCGTATTAGGCACAAAAGTTATTGACGGCGAACCTTCGCCTGCTCTGAGGGAACGGATCCGCCATGCGGTTTCTCTTTATGAAGAAGGTTTTGTAGAAAAGCTAATTTTCACGGGCGGCAAAACGGACGGTTCGGATGTTGCGGAATCGGAAGTCTCGAGAGATTATGCGATGCAGCTGAATGTGCCGGAAGAAGCGATCTTGATCGAGACGGAATCGATGGTAACAGAAGAAAATTTCCTGTATGCCCATGAAATAGCGGATGAATATGGAATGGATGATTTTTTGGTGGTCAGTGATCCCTTACATATGAAACGCGCATTGCTGATGGCTAAACTGGCAGGCATCGAAGCGCATTCCTCGCCTACTGAAACCTCTATATTCAATGACATCAAAAGCAAATTGCCATTTTTCGCTAGAGAAACGGTCTGTTATGTCGGCTATGTGCTGTCTAAAGCGATTCAATTTTAATTATACAAAAGGCATTTCCACTCCTAGGTGGAAATGCCTTTTTAATTTTTTTGGAAGTCAAAAACGACGCCTGTCAGTCTTTCGGAAACGGCCCATAACCTTTGGGAAACGGCTGCATCTTGTGCAATCGCATGGGGCATATCAAGCGCGGGATAGCCGCGTATCCGGCCGGGACCATCGGGGCCAATATATTCACCACCCTTAAGCGATTCTTCAGTAGCTGCATAGATTGTCGGCAAGGCACCGAGTTCCGGAGGCTGAAGAAAGCGGTTTGCTAAGTTTCGGACTGCTGGCGGTGCAGATCGATTGCCGAATTTAAAGATATTGGTCACTGAAATGCCGGGATGGCAAGCGATGCTTCGAACCGGCAATCCATTTTGTTTCAAGCGTTTATCAAGTTCGAGTGCAAAATAAAGGTTGGCTAATTTGCTTTGATTGTAAAACTTCTTTGCTTTATAGCCTTTTGCACCATCCAAGTTTTCGAAATGAATCTGGCCTCTGTCATGGGCGCGGCTGCTCACGGTAATGATGCGCGATCCAGGCGTGTTTATGAGAATCGGCAATAAGAGGCCAGTCAAAGCGAAATGCCCCAAATGATTGCTGCCGAATTGAAGTTCGAAGCCGTCTTTTGTATAAGACAGCGGCGGCATCATAATGCCTGCATTATTGATCAGTAAATCCAGTTGGTGAAAGTGTGTACGGAAGTTGTCCGAAAATGTTTGGATACTCGCTAAATCCGCCAAATCAAGCGGCATCACTTCGATGGCTGCACCGGGAGTTTGGCGAAGAAGTTCATCTTTCGCGATGCGCCCTTTTTCTATATTGCGGACTGCGAGCATAACGGCTGCACCGCAGCCCGCAAGAATCTTAGCGGTCTCTAACCCGATGCCGCTGTTCGCTCCTGTGATCACCACGGCCTTTCCGGATAAGTTTGGCATTTCCATAGCATCAGCTCCTATTGCCTCTATTATGCTGGATACAGAAACGGTTCTCAATGCTTTTGGCGTTTCCCATCCTGCCAATCGGGAACACTGTAATAAAAGCTTCTGCAGCATCAAAACAAGCTGCGGTCATTAGGGGAATGTCGAATGGTCATTGAAATCAAGGAATTGACGAAAAAATTCAACGGCGAGCTGGCAGTCGACCGTTTGTCGCTGACGATTGAACAAGGGGAGTTTTTCGCGCTTCTCGGAGAAAACGGGGCGGGAAAAACGACCACGATTAAAATGCTGAGCTGTTTGCTGGCGCCTACGAGTGGAGACGCCTTGATGCTTGGCGACAGCATAGTGGAAAACCCGCTGGCGGTGAAGAAGAAAATGAACCTCTCTCCGCAGGAAACGGCAATTGCGCGCAATCTTTCCGTGAAAGAGAATTTGGAATTCATCGCGAAAATTTATGGCAGCAGCAAGCAGGAAACGAAACAGAAAACGGAAGAACTGATAAGGAAATTCGGTCTGGAAGACTACGCGGGAAAAAAAGCGAAAAACTTGTCGGGAGGCTGGCAGCGCCGGCTTAGCATCGCCATGGCGATGATTTCAGAACCGGAAATCATCTTTTTGGATGAACCGACTGTTGGCCTTGATGTACGGGCACGAATCGATTTATGGAAAATTTTGCTGCAATTGAAAGGAGATATCACGATTATTTTAACGACGCATTATTTAGAAGAAGTGGAAGCGCTCGCCGACCGGATCGGCATTATGCAGGCGGGCCGTCTGCGGGCTCTTGGGACGCTCGAAGACCTGCAAGAGAGCACGGGCCTCGAGAAGCTCCAGGATATTTTCATCCAATTGACTGAAGAGGGGGACGGCGCATGAAAGCTTTGGCATTTGCGGGACGAAACCGGAAAGAAATTCTGCGGGATCCGTTGACGCTTCTTCTCGGTGTAGTGATGCCTGTTGCGATGCTTTGGCTTTTTTCGTCCTTGGAAGGGATTATGCCGCTCGACCTTTTCACCATTGAAAAATTAACGCCCGGCATGATTGTATTCAGCTTCTCCTTTATCACCCTGTTTTCCGGCATGCTGCTTGGACGAGACAAAACGACATCGTTTCTTATGCGCATATTCGCTTCGCCGATGAAAGCAAGCGAGTATTTAATCGGCTATGCCATTCCGCTCCTGCCGGTAGCCCTTTTTCAGATTTTGGTCTGTTACGGAGCCGGTGTACTATTAGGGTTTCCTGTAGATATTCATGTCTTGACAGGATTTGGTGTTCTGCTCATCATTTCACTTCTTTATATTGGCTCAGGCCTTGCGCTTGGTACATATTTTACAGACCGGCAAGTGGGCGGCATATTCGCGATATTTGTCAACATCACCACTTGGCTCAGCGGCATCTGGTTTTCGCCTTCCATGATTGGGGGCGCCTTTGAACAGATGGCGAAACTCTTGCCTTTTGTCCATGCAGTAGATGCAGCGCGAGCAGCCTTTACAGGTGGCTTCACGCAATTGCTGGAACCGCTTCTGTGGGTTATCGGCTATACCATCGTCATTTTTGGGTTGGCGATTGTCGGATTTAGAAAGAAAATGAAAGGCAGCAAATAAATAAAGGCAGGCTTCCGGTTGAAACCGCAGCCTGCCTTTATTCGTTTAAACGATTGTTTTCGAACCGATTTTCCAGCGCTTTTCTTGAGCCTGCTCGGTGAATGGCTTTTGATGCCCGTAAAGCTGAATCACGTCTTTGATTTCTTCCGCTCGGTATTTCACATTTCGGTTGTGGGCAAGAGAAGGGTAGCCGGAGCCGCGCTGCAAATAATCGGAGCTTGCAACCGAATACCAACGATTCGGGTCCAGTGCTTCGCCCTGAATCCAAACTTTTTCGATGCTGCTGCCGTCATGAACGATTTCGGCGCCTGAAACATGGAGGCTGCCGACAAACTTCCCTCTGAACCCCGGACCTCTTCCATCGGCCAGGCAGCTTTGGACATCCAGCGATTGTTCGAATGCAGCCAGCAGGTCGCTGCCTTTGATTTCGAACGAAGTCGGATTTAATGGAGAAGGGCAGATCTCGATCAGCTTTTTTCTGGAAAGATGGCCAAACGCTCCTGCATTTACAATGCCGCTATTGATTAATCCGAGTTCAGCGCCCATCATGTCGCGCAAGCCATCGGCAATCAGATTGCTGATTGGGTTCTCTTCGATCACATCGTGCCACAAAGGATGTTCAAGTCCGTAAAGAGGTTCACTCAATACGGCAATCGCTTTCGCTTTATTGGCTTTCAGCAAATCCACGATTTCGGGATCCGCTTCAACGCCAGTTGTCGATAAGGTTTCGGAATGCAGCAAATGGATGCGGCCATCGATCACTTCTATTTCGACGATACCAACATGCTCGCCGTAATTGCCGGCGCTGTTGATAATTGTCCCTTCGATGATTTTCGCTTCTTTGAATAGTTTGTGGTCGTGTGCAGAGACAATCAAATCGATTTCTGGCATTTTAGCAGCAAGCGGCTCATCGGCAAATGTACCGACATGGCTCAAAAGCAGGCAGAGGTCATATTGGCCGCTGTGCCGTTTGATTTCTTCCCGGATGCTCTCCTCATAGGAAGAAGCTTTTACGCCCAGTCCGTCATTAAATTCGCCAAGGTCAGGAGAAGAGCCGGTAATGAGAATGCGCAATCCGTTCTTTTCTACAATAATGCTTTTCTGGACACCTTGGATTTCCGTTCCTTCTTTTTTCATCAAATTATTGCTGATAAAAGGGAAGGGGCTAGATGAAGCCATATACTCCAGTGTTTCAATCCCATTAAACATTTCGTTGTTGCCAATCGTCAGTGCGTCATATCCGACATTTTGCAGGAGTTCGATCGCTGCGAGGCCGCGTGTCCCTTGAAGCTCGATGCTTTTGAAATCAGCAAAATCGCCGCCATCCAAAATAAGCGAATTCTCATCTTTAAGTTGTTTGATGACCGTTGCCGCTTTCGCGAAATTTTCATAATGGCTATGGACGTCGTTCGTGTGGATAATCTTCAATCGCATGTTAATTTCCCCCAATGATTCCTTTGTTTGTTTCTACCTTATTTTACCGGATAAATTTACAGAATGCTTAATAAATTGCAATGCGGTAGAATGAAATAAAACAAGTGAGAACGCCAGGTTCCTTGCAGAAAGGATGAAAGCATTGAAATCAAAATTCCCTTATTCAAAAGAAGTTCAGCTTGCATTTAAACATGAGCCGCCGGGAAGGTGGATGGCGAAATTTCCACAGGGCGCCATCCGGTTAAATTCAGGCTACCCCGATCCCCGTCTTGTGCCTTCCGAGGAAATCAAAGGAGCGATGGCACGTTTGCTGGAAGAGGAAAAAGACTTGCCGCTCCATTACATCGGCAGCCCGCGGATTCCGCAGCTCGAAAAATTCATCTGCCAGCGCATGGCTGAAAGAGGAGCACCGACGGCAAACGAAGAGCTGTTGGTCACTTCAGGTGCCTGTCAGGCGATTGATTTGGTCGCCCGTGTCCTGCTGGATGAGGAAGCGGTTGTTGCGATCGAGTCGCCGACTTATATGGAAGCATTGGAAATCTTCCAAAACTATACCGACAAATACATAAGCATTCCAATCGATGAAAACGGAATGAAAACAGAAAAACTGGAAGAAATCTTGGCTGAGCGGAAACGGAAGGGAGAGGCGCTTCCGCGCATCCTCTACACCATTCCGACTTTTCAAAACCCGACCGGAACCACTTTATCGCTTGAACGGCGAAAGCATCTCCTGAAGCTTGCCGAACAATTCGATTTTCTTATCATGGAAGATGATGCATACGGTGAACTTGGCTTTGCAGAAAAGCCGCAATTATTGAAGGCGTTGGATGCCGGGGAACGGGTCATTTATATCGGATCGTTTTCGAAAGTGGTAGCGCCCGGCATGAGAATCGGCTGGGCCGCAGGACCGAAAGAGTTGATCGAAGTACTCGGCTGGTTTAAAAAAGATTTAGGCCATCCATTTGCCCAGTCGACTTTGTCTGCTTATTTGGAAACGATCGACTTTGACAGCCATCTCAAAAAGCTGGTGTCTGTCTATGAAGCGAAAGCGCGGGTGATGGTAGAGGCGCTCGAAGAATTCATGCCGGAATCGGCTGCCTGGTTCATGCCAAGTGGAGGATACTTTCTCTGGCTTCAGATTCCGGGAGTGGATACTGCTGAGCTTTTGTCCAAAGCGCATGAAGCAGGATTTGTTTATGTACCAGGCCGTTTCTTCTTCCTGGACCAACAGGAAGGCCTCGAATTTCTCCGCCTGTCCTTTAGCTACACCAGCGAAGAAAACATTCGCGAAGGTATCCGGCTGCTTGGCCAAATTTTAGATGCAAATTAAAAAGGAGTTCCCGCCAACATTGTTGATTGGCGGGAACTCCTTTTAATTTATTCAAGTAATGGATGCTTCATAAATGGTTTTAATGGAATCAGCAATCGCTTCGTTGAACTCATCATCTGTCTGGCTCGCACTGACTCCTTCAGACAAGCCTCTTGAAAAGCTTGCGATCAATCCGTTGTTCGCAGCCAATTTTTCATTGGCTTCATTGCGCGTATATCCTCCGGAAAGCGCCACGACGCGCAATACTTTCGGATGATCGATCAATTCTTTATAAAAATTATTAACCGTTGGAATGGTCAATTTCAGCATTACCGGTTCGTTTTCCGGCAACGTTTCCAACTGCTTTAAGATTTCTTCTTTTAAAATGCGCTCGATTTCTTCTTTGTCGCTGCTGTGGATATCGACTTCCGGTTCAATGATCGGCATTAAGCCGGCACCGATAATCTGTTTGCCGACTTCGAATTGCTGTTTGACCACTTTTCGGATGCCTTCCGGATTGGCTTCTTTGATGACGGAACGCATTTTCGTGCCGAAAATGTTCCGTTCAGTCGCCCGCTGCAGCAGCGCATCGAGTTCCGGCATCGGTTTCATCAGCTGAACGCCATCTTCTAAATCAGCTAACCCTTTGTCCACTTTCAGGAAAGGGACCACGCCTTTTTGTTCCCATAGATAGTCAGGGGTATACTGGCCTTCAACTTCACGGTCCATCGTCTGTTCAAACAGAATAGCACCGAGAATCGAATCCGAATTGAATGCAGGAGCCGTCATGACACGCGTCCGCATTTTATGGATCAGGTCATACATTTCATCTTCGCCCGAATACGAATCTTCCGGCACTCCGTATAAAGCCAGTGCTTTTGGCGTACTGCCGCCGCTTTGGTCAAGCGCTGCAATAAACCCTTTTCCATTCTTCACGAGTTCGAATTGTTGTTGTTTAGACATTGCTCCAGCTCCTTAGATAAATTTTTTGTAAATGGTGCAATAAAAAATTTAAGCTAAAAGTAACCCTTACACAGAATAGTTTAACAATAAAAGAATTAAACTACAAAAGAATTATTGGGGCGGATTAGCTTTTCTTCTTAACCATTCCCTCTTTTGAACTATATTAATCTTCTAAAATAATAGTTCCAATAGATGAAAAGGCAAAAAAGTTTGTTTATTCAATGTACAAAGATTAAAAATACTGATAATATGTATGATAACGTTTACAAAATGAAAGGAGGATAGAGTAGAGAAGTTATTCTACTCTAATATTCAAATGAATAATAACAAAATCCTGTATATAACAGCCATCACCTTAGTGGCTACTCTTGGCGGTCTTTTATTCGGTTATGACACCGCTGTCATTTCCGGTGCAGAAGGATCTTTGCAGACTTATTTCACAGATAGTCTTGGGTTAAGTTCGTTCGTCCACGGTTTAACGGTATCCAGTGCGTTGATCGGCTGTATCATCGGGGGCTTGTTGTCTGGAATCATTTCTTCCAGAATCGGCAGAAAATATTCACTGATTGCTGCTGCTTTTCTATTCATTTTTTCAGCACTCGGTTCTGCCTATCCGGAAATGTTCTTCTTCACGGTCGGTGAACCGACCATGTCACTGCTCGTAACTTTCAATATTTACCGCATCATTGGCGGAATTGGAGTTGGCCTGGCTTCAGCTGTCGCTCCGATGTATATCGGTGAAATCGCACCTCCTCATTTGCGCGGACGCCTTGTATCGCTTAACCAGTTCGCCATCATTTTCGGAATGCTCGTCGTTTATTTCGTCAACTGGGGAATTGCCAGAGGCGAAACTATGGAATGGATCAACGATATCGGCTGGAGATATATGTTCGCTTCGGAATTGGTGCCCGCTGTTCTATTCTTAATCCTGCTTTTCTTTGTCCCTGAAACGCCTCGCTATCTGATTTCCAAAAATCAGGAAGCGAAAGCGATGGCAGTTTTACAAAAAACATACGATACGACGATGGCGAAAGCCACTTTGTATGAGATCAAACAATCATTCGACCATCGCAAGGAAAAATTATTCACTTATGGAAAAACGATTGTCGTCGTTGGAATCGTGCTCTCGATCTTCCAGCAATTTGTCGGCATCAATGTTGCGCTTTACTATGCACCGCGAATTTTTGAAAGCATGGGCGCAGCACGCGATGCCTCATTCCTTCAAACGATTATCATGGGCTTAGTAAATGTGATCTTCACCATTATTGCCATTGTCACGGTTGATAAATTTGGGCGGAAGCCATTGCTGATCATCGGCTCGATCGGGATGACAGTCGGAATGTTCGGAGTGGCGGGTCTTGCTTATTTCGAACAAATCGGCATCGCTACGCTAGTGTTCATCATTATTTATACCGCTTCATTCATGATGTCCTGGGGTCCGGTCGTTTGGGTGCTGCTTTCTGAAATCTTCCCGAATAAAATCCGCGGCCAGGCATTGGCGATTGCAGTTGCCGCGCAGTGGGCTGCCAACTATTTCATCTCTTCGACTTATCCGATGATGATGGAAGTGAGCGGTGCCATGACTTATTCGTTCTACGGCATCATGAGTTTGTTGTCGGCGCTGTTTGTCTGGAAATTCATTCCCGAAACAAAAGGAAAGTCACTGGAAGAGCTTGAGATCCTATTGAAAAAATCGCAAGCAACGAAAAAAGCAGAAATTCTTGAAAATCATTCTGCAGCTAATAAAGCTTGATCAAGTAAGCCTGGGAAAAAATCTCCTAGGCTTTTTTATTTGAAATGAGTTGAAAGAATAGTTGAGTAATTAGAACATAAGTTCTATAATGGTGTTAAAAGTCGAATACATAGATGCCCTTGTCTGAGGTTTCTCAAGCCATGGCCAACCTTTTTCAGAAAGGAAGACAACCATGAATACGAAAATCCAGAAAATCACCCCGAATTTTTGGTTTAACCAGAATGCGGAAGAGGCAGTGAATTACTATGTTTCCATTTTCAATGATTCAAAGATCGGACGCGTAACCCATTACACTTCAATTGGAAAAGAAGAGCATGGCATGGAAGAAGGGCAGGTTATGACCATTGAGTTTCAATTGAAAGGCCAGCAATTTCTTGCATTGAATGGCGGTCCCCATTTCAAATTTACTGAAGCTATTTCATTTATCATCAATTGCGAATCCCAAGAAGAAATCGATTATTATTGGGGCAAGTTGACGGACGGCGGCGATGAAAAAGCGCAAATCTGCGGATGGCTTAAAGACAAATTCGGTGTTTCCTGGCAAGTCTCTCCTGGGGAATTGGATGACATGCTGGCCACTGGAAGCAAAGACCAGGTTGAACGCGTCATGCAAGAACTCTTCAAAATGAAGAAGTTGGATTTAGAAGTGTTCCGAAAAGCTTTTAACGAAGTATAAAAGAAGGGCAAGCTAATGGGAAAATAGAAAAGGCGCAATCAGACATCCACTCGGATACTGATTGCGCCTTTAAGTATAGTTTGGAATGCATGCCTGACGGGGCTAAACGGACGCTTCCGCTTTTCTTTGTCCAGACTCCAGCAGCCAGATTCTCGGGACATAAGCCAGCCCAGCTGTGCGGCAAAGAACGCCGCTTCGCTGTTCCGTCTTATGCTTGTCGAATCTAGATGGCTGCTTCCGCTTTTCTTGCTACCACGCGGCGTCTTTTGGCTTGCTGTCTGGAGCAGGCTGCGGCATTTTTTTGATGGCTACGTACGGAATCCAGATGAACGCCGGGAAGAGCAGCGAAGCCGATCCAATTCCTAAGGCTAGTGCACCTTCTGTCTCCGCTGCGATAAAGCTGATGAATCCAAGAAACAGGACCATTGCATAATAGGTGAGCATGTAATGCCAGCGGAGATGATTTTTTAACAGAAAAAAGAAAAGAAATCCGCCTAACAGAAAAATAGCAATTCCGGGCAATACATTGGCTGATTGAACATTATAGGATTGGCCAAGCTGTGTAACCCTGAACATTAAAATCCCCATTAGCTGCAGAGGGAGCACGATGGAAATGATCCATTTCCGGAACGAATGTTTTTGGCGGGCTTCTTTTAAAACGGGGTCTTTTGCTTCTGCTCTTTCCTGTTTCTGAGTTTCGATTTTTTGCCATGCTGCTAATGCGGAAGGTTCATCTTTCAACCAAGAAGTTTGAAATGGAAACGCTACATTTTCATCAGTTGACAGCAAATATTCTAGACGCTTTTCATCGCTTAAGATGGGCGTATCGGTCCTGAACATCTGCCGCGCATTATATAGGAGGGGAATTTTGTTTTCTATGAAATGCCTGAACCATAGATTGATTCCTTCGTCGCCATGATTTGGAAATAGCACATTTTGTATTTGCTTGCCTTCTTCAGTCGTATAAATGATGTAAAACATCGGAGCATTTTCAATGCTGCCGTCGTTTATCAGTCCTTGGGGAAGAAATTCCCTTACAATGTAATAAGAGGCAACCACCGAAACGATGTTGTCGAAATGAATCGTTCGCTCCTTTGGCACGGATTTGTAAAGGGCTGGCCACTCCAAGGTTTCAATTCGATTTTCGTATAGGCCATAACGTGCACGGTGCCGTTGTTTCCATAGGGTGGTTTTCCATAAACGCAAAAGGCTCACATTCAAGAAAATTCCTGCAATGAAAAAAGGAATTGTAAATAGCAACCACCATGTCTGGTACTCTAGCAGAATAAGAAACGGGACCACGACCATTGAAAGACTGAGCAGAAGCATGAACCCTGTGATGAACCAAAACACGATCCGCCAGAATCCTTTCGTTTCCGGTTCGGTATATGTATGGATTAATTTACTAGTCATATGGCCTCCTCGACGGCGTACAATAATAGAAGAAACGCAGTCTCACCTATTATTGTACGATAGGAAATTGAAATTGTTTCAAAAGATTTATCATAAGCTGCTTATGCACATAAAAAAACGCCTCCCAATAAGGAAGGCGTTAAAGATTATTCAGAAGTTGAAAATGAAAACGTAACGCCGGTGAGTTGTTCCGAGACATCCCAAAGTTTGGCTGAAACGGCTTCATTGTTTGCAGAAGCATGGGGCGTATCAATCGCTGGGTAGCCTTTTCTCTGCCCTTTGCCTTCTGGACCGATATATTCTCCGCCTTTTAGATCCGGATTGACCGCTGCATAGACGGTTGGAAGTGCGCCCATTGCAGGTGGCTGCAAGAAACGGTGCATCAAGGTTTTCATCCAGCCCGGCGCATCCGATTTGCCGAATTTAAAAAGGTTTGTGGCAGATATCCCGGGATGGCAAGCAAGGCTGATAGTGGGCAAGCCATGCTGTTTCAGGCGCTTATCCAATTCTTGTGCGAATAAAAGATTAGCGAGCTTGCTTTGGCCGTAAAACTTCATGGCTTTATAGCCTTTCGAGCCGTCTAAATTGTCGAAGTCAATCGCTGCTCCTTTATGCGCCAAGCTGCTCAAACTCACCACACGAGAGCCTTCTGTCTGAAGTAGTAAGGGCAAAAGAAGTCCGGTCAACGCAAAATGGCCGAGATGATTGCCGCCAAATTGCATTTCAAATCCATCTTTCGTTTTTGAATAAGGAGGTGTCATCACTCCGGCATTATTAATAAGAAGATCTAATATTGGAAGCTTAGCTTTCACCTCTTCAGCAAATGTCCGGACGCTTGATAAGTCAGCCAAGTCTAAATGCATAATATCGATTTTCGCTTCCGGATGCCCAGCTAAGATTGTGTTTTTTTCTGCTTGGGCTTTTTCTTCGTTTCGGACAGCCATGATTACTGCTGCACCTTCATTTATAAAAACTTTCATCGCTTCTAATCCAATGCCGCTATTGGCACCGGTGATGATGGCCGTTTTTCCTTTCAAATGCTTTAAAGCCATTTTCTCCAACTCCCTTTTAGAAATATCTTTTCTGTCCTCATTTTCTATTCCCAAAATAACATAACTCAACCTTAGTACCAACTATTCAGATTGGCATAAGACTTTGTGAGCAGATAAATAGCATTCTATAAAAAATCGGCATAAACTATAAAAATGTAGGGAAGTTATTTATTAATACGAGGAATAGAGGAGAATGGATATGAATTACAAAAACGTAACAGTAGCAGGAAGCGGTGTACTTGGAAGCCAGATCGCTTATCAAACGGCTTTTAAAGGGTTTGATGTGACTGTCTATGATATTAATGATGCCGCAATCGAAGCTTCGAAAGAAAGAATTGCTAAGCTTCAGGAAAATTATAAAAAAGATTTGAGTGCAAGCGACGAAGAAGTGAAAGCCGCTTTTGAGCGCATGGCTTTCCATACTGATTTGGCAACAGCCGTGGCGGATGCAGATCTTGTCATCGAAGCAATTCCGGAAGTGGTTGCCATCAAAACCGAATTCTATACAAATTTAGGCAAAGTGGCACCGGAAAAAACGATTTTCGCCACAAACTCATCAACGTTATTGCCTAGCCAGTTTGCGGATGCAACTGGACGCCCTGAAAAATTCTTGGCGCTTCATTTTGCCAATACCATCTGGTTGAACAATACAGCTGAAATCATGAAGCATGCGGGAACCGACATGCAAGTGTTTGATGATGTGGTTGAATTTGCGAAAGCGATCGGCATGGTGGCTTTGCCATTGCATAAAGAACAGCCAGGCTATATTTTGAATTCTTTGTTGGTGCCGCTGCTTGACGCAGCTGAATTGCTCTTAGTGAATGAAGTGTCAGATGCTGAAACGATCGATAAAACGTGGATGATTGCAACTAAAGCACCGATGGGTCCTTTTGCGATTTTAGACGTAGTCGGCATCAATACGGCTTACAATATTGTATCAGCGAAAGCTGAGGCAACTGGCCGTGAAGATTACAAGAAGCTCGCTGCAATGCTGAAAACCGATTATATCGACCAAGGGAAATTAGGGAAAGCAACAGGGGAAGGGTTCTATAAATATCCGAACCCGAATTATTTGAATCCTGATTTTTTGAATAATTAAGAGTGATACCTTAAAGCCATCCGCAGCAACTGCTGCGGATGGCTTTTTCAATAGCGTTTTGTTCAAGGGCGGATTAGGGTATTCTCTACTACTGGCAATATGCCGGGAGTATTCAATGGACACCATCTCTGAAGGAGTGAACAAATAGATGCCATATGCCAAAATCGATGAATCTTTATCGCTTTATTATTATACGAAAGGACAAGGGCTTCCGATTGTCTTTATCCATCCCTTTGTTATGGGGCATAATGTTTTTATGCACCAGGAAAGCCTTGCTGAAAATTATCGGCTGATTTTCTATGATTTGGCCGGCCATGGACAAAGCACAAATGGCGATACTTCTCTGACTATCGAACTTCTCGCGAATCATTTGAAAATATTATTGGATCATCTCGAGGTGGAGAAAGCAGTAATCTGCGGCTATTCCCATGGGGGCTTGATTGCCCAGGAATTCGCGTTGCAGTATCCTGAAAGGACGTCTGCTTTGATTTTAGCTGGAGGCTATTCGGAATTGAATAATTTCACACCAAAATTTTTTATCAAATCCGTCATGTATATGGCGAAATTCCGCCAAATTCCTTTAGCTGCCAAACTGCAGGCAAAACTGAATAAATATTTTCCAGAAGATGAACAAAAGATATATGAGTATGCCAAGCATACGGATGCGGAACGGGCTTATGAATTCTGCAAGACGGGCCTTCGCTACAAATCGACGTATTCCCTTTATCGCTTAAAGATGCCGATCCTGCTTGTCTATGGGGATTTGGAAAAGCCGATGCACCATTACCGCCTCCCGTTTGAAAAGGCAGCTCCCCAAACGCAAGTGGTGTTTGTCGAAAAAGGAACCCATCAAGTACCGCCTCAATTTTTCATGGAATTCAATGCAGCGGTTAATGGATTTTTAAAACCATATAACTGATGGAAGGAGGGACACACGATGAAAAATGCCATCCGCTTGATTGGACCGACGATCATGATCTTTATCGGGCTGTGGTTTTTTGAAAACGTCGTTATCACATTTCTTCTTTTCTATAGCTGGCTCCTGTTTGTACCGATGATTGACAAAGCGTTTCCAAAAGAGCAGTTAAAGTTAACGAAGAAATCAGCTATGTTAGGAATCATCAGCGGCCTGATTTTCTTCCTTTTCATTTATGGAGGCTTGAAATGGCTTCATGTGTATTTACTGGATATTGACAGTTTGAGGGTTCTATTATTGGAGTGGGGATTTTCTGGAGCTGGTGAAATCGGGCTCGTTTTAGTTCTGCTGCTCGCCAACCCAATCTTAGAAGAAGTTTATTGGCGGGGCTATATGTTCAATCGGCTCCGGCAGAAAGGGACAGCATTTTCAGCCATCGCGCTGACCGCTCTTTTTTATACCTTATATCACCTCCTGTCGATCATTCCTATATTTGCAGCAGGATACAGCTTTGCCGCTGTCATTCCTGTCTTGATTGCCGGTTTATTCTGGGGCTTTATCCGTGAAAGTACCGGTTCTATTTCAGCAACAATGATTGGCCATGTTCTGGCAGATTTGGGGATTATGTGTGTCTATTGGTTTATCATTAGAGGATGAACTGATCCGTACAAAAAACGGGGGATTTCAACCGTTTTTTTTTTTTGATGATGTATATCGTTCGGCCTATATTATTCTTTGGAAATTAAAGGGTATATTAGAGAGAGAAAATACAAGAAATCATCGCGCAGGAAAATGCGAATAGGGGGTAGGCCGTTTATGAGAGAAGCAAGTGTCGAATTGGCAAAGCAAATTGGCCAAACTAAAGGTGCCCATGTTTTTTATAGTTACAACCAATTGGAATCGTATATTGAAAATGCGGTATCGTTTATTGTCCAAGGGCTGGCACAAGGAGAGCGTGTGCTGTTTGTCGAAAATAGACGCATTTCTCCAATGGTCTTTAAAGAGCTGCAAAATTCATTATCTGAAAAAGAGATGGAAGGCATCCATTTTATCAATAACTTTGATTTCTATTGGCGCAATGGGAATTTCCATCCTCCGACTATTTTGGCCCATTTTAAAAAAGCGACCGATATTTTTGTTGAGAATGACTTGGCCTTCCGGACATGGGGGCATATTGAGTGGGGACGCGAGCAAGACATTCTCAATGAAATTGAACTTTATGAAAAAAATGTAGCCAGCGAAGTGGAAGAGCGAAACGCGATTTCTGTGTGTGCTTACGATGCTTCCCATGTCTCTGATGATTTAAGGCGGCGGCTGATTGCTTGCCACGGCTATTTAATGACAGACGACTCGATTACTTCTTTGACTGCGAAATAATAAAGGCGTTTCAGGAAATTCATTTCCTGGAACGCTTTTTGCTGTCTGCAAGAACTTCGGCTAAACTAGAAGGAGCATTTGGAATCTACTAAATGATTGGACTGAGAGCATGTTTAAAATCATGATTGTTGAAGATGATTTAACGATTGCAGGCGTTTTGAATGAAGAATTGAAGAAATGGAATTATGAAGCTTTCATTGTGGAGGATTTCGGCAAAGTGATGGAGGAATTTGCAGAAAAGAACCCTCAGCTTGTGCTGATGGATATCCAATTGCCGAGTTTCAATGGCTATTATTGGTGCCAGGAAATCCGCAAAGTTTCCCAAGTCCCGATCATTTTCATTTCTTCGCGCAATGAAAACATGGATATTGTCATGGCGATCCAGATGGGGGCAGATGATTTTATCAGTAAGCCTTTTGATCTGACGGTCGCGATTGCCAAAACCCAAGCGCTTCTCAGAAGGACTTATGATTTCAATGAAAGTGATAATTTCCTGAACTTCAATCGCGCGGTGTTAAAACCTTCGGAATCGAAATTGTATTATGCCGAACAAGAAGTGGATTTGACCCGGACTGAACTCAGAATTTTGGAATTGCTGTTTTTACATAAAGGCGATTACGTCGCAAGAGAAGAAATCATGGTTAAATTATGGGAAGATGAGTCGTTTATCGATGACAATACTTTGGCTGTGAATGTGGCCAGACTGCGGAAAAAATTGACGCAAGTCGGACTGTCGGATTTAATTGTCACGAAAAAAGGAGTGGGCTATGCGCTCAATAAAGAGGCCGCCCATGCGTAGTTCTTTTAATCGGACCATCGCACGGAATTTTCTCTCGGCGATACGCGGACAACTTCTGGTCTTTTTTGGCATGCTATTCATTTTCGGGCTCGTTTATGTTTTAGGGAAATTGCCAATCGGCCTTTTTCTTTATAGCGTGGAACTCTCGGCTTTTCTTTTTGGCATTTATTTAATCATTCGTTATATCCAGTATGCTGAGCGATACAAAACGATTGAAGCTTTTCATACAGCTGACCTCTCAAGAGTGGTTGAGCTTTCAGAAGCGGTGCATTCCACGGATCGATTGTATCTGCAGAAAATCGCTTTTTTGCTGGAAGAACTGAAAGAGAAAGAACAGACCCATCTCGTGCGGCAAGCCGATCAGCTCGATTATTTCACCCTTTGGCTCCACCAGATTAAAACGCCGATTTCAGCGATCAGTTTGTTGACGCAAAGTTCAATGGCGAAAGAAGCCAAGCAAATTTCTCAGGAATTGCTGCGGCTTGAAGACTATACCCATATGGCGCTGAACTATGTGAAGTTGGAAGAAACCGGTTCAGAGATGGATTTGGCTTCCATCGACTTGGATGAAGTCATCAAAAGCGCCATTAAGAAATATTCCATTCTCTTTATCTATAATGGCATCAAACTCCATTACGGGCCGCTGCAGCTGAAAGTGCTGTCCGATGGGAAATGGCTGCAGAATTTAATCGAGCAGCTCTTGTCGAACAGCTTAAAGTATACGGCGAGCGGCTCCATTGCCATTTACGCCGATCCGTCCCAGCCGCAAACGCTGGTCATCGAGGATACGGGGATCGGCATCCGGCCGGAGGATTTGCCGAAAGTTTTCAATAAAGGCTATTCGGGTTTGAACGGCCGGCTGCATGAGAAGTCAACGGGGCTCGGGCTCTTTCTCGCCCAGAAAATAGCGCAGCGTCTCGGGCACACGCTTTCCATCCAGTCGGAGCTCGGCAAAGGAACGCGTGTATCCATCCGGATGGCGAGGGAAGATTATACGGATTTTGATTGAACGGCTGTTTCCGCTATTCGTATTGTCCAGCCTCCAGCGCCCAGCCTCTCGGGGTCTTAAGTCAGCCCACTGCGGAAATCAGGATTTCCTTCGTGTTCTGCCTTAAGCCCATCGAGGCTAGATGGGCGCTTCCGCTTTTCTCGAGCCACCTTACGAAACCGTAAGAAACAAAATCTGTTTGTAAGAATAGGTACAGGCACCCCGCCTGCGATTGGCCTATGATTAAATGCAAGGAGGGGTTCGCAATGGCCTTATTGGAAATCAAAAATCTAAAAAAAGTATATACAGCCCGTTTCTCAGCTCAGCAGACAGAAGCGTTATCAACCGTTAATTTTTCAGTGGAAGAAGGGGAATTCGTTTCGATTATGGGGGAATCGGGTTCCGGAAAAACCACGTTATTGAATATCATCTCGACTTTGGACGATGCCACATCTGGGGAGGTTTACCTGGACGGCAATCCGTTATCCAAAATTAAAGACAAAGAGGTTTCGGCATTCCGCCGCAGCACGCTGGGATTTGTGTTCCAGGATTTCAATCTGCTGGATAACTTTTCGATCAAGGACAATATTTTATTGCCTTTGGTATTGTCGAAAACACCGATCGAGGAAATGGAAGCCCGGCTGGCGCCGATTGTCCGGAATCTCGGAATCGAAGCGCACATCCATAAATATCCGTATGAAGTCTCAGGCGGCCAAAAGCAGCGGGTAGCGGTAGCGCGCGCTTTGATTACGCGCCCGAAAATCATTCTTGCCGATGAACCGACAGGCGCGCTCGATTCGAAAGCTTCCCAAAATTTGATGGAAATTCTAAAAGGCATCAATGAGGAAGGGCAGACCATTTTGATGGTGACCCACAGTACGCGTGCGGCGAGCTTTTCAAAACGGGTGCTGTTTATCCGGGACGGATCGGTTTACCACGAAATTTACCGGGGTGGCCAAACGGCTGATGAATTCATGGACCGCATTTCGCAATCCTTGACGGTGCTGTCAAGCCGGGGTGAAGGGCATGAATAACCGTTTCTTTTCTGCGCTGGCGCTGCGGAACATCAAGTCGAATAAAACCTTGTACATTCCGTATTTGCTGTCATCCATCGCTATCATCATGATGTTTTATTTGATGGCATCGCTGATGGCCAATCAATTTGTGCAGGAGCGTTCTTCTGCTTTGCCGACGCTGTTTTCGCTAGGCGTCATTATCATCGCTATTTTTTCGGTCATTTTCATCCTTTACACGAACAGCTTCGTCATCAAGAAAAGAAAAAAAGAAATCGGGCTTTACGGAATCTTGGGTCTCGAGAAAAGGCATGTCGCGAAAATCTTATTGTTTGAAACGATGTTTACAAGCGTGGCGAGCATTTTGACGGGGCTGTCGGCAGGGCTTGTTTTTGGCCGGCTTTTCTTCATGCTGCTGAATTATCTATTGAAATTGCCGACGGATATTGGCTACGTGATAGCACTCGATCCGATTCTTTGGACCGTCCTTCTGTTTTTGGCAATCTTTGCGATTACGTATATTTACAACGTGAGCCAATTCACTTTTGCAAATCCGATTAAGTTATTGAAAGGCAAGACGGAAGGGGAAAAGGAACCGAAAGGATCGATCATCCTCTTTATCTTGGCGCTTGTTTTCCTTGGATGGGGCTACGGGATTTCGTTGACGATTCCGGATCCGATCAGCGCCATTTCGAAATTCTTCCTGGCCGTATTTCTTGTGATCATCGGCACTTATCTATTGTTCATTTCGGGATCGATTTTCATTTTAAAAGCGCTGAAGAAAAACAAGCGGATTTATTACCGTCCGGGTGCATTCATCTCCATTTCGGGGATGCTGTACCGAATGAAACAAAATGCAGTCGGCTTGGCGAATATCTGCATCTTGGCTTCCATGGTCATCATTGCATTGTCGACGACTTTGATGATCTACGTCGGCAGCGAAGAAACGTTGGAAAACCGTTATCCATTTGAAAACAATATGAGCTTATTCGGCGATCCGGAACAGCCGGAACTCATCGAGCAGCAATTTGCCGATTTGCAGGCGCATTATGAACAGGAAACGGAAAAGTTGGGGCTTGAAGTGACCGAGATGGAGGCGCTTCGTTTCCAGTCCATCTACGGCTCGCTAGACAATAATCGCTTTAATTTTACAGAGGCCTTTGATGGCTTAGAGCTCAATGTGTTTGGGCAAGTCATTCCGTTGGAAGATTATAATGGAATGACCGGCAAAAACATTGAACTGGCAGAGGATGAAGCTTTGTTTTACCATTCCAATGGAAAGTATACGAAGGAAGAACTGATTATCGGCGACCGTCTTTACCAGTTGACGCCGATTGAAAATGACTTTAGCGCTGAAACGGGATTGACGGAAACCATTGTATTGGTTGTTCCTGATATGTCCCATATTGAAAGCCTGATGGCTAGCTACAAGGAACAATTCCCGGATGCGCCTATTGTCGGGCTTTCAGCAGACATCAGCTGGAATACGACAGGCACGGACGAAGAAAAGAAAGCATACGCCGACCGCATCCGGATGCAATCCTATTCAGTCGAAAGCGCACGCTATGAATCGCGGGATCTTCAGCGTGAAGATTGGTACAGCACAAACGGCGGATTCCTGTTTCTTGGCATTTTCCTCGGGCTGCTGTTTACCATCGGCACGGTATTGATCACGTACTTCAAACAGGTTTCGGAAGGATTCGATGACCGGGAGAAATTCCAGATCATGCAGAAAGTCGGACTGGATAAAGAAATGATCCACGATTCGACGAAATCGCAGATTATTTGGATGTTCCTTTTGCCGATTGTGGTTGCTACGATCCATGTCATCTTCGCTTATCCCATCGTCAGCAAATTATTGACGCTGTTCGGCATCACGAATGAAAAAACGTGGCTGCTATCTTTTATCGGCGTCGTTATCGCATTCGCTGCCATCTATTGGGTCATTTACCGCATCACTTCAAAGGTCTATTACAGCATTGTGAAATAAAAAAACAGCCGCTCCACTGGGATTTCTCCTCAGTGAGCGGCTGTTTTTGCACTTACAATTTCCCTTCCAGGTAGCCGTAGCCTTTTTCAGCCATTTCTTCCTGAGGGATAAAAAAGATGGAAGCGCTATTGATGCAGTAGCGGAGTCCGCCTTTGTCTTTTGGCCCGTCATTGAAGACGTGGCCGAGATGGCTGTCGCCAGAGCGGCTGCGGACTTCGATGCGGACCATATTATAGCTCGTGTCTTCGTGCTCCGTTACAACTTCCGGTTCGATCGGCTTGGTAAAGCTTGGCCAGCCGCATTTGGAATCGTATTTATCCGCGGATGAGAAAAGCGGTTCGCCAGTCGCCACATCCACGTAGATGCCGGGTTCATAGTTGTCCCAGTATTCATTGGAATAAGCCGTTTCAGTATCGTTTTCCTGCGTCACTTTATACTGGGCTTCAGTCAATTTCGCTTTCAACTCTTCGTCGCTTGGCTTCGGATAAAGGGAAGCGTCAATGAGCGACGGCACTTCCTGGTCTTCAAGCGAATCGAATTCCACGTGGCAATAGCCATTCGGATTTTTCTCGAGGTAGTCTTGGTGATATTCTTCTGCCAAATAATAATGTTCGAGCGGTTCAACTTCCGTCACAACCGGATCGTCGTATTTGGATTGTTCCGCTGCCATCACTTCTTCAATTACCGCACGGTCCGCTTCATTTTCATAAAAGATGCCGGTGCGGTATTGCTCCCCGCGGTCGTTGCCTTGCTGGTTCAACAGGGTAGGATCAATGATCATGAAATAATGGCCGAGCAGTTTTTTGAGGTCGACCCGTTCCGGATCGTAGCGAACATGGACCGTTTCAGCATGTCCGGTATTTTCTTTTGTCACTTCTTCATAAGTCGGGTTTTCCGTATTGCCGTTTGCATAGCCGGAAGTCACATCATAGACGCCGTAGACGCGCGCCATATAGGCTTCAACTCCCCAGAAACAGCCGCCCGCAAGCCAAATGTCTGCCAATTGCTCTTCATCAAATTGCAGGCCATCGTTCGGGTTGTCCGGGAATTTGGATTCCGCCTCAGCTGAATTGGAACCCGAAGCATTCAAATTCAATGGGGAACATCCCGCGGCAAGGAGCAGCAGCAATAGGCCAAGCAGCAGAATACCGGCTCGTTTTTTAGTCATCATGGTCAGCCGCCTTTCGTTTATTGGATCGATTCGAATGTTTCTTTAATTTCTGCGTTGCTGAAATGTCCGGGAGAGCTTTTTACGAGCGTTCCGTCAGAGCCGATATAAGCGGACGTCGGATAAGCAAGGACGCCGTATTCATCGAAGAACGTGCCGCCTTCGTCCAATAAAACCTGGATGTTTTCTGTGTTTTCGACGCCTTCAAACCATTTCTTGAATGAGGCGCTGTCTTTTTCTGCATTGGAACTTGGCGAAACGATGGACAAGACGACAAAATCATTGTCTTCCCCGGCAAGTGTGTTCAACTCTTCCATGCCAGCCAGGCAAATGGAGCACCAGGAAGCCCAAAATTTCACGTATACTTTTTGGCCCGCGTATTCGGACAAGTTGTGGAGATTCCCCTCCAGGTCGGTGAGTTCAAAAGCTGGGGCCGGTTTGCCCGGATTGGATTGCCCGGCATTTGCGAGCGGCTGTCCATTGGAGCATGCACTTAAGATAAGCAGGAGCGACATCAGAAAAACTAACGGGGCAATCGCTTTCATTTGGATCATCCTTTGCTGTGGAATGGCCTTATTGTTTGGATTAATCTTTCTCTTTCCATCATATAGCGGATTAAATAGAAAAGATAACGAAGGGACTTGCCGGAAAACAATAAAATAATAAATGAATCAATAAAATAACAAATCGGTTTATTTCGTATAACGTGCCTCTAACTTTTGACACGGAAACTGGAAAAAAGTATAGGCATCCAGCTAAGAGGCTCTATTTCAGCCAAAAGACTGAATTATTCAGAGAAGGAAGCATTTATCTACAATTTCAATTTTCTATCCTTTAAGATTGAAAAGGAGAACACCGTTTTAGAATATCCGGGAAGGGTATTTACCATACAACAAGCAATCATCGACTTGAGGAGGAACTGGAATGGCCATAAAGATCGACAGCATATTTGAGCCTTATACATTTACAGCAGGATTAAAAGTGGAAAATCGCGTCATGATGGCACCGATGACGACTTCTTCATCGGATGCGAATGGAGACGTGACAGACGACGAATTGAAATACTATCATCGCCGCGCCAAAAGCGGTGTAGGAGCGGTCATTACGGCATGTGCACATGTGGAGCCGCTCGGGATCGGTTTTCCGAATGCGTTCGGGGCAGATTCTGACGAACGGATTGAAAGCCTTGCGCGGCTGGCAGATGCCATTCATGAAGGCGGTGCAAAAGCGATTTTGCAGATCTATCATGCAGGGCGCATGTCAAACTCAAAATTATTGAATGGTGAGCAGCCGATATCAGCGAGCGACATCCCATCCGTCCGCCCAAATGCAGAAACTCCGCGTGAAATGTCAGCAGCGGAAATCGAAGAATCCATTAGAGCTTTTGGAGAAGCGACGCGGCGTGCGATCAAAGCAGGCTTTGACGGAGTGGAAATCCATGGCGCCAATACGTATTTAATCCAGCAATTTTTCTCTCCGCATTCCAATCGCCGGACGGACAAGTGGGGCGGGGATGTGATGGAGCGCATGGCCTTTCCGCTGGCAGTCGTCGAATCGATCCAAGAAGCGGTCGCGAAATACGCTGAAAAGCCGTTTGTCGTCGGTTACCGGCTGAGCCCGGAAGAACGTGAAGAGCCGGGAATCACGATGGAAGATACGTTGAAATTCGCGGCGGCGTTAGCCGATAAAGGAATCGATTATTTGCATGCTTCCGTCGGCAAATTCTTCGGAGGCTCCATTCGTGAAGAAGACAGCCGTTCTCGTGTCGTCATGCTCCAGGAGCATGTCGGCGACCGGATTCCGGTCATCGGAGTCGGCGGTTTGCAGACGGTCGATCAAGTCAAAGAAGCATTGGACGTTACGCCATTCGTTTCGCTTGGGCACGCATTGATCATGGACCCGGATTGGCTCTTAAAAGTGAAAAAAAGCCAGGAGCAAGAAATCTACCAAGCCCTTTATTTGAGCAAAAAAGACGAATTGGACATTCCAGACGACCTTTGGGACACCATCGTCAACATCCCGGGCTGGTTCAAGATCGAAGATTGAGAAATTAGAAAGAGGCATCCTTTAGGGGATGCCTCTCTATTTTTGGGGAAAAGTATATTTATTTACGATCAGGGAGATTTAGAGGAAAAATAAAAACTGTGCAGCGACCAGGGCTGCGCCTCCGGCAGCGGGGAGCACTTTCAGCGAAATGATGCCTGATTTCGTCGCAACAAGCGGCTCGAACGGATCTTGTGCAGGAGAACCTAAATAGTGAAGCAATCGGTTCCACCGGCTTGCTTTCATTGGAAAATCGGGAACTTCTACCAAGTCTTCCTGCAGCTTTGCCTGCAAAAGCGGATCTTTATCGAATGGCTCTTGATTCATCGTAAAATCCCTCCAAATCGTTTTTCAGTAATTTCGTCGCCCGGTGCAGCCGCGACTTCACGGTGCCTTTTGGAATGCCGAGGATCTGCGCCATTTCTTCTTGGGACAAATCATGGAAATAAAATAAGAGAATGACTGCGCGTTCCGTTTCAGGAAGATTAGCAACAGCATCCCTCACGGTCATCTGTTCCGGCCGGGACAATTCTTCTTTCTGGCGCGGCACCAGAAAGGGCAGAAGAGACGACAGTTTCTTGCGCCGGTTTAATTTATTGACCATCAACCGGTACGCAATTTGAAAAAGAAAACTTTTGAGCGTGCCTTTCTGCGGATCGAAGGTTTGCTTATGGTCCTGCAGCTTCATGAACGTATCCTGCACGATATCAATGCTCAGCTGTTCCTCTCGAGTGTAACGGAAAATGAACGAATACAGCGGTTTCTGCATCAAGCGATAAATGCTGTCTAAAGCATTCGCATCGCCTTGTTGGTAAGCTGTCATCAACTGTTCTTCAGATTTCTCCACTTCCGTCTCCCCACCGTTCTTTAATCGTCTTCAATGTAATGGAAACACGGCTGATCAAATAGATGATGGTGACGAGTGACCAGACCTGGGATTGATTCGTAAAAAATTGCACGTAAGGGTTCTCGACGGATTGCCCAGTGGAAACCAACAAATTCAATATCTGTATACAAACGATCGTATAAATGGCCAAGGCCAAAGTCAAGGTGTCAAAAACATTCCAGCGCAAATAAATCATTGTTTTTTTGTAATTGATCTTTCGGTTTTCCCTTACAATATATTTCTTATCCATTGGAATAGCGATGCCTAAAATGACTGCCATCATAAAAGCGATCACGATTAATGAAACGACCCATCCTGTTCCCATTATTTCCACTTCCTTTTTGTATGATTACTTACTATACAAATGAAAGCGGGAAAAGGTTCACGCAGATTGCTTTTTTTATGGATGCGCGCGTTCATCCGAGAATGCGCGCGTTCAAATCGATTTGTGCGCGCTCATAAGAAAATGCGCGCGTTCAGAGAAATTTATGCGCGTTCAGCCAATTCATTCCATAAAAAAGCTATTTGCAAATTACAAATGGCTTTTTCTTCCAGATCAAACCGACGATTCAGCAGCTTGATCCGAAATGCGGCGCTGCTTTTCTCGCCGCTTCCCAAGGAAATTGACAATAAGGACGCCGCTGATGGCGATGACGCCGCCCACGAGCGAAAGCCCAGAGGGAAGTTCATGGAGCCACATCCAGGCGACGACAATCGCAACTGCAGGCTCCAGGTAAATCAAGCTCGAGACGGAGCTCGCATTCGCTAGCGACAAAGCAGTGGCCCATGTCACGTAGGCAATCGCGGCCGGGAAGATGCCGACATAAAGCGTGGCGAAATGAGCTTCAACGGTGGCATTTTGCAGCGCTGAGAAAATGCCGGGTGAAAAGATCAAAAATGGCAAAGTGCCAGCCCACGTAAAGTAACCGGTCAGCTCAATGGCCGAATAACGCGTCAGCAATGGTTTTTGGAAAACAAAAAACACGGCGGAAGCGCAAGCTGCGATCAAGACGAAGACAGCGCCGTTCGTCAGCGTCAAAGAAGCATCGGCTGAACCGAATGCGATGAACAGAATCCCGATAAATCCGATGCCGAGGCCGACCCAGCCGATTCCAGTCAATCGCTCTTTCAAGAAAAAGAAAGCGATGAGGGCAGTGAATATCGGCCCGGAACCGACGAGCATGCCGGCCGTTCCGGCAGAGATGGATTCCATGCCGAATGTAACGAAAATATGGTAGAGGCTGATGCCGATCCAGCCAAGCAGCAAGATTCTTAAAATATCGCTTTTATGCGGCAGGCGGAATTTCGTTCCTGGCCATAAAGCATAAATCAGAAAAAGAATGGAAGCGACTATGAAGCGGACCAAGACATTTTGGCCAGCATCATAGCCGCCTTGCAAACTGACCCGGATGGCGGCAAATGAAGAACCCCAGATCAAAACAGAAAATAAGGCTAAAGAAAAAGCTTTCGAATTCAAAAAATCTCCTCCGGTATCGATCGGTTACTTTATTTTCCTTCTCATAAAAAAAGAGGAACGTTTTTACAGACAGCTTCTATTATATTCGCTAATCGCTGAAATGTCTTTGGTTTTACTTTCCGGGCTTCAGCAGCAAAAGAAGGGGAGATCCGATAGGGACACAAACACCGAAAAAAGCTTCCGGAAAATTTCTTTCCGGAAGCTTTTAGTTTCAAGGGCGGCTAGAGTGCCGCAATTCATCCAAGGCGTTTTCCTGGATGATGGTGTCTGAAACTTGCAGCTGTTTCGCCGCTTTGCCGATGTGAGGTGCGCATCGGTCAAACGGAATTTCCTCTTCCGTGTCAATGGAATAGCAAGTGCCTGATCCAATCGGCTCCGTAAGATCCGGCAAATAATACACGTCTTCAAAGCGGAACGAACCGTCGCGGAACACCGTTAAATTTGCTTCCTCATCCATTAAAGACTGGCCGAGCACATAAGGCTGGCTGATGCCAAGAATCGCTAAGATAGTTGGCGTGATATCAATTTGGCCGCCGCTTTTATCGACGGTCTCACCTTGAGCAAGGTTTGGCGGCTTGATGAATAAGGGCACTCGCCGGCTGAGTTCAAACTGGTCGACTGCTGATTCGACTTCTAATTCCTTGGCCATTTCACTGCCGTCCTTTTGAAGGCCGCTGTCATGGTCGCCATAGAAGACAACGAGCGCATCGTCCCAGATGCCTTTGTCTTTCAATTCTTGGACCATCACTCCGACAGATCCGTCGACGTAATGGATGGTCTGGTAATAGCCTTTTAAAAGCGGATCCTCATAGCCCGTCAAATCAAGCGCACGGTCTTCTTCCGGAATTTCATACGGGATATGGCTCGTCAATGCGACAAGAAAAGCAAAAAACGGCTCTTCCAATTCTTCCATATGCTCGATCGAAGTCGTAAAGAATTCTGTATCGTTCACTGCCATCCCGATTTTCTTTTCTTCCGGGTAATCCTCTTTGCTGAAAAACTGATCAAAACCGATATTTTGATAGAAGCTGTCCCGGTTCCAGAAATCTTTTTCATACGCATGCATGGCGGCAGTGGTGTAGCCGTTTTCCTTTAAAGCTGCCGGCAGTGAATCGAATTCATTTTTTTCGTACTGCGTATAGACTGAGCCCGAACGCAAGGGCTGAAGCGAAGTATTCGTGATAAATTCGGCATCAGAGGTTCTTCCTTCGTGCGTCTGGTGGTAAAAAGATGGGAAGTAAAGCATTTCTTCAGTAAGCTTATTTAAATTTGGCGTCAATTCCTGGCCGTCCACTTCGTGGTGGATGACACTGCTTTGGAAAGACTCAAGTTGAACGAGGATAACATTCGGCTGCTCTTCGGCAGCTTCTGCATTTTCTCCGCCTTTATTGGCTCCTCGAATGAGTGATTCTTCTTCCGCTGTTACGCGATTTTCTTTGCTGAGGAGATCGATTCCGCCTTTGGCGAGATCAAGCCCATGATAGCCCCAAAACCCAAACTGATAATAATCCTGCATATCGGCAACGGTTGGATCAAAGGGCGAAGCGCCTTTAGCAAAATAATCCGTTAGCATCGGGAGCGCGTATAATCCGATTCCGGCAGCTAACACAATGCCGGCGTACTTCTTCCGATTCGAATGTTGAGCTTGTGCCTGGCGTTTTCGCATAGACCAAATGGCAGCACCGAATAGCAGCAAATCAGCAAAAAAGAAAAAGTCCGTGGCTTGGATCAGCGTTAAAAATCCGCCGCCGACATCATTGATTTGAGTAATATCCGACAGCAATGAGATGGAGAGGAAATCTTGGAAATAGCGGTAATACCATAAGTCGGAAATCAATAAGGTGCTGTGGAGAAAGAGCAGAAACAGAAGAACCCATTGCCTTGTTTTTGCTTTCAGCAGCAAGGTCCAGCAGGAGAGAATCAAAACAGTGGCGAGATTCAAAAGGAAAAATCCGAATTCGAATTCAGTTCTGCTTAAGGAGCTGAACAGATAAATTTTTGAAATGGACAGTATGACATAAATGATGTAATCAAAAAAAAAACATGAGAATCCCTCCGCAGCATTCACTTTCAAATCGTATGTTGTCTTTCTCCTTACCTCTTTTAAAGGAGACAAAAACCTTTTCGGCAAAGAGATTTTGTTTTAGAGCCTAAAGGATAAGGTATAAAGAAGGAAAGAACTCCTGAAGTAGCGGAGTAGCCATGGAAGAAAGAATTTCGCATTGAAATTTTCTATTGGAAAATAAGCTTTAAACGATAAACTCAGAAAGGCGGTGAAATGAAAAATGTCATCGCAAAACTTTGTTGATTCCGACATCAAGGAAAAAATTGAAGAGCAGTTGGAGAAAATCGACCACTCTACAGCCGTGCGCTGGGCAGCTGATTGCGCAGAGCATGTGCTTTCTTATTATGAGCAGTTGTTTCCGGCGGACCAGCGTTTGAAAAGCGCCATTGAAGCGGCGCATTTATGGACGCAAGGAGAAATGAAAGTAAGGGATGCGCACAAAGCGGCATTTGATGCACATGCTGCTGCAAGAGAAACGGAAGATGAGGCGGCCGCCTCAGCAGCAAGAGCGGCTGGGCAAGCTGTTTCAACTGCCCATATGGCCGAACATGCAATCCATGCTTCAACGTATGCCGTGAAATCCGTCGCTTATGCAAAAGGCTTCAGTGAAGACGCTGTAGCAGAAAAACGGAAATGGCAATACGAAAGGCTCCTGGAACTGGCATGAGAAGCGGCTATTTTTTAAAAACCGAGAGAGAACTCTTGGTTTTTTAGTTTGTTGAAAAATAGAAATGAAAATCTCGTTTAGAACCCCGATATTCCGCAAAACGGGGTGAAGCGATTGATCGTGGCTTTCGAGGACAAACGCTTTGCGGCGAGCTTGCGCAGGATCACGTGTCTTGAAATGATGCATTTATAAAAACCTTGTCTCCGCTGTGTGCTTCATATCTTTGGAAAGTGCCCCAGCACCGCAGTGCGGAATTCAGAAGCAGACGCGCCAATCCAGCTAGTTGCTCAATAATTTGAAAACCGAGAGGGAACTCTCGGTTTTTTATTTTCTCTAAAATTATCTAAAGGTATTTTTTGAACATTAAAAAAGTATAGATGATATTGAAAGAGTGCTAGTGATAGCGCTTTCACACGCTATTTTCCTAGCTATACTGAAAAAGAAGGCGAACAAAAGAGCGAAAGGGGAATGGCAATGAAAACGAAGGGGAAAAAGTTTACGTTATTTCTTGTCTTGATGATTTTTGCATTGATTACTGCAGCATGCAGTGATGGAGGCGGAGACTCAGAAGGCGGAGGCAGCAGCAGCAACGGCCAAGTGGACGTCGGAATTGTGTTGCCGACAAAAGATGAACCGCGTTGGGTGCAGGATGAGCAGCGCTTTAAAGATGCATTGGCAGAAACAGATTATTCAACTGAAATTCTATTCAGCCAAGGATCTTCTGCAAAAGAAAAAGAAAACGTGGATATTTTATTGAATAAAGGGATCAAAGTACTGATCATCAGCCCGCACGACGGGGCAGCAGCGGCAGCGGCAGTTGAATCTGCGAAAAAAGATGATGTGACAGTTATCGCTTATGACCGATTGATCACAGATACAGATGCAGTAGATTATTATGTAACATTCGACAGCCTGGCAGTTGGAGCGGCTCAAGGGCAATACTTGATCGACAAGGCTGAAGGAACGGGCGTCCCGCTTTACCTGTACGCAGGGGCTTCTTCTGACAACAATGCTTTCCTATTCTTCCAAGGCGCTTGGAGCGTATTGCAGCCGAAAATTGCAGATGGCACATTTAAAATTGCCAACTCCAGCGAAGCGGAAGCATTAAAAGACACAGCCGAATTATCGCGTGACCAACTGAGCAAAATTCTAGGGCAAGTCACGACGAACTGGGATCCAAACGAAGCGAAGAACAAAGCACAAACGCACTTAACGGGTGTAGCGGCTGACATGAAAGGCGATGTATCGATCTTAGCGCCGAACGATGGAACAGCACGTGCGATTGCGGATGTATTTTCTTCTGACGGAGACATCACAAATTACACGATCACGGGACAAGATGCAGAAAAAGCTTCGATCCAATACGTAATTGATGAAAAGCAATCAATGACTGTCTTCAAAGATGTCCGCACACTTGTAAAAGATGCAATCGACATGGCAGTTACGGTTCTTGACGACGGAACACCGGAAACAACGGGTTCTTACAATAATGGAACAGCTGACATTAAAGCGAAGCAAACAGATGTAATCGTTGTCGACAAAGAAAACGTTAAACAAGAATTGATCGATTCCGAGTACTATGAAGCAAGCGAATTTACAGGACTGGAATAGAATTGAAAAGGCAACAGCGAAATAGTGATAGAGCTATCTATCACTATTTCGCCTTTCCGCTAATTGTTTGCTTAAAGGAGGATTATCAATGAGCGAATACATTTTGGAGATGAAAGGGATTTCCAAAGAATTTACTGGAGTTAAAGCGCTCAGCGACGTAAATTTCAAAGTGAAAAAAGGAGAAATCCATTACTTGATCGGCGAAAATGGAGCCGGCAAATCAACGCTGATGAAAGTGCTAAGCGGCGTCTATCCTCATGGAACATATGACGGCGATATTATCTATGAAGGAGAAGTCCAGAAGTTCAGCAATATCAGCGACAGCGTGAAAGCGGGCATCTCGATCATCCACCAGGAACTGGCTTTGTTTCCGGATCTGACAGTCTATGAAAATATTTTTGCGGGCAATGAGGTAAAACGCGGGATATTCGTGGATTGGAACGAAACGGTGGTCGAAGCCCAAAAAATGCTGAAAAAAGTAAATTTAAAAGTGAACCCTGAAACGTTGGTGAAAGATTTAAGCGTCGGCAGACAGCAATTGGTTGAAATCGCCAAGGCATTGAGCAAAGAAGTAAAACTTTTGATCTTGGATGAACCAACGGCCGCGTTAAATGAAGACGACAGTGAGAATTTATTGGAGTTATTGAAAGGCCTGAAACAGGAAGGCATCACGTGCATCATGATTTCGCATAAATTGAAAGAAGTCATCTCCATTGCAGATAAAGCGACCGTCCTCCGGGATGGGCAAACGATTTGCACGCTGGATGCAGCAGATGGACCGATTTCCGAGAGCATCATCATTCAAAACATGGTCGGCCGCGAAATTAAAGATATTTATCCAAAGCGGCCGAATAAAAAGATCGGCGAAAAGATTTTGGAGTTGAGGAATTGGAGCGCCTATGATGTGGAGTTGGGCCGCGAAGTGGTAAAAGATGTGGATTTCCATATTAAAAAAGGGGAAATTGTCGGCATTGCGGGCTTGATGGGCGCAGGGCGGACTGAACTAGCTTTGAGCATTTTCGGCAATCCGAAGTCGTACAAAGTCCAAGGAGATCTTTTGCTAAATGGGAACAAGCGGAAGTTCACCCACACAAGAGATGCGATTAAGGCTGGAATTGCCTATGTCACGGAAGACCGGAAAGGCAATGGGCTTTTCCTGCTGCAGGATATTAAGAGCAATGTGTCAGCCGCGAATTTGAAAGGCATTTCTTCAAACGGCATTTTAAACGGCAACGAAGAAATCAAAGTAGCCACGGAATACAAAAAATCCATCAACATCAAAGCTTCCTCTGTTGAACAGAATGTCGGCAATTTAAGCGGCGGAAACCAGCAGAAAGTATCGCTCGGCAAATGGCTGTTTGTCGGCCCGAAATTATTGATCTTGGATGAACCGACGCGCGGAATCGATGTCGGCGCGAAGTTTGAAATATACACAATCATGAACCAGATGATCAATGAAGGCTTGAGCATCATCATGATTTCATCGGAGCTTGGCGAAGTGCTTGGGATGAGCGACCGGGTTTACGTAATGGGCGAAGGGCGGATCAAAGGCGAGATGGCCATTGAAGAAGCGAGCCAAGAAAAAATAATGGAACTTGCAACGCATTAGGAGGTTGAGCCAGTGGGTTTTCTTACAGAAGTCAAAACATTAATTAAAGATAATATCCGTGATTATGGAATGTATATTGCGCTTGTGGTCATTTTGCTGACCTTTACTATTATGACGGATGGTCTCTTCATGTCATCGCGGAACATCAGCAACTTATTGGATTCCGCAGGATACATTGCGGTATTGGCCGTCGGGATGACATTGGTCATCGTTATTCGCCATATCGATTTATCTGTCGGTTTCGCTGCAGGATTTCTCGGCGCAATTGCTGCGATTTTCCTGACACAGATGGGCGTATCCGTTTATATCACGGTGCCGGCCATTCTGATTTTCGGGATTGTTGCCGGATTGTTCAATGGATTTTTGATCGCTCAGCTCGGCATTCCGGCTTTTGTTGCGACTTTGGCAGCGATGCTCATTTTCCGCGGCGCTTTGCTGCGGGTTACAGAGCAGACGGGAACGATCATTGTTAACGATGATAAATTCAATGCGCTGGGGAATGGCTTTATCCCATCGCTTATGGAAGTGAATGGGCTGCACCTTCTTTCGCTGATCGTCGGATTAATCGGGATCTTATTGTATGTGTACAGTGAATTCTCTAATCGGCGAAATAAAGTGAAATACAAATTCGATGTGCCTTCAAAAGGCATTTTCGCTTTAAAACTTATCTTAGTTTCAGCAGTCATCGCGTATATTACCTGGATTTTAGCCGGATACAACGGGTTCTCCTGGACAGTCGTAATCATGCTGGCCGTTGTCATCATCTACCATTTCATGACGACAAAGACGGTGCTCGGCCGCCATATTTATGCAGTCGGAAGCAATCCGGAAGCGGCCCATCTGAGCGGTATCAATGTAAAGAAAATCACGTATATCGTCTTCGGTTCAATGGGGATGCTTGCGGCATTGTCTGGAATCCTCTTTACTTCAAGGCTGCAATCAGCCACCACGACAGCCGGTACACTATTTGAACTTGATGCCATTGCTGCCGCTTATGTCGGCGGCGTTTCTTCAGCCGGCGGTGTCGGTAAAGTGACCGGCGCCATTATTGGCGCCATCGTAATGGCTTCTTTGACGAACGGCATGAACTTGCTCGGCGTCGGCATTTCGTATCAATACATCATCCGCGGCGGCGTTTTGGCAGCAGCCGTAATCTTTGATGTCATGACGCGCAGAAAACGCGGATAACTTCTGAAGAGAGGCTTTCAAAGCCTCTCTTTTTGCCATCTTTCGGCCAATCCATACCATAAAAACCAAGTATTGTGCATCATTTCTTATGTGGTATGATAAAAAATATTGACTATTCAAAAAAGGGGATATTTCCCGTGCGAAAATTCGGCTTGGCTCTAATCGGTCTCTTATGCATCGTCTTATGTTATTTCACCTTATTGTCAGCGGAAAAAGCTTTTCGCACAAACGGGCAATTGCCTGCGGCGGCTGGATCGGCGGAAGGCAAGCTGCGCCTTGTACTCATCACAAAAAATTTAGATACTCCATTCTGGGATCAAATTGCAAAAGGGGCTCTTGAGCAAGCGGAAAAAGAAGGGGCTGACCTCGAAGTATGGGGGAGCTACGGCAATAATGAGGAAGATTTCTTAGAGAAAATCGAAGTGGCCCTTTATTCAAAAGTGGATGGCATTATTGTCCAAGGCTTGGATTCTGAAGAATTCAATGATTTGACGAAAATCAAAGCTTCTTTTCATGGAATCCCCGTTATTACAGTGGCCAATGATGTGCCGAAGGAAAAAAGCCTGCGAAAAACGTATGTGGGATCCGATCAATTCCTGGCAGGAAAAATGATTGCCGAACAATTGATGTCGGATATGGGCACTGCCGGCAAAGTGGTGGTGATGGCCAACGTGCGCCATGAGTATTATCAAGACCAGCGGCTTGAAGGCATCCATTCTGTGCTTGACGGCTATCCGAATATTGACTTGATCCTTTCTGAAACCGTGGAATTGCGGAAAAATATCCTTGCAGAGACCCAGGAAATATTAAACGAATATCCGGGTTTAAATGGCTTCATCGCTCTGAATGCCGATTTTGCGTCGCCGATGATCCAGGAAATCAGCAAGCGCTCGCAAGTGGAGCCTTATTATATTTATTCCTTTGATGACGGGCTGGAGTCCTTTAAGCTCTTTGAACAAGGAAAATTGGACGGCATCATTAAGCAGGCACCGGAGGAAATGGGAAGCGCCAGTGTCGATTTAATCACGAATTGGCTAAACGACGAGGCTTTGCCGCTTGATATGGACGGCTACCTGACCGATATCCGCATGTTGAAAGTGAAGGAACAGCGATGAATAAAATACAGAAAAAAGTATGGATGCTGGCACTCGTCGTTTTGTTTATCATGTCTGCCATCTGGGTCACTTTAACTTATTACAATCAAAAGACGCAAAGCCAATACAATGATGTGCTCCAACGGTATTTAAGTTTGAATGAAGTGACGGTCGCAAGCCAGCAGCTGGTGACCGATTTAAATAATTATTTAATCAAGCCGACGTCGGACAATCTGGAAAAGCTGGATGCCAGCAAAGCACAGATCCGGAAAGCAAAAGATGAAATTTACGATTTACGCAATGAAGAAAATGAATTTGTACTGACAAATTATACAAATCTCCTAGACAGTTTGGTTGAAACGGCAGACCGTTCTTTTATGCTGCAATCCCAACAGGAGGCGGAAGGGTCAAACGAGGAATTTTCTGAAGCCACCCGCATTGCCACTTATATTTCCGAGATGACGTTGACGATTATCGATACGGAGCTAAAAACGTATGACCGATTCTACCGCGGCATTATTGAACAATCCGAAGAGCTGAAGCAATTGGGCATTTGGCTGCTTTTGCTGATCACGTTTGTGCTGCTGCTTTTGACTTATTGGTTTTCCATCAGCATCACGAAACCTGTACAGATGCTCACCCAATCGGCGAATGAATTATCGAAGGGCCGGTTTGACTTGGAGATCAAAGTGGATTCCAATGATGAAATTTCATTCTTGGCGCAAACTTTTGACCGGATGCGCATCAACATCAATAATTTAATTATGGAAATTCAGGAAAAAGCGCAATTGGAACGGGAATTGCAGCAAAATAAACTCCTGTTGCAGGAAAGCCAGCTGCTAGGGCTGCAAAGCCAGATCAATCCCCATTTCCTATTTAATACGTTGAATATTTTATCAAAAAAAGCCTATTTGGAAGGGGCCGAAGAAACGAGCGACTTGCTTGTAAGCGTAGCAGGGCTGCTCCGCTATAATTTGAAGCGTTTAGACCGGCCGGTAACGCTTTATGAAGAGCTGATCGTTTTGAAGCAATACATTGAAATCCAGCAAGCCCGTTTTACCGATCGGCTGAATGTGCACATGGATGTGGACGAATCTTGTTTGAATGTGAAGATTCCGGGGTTGACATTGCAGCCGATTATTGAAAACGCTGTCATTCATGCGATAGAGCCTGAAGAAGATGGTGGACATATTTGGTTCAGGGTCAGCGATAGAGGCGATGCTGTCGCCATTGAAATCGAAGATGATGGAAAAGGCATGCCTCAAGAAAAAATCGCCCATTTATTAGATACGGAAAAAGTGCCGGCTGAAGGGCACTCGACAGGAATCGGCTTTCAGAATGTCGTTCAGCGCCTGCGGATTTTTTACCGGACAGAAAATGTTCTCAAGATTGAAAGCGAAGAAGGCAAAGGCACAAAAGTGACCATGGTTTTGCCGAAAACGAGGGAGGAGAAACAGGATGGCTAAGCTCTTGATTGTCGACGATGAGCAGATTGAAAGAGAAGGACTTGAAGCGATTTTGTCCAGAGCTTATCCGGAATTGATGATTGAACAGGCGAGAAACGGCAATGAAGCGGTTCGCCTCGCAGCCGAATTTCAGCCGAATTTGATTTTGATGGACATCAAGATGCCGGGGATGAGCGGATTGGAAGCGATTGAACAGATCAGCCAAAAGCATCCATCCATGAAATTTGTGATGGTCACAGCATTTGACACTTTCGACTATGCAAGACAGGCCATTAAACTTGGCGTCAAAGATTATCTGCTGAAACCGAGCAAAGCCAGTGAGATTGTGGCAACCGTCGGAAAGGTTCTTGCCGAGACGGAAGAAGAGCGAAAAGTCATGGCCAGAAGCGAGTTTCAGCAAAATGCCATGCAGCAGGCGTTGACGCTCGTTGAAACCGATGTTGTCACGCAATTATTATTTGATCATGTTCATGAAGTACACTTGGACATGCTGGTTGAGATGCTGGATATACGGTCGACCAATGAAAAATTTGTCATGAGCGTCCTGCTGCCTGCCGGTTCGGGAAGCCAATATTCCGCAATTAAAGAAAAAGTGAGAATGACGAAAAGCGGATGGGTGGGGGCTCTATATGGCAGACAGCTGCCGATCATCGTTTTTAGGGAGCCGGAGAAATCGTACCGTTCCCAAGCGATCTCGCTCGCCCAGGAAATTCTGTCTTTGCGGCAAACAGAATCGGAGGCCGGATGGTTTATCGGAATTGGCCAAGTCTGCGGTTCGCTGGACCAAATCCGCCAATCCTACCAGGAGGCGCTGATTGCGACCATGGATTCGACATTGCCTGTAAAGTACCGGTTTTATTCGGATGTGCCGATTCTAAAAGATGGGTTCAATCCGCAATTGGCGAAACAGGGAGAGAAGAAGCTGTTTGACCACATCCGGTTGGGGCAGTGGGAAGATGTCCGCTATTATGCACTTGACCTCATTCAAGTATACGAAAACGGGGGAGCGGACCTCCTTCAAATTCAACAGCGGGTACTGGAATTGATGTGGGTCATTTCACGGGTGATGAGCGAAGTGGGAGTAGAGACAGACACGCCGCTTTATTCCTTCCAGGCGCAGGATTGCCGGCAGCTTCGGTCGGAAACCAGCCATTTGCTGGACCGGATGAAAGCCTCTTATGCGGAGCATTATGGGGAATTGGAAGCCGATGCCATGCAGCAGATCAAGGTCTATATCAGTGAGCATTCAAATGAAGACATCTCTTTGGACGCCTTAGGGCAAAAAGTCGGTTTAAGCCCCATCTACATCAGCAAAATGTTCAAAGAAAAATTAGGCATCAATTATATCGACTTTTTGACGGAATGCCGGATTGACAAGGCGAAAAAACTATTGGCGGATCCCGAGAAAAGCATCAAAGAAATCACTTTTGAAGTGGGGTACCACGAACCGAATTATTTCAGCAAGGTGTTTAAGAAAAACACGGCCTTATCGCCGAAAGACTACCGTAAATCATTGTTTGGGAAAAAAGGATTAGCAGCCACAAAAAGCTGATCGTAAGGAGAGAAATCGATGAAGCAGTCCATTTATCAAATGCTGGTCCTTTTTCTCTTGCTGATTTTATGTATGGTTGGCGCTTCTGCCTGTGTGAAAGACGCGCCGAAGGAGGAGTTTCTGGCAGAACGGGAACCGCCGATTGATGAGAAGGGGCAGGAAAAGCCGGCCGGACAACCGATTAAAATTGGGTTTTCAATGGATACATTACTGGAAGAACGCTGGTTGAAGGACCGGGATCTGTTTAAAGAATCTATAGAGGCGCTTGGCGCGGAAGTGGAAATCTTGGCAGCGAACGGCAATGATGCCCTCCAGATTTTGCAGGCTGAAAAGCTGATCAGCGAAGGGGTCGACTTGCTGGTCATTGTTCCCCATAATGCGGAAGCTACGGCCGCCGTGGTCCATAAAGCGCATCAAGCCGGCATCAAAGTCGTTGCCTATGACCGGCTTGTTAAAAATGCAGATATTGATTTGTATATTTCATTCGATAACGAAAAAGTGGGGGAGCTCCAGGCGCAAGCCATGCTGGAGGAGGCGCCGAAAGGAAATTATGTCTATCTGGGCGGAGCTGAAACGGATAATAACGCCCACATGATGAAAAAAGGCGTTTACAATGTGCTGCAGCCATTAATCGATAAGGGCGATATCAAAATTGTCTACGATCAATGGACACAGGACTGGGCACCGGAGAATGCGAAGGAAAATATGGCTGCGGCTTTATCTGCGAATGGCGGAAAGGTAGATGCCGTTATCGCGGCAAATGATGCAACGGCAGGCGGCGCCCTCGAAGCGCTGAAAGGCTATGGCCTCGCTGAAAAAATCCCTGTTGCGGGCCAGGACGCAGAGCTTGCAGGGATTCAGCGGATCGTTCAAGGGACTCAAACAATGACCGTCTACAAACCGATCAAGACGTTGGCGAAAGAAACGGCTGAACTGGCCGTAGCACTCGCAAAAGGAGAGAAAGTGGCGGTCAATCGCAAAGTCCATAACGGGAAAGCGGAAGTGCCGGCCGTATTTTTGTCCCCGGTAAGAGTGGATGGAACCAATTTGGAAGACACCGTGATTGCTGACGGCTTTCATTCAGAAACAGCTATTTACGGACCGCAATGACAAACTAAAAACCCTTGCTTTATCCAATATTCCAGGATAAAGCAAGGGTTTTTTCTTAGTTCAACGCAGCGGTTTTCTCGAGCGCTTCTTCTGCTGGTGTGTATTCGTAGCCCAAATCTTTTGCAACTGCTTCGTACGTGATGCTGCCATTTGCTGTGTTAAGGCCAAGTTTCAAAGCAGGATTTGAAAGGATGGCATTTTTAACGCCTTTATTGGCAATCTGCAAAGCGTACGTCATGGTCACGTTTGTCAACGCGATTGTCGATGTTCTTGGAACAGCACCCGGCATGTTCGCTACCGCGTAATGCACCACTCCGTGTTTCACGTAAGTCGGGTCATCATGTGTCGTAATGCGGTCGGAAGTTTCAAAAATTCCGCCTTGGTCAATGGCGATATCCACTACGACAGCGCCAGCCTTCATCGATTTGACCATTTCTTCTGTCACCAATTTAGGCGCTTTTGCACCTGGAATCAAGACAGCGCCGATGACCAAATCAGCTTCGCGTACAGATTCGGCAATATTAAACGGATTCGAAATCAACGTAGTCACATCGTTTCCGAAGATGTCATCCAATTGGCGAAGGCGTTCCGGATTCAAGTCAAGCACCGTCACTTGCGCCCCGAGGCCGACAGCCATTTTCGCTGCGTTTGTACCAGCCACGCCACCGCCGACGATAGTTACTTTTCCGCGCTGCACACCTGGAACTCCAGATAAGAGGATGCCTTGTCCGCCGTAGATTTTCTCAAGGAATTGAGCGCCGACTTGAGCAGCCATGCGTCCCGCCACTTCGCTCATCGGTGTCAATAATGGAAGAGTCCGGTTGACTGAAACGGTTTCGTAGGCAATCGCAATCACTTGCTTCTCTGCCAATTCCTTCGCCAATTCCGGCTCAGCTGCCAAGTGAAGATAAGTGAACAAGATCAATCCTTCACGGAAATAATGGAATTCAGAAGCGATCGGTTCTTTCACTTTCATGACCATTTCGGCTGCCCAGGCCTCTTCCGCTGTAGCCACAATGTTCGCGCCGGCATCGATATAATCTTGATCCGTAAACGAACTGCCCATCCCTGCTTGCGTTTCAACCAGCACCGTATGGCCGTCTCTGAGGAAAGCGTCGACTCCTGCAGGTGTAATCGCTACACGGTTTTCGTTGTTTTTAATTTCCTTTGGAATTCCAATAATCATTTCTAGTTCCCCCTTGAAATAATGGTATGCGTGTAGAATCCATTATAGGTTGTAGAAAAGACTTTTACTTTGTGCGAAATGAAAAACCAAAAAGCTCTAATTTGTGAAAATTCACAAACGTTTCTGCTTTTCCCATTGCCGAATTTTCAAATCCAGGTAAACAGCCATTTTTTCATGGATGTTCTTGAGGTTCAACTGGCTGATTTCCGTGATTCTTTTTAGGCGATAGCTCATTGTATTTGTATGGATGAACATTTTTTTTGCGGCTTCATGGACGTTGCTGTCCTGCTGAATGAAAATTTCCAGGGAAGCCAGCAAATTTGTTTTGTTGTGCTGATCGTATTCTTCGAGCGCCGCAATCGCAGGGTGTTCATAATGGCTGGATCTTTTTTCTTCGATAATGGCATCAAAATATTTGAACACGCCGAGTTGATGATAATGGGTGGCTTCTGCCAAATCGTCAGGAAAGTGGTCCTTGAGCTGAAGAACGCGAAGAGCTTCCTGGTAGCTTGTCTCCGCTTTCTCAAAATCTTTATAGACTGTTCCTGAACTGCCCTGGATGCCGTCGACCGTGAAACGGTTATGCATCTCCGAGATGAAAAAAGAGATGAAATCGTTGAAGGCTTTTTCGTCCGGCTGCGTGGGGTGGGGCGAAGCGATTAAAATCAATTCATTGCGCATCACCACCATAAAATGGTTCGTGATCTTTTGGCTTGTCGTAATCAAATACGAAATGTTTTCTTCGATTTTGCGGCTGATTTCTTCTTCGAATTGAAAGACAAGAACGGCGTATCGAGCCGGCATCTTCAAATGCAGTTGGGAGAATTTTTTTTGGATATCCTCGCTTGATTTGAATTGGCCGGTCAGCAATTGCCAGAAAAAATCCTGGTAGTTTTCTTCTTTTTCTTTTCGCTGGCGATGAAGCTTTAACAGAAGCGGCAAAGCGGCAGCTGCTGCATCTTTTAAAAGCACTAATTCGCTATCGGATAACCGCTCGTTTTTATCGAGTACCCATATGTAGCCAAGCACTTCTGTGTTTCTTCGGATCGCAATTGCGACTCGGTCACGAAGTCCAATTTCAGCAATTTCAGGAATCCGCAAAGCAGCATCTGTATTCATCAGCTTCGGGATGATCCGTTCCTTCCATAAGCGGTTAATGACTTTTTCCGGGACACGCTGGCTCATGATGGTGCCGATTCTGGCAGAATCCGTGCTGTCTTCATGAGAACTATAAGCCAGCAAACGATGATTGGCGTCTTCAATTGTCGCGGGGCAATCCAAAATCTCTTTTACGCTGTCCGCTAACTCTTGAAGCGTGCTGAATGGTTTTTTAAACGGGTTGTCCACGTGGGTTTCTTTCATACTACAGCTCCTTGCATCGGGTGCGATTCTATAAAATAAGTATAGCGAAAGTAGGTAAGCTGTGCCAGACAAGCATTGGACACAAATTAGGCAGTACGCCTCGTTTGCTGGAGATAGCTGCTGGGTACTGTAGGAGGAACGGTCGCACAAAACTTTGCACATACAAAGAGGGAGGGCCAGTATGGATACAAGTAAATATTTAGTAAAGAAAGAGGAACAAGTAAAACTGGAAAATTACTCAACCACTGAGAAAGATAGAACGTATAACAATGCAGCGATAAATGAAAAAATGGCGGAACGGATCGAGCGGCTAAAAGAATTGCACACGAAGCTTTTGGCGGAAGAAGAAAAAGGGATTGTGGTGGTGCTACAAGCAATGGATGCTGCTGGAAAAGACGAAGCCATCACCTATCTTTTTTCGAATTTGACCGCTCAAGGACTCAAAACAACATCATTTAAAAAACCGAGTGAAGCGGAATTGAAAATGGATTATTTGCGCAGATTTCAAAAAGGGCTTCCGGAAAGAGGCCAAATCGGCATTTTCAACCGTTCGTATTACGAAGAGGTCATCGCGCCGCGAGTGCACGATTTACTAAAAGAAACACCGTTGCCGGATGAATTGATTGATGAACAGATTTGGGATGTACGCTATCGCCAAATAACAGAATTTGAACGCTATTTGACAGAGAATGGCTTCCCGGTTGTCAAATTCTATTTCAATGTTTCCAAAGATGAACAAAAGAATAGATTATTAAAGCGCATGAAAGACCCGGAGAAAAACTGGGAATTTTCGTTCAATGACGTGAAAGAGCGGCAGCATTGGGATGGCTATCAGGAGATATTCGAAGATTTGATCACGAAGACATCGACCGAATTTGCCCCGTGGTACATTCTGCCAGCGGATAACGAAGAATTTTCAAGATATATCATCACGGAAGTCATGATTGAACTTCTGGAGGAAATCGACCCGCAATTCCCCGAAATTTCAGGAGAAGAAAAAGAGGAGTTGGAAAAAGCGGTTGAAATGCTGGAAAATGAATCATACTAAGCGGAAAAATAGCTTCTTCGGGCCGGGACCCTCTAGAAGCTATTTTTTATAGGAAAATTAAGTTGATCAACACCGTCAAAATGATGGATAGGATAATCGAAACGAGGAGGCTTCCCATACAAGACATGCGTATATTCATGTTCATCCCACCTTTATCAATCTTAATCTTTCTTTACCTATATAAAAGAGTTTCAAACCTGTCTGGCTGAACGGCAGCGTTTGAGCATGGCCAAAAAAGGAAAGAGAGGAGCAACAGCAAATTGAAGGAGGCAGCAATATGAATATTTTTTCTAAGGAAGCTTTAGCGCACAAACATATTCTCATCACTGGAGCAACAGGCGGCATTGGATATGAAACGGCAAAAACCGCTGCAGCGATGGGAGCAAAAATTACGGCAACGGGAAGAAATGAAGAAAAGCTGGATAAGCTGAAGGAAGAGCTGCTGCAGCTGACAGCAGAAGAAAATCTTTTTTTGATGCCTGCCGATCTGGCAGATCCGAAAAGCCGTGAAGAATTGGTGGCCGCAGCAGAAGAAAAGCTCGGGTTTATTAATGGGCTGGTAAATTCCGCGGGAGTCGGGGGCGGCAATATAGTAGAAGCGCTCGATGAGGAAACCCTGGAGCAAGTGATGAATTTGAATTTCAACTCGACCTTGTTCCTAACGCAATTGGTGTATCAGCGCATGCTTGAACGAAAAGAAGGAGATATCGTTAATCTTGCTTCCCTATCCGGCTTGCGGGGAACCCACGGCAATTCCGCTTACGCCGCCAGTAAATTTGCGGTCGTCGGATGGACGCAATCCATGGCGGTAGAAGCGATTGAGCACAATATCCGCGTCAATGCCGTATGTCCGGGGTATGTCGATACCGAAATGGCTTGGAACAGCATCCGGAAGAAAGCGGAGAAGAAAGGGATTTCTTTTGAAGAAGGAATGGAAGAAGCGAAAAAAAGCATTCCTTCCGGACAGCTTTCGACGCCGCAGGAAGTCGCGAATGTCATCGTCTTTCTGTTAACAGATGCCGCGCCGAATATAGTCGGCGAATCGCTCAAGATTTCCGGAGGCAGCGTTATGAGGTAAAAGAAGCTTCAGATCACTTTAAATAGCCTGTAGAGAAAGACTCATTCCTTCTCTACAGGCTATTTGTTTTTGGCAGTTTAGGCCCACCACATTTGCCCGACGGACTCTTTGACCAACACCGGCTTTAAATTCTCAACCGCTTTTGTGAACCCTTCATCGATAGACATCAGGCCGTCTTCGTGTTCAATGCTGACGACATAGTCGTAGCCGTATAAACGCAGTGCACTGATGATATCTGCCCACGTTTTTTGATCATGGCCAAATCCCACGGTTCTGAAATACCAGGAGCGGTCTTGCATATTGGCATAATCGGTCATATCTGTCACACCGTTCCGATTCGTATTCGGCTGGTCGATCATAGTGTCTTTCGCATGGAAGTGATGAATGGCATTTTCTTTCCCTAAAATTTTGATGGCCTCAACAGGATCGATTCCTTGCCACCATAAATGGCTTGGATCCAAGTTTGCACCGATTGCTGAGCCGCAAGCTTCCCTTAAGCGAAGCAATGTAGCAGGGGTATGGACTGAAAATCCGCCATGGAGCTCCAAGCCGATTTTTACCCGGAGCGATTCGGCCAGATCATTTTTTTCTTTCCAATAAGGAATCAGTTTTTCTTCCCACTGCCATTTTAAAACCTCTTGGAAATCATGCGGCCAAGCGGCTACAGGCCAGTTCGGATAAAGTGCGCCTTCATGGTCTCCTGGGCAGCCTGAGAATGTATTGACGACCGGAACGCCCAATTTGGAAGCGAGCTTCAATGTTTTTGTGATTGTCTCATCTGCCTCGGCAGCAATCGGTTTTTGAGGATGAAGTGGGTTGGAGTGGCAGCTTAATGCACTGATCATTAAACCATGCTCAGCGATTGCCTGTTTAAAATCTTGGAGCTTGCTTTCATCTCCGAGCAGTTCATCCGCTTTGCAATGTACATCCCCAGGGTATCCGCCTGTTCCCAATTCGATTGCCTTGATGCCTTTTGAAGCGATATAGCTGAGCATTTCCTCAAAGTTTTTATCCGCAAATAATACTGTGAAAACTCCTAATTCCATTCTTAAAACCTCCTTTTAAAAAATTAGAAAATACAGAAATGTAATCCGTTACATTCAAAATATAGTGATAATCCTATAGAAAATCAAGGAAGTTGAAGAAATAAAAGGATTATTAACAGATTCAAAAATTTCAAGGTAGAAACCCAATCGATTCCATGGATAGGGATGGAAAGGGAGGTAGGAACGCCTATAGCGAATTTTCAGCGAGCAGCAAAACAAGCAGGGGTTTCAGCAGGTGCTGTTTCAAGAGCATCGAAGAGGGAAAAGTAAAAATGCGCATGAAAGTAAATGGAGCTATTGCTGAAGCGGCAGAAACACAAAAAGTGGTAACCATTGAAAAAGAGTCTCTCCAGTTTTTATAGGAGAGACTCTTTTTTTGCAGGTGTTCCGTAAAGTATCCATGGAGAAGGAAGCGTAAAAGGATGGTTTTCTGGGAGGGAAGCTGCCGCTTGTTTTGTCAGATCCATCCAGACAAAGCATGCTTCTTCAGCGTTATCCGCCATTTTCCGGTAATCCGCTGAAATGGTTTCCCATAAACCGGGCTGTTCCAAGAGATCGTCCCATGGGTAAATAGCCTGCAGGAAATTGTACTTCTTAAAATCTTTTTTCGTTATGAGGAGGCGTGTAGCATCTTCATTTTCATAAAATCCCCATTCGATCAAATTTTCATCTGTGAACAGATCCGGCATGGCTGGGAAAGGATAGTAGCATTCATATGGAAACACCGCGCCGGTTTTGAGATAAAGGCGCTCCATCCAGGCTTTTTTTTGGGATAAATCTTTTATTTTCAACCAGGGCGGACTGCCATTTTCTAGAGTGGAAAGGTCTTGGGCAGTGGCGCCATAGTCTGTTGAGTAAACATTCAAACCGAGTTTTTCAAGAACACGGCGTGCCGGAAGATTATTCTCCTGGGTGTTTGCTCCGACCCAGCGGACGGCAGGGTCGTTTTTTGCTTCGTTGAGTACATAATGGGTTAACTGGGTCGCCAAGTTTTTTCCGCGGGAACGGACATCGCTGCGGATCCGTCCTATCATGGCATGGCTATTTCCGAAAAGGGTGTAGCCGCAAACGCTGGCAAGGCGGCCTTCAAGAAATAAGCCATAAAGGCGGTTTTGCCCAGTCACGAGCCGCTCAAAAATCCGAACGACATAGTCATCTTCAATTCCGGTTTCCATCGCTTTTAAGTAAGGATAATCTTCGCGGTTTAACTGCCGAATTACTTGTTCCATTCCATCTCCACTCCTTGTTTTATTCATGCTTTTATTATAAACAAGTGAGCGTGGACTTTCCCGTACAATCCATTGCATGGAATGAGAGCGCTTATAATTTCTGTATAAAATAAGGAGTAATATAATATAGTTCTTTAGGTCTGCTGAGGGAAATTTTGTACAATTCCTTGAAAACAGCTTCAGAAATGGCAAACCGAGATATTTGATTCGGCAGTTCTTTCACTTTTTCCGGAGCTTCGTCATACTTCATTTCATCGATATCGACCCAGAATGTATCTGTTTTGCTATAAGTATGCAAGATTTCAGTGTAGGTCGTTTCACGGGATAAGCGGCAAAAAAGAGTAATAGTAGGAGGGTCATCTTCATGATTAAAATCTTTGGATTTTAAAAAGTAATAGTTGACAGCTTCTTGGACATTTACTTGTTTTTGAGGCATATTCTTGAACTCCTTTGTAGTTGAATTCGATGAAGATCCCGTGGACGGACATAACTTTTAAGAGACATTAAGTAAGTAAAATATACTATTTATTAATTTTTTTATAGTTTATATGGTCTAACAGTTGATGGTCAAGTGCAAATACTCATAAAATTCAAAAAAATAAAAATAATAGAAAGTCCTATAAAATTTTGTCTTTATAAATTTACTAAAAAACATGCGTTCCCTTTGCCTAGGGGGCGCATGTTGAAGAAGTACACAATTCATTTAACTGCGGCAACAAAAAACTGACTGGATTTATGAAACCAAATATTCCTTCAATGCTTGCTGAAGCGTTCCGAGTGTTTTTGTTTTTTGATCGAACTTCAAATCGAGATTAATCATTTTCCGGACTACTTCAGCCCGAAGGCCTGTTATCACAGATTTGCAGCCCATCATAGCGGTCCCGTCAATAATTTTCATCAAATGATGGATCACCTCAATTTCCATATCGGCAATTCCCGACATATCAATGATTAATGTCTGGATGCGGGAACGTCCGATTTCGGTAAGCACTTTCTCTTCTAAAATATTGGTGCGGAAAAAATCAATCGTGCCGATAAGCGGCAAGATGCAAACGGAAGAGTTGATCGGGATGATCGGTACTGAGAGATTTTCAACTAATTGCCGATGGGCAAGAAGCAGCGAATCTTTGTATGTAGAATAATTGATGAAAAATGTATTCAAAAATGAATCTAATCCCGTATTGACGGCCTGTTCCAACTGGAAGAAATCCGGAGCAAGTTCTTTCTTCATTTCTTCGCTGAATTTCTCGATAAACGTCCAAAGGGTTCTGCGGATCGCCTGAATCCATTCTAGTTTAAAGGAAAGGTCGATAGAGTGAGTTGCCCAGGCGATGCCTTCTTGCTTTGCAAAAATGCGCAGTTCCTCTTCCTGTCCATCGATGATATAGCCAACTAATTTGTGTGCATTCGTGATTAAATCGATATTTCCTACAGTTAGTATTTCATCTATTTTATCTTTCACATTAACTGCTTCGGAAAGAAGCTTATTTTGGAATTTGGTTCGATAATTCTGGAAAAATTCTTTTAGTTCAACTGAATTTTGCAACGCATCTGCCATTTAAATTTCTCCTTTGATTTTGATATATAACATGTAGCTATACCTCGAGTTATAAGACTTTAAACCTAAAAAGTTAAAAAATAATATACAGTAAATACGAAAATCGAAAAAACCTGGTACTTTGTATAACCTAACTATTCTTGAATAATTATATTAGCATGTTATGAAAAAGAATGGATAGGTATTTTGACTAAATATACAGGCGGAGCTTATCAGATGTACCACACTCAAATCTTCATTGCAAATTAGTAGAGCAACGGAAAGAAGTTGTCCAGAATAATGGAGGCAACTTTTTTTGCGCTAATATTCCACCAATTCATTTGGATTTAATCAGGAGATGGCTTATTATAAGGGAGAGTAGCAAGATCATCGAATCTGGCCAATGAAAATTCTTGATTGTGAGAAGAGGAGTGGTCAAAATGGCTGATAGAAATGACAAGGAAGGGAAAAAGCCGTTCATCGGGGTGGGCATCGCGATAGGAGTGGCAATCGGGGCAGCTCTTGGACAACTGTTCGGGAATTTGGCTGTTGGAATTGGCATGGGCATTGCGATCGGCGTTGCTATTGGGGCAGCCGTCGAGCAGAAACGCATTCAATAGCTGAGCAGTTTTGGGAAAGAGAAAGTGAGGCTAGCGGGCTAGTGAATGGGTAAATTTGCGTCCTTTCCCTTTAAAATTGATTGACTATTTAGTTTTTAAGATTTATAATGCGGGTAGAAAGCAATAAACCGGTCAAGTAACAACGCGTTTTATCGAACAGTCCTGTAGGGTCTCGGAATAAAACGTATATATTTTTTTATTTAGCAAAAACGTTTTCGTAAAATGATACCGCTTACATCAAAAGGGGGTTTCATGATGCTGGATTATGCAAAAGGAGAAGGTGAACTGGAAAATTGGCTGATTTCTGAAACTGCGTTTTCTGCAGCCGGATTAGGGAAGTGCGAAGCGATCCTTTGTTTAGGCAACGGCTATATGGGCCTTCGTTCTTCAACAGAAGAATCGTATTTCCAGGAAAAAAGAAATTTTTTTATAAATGGAACTTTTAACCGTTCTCAAAAAAATGAAGTGACCGAATTGCCAAATCTTGCGGATTCTATCCAGATGGACATCCGGGTGGACGGCGAACGATTTAGCTTGGAGGTTGGGGAGACGAACGATTACCTCAGGCAATTGAATTTAAAGACGGCGGAGTTGAGCCGCTCCTTCATCTGGACTTCGCCAAAAGGCAAAATTTTATCCTTTAAATTTAGGCGCTTTGTGTCTTTGGAGCATCTCCACCTCCTTGGATTCAAAGTGGAAGTGAAAAGTTTATCCGGAAAGGTCCAATTCGCTTTCGATTCGGGCATCAACGCTCAAATGACGAATTCAGGATCCCAGCACTTTCTGGAAGGAGAACGCCGTATCTTCGATCACCGTTTTCTTCAGCTGACCCAAACAACTAATGAATCGGGGATTGATATAGTCCATCAAATGGTTCACCAGGTAAGCCGGAACGGAAAAGAAATCGATTTTGAGCCGGAAATGGACATGGAACGCAGAAAAGTCTGGCTAAATTATAGTGTCGATTTGCAGGAGCAGGACGTCTTAACAATTGAAAAACTGGTGACCGTACATACAAGCCGCGATAAAGAAAATGCAGTCGGCGGCTATGAACTAACAAAAATGCAGCAAGCTGCACTGGAAGAATTGAAACGGTTTGCTTTAACTGGATATGAAAAACTGTTTGAGATGCATCGGCAGGCTTGGCAAGAAAAAGTCTGGGATTTATATAGCTTTAACGTGGAAAGTGAAAAAGGCATTGATGAATTAGCTATCCGCTTTGCGATCTATCACCTGACTATTATGGCCCCGGCACATGATGAACGGATGGGGATTGGAGCCAAAGCGCTGAGTGGAGAAGGATACAAGGGGCATGCTTTTTGGGACACTGAAATTTTCATCTTGCCGTTTTTCATTTTTTCCAACCCGAAAGTCGCCAAATCGCTTTTAATCTACCGATTCCTTGGACTGGAAGGCGCCCACAAAAAAGCAGCTGCCCAAGGCTATAAAGGAGCGATGTACCCTTGGGAAATGGCGTGGCCGAAAGACGGGGAAACGACTCCGGAATGGGGAGATATCGATATCGTTACCGGCAAGCAATCGAAAATCTGGTCCGGTTTGATTGAACATCATATATCTGCCGATATCGCTTTTGCAGTTTACCAATACGAACAAGCGACCGGAGACCAGGAATTTATGGATGCATACGGCTATGAAATGATTTTCGACACCGCTGCCTTCTGGACTAGCCGCCTGGAATGGAACAGCCAAAAAGAGCGCTACGAAATAAATGATGTAATTGGGCCGGATGAATACAAGGAACATGTCGATAATAATGCGTTCACCAACTACATGGCGCATGCCAATCTGAAAATGGCGATTTACTACTGTAGAGAGTTAAAGGAAATCAATCCGGAAGTATTCAAAAAGCTTTCGAAAAAAATGGATTTGGAAAGCCTGATTCCTGAATGGCGCGAAAAAGCGGCAAACGTCTATTTGCCGGAGCCGCGTGAAGAAGATTTCATTATTCCGCAGGATGATGCGTATCTCGGACTCAAACAAATCGATTTATCAAAGTACAAAAATCAGGCGAAAGTAAGGGCTATTTACCGCGATTACAATTCAGAGCAAATCAATAAGCTGCAAGTAACCAAACAAGCAGATGTACTCGTTTTGCTGTATTTGCTGGAGCAGCTGTCGATCGATGGCGTCCGGAAATTCCCTAAAGAGGTTAAGCAAGCGAATTTTGATTTTTATGAGCCAAGGACGCTGCATGATTCCTCTCTCAGCACGGCAACCCATGCCATTTTAGCCAGCGATTTAGGCTATCAGGAACTTGCATATTCCTTGTTCCAAAAAAGCATTGAAATCGATCTTGGCGAACAAATGGATACCTCCGACGATGGCGTCCATGCTGCTGCAATCGGCGGCCTCTGGAAAACAGCCGTGTTTGGCTTTGCAGGAATTCGCATGAAGCAAGGCAGGCTGACCATCCATCCAAGGCTTCCGGCCAATTGGCGCTCTATGGAATTCAACATACAGTGGCAAGGTCATAAGCTGCATCTGGCCATCCGCAAAGATCATTTTATCGTCACCGTAGAAGGGATGGGGAAAGTCGCTTTTGAATCATTCGGACAAATGTTCGAATGCGAAAATAGCATCCAAGTTCCACTGGGAGCTAACTTACATCGGTAGTTATAAAATGATCCATCATTTTATTTACTATAGCAATCCATACTTTTAGAAGGGGGAGTTTGCATTGACAAACCAGAAGAAAGTTTTGCGTACACTTTTTTTAGGTCTAGTAATGCTGCTGTTGGCAGCATGTAGCGGAGGAGGGGACGATGAAGGCGGAAGCTCGGGAGATTCAGGCGGCGATTCGTCAGGGAAAAAAATCACGATTTTCCAAAGTAAAGTTGAAATTTCGGATCAGCTGGAAGCCTTGGCCCAGGAATACACGGATGAAACCGGCGTAGAGGTAGAGGTATTAGGAACAACTGGAGACGATTATTTCCAACAGCTTCAAATCCGGATGAACAGCAATCAAGGACCTTCTATTTTCAGTATCCAAAACATTACGGAAGCTGAACGGTTGGAATCTTATCTTTACGATTTAAGTTCAGAAGACTTTGTAGCGGATATTGCACCGGATATGGAGTTGAAAGTCAATGACAAAGTCGTGGGCATTCCATATGGAGTCGAAGGATTTGGGTTAATTTACAACAAAGATTTAGTGAAACCGGAAGATGTAAAAGATTATGAGTCATTTGCCAGCACACTTGAGAAATTCAAAGGAGAAGATATTACAGGTCTCGGTTTGGCGCAAGACGCTTACTTCCTAATTGGCCACATGAGCAACTATCCATTCTCTTTGCAGGAAGATCCATATGCATTCATTGAGCAATTGAATGCTGGGGAAGTAACAATGGCCGAAACACCGGAATTCCAGGAGTTCGGCAAATTTATGGAAACAATTAAAGAAAATACGCCAACGCCTCTAAGCGTTACGTATGACCAGCAAATCGGAGACTTCGCTTCAGGCAAATCAGCGATGATCCACCAAGGAAACTGGGCATGGGGAATGCTGTCCGAATTTGATATGGACTTTGAAGTCGGCATGCTGCCGTTCCCGCTTGATGGCAACGACAAATTGGCAGTCGGAGTCGGCAGCAACTGGGCTGTCAACGGTGAAAAAGATGAAGCTGAAATTCAGGCTGCCAACGATTTCTTGAACTGGATGTTTACGAGCGAGACGGGCCAGCGCTACATTGTTGAAGAATTTGGCTTTGTCCCAGCGATGACGAACATTGAAGCAGGAGATCTTGATCCACTATCGCAAGCAGTCTTGGAAGCAAGCAACAGCGGGGAAACAATTCCTTGGTCGCAAGGTGCTTACCCTGCAAACATCGTACCGAATGACTTGACGCCGGTTGCTCAACAGTTCTTTACGGATGATATGTCCGGCGAAGAATTCATTGAAGCTCTGGATGCCGCATGGCAAGGCGCACAGTAAATAAGTGTTGAATAGCTGGACACGCCTCTTCGGCGTGTCCACTATTCCTTATAAAATCGTATCCGATTTTTCCTCTTTACATTTCAGTGAGTAGAAAGAAGGGAAAGACGTGGCAAATAAAAACAAAAGAAAATGGTTCGTCTTGTTCGTCGTGCCGTTGCTATTTATTTTTACGACCGTAGTCATCATACCTTTTCTGATCGGCATCTATTATGCCTTCTTTGAGTGGGATGGAATTTCAGCCAATCCGATGGAGTTTGTCGGACTGGACAACTTTGGCAAATTGTTTGACGATGACCAATTCTTGCGGTCAGCTTGGCTGACTACTCTTTTTACCGTTTTATCGGTCATCACCATCAATGTGGTTGGCCTTGCGTTTGCGCTGCTTGTCACATCGAAGATTCGAACTGCGAATGCGGCGAGAACCTTATTATTTATGCCTTACTTGATCGGCGGATTGATCCTCGGGTACATCTGGCAATTTGTATTCCTGGACGTTTTTGAGTTTTTAGGGGAATTGACCGGATTGACGGATGTTTTCTTCAACTGGTTGATCGATCCCGAGTTCGCGCTCTATGCGCTTGTGTTTGTATTTACGTGGCAAATGGCCGGCTATGTCATGATCGTTTATATTGCGGGAATCCAGGCCATTCCGAATGACGTTGTGGAAGCGGCCAAAATCGACGGGGCCACGCCTTGGCAGCGGTTTATGAGAATCACATTGCCGCTCTTGATGCCTGCACTTACTATCAGCCTGTTCTTGACACTGTCATCCGCTTTTAAAATCTACGATGTCAACCTTTCACTGACTGGCGGCGGGCCGGCAAATGCGACTGAATTGTTCGCAATGAATATTTACAATGAAATTTTCGGCAGCGGCAATTATGGCTTCGGGCAAGCAAAAGCCATTGTTTTCTTTGTGATTGTAGCAGCGATTACGTTAACCCAAGTTTATTTGACGAAGAAACGTGAGGTGGAGATGTAATGAAAAAAGCTTCCGGGTGGATTAAATCGATTTTGTTGATCTTATTGGCGCTCTTTTTCCTTTCTCCGATTTACATCATCTTCGTCAACTCGTTTAAAGACCGGCAGGAGCTGTACGAAAATGCCTTGTCTTTGCCTGAGAGTTTCAGTTTTCAATACTATATAGAAGCAATGGAAAAGATGAATTTTGTAAGCGCGCTGTTGAATTCGCTTTACGTCACCATTGTTTCGGTCATCTTTATCGTTGTTTTGTCTTCAATGACGGCTTGGATGCTTGTGCGGACGAATAATAAATTAAGCACGTTTATCTTCATGACTTTTATTGCAACGATGCTCATTCCATTCCAGACATTAATGATGCCGCTGATGCAATTTATCAGCACCATCACACAGGATTTAGGCATTCCGATGTACAACACCCATGAAGGGCTGATCTATATGAACATCGGTTTCCACTCAGCCTTATCGGTATTTCTTTATCATGGCTTCATCAAATCCATCCCCATTACACTGGAGGAAGCTGCGACAATTGACGGGGCTTCGAAATTCGGTGTGTTTTGGCGCATCATTTTCCCGATGTTAAAACCGATTACGGCGACGGTCATGATTTTAAATGTCATCAGCATCTGGAATGACTTCCTCTTGCCGTCCCTGACTTTGATCGACAAAGGTCTGCGGACGATTCCTTTATCGACGTTCTATTTCTTCGGCGAATTCACGATTCAATGGAATTTAGCCATGGCAGGGCTGACCTTGACGATCATTCCGGTCATCATTTTCTATGCCTTGGCACAAAAACACATCATCAAAGGGATTGGCGAAGGGGCCGTAAAATAATACGCTGAAAAGGAGGGCAAAGCATGCGTGATTTCACAGGGTTCACTGGAATTTTATATGCAGCAGCTGAATGGATCATGCGGTTTTCAGTGGTGAATATTTTATGGTTTCTGCTCAATCTGCCTGTGCTGCTGATCGTATCGAGCTTGTATTTGAACGGCTTTGAGGCAGGCTTTGTCTGGTATTTGATGCCGGTGCTCATTTTCATTCCACTGCTTTCAGTACCAAGTACCATCGCTGTTTTCTCGATGGTGCGCGGCTGGATTATGCAGGCGCACCAGCAATCGCTGATTAAATCCTACTTCTCTTATTTTAAAAAAGGCTATCGAAAAAATCTTTTAGCCGGGGTGATTCTGCAAAGTTTCTGGGCAGTGTGGCTGATTGATTATTATTTCTTTCAAGCACAAAATGCGCTTTTGGAAATCGTGTTTATTGTGATTGGAATCGGGTTGTTTGTATACACAATCAATTTCTTTTCATTGACTTCACATTATCGGATGAGCATCCGGGGCAGGCTGAAAAACGCTTTTTTCCTAACAGTCGGGAATCCTTTGATGAGCGGCTTTATTTTAATTTGCAACCTGTCGCTCTTTTATGTGGGCATGACAGAATTGCTGTTCTTGTTTCCATTTTTTATCTGCAGCTTAAGCGCTTATCTCTCATTTCTCGCTTTTTACCGGTTTAGCCTTAAAGTCCAAACAAAAGCGCAGCTCGATAAAACGGGGAATCTTCTGCAATAGGGGGAACCCTATCGGGAAGACGATAATTTAAAACGGTGGGATGTGAGAATATCATTGGCGACCATCAAAGATGTGGCAAAAAAAGCGGGCGTCTCGATCAGCGTAGTCTCCAAAACTTTTAATAATTACTCGGACGTCAGCGAAGAAACTCGGCAGCGCATATTGGAAATAGCGAAAGATCTGGATTATTCGCCTAATATTGTAGCGAAGAATTTATCATCGAAAAAACAGCTCACTTTCGGCCTTATTTCTTCAGGTGTATTGAATAATAATGAAAAAGACAATAATGCCTTTGATATTTTCAAAGGTGTATATAAAGCTGTTTCTGAAAGCCCTTATGAATTATCGATTTACTTGATTGACTCGCTTAGCCAGAAACAGCAAAGCTATCTTCAGTATTGCCGGGAACGGAATATTGGAGGAGCCATTTTGCAAGGGATACGGACAGACGATCCCTATTATAAAGAGCTGATCGATACCAATGTCCCCTGTGTTGTTTTAGATATCATGACCGAAACCGAAAATGGGTTGATTGGAAGTGTATCGATTGATAACGCTCGAGCCGGCAGGGATATAGCAGGCTTTTTGTTAAAAAATGGCCATCGGGATATCGTCGTCGTCGCGGGAACTCGCGAAACCTACGTCAACAGCGAAAGGCTGAAAGGGGTACAGCAGGCTTATCGGGAAGCTGGTTTAGAGCTGGAAGAAAACCACATCGTCTATGCGGATTTTTCTGAACAGCTAGCTTTTGCTGCGGCAAAAAAACGTTTGAAATTCCATAAGCCTACTGCTTTTCTCTGCTTCAGCGATTTGATGGCATTTGGCGTGATGAAAGCCATTGCCGAAGCCGGATTTTCAGTGCCGGAAGATATTTCAGTGACAGGTTTTGATGATTTAGTGTTCAGCAGCTATACACAGCCGGCACTGACTACCATTCAGCAAGACTTTGTTGAAATTGGCAGGAAGTCAGCGAAATTGCTGCAGGAATTGAAGGAAGGCAAGCAGGGACAGCAGCATCTCTATGTGGAGCATCAATTAATTGAACGGCAAAGCGTAAGAAAGCTGAAATGATTTACAAGTTTCTAGCGAATTATAGATAGAGAGGACAGATGGCATGACATTTTATCCAAAAGCGTTTATCTATGATCTGGACGGTATCATTACAGATACGGCAGAATATCATTTTCTCGCTTGGCAAAAGATGGCAGAGGAATTGGGCATTCATATCGACCGGACATTCAATGAACGGCTGAAAGGGATTGGCCGAATGGAATCGCTCCAATTAATTCTTTCGCTTGACCCTTCCGCTTCAAATCTATCTGTTGATGAAAAAGAACAACTGGCGCTAAAAAAAAATGAATATTATTTAGAGATGATTGAGCGGATGGGGCCAAAAGACATTTTGCCTGGCATCGAAGAGCTGCTGCATGCCAACAAACAGCATGGCATTCGAATCGCCCTTGGATCGGCGAGCAAAAACGCCAAACATGTTCTGGATCTGCTCGGCTTGACAGCTGAATTCGATTATATTGTGGATGCTTCAACAGTGAAAAAAGGAAAGCCGGATCCTGAAACGTTTACGGCTGCAGCAGATGCCTTAAACGTGCCTTACAGCGAATGCATCGGTATTGAAGACTCGGCAGCAGGACTCGAAGCGATCAATAGCGCCAATATGTTTTCAGTGGCGGTAGGAGATAAAGCGCATCTTCCGAATGCTGACTATTTAGTCGCTGCCACAAATGAATTGAAGTTTGAGGAAATCATTAACCAATACAATCAAAAAAAGGCAGCGAATTAATTTATTCACTGCTTTTTTAATGAACTGCTGCAGATGGAAGCAATTGAGGAGTGAAACACGATGGTATGGAAACTGACAAAAAATGAAGTAGATAATCATAATCTTCTGCTGGACGAAAGCATCTTGTCTCTAGGAAATGGCTATTTGGGGGTGAGGGGGAATTTCGAGGAAGGATATCCCGAAACCTTCAGCTCAATTCGCGGAACTTACATCAATGCATTTCATGATGAAACGGAAATTACGTATGGTGAAAAGTTATATGGCTATCCGGTCATGCAGCAAAAAATCTTGAATGTCATTGACTCGCAAGGCATTGAGATTTATTTTGATGATGAAAAATTCTCTGTTTTTGAAGGGGAATTGTTTCATTTTGAGCGGAATCTGCACATGGATCAAGGGTTCGCTGAACGGATTGTCCATTGGAAATCACCAAAAGGGAGAGAAGCGAAGCTTCATTTTAAACGGATTGTTTCTTTTATTACCCGTGAATTATTTGCTCAAGAAGTGACCATCGAAGCGATCCAAGGCATTCAGGAAGTGAAAATCGTCTCCAGTTTGGAAGGGGAAGTAACGAATTTCGTTGATCTTAATGATCCGAGAGTTGCATCGGGACATGCAAAGCGGCTCGATGTCATCGAGGTGCGGAGTGAAGATGCGTATAATCTAATTAAGGATTTAACATATGTTACGGAACTGGAAGTGGCATGCATCAGTTCTTCGCATATTGAAGCTGTTGATCCTCATTACAGCAAAACGGTCGGGAAATCGAGAATTGAAGAAGTGTACGTTTGCGCTTCTTCTGGAGAACCTATTCGATTTACGAAATACAATATTTATACGGACTCACTGCGGCACGGGGATGAGTTGGTTGAAGTTGCCCTGCCTTTGCACGAAAAAGTGAAGCTTCAAGCATTCGATGACCTGGTGGCGGAGCAAGGAATGTACATGGCCCGTTTCTGGAAAAATTCAGATGTGGTCATTGAAGGAGATGAAAAGCTCCAAGAAGGCATCCGCTTTAACCTGTATCAGCTCCTCCAGTCGGTCGGGAAAGATCCATACAGCAATATCGCGGCAAAAGGGCTTTCAGGAGAAGGCTATGAAGGGCATTATTTTTGGGATACGGAAATCTTTATGTTCCCGGTCTTTTTAATGACCAATCCGGAAATTGCAAAAAACTTGCTGCTGCACCGCTATTCGATTTTAGACAGTGCACGGGCGCGGGCGAAAGTCATGGGCCATGAAAAAGGCGCGCTGTTTCCTTGGCGAACGATCAACGGCCCTGAAAGTTCGGCATTTTTCCCAGCCGGTACGGCTCAATATCATATAAGTGCAGATATTGCTTACAGTTATATTCAATATTATCTCGTAACGAAAGATGAAGAATTTTTGCAGGACTATATGGCTGAAATGTTATTTGAAACAGCCCGATTATGGGTGGATACCGGACATTTCCACAACAATCAATTTAAAATCGATAGTGTGACAGGGCCGGATGAATACACATGCGTCGTCAACAATAACTATTACACTAATAAGATGGCACAGCATAATCTCTTATGGGCTGAAAAAGTCTATCGGCTTTTGGAAGAAAAAGCGCCTTCGCGTTTGGAAGAAGTGGCGGAAAAGCTCGAGCTAACGGAGGAGGAAGCCGAAAAATGGAAGGAAGCAGGGGGCAAAATGTACCTTCCGTATCATGAAGAACTGAAAATCCATGCGCAGGACGATAGCTTTTTGCAGAAATCGAGATGGGATCTGGAGAAGACGCCGGCCGATAAGTTTCCGTTGCTGCTCCACTATCATCCTTTGACGCTTTACCGCTATCAAGTGTGCAAACAGGCAGATACGGTACTTGCCCATTTCTTATTGGAAGACGACGTCGACGAAGAAACACTTAAGAATTCGTACGATTATTATGAAGAAATCACCACGCATGATTCTTCTCTTTCTTATAGTGTTTTCAGCATCATGGCCTCAAAACTCGGCTATCAGAAAAGAGCGTACGACTACTTCCGCGAAACTGCCCGGTTGGATTTGGATAATACCCATGGCAATACAAAAGACGGATTGCACATGGCGAATATGGGAGGAACTTGGTTGGCCATTGTTTACGGATTTGCCGGGCTCCGTGTAAAAGAAACCGGGCTCTATTTGAACCCGATGCTTCCCGAACAATGGCAGTCGTTCCATTTCCATTTTCAATACTTAGGGCGGCTGATCAATATCCATATTGAAAAAGACGCTGTTTCCTATGAATTGCTCGAAGGGGATGAGTTGACTATATGGCATCGAGGGGAGGCGGTAGCGTTAAAACAAAACCGCCGGCTTCAAGTCCGCTGAATAGCCCGAAGAAGGCTGTCATTCGAAAAAATGAATAGATGAAAAAGAAAAACCGGAAACTTTTGTTTCCGGTTTTTTGGTTTTCATGAAAAATTTTCTAAAAAGATAACTTATTTTAAAATGGGTATTATAAGCCGTAGCATATCAAAAGAATAACTCCCTATAATCATGATAAGAATCTGAGTAACCTGAGGGAGGAGGGACCAAACGCACATCCCGTTTAATCAAAATCTCCTGCATTTTTAACTCGTTAAAGAGATACAAAGTGAATTTAAAGTAAAAAATATCAAAATGGCATAAAAATATGATTTTTTTATAGAAATTAAAAGATATCAAATATATAATAAATACATAAGTAACTTAGGGCAGGGGAGCTAATGTGGACGTACTGAAAGATTTTGGCAAACGAATTAAAGAGCTTCGCATCAATTCCGGAATGACGCAAGAAGCATTAGCCACTCGTGCGGACTTGGATCGATCGTATGTGGGGGCAATCGAACGAGGGGAAAAGAATTTATCATTGGTCAATATTGAAAAATTGGCGAATGCGATGGGCATTGATTTGTATTATCTTTTTGAAGATGAGCGCTTTGCTGCTCGGCTGGCATCGGTGAAGAAAGAGTTGAAAAAGCCGCTGGAGTCCAGATTCGTTTGTCTGGTCAATCTGGAAGCACAACTTCTCTGGCTGAAAATTACTGGCCCTCTAACTGAGAGTGATGTCGCGCATATTTCGAAATATGTGAAAAGCCAAATTTTGTTAATGGAAAAAGGCGAGATTAAGATGCTGATCGATAACCGGCTGATGGTAAAAGAAGGGCAGGCGTTCGTTTTCAATCCAGATGCTTATGATGCTTGGGAGGAGTTTCAAATTTGGCTGATTCCTCACCTGAAGCGAGTTGCGGTATTATGCAATTCCAAATTCATGCAGAACCAACTCGAACGCATGGCGAACAGAAGTGGGATAGTCTCAATTTCAAGACGGATCTTCAACGAAAATTTTGAGGCGGGAAATAAGGAAGCATATGCATTCCTCGGCATTACAGAAGACCAATTGCCGCAAGAAAACGCTCGGCAAGCGAAAATATAAAAAATTTTATTCTACTCATTAAGGGGGAACCCTTGCTTCGATAAATGTCTTGGAAAATAGACAATCTCAGTTTTAGAGCGGAAAAGGAGCTGTGGGAATATGACTTGCCATCAACCAATAAGTGCAGAAACGGTAAGATTTCAATTCATGCGTGTCAAAGATACGCATGTGGAAGACAATATTAAATACATTACCTTATTTGCCCGGCTCACGTTGAGAAATGCTTACAGAGCAAAAAGTGTATGGGTGGAAATAGATGAAGTGAAATGGGATCAAGCACCTCGAAAACTGAAGGAAATGCCGGATGCCATGCACTTTTATACAATAGACGAATCCATCTTTAAAGAGTTGTATCAGATTTCGAAAGACCGTTATGAAGAGCTTTATTTTGTAACGCCTTTCTATAAAGCAAGCGAAACGAAAAGACTCGGCTGATTTATTTGGCCAAGCCCTGCCTGCCATTTTTTGGCGGGCAGGGCTTTTAATTTGGTTATCCGCTGGAATTTCCCTTACGATATGGGAGTGAAGGGTTTACAAAGGAGGCCGGATAATGGAATACGCAATTGGCGTGGATATTGGCGGAACGAAAATAGCGGTGGCAGTGGTTGAACAGTCTGGAAAAATCACTAGCAAAACAGCATTTCCAATGGATTTGTCGAAATCGCCTGATGAGGTGATGGACGAAATTATTCAAGTTATTCAGAAAGCTATCCAGGGCCAAGCGGGGAAAGAAACAGATCTTTTAGGCATTGGCGTAGGCGTGCCAGGACCTCTTGATACGCGGACAGGAGTGGTCCATAGCCCTCCTAATTTGCCGTCTTGGATTGATGTCCCAGTTAAAGAGATGTTAGCAGCAGCTTTTGCTGTTCCTGTTTTGATCGAGAACGATGCCAATGCTGCTGCTCTTGCAGAAAAATGGGTTGGTGCCGGAAAAGACAGCTTGAATTTCACTTATTTAACGATAAGTACAGGGATCGGAGCTGGCATTGTTGCCAATGGACGATTGCTCAGCGGAAGCCGAGGCAATGCCGGAGAGATTGGCCATACCGTGATGGATCCCAGTTACGGCCTCTGTTCTTGCGGTCAAATTGGCTGTTTGGATTTGATTGCTTCCGGCCGGGCGATTGCAAAAAACGGTTCGGAAATCATCGGGCAGAAGCTGACGACTAAAGCCGTGTTTGAGTTATATGGCTACGGCCATGAAGAATTGGATCGATACATAGACCATGTTTTTTGGGCATTAGGAGCTGCCAGTGTTTCTTTAGTGAATATGCTGGATCCGGAGAAAATCATTGTTGGAGGCGGCGTTTCCCAAATGGGGAATCTCTTGTATCAGCATATGGAATGCTATATCCAAACGTATGCACTGAATCCTGCCGGAAGAAGGACGAAAGTAGTGCCTGCAGAGTTGAGTGAACATGCAGGAGTCATCGGGGCGGCAGCACTTTGTTTTTCTACTTTTGCATTGGAAACGAATGTGTAAGCTGGATTTCCCGGTTTTGTTTTAGAAGAAAAGGAATAGGCAATAGAAAAATAGAAGCTTTTGTTAATGGAAAGGAGGCCTGCGCCATGAAGGTCCGCGTCGAATGGAGCTATCAATCGCCAAAAGGCACGAAAGCTTTTTTTCAGTCTGAAGAACTTCCTGCTGCCCATGCGCTTTTAATTGTAGAAGATATTCAAAAGACCGGCCGGGCAAAAAGCCTGGAATTTATAGACCGTTTTGACTCCAGCTGGACGGTAAAAGAATTAAAAGCCTATTTAAAAGGAATCGAAACAGAACCTCACAATATTACGGTCTATTTTGACGGCGGATTTGATAAGGATATGGGACGAGCCGGGCTTGGCTGTGTGATCTATTATGAACAAAGCGGCAAAGCTTACCGTCTCCGCCAGAATGTCGAAGCGGCAGAGCTTTCTTCCAATAATGAAGCGGAATATGCGGCTCTCCATATGAGCGTCCTGGAACTTGAACGATTGAATGTCCATCAACTGCCGGTGGTTTTCCGAGGCGATTCCAATGTCGTCACAAATCAGATGAGCGGAGAATGGCCCGTTTATGAAAATGATTTATCCCGTTGGGCCGACCGGATTGACCGAAGCCTGGAAAAGTTGGGCATTCAAGCACAATACGAACTGATTCCCAGAAAAGCGAATGCCGAAGCCGACCGGTTAGCGGCACAAGCCTTAAGAGGCGTTGACATCAGTGGAACGATGGAATTGGAAAAAACATAAACTGAACCGTAGAGGAGCGATTGGATGAAGTTTTCAACGTTGCAAAAAACAGATATACAGATTTCTGCGCTTGGATTAGGGACAAATGCGGTAGGAGGACACAATCTTTACAGCGACTTGAATGAGGAGATAGGCAAGGATTTTGTCCGTGCTGCATTGGACAATGGCATCACTTTCATTGATACAGCTGATATTTACGGCAAGGGGCGTTCTGAAGAATTGGTAGGGGAAGTGTTGAAAGAATATGACCGCAGCCAATTTGTCATTGCGACCAAAGGCGGCAGCGACTGGCGAAGCGGAACAAAAAACAATTCACCCGCTTATTTGCGCAGTGCCTTGGAAGAAAGTCTGGAGCGGCTCCAGCTCGATTATGTGGATCTCTACTATATCCACTGGCCGGACGGAAAAACGCCGATCAGTGAAGCCGTCGCTGAACTGTCCCGAATGAAAAAAGAAGGCAAAATCAGAGCGATAGGAGTATCGAATGTTTCCTTGGAGCAATTGAAGGAAGCCAATTCAACGGGAGAGATTTCAGCAGTCCAGTTGGCTTATCATATGCTCAACCGCGAAATCGAACAAGAAATTCTCCCTTATTGCGTGGAAAACAAGATTTCGGTTGTGGCTTACGGTCCGCTTGCTTTTGGCATTTTAGGCGGTACATATACCGAAGACTTTGTGCTGGAAGACGGCGATTGGCGCAAAAGCGTACCGCTTTTCCAGGAAGGGAATTTCGAAAAGAACATCCGGATTGTGGAACAGCTGAAAGAAGTGGCAGAGAAAAAAGGCACGGATGTATCGAACCTTGCATTAGCGTGGCTGCTTGAACAGCCGGGGGTGGATGCCGTGATTCCAGGAGGCAAAAAGCCGGAACAAGTCCTTTCCAATATCGCCGCTTCGGACATCCGTCTGGAAGCGGAAATCTTGGATGAAATCGATCAAATTCTTAAAGAGCAATAAAAATAGAAAAACCGGTCCAGTGTGCCACCACACTGGACCGGTTTTTCTTATTTCTTCGCTAATTCAAGGGCGATGTCTGCTTTTTTCAGATCGTGATTGACTTGTTCTTCAATATCGTAGGCATGGTACATTTCTTTTTTAATCATGTATTGGGCGATTTTATCATGCGTATCGATGGCGTTGTCCAACTCGCGCCGCAAAAGCTTTTTCACTTCCGGCGTGGCTGTTTCAGTAATCGCGACAGCCAGATTCCGGACAGCGGCTTTAGCTGTGACAAGAAAATCGGTGGCGATAGCCAAGTCGTCAAGCATGGAAGCCGGGAGTGCCAAGGCATCTTTATTGATCGCTTCACTTTCCTGCGTTTGCGTCATAGCTTCTGGTTCCGCCTTCACATTTTTCTTTTTATCTTCTTTCTTAGCTGTCTTTTTCACATCTTTTTTTGTGCTGTTTTTTTCATCTTTTTTTGCCATAGCCAAATTCCTCCTTCATCCGTCTGCGAATTATTTGCTTGCATCTGCTAATACTTTGCGTAAATCTTTAACCGCTTTCGTGGATAATTTAATGTCTTCCTCCAGTAGCTGCCGCAATTCATCGTCTTCCACAAGACCGCTGAATACTTTGCTTTTAGCGATACAGCTTGTTTTGAAGATTAATACTTCATGGACTTCCAATTTTTCGTGCATTGCCAATTCTTTTGCCATCCCAAATCCCTCCAATAAAATAAATGATGATTTTTAACGTTAGTTAAGGTTTACCCCGAGCAATGCTTTTTAATCCTGAATCTGATGATTCATTCGAACGAAGCGGATGCGGGAAATTAAAGAATTTTCAAATTTTCAATGGCCGGCATTAGACTTCTCGGGAAAAAGTATGTTTTATTGAAAGAGACATTGATGAAAAAGGGGATGCATTCATGAAAATTACTGAAACGGCTTTTCCGATAACAGAAGTGCGCGGACAATTTCCAGCGCTGAACAGGACTTATAAAGATCGGCAGGTGGCATACTTTGATGGCCCAGGCGGATCGCAAGTAGTAAAAACAGCGATTCAGGCAATTGCGGGATACATGGAAAAAGGGGGAGCCAATCTTCACGGGACATTTCCTTCCAGCTGGGAAACAGAAGAGGTGATTTCAGAAGCAAGAAGTGCCGTAGCCGATTTTTTAAATGTACAAGCAAATGAAGTGGCGTTTGGCGCCAATATGACGACGTTGACGTTTGCGATTGCAGCTGCACTTGGCAAACAGTTCAATGCTGGCGATGAGATTGTCGTAACCGAAATGGACCACCGCGCAAATGTCGATCCTTGGCTCATGATGGCGGAAGACCACGGGCTCAAAGTAAAGTGGATTCCTGTCGACACGAAAACGATGGAACTTGATGTAAGCAAGTTAACGGAAATCATCAACGAAAAGACGAAACTCGTAGCGGTTGGCCTTGCCTCTAATGCGATTGGCACCATTGTCGATATTGCACCGATTGTGGAACGGACAAAAGAAGTAGGCGCACTGTTTGCAGCGGATGCGGTTCATGCAGCTCCGCATATCGTCATCGACCGTGACCGCTACGGCATCGATATCCTTTTGTGCTCAGCCTATAAATTTTTTGGACCGCATATCGGCATCGCTGCCATTAAAGAATCCGTTTTTGAAAGCCTTGAGCTGTATAAATTGACCACGTCCCCAAGCTATTATCCGGATAAATTGGAGACTGGTACGCAAAACCATGAAGGGATTGCTGGAATCAAGCCTGCTATCGAATTTTTTGAGCAGTTTGGTGAAGGGGAATCTAGACGGGAACGGCTCGTTTCAGGAATGGAAAAACTTGAGCACTACGAAAATTACCTTGCGGGACGATTGCGCCAAGGGCTGGCAAAAATAGAAAAAGTCCGCCTATGGCAAGCGGCGGAAGATGTACCGAAAACTCCGACAATCGCTTTCCAGGTGGAGGGCATTGAACCGTTGGAAGTCTGTAGATTATTAGCCGAGCAATACAGCATCTTTACAGCATCCGGACATTTTTATGCCTCAACACTAGGCGACCGATTGGATGTCAACGGAAGCGGCGGCTGGATTCGTGCTGGCCTTGCTCCATACAATACAGAAGAGGAAGTGGACAGGCTGATTGAGGCGGTTGCTTCCCTCTAAGAAATTTGCTAAAAAAAGGGAAATGTGTTATGGTTAGCATCACTTCAATTTATGGATTCTATCAGACTTTATTTAGTCAATTTCCATCAGGAAATGGGGAATTCTTAATGACGTACGATGCGATTCAAGAATTATTGAAAACGGTCAGCTATTATAATACGGTCAATATCACCCAAACTTTTTCAAAAGCGGGAGAGCCTTATGTGACTGTGAAAGCCGGCAAAGATAAGGATCTTCTCGTGCTCACTTATGTGGAAAGCGGAGAAATTATCCAATACCAGGATATCGCCTATGCGGCGAAAGCCATCAAAGAAATGATCACTACCGATACTGCCTTTTAAGCTTCCCGAATGGGGAGCTTTTTCTTTTTGGGACAGATGGTGGTACAATACAGAAACAAGCCTATCAACAGACCAGTAGGCATACTTTCATTTTCCGTAGAGGGGAATGATCAAAGGAGAATGAATTTTTTGAGTCAAGATAAAAATACGAAGAACTTGCCGCCAAATTACGATGAATTGAAGAAAGCTGCGAACCGGACAGCCAATTGGAAAGAACGCTTAGCTGCGGTTGAAGAACTGGGCAAATGGAAAAACAGCCAGACGATTGATATTCTAACTCACCGGATGAACCATGATCCGGTTTATAAAGTGCAGCAGGCTGCATATAACCAGCTTGTGGATTTGGGCGAAGATGTAGAAATGCCAGAGCAGAAGCAAGGCGACTTGATCAAAGACGCCAGCAAAGTTTTGGTTCGCATCAAGAAAAGTTTGCCGAAAGACCATAGCTATGAAGATTTTAAAGTGAAGCTGCAAAAAATGCGTGTCGATATCTATGATACGTATAAAGGTGAAAAAGGCGAAGCGTTTGACCAATGGCTGGAAGACCAATGGAAAGCAATGCCGACTAAAAGATAGTACCAAAAGCGAGGCCTGCAGATGATTGCAGGCCTCGCTTTTTTAGAATGCATCAGGCAATTGCAATTGCCCCGTCCCTACATTTACAGCATTGCCGCCAATTTTAATGGAAGAAATGGCTCCCTTGGTTTTGCCGACTGTGATCTCGATAAAGCTTGGCCGATCCATTTCGAAGCCTTGTTCACTGCGTATATGGTAGAACTGGTTTTTAGACGGCGCGACCACACCATTTTCAACAAGATAAGCGCCAAGCGGTCCGGAAGCGGCGCCTGTCGCCGGATCTTCCGGAATTCCCATAGCGGGTGCAAACATTCGGCTATGGACGGTGGAAGATTTTTGTACGGTTTCAGTAGTGAAAACAAAAATGTTTTGAGTAGAGGAATTGTTGCTGAAATGTTTTTCCCAGATATCGATCCGAAACTTGATTTGCTTCATCGCAGACAACGAGCGGACCGGGACGTATAGAAACGGGACACCCGATGAAACGGATTGAAGCGGCAAGTTTTTATCAAAATCCCGAACAGATAAAGACAGTAAATCGGCCACAAGGCCAGGCTTTTCATAAATGCTGCCAAAAGCCGGCAAAGGCTGGGTCATTTCGACTTTCTCGATTTGTCCGTTTTTTTCATACACGCTGACAGGAATTTCGCCGACAGGCTCTTCGAACATCCAATCATTTTTTCCGGCCGCTAAAGGAATTTTGTTTGCAGCGGCCAGGACATAGGCAGCGCCGATTGTCGGATGCCCGGCCATCGGCAATTCCACTTTTGGCGTGAAAATGCGCAAGCTTTTTTGGTTATTGGAATCGGCAGGGGGTTGAATGAAGACGGTTTCCGAAAGATTGAGTTCACGCGCAATTTTTTGCATCGTAGCTGAAGGCAGGGGCGATTCGTCGTGAAAAACGGCGAGCTGGTTGCCTCCAAAAGCTGTAGAAGTAAATACATCGACTAAGGAATAATTTAAAGTGGCCATAGCTACCCTCCATTTTTTATCTTTTGTCATTCGATTGATGTATTCAGTATATATAATTTATCCGCAAATTGTTATTTAATTGTTCGAGTTTTCTGGAAATAAAGGGATTTAGAGGGAACGGGGCGAATTAGGCTGAAAAGAAGGTCTTGTTATGATAAAAAAGTTCGGAGGAGGCGCATATGAAATATCGGAATCTCGGGAAAACTGGTTTGCGTGTATCCAATATATGCCTGGGTACGATGGCTTTTGGAAGATGGATTGATGAACAGGCTTCTGCGGAAATTTTGGCGCAGTCTTTTGATGCAGGGATCAATCTGATCGATACGGCTAATTTTTATGGAAAAGGACAAGACGAATCTTTTAAATACGGAACGGGGGAAGCGGAAGAAATCATCGGCAAGCATTTAAAAGGCAAGCGGGATAAAGTGGTGCTGGCAACGAAAGTCGGGCTTCCGATGGGGCAGTATGTCAATGATGCGGGGTTATCGAAATTCCATATGATGCGGGAAGTGGAAAATTCGTTAAAGCGGCTTCAAACGGATTACATCGATTTGTATCAAGTGCACCGCTTTGATAAACGCACTCCTTTGGAAGAAACGTTGTCGGCCTTGACGGATTTGGTGAGGCAAGGGAAAGTCCGGTATATCGGCTGTTCAAATTTTGCGGCGTGGCAGATGGCAAAAGCGGAAGGCATTAGCGCGCTGAACCATTTAGAGCGTTTTGTCAGTTCGCAATCACAGTACAATCTTTTGTCCCGGGAACTTGAAAATGAAATTATCCCTTTTTGTGAATCTGAAAAGATGGGGTTGCTTGTCTATAGCCCAATGGCGCGCGGAATGTTGTCCGGCAAATATAAATCGAAAGATGATTTGCCGGAAGGCAGCCGGGCAGCCAAGGGAGAGGAATTGATCCAGCCTTATTTTACAGAAGAGAATTTTAACCGGGTCGAGCGCTTCAAGGAAATTGCGAAAGAGCAGGACGTGAGTTTATCCCAGCTCTCGCTCGCTTGGCTATTAAATCAGCCGGCTGTCACTTCGGCCATTTTGGGCGCAAGCAAAACGGAACACGTATTAGAAGCTGCCCGCATCAGCGATTGGAAATGGGCAGAAGAGTTAAAAGAGCAAATGTCGCTTGTCCCGTGACGACTCCTGAGCATTGGAGGCCAAACTGATGAAGCAAAAATGGTGGAAAGAAGCAGTCGTTTATCAGGTTTATACAAGAAGCTTCAAAGATTCAAATGGAGACGGCATCGGGGATTTGAACGGCCTGAGAGAAAAGCTGGATTATTTGCAGGATCTTGGAATTGACGTCATCTGGCTTTGTCCGATGTATAAATCGCCGAATATCGACAATGGCTATGATATCAGTGATTATCAGAAAATCATGGAAGAAATGGGTACGATGCAAGACTTTGACCGGTTGCTTGAAGATATGCACAGCCGTGGGATGAAGATGGTGCTGGATTTGGTCCTTAACCATACAAGCGACGAGCACCCCTGGTTCATTGAGTCGCGTTCTTCGAGAGACAATCCCAAGCGGAACTGGTATGTCTGGCGGGATGAACCAACCAACTGGGAAAGCATCTTCAGCGGTCCGGCCTGGACATTTGACGAAAAGACCCGGCAATATTATCTTCATCTCTACGCAGAAAAACAGCCGGACCTGGAATGGGAGAACCCGGAAGTTCGGAAAGAACTGTACCGGATGGTTAATTGGTGGCTCCAAAAAGGGATTGACGGTTTTCGCTTAGATGCCATCAGCCACATTAAGAAAGACTATTCCGATATGCCGAACCCAACGAATGCTCCGTATGTTCCGGCTTGGGAGAAGATGACTGACGTTGAAGGCATCCAAGATTTGCTGGCCGAATTATACAATGAAACCTTTTCGAACTACGACATTATGACGGTCGGTGAAGCCAACGGTGTGACCGTCGAAGAAATCGATGAATGGATCAGCGAAGAAAACGGGAAAATGGATATGGTCTTTCAGTTTGAAACATGGTATTTAAGGAAGCCGAATGAAGATTGCGGCGTAAATTTAGCAGCGCTCAAAAAGATTTTAACGAATTGGCAAAAAGAAGCGGAAGGAATCGGATGGAACGCCTTATATGTGGAAAATCACGATCGGTCGCGCATCGTTTCGACTTGGGGAGACGATCAGAATTATTGGCGGGAGAGTGCCACTTCCATTGCCTGCATGTATTTCCTGATGCAAGGCACCCCTTTTATTTATCAGGGACAGGAACTGGGCATGACCAATGCGCCATTTGATGGAATTGATCTTTATGACGATATCAAAACCTTGAATTTTTATCGCTACAAACGGGCAGAAGGCATGCCGCTTGAAGAAATCATGAAAACCATTCAAATGAGCAGCCGGGACCATGCCCGTACGCCGATGCAATGGAACAGCGGGCGCTACAGCGGATTTTCAGAAACGGAGCCATGGATTCAAGTTAATCCGAATTACGTCTGGCTGAATGCAGAAGCGCAGCAGCAAGACCCGCTTTCGGTATTCCATTTTTATAAAAAGATGATTTCACTTAGAAAAGGTTCCACCGTTTTGATTTATGGAATCTATAACCTCTATGAAACGGGAAATCCGTGCATCTACGCATATACACGTGAAAACGAAGAGGAAAAGCTATTGATCTTAGCCAACATGAAAGGCGAGTTCTGCCGATGGAAAGTACCGGAAGGAGCGGAGCTGCTTCTTGGGAATTACAGCGCAGAAGACCGTGAAAAAGTCCATCCCTTTGAAGCGAGAGTTTATCGATTGGCAAAAAACCATGCATGATGCATGGTTTTTTTGCCGCAAATGATTATTTCAATAAAAGGAATATGTAAAGGTATAAATTTCCATTGGTTCGATATACCTGCGACTAATTACCTTTATACCTAGTTTTATCCAAATACACCTGATTTTTTTCCCAATTACGCTTTCCTAAATCTTCTGTTAACTTTAAGTTGTGGCAGGCAATTAGCCCAAGCGGGACGCCGCATAAGCTTACATGCCCGGCAAATAGAATGGTAAAGGGGATTGGACGATGAAGAAATCAGGTAAATTATTGACGAGTATCATGTTATCAGCGACATTGCTTGTACCGGCAATGGGCGTAAGTGCGAACGGAGATTCCGTGGATCAAAAAGGCAATGAAACATTCCGTGTCTTAATTGATTCGCAAAATCAGAAAGAACTTCAAAATGCAAAATCGAAATATGGTGTCCAATGGGATTTTGCAGGTGAAGGGTTCACCGTTGACATGAATGAAAAACAATACGAAGCACTGCAAAAGAACAAAAATATAAAAGTCGAAAAGGTGCCGGAATTTACGATTGAGAAAAGTTCGTCAAAGCCAGAAGCAGTGTATCAAGCAATGGCTGCTTCACAATCAACGCCGTGGGGCATCAAAGCGATTTATAATGACAGTTCACTGACCCGCACTTCGGGCGGTTCGGGCATTAATGTAGCGGTCTTGGATACGGGAGTCAATGTCAGCCATCCGGATTTGAAAAATAACATTGAACAGTGCAAAGACTTTACAACAAGCACAAGCTTTGTAAATGGTTCGTGTACGGACCGCCAAGGGCATGGCACGCACGTAGCCGGCTCTGCGCTTGCTGACGGCGGTACGGGCTCTGGTGTTTACGGCGTTGCACCGGATGCGGATCTTTGGGCGTATAAAGTATTAGGCGATAACGGTTCCGGCTCAGCGGATGATATCGCAGCAGCCATCCGCCACGCAGCTGACCAGGCAACTTCATTAAAAACGAAAGTGGTCATCAACATGTCTCTTGGTTCTTCAGGAGAAAGCAGCCTAATTACCAATGCAGTCAACTACGCTTACAGCAAAGGTGTATTGATTATCGCAGCAGCTGGCAACGAAGGCCCGTACCAAGGATCAATTGGTTACCCAGGCGCCTTGCCGAATGCAGTAGCGGTAGCGGCATTGGAAAACGTCATCCAAAATGGCACGTACCGTGTAGCGGATTTCTCTTCTAGAGGGGACAGCTCGACAGACGGCGATTACGTCATTCAAAAAGGCGACGTGGAAGTATCCGCACCAGGAGCTTCGATTTATTCGACTTGGTATAACGGCGGCTACTCAACGATTTCTGGAACATCGATGGCTTCACCGCATGTAGCAGGATTGGCTGCAAAAATCTGGGCGGCAAATCCTTCTGCCAGCAATGCTACAATCCGTAAAGATCTTCAGAATCGCGCAAGAAATTATGATATCCTTTCAGGTTCAGGAGCAGGCGTCGGCGATGACTATGCTTCAGGCTTCGGATTTGCTCGTGTACGTTAATCGGTTGGGATAATGAAAAGGGGGTTCCAGTTTATACTGGAGTCCCCTTTTGTGTTACTATTTTATTATTCTGACAAAAAAGGGTGGAATTATGAACATTGGATCTGTCATCAAATATTACCGTACAAAATACCAGCTTACGCAAGCCCAATTGGCAGATGGCATTTGCTCGATTTCCCATTTAAGCAAAATAGAATCGAATACATACGTCCCGCATGAGTCAACGATTGAAGCGCTCCTCGCTAAGATGGGCGTCCAGTGGGAAAAGGAAATGCATCGGCATAAGCGGCTGACGCGCCAAATGGGGGAATTCATCGATTGTTCCTTGTTTTACGATTTGGATCACATGCGCAAACAATACGAGCAATTGGAAGAAGAAAATGATTATCTTCAATCTTCTGATCTCGTAAATCAATACGAACTGTACAAATTTCGCTTTTATATTTACGAGAATGACCAGGAACGCGCTGAACGGCAGAAAGATCTGATTGAACGCATAAAAGGATCGTTTACTGCGCCGGAAAAATGGCTGCACCAATTCTTTCTTTCCATTTACTACACCATGCTCAATAAGACAGAAAAGGCGTTGGGGTTTCTCGATCAGCTGGACCAGGGGATTCAAAGCATCCCTCAAAAGTTCGAGGGGGAGTATTATTACCAAAAAGCCCGTCTGCTGATTTTGCTCGACCGATTTGAATTGTCGGCCTATTACGCAGAAATGGCTGTCCAGTATTTTCAACTGCACCATAATTACATTCGGCTGCTGCATGCCCAGCTCCTATTGGCAATCAATTATACGCGGAGGAATTTGCTGGTCCAGGCAGGCGGTCTATACGAAGTATTAAAACGCAATGCCCATTTGACAGGACAAAAAGACCTCTACAATCAAACGATTTATAATTTGGCTGAACTGTTCAAGCAAAAGAAGGAGTTTGATGAAGCAATCGAATTGCTGGAAGAACTCAAAGTGCGTGTCTCAAAAGATTCCTATATCTATAAAGCGGTCTTGATTAGCCTGCTCGAAACGACCATTGAAATGCAGCGGGAAGACCGCCAATTATTAGAAGAGCTTCGGCTTTTAACAGAAGAAACCGACGATGAATATTTCCGTATTTATCAAAACTATTTCGAGAAACGAATGTTTTCCCAACCAGACCTAATTACCTATTGTGAAGAAATAATGTTCCCATTTTTCAGAAAAAATGGTTATATTAAAGAAGGTAAAAAAGTAGCAATTGAATTAAAGAATTTCTATGAGCGAAAGAAAGAATGGGAGAAGGCCAATTTCTACCGCTCATATGAACAACGAAAGGCTGGTGAACCTTGATGAAGTCTTCAAAGAAATTCTGGACGGCTATCGCAGTAGCCGGATTGATTAGCGTGTTGGCAGTAGCGCCTGTTTTCGGCGAAACGCTGCCGGTGAACGTGAACCTCGACGCAGAGATCAGCCCGTTGTCCGCACCGCATATCTTGCCTCCTTTATAAACAAATAAGGCTTCCGCTTATTCTGGCGGAAGCCTTATTTGTTTATAAAGATAAAAATGGCTAATTACCTATTTTAATGGATAAAAACAGAATGAGTACAAAATTTAAGGTATAATTATCAAGAATGTTAAGTGACATGTAGGAGATGGAAAAATTTAATGGCATCGTTTAGCCCGTTTTTGATCATATTATCCGTGCTTATAGCAATTTTTTCTTCTTATATTTCTCTCGTTTTAATTGGGAAATTGGCAGATGCAGCTGTAGAAAAACGTCAAATCTTTGTTTCAGCTGCCAGTGTATTTATGGGCCTTGGCATCTTTACCATGCATCTAATCGGAATGTCTGCTTTCCACACCTATGGGCAAGCGGATATCTCCTACCACGTGCTTTTGTTATTGGCGTCTTTAGCCATTTCCATTTTGGCATCATTCATCGCTTTTCAAGTGCTGTATAACGGAAAAGCGACCAAAGTTAATCTGATTTTCAGCAGCGCGATGCTGGGCCTCGGCATTATTTCTGGGCATTACATTGCAATGGCTTCCGTTCAGGGAGATGAAACCAGCCGGTTGAATTGGGGGTTCTTCATCTTATCGATTGCCGTTGCCCTTCTATTTTCAACAGGGGCAATTCAAATTTTCATGAATTTCAAGCGGCTGAACAAATTGCTAAGCCGGAAAGCGATAAGTGCGGTTTTATTGGGCATGGCAATTTCCTTGATGCATTATACGGCGATGAACGCAAATATCGTGGATCTGAATTTTTCTGCGGCGGGTCCCTTCTGGATTTCAGAAATGTATATTTTGAACTTGATCTTTGCCCTGTCAGCAGCGGTTATCGTGCTGGCAATGTTATTTGCCTATGCCGATTACCGGACCATCGCCGTCGAAAGCCGGCTGATTGAGGAAATGAAGGAAAGTGAAAACCGGTTTCGGAAACTGGTGGAGTTGTCGCCGGAGCCGATTGTTGTCCATAGCGGCGGGAAATTGATTTTTGTAAATGAAGCTTGTTTGAAAATGGTCGGCGTTGAAGACAAGAAACTTGTTTTGGGCAAGTCGATTCTCGATTTTGTGCCGCCGTCTTTTCAGCCGATTGTCAAAAAGCGGATTCACCATATGATGCAAGGCGGCAATGCGGCTCCGATCGAACAGCAATTCATCAAGCCGGACGGCACGTTAATTGATGTCGAAGTGACAGGAGCCCAAATGAAGTTTGAGGGCAAACCGGCTATTCAGCTGATTCTTCGCGATATCACGCTGGAAAAGAAAATCCGGATAGAGCTTGAAACGAGCGAGCAGCGGTATCAGTCGTTGTTCGCTTATAATCCGGACGGCGTGTTTTCGATGGATCACGAAGGCCGGCTGTTGAATGTTAATGAGGCCATCCTGGATCTTATTGGGTACACAAAAGAAGAGCTGATCGGCACTTCTTTCCAACCGCTCGTAGCTCCGCCGTATTTAACGGACGCAATTGAGCATTTTAATCAAGCCTTATTAGGATTTACACAGAACTATGAATTGCAATGCATCCGAAAAGACGGGGAATGGATCGACCTCCACATCACCAATCTGCCAATCAAAACGGATGGCGAAATCAATGGGGTATACGGTATTGCCAAAAACATCAAAAAAGAAAAAGAAGCTTTGCAGTTGATGGAAGAGAACGAAGAGAAATACCGTTCATTATTCGAAAACAATTTAGATGCGGTTTTTGAAATTGCGCTGGACGGATCGTTTAAAAACGTTAATAAACGCGGCGAAGAGTTAACGGGTTATACCGAAAACGAGCTTAGAAAAATTCCCTTCACCGAATTGATCGCCGAAAATATTTCACGTGTAATCGATGTGTTCGAATTAGCGAAGCAAGGCAATCCGCTGCAAGCTGAACAGAAGCTTCTGGACAAGGGACACAATGAATTCCTCATGGATTTAAATGTGGTGCCAATCCGCAAACAAGGAGAAGTGAATGGGGTATTCGCAATTACCCGGGATGTTTCGGAAAAAAAGCAACTGGAAAAAAGAATGAACGAATTGGCCTTTACCGATCAATTGACCGGCCTGCCGAATCGCCATTGGTTCTATGAAAATCTGGCCAAGGCTGCTGAGAAAGCAAAACGATATGACCGGACGCTTGCCGTGATGCTGATTGATTTCGATGATTTTAAAGGAGTGAATGACCTTTTAGGGCATCAAGGGGGCGACCTTTTCCTAAAAAAAGTATCCGAGCGCATCAAATCTTGTCTGCGTCCGTCTGACCGGTTGTCTCGGCATGGCGGCGATGAATTCATTGTGGCGTTCGAAAATGTGACTGAGGCTTATATGGACCGCCTGGCCCAGAAAATTTTTGAAGCCATGAAACAGCCTGTTGAATTATTTGAACATGAAATGATTGTTACGATCAGTATCGGCATCAGCATCCAAAGGGACCGGATGAGCAATGAAGAAACCTTGATCAGGGAAGCGGATTTTGCTTTATATTCAGCGAAAGAAAAGGGCAAAAATAATTATCAGTTTTTCACCCAGGACTTAAACCAGAAAGTTGTCCGCAAATACCAAGTGGAAAGCGCATTGCGAAAAGCTATCGCGAAAGATGAATTCAAATTCCATTACCAGCCGCAAGTAGATCTGCAAACGGAAAAATTAGTCGGACTCGAAGCGCTGCTGCGTTGGAATCCATCATTCGGTCCGGTTTCTCCCGTTGAATTCATTCCGATAGCGGAAGAGACAGGATTGATCTTGCCGATAGGCGAATGGGTACTGGAAGAAGCTTGCCGCCAGATCCAGGAATGGAAAGAATGCGGCAAACTGGGAGTCCGGGTATCGGTAAACGTTTCGGCCCGGCAATTCCGGGATTCTCAATTTAATCGGAAAGTCGAAGCGCTTTTGAAAAAATACCGAATTGACGCATCCCAACTGGAAATTGAAATTACGGAAAGCGTCATGATGAATATTGAAGAATCGTCCAAAGTGATCCGGCAGTTGAGGGAACTCGGCTTGAAAATCGCCATTGATGATTTTGGAGCCGGCTATTCATCGTTGACAGTCATCAAAAACATCGAAATCGATACATTGAAGATTGATAAATCGCTGATTGATGACATGCTTAACAATTCACGGAATCTCTCCATCTTGAAAGCCATTATTTCAGTAGGCAAAGGGCTGGACACATTAGTAGTGGTAGAGGGAATCGAAAAGGAAGAACAAGTGGAACTGCTCAAAGGCTTCGGCGTAATTGGCCAAGGCTATTTTTACAGCCGTCCGATGCCGCCGGCGAAACTTGAAAGCGACTGGATAGAAGCGGGCCGCTAAAAAATGAACAAGAAAGCTCCAGCAGATGCTGGAGCTTTTTATATAGAAGAAAAAGTTTGAATATTCTATGACAAAATATTCATTTGAGTGAATAAAAATTTTAATTCATTGAATTGTTTAAAAATTGCTCTATAATGAGTAAAAAGAAAGGATAGATGTCTAATGAAAAAGGATTTGCGCATCAAGAGTAAAGTATTCAGCGAAGGGGCCATGAAAGCGCCGAACCGGGCTATGCTCCGTTCCGTTGGAGTGACCGATGAAGATTTTCAAAAACCGATGATTGGGATAGCCAGTACATGGAGTGAAGTGACTCCGTGCAATATACATATTCATGATTTAGCAGTAAGCGCGAAAAAAGGAGCGAGAGAAGCAGGCGGTGTTCCGTTTATCTTCAACACCATTACCGTTTCAGATGGGATTTCCATGGGAACGGACGGCATGCGCTATTCCTTGCCTAGCCGCGATGTGATCGCCGATTCGATTGAAACGGTTGTTGGAGCGGAAAATTTGGATGGCTTAGTAGCCATCGGGGGCTGCGATAAAAACATCCCCGGCTGTTTGATCGCGATTGCCAACTCGGAAGTGCCGGCTGTTTTTGTCTACGGCGGCACCATTGCACCGGGCAAGCATAACGGCGGCGACATTGATATCGTCTCTGTTTTTGAAGGTGTCGGCCAGCATAATAATGGGGACATTTCGGATGATACTTTGCGTGGAATTGAATGTGCAGCATGCCCTGGAGCCGGTTCATGCGGTGGGATGTATACGGCGAACACCATGGCTTCGGCCGCAGAAGCCATGGGGATGAGTTTGCCGGGAAGTTCTTCAAACCCGGCGGAAAACAATTTGAAAGCAGCGGACTGCGAAGCAGCAGGAAGAGCCGTATACAACTTGCTGGAACTGGACATTTATCCGAAAGACATTATGACTAAAGAAGCGTTTGAAAATGCGATTACGGTCGTGATGGCGCTTGGCGGATCCACAAACGCGATTCTCCATTTATTGGCGATTGCCCATGCAATCGAAGTGGATTTGACTATCGACGACTTCAACCGTTTGCAAAAACAGGTGCCGCATATTGCAGACCTGAAACCAAGCGGACGATTCGTCATGGAAGATTTACATAGAGTGGGCGGGGTTCAAGCTGTAATGAAACTATTGCTTGAAAAAGGCTACTTGCACGGAGATTGCATGACGGTTACCGGCAAGACATTGGCCCAAAACTTGGCTGAAGCTCCTGGACTAGCTGAAGGGCAGGAAGTCATCGTGCCGTTTGAAAAGCCGAAACGTGCTGATGGCCCGCTCGTCGTATTAAAAGGAAATCTTTCGCCAAGAGGCGCGGTTGCGAAACTGTCGGGTGTCAAAGTGAAAGTCCATACTGGCCCAGCCCGCGTTTTTGATACAGAGAAAGAAGCGACGGCTGCCGTGATGGCGAACGAGATCAACGATGGCGACGTTCTGGTCATCCGCTACGTTGGGCCAAAAGGCGGTCCGGGAATGCCGGAGATGCTATCGATATCTGCGATTCTTGTCGGAAAAGGCATGGGCGAATCGGTTGCTTTATTGACGGATGGACGCTTTTCCGGAGGAACGCATGGCTTGGTGGTCGGGCATATTGCACCGGAAGCCCAAGTGGGTGGCCCGATTGCGTTGTTGAAAGAAGGCGATACCGTAACAATCGATTCCATCAAGCAGGAAATTACGATGGCTGTATCGGATGAAGAACTGGAAGCCCGCCGCAAAGCATGGACAGCGCCGCCTCTTTATAGAAAAGGGGTTCTTGGAAAATACGCGCATAACGTCTCTTGTTCTTCAAGAGGAGCTGTGACGGACTACTTAAATCGCCAGGAAGATGCATATGTACTGGAGTCAGCCGGAAAAACGAATTGAATGAAGCATTGGAAAAGGGATGCCCCCGTTTGGGGGCATCCCTTTGATTTTTTAAGGTAACATTAACTAATAGTTGATTTCAATTTTTCAACCCGTTCTAACGGGGAATCATTTCCATTGAAAGGATTAACTTTCTGTGCCGCGGTCATTGTTCCACTGGTGGCTTTCTAACTTAAGCAACGTAAACCCTACCTTCTTTTACGTCCTTGCGATCCTTAAATCGCGCCAGTGTGAATAAGTATGTTCAAAAACATTCCTGTAGAATGCCAGATTATCAATATTTTTCAGTTACCTCGTTGTTAACTGGTTAAGCATCTCATGTTTTTAAGTCTATGTCAATTAAATCGATTATTTGCGTTTTCTTTATTTGAAATGGGTCGATTAGGGTATAATTATAGAAATTAACTTGAAATTAACGACTTGTGGAAGAAGGAGATTCGAATGGAAAGAAAATATTCAGATGACAGTTTAACGCTACATACCGATTTGTACCAAATTAATATGTCCGAATCCTATTGGGCGGATGGCATGCATGAACGAAAAGCGGTATTTGAATTATTTTTCCGGAAGCTGCCTTTCGGCAATGGCTATGCCATTTTTGCGGGGCTGGAGCGCATTCTTGATTACTTGAAAGAATTCCGTTTTACAGACAGCGACTTGGCTTATTTAAAAGAAGAAGTCGGCTACGGAGACGATTTTCTGGCTTATTTGAAAACGGTCCGTTTTACAGGAGACATTTACTCCGTCGTAGAAGGGGAATTGGTTTTCCAGAATGAACCGCTTCTACGCATCGAAGCGCCTTTAGTTGAAGCTCAATTGATCGAAACGGCGCTCTTGAATATCGTCAATTACCAAACTTTGATTGCGACAAAAGCAAGCCGCATCAAACAGATTGTCAAAGGCGAACGGGTGATGGAATTTGGGACGCGGCGCGCACAGGAAATGGATGCGGCTGTTTGGGGAACGCGCGCTGCCTATATCGGCGGCCTTGAAGCGACCAGCAATGTCCGTGCAGGGAAAATGTTCGGCATTCCGGTGGCAGGCACGCATGCCCATTCACTTGTCCAAGCCTATAAAGATGAATACGAAGCTTTCCATTCGTATGCGAAGCGCCATAAAGACTGTGTGTTCCTGGTGGATACATATGATACGTTGAAATCCGGCCTTCCTACTGCAATCCGCGTCGCGAAAGAGTTGGGCGATAAGATTAATTTCCAAGGAATCCGTCTAGACAGCGGAGATATTGCGTTTTTATCAAAAGAAGCCCGGAAGATGCTGGATGAAGCAGGCTTCACGGATGCTCAAATTGTCGTCTCCAATGATCTTGATGAATATACCATCCTCAACTTAAAAGCCCAAGGCGCGCGGGTAGATGCATGGGGAATTGGAACAAAGCTGATTACGGCATATGACCAGCCGGCTCTTGGAGCTGTCTACAAATTGGTGGCAATCGAAAACGACCATGGCGAAATGGAAGATACGATTAAAATTTCCGGAAACGCTGAAAAAGTGACAACACCTGGACTTAAAAACGTTTATCGCATCATTGATAGGGAAAATGGTAAATCTGAAGGGGATTACATCACCATGCAAGATGAAAATCCGGCTGCTGAAGACCATTTGAAGATGTTCCATCCGGTCCATACGTACGTGTCCAAGTTTGTCAGCAATTTTGACGCCGTCAATATCCATCAGCAAGTCATTAAAAACGGGGAACTGATTTACGAAAACCCTCCATTGGAAAAAATCCAGGCGTATGCAAACAGCAATATGGATTTGTTATGGGACGAATACAAGCGTTCATTGAATCCGGAAGAATATCCGGTCGATCTCAGCCAGAAATGTTGGGACAATAAAATACGCAATATCCAGGAAGTGAAAGACTCCATTCAGCAAATGACCAGCAAATAAGGGGGAATTCAAATGTCGACATTACAGCAAACGATTATTGAAGAACTTAAAGTTCAGCCAACCATTGATCCTAAAGAGGAGATCAGCCGGACTGTATCCTTTCTGAAAGAATACTTAGTGAAGCACCCGTTTTTGAAGGGATATGTGCTCGGCATTTCAGGCGGACAAGATTCCACTTTGGCTGGCAAGCTTGCCCAAATGGCAGTGGATGAGTTGAACGCTGAAAGCGGAGAAGGCAAATACGGGTTTTATGCGGTGCGCCTGCCGTACGGCGAGCAGTTTGATGAACATGATGCCCAGGACGCCATCAATTTCATCAAGCCGACGAAAGTATACACTGTCAATATTAAAGGGGCAGTAGATGCCAGCAAAAAAGCGTTGGATGAAGCAGGCATTACCCTTACGGATTTCGCAAAAGGCAATGAAAAAGCCCGCGAGCGCATGAAAGTGCAGTTTTCGCTTGCGGCTATGCAAAATGCGGTGGTTCTCGGAACGGACCATGCGGCTGAAGCCATCACCGGATTTTACACGAAATTCGGCGACGGGGCAGCGGATGTCACGCCATTGTTCCGATTGAACAAGCGCCAAGGCCGGGCGTTGTTGAAAGAGCTGGATGCGCCTGAGCATTTATACACGAAAATTCCGACGGCCGATTTGGAAGAAGACAAACCGGCTATTCCGGATGAAGTGGCTTTAGGACTGACATATGAAATGATTGATGATTATCTGGAAGGGAAAAAAATCCCGGAAGATGCCCGCGAAAAATTGGAAGGCTATTATCTGCGTACGCAGCATAAGCGCCATTTGCCGATTACGGTATTCGATGATTTCTGGAAATGAACCAAAATGGACAGAGCCTTTTAAAGGCTCTGTTTTTAATTGTGGAAAAAGACCTGTATGAAAGGAAGAGGAGTTGAGAAATTCCTATAAATTCGTTATGCTTATGATAAGTTTTAGACAATTTTAAATTTTATTTATTATTCATTGGGGGCAGTGAGCATGGATGCTAAAGATCGGTTAAATGCAGTAATTGATAATATAGAAAAAGTAATAATCGGGAAACGAAATATTGCCGAACTCAGTATCGTCGCCATGCTTTCACATGGGCATGTGCTTTTGGAGGACGTTCCCGGGGTCGGGAAAACCATGTTGGTAAGGGCCCTTGCTAAATCAGTCGGCGCCGATTTTAAGCGCATTCAATTTACACCGGACCTTTTGCCTTCAGACGTCATCGGTGTTTCCATCTACAATCCGAAAGATATGGAATTCCATTTCCGCCCTGGACCGATCATGGGCAATATTGTTTTAGCGGATGAAATCAACCGAACTTCCCCGAAGACACAATCCTCTTTGCTAGAAGCGATGGAAGAAGCTTCTGTCACAATTGATGGTGTCACGATGACGATTCCCAAACCCTTTTTTGTTATGGCAACTCAAAATCCCATTGAATATGAGGGGACGTATCCGCTCCCGGAAGCGCAGCTCGACCGTTTCTTGTTGAAAGTGAAAATGGGCTATCCGAGTTCGAAAGAGGAAGTGGAAGTGTTGAGCCGCTCGCAGCTATCGGTGCCGATAGACGAACTGGAAGCCGTTATTTCATTGGATGAATTATTGCATCTCCAAGAAGAGGCGAAAAAGATCAAAGTGGAAGATTCGATTAAAAGCTACATCGTCGATTTGGCGCGCCAAACGCGAATTGACCCTTATGTCTATTTAGGGGTGAGCCCGCGGGGATCGATTGCGTTGATGAAAGCTTCCCAAGCTTATGCCATGTTGAAAGGGAGAAACTATGTAACGCCGGATGATGTGCAATATTTGGCGAAGTTTGTTTTTGGCCATCGCATCATGCTCCGCTCAGAAGCGCGGTATGACGGCATTACGGCAGAAGAAATCACAGAGCGAATCCTGGCGAAAACGAGAGTGCCTGTACAAAGGCTTGTTGGCCAATGAAGCGCTTGCCCAATTTCGTGAATTTGTGGGGAAGGCTGCTTTTCATCATTCTGATCCTGATTTTCACTTTTTCATTTGCGATGTTCCAAGGCGGTTTTGTCAGCTGGTTTATTTTTTATATGACATTGCCGTTCTTACTATATTCTTTATTGATGACTTTTTATCCCATCCAGGACATCCAGCTTTCCCGGGAAATCCATACGGCTCAAATCAGAAAGGGCGGAAATTTTTCAGCAACGATCCATGTCCAACGGAAATTCCGTTTTCCTTTGCTGTATATGGTCATGTCTGAAAAGACCGATTCCCCGTTGCTGAAAAATCGGGCAGATGGAAGCTATCAGAAAATGCTGGTGCCAGGTTTCAGAAAAGCTTATTCCTGGTCTTATGAAATACCGGATATGCCGCGCGGTGAACATGTGCTAGAAGGCATTCAAGTAGAGATTGCCGACTTTTTTGGCTGGGTAAGGAAAACCCGGCTTTTGCCGTTGCAGCAGAAAGTACTGGTGTATCCGAATACAGTGGATATTGCTTACCGGCCCATGGAGGCGAAATATGACCATGGCAGCATGGCGGCTCCTTTTACGCTGGTGAAGGATACAACGATGGCAACCGGCATCAGGGATTATCATCCCGGCGACCGGGTTTCCTGGATTCACTGGAAATCGTTTGCCCGGACGCAGACGATGCGGACGAAAGAATTTGAAGACCGCCAGTCGCAGGATCTGTTTTTGATGGATGACCGTGCGCCTTCGGATAAATTTGAAATCCAAATAGAACTGATAGCTTCGATCATCAAGTCCATTATTGGCGCCAATTCGAGTTTGGCTTATCTGTCGATTGGAGAAACGAAAAACTATTTTCCGGTTATCCAAACCGAGGAGCAGCTGCAGCGCGTGATGTATCACTTGGCGAAAGTCCAGCCGGATCTTGAAATTCCGGTGGAGCAAGCGGTGAACCGGGAGCTTCAGGAAATCCATGCATCCAGTCTGCTCTATGTAACAAGCCATTTAACATTGGAAATGGTGAAGACGATTCAGCGCAATGTCAAACAACTAAATACCTGTATGTTTTTGGTTGTGGCTGCAAAAGGCGAGAAGTTCACATCCACAGATGAAATGACGTATCAATATGCAAGATCCAAAGGGTTCCTTATCAAACGGTTAAGCCCAGAAAACTTTACTTCCGTATTTACAGGAGGGAGCGGAAAATGAGCGCCATTCGTAAAAACACATGGTTTATGGCTTGTTTATATATTCTTGTCTTTTTCCTGCTGGCAGAATGGCTGACTCCGGTTATGACGTTGACATCAACCGGGCATAAAACGCTGTTTCTGGTCTTCATCGTTCTAGGGCTCTTGATGGCATTGTTCAAAGTGCCGTGGATGATATCCGGACCGGTTAAACTGCTCTATATCGTTTGGTTTATTGTCCACGTCTATACGGACGCGTTTTTCTTTTCAAAAGACGCGATTGCTTTTGTATGGTCAGACATGCAAATCAATTCTCAAGCCCTATTCTCGCAGAACTGGGCACAGACTACCGATATCTTCCGGACGGTCCTGTTCTTTGCGCTGCTGTGGATGGCGGTTTACTTGATCCATTATTGGGTCAGCTTCCGCTTAAGCATTTTCCTGTTTTATTTTTTTACGGTCCTGTTCATCGCGGTATTGGATACGTTCAGTCCGTATACAGGAAATACAGCCATTATCCGCATCATGGTCATCGGCTTGCTGCTTGCCGGTTTGCTGCATTTAGCGAGATGGACCGAACGGCATCATATTGAATTGAGTGGAGATAAGATTGCGGCTTCCGTCATTCCGTTATTTTTAGCGATAGCCGGAACAACGGCCGTCGCACTGTATTTGCCGAAAGCCGGACCGGTTTGGCCGGACCCGGTTCCATTTATCACCTCATTTTCAAGCCAAGCCGGCAGCGGGACAGACGGCAATTCAGTGGGCCGGATCGGCTACGGAGTGGATGATTCGCAACTAGGCGGATCGTTTATAGGCGACAGTTCGCCTGTATTTACTGCGGAAGTGGACGATGGACAATATTGGAAAGTCGAATCCAAAGATATCTATACGTCAAAAGGGTGGGAATTGACCCAAAATGTCGGAGATGTCGCAGTTTATGAAAATGGCGATTTTATCAAAACTGATTTCGTACCCGGGGAAGCGGGAGAAGAAGATACCGCAGTCATTACGATGGACCAAAATTTCCCATTCGTGTTGTATCCATACGGAACGGAATCGATCCAAATGGCCGATTCGCCGAATTACCAATACGATGCAGCCGACCAGCGGATTGAAACATTTCAGCAAGGAAATGTTTTTGAACCGCAATCTTATGAGATCAGCTATAGCGAACCTTCGTTCAGTTTAACGGCGCTTCGTGCCACCGCACCGGAGAATTTAGCGGAATTGCCGGCATCGCTTGACCGATTTCTGCAGTTGCCCGATGAATTGCCGCAGCGCGTCCGTGATTTAGCTATTGAAATCACTTCATCCGCAACGACGGTCTACGATAAAACGAGAGCGGTTGAACGGTATTTTTCCAATGGCAGCTTTGAATACAGCCAACTGGATATACCGGTTCCAGAAGAGGGCCAGGATTATGTAGACCAATTTCTTTTTGAAACCCAAAGAGGCTATTGCGATAACTTTTCGACTTCCATGGTGGTGCTTTTGCGCTCGTTGGATATTCCTGCAAGATGGGTGAAAGGATTCAATGAAGGTGAATTGCTGGAAACGGAAGGGACGCGTGATATTTACCAAATCACGAACAACAATGCCCATTCCTGGGTGGAAGCATATATGCCTGGAGTAGGCTGGATGCTTTTTGAGCCGACGATCGGGTTTACAGGTTCCTCGGAAGTTGAGTTTGATGTGGAAGTGGATGCTACGGATCCGGTTGAACGCGAACAGCCTGAACGGCCTAATCCGATTGAAGAAGAGGACGACAGTGCTGCAGCAACAACTGAGGAAGACAATGGCCCGAATTTATGGGACCGAGCCGCAGATATGTGGAATGAAAATAAGGCGAAAATTTTATGGAGTGCTGCTGGACTGTTGGTTTTAGCAGGCGTTCTCTATAAGATTCGCCAGAAATGGCTCCCGAAAGTGTTGATTCCTTACTATCGAAGCCGCGGGGAAAACGCTTCTACATTTGAAAAAGCGTATTTGCGTTTATTGAAACAATTGGAATTATATGGGATTAAGAGGAGGGAAGGGCAGACTTTGAAATCCTATGCTTCCTATATCGATTCGTTTTTCGGCACAAGCGATATGACACGTTTAACGCGTGCTTATGAACAAGCGGTCTACGGCGGAAATCCGGAATCCGTTGACTGGAGCGAGCTACAAGAAAGTTGGGAAAATTTAATCAATCGCACAAGCGGTTGATTTTGAGGGCGCTAGCTTGTACAATTGAGAAAATTATAATTTACAAGTGCCCTCATATATGTCCGGTGATATGGATCGGATGTCTCTACCAAGTCTCCGGAAATGACTTGACTATGAAGGTGGATGACGCATGCTTTCAGACATGTGCATTCGCCTTTTTGATGTAGAGCAGAAGAACGCGAGGAGTCTATTTTCGCGTTCTTTTGTTATTTTGAGGCCTGAAAAGAATAGAAGAGGTGAAGAGTGTGCCAGCAAGTCCGATGTTAAAAGAGCAAAAGAAAATAGTGGTTTTGGATTTTGGAAGCCAGTACAACCAATTGATTACACGGCGTATTCGTGAAATTGGCGTATACAGTGAGTTGCATCCCCATACGATAACAGCTGAAGAAATCAAAGATATGAATGCGACCGGTATCATTTTCTCGGGCGGACCAAATTCTGTCTATGATAAGAACGCTTTTTCAATTGATGAAGCAATTTTTGAAATGGGACTTCCAATTTTAGGGATCTGCTATGGTATGCAATTAATGGCATTAAAGCTAGACGGCAAAGTTGAAAAAGCGCAAAACCGTGAATACGGCAAAGCGGAACTTAAACTGATCAAAGAAAGCGGCGTTTTCGAAGGTTTGCCGGAAGAGCAGATCGTCTGGATGAGCCATGGCGATTTGGTTACTGCTGCACCTCCAGGATTTGAAGTTACCGGTACGAGCGAAAGTTGCCCGATCGCTTCGATGGCAGACGAATCACGCAAATTCTACGGCGTACAGTTCCATCCGGAAGTTCGCCATTCGGTCTACGGCAATGAATTGCTGCGCCAATTCGTCTTTGGTGTTTGCGGCATGACGGATGACTGGTCCATGGAAAACTACATCGAATTGGAAATCGAAAAAATCCGTGAAGAAGTAGGGGACAAAAAAGTCCTTTGCGCACTTAGCGGCGGCGTCGATTCATCGGTAGTAGCGGTTCTGATCCACAAAGCGATTGGCGACCAGTTGACTTGCATGTTTGTTGACCACGGTTTGCTGCGCAAAGGCGAAGCGGAAAGTGTCATGAAAACTTTCGCTGACGGCTTTAACATGAACGTCATTAAAATCGATGCACGCGAACGCTTCCTGAAAAAGCTTGAAGGCGTTACAGATCCAGAGAAAAAACGCAAAATCATCGGCAATGAATTCATTTATGTTTTCGATGACGAAGCTTCGAAACTTGAAGGCATGGATTTCTTGGCTCAAGGCACACTTTATACGGATATCATCGAAAGCGGCACCACAACTGCCCAAACGATAAAATCCCACCACAATGTGGGTGGACTTCCGGAAGATATGCAATTTAAGCTGATCGAACCATTGAATACATTGTTCAAAGATGAGGTCCGCGTTTTAGGAACAGAACTTGGCATGCCTGATGAAATCGTATGGCGCCAACCTTTCCCGGGTCCAGGTCTTGGAATTCGGATCATGGGAGCAGTTACAGAAGAAAAACTGGAAATCGTCCGTGAATCTGATTGGATTCTGCGGGATGAAATCAGCAAAGCTGGACTTGACCGTGACGTTTGGCAATACTTTACGGTGCTTCCGGATATCCGCAGCGTAGGCGTTATGGGAGATGCCCGTACGTATGATTATGCAATCGGCATCCGTGCCGTCACATCCATCGACGGCATGACTTCAGACTGGGCGCGCATCCCTTGGGACGTACTGGAAAAAATCAGTGTCCGTCTTGTCAACGAAGTTTCGCATATTAACCGTGTACTGTATGACATTACTTCTAAGCCGCCTGCAACAATTGAGTGGGAATAATATATATAGAAGAAAGCTGAAATGCCTTTGTGGCATTTCAGTTTTTTTACGAACTTTATATGTGGTTTTTTAATAAATGTTCGTGTTTAGTGTTGTTTTGGATGAATATTCATGATATATTACAAAAGTAATTAAATAACGTTGTCGTATAATGTCGGGGATATGGCCCGAAAGTTTCTACCGAGTTACCGTAAATGACTCGACTACGATTTTGTCCTTTCTGAACAAAGGACCTTTTTAAGGAGTTTTACGCTTAAAAAGATAAATCGAACACATACGGCAAACCGCTGTATGTGTTTTTTGCATTATCGCGACGACAAGCGGAGGAAAAATTGATGAAAAGTTATTTTCAGTTTGATGAACTGGGGACAAATTACCGCAAAGAAATAATTGGCGGATTAACCACTTTCTTAGCGATGGCTTATATTTTAGTGGTCAACCCTCTAACGCTCACCTTGAGTTCAGTACCTGATCTTCCAGAAGAAATGTACATGGATTATGGTTCTGTGTTTATGGCGACGGCACTTGCTGCAGCAGTAGGCTGTTTCATGATGGGGATCATAGCCCGTTATCCGATCGCTTTGGCTCCAGGTATGGGCTTAAATGCATTTTTCGCTTATACAGTTATCTTAACGTATGGAATTCCATGGCAAACAGCGTTAACAGGTGTTTTATTTTCCGGACTTATTTTTATCGTCTTATCTTTATCCGGTTTGCGTGAGCTGATCATCAATGCGATTCCTGCTGAATTGAAATATGCAGTGGGCGCTGGGATTGGACTATACATCACCTTCATCGGTTTTCAAAATGCCGGAATAATTGTCGGCAATCCCGACACTTTGGTCGGTTTAGGTGATTTGACACAGCCTTCGACTTTGTTGGCGATTTTTGGTTTGGTGATCACGGTCATCTTTATGGTGCGCGGCATTAATGGCGGAATATTTTTTGGTATGTTGATTGCGGCAGTAATCGGAATGATATTCAGCATCGTTGAGTTGCCAAGCGCGATTGTTGGAGAAATTCCAAGTATGGCTCCGACGTTTGGCGTGGCATTGGAACCGATTTTCAACGATCCAGGTTCATTGATGACTATTCAGTTCCTTGTAGTTGTTCTTACATTCTTGTTTGTCGACTTTTTTGATACAGCCGGAACTTTGGTGGCAGTTGCCAATCAAGCGGGGTTGATGAAAGACAATAAGCTGCCTCGGGCTGGTAAAGCTTTATTAGCGGATGCGGTAGCTACAGTAAGCGGCGCTATTTTCGGAACTTCCACAACAACTTCTTATATCGAATCGACTTCCGGTGTTGCCGCAGGAGGCCGCTCAGGATTTTCTGCTGTCGTCACAGGCGTGCTATTCTTAGTTTCGATTCTTTTCTATCCGCTCTTAGAAGTAATCACAAGTGCTGTAACGGCTCCAGCTTTAATTATTGTCGGGGTGTTAATGGTTTCAGCATTAGGAAAAATCGATTGGACAAGATTTGAAATTGCGGTGCCGGCATTTCTAACGATGATTTCCATGCCTCTTGGCTATAGCATCGCCACAGGTATTGCAATTGGATTCATCTTCTACCCGATCACGATGATTTTTGCTGGTAAAGCGAAACAAGTTCACCCAATTATGTATGGGTTGTTTGTTATCTTCATTCTCTATTTCATTTTCTTAGTTTAAACGAAGTCCGCCGAATGATTCGGCGGATTTTTGTTTTATATAGAAGAAACTCATTTCAACTTGAAAAAAAAGATCGAACCAATCCTGCTTGTTCATTAATAAATTTTCTAAATGAAGGAAGGAGCCATCAAGAAAATAAAATACAGGAAGATAAGCATAAGAAGCCGTTAAAAGATTCAATGTAAAGAGGATTATTCCATTCATTTTTGTAACACGTTTGTAATTTTATTTATAGAATTTTCTGTTATAATAAGAAATGTGAACGCTCTATTAATTTTATGATTATCATTTAAAATCTGTTGACAAAAATAAAGAGTGTTTGGTATATTAATAAGCGTCCTCAAAACAACTTGATCGAAACGAAATTATAAATTTTATAAAGTAGTTGACATCGAAATTGAATTGAGCTATACTAATAAAGTTGCTGAGAAAAAGTAGCGACAACATGAACCTTGAAAACTGAACAGCAAAACGTCAACAAAAGACGTCACGAGCGCTTCGGCGCGAGAACGGCTTTTGCGAGGGTTGCCGTTAGGCAATCGGAGCAAGGCTGCTTTCACCCAAGTGTTCGTGACTTACCATACTGATCAGGCTCAGCCAGATCGAAGCGAATCGTGCGCCTCTTTGGAGGCGGCGATGCGCCAGCATTGAGCAATCAATACTACTCTATAATGGAGAGTTTGATCCTGGCTCAGGACGAACGCTGGCGGCGTGCCTAATACATGCAAGTCGAGCGGAACTGGGGGAGCTTGCTCCTTCCGGTTTAGCGGCGGACGGGTGAGTAACACGTGGGCAACCTGCCCTGCAGATCGGGATAACTCCGGGAAACCGGTGCTAATACCGAATAGTTTGGCGCCTCTCCTGAGGCGCTACGGAAAGACGGTTTCGGCTGTCACTCTGAAAAAAAGAGTCCAGTGATGATGGCAAAGAGGCCACACCCGTTCCCATCCCGAACACGGAAGTTAAGCTCTTTTGCGCCGATGGTAGTTGGGGGTCTCCCCCTGTGAGAGTAGGACGTCGCTGGGCCCTGAATCAGTCGTTACCGTAGCCGGTAACGGCTTTTTTTGTGGTTTCTTACATATTATTGGTTTAAGTGAATTCGCATTTATTCTTTCCCTCTCGTTCGCCTCTTTTATTAATTTCGCAATTTCTCATTAGCTAGCACAGAATTGCTTTGAAAAAATGCATTTTAAACAGAGAAGTTTATGAGAATTTCCTGTGGAACGTAGTAAATTCTTCTGATGTTCCTTGCAATTGCTTACCAACTCTACTAGTATGAAACATGAATCTTTACAGGGAAGAAAGGGTGCAAAAAGTGGATATTAATCCGTGGTTAATGGTCTTGATTATTTTTTCCATCAATATCGTCTATGTCTCGTTCTTTACCATTCGCATGATCATGACGTTAAAAGGATACCGGTATTTAGCAGCAGCGGTCAGTATGGTGGAGACGGTTATTTATATAGTAGGTTTAGGGTTAGTATTGGATAATTTAGACCAAATTCAAAATTTGATCGCCTATGCCATCGGCTATGGGTCCGGTGTTATTGTCGGATCGAAAATTGAAGAAAAGATGGCGTTGGGCTATATTACGGTAAATGTTATTACCAGTGATGAGGATCCGCTTCTTCCTAAGAAATTGCGGGAAAAAGGCTATGGGGTAACGGATTGGGTAGCAAACGGCATGGAAGGCGGACGCCACTCGATGCAGATACTCACACCGCGGAAAATGGAACTTCAGTTGTACGCTACTATTAAAGAGCTTGACCCGAAAGCGTTTATCATTGCATATGAACCGAAAACGATTCATGGCGGGTTCTGGGTGAAACAAGTAAAGAGAGGGAAATTGTTTAAATGAGTAAGAAGACAGTCTGGTTCGAAGTCGGCGAAAATGAAACGATGGATGCCTGTTTGGAGCGAATGAAACAGGCCGGCTATGCAGCTGTTGGGCGAAAAGAAGAGCCGTTGTTTGAAGAAATTGATGGCAAACCGGTTCCTATACGCCAAATCGTGAAATTCAAAGGCATGAAATTAAGTGAATAAGTAAATATTTGTTATAAAGACGAACGTTTGTCGTTTTATAAGTATAATCGTTCGACTTTATCGTTGACTCCTCAGTTGTCTCTTGTTATGATGATTGTGGATACCCCATATATGCAGAAGAATTGGCTTCTGCGTTTCTACCAAGACACCGGAATGTCTGGACTATGCGGGAAAGCAACTTATGGATACTTGGCGAAAATGTGCCTATTTGTGTTGTTGGCATTTAACTCGTCTTATGGGAAAGTCCTTAAGTAAACTGCTTTTCACGTTATGTGAGCAGTTTATTTAAGGGCTTTTATTTGTTTTAAAGGAGAGATAGTGATGAATCCACAGATTGGCGTCATTATGGGAAGCTCAAGCGATTGGGAAACAATGAAACATACATGTGATATTTTGGATGAACTCAACATCAGCTATGAAAAACAAGTAGTGTCGGCTCATCGAACTCCTGATCTTATGTTTAGCTATGCAGAAGAGGCGAGAGAGAAAGGCTTGCATGTGATTATCGCGGGTGCCGGCGGAGCAGCTCATTTGCCTGGCATGGTCGCAGCCAAAACGACACTGCCCGTTATTGGCGTACCCGTTCAGTCAAAAGCACTAAAGGGATTGGATTCTCTTCTGTCTATCGTCCAAATGCCAGGAGGCGTCCCGGTAGCGACAGTGGCCATCGGAAAAGCAGGAGCTGTAAATGCAGGCTTATTGGCTGCGCAAATCCTCGGAACAACGGATGCTGCAGTAGCGGAAGCGCTGGAAAAAAGAAGAAAGCGGACGCATGATGAAGTCTTGAAAAGCACAGGTGATTTGCAATGACTAAAATTATTTTGCCGGGACAGACGATCGGTATCATCGGCGGCGGCCAGCTTGGCCGGATGATGGCTATGGCTGCCAAAGAAGCCGGATTTAAAATTGCCGTGTTAGATCCAGCTATGGATTCACCGACCGGACAAATTGCGGATATTCAAATCGTAGCTCCTTATAATGATTTGCACGCACTTGAAGAGTTGGCTGAAGCAAGCGACGTTATCACTTACGAATTTGAAAATATCGACGTGGCAGGTTTGGGAAAGCTAAGTGAAATCGCTTATGTGCCGCAAGGGTCGGAATTGATCCGCGTTACCCAGAATCGCATCTACGAAAAACAAGCGATTGCTGACGCAGGAGTACCGATTGCGGACTATATCACGGCTTCCACTTATAGCGAGTTAGAAGAGAAAAGTGATCAGCTCACTTTCCCCTTTGTAGTTAAAACAGCAAGGGGCGGATACGACGGCAAAGGGCAGCAAACGATCCATTCGAAGGCGGAATTGCCATTAGCGGAACCGCTGTTTGAGAACGGGGAATGTGTAGCAGAATCATTTATTGATTTTACAAAAGAGATTTCGGTGATTATTCAACGCAATGTACACGGGGCTATGGAAATTTTGCCAATCGGTGAGAATATCCATAAAGACCATATTCTCCACCAAACGATTGTGCCAGCTTGGGTTTCGGATGCAACGATCGAGCAGGCGAAGGACGCAGCGAATAAAATCGCGAGCCATTTGGAGATGATTGGCACACTCGCAGTTGAAATGTTTGTTTTGGAGAATGGAGACATACTTGTGAATGAGCTTGCACCTCGCCCGCACAACTCCGGACATTATTCCATCGAAGGGACGAATATCTCACAGTTCCACCAGCACATCCGGGCCATTTGTGGCTGGCCGCTCCGAGCACCGAAACTATGGGCAGATACCGTGATGGTGAATATTCTTGGCGAACATGTCGCACCTTTGACTTCTAAGATTTCGCAGTACCCGAACTGGTCAGTCCATCTCTACGGCAAGGATGAGGCGAAGCATAAACGCAAAATGGGCCATGTTACAATATTAACGGAAGACCTGAAAGGGACTTTACTAGAAATCGAAGAATCCGGCATTTGGCCGGAATAATTGGAGGAAACTGAATTATGATCGCACGTTACACAAGACCCGAAATGGGCGCAATTTGGACAGACGAAAACCGCTACAATGCTTGGCTGGAAGTCGAGATTTTAGCGTGTGAAGCCTGGGCAGAAATTGGCGATATTCCAAAAGAAGATGTCGTGAAAATCCGCCAGAACGCTTCATTTTCAGTAGACCGCATTTTGGAGATTGAAGAAGAAACGCGCCACGATGTCGTTGCATTTACGCGTGCCGTGTCTGAAACGCTGGGCGAAGAACGCAAATGGGTGCATTACGGCCTGACGTCTACCGATGTGGTCGATACTGCCCTGTCTTATTTAATCAAACAGGCAAATACAATCATTCGTAAAGATTTGACAAATTTTATTGAAATTCTGGCTAATAAAGCCAAAGAACATAAAATGACCGTCATGATGGGCCGTACACATGGGGTTCATGCTGAGCCGACAACGTTCGGTTTGAAACTGGCCTTGTGGCACGAAGAAATGAAACGCAATTTGGAGCGCTTCGAAGCAGCGGCTAAAACAATCGAAACCGGCAAGATGTCAGGGGCTGTCGGAACATACGCGAATATCGATCCGTTTGTTGAAGAATATGTCTGCAAACAATTAGGGCTTGCAGCTTCTCCGATTTCGACGCAAACTTTGCAGCGCGACCGCCATGCGCAGTACATGAGCACCCTTGCTTTGATTGCGACATCGATTGAGAAGTTTGCGACAGAAATCCGCGGCCTTCAAAAATCGGAAACGCGCGAAGTAGAGGAATTCTTCGCAAAAGGGCAAAAAGGATCTTCAGCGATGCCGCATAAACGCAATCCGATCGGTTCTGAAAACATGACCGGCCTTGCGCGTTTGATCCGCGGCTATATGGTTACCTCTTATGAAAACGTCTCGCTTTGGCACGAACGCGACATTTCGCATTCTTCTGCAGAGCGTGTGATTTTGCCGGATGCCACGATTGCTTTGAACTATATGTTAAACCGTTTCGGCAATATCGTGAAGAATTTGACGGTGTTCCCGGAAAATATGAAGCGCAACATGGATTCGACGCTTGGCCTGATTTATTCGCAGCGCGTGCTGTTGGCGTTGATCGACAAAGGCATGGCACGCGAAGCAGCTTATGATACGGTTCAGCCTTGTGCGATGGAAGCGTGGGAAAATCAGACGCATTTCCGCAAAATCGTGGAAGCGAACGACACGATCACTTCCCAATTGTCGAAAGAGGAATTGGATGATTGCTTTGACTACAACCATCACTTGCAGCAAGTGGACATGATTTTCAACCGGCTTGGATTAAACTAAACGGAGGCTTCTCACATGGAAAAAGGTCAGCTATTGTACGAAGGCAAGGCAAAACGCTTATATGCAACGGACGAACAGGATATTTTATGGGTGGAATACAAAGATTCAGCAACAGCTTTTAACGGAGAAAAGAAAGCGGAAATTGCCGGCAAAGGCATGTTGAACAATAAAATCACATCATTGATTTTCGAAAGATTGCAAGGAGCGGGCATTGCTTCGCATTTTGTTGAACAATTGTCTGGCCATGAGCAGCTCGTGCGGCAAGTGGCGATCATTCCGGTCGAAGTCGTGACGCGTAATATCGTTGCCGGCAGCATGGCGAAGCGCTTCGGCTTAGAAGAAGGAACCGTTTTGAAAAAGCCGGTCGTCGAGTTTTATTACAAGGACGACGAACTCGGCGATCCGATCATGACAGAAGACCATATTGAAATGCTGGAACTCGCAACAACTGAAGAAATTCAGGAACTGCGTGAAAAAGCGCTGAAGGTCAATGACGTCCTGATCGGCTTCTTTAAGGAAGTCGGCGTGGATTTAGTGGACTTTAAAATTGAATTCGGCCGTGATCAAGACGGCCGGATTTTATTGGCAGATGAAATCTCACCCGATACATGCCGTTTGTGGGATGCCGAAACGAAACAGAAACTGGACAAAGATGTATTTCGCCGGGATCTGGGTAATTTAACGGAAGCGTATGAACTCATTTTAGCGAAACTGGGAGGACAACATTCATGAAAAAGGTAAACATCTACGTCACTTTGCGCGAAAGCGTATTGGATCCGCAAGGGTCTGCAGTTATGGGATCTCTTCATAAAATGGGGTACGCGGAAGTGAAAGACGTCCGGATCGGCAAATACTTGGAACTGGTCATTTCGGATGAGGTGCAGGACATTGACGCACATGTAAACGAAATGTGCCAAAAATTATTGACGAACACGGTGATTGAAGATTACCGTTTTGAAATTGAGGAGGCTGTCTCGCAATGAAATTCGCAGTAATCGTATTTCCTGGGTCCAATTGTGATTTGGACATGTACCATGCGGTCAAGGATGAACTGGGGGAAGAAGCAGAGTACGTATGGCATGATTCAACAGATTTAAGCGGTTATGACGGGATTTTATTGCCAGGCGGGTTTTCATATGGCGATTACTTGCGCTGCGGCGCGATTGCACAGTCATCGGCAGTGATGGATGAAGTGAAAAAAGCGGCAGAGGCGGGCAAACCGATTCTCGGCATTTGCAACGGATTCCAAATTTTGACGGAGGCAGGCCTTCTTCCGGGCGTATTGCTCCGCAATAAAAACTTGAAGTTTATGTGCAAGACAGTGGGATTGAAAGTAGAGAACGCCAATACGCTGTTCACGAACGAATATGAAAAGGGACAGGAAATCCAAATTCCAATCGCACACGGCGAAGGGAACTACTATTGCGACGATGCCACTTATGAGCAGTTGAAACAGAACAATCAAATCGTCTTTTCCTATGCAGACGATTTTAACGGCAGCCGCAACAACATCGCAGGAATCGTCAATGAGCGCGGCAATGTGCTCGGCATGATGCCGCATCCGGAGCGTGCCGTATCCGACCTGATCGGCGGCAGCGACGGCTTGGCATTATTCAAATCAATCGTGAAACAGTGGAGGGAAGCAAATGTCAGTCATGCTTGAGCCAAATACTGAGCAGATCAAAGAACAGAAAATCTATCAGCAAATGGGATTATCCGATTCGGAATTCGCCATGGTGGAGAAAATTTTAGGCAGAACGCCGAATTACACAGAAACCGGTTTATTTTCGGTCATGTGGTCGGAACATTGCTCCTATAAAAATTCAAAACCGGTCCTATCCAAATTCCCGACGAAAGCGCCGCGTGTCTTGCAAGGGCCCGGTGAAGGCGCAGGAATTGTAGACATTGGCGACGGCCAGGCCGTGGTCTTTAAAATGGAATCCCATAACCACCCGTCAGCGATTGAGCCTTACCAGGGAGCAGCAACAGGAGTCGGCGGCATTATCCGCGACGTCTTTTCCATGGGCGCACGTCCGATTGCGATGTTGAACTCGCTGCGTTTTGGTGAATTGACGACATCGCGCGTGAAGTATTTGTTTGAAGAAGTGGTAGCTGGCATTGCTGGATATGGCAACTGCATCGGCATTCCGACGGTTGGGGGCGAAGTCCAGTTCGACGACTCCTACGACGGCAACCCACTTGTCAACGCCATGTGCGTCGGCTTGATCGACCATGAAGACATCCAAAAAGGCGTGGCGTCCGGCGTCGGCAACCCGGTCATGTATGTGGGCGCGAAAACAGGGCGCGACGGCATCCACGGTGCAACTTTTGCATCGGAAGAATTGACGGAATCATCGGGCGATAACCGCCCGGCGGTGCAAGTTGGAGATCCGTTCATGGAGAAACTATTGCTTGAAGCGTGTTTGGAACTTGTGAAATCCGATGCACTGGTCGGCATCCAGGACATGGGGGCGGCAGGACTGACTTCCTCTTCGGCAGAAATGGCTTCCAAAGCGGGATCCGGCATCGAAATGAATCTGGATCATGTGCCGCAGCGGGAAACCGGCATGACGGCTTATGAAATGATGCTGTCGGAATCCCAGGAACGCATGCTGATTGTCGTGAAAAAAGGCCGCGAGCCGGAAATCGTTGAATTGTTCGAGAAATACGGATTGGATGCCGTGACAGTCGGCACGGTAACGGACGACTCGACTTTGCGTTTATTGCATAAAGGGGAAGTGGTCGCTGAAGTGCCGGTTGATGCACTTGCTGAAGATGCGCCGGTCTACCATAAACCGTCGAGTGTGCCAGCTTACTTTAACGAGTATCAGCAAATGGACACCGCAGAACCGAACGTGGCGGACTACAGCGAAACCTTGAAGGCGTTATTAGAACAGCCGACGATTGCTTCAAAAGAATGGGTCTATGACCAGTACGACCATCAAGTCCGCACGAGCACAGTCGTCAGCCCGGGATCAGACGCAGCAGTCATCCGCGTGCGCGGCACGAATAAAGGCCTCGCGATGACAACGGACTGCAACTCCCGCTACATCTATTTGGATCCGGAAACAGGCGGCAAGATTGCGGTCGCAGAAGCTGCACGCAATGTCGTCGTATCGGGGGCAAAACCGCTCGCGATCACCGATTGCTTGAACTTCGGAAATCCGGAAAAGCCGGAAATCTTCTGGCAGCTGGAAAAAGCGGCAGACGGCATGTCTGAAGCGTGCACGATCCTCGATGCACCGGTTATCGGCGGGAACGTTTCTTTATACAATGAAACAAACGGCACGGCGATTTACCCGACGCCGACGATCGGTTTGGTCGGGTTAGTGGAAGACCTGTCGCATGTCACGACGCAAGATGCGAAAAAAGCAGGGGACCTTGTGTATTTGATTGGAGAAAGCTTTACTGAATTTGGCGGAAGTGAGCTGCAGAAAATGGTCGAAGGACGCATTTTCGGAAAAGCGCCGGCGATTGACTTGAACGTGGAAGCAAAGCGCCAACAGCAGATTTTAGAAGCGATCCAAAAAGGCTTCGTTGCATCTGCCCATGATGTTGCAGAAGGCGGGGTTGCAGTCGCGCTTGCGGAAAAAACATTCGGCAACGGACTCGGAATCGAAGCAGTACTTTCCGGATCAGCGACCACGGCTCTTTTCAGTGAATCGCAGTCGCGCTTTATCCTGACCGTTTCTCCCGACAAGGCAGAAGCGTTCGAACAAGCGGTTGCAGATGCCAAGCGAATCGGGACAGTCACAGATAGCGGGACATTGACGATCAAAAGCGAAGACGGCTCCGTTTGGATCGATGATTCAGTCGAAGCCCTTCGTACAGCTTGGAAAGGAGCTATCCCATGCTTGCTGAAATCAGAGGGTTAAATGAAGAATGCGGCATTTTCGGAATCTGGGGACATGCCAATGCAGCGCAGCTTTCGTACTACGGGCTGCATGCCTTGCAGCATCGCGGCCAAGAAGGCGCAGGGATTGTTTCGACCGATAAAAATTATTTAAAAGCGCTAAAAGGCGAAGGCATGGTCAGCGAGGTCTTTACACCGGAGAAAATTGAAGCGATCGCAGGCACAGGGGCAATCGCCCATGTCCGCTACGCAACAGCAGGAGGAAGCGGAATTGAAAACGTCCAGCCTTTGCTGTTCAATTCGACCACCGGCAGCCTGGCCATTTCCCATAACGGCAATTTGGTCAATGCGACGGAATTAAAAAGCCATTTGGAACGCCAAGGCAGCATCTTCCAAACCACTTCGGATACGGAAGTGCTCGCGCATTTAATTAAACGCAGCGGCTATGCAACGTTTGAAGAGCAGGCGAAAAATGCACTGTCTTTCCTAAAAGGGGCGTTTGCCTGTGTGATTTTGAAAGAAGAAGCGATGTATGTTGCGCTTGACCCGAACGGCCTGCGCCCGCTTTCCCTTGGGAAACTGGGAGACGCCTGGGTCGTCGCTTCAGAAACCTGCGCTTTTGATATCATCGGGGCGGAATTTGTCCGTTCGGTAGAGCCGGGTGAGTTTTTGGTGATCACGGACGACGGCTTGCGGGCGGAACGTTTTGCGTACCCGCAGGAACGGTCTATCTGTACGATGGAATATGTCTACTTCTCGCGTCCGGATTCGGACATTGACGGCATCAACGTGCACGCAGCACGGAAACGCCTCGGGAAACAATTGGCGAAAGAAATCCACATCGATGCAGATGTGGTGACAGGCGTTCCGGATTCCAGCATTTCGGCAGCGATCGGATTTTCAGAAGAAAGCGGCATCCCTTATGAGCTTGGGTTGATCAAAAACCGCTACGTCGGCCGGACATTTATCCAGCCTTCCCAAGATTTGCGTGAACAAGGCGTGAAAATGAAATTATCTCCGGTGCGCCAAGTCGTAAAAGGCAAACGCGTCATCATGGTGGACGATTCAATTGTGCGTGGAACGACGTCGCGGCGCATTGTGAATTTGCTGAAAGATGCAGGAGCGACGGAAGTGCATGTGGTGATCAGTTCACCGCCAATCAAGAGCCCTTGCTTTTACGGCATCGACATTTCCACTTCGGGCGAACTGATCGCAGCGAACAATTCGGTGGAAGAAATGCGCGAAATCATCGGCGCGGATTCGCTGACGTTTTTGTCAGTGGACGGCATGGTGCAAAATATCGGAAGAACCGATCCAGGTCCAAAATGCGGCCATTGCCTAGCGTGCTTTACAGGCGAGTACCCGACGAATATTTTTCCGGATACGGTGCTGCCGCATGAAAAAGAGAAAGTGAAATAAGGGGGAACCGGCATGTCAAAAGCATACGAACAGGCAGGCGTGAATATTGAAGCAGGCTATGAAGCAGTCAACCGAATGAAATCCCATGTGGAGCGCACGGCGCGAAAAGGAATGCTGGGAGCATTCGGCGGCTTTGGCGGCATGTTCGATTTGTCTGAGCTGAACTTGAAAGAACCGGTTCTTGTTTCTGGAACGGATGGCGTCGGCACCAAATTGAAGCTGGCATTCCTGGCAGACCGCCACGACACAATCGGCATCGATTGCGTGGCAATGTGCGTTAATGACATCGTTGCACAAGGGGCGGCACCGCTATTTTTCCTTGATTATATTGCCGTCGGAAAAGCTGTCCCTGAAAAGATCGAGCAAATTGTCAAAGGGATAGCGGACGGCTGTGTCCAGGCAGGCGCTGCCTTGATTGGCGGCGAAACGGCGGAAATGCCGGGGCTTTATGAAGCCGACGAATACGACATCGCGGGATTTGCAGTAGGGGCGGCAGAAAAATCAGAAATTGTCACGGGCGAAAAAATTCAGCAGGGTGATGTTTTGATCGGGCTCGCTTCAAGCGGCATCCATTCGAACGGCTATTCACTCGTGCGCAACATCGTTTTTGAACAGCACCATTACCAGCTGGACCAAATTATCGAAGGCTTTGAAGATTTAGGGCCGCTTGGCAATGAATTGCTGACGCCGACGAAAATTTATGCGAAAACGATCGCTGCCATCGCCAAAGAAGTTGACATTCATGGGATGGCTCATGTCACTGGCGGAGGATTTATCGAAAACTTGCCGCGCATGATGCCGGATGGCTTAGGTGCAGAAATTGAACTTGGCAGCTGGCCGGTTCTCCGCATTTTCGAAATGCTGCAGGAAAAAGGTTCATTGACCGACCGCGATTTGTTCTCTGTTTTCAATGCAGGCATCGGCTTTGTCGTAGCTGCTGCGCCAGAAGATGCCGAGCGAGTATTGGCATCGGCGATAGCGAGCGGGGAGCAGGCATACATCATTGGCCAGGTTTCCGGTAAGTCCGGTGTGCAATTTACAGGGGAACAGGATGGGACCCTTGATGAACAATAAACCCAAAATGGCCGTTTTCGCTTCTGGAAACGGCTCTAATTTTCAAGCGATCGCCGACTCGATCCAACGGGGGGAACTGCAGGCAGAATTGGCGTTGGTTGTGACCGATCGCCCGGCCGCTTTTGTCGTAGAACGTGCGGAAAAGCTTGGCGTCCCATCTTTTGCTTTTCTTCCGTCTGAATACGATTCAAAGCAGCTATACGAAGAGATGTTAAAGGAAAAGCTCCAGAGTTTAGGTGTAGAATGGATTGTATTGGCGGGGTATATGAGATTGATTGGGCCGGTCTTGCTTCAAGCCTTTGAAAATCGCATCATCAATATCCACCCCTCAGTGCTGCCGGCTTTTCCCGGAAAAGATGCCATCGGCCAGACGCTTGCAGCAGGCGCTGAATTTGCAGGAGTGACGGTCCATTACGTCGACGCTGGAATGGACACTGGCAAAATCATTGCCCAGCAATCCTTTGCTGTTGGCGGACGTACACGTGAAGCGGTCGAAAAAGAAATCCACGAAATTGAACATCAGCTATATCCTGCAACTTTGCAGCAATTATTCAATCAGTAAACCATCTGCAGTATTTTAGGAGGACGTATTGTGAAAAAAAGAGCTTTGCTTAGTGTATCGGATAAATCAGGCATCCTGGAGTTTGCGCAGGAACTGGAAAAAATGGATTATGAAATCTTATCTACAGGCGGAACAAAACGCTTTTTGGAAGAAAACGGCGTGGCGATCACCGCGGTTGATGAAATCACGAAATTCCCCGAAATTCTGGGCGGACGCGTCAAAACCTTGCATCCTTTAATCCACGGCGGTCTTTTGGCTAAACATGACGATGCTGCGCATCAACATGAAATGGCTGAAAACGGCATCTCCCCAATTGAGATTGTATGCGTTAATTTATACCCATTCCGTGAAACGATTTCAAAGCCAGGCGTAACGGTTGACGATGCGATTGAAAATATCGATATCGGCGGCCCGACGATGCTCCGTTCTGCTGCGAAAAACCATGCTTATGTGACGGTCATCGTGGATTCGCAGGACTACGCAGCAGTAGTGAATGAATTGCAGAGCGGACAAGCGACGACTCCGGAAACGCGTCGCCGGCTGGCAGCAAAAGTCTTCCGCCATACAGCTGCTTATGACTCCTATATCTCCAATTACTTAACGGACTTGACGGGTGAAGAATACCCCGATCAATTGACGCTTACCTATGAATTGCAGCAGCCGCTTCGCTACGGGGAAAATCCGCATCAAAAAGCGGCATTTTACCGCAGCCCGCTTGGGTCGGATTTCTCGATTGCCCATGCGGACCAATTGCATGGCAAGGAATTGTCCTACAATAACATCCAGGATGCCAATGCGGCGCTTCAGATCATCAAAGAATTTACAAAACCGGCTGCTGTAGCCGTCAAACACATGAACCCGTGCGGCGTTGGAACCGGCGAAACGATTTCTGCCGCGTTCAATAAAGCCTATGAAGCGGATCCAACTTCCATTTTCGGCGGCATTGTTGCACTCAACCGTGAAGTGGATGCTGAAACGGCACAACAATTATCTGAAATTTTCCTTGAAATTATCATTGCCCCTTCTTTCACGCAAGAAGCAATTGAAATATTGACGCAGAAGAAGAATATTCGTTTATTGACCATTCCATTTAGCCGCACGAAACAAGACAAATGGAATACAGTTGCAGTAGAAGGCGGACTTTTGGTCCAACAACCGGATACGTTCGGCTACGATGAAGCGGAAATATCCGTTGCGACCGACCGGGAACCGACAGCAGAAGAGTTGGAAGCATTGAAACTTGGCTGGAGCGTGGTGAAACACGTGAAATCCAATGCGATCGTTGTCTGCAATTCTGCGATGACGTTAGGCGTCGGCGCAGGGCAAATGAACCGGGTCGGCTCGGCAAAAATTGCCTTGGAGCAAGCAGGAGACCAAGCACAAGGCGCTGTCATGGCATCAGATGCGTTCTTCCCGATGGCAGATACTGTAGAAGCAGCGGCAAAAGCCGGCATTAAGGCGATTATTCAGCCAGGCGGTTCGAAGAAAGATCAGGAGTCCATTGATAAAGCGAATGAATACGGCATTGCGATGATCTTCACAGGCGTTCGCCATTTCAAACACTAAGCTGGAGGTGACCAGAGATGAACGTTTTAGTTATCGGAAGAGGCGGAAGAGAACACGCCATTGTCCGCCAGTTTGCCCGTTCGGCATCTGTTGAGCAAGTCTATGCAGCGCCGGGGAATGATGGAATGCGCAGCGATGCAGAATTGGTGGAGATTGATGAAATGAACTTCACTGAACTTGCAGAATTTGCGGCAGCGAAGAACATCGCTTTCACGTTTGTTGGACCGGAACAGCCGTTAGCAGCTGGGATCGTCGACTTTTTCAAGAGCCGTGGACTGCGTATTTTCGGGCCTTCAAAAGAAGCGGCACAAATCGAAGGCAGTAAAGCATTTGCGAAGGAATTGATGAAGAAATACGGCATTCCGACAGCTGCTTACGAAACGTTTACGGAAGTTGAGCCTGCCATCCAATTTATTCGATCGACGGGCGCTCCGATAGTCATTAAAGCGGATGGGCTTGCAGCTGGCAAAGGCGTTGTTGTGGCCGCTTCTGAAGAAGAAGCGATTGCGGCCGTAAAAGACATGCTTGAAGGGCAGAAGTTCGGAGAGTCGGGTTCCCGGGTAGTCATCGAAGAGTTTCTTGCCGGCGAAGAGTTTTCGTTCATGTCATTTGTGCAGGACGGCGAAATCTATCCCATGCCGATTTCCCAAGACCATAAACGTGCCTTTGACGGCGATAGAGGGCCAAATACAGGCGGCATGGGAGCCTACTCCCCGGTGCCGCAGATTTCTGAAGCCGTCATCGAAGAAACGTTTGGCGCTATTGTCGATCCGGCTATCGGCGCAATGGCGGCAGAAGGAATGCCATTCAATGGGATTTTATATGCCGGAGTCATTCTGACGGCAGAAGGTCCGAAAGTCATCGAATTTAATGCCCGTTTCGGGGATCCTGAAACGCAAGTGGTGTTGCCAAAAATGGCCTCCGATTTCGGTGCCTTTCTGGATGCCATTTTAAATGGCCGGAAATTTGATTTGAAATGGGAAGGCCAGGCTATGCTTGGGGTAGTCATTGCGGCTGACGGATATCCTGGGGAAATCGAAAAGGGCATCTTGTTGCCGAATTTCGAAGAACTCAGGGACGTGGAAGTAGTGCATGCCGGGACACGGGAAACCCCGAATGGGTTCGTCGGCAACGGCGGCCGTGTCCTGCTCGTTTCAGCGAAAGGCGAGTCGCTCTCCGCTGCCCAGGAAAAAGTCTATGAAGAATTGGACAAGCTTGAGTGGCTTGGCTACTTCTACCGGACAGATATCGGATGGCGTGCAATAGAAAATTGAATATGTTAAACTGATAAATGACACAAATTCTTATCGAAGATGTGTCATTTTTTGTTTAATTCCCCGCCCTTGGGGTATTAAAAATTGAGTTGAGGATTTTCAACTGCCCACTTTTACCTCTTAATCACACTCCATAACGAACTAGTTAGCAAGACTCCCGAAACAAAATCAGCAGGGCACCCAAATTTGAAAGGAGCACAAACTATGAATTGGTACGAAAAACTAAATCAGTATTTCCCAGTAGAAGAAATGAAATCAAAAGAGCATATGGACACGTTGCTGAAAGAAAAAGGCAATGTTTATCATAAAGATGAAGGACCTTACCACGTCTTGATGTATGCCGAGTTTCCGACTTTCTCATTTGTCGACTATTTATTCGTCTCGAAAGAATCACGCGGCATGGGCTTAGGGAAGAAAACTTTGCAAATGCTGAAAGACAAGAACAAGCCGATCATCCTGGAAGTGGAACCGGTAAACTATGAAGATACGGATACTGAAAAGCGCTTGCGCTTCTATGCGAGAGAAGGCTTCCAGCATGCCGCTTCCATCGGCTATTGCCGCCGTTCACTAGCGACAGGCGAAGAGAATTCAATGGAAATCCTTTACTGGGCGCCGAACAACGAATCGGAAGAAGAAATTTTCGAAGCGATGAAGAAAATGTATGAAGATATTCATACGTACAAAGACGAGCATTTTTACGGTGAATCATATGAGCCGACTTCTAAAGTGTTGTCATTCAATAAAGAAGAAAAAGAGAATGTCTTGGATCCGTTCAATTCTACAACTGCCAAATGAAGAAAATCCACGCTCCTGGCGTGGATTTTTTGTGTCCGATTATGGCCAGAATGTTCTAGTATTATCCAGGCCTCTCTGTATTTTCATGCATTATTATGCTACGATATTATGCATAGAGACAGAGGAAGAAGGTGCCGGATATGGGAAACCCATTATGGAGAAATACAGAAATCAGACAGCAGCTTGAAATTATCGATAAAAAATTAGCACCGGATCTCTTATTGGTAAATGCGACTTATTTGCATGGCATTTTCAAAAAATGGATGACCGGAAACATTTGGATCAAAGGAGATCGCATCGTTTATGCAGGGCCGGATATGGCGAAAGTCGATGCATCGACAGAAGTGATTGATATGGAAGGGAAATACATTGTACCGGGTTATATCGAACCCCATGTCCACCCTTATCAGCTTTATAATCCTCAAACGTTTGCGAATTATGCTGCCCAAGGCGGAACGACAACGTTCCTTTCCGACAACTTGACCTTGTTTTTATCACTGGAAAACGAGAAAGCGTTTTCATTGCTGGATGAAATGGCAGAGCTGCCGTTTAACTTTTATTGGTGGACCCGGTTCGACTCACAGACAGAACTGAGCGAAGAGGACCGGTTATTCACTTCGAAATCGGTCGGGGAATGGCTGGATCGTACCGATGTTTGGCTAGGCGGAGAATTGACGGGATGGCCGAAGCTTTTAGCCGGCGATGACCAAATGCTTTATTGGATTCAAAAAGCGAAGATGAGCCTGAAAAAAATTGAAGGGCATTTCCCGGGCGCATCTGAAAAAACGTTGGCGCGCATGCGTTTGCTTGGCGCCGATGGAGACCACGAAGCGATGACCGTCGAAGAAGTGGAAATGCGCCTGCTTCACGGCTATGGCGTAACGCTTCGCCATTCTTCGATCCGGCCGGATTTGCCAGGTTTGCTGAAAGGCGTTGTGGAAAAAGAGCTGAATGTTTTTGACAAGTTGATGATGACGACAGACGGCTCCACGCCTGGTTTCCACTTGGACGGCGTGATGGACCTTTGCATCAAAATCGCTTTGGAAGCGGGAGTGCCGGCGATAGATGCCTATATGATGGCGTCTTATAACGTCGCCCGGTATTACAATGTAACGAGCCTTCACGGATTGATAGCGACTGGGCGTTTTGCCAACTTGAATATACTGGACTCGCTGGATAACCCGGTGCCAACCGGCGTAATTTCAAAAGGGGTGTGGCTAAAACGGGACGGCAAGAAAGTTATGGACTTGCCGAAAATCGATTGGTCCGTGATGCCGGACTTGGAGCTCGACTTTGATTTGACAGAAGACGATTTCCAATTTTCGATGCCCTTTGGAATAGAAATGATCAATGATGTCATTACCAAGCCTTATTCGGTAAGTGTCGATACCCATGACGGAACCCTTTCACAAGATCATGAAGAAAGTTTTTTGATGCTGCTGGATAAGCACGGGAAATGGCGCGTAAACACGTTGATTAAAGGTTTTGCTTCCGGTGTCAGCGGCTTTGCGTCTTCGTATTCGAATACCGGCGACATCATTCTAATCGGCAAAAGCCGAAAAGACATGTGGCTCGCTTTCGACGAATTGAAGCGTTTGAAAGGCGGAATAGTCCTTGTGGAAGAAGGCGAAACGGTTTGTTCGCTCCCGCTTCCGATTGGCGGAGTGATGTCTGAGCTGCCGATGGAAGAATTGATTGCCCAGGAAATGGCGTTGAAAAAAGCGCTGAAAGACCGGGGCTATTCAAAAGGGGATGCGATCTATACGCTCTTATTCTTGCAGGCGACCCATTTGCCGTATGTCCGCATCACCCAAAGAGGCATCTACGATGTGATGAATAAAAAAGTCTTATTTCCGGCATTCATGAGGTAAATGGCGATGAAAAAAAAGACATGGATTATAGGGGGAATCGTCCTCTTGGCAGCAGCTGCAGCTGCTGTCTTTTGGATGGTGAATGAGAAAAAAGAAGAGCCGGCTGAGCCGGAAGAAATTGTGGAACCCAACTTGCCTGTTGGAGAAACGGAAAATTTCACGGCTCCTTTTACAGGAGTGGCGTCTCAACAGGAATTGACCCAACGGCCCATAATGGCGGTTATCAACAACCATCCGGCTGCAAGGCCGCAAACAGGTTTAACAGAAGCAGATATGGTGTTTGAATTGTTGGCAGAAGGAAATGTTACCCGATTTTTAGCGCTTTACCAGAGCGAACTGCCGAACCAAGTCGGCCCGATTCGCAGTGCGCGTGATTATTTTGTCAAGTTGGCCGCAAATTATGATGCTTTTTTCGTAGCGCACGGCTATAGCCCGGATGCGAAGAGGCTGCTGGATGCAGGAGCCGTCGACCACATCAACGGCATGGCGTTCGACGGCACGCTGTTCCAGCGTTCCACAGACCGGATTGCGCCGCATAATTCCTATATCACTTTTGATAATATAAAAACAGGAATGGAAATGGTGGGGGCTGCATCTTCTTTTAAAGGAGAGTCAGCATATCATTTTTATGACAACTCTGAAAGTGCTAAACTGATGGAACAGGCTTCTTCGATTGAAGTCGCATACGGTGCAGATCCCATGTTTCGAAATGTCTATACATATGATGAAACGACCCATCGATACAGCCGGTCTTCAGGCGGGGTTTTGACAGGCGATAAAGAGTCGCTCGAAGTCATGGAAGTTGCCAATGTTTTATTTTTTGAAACGGCCCATGACGTCATTGACGACAAGGGAAGATTGGCGATTGATTTGGAAAGCGGCGGAGATGCGCTTGTTTTCCATGGAGGCGGCCGGCTTGAAGCTGAATGGACTGTAGAAAATGGCATGCTGGTTCCGGTTCAGAATGGTGAACCTGTAAAGCTGGCACCGGGCAAAACATGGATCCATCTCATTCCGGAAAATCCGGGATTGGAGGGAATGATCAGCACGACGCCATAATAATTTGAAATGAAAGGACGGTGAAACTGTATGCAGGTAGATAAAATTCGAGGCGCACAGACAGATCAATTGATTGAAGCGATTTTGGCGCTGAAAGACAAAGAGGAAGCCTACCGCTTTTTTGATGATCTGTGCACCATCAGTGAAATCCAATCACTTTCGCAGCGCTTGGAAGTTGCCCATATGCTGCGGATGAAAAAGACGTACGAAAAGATCAAAAATGAAACAGGTGCCAGCACTGCTACGATTTCGCGAGTCCGTCGGTGCTTGAATTATGGCAATGATGGCTATGATGAAATGCTGGGAAGATTGTATCCGGACGAAAAGCCATTCGAGCTTCCGAAAGAGTGATGGAACAAAGGAACGTGGTTCTGCAGAACATCTGTTGAATAATGTTGCATTCGTTATACGAAAATCGAGAGGGTTGTCCAGTGAGTCTGCTATTCGGCTTAATGGACAGCCCTTTTTTTGCTATAATGAAAGAGCGAATAGAGAAGCGAAGTTAGGTGGACGATGATGGACTTTCACACATGGCGGCATGTATTTAAATTAGACCCGGCGAAATCGATTACAGATGGACAGTTGGAACGAATTTGTGAATCTGGGACTGATGCCATCTTGATTGGCGGCAGCGATAATGTCACACTCGACAATGTCCTGGATTTAATGGCGCGAGTCCGCCGGTTTACGGTTCCGGTCGTGCTCGAAGTTTCAACAATCGAATCGGTGACACCGGGATTCGATTATTATTTTATCCCCACGGTGCTGAATAGCGACAATCCGCTTTGGATCAAAGGGCTTCATCACGAAGCGATCCGGGAATACGGGGAAATTATGGACTGGGAAGAATTGATTCCGGAAGCGTATTGCATCTTGAATCCAAATTGCAAAGCTGCGGAATTGACTGGAGCAAAAACGGATTTATCGGCGGAAGATGTACTCGCATATGCGAGGATGGCAGAGCATTTTTTCCGGCTGCCGATTTTTTATATGGAATATAGTGGCGCCTATGGCGATCGTGAATTGGTGGGACAAGTGAAGAACGTCCTTGGCAAGACGCGGTTATTTTATGGAGGCGGCATCGATTCAGTACAAAAAGCGCAGGAAATGGCGCATATTGCGGATACCGTAGTGATCGGAAACGTCCTTTACGATGACTTGGAGCAGGCATTAGCGACTGTCCAGGCAGTTGCGGAACTAGACAAGAACTCGCTATAATAGAAAGAACAGATGTTCGAGGTGGTGCAAAATGGAAATTATTACGAAGAATTTACTTAGAGGGATGAACCCGGAACAAGAACAGGCAGTGAAAACGACAGAAGGGCCGCTCTTGATCATGGCAGGGGCCGGTTCAGGGAAAACCCGCGTGCTGACTCACCGCATCGCTTATTTAGTATTGGAAAAAGAGGTTTACCCATCCAATATTTTAGCGATTACATTTACGAATAAAGCAGCACGGGAAATGCGCAGCCGGATCGATGGCCTCCTTGGCCATGGGACAGGGGAGCGGATGTGGGTTTCCACATTCCACTCGATGTGCGTACGGATTTTGCGCCGGAACATCGATCAGCTTGGATTTTCGAAAAACTTCTCGATTTTGGATACGACAGACCAATTGACGGTGATCAAAAACGTCTTGAAGCAGCAAAACCTGGATCCGAAAAAATACGAGCCGCGGACGATGCTGAATGCCATTTCTTCGGCGAAAAATGAATGCATCGATGCCAGCGAATTTGCAGCAAATATGAACGCGCATAATCCGTATGAAAAGACCGTATCGGAAGTTTATTTGGCCTACGAAAAGCGTTTGAAGAAAAATCAATCATTGGATTTCGATGACTTGATCATGACGACATTGAAATTATTTAATACTGTGCCGGACGTTTTGGAATTCTATCAGAATAAATTCCAGTACATCCATGTGGATGAATACCAGGATACAAATAATGCCCAATATCAATTGGTCCAGAAACTCGCAAGCAAATTCAAGAATATCTGTGTAGTAGGGGATTCCGACCAGTCGATTTACCGTTGGCGCGGAGCGGATATCACGAATATCCTTTCGTTTGAAAAAGATTATCCGAATGCCAAAGTCATCATGCTTGAGCAGAATTACCGTTCGACTAAACGGATTTTACAGGCAGCGAATGATGTCATTAAAAAGAATACAAGCCGCTATCCGAAAGAACTGCGCACAGACAACGATGAAGGCCCTTCAATCATTCTCCATAAAGCGGGAGATGAACGGCAGGAAGCGCAATTCGTTGTCCAGACCATCCAGAAATTGATGGAAGAAGAAGGCTATAAAACATCTGACTTTGCCATTCTTTACCGGACGAATGCCCAGTCGCGTGTCATGGAGGAAATGTTCGTCAAATCGAATATGTCCTATAATATTGTCGGCGGCACCAAGTTCTATGACCGCAAAGAAATCAAGGATTTGCTCGCTTACTTGCGGCTGATTGCGAATAACGACGATGATTTATCGCTTGCGCGGATCATCAATGAGCCGAAGCGCGGAATCGGGGCAACGTCTTTTGAACGCATGGCCCGTTTCGCGATCGACCAAGACCGCACCATCATGGATGCCTTGCAAGAAGCTGATTTTATGGGACTGACAGCAAAAACAGCGCAGACTGTCCTGGAATTCCGTTCCATGATCGATGGCTTCACGCAAATGCAGGAATTCTTGTCGGTGACGGAATTGGTCGAAGAAGTGCTGAAGAAATCAGGCTACCGGCAAATGCTGCAAAACGACAAAACGATTGAAGGCGAAAGCCGCCTGGAAAACTTGGAAGAATTCCTATCGGTGACAAAAGCATTTGAGAAGCAAAGCGATGATAAATCCTTAGTGGCATTTTTGACAGACTTGGCGCTGATTTCCGATATCGATTCGCTGGATGATGAGGAAGATGCGGACGGACCGATCATCTTGATGACGATGCATGCGGCAAAAGGGCTGGAATTCCCGGTTGTCTTCATCATCGGCTTAGAAGAAAACGTCTTTCCGCATTCGCGTTCAAATCTGGATGATGATGAACTGGAAGAAGAACGGCGCTTGGCCTATGTCGGAATTACGCGTGCAGAGCAGCGCCTTTATTTGACGCATGCGACGTCGCGTACGCTCTTCGGCAAGAGCAATTACAATATGCCGTCCCGGTTTATCAGCGAGATTTCAGAAGAGCTGATTGAACAGACGATGGCGAATTACCGGGCAGGTGCGCAGACGAGCTACAGACAGGCGCCAAAACGCGCCGCAGTCACACGCCCGGCCTATCAGCAATCGGGTGGAGATAAACTGGGCTGGCAGCCTGGCAGCCGCGCCAAACATAAAAAATGGGGAACAGGCACAGTTGTCAGTGTGAAAGGCGAAGGGGAGCAGATGGAGCTCGATATCGCTTTCCCAAGCCCAGTAGGCATCAAACGCCTGCTGGCAAAATTCGCACCTATTGAAAAAGTATAGCCGGGAGGAACGTTTATGGACCGTTTAAAAGCAGAGCAGCGTGTAAATGAATTGAACGAACAGCTTCGGGGGTATGGCCACGCTTATTATGTGTTGGATAAGCCGGCCGTTCCGGACTCTGTCTATGATCAATTGCTGCATGAACTCATTGAACTTGAAACTCTTTATCCTGATTTGATCTTCCCGGATTCACCAACGCAGCGCGTCGGCGGGTCGCCGATTTCAGGATTCGAAAAAGTGACGCATGACCAGCCGATGCTTAGCCTGTCAAACGTATTTAACGAGCAGGACATACGGGATTTCGATAAGCGCGTCAGAAATGGCGCAGGGGATAACATTCAGTATGTCTGTGAATTGAAAATTGATGGCTTGGCCGTTTCGCTTATCTATGAAAATGGCCAATTTTCCAGAGGCGCAACCCGAGGTGATGGGCGGATTGGTGAAGACATCACAGCCAATCTCCGGACGGTGCGGACGATTCCGTTGAAAATCAAAAAATCGGTTTCGCTTGAAGTGCGCGGAGAAGTGTTCATGCCGAAGAAATCTTTCCATAATTTAAATGAGGAACGCGGCGAGCGCGGCGAAGAACTGTTCGCCAATCCGCGAAATGCAGCAGCCGGATCGCTTCGCCAACTCGACCCAAAAATTGCGGCAAGCCGGAATCTGGATGTGTTCATTTATGCGCTTGGAGGCGACGGCCAAAACTATGGTTTGAGTGAACACGAAGAAACGCTTCAATACATCGATGCGCTTGGATTTAAAACGAATAATGAACGCCAAGTATGCAATAGTGTAGAAGAAGTGCTCGCTTATATTGAGAAATGGAACGCACAACGTACAAGCTTATCCTATGAAATAGATGGGATTGTTATCAAAGTGAACAGCTATCTACATCAGCAGGAACTCGGATTTACCGCTAAAAGCCCGAAATGGGCAACGGCGTATAAATTCCCTGCAGAAGAAGTGATGACGACTGTCCGTGATATTGAATTAAGTGTCGGGCGCACGGGCGTTGTGACGCCGACGGCCATTTTGGATCCGGTATCTGTGGCAGGCACAACCGTCCAGCGGGCTTCGCTTCACAACGAAGATTTGATTAAAGAAAAAGATATCCGCATCGGCGACCGTGTGATTATCCGAAAAGCCGGCGACATCATTCCGGAAGTGGTGTCTGCGTTAATCGAGCAGCGGACAGGGGATGAAGAGCCTTTCAGCATGCCGGAAAATTGTCCGGCTTGTGATAGCGAGCTGATCCGGATTGAAGGGGAAGTGGCGCTTCGCTGCGTCAATCCGCAATGCCCTGCTCAAATTACAGAAGGCATCATCCATTTCGTTTCGCGCAATGCGATGAATATCGACGGTTTAGGCGAAAAAGTGGTAGAACAGTTGTACCGCGAAGGCCTGATTGCCGATATCTCCGATTTGTACCGATTGACGAAAGAGCAATTGCTGACGCTTGAGCGCATGGGTGAAAAGTCAGCCAGCAATTTGATCGCCGCAATCGATGCATCCCGCAGCAACTCGATGGAAAAATTGCTGTTCGGCCTTGGCATCCGCCATGTCGGCGAAAGAGGGGCGCGCATCTTATCCGAGCATTACGGATCGATGGAAAAACTGATGAACGCTTCTCAAGAAGAGTTAGTCGAAATACACGAAATCGGCGAAAAAATGGCCGATTCGATCGTTTCCTATTTCGAGACGGAAGAAGTTCAGCAATTGATGGAACGTTTAGCGGCAGCTGACGTCAATTTAACATATACCGGAACGCGCATCCGCGTCGAAGCAGGCGCCAATAGCTTCGCCGGCAAGAAAATTGTGTTGACCGGGAAGTTGGAGCAATTGACGCGCGGCGAAGCACAGGCCCGAATCGAAGCGCTGGGCGGAACCGTTTCAGGCTCCGTCAGCAAAAAGACGGATCTGGTCATCGCGGGAGAAGAGGCAGGCTCCAAACTGGCGAAAGCGATGGAGCTGAAAGTCGATGTTTGGGACGAGGAACGTCTTCTGGAAGAATTGAATAAATGAGGAGATTTAACATGAAACGCATTTGGTGGATTCCGGTCAGCCTATTGTTGCTGACGGGATGTGTGCCTTCCGTGTCAGATGATACAGAAGTGCTGAATACAGAGGAAGAAGTGGAAACGGCGATTATTCCGAGCATCCAGCTGGATGCAGCGTATTATCGGACGCTGCTGCCTTATAAAGAAAGTGCCACACGGGGAAAAATCATCAACCGGATTTATTCGCGCTATGATATTAAAGAAGCGGAAAGCGGACTTCTGCGGATATCGCAGCACCAATTTTCTCCGGATGACTACTATTTCCAAGAGGGCCAGAAAATAACGGATGAAGATGCAACGGACTGGCTGGGCCGCAAAACGGAAGAAAATCCGCTCGGGCTGAATCCGGCTGACGGACGGACAGCAGCGCAAAAAGAAGCGGGGGACCATCCTTCTGCGGAAATCTTGGCGCATATCGTCGAACAGAATTATTTAGTTAAAACGGATAATGAAACGATCCGGCTAGGCGGCGTTTCCATTGGTTTGGCATTGAATTCGGTTTACTACAATACTTCTGACGGCGCTACTTACGAAGAGTCAGTGCCGCAAGCTCAATTGGATAAAGAAGGAAAGCGGATGGCGGATGAAATTGTGAAGCGCCTCCGTGAAAAAGAAGGCATGAAAGATGTGCCGATCATGGTTGGCTTGTTTAAACAGAATACGCGAGGCGCGATTGCTCCGGGGACTTATTTTTCCTATGGGGTAGCTCCAGGAGGACAAGGGGCAGTGGCTAATTGGAACGCTGTCAATGAAGAATACGTCATTTTCCCTTCCTCAAATACGGAAGAAAAGTACCGGGCTATTGACACGAAATTCCGCAACTTCAAGCAAGATGTGGAAGAGTATTTTTCAAACTTCACGAGCGTCATCGGCACCGGATTTTATCAGGATGACCAGATCCGCAAAATGCAGATCGACATTCCTATCCAGTTTTACGGATCCGCTGAAGTTATCGGTTTCACTCAATATTTGACCGGCTTAGTATTGGAGCATTTTCCAGAGAACATTCAAGTTGAAATCAGTGTAACTTCAACTAATGGGCCGGAAGCGCTGATTCTACGGAAAATCGATCAGACCGAACCGGTTGTTCATATTTATGACTAATTTGCACAAGACAGAGGCAGCCAGTCGGCTGCCTTTTTACAATGTGTGGAAAAAGTTAGAAATGGTAAAAGTTTCGTTTGGAGACCCGATATTCCACAAAATAACTTCGCTTGCCGGATGCTCCGCTAGTTTATTCTATATCTTAGAAGAGTACTCCAGCACCTAGCTCCTCAGGTCATAAGCCTGCCCAGCTATGCGGCAAAGAACGCCGCTTCGCTGTTCCGTCTTATGCCTTTCGGAGCTGAGCAGGCGCTTCCGCTTTTCTTATTGTCCAGACTCCAGCGCCCAGATTCTCGGGTCATAAGCCACTCCGGCTGTGCGGCTGAAAAGATGCCGCTTCGCCAAAGCGTCTTATGCCCGTCGAATCTAACCGGGCGCTTCCGCTTTTCCTAAAAAAATGATATGATAGAGCGTATGTTTACTGAATCCGGAGGTGTAGAGAAATGGCGAAAATGACAAAAGAAGAAGTAATTGAAGTAGCACATTTGGCGCGCTTGGCCATTACTGATGAAGAAGCAGTACATTTTGCGGATCAATTGGAAGCAATTACGAACGCAATGGAATTGCTGAATGAATTGGATACGGAAAATGTAGAGCCGACCACGCATGTATTGCAAATGGTCAACGTCTTGCGTGAAGATAAATCCGTCCCTGGATTGGACCGGGAACTCGTTTTGAAAAACGTGAAAGAACACGAAGCAGGGCAAGTAAAAGTTCCAACGATCTTAGAATAAGTGTGAGGAGGGAAATCAATGAACTTAGTCGATAAAACGTCATCAGAATTGCAGGACTTGATACATAAAGAAGAAGTCAGCATTGCTGAAATTACGAAACAGGCATTTGAACGCATTGAAAAATTGGATCCGAAAGTGGATGCATTTTTAGCGATGAATAAAGAACAGGCAACGAAACAGGCAGAAGAAATGGATCAAACGCCGCTTGCAGAACGCGGACCCCTATTCGGCCTCCCAATCGGAGTAAAAGACAATATCGTGACGGAAGGCATCGAAACAACCGCCTCAAGCCGGATTTTGGAAGGATTCAATCCGATCTACAATGCAACTGTTGTAGAAAAATTAAAAGCCGCTGGAATGATCACCGTCGGCAAATTGAACATGGATGAGTTTGCCATGGGTTCTTCCAATGAAAACTCTTACTATAAAAATACGAAAAACCCATGGAACCTAGAAACGGTTCCAGGCGGATCTTCAGGTGGATCGGCGGCAGCTGTTGCTGCAGGCGAAGTGCCATTCACATTAGGATCGGACACCGGCGGCTCGATCCGCCAGCCGGCAGCATTCTGCGGCGTGGTCGGAATGAAGCCGACATACGGACGGGTTTCCCGTTTCGGTCTGATTGCTTATGCGTCTTCATTAGACCAAATCGGACCGATTACAAGAACCGTAAAAGACAATGCGTTATTGCTTGAAGCGATTTCCGGGCATGACGAGCGCGATTCTACTTCGGCCAATATCGAAGTGCCGAATTTTGCGGAAGCATTGACTGGCGATATTAAAGGGCTGCGCATTGGCGTTCCGAAAGAATATTTTGCAGAAGGCGTTGGCGAAGCTGCGAAACAAGCGGTTCGCGAAGCCCTTGCCGTTCTTGAAGAAAAAGGCGCAACGTGGGAAGAGGTTTCACTGCCGCATTCCAAATACGCACTTGCCACGTACTACTTGCTTGCTTCTTCAGAAGCTTCCTCCAACTTGTCCCGCTTTGACGGCATCCGCTACGGATACCGTACAGAAAAAGCCGGGAACCTATTGGAATTCTATATGAATACACGTTCTGAAGGCTTCGGCGACGAAGTCAAACGCCGCATCATGCTTGGTACGTACGCATTAAGTTCTGGCTACTACGACGCTTATTACAAAAAAGCGCAAAAAGTCCGTACACTGATCAAAAAAGATTTTGACGATGCTTTCGAAAAATTTGATGTCATCATCGGGCCAACAACTCCGACGCCGGCATTTAAAATTGGCGAGAAGGTTGATGATCCATTGACAATGTATGCCAACGATATTTTGACGATTCCAGTCAACCTGGCAGGAGTTCCGGCAATTTCGATTCCATGTGGATTTGAAAACGGCTTGCCGCTTGGCTTGCAAATCATCGGCAAATACTTTGATGAGGAAACGATTTATCGTGTTGCGGATGTCTTTGAAAAAGCAACCGATTTCCATAAACAAACGCCTCAGATTTGGGAGGGAGCAGCACAATGAACTTTGAAACGATCATTGGACTTGAAGTCCACGTAGAACTGAAAACAGAATCGAAAATGTTCTCTCCTGCACCAAACCATTTTGGTGCGGAACCGAACACGAACACGAACGTGATCGACCTTGGCTATCCGGGAGTATTGCCGGTCGTCAACAAAACGGCAGTGGACTGGGCAATGAAAGCGGCGCTTGCATTAAACTGCGAAATTACCCGCCATACGAAATTCGACCGTAAAAATTATTTCTATCCGGACAATCCGAAAGCCTACCAAATCTCTCAGTTTGACCAGCCAATCGGTGAGCACGGCTGGGTTGAAATTGAAGTCAATGGCGAGAAAAAACGCATCGGCATCACGCGCCTTCATATGGAAGAAGATGCAGGAAAGCTGACGCATACAGGCAACGGCCACTCGCTAGTCGACTTTAACCGCCAAGGCACGCCGCTGATCGAAATCGTTTCTGAGCCGGACATCCGGACAGCAGACGAAGCTTATGCATATCTCGAAAAAATCAAAGCCATCATCCAATACACAGGCGTATCGGATGTGCGGATGGAAGAAGGCTCGCTTCGCTGCGACGCCAATATTTCGCTTCGTCCATATGGCCAAGAGCAATTCGGCACAAAAACCGAATTGAAGAACTTGAACTCATTCAACTATGTCCGCAAAGGGATTGAGCATGAACAAGTTCGCCAGGAACAAGTCCTATTGTCAGGCGGCATCATCGAGCAGGAAACAAGACGCTACGATGAAGCGACAGGCAAAACCCTATTGATGCGCGTGAAAGAAGGATCGGATGATTACCGCTACTTCCCAGAGCCGGACCTTGTGGATATCGTCATTGACGACGCTTGGCTTGAACGCGTCCGTGCGGAAATTCCTGAACTTCCGGATGCCCGCAAAGCGCGCTATGTGGCAGAACTTGGCTTGTCATCATACGACGCCATGGTGCTGACACTGGCGAAGCCGATCTCTGACTTTTTTGAAGCGACGGTTGATGCCGGAGCGGATGCGAAGCTTGCTTCCAACTGGTTGATGGGTGAAGTTTCAGCTTACATGAACGCGGAACAAAAAGAATTAAGTGAAACGGCGCTGACTCCGGAAGGACTTGCCGGCATGATCAAATTGATTTCAGACGGAACGATTTCGTCGAAAATCGCGAAGAAAGTCTTTAAGGAATTGATTGAAAAAGGCGGCGACGCAAACGACATCGTCAAAGCAAAAGGGCTAGTCCAGATCTCGGATGAAAACACTTTGCGTGAATTCGTCACAGCAGCACTCGACAACAACCCGCAGTCGATCGAAGACTTTAAAAACGGCAAAGACCGCGCAATCGGTTTCTTGGTCGGCCAAATCATGAAGCAGACAAAAGGGCAGGCGAACCCGCCATTGCTCAATAAAATCTTGCTTGAAGAAATTGCAAAACGTTAATTGGCGCAGCCAAAACCCGGAACCGGAATCGCATTGAGCGAACCCGGTTCCTTTTTTTGCCTTATTTTGCTAAAGGAACCCGCAAAAAACGGATAAAACATTTGAAGCTTTATCTTTCAACAAGTAAACTAGGGATTAAGAAGAATAGTTAAGTGTGAATGAGAGATCTGCATGATCTGCTGCTGACAAGACAAAGGAGAAGTGATGAACTGATGACGACGGAACAACAATACTTTGAGAATGCCATCACCTTGGAAAAATACATGACATTGATGGAGTCAAACCAGGAGAAATCCTATTCCATTTACGAGAAATTCAATCTTCCAGAAGATCCCGAATTGATGGAGCTGTTGAAAGAAAAACAGCCCCATGTGTTAGTTATCACTGAAGATTGGTGCGGCGATGCCATGATGAACAATGCAATTCTCCGTAAGATTGCAGAAGCATCGGGCATCGAAGTCCACTGTGTCTACCGCGACGAAAATCTGGAATTGATGGACCGCTATTTAACAAACGGCGGACGTTCGATTCCCAAATACATTTTCCTGTCCAAAGAAGGCGAAGTAGTGGGAGATTGGGGCCCTCGTGCACCGAAAGTCCAAGAATTCGTGATGGAGAAAAAATCCCGTCTGCCTGAAAAAGACGATCCGCAATTCGAGCTGCACCAAAAGACGGTGCACGGCGAAATTTCGGACGGCTTTGTATGGAATGAAGAATTTTGGAGCGCGGTCTACCAGGACATCCGCAAAACGTTCTTTGACATTTTGAAGTAATAGTGGAAAGAAGGAGAGGCCGGCGCGATGTCGGTTTTTTTCTTGGAATTTATCTTCTGTTTGAAAGGGAACTTCTTTTGTCCGAAACTGGTCTTATTTTATATTGAACGCAGAACGTCGAGAAAGGCTGAATCGTATGAAACGTGCACGAATTATTTACAATCCAACTTCCGGGAGAGAATTATTCCGAAAACACTTGCCTGAAGTGCTCGAAAAAATGGAGCAGGCAGGCTATGAAACGTCCTGCCATGCTACAACAGGAGAAGGGAATGCCACCAAAGCCGCTTCTCTCGCAGTTGAACGGAATTATGATTTGATTGTCGCAGTAGGCGGGGACGGCACTTTAAACGAAGTGGTTTCCGGTGTCTCGACATTTGAGAACCGTCCGAAAATCGGCTTGATCCCGATGGGGACGACGAATGATTTTGCCCGAGCTGTCCATATTCCGAGAGATATCAATAAAGCAGTCGATATCATTTTGCAGGGAGACTCGATCCCGGTGGATGTCGGGCTGATGGGAGACCGTCATTTTATCAATATTGCCGGAGGCGGAAGGCTGACGGAATTGACCTATGAAGTCCCAAGCAAATTGAAAACGGTGCTCGGCCAGATGGCGTATTATTTAAAAGGGATTGAAATGCTGCCATCCATCCGTTCTTCCCGTGTCCGAATCGAATATGACGGCAACGTTTTTGAAGACCAGGCCATGATGTTCTTGATCGGTTTGACCAACTCAGTCGGCGGTTTTGAAAAATTGGCGCCGGATGCCAGCATCAACGACGGCAAATTCACGTTATTGATTTTGAAAGAAGTGAATATGGCGGAATTTATTCGGTTGGCGACATTGGCGCTGCGCGGCGAGCATTTATCCGATCCGCATGTCATTTATGCAAAAGCGAGCAAGATTGCCGTAACTTCTGATGAACGGGTGCTGTTGAACTTAGACGGGGAATACGGCGGCTTATTGCCGGCTACTTTTGAAAACTTGGCGCAGCATATTGAAGTCATGGTGCCGATTGATTCAATCAGTGAAAAAGACCGAAAATAAGGAAAAGCGGAAGCGCCTATCCAGCTCTGACGGGCATAAGACGGAACAGCGAAGCGGCGTTCTTTGCCGCACAGCTGGTCTGGCTTATGACCCGAAGAGTTAGGCGCCGGAGTCTGGACAATAAGGAAAAGCGGAAAACATGACAATAAAAAAAGCAAAAGCGCATGGATGAAAATCCATGCGCTTTTTAAAATGAAAATCCATAAGAAAATAGCTAATGCGGTTACAGCAATTCGATCGCTTGATCCTGCTCTGCCGCCAGTTTTGGCAGATGGTCAACCGGTTCCCAATGGAACTGGAACGTCCGGCCATTGTCTTGTCCATCGCTGACCACTACATGCTCCCATGAGTCGACCGGTTCTCCGGTATATTCAAAGTGAAAGATGTTGCGCTCATACACTTTATCTTTGTGGTCTGGGTAATAATTGTATTTGTGCACTTTCCCGACAAACTCCAATACGACACGAGGCAAACCGGTTTCTTCAAGCACTTCCCGGTAAAGCGCATCAATCAGCATTTCATCTTCTTCAATGGTGCCTCCTGGAACCTGGAGTCCTGCTTCCGGCTCACCTTTATGTTCAAATACTAATAATTCCCGTTTCTCTTCTGGTCCTCTCGTAATGTAAGCAAATACTTTTCGTCTAGTTTCCATGATGCTTCACCCTTTTTTTTTATTCTAATTAGAATACTAAATATTTAGAAATTTTACAATCTATATATACCCTCTTTTGTCACAAGTTATTCATAGCTGCGGGAAAAAGTCGAGGTTTCAGATGGTTGAAGAAAGAGAAGAGTAGGAGAGTAGGGTACAATAGGGGTATAAAAGGGTAACGGGAGTACAGGGTGATTTTGAAAGGAGAAAACGTAAATGGTATTAGAAGATACTGCTTTACTGAGTCGGATCTTAACGTTATTAACGCTTTCTTTCCATATTATTTATGCGACAATCGGCGTCGGCGTTCCGCTGATGATCATGATTGCGCAGTGGGTCGGTATTAAGAAAAATGACGACCATTATATCCTGTTGGCTCGCCGCTGGGCGCGTGGATTTGTCATCACCGTCGCGGTAGGAGTTGTGACGGGTACGGCCATCGGGCTGCAATTATCGCTCCTTTGGCCGAACTTTATGCAAGTGGCAGGGAATGTCATTGCATTGCCATTATTCATGGAAGTTTTCGCTTTCTTCTTTGAAGCGATTTTCCTTGGAATTTATCTTTACACATGGGACCGCTTCGAAGATCAGCGCAAACATTTGCTGCTGCTGATTCCGGTAGCTCTTGGAGCAGCGGCTTCCTCTGTTTTCATCACCATCGTCAATGCGTTCATGAATTCGCCGCAAGGCTTTGAAGTATTGAATGGCGAATTGGTCAACGTCAGCCCGTTCTTGGCGATTTTCAACCCGGCCATGCCGACGAAAGTGGCGCACGTTGTGGCAACGGCGTTCTTGACGTGTGCGTTCTTGCTGGCATCGATTGCAGCGCTTCGGATCATCCGGGGTTCAACACACATCTATCATAAAAAAGCGTTGCATTTGACGATGAAACTTGGATTGGTTTTTGCAATCGCAACAGCCATCATCGGAGATTTCTCCGGTAAATATTTGGCCGAATACCAGCCGGAAAAATTGGCGGCCGCTGAATGGCATTTTGAAACCGAAGAAGGCGCAGACTTGGTCTTATTCGGGGTATTGGACGGTGAAGAACCGAAGTATGCGATTCGCATTCCTTACGCGCTCAGCATCCTGGCACACAGTCTGCCGAATGCTGAAGTCACCGGATTGAATGAGTTCCCGGAAGATGAAGTGCCTCCGCTTTGGATCCATTATCTGTTTGATATCATGGTGTCCATCGGCATGTGGCTTGCATTTATCGCCTTTGTGTATGTTGCCGCTTCGTGGCGGGGATGGAAATTCATCAAACAGAAATGGTTCCTCTGGCTGACCTTGATCAGCGGGCCGCTTGCATTGGTTGCGATTGAAGCCGGCTGGTGGTTCACCGAAGTCGGACGGCAGCCATGGATTTTGCGGGGCTATATGACCGTTGAAGAAGCAGCGACGACGAGCGGCCAAGTCGATCTGATGATCATCTTGTTTGCCGGCTTGTACTTTATTCTCGGCATCGGCACGATTGTCGTTCTGCTCCGTATGTATAAGCGCAATCCGATTGAAAAAGAATTGGCAGCTCGTGAAGCTCAAAAGGGCGGTGAAAAAGAATGACGTTAACGTTAGAAGTTATCGGGATTTCAGTTCTCTGGCTGTTTCTGTTCTTGTACGTCATTGTGGCGTCGATTGATTTCGGCGCCGGTTTCTTTAACGCTTATAGCGCCTTTACAAACAAGCAGCACATTTTGACGAATATTATCCAGCGTTATTTATCGCCGGTATGGGAAGTGACGAACGTTTTCTTCGTTTTCTTCTTTGTCGGCATCATCGGGTTTTTCCCGCAAACGGCATTTTACTACGGCACCACTTTGCTCGTGCCGGCGAGCATTGCGCTCATCCTGCTCGCGATCCGCGGTTCGTATTATGCCTTTGCGACTTACGGGGCGAAAATCAATCATAGAGGCTATATCTATATGTATGGCCTCTCCGGATTATTGCTGCCGGCTGCGCTTTCACCGGTGCTCGCCATATCGGAAGGCGGATTCATCAACATGGTGGATGGAAACCCGCACCTGGATTATTGGGCGCTATTTACAAGTCCGCTCATGTGGAGCATCGTCGTTCTAAGCATTGCAGCCGTGCTTTATATTTCAGCGGTCTTCCTGACTTGGTACGCCAATAAAGCAGGAGATGTGAAAGCGACGGACCTCATGCGGAAATACGCATTGATCTGGGCAGGGCCTGCGATTATTACAGCAACCGGCATCATTTACGAGCTGCGCGGCCACAGTCCGGAACATTACGAGAACTTGCTCGATCTTTGGTGGGTATTCGCGATTTCGTTCCTTTTGTTCGTCGGAACGGTTTACTTGATCTGGAAGAGAAGAAATTACGGTTTGGCGTTTATTCTTTTGGTCGGACAGTTCTTTACCGCATTTTTCGCTTATGGATTGTCCCATTTCCCGTATTTGCTGTATCCGTACTTGACGATTTATGACAGTTTCACAAACGAAACGATGGCGATTGCCTTGATCGTGGCATTCATTGCAGGGCTTGGGCTCTTGCTGCCTTCCTTGTATCTCTTGTTCCGCCTGTTCCTATTCGACAAAGACTACGTTAAAGGAAAATCGGATTATCATGCATAAAGGAGGAAACTGATATGCAGGATTTCTTAATATTTTATGCACCATTCATTGTACTGATTGCGTCCATTGTCGCCGGTTTCTGGATTTCCCTGAAAGACGGAGCGGTGACGAAAGACGAACAAAAATAAAACTTCGATAGAAGAAGTCGAACGAGCTGCCGATGATTTGGCAGCGAGAAGCGCGCGCAGGTTTTGCCTGCCGCGTTTTTTTATTGTATGATAAAGCAATGTGAAATGGAGTGAACACTTTGAAACCAGTACAAAAAAATGATCGGCTGTCTGTCCATGTCGAAGATTTGACGCATGACGGAGCAGGCGTAGCCAAAGTGGAAGGCTATCCGCTTTTCATCCAAGGCGCGTTGCCCGGAGAAGACGTCCAGGTCCATGTTTTGAAAACCTTAAAATCCTATGGCTTTGCCAAATTGATCCAAATAGAACAGGCATCACCTTTCCGGGTGACGGCACCTTGCCCCGTATTCGATACGTGCGGCGGCTGCCAAATCCAGCATCTTTCCTATGAAGGCCAGATGACATTCAAACAGAAATTGGTGCGCGATGCCATTACCCGCATCGGCAAACTGCCGGACGTGCCGGTGCATCCGGTGAAGGGCATGGAAGATCCGTGGCGCTACCGCAATAAATCACAAATTCCGTTCGGCACCGATAATGGTCGGGTGGTAGCCGGATTTTACCGGACGCGGTCGCATGATATAGCGGATACGGATATTTGCCTCATCCAGACGCCGGAAGCGGATGCGATCATGAACGGATTGAAAAAGAGCTTACATGAAATGGGCATTGAGCCTTACGAAGAAGCCACGCATCGCGGCATGCTACGCCATGTGGTGGTCCGTAAAGCGCGGGCAACCGGCGAAATTATGGTCGTGCTTGTGACGAAGAAAAAGAAATTCAAACAAGCGGATCAGGCGGTTGAACGGATCCGTTCATTGGTGCCGGAAGTGACGTCAATCATCCAGAACGTCAATCCTGAAAAGACGAATGTCATCTTCGGCGATGAGACGCTCACGGTTTGGGGCAAAGATGCGATTGAAGACCGTATCGGCGATGTCCGCTTTGAAATTTCCGCGCGTTCGTTCTATCAGATCAATCCGGAACAAACCGAAGTCCTTTACGGACAAGCACTCCAATACGCGAATTTAACGGGGAATGAAACCGTAATCGATGCGTATTGCGGCATCGGGACAATTTCCTTGTTCCTTGCCAAGCAGGCCAAATTTGTCATGGGCGTTGAAATTGTGCCGCAAGCCATTGAAGACGCCAAACGGAATGCCGAACTGAACGGCTTTTCCAATACCTTATTTGAAGCGGGTCCAGCTGAACAAGTGATTCCCCGCTGGTATAAAGAAGGGCGCACGGCTGATGTCTTGATGGTCGACCCGCCGAGAAAAGGCTGCGACGAGCAATTGCTCCGCACGATTTTGAAGCAGCGGCCGCAGCGTGTCGTCTACGTTTCGTGCAATCCGGCAACACTCGCACGCGACTTGCGCATCTTGGAAGACGGCGGTTACCGCACAAAAGAAGTGCAGCCGGTCGATATGTTCCCGCAATCGACGCATTGCGAAGCTGTAGCCTGGCTTGAACTCGCTGAATGAAAATAAATAAAAAGCAGACGGTTGGACAGGCAAGCCTGCATGTTCCAAGGCCGTCTGCTTTCCTTCTGAATAGATAAGAAAACGAAAGGAATGAACTTCATCATGACCACTAATTTTTGGCGCGACTTGCCGCGTCCATTTTTTGTACTTGCACCCATGGAAGACGTGACGGATGTCGTGTTTCGGCACGTCGTCAGCCACGCCGGCAGACCGGATGTGTTTTTCACGGAATTTACGAATACGGAAAGCTATTGCCATCCGGAAGGCATGAAAAGCGTTCGTGGACGCCTATTGTTTACGGAAGACGAGCAGCCGATGGTCGCCCACATTTGGGGCGACAAGCCGGAATTCTTCCGCCAAATGAGCATTGGCATGGCGGAAATGGGATTCAAAGGCATCGACATCAATATGGGATGCCCAGTGCCGAACGTCGCCACAAGAGGAAAAGGCAGCGGCCTGATCCTTCGCCCGGAAGCGGCGGCGGAAATTATCCAGGCAGCCAAAGCGGGAGGACTGCCAGTCAGCGTAAAAACGCGCCTTGGCTACTCCGAGCTTGAAGAATGGCGCGACTGGCTGACGCATGTATTCAAGCAAGATATTGCGAACCTTTCCATCCACTTGCGCACGCGAAAAGAAATGAGCCAGGCGGATGCGCATTGGGAATTGATCCCGGAAATCAAGAAACTGCGCGATGAAATTGCCCCGGATACGTTGTTGACGATCAACGGAGACATCCTCGACCGCGAAACCGGTTTGAAGCTCGTGGAACAATACGGAGTGGATGGGGTTATGATCGGCCGTGGGATTTTCAAAAATCCGTTTGCTTTTGAAAAAGAGCCGAAAGAGCATGGCAACGAAGAATTGCTTGGCTTATTGAAGCTGCATTTGGACCTTCATGACAAGTATCTGGAAGAGCTGCCGCGATCGATGTCGGGGCTTCACCGCTTTTTCAAGATTTACGTCAAAGGTTTCCGCGGAGCCGGAGAACTGAGAAACCAATTGATGAACACGAAATCGACAGCCGAAGTGCGGGAATTGCTGAAACAGGCAGAGCTCTCGGCGGTGGAATGATTCCAGCTAAATAAACGGAGAGAAGCTATCCCACTGGCTCGCCAGTGGGATAGCTTTTTTTTATTTGAAACTAACGATAAGGCTGAATAAAACATATGGCGGCAATGTCAAAAGTTGTCACAAATTCTCGCACTTATAGGTTTTAATTTTCTTCTGCAAAGGGTAAAGAAAAGAGAAGACAAAACAAGGAGAGAATGGACAGCATGGAACAAATACCTGAATCAAAATTTGAAGATAAACGTTCGAATGTGATTGAAGAGTTGGTGGCTCAAAACGTGTTCAAGATCAACGGCAGGCAGCTTTACGAATTATCTCTTTATGAACTGATGAAAACATATACAGAAAAAGATCAAGTCGGTTAATTCCGGCTTTTTTCATTTGCCAACCGGCTGGACAATGTGGGGAAGGATGGGAGGAAATCAGATGCATGATAAAAAATTGGAAGCCTACCGACACGAGCGCTTGGACGAAATGACGCTCGCTGAAATGCAAAAAGAGCTGGAGGAAGGAAAGGTCACTTCCGAAGAGCTCGTTTTAATGTATAAAGAAAACATTTCAGTCCGCGATTCTCATACAAACGCCATATTGGAAATGAACCCGGATGCGCTTCAGATTGCCCAGGCATTGGATTTTGAAAGGCAGACAACTGGCGCACGCTCGCCATTGCATGGCATCCCGGTTCTTATTAAAGACAACATGGATACGGGCGATAAAATGCATACGAGTGCGGGATCGCTCGCCATGAAAAATCATTACGCCTTAGAAGATGCATTTGTCGTGAAAAAATTGCGGGAAGCAGGAGCAGTCATTTTAGGGAAAACGAATATGACCGAATGGGCCAATTTCATGTCGGATAAAATGACCAACGGCTATAGTTCACGCGGCGGCCAAGTGGAAAATCCGTACGGCCCTTTCGATGTGGGCGGCTCCAGTTCCGGCTCAGCTGCCGCTGTCACGATGAATTTGGCAGCAGCTTCGATTGGAACAGAAACTTCAGGTTCCATCATCAATCCGGCAGTCCAGAACAGCTTAGTCGGCATCAAACCGACCATTGGCCTGATTAGCCGGACCGGAATCATTCCGCTCTCCCATACACAGGATATTCCCGGCACATTCGGCCGGACAGTAGAAGATGCCGTATCGGTATTTGCTGCATTGATCGGGCAAGATCCGGAAGATGCCATTACGGCTCTTGCTGTGAAGTTTGAAGGCTATGACTGGTCGGCCCATTATAAAGAAGATGGATTAAAAGGAGTGAAACTGGCCGTGCCGCGCGCTCTTTTTGAAGAAGCGATTCCGGCTAAACAACTAAAATTGTTTGAACAGGCGATGGACAAGCTGCGGGAATGCGGAGCTGAAATCATCGATCCCATCGATTTAGGATCTGACCAGGACGATCTCGGGTTTGCGGTTCTCCTTCACGAGTTTAAAGCCGATTTAAACGCATATTTAGCGAAATCGAATCCGGAGAATCCGATTCGATCCATGGATGATCTGATTGCTTATCACAATCAGCATGCTGAAACAATGTTGAAGTTCGGGCAGAATCTGCTCGAACAAGCGAATAGCATGAGCGGCCAATTAACGGAGCGCGAATATGTGGAAGCGTTGGAGCGCAACCGTTATCTTGCAGCTGAAAATGGAATCAGCGCAACCTTAAAAGAAGTAGGGGCAGATGCGCTGCTGTTGCCGCAGGATTTTGGCTGCAATGTAGGGGCAGCTGCAGGAGCGCCTTCGATAACTGTTCCATTCAGCTTCACAGATGACAATGAACCTTTCGGCGTTACCTTTACAGGGAATGCATTTTCAGAACCGCTATTGATTGAGTATACCTATGCATTTGAACAAGCGGTCAACGGCCGAAAAAAACCATGAAAAAGAGGCAAGCGTTCAGCGCTTTGCCTCTTTTTTGCGTTCCTGTAAGATGTTCCACACTTTTTCAAGCGCCGCCACCAATTCCAGCTCGTACGTATGGCTGTTGGAAAGCGTAGCGAGTGCGCTTTCCATTAATACATATCGCGGCTCTTTGGCTATAAGTTCGTCCGCGAGGAAAATAACCAATTCCCTGGCGTCCGGTTCGTCTTCTTGGCACACCAAATCCTTTAACTTCCCGCTCAATTCCGGAAGTGTCATTTTCGGAAGCGGGGAAGAAACCGTTAAATTGTTTTTTTGGATAAAACGGTCATTTTGTTTGATTTGATCCGCTATATTCGTTTTTAATCTTCTCAAAACGAAAGAAGAAAGTGCCTTAGTCGGCAACTCCTCAGTCGACGTGACTTTCCATAAATTGATCAGCTGCTGGATAGAGCCGTGCACGGCCGCTGCATTATCTAAAGCGAAAGGCTTAGCCTCGTCGCCAAAGACGTCAGTGATGCGGGTAGCAATCCAGTTCAATTCCGTGATGTATACTTCCCGTGCATATTTCTTCAGTTCTTCGTCCTGGGAATAGAAAATGCTTTCGTACAAAGCGAAAAGATTTTTCTCTCGGTTCATCTGGATGCGGATGTACATTTGCTCGGCGAGAACGTCCAAGTCATCGAGCGGTCTTCCGACTGAGGCCGCAATCCGTTTCTGGCGAATTTCGCTGCCCACCGATTCCATAATGGCAATCAGGCATTCCGTTTTAGAAGAAAAATAATTATAGAACGTGCCTTTCGATACGCCCGCTTCATCAAGGATGTCCTGGATTGAAGAAGAATTATATCCTTGATTGATGAAAAGCTTGTACGCGGCGTTCGTAATTTTTTGTTTTTTTGAATTCATTTCATTCACCTTTATACTCGTAGTCTAGTCTCATCATATCTTGAAAACACTTTCAAATCAATGTTTTTGAACTGTCGGTATATTTCTCTTGATTAAATTGGACGAGCGGTATAGAATAATGCAATGGAGAAATAAAGAACCATAATCACGCAAGAAATTACGGAGGAATAAAAGAATGACAGAACAGAAAAAACCGCCTTATGGCATTATTGCCATACTCTTTACCGGCGCATTTGTGGCCATCTTTAACCAGACTTTATTGAACGTAGCATTGCCGTCGATCATGGGCGATTTTGAAATCGATGCATCGACCGCGCAATGGCTCGTGACCGCTTATATGCTGGTCAACGGGATCTTAATCCCGGCCAGTGCTTATTTGATCCAACGCTACTCAAACCGCTCGATTTTTATCGTAGCAATGTCGTTGTTCGCAACCGGAACGTTGCTTGCGGCAGTAGCACCTGTATTTAGCGTCCTCTTGATCGGGCGCATGATCCAAGCATCTGGTGCGGCGCTAATGATGCCGTTACTAATGAACGTTATGCTCGCAGCGTTTCCTGTGGAAAAACGCGGACAAGCAATGGGCGTCTTTGGACTTGTCATGGTCGTAGCCCCGGCTATCGGGCCAACCCTTTCAGGATTTATCGTTGAACACTACTCATGGCGTGTCCTGTTCTGGATCGTCTTGCCGATAGCCGTAGTGCCGCTTGCACTCGGTATCTTTAAACTGAAGAACTTGACGTTCCAAGACCGCAATATCTCGCTTGATACCGGATCACTGATTCTTTCGACGTTAGGCTTCGGCGGCATCCTCTACGGATTCAGTTCGGCCGGAACAATGGGGTGGACCGATCCTGTCGTGATGACGACAATTGCTGTCGGGATTGTATCGCTAATCATTTTCATTTTCCGCCAATTGAAATTGGATGAGCCTTTATTGCAAATCCGTATCTACAAATATCCGATGTTTGCTTTGTCTTCAGCCATTTCTGTGGTTGTGTCGATGTCGATGTTCTCGGCAATGATTTTGATGCCGATCTATATTCAAAGCATCAAAGGGATTTCACCGATCAACTCCGGTTTGCTGATGCTGCCGGGCGCTTTGGTGATGGGGATCATGTCACCGGTGACGGGCCGCTTGTTTGACCGCTTCGGCGCGAAAGTTCTTGCGGTTCCAGGATTATTGATTGTCGTCTTGACGACTTATATGTTCAGCCAGCTTAGCATCGATTCAAGCTTTGTAAATATCATGCTCATCTACACGCTGCGGATGTTCGGGATTTCAATGGTCATGATGCCGGTTATGACGAACGGCTTGAATACATTGCCGATGAAATCGTATCCGCACGGTACAGCGATTAACAATACGCTGCAGCAAGTCGCTGGAGCCGTCGGTTCTGCATTCTTGATCTCTATTATGAATGCCCGCACAGAATCTGCAGCAAAAGATTTGGCTTTAAGCGGAACTCCGCCGGAACAAATTTTGAATATGGCGATGCTTGAAGGCATTAACTTTTCTTTCTTTGTTTCCACCTTCATTGCACTTGTTGCGCTGCTGTTGGCCTTGTTCATTAAAAAGCCGACACGCCCAGTGACAGAAGCGGAAAAAGAAATTGTCTATAAACAAAAGCAAGTAACCGAATAAGCTTAGCCAGCCTGAATATGGGCTGGCTTTTTTGATGGAAACGGAACGTTTGCCGAGGTGCTTCAAAATGTCCAGCTATGGCGCCAAATATGGTACACTATTAGCATCGAAAAGAAGGTGGAATAAAAGATGAACTTTATAAATGAACTGGATCCAATTTGGCAGGAAAAATGGAAAAATGCAGGATTTGAACAGGCGATGCCGATTCAAGAGCAGATGATTCCTGAAATGCTCGCAGGCAATGACATCGTAGCGGAGTCTCCGACAGGTTCCGGAAAAACTTTGGCTTATGTACTGCCGATTCTGCAGCGCATCAATCCGGAGAAAAAATCCGTCCAAGCCATGATTGTGGCACCGTCCCAGGAGCTGTCGATGCAAATTGTCAACGTGTTGCGCGAATGGACAGAAGGCACGGATGTTACCGTCACACAATTGATCGGCGGCGCAAATATGCAGCGCCAGCTTGAAAAGCTCAAGAAAAAACCGGCGATTGTTGTCGGGACGCCGGGCCGTTTGAGTGAATTAGTAAAGACGAAAAAACTGAAAATGCATGAAATCCGGATGCTGGTGCTGGATGAAGGCGACCAATTGATGGCGCGCGAACACCGCAACCTCATGAAAGACTTGATTGAAAAAACGCAGCACGACCGCCAGTTAGTGCTGGTGTCGGCTACAATTACGGAAGAAGTCGAATTGGTGGCTGACCGTTTGATGAACCATCCGACGCGCCTTCGCGTTACAGCGGAAGACTTGCCGATGCAAGGGAAAGTCACCCATTCTTTCATTAAAGTCGACGAACGCGATAAAACGGATCTGCTCCGCAGAATTTCGCATATCGAAGGAATGAAAGGCTTGGCTTTCGTCAATAACCTGGATCAACTGTTGATGAAAGAAAATAAACTGAAGTTCCGCGATGCCAAAATTGTGACACTGCACTCGGAAATGAACAAAGATCAACGGAAAAAAGCGCTGGATTCGTTCCGGAACGGAGAAGTTTCCATTTTAATCGCAACGGAAGTGGCGGCCAGAGGATTGGATATTGACGCCGTTACCCACGTTATTCACGTGGACGTGCCGCAATCAGTGGAGCAGTATATGCACCGTTCAGGACGCACGGGACGAGCAGGTGCAGACGGCGAAGTCTTGACGCTGCTCGCTTACGCAGATGAACGGCATTACAAGAAATTCACGAAAGAATTGCCGTCAAAACCGGTCCAAAAAATTCTTCATGGCGGCCAATTGGTGGCAGGCAACAGCAAAACAGTTTCTGAAAAGGGGAAAAAATGATGACTTTTCAAGAGAAAATGGAACAATATGCAGAGCTGACAGTCCATGTCGGCTTGAATGTCCAAAAAGGGCAAATCATTTTGATCAATACAACGACGGATACCGTCGAATTCACACGCTTAGTGGTGAAAAAAGCATATGAAGCTGGCGCGAAGCGCGTCCATGTCAATTACGCAGACCCAGTCCATACACGCGATCATTACGAATTGGCGCCGGACGAAGCGTTCAACGAATATCCGGAATGGTCAGTTGTCCAGCGCGATGAAATCATTAAGACGGGCGGTTCCTTCTTGTGGATTGATGCAGAAGATCCGGATTTATTGACCGGAATCCCGACGAAACGTCTGTCGGATTCACAGAAATCAGCAGGCAAGGCATTGGAGAACTACCGCCAAGCAGTGGGCTCGGATAAAATTGCATGGTCGATTATCGCCATCCCTTCCAAGAAATGGGCCGAAAAAGTATTCCCGGATCTTGAAAGCGATCAGCAAATTGAAGCGCTTTGGAATGCCATCTTTAAAACAGTGCGCATTGGCGAAGGCGATGCTGTCCAAAAATGGACAGACCACGTTGAGCATTTGGAAACCCGTGCTGCACAATTGAATGAAAAACGGTTTGCGAAATTGCATTACACTGCACCTGGCACGGATTTGACGATTTCTCTTCCGGAAAAGCATCTATGGCTGACAGGCGCTGCAAAAACGCCGCAAGGCAATTCGTTCATCGCCAATATGCCGACGGAAGAAGTCTATACAGTCCCGGCTAAATATGGTGTCGAAGGGTTTGTCCGCAACACAAAACCGCTTGTCTACCAAGGGAATATCATTGATGATTTCACATTGACTTTTGAAAAAGGAAAAATTGTGAAGGCGGAAGCTGGAGTCGGACAAGAGCTGCTGGATGAAATGATCCAGTCGGATGAAGGGGCAGCGTACCTAGGGGAAGTAGCTTTAGTTCCTCATGAGTCGCCTATTTCGGATGCCAATATTCTTTTCTATAATACGCTTTTCGATGAAAATGCATCAAACCACCTGGCAATCGGCGATTCGTATCCAACGTGCTACGAAGGAGCGCGTGATTTGGAACGTACACAATTGGAGTCAATCGGATTGAACACATCAATCGTTCACGAAGATTTTATGATCGGCAGCGGCGAGATGTCGATTGACGGCATTTACGAAGACGGCTCAAGCGAACCGGTTTTCCGGAACGGAAACTGGGCATTTTAAGAGGTGAGCAAAGTGAAGAAAATAGGAATCGCGTTGGTGCTGGTTTTCACGTTCTTCGGTTCTTCGGTGCAAGCGCAGGCAGCGATTAAAATACCTGCGTTTTATGTAGCGTTGGGCGATTCCTTGGCTGCAGGGCAAACGCCCAATTCCCAAATTGATGCAGGCTACGCTGATATGATTGCCGGAGAGCTCGCACGCCATCAGCCTGTCGCTTTATTCACGAAAGACTTGGCGTTCCCAGGCTTTACGACAGAAGATGTGTTGGAGAGAATCAAGTCTCCGGAAGCAAAAGAAGTGTTGGCTTCAGCGAATATCATCACGCTATCAGCGGGAGCCAATGACTTACTGCGCTTAGTGCAAGTAAATCCAAAAGAAGGCTCGCTGACTTTTCAGCAAATCCAGGCTGACTTTGCGTTGAATGAGGCGCGGCAGAACATGGAAGCCATCCTAGCCGAATTGAAAGCAAGAGCCCCGAAAGCGGACGTCTACGTCATGGGCTATTATTTCGCTTATCCGCATGTACGTGATTCGCAAAAAGAAGGGACAGGCAAGCAGCTGGACCGCTTGAATGCGATTTTAAAACAATCGGCGGCGAAAGCGGGGGCGCAGTTTGTTCCGGTTGATGCCGCTTTTGGTGCATCGCCAACGGATAAAGTGCCGAATCCTGCAGATGTCCATCCGAATTTTACAGGCTATCAAGCGATGGCCAATGCTTTTTTAGAGCAGTACCAGAAAGGCTGGAAAGTTGAGAACACCGAACTCCCTGCACCGAACCCGTTAAGTTTCGAACAGATTCTACAAGCGCAGGAACAAGGTGCAGCCTCAACCGAGAATCCGCCGGCGTTGGAAAATACATCGGCCATGCGCCCATCTGAAAAAGTGGAATTGGACTACTTAGCCTTGCGTGAAGTTCTTCCTTATATTTGAATAAAACAAAGCCGCAGCGATTTCAATCGCTGCGGCTTTGTTTTTATCGTTTGGAGTTTGGCGTCTTATAAGGTGTCGTATTTCCAGCTTTTTTGCTGTCCATCACTTTTTTAATAATTGGGTAGGCAATAGGTGCAATCTTAATTGCCGTCTTCACAATGCGTCCGATTCCCATATTCATCGCTCCCATCATAGATTCGCTAATTAATGATTTCCCTTATTTCATGAAACGCAAACCTTTTTCATTTAAAGAGGGCATGCGCAACAAGGATTTCTTTGTATTCATGGACACTGGAGATCGTGACATATTCCGCATTGCCGTGCCAGTCATCCCCGCTCGGGCCAAATTCAATTGCGCCTTCGCCGCCCGTAACTTCCGCATAGTAGCGTGTATCCGCAGCCCCGTGCTGGCCAAAAAGAATCGCTTCCTGATCCGTTACGTTTTTAATCGCTTTCTGCAGCATTTGGATATACGGATTTTCTTGAGTCGTTGTTAAAGCAGGCGTAGAACCGCTTGCTTTATATTCCATATCCACATTTAACGTATCCGCCAGTTCAGCCATTTGCCGGACGATTTCATCTTTGTCCTGTCCGGGCATAAAGCGGATATCGTAGGACATATGGCAAATTTCCGGCACGACATTATAGCGGTCGCCTGCCTTGATGATCGGCAAGTTAACGGATGGCTGCTCGTAGTATTCCGTCGATTCTTTCCGGAAAGGCAATTCGCTCATGGCCATATGGTATTTCATTGCTGATTCGATGGCATTGACGCCTTCCCAAGGGCGGCTGCCATGCGCCGGTTTTCCTTTAAAAGTCAAATCCATTCGTAATATGCCTTTTGATTGGAGCCCGACTTTTAAGCCTGTCGGTTCTCCGCAGATGACAAAGTCGCCATGGTATCCTTGGTCAACCAACCATTTCGATGTATTGCGGCCGCCGATTTCCTCATCGGTGACAATATGTAGTTGAACCGTTTTCTCCAAAGCCGAGGCATTGAGTTCGATGAACGCCTGCATCATTGCCGCTACGCCCGCTTTCATATCGGCTGCGCCGCGGCCATATAAACGTCCAAGTTCTTCGAATGGAGTGAATTGCTCTTCGTGTCCAGGCACCACGTCCACATGGCCGTTCCAGATGAGCGTCTCTTCTCCGGCGCCTTTGATGGCAGTAAGCATCTTGAAGCCGTTGTTTTCATGGATCGTGACAGTTTCTCCTTTTTCTTTCAGCCAATCGGCACAAAACAGTAATGCTTGATTGGCGCCTTCTTGATCATCGCTTTTGATTTTAATCAAATCTTTTAGTAAGTCAATCATGTCCTTAGCAGCAAATGGATGCTTGCTGCTTTCACCACCTTTCAAAATCGTTCATCATTAAAAGTGTACCCCAAGAAGAGCACTTAAAACGAATTGCTTTCACATTTGACCTTGTGTACAATGAAAGGTGAAAGAGAATTTAATGTATACACCACAAGGGGAGCTTTTGCTGAGAGTGAACAGTTTTGTTCTTACCCTTCGAACCTGTAAGTTAACGCTTGCGCAGGGATGTGGATAGAAACCTGCCTTTTATGCGGCGTCAGGATCTGTCCTGGCGCCGCTTTTTATGGTTTTTTTCTGCGGCCCTTCTGGTGATGTGCACAACACAAGGAGGAAGTCATGAGAAATTTACGTGTTTTGTTAATGGTGGAGATTGCGATTTTTGGAGCGCTCGGGTATGTATTGGATTTTGTGGCGTTTAAAATGCCGCAAGGCGGATCGGTCAGCCTGGTCATGATCCCTATTGTTTTGATGGCTTTTAGAAGAGGCACAGCAGCCGGAATTTTAACCGGGCTGTTAGTCGGGTTGCTGCAAATCGTAACCGGCGTCATTTCCGTTACGCCGTTGTCTTTCGGTTTTGTTGTAATGCAAGTGATTTTGGATTATCTCGTCGCTTACGGAGCCGTCGGTTTTGCTGGCCTGATGCGCAGCCGTTATTTGAAAGCCCATCAGCAAGGGAAAGCAGGCGGCATGATTGCTGCAGCCGTGATCGGCGTATTGATCGCATCTTTCTTGCGCTACCTGATGCATGTCATCACGGGTGTTTTATTCTTCGGGATGTTTGCAGAAGGCAACGTGCTAATTTATTCAGCTGTCTACAACGCCACTTATATGATTCCTGTTTTCTTATTGGCAGCCGCGGTTTGTTCGGCGCTTTTCACCGCTGCCCCTAAATTGGTGGATGCCGAAGTCCAGTAAAAATTTAGAATTGAAAAAAGTGAGAGCCGCCGGAGAGGAAATTTCTCCGGCGGCTCTTTTCATAAATGGCACCAAACGGGCGCTTGCGCTTTTCGTGTGCTATAATTTTCAGTAGACAATTTGAAAGAAGGGTATCAAATGATTGCAACGAATGAGAAAGACATTGAAATGCTGAAGAAAGCAGGGCGCATGGTGGCTGAAATTCGCGAAGCGATGAAAGCAGCGACGAAGCCGGGCGTTACGACAAAAGAATTGGATGAACTGGGCGGCAAAATGTTCAAAGAGCTTGGCGGCGTATCTGGCCCGAAAGCGGAATATGATTTCCCGGGCTATACATGCATCAGCGTGAACGAAGAAGTGGCCCACGGCATGCCGGGCAAGCGCGTCATCAATGACGGCGACATCGTGAACATCGACGTGTCAGGATCTTATGAAGGCTATTTTGCAGATACAGGCATTTCTTTTGTAGTTGGGGATGGCCATCCGGAAAAAGAAAAATTATGCCAAGTGGCTGAATCGGCATTTGACCGGGCGATGAGCAAAGTGAAAGCCGGCGCTAAGCTGAACCAGATCGGAAAAGCGGTAGAGCGTGAAGCGAAGCAGCAAGGTTTGTTCGTCATTAAGAACTTAACGGGACACGGCATTGGAAAATCATTGCATGAAGCTCCGCAGCATGTTTTGAATTATTACGATGCATGGGAAACCACGATCTTAAAAGAAGGCATGGTTCTTGCTGTCGAGCCTTTCATTTCTCAGAAAGCTGAGCATATTGTGGAATCGGGAGACGGCTGGACATTCATCACGCCTGACCAATCGCTGGTGGCCCAGATTGAACATACGGTTCTTGTCACTAAAGGCGAGCCCATTTTACTGACAAAACTCAATTAAACATAAAAAAGATCCTGTTTATCAGGATCTTTTTTTGATGAGCAAAATGCCGGTGATGATGACCCCGCTTAAAAACAGGGAAGCGGTCGTGACCAACAGTTCATTGGTTCCGTGTTTCACGGCAATGCCGATAAAGGCCCAAACGAAAACAAGGGCATAAGGAACGTCAAAATGGTGGAAGCGAATATGGAGTGCGAGAGCAGTTGCTACCGTCAGCATGATAACGGTCCATAATTGATCGCTCAAGCCCCAGCCGCTCCAATTGTAGAACGTCAAAACAAAGCTGGTGTTGGCAATAGCGGCGACACTGAGCCATCCCATATTAACGGAGATTGGAAGGCGTTCTGTGAGTTTGCGCTCGGAATTGCTGTATTGCAGATACAAGGCAATCAAAGAAGCCAAGTAGGCAAAGATGGCTAAAACGGACCAAGCAAAAAACTCATAATGCCATAGGTACAGCCAGGCAATATTAAATACAGCACTCAAGGTAAAGAATAAAGTGATTTTGGCTGACGGGACTTCCCCTTTTTTGTAGCGGATCCAAAACCCGATAATCCAGATAGCCAATAATATGTAAATAACAGACCAAATTGAGAATACATAGCCGGCTGGAGTAAATAGAACCGGAAGGCGGTTGGAAATCTCGCCAGTGGTTTGCCCATTAAGCGGCAAAATATTCGCTAGTGAATTGATTACGATGATGCTGATATATGCGATTGTCATCAGCAGTATTCTAGCCATAAAAGACCCCCCTCCTATTTTAGTATACCTGTCGGGAAGCGGTTCAACAAACTTCACTTCCAAGAATATTCATAAAAAGGAAGGTTTGTGAAGATCGTGTGAGAATTTTCAAAAGCAATCCATTCATAAGTTCGTGTGGTTCCGACATTTTGCAGGAAATGGTATACTTATAAGTGTTTTTAGAAAATTAAGTTTACCAGGGGGTAAAATCATGACGGTTAAATTTCCGGAAGTATGGGATTTGGATGTATTGTTCCAAGGGGGCAGCGATTCAAAAGAATTGCGGGTACATATGGACGAGGCAACGCCCAAATTAGATGAATTTGAAAAAACGGCTCAGCACTTTACAGCGCCGGCTTCAAGCGAAGACGCTGAAAAGGTGGCAAATTTGCTGGAAGAAGTAAATGCGCTGATGCAGCATCTCAGTCAAGCGGGATCTTTTATTGGCTGTTTGATGGCGCAAAATACGGAAGACAAGAAAGCGGCCATTTTGCAAAGCGAATCGTCTTCTCTCCATGCGCGTTTTGATGCATCGCTCCAGAAAATTCAACAGGATTTAACGAAAACGGATGATGCCGTGTGGAAAGAATTGCTTGAGCAGGATGCGTTGAAAGAATTCCATTTCTTCTTAAACGAATGGCGGGAAGAAGCGAAAATGCAGCTTTCCGAAAAAGAGGAAAACCTGATCACGGCACTCAGCATGGATGGCTATCACGGCTGGAGCCAGCTATATGATATGCTAGTGGGCGAAATTAAAATCAAAATGACGATTGATGGCGAAGAAAAGACCATGTCGGTCGGACAAGCCAATAATCTTAGCTCCCATAAAGAAGCTGAAATTCGGAAAGAATCGTATGAGAAATTGGAAGAGGCGTGGACTGAGAAAGAAGACTTTTTCGCGAAGACCTTGAATTCGATTGCCGGATTCCGTTTGGAAGTGTACAAAAAACGCGGTTGGGACCATGTTTTGCAAGAGCCTTTGCATATGAACCGCATGAAGCAGGAAACGCTGGATGCGATGTGGGGGGCCATCAGCAAGAACAAACAGCCTTTTGTCGCTTATTTGAACCGCAAAGCAGAAATTCTCGGGAAAGATGGCCTGGATTGGTTCGATGTAGATGCACCGGTTACGGAAAGCACGCAACAATTTACGTATCAAGAAGGCGCAGAATTTATCTTGGAGCATTTCGGCAAGTTCGGGCCTGAGCTGCGGCAATTTGCCCTGCAAGCTTTTGAAAAAGGCTGGATTGAAGCGGAAGACCGTCCAAACAAGCGGCCAGGCGGTTTCTGTACCGAGTTGCCGATGGCAGAGGAATCCCGCATTTTCATGACGTACAGTGGATCCATGTCGAATGTGGCGACGCTTGCACATGAACTGGGACACGCTTTCCATTCCTACGCGATGCACCCGGTCCATGGGCTGAACCGTTCGTATGCAATGAACGTAGCGGAAACGGCTTCGACTTTCGCTGAAATGATTGTCGCAGATGCAGCCGTTAAAAATGCCCAATCGAAAGAAGAAAAGATTGCATTGCTTGAAGATAAAGTACAGCGCAGTGTGGCGTTTTTCATGAATATCCACTCGCGCTTCCTGTTTGAAACCCGCTTCTATGAAGAACGAAAAAACGGCGTCGTGCCGGCAGCCCGTTTAAATGAGCTGATGGAACAAGCGCAAAACGAAGGCTTTGCAGGCGGTTTGAAGTCAACGCATCCGCATTTCTGGGCTTCTAAGCTGCATTTCTACATTACGTATGTGCCGTTCTATAATTTCCCGTATACATTCGGTTATTTATTCTCGCTGAGCATTTATGCCAAAGCATTGGAAGAAGGCGCCGATTTCGAAGGCAAGTATATGGCTTTGCTAAGAGATACTGCGATTATGACAGCTGAAGAGTTAGCGCTCAAGCATCTTGGAGAAGATATCACCAAAGAAGCCTTCTGGGAAAAAGGCATTGCTCTTTGCGTGAAAGATGCGGAAGAGTTTAATGCGCTAACTTCTTCTTTCGAATGATATGAATCTATTATTCAATGGAAAGACTTGCTACCTTCGGACGCTTACTGTCGATGATGCGGAAGAGATGGTTCAATTGCTGGTAAGAAATCGTGATTACTGGGCGATCTACGAACCGCGCCATCAAGACAGTTACTTTACGGCATTGGTGCAGCGTGAAAAAATACGGGAATCGATATACCAGGCGCGGGAAAATCGGGAATACAGTTTTGGCATTTTTGAACATGAGTCCAATAAAATGATTGGCCACATTTCGATGTACAGCATCAAACGGTTGCCGTTCCTCAGTGCGCTGGTCGGCTATTCGATCGATGAGGGCTATATCGGCAAAGGCATTGCGACAGAAGCGGTGCGGCTGGTCAACACGTTCGGCTTCGAGCAATTGCGGCTGCACCGGATCGAGGCATACGTCTCCCCGAAAAATATGGGGTCGATCCGCGTCCTGCAAAAGACGGGCTTCCTGAATGAAGGCTTGCTGCGCGAATTCTTATACATCAATGGCGTCTGGGAAGACCATTATCAATTTGCTTTGCTTGAAAGTGAATTTTGAAAGGGCAAGGCCGCCTATAAAAGATGGTGGAAAAACATTGTCCGGTGGTTTTCAGAATAACAGCATCAGCGAAAGGAAGGTGCGAGATGGATCGAAACGATTTGTTTTCCTATCACCAATGGGCGACTCAGGCATGTCTTCAGCATGTCCAGTCAATCGGAGAGGACTTTTACACCCGAATTGGAGATAACTCTTTTGAGTCCATCGAAAAAACGGTGGAGCATGTCATTGGCGTAGAAAAACTGTGGCTGCTGCGAATGAATGGTGTGGAAAGTCCGGCATTCGAACGGTACGATGTTTCAACGACAGAAAAAGCGGTTGAAGCATTTATGCTCTTGCATGCGGAAATGGAATTGTACTTTGCTTCTTTGACCGAAGAGCAATGGCAGGAAGGGCTGTTCTTCAAAAGCATGCGCGGCGGCGAATTTCACAATACGCGCGATGAAATGCTGTTTACGGTCATCAACCATGCGTCGTACCATCGCGGACAAATCACTTCTTTTCTGCGCCAGTTTGGCAAAGCCGGCATTCCATTGGATTATCTTCACTATAAAAAACAAGACAAAAACCGCTGAGAAATTCTCAGCGGTTTTCGTTTCTTCCATCCACAACCATATCTAATTTTCCGGTTGTCGGATCAATCACAAGGCCATGAACCGGAACTTTGCTGTCGAGCAGCGGGTGGTTGCGCACCATCTGGACGCTGTGCTTGACGCTTTCTGACACGTCGCTAAAGCCGCGCAGCCATCCTTCCAAATCGACTCCGGAATATTCCATCATTTCTATGGTTTTTCGTTCAATTCCTCTTGCTTCCATCTTGGATAAAATGGATTTTGGATCGATGGCCGACATGCCGCAATCGTGATGGCCGATGATGTAAATTTCGTCTGCTTGCAATTCATAAACAGCTACGATCAAACTGCGCATAATGCCGCCGAAAGGGTGATTGATGACGGCACCGGCGCTTTTAACAATTTTCACGTCTCCGTTTTTCAAGTTCATTGCTTTCGGCAGCATTTCAATAAGCCGGGTATCCATACAAGTTAAAATGACCACTTTCTTGTCGGGAAACTTCGTCGTTATGTATTGCTCGTACTTCTTCTCTTTCACAAATTCTTCGTTATAAGCTAAGATATCTTCCAACATCGACATAGTGAATCCTCCTTAAAGTTACTCCTTTTATTTTAAATCAAATTTTCCGATAACACGACTGTAAACCTCCGGAATTCAAAAACAGTTTGGAAGCACGGCTTCCAAACTGTTGATTGAAACAAAATTAACGAGAGATTTTTTCAAGTTTGTTCAGCATCACCAGCGAACGGCCAGTGCCAATGGCAACCGATTCAAGCGGCTGCGGGGCAGTGTGCACAGGAACGGAAATTTCTTCTGACAACCATTGCTGCATGCCCTTCAACAAAGCGCCGCCTCCGGAAATGACCACGCCTTGGTCGACGATATCGCCCGATAATTCAGCAGGGCAATTTTCAAGAGTCGCCCGAATGCATTCTAAAATAGAAAGCAAAGATTCTTTCAACGTTTCTTGAATTTCAGTCGATGTAAGCGTGACGGTTTTCGGAAGGCCTGTCATCACATCGCGGCCGCGGATTTCAATTGATTCGGATTTGTGCGGAATTAACGCATAGCCGATTTCTTTTTTGATGGTTTCAGCCGTCCGTTCGCCGATTAATACATTATAATGTTTGCGGACGTATTGGATAATGTCTTCATCCATACGGTCTCCCGCAACTTTTACGGTATTCGCGGAAACGACCCCGCCGAATGAAATGATGCCGACTTCCGTAGTGCCTCCGCCGATGTCCACAATAACGCTCGCAATCGGTTCGCTGACAGGCAAGTCAGCACCGATCGCTGCAGCTACGGGTTCTTCGATCAAGTGGACGCTTTTTGCTCCACTTTGTTTGACTGCATCATGAATGGCACGGCGTTCAACAGACGTGGCTCCGCAAGGGGTGCAGACCATGACATTGGGTTTGCGAAGAGATCCGCCCATTTGTTTGGCAGCTTTTTGCATGACCATCTTCAGCAATTCTGTAGTGACTTCAAAGTCGGCGATGACGCCTTCTTTTAAAGGGCGCACGACCCGGATGGATCCAGGCGTCTTCCCAATCATTGCTTTTGCGTCTTCGCCGATTGCGATGACTTTATTCGTCTTCGTGTCTAATGCAACCACTGAAGGTTCATTTAAAATAATGCCTTTTGCTTTTGTGTATACTAAAATATTTGCTGTTCCTAAGTCGATTCCAATATCTGTTGAAGAAAACATGCCTAAACTCCTCCTATTATAAAACAATTACCATTCTGCATTTTACCATGTATTGGAGGGGTTCAAAAGCACGCAAAAACAAAATGATACATAAGAAAGGTCTATTGTTGTGGAAAATTACAAAAAGGCGGGTCTATAGATAGAGGATGTAACGGGTATGTAAAATAAATGATTTGAGAATGTAAAAAGAAAGCCTCATGGGAATGAAAAAAGCCGCTTTCTCCGAGAAAGCGGCTTTTTCTTAAAATCTGTTTTTCGGCATTGGGTCTACTTTTTCTGCATCATGAGAGTGAAGTTCTTTGCCAAGGAAATGCAAAAGAGTGAAGAAAAATAAGAAAATAACAACCATAAAGCCTAATACGATAGTTACACCTTCTAACATAATGATAACTCCTCTCTGAACTTGTAATCATCATTACTCATTATACATGATATAACTGAAAAAATTAAGTGTCCAATTATTGAGGTTTAAAATGCCCAGTTGCCGCTGCGGAAAATCGGCTCGCGCGTGCCATCTTCCAGGATGCCGTCAATATTCATCTCTTCAGAACCCACCATGAAATCAACATGGGTAATGCTCTGGTTCAAACCGTGTGCCAGCAATTCTTCCTGGGACATCGTTTTGCCGCCTTCTAAACAGAATGCATAAGCACTGCCGATTGCAAAGTGGTTTGAAGCATTCTCGTCGAAAAGCGTATTGTAGAACAAAATATTCGAGTTTGAAATTGGCGAGTGATGAGGCACGAGTGCAACTTCTCCCAGGAAATGCGATCCTTCATCTGTCGCGATCAAATTCTTTAAGACATCTTCGCCTTGTGCCGCAGAAGCATCGACAATTTTGCCGTTCTCAAAAGTGATTTTGAAATCATCGATGATGTTGCCGCCGTAGCTCAATGGTTTCGTGCTGGAAACATAGCCGTTGACGCCCGTTTTATCCGGAACGGTAAAGACTTCTTCCGTTGGCATATTGGCCATGAAAGGCTGTCCTTTCTCGTTGATGGATCCGGCGCCGCACCACAAATGGCCTTTTGGAAGGCCGACTTCCAAATCGGTTTTTGGCGAAGTGTAGTGAAGCTTCGCGTATTTTTTGCCGTTCAGATAATCCACTTTTGTATGAAGGGTATCATTATGTTTTGCCCATTCTTCAATCGGTTCAGGCAAATCGGCACGGACTGCTTTGAAAATGGCATCCCATAAAGCATCCACTTGCTGGTCTTCCGGCAAGTCTGCGAATACTTTTGCCGCCCAGGCTTTTGAAGGCGCTGCCAAAACCGTCCAACTGATTTTATCGGACTGAACGTATTGGCGGTATTTCTTCAAGCCGGTGCCGACGGCTTTTTGGTTGGCCGCAATTTTCTTCGGATCGATGCCGTTCAACAGATCCGGACTTTGTGAAACGATGCTGATAAATGCAGCACCTTGGTCTGCAAGCTGTTCGCGCTCTTGGACTTTCCATGCCGGATATTCCGAGAATGAGTCTTCAGGAGCCAGTTCATAACGAAGGCGAGAGATTTCATCGTCGTTCCAATCTACGTGCACTTGTTTAGCGCCAGCCTCATAAGCTTGTTTGGTGATCAGGCGGACGAGCGGTGCTGCATCAAGGGAAGCGGCAATATACAATTGTTGTCCAGATTGAATATTTACCCCCACTTTTACAGCCAGTTCTGCATATTTTACTAATTTTTCATCAAAAGATGTCACGTAAATCTCTCCTTTCATCATTATTATATTAGCAATCTTCAGTCATACCCTGCAAGGTTTATCCTCACTTTCCCGATTTAGGCTTGCAATTTTAAGAACAAAAGTTTATGATATAAACAAATGTTTAAAAGGAGGCGAGGAATTGAATCAAAAAGAAGCGGAACTTTTAGCTTTGATTCGCCGGGATCCTTATTTATCTCAGCAGGAAATGGCAGATGCGATGAAACTTTCCAGGCCGTCCATCGCGAACTTAATATCAGGATTGATCCGTGAAGGAAAAATTCTGGGCAGAGCTTACGTCCTGCCGGAAGAAGGGACGGTCATTTGCATCGGCGGAGCGAATGTCGACCGGAAATTCAAAATGAAGAAAAAGACGATCATGGGCACTTCAAATCCCGCTTCAGCGACAGGAAGCGTCGGCGGCGTGGCCCGCAATATAGCAGAGAACTTGGGCCGGCTCGGCCACGAAGTGAAATTGCTGTCGATTGCCGGGAATGATTCCGAGTGGAAATTGATCGAAGAAGTATCGTCGCCGTTTATGTCGACGGATTTAACCAAGTCCTTTGATGAATATTCGACGGGCACTTACACAGCCGTTTTGGAGCCGGACGGCGAAATGCTGCTGGCTATGGCGAACATGGACATCTATGAACAAATGACGCCTGCATATTTAGCGAGAAACGAAAACGCCCTGCTGGCAGCTTCTTGCATCGTCATCGATTTGAATTGCCCGAAAGAGACGATTGAGTATATTCGAAAACTCGCGAAGTCTCGAGAGATTCCACTGGCGGTCATTCCGGTTTCGGGTCCGAAAATGGACCGCCTGTCTGAAGATCTGACCGGCATCACTTGGCTCGTCCTGAACCGGGATGAAGCAGAGCAGTATTTAGGGAAAACAATAGACACATTCGCAGATTGGGAAGACAGTGCAAAGCGCTTGCATGAAATGGGTGCAGAAAATGTATTGATCACTGGTGGTAAAGACGGCGTAATTGCTGCCAAACATTCGTCAGTCCAACATTATGAAGCCCTTCAGGCCCGTACGTTGGAAGACGTCACCGGTGCTGGCGATGCATTCTCGAGCGGCGTGATCCACAGTTTCCTGCGTGAGCAAGAATTTGATGTGACGATCCGTTCAGGATTGATGAATGCGACGAAAACCTTGCAAAGTGAAACAACCGTCCGAACAGAACTTACAGCCGAGCAGTTAAAAAAAGAATTGGAGGAATTACAATGACAGCAATGATTTCATATTCAAAAGAAGTACAGGAAGCAATGGACCAAAAAAAACCGGTGGTGGCACTTGAGTCGACAATTATCTCGCATGGTATGCCTTATCCGCAAAATGTCGAAACCGCACGCATTGTTGAGCAGATCATCCGCGACAATGGAGCTGTCCCAGCAACAATCGCGATCATGGACGGCCAAATTAAAATCGGTTTATCTGATGAGGAGCTTGAACTTTTAGGAAACAGCCCGGATGTGGCAAAAGTTTCACGCCGCGACCTTGGCCAATTGATTGCGACGAAAAAAATCGGGGCAACAACTGTTGCTGCTACGATGATTTGTGCGGAATTAGCCGGCATCCGCGTTTTCGCTACAGGCGGAATCGGCGGGGTGCACCGCGGTGCTGAAACGACAATGGATATTTCAGCTGACTTGGAAGAATTGGCGACAACTGGCGTAGCTGTCGTTTGTGCCGGAGCGAAATCGATTCTGGATATCGGGCTGACATTGGAATACCTTGAAACAAAAGGCGTTCCGGTCATTGGCTACCAAACAGAAGAAATGCCGGCTTTCTATACACGTTCAAGCGGCTTTGGATTGACGTTCAGCGCAGAAAATCCGGAAGTTCTGGCACAAGTATTAAAAGCGCAATGGGATCTTGGGTTGAAAGGCGGCGCCGTTGTAGCAAATCCGATTCCTGCAGAGCATGCACTTGAAGATGCGTTCATCAACGGCATCATCGACCGGGCCATGGCGGAAGCGGAAGAGAACGGCATCAAAGGAAAAGACACGACGCCATTCTTGCTGGGCAAAGTAAAAGAATTGACAGAAGGAACAAGCCTCGTTGCGAACATCGAGCTCGTCAAACACAATGCAGAAGTCGGCGCTAAACTGGCTGTTGCATACAACCAGCTATAAGAAAAAAATACGGAAGCCCGGAAGGAAAAGCACTGCTTTTCCTTCCGGGCTTTTTTAATTGGAAGATGTTTTCAAGCAACCCGGAAAAGGGTAGGTAACAATAAGGAGCTGAAGAAGATGAAAACGGATGTGTTCATTAGCGGAGGCGGCATCGGCGGATTGACCTTAGCCTTGAAATTGGTGCAGCGCGGAGTCGATGTTGTGCTGGCCGAAAGACTTTCGAAAAAACCTCCTACTTATAAAGGGGAATTGCTGCAGCCTAAAAGCATGCAGATATTCGACAGCATCGGAATTTATGAGGAAATCTGCGAACGATCCAATGAGATAAAAGTGCTCGATATGCTCGAACTTTCCAGCACGTTAAAAGTCCAGGACCAATCGTTCATGGATTACAGCGTGCTGCCCGGAAAATACGATGCCGCCTATATGGTCCACCACGAAGAATTAAAATCCATCATCTTAGAAGCGGCTTTAATGTTTACCAACTTCCATTATTTCAATGGAACGGCCTGCAAAAGCCTATCCGAAAATAAAGCGGTGCTGCAAAAAGGCAAAGAAACATTCGAAGTGGAAGCCCGATTTTTCTTTGGCGCGGAAGGACGGGCTTCTGTCACCCGGAAATCGATGGGCATCGAAGTCAAGCAAACGACGTACAACCATCATTTCCTGACAGTTTCGTTTCCGCGCGCAGAAAATTTCAAAGACGGAAAAATCATTTCTACATATAACCGTTTTCTTGGTTTATTTCCATTGCCGGACAATATGGTGAGAAGTGTCTACTTGATTCCGGAAGGGGATTATAAAGAGCTGAAAGAAAAACCAATCAGCCATTTCCATAAATTATATACCGATTTGGCGCCGGCAGTAGACGGCTATGTCCAGCAGCTGACCGACTGGAAAAAGATCCAGCTGATGATTCCCATTATGTATCATGCGCCTTCTTACGTGAAAACCAACAAAGCCATTATTGGAGATGCTGCCCATGCCGTCCATCCAATGGCGGGCGAAGGAATGAATATGGCCATCCAGGACGCAGATATACTGGGCGAATTAGTGGCGGATATGAAAGAAACCGGCAAGCTGGATCCGTCCAATTTGAAATGGTATGAAAAAGTCCGCTATAAGCGAGCCGACCATGTCATCCAATTGAGCCATTTGGCAGCCCTCGCCTATTCATTTCCGTTTAAGCCAGTCAGTTATTTGCGGAAAAGAACATTTGAACGCATGGAAGAAGATCCCATCCTTCACTTTAAGCAAATGTTGAATGTTTCAGGGCTCGGAATGTGGAAAGAAAATGTCCGCGACCGTTTTATCCAAGGAGGCATCATGCCGATCCGGATAAGGGATCTGCCGCCGAGCACCAAAGAATTAAAGTATTTCACTCGAGAAGATGACTACCCATGGAAAGTGGAGGGACTCCTATGATAGATGTAATGAATATGTTTAAAGCAAGAATGTACATGAAACGGAATGAACCGTTCCTCTATAGCTGGCACGCGTATGTCGGCTATGAACTGGATTTATTTAAAGCTTTCGAACGGCCCATGTCGAAATTTGATGTGGCCGATGCCTACCAATTGGATGAAAATCTATTGGATCAATGGGTCAGCGTTGGCTTATCGATCGGCCATTTGAAAGAGGCGGGGAGAGGGCGCTATAAAATCAGCCATGCGTGGAAGCTGCCGAAGCCGAAAGGAAATTATTCCTCCGGTGTCTTATTGAAAGAAATGATGGAATTGCATATTCCGACGTTGTTAAGCTATCCCGAAATGATGCGGAAGCAAAGCCGCAACCATTTTGATGAAGAAAAGCATGCACCGACCGTGGCCGAAACGAGCCGGCTGCTCGAAGTATTGGCATTGCCTAAAATGTCCAAGAAAATCAGGGAGAATGACTGCAAGACGGTACTGGATATCGGATGCGGCGAAGCCGGCTATATCCAAAAGCTTGCTGAACGCTTTCCGAATACCGAATTCACCGGAATTGAAATTAGTCCGGCCGTAACCGAAAAAGCGCAAGAAAACACACGGGACAATGAAAACATCACCATTGAAAATGCGGATTTATGGAATTACCATCCTGAAAAGCAGCAGGATATGGTCATGATGAACAATGTCATCCATTATATTGACTTGGAAAAACGGCAAGAACTGTTTACAGAGCTCGCCAGTTGGCTGAATGACGGCGGCATCCTGTCCGTCGTCACTCCGATTGCCGGCAGTGTAGAAGATCCGCCGTTTGCCAATGTCTTCAATAGCTTCTTCTCCTCATTCGACAATCTGTACCGATTGCCTACCCGGGATGAACTCGCGGAGTGGGGAGAAGAGGCAGGCCTTGAGATGCTCGGCATTAAAACCGTCATCAAAGAAGGCAGCTGGTACATCGCCCAATACCAAAAGAGGGGCTAAAACTGCTGTTTGGAGTTAATAAGAAAATGAAAACCCCGACCTTGGCGTCTGCCGAAGTCGGGGTTTTTGTGTTATTTGCGCAATGAGCCAAGCTCTTTCGCGATGGCCTGCATTTCGTTTGGTGTAATGTTGTCGCGGCTTTTCACCATTTCATATAAATCCAGCAGGTCTTCGTACTGCGAATTGTTGAAATGCTCGGATTTCATCGCATCCACATTGACCATGCGCAATTTTGCCTTAATTTCTTCGATCATAAACGTAATGTTTTCATTTGATGGTTTTGATAGATCCATGATGGGTTCCTGCCTTTCGAAGGGTATAACCCATCATTTCACTGTTCAAAAAAAAAGTCAATTGCCAGCTTGGGCTTCTGCTTTTTCCTCTTTTACTTTTTTTACAATGCGTCGTGTTTCGAGCGCAATAACACCGGACAAGCCAAGCAAGCCGATTAAGTTCGGAATGGCCATCAAGCCGTTCATGATATCCGAGAACATCCAGATCAAGTCTAGCGAAACCGTAGCGCCGACAAACACCATCACAATGAAGGCAATACGGTAGACGATCAGTAGGGCTGGGTTCTTGAATAAATACTGGAAGCATTTCTCGCCATAATACGACCAGCCGATAATGGTAGAAGAAGCGAAGAAAATTAATCCGATCGCTACAATGATTGGTCCGATTGGTCCCAAGAATTGCTCGAAAGCAGCAGTCGTGAGTGCTGAACCTTCAAGGGATTTATCCGTGTACATGCCTGACATGACGATAGTAATTCCAGTGATTGAACAGATGATCAGCGTATCGATAAATACTTGTGTCATCGAAACGAGCGCCTGGCGTCCAGGCATATCCGTTTTGGCTGCCGCAGCAGCAATCGGAGCTGATCCAAGTCCTGCTTCGTTCGAGAATACGCCTCGGGCAACCCCGTAGCGGATGGCTGCGCCGATCGCGCCGCCGACAGCAGCTTCTCCTGTAAAGGCAGAACTGAAGATTGTTGTAACCGCTGGCCAGATAAGGTCAATATTCGTAAGCATGATAATAGCGCCAGCAATGATATAAAACAAAGCCATGAATGGCACAAAATAAGAAGTCACTTTCCCTATTACTTTGACGCCGCCTAAAATGACAGCTCCGGCAAATAAAGTAAGAATGATTCCGGTAATCCAAGTCGGCACACTGAATGTGTCACGGACGATGCCCGCTACAGAATTTGATTGCGTTCCATTGCCGATGCCAAAAGCTGCAATGGCGCCGAAAATCGCAAATATGACGCCAAGCCATTTTTGCTTTAGACCATGCTCAAGGTAATACATAGGTCCACCGGCCATCTGTCCCTTCGCATCGGTGATCCGGTATTTAACAGCTAAAACCGCTTCGCCATATTTCGTTGCCATCCCAAAAAATGCAGAAATCCACATCCAAAAAACAGCGCCAGGTCCACCAAGCACGACCGCCGTTGCAACTCCGACGATATTACCGGTGCCGACAGTTGCAGCCAAAGCAGTTGAAAGAGCTTCGAAATGGCTGATATCGCCTTTAGAAGTCTTATCCTGATTTTTTGAGAAAACCAGTTTTAATGCATAAGGCAACATTCGGACTTGCAGCAAGCCAAGGCGCACAGTCAAGTAAATGCCGGTGCCGACGATTAAAACAAGTAAAGCAGGACCCCAGATGAAACCACTGATATCGCTTAAAATATTCTCCAATTGCTCCATTTTCTCATCTCCTTCAATCAATTCATCTACTCTTCTTAATATTCCAAAACCTCCTTAAGATTTAATATTCCAAAATATCAAACCGAGAGTCAAGCATTTTTTGAAAAAAATAAAAAGGAAGGAAAGTTTAAAATGTGGGAATAGAGGGAAAATCCAAAAGAGATGTAAGTATCATATTTGATTGGGAGGAATTTAGAATGAGCCAAAACAAATTATTAACAGGATTATTAGTAGGAGCAGCAATGGGGATTATCGTTTCCCTCTTCGACAAAAATACAAGAAATGATGTAATGGACAAATCCAAGAAATTATCCAGCAATGCAAAATACTATGCTTCGAACAGAGACGAGCTTATGTCGGCTGTCCAGCAGCAGACGGAAAGAGTTCAAAACCTCTATGCCCGCATCTCTGATGATGCTTCTTATGTAGGGGAAAAAGTCAACGAATTGAAAGAATTGACTCCGCATGTAAAAGACATGGCATTGGAAACGAAAGAGGCATTTGTAGACACGAAAGACGCTGTGCTTGATTCAAAAGACGATGTCTTAACTGCTTTGAAGGAAGACAATCCTTCGGCCTCTTCATCTTTGACCGATGACAGCAGTTCTTCGACATCATCTAATTCAAGCTCTGCAAAAAACGGGTAATTCCAATCAGGAAAGAATTGCAACGGCCATCAACTGATTCCGAAGAGCGCTTGAATAACTTGCAGGTGAGCCATGACGTCACCACGGCTAAGGGCTTCCTGAAAGAAGTAGGCAAACGGATTAAAGAAATAGATGTGCAAGGACTGGGAGCGCAATTAGCGTTCTTTTTCCTGTTGTCTATCTTTCCTTTGCTTATTTTTCTTGTGACGCTATTGCCCTACTTGAATCTTTCGTCAGACCAAATTTATGGTTTTCTGCAGGAAGTAGCTCCTGCTGAAGTCTATGCCATCATTGAAGAAACATTGAAAGACATCATGACGAACCAGAACGGCCGGCTTTTGTCGTTCGGGATCATTGCGACGATCTGGTCCGCCAGTTTGGGCATGGATGCGCTAATCAAATCGTTGAACTTCTCCTACGGAGTTGAAGAGAACCGGCCGTTTCTTATCGCCCGGGGGATGTCGATCCTTTCGACGATCTTAATGATTTTCATCATGATTGTTGCTTTAGTCTTGCCGATTTTCGGCCAACAGACCGGTATTTTTCTTTCCTCTTTTCTTGGATTGGAAGATAGCTTTCTGGAACTTTGGAATCGGCTGCGTTTTACGATACCGCCTTTAATCATTTTTGCGGTGTGTTCGGTCATCTATTGGGTGGCGCCGAATGTCCGGCTGGATGTGCGAAGCGTCATGGTGGGAGCTGCTTTCACCTCTATCGGATGGATCGCGGTTTCCTACATTTTTTCTTTGTACATCAACCATTTTGCTACGTTCTCTGCTACATACGGCAGCATCGGGGGCATAATCATGCTGATGATTTGGCTTTACTTATCAGCAATGCTGCTGCTCGTCGGCGGCCAGATCAATGCCGTCATGCAGGGCAGACGAAACAGCCTGGATCGTAGGCAACACAATTTATAAAACTGCCATAAAAAAAAGCTTCTCCGCCATCAATTGTGCTGATGGCGGAGAAGCTTTTTTAGCGGCTGGCCTTATTTTTCATCTTCTGGACGTGATTTAAATTGCTGCATTTTCTCATCAAGATCATCGACCATGGCAATTAGCCGATCGATATCTTCGAGCTCGGTATTTTCTGGTTCAATGGCATCAAGGACTTCTAAAAACATATTCAATCGCTGTTTCATGTAAGATACTTGCTGCTCTTTATTCGTAATGGATTTTCCCATTGGATACACCTCATTTCGCTTGTTAATAGTAGCGGAAAAAGCATGGAATTTCAACATTCTATAGGAAAAACTAATTATTTATCAATTTTATGTATTTAGAATATTTACTTAACTTGCGTTTTGTGTTAAAGTGATGTTATTCAAATGAGAGGGGAGGCCGAAGTGAATCGTCGAAACCAATCATTGTAGAGGACAAAGGAGGGGGTTCGAACATTTCACCGGCAGCTTAGCCGAAGAAATTAAACTATGGAAATAACAAAATTGGATATTATGAAAACCTAAAGGTTCAGCCGCATTCTGTCATACAGATACGGACTGAACCTTTTGTGGTTTGAATGGATTCAACTCAACGCGACAATTCGTACGTTTCAATAATTTCGATGGAATCTTTGACACTTTGAACCATCGAACAATTCTTCCGGGTCAGCTCCATGACGCGTTCCATCTTGCTTTCTTCGATCTTTCCTTGTAGGGTAAAGTGAATGTGCACTTTTGAAACCCGGTCAGCTTCATCCTCGACGCGCACGACCTCTTTCACTTCGATTTGGATATCATCCGCCGGCATCCGCATTTTCTCCAATACTTTCCGCATCACTCCGCCGCTGCAGACAGCGAGTGAAGAAACCAGTAATTGATAAGGGCGGAAACCGTATTGCTCATTGCCGGATATCTCAATTTCTCCAAAAGGCAATTTTCCCGTAAAACCATTTTCGTTCATTGAATAATTCATTTAGTTAACGCCTCCTTATGGTAAAATTGTAACTGAATTCTTACTGAAGTTAAATGAACGCGCATTATCAAGGAGGCACCAATGAAAACATTTGTAAAAAGCGACCGCGCCAGGTTCTGGATATTGGTCGCCATCGTATCGATTTCGGGTTTTTCCCAAGGCATGCTGCTGCCGCTGATTGCCGTTATTTTTGAGCAGGACGGCATCTCCTCAACTTTAAACGGCCTCAGCGCTACGGGACTGTACATAGGAACGTTGATTATCGCGCCTTTCATGGAACCGCAATTGCGGCGATTCGGCTATAAGCCGTTGATTCTCCTCGGCGGCGGACTGGTAATTGCCTCGCTTTTCTTATTTCCTTTATGGAAAAGCGTATTGTTCTGGTTTATTTTGCGCGTATTGATTGGCGTCGGGGACCAGGCACTGCATTTCTCCACCCAAACATGGATTACGAGTTTTTCGCCTCAGCACCGTTTAGGCAGGAATATCGCCATCTACGGCATGTCTTTTAGTGTAGGGTTTGGCGCTGGGCCTTTGTTTGTGCCATTGGTCAATATTTTTGAAGCGCTGCCTTTCATCATTTCAGGCGTTCTTTGCCTGATTGCTTGGTCGCTGGTGTTCTTGTTAAGAAATGATTTTCCGGAAGTTTCAAGCGGTAGCATGGCGAGCACGGGAACTCTTGGGCGTTTTAAGGCGGCGATGGTCATCGCTTGGGTCGCATTTTTGCCGCCGCTCGGCTACGGTTTTTTGGAAGCTTCCTTAAATTCCATTTATCCTGTGTACGCGTTAAGGCAATCGATTGATGTCGGAATGGTTTCGATCATGCTTGCTGCGTTTTCTTTAGGCGCCATTGCCACGCAATTGCCGCTCGGAAGTTTAAGCGACCGTTACGGCAGAAGGAATGTGTTGATCGTCGCTTTGTCCGGCGGTGCTCTTGTGTTTGGCATCGGCAGCTTTTTCGAAGCTTATGCCTGGGTTACTGTTGGATTTTTTGCCTTGGCGGGAATGTTTGTCGGATCCACGTTTTCTCTGGGCATTTCATTTATGGCGGATTTGATGCCAAAAGATTTGCTTCCGACCGGCAATTTGCTTTGCGGCATCGCCTTCAGCATCGGGAGTTTGACCGGCCCGTTTTTAGGCGGACTTTTTGTCCAGCATTCGGGGGGACTCAGTTTCCTGTTATTGATCGCCGCCATATTGCTCGTCATTTTCCTGGTTATCCTCCTGTTCGGCGGAAAGAAAAAAGAACCGGAAGCAGAGTTTAGTTAAATGGAAAAAGGCACGGAAGCTTTATAGCTTCCGTGCCTTCAGATTGTAGAGAAATTAATTAGATGAGAGCATCTGCTCCTGGAAGCCGCACTGCGGCGCTATGGACAGCGTTCCCGCAATAAGCCGAGAAACCCACTCGTCTTATTGCTCCACCCTGTCCGGAACCGCGCCGGTGCTGGAACACTCCCTAAAGATATAGAGCTAAACAGGGAGACGATGTTTTTAAAAAGCATCGTTTTAAAACACTTGCTCCTGCGTGAGCTCGTCGCAGGAGCGATCAACTTCGCTATTCCGCAGTCAACCGCTTCGCAGCGGTTGACTGCGGAATAGCGAGTTTTAAATTGATTTTTTTCCATTTCTATCTTTTCCAACATATTAAAGGCACGGAAGCTTTTATGGCTTCCGTGCCTTTTTTGGTGTTCAGCGTCCGTTTTCTTATTTTAGTACCAGCTTTGTCACCGATTCCACCTGGGCGGTTTGCGGGAACATGTCGACCGGCTGAATGTATTCGATCTTGTAGATTTTCGTCAGCTGCTGCAAATCTTTCGCTAACGTAGAAGGGTTGCAAGACGTGTAGACGAAACGCTTCGGCTTCACCTTCAAGATGGTTTGGATCAATGAGTCGCCAAGCCCTGTGCGCGGTGGATCCACTGTCAATACGTCAGGCGTATAGCCGTCCGTACGCCAGGTTTCCAGCCATTTCTCTGCACTGCCGGTCACGTATTTCGCGGTATAGCCTGATTTTTTCGCGTTCGCTTTCGCATCTACCACACTTTCATGAATCAAGTCCATGCCGCGTATTTCCTTGGCGCGGTCAGCGAGCCACATTCCAATCGTTCCGACGCCGCAATACGCGTCAACGACGGATTCGGTGCCTGTCAGATCAGCGGCGCGTTTAATTTCATTATAGAGGTTCACGGTCTGGATCGGATTCAATTGGAAGAAAGCCCGGGCGGAGAGGTCGAAAGACAATTCGCCGAGTTTCTCATGAATCGTGTCTTTGCCGTAAAGGGTGAAAGTCTCTTCGCCAAAAATTAAAGAAGTTTTTTCTTTATTGACATTTTGCACGATGGACACGATTTTTGGATCCAAGTTTTGAAGAAGTTCCACTAAGAATTCTTTTTGTGGAATTTTAGCACGCGTCGTAATCAGGACGATTTGGATTTCGCCGGTTTCCACGCCTGTCCGGACCACGATCGTCCGGATGATGCCTTTCATCGTTTTGCCGTCATAGATTGGAATTTTCAAATCCTCCAATACGCGCTTCACGTCATTCGTGATGCGTGTCGTATTCGGGTGTTGGACGATGCATTGCTCAATGTCCAATAATTGATGGGAGCCTTCTTCAAACAGCCCGGCAATTACGCGGTTTCCTTTCAAGCGTGTTTGGAACTGGCTTTTATTGCGGTAATACCACGGGTCTTCCATGCCAATCGTTTTTTCGACTTGGACAGGGATCCCTTTTAAATAGCGCTCCAATGCTTGAACGACCAAATCTCTTTTCTCAACCAATTGCTGGCCATATGTCATATGCTGCAGTTGGCAGCCGCCGCATGAATCGTAAATCGGACAAGGCGGCGTCTGGCGATGGGGAGAAGGTTTGCGCAATTTTAAAATGCGGGCTTCCGCAAAATTCCGTTTGATGTTCGTGACTTGTGCGGTGATTTCTTCTCCAGGCAATGCGCCTTGGACAAAAATGACATTGCGTTTAAAAAAACCGATGCCTTCACCGTTGATTCCTAGCCGTTTAATCGTCAAAGGGAATTTTTGGCCTTCCTCGATTATGGGTTTATCGTTCATTTTTTCACGTCCTTTTTGTAATCATCCCTTCATTATAGTCTTATTTGTAGATATCAGCCAGTGCCGATTGCAGATCAGGAAAGCTGAATTGGAATCCGTGCCGCTCGAGGACTTTTGGAAGAACGCGCTGGCCTTCAAGAACGAGCCGGCTCTTATCGCCAAGAACTGCCTTCAAGGCAAATCCGGGGACCGGGATCCAATGAGGCCGATTCAAGGTTTTGCTAATGTGCTTGCCGAAATCTTTCATCGTTTTCGGGTTTGGGGCGGTGACGTTGAAAGGCCCTGTAAGTTCAGGAGTGTCGATGGCGAATTGAATGGCTCTTGCCGCATCTTTGACATGGACCCACGACAGCCATTGTTTGCCGCTGCCGACCGTACCGCCGACAAATAGTTTGTATGGCAAAGCCATTAACGGGAGAGCGCCGTCTTTTTCGCCGAGAATGATGCCAAACCGCGCAAATGCCACTCTTACGCCATAAGAAGAAGCGTGGTCTGCGAGCTTTTCCCAATCGATGACCGTTTTTGCCAGGAAGTCATCCCCTCTGTCGCCTGATGCTTCTGTATAAGTGACCGTTGTGGAAGCCGGATAAATTCCGATGGCGCTTGCATTGATCAAGACTTGCGGCTTTTTCTTCAATTGGTCGATAATGCGGATCAGTTCGTGCGTAGATTCGATGCGGCTGCTGTAAATTTCTTTTTTTTGCTGGTCGCTCCACCGTCCGTCATTGATCGAACTGCCGGCAAGGTTAATGATCGCGTCGATTCCTTCAAGTTCACGTTCAGGCGAACTTCCGGATTTAAGCCATTCGATATACTTCGTGTTCGGTGTAGAAGGTTTCGGGTTTCGGGTCAAAATGTAGACGATGTGTCCGCCCGTATGGAAAAGCCTTGTCAACTCTTTGCCGACAAAGCCTGATCCGCCTGTAATTGCTATCTTCATCATCATCCCTCCTGTTTCTCCTATAGTACCCACAATCCATGCATTTAAGCGCTCAAAAGGGTATAATAATGAAGGAAGAGAGGTGCCGGTAAATGCCGATTATTTCGAAAATCACGCAAGGCAAAAAGAATCCCGAAAGGTATAATATTTTCTTTGAGGATAAATTTGCATTCAGTGTCGATGAAGCGGTACTTGTTAGGTATCAGCTCACCAAAGGGAAAGAACTGGACCAATGGACAATTGAAGAAATGGCTTTCGAAGACCAAATTCGCAAAGCCTACAATACAGCCCTTCATTACCTTGGCTTCCGTATGCGAAGCGAAGGAGAAGTGCGGACCAAACTGAAAGAAAAAGAGTATGGGGAAGCAGTCATAGATGAAGCGATCAAAAAGCTCTATGTACATAAGTTCCTCGACGATCGGGCTTTTTCAGAAGCATTGATGCGGACCCAGATGAATTCAGGCAAAAAGGGGCCGCGTGCCATCCAGCAGGATATGCAAAAGAAAGGGATTGATAAACAGATGCAAAAAGAAGTTTTAGATTCCTACACCGAAGAAGAGCAGCTTGAAATTGCGAGAGGGCTCGCCGAAAAAATTGCCGCGAAAGAAAAAATGAAAACCCCGAGCCAAGTAAAGCAGAAAATCAGTGATTTCCTGATGAGAAAAGGGTATTCCTATACGCTAATCAGCCAAGCCATTGAAGAGCTGGAGCTTGAAAAAGATGACGACCAGTGGACTGATATTGTTAATGAACAAGGCGATAAACTATGGCGGAAGCATAGCCATAAATTGACCGGCTACGATTTGAAATCAAAAGTGAAGCAGGGCCTTTACCAGAAAGGCTTTCCAGCAGAAGTGATCAATGACTACTTGGATAAAAAGGAGCAAGAAAATGACGGATGAAAAACGCTATAGCCAAATGGATGAAAATGAATTGCGCAATGAAATTGCCAAACTGAAAGAAAAAGCGAGAAAAGCGGAGCAATTGGGCATCATTAACGAATTTGCCGTGTTGGAGAGAAAAGCGGTAATGGCGGCTGCTTACTTGATGGATCCAAAAGACTTCAAAAAAGGCGAAGTCTACCGCATCGAAGGAGATCCGAACGTCTATTTCCAAATCGACTATTTGAAGGGCCGGTTTGCTTGGGGCTACCGGATGGGTGGAGAAAAGCATACAGAAGCGCTGCCAATTTCTATGCTGCGGCCGTTAAAGGAAGGGAAGTAAGCCAATGAACGAAATCATTGACCAGCTAGTGATAGAATTGCTTGAAAAAAATACGAATCTTTCAGAAGAAAAAGCACGGACTTGGATTGAGCTGCTCGTTTCGGATTTTGAAGCCTCTTATGCAAAAGCAGGCTATGACTACCAAGGGACAGCAGTAGTGGAAAAAGTCATTCGCCAATGGATTTCAAGCTACGGCGATAAAATCCATGAATTCGCCGGGACGAATCCCAAATACGCACATCTTCTAGAAGACTAAAAAAACGCACACAGAGCTGTGTGCGTTTTTTCTATGGAAAGCTAGTTATGGCTAAAGTCGAGTTTTTTCCTTAACTTATCTTCGCTGAAGATCCAGCCCGTATAAGAATTGAGGATTTTGCATTTTTCGTCGAGATGGGCGACTGCCACAAACGGATAATAATCATTGCTCCGGTAGCGAAGGTCAATCAGGCGCACTTCATAAATGGCATCGTATTTTGTAATTTCCCAGCGGTACAGCGGAGAAAAAGAAACGAAAGCCGCCAGATTTTTGTCTTTCATGGCTGCCTGGAATAGGTTGGAGTCCGGCAGCGGCTTTTTCATGAACTTGTCATAGATATTGATTGAACGCCCATAAGCACGGCCGACATAATGGTGGGTAGCCGTATCAGCCGCAATGCGCCATTGAAAAAAGCGCATCGTCGGGGCGACAATGATATGCGTCGTTCCCGGAATGGTATGCTGAACCGCTTTTTTGACGGCATGTTGGACCGCAAATCGGGCTACATAATAGAAAAACAGGACACTGTACAATATCGCCATAGTCCATACAGGATGTGCCCCAAATGCCCAGCACATCAGAGCGAGCAGATGCGCCCCAAAAATGATGGGATCAAACGTATTGATGACGCCGAGTGCAACCCATTTATTGGAAATTGGCCGCAGTGCTTGTGTTCCATAGGAATTGAAGATGTCGACAAATACATGCAAGAATACCGCCAAAAACGTCCAAAGCCATAAGTGGAGAAGATTGGCTTCCGGAAAAATCAGCCATAAAGCGCCCGAAATTAAAATCGGCCAGAGCAAAACGGCCGGTATGGAATGGGTCACTCCCCGGTGGTGGCGGATATAGACCGCGTTGTCTCTAAGTTTAAGAACCGTGTCGATATCCGGCGCCTGTGAACCGATGATGGTTCCGGCAATAACTGCTGTGGTTGTAATGGCGCTGCCGGCGACTGCCGGGTCTGCCATGGCAAGGCCGCCCAGGGCTATTCCCATAACAATATGCGTTCCTGTGTCCATAGGCGCGCCCCCTTTCTGATCAAATAAAAACGTCTAAATGCAGCAAAAGACCGCATATTATATCTATATATACCCGCTATTAAAAGCGAATAATCAAACTGAATGGAGGCAACCGCCATCGAATTCAATAAAAACGAATTTCAACAAGATCTGATCCGATGGTTTGCAGCGGAGAAACGCGATTTGCCGTGGCGCCGGACAGCCGACCCCTACCAAATTTGGATTTCTGAAATCATGCTGCAGCAAACCCGGGTGGATACCGTTATTCCATACTATACCCGCTTTGTCGAAAAATTTCCCACTTTATACGATCTGGCAGAAGCCGATGAAGAAGTTCTCCTAAAGCAATGGGAAGGGCTCGGCTATTATTCACGCGCACGAAATCTTCAGGCCGGAGTCCAAGAAGTGGCCGAAAAATACGGTGGGATAGTTCCGTCAAACCGGAAAGACATTTCATCCTTAAAAGGCGTCGGCCCTTATACGGCCGGTGCCGTTCTCAGCATTGCCTACGGTGTGCCGGAACATGCGGTCGACGGAAACGTGATGCGCGTCTTGTCGAGAATTCTCTTGATCGAAGAAGATATCGCCAAACCGAAAACCCGGAAAATTTTCGAAGAAGCCGTGATGGAAATCATCAGCCATGAAGATCCATCGTCTTTCAATCAAGGGCTGATGGAGCTGGGAGCGCTGATTTGTACGCCGACTTCGCCGAAGTGTTTGCTTTGTCCGGTGCGGGAACATTGCGCTGCTTTCCATGAAGGCAAACAGCACGAATTGCCGATCAAGACAAAAGCGAAAAAGACGAAAGCCACTCAATATGCGATGCTCGCAATCGAAAAAGAGGATAAAGTGCTTCTGGAGAAACGCCCGTCTTCTGGGTTGCTGGCAAATATGTGGCAATTCCCGATGCTTGAAGTGACCGCGGAAACGCTGCCGCTTGAAATCGAAGAGCAGCTTTCCGAAAGTTTTGCAGGGGAAGTGCAGTCGGTCGAAAAATTTACTTCTTTTAAACACGTGTTTTCTCATTTAACATGGAATGTGGATGCTTACACAGCAAAAGCAGGAAATTTAACGTTGCCTGCCCAGATGAGATGGGTGACGGCTGAAGAATTGGAATTGCTTCCGATTGCAGGGCCGGCCCAGAAAATGAAAACAGCTTTATTACAAAAAGGAGATGTTTGATGATGGCAGAACAAAAAGTGGCATTAGTGACAGGAAGCAGCCGGGGATTAGGAAAAGCTTTGGCCATTGCGCTTGCGGAGCAAGGCTATGATATTGTGGTCAATTATGCACGAAGCAAAAGTGCAGCACTTGATACGGTGAAAGAAATCGAGGCGAGAGGGCAAAAAGCATTGTTGGTGCGTGCGAATGTCGGAGACGTTGAAAAATTGCGCGCCATGTTCGAAACGGTCAAGGAAGAGTTCGGGCGTTTGGATGTCTTCGTTTCAAATGCAGCGTCCGGCGTTTTGCGTCCGATTATGGAACTCGAAGAATCCCATTGGGACTGGACGATGAACATTAATGCGAAAGCCATGCTGTTCGGTGCTCAGGAAGCAGCGAAATTGATGGACAAAGGCGGGAAAATCGTCGGCGTCAGTTCGCTGGGATCGATCCGCTATTTGGAAAATTACACGACTATTGGTGTATCAAAAGCAGCAGTGGAATCCATTACCCGCTACTTGGCGGTAGAACTGGCGCCAAAAGGAATTTCGGTTAATACCGTTTCCGGTGGTGCACTGGATACGGAAGCGCTGAAGCATTTTCCAAACCGCGAAGAATTGCTGAATGATGCGCGCGTCAACACGCCGGCCGGCCGGATGGTAGAGATCGATGATATGGTGAAAACCGCGTTATTCTTGATTTCGGACCAGGCGGATATGATCCGCGGGCAAACGATTATTGTCGACGGTGGACGCTCAGTCATGTTGTAAGCCTATTGCCTAGCCGTCTTTTTACTGTATGTTTTCAGAATTGATTGATATAATGATGAAATAGCAGAAAATATATAAACGGCTTAGACGAAAAGGTGTGATAGACATGGCGGTTCCCACGGAGGGAGAAACGATACAGATCCACAGCTACAAACACAACGGCCGAATCCACCGTGTCTGGCAAGAAACAACGGTATTGAAAGGAACAAACAACATCGTAATTGGTGCAAATGAGCGGACGATGGTGACCGAATCCGATGGAAGAACATGGATTACGCGGGAACCTTCCATCTGCTATTTCCATGCGGAGCATTGGTTTAATATCATTTGCATGCTTCGTGACGACGGCGTTTATTATTATTGCAATGTCAGTTCTCCATTTGTTTATAATAATGGATCATTGAAGTATATCGACTATGATTTGGATGTTAAAGTGTTCCCTGATATGTCGTACACCTTGCTGGACGAAGATGAATATGAAGATCATAAACGGCAGATGGGTTATCCGGAAGTGATCGACCAGATCCTCCATCGAAACGTGGAGAAATTGATTGGCTGGATCAAACAGCGGAGAGGGCCCTTTGCCCCTGACTTCATTGAAGTTTGGACGAGCCGCTATGAATTCCATAGGCAGTACCGGCTCACTGAGTAAAATGAAAACCTGTTGCCAGCCAACAGGTTTTTCATTTTGAAAAGATTGGAGTGAACAGATTGAGCCCGACAAAACGCTATATGCAATTTGTAAAACCGTATTACTGGCAAATTGCATTAACCATCATTATTGGGATTTTTAAATTCGCGATTCCTTTATTCATTCCGCTGCTGATCAAAATTGTCATTGACGATATCATCGGAGCAGAAGGATTATCGAGCGATGAAAAACTGAACTACCTGTATCTTTGGCTAGGGGGGACAGCCATCCTGTTCTTTCTGCTGCGCCCGCCGATTGAATACTACCGGCAGTATTTTGCGCAATACGTCAGCAATAAAATCCTGTACGACATCCGGCAGCACCTTTACGGGCATCTGCAGCGCTTAAGTCTGCGCTATTATGCGAATACTCGAGCAGGCGAAATCATCTCACGCGTCATCAATGACGTGGAGCAGACGAAAAACTTCGTCATGATCGGCCTAATGAATTTATGGCTGGATCTGGCGACGATTTTAATCGCGATCGGCATCATGCTGACGATGGATATTCCGTTGACGATCGTAGCGCTCCTGGCATTCCCGTTCTATGCCTTTAGCGTCAAGTACTTCTTCGGAAGATTAAGAGACCTGACCCGGGAACGTTCGCAGGCACTTGCCAATGTGCAAAGCTATTTACATGAACGCGTCCAGGGAATGAGCATCATTAAAAGCTTTGCGCTAGAAAAGCATGAACAAAAGATTTTTGATGAAACGAACGACGGATTTTTAGAAAAAGCGATAGACCATACAAAATGGAATGCCAAAGCATTTGCGGTCGTCAATACAATAACGGATATTGCACCTTTACTGGTCATCGGCTATGCCGGCTACCAAGTCATCCAAGGGAATCTTTCTTTAGGGACAATGGTTGCCTTTATCGCCTATATCGAACGCCTTTACAATCCGCTTCGCCGTCTGGTCAATTCATCGACTACCTTGACGCAATCTTTTGCTTCGATGGACCGCGTCTTTGAACTGGTCGATGAAGAATACGAAGTGACCGATAAAGAAGGCGCGAAAGATTTAGGAGTTGTCGATGGAAAGCTTGAGTTCAGAGGGGTTTCCTTCCATTACAACAACGGGGAAACCGAAGTGCTTTCCAATCTGAATTTTACTGTGAAGCCAGGTGAAACCGTCGCCTTTGTCGGAATGAGTGGCGGCGGGAAGTCGACGATTGTTTCGCTCATCCCGCGTTTTTATGATGTAACGGAAGGCGCCATTTTGTTGGATGATCATGACCTGAAAGATGTGACCATCCATACGCTGCGCGACCAGATCGGTTTGGTTTTGCAAGACTCCATCCTTTTCAGTGATTCAGTGAAATCGAATATCCTGATGGGGAAACCGGGTGCAAGCGATGAAGAAGTCATAGCGGCTGCGAAAGCGGCAAACGCGCATGACTTTATCGAAATGCTGCCGAACGGCTACGATACAAAAGTGGGCGAGCGCGGCGTGAAATTATCAGGCGGCCAAAAGCAGCGCATCGCCATTGCGCGCGTCTTCCTGAAAAATCCGCCAATCTTAATTTTGGACGAAGCGACTTCTGCGCTGGATTTGGAAAGTGAAGCGCTGATCCAAGATTCTTTGGAACGGTTAGCCCATGACCGGACGACCTTGATTGTCGCCCATCGTTTATCAACGATTACCCATGCAGACCAAATTCTCGTAATTGACCACGGGAAATTAGAAGAGAGAGGCACTCACGATGAACTGATGAAAAAACAGGGAGTGTACTATAATTTATTCCAAGTTCAGCATTTTAATTGATAGTTCTTTAGACCCTCAATCATTTTGAGGGTCTTTTTTTGATATGTATCATAAAAAGAGCTTTATATCTTAAAAAGCTATTGCAATAATACTAATATTACGTATAATAAAAACACATAGAATTTTCTGATTTAAATAGAGAATATGAGGGGTGATGACACCATGAGAGAACGAAAAACCATACTGGACGTGAAAGGCCTAAAGACCTCTTTTTTCACAGATGATGGAGAAGTTCCAGCTGTAGACAATATTGATTTTCATATACGAGAAGGCGAAGTGCTCGGCATCGTCGGCGAGTCAGGATGCGGGAAAAGTGTTACATCCCTATCAATTATGGGACTTGTGCCAAGCCCTCCTGGGAAGATCACCGGAGGAGAAATTTTATTTCAAGATAAAGATTTAACAAAATTGAACGAGAAAAAAATGCGTGCAATCCGTGGGAATGATATCGCAATGATTTTCCAGGAGCCCATGACATCGCTCAATCCGCTGTTTACGATCGGCGACCAACTGCGCGAAGCGATCAAAATCCATAAACGCGACTGGTCCAAGAAACAGATTCAAGAACGGGCAGTCGAAATGATGAAATTGGTCGGCCTCCCGCGTGCTGAAGATTTGATGAAAGAATACCCTCACCAGTTATCTGGCGGAATGCGACAGCGTGTCATGATTGCCATGGCCTTGCTGTGCGACCCGAAAGTCTTGATCGCGGATGAACCGACTACTGCATTGGACGTAACCATCCAAGCCCAGATTTTAAAGCTAATTAAAAACTTGAATGAAACGTTAAATACAGCGGTCTTATTGATTACTCACGATTTAGGGGTTGTGGCAGAGACGTGCGAACGGGTCATTGTCATGTATGCAGGAAAAGTAGTTGAGGAAGGGCCAGTACATACCATTTTCAAAGATCCGCAGCATCCGTATACAAGAGGGCTATTAGAGTCCGTTCCGGATATGCGTTTTAAAAAGGAGCGTTTATATTCCATTCCAGGAAATGTGCCGAAGCCGGGATCTATTCGGACCGGCTGCAAATTTGCCGCAAGATGCGAATTTGCTTTTGACCGCTGCTTGAACGAAAATCCTGACCTCTACCAGACGGCGGATGACCACCAAACCCGCTGCTTCTTATTTGATCCGAAGGAGGTTCAGGCTCATGACCGAACCGTTGTTAAAAGTTGAAGGCTTAAAAAAGTATTTTCCGATTAAGTCGGGAGTCTTAGGGCAAGTGAAAAACCACGTCAAAGCGGTTGATGATGTTTCCTTTGTGGTCCATGAAGGCGAAACACTGGGAATCGTTGGAGAATCCGGCTGCGGGAAATCCACTACCGGCCGCATGCTGATGCGGCTGCTCGAGCCGACAGACGGCAAAGTGTTTTTCGATGGCAAAGAGTTAACCGATTTGTCGAATCAGGAAATGCGAAAAATGAGACGGGATATTCAAATGGTGTTCCAAGATCCATACGCTTCATTGAATCCGCGCCATACAATTGAAAAAATCCTGATGGAGCCGTTGAATGTCCATGAAATCGGGGATCCGAAAGAACGCAAAAAGAAAGTCCATGAATTTTTGGAAATCGTCGGATTGAGCAGCTACCACGCCAAACGCTATCCGCACCAATTCAGCGGCGGGCAGCGCCAACGCATCGGAATAGCCCGGGCGTTGATGACGAACCCAAAACTGATCATTGCCGATGAACCGGTATCGGCTCTCGATGTATCCATTCAAGCGCAAGTTCTCAACTTGATGCAGGATTTGCAGAAAGAGCTGAAACTTACTTATATTTTCATTGCCCACGATCTGGGGGTTGTTCGCCATATCAGCGATCGGGTAGGTGTGATGTATTTAGGCCAGATGGCGGAATTGGCCGATAGCGAATCGTTGTATGAGAAGCCGCTTCATCCTTATACACAAGCCCTGTTGTCCGCAGTTCCTGTGCCGGATCCGGATTTTACCCGTGAACAAGTGGTTATAAAAGGAGATGTGCCGAGCCCGGCAAATCCGCCGAGCGGCTGCAGGTTCCATACACGCTGTCCATTTAAAATGGATATTTGTGAGACCACAGTGCCTAAGTTTGCAGAAGTTGAGAAAGGTCATTCTGTAGCCTGCCATCTTTATAAAGAATCCAGGCCGCAATGATAATAAATACCAAAAATGGAGGGGTAGATTTGAGAAAGAAAAAGATCGTATCATTAGCAATCTTGATGCTTCTGTTGATTTCCACGGCATTGTTCGGCTGTAGTTCAGACAATTCTTCTAGCGGCAATAGCGGAGATAGCGGCAGCAGTGGCGACAGCGGAGATTCTGCTGAAGAAAAAGTATTGATTTTTGGCCGAGGCGGAGATTCCGTGTCGCTTGATCCGATTGCAGTAACCGACGGTGAATCTTTTAAAGTCACAAAAAACATTTTTGATACATTAGTAAACTTTGGTGAGCAAGATACAGAAATCCATCCTGCCCTAGCGACAGAATGGGAAGCTGCTGAAGACGGTTTAACTTACACGTTCCAATTGGAAGAAGGCGTTAAATTCCATGATGGCACTGACTTCAATGCAGAAGCTGTTGTGGCGAACTTTGAGCGTTGGGCTGCTGGAGACGCAGACAAATTCCCATACTATGCTTCCATGTTTGGCGGTTTTGGAGATGAAGAAGGCCACGTAATCGATTCAGTTACTGCAACTGGAGACTACGAAGTTGAATTCAAATTAAAACGTCCACAAGCACCATTCTTGAAAAACTTGGCAATGAGTCCTTTCGGAATTGCTTCACCTACAGCTTTTGAAGCTGCAGGCGACAAATTCGGTGATCAGCCAGTAGGTACAGGTCCATTCAAATTCGTTGAATGGAAACGCAATGACTCAGTTACAATCGAAAAATTCGAAGATTACTGGGTAGAAGGCGAACCGAAGCTTGACCAGGTCATCTTCCGTTCAATTCCTGATAACTCAGCTCGTTTGAACGCATTATTGTCAGGCGAAATTGATTTGGCAGACGGCATCACGCCATCTGATTCCGAAACAATCGAAAGTGATGAAAACCTACAATTATTCGAACGTCCGTCAATGAACGTTGGCTACCTTGGTTTGACGGTTACACGTGAACCATTTGATGATCCAAAAGTTCGCCAAGCGATGAACTATGCAATTGATAAGCAAGCGATTGTTGATGCATTCTTCGAAGGCCGTGCAGATGTAGCGGCTAACCCAATGCCATCAGTCATCAGCGGATACAATGACGAAATTGATCCTTACCCGTACGATCCAGAAAAAGCAAAAGAATTATTAGCTGAAGCGGGTCTTGCAGACGGTTTCGAAATGGAACTTTACGCAATGCCGGTTCCACGTCCATATATGCCGGACGGCCAAAAAGTTGCAGAAGCGATCCAAAAGAACTTGGCTGATATTAACGTAAAAGCTGAAATCGTTTCATTCGAGTGGGCAACTTACCTTGAAAAAGCTGCAAATGGAGAAGCAGATGCTTTCCTATTAGGTTGGACTGGGGATAACGGCGATGCCGACAACTTCCTTTATGTATTGCTTGACCAGGATAATATCGGTTCAAACAACTACACTTACTATGAAAACCAGGAGTTGCATGATCTGTTTATCCAAGCACAAACTGAAGTGGATGAAGAAGTGAGAAACGACTTGTACAAACAAGCTCAAGAAATCATCCATGAAGACGCTCCATGGGTTCCGCTTGCACACTCTACACCGCTTCTAGCTGGCGGCAAGAATGTTGTGAACTTCAAAGCGCATCCAACTGGCTCTGACAAATTGGCTTCTGTAGATTTAGAGTAGGCTTTTTAAGAGGAGAAGTCGTCATGATTTCTCCTCTTTTTTCTTAGTTTAGATACATACTGCAAGAGATGGAGAGGTGAAGAAAGTGCTTCACTATATAGGGAGACGCATTTTACAATTAATTCCTGTGCTTTTGGGCATGACTTTTATCGTGTTTTTGATCATCCGGGCAATTCCGGGCGATCCAGCTCAAGTCATCTTGGGGCAACAAGCATCCGAAGAAGCGATTAAGGCTCTAAGAACAACCTTAGGTTTAGATAATCCATGGTATATCCAGTATTTTGATTATTTAAAAGGGTTGGTTACAGGGGATTTAGGAGAATCGCTAAGAACTCGTACTCCAGTAATGGATGAAGTTTGGCCTTATTTAGCTGCTACCATTGAGCTATCGGTTTTCGCGATCATTATCGCAGTCATCATCGGCATCAATGCCGGCATCATTTCTGCTTGGTTCCAGAACTCTTGGTTCGATTATTTGGCTATGATTATTGCACTGGTCGGAGTATCCATGCCGATTTTCTGGCTTGGCCTTATGAATCAATGGATCTTTTCGATTGAATTGGGGATTTTGCCGACCACAGGCCGGGAAAATGTTCGGGATCCAGTAGAAGTCATTACGAATTTCTATATTATTGATACGATACTGACCGGACAGTTCGATCAATTGTCTACAGTATTGAAGCATTTAGTATTGCCGGGAACCGCTTTAGCGACCATACCAATGGCAATTATTGCCAGGATGACCCGTTCAAGCATGCTTGAAGTGATGCGTTCTGATTACGTGCGTACGGCTCGTGCAAAAGGCTTGAAAATGTTCTTCGTCGTTTACAAGCACGCTTTGAAAAATGCGATCATCCCTGTTTTGACGATTATCGGTTTGCAAATGGGCTTGCTGCTTGGCGGCGCCATTTTAACGGAGACAATCTTCGGCTGGCCGGGGATCGGACGCTACATCTATGAAGCAATCGGCTTCCGTGATTATCCGGTAATCCAGTCCGGAATTTTGATCGTCGCATTCATCTTTGTCATGATCAACTTATTTGTGGATCTTCTCTATAGCTTAGTAGATCCGCGCATCAAATATGATTAAGGAAGGAGGAGTTCTTAATGGCTAATGCTGTAGCAAATAAAAACGACGTACAGATCGAAAAAGTGGCGGGCCCCTGGAAAGAGGCTTGGCGCGGATTCAGAAAAAGCAAAGTCGCGGTAATCGGGATGGGCATTGTTATTTTCTTCATTTTGCTGGCGATTTTCGGTCCGCTGTTTACACCGCAAGGCATCAATGAACAAAACTTAGGCAATCGCCTGTTACCTCCTTCCAGCGATCATTGGATGGGGACGGATGATTTTGGCCGGGATATTTTATCGCGAATCGTTTACGGTGCAAGAATCTCCCTATGGGTAGGTTTCCTTGCTGTTATCGGTTCCGTGATTATTGGAAGCATTTTGGGCATCCTAGCAGGCTATTACGGAAAATGGGTAGATACCATCATTTCACGTGTTTTTGATATCATGTTGGCATTTCCAAGCATCCTTCTGGCAATTGCTGTCGTATCGGTGCTAGGGCCGTCACTTCGAAATGCTTTGATTGCCATTGCAATTATCAACGTGCCGAACTTTGGCCGACTGATCCGTTCAAAAGTATTGAGTATTAAAGAAGATGAATACATCATGGCGGCTAAAGCGATCGGCATGAAAGACAATCGGATCCTGTTCTCGCATATCTTGCCGAATTCCATGGCGCCGGTAATCGTTCAAGGAACATTGGCAATTGCAACGGCTATTATTGAAGCGGCTGCTTTAGGGTTCCTTGGATTAGGAGCGCAGGCACCTGATCCGGAATGGGGGAAAATGCTGGCAGATTCCAGATCCTATTTGACCAATGCGCCTTGGACCATGATTTTCCCAGGGGTAGCGATCATGTTGACAGTTCTTGGGTTTAACTTAATGGGAGACGGGCTGCGCGATGCACTCGATCCTCGCATGAAATCCTAATAAAAAAGAGTGGCCAGGGGATATCCCTTGGCCACTCTTTTTTATTGCTGCATTAGATTACATCTTCCAAATCGCTTTCAATCTCGTCTGCATGGAAATTATGGTAGGAAACAATCAGCAAATCCAAATGTTCAAGCTGTTCTTCATAATCCAGGATGGCTGATAGCACATGCATTAAATGATAAATGGAAAATTCACTGTCATTTTCTTCTTGAGCAAGATTGATTTCTTTTACAAATATTCCCATCACTTCATTTCGCTTCATAGCGGCTTCCGGGCCGAGAGCAAGATTATGTTCGGGCTTTAATTTCCCGACATATTTCATATAAAGCTGTTCATGATACCCGGCGAGCCTTTCCAACTGTTCCTGGACCATCATGTGAAAATGCTCCGGAAGCTCGGTCAGCTTGTTTTCAAAGCGGTGAAGCCGTTTTAAGACCTCCAAGCTTTTTTTCGATGTGAGAATCATTTGCCGATACATCACTAATTTGCGCGCTTTCACATACTGCTGCTTTTTGGTATAGCTGCGTTCTTCTTTGTAAAACGTATACCATTGATCGACTTTTGAAAGTTTGTCTTCTAACTTGTCGATGTCGTCTTTAATCGACGTGTAATCTGAAGTATGAAGGATCGAGACCCGAATCCACCGGATCACTTCTTCACTGACATCGTGGATCGAACCGAAAAGGCGATTTTCATATTTGGGCGGCAAGAAAATCAAATTGACGACAAATGCAGCTAATATCCCAAGCAAGATTGTCAGGAAACGAAGTGTCGCCAATTCCAAGAAGTTTTGGTCATGAGCTTCCATGATAATGATCAGCGTGACCAGCGTTAAAGGCACCGGCTTCTCCAGTTTCAGCTTGAGCATGATGACAATCGCCAAAACAGCTGCCAATCCAATGGTTAAATAATTGGTGCCGATTGTCAAAACGAATACAAAGGCAATGACGGCGCCAATTAAATTGCCGTAAATCTGGTCGAGCACGGTCAAAAATGACCGGTAAATGGAAGGCTGTATAGCGAATATAGCGGCAATCCCAGCAAAAAGAGGGGAAGGCAATTGCAAAATATCTGCAAGAAATAAGGCGAATGAAATCGCGATTCCTGTTTTAAAAATACGAGCACCTAATTTCATAAAACCACCCACCCCTTTCTTTGGTCATTTGTTTCTGGCTTAAAGCTGGCGGAACGCTTCGCGTACAGCTTGAATCGACGTTTTCACATCTTCTTCAGTATGTTCGGTCGTTAAAAACCAGGCTTCGTATTTTGAAGGCGCCAAGTTGATGCCTTGATCCAGCATCAATTTGAAGAACCGGCCGAAAATTTCACCATCGCTTGCTTCTGCCTGTTCATAATTTTCGACTTTTTGGTCCGTAAAGTAAATGGTTAAAGCGCCTTTTAAACGGTTAATGGTAATTGTTACGCCAAATTCAGCTGCAGCTGCCAAGATGCCTTCTTCCAATTGGCGGCCGAGTTCGTCCATTTTCTCATAGACGCCTTCTTCGCGAAGGACTTCCAAACATGCGATGCCTGCTTGAATTGACGCCGGATTGCCGGCCATAGTTCCTGCTTGATAGGCAGGCCCAAGTGGAGCGACAGTCTCCATAATTTCTTTTTTGCCGCCGTAAGCCCCGATTGGCAGGCCGCCGCCAATGATTTTCCCGAGAGCAGTCAAATCAGGCGTTAACCCAAGAAGATCCTGGGCACCGCCGTAATGGAAGCGGAAAGCGGTGATGACTTCATCATAGACGATCAAAGCGCCTTTTTCTTTGGCGATGCGGTGCACTTCTTCTAAAAAGCCTTTATTCGGCTCAACGATTCCGAAATTCCCGACAATCGGTTCCACTAAAATACACGCAATTTGGTCTCCCCATTTGTCCATGGCTTCAGCGAAAGCTTCGGGATCATTGAATGGTATTGTAATCACTTCTTCGGCAATCGTCTTTGGAACTCCTGCAGAGTCGGGTGTCCCGAGTGTAGCAGGGCCAGATCCGGCAGCGACAAGCACCAAATCCGAATGGCCGTGGTAGCAGCCGGCAAATTTCATGATTTTTGTGCGGCCCGTATAAGCGCGGGAAACGCGGATGGTCGTCATAACGGCTTCCGTTCCGCTATTCACGAAACGGACTTTGTCCATTTTCGGCATCGCTTCTTTTAGCATTTTCGCGAAAGTGACTTCATGGCGTGTCGGTGTTCCGTATAACAAGCCGGTTTCAGCGGCATGCGTAATGGCTTTTGTAATATGCGGATGTGCGTGGCCGGTAATGATTGGGCCATAAGCTGCCAGGTAGTCGATGTATTTATTGCCATCGACGTCCCAGAAATAAGCGCCTTTTGCGCGTTCCATGGCAACCGGAGATCCTCCGCCTACGGCTTTATAAGAGCGCGACGGGCTATTGACTCCGCCGACGATATGTAATAATGCTTCTTCATGCAATTTTTCAGATGTAGAATGGTTCATTTTGATAGCCTCCTAATTGTGTCTACTCTTCATTGTAGACAATATTAGGGGAGAACGCCAAAGAAATTGAATATGGCGCGGCTGTCCGGTACGATAGATAGTAGAAAAGGAGTGGTAAAGATGACAACATTTGAAGGTTTGCAAGCGCCTGATTTTTCGCTGAAAAATGAAACGGGCAACACCATCGCTTTGACCGATTTTGCAGGAGACAAATATGTGGTCCTTTATTTTTATCCGAAAGACATGACGCCCGGGTGTACGACCCAGGCGTGCGATTTCCGCGACGCGGAGAAAGATTTCTCCGAATTGAATGCCGTGATTCTAGGCGTCAGCGCCGATTCGGAAAAGCAGCACGGAAAATTCATCGAAAAGCACGGCTTGCCGTTCTCTCTATTAGTGGATGAAGACCACGCGCTTTCGGAGAAATACGGTGTCTGGGTACAGAAGAAAATGTACGGCAAAGAATTTATGGGCATCGAACGCTCGACTTTCCTGATCGATCCAACGGGAACGGTTGTCAAAGAATGGCGGAAAGTGAAAGTGGATGGCCATATAGAAGAAGTGCTCAACACCTTGAAATCTTTGACGAATCAATAAAGGGGCGGAAACAATGGAAGTGCTTTTTACTTTTGTGCCAAAAGACCATCAACAGGAAATGCTGGAAAAGGAATTCCCGAACGTGGATTTCCATTTCACGAAACAAGACAAATCTCGGCTTTCGCATGCAGAAATTGTGGTCACATATGGAGAAGATTTAACGGCTGAGGATATCGAAAAAGCGGCAAATTTAAAATGGATCATGGTGGCAAGTGCTGGAGTAGAAAAAATGCCGCATAAAGCGATTCTCGAAAAAGGAATTACCGTGTCCAATGTCCGGGGCATCCACAAAATACCGATGGCTGAATCGGTATTGGCGCATTTGCTGTCGATTAAGCGATCTCTTCCAACCATTTATGAAAAGCAAACGCAGAGAGAATGGCATCGCAAAATCCGTTCCAGTGAATTGTCCGGCTCTACCGCTTTGATTATTGGCCCAGGGGCTATCGGCGGTGAGATCGGCCGTTTGCTTCAGGCTTTCGGCGTATCCACCATCGGCTGCAACCGTTCAGGAAAACAAGCCGACTATATGAATGAAATGGTGTCATTTGAAAACATTCTGGAAGTGTTGCCAAAAGCGGATACTGTGATTTCAGTTGTGCCTAGCACCGAAGAAACAAGAGGAATGCTAGGCAGTGAACATTTCAAGGCGATGAAATCCCAAGCGATTTTTATGAACTTCGGAAGAGGAGACCTTGTGCCGGATGACGTGCTGGTAAAAGCGCTAAACGATGGGGAAATTGGATACGCGGTCTTGGATGTTTTTGAACAAGAGCCGCTTCCATCAGACCACCCTTTGTGGGGCATGGAGAATGTGGTGGTTTCACCTCACGTGTCCAGCCATTCGGGCCGCTACGTGGAACGGGCATTGGAAATTTTCGCGCCTAACCTGAAAAAATGGTTAGAAAATAATTCCGATCTTACCAACCAAGTAAATATGGAAAAGGGGTATTGACTGTGAAAATCTATACAAAAACAGGCGATAAAGGTACCACATCCCTCGTATACGGCACTCGGGTTGCAAAGAATGACGCGCTCGTCGAAGCATATGGCACTTGCGATGAAGCCAACTCCATGATTGGCCTTGCAATAGGCCATATGAGCAATGAGTTCTTTCAGGAAAAAGAACAGTTGGAATCCGCTTTTCATGAAATCCAGACGACATTATTCCATGTTGGAGCTGAATTGGCAACGCCTGCCGGCAAAGAAGTCAAGTGGAAGCTTAAAGAGGAAGACATCACAAAGCTAGAAGGCTGGATCGATCAATACGATGCAGAAGTTCCGGCACTTAAAAACTTCATTTTGCCCGGCGGACATCCTGCAGGAGCTTCGCTTCACGTCGCACGGACAGTGGTCAGAAGAGCGGAAAGGGCAGCCATTTCCATCGGGGACTCCGTATCGCCGAATGTATTGGCTTATCTGAACCGTTTATCTGATTTCCTCTTTGTCGCTGCGCGGTTGATCAATCAGCGCCTGGGGAAAATTGAGAAAGGGCTTCATCAGTCGTAACTAGGTGATAAAGCCTGGAAAGCTTGACAATATAGTGATTTCTTGACATGCACCCTCTTTTTTAAGTACACTAATTATAACGATTATAATATAAGAATATTTATGAAGTGAGGTGCACAGCGATGTCTGACGGACAATTAAAGGACGCGCTTGATGCTTTGAAGTCTACAGGTGTGAGAATCACTCCACAACGCCATGCGATTTTGGAGTATATGATTCATTCTACAATGCACCCAACAGCGGATGACATTTATCGCGCGCTTGAGAAAACTTTTCCAAATATGAGCGTTGCAACAGTTTATAATAATTTACGGGTGTTCAGAAAAGCGGGATTGGTAAAAGAATTGACGTATGGCGATTCTTCCAGCCGCTTCGATTTTGTGACCAACGACCACTATCATATGATCTGCAATGATTGCGGGAAAATCGTAGATTTCCATTACCCAGGACTGGATGAAGTGGAGCATCTTGCTTCGCATGTTACCGGATTCCAAGTGGATTATCACCGTCTTGAAATTTACGGAACATGCCAGGAATGCTCTGAAAAAACTGCAAAAGCCCAATAATTGACGAGCATGTTCTGCATGCTCGTTTTTCTTATGCCGATTTGCAGAAAAAAATCGCTGGAGCATTTAGGAGCTCCAACGATTGGCAATGATTATAATTTAGAATTTTTCTTATTGTAATTGACATCGAACTCTTTTCCTTCAAGAGCAGGATCCATAGTCAAAGGTTCGCGGCAGTGCATGCACATGTCTACACGGCCAAGCATTTTTGTATGTCTTCCGCAATTCGGGCATTCAACGGGAACGGTTTTCATGGAGAGCAATCCGATCCATGCGTAAACAGCTGTACTTCCGACGATGGCAATAAGGCCGAGCAGCATGAAGATCACCATCACAACCGGGTGGCTTCTAAAATAGATGCCGACGTACATAATGACAATGCCGATGAAGATCAGCGACAGGGCAAAAGTCCGAATGCGATTGATTTTATTTTTATAAGGTTTCATTATTTATTTCCTCCTTGCATCCATCATACTATATCATAAATGCATCGAAAAAGTGATAATGATTCATAGAGGCAGGAATCTAAAAGAAATATGTCGAAATAAAGAATACAAGAGCCGGTGTGTGGCGAAATAAGCGGGCTGACATAACTGCATGTCCGATAGAATGCAAGGAGTGGAATTCAATGGAGCAGATTCTTAGACCGATTTACCAAGAGCGTGCCAGCCAGGAAAGTACGTTGGGAGTTATAGTGGTCGAAAAAAGAGAAAAGGTAAGCCCGATTACGGATACATTTGATACGATTCTTTTAATCATTACAAAAGAGAATGAAACTTCGGTCTTCACTAAACATTATACGTATCTTGATAAAAAGGCAGCCATGCACATTATCACGGAAAAACAATTGCATAAATGGCTTTTGCTAGGAACGAACCGAAAAATTGTGGACTGGCTATTTCACGGGAAGATTATTTACGACCGCAACGAATTTATGGAAAAGCTGAAACGGGAGTTGAAAGATTTTCCTTTCTACGGACGAAAGATCAAAATGGGGATGGAGTTTGCCAAGTTAATCCGCCGATACTTGGAAGGGAAAGTATTCTTCGAAGAAAGAAATTATTTGGATGCCTATCACCATATTGTAGAATCGTTGCATCATTTAGCCCGATTAGCTGTACTGGAAAATGGTTTGCCGCCCGAAGTGACCGTTTGGACTCAAGTGAAACAAATGGAGCCGGCCATTTACAAACTTTATGAAGAATTGGTAACGAGCGATGAATCCATTGAGAAAAGATTGGAGCTTTTATTTTTGGCCAGTGAATTTTATATTCATTCTCGTACGAATGACGGAGCTCGTCATATTCAAGAGATCATGGCAGGCAAAGACCAATGGACGATCCAGGAGCTTCATGAACAAGAAGAGCTTCGGAATTATTCTTCAGATTTAGAAGTATTTATCGAATACCTGGTCGACAAAGAATTAATTTTCGTAAAAAGTGTTAATACGAAAAGTGATGGAATCTTCCATAGATATTATTATGTGAAAAGTTAATTAGAGAATAAGTTCACGACGAGCCGATCGTTTCAATAAGTAAAATCGGTTCGTTTTTTTATTGAAATTGAAGCATATATAGAAGGGAAATGATTTAAGAATCCTGCTAAGGCAAGGGAAGATAAGTAATCATATTTTTTTCGCAGAATCTGTTGACAAAGAAGCGTGATCCATATTATGATAATACACGTCGCTAAGAGATAAACGATTTCACGAGAAAATAATTATTGTGATAAAGTGCTTGACTCTTTTGAGAAGCGATGATAAATTAGAGAAGTCGCTTTTACAGGACGGCAAAACATGAACCTTGAAAACTGAACAGCAAAACGTCAATAAATTACTGATCAGGCTCAGCCAGATCGAAGCGAATCGCGCGCCTTTTCGGAGGCGGCGATGCGCCAGCAGTATTGAGCAATCAACACTACTCTATAATGGAGAGTTTGATCCTGGCTCAGGACGAACGCTGGCGGCGTGCCTAATACATGCAAGTCGAGCGGAACTGGGGGAGCTTGCTCCTTCCAGTTTAGCGGCGGACGGGTGAGTAACACGTGGGCAACCTGCCCTGCAGATCCCTCAAAGACGATGAGGTAGATAGGTTCGAGGTGGAAGCGTGGCGACACGTGCAGCTGACGAATACTAATCGATCGAGGACTTAACCAACTTTGTTTACGGAAACCAACGGTTTCACCTGTTTCAATGTCGCCTATCCAGTTTTGAAAGAATAAGGCAAAAGTTTTTTCAAAAAAAGCTTGAAATACCGGTCAGAATTGGTATAATAAAACTTGTCTTTCAAAATAAATATTAGTCTGGTAGTAATGGCAAAGAGGCCACACCCGTTCCCATCCCGAACACGGAAGTTAAGCTCTTTTGCGCCGATGGTAGTTGGGGGGCTCCCCCTGTGAGAGTAGGACGTTGCCAGGCTGATCCATATTATTCCGAAGTAGCTCAGTGGTAGAGCACCGCACTGTTAATGCGATGGTCGTAGGTTCGAATCCTACCTTCGGAGCCATTCTTTTGGAGAGCTGTCCGAGTGGCCGAAGGAGCATGATTGGAAATCATGTAGGCGGGCAACCGTCTCAAGGGTTCGAATCCCTTGCTCTCCGCCAGTAGCATTATCCAAACGAAGACTACAAATCAATGGCCCCTTGGTCAAGCGGTTAAGACACCGCCCTTTCACGGCGGTAACACGGGTTCGAATCCCGTAGGGGTCACCATTATATAACTGGAGGATTAGCTCAGCTGGGAGAGCATCTGCCTTACAAGCAGAGGGTCGGCGGTTCGATCCCGTCATCCTCCACCATTTACAATACATAAGCAAAACTTGTAAATATGAGTTTCTTCTATAATATAGGAAATAAACTCAACTATTATTATCGCGGGGTAGAGCAGTTCGGTAGCTCGTCGGGCTCATAACCCGGAGGTCGCAGGTTCAAATCCTGCCCCCGCAACCAAATGGTCCCGTGGTGTAGCGGTTAACATGCCTGCCTGTCACGCGGGGTAGAGCAGTTCGGTAGCTCGTCGGGCTCATAACCCGGAGGTCGCAGGTTCAAATCCTGCCCCCGCAACCAAATGGTCCCGTGGTGTAGCGGTTAACATGCCTGCCTGTCACGCAGGAGATCGCCGGTTCGATCCCGGTCGGGACCGCCATTTTTATCTTTCAAATGTGGGTCAGTAGCTCAGTTGGTAGAGCATTAGATTGAAGCTCTAAGTGTCGGCGGTTCGATTCCGTCCTGACCCACCATATTTTTATTTTTTATCTCCATGCCGGAGTAGCTCAACTGGTAGAGCAACTGACTTGTAATCAGTAGGTTGAGGGTTCAAGTCCTTTCTCCGGCACCATTTTGGTGGGGTAGCGAAGTGGCTAAACGCGGCGGACTGTAAATCCGCTCCTTCGGGTTCGGCAGTTCGAATCTGCCCCCCACCACCAGTTTTTAGGGGCATAGTTTAACGGTAGAACAGAGGTCTCCAAAACCTCCGATGTGGGTTCGATTCCTACTGCCCCTGCCAATTTTTTAAATTATATGATGGCGGTCGTGGCGAAGTGGTTAACGCACCGGATTGTGATTCCGGCACTCGGGGGTTCAATTCCCCTCGTCCGCCCCATGTTTTAATTTCAATTAAATGCACTTATAAAAATAGTAAAGTGGCGGTCGTGGCGAAGTGGTTAACGCACCGGATTGTGATTCCGGCATTCGGGGGTTCAATTCCCCTCGTCCGCCCCATCTTATTATTGGGGTATAGCCAAGCGGTAAGGCAACGGGTTTTGATCCCGTCATGCCCTGGTTCGAATCCAGGTACCCCAGCTTTTGCGGAAGTAGTTCAGTGGTAGAACGCCACCTTGCCAAGGTGGAGGTCGCGGGTTCGACCCCCGTCTTCCGCTCCAACATTTTTGGCGGCATAGCCAAGTGGTAAGGCATGGGTCTGCAACACCCTTATCACCGGTTCGAGTCCGGTTGCCGCCTCCATTATATTATGCCGGCGTGGCGGAATTGGCAGACGCGCGGGACTCAAAATCCCGTTCCTTCACGGGAGTGTCGGTTCGACCCCGACCGCCGGTATCATGGAAAGGACCTGCCTGTCCTTTCAAAAAGCCTTCAGCATCTTCGGATGGTGAAGGCTTTTTTTGTTTTCAATCTGCCTTCATGGGAAGGAAGAAATGCTTTGCGTAATGTTTGAGCAGAATTCCAACCGGTTAATGTGAAGGCGGGAACCCGAGTATTGAAGATAAAAGTCTTTCTAATTTCTATAGAATGATTTATACTAAACTAGCTAATTTGCGAAATTCTCTTAGATGAAGAGTAAGTTAAATGGCGAGTGGAGATCAGCAGCTGTTACGTTATTACAGAAATGGAGATTAAAGAAAATCGAATAGAATAATCGTTGAATTCATAACTTTTTGTTTTATTAAGGCTTTGTAAATTTGGTTTTAAAGTTGTATTAAAACGGGTTAAAATAAGCTATTATAATCTAGCTTTGATTTTATTTTAGAAATTAGCGGAGGTAAGAAAATGGCTTTCAAGAAAAAAGATAAGTTTGCAGTTCTACTAGGGGATATTGCTTCAAATTTAAAAGAGAGTGCAGCTTATTTTGCTGACTACAAATTAAGAGAAATCAGCGATTTGAAGATTTTCTCCAATACGATGAAAGATTATGAAACAAAAGGCGATAATTATGTGCATACAGTAATCCAGGATCTGAACCAAGCGTTTATAACGCCCATTGAACGCGAGGACATTCTAGCTCTTGCGATGACGATGGATGATGTGCTGGACGGCCTTGACCATACTGCCTCTATGTTTGAAATGTATTCAATCGTAAATGCGGATGAATTTATGCTGGAGTTCGTAGAAGCAATTCGAATGAGCACGATTGAAATTGAAACAGCTGTGGATTTAATGTCTACTAAAAAATTGCCCGCTATGCGAGAGCATGCCATTAAAATCAAAGATTACGAATCTCAATGCGATGTGACGAGACGCCATGCGATCAAACATCTGTTCCAAACGGAAAAAGATCCGATCCGCATCATTCAATATAAAGAGATCTATGAAGAACTTGAAGAAATTGCAGACCACTGCCAAAAGGTTGCGAATACCTTCGAATCTATTATTATGAAAAACGCTTAAGGAGCAAGATGACCGATGGATATGGTTCTGCTATTAACAGTTTTAATTGTTGTATTTGCTGTAATATTCGATTTTATCAACGGCTTTCATGATACGGCCAACTCAATCGCTACAGCGGTTTCCACAAAAGCTTTAAAACCGCGCCACGCAATCATGCTGGCTGCTGCCATGAATTTCGTAGGGGCGCTGGCTTTTACAGGTGTTGCGAAAACCATTACAAAAGACATTGTTGATCCATTCACGTTAACGAATGGAACAGTTGTGATCTTAGCTGCTTTAATCGCGGCGATTGTATGGAACTTGATTACTTGGTACTATGGCATTCCGAGCAGTTCCTCGCATGCACTGATTGGTTCAATTGCTGGGGCTGCGATTGCTGCTGCCGGATTCTCTGCCTTGAATTATGGGGGATTCCTTACCATTATCCAAGCGCTGATTTTATCGCCGATCCTCGCATTTGCTGTGGGGTATTTGGTTTACAGCATTTTCAAAATTGTATTTAAGAATAACAATTTAACTAAAACGAATCGAAATTTTCGTTTGATCCAAATTGCGACAGCTGCTTTACAATCTTTTTCACATGGTACAAACGATGCCCAAAAAGCAATGGGGATCATCACAATGGCGTTGATTGTCAACAATTATCAAACGTCAGATGATGTTCAGTTCTGGGTTCAAGCGACATGTGCAACAGCTATGGCTTTGGGAACGTCTATCGGCGGCTGGAGAATCATTAAAACCGTCGGAGGCAAGATTATGAAAATCCGCCCTGTCAATGGAGTAGCTGCTGACCTGACCGGTGCAGCTGTTATCTTCGGTGCCACGTTCATCCATTTGCCGGTTAGTACGACGCATGTCATTTCTTCATCCATTATGGGGGTAGGGGCATCTCATCGATTAAAAGGCGTCAAGTGGGGGACCGCGAAAACAATGTTGATCACGTGGCTCATTACCATGCCAATCTCAGCGTTGCTGGCAGCCGGCATATACTTGATCCTCAATATCTTCCTGTGAAATAAAAAGAAGGCCTTCCAAATTTGAGGAGGCCTTCTTTTTATTTGGAATCGGAAAAACAAATGCAAAAAAGTACTTGTGCATTCAATAAAAGCTATGTTAAGATAAATCTTGTCCAATTCGATTAAGCCGGCGTGGCGGAATTGGCAGACGCGCGGGACTCAAAATCCCGTTCCTTCACGGGAGTGTCGGTTCGACCCCGACCGCCGGTATATTTTGTTCCGCTCAGCGGATGCGAAACACTTCTTGCTTTAAGCAGGGAGTGTTTTTTTGTGCTTTTTTACGGAAGTAGAAAGAGAGATGGTTGAAACGTGATAGAACTTGCGATGACGTTATTTCGCTTCTGGAGGAAGAATTATTCCGGTAAAGTATTATTAAAGCTTTAAGGTGCTTTAAATGAAGAATTAGAGGCATATCCGCCTTTAAGGTTTCTTTAGTAAGAAGAAAAGAAGGCAATTCCTGTCTTTATCTAATAATTGCTTGATATAATAATGGGAGAAAATGTTTTCAAAAGCAGAAGGAGGAGCCGATGAAACAGATCCATAGCGACATTTTGCAATTTCGAGGCAGCCATTATGAATTTGGAAAGATGCAGGGAGAACGGTTAAAGAATTCCATTACATTGGAGAATCGCAGAAAGCAGTGGAAAGCGAAACGGCCACGCTTTGAAATCGGGGTAAATGAGACAAAAAATGCGTTTCTTCAATTTGCTCCGGGCATTTGGGAAGAACTGCTGGGGCTGCAGGAAAGTTTGGAACTGCCCATCGAAGAAGTATTAAGGGATTTTGGCGGGTACCGGATAGACGCAATGCCATCCGGCTGCTCAATTGTGACCGGGAATGATTTTCTCGTCCGGAATTACGACTTTCATCCGCAGACTTATGAAGGGCGTTTTCTGCTGTTTCAACCGGATGACCAAGGCTATGCGTTTATTGGCCCTTCGTCCCGCATTATCGGGCGCATGGATGGGATGAATGAGAAGGGTTTTGCCATGGGGTATAATTTCACGCACCGGAAACAGCCGGGAGACGGGTTTGTGTGCTACATGATCGGCAGGATCCTGCTGGAGACCTGTTCGACGGTAGAAGAGGCGATAGCGCTTTTAAAAGAAATTCCCCATCGTGGTTCTTTCAGCTATGTAGTACAGGACGTAAGCGGGGAATCATCAATTATTGAAGCGAGCCCAAGAGCTGTCAATGTAAGGAAAGACGGGGCCTGCACCAATCATTTTGAAATCCAGCAGCATGAAAACCGGAACTACTTAAATGATTCGCATGAACGGTTGGCTGCGATCCGGCAAGAACCGGCTGCAACAAAAGACGCCTATTTAGCCTTTCGTCTCTTCAACGATATGGATAAAGGCGTGTTCTCGAAGCTGTATAAAAGTTGGGCAGGAACCATCCACACGTCTGCCTATTTGCCAAAAGAATTGAAGGCATGGTTTGCGCTGGGCGGCAACCGGGAACCTGAAATTTTTGATTTCAAAAAATGGCTGGCGGGAGAAGATCTCGCTGAAACCCAAATGTATGGAGAAATCGATACAGAGATTGGATTTGCCCACCTTGATAAACAATTTGTTTAAAGCAAAAAAGCGTCCCATCCAGGACGCTTTTTTACATTTCCGCCATATGCGGAAACGGCAGTTTTGTATCGATTTTTCCGTTGATGCGTTTCGCGAGCAACCGTTCTCCTTGCAGCCATTTATCAAAATCAAACATGAGCGGCAAGCGATTCGGACCGAGGGCAAAACCGACTTCCAAACTTTCCGGGAAGTAAAAGGCGGTATGCAGCGTTCCGGAAGCGGTGCTGTATTTTTCCGAAAAGACGCCTTGATCCAAGTCGTTGAGTCTTCGAAAAGCACTGTAGGCATCTGTTGTTTCGTTCAAATGGGTACGGATGGTTTCTTCTCGGCGAACCGAATCTTTCATCTGGTAGCGGTTCTCTTCCGTCAGCAATTCAAAATGGTTGGTGGACACGTTTGACGTGCGCGCAACGACTGAGCGGGGAGACGCTTCGACGACGACCGATTTTCCGGTGCGGTCGAGCAGCACATAGCTGAAAGAACGGCGATGCGGAATTTCTTCCAGCAAGTCGATCGCTTCTTCAACGGTTGCACAATTCTCCAACACAAGCCGGCCGATCATATTGCAAATAAAACCATCTTCGGAATTGCGGCGATTGATGAAGTTATAGCCCATCACAAGCCCTTTTTCATTCAAGCCATCGGTCCGGCCGGTGATTTGCATCGTAGGGCCAATTGTTGCATAGCCGCCGTCTGTCGGCTGATAGAGTGCGAACCGCCCCTCGTAGCCTTCCGGAGAGCTATCGTAATTGCGGACCATGTAGGCGCTGCTCGTAAAAATGGAACAGCCGCTTCGCGTATATTCCAAATAATAGCCGCCGAAATCACGGATGGCGTCCTGCATATTCCACTCTAATGCATCAGCCAATCCGTTGATTTCCTCCCAAATTCTCGGAGCAAATGCAAGCAGCGTTTCTTTTGCCTGTGTTTCATCTATGAGGAAATTCTTGTTTTTAGAGCCCCATTGTTTTTTGCGGTTGGGAAGGATAAAGGAATCTCTCAACAACTCGCCTTGTTTATAACCGAAATCATAATGGCTGCCGCGAAATTGAACAATATCACTGTGGACTTTTTTCACTGGCGATCCCTCATTTATTGGAAATTAGTGAATTTCTAAGAAGTTAGCGAAACTCTCGAATTCGAACTACCCCGAGTTTACTGCATTTTTTGAGGAAAGAAAAAGAATCTGCCTAGCACTCGGAAGGGAGGCGCGGCAAATTCCAGATTAGAGAATATAAAATTCAGCATCGCCGCCGTTGATGCCGGTAAACATGTTCGAAGCGGCTGTCAACAGTTCAAGCGCTGTATCCCGGTCCATGGATGGACGCAAATAAAAGATGTGAAGGGCATTTTTCGTTTCTTCCGTGACAGCGGTCCGGAGGGAATCGACGTACGGGCTTCCAAACGCGCCGCTGTTGTCTTTGGCGACGATGATATTCGTTAATGTGTTCAAGCGGTTGTTGATGCCTTCATACTGGTCTTGTTCGGTGCCTAGGGCAATTTCCACATCGCCTTCGATTTTGTCTTCATCGTAAAGGCCAAGCGGAATTTCATACTGCAGGGACAGGAAGTTGTTCATGTCGACGCCCGAATGGACAGGCTTCAAGTAATTTTGCTTTTTAATCCGGCGAAACAGCGCTTCTGCGGAATGGCGGTACCGGTTCGGGTCTGCGCCTAATGCTTTCCAAGCCAATTTCCATTCCATTAATCCCGGAAAATCCGTCAGTTCTTTTTCATCCAAGTCGAAATACAGTTGCTCCTGGAAAAGCTGAAGTCGGCCTTTTAACATTTGAGGTGAATCAGAAACGGTGATATTGTTATAATGAATGATGCCTATTTTAAAATCAGGGAGAATTTCTTTGATATGAGGGTCAATGGAAGCTTTCATGGCAATCTTCCTTTCACATAATAGTCATTCATCATTATAGTATCATAGAATAGAATTGAGGGGTTACAGCATGAATCTCGATCAATTTCAAGAAGAGCTTGTTGCGTATGCCTCGGAGATCGGAATTGATAAAATCGGTTTTGCTTCGGCAGAGCCTTTTTATAATTTGAAGCATCGGCTGATCCGCCAGCAGCAATTGAAGTTTCAATCCGGCTTTGAAGAGCCGGACATTGAAAAGCGGGTTCGCCCGGATTTGCTGTTGGACGAAGCGGTGAGCATCATCGCCATCGCGATTGCGTATCCGTCAAAAATGAAAGATGCCCCTCAAGGCGTCAAAGGCGCCCGCCGCGGGATCTTTTCGCGGTCTTCCTGGGGAAAAGATTACCATGCAGCGTTAAGGGAGCGCCTAGTTTTGCTGGAGGCGTTCATTGCCGCGCATTACCCGGAAGCCCGAATGCGTTCGATGGTGGATACGGGCGAGCTTTCGGACCGGGCCGTGGCAGAGCGTGCCGGCATTGGCTGGAGCGCGAAAAACACGTCGATCATCACGCCGGAATTCGGCTCTTATGTCTATTTAGGGGAAATGATCACGAACATTCCGTTCCGTTTTGACGAGCCGATGGAAGATCAATGCGGCGACTGCCGATTGTGCATCGATGTCTGCCCGACCGGAGCCATTGTTGAAGGCGGGCAGTTGAATGCAACGCGCTGCATTTCGTTTTTAACCCAGACAAAAGGGTTCCTGCCGGATGAGTTCCGGGGCGTGATCGGCAACCGTCTGTACGGCTGTGATACGTGTCAAACCGTCTGCCCGAAGAATAAACGAAAAGCCAATCAGCTCCATGCGGAGTTCGAGCCGGATCCGGAAATCGCCAAGCCGCTGCTGGAGCCTTTATTGACCATTTCCAATAAAGAATTCAAAGCGAAATTCGGCTATGTCTCCGGATCATGGCGCGGCAAAAAGCCGATACAGCGGAATGCGATCCTTGCATTGGCCCATTTTAAAGAAGAATCGGCTGTGCCTGCGTTGATTGAGCTGCTGAAAAGCGATGAACGTCCGGTAATTCGCGGAACGGCTGCATGGGCGATCGGGAAGATCGGCACAGAATCGGGGCTTGAAGCATTGAAACAGGCCCAGCTCGATGAACAGGATTCAGAAGTGGCAGAAGAAATTCAAAAAGGATTGGCGTTCTACGCCGAAGAATTGAAAGGATAAGTGACAGAAATTGGCTATTCACATTGTTTTATATCAACCGCTGATCCCAGCAAACACAGGAAATATCGCACGTTCATGTGCAGGCACCGGAGTGAAATTGCACTTAATACGCCCATTAGGTTTTTCGACAGACGATAAAATGCTGAAACGGGCGGGGCTCGATTACTGGGAGCATGTGGATATCCATTACCACGATTCGCTGCAGGAATTATTCGACCGCTATTCAGAAGGCGAATTTTATTACATTACGAAATTCGGGACGAAGACCTATACGACTTTCGATTTCTCGGATATTGAAAAAGACCATTTCTTCGTCTTCGGACAGGAAACGAAAGGCTTGCCGAGAGAACTGATCGACGCCAACCTTGACCGCTGCCTGCGGATTCCGATGAATGAAAACATCCGGTCGCTGAATCTGTCGAACACAGCAGCGATTTTGATGTACGAAGCATTGCGCCAGCAGAACTACCCAGGATTGAAATAAAAAAAGGAGCTGTTCCGCCTAAGCGAAACAGCTCCTTTTTCATAATTTGTCTTCTGGAGTACCTGGTTTGTCATCGTAGCCTGCAGTGAAAATTGCAGTCAAGAACGTGACACAAATACCTAGAATAAGGATTAAGTTCATAAGTCATGACCTCCTTAAAATTTGCATCTTTGTTTAGTATAGCGTAAAGGCGGGAAAAATGAAATATAACTCTCCAGCCAAATATGGAGAAGTTTTGTCCGGAACTGACTGTTTTGGTTCGTGAATGTGAAACTTATCGCTCTGCCAACCGTATATAAAGAAAGGCAATAATAGAAGGGATGATTTACTAATGAGAATGAAAATATCAGTTGCATTGCTTTGGATTACCGGACTCGCGGAAGCGTTCCTGGCCATTCCGATTATCGGCGGCTCTGTTGTCGTCAGCACAGGATATGGTGTTCTAGGCGTCATGTTCGTCCTGCATGCCATTACGCTATTCTTCTGTTTCCGTGAGTATTCGCCAAAAGCCGGTTCGATTCTCGGCATCATCACAAGTCTCATTTCATGGATTCCCATTCTCGGCTGGGCAATGCACTTGCTTAGCGCCATCGTCTTGCTGATCAGTGCAGCTGTTTCAAACCGCACCGCGAGAATTTAAGCGATGAAAAAACCGCCCTTTTTGGGCGGTTTTTTTTACAGCTTATCGGGAAATTAGTTGGATTCGAGCATTTACTTCTGAATTCCGCACTGCGGCGCTATGGACAGAGTTCCCTCAATAAGCCGAGAAGACCACTCGTCTTATTGCTTCACCCTGTCCGGAACCGCACCGATGCTGGAACACTTACAATCGGTATAGAGTAAAACAGCGAAGACGCCTTGGAGAATATCGGATTTCTGAACGAATCTTTTCCATTTTATCTTTTTCTACACATTAAAAACCGCCCTTTCAGGCGGTTTTTTCAATGGGGTGCAACAAAAAGTTGAATGGCAAACAGGACAGCGAATACATAAAGGATCGGGTGCACCGTTTTCCATTTTCCTCTAAAGATTTTCATCAGCGGATACGAGATAAAGCCGAGCGCAATCCCGGTTGCAATGCTGGAAGTCAAAGGCATCGCCAGGACAATCAGGAAGGCAGGGAAGGCTTCGTCGAATTTTTCCCATTCAATATTTTTTACAGCGCCAATCATCAAACTTCCGACGATAATCAATGCGGGCGCTGTGATGGCAGCAACGTTCGACAAGGCTCCGACAAGCGGGCTGAAGAAGGCGGCTGCGATAAACAAGATGGCTACCGTCAGCGTCGTTAAGCCGGTGCGGCCGCCAGCAGCGACCCCAGATGAAGATTCGACAAAAGCGGTCGTCGGACTGGTTCCGACCATGGCGCCGGCTGTACCGGCGATGGAGTCGGCAAGCAAGGCTTGTCTCATGCGCGGCATGTCGTTGTTCTTCATCAAACCTGCCTGTTTTGCGACACCGACCATGGTGCCGGTCGTATCAAACAACGTAACGAGAAGGAAGGAGAAGACGACGCCGTACAAGCCGAAATCGATAACCATTTGAAAAGCTTCAATTGGATTCCAAATGATGATGCCATCCGGAAGAGAAGGCAGCTGCAAAAGATTGCCTTCAAATTTCAGTTGGCCGGTAAAAAAGGCAATGACTCCAGTAGTGATCATTCCGAAGAAAATGCCGCCATGGATATTCAAAGACATGAAGATCAAGGTGATGAATAATCCCACTAAAGTTAAGATGACAGGGGCGGAAGTCAAATCTCCAAGGCCCACGAGGTTCGCATCATTGGCGACAATGAGTCCGCTCATGCGCATGCCGATAAAAGCGATGAACAATCCGATGCCGGCTGTGATGGCATACTTCAGGTTTTCAGGAATCGCTTGGATCAGCACTTTACGCAAAGGCGTCAATGACAAGATCACAAAAAGCAGGCCGGCTACAAATACCGAGCTGAAAGCGGTGAGGTAATCAATGGCCCCGTCTGAACCCAGAACCATAGAAGTGAAATAGGCATTCAACCCCATGCCGGGAGCGATGGCAATCGGATAGTTGGCCATTAACGCCATCCACAAGGTGCCGATTACAGCCGCAATGATGGTGGCTAAAAATACTTGGTCAAAAGGCACGCCTGCCGCGCTTAAGATGACCGGGTTGACAATGACGATATAGGCCATGGTCAAAAAAGTGGTCATTCCCGCGAGAATTTCTGTTTTGGCAGTCGTCCCATTTTCTTTTAAGTGAAACATTGAAAAACTTCCTTTCAAACACGAACGATTTAAACAACATTCACTATAATATTCGTTATTAATAGGAAAAGCAACCCTTTTAAAGAAATCGTAATAGTCGAAATAAGTGGAAGTTATTTGTACAATGAAAGAGAGAAAGGATGATTAACATGGAATTAACGATTCAATCAACAAAAACCTTACATAATGGCGTTGAAATGCCGCGCTTTGGACTCGGGGTCTACAAAATGAAAGAGCCGGATGAGGCGCTCAAAGCGATGGAAGCTGCGATTAATGCGGAATATCCCGCGATTGATACGGCGACGGTTTATGAAAACGAACGGGAAGTCGGGGAAGCGGTACGGGCTTCCGGTGTAAAACGCGATGAATTGTTCATCACTTCGAAAGTTTGGAACACCGACCAAGGATATGACAATACGCTCCGGGCTTTTGAAGCATCGCTTGAGCGCCTCGGCTTTGATTATTTGGATTTGTATTTGACGCATTGGGCGATTCCGGACACGTTTGTTGAGACTTACCGGGCAATCCAGCGTTTGTACGATGAAAAATTGGTGCGGTCGATCGGAGTATCCAATCACCAGATCCACCACCTGGAGAAGATTTTCGCTACAGCGAATACCAAGCCGATGGTCAACCAGATTGAACTTCATCCGCAGCTTACGCAAGAACCGCTCCGTGAGTTCTGTGCAGCGCACGACGTCGCGGTCACTTCCTGGTCGCCGCTTGCACGAGGTAGACTGCTGGAAGATCCCTTGCTTGCTAAAATTGGGGAAGCCCACGGAAAATCGATTGCCCAAGTGGTGATCCGCTGGCATTTGCAAAGCGATCTCATCGTCATTCCGAAATCGGTAACACCGTCCCGCATTCTTGAAAATGCGGATGTCTATGATTTCTCCTTGTCGGAAGAAGAAATGAAAATGATCGACGGCTTGAACCAGGATTGGCGTTCAGGCACGCATCCGGATAAAATCAGCTTATAAAAAAAACCGCCAATTGGCGGTTTTTTTATCGTGCAGTATCTTCCACGACAATCCTTTCATGGGTGAAAGGATGGATAAATGACATGCGGAAAGCATGGAGGTGATAGGCGCCGTCTTGAGTCGCCGGCCCGTCGTACATTTCATCACCGATGATCGGGTGCCCGATATGCGACAAGTGTGCACGGATCTGATGCGTACGGCCAGTTTCCAAAGTCAGGTGCAGCAGCGATTTCCCTTCCATTTGCTTCAGCAGTTTATAATGCGTCACAGCGCTTTGCCCGGTCGGTGAGACGCGGCGGCGGGTCGGGTGATGGCGGTCTTTGCCAAGCGGGAAATCGATCGTCCCGGATTTGTTGTGGACTTTGCCTTTTACTACTGCTTCGTAATCGCGGACAAGCTGTTTTTGTTCAAGCATGCGGTCGAGCACGTTTTTTGCCACCGGGTGCTTGGCGACCATCAACAGGCCGGAAGTTCCTTGGTCGAGGCGGTGGACATGCTCCCCGTAAGTTCCGCCATTGCGGATAATATGGCCGAGAATGGCATTGATGAACGTATCCGTTTGGCCGACTTCATTTGGATGCGTCGCCATGCCTTTTGGTTTGCGCGCCACGATAAAATGGTCGTCTTCAAAAAGAATTGGCAATTCCACATCATGTTTTGGCTCGTAAGGGGACGCAGCCGGCGGCAATTCAAACTGCAAAACAGTGCCTTTAGCGAGCGGCTCTTTCCAGATCACTTCTTGGAATTTATCGTTCTTCACGCTTTTCGCCATGCGCATTTCGTGGACCACTTTTTTGCCGAGGCCCCATTCTTTTCTCAATAATTCTTCGACGGTCATGCCGTCGTCTTGTATCGTATAGCTCCACGCCATCATGATTCCTCCATATGAAAGGGCCATGCGCACTGCACATGACCCTCCATGCATATTATTTTAAAACGACTTGATTAAAGAATTCTTCGATGTTTTCTTTCGGCTGTTCCCCAACCCAACGCGCCACTTCTTTGCCGTCTTCATAATGGACAAGTGTAGGCGTTGCTTCGATGAAATAATCTTGCCAACCTTGTTCATATTCCAAAATGTTGTATTGCAGAACTTCGACATCCATATCTTCTGCCGTCGGCATCAAGATCGGCGTCGTTACTTGGCAATGCTGGCAGAGCGGGCTAAAGAAATAAACCGTTGTCGGCTCGCCGCTTTTGATTTGCTTATCGACTTCATCCGGCAACGCAATATTTTGATAGTTCTCGTCGTCCAATTGATCGATCGTTGCCTGGTTCAAGTCTTCTTTGTCGTACGGATTGTCAGCTAATTTGCTTTTATTGGACTGGTTGGTCAGGAAAATAATCAGTCCGAAAATGACAACTACGGCTGCAGCAATCCATATTAGTTTTGAAACGCCGCTTTTCTTTGTTTTCGTATTCACTTCATGCTTCCTCCTTCAAGGTTTTCAGTAAGTACATGCTCATTCCGGCAAGTAAGATAAATGCAGTCAATGCTAAAAACGGAATGGTGATAAATCCAAGCCAGTTGATATATTGTCCCGTACATGGAACTTGTCCGCAAGAAGGGGCGGAATCAGATAGAAAATCCAATTTTTGCAGCCCATAGTGGTAAAGCGAGATGCATCCTCCAATAACTGAAAATACCAGTGTGGTGACGGCAATCCGGACATTTTTCTGGACATAGGCAATGCCGATGACGAGGACCAGCGGATACATGAAAATGCGTTGGATCCAGCACAGCGTACATGGCGTATAGCCTCTAATTTCAGAAAAATAAAGGGAGCCGGCAGTAGCGATGAGGGCTACAACCCACATAGAGAGCAAAATGTTATCTTGACGTTTCGTCACGAAAGTCCCTCATTTCTTATAGTAACATCCTTGAAATTATAAATGTTCTGGCGCAGCAAGTAAAATAATATCAACCTGGACGGCGTTCCTATATAATAAAGTTTGAAACTTTTGTGAAGGAGTGGCTGCAGTGCCAGAACAATTCGATTTATCTCATTTTGAAAAAAGCATGATCATCCGGGAAATGGCCTATTCAGATATTAGCGCTATTTTGGAAATGCAGCGCCTCTGTTTTCCTGGAATGGATCCATGGAAAGAAGAGCAACTACGAAGCCATTTAGGGGTTTTCCCACAAGGGCAATTGGTGGCAGAACTCGATGGCAAAGTCATTGGTTCTTGTTCCAGCCTCTTAATAAATTTTGATGAATACGATGACCGCCATACGTGGGACGATGTAACCGACGGCGGCTACATCACGAACCACAATCCGGACGGCTACAATATGTACGGCATTGAAGTGATGGTCCATCCGGATTACCGGCGCATGCAAGTCGGCCAGCGCCTCTATGAAGCAAGAAAAGAATTGGCGCGCGAATTGAACCTGAAGTCGATCATTCTCGGCGGACGGATTCCGAACTACCATAAACATGCGGACGAAATGTCGCCGAGAGAATACGTGGATGCGGTATCGCGCCATAAAATCTACGATCCGGTTCTGACGTTCCAATTGATGAATGGCTTCCAATTAATGCGCATCAACCCAAATTATTTGCAGGATGATGTCGCATCCGGAAAATATGCAACATTGATGGAATGGAATAACGTCGATTACAAGCCGATTTCGAAGCGCCATTTCAAAACAAGTCTGCCGGTGCGCATTTGCGTCGTTCAATATTTGATGCGCGCAATCGAATCCTTCGATGATTTGGCGAGCCAAGTCGAATATTTTGTCGATGTCGCGTCCGATGCCCACTCGGATTTCGTCGTCTTCCCTGAAATTTTCACGACGCAATTGATGTCTTTCCTAAACGAGCCGTCTCCGAGCCAGGCTGTCCGGAAATTGACGGAATATACGCCTCAGTATATTGAATTGTTTACAGACCTTGCAGTGCGCTACAATGTCAACATCATCGGCGGTTCGCATTTTGTGAAAGAAGAAGATGATGAGATTTACAACATTGCGTATTTATTCCGCCGCGATGGCTCAATCGATAAACAATACAAGATCCACATCACACCGAACGAACGCAAATGGTGGGGGATTTCTGCTGGAGATTCCGTGCGCGTTTTTGATACGGATTGCGGGAAGATCGCAATCCAGATCTGCTACGACATCGAATTCCCGGAACTTGCCCGCATTGCAACCGATATGGGGGCAAATATCATCTTTACGCCATTCTGTACAGAAGACCGCCAAGGTTACTTGCGGGTGCGCTACTGTGCACAGGCCCGTGCTGTGGAAAACCAGATCTACACGGTTATTTCAGGAACAGTCGGCAACCTGCCGCAAACGGAAAACATGGACATCCAGTATGCCCAGTCCGGCATTTTCGCACCATCCGATTTCGAATTTGCCCGCGACGGCATCGTCGGCGAAACCAACCCGAACCTGGAAATGGTGCTGATTGGTGACGTAGACCTTGAAATCCTGCGCCGCCAGCGCCAAAACGGCACGGTCAAGCAATTAAAAGACCGCCGCCACGACGTCTACAATGTAGAATACAAAAAAGATTGATCCTGAACCGCTTCTCACAAAGAAGCGGTTTTTTTCTGCATTATTTGGTAAACTGAATGGTAAAGACTCATAGAAATGGTGGGATGGATATGACATGGCAGGAACGGATCAAACGTTGGCTAGAACATGATCGGCTGGATGAAGTGACACGGGAAGCTTTGACGCTCTTGAAAGACGATGAAAAAATGGCGGAAGATGCATTCTATCAGGATTTAACATTCGGCACTGGAGGCATGCGCGGAGAAATCGGGCCGGGCACGAACCGGATGAATGTCTATACCGTCAGAAAAGCATCCCAAGGCATTGCGGATTACATAACCGCGAGTGGCGAAGAAGCAAAAACCCGGGGCATCGTTATCGCGTACGACAGCAGAAGAATGTCGCCGGAATTCGCTGAAGAAGCAGCTCGGACATTTGCTGCAAATGGCATCCACACGTACCTGTACACAGGACCGCGGACGACTCCGCAATTATCCTTCAGCGTCCGGTATTTGAATGCCTTTATGGGCGTTGTGATCACCGCAAGCCATAACCCGCCAGAATACAACGGCTATAAAGTGTACGGCGAAGACGGAGCGCAATTGAACCTGGAAGATGCAGACCGGGTCATCAGTTTTGTCGGCAGCGTAGAAGACGAATTAACGATAGAAAATGAACACTTCGCTCCGGAATTGCTGGTCCGGATCGACGAAAAAATCGACAAGGTCTATATCGACCATGCGCTCACTGTGCAGGAAAACACTGCGGCACCGATCAAAGCGGTCTTTACTCCGCTTCATGGAGCCTCCGGGGCAACCGTTAAACGATTGCTCGATACGGCGGGCTATACCGATATCGTGTATGTGGATGAGCAAATGCAGCCGGACGGGGAATTCCCGACGGTCAAATCGCCGAATCCGGAAGAAGGGTCCGCTTTTGAAATCGCTATGAAATACGGTGAACAGAGCGGTGCGGACGTGCTGATCGCTGTCGATCCGGACGGCGACCGTGTAGGGCTTGCTGTCTGGACGGGTACGCATTATGAATTATTGACGGGCAATCAAACCGGCGCCATTTTGATCGAGTATCTCCTCAGCCAAAAACAGGCAAAAGGCACGATGCCGGAAAAAGGCCGCATCTTTAAAACCATCGTTACGTCTGAATTTGGCCGCGTCATTGCTGAATCTTACGGGGCAGACTGCGAAGATGTATTGACAGGATTTAAATTCATCGGTGAAAAACTGAAGCACAACGACGAAAATCCGGCTTTCGATTTCCTTTTTGGCTACGAAGAAAGCTATGGCTATTTGATCCGTGACTTTGCCCGTGATAAAGACGCGGTGCAATCGGTCCTGCTCGTCATCGAAGCGGCAGCTTACTACAAAACACAGGGCAAGAGCCTTCATGATGTATTGGTTGAATTGTACGGACGGTTTGGCTGGTACCGCGAATCGCTCGTATCGATTACGAAAAAAGGCGTCGATGGTGCACGCGAAATCAGTGCATTGCTTGAAGGGCTGCGCAAAAATCCATTGCAAGCCATCGCAGGCATTCTGGTCGTTTCAATCGAAGACTATGAAACGCAGAACCGGATTTTTGCGGATCTCGGAACCAATGAGAAAATTGAATTGCCCCAGTCGAATGTTTTGAAATATTTCCTGGAAGATGGCTCGTGGGTTTGTGTGCGCCCAAGCGGCACCGAACCGAAAGTGAAATATTATTTCGGTGTGACCGCTGAAACGGAGCAGGAAAGCGACGAAAAAATGGAATTCATCAAAGAATCCTTCGTCAACGAATTGAATAATCGTTAAATTAGAAGCTCCCTTTGCTGAGGGGGCTTTTTCATTCGAAAGTACGAGGTAAACGAACGATAAAAACATGTAAAGTAAAAGTATTGGCAAAGAGGTGAAGAAAATGGTCATGGACGAACATTCCAATGTAACATTGCTAAAAGAGATTGCCGAACTATTGAACGAAGAAACCGATATGAAACGAATGCTGGACGGGGCCGTCTGGAAATTGCTGAACGGCTCGAATTTTGAAAGTGCGTGGATCTTTTTTATCAATGAAAAAGGCAAGCATCAATTAGTGACCCATGCAAACCTTCCTCCAGCCCTTCAACGGAATGACTGCCGGCATTTGCAAAAGGGGGGCTGCTGGTGCGTCAAACGGTATCATGACGGCGACCTGGAAAAAGCGTCGAACATCATCGCTTGCCAGCGCATTGAAAATTCAATTGCCGCTAACGCCCTGGATCATGGTGGGATTACGCATCATGCCACGGTTCCGCTGCAATCAGGAGAAGAGAAATTTGGCTTACTGAATATTGCCGCACCGGATACGGTCCGTTTCTCCAAAGATGAACTGGCTTTATTGGAATCCGTGGCTTTTCAGATCGGTTCGGCGATTAAGCGCATCGGCTTGACGAAGCAGGAACAGGAAATGGCGCTGGTCAAAGAGCGCAACCGGCTGGCCCGCGACCTGCATGACTCGGTCAATCAGCTGCTGTTTTCCGTGACGCTGACCGCACGGGGCGGCATCGAAATGTCCGAAGAAGAAAATGTCCAAGGCACGTTCCGTGATATCCAGCATTTGACGCAGGAAGCCCTCAATGAAATGCGTGCACTCATTTGGCAGCTCCGCCCCAAAGGGCTCGAAAGCGGTTTGCTTGAAGCGATCCAAGCTTACGGGGAAATGCTCGGGCTGACGTTGGAACTGAAAGTGACAGGCGTCATCCAATTGCCTTCCCGGACAGAAGAGACTTTGTTCCGCATCGCCCAGGAAGCGTTGAACAATATCCGCAAGCATTCAGGCGTGAGTGAGGCTCAACTGTTTTTGACGGTGACTTCTTCTGATGTTTTGATGGTCATCAAAGATGAGGGCCGGGGGTTTATCGTCGACGAACGGCTGCAGCTGCCGTCTATCGGCGTCCAGAGCATGTGGGACCGGGCCAAAGCGGAAGGCGGGACCGTGGACTGGTCAAGTGAAATCGGCAGAGGAACCGAGATTCTTGTAAGAATTCCTTATTAGAAGAGAGAAAGGGGGGGAACCCGATGAAAGTATTGATAGCAGACGATCACCATGTCGTACGGCGCGGCTTGTTGTTTTTTCTGAAGACCCAAAAAGATATCGAAGTGGTGGGAGAAGCTGTCAACGGGAAAGAAGCGGTTGAAATGGCCGGACAGCTTCAGCCGGACATCGTCTTGATGGATTTGGTGATGCCGGAAATGGACGGCATCCAGGCAACACGGAAAATAAAAGAGCAGTATCCGGATATGATCGTCTTGATGCTGACGAGTTTTTCCGACCGAGACCACGTCGTGCCTGCGATGGAAGCAGGGGCAGCCGGATATCAATTAAAAGACATCGAGCCGGATGAGCTGGTGGCTTCGCTTCGCAGTTTAATGCGCGGGGAGAACACGCTGCACCCGAAAGCGACGTCGGAGCTTGCTAAAGGGCCCGTTGCGCCAGCTCCCCACACCATCAATTTATTGACGCCGCGTGAGCAGGAAGTGCTGGCGGAACTGACGAAAGGAAAAAGCAATCGGGAAATCGCATCCGCCCTGTTTGTCACTGAAAAGACGGTGAAAACCCATATTTCCAATATCTTTGCGAAACTGGAAGTGCAGGACCGGACGCAAGCGGCCTTGTACGCAGTAAAACATGGATTGACGGAACCAGGCAAATAAAAGAAGCAACTTCTCCATTTTAGGGAAGTTGCTTCTTTTATTTTTTCGGTTCAACGTTTTTGGACAGGGCGTTTCCGGGAGTCTTTCGTGATTTGTTTCCATTTGTTGCGGGCTGCTTTTTGGGCAGCCAAATTGCTTTTCCGCTCCATATGGGCAAGTTCCCGCTTCAGCTTCAGGTAGCTTCGGTAGCGGTCGTATTTCAATTCGCCTGTCGATAGGGCTTCCTGCACGCGGCAGCCCGGCTCATTATTGTGTTCGCAATCGCGGAAACGGCATAATTCCGCCAAGTCTTCGACATCCGAGAATCCGGATTCGATGCCTTCCTCGTAATCGCCGAGCTGGAATTCCCGCATTCCCGGCGTGTCGATCAACAAACCGCCGCTTGGAAGTCGCACAAGTTCCCGGTGGGTCGTCGTGTGGCGGCCTTTGCTGTCATCTTCGCGGATGCCCTGCACTGCCATGATGGCTTGGCCGGATAACGCATTGATCAAACTGGACTTGCCGACGCCGGAAGATCCCAAAAGTGCACCCGTTTTATGGTTTTCGAGCAATTTCCGCAATTGGTCGATTCCCGCGCCGGTCACACTTGAAACGGCATAGACCGGAACACCGAATGCGACGCTTTCCACTTCACTGATGAAAGGGGCAAGATCCTCGCATTCATCGCTTTTCGTCAAGACAACAACCGGATTTGCTCCGGAATCCCAAGCAGCCAGCAGATAGCGTTCCAAACGCCGTACGTTGAAATCATGGTTCAGGGACATGACGAGAAATACATAGTCCACGTTGACCGCGATGATTTGAATGTCCGATGTTTCGCCGGCTGCTTTTCTGGAAAACTGCGAAGAACGCGGAAGGATGCTGTGGATGATGCCTTTTTGTTCTCCCGGCATTTGTTCGACCATTACCCAGTCGCCGACTGCAGGGAATTCCGCATGCAAATGTTCATGCCGGTATTTGCCGGATAGGGTGGATAGCCATTCTCCGTTATCCGTCACCACGCGGTACATATTTTTATGTTCTAATACGACGCGGCCAGGAATTCCGACAGCCCCTATTTTTTCTTGCCATTTATCGTTCCAGCCAAAATTTTCGATTAAATTCAATGTAAATTCCTCCTATTATGCAAAATGAAAAACCATGGATGCGCGCAAATCGCAATCCATGGTTCCCGGGCATAATGGAAGAAGCGTATCGTTAGCGATACACAGAGCGGGACATTATGGATTGGATTTGCGGTATAAAAAACAATGAAATAGCCATAATGCCTCACCTCTTTCTTCAAGTTACTCTAAAGATACTGGATAAGCTGAAAATGGTCAACCCTTTTTCAGAAAAATTATTATTGTCAATTTTTCTTGATGCTGTTAAACCTGTTCCAAAAAGGGGTATGCACTAGAATAAGCAATGAATACGGGAAGAGGAGGGAAACGGATGGCACAGGCAAAATGGCTAAAACTCGGAGCGGCTGCATTTCTTTCGGTCGGCATGCTTGCCGCATGCGGAGACGGTGATGGAGATGGAGACGACGATACGATAGAAGTAGACGATCCTGTCACTGGAGATGAAGATCCTGAAGGCGAAGGCCCCCAAGGTGAAGACCAGACAGATGATGATTTAGAAGAACAAAACCAAGACGGTGACGAAGCAGAATAAACCAGCAAAAGGCCACTCTCGAAGTGGTCTTTTGTATTTCAAAAATAAGGAAATAGGATGAGTCTTTTCTTGGCCTCAATGGGTATAGATAACAAAAAGGAGGGGAATCAATGGATTCATCACATTCAAAAAATGCCGGCTTATTCTCGCACGAGTTTACGCGGAATCCGTACCCGGTTTATTCAAAGCTCCGCAGGATGGATCCCATCCATCAAGTGCGCTTTCCGGATGGGCAGCACGGCTGGCTTGTGACCCGTTACGAAGACGGGGCGGCGTTATTAAAAGACCCGCGTTTTATCAAAGATTTCTCCAAACTGTACGGCAGCAGCATGGACCAAATGTCCGTTTTCACCCAAAATATGCTGTTTTCCGACCCGCCTGACCATAAACGCCTCCGGGGATTGGCACAAAAAGCGTTTACGCCGAAAATGATTGCCGGCATGCGCGGCAGAATCGAAGAAATCACGGAAGAATTATTAGCAGAAATGGCGAACAAAGATCAAGTGGACCTGATCGACGAATTCGCTTTTCCGCTGCCGATCATCGTCATCTGCGAAATTCTCGGCGTGCCGTCGGAAGACCGCGACAAATTCCGCCGCTGGTCGAATTCGTTGATTGAAGGGACGAGCGGCGAAGCCGGCGTCAGCGTTTACGAACATATGACGCAGTTTGTCCAATATTTAGGGCAGTGGTTTGCAACCGTGCGCGAACAGCCTGGCGAAGATTTGATCAGCAAGCTTATCATTGCAGAAGAAGAAGGGGACCGGCTGACCGAAAAAGAATTGTACGGCTTAGTATCGCTGCTGATTATCGCCGGCCATGAAACGACCGTCAATTTGATTGGAAATACGGTCCTGTCTTTATTGGCCAATCCGGAACAGCAGCAGCTCTTGAAGGAAAATCCGGAAATGATCACTCAAGCCCTTGAAGAATCGCTGCGCTTTAACGGGCCTGTGGAGTTCAGCACTTCAAGATGGGCAAATGAAGACATGGAATTCCAAGGGAAGCAATTCCATCGCGGTGATTTGGTAGTCGTATCATTGAACGCAGCCAATCACGATCCCGAACGGTTTTTGGGTCCAGAAGTCTTTGATATCCGCCGTGAAAAGAGTCCGCATCTTGCATTCGGAATGGGCATCCATTTTTGCTTAGGTGCGCCTCTTGCCAGACTGGAAGGCGAGATTGCCATTTCGAAACTGCTCGACAGGTTTCCGGATCTGGAATTGGCAGTAGAAGAAAAGGAATTGGACTGGCGCCCGGGCATGATTGTCCGTGGAGTGAAAGAAATTCCTCTTCGGATACAGTAAAAGGCTGGGACATGCTCCCGGCCTTTTGGTTTGTATTCTTTTTGAAAAGGGAAACTACGGGCTAACTTGGTATAGAAAGCTGGGATGACGGATGAAGCCCGTTTCTTATTTATTCAAAGAAAAAATTTGGATTACGCCCGCCTTATACAGCATTGGGGCAATTCTGCTGTCATTGGGGGCATTTTATCTCGATTTGCTGGTGATCGGCAAAATTGACGACTACATTCCTTCCATCTTTTTGACGAAAGTGGAGGACGGGCAGACCATCTTGGGGATATTGACCGCCGCGATGCTGACGATGACGACATTTACGTTTTCAACTGTGCTGGTCGTGCTGACCATGTATACGTCCCAATTTTCTCCGCGCGCGCCTGAAAATTTCATCAGAAGCGCCACGACCCGCCATGTACTCGGCATCTTCCTGGGAGGCTTCTTGTATAATATGCTGTCACTTCTGTATATGCAGGAAGAGGTGTTTGGCCATGAAGTGCTGTCGACATGGATCGGGATCGTCATCGTTTTCTTTTGCATTGCGACTTTTGCCTATTATATCCACTTTGTCGCGACCAACATCCAGGTCAGCACCTTGATCAATAAATTAATCGGAGATGCTGAGAAAGTCATCGCTTATTACAAAAGTTTATACGATCAAAAGCATGCCACGCTGGAAAATTGGAAGCCGCAAACATTGGAAGGAACGGTGAACGCTGAAAAAGCGGGGTATGTTCAATTCATCGATCTGGCAGAACTTGTAGAGATTGCTGAAAACGGACAGGCAGAGATTGAAGTATTGGTGACAATCGGCGATTACGTCTTTGAAGGAAAGCCGATCATGAAAATCCACTCGAATAGTCCAAACAAAGTGGATGTAAATGAAAAAATATTGATCGGGGACGAACGGACAGCTGAGCAGGATTTGGGGTACGCGGTGCAAAAAATAATCGAAGTGGCTATCCGGGCAATTTCTCCGGGAAGGCAAGATCCGAACACGGCCAATGATATTCTGATACGGCTCGGCCACGTCCTCGGCGAGATGGGCCACTTGATGACAGATGGTTTGGTGTTGGCGGATGAAGCCGGCCATAACCGGCTGCTTTACCGTTTCTCCGCCTATAGCGATGTTCTGTATAAAGCTTTTTATCAAATTGCCTACCACAGTAAAAAAGACGTCTCCGTATTTATTGCCATGGCGGATTCGCTGATTGTCGCGGCATCAATAGCACCTGAGATGCGGCACGAGACAATTTGGAAAACGATGCAATACATTTTGGAGAGTCTCGACGAAGGGGAATTGAAGTCGCTAGACCGGGAGTTCCTCCAGCAGAAAGTTGATGAATTGGCAGCACTGACCGGACATGAAAAAACGAATATTGTATAAGGAATTAGTACGAAATAATTAGAGAAGAGGATTAAGCGGAAGAAAAGCGGGAATAGAAACAATAACAACCAAGAAGGAGGGGAGAGCATGAATCATGTAAAAGCATTGGCCATGAAATTTGTTATGATTGCTGCGGTCTTATTGATTATTTTGACGCTATTCTTTGATGTGCCTTTTGGCGACACTTTGTGGATCAGTTTGGTTCTGACATTAGTTGCTTATGTGATGGGCGATTTGATGATCTTCCGCAAAGCGGGCGATCGCTCTGATCAAAACAAACGCAACGCAATTGCGACGGTTTCGGATATTGTCGTAGCGTTTCTAGTGATTTGGTTAATGGGAGAAGCGCTTGTAAGCAATGATGTGAACATTATTACGCCAGCGCTTATTTCTGCGATTGTGATCGGCGGAGGCGAATGGTTCTTCCACAAATACTTGGATCGAAGCGTCTTCCCGGAAAAACATAACCACACACGTTCAACTGCACATTGATAAAAAAAAAGGCCCTCTCAAAAGGGCCTTTTTGCATGTCTATTCTGAAGCTGCATCAATGCGTTCATAGGAACCGCCTGCCTGCTCGATTTTATAGATCAAGGAACCGCTCATTTCAAAAATTTTGCCTGACGACATTTCGATGGAATCTCCGTTCTTAACGTATAGCGCAATGGATTCAACAGAAGTCGTATGATCTTTTTTCCCGATCCGTTCTTCTATTTTCTCAAAGTCCTCCCAGAGGTAGCTGGCTTCAGAGAAAGACAGCGGTGGGTTGTAGATGAATGCATCTTCGGTCATATAATAATAATCGGCAAGCGACAAAGCAACGCCGACGATTCCAAACGCGAAAAGAAGGCCGCTGACCAAATATCTTTTTAAGCGATTTTCAAAGACGGCCAAGGCAATCAATCCGGATGCGAACAAAGCGATGCCGATGCCGCCTGTGATCAAAGAAAGATACGATGTGCCGACGTAGAGAGCTGCAGGCGTAATAAAAACCGTTTTTATCGGATAAAAAACGGCGGTAGGCGCAATAAGCGAAGAAATAAACAAGATGATCGCAACCGTGATGTAGACGATGCGCCTCTGGTCAACAAACTCATACATGGTACATATCCCCCTAACTGGTCCATTCTGGATGCTGATAGTCCGGTTCTATATGTACGTGTATGACACAGTTCGGTTTCACTTTTTGGATTTTTCTTTCAATTTCTTCAGTAATCCAATGGCTTTCAATGACGTTCAGCTCCGGATTGACAGCGACAGTCAAATCGATGAACATGACATTTCCATGATTGCGGCCTTTAAAGTCACGCAGCACACTGACGCCCGGAACTTTGCGGACAAGCACGGACATCGTTTCCACTTCCTCTTCGTCAAACCCGTCAGTCAAGGTCAACACCGATTCTTTGAAAATGTCCAGCGCCGTTTTAATGATGATTATGCCGACGATGAAAGCGGTGATGACATCCAGAATCGGCGCCCCAAGAACAGCCCCGGCAATCCCGATGCCAGCGCCAATGCTGACTAAGGCATCCGACCGGTTGTCGTAAGCCGCAGCACGCACAGCGGAGCTTTTGATTTCATTGCTGAGTTTCAAGTTATAGCGGTATACGAAATACATGACCACCGCACTGAAAACGGCAATCCCCGCCGTATAGAGGGAAGGGGTTTCCGCTGCAGGTTCGAAAAAGCTGCGGACAGCTCCGCTCAATACTTGAAGCCCAATCACTGCCATGATGAACGAAGCAAGCAGCGACGCAATGGTTTCTGCCCGCAAATGGCCATAATGATGGTTTTCATCCGGCGGTTTTTGAGAAATGCGAAGGCCGATCAGTACGGCCAGTGAAGCAATAATATCCGTCAAGTTGTTGAGTCCGTCCGCCGTCAAAGCTTCCGAGGAGCCGACATACCCGAAGAAGAGCTTGATCGCACTTAGGAAAACGTAGGCCCCGATGCTGATCCATGCGCCTTTTTCCCCTTTGCGCAAATTTGTATAAAGCTCCATAAAGTTTCCTGCCTCCAAGTCTTCTAAACAAAGGGAAACGACTCTCGAATGAGAGCCGTTTCGTTTGAATGTCGAATTATAAGGGTTCTGCTTTTTGCACTTCCAAATAGAGGATATGGTGTCCTTCTACATCTTTAGCTAAAAACTCATAGCCCTGTTCTATAATTTTTTGCCCTCTTATTGTATCAAAACTCTCCGACATAAACCAGCCTCCGATTGTATCAATATCGTCATCATCTATGCGGATGCCTAATAACTCATTGACATGGCCAATCAAGATTTTCGCATCAATAAGGTAATGGCTATCGCCAAGCCGCCTGATTTCCGGAATTTCATCTCCATCAAATTCATCCTGGATCTCACCGACGATTTCTTCCAGAATGTCTTCGATTGTCACCAAACCGGAAGTGCCGCCGTATTCATCTTGGAGAATCGCTAAATGAATGCGTTCTTGCTGGATCTTCAAGAGCAATTCATTAATTTTAATGGTCTCGATTACTTGGATCACAGGCTTCATAAATTGTTCCACCGTCAAATCGCCGACCGTGGGATCATGGATAAAAGCAGCCATTAAGTTTTTCATATTGACGACGCCTAAAACGTGGTCGCGGTCGCCGTCAATGACGGGATAGCGTGTGTATTGCTGGACGCCGACAGTCTTGAAAACTTCACGAAGCGTGGAATCTTTTTCCAAAGTGCACATAGCCGTCCGCGGAACTTTGATTTCTCTCGCAATGCGTTCATCAAATTCAAAAATCTTATGGACATATTCGAATTCCGAAACATTGATTTCTCCGTTTTTCAGACTGTCGCTTAAAATGGTTTTGATGTCTTCTTCTGTATGGGACCATTCTTTTTGGCTCGCCGGAGCGAAACCGAATAAGGACGACAACAGGCGCGCTGCAGCTTTGAAAAGGGCAATGGGAATAAAAAGGATGCGGTATGTCCAGATGAGAAGACCGGCATTTGCCAGTAGGATGCTTTCGGCTTTTTTTGCCGCAAATGTTTTCGGAATCAGTTCACTGACAATGACAAGCGTGAAAACTAGGAGTGCAAAGAGAATGAAAAAGACAATCGTATTTGGGCCGGCATCGGCTATCGTCGAAACCGCCATCATCGCAGGGAAGAAATGGGCGGCAATCGAATAGCTCAGCCATCCGATTCCAAGCGTGCACATGACGATTCCAAGTTGGCAGGCGAACAGGTAATTATCGGCATGGGCGATGATGCTTTTGACGGCTTTGTGTTTCAGCTGCTGATCGGCAAGCAGCTGATCGATTCGGGAGATCCGGACTTTCACGATCGCAAACTCACTGGCAGAGAAAAATGCCAAGGCCGCGATTAAGACAGCAGATGCTGCCAATTGTATGGGGATGTCCAAATAGCACCTCTGCTCCAAATGAAAAAGAAGCAGAGTTTTCACCTCCTGATTTAAAAAGCTTGGCTTTATTTTAATGATAAAATAGTTCGGAATAAAAAACAAACTATTCTGAAAAATATCTTTACAAAGTTGTAATATGCTTTCATATAAGTAATCCGTTATGCTTTTAGAAACAGCTTAGATAAGGAGAGGCTTATGAAAAAATCGACTTATGGAGAAATTTTAAAAGCATCCACAAAACTCGGGCTCACTTCTTTTGGTGGTCCGACAGCTCATCTAGGGTATTTTCGGGAAGAATATGTAGTGAAAAGAAAATGGCTGGATGACAAAGCTTATGCAGATTTAGTAGCTTTGTGCCAATTCCTTCCCGGCCCTGCAAGTTCCCAAGTGGGGATTTCAATCGGAATGCTGCGGGGAGGGATATTCGGAGGGTTTTTATCTTGGTTCGGCTTTACGATGCCGTCAGTCATTCTCCTCATCCTTTTTGCCATGCTCGTGACAAACGGCTCTTTTGACAGCGGCTGGATCCATGGATTGAAGATTGTCGCGGTTGCTGTAGTCGCACATGCGTTGCTTGGCATGGGGAAATCGCTGGCTCCGGATAAACCGAGAATTGCTTTGGCGGTGGCAGCTGCAGCAGCCGTTTTGTTGATGCCGACAGCCTGGGCACAAATTGGCGTTATTTTGCTTGCCGGCGTGGTCGGTTATGTCGTGTACCGGAAGGAAGAGGCACCTGAAGCAGTGAAACTTGTCCTGACGTTCGGCAAAAAGACAGGAATCGCAGCTTGGACAATTTTTGCCGGTTTGCTCGTCGGTTTGCCGCTGCTTCGCCCACTCATTGAATCGAGTTATTATGCGATTTTTGATATTTTCTACCGCGTCGGATCGATTGTCTTTGGCGGGGGGCATGTCGTGCTTCCCATGCTTGAGCGGGAAGTCGTCCCGAATTGGATGACAGCCGACCTGTTCATTTCAGGTTACGGAGCAGCCCAAGCTGTACCGGGCCCGCTATTTACATTAGCCGGCTATTTAGGGCAATTGATGGAAGGGGGACTTGGAGCAGCGCTTGCCGTCATTGCCATGTTCTTGCCTTCGTTTTTGCTGGTGGTCGGAACTTTGCCGTTCTGGAGCATCATCCGCACCAAATCATCTGTCCAAGCCGCTTTAAAAGGGGTCAATGCAGCCGTGGTCGGGATCTTGCTGGCCGCTTTATATGATCCGGTCTTCACTTCAGCAATCCGGGTTCCGGCAGACTTCGCCATTGCCGTATTTGCCTTTGCAATGTTAGTCTATTTTAAACTGGCACCGTGGATTGTCGTTTTGATTACGGCGTTGCTGGGTGCAGGAGCCTATGCAGTTTCATAACGAGGAGGAAGCAAGATGTCTGTGCAGAAAGATCAAATGGATTTATTCGCTCTTTATAAAGAGGAATTTTATCAAAGCAAAAACCAACTATATATGGATGGAAATTCACTCGGATTAATGTCGAAGCGTTCCGAACGGAAGTTGATTGAGCTGGCGGATAGCTGGAAAGTTTACGGCATCGAAGGCTGGACGGAAGGAAATCACCCTTGGTTCACGTTGGCGGAAAACTTGAGCGCGAGAATTGCGCCGCTTGCCGGCGCTCTTCCGCATGAAGTGATGGTCACCGGTTCGATCACAGCGAATATCCACCAAATGCTGTCGACCGTTTTTCAGCCGACGGAAGAACGGTTTGCGATTGTCGTCGATGAATTGAATTTTCCGTCTGATATTTATGCAGTGGAAAGCCATCTGCGCCTTCGCGGCTTAGATCCGGCTACGGCGATGAGGAAAGTAAAAAGCCGGGACGGCTATACACTGCAAATGGAAGACATTGAAGAGCAATTGACCGAAGATGTGGCTGTGCTGTTGTTGCCGTCGGTTCTGTACCGGAGCGGGCAATTATTGCCGATGCAGGATATTGCGAAAGCGGCACACGAAAAAGGGATACTCGCCGGATTTGATTTGGCCCATTCCATTGGCGCTCTTCCGCACGACTTGCACAGCATCGGGGCGGATTTCGCTGTTTGGTGCCATTACAAGTACATGAACTCAGGACCTGGCGGCACAGGTGGACTTTACATCCATGAACGGCACCATCATTTGCTTCCGGGCAATGCCGGCTGGTTCGGATCAGACAAGGCGAAGCAATTCGATATGGACCATGAATTCTCAAAGGCGGAAGGGGCCGGAGCTTATCAGATTGGTACGCCGAATATTTTCAGCATGGCGCCTTTGCTTGGAAGCGTAGAAATTTTCGAAGAACTGGGCATAGATAACATTCGGAAGCGGTCGCTGCAGTTGACGAGCCGCTTGCGTGAATTGATTGCAGAAAAACTGCCGGAATTTCAAAATGTTACTCCAGCAGGGGACAAAGAACGAGGCGGGCATATTGCGCTTGCCCATCCGGAAGCGGCAAGAATCTGCAAAGCGTTGAAGGAAGAAGGGGTTGTTCCGGATTTTCGGGCTCCGGACATTATCCGGTTAGCGCCTGTTGCCTTGTATATTTCTTTCGAAGACGTCGAAGAAATGGTGGCCCGGCTGGAGAAGATCATGAAACAGGAACTTTATAAAAACTATTCCAACGAAAGAAATGTGGTGGCGTAAATGAAAAAGATGGAAATATTGGATATCACAATGAGCTTGAGCAGCCGGACACCCGAGTGGCCGGGAGATGTAGCATTCGACTATAAACTTTCCACCACGAAAGAAGAAAGCGGTTCAGTGAATGTCGGGCAATTCACAACAAGCACCCATATCGGCACACATGTGGATGCACCTTTCCATTACGATGACCGCGGCATTAAAATAGATGAACTGCCTTTGGATGTTTACCGATCAACTGCTCAAGTGGCAGATGTCCGGGGATTGGAAAAAATCACGCCGGAAGATTTGCCGGTGCTCGAAGAAGGTGTCACCACTCTCCTATTAAAATCGGATACATGGAAAGACCGGACGCAATTTCCGGATTTTTGGCCGCTGTTCGATCCGCGTATAGCGGAGTGGATGGCAGAAAAGGGAATCCGGCTTCTTGGCGTAGATGTTCCATCGGTAGATGCTGAAACAAGCAAGGAATTGCCGATGCATATGGCCATGAACCGAAACGGGCGCTTTATTCTCGAAGGCATTGTCTTAGACGATGTGGAAGCGGGTGTCTACGAACTGATTGCGCTTCCGTTAAAGATCAAAGGAGCGGAAGGCAGCCCGGTACGTGCGGTTCTGTACCGTTAAATAAGTATCAAGCATCACAATAAAACCCTCCACTTGGCCATCAAGTAGAGGGTTTTACATATAGTTAGACCGGAAATAAGGTTCCAAGCCTTTTATATTCATGGCAATTTCATCGCAGACTTCCTGGTAAATCGCCCATTGTTCCGACTCGTCCGATGCGCGCAGTTCGGGATTGCGGATATTCCAGCGGACCAACTTTTGTGCAGGCAAGTCGGAAGGAATGTCAGCAGATTCAAAATCACCATCATGCAAGGCGACGATCAAGTCCGCTTCGCTCACTTCTTTTGAATCGTAAAAGCGCGGTTCTACGTCAGGTACGTCCAGAACAATTTCTTTCATGATTTCATATGGGGTCTCTGATTGTAATGGCTGGCTCCATGCAGCGCTCCGAATATCCCAATCGGGGAGATTGAGGCGGTTGGCCCAAATTTCAGCCATGAGCCCGCGATGCTGCTGCGGAGACAGGAAATAGACCGTATGTTTAGTCATAGCTGTGCCCTTCTTCCTTTATTCAATTTTCTTTTTTTCTATTAGTAATGTTTACCCATCTGTAATATTTGTAAACTAATATTTTTATGTGGTTTTATTGAAAGTTTGGGAGCAATAAGGAAGCCTGGCCGCCAAAGCTTATTTCTAAGCTCGTGGACCAGGCTTCCCCTTTACTTGACCACTAGCACGGAACAAGATGCTTCTTTCAATAGTTTCTTGCTGACAGATCCGACGAAGAACTTTTGGAGGCCTGATTTTCCGCTGTTGCCGATAATCAGCAAATCGATTTGCTGTTCTTCGATGAATGCTGGAATCATTTTAGCCGCATTGCCCTCGAGCGCCAGTACATTGCCTTCTATTTGATGGGCATCAAGCTGCTGCTGGATCGAATTATGCATATGCTTTGAAAACCCAATGGAGTCGTCTGCATAATCCTTTGGAACGCGGTATCCCTCCTCGCCGATTTCCGGGGGCATGAACTGGGCATAATTGCTGTCTACATTCGCAGACACCACCGGAGCAGAAGCGCCGCCGGCTTCCATGAATCCGATGCTTTCCCTCACTTCTTCGTTGACATAAATTACGTTCAATTTGCTTTCAGGAAAGGACTTTTTAATATCAAGCGCTTTTTCCAACGCAATTTTACTGCCATCAGATCCGTCATAGGCAACTGCAAGATTCTGATACATATGGAGTTCCTCCTATCCTGCTTCTTTACTCATAAACTACCCTCCAATCAATTGAGAAAAACATCCGCTGTCAGTAAGTTTGAAAAAATATATTCGAAAAATCTTGACAATTCAAAATTGTTGGTGGTAATCTTAAAGTACTAAATCGGAGAAAAGGGAGGTTATGGCAATGAAAAAAGTAGCATTGGTACATTCATCAAACTTAATAGCATTGTCAGATCGGCCCAAATTTTCCCGTTGAATTAATTCGGTAATTGGATATCCAGGGGCAGGTCTGCAAACCTGCCTTTTTTTCATGCGCGTGCGCCTAAAAATAGGTGTGCGCTTTTTTGGGTTTAATCGGCGATTGCTGTTTAAATAAATAAAAGATCGAAGGAGAGAATGAAGATGAAAACACTTCAACAACGGAAAATCATGATCAAGGAATCGCTAGAAGGCGATTAGTTAAAATCGAAGAAGAGAGAAGGAATAAGAAATGTTTAGTGTTTTATGGAAATTAAGATGGTTTTTTAAAGAAAATTGGCTGCGCTACACCATTGCAGTTGGACTTCTATTTATTGCGAATATCCTTGAAATTATCCCGCCTTGGCTGATCGGAGTCGCTATCGATTCCATTGCCCAAGAGCAGTTAACGGTTCTTTTGCTTTGGCAATATGTCGGCGTGTTGGCCATTTCGATGGTCCTCGCGTATCTCATCAATTTTGTCTGGCAATACCAGTTGTTCGGCGGCGCTTATGTCATCGAGCGGCAGCTCCGGTCGAGTTTGATGGGGCATTTCTTGAAGATGACCCCGACGTTCTTTGAAAAGAACCGGACCGGGGATTTGATGGCGCGTGCCACCAATGACTTGCGGGCGATTTCGGAAACAGCGGGATTCGGTATTTTGACGCTTGTCGATTCGACGCTTTATATGGCAACAATCATCGTAGCCATGGGCTACCTGGTGTCATGGGAATTGACTTTCTTTGCGTTGATTCCGTTGCCGATCCTGGCAATCATCGTGCAAATATTGGGCAAGAAAATTCATGTGCGCTATATGGCGGCCCAGGATGCATTCGGTGACATGAATGACAGCGTATTGGAATCGGTAGGCGGCGTCCGGGTCGTCCGGGCTTATGTGCAGGAACGGTCTTCCGAAAAAGATTTCGCCGCGATGACCGAAGATGTCTATGAAAAAAACATGGCCGTTGAACGGATCGACGCTTTATTTGCGCCGGTAACAAAAGTGCTGACGACAATCAGCTATATGATCGGGCTTGGCTACGGGGCTTTCTTAGTCGCCGAAGGCAGCATGACGCTCGGCGATCTGGTCGCATTCAACGTCTACTTAGGAATGATCGTTTGGCCGATGTTCGCCATTGGAGAATTGATCAACACCTTGCAGCGAGGCAATGCGTCTCTCGACCGGGTCAATGAAACCTTGGATTACAAGGAAGATGTAGTTGATCCGGAGCATCCGGTCTTTACGGAAAAACCCGAGCATATCGGTTTCCGGGATTTCAATTTCACGTATCCGCAATCCAGTTCGATCAACCTGCAAGGCATTAATTTGTCGATGAACAGCGGGCAGACGCTCGGGATCGTCGGGAAGACGGGAAGCGGAAAAACGACTTTCGTCAAACAATTGATGCGGGAGTATCCACTCGGCGACGGCTCGATCTCGATGAACGGCATCGATTTGAGCGATCTATCGAAAGACCAGCTTCGCGGCTGGATCGGCTATGTGCCGCAAGACCATGTGCTGTTCTCCCGCACCATCCGCGCCAATATCCTTTTCGGCAAATCGGATGCGACAGCGGAAGATATTGATCAGGCCATTCGCTTGTCTCACTTTGAGAAAGATTTGGCGATGCTGCCGAATGGTTTGGACACCTTGGTCGGAGAAAAGGGTGTCGCTTTATCGGGTGGACAGAAGCAGCGCATTTCGATTGCCCGGGCACTCATTAAGAATCCGGAAATCCTTATTTTGGATGATTCGCTTTCTGCTGTAGATGCGAAAACGGAAGCGAAAATCATCGAGAATATCCAGGCGGAAAGAGCCGGGAAAACGACCATAATTACGACGCATCGTCTATCTGCTGTACACCATGCAGATTGGATCGTCGTACTGGATGACGGAAAAGTCATCGAAGAAGGAACCCATGAAGATTTGCTGAAAGCTAAAGGTTGGTACAATGAGCAATACCTCCGACAGCAGATCGAGGAGGTGTAAAAATGGGGACAGGAAAACGTTTAATTAAATACGCTATGCAATTTAAAAAGATTTTGCTTGGGGGCTTGATGCTCTTAGCGGTAGCAGTGGCAGCCGACTTGGCAGCGCCGCTCATTGCAAAGGAAATCATCGATAACCACATTGCCCCGGCAAACGGAACCGTGAATTTTGAACCGATTGCTTACCTATTGGCCATTTTCTTAGGGCTTGGGGTAGTCGCGTCAATCTTCCGGTATTTGGAATATATCTTCCTGCAAAAAGGGGCGAACAGCATTATCAAAAAGATGCGGAATGATGTCTTCGAGCATGTCCAGACCTTGCCGATCCGCTATTTTGATAGCCTTCCTGCAGGAAAAGTCGTTTCCCGGATCACGAATGATACAGAAGCAATCCGGGAACTGTTTGTGACGGTGTTATCTCAATTTGCCACGAGCTTCATGTATATGGCCGGAATTTACGCCGCCTTGTTCTATTTGGACTGGCAGCTGGCTTCGATGATGCTCGTGTTGATTCCGCTGCTGTATGGCTGGATGCTGGTCTACCGGAAGTTCGCAGCGAAATACAATCATGTCGTCCGCGAAAAATTGAGCGATATGAACGCGATCATCAACGAATCGATTCAAGGCATGACCATCATCCAGGCTTTCCGCCGCGAAAAACTGATGAAAAATGAATTCGAGGAATTGAATGATAAGCATTATAAATTCCAGCAAAAACTCTTGATTTTGGAAGCAACGGCTTCCCATAACATGGTCGGCGTTTTGCGTTCGCTCATCTTTATTCTCTTCATCTGGTATTTCGGCACGGCTTCGATGAGCGTCAATTCGGCTGTCACGGTCGGCGTTTTATACGCGTTTGTCGATTACATTATCCGCTTGTTCAATCCGATCAGCGGAATCGTCAACCAGTTTGCGAAATTGGAGCAGGCGTTGGTTGCGGCAGAACGGGTTTTCCGTTTGCTTGACCGCACCGGCGAACCGGTCAGCGATGAGAAAATTGCCCGCTACCGCGGAAATGTACGGTTTGAAAACGTCTGGTTTGCTTATGAGGAAGATGAATATGTGCTGAAGGATATTTCGTTTGAAGCGAAGCAAGGGGAGACCGTGGCATTAGTAGGGCATACGGGATCCGGAAAAAGTTCCATTATGAACTTATTGTTCCGCTTCTATGATGTCACAGAAGGCGCCATTAAAATTGATGGCATGAACATCAACGATATGACGCGCCAAGCGGTCCGGGAACATATGGGCATTGTTTTGCAAGACCCTTATTTGTTCACCGGAACGATTGAATCCAATATCACACTCGGCGATTCGCGGATTTCGCGGCAACGAGTGGAAGAAGCGCTGGCTGCGGTCGGCGGCGAGCGGGTATTGAAGCATTTGCCGAAAGGCATTGACGAACCGGTTGTCGAAAAAGGAAGCACCTTGTCTTCCGGCCAGCGCCAATTGGTATCATTTGCGCGGGCGCTCGCATTCGATCCGGCGATCCTCATTTTGGATGAAGCCACTTCGAATATCGATACAGAAACGGAAGAAATCATCCAGCATGCGATGGAAGTGCTGAAAAAAGGGCGGACCACCTTTATTATTGCCCACCGTCTGTCAACGATTAAAAATGCGGACCGCATTTTGGTACTGGACCACGGCCGGATTGCCGAAGCAGGTTCACATGATGAACTGATGAAACTCGGCGGCCAATATTATCAGATGTATCAAATTCAATCAGGGATGTCTCCTACCCAAATTGTTGGGTAAGAGGGCTTTCCCTTTTTTTATTGTTCAGGAATTTAAGCCTAATAGCTATTGCTGTTAAATTTTCTTTCGGTTACATATAATAAAAAAGCGCCGGAACTTTCCAGCGCATTAATCGTATACATGGAAGAGCATCAATTCGTGGATCATAGTTTTGACCTGTTCCGCATCTTGAGGTTCTTTGGAGACCCAGACAATCGATCCATCCGGATGGTATTCTCCAGTAATGCGTTCGTTCTTATAGAAGAAAGAAACAATCCAGCCAGGCAGCTGGCGGTTTTCAAACATGGGTTTAAATTTAAAGTGCTGAAGCATGTAAATCCTCCTTTAAGTTCTTCTCTCCATTATAGGGGATGAGAAGCGATTCACAAAGACAAAAAGAAATGAGTGAAGGTCTTGAATATTTTAGTGACGGTTGCGTTGATGGCGATTTTGGGTGCGTTGATCGGTGGGATTACCAACTTTATCGCGATAAAGATGCTTTTCCGGCCGTATAAAGCGGTCTATATCGGAAACTGGCGATTGCCCTTTACACCGGGGCTGATTCCGAAGCGGCGAGACGAATTATCGACGCAGCTGGGCCGCACCATCGTCCAGCATTTGCTGACGCCGGAAACATTTAAAAAACGTTTTTTCAATGAAGAGATGCGCAATAAAGCTGAAAGATGGATTCGGAAGCAATTGGAAATGCACGTTTTTCATTCGCCAAAAACCTTAAATGACTGGTTGGAAGGCGCGGGCCAAGGGGGCTTGGATTTAAAAATTGAAGCGAAGCTTGATGAATTGGTAGACCGCCAGACGGTGTCGATCCGCAATTATGTGGAAGGCAAAACCATTAAAGAATTGATGCCTGAGAATTGGCGCGATGAAACGGAGCAAAAGATGATCCAAGGCGTTAAATATGCCATCGACCAAGGATCGGATTATTTTGCTTCATTGGAAGGGCGCCAGACAATCAAGACATTCATCGACGAATTTTTATCTTCCCGCGGAAGATTCGGCAATATGCTTCATTCCTTGCTTGGCGAGTCGAAGAGCATTGTCGACCGCATCCAGCCGGAAATCATCAAATTCTTGAATTCGCCGCGCACGTTTGAGCTGGTCATCACGCTTGCTTACGGGGAGTGGGAAAAGCTGCAAAACCGCAAAGCGGATGACTTCTTGAAGGAGTTTGACTTTGAACCGGCAATCGGCGCAGTTAAAGAATATGTGAAAGAAACAGCGGACATTAAAGGCCGCCTGGATGCGACACTTGCAGAGACTTGGCCGAACGGGTTAGAATGGACAAGTGCAAACATCATCCCGCTTGTTGTGGACTTCGGTTTCCAGCAAGGGGAAGAGAAATTGGAAGAAGCCTTGCAGAAGATCAACATGGAAGGCATGGTAAAAGAGCAAGTCGATTCTCTGCCGTTAAGCCGCCTCGAAGAACTCGTTCTTGGGATTTCGCAAAGGGAATTGAAAATGATTACAGCGCTTGGGTTTTTGCTTGGGGGAATCATCGGGATCGTCCAAGGATTCTTAAGCATCGCGCTGAATACAATGTAGAGGAGAATCATAATGGCAGTAAACATTTATGACGACATCAACAAATTGGAAAGTACATTCCGCAACACGGAGGAATTCACAAAATTGCAAGCGGCAGTGGAAGCTGTGACAGCAGATGCAGAAGCCAACGATTTATTCAAAGGCTTCCGCGATCTTCAAATGACGCTTCAGCAAAAACAAGCACAAGGCGAAGAAATCACAGAAGAAGAAATGATGAGCGCGCAAGCAACAGCTCAAGCAGCTCAAGGCAACCCGAAAATCTTGGCTATGCTTGAAGCCGAAATGGGACTTAGCCAAATCATTGATGAAGTGAACCGCGTCTTGATCAAACCTGTTCAATCTTTATACGAATCAATGTAATCTCACAAAATTAAAGGGATTTCCTTTAGAGACACCGAATACGTAAGATGAATGATAATTCATTTTACGGAAGGGTGTCTTTTTGTATGTATGAAACAATCGAATTAACCAAGCAAGGGCGCACAGCTTACTTAAAATTAAACCGGCCAAAATCGATGAACGCGATGAACGGCACGATGATGAAAGAGTTGGCTGATTGTTTCGAGTCGCTGTTGAATGAAAAAAGCTTGCAAGTGTTGATTATCCACGGAGAAGGAAGAGCCTTTTCTGCAGGCGGAGACATTAAAGAAATGATGGATCCTGAAAATCCGATGGACATCGACCTGGTCATGAAAGAAGTGACGAAGCTTGCGAAAGCGCTTTATACCTTGCCGCAAATTACGATTGCGGCAATCCATGGCGCATCAGCGGGTCTCGGCTTTAGTATGGCACTCGCTTGCGACCACGTGATCGCAGAAGAAAACAGCAAACTCGCCATGAATTTCATCGGCATCGGCCTCGTACCGGATGGCGGCGGGCATTTCTTCATGAAAGAACGCGTCGGCGTCCCGAAAGCGAAGCAATTGATATGGGCTGGACAGACGCTGAAAGCACATGATGCGCTGGCGAAAGGGCTGATCGAAGAAGTGACGGCAGAGGGGCGGGCAATGGAGCATGCAGAAGCGTATGCTGCGGAAGTATTGAGTTCTCCTGTCCAGGCAAGGCTTGCGTCCAAAGAAATCCTTCACCAATTGAAAGTCCGCGAGCTTGAAGCCGTTTTGGAAATGGAAGCGAAAGCCCAGTCGGCGATGCGCAAAAGTGGAGACCACCTGGAAGGGATTCAAGCTTTTGTTGAGAAGCGCAAACCAGAATTTAAAGGGCTGTAGCATGGAAAGCATGGCAATCTTGCCATGCTTTTTTCTTTATGGGATAGTTGCGCGCGTTCGGCAGGAAATGCGCGCGTTCAAAGAGGAATACGCTCGCTCAGGAGAAAATGCGTGCGTTCAAATAAAAATACGCGCGTTCAGCCAAATCAAAAAAGAAAAAACGATAAAACGCCACCCGCTGCTTAACGGATGGCGTTCAAAATTTTATGAATGGAACAGCAGCAACTTGCCAGCTGGCGAAGCCAAACGATGAGTTTGGTTGGTCAATTCTTTTTCTTCAAGCAATGCCCGCCCTTTATCTTTTGCCTGCTCGTCATTTTCTGCAGTAAACGTTTCTTCCACGATTAATTTGCCGGTTTGCTCATAGGCCGTCAGTTTATAGGTTCTCATGCTAGACAACTCCTTCTGAATGGTTATTCATTTTAAGTATATCGGGTTTTGTGGAAAAAGTCCTCCGCTTTTGAAACATTTCAAAACTTGCGGCGTATTAAAGGAAGAGGAGGAATGAGAATGACATTATCCATCGAGCATGCCACAAAAAAATTCGGTGATTTTACAGCAGTAGATGATTTGTCGTTGACGGTTGAACAAGGGCAGATGCATGGTTTTTTGGGAGCAAATGGGGCTGGAAAAACGACTTCTTTCCGCATGATTCTTGGGTTGTTGAATCCGAATGCGGGTGTGATTACGTGGAAAGGCCAGCCTATTACGTATGCAGCAAGTCCGGAAATCGGCTATTTGCCGGAAGAGCGGGGACTTTATCCGAAAATGAAAGTCTTGGATCAATTGGTGTATCTGGCGCAGCTCCGGAAGATGCCGGCTTCAAAAGCGAAACAGGAAGCGCTTGTCTGGCTTGAACGTTTTCAAGTACCGCATTATGCAGCAAAGAAAGTGGAGGAATTGTCAAAAGGGAATCAGCAGAAAATCCAATTGATTGCGTCGCTGCTCCATAATCCGTCGCTGCTCATATTGGATGAGCCTTTCTCAGGATTGGATCCGGTGAATGTGGAAATGCTGAAAAGCGCGATCTTGGATTTTCAGAAGCAAGGAGCCACAATCGTATTTTCCAGCCACCGCATGGACCATGTGGAAGAACTTTGCGACAATATGACAATTATGGACCAAGGAAAAGTGGTGCTCGGTGGTTCGATCCGGGAAGTCAAACGGTCATTCGGCAAGCAGAATGTCCGAATTAAAATGGATGAGGATCTTACTTCCTTAAAAGATACCGCCGGAGTCGTCCAGTTTACAAAAACCCACGACGGCGCCTTATTTCAGATTACCGATGAAGAGACAGCCGATCGTTTGCTGAACGAGTCGATGAAGCTCGGAAAACTTCGCCACTTTGCGATTGAAGAACCGTCTTTGGAAGAAATCTTCATTTCGAAAGTAGGGAAAGCCTATGCATAGTTTCTGGATTATCTTTAAGCAGTCCTTTTTAACGAAGGCCAAGACCAAATCGTTTATCATCACCACATTGATTGTCGTCGCTGCTTTTTTCCTGCTGGCAAATTTATCAAATATCATTGAAGTTTTTCAAGGGTCGGATGAAGATGGAAATGTGCTTCATGTGGTTGATGAAAGCGGGGAACTCACGCCGATTCTGCAAGCCCAATTGGATCAGCTGGGCAGCGATGTCCAGGCGATGCCGACGGATTTGGCAGAAGCCGAGCTAAGGAAAAGCATCTCAGAAGGGACAGTTGAGGCTTACCTTGTGCTCGAACAGGAAGGTTCGCTGAAAGCACGCTATGTGTCGGAATCCGCCAATGAACTTGGAAGCGGCAATGAAGTGGAACAAGCTGTCCAATCACTTCAGACAGCCGTGGCGGCAGAAAGCCTAGGATTGAGCGAAAGCGAAGTCGGACAGCTTTTTGCACCGGTTGCATTTGAACGGGAAGCGCTGTCGGAATCCTCCAAATCCCAGGAAGAGTTGAGCCAGGCGCGCGGGCTGGTCTACATTTTAATTTTGCTCATTTATATCGCGGTTATATACTATCCGAATATGATCGCCATGGAAGTGGCGAACGAAAAATCTTCCCGTGTCATGGAAATTTTAATTTCCAGTGTTTCACCCGTCAAGCATATGTTTGCAAAGATCGCAGGCATCGGCACACTGGGGATTTTGCAGATGCTGATTTTTGGGCTTTCCGGCTATTTGGCGATGAAAACAGCCGGCACGGTATTGACGGAAGGCGCCTTTAGCGTATTCGGCTTTTCCAATGTCAAAATCAGCACGTTCCTTTTTGCCGTCCTGTTCTTTTTATTGGGTTATTTCCTATATGCGGTGCTCGCCGCTTTGCTCGGTTCACTTGTCAGCCGCACCGAAGACGTCCAGCAATTGATGCTGCCGATGATGATGCTGATCGTCGTCGCTTCATTGATTGCCTTTTCAGGGATTTCCGTTCCGGAAGCCTCTTTTGTTACGGTCACTTCCTTCATCCCGTTTTTTGCTCCGCTCGTCATGTTTTTGCGGGTAGGGATGCTGGACATTCCGTTATGGGAACCGCTCCTGTCGATCGGCATCATGCTCGTGACCATCGGTTTGCTCGGCTGGTTCGGCGCCCGCGTTTACCGCGGCGGCGTATTGATGTACGGCTCTTCCCAATCGTTGAAAGACATTAAAAAAGCGATTCGTTTAGGCAATCAAAAATAAGAGGCCCAGCTGTTTGCCGGAAGTTTCCGGTAAACAGTTTTTTTTCGTTCTGGGTCATGGTAAAATAGGAACAAATATTCGGTTTCCGAAGGAGTAGAATTATGGGCGATATTCGATTTATCCATACGGCTGATTTGCACTTAGGGAGCCCTTTCAGCGGGATGAAAGGCTTGAAAAAAGAACAATGGCAATTCGTGAAAAACAGCACGTATGCCGCGTTTGACCGTTTAATCGACTACGCAATAAAAGAAACACCTGATTTTGTATTGATTGCAGGCGACATTTACGATGGTGAAGACCGGAGCATCCGAGCGCAGCACCGATTCCAGCAAGGGATGGAACGTTTAGCGGATGCCGGAATTCCGGTCGTGCTTGGATACGGCAACCACGATCATTTGAGCGGCCAATGGGTGCGCTTCGAATTGCCGGAAAATGTCCATGTATTTGGTCCTGACGTTTCGCAGATAAGATTGGCGACGCGAAACGGAGAAGCGATCATTTCCGGGTTCAGCTACGGGGAACGCCATGTGAAACGAGCGATGATCCAGGATTTTTTGCCTGCTGAAGAATCAGGAGCTTTTTATATCGGGATGCTTCACGGCAGCATGGACGGGGAAACGGCTCATGCGGTTTATGCCCCGTTTACGAAGCAGCAATTGCTTGAAAAAAACTACGATTATTGGGCGCTTGGCCACATCCATAAGCGGGAAGAACTGCATCACAACCCATCCATTGTCTACCCGGGCAATATTCAAGGACGCCATAAAAACGAATCAGGGACAAAAGGGTTCTACGATGTTTCGCTTTCCAAATCAGGCACAAGCCTTCAGTTTGTGCCGGTTTCAGCGGTTCAATTTGATGGCCTTTCCATCGCATGCGGGGGCATCATGCACATGAACGAACTGATAGATGCCTGCAGAAACAGTGTAGAGCATCATTTGATAGAGCATGGCCCTTCCATCCTCCAGTTGAACTTGGCTGATGTAGATGAAGGAGCCAAAGAACTTTTTGAAGAAGTGACGGAAAAAGAATTAAGGGAGACGCTCCAGGAAGCGTTGGAAGAACTGGAGACGTTTGTCTGGCTTTCTTCCATCGAAATTGAATTGGGGCAAGAAGTTTTTGAAATCTCACCATTGGCCGAGAAAATTATAGCGGCAATGGATTCCTGGCAATTGGCTGATTGGAAAAATGCATTAAAGGATTTGTATCGGCACCCAAAAGGCAGCCGTTTTCTTGAACCGTTAAGCGACCGGGAAACCGTTGATATTCAAGCAGCCGCTATTCAGAAAATCCGCCGAAATGTCCGGATGGGGGAGTAGAAGATGAAAATAGAAAAAGCCATCATTTACGGATTTGGCAAACACCAGGATTTAAGCATTGATTTGAATGGCCGGATGACCTTGTTGTACGGGGCCAATGAAGCCGGAAAAACCACCATCCAGCAATTTATTGTCCAGACTTTATTCGGCTACCCGCTGCGCACACAGAACTTGCAGCGCTATGAGCCGAAAGCGGGAGGAAAGTATGGCGGGCAATTGCATCTCACCGATCCGGTTTACGGCAAAGTCATAGTGGAAAGAGTGAAAGGCAAAGCGGCCGGGGAAGTCACTGTCTATTTTGAAGACGGCACACGCGGATCGGATGCCGAATTGAAAATGCTTTTGCGGGATTACGACCGGGCGGCTTTTGAATCGGTGTTTTCATTTTCCATCCATGAACTGCAGGGCTTGGAAAAAATGACGGAAGAGGAGTTGAGCCGGACTTTACTGGCCTCCGGGACGACCGGCATCGATGCCATTACGAAACTCGAAGACCGAGTGGAAAAAGAAATGGCCGGCATCTTTAAAAAAACAGGGCGCAATCCTGAAATCAATCAGCTGGTTGAAGAGCTCCGGGCGATGGAAGCGGAACTGAAAGGGCTTCGAAGCCGTGCTGAGCTGTACCGCCCTTATATCGGGCGTCTTCAGGAAATCGAGCAGCGCCTCCGTTTGATCGATGAAGAAGAAGATCGAGCAAGCGAAGAAATAAAGAAAATCGAAAAGCAGCAGCAGGCAGCACCATTGATCGAAAAAGAAAAAGGGCTTCAAAACGAACTGGAATCGTTGGCTGTGACGGCGTTTCCTTCGGATGGGCAGCGGCGGATGGACCGGCTTATGGACCGCTTGTCTGAAGCAAAGGCGAGAGCGGCATTTCTTGAAAAAGAAGCTGAAAGCACCATAAGCAAAGAGGTCGGCAGTGATGCTATCGGGCCGTTGAATGCCCTGCTCGCACGTGAATCGGAATGGCATCAAATGCGTTCCGTACTTCGCCGGAAGCAGGAAGAAGCCATTCGTTTGGAAGACGACCGGAGACGATTGCTTTCGTTAATCGGCATGGAAGAGCCGGCAGCACTTCAAGCAGACGTTTCATTAGGCCGGGAGGAAGAACTGATCTCTCTCGTTCAGCAAGCCGAAACGGAAGAAGAAGAAAATCGCTACGCGGACCGGAAGTTGGCAGAAGAAAGAGTGAAGCTTGCGGATGCCGAAAAAGAGCTGAAACTATTCTTGTCGAATGAGCCGAGTGAAAGTGAACGGAGGATGGCTGAAGAGTGGCAAGGGCTTGCCTCTAAAGTGGCTGAAGCCCAAGCAGCAAAGCGTGCCCAAAAAGCGGCAAATAGCCAGACCGTAAACTATGCCATAACGGGAATCGGCTTGCTTACACTCGCCATCAGTTTATGGCAGTCAAACTACCTTTTGGCGTTTATCGGATTTTTAGGGGCAATTGGCGGACTTTGGCTCCTGCTGAAAAAAGGGAAGCCTGAGGGGCTTGGAGCCGAACAGGAAGCTCTGCTAAGCCGCTATGGCGGCAAAGAAACCGAATATGCGGCATTGATTGACAGACTGGACAGCTATGACCGCAAATTGGACGGCTATATTGAACAAATCGAAGCAGCAAAGCGTTCCATCGGCAAGCTTTCCAAAGAAGGACGCAGCGAGCAAGCGCGTTTTGCTTATCAGAATTTCTTGCAGCGTCTCGGTCTCTCGCCGGATGCAAGCCGGTCGACGGTCCTCGGGCTATTTGAGAAATTGCGGGAAATTCATGCGGTTGCTTTAAAAGAACAGCGGATGATAACAGAAATCGCAGAGCTTGAACAGGAGCAGGCAGAGTGGCTCGCCCACGCTGAAAATGTGCTCGATGGGCCCGCACCAGCCGATGAATTGTATGCGGTGCTGCGCGGAGAAATGAATAAGCGGCAGCAGCAGCTGGCGGCCTTGGAAAAGCGGAAAGAACAGGCAGCGGCTATTCGCCAGGAGCTCGAACAACTCCATGCCCTTATGGCGCAAATTCATGAAGAACAACAGGGCTTAATGGCTGAAGCCAATGCCCAGACCGTAGATGAGTTTTATTTATTGGGGGATGAGTGGCAAAAGAAGGTGCAAATTGACAGGGAGTTGGCACCCATCCGGTCCCAATTGCAGGTTCTCGGAAATGTTTCCGAGGCGGCTGGAGAACAGTGGAAAGAATCGGACCTTTCGCAGCTTGAAGCGAAGCTCCAGCAGCTAAAAGAAGAGCGTCGGACCCTGTTGAGCGAGCAAGCTGAAAAACAGCAGTTCACGAATCAGCTGTTGACCGATGAAGCCTACGAGGTCCAATTGCAGCTTTTCAATGAAAAGAAAGAAGAATTGGCGGACATGGCCAAACAATGGTCTGCCAGAAAAGCGATCACGGAAGCGATCAAACAGACGATGGAAGAATTGAAAGAAAAAAGTTTGCCCGCAGTGATTCAAAATGCACAAACTTATTTCGAGAAATTGACTGCCAGTTCCTATAGGGGAATGGAAATGACGCAAGAAGGCTCCTTCGAAGCGGTGCGGAAAGACGGCATGCGATTCCATATTGCCGAACTGAGCCAAGCGACAAAAGAACAGGCTTATTTGTCATTGCGGCTGGCGTTGGCTGTATCGATGGCCGAAAGCCATCCGTTCCCGATCATCATGGATGATCCGTTTGTTCATTTTGATCGCCGGCGGCTCCAGCAAATGATAAACTTAATAACAGAGCTGCAAGAAGACCACCAGTTCGTCTATTTTACGTGTCATGAAATGATGCAGCAGGTTTGGCCTGATGCTTATGTAATAGACGTGGCTACTATCGAAAGGAGTGTATTTTCATGAGCAAAGGAATCACACAGCGAGCGGTTGGCGAAACCATCGATGAATTTTTGCTGATCAAGCAATCGGTTAAAGGCGTAACGACCACGGGAAATCCTTTCATGTCTCTCGTACTGCAGGATAAAAGCGGAGACATTGAAGCAAAATTATGGGATACAAAAGATGAACATGAAAAATTGTTTGCAGCAGAGACAATTGTCCGGGTAGGAGGAGAAATCCACAATTACCGGGGCAAAAATCAACTGCGCATTAAAAGCATCCGTCCGGCAAAACCGGAAGAAAATCAGTCCATCGCGGATTTGATGCCGTCTTCGGAAAAGAGCACAGACGAATTGTTCGAAGAAGTAATGCAGTATTTATTCGAAATGGAAAACCCGCAAATCCAGCGGATCACCCGCCACATTTTGAAGAAATACCAGCAGCCGTTTCTGACATTCCCAGCAGCTACGCGAAATCACCACGATTATGCATCCGGTTTAGCGGACCATGTGGTTTCCATGCTGAAATTGGGGAAAGCGCTTTGCGAAATTTATCCGTCCCTGAACAAGGACCTTTTATATGCGGGCATCATTCTGCATGATGTCGGCAAAGTATTTGAATTGTCCGGCCCGATTGCGACAACTTATACACTGGAAGGCAATTTGCTTGGCCATATTTCGATCATGGTCACAGAGATTTCCAAAACAGCTGACGAGTTGGATATCCACAGTGAAGAAGTGCTGTTGCTTCAGCATATGATTCTTTCCCATCACGGCAAAGAAGAGTGGGGGAGCCCGAAAAAGCCGATGATCAAAGAAGCGGAGATGCTTCATTATATCGACAATATCGATGCGAAAATGATGATGCTCGACCGGGCGCTTGGCAAAACGAAACCAGGTGAATTCACAGAACGCCTCTTCCCGCTGGATAACCGTTCGTTCTACAAACCGACCATTGATTAATAAGAAAAGCCCTTTGCCAATTCGGCAAAGGGCTTTTCTTCATATGGAATAAAAATTTAGTTAAACCCGTAAAGGCTAGACGGGCGCTTTCGCTTTTCTTATTCTGCTGGTGTTTCTTCCGCTGGAGCTTCAGCGTTCATGATATCGTCGAAAGCACCTTTAAGGTCTTCATCTTTGATATCGATGTCAGCATCTTCCATCATTTTCGCGATTTTAGGGATCAACGCTTCTTGGTCTGCTTTTCCAACAGCCAATTCTTTTTTGATTTCGTCTTTTTGATCTTCAAGAGCCGGCTGATCTTCCACTTGGCGTTTTTCCATCACTTGAATAATGTGGAAGCCGTGCTGTGATTGAACAGGTGCACTGATTTCATCCACTTCTAATGCGTAAGCCGCATCTTCAAATTCAGGTACCATAGCGCCAGTTCCAAACCAGTCCAGGTTGCCGCCGTTTGCTGCAGAGCCAGGATCCGTTGAATACTCTTCTGCTAATTTCGCGAAATCGCCGCCTTCATCCAATTCTTTTTTCACTTTGTTTGCTGTTTCTTCATCTTCTACAAGAATATGGCGCGCGTTCAGTTCAGTGCCTTGGCGCTCATATTGTGCTTGGATTTCTTCATCCGTCACTTCAACGCCGTCAGTCAACGCTTTTTCCTGCAAGAGGTTTAAACGGATGACTTTGCGGTAGCTGTCTTCGGTTTGATTGTTTTGCTGAAGAAACTGTTCAAAGCTTTCGCCAAGCTGTTCTTCAGATTTTTTGTATTCTGCATCGACTTCTTTGTCCGTCACTTCGTACTTGTCCGCAAGCACTTTTTCGATCATTAGGACTTGGACGGCTTGATCGCCGACAGAGGTTTTCATTTCATTGTACAAATCATTTTCAGTGATGTCGCCGACTTTAGAAGAGACGACCACTTCTCCCTCAGAACCGTTATCGCTGCATGCGCCTAGTACTAAAACGGATGCGGCTAAAGACAATGTCAATATGGATTTCTTCATAATTATTCGCTCCCAACTTTCTTTCTAGATGCCGTTAGTTACTATAACATAAACGTTTTAAAAATCAAAAAGTTTCTTTTTCAAAAGAAAAAGCCCAAATGCCTGGGGCAAATGAACTTATGGGGTAAATTCTACGCCTACATATAAGGATACCAATAAGATGGTAATTAATATATTGATTGTACGGAAAATTTTCTGATGGTTTTCCTCCGGAATTTCCCTAGATGTAACAAGCGCTAAGGTCATTCGGTTGATCTGGAACAAGTAAAACACGGAAAACATTACAACAACTGCGATTATCATGGGTTTCCTCCCCTCTATACTTAGTTACTAGTATAACAAAGACGAGAGGAAAAAACAGGATTAGACCATTGCTTCCGGAACCAGAATTTCATATCCGGTTTCCGTTTCCTCGATCAAAGCGTCTTTTGGTGAATGAGCCAGATTCCGGAGATAGATCAAGTCCGTTAAGCACAAGCCGCAGTGGTAAGCGAGCAGCATGGCAAAATAATGGCTGTATACAGGAAATGAGATGCTAAGAATAATGATGATTGTATTGATCAATAAGAACGGGCTGAGCAAAGTAAACAAAAAACGTTTCTTGGAAACAGGTTCTTTAATATGCAAGGAAAACATCGGAAAAACCTTAAAGCTTTTTTTCACAACCAATTTGATGCATTTTCGGCAGCCGACCAAAGGCAAAAAGTGAAATGCCTTATGAAGCGGATAAACGGCTAAAATCGCCAAGATGAAAAAGAAGAAATTCTGGTCGGACAAAGGATCGGAATAAAGGATGTTCAGCATGATGTAAAAGCTCATGAAAACACCGAGCCCCATGAGTGCAGAAAGCATATAGACACGATCGAGTCCGTATTGTTTTTTTAAATTGATGGTTTTCCAGCAATGCATTGGTTGCATCTCCTAAAAGTAGATTGCTCTTTTGAGTCGATACATACAATACAATGATTCAGCGATAAAATCAAGACAGATTCATATTAAATTTTAGACAGCGTTTTCACTGCTTTTCAATTGCTTCAATCACATGATTTTCTTCGTTGAATTTGTTCTCGATGTTTTTAAAGGAAGCTTCAAAAATTTCCATAAAATCATCTCCGTAAATATTGCGGATCAAGGCCATAATATCCAAAAACTCCGGAAACTTTCCATAAAGGTTTCGCATCGGCTGAGACCCATCGATAACGGAGTGGGGTGTGTCATGGTAGCGTTCAATCATTTCTTGCATCAGTGCTTCGCCTTTTGGCGTCAATTCAACATATGTATTGCGTTTGTCAGTATCCCGTTTTGAAAAAGCGAGAAGTTCCCGTTCTTCCAATTTTTTTGAAAAGTTGAAAGCAGTGGACACATGCATAACCCCGAATTTAGCAACGTCCGAAATAGAAGCCCCTTTTAAATGATAAGAAATCCATAAAATATGATGCTCATTAATATTCAAATCATAAGGTTTTATCCACAATTGCCAATCTTTTTCGACTGCTTTCCATAACGCCTTCGACAATTGCCCAATGCGCTGGCTAAACAACATCGCTTCCTTCATCGTGTATTCGCGTTCATTCATTTCAGCACCAACTTTCCCCCAGAAAGATTTTTCTTTATTATAGCAATAAAGCAAACCTTATTAAAGTGTGAATAATAAAAAAATTCCCAAATAGAAAAGTGAGAGCGCCCGCTAAGCTCTGAAAGGCATAAGACAGACAGCCAAAGCGGCGTTTTTTGCCGCATAGGCGGGATGGCTTATGACCCGAAGAGCCGGGCGCTTGAACTGGACAATAAAGAAGGGGGAGAAGCCTTTTGAAAACAGCCTAACATTTTAGGCAATCAAAAAAACTGCCCGAGGGCAGTTTTACTTGTCATCCGTATGATCTGAATCGTCATTTTTTTCCTTTTTATCTTTGGTAATCGCATTCTGCAATTCTTCGATTGAATTTTGAATCGCTAAAATTTCAAGCTGCAAATGTTCTTTGGCCGGTGCTGTTCCTTCTTGCCAATTTTCCATTGAAGCCTTCAAGCCTTCTGCAGCTGCTGGAAAGTGCGTTTTTGCTTCCGCCGATAAGGTGGCGATGGATTCCTTCAGTCCGTTTACTTTCTCTTTGACATCTGCAAGCTTCTCTTTCCAATCGGAAGAAGTCGTTTTTACAGAGGTGCGAAGTTCTTTACCGGATTGTGGTGTTGAGAATAATGTGGCTGCAGCTCCAGCTGCTAACCCTGTTGCAAGACCTAAAAAAAATGTCGATGCTTTCATCGGCAAACGCCCCTTTCATCTATACCGTTCTTTTCCTCTATTTTACTTAATTAAAACATAAAGGTGAATGGGGATTCAATGAAAAAAAGCTTTTCAAGGACAATGTCCTTGAAAAGCTTTCGGTTACGCTGATTGAGTAGCGGCCGTTTCGAATTTCGAACGTCTTACCAAAGTAAGGACAATCGGGTAAATAAATGCGAAAGCGACGCCGTTCAGCAGCATAGCAGGCAGCACGACAGTAGTGAAGAGGATCCCAAACGGAATATCCGCACCGATGACGAAGATGGCCGATGACAGGAATACGGTTCCTGACAGTACCGTGCCTCCCACGCAAAGCGCAATGGCTACCGGTAATTTTTGTACGATTTTCTTTAAGATTAGCACAAATGCCAAAAAGACAAATGCGGTAATGAATTTATCAAGGATATTTGGGACAAATCCTCCCGGGAATGTTGAAAACAGTCCGGATATAACACCTGTAGTCACTGCAAGCAAAAATACCGATTTCACATTCGGGAATAACAGGATGCCGATAAACATCATGGTCAACATAAAGTCCGGCTTCATGCCTCCGCTAAATCCGGGGATAATCACATAAAGTGCAGCTCCCACACTGACCAATAAGGCCATCAAAACTAAATTCTTCGTATTCATTTCTCATCTCTCCTCAGCTCGACTCTTTTTGCTCTTTCCCGGACGTGCCCTCGTGGCCGCCGGCGAAAAAACTTATCCTGATTCTATCCTTTATTGCGAACGAAAGCAAGCATTTAAGCCAGTTTTTCCTTTACCTGTTCAGCCAGTTCCTGAATTCGTTCGGTTGTGAATTCTTTTTCTTTCGTCATCCATTTTGCCCCGAATCCATCCGTTTCACCGTAGCGCGGGATGAAATGAAGGTGGAAATGGAAAACGCTTTGGCCTGCCTTAGCGCCGTTATTGTTCAATAAGTTCATGCCTTCCGGTTCGAATGTCTCTTTGATGGCGGAAGCAATTTTCGGTGCAACACTGAAAAGATGGGAAGCTTCTTCCGGCGTCATGTCGTAGACAAACTCGCGATGCGTTTTTGGAATAAGGAGCGTGTGCCCTTTGGATAGCGGCATGATGTCCATGAACGCATAAACATGCTCGTCTTCATAAACTTTCACGCTTGGGATATCGCCGGCAATAATTTTGCAGAAAATACAATTGGTCATTGTCATCATCCTTTCCATTTTTACCAGTTTATCATATTTTGTTTCTCCCAAAAGAAATCATACAGGAGATTTGATACAATAAAGGAAAGAAAGAGGTGTTGAGATTGGCAATTTTGGAAGTCCAGTCGCTGACCGGGGGCTATACGCGCAAACCCGTCTTGCAAGATGTGACATTTTCAATTAACAAAGGCGAATTGGTCGGCTTGATCGGCTTGAATGGAGCCGGGAAAAGTACAACGATCAAGCACATCATCGGATTGATGGAGCCGAAATCAGGAGAAATCCGTTTGAACGGCAAGAAATTTGAAGAAGATATGGATGCTTACCGCTCGTCCTTTTCCTATATTCCGGAAACACCGGTTCTATACGAAGAGTTGACGCTCCGCGAACATTTGGAATTGACAGCGATGGCCTATAATATTGAACCGGCCCGTTTTGAAAAACGTTCGGCTGAATTATTGAAAGAATTTCGCATGGAAAAAAGGCTGAAATGGTTTCCTTCCCATTTCTCTAAAGGGATGCGCCAAAAAGTCATGATTATGAGTGCATTCCTCGTGGATCCGGCTTTGTATATCATCGACGAACCGTTTGTCGGGCTCGATCCGCTTGGCATCAAATCCTTGCTCGACCAAATGGAGAAGCAAAAGAAAAAAGGGGCTTCGGTGCTCATGTCGACCCATATCCTGTCCACGGCCGAGCGCTATTGCGACCGCATCATCCTTTTGCACAATGGGCGCATTCGGGCAGTCGGCACCATGAAGGATCTGCGGAAAGCATTTGATATGCCGGACGCTTCATTAGATGATTTATATATTGCGATGACTGAGGATGCTGTCAATGAAGAACTTGCATGAGGTATGGGATAACCGGCTTCAAAAATATATGCGGGAAGTCCAGAATTATTTAAAATATATAGTTACGGGCCATATTGCAGTTGTGCTGCTTTTTGCCATCGGCGCAGCGGGCTATGCCTACAGCGAATGGGTGCAGAACGTGCCGCCGGATTTTCCCGGCGCATGGCTAATGGCGTTTGTTTTTGCTTTGCTGCTGGCATTTAGCGCACCTTTCACTCTTTTGAAGGAAGCGGACATGGTCTACTTTTTGCCGCTTGAAAGCAAATTGGAGGAATTTCTGAAGCCGGCATTGAAATGGTCGTTTTTCTCACAATTGTATTTGCCGGTGATTGCGTTTATCGTGTCATTGCCGATGGCCAATGCTTTATACGGATTGCCATCGTCTTTATTGATCGGGTTGCCGATCTTGCTGCTATTGATCAAATGGTGGAATATCCAAACCGAATTTTCGTTCCGCAAAGCGAAAGCGGGGAGAGATGCCTGGCTTGACCGGCTGGTCCGTTTTGTTTTGGTGCTGCTCTTCGTCTATTTCTACGTTATCGGCAATCTGCTGATAGCCGTGCTCTTTTTGTTTGCCATGATCGTTTATGGCCGCTGGGTGAAAGGGCAGGCAGCAGGAAAAGCCTTTGCTTATGAACATTTCATCCGGCTCGAAGAAAACCGGATGCTGCGGTTTTATCAATTCGCGAATTACTTTACGGACGTTCCGCACATTAAAGGGAAAGTAAAAGAGCGGGCTTGGCTAAACTGGATTTACAGCCTGGTCAAAGCAGGGCCGCAAAATGCTCACTTCTATCTAATTTTAAGAACCTTTATCCGGTCGGACGAATTGTTCTATCTATGGATTCGTTTGACGGCCATTTCGATGGCAGGCGCATGGCTGATTCCATTTCCAGTGGCCATCGCCATTTTCATCGCTGCCTTGGCATTCGCTTCCAGCATCCAAATTTGGCAGGGCCTGAATCAAAAACAGCATTTCCGTATGGATAATCTATTTCCGCTGACAGCTTTCAGCCGAGAGCAAGCAGTCGGAAAACTGGTGTTGATTCTTCAAAGCATCCAAGCGGTGCTTGTGGCGATCGTTTTGCTCATAGCTGGAGAGCCTGCCATAGCCTTGATTGCATTCGCAGCCGTCCTAGTGGTTTCTTTCATCACATTGGCTTTTGCGAAGAAGAAAAAATGAAAAAAGGAGTTGGCCCCAAAATTACGTGGGCCAACTCCTTTTTTATTCGTGGAAATTTACTGCAGCTGTCCCTAAAGTTTTAGCTGCCAGCAGCATCGCTTCTTCTTTGAAATCGAATTTCGGATGATGGTGCGGGTAGACTGCCCCGTCCGGCATTGCTCCTGTGAAGAAGAACGTTCCTGGGATTTCTTGAAGGTAATAGGCGAAATCTTCGCCGCCCATTTGAGGAGGGCATTCATAGACCTCAGTGACTCCGGGAACGGCTTCAGCAATTTCTTTTAAGTACATTGTCTCGGCTTCATGGTTGACGACCGCCGGATAGCCTCTCATAAAGTTGAAATCGCTATGGCTATCGGTGGCGATATTCGTGCCGTCAACGACGCGCTGCATTTCTTTCTCCATCAATAACCGTGTTTCTTCTGAAAAAGTGCGGACCGTTCCGGAAAGGACGGCGTGGTCCGCAATGATATTAAACGGGTTTTCTGCAACAAATGAAGTGACGGACAATACAGCCGACTCAAGCGGATCCACGCGGCGGGCAACCAATTGTTGGAGATTATTGACAAGCTGTGAGCCGATAACTACAGCATCTTTTGTTTCATGCGGCATGGCCCCATGGCCACCGCGCCCTTGAACGTTTATCGTGAAGCTGTCGGCTGCGGCCATGACCGGACCAACCCGGTAATCGATTCGGCCATACGGAGTAGTAGACCATAAATGAGTCCCGAAAATAACGTCAACGCCGTCTAAAACGCCCGCTTCAATCATCGGCTTTGCGCCTCCGGGAGCAAGTTCTTCGGCATGCTGGTGAATGAGCCGGTAAGTGCCTTTCAATTCGCCGCGCATTTCATGCAGGGTTTTTCCAAGCACCAATAAAGTGGCCGTATGCCCATCGTGTCCGCATGCATGCATCACACCTGGCACTTGCGATTTATAAGGGACGTTTTCTTTTAAATCCTGGATCGGCAGTGCATCGAAATCAGCGCGCAAAGCAACAGTTTTTCCCGGTTTTGCGCCTCGGATCGTAGCTACTACGCCATTCCCGCCAATCCCGTGCTTTGCTTCAATTCCCAATTGTTCATAATAATCGCGGATATAAGCCGCTGTTTTGGATTCATGGAAGGAAGGTTCCGGATTCATATGGAGGTGGCGGCGGATCTCCACCATTTCTGGATAGCGTTCTTCGAGTCGGTTATATAATTTTTCAAGCATCTTTTGGATCTCCCTTCAATAGTCGAAATAGTTCCACTACAATCATAGCACATCAGCTTGAAGAGAATAGAAGGGAAATATAAAGAAGAGACGGACTTGCAAAATAAAAAAGAGGGCGCAGAGCCCTCTTTAATAATTAAAGTTTAAGAAGGTGGCCACAAAGTAGATGATCACCATTAAGATAGAAGGAACTGCATAAATCGCATTGGACAATGTTTTTTTCTGCGTCAAAGCATAAATGGTCAAAAGGGACATGGCGAGTACACCGACTGCGATGATCATATGCGCTCCGGAAACCGCTGATAGGATAGGCCCTGCTGTATAAACGGGGTCAGAAATGGCCAAGATGATCATATTAAAGATATTGCTTCCCAAAATGGCGCCGACTGCCATATTGACGTTATTCAACCGCAACGCAACGAATACAGAAATGGCTTCCGGCAGTGATGTAGTGGCAGCAATCAGGAAGCTGCCGATAAAGCTGGAACCGATTCCGGTAATGACGGCTATTTCGTCTCCTGTGACCGAAAGAGCAGTACCGGTTCCAAGAACGACCAAAGCCGCAATGATAAATCGGACGATGGCGGCTTTAGGCGATAAATCTCCGCTTGGGTTATCCGGCTCCTGTTCTGAAATTGACGATTCTTCTATAGAAGGATCCTGCGATTGGAGCTTATTGATGAATACCATACCGGCAATATAGGCGACCGCGATGATTAACGCATCCAGCCCAATTCCCAGGAAGGAAATATCGATTCGCAGCCACAAAGAAAGGATGACAAGGACAGTCAGCAATAAGCCGAGAAATGCCGTGTACAGGTGATCTTTGCTGGCACGTTCCAAAATCCGTCTGCGGCGCAGCAGAAAATCAAAAGTTGCCAGGATAAATAAATTAAACAAATTGGAGCCGATCATATTGCCGACTGCAATATCGGCATTGCCGATGGCTGCTGCAGAAAAGCTTGTCGAAACTTCCGGAAGGGAAGTTGCTCCAGCAAGAAGCAAGGTGCCGACCATCATCCCGCCCATCGCAGTTTTCTCGCTGATGACATCAGCATATTGCGATAATTTGATGGACGCAATTACGGTTACGATGGCAGCTAGGATAAAGTAAATAAAAACCATTTATTTTCCTCCAGTCGTCTATGTATTAAAGAAGCCTCATTAGATGAGGCTCGCTTATTATTTTTCTTCCGGCTTTGCTTTGTACATGGTGATATAAGAAGAACCGGAGAAAATATGCTGCCGTTTTTCGGCTGGTGCATCCGCTTGTGTTTCATGCGCTTTTGAAAAAGCCTGAGATTCTTTCCATTTTTCATAGAAAGCTGGAGATTCCCATTCGGTCAGCACGACATACGTATCTGAATCTACAGGGCGCAGGACACGGAAGGCCACATATCCGGGTTCATTTTCAACGGCTCCTGCCCGGTTTTTAAACCGGTGCTCAAAAATCGGCCGGCCTTCATCCGTCACCGGAATATGGTTCATGACAAAAAAGCCTTTTTCCTTAAACGTGCCGGTGCCATCGACAACTTCATAACGCCGCGGCGTCTGGAAAATCGTTTTGCCTTCCGTTTCATGGAGCAGCAAGGTCGTATTTTCCCCTTGCATCAGCACCATCGTTTCCTGCGGGTGCTTTTCTCTCATTTTCTTCATAAATTCGTAAGTTCCAGTGGTCATAAATAAATTCATCCAAAAAACCTCCTCATCAATCTTCTAAATCAATCTTCTAATCTTATTCTTCCCTTATCTGCCAACATAAAACGCTTTATGAACAAGCTGTGAAGCGAGAAGAGTCTAATTTATGACATTTACCTAAGGATTCTATACAATAGGAAGCGGAGCGTCTATAGTAAATTACGGATAACGAAATAGAACGCAGTGGAAGATAAGATTGAAGGGATGAAAAAAAACATGACAGCATTTAACGACATGTACTTAAGAGCTGCCCGCGGAGAAAAAACGGAACATACGCCAGTATGGTATATGCGCCAAGCTGGCCGTTCACAGCCGGAATACCGCAAAATAAAAGAGAAATACTCGCTGGAGCAAATTACTCACCAGCCGGAGCTTTGCGCTTATGTGACAAAGCTTCCTGTCGATCAGTACAATGTGGACGCAGCGATTCTTTATAAAGACATCGTGACGCCGCTGCCGGCAATCGGCGTAGACGTTGAAATCAAAGCTGGAGTTGGTCCGGTTATCGATAACCCGATCCGTACAATGGCAGATATTCAGCGCCTCGGCGAAATCAACCCGGAGCAGGACGTCGATTTCGTTCTTGAAACCATCCGAATTTTGACGCAAGAACAATTGAATGTGCCGCTGATCGGGTTCTCAGGTGCGCCTTTCACACTTGCCAGTTATATGATTGAAGGCGGGCCATCGAAAAGCTATAACAAAACAAAAGCGATGATGGCATCTGAGCCGGAAATGTGGTTTGCCTTGATGGATAAATTGGCAGATACCATCATCCCTTATGTAAAAGCGCAAGTAAAAGCGGGAGCAAAAGCTGTCCAAATTTTCGACTCGTGGGTTGGAGCTTTGAATGTGGAGGATTACCGCATCTTCATTAAGCCTGTCATGGATCGGATTTTTGCAGAACTTCGGACTGAAGGCGTGCCTTTGACGATTTTCGGTGTCGGTGCAAGCCATTTAGCTAAAGAATGGCATGACTTGCCAGTTGATGTAGTCGGCCTGGATTGGCGCTTGCCGATTTCTGAAGCGCGGAATATGGGAATGACGAAGACTTTGCAAGGAAACTTCGATCCATCCTTCTTGCTGGCAGATTGGCCGGTCATTGAAGAGCGTGCGAAAAAGATTTTGGATATGGGCCTGCAGCAAGACGGCCACATCTTCAATTTAGGGCACGGCGTCTTCCCGGAAGTACAGCCGGATACATTAAAGCGGTTAACGGCATTTGTGCATGAGTATAGTGCTGCCTATAAAGCAAACAATTAATTGAAGCAAAAATTTCTTATGAGGTGATGGAATTGAAAAAGACAATGGGATTATTGGTAATGGCTTATGGTACACCATACGAGGAAGCGGATATCGAACGTTATTACACGCATATTCGCCATGGCCGCAAGCCGAGCGAAGAAAGCCTGGAAGATTTGCGCAGCCGCTATAAAGCGATCGGCGGATTGTCGCCGCTTGCGAAAATTACACAAGACCAAGCGGATGCTTTAGGCGCTCGCCTAAATGAAGTGCAGGATGAAATCGACTTCAAAGTATACCTTGGATTGAAGCATATCGAACCATTTGTGGAAGATGGTGTTGCTGCAATGGCGCGTGATGGCATTAAAGAAGCCGTATCGATCGTTCTTGCACCGCATTTCTCTACTTTCTCGGTAAAATCCTACAATGGCCGCGCAGCAGAAGCTGCTGAAAAAGCGGGCATCGAGTTAGTATCTGTTGAAAGCTGGTATACAGAGCCGAAATTCATCCAATACTGGAGCGAAAAAGTGAGTGCAACTTTTGCTGCCATGTCGGAAGAAGAACGCGCTAAATCTTGCTTGATCGTTTCTGCGCATTCATTGCCAGAGAAGATCATTGCAAATGGCGATCCTTACCCGGACCAATTGAAAGAGACAGCGGCTTTGATTTCTGAAGCGGCAGGCGTAGAAAACGTAGAAGTGGGCTGGCAAAGTGCCGGCCAAACGCCAGAGCCATGGATCGGGCCGGATGTACAGGACTTAACGCGTGAGTTATACGAACAAAAAGGCTATACTTCATTCGTTTATACGCCAGTCGGCTTTGTAGCGGACCATTTAGAAGTTCTTTTTGACAATGACTATGAGTGCAAAGTGGTTTGCGATGAAATTGGTGCAGCGTACCACCGTCCAGAAATGCCGAATGTGCAGCCTTTGTTCATTGATGGCCTGGCAGATGTGGTATTGAACAAACTAGCAGAATAATAATTGGATCGGGAGTGAATATGAAACGTGACAGAACGGACGCTGAAAGCAGCAGTCGTGGGCGGAGGAATATCGGGCCTGTCTGCTGCATACTATTTGCAAAAACAAGCGAAAGAGCAGGGCATTTCGCTGGATCTCACAATTATTGAAGCGGTGCATCGCTTAGGCGGAAAAATCCAGACGCTTCATAGAGACGGTTTTGTAATTGAGCGTGGACCAGACTCGTTTCTTTCCCGTACGAAAACGATAGATAGCTTAGCCCAAGAGTTAGGAATTGAACACAAGTTGATAGCTAGCGGATCAGGCGAAAGTTTTGTAGTGGTTGAAGATCAATTGCACCCGATTCCGAAAGGGTCCGTCATGGGCGTCCCTACGGAATGGGGGCCTTTTATCGGCTCGCACTTGTCTTCCTGGAGCGGGAAATTTCGTGCAGCGGCTGACTTGGTCATGCCGAAATCTGCCGGATCCGCTGACCAGCCGCTGGGCAAATTCATGCGCCGCCGTTTCGGAAAAGAATTGGTGGAGAATTTGATCGAGCCGATTTTTTCCGGCCTGTACGGCGGTGATATTGACCGCATGAGCTTGGCTTCTACTTTTCCAGCTTTCTATCAAATTGAGCAAAAACACCGCAGCCTGATTGCTGGCGTGAAAAAAGATGAAGCGCTGGATGCAAAAGCTTTTACCACAACGAGTGAAGGCATCTTTCAAACATTCGAGAATGGCATGCAAACCTTAGTGGACGCGCTGGAAAATGCGCTATCCGGTTGCACCATCCTCAAAGGTGTGAAAGTCGATAAGATTCGGCATGAGCAGGACAAAGCGCTTCTGCGTTTGAACAATGACTCGGACCTTCTCGTGGACGAAGTGATTTTTGCCTTGCCGCATGAAAAGATTCAGCCCTTATTTGAACCGGCCGGCTTGTTGAAAGATCTGAAAGAAATGCCATCGACGTCCGTAGCTACGGTGTCCATTGCCTTTTCGCGAGCGGCCATCGACTCTTCTGCTGCAGACGGCATGGGATTTGTGGTTTCCAGAAACAGTGATTTTACGATTACGAAGTGTTTGGCGATGCATACGAAATGGCCGGCCCATGTTCCGGCAGGGAAGATGCTCTTTAAAGCATTTGTCGGCCGGACCGGAGATGAAGCGGTCGTCGATTTATCGGACAAGGAAATTGAACGGATGGTGCTGGAAGATTTGCGGAAAGCCATTCCGATTTCTGGAGAGCCTGACTTTACCGTCGTCACTCGCTGGAATAATTCGATGCCGCAATATCAAGTAGGGCATGAAGCCCGCACCCAAGCGGCAAAAGAAGACTTGAATAAAGCATTCCCGATGGTTCAGCTGATTGGCAGCTCTTTTGAAGGAGGCGGCATGCCGGCTTGTGTCGAGCAAGGCCAAGCAGCGGCGCAAGAAGCCATCAAACGGCACCAATCGAAGAAATGAATGCGGAGGTAAGAACATGAAGAAATTAGCATGGCTCAGCCTGCCGATGCTGCTGTTGGCAGCATGTGGATCGAACGACGATTCAGCTGGCGCCGGAGATTCAACGGAAATTGTAGAAGTGGAAATTACGACGCCGCAGGAAGTAGAAGTGGCTGAAGAAGTTACTTTATCCGTAACGGTGACGCAAGGAAGCGAAACGGTAGAAGACGCTGACGAAGTCGTTTACGAAGTTTGGCAGTCCGGTGACCGCGATAATAGTGAAATGATTGAAGCTGAACATACAGAAGACGGAATTTATGAAGCGGAAACCGTTTTTGAAGAAGAAGGCCTGTATTATATGCAGGCCCATACGACGGCCCGGCGCCTTCACGTGATGCCGAAACAGGAAATCACAGTTGGCGACCCGGATCCCGCTTCCATCGTTCCGGATGACAGCGACGATTCTGAAGGCATGGACAAAATGGATATGGATGAGCATTCCGGCCATTAATTCAGCAAAAGGCAAGCACCCGACGGGGGTGCTTGCCTTTTTTGTTTTACAAATTGATTTTAGAAGTTCGTTTACGATCTCATGCTCCGGCAGATAAGATAAGGCCAAATGAATTTGCCCATATCTTGCCTTTCGAATCTACCCGGGAGCTTCCGCTTTTCTGGTGTCCAGACTCCAGCGCCCAGATTCTCGGATCATAAGCCACTCTGGCTATGCGGCTGAAGAAATGCCGCTTCGCCAGATCGTCTTATGCCTTTCGAATCTACCCGGGCTCTTTCGCTTTTCTATTGTCCAGACTCCAGCGCCCAGATTCTCGGGTCATAAGCCACTCTGGCTATGTGGCTGAAGAAACGCCGCTTCGCCAGATCGTCTTATGCCTTTCGAATCTAACCGGGCGCTTCCGCTTTTCTATTGTCCAGACTCCAACGGCCAACTCCTCGGCCTTAAGCTGCTCTTCCTGTGCGGCAAAGAACGCCGCTTCGGAAGTTCAGCTTAAGTCTGCCGGAGCTACCCGGCCGCTTTCGCTTTTCTGTACTACAACTCGTTGCAGGACTCACATTTGCTTCCGTAGCACTCGTGCTGCTCTTCAATCTTTTCTCCACATGTTACGCATTGTTTCGGCGGCAAGTTCTTGAAAAATTCGACTACGTTTTCAATCATTCATCCCAGCTCCTTTGTTATAGTACTGATTCGGTTTATTGAATTGTATTATAACAGTTTGGATTCGTCAACCCTAAACCATGAAATTTTTCAAATTATCCGTTAAACTAAACAAGGTAGAGAAGGCAAAGGAGAGAGATTATGTATTTCGTAGACAATAAAGGCATTACAGACCCGCGCATTAACTTGGCAATCGAGGAATACTTATTGAAGACGATGGATGTGGAGAAAGATTCGTTTCTGCTGTTCTATATCAATGAGCCATCCATCATTATTGGGAAGAACCAAAACACGGCTGAGGAAATCAACACCGACTACGTCGATTCGAACGGGATCCATGTAGTGCGCCGCTTGTCGGGCGGGGGAGCAGTTTACCACGATCTTGGCAACTTGAATTATAGTTTCATCACAGTGGACGACGGCAACAGTTTCCGAAACTTCCGCAAGTTTACGGAGCCGGTTGTGCAAGCGCTTCAGTCACTGGGCGTAGATGCAGAACTTTCAGGGCGCAATGATTTGATGGTGGCAGGGCGCAAAATTTCAGGGAATGCCCAGTTCTCCACAAGAGGGCGCATGTTCAGCCATGGCACCTTGATGTTCGATACGGAAGTGGATGCTGTTGTTTCCGCTTTGAAAGTCAGCAAAGAAAAAATCGAATCGAAAGGCATCAAATCGATTCGCAGCCGAGTGGCGAACATTTCGGAATTCCTGGAAGAGCCGATGACGGTCACTGAGTTCCGTGCAGCGATTTTAAATTCTCTTTTTGAAGGGGAAGCCAATGTGAAGTATTGGGAACTGACCGATGAAGATTGGGCAAACATCCATGCACTGTCCGCAGAGCGCTATGGCAACTGGGACTGGAACTACGGAAAGTCGCCAAAGTTCAATATGAAGCATTCGCATCGCTTCCCGGTCGGCGGCATCGATGTCCGTCTGCAAGTTGAAGGCGGAGCCATCAAAGACGCCAACATTTACGGCGACTTTTTCGGCGTCGGCGATGTCGAGGAAATTGAACGGGCGATTACAGGCATTAAATACGACCGTGCTTCGTTGGATGCAGCTATCAGTGAATTTGATATTCCGAAATACCTCGGCGGCATTACGAAAGAAGAGTTTTTGAAATTAATTTATTAAGAATTCATGAAGAGCCTGCTTTTAAGCAGGCTCTTTTGTTAAAATGGAAATAAAACGGAAAGGGGGAATCCGGATGGCAGCCCAACGAATTTTTATCGTAGAAGATGATTTGAAAATCGCGGCATTATTAGCAGAAACGCTTCGCAAATATCATTACGAAGTGGAAACCGCAAAAGATTTTGACCGCATCTTGGAAGAATTCGAAGCATTTGATCCTCATATGGTTTTATTGGATATCAATCTGCCTTCTTTTGACGGCTATTACTGGTGCCGCCAACTTCGCCAAAAATCCACATGCCCCATTCTTTTCATCTCCGCAAGGTCTGGAGAAATGGATCAAGTATTTGCCTTGGAAAATGGTGGAGACGATTTCATCACGAAACCTTTTCATTACGAAATCGTCCTTGCAAAAATAAGAAGCCACCTGCGCAGGGCGTATGGTGAATATGCGCCAAAACAAGAAGAGCGTTCCGTCAAAGCCGGCCGCATCGAATTGTTTTTGGAGCGCATGGAATTGCATGTGAAATCGGTGATTATTCCGCTTCAGAAAAAAGAGTGCACCATTATGGAATTGCTGTTGTCCCAGTACCCGAAAGTGGTCACACGGGAACAATTGCTGGAAGAGCTTTGGGACGATCAAGCTTTTGTAGATGAAAATACATTGAACGTCAATATGGCCCGTGTCCGCAAAAAATTGGCGGATTATGAAGTGAAATCTTCGATTGAAACGGTTCGGGGATCCGGTTATCGTTTGCTGTTGAATGAGGAGGAGCTGTAATGTTCCGTCTGTTTTTTAAAGAGCACGCGGCGTTCATTGTCTTCCAGGCAATTTTGGTGGCCTTCATCATGGCGCTTTACTGGCTGGATGGCTTCCGGAATGTCGATACCGCGATTTATTCGTTTGTCATCAGTACGTTATTGGTCATTACCTTTTTGGCGGCTCGTTTTGCCAAACGCTACCGCTTTTACCAAAAGATTCTCTCTGTTCCGGATAAGATGGAGCATGCCATCCAGCGTGAAGGCCGATCGCCGGAACAGCTGCAAAGCGAAAAATATATGCATGAACTGTACCGCGTGTATCAGCACGAAGCCCAAGCTTTATATGCTGCGGAAAAGCGCCATCTTCAATTTATGAACCAATGGGTGCATCAGATGAAAACTCCGCTGTCCGTCATGCAGCTTCTCTTGCAGGAAGACAAGGAATTGGATAAAAGCAGTGTGCAGGAAGAAATGGATCGCTTAAAAGCAGGGCTGGATACGGTCTTGATGAATGCCCGCCTCGATACATTTGAAGACGATATGCAAATTGAACAAGTCCATTTGCGTGGGCTTGTATCCGAAATCGTAACCGAAAACAAACGGCTGTTCATTTCAAAGCGGGTTTACCCGGAAATTGACGTGGACGATAATTTTACGGTCACAACCGACCGGAAATGGATGAAGTTCATCCTCGGCCAGTTTTTGACCAATGCCATCAAATATACATTTGAACCGAACAAAAAAGTCTACATCCAAGCAAAATGCCAGGAAGGGCATCTCTTGTTGACCATCCGGGATGAAGGCATCGGGATTCCATCATCTGACCTGCCGCGCATTACGAAAGCTTTCTTTACGGGAGAGAATGGGCGGAAGACGGGAGAGTCCACAGGCATGGGCTTGTACTTGGCGAAAGAAGTGTGTGGAAAACTTGGCCACCAATTCTCCATTTCCTCGGTAAAAGGAGAAGGCACGACGGTATCTGTCTTATTTGACAATGAAGATACAGCAACAGGAGGAGAAGGCAATGCCGTTATTGAAAATCGACGAAGTGACGAAGGTCTATGAAGGAAAAGTGACGCATAGAGCCCTCAATCAATTAAGCTTCGAAGTGGAAAAAGGCGAATTTTTGGCGGTCATGGGGCCGTCCGGAAGCGGGAAAACCACCTTGCTGAATTTGATTTCAACGATTGATTCGTTGACGGCAGGGGAGATTCTGATCGACGGCATCAATCCACATCGTTTGGATAAAAATGAATTGGCCCTATTTCGCAGAAGAAAATTGGGCTTTATCTTTCAAGACTTTAATTTGCTGCAGATGCTGACAGTGGAAGAAAACCTGGTGCTGCCGCTGACACTCGATTACGTGCCGGTCAATGATATGGCCACAAGGGTGCTGGAATTGGCGAAGCGCCTGGATTTGACGCCGATCCTGCATAAACGGCCGAATGAAATTTCAGGTGGGGAAGCCCAGCGCACGGCCATCGGGCGCGCGCTGATCCATAAGCCCGCCATCATCTTAGCGGACGAACCGACCGGGAATTTGGATTCCAAAGCGTCCAAAGACGTTTTGGATCTTTTATCGAGAGTCAGCGCCAATGAAGGCGCGACGATTGTCATGGTGACGCATGATCCGATTGCCGCCAGCTATTGCAATCGGGTGCTATTTATCAAAGACGGTGAATTTTTCAATGAAATCTATGGCGATGAACGTCGCCAAACATTCTATCAAAGGATCTTGAATGTATTATCCTTGCTTGGAGGAAATGTGAATGACCTTTCGGCAACTCGCTTACCATAATGTGTTCCGCAACCGGAGAAGCTATGCCGCTTTTTTCCTCGCAAGCGTCGTTTCCGTAATGGTGTTCTTCGTCTATTCGATGTTCATCTTCCATCCATTATTTGAAGAAGACGGCTTGCAGGTGCTCGCTGTCCGCGGAATGTTCATCGCGGAAGTTGTCCTGTATATTTTTACGCTGTTTTTCCTGTTTTATTCGATGAGTGCTTTTTTGCAGGCCCGCTCGAAGGAATTCGGGATTCTCATGCATCTGGGGATGACCAAAAAGCAGCTCAATAAATTAATTTTCTTTGAAACGATGATCCTCGGTTCGGTTTCAACCGTGGCGGGCATCGCTTTCGGTTTTGCCTTTTCAAAGTTTTTCTTTATGATCGGCCGTGAAATCATGGAGCTCGAATCGCTTCCGCTGTATGTTTCGTGGCAGCCCTTTGCCCTGACGATTGGGGCATTTGCGAGCCTTTTCATCATCATTTCGGTGATCAGCGTCGCTTTTATCCGGACGAAAGGAATCTTGGATTTGCTGCAGGGCTATTGGAAAGTGGACGAAATTACGAACGCCTCGCGCTGGCTGTCTTTTTTAGGCTTTTTGCTGCTGGCCATCTCGTACGTGCTGGCCTCGATCGTGACGGATCAGACCGTTTACACCATGGTGCTGATCATTCCGCCGCTGGCTACATTAGGGACCTATCTGTTCTTCACGCATTCCGTCCATTCTTTGCTGAATCTTTACAAACGAAGAAAAGGGATTTACTGGCATAAGACCCGGTTGGTTTCTCTGGCAGAAGCTTCGGTCAAACTGAAAGACAGCGCACAAATGTTTTTCATCGTGACGATCGTGTCCACTGTCGCTTTTTTAACGGTCGGCACACTCGCTTCCTTTATGTCGTATACGGGGGACTACCGGGAATCAAATCCGCTCGGGCTTGTTTACATTTCATTTGACGGCAATGGCAAAGAGGTGGAGCATGTCGAGGCCTTGACGGCTGAACTTGAAGAAAAGGAATTGGCATACGATCTCGTTCCATTAATAGTGAAGCGGCAGACATCCACGTTTACCGGAAACGATGTGGATATCATCCGCATGTCCGAATTCAATCGTCTGGCGGCATCGCTCGGCTTCGAACCTGCGTATCCCGACCGGGGGGAAGCACTGTTCATCCCGTATTCAAAAGAATCCCTAAAAGAACTGGGTAAAAGCCAAGTCCAAACGGAATTGATGGAAAGCGGAGTTGAACTGTCGATCGACCAAGTCTATCCGCATATTCTTTTCCCGGTGCATACGATCAATTTCAATAGCATTGTCGTAAATGACCTGGACTATGCGGCAATCGACGAACCGCTCCAAGGCTATGCGGACGGGGAATCGACTTTCACTTATTACGCCTTCGATATTCCGTCGTGGGAAGAAACGGTAGCCATTGGTGCGGATTTAACCGCTCAAATTGATAAAGCCGTGGAGAAGGAAGATTTCAGCGGGCTGAATTTCTTTTTTGAGAACCCGGGGGAAGATTACCGCTGGTTCAAATCCTCTTTCGCTATCTTGCTCTTTATCGGTGTCATGGTTGCTGCCGTATTCTTGTTGGCAGCCGGAAGCTTCATTTACTTTAAATTGTATACAGGGCTCGAACGGGACCGGAAGCAATACCTGCTCTTGGTCCGCCTGGGGATGACGGAGAAAGAACTTGGAAAGATCGTCAACCGCCAGCTCATCCCGCAGTTTTTCCTGCCGTGGATCGTTGCCTTGCTGCATAGCACTTTCGCGTTCATTTCGCTCCAAGTGGTGTGGGATGAATTTGCGGAGCTTTCGATACTTGGTGAAATGGTTCTGGTCCTGGCCGGATTCACGATTGCCCAAGTGCTTTATTTCTATTTAATACGGTGGCGTTATATCGCCCATTTGCAAGCATCGTAAAAACGGTGCTTGTTGTATTGTCAGAAGATTTATTCTATAATGATATAGTGTAAATAATGAATGACTGTTCATTCAACACGAAAGAGGGATGGAAAATGAATTTAAGCAAACGTGTTCATGAAATTTCACAGCAAGATCCAAGCAAAGCGGCGTATCATTTTATGGGGAAAGATACATCGTACGGGGAATTCGACCAGTCCGTATCCAAATTTGCCGGCGCGCTTAAAGCATTGGGAGTCGCACAAGGAGACCACGTGGCATTTTTGCTCGGCAACTCTCCGCATTTTTTGATTTCTTTATATGCAACGATGCGGCTCGGGGCAACTGCTGTGCCGATCAACCCGATTTACGCGCCGGATGAAATCGCTTACATAGTAAAAGACAGTGATGCGAAAGTGGTTATTGCCCTTGATGCATTATTGCCGCTTGTTGAAAAAGCGCACATGGCGCTTCCGAAAGTAGAGGAGTTTGTCATCTGCGAAACGGATGCAGCGACGGCTGCCAAATTGGCTCAATTGCCGAAAGAGGTCGGACAAAAAGTCGCGGCTTTCTCGGAAATTCTTTACAAAGCAGATCCGATTGAACAGTCGGCTGATGTGCAGACAGATGACAACGCTGTCATTTTGTATACATCGGGTACTACAGGAAAGCCGAAAGGGGCGATGCTGACACACGGCAATTTGTATTCAAATGCCCGCGATGTAGGGGATTACCTTCAGATCGGCCCAGAAGACCGTGTTATCGCAACATTGCCGGTCTTCCATGTATTCGCCTTGACGGTTGTCGTCAATGCACCGTTGATTCAAGGGGCTACGATCATCTTGATTCCGCGCTTCAATCCGAAAGATGTATTTGATGCGATCAAGTCGCAGAAAGCGACCGTTTTTGCCGGAGTACCGACGATGTTCAATTTTATGTATCAATTCCCGGAAGCGCAAACGGCTGATTTTGAAACCGTCCGTCTCGCGATTTCAGGAGGATCGGCATTGCCGGTCGCATTGCTCCATAATTTTGAAGAGAAGTTCAATGTCCGTGTATCGGAAGGCTACGGCTTGTCTGAAGCGTCGCCGGTTACATGCTTCAACCCGGTTGACCGTGAGCGGAAAGCCGGTTCGATCGGAACTTCCATCATCAATGTAGAAAATAAAGTCGTGAATGAATTAGGCGAAGAAGTGGCAGTAGGCGAAGTCGGCGAATTGGTGGTCCGCGGGCCGAACGTCATGAAAGGCTACTACAAGATGCCCGAAGAGACGAATGCTGCACTACGGGATGGCTGGCTCTACACGGGCGACTTGGCTCGAGTAGACGAAGAAGGCTATTTCTATATCGTTGACCGGAAAAAAGACATGATTATTGTAGGCGGCTATAACGTCTATCCGCGTGAAGTCGAAGAAGTGCTATTTGCACATCCAGGCATTTCAGAAGCGGCTGTTGTCGGTTTGCCGGATCCGAATTTCGGAGAAGAAGTGAATGCCTATGTGGTATTAAAAGATTCTTCGATTACGGCAGAAGAGCTTCACGCGTATTGCGCCGAGCACTTGGCGAAATATAAAGTGCCGAAGCATTTTGAAGTGCTTGACGATCTTCCGAAAAATACGACAGGGAAAATTCTTCGCCGTTCCTTAAAAGATCAAGCATTGAAACAATCCTAAAGAAAAGAAAGGCTCAGGCAGTCGGATTGCCCGAGCCTTTTTTTGGCATTTGATTGAAAAGACTGACATTTTTCATTATAGTAGGAGAAGTAGTATTGCGAGTTTCGAAATAATTACCTAGGGGGATTTCACGTGGCGAAAAAAGCAGTAGAAATCAAAGACTTGACCAAATTAATATCGGTGACCGATCCTCACATTTCTCCAGATGGAACGCAAGCCGTGTTCGTCCGGACCCATATGGATGAAGAAGAAAATACATATATTGCCCATCTGTACCATAGTGATTTGGCAAGCGGAAAAGTGACGCAGTGGACGTACGGAAAAGAACGCGTTTCTTCGCCGTCGTGGTCCGCAGATGGAACGAAAATCGCCTTTTTATCGACGCGCGATGAGAAAAACCAATTATACGTCATCCCGTCATCCGGAGGCGAAGCGAAAGCTTTGACGGATTATGAAAAAGGCGTAAACAGTTTTGTCTGGTCGCCTTGCAATCAGAAAATTTGGATCAATGCCATGGCAAAAGACGGAAAAACATTTACCGATAAAGAAGAAAAAGATGAAAAGAAAAAGCCGGAGCCGGTCTTCGTCACGACCATGAAATACAAAATGGACGGTGCGGGTCTTGTGCCGCAAGATGTCCATCGCCAAATTGGAATCGTCGACATTGAAACAAAAGAAGTGGAGCAAATCACAGAAGGCGATTACCATTTCGGTTTGGAGACCATATCGCATGACGGCAGCCGCCTTGTTTACAGCGTAGTACGGGAAGAAAATGTGGATCACCTCTTCCAAGAACCATTGTATTTATACGAAGTTGAAACCAAAAAAGAAACATTGATCATTGATGAAGGCGGTTATTTTGGCGGGGCAGCCTTTTCATTTGATGATTCGAAAATCGCCTTTGCGGGAAGCACTCGTAACTTCGAAAATGCGACACATACAGAAATTTACGTATACGACGTGGCTGCAGGCGGCTATTTCTGCCTGACGGAAAGCATGGATTTCCCGATCGGCGATTATACAGTGGCTGACCATCAGCAAGGCGCCGCTGCCCCGGCAGTGGTCTGGACAAAAGACGACCACCTGTATTTCCAGGTGTCGACTATGGGCGATGTCCGTTTGTACTTCGCTTCGCTCGACGGCGCCATCTACCCGGCATCTCCGGAAATGGAACACATTTACGGCTACGATATTTCACGGGACGGCGTATTTGCAGTAGCTGCCATCAGCAATCCCGTAAATCCCGGGGAATTGTATAAGTTGACCATTGCGACAGGTGAACGCAAAGCCCTGACAGAGTTCAATAAAACCTATCTCGAAGAAACGGAATTGATTCAGCCCGCCTCGATTATCGCAAAAGGGGCCAATGACTGGGCGGTGCACGGCTGGCTGATGAAACCGCGCGGCTATACGGAAGGGGAGAAATATCCGCTGGTCGTGAATATTCACGGAGGCCCGCACGCCATGTACGGCAATACGTTTGTCCATGAAATGCAGTTGCTTGCAGCAAGAGGCTTCGGCGTTCTTTACGTCAATCCAAGAGGAAGCCACGGCTACAGCCAGGAGTTTGTGGATACCGTCCGCGGCGATTACGGCGGGGCGGATTACGAAGATATCATGAAGTCACTCGAAGACATGGTGGCTGAACATAGCTGGATCGATCAAGATCGGTTGGGCGTCACCGGCGGAAGCTACGGCGGATTCATGACCAACTGGATTGTCGGCCATACGGATCGGTTTAAAGCGGCCGTGACGCAGCGCTCCATCTCCAACTGGATCTCGTTCTTCGGAGTGTCGGATATCGGATATTATTTCAGCGATTGGCAAATCGGCGCCGATATGGGCGATATCGAGAAACTATGGAAGCATTCGCCGCTGAAATACGCAGCCAATGTCAAAACGCCGCTGCTGATCCTCCATTCAGAAAACGATTACCGCTGCCCGATTGAACAATCGGAGCAATTCTACATCACGCTGAAAAGCATGGGCAAAGAAACCGAATTCGTCCGTTTCCCGGAAGCCGACCATAACTTATCGCGCACCGGTAAACCGAATCTCCGTTTCATCCGCCTGGAGCAAATTGCCGGCTGGATGGAAAAATACCTATAAGAGTCTAAAGTGAGCGGCGCCTAATTGTTAGGTGCCGCTTTTTTAGGGAGTTTCGGGGTTTATTTGCGGGATTCGAGAGTTTGCTTGCGGGATTCGGAAGGTTGTTTGCGGAATACGTGGGTTTATTTGCGGAATGCGGGAGATTATTTGCGGAATAAAAGAGTTTACTTGCGCGAAGGGAAATTTCAATAAGAAAAGCCGTGCAGGCTGCACGGCTTTTTTCATTTCTTACTATTTTCCTTTGAACACCGGTTTGCGCTTTTCGCCGAATGCCATCAACGCTTCGATGCGGTCTTCGGTCGGAATCGTCAGCTCGTAGGCTTTCCGTTCGATATTCAAACCGGTCTGCAAATCTGCGTTCATACCGTTCTTGATGGCGTATTTCGCTTGCTGCAGTGCAATTGGGCCGTTCGCGAGCATCATATCCGCAAACTGAGCAGTCGCCCCAATCAACTCTTCGCGCGGCACCACTTTGGTCACCAGCCCGTATTCAAGCGCTTCCGGTGATTTCAAGCGGCGCGCCGTCAAGATCAATTCCATCGCTTTCGATTCGCCGATCAGCCGCGGCAAACGCTGGGTGCCGCCAGCTCCCGGGATAATCGCAAGGCTCGTTTCCGTCAAGCCGAGCAGCGTATCATCCGCAATTATGCGGAAATCACAAGCGAGGGCAAGCTCCATGCCGCCGCCGAATGCAAAGCCGTTCATCATGGCGATGGTTGGCTGCGGCAAATTTTCAATCGTTGTAAAAACTTCCCCGATTTTGAAGATATTGCGTTTGACGTGCTGGTCGGTCAACGTTTTACGTTCTTTCAAATCAGCTCCTACGCTAAATGCCTTCTCGCCAGCCCCTGTAAACACTACGACCCGGATATCCGGATTAATGCGGATCGCTTCGACGACTTGTCCAAGTTCCGTCAGCATCTCGTAGTTGAACGCATTCATGGCCTCTGGCCGGTTCAGCGTAATAAAAGCCAGATTCCCTTGTTGTTCGTAATGAATCGTGTTCATTTCCATCCCCCTTTAAGAACTTTCCATCCTTTAAAAACATACCACTTTTTGGACTATTCCGCTAACAAACTCTATAATGGAAGCCAGGGAAGGAGGCTCACAAATGACGCGCATCGCATTCATCCGCATTTTCCGCATTGTCTTCATGGCAATCAAATTCTACACGCAAGTGATGCTTTTCCAGCGCCGCCACCGGGGCAACTGGAATCCGCTTGTGCAGGAAAAATGGGAAAAACTCGTAACGAAACAAGCAAAAGAGTACAAAGTGCTCGCTTTGAAATTAAGCGGATTAATGATTAAACTGGGCCAATTCCTATCTACGCGAGCCGACATCATGCCGCCTTCATTTTTAGTGGAACTGGAAGGGCTGACAGACCGGGTGCCAGCCGTGTCTCGCCAAAAGATTGTCTCGGTGCTGGAGCAGGAGTGGAATTCGCCTCATACCAGCTATTTGGCGAGCCTATCCAATGAGGCGGTTGCTTCTGCTTCTATCGGAGAAGTTTACAAAGGCATTTTAAAAGATGGAACGGAAGTGGCCATCAAAGTGCAGCGCCCTGGCACCGATCGGATTTTGCGCGCTGATTTTCAGGCAATCCGAATCGTGATTTGGTTTCTGCGGACATTTACACCCCTATCCAAACAGATGGATTTCAAGCAATTATACGATGAAATGACGGAAACGATTGGAGCCGAACTGAATTTTCTTCAAGAGCTTCAAAGTGGACGCGCTTTTTCTGAGCGTTTTGAGGGAATGGAAGGCGTCCGTTTTCCTGTCTATTTCGATGAATATACGACGCGCCGCATCCTCGTCATGGAATGGATCGAAGGCGCGCGCATTACGGATCTGGCCTTTATCGAAAAGCACAATCTCGACCGGCATGAGCTGTCTGAGCGTTTGTTCATCCTGTTTCTTGAACAAGTGCTCTACGGAGGACAATTCCATGCGGACCCGCACGGCGGCAATATTTTATTGAAGCCTGACGGCACGATTGTCTTGATCGATTTTGGGATGACCGGAACGATTTCAAAAGCCGATTCACAAGCGGTCCTAAGAATTGCAGAAGGCATCATTTTCAAAAACTACGACGAAGTGCTCGATGCACTGGAAGAGCTGCGTTTTCTTTTGCCGCAGGCGGATCGGGCCCTTCTCGCCGATACGATTGCCCGGCTCGTCGCTGCTTATGAATCGAATGAACTCATGCAGATGGACAGCTTTGTGGTCGAACGCTTGCTGAAAGATCTGCAAGGCATCGTCCGGACGCAGCCGGTTCAGCTTCCGGCAGAATTCGCGTTTTTCGGAAGAGCGGCTTCGATTTTTGTCGGAGTGCTGCATGTCCTGGATCCTGGCATTGATTTGCTGGCGCTGGCCCGTCCGCGCATACTGGAATGGGCTTCTTCCCAAAAAGAAGGGAAGCGGATGTTCGGCAAAGAAGATGTCTGGCGCTGGGTGATTCAAGCATCCAATCCGCTGCGGGTTTTCCCGCAGAAAGTGCTCAATTACTTGGAAGAGCCGGAGCGCATGCGCCATTACCTGGAAAATCGGGACGGCCGCATTCGGGAGCACCAAAGAGATTTGCAGAGCCGCATGTTCGCCGGCATCTTCACGATCTTGTCATTTGGCGGCATCTCTGTAGCAGTCTGGTTTTCCCACGAAGCATTGATTTGGGTATCTTCTGCATTTTTCGTCGGATCTTTATGGACATACCGCTCCATTAAATAACCATCAAAAAAACTGCGCTAATGACAGCGCAGTTTTTTTGATGTGTTGAAAAAGGTAGAAAAGGAAAAAATCCGCCTGAAAATTCGATGCTCTGCAAAACTGCTGCGAAGCGATTGATCGCGGCTTATTGTGGAAACGTTGTCCATAGCGCCGCAGTACGGAATTCAGAAGTACATGCATCAATCCAACCAGTTTCTCGACAATTTGAAAAACTGCGCTAATGGCAGCGCAGTTTTTTTACATAAGGGCTATTGCTTTCTGCCATTTTAGCTGTAAAATGAAAATAAGAACAAATGTTCTCTTTTGGGGAGGTGGACCAGATGCCGTTGATCTCACAAGAGGAAGTAGCCCATTTTGAAAACATGATTTATTTGCCGATGGTGTTGATCATTTTGGAACGCGACCGCGCCTTGATCGAAAAAGGTTCTTTTAAGCTGAAACGGCCCTATTTGGAACTTATAGAAGGCGCGAGCAAACATGCGCAAAGAGAACTGACGGATACAAAAATCCATATGCGGAAGCGCCAAATGAAAGTGATGAGAGGGAAAAGAGATGATACGTTCACCGAATATGTTTTTTACCATGGCGGATTTGAAGACCATCGCCGCTATTTGAATGTCAGGCTGCGCAATCGGGTAGAGGAATTATTGAGGGTGTATTTAGCGATGGCCTACAATGAAACATAAGGTGAAGGAGACGATTGAAAGAGGGTCGATCAGGTAGAAAAGAGGCTGACGAATCGTCGAGGTATGAATCTCTGCCTCTTTGCTTAAAAGAAGTCAATCAGTCGAGCGGATGTTCTTTGCGCGGTGTATAGCGGCGCTTGGTCAAATAGATCATCTGGTGTTTATGGACCTGCTGCGCGTTTTTAAAATAACGGCGAAGCGAACCGGCGAATGAATGCTGGTTGCGGAGTGCGATGGGCGAGACGTCGAGCGGCACCGTCACCCCGTTGCTCAAATGCACAATGCTTCCTTTTCCGCTTTCATCGGTATCGACAAGGTCCACAGCATCAAAGTTAAACCAGACGGAATCTTTGTTCTTCGGGGAATGCGTCGGGAAGAAGAGCAAGGGATTGCCGTAATATTCGCCGATAATGACCGGCGGTTTGTGCTTGACGCGGATGGCCTTCTGGGAATATAGCGTTGCGCTTTCCAAAGATCCCCGGTAAAACGAACAGGAAGAAGTGACCGTTTTATAAACCGATTCTTCCACTATGAATTCACTGCGGTCTTCAATTACCCGTGTGCCCTCGCGGTGGCCGTTCATGTATGGCATAAGAGCGTAAGTGTTGCTGCACACCGTATAAGATATGGGATTTTGATTCCTTCTACCCATGATAAAACACCCCTTTAATTTACTATACATATAACATTATAATAAAATATGGAAATTTAGCAACGCATTTAATCGGAATATAAATTTTTTTCTATTTCATTAGAATTTTCAAAAAAGTTATTGATTATTCCTATTGCTTTCATGTATACTAATGAAAAGCATTCGGGGTGAAGAAGAATGGAAAACTATTATTCTTATGCTGATTTCATGAAAGCGATGGCTCAAACAAAGAAGATTACAGAAGCGGAAAAACTGCTAAATGATATTTATCTGGATTTATTCCTAAAGCATGTTCACCGCTCGCAGCAAGAAGCTCAGCTCATGACACTAATCGATGAAGCCCTGGACAATAATGACCGTCAATCATTCGCCACTTATACCGCACAGTTGCAGAGCCTGCAATGTGATGAAGATTAAATGAGAAAACCGCTCCTTGTGAGCGGTTTTTTTTGTTGGCCGGAAAAGAAAAAACGAAAAAAACATACGTTCGCTTTTTGTTAGGGGATTTTTAGGGCATATGATAAAATAGAGAGAGCGATATAATGGGAGGACGTTGACTATGAAACAGGAATTTAAACTCCAGGCCCCTTATGAACCGGGCGGAGATCAACCGCAAGCCATAGCGGAACTGACAAAAGGCATCATCAATGGCAAGCGCTGCCAGACATTGCTTGGGGCGACAGGGACAGGGAAGACGTATACGATGTCCAATGTCATTCAGCAAGTGAAGAAGCCGACTTTGATCATGGCCCACAACAAAACATTAGCTGGCCAGCTTTACAGCGAGTTCAAAGAATTCTTTCCGGATAATGCGGTCGAATACTTTGTCAGCTACTACGATTACTATCAGCCGGAAGCATACGTTCCGCAATCGGATACTTATATAGAAAAAGATGCCAGCATCAACGACGAAATTGATAAATTGCGGCACTCTGCCACAAGCTCTTTGTTTGAACGCGACGATGTCATCGTCGTTGCCTCGGTATCCTGCATCTACGGGCTCGGATCTCCAAAAGAATACCGCGAACTCGTGGTTTCTCTTCGAAAAGGAATGGAAATCGAACGCAATCAGCTGCTCCGGAAATTGGTTGATGTCCAGTATGAACGCAACGACATCAATTTCATTCGCGGAACTTTTCGTGTGCGCGGAGATGTCGTGGAAATTTTCCCGGCGTCCCGTGACGAACATTGTTTGCGTGTCGAATTTTTTGGCGATGAAATCGATCGGATCCGTGAAGTGGATGCGTTGACCGGCGAAATTATCGGCGAGCGCGAACACGTCGCCATTTATCCGGCATCCCACTTTGTAACCGGTGAAGAAAAAATGACGAAGGCCATTGCCAATATTGAAGCGGAATTGGAAGAACGCCTAAAAGAAATGCGTGCAGAAGATAAATTGCTGGAGGCGCAGCGCTTAGAGCAGCGGACGCGCTACGATCTTGAAATGATGCGTGAGATGGGATTCTGTTCAGGCATCGAAAACTATTCCCGCCATTTGACTTTGCGTCCGCCGGGCGCTCAGCCGTATACACTCATCGATTATTTCCCGGAAGATTTCCTCTTGGTCGTTGATGAAAGCCACGTTACATTGCCGCAAGTCCGAGGCATGTTCAATGGGGACCAAGCGCGCAAAAAAGTGCTTGTGGACCATGGTTTCCGTTTGCCGTCTGCCATGGATAACCGCCCATTGACCTTCGATGAATTCGAAGAGCATATCCATCAAGCGGTATTCGTATCAGCAACGCCGGGGCCGTATGAACTTGAACATACGCCGGAAATGGTCGAGCAGATCATCCGTCCGACAGGCTTGCTCGATCCAACAATCGAAGTGCGGCCGATTGAAGGGCAAATCGATGATTTAATGGATGAAATCCGCCAGCGTGTGGAACGGGATGAACGGGTACTCGTAACGACATTGACCAAAAAAATGTCGGAAGACTTAACGGCTTATTTGAAAGAGGCAGGCGTGAAAGTAAATTACCTGCATTCCGAGATAAAAACATTGGAACGCATTGAAATTATCCGGGAGCTGCGCATGGGTGTCTACGATGTGCTGGTCGGCATCAACTTGCTTCGTGAAGGATTGGATATTCCGGAAGTGTCGCTCGTCACCATTCTCGATGCAGACAAGGAAGGTTTCCTCCGTTCCGAGCGGTCATTGATCCAAACGATGGGCCGGGCAGCCCGGAACGCGAACGGCCACGTCATCATGTATGCGGACAAAATGACCGATTCGATGACGAAAGCGATTGAGGAAACGACTCGACGCCGAACCATCCAAGCGGAATACAACGAAAAACACGGCATCACGCCGGTTACCATCCAGAAGAAAATCCGCGATGTTATCCGGGCGACGACCGCAGCGGAAGGAACCGAAGAATACGTGACAAAAGCAGCGGCAGGCAAAAAGCTCAACAAAGAAGACCGCCTGAAGCTGATTTCGTTATTGGAAACAGAAATGAAAGAAGCGGCAAAAGCCCTCGATTTCGAACGGGCAGCCGAACTTCGAGATACTGTGCTTGAATTGAAAGCGGAAGGGTGATGGAATTTGAAAAACCAGGAAATACGTATAAAAGGGGCGAGAGCCCACAATTTGAAAAACGTTGATGTCACCATCCCGCGCGATCAGCTTGTGGTGATGACGGGCCTTTCCGGTTCAGGAAAATCTTCATTGGCTTTTGATACGATTTATGCAGAAGGGCAGCGGCGCTACGTCGAATCGCTGTCTTCTTATGCCCGCCAATTTTTAGGGCAGATGGACAAACCGGATGTTGATTTGATTGAAGGGCTATCGCCGGCCATTTCAATCGACCAGAAAACGACCAGCAAGAATCCGAGGTCTACGGTAGCGACTGTAACTGAAATCTACGATTATATGCGTTTAATGTATGCGCGGATCGGCAAACCGATCTGCCCGAACCATGGCATTGAAATTTCGTCCCAGACGATTGAACAAATGGTCGACCGCTTGCTCGAATATCCGGAGCGGACCAAAATGCAGGTTTTAGCGCCAGTGGTTTCCGGGCGCAAAGGGACGCATGTGAAGATGCTGGAAGACATTAAAAAGCAGGGATATGTACGGGTGCGCATCGATGGCGTCTTAACCGATCTGGATGATGACATCAATCTTGATAAAAATAAAAAACATTCGATTGAAGTGGTCATTGACCGCATCGTCATGAAAGAAGGCATTGCCCCGCGCCTCAGCGATTCGTTGGAAGCGGCATTGCGCTTAGGCGAAGGCCGCGTGCTGGTCGATGTCATGGAAGAGGAAGAGCTCTTATTCAGCGAGCATCATGCATGCCCGATCTGCGGATTTTCAATCGGTGAATTGGAACCGCGGATGTTTTCATTCAACTCGCCTTTTGGCGCTTGTCCGGAATGCGACGGGCTTGGCCATAAGCTCGAAGTGGACCCTGATTTGGTGATTCCTGATTGGAGTTTGTCGCTCGAACAGGATGCCATCGCGCCTTGGAAACCGACAAGTTCGCAATATTACCCGCAAATGCTGAAAGCCGTATGCAAGCATTATAAGATCGACATGACGGTTCCGATGAACGAATTGCCGGAAGAGCATATCCAAATTCTGCTTCACGGCTCAGGACACGACAAAATCCGCTTCCGTTATGAAAATGACTACGGCCAAATCCGGGACAATCATATCCATTTTGAAGGGGTCTTGACGAACGTCGACCGCCGTTTCCGCGAAACGTCTTCTGACTGGACTCGGGAACAAATGGAAAAATACATGGGCGAACAGCCTTGTCCGACTTGCAAAGGGTACCGCTTGAAACCGGAATCGCTTGCAGTTAAAGTAAATGATCTGCACATCGGTTCCGTTTCTGAATTCTCGATTGTCGAAGCGGATAAATTTTTTGCAAAGCTGGTCCTTTCGGAAAAAGATGCTCAAATTGCCGACGCGATTGTGCGGGAAATCCGGGAACGCGTCAGTTTCCTGATCAATGTCGGCTTGGATTATTTGACGCTGAATCGTGCATCGGGCACGCTATCTGGCGGAGAAGCGCAGCGCATTCGCCTCGCTACACAAATCGGTTCACGGTTGACCGGCGTCTTGTACATCCTGGACGAACCGTCAATCGGCTTGCATCAGCGGGACAATGACCGGTTGATCGGAGCGTTAAAAGATATGCGCGATCTCGGCAATACGCTCATTGTCGTCGAGCATGATGAAGACACAATGCTTGCAGCCGATTATTTAATTGATATCGGACCCGGAGCAGGCGTACACGGCGGAGAAGTGATCGCTGCCGGCACTCCTGAAAAAGTCATGAAGAATAAAAAATCGTTGACTGGCCAGTATTTGAAAGGAACTAAGTTCATCCCAATTCCTGCAGAACGCCGGCAATCGGATGGACGTAAAATTTCCATTCGCGGAGCCAGCGAAAATAACCTGAAGAATGTAGATATTGATATTCCGCTCGGCTTGTTTGTAGCGGTTACCGGTGTATCGGGCTCCGGTAAAAGTACCCTAGTCAACGAAATTCTCTATAAATCATTGGCAAGCCGTTTGAACCGGGCACGCATCAAACCGGGGAAACATAAATCATTGGAAGGCATCGATGAATTGGAAAAAGTCATCGATATCGACCAGTCGCCAATCGGCCGTACCCCAAGGTCGAATCCGGCAACCTATACCGGCGTATTCGACGACATTCGCGACGTATATGCCTCAACGAATGAAGCGAAAGTGCGCGGCTATAAAAAAGGGCGGTTCAGTTTCAACATCAAGGGTGGACGCTGTGAAGCCTGCCGCGGAGATGGTATTATAAAAATAGAAATGCACTTCCTTCCGGATGTATATGTCCCATGTGAAATTTGCCATGGAAAGCGCTATAACCGTGAAACGTTGGAAGTGAAATACAAAGACAAGAGCATATCCGACGTATTGGAAATGACGGTGGAAGCAGCGTCGCAATTTTTCGAGCACCATCCAAAAATTCACCGCAAGCTAAAAACCATCGTCGATGTCGGCTTGGGCTATATTACTTTAGGCCAACCGGCAACCACTCTGTCCGGAGGCGAAGCGCAGCGGGTCAAACTGGCTTCCGAGCTGCATAAACGCTCGAACGGCAAATCCTTCTATATCTTGGATGAACCGACGACGGGGCTCCATGCGGATGACATTTCAAGGCTCCTTCTCGTGCTCCAGCGCTTAGTCGACAATGGCGACACGGTCTTAACCATCGAACATAATCTTGATGTCATCAAGACTGCGGACCATATTATTGACCTTGGGCCGGAAGGCGGCGACAAAGGCGGCACGATTCTGGCGACAGGTACCCCGGAAGATATAGCTGCTGTAAAGAAATCTTATACCGGCAAATACCTTGGCCCGATTTTGGAACGGGACCGCGCCCGTACCGATGCGAAAGTCAAAAAAGCGACAAGCAAGAAAAAAGCAGCAAAATGAAACTTTTCCAGTCAGTAAACGTATGAATAAGTAGAACATTCAGCTTGGATTTTGTTCGGCCAGCAGAAGCAAAGCGCTGGCTGATCAAGAGTTCGGCGAAGAGGAGGCCGCAATACATGCAAAGTGAAAAAGAACGCATATTGGATATGGTCGAAAATGGTACGATTACGGCGAGAGAAGCGGTTGAATTGCTGAGAGCGATTGACGGCGGCGGAAACCAGGAATCATCTCGTGATTCTTCTTACGGCCGCAATGAATACCGTGAAAAACGCGGGAAGCGTGGATTATTCAGACCAGAAGACATGATCAAAAGATTCTCAAAAGATGTTTCCAAAAACGTGACGAAAGATTTTTCGAAGAACGTTTCGAAGGATTTCAATCAATTGGGCGACCGCATGATGACATTTATGCAAAGTTCGGTAAGCAAATTGAAAACCATGGATTTTGATTCGCCTTTCGGTGAAGCGATCCAATTCAGCCATACGTTCCGCGAGGAGAATTTAGCGATTGATAACATCATTGCGGATTTAGCGAACGGGCAGCTTGAAATTTTTGCTTCGCAAGATGAGACCATCCGGGCTGAATGTACCGTTAAAGCATTCCGTGCAGAATCGGAAATGCAAGCGAGAGAAGATTTCCTGGATAAATTTGTTTTTATTGCAGATAACCAAAAGCTGCGGATCATCAGCGACATGAAAACGACTCAAGTAAATGTCGTTCTTTATGTCCCTGCGAAAACGTATGACCATATTACAGCCCGTTTGTTCAACGGCGGATTTACAATGAAGCGCATTGATGCGGCATTGGTCAAAGTGAAAACCGCGAACGGGAAAATCGATTTGAAGAACAGCAATTTCGATGATGCGGAACTGGAAACGGCGAATGGAGCCATCCAAGTCCAGGAAGCCGCAGGGAAATTCCTAGAAACGGAAACGCTGAATGGCCGCATTTATATAGACGGCGATATTCAAACGGTTGAAGCGAAGTCGTTAAACGGCAATGTCGTCGTAACGTCAAGATGCAAAGAAGCACGCAAAGTGGAAGCGAAGACCATTGCGGGAAATTTGGAAATCTACATCCCGTCCCATTTGCCGCTCAGAGGTGAAGTTTCTTCCAACTTAGGAAAAATGGATGTCTTACTGGCAGATGTGGAAAACACCCATGAGCAAGGGCAGTTTATGCAGAAATCCATCCGCTTCTCGAAAGACAGCGGGGAAGCTGTTGCAGCTCCATTACTGATCCATGGCGAAACAAAAACCGGTACGGTTCTTGTCCGCTACCTGACAATCGAATAAACATAAAAAAGCCGGCATGCGTATGCCGGCTTTTTCTATGGAGTTGGGGGATAAAGCTTTTGCAAAAAGGCGATCGACTGGACGATCAGTTCTTTTAAAACACTGACGTCGATATCCTCTGTTTTATTGATGTATACACAGGATTTTCCGCTTGTGTGCTTTCCAAACTTTTCGAGTAATTTGCTTCGTTCGTCGTCGCCCGTTGCGAAGTAAAGCGCCGTTTTTGCTTTGCGCGGCGAAAAACCAACGAGCGGTGCATCGCCTTCATGCCCTGTAGCGTAAACGTAGTGATAGGAACCGAAGCCGACAATGCTCGGCCCCCACATTTTAGCCGGATACCCGCTTGTTTCTTCGAAAATCTCTAGCAATCGATAAGCGTCTTGCCGTTTTTTCGGATTTTCCACCGCTTCGATAAATTCGATGACACTGTCATCCGTTTCTTTTGTCTTCGGTTCGTACATCGTCTTCCCCTCATTTCTGAAAGAATTTATAAAAGGTGCATGGCAGCTTCCGCTTCATCCCATGGCACCTTATAGCCATGGCCTTTGGCACAAAAAATCGACGTAGAAGTATAAGCGGGATCGGCTTCTTTATCGTACTGAATCTGTTGGATGATTTCTTCTTCATTGTGGCAGAAATCATAGCCGCCGAACAGCAGATTTAAACTTCCTTTGCCGTGGGTGAACGAAGCGAATTCCGTACTGTAATTCATGAAAGTGGCTACAGGGACGGTGCCTTCGATGAAAACTTTGCCGTCCGCCGTGTGCGGTGCGTCAAACTTTCCGTGAGCTTGCTGGATATCGGACAGCACTTTGCCCATAAAATCAATGCTCGTACTTATTTTAAACCGGTACATCGGTTCCAAAAGCCGATTTTGGGCTTTTTCAAGCCCTTGGCGCAGGGCTCGGTAAGCGGCTTCACGAAAATCTCCGCCGGAAGTATGCTCTTTATGTCCGCGGCCAGTCAACAACGTAATATGGACATCCGTCAATGGCGATCCTGTCAATAAACCATGATGATCCCGTTCGCTTAAATGGTGAAGAACCAGGTTCTGATTGCCTGTGGATAACTCATCCGCATGGCAAAGGTTTGAAAGGGTGACGCCGCTGCCGCGTTCCGCAGCTTCGATTTTCAGATGGACTTCCGCATAGTGGCGCAAAGGTTCAAAATGGCCGTAACCGGTAACGCTGTCTGTGATCGTCTCTTTGTAGAGAATTTCGGGATTCCCAAACGTGACCGTGAAACCGAAACGGTCTTTGACGATTTGCTCGAGCACTTCCAACTGGATCACGCCCATCACGTGGATATGGAGTTCCTGAAAATGCTCATCCCAGTTGATATGAAGCGAAGGGTCCTCGGCATCGAGAAATTGAAACGCCTTCAACACTTCTTTTACGGAAAGAGAATCTTCAAAAAGCACTTTCGATTTCAATGCCGGAATCGTATCAGTGGAAGGGGAGTGGATCAATGTTCCCACCCCTTCGCCAATCGCAGTTTCGCTTAAACCGGTTGCAGCAATCAGTTCGCCGGCATGCGCCAGCTCAGCCGGTTGGAATTTAGCGCCGCTGTAAACCCGGAGCTGCGTCGCTTTTTCTCTTTTTCTCGAACCAGGTTCTCCGTATTCGATTTCATCGCGGACACGCAGCGTTCCGCTCAGGATTTTAAAGAAAGTCACGCGGGTGCCATTGGCTTCGTGCCGAATTTTATAGGCTTTGGCAGAAAATGGTTGTTCTTCGTCATAGGAGGTTTCCGTCAAGGCATCCAGCTTCTCGAAAAATGTTAGGACACCGATGTCTTTTAGCGCAGAGCCGCTGCCGCTAAGGAAAATCCGGCGGTCACGGATCATGGAGATTAAAGTTTGCCGCCATAACTGCGCATCGTAGCCCCATTCCATATAATGCTCCAACAGACCCTCGTCCCGTTCTGCAATAAATTCAATAAATTCCTCGGAAAGCTCTTCATTGCTAAATTCCTTCGTCATATCAAAAACGTCAGGCGTCAACTCATGTTTCATTTCTTGTAAGACCGCTTCCGGATCTGCTCCTTCCCGGTCGGTTTTATTGAGAAAAAAGAAGACCGGCACGTTATATTTGTCCAGCAGCTGCCATACAGTTTCCGTATGGCCTTCGATGCCGTCAGCCGCATTCACGAGCACGATGGCATAATCCATCACTTGGATGGCCCGTTCCATCTCCGGAGAAAAATCGACGTGGCCTGGCGTATCGATTAAATAGTAAGTCGAATCGCCATGCTGAAATCGGGCTTGGTCAGCAAAAATAGTAATTCCCCGGTTTTTTTCGATTTCATGGCTATCGAGAAACGTGTCCTGATGATCGACGCGCCCGCGCTGCCGAATGCTGTGTGTATGAAAAAGCAGCTGTTCGGAAAAGGTGGTTTTTCCTGAATCCACATGCGCTAAAATTCCAATTGTTTTGTACATCATGCACCTCTTTATGTTCAACTTCTTAAAACAAGTGTAGCAGAAAGGGCAGAAAATAAAAAAACCGAAGGAAGCGGTTAGGCTTTCCTTCGGGAATGCAATGCAGTCTGATAGCAATTGATGGCGAAAACAATGGCACCGGCGCAAGAAGTTCGGTAGTTTTCGGATTTTAATAACTCCAGTTCGATCCGGTTTGTCATAAAGCCGCATTCAATTAAGACGGCCGGCATTGACGTGTCGCGGAGAACGGCAAAATCAGCTCCTTTCACACCGCGATCCGGGCGCCCGGTTGCAAGAACCAAAGCGTTTTGGAGGGAGGCGGCTAATGTTTTGGCAGCTGCGGAAGGCTTCGTATACGTAAAGCATTCAATTCCGCAGCTCGAATTAAAAGCAGAACCGAATGCATTAGCATGGATAGAGATGAACAATTCCGCTTTTAGCCGGTTAGCCAGGTGCGTCCTTTCGTGCAGCGGGACATCGGCCTCTTTTTGGTGGCTGAAAATGACCGAATGGCCATCTAACACCAGCCGTTTTTTGACCGCCTCCGCGACAGCGGAATTAAAGTGAAATTCCCGAAGCCTGCCGTCAGGAGAGCGCTTGCCTGGCGTTTCCGGGCCATGCCCTGCATCAATGATTATTTTCATATTTTCTCCTCCTTTTCCACTTATATAGAAGAGAGCGGACAGAAAGGAGACATCAAAAACTTCAATTTCATTGTTTCCATGTTAAAATAGGAGCAAACCGCTTGAAAGAAGAAAGAACTTTGAAAAAGTTCTTTCGTTCTGAGTGTAAAAGGAATGAGGGTAAAGATGGGACAAGTTACAACAAAACAAGTAATGGAAACATTTGATTTGAAATTGATCAGCGGCGAAGAAGGGTTGGGCCGCCATATTCCGATCAGCGATATCTCGCGTCCAGGCCTGGAGATGGCCGGATACTTCACGCATTATCCGGCAAACCGGATGCAATTGCTCGGCAAAACAGAATTGTCGTTTTTTGCTTTATTGGAAGCGGATGAACGCCGTACCCGCATGATGAAACTCTGCACCGAAGAAACTCCGGCAATCATCGTTTCCCACGGCATGGATGTGCCAGTGGAATTGGTGGATGCCTCAAGCAAAACGCACGTACCGGTGCTCAGCACGCAAATGCCGACTACGCGTTTTTCCAGTTTGTTGACGAATTACTTGGAAAGCCAACTGGCGCCGACAACAGCGGTTCATGGTGTGCTAGTCGATATTTATGGCGTGGGGGTGTTGATTACGGGCAAAAGCGGCGTCGGGAAAAGTGAGACTGCGCTCGAATTGGTCAAAAAAGGCCATCGCTTAGTGGCAGATGACTGCGTAGAAATCCATCAGGAAGGCGAAAATACGCTGGTTGGCCATCCGCCGAAGTTGATTGAGCATTTGCTTGAAATCCGCGGCGTCGGCATCATCGACATCATGACGCTTTTCGGTGCAAGCGCCGTCCGGATGTTCAAACGGATTTCATTGGTCATTGATTTGGAGATTTGGGACCAGGAAAAAACTTACGACCGATTAGGGTTGGAAGAAGAAAAGATGCGAATCATCGATACAGATTTGACGAAATTAACGATTCCTGTCCGGCCCGGGCGGAACTTATCCGTCATCATCGAAGTGGCCGCTATGAATTACCGGTTGAAGCGCATGGGCGTCAATGCAGCGGAAGAATTTTCAAAACGTCTGGACGAAGTGATTGCCCAAGATGCAAATTAAGTGGACAGGAAGGTGCAAGTCATGTATTCGATTTTAGCTGTAATTGATCCGGTCGCGTTTTCACTCGGCCCGATCGATGTCCGGTGGTACGGCGTCATCATTGCTACGGGCATCATCATTGCGTTTTTAGTAGGCCAGCGGGAAATGGTCAAACGGGGGCTGCATCCGGACTTTTTGACGGATCTCCTCATTTGGGCAGTGCCGCTTGCCATTGTGGGGGCGCGGATTTACTACGTTGCATTCCAGTGGGAGCATTACAAAGACCATCCCGCTGAAATCATCGCCATTTGGAATGGCGGAATTGCAATTCACGGCGCGTTGATTGCGTCGGTCATTGTCGCCTATATTTTCACGAAACGCCGCAATACGCCGTTTTTGAAAGTGGCGGACATTTTAGCGCCAAGCATCCTCATCGGCCAGGCTGTCGGCCGGTGGGGGAATTTCATCAACCAGGAAGCGCACGGCGGAGAAGTTTCACGAAATTTCCTGGAGAATTTGTTTTTGCCCGACTGGATTATTAACCAAATGTACATAGACGGATCGTATTACCATCCAACGTTTCTTTATGAATCGCTGTGGAGCCTTGTCGGCATCATCCTGTTATTGCTGCTGCGCCGGGTGAATCTGGTCCGCGGCGAAATGTTCTTCTTCTATGCAATCTGGTATTCAGTTGGCCGTTTCTTCATAGAAGGAATGCGGACGGACAGCCTGTATGTGATCGGGGAGCTTCGTGCGGCGCAAGTCGTGTCGATTGTTGCGATTTTGATCAGTGCTGTGTTCATCATTTACCGGAGAGTGAGCTTGAAAAATCCTCCCCGTTATTTGGATAAATAATAGAGAAAGAAGCGATGGAATGTCTACTTTGAAAAACGGATTAAAAGCAGGCCTTAAAACGACATGGACACTCGGGAAAGTGATTTTCCCGATTACCTTAATCGTGACCATGCTCCAGTTCACGCCTGTTTTGCCTTTTATAATTGATTTAGTATCTCCGCTCATGGGATTGTTTGGGCTCAGCGGAGATGCCGCCATCCCGCTGGTTCTCGGGAATGCCTTGAACCTTTATGCCGGCATTGCCGGAATCCTTTCCTTGGATTTGACCGTGAAGGAAGTCTTCATTCTCGCGGTCATGCTGTCGTTTTCGCATAATATTTTTATTGAAACCGGGGTCGCCTTGAAAGTTGGCGTTAAACTATGGGTCGTGTTAGTGGTCCGTTTCGGATTAGCTGCGCTTTCAGGAATTATCATCAACCTGGTGTGGAAAGGCGGCGGCGAAATTGCCCAGTACGGATTTGCACCGGAAGCGGCAGCCGATCCTGAAAGCTGGATGGGCATTTTCCTGTTAGGCCTTGAAAAAGCGACATTCGGTGTTTTGCAATTAGCGATGATTGTCATCCCGCTTATGCTCATGATCCAAATATTGAAAGACAAAGGGTATTTGCAGCGCATTTCGGATGGCATGGGGCCATTGACACGCCTTCTGGGAATTAAAAAAAATGCTTCTTTAACTTTGGCATCCGGCTTGATTTTCGGCTTGGCGATGGGAGCAGGCGTCATGATCCAAGCCGTCCAGGAGGACGGGGTCAGCAAAAAAGATGCAACGTTGGCGTTTATCTTCCTCGTTGCCTGCCACGCCATCGTCGAAGATACGCTGATCTTTATTCCGCTTGGTATCCCGATTTGGCCGCTGTTCTTGATCCGGCTCGCCACAGCCCTTGTTTTGACGATTTTCGTATCGTACGTCTGGCGGAAATCGGAAGCTAACCGGAAGGAAGTGTATTCGACATGACGAAAGAAATCAATGCACTGCTGTTCGACTTTGACGGCACGCTGCTCGATACTAACGAATTGATCATCCAAACCTTTATGGCGGTTCTTGCAGAGCATTTCCCAGGGCGCTATGAAAGGGAAGACATCCTGCATTTTATCGGTCCGTCGCTCGAGCAGACATTCGAATCGATCGATGCGGAGCGGGCTGTCGAATTGATCGCACAATACCGCGCAACCAATAAACAAATGCATGATGAACTGGTGACTGAATATGATGGAGTTGCTGAAACGTTGCGCTTGCTGAAAGCGCGCGGCGTGAAGATGGCGATTGTGTCAACGAAAAGAAGTGCGAACATTCGGCACGGCTTGAAGCTGATGGGGATTGAAGAAGTGTTTGAGCATGTCATCAGTTTGGATGAAGTGAAAAATCCAAAGCCGGATCCGGAGCCCATTTTATTGGCATTGGAGAAGCTGGGCGCTTCAAAAGAAGAAGCGTTGATGATCGGCGACAATTACCACGACATCGAAGGCGGCAAAAATGCCGGCGTCCGGACGGCGGGAGTTGCTTGGTCGATTAAAGGAGAAGCTTTTTTAGCAAGCTACGAACCGGATTATATGCTGCAGCACATTAGCGATTTGCTGGAATTGACGAAAGAAGCGGTCCAATGAGAAAGACGGAGCGCCATTTCGTCACTGGCCCTAACTCACTTTGGCATGTCTACAAGACGGTTCCGTTCTGGAAAGTCGCAAAGAACTTTGTGGTTATTCAAATAGCGCGCTATACTCCGTTTTTGCCCATGAAAAATTGGCTTTACAAAACGTTTCTCGGCATGAAAATCGGCGAGCATTCTTCCTTCGCTTTAATGGTGATGCTCGATGTCATGTTTCCGGAGAAAATCAAAGTCGGCAAAAATTCGGTCATTGGCTACAACACCACGATTCTTGCCCATGAATATTTAATCGAAGAATACCGGCTCGGGGAAGTGGTGATTGGCGACCGGGTCATGATCGGTGCAAACAGCACCATTTTGCCCGGCATTGCCATTGGAGACGGCGCCATCGTTTCTGCTGCCACATTGGTCCATAAAGACGTTCCAGCCGGCGCTTTTGTCGGCGGCAATCCGATGAAGGTCATTTATACAGCTGAACAAATGGCAGAACGCCAATTAGAAAGCGCTGCTGAACAAGCAGCAATAGAAAGCCTGTGAAGAAAAACAACCCTTTTCTTCACGGGCTTTTTTTCTAATTCCTTGACGGTTGATAGAAAGATAAGTTAAAATTAAAAATACTTCACCACTCTAACTAACTAAAGTAAAATAACCAAATTTAGGAAGTGAATCCAATGACGATCCAAATGTTCGAAAAACCGCTCGGCATGCGGGATGATTTCCCTTTTATCGCAAAAAAGAAAACGGAATTGCGTTCAAAAGGCACATCCATTATGGAAAAAGCAGGCTATGATCTGTTGCAGACGCCGACGCTTGAATATTACGAAACGATCGGGAAAATCAGCGCAATCGCTGACAATGCCCTCTTTAAATTATTGGACAGCCAAGGCGAAACCTTAGTACTGCGTCCAGACATGACTTCGCCGATTGCACGCGTTGCGGCATCCAAATTATTAAAAGAAAAAATGCCGGTACGCTTGGCTTATTACTCCAATGTTTTCCGGGCGCAAAAGCGTGAAGGGGGACGCCCTGCGGAATTTGAACAGATGGGCGTTGAATTGATTGGGGATGATTCTCTTTATGCGGATGCGGAAGTGATCATTCTCGCTTCTTCCATCCTGAAAGAGCTGCAAGTGGAATCGGTTCGGGTGGTCATCGGCCATACCCAATTGCTTCAGTTGATCTTAAAGGATTTCGGCTTATCGGAGGAACAGATCGATTTGGTCCGGGAAGCGTTAGTTTCCAAGAACAGTGTCGGATTTGAACAATTGGCTTTAACCTTGCCAATAAAAGAAGAATCATTAGAAAGCTTTAACCGGCTGATCACAACTTCTGAGCTGGAAGAATGGAAGCAATGGATCGACCCTTTAAATACAGAACAAAACAGCTTATATGAAGAAATGCTGAAATTGCATACCATTATGGAACGCAATGGCCTGACGGATTCAGTTACATTCGACCTGTCGTTTATTAGCCATATGACGTATTACACAGGGCTGGTTTTCGAGTTCTACGGAGCAGGAAGCGGATTTCCGCTCGGCAATGGCGGACGCTACGATGGATTGATGAAGCAATTCGATCTTCAAGTCGGCGCAACCGGATTTGGTTTGCGGGTTGACCGCCTGCTGGAAGCAATGGCGCCAAACCGCGAAAAAGAATCGCAGACGCTTGTTTTGTTCACAGAAGAAACGGAGCAGGAAGCGCATGGATTGGCGCAAAAACTTCGTTCGGAAGGGCAGCGGACGACGCTTCAGTACGCTCCGGCTGTGCAGGCTTTAGATGAATTTACGGCATTGTTCAGCGATGTCAGACGATTGGACGGTGGGAAGAATGGATGAATTGACGATTGCGATGCCAAAAGGGCGCATTTTTGAAGAAGCTTATGAGTTATTGGTGAAAGCAGGCTATGACTTGCCGAAAGAACTGGACGATTCCCGCAAGCTGATTGTCGAAGCGCCGAACGAGCGTTTTCGATTTATCCTGGCAAAACCGATGGATGTACCGGTTTATGTAGAACACGGAGTTGCCGATGTCGGGATTGCCGGCAAAGATGTGATGCTCGAACATGACCGTTCGGTCCATGAATTATTGGACCTTGGCATCAGCAGCTGCTACATCGCGACAGCCGGTTTGCCGAATACGACCATGAACGAAGTGACGCCGCGCATCGCGACGAAATATCCGGAAGTCGCTTCCCGCTTTTATCGCAGCAAAGGCGAACAAGTGGAAATTATCGAATTGAACGGTTCGATTGAACTGGCGCCGATGATTGGCCTTGCGGACCGCATTGTCGACATCGTTTCGACAGGAAAGACGTTGAAAGAAAACGGCTTAGTGGAATATGAAAAAATTGTCGATATCACGTCCCGATTAATCGCGAATCCAGTTAGCTACCGATTAAAACAGCAGCGCATCTCGGAAATGGTTGAAAAGCTGAGAAAGCAGGCGCTAAAATGAAACAAACGAAATTAGCAGCAGGCATTTCGCTCAGAAGAACCGTAGCGGAAGGAAACGCCGCCCAATTGGCGGCCGTCAAAGAAATCATCCAACAGGTCCGTGCAAGCGGAGACCAGGCCTTGCATGAGTATACAGCGAAATGGGACGGGGTTGAACTCGACAGCCTTCGTGTCAACCAAACAGAAATCGATGAGGCCGTTGCCCGTTTTGACCCGCAATTGCTGGAAGATTTGAAGGAAGCGGCAGCAAATATCCGAAGCTACCATGAAAGCCAAAAGCAGGAAGGCTATAAAAACGAGAAAGCGGACGGATCTTATGTTGCGCAGCGGGTGACGGCGATTGGGTCGGCCGGACTTTACGTTCCGGGCGGCACAGCCGCCTATCCGTCATCTGTATTGATGAACGTCATCCCGGCTCAAGTGGCAGGCGTGCGGCGCATCGTCATTACATCGCCTCCTGGAAAAGATGGGGCATTGTCAGACGGCGTTTTAGCAGCTGCCCATATCTTAGGGGTTGTGGAAGTCTATAAAGTCGGCGGGGCACAGGCGATTGCTGCACTTGCGTATGGCACGGAAACGATCCAAGCTGTGGATAAAATTACGGGGCCGGGCAATGTGTTTGTGGCGCTTGCTAAACGCGAAGTGTACGGTGACGTCGCGATTGACATGATTGCAGGACCGAGTGAAATTGCGGTCATTGCAGACGACACCGCTTTTGCCGATGAAGTGGCAGCGGATTTATTGTCTCAAGCCGAACATGACCCGATGGCGAGTGCGATTCTGCTCACGACCAGCGAACAACTGGCTGACGCAGTTTCAAAAGAAATCGACCGGCAGCTTGAAACTTTGCCGCGGCAATCCATTGCGGCGCAAGCGATCCAGGAGCACGGCATGATTTATATCGGCGAAATGATGGGTGAACTGATCCGGGCAGCCAATGAGCTGGCGCCTGAACACCTTGAAATTATTGCAGCCGATGCAGAAGCAGCGGCTGAAAAAATCGAGAATGCCGGCGCCATTTTTATTGGGCGCTATTCATCGGAGCCGGTCGGCGATTATTTTGCCGGCACGAACCACGTGCTGCCGACAAACAGCACGGCCCGGTTCTCAAGCGCATTATCGGTCTATGATTTTATCAAACGGACGAGCGTCGTTTATTATAGTGAACAGGCATGGCATAACAACGAAGCGAAGATTGCGAGGCTTGCGCGTCTAGAAGGGCTGGAAGGCCACGCACGGGCAGTGGAATCGCGTTCATGGGAAAAGGGGAACTGATGATGAGAAAAGCGGAATTGAAACGAGATACGAATGAAACGAAAGTGGCGGTTGCCTTTTCACTGGATGGCGAAGGAAAGGCCGATATCGAAACCGGCGTCCCGTTTATGGACCATATGCTGGATCTGTTCATCAAGCACGGGTTATTTGACGGCGAGATTAAAGCGGACGGCGATACGCATATTGACGATCACCACACAACGGAAGATATCGGCATTGTGCTCGGCCAGGCAGTGAAAGAAGCCCTGGGTGATAAAAAAGGGATTCGCCGCTACGGCAACGCATTTGTGCCGATGGACGATGCACTTGCCCAAGTGGTCATCGACTGTTCCAACCGCCCTCACCTTGAACTGAGAGGCGAAATTCCAAATGCCAAAGTCGGCACATTCGATACGGAATTGGTGCAGGAATTTCTGTGGAAATTCGCGCTTGAATCCCGCATGAACGTCCACGTCATCATCCATTACGGCAAAAACACACACCATATCATCGAAGCGGTTTTCAAAGCACTCGCGCGTGCACTGGATGAAGCGACAAGCATCGATCCGCGTGTGAAAGGCGTGCCTTCGACAAAGGGGTTGTTGACATGATCATCGGCATTATCGATTACGGCATGGGCAATCTCTTCAGTGTGGAACAAGCGCTGAAGAAATTGGATTGCACGGTAATTCTTTCAGACGATCCCGAGATTCTGAAGGAAGCGGAAGGGATTTTGCTTCCGGGCGTCGGGGCTTTTCCGGACGCGATGGAATTGTTGAATGAAAAAGGCTTGTCTTCGTTTATCCGGTCGTTGCCGGAACGGAAAATTCCGCTTCTCGGAATTTGCCTCGGCATGCAATTATTATATGAAGACAGTTCAGAAGTAAAACCGGCAAATGGCCTTGGCTTACTGAAAGGCCAGATTCGCCGCTTCGAAAAAGGCACGCACCGCATCCCGCATATGGGATGGAACCGTTTGGAGTTTTCGCGGATGCCTTACTGGCTTGATGACCTGCAAGTCGACACACACGTCTATTTTGTCCATTCGTTCTTAGCGGTCAATACCGACGAACAGGAAGTATTTGGAACTGCTAGCTACGGGGAAGTGCAGGTGCCGGGAGTGGTCGGCTCCGGGTTGATCACCGGCATGCAGTTCCACCCGGAAAAATCAGGTGATTTCGGCCATTATTTATTGGAGCAATGGATTGCAAATGTCAGGAGGAATCTCGATGAGCAAGTTTCAGATCTACCCCGCCATTGATTTGCGCGGCGGCAAATGCGTACGCCTTTACCAAGGGGATTACGACCAGGAAACGGTATACGGCGATTCGCCGGTGGACATGGCGAAGCAATTCGCAGCATCAGGAGCGGAATGGATCCATATGGTGGATTTGGACGGTGCCAAAGACGGCGTCCGCATCAACGACCAAGTCGTGATCGAAGCGGCGAAATTGCCGGTTAAAGTCCAAATCGGCGGCGGCATCCGTACCCGTGAAGACATTAAACATTATTTATCAAACGGCGTGAGCCGGGTCATTATCGGCAGCCTTGCCATCCGCAACCCGGAACTTGCGGTTTCCTTTATAGAAGAATTTGGAGCCGAGAAAATTGTCATCGGCATTGATGCGAAAGACGGCATGGCGGCGACTGAAGGATGGCTTGAAACGTCGAGCCAATCGGCAACGGATGTCGCCAACTTTTTCGCTTCCAAAGGCGCGAAGCATTTCATCTACACGGATATTGCTACAGACGGTACGCTGCAAGGCCCGAATATCGAGGCCAATAAAAAATTGGTGTCAGCTGATCAGGCGGAAGTGATCGTTTCGGGCGGCATCGGGACGCTTGAAGATATCCGCAGCGTTAAACAGGCGGCGGCCGACAGTTCGATTGCCGGCGTCATCATCGGAAAAGCATTGTATGAAAAACGCTTTACGCTCGAGGAGGCGCTGTCATGCTGACGAAACGCATTATTCCGTGCCTCGACGTCAAAGAAGGGCGCGTTGTCAAAGGCGTCAGTTTTGTGTCGCTCCGGGATGCCGGAGATCCGGTGGAGCTTGCCCGTTTTTACGATAAGCAAGGCGCCGATGAATTGGTGTTTCTCGATATTTCCGCATCGCACGAAGGAAAAGAGACGATGGTTGAAGTCGTAAAAACCGTCGCGACCGAATTGTCGATTCCGTTTACAGTCGGCGGCGGCATCCGGACGCTTGAAGACATCAAGAGGATGCTGCGAGCCGGAGCGGATAAAGTGTCGTTGAATACGGCGGCGCTGGACCGGCCGGAATTGATCAAAGAAGGCGCCGACTATTTCGGTTCGCAGTGCATCGTAGTTGCGATCGATGCGAAAAGAAACGGCGACAGCTGGGACGTCTATACGCACGGCGGACGCAATAAAACCGAATGGGACGCTGTCGAATGGGCGAAGCGGAGCGTCGAACTTGGCGCCGGTGAATTGCTTCTTACGAGCATGGACAAGGACGGACAAAAAGACGGATTTGATTTGAGCATGATTCAGGCGGTCCGGGAAGCGGTCGAAGTGCCGGTCATCGCGAGCGGCGGTGCAGGAAACCGCGAGCATTTTGCCGAAGTCTTTGAAGAAGTGGACGCAGATGCGGCACTTGCCGCTTCGATATTCCATTACAAGGAAACGAGCATTGCTGAAGTAAAAGATTATTTAAAAACTAAGGGAGTGAATGTCCGATGAGCAAAATCCAATACGATGAAAACGGGCTGATTCCCGTGATTATTCAAAACGCTGAAACGAAAGAAGTATTGACCTTGGCTTATGCCAATGAAGAAGCGGTCAACAAAACCATCGAACTTGGCGAAACATGGCTGTATTCGAGAAGCCGCAAGGAACTTTGGAACAAAGGGGCGACGAGCGGCAATACGCAGCAAGTGACCGCTGTACGCTTGGATTGCGACGGCGACGCGCTGATCTACGAAGTGATTCCGAACGGGCCTGCCTGCCACACAGGAGAAAACAGCTGCTTCAATGAAACACTTTCCGGAACGCCAAATCCGTCGAAAGCGGACATGTTCAAGGAATTGACCGAATTGATTCGGAACCGGGAACAGGAAATGCCGGAAGGGGCTTATACAACCTACCTCTTTACCGAAGGCGTCGATAAGATCTGCAAAAAAGTCGGAGAAGAGGCAGCGGAAGTCATCATTGCCGCTAAAAACCGGGATCCACAGGAATTATCGATGGAAACGGCCGATTTGTTCTATCACGTACTGGTCTTGCTTCAAGAACAAAAAGTGGATTTGGACCAGGTGATTGCTGTGCTCCAAGAGCGGCATGCAGTAAAAACTTCAAGTAAATAACAGGGAAATATGCTATAATGACAGCATATTTAAGTGAAGGAGCGATGACTATCGTTCCTTTTACTTTTGCGGAGGCATATTTTGGAGAATAAAAAACAGAAAAACCATCAGAATGTCCTGTCGTTCATTCCAACAGGCGAATATTATTACAAAAAAGGCTTAAAAGAGCTGCAGAAAGAGCAGTATCCAAAAGCCCATAAATACTTGCAGCGGGCAACAGAATTAAGCCCTGAATCAGCGGTCATCTGGACGCAATTCGGCATTGTCCTCATGGAGATGCAGGAATTTGAGCAGGCGATGGAAGCGCTGCGGACAGCGCATGAGCTGGATCCGCTGCAAGCTGAAACCCTCTTTTTCCTGGCAGAAGTCCATGCACATCTCGGCATGTTTCTGGAAGCGCGGAATTATGCCAAGAAATATACCGAAAGCGTTCCTCAAGGGCAGTATGTGGCTGAGGCGCTCGAAATCATCGATTTTGCGGAACAGGAAGACTGGCAGCTGTTTGATGATGAAGGGGAAGCGCAGGACAGCGAAGATTTCTATCAACAGGAAAAAGCGCGGCGCCTCATGGAGCAAGGCGATTTTGCGAAGGCCATCACACTCCTTGAAAATCTGATTGAGGAAAAACCCGATTTCTGGGGAGCCCACAATAATCTGGCTTTGGCCTATTTCTATATCGGGGAAACGGAGATGGCAAAAGCGCTATTGCATGATGTGTTAAGACGCAATACGGGCAATCTCCATGCGCTGTGCAATCTGGCCGTATTTCATTATTACGAAAAGAACGAGGAACTTGAAGATGTCTTGGCGCTTTTGAAAAAGATCCAGCCTTATGTTTTTGAGCACCGCTATAAATTAGGAGCTACATTTGCGCTTGTCGGCAAATACAAAGAAGCTTATCGCTGGCTCAGAAGCCTTCAAAAACGCGGCTTTGATGGAGACCCGGCTTTTTATTTCTGGCTGTCGCATGCAGCCTACCATTCGGGCCATGAAGAGGTCGCAAGACAGGCCTGGAAGCAACTAACGAAAATGGATCCCGGCAAAGACGGCTATGAACCGTGGTACGAACATGAGAAAATGCCCCATGAAGATGCATTGGAGCATAACCGCGACTATTTGATCGACAAGCTTGACCACGAGCATCGCAGTGAACGGCTATTCGGCCTGTTCTTACTCGGAAAATCATCCCATAAACAAGAAATCATTTCGCATCCGAAATGGCTGAAGGCAGAACAGCCGACGGTCCTTGAAACGTATTTGCTCGGATATGCACTGGGCCATTCCTTTAATGACTCGATCCAGGAAGAAAAAGCATTTTTGCGGGCGATGGAAGCGACGGAGATTCTGTACGCTGAAGAAAACATGGTCACAGAGAAAGGCTCCTATGCATTCCAAATGTGGTTCATGTTAGTGGAAAAAGCCTTTGATCGCGGGTATGAATTTAAAAACCCCCGGGCGCTTGCGGCGGCAGTGGATTATATGGTCAAATCCTCGCGAGACCATGCCATTACAAAAAAAGGAATTGCCGCGCATTTCGGAGTATCCGCGGCGACTTTAACAAAATACGTCAATCAATTGATCCAATATTTGCCGATTTTTGAGTCCTAGGCAAAAACCTTGCCGGAAAAGAAAATATCTTATACGATTTACTTATTGAGACCGAGGAGGGCCTATTATGACTGAAACAACAAACATTTACGACGTGATTATTATCGGAGCCGGACCAGCAGGCATGACCGCTGCTGTGTACACTTCAAGAGCCAACCTTTCAACGTTGATGCTTGAACGTGGTATTCCAGGCGGACAAATGGCCAACACCGAAGAAATCGAAAACTATCCAGGCTTTGACCATATCTTAGGGCCGGATCTTTCCAACAAAATGTTCGAACATGCGAAAAAATTTGGCGCAGAATATGCGTATGGCGATGTAAAAGAAATCATCGACGGCGAAGAATACAAAACGATCAAAGCGGGCTCGAAAGAATACAAAGCGCGTGCAATCATCATTACAACCGGAGCCGAATACAAAAAAATGGGCATCCCGGGCGAAAACGAATTGGGCGGACGCGGAGTCAGCTATTGTGCGGTTTGTGACGGGGCGTTCTTTAAACAGAAAAACCTGGTCGTAGTGGGTGGAGGAGACTCTGCAGTAGAAGAAGGCGTCTACTTGACGCGCTTTGCTGACAAAGTGACGATTGTCCACCGCCGGGATGAACTAAGAGCTCAAAAGATCCTTCAGGACCGCGCATTTGCCAATGACAAAATTGATTTTATCTGGAGCCATACGGTGAAAGAAATCAACGATGAAAATGGTAAAGTCGGCAGCGTGACGCTGGTGTCAACAAAAGACGGAGAAGAGCAGGAATTTAAAGCAGACGGCGTATTCATTTATATCGGTATGCTTCCATTGACTAAGCCATTCGCTGAATTAGGCATTTTAAATGACGAAGGCTATGTCGTAACGAACGAAAAAATGGAGACTTCTGTGCCAGGAATCTACGCTGCAGGGGACGTACGCGAGAAAATGCTTCGCCAAGTGGTGACAGCTACAGGCGACGGAAGCATCGCTGCCCAGGCTGCTCAGCATTATATTGAAGAATTGCTTGAAAAAACAGGGATTAAAGCTTAATTTAACGCGTTCTTAACGCTTTTGTAACACCGTTGACATGAACCGGTGGTATAGTAAAGATAGTAAATTGACCCCCTTTTTATAAAGTAATTTGACAGGCCGTTTTCCGGAAATTCCGGGAGGCGGCCTCTTTTTGTGTTTGTCATCCATCTGCCGAGGTTTAACAGGACGCTTCTGCTTTTCTTTCTGTCTAGCTCCAGCACCCAGCCTCTCGAGGTCGCTTCGGTCTTACGGTAAATGGCAAAGAACGCCATTCACCTTAAGCCCTCCAGCGCTTGTCGAGGCTACCCAGGCGCTTCTGCTTTTCTTTCTTTGCATGACACGCCAGGATAGTTGTATAATGGAGAGAGTTTACAAAAGATACGGAGTGTCGAATGTGCAGAGAATTGCGAATTTATTAGTAGTCCGTGATGGACAAGTACTGTTATTAAGAAAACCTCGGCGCAATTGGTATGTCGCTCCGGGCGGAAAAATGGAATCAGGCGAGTCGATTTATGAAGCGGGGATCCGGGAATTCACGGAAGAAACCGGAGCAAAACCGATCGGCACCCATTTAAAAGGCATTTATACAATGATGATTTATGAAAACGGTCAAGTTGTCGATGAATGGATGCTTTATACATTTATCGCGAGAGATTTAGAAGGCCAATTATTTGAAGAGACGAGAGAAGGATTGCTGGAATGGCATCCGGTCGAGAGTTTGGCGTTTTTACCAATGGCAGAAGGAGACCGCAGCAATTTGCTGTTTGCGGTAAACCAGCCAGGTATGCAATACGGGACTTTCCATTACACAGCGGATTTTGAATTGATCAAGGAAAGTTTACAAACATCGGTCGAAGAGGAGAATCCCCAAAATGGATAAACATGTAGAAGAGACAGAGTTAATCATTATTACCGGCATGTCTGGAGCCGGAAAAACGGTCGCTATCCAAAGCTTTGAGGATCTTGGGTTTTTCACCATTGACAATTTGCCGCCGGCATTATTGCTGACGTTCATCCAGTTGATGAGAGATTCCGGAAAATCGATGAAGCGAGTCGCGGCCGTGATGGATCTTCGGGGAGGCGACTTTTTCGATAGCCTGGTCGATGCAATCGACAACATTTCGAAAGAGACGAAAGTTTCAACGACCTTGCTGTTTTTGGATGCTGACAACCAGACGCTTGTCAGCCGCTACAAAGAGTCAAGACGCTCACATCCGTTATCTCCGGGCGGCTTAGTGCTCGGCGGGATCAAAAAAGAGCGCGACATGCTGATGGACCTTCAAGGAAGAGCGAAATACATCTACAATACTTCTACTATGACCCCACGGCAATTGAAAGAGAAAATTGTCAGCGATTTTGCATCAACTTCAAGCAATGTTTTTACCGTGAACGTGATGTCATTTGGATTCAAGCACGGCATGCCGATTGATGCCGACTTGGTCTTCGATATCCGTTTTCTGCCAAACCCCTATTATATAGAAGAGCTAAAACCGATGTCGGGTCTCGATGCACCGGTCTCGGATTATGTGCTCCAATGGACCGAAACGCAGACCCTGATCGAAAAGCTGACCGATCTGTTTGAATTTATGATTCCCCAGTACAAAAACGAAGGCAAAGCACAGCTGGTGATCGCTTTTGGCTGTACGGGCGGACAGCACCGCTCCGTGACTTTTGCCGAATATTACGGAAAACTGCTGGCAGAAGGCAATAAAACCATTATTACGCATCGCGATGTCAAAACAAGAAAGGGCTGAGTACATGACAGGTGCTTTACGCCGTAAGCGTGTTGTCATTATAGGTGGGGGCACGGGGCTTTCCACTTTGTTAAGAGGATTAAAGAAATTTCCGCTTGATTTAACGGCTATCGTCACGGTAGCCGATGACGGAGGAAGCTCAGGACGCTTGCGCAACGATTTGGACATTCCGCCGCCAGGCGATATCCGGAATGTCATGGCGGCTTTGTCGGATGCAGAGCCGCTCGTTGCTGAAATGTTTCAGTACCGTTTTAAACAATCGCTTGATTTGGACGGGCATTCATTAGGGAATTTGATGCTCGCAGCTTTAACTGAAATCACAGGAGATTTCTCGCACGCAGTGCGGGAAATGAGCCGGGTGCTGAATGTCAATGGGACGGTATTGCCCGCTGCCAACCAGTTGGTCACGCTTCATGCCGAATTCGAAGATGGCACCATTGTGAGCGGCGAATCCAAAATTCCTGCTTATCTGCAGCCCATTAAACGGGTTTTTTTAGAGCCGAATGACGTAAAAACCTTGCCGGACACCATTGCCGCGATCAATAGAGCCGATGTGATTGTTGTCGGGCCGGGTTCTCTCTATACCAGCATTTTGCCGAATTTATTGGTAAAAGATATTAAAAAAGCCTTAATGGCATCACAAGCGAAAAAGATCTACATTTGCAATTTGATGACGCAAGCAGGCGAAACCTACCACTATACAGCTTCCGACCATGTCCAAGCTTTGTATGACCATGTAGGAGAAGACTTTTTAGATGCTATCCTCGTCGGGAAAATTCAATTTCCGCCGTCGGTAGTGGAACGCTATAAGAAAGAACGGGCTTGGCCAGTAGAATATGACGAAGAACATCTGCGGAACATGGGACTTGAAGTCTACAAAGAAGAAATCACGAATATCTTTGGAGAGGCCGTGCGCCATGAACCGATGAAAGTTGCAGAATGGTTATTTGGATATGCCGGTGGCCTTGCTAAAGAAGATTCAAAGCATCTTTACTTCTAATGCTTTGAAGAGGGGGGACTAGGTTTGTCTTTTGCATCGGAAACAAAAAAAGAACTGACTCAAATAGAAGTCGATGATTGCTGTGGAAAGGCGGAATTATCCGCATTGATCCGGATGAATGGCACATTGTCTTTCTCGAATCGGCAATTGAGCCTGGATATCCAGACGGAAAATGCGGCGATTGCACGCCGAATCTATACATTGCTGAAAAGATTTTACAAAGTCTATTCGGTCGAATTGCTCGTCCGCAAAAAAATGCGGTTGAAAAAGAACAATGTCTACATTTGCCGCCTACGCGAAGGCGCGAAAATGATTCTGGAAGATTTAGCGATCATTTCGGAAGGCTTCCAGTTCCATCACGATATCGACAAAAAATTGATTGAGAAAAATTGCTGCAAACGTTCATATTTAAGAGGCGCTTTCCTAGCAGGAGGATCGGTCAACAATCCCGAAACTTCTTCTTACCATTTGGAAATCTACTCGTCTTATAAAGACCATGCGGATTCTTTGGTGGAACTCATGAACGAATTCCAACTGAACAGCAAAACCATTGAACGGAAAAAAGGCTTCATCACTTATTTGAAAGAAGCGGAAAAGATTGCAGATTTTCTCAGCCTGACGGGCGCGCATTCAGCGCTGCTGAAATTCGAAGACGTCCGGATCATCCGCGATATGCGAAACAGCGTCAATCGCCTGGTCAACTGCGAAACCGCCAATCTGAATAAAACCATCGATGCGGCTTTGCGGCAAGTGGAAAATATCCGGTTTATCGACAATGTGATCGGCATCGACCAGCTGCCTGAGCGGCTCCGGGAAATTGCGCGCTTGCGCGTTGAATACCAGGATGTTACCTTGAAGGAACTGGGGGAAATGGTGTCGACGGGAAACGTCAGCAAGTCTGGCGTCAACCACCGTTTGCGCAAAATCGATGAAATTGCTGAATCGCTGAGAAAAGGAGAAATGATCGGCCGGTAGCCCCGTCCGTTCTTTCATATATTTTTAAAGAGTCTAGTCAGTTTTAGAGGAGGATCAGCATGGTTGAAAAACAAGTGGAAGTTCAATTGAAATCCGGTTTGCAGGCACGGCAAGCGGCTTTGTTTGTTCAGGAAGCAAACCGCTACAGTTCAGATGTGTATCTTGAAAAAGATGATAAAAAAGTAAATGCGAAAAGCATCATGGGCATCATGAGTTTAGCAATCAGCAAAGGCACGACCGTAAAAATTTCGGCTGATGGCAACGATGAGCAAAATGCCGTGGATTCACTGGCCGGACTCGTTGAACAAGAAGGATAATAAAAAAAGCTTGCAGCCATTTCGGCTGCAAGCTTTTTTCGTGTCAAACTTATTTTTCTTCCAACATTTTGTTGCGCGTGATGATTTGGTCAACCAGACCGTATTCAAGCGCACGTTCCGCAGTCATGAAGTTGTCGCGGTCAGTATCTTTTGAAATCACTTCAAGCGGCTGTCCAGTACGCTCCGCTAAAATTTCGTTCAATTTTTCGCGAAGGTGCAAGATGCGTTTTGCAGCGATTTCAATTTCAGTTGCTTGGCCTTGAGCACCGCCAAGTGGCTGGTGAATCATGACTTCAGCATTCGGCAATGCATAGCGTTTGCCTTTTGTTCCAGCTGCAAGCAAGAAAGCGCCCATTGAAGCCGCCATCCCGATGCAAACCGTTTGGACATCCGGTTTGATGAATTGCATAACATCGTAGATCGCCATACCAGCTGTGATGCTTCCGCCCGGGCTGTTGATGTAGATGGAAATATCTTTTTCTGGATCTTCCGCTTCAAGGAACAGCAGCTGAGCGACGATTGAGTTTGCCACGTTATCATCGATTCCGCTTCCCAACATAATGACGCGGTCTTTCAAAAGGCGAGAGTAAATGTCATATGCACGTTCGCCTCTGCTTGTTTGTTCAATTACTGTAGGAATTAAGTTCATAAGATAGTTCCTCCTCATAATAGATAGTTTCTAGCCATGCTGAAAAATTCATTTCAGCTGTATTAATATCATACACATCATGGTCAATGAAGGTCAAATCTAACGAATTGCAAAAATCAACTTGAAATGTTTTTTTGTTATGGTTATAATAGAAAAGTCGTTAAGGACCATTTGCCCTCGTAGTGTAATGGATCACACGCAAGATTCCGGTTCTTGAAATGGGGGTTCGATTCCCTCCGAGGGTATCCGTAGCCGCTCGCTCCACTTTATTCAGTGGAACGGGTGGCTTTTTCTTTTGGCTGAAGAGAGAGCTAGCGGGCAAATCTAAGGATTTCCGCGTCAGACAAGTTGCTTAATTATATTATGGGTGAATAGTATAATAGCGTCACTGGCAAATAAAAATGAAAGAGGGAAAGCAATGCTTACTTTATATACCCGTTCAAATTGCGAACTATGCGAAGAAGCGAAATTGATGTTGGAGCTGGTCAAAGAAGATTTTCCGCTGGAGTATCAGGAAGTCGATATTGAAAGCGATGAACAGCTGCACGAAAAATATATGCTGATGATACCGGTTATTGAAAGAGAAGGAGAAATTCTCATCTACGGAAGGATCGGCTACGTTGAACTGCTCGAAGCGTTAGAATTTTAACGCTTCTTTTTATTTGCATTTTGGAAAGCCGTTCGGTAGAATGTAACTAGTGGGACAGAAAAATATTGAGTGGGACAAAAAACGTCCAACTTGAAATGGAGTGAATCAATGGATCCATTAACGGAAGCGAAAAAAAAGCTCATGCCGGAAATGACCGACCTCCTAACAAAACGTTATCAAATTCTTCAGACGATCCAGATGGAAGAGCCGATTGGCAGGCGTACGCTGAGTGAACTTGCTGGAATGACCGAACGCGACATCCGGAAAGAAACGGATCTTCTGCGAGGCCAGCAATTGATTGAAGCGAAAACTGCCGGGATGGCGATATCGCCGCAAGGAATAGAAGTGCTGGAGGCATTAAAAGAATTCATGCGTGAAATGTCCGGCTTATCCAATATGGAAAAGCAGCTGAAAGCCATTTTAGGGATTTCGCAAGTGCTGATCTTGCCTCAGGACAGCGACGATATTCCAGCAGTAAAAACGAAAATCGGTAAAGAGGCCGCAAGGTTATTAGAAATGAAGTTCCCACTTCATAAAAAAATCGCCGTGACTGGCGGCAGTACGATGGCTGCTATCTCAAAAGAGATTTCTTCTGACAAACGGGACCGGTCGCTGCAATTTATTGCAGCGCGAGGCGGACTCGGGGAAGATGTGCTTCATCAGGCAAACACCATTGCATCACTTTTTGCAGAGAAGACAGGCGGAGCGGTCAAAACACTTTACTTGCCAGACCACCTCAGCGCAGAAGCCTACGAAATGATGATGCGTGAACCGGTCATCAAAGAAATGATGGATTTGTATGATGAGACGGACGTCGTCGTGCATGGAATCGGCAACGCCGAGGAAATTGCGCTTCACCGGAAATCATCGCCGGAAGAAGTCGAGATGATCCGCAAAGGCGGCGCGGTCAGCGAAGCATTCGGCTATTACTTCGACAATGAAGGAAATGTTGTTTATCGCATCCGAACTGCGGGAATCCAAATGGAACAGGTCCAAAAAGCGAAAGCCATTTTGGCTGTAGCGGGAGGACGATCAAAAGCGAAAGCGATTCTTTCTTATTTCAACATTGCACCGAGACAGACCGTGCTCGTTACGGATGAAGGTGCAGCAAGAAAAATAATTGAGTTAACTACAAAACAGGAGGAATTTTAAATGACTTTAAAATTAGCGATTAACGGATTTGGACGTATTGGACGTATTGTATTCCGCCAAGCATTGGCAAACGAAGAAGTGGAAGTTGTCGCAGTAAACGATTTAACAGATGCTAAAATGTTGGCACACTTGCTTAAATACGATTCAATCCACGGCACATTGGATGCAGAAATTTCATCTGAAGGCAATGACTTGATCGTAAACGGCAAGAAAATCCACGTTTACTCTGAAAAAGATCCTGCAAACTTGCCATGGGCAGAAAACAACATCGATATCGTTATCGAATCTACTGGATTCTTTACAAATGCTGACGATGCGAAAAAACACATCCAAGCAGGCGCTAAAAAAGTTATCGTTTCAGCTCCAGGCAAAAACATGAAGACACTAGTAATGGGTGTTAACCATGAAAGCTACAACCCACAAGAAGACGACGTGATTTCAAACGCTTCTTGTACAACAAACGGCCTTGCTGGAATTTCTAAAATCTTGAACGACAAATTCGGCATCAAAAAAGCGATGATGACAACGATCCACTCGTACACAAACGACCAAATCCTGTTGGATTCACCGCATAAAGACTACCGCCGTGCACGTTCTGCAGCAGAATCAATGATTCCGACAACTACAGGCGCTGCAGTTGCCGTAACAAAAGTATTGCCAGAACTTGAAGGCAAACTTGACGGAATGGCAATCCGCGTTCCTACACCAAACGTTTCATTGATCGACTTAGTTGCTGAGTTGAACACAGACGTAACAGTAGAAGACGTAAACAATGCGTTGAAAGAAGCAATCGACAAAGACGAAAATGCTTTCTTGAGCTACAGCGAACTTCCGCTTGTTTCACGCGACTACAACGGAGTGACAGCTTCATCTACTGTTGACCTATTATCTACAATGGAACTTGGCGGCAACATGGTAAAAGTTCTTGCATGGTATGACAACGAATCAGGCTATTCTGCACGATGCATCGACATCGCGTTGCACATGTACAAAACAGGGCTGTAATCCCAAAATCATAGCTTAATTTCCGATGAACCTCTATAATGAAAGAGGGTAAAAGGGGTGGGGATTTACCCCACCTCTTCTTTTTATTTAAACGAACGGGAGGTAATTTCATGTTGAAGAAGATGACCATGAAAGACGTGGACTTAAAGGGGAAACGTGTATTTTGCCGAGTAGATTTCAACGTGCCAATGGCTGAAGGAAACGTAACTGACGACACGCGCATCCGTGCGGCATTGCCGACCATCGAATATTTGGTGGAGAACGGTGCGAAAGTGATACTGGCGAGCCATTTAGGCAGACCAAAAGGCCAAGTCAGCGAAGACTTGAGACTGGCTCCTGCCGGTGCAAGGCTGGCTGAATTATTACATAAAGAAGTAAAGAGCCTCGATGAGTCGATCGGGGAAAACGTGGAACAGGCCATAGCGGCTATGGAAGAAGGCGATATCGTCTTGTTGGAGAATGTCCGCTTCCATCCAGGTGAAGAAAAAAATGATCCGGAATTAGCAAAAGCTTTTGCTGATTTGGCTGATGTCTTTGTAAACGATGCATTTGGCGCAGCACACCGGGCGCACGCAACTACTGCCGGTATTGCCGAGCATCTTCCAGCAGTTTCCGGTTTGCTTTTAGAGAAAGAATTAGATGTCCTAGGAAAAGCTTTGTCTGAACCGGACCGCCCGTTCACAGCGATTATCGGCGGCGCAAAAGTAAAAGACAAAATCGGGGTCATTGACCACTTGTTGGATAAAGTCGATAACTTGATCATTGGCGGCGGCTTATCGTATACATTTGTGAAAGCGCAAGGCTATGAAATCGGAACTTCTTTATTAGAAGAAGATAAAATCGATTTGGCACTGTCTTTCATCCAAAAAGCGGAAGAAAAAGGCGTGAAAATGTATCTTCCGGTTGACGTAGTCACGACAAAAGAATTTTCAAATGACAGCGAAACGAAAGTGGCTGACATAAAAGAAATTCCAAGCGACTGGATGGGGCTGGATATCGGGCCGAAAACAGTGGAACTTTATGCAGACGTCATCAAGAATTCGAAATTGGTCATCTGGAACGGGCCAATGGGCGTTTTTGAAATGAGCTCTTTCGAAAATGGCACGAAATCGGTAGCGCAGGCGATGGCTGAAACGGATGCTTACACGATTATTGGCGGCGGCGATTCAGCAGCGGCAGTAGAGCAATTCCACGTAGCCGATCAAATGGACCATATCTCAACAGGCGGCGGTGCCTCTCTTGAATTCATGGAAGGCAAGGATCTTCCAGGAGTCAGTGCACTGACGGACAAATAAACAATAAAATTAACAATGTTTAAGAAAACGGATAAGAGGAGTGGATTTCTTTGAGAAAACCGATTATTGCAGGTAACTGGAAAATGTACAAAAAGTTTTCAGAAGCTAAACAATTCATCGAAGAAGTAAAAGGATTGGCACCGGATGCAGATAAAGTCGATTCGATCATCTGCGCACCTTCCCTATTCCTTCAACCATTAGTGCAGGCTACGGAAGGCAGCACGCTTCAAATTGGTGCCCAAACGATGCATGATGCAAAAGAAGGCGCCTATACTGGGGAAGTCAGCCCGGTCCAATTGAAAGATATCGGCATCAATTATGTCATTCTTGGCCATTCGGAGCGCCGCCAGTATTTCAATGAAAGCGACGTTTCGGTCAATAAAAAAGTCAAAGCTGCATATGAACATGGCATTACGCCGATCATGTGCGTAGGTGAAACATTGGAGCAGCGTGAAAGCGGCGCAACCGCTTCGATCGTAGAAAACCAAGTAGCAGCAGGCGTTGCCGGGTTGGCTGAAGAGCAGATCAACCAATTGGTCATTGCCTATGAGCCGATTTGGGCGATTGGAACTGGAAAAACAGCCACTGCTGAAGATGCGAATGAAGTTTGCGGCGTAATCCGCAAAAAAATCGCGAGTCTATACAGCCCGGAAGCGGCCGATCAAGTCCGCATCCAATACGGCGGCAGCGTCAAACCGGCGAATATCGAAGAATTGCTCGGTATGGAGCACATCGACGGCGCATTGGTCGGCGGTGCAAGTTTAGAGGCAGATTCATTTGTCAAATTACTAGAGGCGGGATTGCATGCGTAATACAGAAAATCCAGTGGCACTTATCATTTTAGATGGCTTCGGCTGCCGCCAGGAAACATTCGGCAATGCTGTGGCGCAAGCGAAAAAACCTAATTTTGATAAACTCTGGGAAACCTATCCACATAATCTTTTAACGGCATCTGGCGAGGCTGTCGGCCTGCCGGATGGCCAAATGGGCAATTCGGAAGTCGGGCATTTGAATATAGGTGCAGGCCGCATCGTTTATCAGAACTTGACCCGCATCCATAAATCAATCCGTGATGGCGACTTCTACCAAAACCCGGCGTTTCTTGAAGCGGTAGCCAATGTAAAAGCGAAAGGTACTTCGCTTCACTTGATGGGCTTATTGTCAGACGGCGGTGTCCATAGCCACTATGAGCATTTGTTTGCGCTTTTGGAACTTGCGAAGCAGCAAGGTTTGACGGAAGTCTACGTTCACGGCTTCCTAGATGGCCGTGACGTCGGCCCGCAAACGGCGCTCGGCTATATTGAAAAAACAGAAGAAAAAATGGCAGAAATTGGCATTGGCCGGTTTGCATCCATCAGCGGACGCTATTATGCCATGGACCGCGACAAACGTTGGGACCGTGCAGAAACAGCTTACCGCGTCATCGTCGACGGGGTGGGCCTGACTGCATCTTCTGCAACAGAAGGATTAGTTGAATCGTATGACCAGGGCGTCATGGACGAATTCGTTGTGCCGTATGCGATTGTCGAGGAAGGCGAACCGGTTGCAACGATCAACTCGGATGATTCGATCATCTTCTTTAATTTCCGTCCCGACCGGGCGATCCAGTTGACTTCGGCATTGATTACGGAAGATTTTAATAGCTTCCCGTTAAGCGCCAATCATCCGAAGAACCTGACTTTTGTATCTTTCACTTCTTATAGTGACCTTCTGCCAACGCGCATCGCTTTTGAAACGGTGAACTTGGAGAATACAATCGGCGAAGTGATTTCGGCAAATGGTTTGACGCAGCTGCGCATTGCAGAAACTGAGAAATATCCGCACGTTACGTTCTTCATGAGCGGCGGACGCGAAAATGTTTTCCCGGGTGAAGACCGGATTTTGGTCGATTCACCGAAAGTGGCGACTTATGACCTGCAGCCGGAAATGAGCGCGTATGAAGTGACAGAGAAATTGGTCGCTCAAATCGAAGCGGATGCACACGACGCGATTATCTTGAACTTCGCTAATCCGGATATGGTCGGCCATAGCGGAATGATTGAACCAACGATCAAAGCCATCGAAACCGTTGATGAATGCTTAGGCAAAATCATTGATGCGCTGCATGCAAAAGGCGGTTCGGCCATCATCACAGCGGACCACGGAAACGCGGACGAAGTGGTGACAATCGACGGCTTGCCGATGACGGCGCATACGACAAACCAAGTGCCGGTCATCGTCACTAAACCAGGAGAAGTGCTGCGAAACGACGGCATCCTGGCCGATTTAGCACCAACTGTTCTCAAATTATTGAACATCGAACAACCGAAAGAAATGACAGGAAGACCACTATTCTAAACTAAGGGAGCTGTTTTTACATGCCAATCATTACTGACATTATTGCACGCGAAATTTTGGATTCACGAGGAAACCCAACAGTCGAAGTTGAAGTATTCACAGAAAGCGGCGCGTTCGGCCGCGCAATCGTTCCATCTGGAGCATCTACAGGAGAATATGAAGCTGTAGAACTTCGCGATGGTGACAAGAGCCGCTACCTTGGAAAAGGCGTTCTTAAAGCAGTTGAACACGTAAACAGCGAAATTGCGAATGAACTAGAAGGCAACTTCTCCGTTCTTGACCAAGTTTCGATCGATAAAGCGTTGATCGAATTAGATGGCACTGAAAACAAAGGCCGTCTTGGCGCTAACGCAATTCTTGGCGTTTCAATGGCAGTGGCTCATGCAGCTGCAGATTACTTGGACCTTCCGCTTTATCAATACTTAGGCGGCTTCAACGCAAAACAATTGCCGGTTCCAATGATGAACATCTTGAACGGCGGCGAGCACGCAGATAACAACGTCGACATCCAGGAATTCATGGTTATGCCAGTAGGCGCTGAATCTTTCCGCCACGCAGTTCGCATGGGCGCTGAAATCTTCCATAACTTGAAGAGCGTCTTGAAAGAAAAAGGCTACAACACTTCTGTTGGGGACGAAGGCGGATTTGCTCCGAACTTAGGATCAAACGAAGAAGCGCTTCAAACAATTATGGAAGCGATCGAAAAAGCCGGCTACAAACCAGGCGAAGATGTCTTGCTTGCCATGGACGTTGCGTCTTCTGAAATCTACGATAAAGAAAAAGGCGTTTACAACTTGCCAGGCGACAACACAGTGAAAACTTCTGCTGAAATGGTTGACTGGTACGAAGAGCTTTCAAACAAATACCCAATCGTTTCAATCGAAGACGGTTTGGATGAAAACGACTGGGAAGGCCATAAATTATTGACTGAACGCATTGGCGATCGCGTTCAATTAGTAGGGGACGACTTATTCGTAACCAATACGAAGAAATTGGCTCAAGGGATTGAGCAAGGCGTCGGCAACTCCATCTTGATCAAAGTAAACCAAATCGGTACGTTGACAGAGACATTCGACGCTATCGAATTGGCGAAACGTGCAGGCTACACAGCAGTCATCAGCCACCGTTCTGGTGAATCCGAAGACGTTACGATCGCGGACATCGCGGTAGCGACAAACGCTGGGCAAATCAAAACGGGTGCCCCTTCCCGCACAGACCGCGTTGCTAAATACAACCAATTGCTGCGCATCGAAGATCAGTTGAACGAAACTTCTCAATACCTTGGTGTGAAAACTTTCTACAACTTGAAAAAATAAATGCAAATCATGACTTTTTAACGATGCTATTGTCATAGTTCTAAGTTTTTGGTAAACTTAGTCTTGTTGTGAAAGTTCTTGTCCAGGAGGTGGAATTTATGCATACGTTGTTAATGACGCTTCTTGTCATCGTATCGCTCGCATTAATCGTTGTCGTTTTATTGCAATCAGGAAAAAGTGCAGGTCTTTCGGGAGCCATCTCCGGTGGAGCAGAGCAACTTTTCGGCAAGCAAAAAGCACGTGGGCTGGACCTAGTCTTGCACCGAGTAACGATCGTGCTGGCTGCCTTATTCTTTATTCTGGCTATCGCCGTTACAAAAGTTTAATGTAGAGATTAAATCGCCTGACCAATACACTGGTTAGGCGTTTTCTTTTAGGAATGTATATTTTTAATGTGGTATAAAGAAATCGCTTCTGGCGGACGCTTTCCGCGGGCAAGGCTTCTGCCGCTTCCCTCGCTTCGCTCAGTCCAGTGGCTCCAGCTCGTGCTGTTCCCGCAGGAGTCGCCGCCATCCGCTCTTTCTTCTAGCTTAAATATTTTTGAAGTTCTAAATAGAATTAACTTACTTTCATATCAATAAATCTCAAAATACTTTTACATATGTAAATCTATTTTGCGGAATATCGAATAAATGAGAAACTTTTATAAATTAGGATGGAGGATTTTTATGCGAATTTCGCAGCCAAAACCATTTTTCTTTAAATCAGGGCCGAGAGCGGTCTTGTTGTTGCACGGATTTACAGGGAACTCGGCGGATGTACGAATGCTTGGCCGGTTCTTGGAAAAGCATAATTATACATCGATTGCGCCTCATTACGCAGGGCACGGCGTAGAGCCGGAAAAGCTGATTCCGACAGGGCCGGAAGATTGGTGGAAAGATGTCGAGTCAGCTTATCACCAATTGCGGGATGAAGGCTATACCGAAATTGCCGTGGCTGGATTGTCGCTTGGCGGCGTATTCACACTGAAATTAGGGTATACATTCCCTGTGAAGGGTTTGGTGACGATGTGTGCGCCGATGTATATGAAAACAACCGACTTGATGTATGAAGGCGTTGTAAAATATGCACAGGAATACAAGAAGTATGAAGGAAAAAGCGACGAAGTTATCGAAGAAGAAATGGAAGAGTTCAAAAAGCACCCGATGGAATCTCTGGCTGATCTGCAGGCACTAATCGCGGATGTGAAAGAACATGTCGACCATGTCTATGCACCGCTATTTGTCGTCCAAGGCAGATTAGACGATGTCATCAATACGGATTCTGCGAATGTCATTTACGAGAACGCAGAATCATTTGAGAAAAAGATAAAGTGGTATGAGGAATCCGGGCACGTCATCACGCTCGATAAAGAAAAAGAACAATTGCACGAAGATATTTTAGCGTTTCTCGAAACACTCGATTGGGGTGTGTGAAGCGTCTAAAGGAGGAAATGTAGATGGGAAAAAATGAAGCGTCTCTGGACCAAAGGTTATTGTCGTTTATGCGCGAAGATGCGTATAAGCCTTTGACTGTACAAGAAATAGAAGAGCAATTCGGCTTTGAAGATGCCGATGAATTTAAAGAATTGGTGAAAACTTTAGTGAAGCTGGAAGAAAAAGGGCTGCTCGTCCGTTCACGCGTGAACCGCTACGGCGTACCGGAGCGCATGAACTTGATGCGCGGAAAATTCATCGGCCATCCACGAGGCTTCGGTTTTGTGGCGCCTGAAGAAGCGGGCATGGATGATGTGTTTATTCCGCCGACGGAAGTAAACGGTGCGATTAACGGAGATACGGTATTGATCCGAATTTCTGAGAATTCGTCCGGCGACCGCCGTGAAGGAGCGATTATCCGTATCCTTGAACGCGGAACGACAAAAGTGGTCGGCACGTTCCAGGACAATCGCGGCTTCGGCTTCGTGATATCCGATGATAAGAAAATGAACATGGACATCTTTATCGCCAAAGAAGACACGTTAGGCGCTGTAGATGGCCATAAGGTCGTTGTGGAAATCACAGGCTGGCCGGAAGGCAGAAAATCTGCGACCGGCATGGTCACGCAAATTCTTGGCCATAAAAACGATCCGGGTGTCGACATTTTATCGATCATCCATAAATACGGCATTGAAACAGAATTTCCGGCAGATGTGCTGGAAATGGCAAACAGCGTACCGGAAGAAATCGATCCCGCTGATTTGAACGATCGCCGCGACTTGCGGAATGAGCAGATCGTGACGATTGACGGCGCCGATGCAAAAGACTTGGATGATGCGGTTCAAGTCGTGAAGCTGGAAGACGGCACGTATAAACTCGGCGTCCACATTGCCGATGTCAGCCATTACGTAACGGAAGATTCGCCGATCGACCGGGAAGCATATGACCGCGCAACGAGCATTTATTTGACGGACCGCGTGATTCCGATGATTCCGCATCGCTTGTCGAATGGGATTTGTTCGTTGAATCCGCAGGTGGATCGCCTGACACTATCGTGTGAAATGATTTTCAACGATAAAGGGGAAGTGCTGTCGCATGACATTTTCCAAAGTGTCATCAACACTTCTGCCCGGATGACGTATACGGACGTATACGAAATTTTGGAGCAGGACAATAAAGAACTAAAAGAAAAATACGCTGAACTTGTGCCGATGTTCGAGCTCATGAAGGAACTTGCTGCGATTCTGCGCGACCGCCGCATGCGCCGCGGGGCCATCGATTTCGATTTCAAGGAATCGAAAGTGCTGGTGGATGAAGACGGCTACCCGGTGGATGTCGTGGTCCGCGAACGTACGGTGGCTGAACGCTTGATCGAAGAATTCATGTTAGCTGCGAACGAAACGGTCGCAGAGCATTTCCATCGCATGGAGGTCCCAGCGATTTACCGGATCCACGAAGATCCGAAGCCTGAGAAACTGCAGCGCTTCTTTGAATTCGTGACGAATTTCGGGATTGTCGTGAAAGGGACGGGGAACCAGATCCATCCGAAGGCCTTGCAGGAAATCATTGAATCGATCGAAGGCACACCGGAAGAGCCGGTCGTTTCGACGATGATGCTTCGTTCGATGCAGCAGGCGAAATACTCTTCGGAGAGCCTTGGGCATTTCGGTTTGTCGACTGAATTCTATACGCATTTCACCTCGCCGATCCGCCGTTATCCGGATTTGATCGTGCACCGCTTGATCCGGACGTATTTGATCAATAAAGACTTGTCAAAAGCGACAATCATGCATTGGGAAGCGAATATGGATGAAATCGCGGAGCATACGTCCGAGCGTGAGCGCCGGGCGGTAGAAGCAGAACGCGATACCGATGCGTTGAAGAAATCGCAATACATGGCAGATAAAATCGGGGAAGAGTTTGACGGCATTATTAGTTCGGTTACGAATTTCGGATTATTTATCGAATTGCCGAACACGATTGAAGGGCTCGTGCACGTCTCACACATGACCGACGATTATTACCGCTTCGACGACCGCCAGATGATGATGATCGGCGAACGCAGCAATCGCCAGTTCCGCATCGGCGACGAAATTCGCATCAAAGTCATCGGCGTGAAGCCGGAAGAATCCGCGATCGACTTTGAAATTGTCGGCATGCCGGAAGTGAAGCGCCGCACGCGGAAAGACGCACCAAAAGTCATCCGTGCGACGAAAAAAGAAGGCGCTGGGAAACCGGGCCGCGGCGGCAAGCCAGGCCGCGACGGAAGATCAGGCGAAGGCGGCGGACCGACACGCAAACCGAAAAACAAAAAGAAAAAGTTCTATGAAGGCGTAGCAAGAAACAAGAAGAACAAAAAGAAAAAATAAACCGGTTTAATAGAATAGACAGTATAGAGTTGCGCGTTCAAGGTGTAAACATCGGCGTCCCAGAGTAGATGGGGCGCTCGCGCTTTTCTGAATCCAGTTGAGGTGAACAGCATGGCAAAAGGTGAAGGCAAAGTCATTGCCCAAAACAAAAAAGCCGGCTTTGATTATTTCATCGAAGAAACGATCGAAGCGGGCATCGTATTGCAAGGAACAGAAATCAAATCGGCACGAAACGGCAAAGTCCAATTGGTCGATGCATTCGTCCGGATCCGGAACGGCGAAGCGTGGATTTCGAATATGCATATTGCCCCGTACGAGCAAGGCAATATCTTCAACCACGATCCGACCCGCGTCCGGAAACTGCTTTTGCACAAAAAGCAGATCAACGAATTGATCGGCGTCTCAAAAGTGCAAGGAGCTGCGATCATTCCATTGAAGATGTATTTAAAAGATGGGTACGCGAAAGTGCTCCTCGGCATCGGTAAAGGGAAGAAGAACTACGATAAGCGCCAGGATCTGAAGAAAAAAGATGCGAAGCGCGAAATCGACCGGGCCATCAAGGACCGCGGCCGCTACTGATCGCTTTTCTTGATATTTAGTCCCTATTGCCCTATAATTAATTTATAACACCGAAGCTAACATCTTCCGTGTTCCCTTTTATATGAGGGGACGTTACGGATTCGACAGGGATGATCTGGGCTTGGGTCGCGCGTCGGAGGATCGGCTCCGTCACCAACGTAACTATAGTAACTGGCAAAACAAACCAAAACCTAGCATTCGCAGCGTAAGCTCGGATCTGCTCTTAGCATCCATCACCCATGTGGCTGTGTAGAGCTCAACTTTAGTGGGATACGGTCGGCAGTGCAACTTGAGCTGTCGGCAAGAGATTTTCAAGTTAGCGCATACGACGCCTGCTTATCGGCATAGTACTGCGCGAAACCTAAATGGATAAGCTACACGCGTAGACGCTCAAGTAGCGGAGTTTCTGGACGCGGGTTCGACTCCCGCCGTCTCCATAGTGAGATAAACAAAGAAGAACGCCAAAACCTTTTCGGAGGTTTTGGCGTTTTTTGTTATGTAAAGAGACAGAGTTTATAATGTTAAGTCATTTTATAAACCTGATTTTTTTATAGAAGATAACTGGCTAATATTGTGATAAATGAATTATTTTATTGATCTATTCGTCTTTGCTCTTTAAACTATAGTTACATTAAGAATGAGGTGCATAGGATGAAAGATATAAATAATCACTGGCAATTTTCCAGAATTCCCAATATTGAAGAGTCTAATTTCAATAAAATATTAGAACGTTTCTATAGTTTAGGTGTCGCAGGTCTGACTCGTGAGAACATCCAGAATTCCTTGGATGGCCGATTAAAGGAAGCCGATCAGCCGGTTGTGGTAAAAATTGAATTGGGGACTGTTAAGAGGCAATCGATTCCAGGGATAGAATCTATTGTTCAGCGTATCAATAGTTTAGAAGGCCGAAATGGTTATACAAAAGAAACAATTAGCCATATGAAAGCTTCGATGTTGGAAGATAAAGTTCGTTATATTTCTTTTGAAGATAGCAACACAAAGGGATTATCAGGTGCCAAATATGGTCAAACTAATTCGAAAGATCATACATGGGGAATATATGCTTATAACAAGGGTGTACATTTTGAAGAGAAGGATGAAAATTTCGAAGCTTCGCGCGGCGGTTCACATGGTGTAGGGAAAATCGCATCGAATGCCGCATCCGACATTCATATGATGTACTTTGCAAATTGTGATGCTGAGGGTGAACAGCATTTAGGTGGAACCATACAGCTTATTGAGCATAAATTAGGGAACAACTATTATCGTTCTACAGGTTATTTTGCAAAATTAATTGATGAAAAATTCATGCCGTTTGAAAATCATTTTCATCAGATTTTCGAGAAGAAGACACGTGGTTTAAAAATTGTCATTCCTTTCCTCAGAGAGAATTTTTATAAAAAAGATGAAATAATCCGTGCTATTTGTGATAGCTTCTTCGTTTCAATCATTGAGGAAAAACTTATTGTCCATGTGAACGATTTGATCATCGACAGCAAGACAATTGATGCGATTGTCTCGGATCCTCAATACTATACTCAGGAAATCGAGATGATGAAAAAAGTTTTCACGCCTTTATATGTCAATACTTATAAAAATATGCAGCCACGCACAATTGAAGTAGGAAACCAAACCAAGATCTATAAATTTAATCTGTACTTCAATTACGATGAGCGAATTCCAAAGGGGCGAATGGCAATCATTCGAACCATCGGGATGAAAATTGAGGACTTCGCTGTGAAAAACAATTCGACCAAGCCTTTTAATGCGGTGTTAATAGGAGGCATTGAAGAGGATAGCTATTTAAAATCGTTGGAAAATGAATCACACACAAAGATTTCAAGCGATGACATTAAGGACCCTCACTTAGTGAAGCAGGCCCGGAAATTCATCGGTAATTTGAATAAGGAAGTCGTTAAAGTTATTGAAGAAGAGATTCGAAAGTCCAATCCTGTAGACGGAAAAATCAATACAGGAGATCTCTTGTACACAATGGAACTTGATTTCAAGGATAATTTATCGCAAGCGTTTGCGGCCACGAAAATAAAAAACGGCAAAAGTCTTGTAACAAATGAAACTGGCGAAAATACAGATGCTACTCAAGCAAAGATCAAACGTAAAAAGAGAGAAAAGACTGCTAAGGTAGATTCGACTGATACAGGGGTCCGAAAAAAGGGCAAAATGCGGGAAAAAGGCGTAAATGAAAATGCAGCTGAAGATCAAAAGGACGAATATAAAATTAATCCAGCTCGTGTTGAGCGGTTATTGATGCAGAACCAGGAAGTTATACAATTGAATCTTGCTAGCAATCCCGAGGTGGCTAAAGCTCAAAGCTGTCAGATCAAATTTAATATTATCGATGGAATGGGAAAAGAGTATTTGAACGAGTTCAATATGCTGGAAAATTATTCGACCGTAATAGATACAAATAGTGGCAATGATTGCGAAATCAGCCCAGATTCAATTAAAAATGTTTCAATCAAAGATGGTATTGTCAGCTTACAATTAGCATTAAAACCTGCTTTTAACCGCTCATTAAAATTTATGTATTACGTAGAGGTGTAATATGATTTATAAAAAAGATGCTAATTTCCCTTATCCAATACTTTCTTCGAATTCTTTCGCTTATGAAGAAAGTGATTTTACAATCAAGATAAGCTTTGAAGAAGACAGCGAGATTTATCGTTTTAAGGTGGAAGAACAGCTTTCGTCTCCATTTATTAAAAGCTTGCTTTTGCGGGGGATGGCACAGTATGTATTGGTCATTCAGTCGAAGGATACGAAGTTTTTCACTTTAGAGACGAATCATTTACAGGTAGAAATTGCGAAAAACCGCATGTCTTTATCGAGCCGCACATCAATTCAACTTCATATTGTTGCAAAATCAGCAGTTAACTTTGGGGAAAATCAAGAGCTGAATAGCTTCTATAACAATTTTAAGAGTTCTATCGATGTCCCTAAATTTTCTATGCTGGGCTTCTCAAACATCGTCATTTTTGAAGGAGGCATGAAAAATCCGTTGGATATCTTTGAGAAACGACTAGATCCAAGCCTAAAATCAGCTATCAAATTTGAATTAGGTTCTGAATGCATTATCCTCCACTTCCGAGATGAGGAGACGCAATTCCACTCAATGTCCAAAGGAAGTGCTTTTATCAATCCTTATTTATACACAGGATTGCGAATGGCTCTAGAGCGGTTCGTTCAAAGCTATGCAGATGAAGATGACGATTTAGTAGAGTTGCTTCAAATCCCTCAACCTGAGGATTTATTAGATTTCAAACTCTATAACCTGATGGTGAGCAAGGGAATAGAATCACTTGATAACGAAAATATTGATGAAGTTATAGGCCGCATATCTCACCAAATCGTCGAGAAATATGTGAAAGCTATAAAGGAGCTAACAATCCATGAAGATTAGACTTTTAAAAGAAGGATACAAAGGCGATGAGCAACTCTACCTGGCATTTAAAAACGGCGAAGTAAATGATGATTCGTTTTTTTCAGAGGAGATTGTTGAAACCGGAGAGGCACCTGATTTTCCTTTTTATATGGGAAAAGGATCAGAAGAAAAACGAAAAGCTGACTTTTTGGCAGCTTTTCAAGTGATTGCTAATCATTATGTGAAGCTAGATCGCGATATTCATTTTGACGAGCGTTTTTGGCACTCCTTATTAATTACAAAAAAGCGTGCGTATATATTAGAAAATTATCCCCAAGCTTTGGATAATTATCGCGAGTTTTGCAATATCGTAATTAAAGTATTTGACTGGGAAAACTATATTTATAAATGTATTCTGGCGGTCGAGTATGTGGAAGATTCAAAAGAACAAGCTTTTTCGAAGGAGCAATATTACGAGTTGATCATAGAGAACCTCGATATCTTTAACTACCTCATTAAGTATTCCATCTTCAGAAACGGTGAGTTTTTAATTAAGGTATTGACGGTCATCCATAATTTAGGACTGAGCGAAATCTTAAAAGCTAAAATCACGGATCGGCCAGATTTAGGAAAAGATGAACGATACGGAAGACGTGTAATTTTTGAGTTGAATAAAGCTTATCCCGTATTGATGTCTCCATTGCTGGATGTTAAAGAACTGGAAGTGGAATTTTTAAAAGCACTTGGAAACTATTACGACGTCACAGGAGATAAAAAAGAGGAAGAAGTTCCTCCAAGCAAACCCAGTTTGTTGAAGAGGTTTGCAAATATATATCGATAAGTGAACAGAAAAATGTATTTTTTCTACTTTTGTTTTAAGTCGTTCTCCAGTAGGAGTCCGGCTTTTTTATTATATAAATTTATTCCCTTTAAATTCTCTAGTGCTTTTACAGTTCCTCCTTTTACAGGAACCTATTTCAATTCTTTCAGTCTAATAATCAAAGAGATTTTTAAATTACAAAACGCACTTTAGCAATATCCATCAAAAATCCATTCTCCATTTTCGGTATGATCATTTTGAGGTGAACAGGATGCAGTACAGTGAAGTGACGCAAAGGACGATTTCGTATATTGAATGCCGGCTGCAGGAAGAACTTCCGCTCGATTCGTTTCCGCGAGCCGTCGGGTATTCGAAATACCATTTGCTGCGGGTGTTCAAAGAAGAGACCGGCAGGACGATTGGCGAATACATCCGGATGCGCCGGTTAGCGATGGCTTCGATGCTTCTTTTGTACAGCGATGAATCGATTATCGCGATTGCTTTTCAGCTTCATTTTCAGTCGCAGGAAGCCTTTACACGGGCATTCAAAGATGCGTATGCTGTGCCGCCTGGCAAATACCGAAAACTGATGCGAGCTGTCAGAATGATGGAGGAGGAAGAAATGATGGCGACAAGTGAACACGTAAAAGGGTGGAGTTTGAGCGGATCGAATCCAGAGTTGTATGAATTGATGACGGATTCAGCGGTGTGCCATACGGGAATGAAATCCGGCTTATTATACGCCAAAGAAGTCGTAAATGAGCAGCAATTTGCAACGATGATGCAAGGGTTTCAGACGCGTGAATTTATTGGCAAACGGATTAAGCTTTCCTGTTTTTTGAAAACGGAACAGGCAGATAAATGTGGAGCTTGGCTTCGAATCGATAACGCTTCGGGGGATACGGTCCAGTTCGATAATATGGACAATCGGTCGATTCAAGGCACCACCGATTGGAATCATTACTCGATTGTGCTCGAGGTCCCGGAAGACAGCGCATCCATCCATTTCGGCGTTTTGCTGATTGGCGGCGGCAAAGTGTGGGCGGACGGTTTCCGCTTTGAAGAAGTGGGGCAGAACGTGCCGACGACCAATATGCTTTCGGAAGCACAGTTGCCAGCGCAGCCGGTTAATTTAGACTTTAGCGAATGAAGGGGAAATGAGGGGGATCAGATGAAGCAATTTTGGAAGCTGAATGCAGTAAGCATGCTATATGCACTTATGATCGCTATCCCCGTTGAATTAATGTTGAATGTTTACAGAATCAGCCGGGTTGGGAACATGGAAATCGGGACGGTAAATAGCTTGACTGGAATCATCTTGCTTCTTGAAATGACGTTGGGTACGCTACTATTCTATAAGCTCATCCAGAAGTGGTTGGGAAGGAAGAATTCAAACTACTGGACCGTTATTTTGTGGCTGCCTTATTTTGTTCTGTACCTTTACGGGTTTGCTACGCTTTTCCCCATAAGCTATGGAGGCGATATGCCAAATCCTGCTTCGGGTCTTATGATAATAGCGGGACTTTTCGTATATCCATTTTACATCCTCATCCTTACATCAGCTGCATTGCCGATTGACTATGGAAAAAAAGACGAAGCCGATTCGCTACTCAATTGAAGTTTATACAGAATACCCCAGTTCAATGGAACTGGGGTATTTATATAGTGGAAGTTGGGTTTCTTTCTAAAAAATAATGAGAATTCTTATGGAATATTATGTTATTCTTAGCTATAAAAGGGGGCTTTCGATTGAAGAAATTAGGGTTAGCTTTAGCAGCCACATTGTTCGTTTCAAGTTTTTCCGCATCTCCATCTTCAGCAGCCGGATTTCCCGATGTGAGCGACACCAATCGCTTCCATAAAGAAATCCAGTATCTTTCGGATGAAGGAGTCATTACCGGTTTTACGGATGGAAAATTTCAGCCGAAAGCGGGGGTGACGCGCGGGCAGGCGGCGATCATGCTTGGCAAAGCGCTTGGCTATTCTGCCGAGAAGCAAAATACACCATTTAAAGATGTAGACGCTTCTATCGTTTCGAGCGGCTATATTGAAAAGCTTGTAAAAGAAGGCATCATCAGCGGCTATCCGGACGGCACGTTCAAACCGGCTAAAACGGTGACGCGGGCGGAAATGGCGATTTTCATTTCCCGTGCGTTTGATTGGGACTATGAAGGCGAACCGGAATATTTCTTTGATGTCCAAAAAGGGATGAAAGCTTACCATGCAATTCAGAAGCTATCCGCATGGGGCGTTGCAGCGGGCTATGAGCAAAGCATGTTCCGCCCGGCTGAAACGCTGACGCGGGAACAGTTTGCGGCATTCACTGCACGGGCGATGAATTTAAACGAATTCGGTGTTGGTCCTGATGAAGTGGAAGTGGCGTTCCTCGATGTCGGGCAAGGCGATGCGACATATGTAGAGTACGCAGACGGGCGGGCGGTCCTCATTGATGCCGGCCCCAATGCGGAACAGATCAGCCGTGCTTTAAAAGAAATCGGTGCGCGTCCAATCGATGCGCTGATTTTGACACATCCGGATCCTGAACATATGGGCGGAGCCGCGTGGGTAATTGAGAACTATGGCGTCCAAAAAGTTTATGAAAGCGGATTGCCGATAGATCCGGTTGTTTTCAAAGATTACGAAAATGCGATTCAACAAAATAACGTCGCTGTAAAAACCGCAAAAACCGGTGACAACCTGTCACTGGATGCTTCAGTTGCGATTCAAGTCCTCCATGCAGACCCGAAAGCGGAAACTGCGGATGACGGCGGAATGGTCTTGAAAATGACGAGCGATTTATGGGATTTTCTCTTAGCTGGAGATGCGACGCCGGAAGTCCAGCAGCACTTGGTCGATAAATACGACTTGAAAGCGGACGTGTTGCAAGTGCCGCATCACGGAGAAGAAACCTATTACACTTATCCGCTGATTGATGAAGTAAAAGCGCGAATGGCGATCCTGTCCTATTCCGGGAAGCCAGACGACAGCGTCGTGAATGACCTTCGGGCAAGCGGGTCGGATATTTACGATACGCATAATCAAGGCAATGTCATCTACGTGATCACCGATGAATTCATGCGGATGAATGTGAACCGCTACTTATTTGGCTATGGCCAGCTCGTTCCGGATATTCGCATTGTGAAGAAAGATTTGAAAGCGGAAGTGGTCACGCTGACGAACTACGACCGGGTGAATGCCGACATGACCGGATTCACTTTGGTCAGTGTGAAAGGCAACGAAACCTTTAAATTCCCGGATGGTTTTATTCTCCGCTCGGGCCAGAGCGTTGATATCACTTCTGGGCCGAACGCTGTCCATCAGCCGCCAAAAAGCTTGAAGTGGACGAATGCCGAAGTATGGGACGATCGCGGAGATGCTGCGAAACTGTTTGAATTCCCAAGTTCGATGCTGGATGAAATGCCTTAACTGAATGAAAAATGGTAGCCGCTTTCTTGAGTCTAATCACTCAAGAAAGCGGCTTTTTTTGAAGATTTAATGCGTCTCGTTTAAAGGGGAAATGGGAGGGTAATCTACTATTGTCGAATTCAATCACAAAATTTACCCACTAGGAGGAGCTTATGGAATATATCTATCTAGGAAAATCAGGAATGCGGGTTCCAAAATACATACTGGGGACGGTCCCGTTCAGCGGAACGAACGGCTTTGAAGCAGCAGGGGATGTCAAAGAAGATTTGGCCCGGCGCATGGTCGACATGTCGCTGGAGGCCGGCATCAATATGTTTGATACCGCAAATCTCTATTCAAAAGGCGACGCTGAGCGCGTGCTGGGAGCGGCAATCAAAGGACGCCGCGACCAAGTATTGCTCACGTCGAAAACCGGATTTCCGCTGAGCGACAATCCGAATGTGCGCGGAGCTTCCCGCAATAATATCTTATCTTCAATCGATCAAACCTTGGAGCGGCTCGGAACAGATTACCTTGACCTGTATTTCGTCCATTTATGGGACGGGCAGACGCCGGTCGAAGAAACGGTGGAAACGATGACGCAATTAGTGAAGTCCGGCAAGATCCGCCATTGGGGCGTTTCGAATTACAGCGGCTGGGCACTTGCACGAACGGTGACCATTGCGGAGCAAAATGGGTTTATTCCGCCGATTACCCAGCAAATCTACTACACGCCGGAAGCGCGGGAAGCGGAGTATGAACTGCTGCCGGCTGGGAAAGAGCTTGGGGTCAGTTCCATGATCTGGAGCCCGCTTGGTGAAGGCTTGCTGAACGGGAAGATCGGGCGCAACAAAACAGCGCCAGAAAACACCCGGCAAGGTGCCGGATGGCCGGAGCCGTGGGTGCAGGACCAGGAACGTCTTTATCAGGTCATTGATGCCTTGGAGGAAGTGGCGGCGAACCACAACGCCTCGGTCCCGCAAATCGCCTATGCATGGGTCCGCGACCGTCCAAATGTCGGGCCGATTGTCATTGCTGCGCGAAACGAAGAACAATTGAAAGAGAATATCGCTTCGTTTGACATTCAATTGACGGAAGAAGAGCAGGATAAAATCGAGGCCGTGGCACGTCCGGTGCCGATTTATCCGCTTTGGCACCGCGCCATGAGCGCACCAGACATGGGCAGCCCTTCTGAAATTCCGTACTTGAACGGCTACCGGAAATCGATGGGAATCGACGAATAAAAGAAGTACCGCATTCAAAACCTGTATTCAGGTGTTGGGTGCGGTTTTTTCTTTTGATTAGCCAGAATTTTACTCATGCAGTAGACTGGTGAAACAGGGAGTAGGATTTTTGGAGTTTCCTATGAGGCGGAGAGGAAGAGGCAATTGAAAACAGAAGAATTATTGAATCTCATCAAAATGAAAACGGTCGAAGGCGTTGTGCCTCATAATATAGAAGGAATTCAAATGGATTCCCGGCTTGTCCAACCAGGAGATATATTTGTCTGCATTGCAGGCTATACCGTTGATGGCCATGAATTTGCCTTGGATGCGGTGAACCGGGGCGCTTCATTGATCATTGCAGAAAATGAAATCAGCCAGGTGCCGGACAATGTTTGTGTGGTCCGGGTAAAAGATTCGGCTAAAGTGCTCGCGCGTTTCGCTCATCATCTTCATGGCTACCCTGCAGCCAGACTTTCCACCATTGGCGTGACCGGAACGAACGGCAAAACGACGGTTTCGCATCTGATCCATGAATTGTTGGAGAAAGCCGGGCAACAATCAGCGGTAGCCGGAACGCTCGGGTTCCGTTCAGCAGATGACTGGCGCTCAACGCGGAACACCACGAGCGATGTCCTGACCAACTTGAAAATGTTGAAAAGAGCGGCCGAAAGCGGTTGTTCTGCGATGATTTTTGAAACCTCTTCCCAAGGACTCGTGAACGGAAGGATGTGGGGAGTTGATATGGATATCGCGGTCTTCACCAACCTGAGCCACGACCACTTGGATTTCCATAAGTCGATGGAAAGCTACGGACATGCGAAAGGGCTTTTATTTTTGCAGCTGGGGCAAGACGTGGGGAAAGCCAAATTCGCCGTCTTGAATCAGGATGATTCCTGGTCTGCGCGATTTTCGCAAATGACGCCTTTTGAAACCATCAGCTACGGGCTATCGGAAGAGGCCGATTTTCAGGCGAGCGGAATTCGGTACACGGAACAAGGGACGGAATTTCAGCTTCATTCGCCCGAAGGGGTCTTTGCTGTGAAAACGGCTTTTATCGGGAAATTCAATGTGTATAATGTGCTCGCAGCCATTGCTGCTTTGTATGCATACGGATTGGAAATCGAAGCGATCCTTGCACATTTGCCGGAAGTCTATCCGGTGGAAGGGCGTATGGAGAAATTGACATCTTCAGATGGGCCAACTGTCTACATCGATTATGCGCATACACCGGATGCCATAAAAAAAGCGATCGACAGTCTGTTGCCATTTAAAAAAGGCAGACTGATTATCCTCATTGCCGGGGGGAATTACCGCGATCAGCTCAAACGGCCGATCATGGCGGAAAAAGCGTCCGTGGCCGATTATGTCATCATCACGACCAACAATCCGGGGCAAGAGCCAAGCAGTGAAATTCTCAAAGCTTATGAAAAAGGGATGCTTCACCGCCGCTACACGTTGATCGCAGAAAGGGCAGAAGCGGTCCGGCATGCCATTGACATGGCCGAGAAAGACGATCTTGTCTTGTTGACGGACAAAGGGCATGAAACAACCTTGCTCGTTGGCGATCGCTATTTGCCTTATGACGAGAAAGAAATTGTTTTGGCGCAGCTCGCTCTTCATGCAGCAAAAAAGAACGCATAAATTAAATCCAAAAAGAATGCAAGAAGCATCGATTCAGTTCTGGAAAAGAGCATGGATTCGATGCTTTTTTGATTGGAGCAGAAACGCATTTAACCATTTCACATTTTTTCCAAATTTAGCTGTCGAATTAAAAGAATTATTGCTAAAATTAGAGAAATGAAATATTTAACATCTTTTTGAAACTTTGGGAGTTGTTTTCCCATTTACTGCTAAAGCCGAGGTGCAGACATGAAAATTTTAGTCATTATTATCACTACTGCTGCAGTTGAAACAGCAGTGCTCTGGGCAATATCTCTATTTTTTGATTGGCATTTCATCGATATCATGCTGCTTGGCGGACTGTTGATATTCGGAGCTATTTGGCTTCTGCAGCTTTACTCCAATCAAACCAACAACCACTACCACGCATTTTCAAGGATCGATAACAGGCAGGAAACGCCGCAAGCCGTACCGTTCTATTTTAAAATTTCTCCGTTGATCTATGGCCTGCTGCTATTCAACTTGATGAGTTTTGTCATCACGGTTGTGAAGTTTTATCCGTATTTTATTGATTGACCTAACTATTTTTCTTAAGCAAAGGAAGCGTTCGGTATGGCTAAGACCAATGTTAAAATTGCAGCTCTCCTCATCTTGATTTTATTTTCTTTAATAGGCTGTTCGGAAGATAAAAAGAAAGATGCGTATCAGGAAGGGAAGCCTACTTTTTCGTTCGAGCACGAGGAGCAGGAGTTTACGGTAGTGAATTATTTGCCGGCTATGGAGGAGTTTATCAAAGCGGCAGAGGCGGATCCGGATAATAAAGACGAACTCTACAAAAAGATCGTTCATGGCAGCCTTCGTGATCATGGATTGGGCTATAGCATTTTGGAGGAATGGATATTCGCCGTGCCTTTTGATTTAGCAAAATTGGAGGCTAGTGTGACGGAGTTAACCGAGCAAAAAGAACAGTATGAAGAAGCCATTAAAGAAGCGCTCGTGTTATCGGCCGATCTTCTGCCAGGTGAAAATAAAACGATACATGTTTTTCCAGCGTTGCCTGAGTTTGCGAGATCGATGGAAGAAGTGGATTATGTAACAGGATTTGTCTGGGAACAAGGCGACATGGTCCTTTTACTTGACCCGCGTTTTAATGAAGATTCGCTAAAGCAAACGGTAGCCCATGAATACCATCATATGGTTTACGAAGAAAAGCAAAAAAATCTTTTATTCACGGTGGCTGAAAGATCGGTGATGGAAGGGAAAGCAGATGTGTTTGCGAAAATGATTTATCCGGATCAGATTCCGCCATGGGCAAGCTTTTCATCGGAATATGAAAAAGCGAATGCAATTGAAAATTTCAAAGCATTTAACCAATCGGCGGATCCGGAAATAATCATGGAGTTCCATAACGGGAGCCCCGTGAAACAAATTCCGCAATGGGCCCATTACAAAGTTGGAAACGACATGGTCCAGACGTATTTGAGCGAACATCAAGAAATGTCCATTCCAGAGTGGACTGCTCTGGAGACAGAAGCTTTTTTGAAGAATAGTGGATACCAGGATGGAGAACAGTAAAGAAAAGGCGGCGGTTTGTATCGAGTTCAACGTAGACTACCCATTCATTTATTTTCTAAGAGATCACCGGATCGTCTTCGTTTATGAAATCACTTCAAAAAAAGCCATCAATGCTGAAGTGCTGTTCAATAGCGACCGGTTCAGAGCAATTGAGATGAGCGAAGAGGAAGCGTTTGAAACGTTTAAGCATGGAGGCAGAATGACGCCGGAAGGAACCAGCTTCTTTATGAAAGAGGATGAGTTAGCGAAGCTTGTGGAACAGATTAATCGAGTGATTGAGGATTATTAAAGAGAAGAAAAGAGGTGGCTAAATGCCAGAAAAAATTGCGGTGTTGGCCGATATTCACGGCAATTATTCAGCGCTTCAGGCGGTGCTGAAAGAAATTGACCAGGATCCAGAAATTTCCCGGATTTATTGCGTGGGCGATATGGTCGGCATCGGCTATGAAACAAACAAAGTATTGGAAATGCTCTGTTCGCGTGATGACGTGACTATGATTTTAGGAAATCATGAAGAGGAGCTGCTAGCCCTTTTAAACGGGGGCGAAGGTGAAAGCCAGGGCGGCGAGCGTGTGCATCATGAATGGCTGCTGGAACGGATGGATAAAAAGTTTATCCCGGTACTCAAAGCGCTCCCAAAAGAGCTGGCGGTGCAGCATGGCAGCAAAACTATGCTGCTGACCCATTATCATTTGGATCCGGCGAAAAACTATTTGCCAATCGATGAAGCGCCGACTTGGGAAAAGTTCGAAACGCTTTATAAGGATTCCGCTGCGCAACTCGTATGCTTCGGCCACCATCATCCGGTCCATTATTTCTCGACTAACTCGAGAACCTATTTGAATCCTGGCTCTCTTGGCTGCAGCAATTGGCCTTATGCCCGGTATGCGACCGTGTCGTTTAACGGAGCGATCGAAGTGGAATTGAAGGAAGCAGCTTATGACAATAAAGAATTTTTAGCTGGATACGAAAAGCTGAAAGTGCCGGAAAGAGAGTTTATCTTAAACGTATTTCACGGCAATCAGCATTTGCTTTAAAAAGAACTCTATTACCGCTCCTTGCGCCTTGAAAGGGAATGAACATGAAAACAATCTATAGTTTCGAAACGGCGAAAGCCTATGAAAAGTATCGAGACATTACAGAAAGCTTCAATCGGCGCTTATTGGATTACCAAAAACTATTGGAAAAAGACTTTGCCTTGACCGAGCTGCCAAAAGCCATTGTCTGGACTTCTGCGGAACTGGCAACGACCGTTTTTTCAGAAGTGCCGATCCCTGCGTTTACGAATAAAGACATTATTTATATGTCACCGGATCTTGCAGAATGGCGACAGCTTTTCCTCAAGCAATTGGACGGCAAAGACTTGCCGCATATCGAGCGGTTCTATGCGGACTACTCGGAAAATCAGCTGTTCACCATCGCAGCGCATGAGCTGACGCATCATTCCGATTTATTTGTGGATGAATTTGAGGGTGAACGCGATGACAGCATTTGGTTTGAAGAAGGCATGTGCCAATATTTGCCGCGAAAATTCGTATTGAACCCGGCAGAATTTGATGAAATTACAGCGATTGAAAGCGAATTGGTGAAGGTATTCACGGAAGACTACGGCGGGCGTTCGCTTGATGATTTTGGAAGTGCCTCCTATTTGGGGAGCTTGTCCAGTATCATGTTTGATTATTGGCGGAGTTTTCTTGCGGTGAAAGAACTCATAGAAGGCCGTTTTAACAATGACATTCAGGCGGTATTTGAACAATATCGGCAATGGCATGAAGGCGGGTGGAAAATACCTTTGACTGCGTTCTTCGGAATTGGCGAATAAAAAAGAATAGGAAGTTAAAAGATGATCAATCCATTAAAATTACAAGAAGCCATTAGGCATGCGGAAGTGGAAACACCGGTATTTCTCGGAGAAGGGGCTTGGCATCATGCCTGGAAAGTGCGAAAAGATGGAAGCGACTGGGTGCTGCGGATTCCGAAAGAAATAGCTTATGGCCAACCGGTCCCGTTTGATGAGGCTGCTTTAAAGGCAGAGTACGGTGGAACCCAGCTTTACTACGCAGCTGTCAATCAAGCGGTAAAGGGGGCAGCGCCTATGCATTATTCCTTTTATGTAACGGAAGAGCTTACATATACACGGGAATCTTTTGTTGGAACCGCCATTGATCTTGCAGAGCTGAAGCATGAAGCTGCTTTTCAAGTAGGCCAGAACATTGGCGAAATCTACCGAAAGACGGAGAAAATCCCTCATGGATTATCGGGCTACGGTTTTCTTGCGTGGTCTAAGGAAGATGGGCTCCGGGGCAGTATCGAAGGAGATGCGCAGCAAGGATTGAAAGAAGAAAGTGAAGAGCAATTGGCGGATTATGGAACTTTGTGCCGGGATTTCCCGGAATTCCGAAGCGAAGCGGTCGAGAAGGCAATCCATTGGGCGGCAGAACTCAGGCAGCAAAGATTTACCATCCCGCTTCTCACCAACCAGGATGCTTCACCAGAAAATATATTGATGAACGGCACTCAAGTCTGCCTGATTGATCCTTATCCAATTCTCTATTATCCAAGGGGAATGGCCGGCAATTTTATGAACTTATACGAAACTTATTTTGTTTCGCTTGCCGCCACCGAGCGATACAGAAAACATCGATTTGACGTACACGAAGCGAAGATGAAAGCGATCGCTGAAGGTTTTTTAACTGGATACAGCGACGGCATTCCAGAAATTGTCCGCGAAGTCAGAGGTGAACAAGTGCTGCAAGTACTTGAATCGGCTTTTAGCCATCTGCAATTACTGGAAGGAGAGCTGTCAAAAGAAGCTGAAATCCGTTTTGGCACGAAGGAAGATATAGCTGGCCGGTTGCAGCTATTCTTAAAGGAGCTCGAACGATTGGCAGCAATCAATCAACAAATATAGCTCACTCGAAAATTGCCGGAAGGACAGGAGTTATGTCATGAATAGATTAGCCATCATCACTGTCGGCAAAACACATAGCGGAAAATCGACATTTGCGAAGTATCTTGAAAAAAGGTTGGCCAATTCGATTGTTGTCGACCAAGACAATCATGCAGAAATTCTTCTAAATTATTATCCCGCATTGATTCCTGAAATAGGACCGAATGAAATCAAATTTGCCTTGACCCGGACTATCGTCGATTACGTAGTAAATCAAACCGATTGCCATCTCATTTTGTGCAATTCGAATCGAAATGCTAAAAGCAGGGCAGCGCTTTTAATGTATTACCGGGAAAATGGTTTTACAACCGTTGTTGTCAACTTTGACATTCCAGATGAAATTTTAAAAGAGCGGATCGAATCCAGCCGGCGAGATACGGCCATTCTTCGGACTGTTTCATCTTTTAGAGAAGTGCTGGCCCAGCAAAAGGACGATTGTGGGATAACAGAGACTGAAAAGGACATTGATTATTTATTTACCATACAAAGCGAGTTTGACTTTAATAAAGCCATTTCTGAAATTTTAAAGATTCGCTAATAAAAGAAGGAGCGGAACCGTATGGGTTCAAGAATCATGCATTTGATTATTGCAGATAAAGTTTCAAAACGTTTAGAAATGAGCGATACCTCAGAAGTTTTATTAGGCGGCATTGCACCAGACGCCGTTTTTGGACGTGCGCGAAAAGACGCGTCGCATTTCTTTGGAGGAGATTTAGATGACGGCACGCGATTTGCGGACTATCACGCTTTCAAAGAAAAACACCCGCAAGCTTTGGAAGAGGCATTCGGGCTTGGCTACTTTATTCATTTGATCGCAGACGATGTCTGGCTCAAACGAATTTATTTCAAGAACGACTTGAAGAAACGGGTGGACCAGGACCCAAGTTTATTGGATAGATGGCACAGCGATTTCCCGAAGTTGAATGGGCGGTTGCTTGAACAATACGGCGCTAGCGATTTACTTGAGAATTTAGTGGACGCTACTCTTTTGGAGAGTCCTATAGACGAGATCGATATGGGAGACTTGCGCCAATTCAAAGAAGAGGCGCTTAGCGACTTTAACTATCCGAAAGACGAGCTTGTAAGGAAATTGGAAGTGTATTCGTGGAATGAGATACTGTTATACATAGAAGAAGCAGCGGAGAAAGCGATAGAGGAATGTACGCTTCTATTAAAAGGGTCTGCACGTTTATAGAAAAATGGAGGCGAGACGATGAAAAAGTTTATTTTCATATTCGGTCCGCAAGCTGTCGGAAAAATGACCGTCGGCCAAGAGCTCGCGGCACTTACTCATTTAAAACTTTTCCATAACCACATGACCATCGACTTATTGGAGCCTTTGTACGGATTCACAGAGGAAATGTGGCGGCTCAACGCGCTGTTTCGCCGGCAGATTTTCGAAAGCTTTGCGGGCAGCGAAGCGTATGGAATGATTTTCACGAAGCTCTGGTATTTTGACAAGCAAGAGGACTGGGACGAAGTGGAGTGGATGTGTACGCTTTTCAAGTCGCATGGCGTCGAGCTTTATTTTGTGGAGTTGGAAGCAGATACGGAGGAGCGCCTCATCCGCAATAAAACAGCGCACCGGCTAGCACACAAGCCGACGAAACGGAACACGGAACAGTCGGAACAGCATCTGCTCCATACGATGCAGCACAACCGGGTGAATTCTGTCGAAGGGGAAATCACAGAAGCGAATTATTTGCGGATCAATAATACCGCGTTGAGTGCAAAAGAAACAGCGACTTTAATCAAGAGGCAATTTTCTTTGTAAAGGAGGGGACGATCATGCCGTTGACTGTCTGGAAAGGCGCCGCTGCGGTGGTGGTGGAAGAAGGTCGAATGCTGATGATCAAATCAAAAGAAACCAATGCGTGGAGCATTCCGTCAGGCGGTTTAGAAGAAAGCGAAACACCGGAACAGGCTTGCATCCGTGAAGTTTGGGAAGAAACAGGATATAAAGTTGCTATCCATGAGGAGTTGCCGGTTAAAAGAACGCAGATTGGAGATTACGATGTCACGACCCATTATTTTCTTTGTGAAAAGATAGCGGGTTTTATTTCGTATCAGGACCCTGACGCAGAAGTGGAAGAAATCGGGTGGAAAACAGCTGAAGAAATCAGCGGATTGGTCCATAATTATCCGGAAGACGTGGAGATGCTTGTGTCGCTTGTTCAAAAATCGGTAGGGGAAGAAGTTTAAATGAGAGACCGGAGTGCAGTGGTCATCATTCAAAACAATCGGGTCGCATTAATCAAACGCGCGCGGACCGATTCAATCTACTACGTCTTTCCGGGCGGCGGCATCGAACCCGGAGAAACTCCGGTAGCGGCAGCGAAACGGGAAGCGTGGGAAGAACTTGGCGTAAAAGTCGAAATCCAGGAATGCTTGGCCGAAGTGGCATTTAACGGCACCCAGTATTTCTTCCAGGCAATCATTCTGGAAGGGGAATTTGGTACAGGGAGCGGCGAAGAGTTTAGTGATCCACAAAGAGGAACCTATGAGCCAGTATGGGTGGAGCTGAATGAGCTGGTTCACTTAGACGTGAAACCGAGGAGCATGTCTAATAGCATACAAAAAGGGAGGAAGAGAAACGGAAATTAAGTTTCTCTTCTTTTTTTACATTTCTTTTAGTAAAACTGTAACAATATAGAAAGCAAGACGTGTTACATAGAGAAAAGATAAAGGGGGAGCGAATGAAAAAGCAGCAGTTGGAAACTCTTTATGAAAACTATTCAAAGCCCCTTTATTATTTTTTATGGAAAATGTCCGGTTCGTCTCATTTAGCTGAGGACCTGACACAGGAGACGTTCGTTCGCGCGACAATTTCCCTCCATACTTATGAGGGGGAAGAAGCACGCGCCTGGCTGTTCAAAGTGGCGAGGAATATTTACATTGACGAATGGCGGAAACGGAAACGCAGACAAGCGATTCCGTTCCTGAACTTGTTTTATTCAAACGAAGAAATGATCAGCCCTTACGGATTGCCGGAAGAATCTGTTTTAGCACAAGAATCGGCGGGCGATTTAAACGAATTGTTGAGCTTTTTGCCGGAGCATTACCGGACGATTCTGTATTTGCGGGAAGTTGAACAATTTACATACGCCGAGATCCAGGAAGCGATGGATCTGTCGGAAGGCCAAGTAAAGGTCAATTTGTACCGGGCACGGAAAAAGTTGGAGGCAATCGGAAAAAAGAGAGGGTGGCAGGATGAGCGAATGGAATAAAGAATTGGAAAAGAAAATATTGAAAAAATCGCGCTTTACATTGACGATCCGGATTTTGCGGATTTTTGTCTTGTGCATGCTGGTGTATGGGATTTATACGATTTTGTTGAATGTGTTTTCGGATCGTTTTCACTTTGCCGAAGAAAATGATTTTAACACGAAGCTGGCTTTGGAATGGAAGACACCGAATGTTAGAGGAACATTTGACTACAAAGCAGATGGAATTTCTTTTTTCGGAACAACAGAAGTCACGTACCCGATTGTCAAAAAAGTGGGGAAAGAAGACCTGGTTATCGGGGAAGCAAAAGCCGTCAAGCGTTTAAGCGACACCAACTCGTATATTGAGTACCAAACCCCTGGAAAGGATCAGCTTAACTTTTTCCCTTTCTTTTATCCGGAAGACCCAAGAACTGGAGACAAACTAGAGGCGAATCCTGAGCCAGACGTATGGAAGACTTTAGACATGCTGCATGAAGGGATTGTCGGAGAATTGGCATTCTCAACGGATCGCTTCATGGAGCCCGAAGAATTGATTGAAAGCCTGGAACCTTACGATTTGGACATTCTCTGGATGCAGCTGCATACCGGAGAATACACGGATTTCAGTCCGGGAAGTTCCGGTGGCAGTGCGACAGAAGTAACTGTATATGATGGTATCGGACTGCCGCCTGCCCGGACGATGGCCGAAGATTATTTGTCGAGCACGATGGCGTTTGAACTGGACGCATCATCAATCGAAGAAAGTAAAATTGCGATGCTCGATAATATGGAAAAGCTGATTTCAGATAAATCCACTGATTATCTTGAGTTTTACCTTGGACTTAACAATTTACAAGTTCGTTATGACTACCTGAAAGAAAACGGCTTTATCGTATATGGTGCTGTTGTGACTGGACCTGTGAAAGAATTATTGAAGCTGCAGGATGAGGAATGGGTTCGGGGTGAACAATTAGGCGAAGTCGAATTATGGAACTGGAGTGAGGAATAGCTTATGGCTAAAAACTTGGAAAAGTTATCTTCAGAAATGGAGAACTATTTAAAGCAGCTGAAAGACGGATTAGAGTCGATTCTAGGAGATGAAATTACCGGGACGTACGTTCATGGCTCGCTTGCTCTTGGTGGATTTAACCCGGAGAGAAGCGATGTCGATTTGATGGTTGTGGTACGAAACCCTCTGCCTGAGAACATCCAAAAGGAATTGGCCCATTATTTACTGGGAATCTCTAATCATCCGCATCCAATAGAAATTAGTATCTTAGCCGAAAAGCAGCTTATACCTTGGAAGTTTCCAACACCGTATGAATTTCATTTCAGTGAATATTGGCGAGTTCGGTATGAACAGGAGCTGGCAGAACCGAAAGGCCTTTATTTTCATTCAGAGAAAAAAACGGATCCGGATCTGGCTGCACATATCACGATTTTACACCATTGCGGGATTTGCCTGTCGGGAAAGGCAATTGAGCTGGCCTTTCCGGAAGTGCCAAAGGAAGATTATCTCGCTTCACTGATAGGAGATTATGAAGAATGCTTGCAGGATATTTAGGAAAATCCGGTATATAGCATTTTGAACTTGATCCGAGTTTATTGGTATTTAAAAGAAGAAAAAATTGCTTCAAAGAAAGAAGCAGGCACATGGGGGAGCCGCGTTCTGCCGGAAACTTTCCGGCCTTTGATCCGCCAAGCCGCCCAGGTGTATGATCAAGCAGGAGCGAATGAAAAATTTAATGAAAAGGATTTAACTAAATATAAGGATTTTCTAAAAGTAGAAATCGAAGAACTTTTAGATGAAAAAGTGCGTCTCTCTTTATAAATAGACACTAAAGGAGAACTACATGAAACCAGCATTTATTTTTGATATGGATGGCACACTTTTTCAAACGGACCGAATTTTGGAAGCGGCGCTCGAAGATGCATTTTCACAGTTAAGAAACAGCGGGTTGTGGCACTCGCCAACACCAATTGAGAAGTACCGGGCCATCATGGGTGTGCCGCTGCCGAAAGTGTGGGAAACCTTATTGCCGGAACATCCCCAAATGGTCCGTGAGGAAACGAATGCGTATTTCCACGCACGCTTGATTTGGAATATCCAAAACGGCAAAGGCGCCCTTTATCCGAATGCCGAGAAATTATTCGGCTACTTGAAGGATGGGGGCTATCCAATTTTTATTGCGAGCAACGGGCAGAACGAATATCTCAAAGCGATCGTGGATTTTTATGGATTGGATCAATGGGTGACTGAAACCTTCAGCATCGAACAAATCCCGACCTTGGATAAAAGGGATCTTGTAAAATCGATTGTTGAAAAACACGCCATTTTAGAAGGAGCAGTTATCGGAGACCGCCTTTCTGATATTCAAGCGGCAAAAGCAAATGGATTAACCGCTATCGGCTGCCGATTTGATTTTGCGCAGGAATCGGAACTGAGAGAAGCGCATTTTATCGTTGAAGACCTTCAGGAAATCAAAGGGATTCTTCCGGAAATTAGAAAAAATATACTTTGAATATCAAAGTCTAATCGTGTTCTTTCTTAGAACAGTTGACTGCTAAAACACCGTCTTTCTCAAGAAAAACGGTGTTTTTCTATTTCCATTTTCCTCTAGCTTATTTTGTTTTGAAACGGGGTAAGGATTATATAGTTCTTCATAAGCGGATTTTGTATACATAGCAAGCCATTTGACATAGGCTTTGAACTTCCGTAACATGAACAATTGTGATAAAAAAACAGGGAGGTACTATATGAAGAAAGTAACCAATGTCTTCTGGATTTCGCTTGCGCTTGTTTTGCTGGCAGTAGCATACGGCGCATTCGCTCCAGATAATTTCGCAGAAGTTACAGGAAATATAGAAGGATTCCTGACAACTTCGTTCGGGTGGTATTATTTATTGATCGTGTCGATCATGGTTCTGTTCTGCCTATTTTTCCTCATCAGTCCGATGGGGCAAATCAAATTGGGGAAAGAAAATGAAAAACCGGAATTCTCATTTATTACGTGGGTCTCGATGCTGTTCTCAGCAGGGATGGGTATCGGCTTAGTGTTCTGGGGTTCAGCTGAACCTCTTTCGCATTTCGCTATCAACCCCGCTACAGCAGAACCTGAGTCTGCGGAGGCATTCCGTGAATCGATGCGGTTCACTTTTTTCCATTGGGGAATTCATGCATGGGCCATTTATGGCGTCGTAGCGCTTGTGCTGGCCTATTTCCAATTCAGAAAAGGGGAGCCAGGTTTAATTTCATCGACGCTCAAGCCGCTCTTTGGCGATAAGATGAAAGGGCCATGGGGCATCCTGGTGGACGTCATTGCGATATTCGCTACGGCTATTGGGGTAGCAACCACACTTGGCTTCGGAGCGATCCAAATCAATGGCGGTCTGTCTTATTTATTCACCGGCATTCCGAATGATAATTTCATCGTTCAAATCATCATCATTGTTGTTGTGACCGTTCTTTTCACCATTTCTGCATGGAGCGGTGTCAGCAAAGGCATCAAGTATTTATCCAATACGAATATGGTGCTCGCTATCATCTTGCTGATCATGGTCGTGATCGTGGGGCCAACGCTGCTCATTCTCAATACGTTTACGGATACGATCGGAAGCTATGTACAGAATATCGCGCAGATGAGTTTCCGGACAGCGCCAGTGGATTCAGAAGAACGCGCTTGGATTGACGGCTGGACCATTTTCTATTGGGCATGGTGGATTTCATGGGCGCCATTTGTCGGCATTTTCATTGCCCGCGTATCCAGAGGGCGCACGATTCGCCAGTTCTTGACAGGGGTCTTGATGATTCCAGCCATTTTCAGTTTTATTTGGTTTGCGACATTCGGCACCACTGCTATGGACGTTCAAAAAAGCGGAGTGGATTTAACTGGATTATTGACGGAAGAAACCTTATTTGCGATTTTCAATGAATTGCCGCTCGGCATCATTATGTCGATTGTGGCGGTTATTTTAATTGCAGTATTCTTCGTTACTTCAGCCGATTCCGCTACCTTCGTTCTGGGGATGCAGTCGACGAACGGGTCGCTGGATCCGGCCAATACCGTGAAAATATCGTGGGGCGTTTCGGTATCCCTGATTGCGGTGATTTTACTGTCGACTGGAGGCTTGGATGCGCTTCAGACGGCGCTGATCATTGCCGCCTTCCCGTTCTCCTTCATTATGCTGATGATGATGGGATCCTTCTACAAGGCAATCAATCTGGAATACAAAGCCATTAAACGCAAACGATAAAACCGCCGCTTCGGCGGTTTTTTTGCATGAGAAGCGGTATAATGGAGAGAGTGTTTGACGAAGGTGAGGAATAAAGATGAATGAGAAACCGCATGTTTTATTAGTAGACGGAATGGCGCTGCTGTTCCGTTCGTTCTTTGCAACTTCTGCTGTGGGCCAGTATTTCCGGACAACAGAAGGGCTTGCGACAAACGGGGTCCAAGGATTTGCGCGCCACGTGCTGGCAGCAAAAACCATGATGAAACCGACGCATTTGGCTGTCTGTTGGGATATGGGGGCGACGACATTCCGCACGGAAATGTTCGACGGCTATAAAGCAAACCGGCCTGCGCCGCCGGAAGATATGCTGCACCAATTCGATTTGGCGAAAAAAGTATCGGAGCAATTGGGCTGGAAAAATTACGGCGAAGCCGGCATCGAAGCAGATGATTTTATCGGTTCGTTCACAAAGCAATGGGAAGGCGAAGCGGACTTTACCATTATTACAGGTGATAAAGACATGCTTCAGCTACTGAACCCTTCCGTAAAAATTGCGTTCATGAAAAAAGGCTTCCATATTTACGATGTGTACAATGAAGACCGCTTTAAAGAAGAATACGGCATTTCGCCTGTGCAGTTTGCCGACGTAAAAGCGTTTATGGGCGACCCGAGTGATGGCTATCCGGGAGTTAAAGGAATCGGGCCGAAGACCGCTTTGCAGCTGATCCAAAATTACGGTTCAACAGATGGCGTGCTTGCCGCAATCGACGAGTTAAAACCGGCGCAAAAGAAAAAGATAGAAGAGCATAAAGATATGCTGCTTCTATCTAAAGAACTTGCGGTCATCAAATGCGACATTCCGCTCGATGTATCGCTCGATGAAATTGTGGTGCCGAATTACACAAACGATATGGTCCAATTATTCGATGACCAGGAATTGAAATTGCTGGCCCGCCAATTGGAGAAAAGTTTGGCTCCGGTCAATCCGTTTGAGTAGGAATGATTTTTAAGAACGTCAGAACTTTTCGGTTCTGCTCATAAGAAACCGCCTGGACTTTACTCGGGCGGTTTCTTTTTCCGTTGTCGTGGATAAACAGGATCAAATCATCCGGACGTTCTTCAAAGCCGATCAGCGGAACCCAGTGATACTTATAGGAAGAAGGGAAGCGCCAGCGGAATGAAAAATACCGGTCGAACTTCATCGCCATCGGCCGGCCTTGCAGCAGCTCTTCTTTCACTTGATCAATGGAACGGGTTTTCGCCACACGGTATCTTTTCTTTCCAAAGCGGTTCAGTTTTCTTTTGAATCTCCAGGTGAACAGCCCGATGCGCGTCGTACCAAGTGCGCGGTAAAGTTCATTGACATCATAGTCCTGCTTTTCATGATGCTTTAGAATCGCAGCGGCGGTTGTCGGGCCGCAAGCGGAACCTTGCAGCTCCGGCGCAATCGACGGGTCGTATTGGGACATGCCTTGAAATGGAATGAGCACTTTCATCGCCAACACCTCCTGTAAGGATCACATGGAATAAAGCGATTCGTCCCGTTCGCTCAGCAAACTCTTCAAAGCAGCGCGGAACGTGTTAAAGACTTCGAGCTCTACTTGAATTCCTGCGTGTACAATTTCACGTACAAAACGAGGGTTAAATCCGACGTAAATTGGGCGAAGGCCCATCAGTTTTAAAGCGCTGTTCAATTGCGAAAGCTCATTGGCCAATTCGTTGTAGTCGAATGATTCCACATCTTCCATGCGGACACCGGTAAAATCAAAGACGACACAATAGATTTCCCGGTTATCGGCTGCATGCTGGAGCACTTTCGTACGGATGGTTTCAAACCGTTCGCTGAAAATATATCCGGCAATCGGCACTAAAATCGTATTCGGCACGATAGAAGGGATGATGGGCGCTGACATATTGCGGATCACTTTTTCGTAATGCTTGATCAATTCTTTTAGTTCTTGAATTTCATTGGTTGAATCCATAAGTACACCTCAATTTAATTTGTTTCCCCAGCCATTTTACCAAACTCCCGATGCAGCGAAGCGATGAAAGTGTCAAGGAATGGAGAATCTTTACAATGACATCTATTATAGCGCAAAAAAAAGAAATAGACGAATGTCTATTTCTCCTGAGAAGCTAAAAAGTCTGTGACTGATTCAGGCGATTTTGCGTTTGCGCTGTGCAAGTGCGCTGTTTTTTCACCGTTTTTGAAAATCAGCAAGCTTGGAATGCCCATTACTTCATATTTTTCTGCCAGTTCAGGCAGCTCATCACGGTTTACGTCATACCAAGTGTATTGGTTGTATTCTTCGACGATCGGGTCGATGAACATATCCATGCGTGTGCAATCCGGGCACCATCCTGCTTGGAATTTAACAATGACAGGATCAGTTCCTCCTATTACAGTGTTGAATTGTTCAGTTGATGTAATTGGTTTCATCATTTCTCCTCCTTAACTGGTTCTTCTTCAGTTTACCTTGTCTGCCGCTTTTCGAAAAGAAAACAAACTTGAAAGGAATGGATATTTTTAAGGATTAAATATTGCGAAAAAAGGAAAAATAATTTACACTAAGGTCATAGAGAACGTTCTATTTTTTTTACGATAAAAATGAATGAGGATTCATTCAAAAAACTCAAGGAGGGTTTGCTCGTGGCATACCAAATCAAAAAAGCGGCGGTGCTCGGTTCAGGCGTTATGGGTTCAGGAATTGCAGCACACCTTGCAAACATAGGAATTCCCGTACTATTGCTGGACATTGTACCGCGTGAATTGACAGAAGCAGAGCAGGGGAAAGGTTTGTCTCTCGAAGACAAAGCCGTGCGCAATCGAATTGCTTCCACTTCAATTCAGAAGCTGTTGAAACAAAAACCGGCTCCACTGACTGCAAAGAAAAATCTTCAATTGATTACTCCAGGAAACTTAGAAGACGATTTGGAAAAACTAAAAGATGTTGATTGGATCATCGAAGTGATTGTTGAAAACTTGGATGTGAAAAAATCTTTATATGAAAAAATCGACGCGGTGAGAAAACCAGGCACGATTATTACGTCCAATACATCAGGCATCAGCATCAACGCCATGGCAGAAGGGCGCTCAGAAGATTTCGGCAAGCATTTCCTTGGAACGCATTTCTTCAATCCCCCGCGCTACTTGAAATTGCTTGAAGTGATTCCTGCGAATACGACAGCGCCGGAAGTGGTTGAGTTCATGGTGAAATTCGGTGAAGACCGCCTTGGGAAAGGCGTCGTTATCGCAAAAGATACACCAAACTTTATTGCGAACCGCATCGGTACATACGGCTTATTGGTGACGCTCCGTGAAATGCAGAGCCGCGGCTACTCTATCGGTGAAGTGGATTCAGTCACTGGCCCGTTGATCGGCCGGCCGAAATCAGCGACGTTCCGGACCTTGGATGTTGTCGGACTTGATACGTTCATGCATGTTGCCAAAAACGTCTATGACCAAACTTCTGGAGACGAGCAAAAAGTGTTTGAAGCCCCTGAATTTATGAAGAAAATGGTGGAAAACGGCTGGCTTGGCGCAAAATCGGGCCAAGGGTTCTTCGTGAAAAAAGACAAGGAAATCCATGAACTGGATCCGGAAACCCTGGAATACCGCCCAGCCGGAAAATTGAAAACGCCTTCACAAGAAATGGCGAAGCAGCAAAAAGGCTTATCCGCGAAAATGAAAACGCTTGTTTACGCTGAAGACCGTACAGGTGAATTGCTATGGAGCATCCTTTCGCCGACGCTACGCTATTCGGCAGAGTTAAACGGTGAAATCGCTGATGATATCGTCGCCATCGATAATGCGATGAAATGGGGCTTCGGTTGGCAGCAAGGTCCATTTGAAACGTGGGATGCAATCGGCGTCCAAAAATCCGTTGAAAAAATGAAGCAGGAAGGCCATGAGACGCCCGTCTTCGTGCAGCAGTTACTCGATTCAGGCAACGAAAGCTTCTATAAAGAAGAAAACGGAGATCTTTACTTCTTTGACGGAACGGATTACAAGCCGGTGCCGGTCAATGAAAAAGTCATTGATCTTAAGAGATATAAGAAAAAGCACGGCGTCATCAAATCAAATTCAGGAGCTAGCCTGATCGATCTTGGCGACGGCATCGCCTTGCTGGAATTCCATTCCCGCTCGAATGCAATCGGCCTGGATATCATGCAAATGATTAATTTCGCTGTAGATGAAGTAGAAAAGAACTTTAAAGGCTTAGTCATCGGGAACCAAGGAAAGAACTTCTGTGTCGGTGCGAATCTGGGCATGATTTTGATGGAAGCTCAAGACGACAACATCTTTGAACTCGACTTCACGATCAAAACGTTCCAAAACGCCATGATGAAGATTAAATACAGTCCAAAACCGGTCGTAGCAGCGCCATTTGGCATGTCGCTTGGCGGCGGAGCGGAAGTCGCGTTGCCGGCAGCCCACATCCAGGCTTCGATGGAAACGTATATGGGCCTTGTTGAAGCAGGTGTCGGACTGATTCCAGGCGGCGGCGGAAACAAAGAGCTCTACATCAAACATTTGAAAGGCTTGCCGAACGGCGTAAATGTGGATCTTCAGAATATCGCGAGCAATGTTTTTGAATCGATTGCGATGGCCAAAGTATCGACTTCTGCCGAAGAAGCGCGCGAAAACAACTTCCTGAACTTCGTTGACGGAATTTCAGTGAACAGCGACCACTTGATCTACGATGCGAAGCAAGCAGCGTTAGCTTTATATGAAAATGGCTACCAAGCGCCGCTTCGCGAAAAGATTCCCGTTACCGGCGAACCGGGCTACGCAACGCTTCTTTTGGGAGCGCAAGGCATGCTCAGTTCCGGCTATATCAGCGAATACGATTTGAAAATAGCGAAAAAACTGGCCTATGTGCTATCAGGAGGCAAACTTCCTTACGGCACGAAAGTGGACGAACAGTATCTATTGGATTTGGAGCGGGAAGCGTTCCTAAGCCTTGTCGCAGAACCAAAAACCCAGCAGCGGATGCAGCATATGCTCGTTAAAGGCAAACCGCTCCGCAACTAAGAGTTCGATATTAAAGGAGGAAACAACATGCGCGAAGCAGTAATCGTGGCCGGAGCACGCACGCCGGTCGGTAAAGCAAAAAAAGGCTCTCTCGCCACAGTGCGCCCGGATGATTTCGGGGCACTTGTTGTCAGAGAAGCATTAAACCGGGCTGGATATGATGGCCCAATAGATGATTTGATTATGGGCTGTGCGATGCCGGAAGCGGAACAAGGCATGAACATTGCGCGCAATATCGGAGCGCTTGCCGGACTGCCGGATACGACTCCTGCAGTAACGATCAACCGTTTTTGTTCTTCGGGGCTGCAGTCAATTGCCTATGCAGCGGAACGGATTATGGTAGGTTCTGCAGAAGCGATCATTGCAGGCGGCGTCGAATCGATGAGCATGGTGCCGATGATGGGCAACGTCATCCGTCCGAATGCGAAACTCGCTGAAACTGCACCGCAATACTACATGAGCATGGGGCATACAGCAGAGCAGGTCGCCACCCAGTACGGCGTAAGCCGGGCTGATCAGGATGCTTTTGCGGTCCGTTCCCACGAAAAAGCTGCAGCTGCCATCGAAAAAGGCCATTTCGTAGAAGAAATCGTGCCGGTCGAAGTGACAAAGCGATTCGTGGATGAAAACAATAAATACCAGGAAAAAATATTTAAGTTTGAAATGGATGAAGGGGTACGCCACGGCACGACCGTCCAGACATTGGATAAATTGCGGGCAGCCTTTTCTGCACGCGGCACCGTCACAGCAGGAAATTCTTCCCAAACTTCAGACGGTGCTGGCGCACTTCTTGTAATGGACCGCGAAAAAGCGGAATCATTGGGATTGAAGCCGATTGCGAAATTCCGTTCCTTCGCGACAGGCGGCGTGCCGCCGGAAGTGATGGGAATCGGACCCGTTGTCGCGATTCCAAAAGCATTGAAACTGGCTGGACTTTCCATCGAAGACATCGACGTTTGGGAATTGAACGAAGCCTTCGCTTCCCAGTCGCTTGGCGTTATCCGCGAGCTTGGACTGGATATCGATAAAGTGAACTTTAATGGCGGTGCGATTGCACTCGGCCATCCACTGGGCGCAACCGGATCCATCTTAACGCTGCGCATGATGAGCGAACTCAAGCGCCAAGGAAAGCAATTCGGCGTTGTCACGATGTGCATCGGCGGCGGAATGGGCGCAGCAGGCGTCTTTGAAATGCTATAGAAGAAATTTTATGAGTTGAAGGTTAAGAATCTATCCACCGCTTCAGTCGGTCCGGGCAGGAAAATGATCATTAATTCTGTATTGCTGCGCCAGCTTCTAAACATAAAAGTGCGTTGCTCTTGCACAGATTCAACGTAAATGGAAGCCTTGATATGGAGCAAAACAGCGGAGACTCCTGCGGGAACAGTGAAGTGCTAAGATCCACTCGGGCGTCTAGCCCGAGTTAGCTTAGCGCGAGCCCGCGGAAAGCGCAGCTGTTTTGCGGAATATCAATTAGTAAAACTACTTAGTTCAACTTATATAAACATAAATTAGGAGGAATGAAAAATGGCAGAGTCAAAAACGTTAATTAAAGGCGGCAGTTTTTTAATTGAAGATGCAGATTTATCACGGGTATTCACACCGGAAGATTTTACAGAAGAGCATAAAATGATCGCAAAAACGACGGAGGATTATGTGAACAACGAAGTCATGCCTGTCGTCGAAAAATTGGAAAACCACGAATTTGAGCATTCCGTGCGTTTATTGAAATCAGCAGGTGACCTTGGGTTGCTTGGAGCCGATGTTCCGGAACAATACGGCGGACTGGGCCTCGATAAAATTGCTTCCGCTCTAATCGCAGAGAAAATGTCGAAAGCGGGCGGATTCTCGATCACACACGGTGCGCACGTCGGCATCGGATCCTTGCCAATCGTACTTTTCGGAAACGAAGACCAAAAACAGAAATACTTGCCGCGCCTTGCGACAGGTGAAATGATCGCTGCTTACGCGTTGACGGAGCCAAGTTCAGGATCCGATGCATTGGGTGCAAAAACCGTAGCGAAGCTTAACGAAGCAGGCACACATTTCGTCTTGAACGGCGAAAAGCAATGGATCACAAACGCAGGGTTCGCGGATGTATTCGTGGTTTATGCGAAAATCGACGGAGATAAATTCTCTGCATTTATCGTAGAACGCGAATTCCCAGGCGTATCGGTTGGACCGGAAGAAAAGAAACTGGGGATCAAATCTTCTTCAACGCGCACACTGATCTTAGAAGACGCAGAAGTGCCGGTTGAAAACTTGCTGGGTGAAGCAGGGCGCGGCCACATCATCGCCTTCAACATCTTGAACATCGGACGCTATAAATTGGGCGTAGGCACAATCGGAGCTTCAAAACGTGCAATGGAATTGACGATTCCTTATACAAACCAGCGCCAGCAATTCAAAACGCCGATTTCTTCATTCAACTTGACGCGTGAGAAATTAGCGACAATGGCTTCCCATCTATACGCGGTTGAAAGTTCCGTTTACCGCACCGTCGGCTTGTTCGAAGACCGCATGAGCGGATTCACGGATGAAGAACATGCGGACGGCAAATTGGTCGCAAGCGCTATTGCTGAATTCGCTGTGGAATGCTCAATGAATAAATTCTTCGGAACGGAAACTTTGGATTATATCGTCGATGAAGGCGTACAAATGCACGGTGGATACGGCTTTATGCAAGAGTACGAAATCGAGCGCATCTACCGCGATTCGCGCATCAACCGTATTTTCGAAGGAACAAACGAAATCAACCGCTTGCTTGTACCGGGAACGTTGATCCGCAAAGCAGTCAAAGGCGAACTTCCATTGCTTCAGCATGCACAGCAATTGCAGGAAGAATTGCTGATGATGATGCCGGAAGAAATCGGCACAGAAGCTTTGGCGCAAGAAAAATACTTGGTGAAAAATGCCAAGAAGATTGCGTTGCTGGCAGCAGGCCTTGCAGCACAAACATTCGGCACGAAACTTGAAAATGAGCAGGAAGTGCTTGTCAATATCGCGGACATCGTAAGCAACGTTTTCGCGATGGAATCTGCAGTGCTTCGCACAGAAAAAGCGATTGCAGCTTCAGGCGAAGAAAAAGCCCAGCAAAAATTGCTTTATACGCAAATCTATTGCCAAGAAGCGTTTGATAAAATCGAAAAAGACGCGAAGGAAACATTATTGGCTGCAATCGAAGGCGACAACCAGCGCATGATGCTTTCAGCGCTTCGCAAATTGACGCGTTCAACGCCTTACAACGTCATCGCGAAAAAACGCGAAGCGGCGGTAAAATTGATCGAAGCGGAAAAATACGTCGTGTGATTTTTTGTAAAGCGCAGCTTGCGGGCTGCGCTTTTTTTCTCGTCGACCATCCGCCTTTATTTTGGTAAGCTTGTGGAAAAGGAGGTTTCTATATGATTACCTATTACGCTTATCCAAAATGCACAACGTGCCGCAAAGCGAAAAAATGGCTGGAGCAGAACGGCGTGGAATTCAATGAGATCCACATCGCTGAAAATCCGCCGTCAAAAGAAGAGCTAAGAAAGATTTATGAGAGCAGCGGCATGGAATTGAAGAAATTCTTCAATACTAGCGGCATGATCTACCGATCGCTTGGCTTGAAAGAAAAGTTATTCAATATGTCCGAAGACGAACAGCTGGAATTGCTGGCATCTGACGGCATGCTGATTAAACGTCCGCTGGCTTTTGACGGCCAGAAAACGACGCTTGGGTTCAAGGAAGCGGATTATCAGAATGCTTGGCTCTGACGCATTTGAAATCTTGTATTTCAATGGGGTTTATGTCAAACTGAAATTGAGTTAACTACATATCTGGAGGGATTTCGATGAGTACACCACAAGAACTTCGTTATTCAAAAGAACATGAATGGGTAAAAGTAGAAGGCGGCACTGCCCGCATTGGCATTACGCATTTTGCACAAGCTGAACTTGGCGATATCGTTTTTGTTGAGCTTCCGCAAATCGGCGACGAAATTAAGAAAGATGAGCCATTCGGCAGCGTTGAATCGGTAAAAACGGTATCAGAATTATACGCACCAATCAGTGGACGTGTCATCGAAGTGAACGCGGAACTCGAAGACAATCCGGAACATGTGAACGAGTCTCCATACGAACAAGCATGGATGGTGGTAATCGAATCTCCGAATGAAGCTGAAGTTGGCGAATTGATGACTGCAGACCAATACAAAGAAATGATCAATGAATAAAATCAAAGCGCCTTTTCGGGCGCTTTTTTTCATCCCCAAATTTGAATAGGCAGGATCCTAGAACAAATCCAGCAATCGTTTTATAATAAGATGTATGAACTCATGCTTAAAAGCTTTTGCAAATTGAGGCAGCTATCTACTTCCTGTGAGGTGTAGTCTTATGGAAAAGGTGATCGTGGTCGAAGGGCGCAGCGACAAAACCCGAATTGCACCGCTCATTGCAGAACCCGTGACGATTCTATGCACAAATGGTACAGTAAGTGCGTCAAGGCTTGAAGAATTGCTGCTGCCTTATGAGGATCTGGATATCATCATTCTGGTAGACGCGGATAAATCAGGTGAACAGCTCCGGAAACTAGTTAAACGGGAATTTCCGGAAGCCCGGCATTTCTATATCAACCGAAGCTATAAGGAAGTGGCGGCAACACCGATCCGGATCTTGCTGGACGTACTGATTTCAGCAAATGTTCAAGTCAATAAGCTAGTAACCGAGGGATGAACAAGATGAATGAATGGACACATAAAGAATGGCTGAAAGAAAAGAACACCCATCAATCAGCCGCTTACTATTTATATACGCCCATGTGCGGCACCTGCCAGGTTGCTTCTAAGATGATGGATGTCGTCAAAGAACTGGTCCCGAATGTCCGCTTGGGCAAAGCGAATTTAAATTATGTACAGGAAATTGCTTCTTTGTATCAAGTCGAAAGCGTGCCATGCCTCCTCATTACAGAGAATGGCCGATTGAAGGAAAAGATCTATGCGTTTCATTCGGTGCCTTTTTTATACGAAAAGTTAAAAACGGTTGACGAATAAACCCCTGCATGGTAAATTGAATTTCTGATTACTAATTAAATAGCGTAACTCTTATTAAGAGTGGTGGAGGGAAGTGCCCTATGAAGCCCGGCAACCGTCATGAAAATGAAATGGTGCCAAATCACACAAAGTCTGACTTTGGAAGATGAGAGAACGGTTATCGTGTTATTGCACGTTCACCCTTCTGCTCAATGGTGCGCAGAAGGGTTTTTTATTTTTGGGGGCAGGAGTTGTAAAAGATGATTGAATTGAAAAAACTATCGAAGGTATTCGATACAGGAAAAGGGGCCCTTACCGCCGTTGATGATGTGGACTTGTCCATTGCAGCCGGTGAAATTTTCGGCATCATCGGCTATAGCGGCGCCGGTAAAAGTACGTTGATCCGGTTATTGAACGGTTTGGAAAAACCATCAAGCGGATCGGTTGTCATCAATGGCCAAAACATCACGGCGATAAAAGGCAGCGAACTTCGCAAAGCCCGGCAGAAAGTCAGCATGATTTTCCAGCATTTCAACTTGCTGTGGTCGCGCACGGTCAAAGAGAATATTGAATTTCCGCTTGAAATCGCAGGTGTGCCGAAAAACAAGCGAGATGCGCGCGTGTTGGAACTGGTCGAATTGGTCGGTTTAAAAGGACGGGAAAATGCGTATCCATCCCAGCTGTCGGGCGGGCAGAAACAGCGGGTCGGCATTGCAAGAGCCCTCGCGAACGAACCGGAAGTGCTGCTTTGCGATGAAGCGACTTCTGCACTGGATCCGCAAACAACGGACTCGATTCTCGAATTGCTGGTCGATATCAACAAGCGGCTCGGATTGACGATTGTTTTGATTACCCACGAAATGCACGTCATCCGGAAGATTTGCCACCGGGTAGCTGTAATGGAAGGCGGGCGCGTAGTAGAGCTCGGCGATGTGCTGCAAGTTTTCCAGTCGCCGAAAGCAGAAATTACAAAGCGGTTTGTGGCTCAGGTGACAGATACGGAAGACTCCCAGGAAACGATAAAAAATCTGCGGAAGCTGTATCCGACGGGCGAATTGGTCAAATTGGTTTTTGTCGGCGACCAGACCGAACAGCCGATTTTAACCCAGCTGATCCGCAAGTATCCAGTCGATGTCAACATCGTGCAAGGGAACATCGCCCATACGCAGCGCGGCGCTTACGGAACCTTGGTTTTACAGATGAAAGGCTCTGCCCAGGAAATTAGCGAGGCGCTCGCTTACTTGAATGCAGAAAGCGTTCAAACGGAGGTGATGTCAAATGGTTGAATCATTATTCCCGAACGTTGATTGGGAGAACATGTGGGAAGCGACGCTTGAAACGCTTTACATGACGGCCATGTCCACGTTCTTCACATTTGTCATTGGGCTGGTTCTCGGAATCGTACTCTTTTTGACAGCACCAAAACAATTATGGGCAAATAGCATCGTCAATTGGCTGACCGGTGCATTTGTCAATATTTTCCGGTCTATTCCGTTTATTATTCTCATTATCTTATTGATTCCATTTACAAAATTCCTGATCGGCACCATTCGCGGACCGAACGCGGCTTTGCCGGCGCTGATTATCGGTGCGGCTCCGTTTTATGCACGCATGGTGTTGATTGCGTTAAAAGAAATTGACAAAGGCGTCATTGAAGCTGCGCGCTCAATGGGAGCGACCACGTGGACGATTATCCGCAAAGTGCTTTTGCCGGAATCCAAGCCGGCGCTGCTTTCAGGAATTACCGTTACCGCTATCGCGCTTGTCGGATACACGGCGATGGCCGGCATTATTGGTGCCGGTGGACTGGGGACTTTGGCTTTCCTTGATGGATTCCAACGGAGCCGTGAAGATGTCACGCTGATGGCGACAATTTTGATCTTGGTGATTGTGTTTGCAATTCAATTTATCGGCGATTGGATGACCACTCGTTCAGATAAGCGTTAACCATAAAACATTTTAGAAAAAAGGGAGATCACAAACATGAAGAAACTTGTAGCAGGAACATTACTATCCGTACTGGCATTAGCGGGCTGCGGAAGCGACAACGGCGGATCAAGCGAAGAGTCGAGCACATTAAAAGTCGGGGCATCCAACGTACCGCACGCGGAAATTTTAGAAAAAGCCAAACCGATTCTGGAAGAGCAAGGCATTGACTTGGAAATTGAAACGTACCAAGATTACATCCTGCCAAACCAGGATTTGGATTCAGAAGAAATTGATGCGAACTACTTCCAGCACATCCCGTACTTGGAGTCTCAAATTGAAGAATTCGGCTATGATTTTGAAAACGCCGGCGGCATCCACATTGAGCCAATCGGCGTTTATTCACAAAAGTATGCATCATTAGAAGAACTGCCTGAAGGCGCAACAATTCTAATGAGCAACTCGGTAGCCGACCATGGCCGGATCTTATCGCTTCTTGAAGCAGAAGGGTTGATCACTTTAGCTGAAGGCGTCGATAAGACAGTAGCTGAAGTGAGCGATATCGTGGAAAACCCGAAAAACCTTGAATTTGATGCAAACTACGAAGCAGCATTGATGGTTCAATTATACGAATCTGGCGAAGGCGATGCGTTGTTGATCAACTCGAACTATGCGATTGATGCCGGATTGAACCCGCTGGAAGATGCCATTGCTTTGGAAAGTTCTGAGTCTCCATACGTAAACGTGATTGCTGTTAGAGCTGGCGATGAAGACAGTGAAAACGTGAAAGCTTTGGTTGACGTATTGAAATCAGAAGAAATCCAGGATTTTATCTTGGAAGAGTGGGGCGGTTCAGTCGTACCGGTTGACTGATCACTGCCAAAAAGAAGGCCCAAGTAAAATTGAGCCTTCTTTTTTTATGGGAAATTATAGCTAAACAAAAGAAAAATATCGTTTGTAGAATAATGAAAATATTACGAGAATAGGAGAATGGGTTACAATTATGTGCGCTCTGTGCTATTTTTAGATAATAAAATATACATTTGTTCATCTAGGGAGGACAATCGCATGAAGTTTAAAATCGGCTTATTGCCGCGAATTATTTTAGCCATTGCTTTGGGCGTCTTGATCGGTTCATTTGCGCCTGAATGGATGGCGCGCATCTTTGCGACATTTACGGCCGTCTTCGGAAATTTTCTTAATTTTGTTGTACCGCTCATTATTCTTGGTTTTATCGCTCCCGGCATTGCGAAGCTGGGAAAAGGATCTGGAAAACTGTTGGGGCTAGCAACAGGCTTTGCCTATGCTTCGACAATTGTTGCCGGAATCCTTGCATTCTTTGCAGCAAGTTCCATTTTGCCGAACTTTATGGAGAAAGGTTCCATGAGCGGTGTGGACGATCCGGCAGAATCTTTGGCAACCTCTTTTATCGATATGCCGATGGAGCCGGTTTTTGGCGTCATGACAGCATTGATTTTAGCGTTTTTGCTGGGAATCGGAATGGCTTCGACTGGCAGCAAGACGATGTTCTCATTTTTCGAAGAGTTTCAGTCCATCATTGAGAAAGTAATCACTTATGTGATCATTCCATTGTTGCCGTTCCACATTTTCGGAATTTTTGCCAATATGGCATACGGCGGCGCGGTAGCGAAAATTCTTTCCTTGTTCGCTGTCGTTTTTGTCCTGATCCTCATTTTGCATTGGGTCATGCTCGTGCTTCAATATTCAGCAGCAGGCGCAATGACGAAGAAAAATCCTTTTTTCTTATTGAAAACAATGTTGCCCGCTTATTTCACGGCTCTTGGAACGCAGTCATCTGCTGCTACCATTCCGGTAACGGTAAGACAAGCCCGGAAAACTGGAGCGAACGAACGAGTTGTAGATTTTGCAGTGCCGCTGTTTGCGACGATTCATTTGTCCGGCAGCACCATTACTTTGGTTTCTTGTTCAATTGGAGTTCTCTTTTTAAGTGGCCAAACGCCTTCTTTCACTTCGTTTTTGCCTTTCATCTTCATGCTTGGCGTGACGATGATCGCTGCTCCCGGCGTTCCTGGCGGGGCCGTTATGGCGGCGCTTGGTTTGCTTGAAGTGATGCTTGGATTTGATCCGACAATGATTGCTTTAATGATTGCTTTGTATATGGCCCAAGACAGTTTTGGGACAGCCACAAACGTAACAGGCGACGGAGCATTGGCCATGATTGTCGACCGTTTCGCAAACGGCAAAAAGGTTTAGAATACATTTGAAATTCGCTCTATTCCGGCTATTCCCCCAACTATATACGCTTTTATAGGCTTATGCTATTATATGGAAGGATTATGATACCAAGGGGGAAAACATCATGAAAAAACTACTTGCAATCGGCTTTTCGGCTGCATTATTCTTAGGGGCTTGCAGCGATGATACAGCTTCTGATGAAAAAGCTTCAACCGATAAAGAAACAGAAGAAACAACTGAGCAAAATGGGGATGTAAAACAGGAAATGATGAAATTCTATCTTTCCATTTCGAAAACGATCAACGCAGTTGACGGCGACTTGAACGCTTACGAAAATGCCCAAGCGGAAGAAACGCTTCCAGAAGGTGCAGATCTTCAAACAATGAAGGACGCTGCAAAAACTTCAGCAGAAGAATCAGCGAACGCTGTCGAGGGAATTGAAATCCCTGCGGAGTTGGAAGAGCAGCAAGCAGATCTTGAAACTTCATTCGCATCAATTAAAGAAGCATATGATATGAAAGCGGAAGAGCTGACAAAAGAAGCGCCTTCTTTTGAAGCAGCAAACGCAAAATTCACAGAGGCTGATGAAAAACTTAACGCATTACTAGAAGAGCAGGGATTAATTCCTTCAAGCCTTCTTAACGAAGTATCTCAATAATCAACTCTGAAGACCCAGCCTAGCCTGGGTCTTTTGTTTTACATCAATTTTATCCGACGATGGGGCTAATTTCAGAAAAATCCGCTTAAATGGGTTTTTGCTGGAAAACAAGGGGTATAATGAGAGTGAAACAAAATCAGAGAGGAATGGTTCATTATCGATTCACACGGAATTGAACATACCGAAAAGATGGAACAGGCGTTTAGAAACGTACACGGATTTGGTATCGACGAATATCAAAACGACACTGACAAGATTGTACAAGTGGAACAACGGAGAGAACGAGATTATCAGCAAGGCCAGCAAGTGGCTGCTCGTTTAGAGCGTCTAGTACACCGTGACTAATAGAAAAGCAGAGCCAGCGCGAATGAGCGCTGGTTTTTTTATTGATATGTATTCTCATTTAGTTGAGCGGTATTGAAAATAAAATTCATGCAGCTCAAATGGAATTTCTCTTTAAAAACCTTGTTAAAATAAGGGTTATAAAATGTTTTTAACACAATTTTTGATTCGGTTTAAAGATTTGCTACTCAAGTGGATTTGGGTTAAGATTAGAATGATACTAATTAAGAATGGTTTCCATTCAAAATTCACTTTATGGAGGTATTTACATGTCAACTTTGGTCATTACAGATTTACACGTTAAAATCGAAGACAAAGAGATTTTAAAAGGTGTGAACTTAACAATTAATACAGGGGAAATCCATGCAATCATGGGACCTAACGGAACTGGGAAATCTACATTGGCTTCAGCTATTATGGGCCATCCTAAATATGAAGTGACGCAAGGAAGCATCACTTTGGACGGCGAAGACGTTCTGGAGATGGAAGTTGATGAACGCGCTCGCGCTGGCCTTTTCCTTGGAATGCAATACCCAAGCGAAATTTCTGGTGTGACGAATGCCGACTTTATGCGTTCGGCTATGAATGCTCGCCGTGAAGAAGGCGATGAAATTTCATTGATGAAATTCATCCGTGAATTGGATAAGAAAATGGACGTTCTTGATATGGACCAGGATATGGCTCAGCGCTACTTGAACGAAGGTTTCTCCGGCGGCGAGAAAAAACGCAACGAAATTCTTCAAATGATGATGATCAAACCGAAAATCGCTGTTCTTGATGAAATCGATTCCGGTTTGGACATTGATGCATTGAAAGTCGTTTCTGAAGGCGTTAACCAAATGAGAGGCGAAGACTTCGGCTGCTTGATCATCACTCACTACCAGCGTTTGCTGAACTACATCACTCCGGACCATGTCCACGTAATGATGCAGGGCCGTGTCGTGAAATCAGGCGGAGAAGAACTTTCTCACAAACTGGAAGCGGAAGGCTATGACTGGATCAAAGCTGAACTTGGAATTGAAGACGAGACTGTAGGACAGGAAGCATAATTGGAAGGGGAGACTAACGTGACGGTTGAAACGAATATTAAAGTGACCGAGCAGGACGTGCGCTCCTTCTCGGCTTCTCATAAAGAACCAGAAGAGTTTACAAACTTGCGCATCCAGGCGCTGGCAGCTGCAGAAGCTTTACCGCTGCCAAAACCGGATAAGACAAAGATCGACAAATGGAATTTCACGGAATTTCCGGTGCACGCTGTGGAGAGCTCAACTTACAGCTCTTTAGAAGAATTGCCGGAAGAAGTGAAATCAGTCGTAGACTTAGAACAAAAAAATATTTATATCCAGCACAATAACACTCCTGCTTACTCGGCTCTTTCAGAAGACTTGAAAGCGAAAGGCGTTATTTTGACGGATATTTTCACGGCAATCCGCGAACATAGCGATCTTGTCGGAAAATACTTCATGAAAGAAGCTGTTCGTGCTGAAGAGCATAAATTGACTTCTCTCCATGCTGCTCTTTTAAATGGCGGTGTGTTCCTATACGTACCTAAAAACGTTGAAATTGAAGAGCCGGTACAAGTGGTATTCATCCACGACGACGAGCAGGCATCTCTTTTCAACCACGTATTGGTTGTAGCGGATACAAGCAGTAAAGTAACGTATGTCGAAAACTATTTCTCAACAATTCCGCATTCTAATGGATTGGCGAATATAGTTTCTGAAGTAATTGCTGAAGACAACGCAAGCATCACTTACGGTGCTGTAGACGTGTTGGCAGAAGGCTTTACCACTTACGTCAACCGCCGCGGAATTGCAAAACGCGATGCACGCATCGAATGGGCGATCGGCATGATGAATGACAGCGACACGATTTCTGAAAATACAACGCATTTAATCGGCGATAATTCAATCGGCGATACAAAAATGGTGGTTGTCGGACGCGGAACGCAAAAACAAAACTTTACCACTCAAGTAATCCACTGGGGCAAGAACTCTGATGGCCAAATCTTGAAGCATGGTGTCATGAAAGATTCTGCTTCTTCTATCTTTAACGGCATTGGCAAAATCGAGCATGGCGCGACAAAAGCCAATGCTGAACAGGAATCACGCGTATTGATGCTGAGCCCAGCGGCTCGCGGAGATGCGAACCCGATTCTTTTGATTGATGAAGATGATGTAACAGCCGGCCACGCTGCATCTGTCGGCCGCGTTGATCCGCTTCAATTGTATTACTTAATGAGCCGCGGGATTACAAAACAAGAGGCTGAACGTCTTGTTATTCACGGTTTCTTGGCGCCAGTTGTTAATGTGCTGCCAATCGAAGGCGTTAAAAAGCAATTGACGGAGGTTATCGAAAGGAAAGTCCGCTAATGATCAACCAAGAGATAAAAAGCTATTTCCCTATATTAAATCAGGAAATAAATGGCCATCCGCTTGTTTATCTGGATAGCGCAGCTACTTCACAAAAACCGGTCCAGGTTATCGAAGCGTTAAAGTCTTATTACGAATTCGATAACTCCAACGTCCACCGGGGGGTACATACCCTCGGCAACCGGGCTACGGAAAAATATGAAGGCGCTCGTGAGAAAGTCCGGAATTTCATCAATGCCAATTCAACAGAAGAAGTTGTTTTCCTTCGCGGAACGACAACGGCCATCAACTTAGTAGCGCAAAGCTACGGCAGAGCCAATGTTGAAGAAGGCGATGAAATCGTCATTACTTACATGGAGCACCATTCCAATATCATTCCATGGCAGCAATTGGCAAAAGAACGCGGAGCCATCTTGAAATACGTCGAGCTTGAAGAAGATGGAACGATTTCATTGGAGCAAGTTCGTGCCGCAGTCACTGAACGCACGAAAATCGTTTCCATGGTCTATGTATCCAATGTTCTTGGAACGATGAATCCTGTTAAGGAAGTTGCTGAAATTGCCCATGAAAATGGAGCAGTCATGGTAGTGGACGGAGCGCAAGCCGCCCCGCATCTGAAAATTGATGTGCAGCAGCTGGATTGCGATTTCTTCGCTTTTTCCGGACATAAGATGTGCGGTCCGACAGGCATCGGTGTCCTGTACGGCAAAAAAGCTTTATTGAACGACATGGAGCCTGTAGAATTCGGCGGAGAGATGATTGATTTCGTCGGATTATACGACTCTACATGGAAAGAACTGCCTTGGAAATTTGAAGGCGGAACCCCGATTATCGCTGGAGCGGTTGCACTCGGTGCAGCGATCGACTTCCTGAATGAAATCGGATTGAATGAAATTGAAAAACATGAACATCAAATGGCTGCCTATGCGATGGATAAGATGAGTGGAATCGAAGGCCTTTCGATTTACGGACCGAAAGATCCTGCGAAACGGGCGGGCATTGTGACGTTCAACCTGGAGGATGTCCATCCTCATGATGTGGCGACCGTCCTTGATATGAACGGCATTGCTGTTCGCGCCGGACACCATTGTGCTCAACCTCTTATGAAATGGCTGGAGGTATCAGCTACAGCACGCGCAAGCTTCTATCTCTATAATAACGAGTCGGATATCGACCGTTTAGTAGAAGGATTGCGTTCGGCAAAGGAGTATTTCAACGATGTCTACTAATAACTTAGATCAATTATACCGACGCGTAATCATGGATCATTACAAAACGCCGCGCAATAAAGGCACGCTGGAAAATGAAAACGTAAAAATCGATATGAACAACCCGACGTGCGGCGACCGCATTCATTTGACTTTGCAAGTGGAAGATGGCATCGTTAAAGATGCGAAATTCGACGGAGAAGGATGCTCGATTTCGATGGCATCCGCTTCGATGATGACGCAAGCCGTAAAAGGAAAAGATGTCGATACCGCAATGAAACTTTCAAGCATCTTTTCAGATATGATGCTTGGCAAAGATTATGATGATTCCATTGACCTTGGCGATATTGAAGCCTTGCAAGGCGTTTCCCAATTCCCGGCGCGGATCAAATGTGCCACGCTTGCTTGGAAAGCGATGGAAAAAGGCGTACAAAACGAAGACAAATCGTAACGAAGAACGGAGGAACGATGATGGCTAAAAAAATGCCGGAAATCGGTGATTATAAATATGGGTTCCACGACAAAGACGTATCCGTTTTCCGCTCAAAACGCGGATTGACGGAAGAAATCGTTCGTGAAATCTCAAACATCAAGAGTGAACCGGAATGGATGCTCGAATCACGCTTAAAAGCATTGAAATTGTTCTATTCAATGCCAATGCCGCAATGGGGCGGAGATTTAAACGCTTTGAATTTTGACGAAATTACGTATTACGTAAAACCGTCGGAAGCGAGCCAAACTTCATGGGACGAAGTTCCAGACGAAATCAAAGCCACATTCGACAAATTAGGGATTCCAGAAGCGGAGCAAAAATACCTTGCCGGTGTTTCTGCCCAGTATGAATCAGAAGTGGTTTACCACAACATGAAAGTGGAACTTGAGGACATGGGCATCGTCTTTAAAGACACGGACGCTGCGCTTCGCGAAAACGAAGACCTGTTCAAAGAGTACTGGCAGACGGTTATTCCAGCTGCTGACAATAAATTTGCTGCGCTAAATACAGCGGTATGGTCAGGCGGATCGTTCATCTATGTGCCAAAAGGCGTTAAAGTGGAATCTCCGCTTCAAGCTTATTTCCGCATCAACTCGGAAAACATGGGACAATTCGAACGTACATTGATTATCGTTGATGAAGGCGCAAGCGTTCACTATGTAGAGGGCTGTACAGCACCGGTTTATACAACGAATTCACTTCACTCAGCAGTTGTTGAAATCATTGTGAAAAAAGATGCTTACTGCCGTTATACAACGATCCAAAACTGGGCGAACAACGTCTACAACCTTGTAACAAAACGCGCATTCGTTGATGCGAACGGTACAATGGAATGGATCGACGGCAACATCGGTTCTAAATTGACGATGAAATACCCAGCTGTCTACCTTCGCGGTGAAGGCGCTCGCGGAATGACGCTTTCCATTGCGATTGCAGGGAAAGGGCAGCACCAGGATGCTGGAGCTAAAATGATTCACTTGGCTCCGAATACTTCATCTTCAATTGTTTCGAAATCCATTTCGAAACAAGGCGGTAAAGTATCGTACCGAGGAATTGTCCGTTTCGGCCGTAAAGCGGATGGCGCACGTTCAAACATTGAATGTGACACGTTGATCATGGACAACCAGTCAACTTCAGATACCATCCCTTACAATGAAATCTTGAACGACAATGTTTCATTGGAGCACGAAGCGAAAGTTTCGAAAGTATCGGAAGAGCAATTGTTCTACTTGATGAGCCGCGGCGTTTCTGAGCAAGAAGCGACAGAAATGATTGTAATGGGCTTTATCGAACCGTTCACAAAAGAACTTCCAATGGAATATGCGGTAGAAATGAACCGTTTAATCAAGTTCGAAATGGAAGGCTCTATCGGTTAATTTTCCAATACAGAAAGCCCGGTGCCTATAAGGCGCCGGGCTTTTTTGTTAATCCTGCTCATTTTATCGGCAGCATACCAGTTTCTTAATGGATATTTCTCAATGCTTCCCGTCGGCTGAGCGGCATAAGCGAATGACGTCCCGTAAAAGACCCGACCCATTCCGGATTGGTTTTGGCATATTCCCGCAATGCCCAACCGATCGATTTCTGGATGAAGAATTCTGTAGAGGCTGCGTGCTGCTGAACGATCATAGCCAATAATTCTCTGTCGGTCTCCCGTTTGTATTTCAATTGGTGCAAAATAGCGGCCCGATTCGTCCACACATTATCAGCCTCTGACCATTCAAGCATGATAGCTGATCCCTGCAGCCGGTCTGTAGCCACAACATGGCCGACAATTTTTGGTGCAATCGAATCTACGCTGTCCCACCAAGAGTCGCTTTCAATAAGCTGCCTTAAAGCAGGGAGGTCTTTTAGCGTTAACTGGCCCTTCCTTTTTTCAAGCAAAGCGATGGCGGCATAATGATATTCCCGCTCCGGCAAGCGGTATAGTTTCCAGACTTCTTCAATGAGCTGATCGGTTGAAGGCAAGTGATATTCTTCGAACTGCTGTTTTAATAAAGCGTTTCTGAGCGGGGTTTTAATGCCGAGAAAAGGGAATTGGTTGCGCATATAAGCAGCCATCGGCAAAGCCAGCTCCCCATTCCGGTTCGCTTCAAATTTTTCAACAAGTGCTTGATGATCCCACTTTTTTTTCATGGCGGCTTGCTCCTGTTCTATAGATAAGTGTAATTTCGGAAGGAACTGGGAAAAGGGAATAAAGGATATTTTCGCTTTATAAGCATCCTTTTCCTTCAAAGGCAGCTCTTAATAAGACGCCTTATTTTTTCTATGCTATCATAAAATAATAACGAATATTGGAGGCGGACTCATGATATATGTAGGATTGACTGGATGGGGCGACCATCCGGATGTCTATAGCCCAGGTTCTAAAAAAACAGAAAAGTTAATTGACTATAGTGCACATTTTCCAATTGTGGAATTGGATTCTTCTTTCTATGCGGTCCAGCCTGAACGGAATATCCGGAAGTGGATCAACGAAACGCCGGAAGGCTTCCAATTTGTCGTCAAAGCTTACCAGGGGATGACTGGGCATCAACGGGGAGAAAACCCGTTTGAAAGCCGTGACAAAATGTTCGAGGCCTTTATTTTATCGATACGGCCGCTAAAAGAAGCTGGAAAATTGGCGATGGTGCTATTGCAGTTTCCCCCGTGGTTTGATTGCCAAAAAGACAATGTGGAGCAGATCCGTGAAATCACGGGCCGCCTGAAAGAATTCGATCTGGCGGTAGAATTCCGCCATCAATCCTGGTATGCGCCTGAACTTCGCGATAAGACGCTTGAGTTTTTCAGAGAGAACAACCTGATTCACTCTGTCTGCGATGAACCGCAAGCGGGCGAAGGATCGATTCCTTTGGTTCCTGTATCTACACGGGAAGACAAAGTTTTGATACGGCTCCATGGGCGAAATGTCCATGGCTGGCTGAATCCGGGCCATGGCCAAAAATGGCGGGAAGTGCGCTATCTTTACGATTATAATGAAAAAGAACTGGCAGAAATCAGCGAAGCGGCCAAACTTCTGGAAAAATCGACGGACCGGGTTTATATTGTTTTCAATAATAACTCTGGCGGACACGCCGCAGGAGATGCGAAGCAATTCCAGGAAATGAACGGATTGGAATTCAATGGACTATCGCCGAAGCAGCTTGATTTATTCGATGGAGGGTTTTGATGATCTTTCTTTTGATCGCGCTTGTCGGTTTGCTTTCGGGTATCGTCGGAGCGCTAATCGGCCTTGGAGGCGGCGTTATTTTAGTGCCGGCGATGCTTTTTCTCGGAACTTCGTTCGCCTTTTTTCCGGAACTTCCGCCTCAGAAAATTGTCGGGCTATCTGTGATCATGATGATTTTCACCGGCCTGTCCTCTACGCTTTCTTATATGAAAGTCAAGACAGTGGATTACCGGAGCGGCCTGCTCTTTTTTGCCGGCAGCGCACCGGGGACGATTATCGGTGCTTTTGTCAATAAAGGATTGGATCTTCCTTCATTTCAATTGTATTTCGGTATTCTATTGGTTTTTCTGGCCTTGTTATTATTGGTGAAAGACCGGTTAAAAGCGGTCCATTGGTTTGTGCAAAACGGCCGAAATTTCACTTTCCGGGATTCGATGAACAAGGAATATGTATACGGCTATCCTGTGTGGTTTGCGCTGCTATTAACGTTTGGCGTAGGCTTTGCCTCCGGCTTATTCGGCATTGGCGGCGGATCGATCATGGTGCCGGCCATGATTCTACTGTTCTTATTTCCTCCCCATGTGGCGGTTGGGACTTCGATGTTCATGGTGTTTTTATCGGCCATTGTCAATTCCATCACCCATCTTTCGCTTGGCAACGTTCCATGGCTTTATACGCTGGCAGTGGTGCCAGGAGCCTATGTCGGGGCAAAAATAGGAGCCGCATGGAATAAAAAAGTGGATTCCGGGACACTCGTCGTTATTTTGCGGATTGCTTTGTTGGTTTTAGGGCTCCGGTCTGTTTACGAAGGAATATTTAGTTCTTAAAGAGGTGTAAGTCATGGGTGAAACCCTTCACATTTATCATACAAACGATGTGCACAGCCATTTTGCAAATTGGCCGCGCATCCGGTCATTACTGAAAGAGCGAAAGCGCTGGCACGAAGAAGCGGGAGATTTTTGCCTAGTCCTGGATATTGGCGACCACGTGGACCGCTCGCACCCTTTCACCGAAGGAACTTCCGGTAAAGGGAATATCGAATTGCTGAACGGCGCAGGCTACGACGCTGTGACCATCGGCAATAATGAAGGCATCACCTTGGCGAAAGAAGAGCTCAATTCGCTTTATCTGCAAGCGGATTTTGAAGTCATTGTGGCGAATTTATTTGATTTGGATGGCAGCCGCCCAGAATGGGCAAAAGCTTTTCATGTAATGGAAACAAAGAGCGGGATAAGGCTGGCTTTGGTCGGGGCTACAGCCGAATTCACGCCGTTCTATCGGCGTTTGGGATGGACAGTGACCGATGCGAAGGATTCAATTGTTCAAGCCGTTGAAACGGTTAAAGATCAAGCGGATTTCATCATCTGCCTGTCTCATCTCGGCATAAAAGAAGATGAACAGCTAGTGGAGTTATGTCCGGAAATCGATGTTTTGCTTGGCGCACACACCCACCACATTTTCCATGAAGGGAAAGTAATAGGGGATACATTGCTTGGAGCGGCAGGCAAATTTGGCATGTACATCGGCCATATCGCGGTCGATTTAGAAACCGGCGCCAAAGAAGCGGATTTAATCGAAACAGCTTTGCTTCAAAGTGTAGAAGAAGATTTTGATGATTTGCTCATTGCACAAGGCAAAGAACAATTGAATGATCCAATTTTCTACAATGAACAGGTACTGGATGCAGACTGGTTTAGGGACTCGAAACTTGCTGAGATGTTTGGGGAAGCGATGATTGAATTTTCAGGTGCGGATTGCGCCATCTTCAATGCAGGCCTCTTTATGGAAAATATGCCGCTCGGGACAGCGACGCGCTACGATTTTCATAAGATGCTGCCGCATCCGATCAATCCTTGTTTAATCGAATTGACAGGCGCCGAGCTGAAAGAAATTTATCTGCAATCGTTGAATGCCGATTGGCCGAAAATTGAATTGAAAGGGATGGGTTTCCGGGGAGCGGTTTTCGGCAAAATGATCCGCATCAATCTGTCCATGGAGAATCGGCAATTATTCATCGGGGAAATTCCAGCGAATCCAGACCAAACCTATAAACTGATCACTTTGGATATGTTCACGTTCGGCTATTTTTTCCCGTCCTTGAAACGCGCTCCGAAAAAATACTTTATGCCTGAATTCCTGCGGGATGTATTTAGCCAATATTTCAGAAGCAAAACGTTAAAATGAAAGAATATTCGAACTTGAAACACAGTTGATTTTGTCTTAATTATGGGCTATGCTAACTAAGAAATAAATTATATCGATGGGTAGAGGCTGCGGAATTTATCAGTACGGTGCGCGAGTTTGACAACGTTGAACGCATCTGAAAGGAAATTTTGCCGAAGTTCTTTTTTCACAGTCAATGGAAAAAGTGCTGGGGTCATTCTGAAGAAGAATGGCACTGTCATTTGCGTTTTGCGCAAATGAAGAGCTACAGGGATGTTTGATGTTTGATCACACAGACGAATTGTAGAAGGCTGATTGTACCCTTGGGGAGACAATCAGCCTTTTTTCTCTTCCATCCTACTAAAAAAGGAGGATTTTTTCATGGAGAATACGATTTTCTCAATTTTGCCGCCAATTATCGCCATTGCGATGGTATTATTGACGCGGCGCGTACTGTTGTCCCTTGGAGCAGGGATTATCGCGGCAGCATTTATTTACACTTCATTTGCGCCGGTAGCGGCATTAAAAGAGCTCTACATGTCTTTTGCGATTATTTTTTGGGACGGGGGCTTCAATGCTTATAATGTATTCATTATTCTTTTCTTGCTACTTTTAGGAGTCATCACCGCTTTTGTCAGCTTGTCTGGCGGAAGCCACGCTTTTGCGGAGTGGGCATCTACTCGGATTAAATCGAGAAGAGGCGCTAAGGTGGTAACAGTAATTTTAGGGATTGTCATTTTCATTGACGATTATTTCAATGCCCTGGCAGTAGGGCAAGTTGCCCGTCCGATTACGGACCGTTATAAAGTATCACGCGCGAAACTCGCTTATTTTATCGATTCGACAGCTGCGCCTGTCTGTGTGGTGTCGCCTGTATCGAGCTGGGGCGCTGCCATTATCGGTATTGTAGCTACCATATTAGCGGGCCAAACTTATGTTGAGTCCTCCGCTCTGGAAGCTTTTATATGGATGGCGCCAATGAACTTCTACGTGGTCGCTTCCCTAGCCATTGTCTTTTTTGTAGCCATCCGCGATGTGGATTTTGGTGAAATGAAAAAGCATGAGAAGCTGGCAATTACGAAAGGCCAATTGTTCGATCCGGCTAAAACAATTCCGGGCGAAATGAAAGAGGAATTTCCAAGCCATTCCCATGGCCGGGTTCTTGATTTATTGTTGCCGATCTTGGTATTGGTTGCCGGAACAGTCGGGGCTATGATTTGGACGGGTTACCAAAACTCAGATCAGGTTTTTGATATCTGGCTGATTTTCGAAAACACGGACGTTCCGGCCTCATTATTAGTGGGCGGAGGCCTCGGGGCTTTAACTTCCATTCTTCTCTATCTATTGCAGATGCGAAAAAATGAAACAGCGACAGCCGGTTGGGTAGGAAAAGGAATTTTCGCTGGAATCAAATCGATGATTGGAGCGGTTCTGATCCTTGTATTCGCATGGTCATTGACGTATTTGATTGGCAACCTGGAAACGGGACAGTATTTGGCGGATGTAGTGACGGAAGCAAATATGCCGACTTCCATCTTGCCGGTCTTGCTTTTCTTGCTGGCAGGTGTCATGGCTTTTTCTACCGGTACTTCTTGGGGATCATTCGGTATTTTGCTGCCGATCGCAGGGCAAATCATGTCTCAAGCTGAACCGGAATTATTATTGCCGACGTTGTCAGCAGTTTTAGCTGGCGCTGTATTCGGCGACCACTGTTCGCCGATTTCTGATACGACGATTTTGTCTTCTACAGGAGCTGGGAGCAACCATATGGACCATGTCGTTACTCAGTTGCCATACGCGATTACAGCTGCAGTAATTGCGGCAGTAGGGTATATTGTCATAGGTTTTACCAATTCCCTTTTGCTGGCTTTAGGAGTGGTAATTGTTATTTTAGCGATATTATTCGTTGTTTGGTCAAAACGTACAATCTTGTCAGAAAAACATGGGAATATAAAGTGATTGCAAAAGCAGGGAAAAACTTTCTCTGCTTTTTTATTATTCCAGAAATAGCTTTAATTAAAAAAACGAGAAATTATCTTTACTTTGGCAAACTCCCTCGTTATACTATTTTTAGATTAGCAATAATCTGAAAATAAACAAACTTCCTATTTTTCTGTAAGAAAATTGGAAGGATACTAAGGGGGAAGAGAGATGGAACGTTCGCAATGGGGTACGCGCGCTGGATTTATCATGGCGGCTGTCGGCTCGGCGGTAGGTTTAGGGAACATTTGGCGTTTTCCATATGTTGCCTATGAAAATGGTGGAGGAGCATTCTTTATACCGTACTTATTCGCTCTGTTAACCGCAGGGATACCAATTCTTATTTTGGAATTCACCATTGGCCATAAATACCGGGGATCGGCACCGCTATCGTTCTTCAGAATGAGCGGGAAGAAATTGGAATGGATGGGATGGTGGGCTGTTTTTGTATCATTCGTCATATCCGTCTACTATGCAGTGATCATTGCATGGGCAATGCGGTACACAATTTTCTCCTTCAATCAAGCTTGGGGAGACGATACAGAAGGATTCCTATTCAATGATTTTCTTCAATTGACTGTACAGCCGGGTGAAACTGGTGGAATAGTATGGGGTGTATTTATTCCGCTGGCACTTGTCTGGATTATTACCCTTGGCATTTTGCTTGCCGGAGTTAAAAAAGGAATTGAAATGGCTAACCGCATTTTCATTCCAACTTTAGTCGTAATTTTCTTGATTGTTGTTATCCGTGCTGTCACATTGGACGGAGCGTCTATGGGATTGGATGCATTCTTCAAACCGAATTTTGATGCCATCATGGATCCTTCGGTTTGGGTAGCGGCTTATGGCCATATTTTCTTCAGTTTATCGGTAGCATTTGCGATTATGATTACTTATGCAAGTTATCTTCCGAAAAAATCGGATATTACCAATAATGCCTTTATCACTGGATTTGCCAACTCGGCCTTCGAATTATTGGCAGGGATCGGCGTTTTCGCAGCACTTGGATTCATGGCTAGCCAACAAGGGGTTGCCGTGGCGGATGTCGCATCAGCTGGCGTCGGATTGGCATTTGTGGTATTCCCGCAGATCATCAATGAATTCCCAGGATTCAATGGCCTGTTCGGTGCATTGTTCTTCCTGTCATTAACGCTTGCTGGATTGACTTCCTTGATTTCCATCACTGAAACTTATGTAGCTGGTTTTTCTGAGAAATTCGGCATTGCGCGCAAAAAAGCGGTTCTGTTCGGCGGCGGTCTTGCTGCATTGATTTCTATCCTATTTGCAACTCAGGGTGGATTGTTCTTCTTGGATCTTGCCGATTACTACATCAACCAATTCGGTGTTGCATTCATCGGACTAGTCGAAGTGGTCCTGGTTGTTTGGGTATTCCGCAAAGCCGGTATGCTTCAGGAACACGCCAATGCTATTTCCGATATCCGCCTTGGCGGCTGGTGGAAATTCAGCTTAGGCATCATCACACCGATCGTTTTAGGTTATATGATGTTTGGACTATTGAAACTGAATATCCTTCAGGAATTTGATAATGAAACTGGGAACTATGAGGGCTACTCCAATATGTTTACATTAACTGGAGGAGTCGCAGTAGCGGCAGGTGCACTTGTTCTCGGGATCCTCTTCTCCATCGGCAAATGGCATAAAGACCATGCGCAATACGAAGAAAACAAATAAGGGAGGTTCACCATATGTCAACAAGTGCAATTATCGTCATGATCATTGGAATGGTAATTATCTGGGGCGGCTTAGCTGCCAGTATTGGGAACGCCGTTAGTAAAAGCAAAGCTAAGCGAAGTGTATAACCTTCCCTTTCCATAGTGCAATAGCAGTAGCCCGGAAGCTAACCCGCTTCCGGGTTTTTCATTTTACAGAAGATGGCAGATACTGTTGTGAGCAAAGATAGAATATGGTACATTTGGAAAGGATAATAAGCGAATACCGAAAACCAAGGAACGAAGGGATGATGTAGTTGTGTCAGAAAAGCAGGAACATCTTAGAAAGCCCGATTGGTTAAAAATTAAGCTTAATACAAATGAAAACTACACAGATTTAAAGAAAATGATGCGTGAAAATAACTTGAATACCGTCTGCGAAGAAGCGAAATGCCCTAATATTCATGAATGCTGGGGGAGCCGCCGTACGGCCACCTTCATGATTTTAGGGGCAGTCTGCACACGGGCTTGCCGGTTTTGTGCGGTTCAAACCGGACTTCCAAATGAACTGGATCTTCAAGAGCCGGAGCGGGTCGCAGATTCCGTGAAGCTGATGAATTTAAAGCATACGGTCATCACAGCGGTTGCCCGTGACGACTTAAGAGACGGCGGTTCTGGGGTGTTTGCAGAAACGGTTCGTGCGATCAAACGGAAAAATCCGTTTACGACAGTCGAAGTGCTTCCTTCCGATATGGGGGGAAGCGAAGAGAATTTAAGGACGTTGATGGATGCACAGCCTGATATTTTAAATCATAATATTGAAACGGTGAGGCGCTTGACGGCAAGGGTAAGAGCGCGTGCAAAATACGACCGTTCGCTGGAGCTGCTTCGGCGCTCCAAAGAAATGTATCCGGACATTCCGACTAAATCTTCTTTGATGATCGGCCTTGGCGAGACAAAGGAAGAAATTATGGAAGTGATGGATGATTTGCGCGCTAATGGCGTAGACATCATGACCATTGGCCAATACTTACAGCCTTCCAAAAAGCATTTGAAGGTGCTGAAATATTATTCGCCGAAAGAATTTAAAGAGCTTTGGGAAATTGCAATGGCGAAAGGCTTCTCGCATTGCCAAGCTGGTCCATTGGTGCGCAGCAGCTATCATGCGGATGAACAAGTCAATGCCGCTGCGAAAGAACGTCAACGTCTCGGAGATCAGCAAGTTGCAGGAGCGAACAGTTAAGAGGTGAAGACGACATGATTACGGTTGATAAATGGCAATACGAAGTGATAATCGATTATCGGGATGGCTTCCAAGAAGAAGCTTTGAACAATCGATACAGCGAAATCCTTTCCAAATACGATTACATTTTAGGCGATTGGGGATATGGCCAATTGCGTTTGAAGGGCTTTTTTGAAGACACGAACCATAAAGCTACGTACGATACAAAAATCAGCACATTGCAGGATTATCTCTATGAATACTGCAATTTTGGCTGCGCTTATTTTGTCATCAAAAAAGTTGGAAAAGCGCCGGAGCCAGCAACGGAAACGAAAGAAATTCCAGAACCAGCTACTGAAACCCTCGAAGCGGATGCATGATCCGCCGAGGGTTTTTCTTTGCGCCTATGATATGATAGAAGGTGGGAATACGATGAAAAGAACAGACCATCAGGAGGGTATAAGATGTATTTTATTGACCGGAACAAAATCACAGAAACCGTAACTTATATGGGGAAATTAATCGATCTTTATGAAGAGAAGGAGCACTGGGCTTCTTTCACGGAAGAACTTGCCTTGGAACGCATAGCAAGCAATATCATTGAATCGATTATTGATGTAGGGAACTCGATGATTGATGGGTTCATCATGCGCGATCCGGGAAGCTACGAAGACATTATCGATATTTTGACGGATGAAAAAGTGGTGACACCTGAAATGGATGAACCGTTAAAACAGGTCATTGGCTTGCGGAAAATGCTGGTGCGCGAATTTGCGGCTGTCAATCATCAGGAGCTGCAAGAAGTATTGAACCAGAACCTGGAAGAGCTAAAGAGTTTCAGGCCAAAAGTGGAATATTACTTGGAGCACGAATTGGGGCCAGTTTCAGCGTTTTTGCCGGAGAATAAAAATGAAAAATTATAAAGCTTATTGCCTGGATTTAGATGGAACGGTTTACCGGGGAAAAGAAGCCGTGCCGGATGCGCCAGGATTTGTGGCTCGGCTCCAAGCTAAGGGAATCGAACCTTTCTTTGTCACGAATAATGCTTCGAAGACGCAGGCGCAGCTGAATGCGAAGCTCGGAACGTTCGGTATTGTGACGGAAAATAAGCAAATCATGTCGTCTGCCATCGCTGCAGCCAAATACATCAGCCGCTGGTATCCAAATAAAAGCGTTTATATGATCGGCTCCGATGGGTTGAAGGATGCGCTTTGGCAGGAAGGCATTGAGCAAGTGGAAGAAAATGCGGATGTTGTAGTGATGGGGATAGATCCCGATATCAATTATGAAAAATTGGCGGTTGCCTGCCTGGAAATTCGAAAAGGGGCAGTTTTCTTATCAACAAACCGCGATCTCGCTTTTCCTTCGGAACGCGGGCTCGTGCCTGGAAATGGAGCGTTTACTACATTGGTGGCTGCTTCGACGGGCGTAGAGCCGGTCTATATCGGCAAACCGGAAGGGCATATGCTGGATGCCATTCTTTATGAGCACGGATTCGAAAAAGAAGAAATGGTCATGGTAGGGGACAACTACGAAACGGATATTTTAGCGGGCATCCATTTCGGTATTGATACTGTGCATGTCAATACAGGCGTCACGCCGATGGAAGAAGTGCTGGAGAAAGATGTTCAGCCTACTTATGCTCTGGAGAATCTGGCGTTATGGGAAGTTTAAGCCTGAAGAATTTCGGGCAAAAAAAATTAAGCCGCGGAAAGCGGCCTAAAATAATGGGTTTTCTTCTATAAACTCATAGACTTTCTGAGTCAATTCTTCAGGCGTATCGCCTTCAACGATTTCGCCGTTAACCAACGCATATAAGGATTCTGCACATTGGGTGCAGTAACTTAAACAGCCATATTCCAATACATCCAAATTTGAATCGCTTTCCAATTTCTCAAACGATTCCTGTGATCCGTTTGCCATGTTGCTAATACAAAATTCAACAATCGGTTTCATTTTGGTCACCTCGCTACTACGAAATCCTACCTTTTTTTATAGCGATAGTCAATTATTTGATTTCTTTGGAATGTATTGTGAAAGTTATCACAATCAGCTATACTCATATTTGAGAAATTAAGCAGACAGATGAAATTAAAGGAGATTTTTATGCGAAAACTAGTCTTACTTGGCGGAGGATACGGCAATATGCGTATATTGCTTCGTTTGTTGCCAAACAATTTACCCCTGGATACAGAAATCATCCTGATCGACCGCACCCCTTTCCACAGTATGAAAACAGAATTCTATGCACTTGCAGCGGGAACCGCATCTGACCATGAAGTTCGAGTGGCTTTCCCGGAAAGCGACCGCTTATCGCTTGTTCATGGTGAAATTCTGGAAATCGACTTGGAAGACAAATGCGTGCTGATGGAAAATGGAGACCGCGTTCAATACGATGACCTGGTGATCGGATTAGGCTGCGAAGACAAATACCACAGCGTGCCGGGAGCGGATGAATTCACATACAGCATCCAGACGATCGGCAAGTCGCGCGAAACATTCAAAACACTTTTAGGATTGCCGTCAGGCGCAGTCGTCGGCATTGTCGGCGCCGGCCTTAGCGGGATTGAGCTCGCAAGTGAATTGCGCGAAAGCAGACGCGATTTAAACATTAAATTATTCGACCGCAGCCCGCGGATTTTGCGTGATTTCCCGGAGCGTTTGAGTAATTTCGTGAAAAAGTGGTTTGATAACCACAATGTAGATGTAGTTTCCAATTCAAATATTACCAAAGTGGAGCCGAATCTTCTTTATAACCACGAAGAAACGATTCCAGTTGACGCTGTTGTCTGGACAGCCGGCATCCAGCCGGTTAAACCGGTTCGCGATCTGGGACTTGAAAGCGACAGCAGCGGACGCGTCGTGATCAACCAATACCATCAATTGCCGAACGACGAACATGTCTATGTAGTTGGGGACTGTGCAGCGCTGCCGATGGCTCCATCTGCCCAGCTTGCTGAAGAACAGGCGGAACAGATTGTTGAAGTATTGAAGCTGACTTGGAGAGACAAGCCGCTTCCTGAAAGCATGCCGGAAATTAAATTAAAAGGCTTCCTTGGCTCCCTCGGGAAAAAACAAGGGTTTGCTTACCTGGCCGACCGGACGGTTACCGGACGAATTGCGCGTCTGATGAAATCCGGCGTGCTTTGGATGTACAAATGGCATAATGGCTGATTCAAGAAAAGCGCGCTCATCTGATGATGAGTGCGCTTTTTTATATTAGTATTTATTCGGTTGCGGCAAAGCCGTGTTTTTCAAGTTCTTTGTAGACCGGCTTCAGTTGAACGTAGCCTTCGCCGACCACTTCGCCTTCCACCAGCACAAGCGGGTAGAAAAATTCATCGTCTAGGATTCGCTCGGCGTAGTCTTTTTGGTGCGCTTCCGTTTGCGGTTTCTCAATATCGATATACGTAATTGAAAATGGCTGGCCTTTGTATTTTCGAGAAATTGCCGCTTGCAGCCATTCATACGTATCAATGGAAGAAGGGGCATTCACGCAGCTTGCACAGATCACTTCGGTTCCGTACACTTCGATGGAAATTTCTTTTGTCATTTTCTAGACCTCCTGGAAATTCAATAGTGGCTTTTTCTACTCAATCACATTATAATGATTATAATGAAAGGAGTCGATATAAATGACTGAAGCTTTGATGGAAGATCAAGTAATGGAAGTCTTAGATAAATTACGTCCATTCCTTTTGCGTGACGGCGGGGACTGTGAATTAGTGGATGTAGAAGATGGGATCGTAAAACTTCGTCTTCTTGGTGCATGCGGAAGCTGCCCAAGTTCGACCATTACCTTAAAAGCGGGGATTGAACGTGCGTTAATGGAAGAAGTTCCTGGCGTTGTTGAAGTAGAACAAGTATTTTAATGCCAAGGGACCTTTCATAGGTCCCTTTTTTGCTACATATTGAAACTGGCAGAGCGGGTTGCTTGAATGGCTTTGCGCAATCTTGCTATGATGGGTATAAGGAGGCGATAATATGGCACAAGTAGTGGAGCTTACAGAAGCAGCTTCTTTCCAAGTGAAAGAAATGATGCGCCATAACGAAGAAGAAGGCGCATTTCTTCGTGTCGCTGTAAAAGGCGGCGGCTGCAGCGGATTGACGTACGGCATGGGGTTTGAAAAAGAGCACGGTCCAGAAGACGATGTGCTCGAACAATTTGGGCTTCAAATTTTGGTGGCAAAAGAAGACGCCCCTATTTTAAATGGGACAGTCGTTGATTACAAACAGTCGTTGATGGGCGGCGGATTTACGATCGAAAATCCAAACGCGATTGCTTCATGCGGATGCGGGACTTCGTTCCGGACGGCTAAAAAAGCGGGTACACCTGAGAACTGCTGATACTTAAAGAACGCCTGCCTTTTACTTTGTAGAAGGCAGGTGTTTTATTTTGCCGATATGTGCTGTTTTGCGGCAGAAAAGCGAACGCTGGAATGGCTATCTCGTGAAAGCTTTTGCCGATACGGGCCGAAGCTCTTGGAAAGCGGGAGAATCCAGTTGAAATCGACTGGTAAAAGGGCTAATATAGAGGGTAGGAGTTTATTGGCACTACTATGATTTCTAATTAAACTTTTTCTGTTTAAAAAAATGACTTGAAGGTGGTTGCGATTGTGTTGAAAAGACCGTCAATATTAGTATTAGGAGCAGGTTACGGTGGATTGATGACTGTAGTTAACTTGCAAAAAGTTCTTGGCACAGATGCCGCAGATATTACATTGATCAACAAAAACGAATACCATTACGAAAGCACTTGGCTGCATGAAGCAGCAGCTGGTACCTTGCTGCCGGAACAAGTTCGCTACGACATCAAAGATGTGATTGACAGCGTAAAAACAAAATTCGTTCAAGCGACAGTTGAAGCAATTGATACGGCAGGCAAAAAAGTAACAACGGACAATGGTGTGTTTACATACGATTATCTAGTGATCGGTTTAGGCTTTGAAGGGGAAACTTTCGGAATTCCTGGCCTGGACAAATACGCGCTTTCAATTGCGAACGTAAAAGCTGCCCGTTACATCCGTGAGCATATTGAATTCCAATTTGCAACGTGGTCGACAGAAGACGTAAAAGACGACAGCCGTTTGACAATCGTTGTAGGCGGAGCAGGATTTACGGGAATCGAGTTCTTAGGGGAACTGGGCAACCGCATTCCGGAATTATGCAAAGAGTACGACGTACCTCGCGAAAAAGTCCGCGTTGTTTGTGTAGAAGCGGCCCCAATGGTATTGCCTGGATTTGATCCTGAACTTGTCAGCTATGCAGTTGGCCATTTGGAATCAAAAGGCATTGAATTCTCAATCGGTACGCCAGTCGTTGAAGCGACTCCAGAAGGCGTTAACATCAAAAAAGGCGACGATGAGTTCGAATTCATCAAAGCTGGGACAGTTGTTTGGGCAGCAGGCGTTCGCGGAAGCAAGCTAATCGAAGAATCAGGCATCGAAAACATGCGTGCTCGCGTAAAAGTGGATGCAGATCTTCGTGCACCAGGACATTCAGATGTATTCGTGATCGGTGACTGTGCATTGATGATCAACGAAGAAACGAACCGTCCTTATCCACCGACTGCTCAAATTGCGATGCAGCAAGGACAGGCAGTGGCAAACAACATCAATGCTTTGATCAAAGGCGAAGAAACACATCCGTTCGTTCCTGACCTTAAAGGAACAGTTTGCTCTTTAGGTGAAAATGACGCAATCGGTGTGGTATTCGGTAAGAAAATCACTGGTAAACGCGCTTCCTTCATGAAGAAAATGATCGATAACCGTGCACTTCTGATGGTTGGCGGACCAGGATTAGTGATGAAAAAAGGTAAATTCAACGTTCTATAAGAGAAGCAAAGGCTCCCATCTTGAACTGCACTGAAATTGTTGGATAATCATCTGGCAATGGAAGCGCCGTTTAGTTGGGGGCTTTTTTTGTTAAAGGAGCTGAAGGCATGAAAAGGAACAAACGGGGCAATGTCTGGTTAGGGGCAGCGGGTTTAGTGATGAATTCAAAAAACCAATGGCTGGTTGTTAAGAAAAGATACGGCGGCCTTAATGGCAAATGGTCATTGCCGGCAGGGTTTGTAAATGGGGATGAAACAATCGATCAGGCCGCTATGCGAGAAGTGAAAGAAGAAACCGGAATTGATTGTACGCTGCTTGGGTTCGTGGGTTTCCGTTCAGGAGTCATTCGAGAAGAAGTGAGCGATAATATGGGGATATTCCTATTGAAGCCGGTAGATGACGAGCAAAGAATCCAAGCGCAGCAAGACGAATTATACGAAGCGGCGTGGCGATCTCCTGAAGAGCTGGCAGCAGATCCCGATGCTTCGGTCATGCTTCATGAAATGGCGGATTTTCTGCTTGATGAAGGGTTTGAAGCCATTGAAGACGTAGATCCGGGGGATGTATTCGGGTATTCTTCCTATAAACTATTCTTTAAAAAATAGAGGATAAAAGAGGAAAAAAGCGCATACGTGAGATAAAGATGGATGTATCCGTTTACATTTTATTGAATTTTCTTGCAAGTATAAAATATCCGTGTTATATTATCAGAATATTAAAACGATAACAGGAGGAGGTGTTTCGAATGACTATCTTCAAAAAAGCAAAGTCTGCGAACCAGTGCCCTTATTGCGGCGGCAAAGGCTATTTCCAGTTGCGTTTAGGCGGTTCGGAAACGTGCTCCTGCTGTTCAGGATCCGGCAAAAAATAACGGCGTCATCAATGTAAGCGTCCATGGGAGAAGCCTCCTGTGGATGCTTTTTTAGTTTGCAAAAAACACCGTTGAAATGCGTAGATTATACAAAGCTGACGCTTTGTTCAAATTTATTCCTTAAGGCCGGTTTTTATGTGACAAAGCAATGAACACGGGATTGTGTGATTGAAAGGGGCAGGACTTTCGGGTAAACTGATGAAAGGAATAACGGAGGTTAGAATTCATGAATACTTCATTTAGCATTGTCCAATTGATCATTTCGGTTCTACTGTTTTACGTAATGTTTTTCGGCATCGGTTTTTTATTGAATATGCTGCTGCGGATGACGTGGCTGATGGCGATCGTCTATCCAATCGTCATTTTGCTGGTCATTGACGATGTCAGCTTTTTCAGCTATTTCACAGATCCAGGCGAGTCTTTCTCCATGCTCGGCGATACCATCGCCTCTCTTACAGGAAGCGATATTGCCGTGTTGCTTGCCGGTTGGGCAGGAGCGATCACTTCCGGGTTTGTTATGAAAATCTTGCGTAAAAACGGTTATCAAATGTTCTAAATTTAACGATAGAAAACCGCCGGACCGATGGAAGGTCTGGCGGTTTTTTGTATGCGAGGGGTGGGCCTATCAACGCAGGATGCTATAGAAAACGATTGCGATGGCAATGCCGGTGAGCGCGCCCATAAACACTTCACTCGGTTTGTGCCCAAGCAGCGTTTTCAGTTCTGCTATTTTTTCTTCTTCTTTTTTCTGCGGCCATTTTCTCGTCTCATCCATGAATAGATAGAAATCGTTGCGCATTTTGTTGATCGTCAACGCTTGCTGGCCAGCTTGGAAGCGAACGCCCGTAGCATCATACATCGTGATGACGGCGAACATCGCGGCCACAGCAAAAATAGTGGAATCCACCCCGTGCTCGAAAGCTACAGCCGTCGTCAAGGAGGTCACAGCAGCCGAATGCGAACTGGGCATCCCCCCGGTCGAAGTGAACAATTTCCAATCCAGTTCACGGGTCACCGCATACTGAATCGGGATTTTAACAAATTGGGCAAAGACAATAGCGAAAAGGGCAATCATCAGCGGCAAATTAGAAAACAATTCCATCCGGTAAACAACCTTTCCATTCCTTGATATTGGTTTAGTATAACACACCGGGTTTACGGGTTAATGGAAAATCATTTCGGGCGCCGAACTACCCCGTTTACTGAATAAATGCTAAACTGGAAGAGCAAGTAAAATAGAGGGGGAGACAAAATGGAATTACGCATACAAGCTGATGCAGCTCAAGTAGAAGCTGACATTTTAATCGTCGGTTTAAGCCGGCATCCGGAAAACAGCAAAGGATGGGAAGCATTTTCAGGGCGCTTCAACGGCATGCTGGAAGAATGGGTCAAAGGCGATCTGCCATTTGATTTGAATTCACTGATTACATATCCTGCGCTAAGCGGTTCTATTCCGCGCGTTCTTTTTGTGGGTTTGAACGACCGCAAGAAATTAACAGAAGATGCGCTTCGCATCGCTTTTGGCCATATCGGAAAAGAGCTGGCGAAAAAGAAAATCAAACATGCCGCTGTTTATTTGGATTCGTTCCTAAACGATGATATTTCTTCAGAAGATGCCGCTTATTTGGCAGTGGAAGGCATCACAATGGGCACGTATAAATTTGATGACTACAAAACTTCGTCCAATGAAGCCGATGTGTCACTCGAGACGCTTTCTATTCTCTCAGAGGACGATGCAGAAGAACTGCAGGCTTCTGCTTTCATTGGACAGGTTTTCGGCCAGTCGGTCAATGAAGCCCGTACACTTGTCAACATGCCAGCGAATTTATTGACGGCGACAGCAATGGCGGACTACGCAAAAGAATTAGGCGAAACATACGGATTCGAAACAGAGATTCTGGGCAAAGCCGAAATGGAAGAGCTGGGGATGGGGGCGATTTTAGCAGTCAACCAAGGGTCGGTTGAAGAGCCTCGCCTGATCGTATTGAAATATAAAGCGACGGAAAACTTTGAGGAGCCGCTTGCACTAGTCGGCAAAGGGATTACGTTCGATACCGGCGGCTATTCCTTGAAGCCGAAAGACGGCATTGTCGGCATGAAAGGCGATATGGGCGGAGCGGCAGCCGTTCTCGGTGCGATGAAAGTCATCGGCGAATTGAAGCCAGAGAAAAACGTGATTGCGGTCATTGCATCGACAGACAATATGGTGTCAGGCAATGCCTTCAAGCCGGATGATGTGATTACCTCTTTAAGCGGCAAGACCATCGAAATTTTGAACACGGATGCGGAAGGGCGCCTGGTGCTTGCGGATTCTGTGACTTATGCAAAACAGATGGGGGCAACGCATATCATTGATGTAGCTACGTTAACAGGCGGAGTCATCGTGGCATTAGGAAATGATAAAACAGGCGCTTTGACGAACGATGAAGCGTTCTTTGAAACGTTCCTGGAAGCTTCGGAAGAAACCGGGGAATTTGTTTGGAGATTGCCTCTGACGGAGAGCGACAAAAAACGGATCCGTAAAAGCGATGTAGCGGATTTGAACAACTCACCGGGACGCGATGGCCACATGATTTTCGGCGGCGGGTTTGTCGGGGAGTTTGTCGACAATACGCCGTGGATCCATTTGGATATTGCCGGCACATCCCATGCAGCGTCAGCGCATGATCTTGGACCACAGGGCGGAACAGGCGCGATGGTGCGGACGCTGGCCATGATGGTAGAGAAAATGGCGGAAGAAGCGTAAAAGAATAAAAAACAAGCGGGTTATGCGACAATCGCATACCCGCTTGTTTTATTGTTGGCGTTTTTTCTTGGCTACGGCTTCTTTCATATCGTCCCGCACCGTTTCTTCCGCTAGTTTAATGCCCGACATATAAGAGGCACGGCCAATTAAATGGCCGGCTACCGGCGACGTAATAAACAGAAAAATGATGGAGATGATCAATTGGGAGTTGAAATGATCTTCAATCAGCCAAAAGTAGATGAATGTCCCTCCCAGTATACACATGACGCCGAGTGTAGAGCTTTTAGAAGCGGCGTGAGTGCGTGTATACACATCTGGCAGGCGCACAAGGCCGAGTGCCGTAACAGCGCTGAAAAGAACCCCAGTGCTGATTAAGATAATAATGAGGATATTAGCGATTGTCGTTTCGATCGAAAATCTCTCCTCTCTCAATGAATTTTGCGAAAGCTGTCGTGCCGATAAACGACAGGATGCTCAACAGCAGAATAATTTCCAAAAAGAATTCTGTGCCGATGATGAGTGACAAGAGGGCGACGATGGAAACTAAGGCGACGCCTAAGGCATCGAGTGCCACTACCCGGTCAGCCACTGTGGGCCCTTTTACGAGCCGATATAAGAGTCCTACGAACGCACAGCTGATAACGACTAAGGCTATCCAATAAAACATCATCATGGACGGCTCACCTCCATAATGGCACGTTCAAATGTATTTTTGATTGAAGAAACGGCCTCATCGATGTCAGCAAAATCAATGGCATGGATATACAATTTTTTCTGATCATCGGAAATTCCGATAACTAAAGTGCCAGGCGTAAGGGTGATTAATGCTGATAGCAGCGTGACTTCCCAGTCTTGCTTTAACTCCGTTTCAAGTTCAAAAACAGCAGGGCGGATATTCAATCGCGGCTGAATCACTAACCTGAATACGGAAATGCTGGACATCACCAACTCTTTCAAGAAGAGGAAGAAGAGGGAAATCACTGCCCAGATTCTTACAAGATACAAGCGATGGCTGAAGAATCTTCGCATTAAAATCACGAGAAGAAGCCCGACCAAAAAGCCGATTGCGAATCCGGTAGGCGAGAAGGAGTTCGTCATGAACATCCAAACGCCTGCCAAGAAGAAATTAAGTAAAATTTGCAAAGCCATCGTCATCTACTCCTTTAATACCGCATCTATATAGATGGATGGATTTAGTAGAACTTCTCCTGCTCCATTAATGAGGGGCATGAATAATTCTGCGCCCACACCGAGGATAACGGTGATTCCGACCAGGATGACAGCAGGGACGAACATTTGGTAATAACTGCGTTTTTTGAGCGGAACAATTTTCACAGGCTCGCCCCAGAACGCATAGATGAAAATACGGATCGCACTCAACAGTACGAGCAAACTTGTCGCAAGCACGACAATGCTGCCCCAGAACTGAGGGCCTTCAAATCCGCCTTGGACAATCAACAGCTTACCAGGGAAACCGCTAAGCGGCGGAATGCCGGCTAAGCCGAAAGCGGCGATGAGATAGACCCAGCCAAGCACAGGATAAGTCTTCATCAATCCGCCCATCTCCCGAAGATTGGAAGTGCCGAAAATGACTGCCACAATCCCTACGAGGAAGAATAAGGCGGCTTTGATCAACATGTCATGGACCAGATAAAAGAGTGCTCCCTCGATTCCTGCTTCGTTCATCTGGGCAATCCCGAATAAGATGACCCCGACAGCAATAATGATGTTATAAATAATGATTTTCTTGACATCAAAATAGGCGAGGGCACCGATGCATCCGGCAAGAATGGTCAAGATAGCAATGATGCCGAGCAATTCGTGCGTAAAAGCTATGTTCATGGTGAAGAACAAAGTGTATGTACGGATAATTGCGTAGACACCGACTTTTGTCAGCAAAGCTCCAAATAAAGCTAAAACGGGAATTGGGGGCGCATGGTAAGCGCCAGGCAGCCAGAAATAAAGCGGAAAAATAGCTGCTTTGAAGCCAAACACGACCAAGAACATGACGGCAATGACGGTCAATATGCCAGTCTCTTCAATCTGTGGAATTTTCACGGCCAAATCCGCCATATTTAACGTTCCTGTCACTGAATAGAGAAAGGCGACGGCCGCTACAAATAAGGCAGAAGAAATGACATTCACCAACAAGTATTTGATGGATTCCCGCAGTTGCGGCTTTTCGCCGCCGTGTACAATCAGCATATAGGAAGCCATGAGCAGTACTTCGAAGAAAACAAATAAGTTAAAGATGTCTCCTGTGGTAAATGCTCCGTTGACCCCAACCAGTAAAAACAGCACAGCTGGATAGTAAAAAGATTTTTCCCGATCGATTCCAATTGTCGGCATACTGTAGAAAATGACGAACAAAGTGATGATGGTCGCACTTAGTACAAGTAGGACGGACAGCATATCTGATACCATCGTTATGCCGAACGGCGCATCCCAACTTCCCAAGGTGACCGCTTGGACACCATCGGCTTTCACTTTCAAGAGAAGGAACAGCACCGAAATTAAAGTAGCGACAGCAGCGGCAGCCGAAATAATGCGCTGCAGGCTAATATTTTTCGGAAAGAATAACAAGATGGCAGCAAATAATAGGGGAATTAAAATCGGAAACAGAAGTAAATTAATCATTGTCTTCAGTTCCTCTCATCAAATTCATATTATCGGTGCCGAGTTCCTGGTATGCACGGTAAGCAAGGACTAGGAAAAATGAAGTTACAGCAAAAGAAATAACAATGGCTGTCAAGATCAAGGCTTGAGGCAACGGATCTGCATAGTCGCTCACGCTGACGCCATCAGCAACGACTGGCGGCGCAGTTCCACCAAGCCCGCCCATCGTTAAAATTAAGAGATGGGCGCCATGGCTTAGAAGGCCGGTTCCGATAATAATACGGATCAAACTTTTAGAAAGCATTAAGTAGACAGCGGCCATGAAAAGAAAGCCGATGACAAAAGACATAATAATTTCCATTATTCATCCTCTCCAATCGTTTGAATAATGGTCATCGTAACGCCAACAACAACCAGATAGACACCTAAATCGAATAACGCTGCAGAATGCAAAGACGTTTTGCCGAATAGCGGCAAGTCAAAATAATCATAAGCATGCGTAAAGAAAGGTACGTTAAAGAAAATGGAAGCGGCGGCTGTAGAAAGAGCAATCAATAAGCCAATTGCTGTCAGCATAACGTAATTAACCGGAATGATTTTCTTCACGGTTTCAATATCATACGCCAGCATCAGTAGGACGATGGCACTTGCGGTTAACAAGCCGCCTACAAATCCGCCGCCTGGTGTGTAATGTCCGGCAAAAAAGATATGGACGGCAAACATCAGGATGATGAAAGTGACCACTTTTGTCGCCGTTTTCAGCATCACATCATTTGTTCTCATGTTGGCCCTCCTTTTTTGTTAAACGGAGTTTGATCATGGTGATAATCGCAATGCCGGCGATGCCGAGAACAGTGATTTCAAATAAGGTATCAAATCCGCGGTAATCAACGAGAATGACATTGACAATATTTCCGCCGCCTGCTTCCGAATAGACCGTTTCCTTATAATATTCTGAAATAGAAGGCAGGATCTTTTGTGAATGGGCAGATAAAGCTACTAATGTCATAGTGGCCCCGACGCCTAATGCAATTAATCCGTTTCCGACCTTAAAGCCTATGCGCTCTTCTTTTTTGCTGGATTTCGGCAAATGATAGAAAGCCAAAAGGAATAAGGCAACAGAAATTGTTTCAATGACCAATTGGGTCAGCGCCAGATCCGGTGCCCGGAAAATGACGAAGAATAAGGCTACCGAATAGCCGACCGCACCAAGCGCAATAATGGCCGTAAGCCTTGATTTTGCTGCCAAAATGGTAATGGTGCCGCCGACTAAAGCAAGCGCGATGACAATTTCATAAAAGCCGATCGGAGCTAAATCCGTCAGATCGAATGCGAAAGCTTCGTTCAAAAATAGCGTGCTCAGCACGATCAAGAAAAAGAAGCCAAACATATAAACGAGGTAAGAACGGATGAACCCTGTCATATAAACGGCTGAAAAACGATTGGCCCCGCCGTCGCTCATGTACATAAAATGATCATATAAGCGGTTGAGCGACACCTTGTCTGGGAAGGCGTCATAGGAGCGCTGCCATTTGCGGAGCGTCCAGAACATCAAACCGCCGATTAGGAAAATGCCGATTGTCATGGCCAGTTCCGGCGTTATGGCTCCGTGCCAAGCTGCTACGTGGACATGGACATCAGATGGCGAATCATACAAGAAAGGCTGGATCGCCGCAACTGCAGGATTCACAATCCACTTGCCGACAAAGTTTGGAACAAAGAAAATGGCGACAACCAATACCGCTAAAATAGCGGGAGAAATCAACATGCCGATCGGCGCTTCGTGGGCTTGCTTCGGCAATTCTTCCGGCTTATGCTTGCCGGCGAATGTATGGAACACAAAATAGAAACTGTAGATGAACGTAAACACGCTCGCAATCCATGCAACTACTGGGAACAATAATCCCCAGACATCCATGGAGAAAAGGTCAAATTCCGTGATGGCAAGCATGGCCGTTAAGAACATTTCTTTGCTTAGGAAGCCGCCGAATAACGGAATGCCGGCCATGGAAAACGAACCGATCATGGCGATCGTGAAGCTGACCGGCATTAAACTCATCAAGCCGCCGAGCTTGCGGATATCGCGTGTGCCGGTTTCATGATCGACAATGCCGGCAATCATAAACAAACTGCCTTTGAAAACAGCGTGATTGACGAGATGGAAAATTGCTGCAAAGCCGGCATATTTAAAGACGGTTTCTGCTGCATTCTCAACATGGAAGCCCATCGCAGATGCGCCAAGCAAACTCATGATCAACCCGAGCTGGGAAACGGTCGAAAAGGCAAGAATGCCTTTTAAATCTTTTTGTTTTAAGGCAAAGAATGAACCCCAGAACAAAGTAAACAAGCCAACTCCCGTGACAAGCCAAATCCATGTGCCTGAAACCGCAAAAATAGGCGTGAACCTTGCGACAAGATAGAGGCCAGCTTTGACCATGGTCGCGGAGTGGAGATACGCACTGACTGGCGTCGGCGCCTCCATCGCATCCGGCAGCCAGATATAGAATGGAAATTGCGCAGATTTTGTAAAAGCTCCAAGCAAAATCAAAACTAAAGCCCAGACGAAGAAATCATGCCCTGCAAGTTCCGGGGCTTGGGCGATCAGTTCCCGAATGGAATAAGTATTGCCCATAATGCTCAGCAAAACAAATCCTCCGAGCATCATTAAGCCGCCGAATACGGTAATCATCATCGACTTCAACGCTCCAAAACGCGAACGGTCCCGGGTATACCAGTAGCCGATCAGCAAGAACGAGGAAATCGAAGTCAATTCCCAGAAAAGATAGAGGGAAATCAGATGATCCGATTGGACAACGCCAAGCATGGCGGTCATGAACATCAGCAAATAAACATAAAAATTATGTAACTGTTCGCGTTTTTTATCCAAATAAAAAATGGAATATAAAACGACGAGTGCTCCTATTCCGCTGATCAAAAGCGAGAATAGCAGGCTTAACCCATCTATATAGGCAACGATGGCAAGATCGATTGAAGGAATCCAACTCAACTCAGAAACAAGCGTACCGCCTTCAAGCGTAGTCGGCAGCAGCGTTAAATAATAGATGAACAGAATCACTGGAACAATCAAGACAAACCAACCCGTATGGATGCGGCCAAGTTTTTTAAATAGCAGCGGAATGAACAAAGCTGCAATCAATGGTAAAAAAATCAAAAACACAAGTGACAAATGAATCCTCCTTCCAAGCGCATTCATGATGAGTTTCTAGAAAAATTATAACGTACATAGCAAGATTTTGCACCGTTGCACAATTGTCCGCCTGAAAAAGAAGGCAAAATTCCAACGCTTTAGAAATAGGAAGAAACTCAATTAAGAAAAATTTGTGAAACCGGTTATAAAGCCGAAAAAAGCACCGATTCCTAAAAAGAAACCGGTGCATGTTCACAAATTTTCTTGAATTTCCTAAGTGGATTTCAGTTCCTGTTCAAGCAGAACGTCTTCGAAATCCTGTTCGGGCTTAGAAGTCGTATATTTCAGGAAGAAAAACGACAATAGGAACAGGACGCCAGTGACGACAAAGACAGAGGAAATGCCAATAAATCCGCTGACGATTCCGCCGAACATCGGACCGACGATATTGCCGAGGAAGCGGAAGCTGGTGTTATAGCCCATTACTTCGCCTTGAATTTCAATCGGCGCTTCCCGGCGCATCAACGCCGTAGTTGTTGGGATCATGCCGCCGACAGCGATGCCGAACAAGAGACGGAGAACCATCAATTGCCAAAGTTCGGTGACGAAAGCTTGCGGTACGATGAACACAAAAGCGAGAATCAGCAAGAACGTCAAGACTTTTTCATAGCCAATCTGATCCCCGAGCCGGCCCCAGCGCCGGGCAAAAAGCAAATTCCCGACGCCTGTCGCACTGAACGTGATGCCGGCAAGCAAGGCGACATTCGTGCTGTCTGTTAAATGGGAAACGTATAATGACAGGAGAGGCTGGATGCTGAAGTTCCCGATTTGGATCAGGGAAGTGATGATCATGACGTTAAAAAGAAGCCGGTGATTTATGATTCCCTGTACAATGGTTTTTCGGGCATAGACATGGGCATTCTTTTTCTTCACTTTCTTCACTTCTTTCAAGCCGACTGCCACGATCAACGCAGCGAACCCGATGACGCCGGAAGTGATGACGAAAGTGTAGATGAAACCGAACGTGTCAGCCATCAAACCGCCGATCACCGGTCCGAAAAGCGTACCGGAAACACTGCCCATCTGAAGCGTGCCAAGTGTTTTGCCGGCCGTTTCCTTCGCAGTCTGCGAACTTACAAAAGCGAGGGAAGTCGGGATGAAGCCGGTGACCAACCCCATAAACAAGCGGATAAAAAACAATTGCGGCACTGAATCAGCTGTACCCATGAGGAAAATGCTGATCGCAATACCGAACCCGTTAATGATCAATATCGGTTTGTAGCCGTACTTATCGGCAATCCGCCCCCAAATCGGAGACATGATCAAAGCTGCGACGAACGTGACCCCGAAAACCAGCCCTGCCCATCGCTGCACATATTCTTCCGTGAAATTGCCCATCGATTCGATATAAAGAGAAAGGAAAGGCATGATCATAGTGGTGCTTCCTGCTACGAGGAAATTGGAAAACATGATAATGAAAAAGTTCTTTTTTTGTGTATCCATTCCGTGAATCCCTTCTTTCTGAACCACTCATCTACCTCTTATTATATATTATTTCGCCTCACGAAAAAAGTATGATGAACTGTGGGTGAATTCGGAAAAATCTTGTGATAAACTAGAGCGGGGTGAATCGAGATGAAAATGAAAATAGCACTATTGCTTTTATTGGCTGCAGTATTGGCTGCTTGTTCGAGCGGAGAAGAAACGGCCGGCGAAAAGGCTGAACCTAAAGAAGCCCAAACTGCTTCTGACACCGCTTCTGAAACACAAGAAGAAGTGGAATTGCCGCAGCTTTCCAATGAAGTGGCGGAAAATGAAGCGCTTGTCGAGATGAAAACGTCCATGGGGTCCATGAAAATCAAATTGTTCCCGGAATATGCGCCGAAAACCGTTGAGAACTTTTTGACGCATGCGGAAGAAGGCTACTATGAAGGCGTCACTTTCCACCGGGTGATTAAAGACTTCATGATCCAAGGCGGCGACCCGACCGGTACAGGCGGAGGCGGCGAAAGCATCTACGGTGAAAGCTTTGAAGATGAATTCAGTGAAAATCTCTACAACTTCAAAGGCGCGTTGTCTATGGCAAACGCAGGGCCAGGCACAAACGGCAGCCAGTTCTTCATTGTTCAGGCTCCTGTCGCTGACCCGAATGCTTTCAATGAAATCCATACGGATCAAATCGTGAAAGCATACGAAAAGCTGGGCGGTACGCCTTGGCTTGACGGAAAGCATACGGTCTTCGGCCAAGTGATCGAAGGCATGGATATCGTTGACGCTATGGCCGCGGTTGAAACGGCTGAAGCCGACAAGCCGGTTGAAGATATCGTTATCGAATCCATCGAAGTGCTTCAACCATAAGAAGAAGGGAGTTGGTCTATGAACCGGCTCCCTTTTCTTTTTTTGCCAATGTGCTATTATAGCTTCTATAACTATAGAAATGTCAGGTGAAAAAGATGAGTATGAGTGAGATGAACCGAAGAGCGGTGAGAGTCTTGGAAGAATGGGATCCGTTTGCTCTCGGGGAAGAGCGGTACGGCGTGGAAATTGGCAATGTGGTGGACCAATTGCATGTATTGGACCATCCTTCTGATTTAGCCAAGCAAATCCAGAGCATTTATGAAGTTTCTTTTGAGAAGTGGATTCCTTTGGAAAAATGCGTAGATATTTCATACAAGCTCTTGGCGTTAAAATATGAAGCGAAATCCATCATCTAACTAAAAAAGCTATCGGCAGCTCAGGCTGCCGATAGCTTTTTATTTTGCTGCTGACAAACCGTCTGTCAAATTGGAGGACGGAACTTCAAGCGCATTTGAGAGTTTCAAAATGGTTTGGAGCGAAGGCACTTCTTCTCCGGATTCGTAAGCTTGGAGGCGGGCTACGCCGACTCTTGCTTTTAATGCTAATTCATCAAGCGATAAGTTGCGCTCTTCGCGCAAAAATTTTAATTGAGCCGCTAAATCTTTTTTCATAATGAAACACTCCTTCGCATGGTGATACTTTCCTATATGGAAATAATACCATAATCTTTTTATTTCGCTAGTCGAATATTATGGCATTTTACAGACAATCTAGTTAGAAAGCGTCAATGATTCCTTGGATAAAGACGATGACGATGGCGATTGGAGCCACGTATCGGACAAGAACACTCCAAATGCTAACCCAGGTTGAAGCGCCGCTAAGCTCCGCTTGCGTATCGGTTTTCTTCAACACGTAGCCGGCGAACAGCGAAATGAATAAGGCGCCGATCGGCAAGCCGATTTTGCTGGTCAACACATCCACAAAATCAAAAAACGTATAGCCAAATAAGAATGGTTCCGACATGACCCCGAAAGACAAGGCACTTGGAATTCCCACGAGGAAAATCATCAACCCATATAGCCAAGCAATTTTCCGGCGGCGTTCGAATTTGTCTTTGACGCCAATCGATACGACAATTTCGAGCATCGCAATAGAGGAAGTCAATGTCGCGAACAACATCAAAATAAAGAAAATGATGATTAAAAATTCACCCATGAACAGCTGATCGAAAATCGCCGGCAAGATGATGAAAACAAGCCCTGGACCTTGGTCAGGTGAGTAGCCTAAGGCAAAAACTGCCGGGAAGATGATTAATCCCGCCATAATCGAAATAATGATATTCAACGAAACGACGCTAAGCGCTGAACGGGTAAGATTTTCCGATTTGTCTAAATAGGATGCGTACGTGATCATACCAGCAACCCCGACACTAAGCGAGAAAAATGCTTGGCCAAGAGCGGTCAAAGCGGTCTCGAAATTAAAGAAAGACCAATCCGGCACAAACATGAATTCCACTCCAGCCATCGCGCCGTCCAGTGTCAATGAACGGATCATCAAAACGACAAAGAAAATCAGCAAAGCAGGCATCATGATTTTGCTGGCGCGTTCGATGCCGGCTTGCACTCCGCCTTGGACGATCCAAATCGTCAAGAACATAAAGACTGCTTGGGCGAGCAGGACTTCCAAAGGATTTCCGATAATGCCATTAAACAATTCAGCAAATGCATTGTCGCCAAGATTTGATAATTGCAGAAGCAAAGAGCGGCCAAGATACGATAAGATCCATCCGCCGACTACACTGTAGAAAGACAAAATCATGAAAGAGAAAAAGAAACCGGACCAGCCGATTAAAAACCATTTCTTGCCGGGAGCCTGCTTTTTTAAACTTGTCACGGCATCCGCTTGGCCGCGGCGCCCGATGACAAATTCAGCAAGCAGCACAGGCAGCCCAATGGCAATGGTGCTTACGATAAACATTAAAATAAAGACACTTCCGCCGTTCGAGCCGGTCTCATAAGGGAATTTCCAGATGGCTCCTAAACCGATGGCGCTGCCGGCAGCAGCCAAGATAAAGCCGATCTTCGAAGTCCATTGTTCGCGTTTTTCCATTTCTTCACTCCTATAATCTATAGATTTTTTCATTCTACACGAGCTCCCTTGAAAAAAATAGCCATATTTCAAATCACAGGTTATTTATCGTGTATAATAAACAGAAAAAGGAAAAGATTGAATATTCCTTTAACGCGAGGGGCGACATCACTTGAGAGAGAAAGAATTATTTCATGCTGCACAGACCGGCGATGGCGCAGCATTTGGGGAATGGTGCAGGAACCACTGGTCGCGTATCGGGCAATTCGGCTATCAAAACGGTGTGCCGCCTGGCGATCTGGTCCTCTACCAGGAAGCCGTCTATCGAGCCATTGGAAAGCAGCTCCTGAAAATAGAAGTTGATCAAGCGGAACAAGCTTTATATATAGAGGCAATTGCTGCCTTGAAAGAATACGCACGCCAAACCTCATCGGGCGAAAGGGAAGAATTGCTGCGTTTTGAGGAAGACCTGGAAATGCATCGCGCCATCCAGCAATTAGCGGAAGACAGAAGAGTGATCTTCACTTTATTTTATTTTCAGCATATGGACAATGAAGCAATTGCGCTGCTGACTGGCCAGTCAACGGAGAAAATCGAGGAAGAGTTGGCTAAAGCGGTAGAATTTCTGGCTGATGCTTTACAGTTGGAAAGCGTCGGCCAAACGATGAAAAGAATCGAATTCCTGGAGAAATCGTATAACCGCATCCAGGTGCATGTTCAGGAGGAGGATTTGCTGAGCGGTGTATCGGAAGAAGAACCGGAGCTTGCAAAAGCGGCAGTCGCCCGGAATGCTGCCCCTACCAAGAAAGTAGCTGCGCTGCTAGTCACGGCGGGCTTGTTTTTGACCGGTGTAATCGGCGCATCGTTTGTATTGAATGATGAGAATCCGAAAATTACGGCTTCTGCAGATAAAGAGGACCAAATCACAAGAGAATTGATTGAGGACTGGCGGGCCCAATACAAAGAAGCGCGTAAAACAGCGCCTGAGCGGATGGGCATCCAGCAGGAAATGTTCGATCAATTTGGCTACGTCAAAGAAGCCGATGCCAAGCTGAAGCGCATTTTAAGCGATAAAAACATCAAAAAGATGGAAAACAACCCTAAAATACTGGAAGAGGAAATGACAAAGGCTTTAGTGAGCATCGAAACTCCTAAAGGGATGGTTGCCAGTTTAAGCGGGACGGTATTGCCGGCAGAAGAAGCCCAGGAATTCCTTCATGAATACGCATTGAAAACGAAAGAAATCATGGGGGTTGTGGATACGGCTCTTCTTGCGCATCAGGAAGAGTTGGCAGAAATGAAATTCGAGGGGGAGCTTTCCCCTGAAAAGTTGATGGGCAACCAAAAAAAAATGCCGGAGGAGCTTCAGCATTTGCTAGCCGGGATGCATGAACAAGGCTTGATGATTTCCACGCACCCATACGAAGAACGGTTTATATTGCGGCGCAACATGGACGCTCTTTTCTCGAATGAAGGGCTGAGCATGGATTTTTACACGAGCGAATACACGCATTTATTGCAAAACGAACCATATTTTGATGAACAGGGTTTGTTAGTTGATGTCGAATTCATGTCTTATGTGTTGAATGGGATGGAAAGAGCATTGATTGAATCGGAAAATTATTCTCGTTTGTATTTGGAATTTGAATACATTTTCCAGCATAGTTTTTGGCTCATGGTCAAAGGTTCGGATGCAGACCCGATATTCGACAGCAAAGGCGTCGTCCATAAAAAGTACCAGACTGCCTGGAAACAAATGCTGATTCAATCTGGAAATCCGATGATTTACACGCTTCTTCCGATTGTCGAGGAAATGGAAGCGAGCGGCTGGACGAAGTCTGAGAGCTATGACGCATTGGCCTATACCGATATTGTCCAGGCACTTTACTTGGAGAAAGCGCAGCAGTTGGCTGAAAAAATGCCGAATGGCGATGTGAAAGTGGAACATCGGATGGTTGATTTAGCGAATTTTGATTTCACTGAGACCGAAAAACTGTATGAAGCATTTTCCCAAAACCATGATGTGGCTTTACTGGAAAATGTCGACCCGCTGGATATATTATTCCTTTATTATTATGCGAACAATCAAGAAGATAAAGAAATGATGTGGCATTTGACAGCCGATAATGGCTGGAAGCCAGAAAAGGACCAATTCTTATCCGAATGGAGAAAGCAGCCGGATCTGTCTGAAAACGTCCGATGGGTCGAAACGGCGAAAGACGGCTTTGAGCGGAACGGCCGAACTTTATTTTTATATCCCTCAATGGGCTATGGGATGCAAGGTGTGATCAGCGAGCCTACGCCAAAGCTGATCATGTCGGAAAACCATACATGGCTGGTTGAGAACCAGCTGGTTGAATCGTACGTGCTCGAAGAAGAACCTGAATTTGTGGCGAAAGTCAAAGCCTTGTATGAAAAATTTGCAATTGATTTTGATCAGGACATGCTTGAGGACTTAACAGCGGGCGAAATTTCCGGGATGTTTTTCTACGCAAGAGAAGTGGAGGACTACGCAGCGATGCAGAAACTGTCGGATGAAGACGTGTTGGCCCTGGACGCTGATTATTTTGTCCAGCAATTAAAAGTACGGGGTGTTCCGAAGCTTTCAGAGATTGGCCGCCTGCTGTTTTCAAGTGAAACCTTGCATTACGATCTCAATTTGCAGCGGTCCGGCAGAATCCAATATGAACTGAAAGAGGCAGACGCTGAGTACATGATGGGCAACGGCCATGCCTTGTTCCAAAGGGATAAAGGATGGCGAATTGGCAATATGGATATGTACTGATTTTACTCTGCTGCCTATGTTGTGCTATAATATACAGATGCCAATAGGTGTATAGGATAATTTAGATAAGACTAGGAGCGGGTAGAACATGACAAAAACATATCAAGCAGGAGACACAGTCTCAGGAAAAGTAACAGGAATCCAGCCATACGGTGCGTTTGTAGCACTTGATGAGCAAACTCAAGGATTGGTCCACATTTCAGAAATCACACACGGCTACGTTAAAGAAGTCAGCGAATACCTTTCAGTTGGCCAAGAAGTAGACGTAAAAGTTTTGGAAGTTGATGAAAAGTCTAAAAAAATCAGCTTGTCAATCCGCGCATTGCAAGAGCAGCCACCAGCAGCTCAGCGCAGCGAAAAGCCAAAACAATCTCTTCAATCACACGTGAACGAAAATGATTCAGAAGGATTCAACTCGTTGAAAGACAAAATGCAAGAGTGGATCAAGCGTTCTGGACAGTAAGAAAAGTGGAGTCGGCCATCTAGCCCCGACAAGCGCTGGAGACTTTGCCGGAAATGGCGCATTTTGCCATTGAGGTGAAGTCGAAGCGACCTCGAGGGGCTGGCCGACGGAGCTAGACAGGAAGAAAAGTGGAGTCGGCTGAAAAGCCGGCAACAAAATAACGAAGCGCGAGGCTATCCTTGCGCTTCGTTTTTTTTGATTTTCCGGAGCCGGTATTGCAGATTTTGCCGGCTCATGCCGAGGGCGGATGCAGCTTTCGTGACATTGCCGCGGTGGAGGTCCATCGCTTTTTGAAGATAATAGATTTCAGCTTCCCGCAAATAATCATCCAGCGGCAACAAGTCTTTCCGGGAGTGGAAGATGAAATCTTCGGGAGTCGCCGATCCGATTTTTTGGGTTTTGGCTTTAAAATGCTGCGGCAGCAGCTGGTACGTAATTTTTTCTTGAGTGGTCAATAGGGAAGTCGCTTCGTCCAGTATCAGTTCGAGCTCTTTTAAATTGCCGGGCCAGTCGTATGATAAAAACAATTCTTCCACTTCTGCGTCAAGCCCCGAAACAATCGAGCCAAAATGCATGCGATGGCGTGACAGATAGTCTTCGACGAATGGCACGATATCTTCTTTCCGATTGCGCAGCGGCTCCAATTGAATCGTCATAGCTGAAAAGAAATAGTATAGTTCTTTCAGCAATTTTTCCGAACTGATGAGGTCTACCGGATCTTCACCGACACTGGCAATGAAATAGGTGTCACTCGTAGCACGGGACTTGGCCATTTTCAAGAGATGCTCTTGAAGCGGAAGGGAGAGAAGATCGATCCGTTCGCAATAGATTGTGCCGCTTGGATGTTCCGCCAGATCGAGCCCGAGGCGGTCGATCTTCTCCTGATCTGTGCCGTGGCAATACAAAGTATGAAGCTGTCCTTCAGAAGATGAAGCGAAGTGGATAGCTTCTGCAATCAGCTCTTTTCCGGTGCCCGCTTCACCAATCAGCAATACCGGCAACTTGATCATCGCCGCTTTTTGGGCTGTCGCAATAACTTGCTGCATGCTGTCCGATATGGCGGAAATGCTATTGAAAGTAATCGGCTCCTCGTATTTTTTCAATGGCTGATAAACCACTTTTTCCAGCGTGGTGACATCTTGGGAGATTTCAATCGCTCCGACCAATTGCCCGTGATCAAAAACCGGATAGGTATCATTGATCGTCGTGATCTCCTGCCCTTTCCGATTCCAATAAGTCTGTTTTCGATTCGAAACCGGCATGCCGCTCTGCAGCACTTGCAGCAGCGTACTTTCATGCTGGTCGAATCGGAACATTTCCAACAGCGAACGATCCGCTAATTCTTCAAAATCAAATCCTTCAATTTCTTTCATTTTATCGTTGTATAAGATGGTTTTTCCTTTGGTGTCAATGGCATGAATGCCTACTGCCACACGTTCAACAGCGAATTGATAAAACAAGGAAAGATCTTTTTCTGACGCGCTCACGTTCTTCACTCCAAAATTATTTTGACGTTATCCGATAAAATACTTGAAAAATGCAATTATCTTTTGCATTATTATAAGTATAAACTGTTTGTAAGTGCAAATTTTTTTTGCACTTAAACAAATTTCAAGGAGGATTCACATGATTCCCTATAAACACGAACCATTTACTGATTTTTCACAAGAAGAAAACCGCAACGCGTACCTCGAAGGGTTAAAAACAGTTGAAGCTTATCTTGGCCAAGACTATCCATTAATCATCGGCGGCGAACGTGTAACGACTGAAGATAAAATCGTTTCCTTCAACCCGGCAGATAAAGAAGAAATCATTGGCCGTGTTTCTAAATCGAATAAAGAATTAGCTGAAAAAGCGATGCAAAGCGCTCTTGAAGCTTTTAAATCATGGAAAAAAGTAAAGCCTGAAGTGCGCGCAGACGTATTGTTCAAAGCAGCAGCGATCATTCGCCGCCGCAAACACGAATTCTCTGCACTTCTTACCAAAGAAGCGGGCAAACCGTGGAACGAAGCGGATGCAGACACAGCGGAAGCAATTGACTTCCTGGAATATTATGGCCGCCAAATGCTTCGCCTAAAAGACGGCATGCCTGTTGAAAGCCGTCCGGGTGAATACAACCGCTATGACTATATTCCACTAGGTGTCGGCGTTGTCATTTCCCCATGGAACTTTGCATTTGCGATCATGGCAGGAACTACGGTTGCAGCAATGGTGACAGGAAATACGGTTCTATTAAAACCAGCGTCAACAACTCCGATCGTAGCTTATAAATTCATCGAAGTTCTTGAAGAAGCGGGCATGCCTGCAGGTGTCGTCAACTACATCCCAGGACCAGGCGGAGAAGTTGGGGATTACTTGGTTGACCATCCGAAAACTCGCTTTATTTCATTCACAGGATCACGTGCAGTCGGACTTCGCATTGCCGAACGTTCTGCAAAAGTGAATGAAGGGCAAATTTGGATCAAACGTTTAATCGCTGAAATGGGCGGTAAAGATACAATGGTCGTTGATAAAGAAGCCGATCTTGAACTGGCTGCTCAAACGATTGTGAAATCAGCATTCGGTTTCAGTGGACAAAAATGTTCAGCAGCTTCACGTGCAGTGATCGTCGAGGACGTTTACGATACAGTGCTTGAGCGCGTTATCGAATTGACGAAAGAATTGACGATCGGTAATCCAGTTGAACAATCGAACTTCATGGGACCGGTTATCGACGCAGCGGCATTCAAAAAAATTACGGATTACATCGAAATCGGAAAAGAAGAAGGACGTTTAGTGGTCGGCGGAACTGGCGATGATTCAACAGGTTACTTCGTGAACCCGACGGTCTTTGCAGATTTAGACCCGAATTCACGCATTATGCAAGAAGAAATCTTCGGGCCAGTCATCGGAATTTCAAAAGCGAAAGATTTTGATCAGGCGCTTGAAATTGCCAACAACACAGAATACGGCTTGACTGGAGCGGTCATCACGAACAACCGCGAACACTTGGAGCAAGCGCGTGAAGAATTCCATGTCGGAAACCTTTACTTCAACCGCGGCTGTACAGGCGCAATCGTTGGATACCAGCCATTCGGTGGATTCAATATGTCAGGGACTGACTCTAAAGCAGGCGGACCGGATTATTTAACACTTCATTTGCAAGCAAAAACTACTTCTGAAATGTTATAATCATTCCGTTAATGTTATAATTATTCATTGAAAAGGCAGACTGATCGTCTGCCTTTTTTAAAAATAAGGAGGAATTGACATGACTAAGACGCAAACAATCATTGAAACTACTGAAAAATACGGTGCCAACAACTATCATCCACTGCCAATCGTCATCACAGAAGCAGAAGGTGTATGGGTAAAAGACCCGGAAGGCAATAAATTCATGGATATGCTTTCTGCATACTCGGCAGTAAACCAAGGCCATCGCCATCCGAAAATCATTCAAGCATTGAAAGACCAAGCGGATCGTGTAACCTTGACTTCACGTGCTTTCCACAATGACATGCTGGCTCCTTGGTATGAAATGATCTGCAAGATTTCTGGAAAAGAAATGGCATTGCCGATGAACACAGGAGCAGAAGCGGTCGAAACAGCATTTAAAGCTGCTCGTCGCTGGGCTTATGATGTTAAAGGGGTAGAAGAGGGACAAGCAGAGATCATTGCGTGCAACGGAAATTTCCATGGCCGTACAATGACAGCGGTATCATTATCTTCTGATCCTGAATACCGCAGAGGGTTCGGGCCAATGTTGCCGGGCATCAATTTGATTCCTTTCGGAGATCTTGAAGCCTTAAAAGCTGCTATTACGCCAAATACAGCTGCATTCTTGATTGAACCGATTCAAGGCGAAGCAGGAATCATTATGCCGGAAGAAGGCTTTTTGAAGGCAGCAAGAGAACTTTGCCGTGAGAATAACGTCCTATTCATTGCCGATGAAATTCAATGCGGCCTTGCACGTACAGGCAAAATGTTCGCGTGTGAATGGGAAGACGTAAACCCGGACATGTACATACTTGGAAAAGCACTTGGCGGCGGTGTCTTCCCGATCTCGTGTGTAGTCGCTGACAGCGATATTCTAGGTGTATTCAACCCGGGCTCGCATGGCTCTACATTCGGCGGCAACCCGCTTGCTTGTGCCGTATCGATTGCGTCAATGGAAGTACTGCAAGAAGAAAATTTGGCACAGCGTTCTCTTGAACTTGGAGAATATTTCATGGGAAGACTTCGCGAAATCGAACATCCTTCTATTAAAGAAGTGCGCGGACGCGGTTTGTTCATCGGCATGGAGTTGACGGAAGAAGCTCGCCCTTATTGCGAGCAGCTAAAAGAGCTTGGTTTATTATGCAAAGAAACGCATGATACGGTGATCCGTTTTGCGCCGCCTCTGGTTATTGCGAAAGAGGACTTGGACTGGGCGATTGAGCGCATCCAAAAAGTATTCGCAAAATAATATCAACCTAGCAAATCCAAAGTCAATTATGTTACACTAGTGGCGGAGTAATTACTATAAATATAAAGAGGCGAATTAAAACAATGGCTGAAAACCTGAACTTGTTGACGTCAACGCAGAACGTGATCAAAACTGCATTGGATAAACTTGGATACGAAGAATCGATGTATGAACTTCTTAAGGAACCGATGCGGATTATGGAAGTACGCATTCCGGTTCGAATGGATGACGGAAATGTAAAAGTGTTCACTGGATTCCGTGCGCAGCATAATGACGCAGTAGGGCCGACAAAAGGCGGAGTGCGTTTCCACCCGGAAGTAAACCGTGAAGAAGTTATGGCATTGTCGATGTGGATGACGCTTAAATGCGGCATTGTCGATCTGCCTTATGGTGGCGGTAAAGGCGGCATCATCTGTGATCCACGTGAAATGTCCATGCATGAAATCGAGAAATTGAGCCGTGGCTACGTAAGAGCGATCAGTCAAATTGTTGGACCGAACAAAGACATTCCAGCACCGGATGTATTTACAAACTCTCAAATCATGGCTTGGATGTTTGACGAGTACAGCAAAATCGATGAATTCAATTCACCTGGTTTCATTACCGGTAAACCGATTGTCCTAGGCGGTTCTCAAGGCCGGGATAAAGCGACTGCTCAAGGGGTAACCATTGTTATTAATGAAGCTGCTAAAAAACGCGGTTTGGATATGAAAGGCGCACGTGTCGTTATCCAAGGTTTTGGCAACGCAGGAAGCTTCCTTGCAAAATTCTTGCACGATGCAGGAGCGAAAGTAGTCGGCATTTCGGATGCGTACGGTGCATTGCATGACCCGGACGGATTGGATATCGATTACCTGCTAGATCGCCGTGATAGCTTTGGCACTGTGACTACTTTATTCGATAATACGATTTCAAATAAGGAATTGTTTGAACTGGATTGCGATATCATCGTCCCTGCTGCCATTTCGAATCAGATTACCGCTGAAAACGCGCCGAACATCAAAGCTTCGATTGTCGTAGAAGCGGCTAACGGTCCAACGACGGCAGAAGCGACAAAGATCCTCACAGATAGAGGGATTCTCCTTGTTCCGGATGTATTGGCAAGTGCCGGCGGCGTTACAGTTTCTTACTTCGAATGGGTACAGAATAACCAAGGTTATTACTGGACACAGGAAGAGGTAGATGAAAAACTGAACAAAAAGCTAGTCGATGCATTTGAAAACGTTTATAACGTTGCAACTACGCGCAATATCGACATGCGACTTGCCGCTTATATGGTAGGTGCCCGCAGAACTGCAGAAGCTGCACGCTTCCGTGGTTGGGTATAAGAAAAAATGGCCGTTCCTAGAAACAAAGGAACGGCTTTTTTTAGTGCATAATTTTTGCGTTTTCCTTAGGCTATCGACATAATAGTAAAGGAAAAGGAGGTTAAAACAATGAATTCATTTTCTTTTTATAACCCAGTAAAATTGATCTTCGGCAAAGGCCAACTCGAATCACTCCAAACAGAATTGCCAAATTACGGCAAAAAAGTTTTAGTAGTCTATGGTGGCGGCAGCATCAAGAAGAATGGCCTCTATGATGAAGTAATGGATACCTTAAACCAAGCAGGCCTTGAAATCTTCGAATTAGGTGGAGTAGAGCCGAACCCGCGGATTACAACCGCGCGAAAAGGCGTTGAAATCTGCAAAAAAGAGAACATCGATGTTTTATTGGCAGTCGGTGGCGGTTCAGTCATTGATTGTACGAAATTGATCGCATGTGGTGCTACATATGATGGAGATGCATGGGACTTCGTCTCCCGTAAAGCCCAGCCTCAAGGCGCTTTGCCTTTCGGTACAGTATTAACCATTGCAGCAACCGGTTCTGAAATGAACGCTGGATCTGTTATTACGAATGAAGAAACGCAAGAGAAATACGGTTGGGGAAGCCCTTTTTCATTCCCTAAATTTTCAATTCTGGATCCTACTTATACGATGTCGGTACCGGAAAACCATACGGTATATGGAATTGTCGACATGATGTCCCATATTTTCGAGCAGTATTTCAATAATGCAAGCCATACGCCAGTTCAAGACCGGATGTGTGAAGGGGTATTAAAAGCGGTTATTGAAACGGCGCCTAAGTTGATGGAAGATCTTCAAAGCTATGAACATCGTGAAACCATTATGTTTGCAGGTACGATTGCTTTGAACAAATTCCTGGAAATGGGCTATCGCGGAGACTGGGGCACACATAATATCGAACATGCGGTATCAGCAGTTTATGACATTCCGCATGCAGGCGGATTGGCCATCCTGTTCCCGCAATGGATGCGCCACAATGCAAAAGAAAATCCAAGCAAATTTGCCCAATTGGCCGTTCGTGTATTTGATGTAGATCCGGAAGGGAAAACGGAAGAAGCGATTGCTTTTGAAGGAATCGACCGTTTACAGGAATTCTGGACTTCATTAGGAGCGCCGACGAAACTGGATTATTATGGCATAGACGATTCGAAAATCGATTTAATGGCTGAAAAAGCGATGGTCTATGGTGAATTTGGCAATTTTGCTAAATTAAATGGAGAAGATGTAAAACAAATTCTTCAAGCTTCACTTTAAGCATAAAAAAGACCAGGCATTGAGCCTGGTCTTTTTCTATGCTTTCGGTTCTCTAAGAGGTGGCAGGGATTCAGGGCGTGTGCTTAAATGTTTCCAATGTGTTTCGCCATCGTCTGCATCAAATGTTACAAGGACATCATCGACGCTTGGCTGGCTTAAAATAAGCTGTGCTAACAAATCCTGCAATTCATCTGCTTCTTTAATGGACAATTCAGGATCAATTTCAATTTTTGTTTCAACATGCAGAAACTCACCTTCTTTTACCACTTCAAGTTCTTTAATATCCCGCACCCCTGGGTGGTCTAACAGGACATGGGCAATGTGGTTGACCATTTGCTCATCCGTTTCGCCAATCGCACCGCGGGCATTTTCGAGAAACACCTTCATGACTACATAAAACATCATGAGGCCGATTGCGATGGAAGCAGCCCCTTCAATTGCAAGGAAGCCGGTAAAATGAGCAATTAGGACAGCGATCAATGCAAGTACGCCACCACTTGTTGCGACCAAATCTTCCATAAATACAAGTTTAGTAGCAGGCTTTGCACGGTTTAAATGGCCAAAGCTTGTCGTGACAGGTGCCATGATGCCGCCTTTAACTCCGGCTTCATGCAACACTTCTTTGCCGGCTTTATAAAGAACAGCAAATTCAAGAATAATGGCTATCGATAAGACCACAACACTAATGATAAATCCTTCAGCTTCAACTGGATGAGTCAGCTGATGCCAGCCTTCTACAATTGTTTCGTAAGCCATGATGCCAACGACCAAGACAGCTCCTAACAGCACAAGGTTTAAAAGCCTGCCAAACCCATTCGGAAATCTTTGAGTCGGCGCCTTTTTAGATAATGCAGAGCCGATGAAAACAAAATATTGGTTCGCGGCGTCTCCAATGGAGTGCATCGTTTCAGCAAACATGGCAACATTTCCTGTAAAGAAAAATGCAATTCCTTTCATAATTGCGATTACTGTGTTCATCACCGCAGCCAGCAATGATGGTTTGTTCCCGCCTTTTAATAATGTAAAAAATTCACTCATCCCAATTCCTCCTCAGCTGATCAATTCAATTTCCGCTTTCTCAACATGCTTTATTTTTAAAATCCTTTCATATAAAGCTACAGTTTCTGTCTCTTGCAAAAAAGAAGCGCGTATCGCAATTTCATGGCAAGGAAAATCTTCTTCTCTGTGTTGAAACAAAGACATAGCTTCTATAATAACGCCTTCTGACGTTATTTCTTTAATGGCCTCCTCAATATGGGAGGGGTCTGAAATGAAAATCTTGATATTCGCTTCTATTAACCGCAATCGCTTTGGCCCGAATTTGAAAAGAAGGGGAGGGACAACCTCGATTCCGATCAGGATAATCAGCACTGAAAATGCAGCTTCTACATAAAAACCTGCTGCTACGGCGATACCGATGCCGCCAGCACCCCAAATCATAGCAGCAGTAGTTAAACCAGAGATGGAATCATTGCCGCGTTTTAAAATAACGCCGGCACCAAGAAAACCGATTCCGGAAACAATCTGTGCAGCTAAACGCAACGGATCCATCGTGATATTAACATTCGCAAATTCACTCCCTTCTGCAAGATAAGCAGATTCAATTGATATGATGGTCAATAAGCAGCTGAATGTCGCGATGACGATGCTCGTCTTTAAGCCGACAGGTTTTCTTTTCAATTCTCGTTCAAGCCCAATAACTAAACTTAAAAGTGCGGCAACCAAAAGTTTGATAAAAGTTTCAAAGGAAGCGAGAGGAAGAAAGGTGAAAAAATCCATATCAGCACTCCTTTCAAATGATGGTTGATAAAGAAAGGGGGACATGTCACACTATTTAAAGTGTGAAACTTTGCATAAGCAATAGAGAGAAGAGGCGTCTTTATGGAAAAACCAGTTGTTCATCCTTTGATCCCAATCATCATTGGTGTATTCTCTGTCGCGCTGTCAGCGATTTTTGTAAAAATGACTTCTGCTGATTCAGGAGTCACTGCTTTTTATCGGATGCTTTTCTCCGTTCTACTTATGAGTCCGGTGTTCTTTATGAAATATACCCAGGAAATCAAGAAGCTAAGCAAAAAAGATTGGGCATTCACTTCAATAGCTGGGATTTTCTTAGCATTCCATTTCATTCTATGGTTTGAATCGTTGAATTACACCTCTGTTGCCAGTTCAACGGTTCTTGTTACCTTACAGCCTTTATTCGCATTCGCAGGAACCTATTTCTTTTTTAAAGAGAAGCTATCAGTTAAAACGCTCGTTTCTGGAGCAATCGCTGTACTCGGCAGTGTATTAATTGGCTATGGAGATTTTAAAATTAGCGGTTCCGCTTTATATGGAGATATATTAGCGTTGATTGCATGTGCCCTTATCACAGGTTACTTGCTATTTGGCCAGGATGTACGCCAAAGATTATCGCTCATCACCTATACTTTTGTTGTTTATAGCTTTAGTACAATAACATTGTTCTTCTATATAATTGCAAAAGGCGAATCTTTTGGCCCGTATCCTGCTTCCGAATGGATGTGGTTTTTACTTTTAGCGATTATTCCTAACTTACTTGGCCACACATTATTCAATTGGTCTTTGAAGTGGGTGAGTACGAACGTCATTTCGATCGCGATTCTTTTTGAGCCCGTGGGAGCTGCTATACTGGCTTATTTCATACTTGGAGAGCTATTAAGTTCTTCTCAAATTATAGGCGGAACAGTGGTATTATGCGGCATAATCTTATTCGTAGCAGACTACGGAAAAATAAAATCATTCTTTTTTAGAAAAAGGGGTTGATTTTCTGCGCTCGGCGGTTTATATTTATATATGTCCTTAAGACGACCGAAAAAATATTTTAAAATAGTATTGACAACAAGTCGGACCTAAGGTATATTAATAAAGTCGCCAATGAGTGCGGCGAACATGAACCTTGAAAACTGAACAGCAAAACGTCAATAAATTACTGATCAGGCTCAGCCAGATCGAAGCGAATCGCGCGCCTTTTCGGAGGCGGCGATGCGCCAGCAGTATTGAGCAATCAACACTACTCTATAATGGAGAGTTTGATCCTGGCTCAGGACGAACGCTGGCGGCGTGCCTAATACATGCAAGTCGAGCGGAACTGGGGGAGCTTGCTCCTTCCAGTTTAGCGGCGGACGGGTGAGTAACACGTGGGCAACCTGCCCTGCAGATCCCTCAAAGACGATGAGGTAGATAGGTTCGAGGTGGAAGCGTGGCGACACGTGCAGCTGACGAATACTAATCGATCGAGGACTTAACCAACTTTGTTTACGGAAACCAGCGGTTTCACCCGTTTCAATGTCGCCTATCCAGTTTTGAAAGAATAAGGCAAAAGTTTTTTTAAAAAAAGCTTGAAATACCGGTCAGAATTGGTATAATAAAACTTGTCTTTCAAAAACTAAAGAGTCCAGTGATGATGGCAAAGAGGCCACACCCGTTCCCATCCCGAACACGGAAGTTAAGCTCTTTTGCGCCGATGGTAGTTGGGGGTCTCCCCCTGTGAGAGTAGGACGTCGCTGGGCATACATACTGGAGGATTAGCTCAGCTGGGAGAGCATCTGCCTTACAAGCAGAGGGTCGGCGGTTCGATCCCGTCATCCTCCACCATTATTTTCTCTTTCGCCGGAGTAGCTCAACTGGTAGAGCAACTGACTTGTAATCAGTAGGTTGAGGGTTCAAGTCCTTTCTCCGGCACCACTTTTTGTGAGAGCCATTAGCTCAGTTGGTAGAGCATCTGACTTTTAATCAGAGGGTCGAAGGTTCGAATCCTTCATGGCTCACCATTTTAATTTCATTATTGCCACGCGGGTGTGGCGGAACTGGCAGACGCACTAGACTTAGGATCTAGCGCCTTCGGGCGTGGGGGTTCGACTCCCTTCACCCGCACCATTTTTGCGGAAGTAGTTCAGTGGTAGAACGCCACCTTGCCAAGGTGGAGGTCGCGGGTTCGACCCCCGTCTTCCGCTCCATTTTTTTGCAGCAATTCAAAGCCGACCCATGCCGGGGTGGCGGAACTGGCAGACGCACAGGACTTAAAATCCTGCGGTAGGTGACTACCGTACCGGTTCGATTCCGGTCCTCGGCACCATCTTTGTTTGCAGAAAAAAACCGTCAGGTTTTCATCATGAATAAGCGCCCGTAGCTCAATTGGATAGAGTACTTGACTACGAATCAAGCGGTTAGAGGTTCGAGTCCTCTCGGGCGCGCCATATTTTTATAAGAAGCATCTCAGTTCGGGAAGTAGCTCAGCTTGGTAGAGCACTTGGTTTGGGACCAAGGGGTCGCAGGTTCGAATCCTGTCTTCCCGACCATTCAATGGGGCCTTAGCTCAGCTGGGAGAGCGCCTGCCTTGCACGCAGGAGGTCAGCGGTTCGATCCCGCTAGGCTCCACCAACTATATATTTTAAAGATCCTGGCGGCGTAGCTCAGCTGGCTAGAGCGTACGGTTCATACCCGTAAGGTCGGGGGTTCGATCCCCTCTGCCGCCACTTTTTTAGGACCTTTAGCTCAGTTGGTTAGAGCAGACGGCTCATAACCGTCCGGTCGCAGGTTCGAGTCCTGCAAGGTCCACCATTTATCTATTATCACGGAGGAATACCCAAGTTTGGCTGAAGGGATCGGTCTTGAAAACCGACAGGGGAGTCAAATCCCGCGGGGGTTCGAATCCCTCTTCCTCCTCCATCTTTATAAAAAATGTGTGGACTATCCTTTTAAAAACTTCTATATAATAGAAGAAACTAGTAAGACTATCATTATCGCGGGGTAGAGCAGTTCGGTAGCTCGTCGGGCTCATAACCCGGAGGTCGCAGGTTCAAATCCTGCCCCCGCAACCAAATGGTCCCGTGGTGTAGCGGTTAACATGCCTGCCTGTCACGCAGGAGATCGCCGGTTCGATCCCGGTCGGGACCGCCATTTTTATCTTTCAAATGTGGGTCAGTAGCTCAGTTGGTAGAGCATTAGATTGAAGCTCTAAGTGTCGGCGGTTCGATTCCGTCCTGACCCACCATTTATGCGGGTGTAGTTTAGTGGTAAAACCTCAGCCTTCCAAGCTGATGATGAGGGTTCGATTCCCTTCACCCGCTCCATTATACATATGGGCCTATAGCTCAGCTGGTTAGAGCGCACGCCTGATAAGCGTGAGGTCGATGGTTCGAGTCCATTTAGGCCCACCATTCCGAAGTAGCTCAGTGGTAGAGCACCGCACTGTTAATGCGATGGTCGTAGGTTCGAATCCTACCTTCGGAGCCATACTGGGGAAGTACTCAAGTGGCTGAAGAGGCGCCCCTGCTAAGGGTGTAGGTCGGGAAACCGGCGCGAGGGTTCAAATCCCTCCTTCTCCGCCAGTAATTGGCCCCTTGGTCAAGCGGTTAAGACACCGCCCTTTCACGGCGGTAACACGGGTTCGAATCCCGTAGGGGTCATATAAAAGTGCCATGCATTCAATTGCATGGCACTTTTTCTTTTGTTCAAAACTTTACCTTAACGAATGGCTGTTTCTTTAGATGAAAAAAGAGGTTCTTCAATTAAGAAGAACCTCTTTTTTCTATAGTAGATGATGAATCAAGAGCCCAATCCCAAGCAGGAAGGCAAATAAAGTATTGGTAATTCCTGTTGCCTTCATTGCTGGCATAACTTCAAGCGGCGCAGTATAGCGTTTGAAAGTTTTCACAACATTGAATGCTTTAGGGGCACTTAGAAATACTAAAAGGGTCCACGGGGTTAAATCATTGAAAATCACTAAAGCCAAGATCCATAAATATGAAATAGCAAAGAATGAAGCCAGAATCATTACTCCGACCGGTCTGCCTGTCAGGATAACCAATGTCTTTCGGCCGCTTGCAGCATCTCCGACCATATCACGGATATTATTAGTCATCATGATCGCTGCAACTAATAAGGTGCTTGGTACGGCTAGCAATGATGCTTCTACTGTGACAGACATCGTTTGGATATAGAACGCAATAATTACAATTAAATAGCCCATAACGACTCCTGAGAACAATTCACCAAATGGGGTATAAGCAATAGGAAATGGGCCACCTGTATACAAATAGCCAATAGCCATCGCTGCACCGCCTACGACGAGCAGCCACCAACTGGTTTGAGAGCAAATCCAAATGCCGATAACAGCAGCGATTAGATAGAGAAGCAAAGCAAGTGATAAAACAGTTTTGGGTTTGACCCCGTTCCGGACAATAGCACCGCCGATACCGACAGATTTTTCATTATCCAATCCACGGGCAAAATCATAATATTCATTGAACATATTGGTTGCCGCTTGAATCAATAAACTCGCAATCAGCATGGCGAGAAATAATCCCCAATGGATATCGGTATAATTGATGGCGATCATGGTGCCTAAAAATACGGGAGCAAACGATGCGGTTAATGTATGTGGACGAGTTAATTGCCACCATACGCGCCAGCCGCTGTCTGCCTGAATGGAATGTGTCATGTTGTGTACCTCTCCTTTAATTCTTTCCACCCTTTATTGTACTTCAAATTCACGGTAAATACAGCATATGGTGTGCTGAAATTGGAAGAAAAGAGTATGATAGAGGGTAGAGATTTAAAAAGTGAACTATCACGTGTATTTTGCATTTAAATGAAAAACGGAGGTAATTTGATGAATTCACAGCAGTATTCATCGCCGGAAAATTTTACGGATACGCGTTACTTGGCGTATCGATTTTATACGGAAACGATTGAGGTATCCAGAATGTCGGCTTTGGCTTTTTTTGAAGCGGGTGAACAGCAGTTTAAAGGGAAACGGATGTTTTGGCAGAACCGGGAAAAGACGTTTACGTGGGTCGGTCTTGGACATGCGCATGTAATATCAGCCCATAGCCCGCACGGCCGCTTCGAGCAAATTAAAGAAGAGTGGCAAAGTTTATGCAAACAAATTGTCAATGAAGAGCGGGAAGTTCAGCCCATTCTTTTCGGCGGCTTCTCTTTCGATCCGTTAAATGAGAAAGATAGCGTATGGACAAAATTTCCAGAAGCCTATTTTGCTGTGCCGACTTTTCAAATGATTATTAAAGGTGAACGGGCATATGTCAGTATCCATCTCATCACAAAGGATAAAGATACGTTTACTGCTTTTGATGCATTGCGTAAAGAACGGGATCGATTAATCCATTCCGCTCAAGTATCAGAACTCAAAAAATACCGTAAACCGCTAGTCGTTAAACGGACAGAACTGAAAAAAGATGAATATCTTGATTCCATTAAAAAAGTGACGGCTGTTATTAAAGCGAAACAGGCGGAAAAAGTCGTAATTGCCCGAGCACTAAAGCTGAATTTTGATCAGCCTTTGGCACCGGCATCTGCTCTTTCCCAAGTTTCAGAAGAACAGCCGGAAAGTTTTCTTTTCGGAATGGAAGCTGAAAATCAGTTTTTCTTTGGGGCGACACCTGAACGATTGGTTAAAGTGGAGGACCGCCAAGCACTGTCAACTTGTTTAGCAGGATCGACTCCACGCGGCAAAACGGTAGAAATTGATGCCGCACTTGGCAATGAATTACTAAATGATAAGAAAAACCGTTCGGAGCATCAATTTGTCGTGAAGATGATCAGCCAGGTATTCGATGCACATAGTTCGAAGATGTTTGTGCCGAAAACGCCGAAGCTGATGAAAATACGGGATATCCAACACCTTTATACGCCAGTCGAAGGGGAGTTGAAAGATGGATCCAATCTATTGGATCTTGTACGGGATCTGCATCCGACGCCTGCTCTTGGAGGAGAACCGAAACAGGAGGCGATGAGTTTGATCCGCCAGTACGAAACGATGAACCGGGGCTATTATGCTGCTCCTGTTGGCTGGATCGATGCAAAAGGCGACGGCGAATTCGCTGTCGCAATCCGTTCAGCTTTGCTTGATGGAAAAGATGCTTATTTATATGCGGGTGGGGGAATAGTTGAAGATTCCCATCCGGAAGCAGAATATGACGAAACATGGGTTAAATTCAGACCGATGCTCCGTGTACTTGGAGGTCAAATGAGTGACGAATCGTAAATCATTAACAGAGTATGTATCAGCTTTTACCCATTCACTCGTCCATCTTGGAGTGAAAAATGTAGTTATCAGTCCAGGTTCCCGTTCGACGCCGCTTGCTTATGCGTGTATGAAACAGGAGGGCTTGACGGTTTACCGTCAAATCGATGAACGTTCAGCAGCTTATTTTGCTTTGGGGATGGCGAAAGCTTCCGGCAGTCCAGTGATGCTTCTTTGCACATCTGGAACTGCTGCAGCTAATTATTTTCCTGCCATTGTAGAAGCGTATTATGCACGAGTTCCTTTATTGGTAGTGACGGCTGACCGTCCGCACGAATTGCGCGAAGTGGGTGCGCCTCAAGCGATCAATCAAATCAATCTGTTTGGCTCCCATGTGAAGTGGTCAGCAGATTTGCCGATGCCGGAACCGGAAAATCAATTGAGTTTTCTTTCCCGGCATTTGCACCGTTCGATTGCCACAGCGAAAACGGCGCCAAAAGGCCCTGTACATTTAAATGTGCCATTCCGTGAACCATTGCGGATCGATTTTGAGCAAACCTATGAAAGCCCGGGAGAGATGATGCATTTTACCGGGGAGTTTGTCTTGAATGAAGAAACCAAAACGTTCCTTCAAAACCTAATGGCTAAAGAACGGGGCTTATTAGTAGTCGGTGAAATGACAGAGCGGATGCCTTCGGAATTTTGGAAGTTTGCTCGAGAATTAAATTGGCCGATTTTAGCTGATCCTTTATCCAATCTTCGTTCAGGGGTTAAGGCCGAGGACCGGCATTTAATCATTGATGCCTATGACGCTTTATTGAAGAATGGGGAATTTAAAGAAGCCGTGGTCCCTGATACAGTGATTCGGATTGGCCCGCAGCCAGTTTCGAAGCCGTTGACATTATTTTTGGCAAGCGTTAAACCGGAAACGTATGTTGTTTTTGATGAAAGTCCGATGATGCGCGATGCGCAGTCTGTTGTAACCCATCACATCCAAGCGCCTCCAACAGAATTATGGAAGCTTGGACTGGAGGCACGGCAGCAGCAGGGATTTACCGAGAAATGGCAGAAAGCATCGGCGCTGTATTGGGAAATTGTTGAGCAGCATTGCCAGGATGAAATGGATGAAGGGGTTCTTGCTAAAGTGCTGTTCGAAGAATTAGATGCTTGCGATTTGATCGTTGGCAGCAGTATGCCGATTCGGGATGTAGATACATTCTTCCGTACGAACGGGCGAGATGCCATGATTTATGCAAACAGGGGAGCTAACGGAATCGACGGAGTCGTTTCTACGGCATTCGGTGTACAGGCGGCTTCCAAACGCCCTGCTTATTTATTGATAGGCGATTTGTCGTTTTTGCATGATATGAATGGATTGATTGCATCTAAAATGCAAGAAACGGATTTGACAGTGGTCGTCATGAACAATGACGGCGGCGGAATTTTCTCTTATTTGCCTCAATCGGAAGAAGAGCGGCATTTTGAAGCGTTGTTTGGTACACCGACCGGCTTGAAATTTGAAGATGCAGCGCGCATGTACGATACAGAATATGCTGCTGTTCAAACAAAAGAGCAACTGGTCGAGGCGTTGCGACTGCCGAAAGAAAAACAAGTCAAAATCATCGAAGTCTTTACTGATCGACAGCAAAATGTGTTGAGCCACCGGAAACTATGGGATCGATTTAACGAGGAGCTGGCGAAGCAATGAAAATGAAAGTTAACGGCTTGGATTACCATGTGGAATTACGGAATGAAGGCCAGTCTCCGTCTATCGTTTTTCTGCACGGCTTTACAGGAAGCACCCAAACGTGGCGGAAGATAGCTGATAAGCTGCCGGACTATAAAATCGTTCTTGTGGATTTGCTGGGCCACGGCAAAACTGCGATTCCGGAAGATGCTTCCCGCTACGTCATGGAGCTGCAAGTCCGTGACTTAAATTCTTTGTTTATGGAACTTGGCTTAAAGGAATTTATTCTAGTCGGCTATTCAATGGGCGGCCGGACCGCTCTCGCTTATTCTGCTGCGTATCCGGAACGCTTGCAGGCGCTTGTTCTGGAAAGTGCATCGCCCGGACTTAAAACGGCTGAGGAGCAGTTAGAACGCCAACAGCGAGATAGTGAACTTGCGTTAAAGATTTTAGCGAATGGCATGCCGTCTTTCGTTGAGAAGTGGGAAAACATCCCTCTTTTTGACAGCCAAAAAAAACTGCCGAAAGAAATAAAGGAAGAAATCAAAAAAGAACGGCTGAGCCAACAGCCACTGGGACTTGCAAACAGCTTAATCGGTATGGGAACCGGCTCGCAGCCGTCTTATTGGAACCAGCTAAGAGGCATTCGTGTTCCGGTATTGCTGATCACGGGGAGCTTGGATTTGAAATTCCAAGGCATTGCTGACGAGATGAAAACGGCTTTTTGGCAGGCGGAGCATCAAATAGTCGATGCAGGACATGCAATTCACGTGGAAAAACCGGCTGAGTTTGCTACAATAGTAGATGAGTATTTGAGATTGAACATCCAAGGAGGAAAATCATGACTCGTGAATGGGTAACAGAACGTACATATGAAGACATCAAATATGAGACGTATAACGGCATTGCTAAAATTACCATCAACCGTCCGGAAGTGCGCAACGCATTCCGCCCGAAAACAGTGGAAGAAATGATCGATGCATTTTCTCGTGCACGCGACGATTCTAAAGTAGGCGTTATCGTCTTGACCGGCGAAGGCGAAAAAGCATTCTGCTCAGGCGGAGACCAAAGTGTACGCGGGCACGGGGGCTATGTAGGAGAAGATGAAATTCCACGTTTGAACGTATTGGACCTTCAACGTTTGATCCGTGTAATTCCAAAACCGGTCGTAGCAATGGTTTCAGGTTATGCAATCGGCGGCGGACATGTCTTGCACGTAGTCTGCGATTTGACGATTGCAGCTGACAATGCACGTTTCGGCCAAACAGGCCCACGCGTCGGTTCTTTTGACGCTGGATACGGTTCAGGCTATTTGGCACGTATCATCGGCCATAAGAAAGCGCGTGAAATTTGGTACCTATGCCGTCAATACGACGCACAGGAAGCATTGGATATGGGCTTGGTCAACACAGTCGTGCCATATGAGCAGCTTGAAGATGAAACGGTTAAATGGTGCGAGGAAATGCTCGAAATGAGCCCGACTGCACTTCGGTTTGTAAAAGCGGCGATGAACGCTGATACAGATGGCCTTGCTGGGCTTCAGCAAATGGCTGGAGATGCTACATTGCTTTATTACACAACAGACGAAGCGAAAGAAGGACGGGACGCGTTTAAAGAAAAACGCAAACCGGACTTCGGCCAATTCCCTCGTTTCCCTTGATCAACGAATATTCAAAAGCTGTCCTCTCAGGGGACAGCTTTTTTTAGAAAAATAAAACGCGGAACTGGGATTTCAGCTGTCTTACAAGAAAGGATTTTTATAATGACCTATCCAAACTGGCTGACTCAGCGCAGCCATTTAAGCGGCAGCCGTATGGCGCTGTCTTTTCATGATCAGCAATGGACTTTTTCTGAAGTCAATGAGTTAGCGCTTGAATATGCAGGAAAGCTGGCTTCTTTTGGCATCAACACGGATTCCCGTGTCGCCATTCTTGCGAAATCCACGCCTGATTTTGTTTTTATTATGTATGGATGCCTGCATGCCGGCTGCGAAATGGTGATGCTGAATGAGCGTTTGGCTCCAGCAGAATTGGCTTACCAGATTGAAGATTCTGCGGCCGATTTTGTTTTAGTAGACGATGTGCTGCAGGAGAAAATCGAAGAGCATGTACCGGTTTTATTCAGCAAAATCAAAGCAGCTGCTCCGTCCGACTGGGTGCCGGCGAGCGAATGGAAAAAAGATCGGACGATTTCGATCATGTATACCTCAGGGACGACGGGACATCCAAAAGGTGTCCGGCAAACGGCTGAAAACCACTTTTCGAGCGCTGTTTCGTCTGCATTGAATATCGGGATTGCGCCGGAAGATGTCTGGCTTTGCTCTGTGCCGCTGTTTCACATTAGCGGATTTTCCATATTGATGCGTTCACTGATTTACGGCATGGGCGTACGCTTGTATGAAAAATTCGATGCAGAGCGGAGTGTCGAAGAAATTTGCAACGGAACGGTGACACATGTGTCAGTGGTCAGTGTCACCTTAGAGCGCATCCTCCGCACGATTGAAGAGCGGGGAGCTACAGCTTCACCGAAATTTAAAGCCGTCCTGGCAGGAGGAGGCCCAGTGCCGGTTGCGTACATTCGACGTGCAGAGGAATTGCAGATTCCTGTCCTCCAGACATATGGAATGACAGAGACTTCCTCGCAAACGACGACGCTTCAGCCGGCTGATGCCGAGCGGAAAATCGGTTCATCCGGCAAACCGCTGTTTCTGTATCAAGTGAAAATAGAAGGGGCTGAGAACGCTGGTGAAGCCGGCGAAATTCTCATCCACGGGCCGCAAGTGACGCCTGGATATATTGGCCGCTTTTCGGAGCGGGAAGTGCAAGCCGACGGATGGCTTCATACAGGCGATATCGGCTATTTGGACGAAGAAGGATTTTTGTTTGTCGTAGATCGGCGTTCAGATTTAATTGTTTCCGGAGGCGAAAATGTCTATCCTGCTGAAATCGAGAAAGTGCTGCTCGCCCATCCAGCTGTCCGGGAGGCCGGGGTATGCGGTGCACCGGATGAAAAATGGGGAGAAGTGCCGGTGGCTTTTGTCGTTTTGAACAAACCGGCAGAGACTGAGGAGCTGCTCGCTTATTGCAAACAGCAAATCGCTTCCTATAAAACGCCAAAGCAATTGAAGCTCGTGGAATCGCTGCCGCGCAATGCTTCCAATAAACTCTTACGAAGAGAGCTGAAAACATGGTTGTAACGATCTCGGAAATCGGTTTATCATCGATTAAGCAGCCGTTGAAGCAGCCGTTTAAAACGTCTTTGCAGCGCGTAGAAGAGCGCGAAGTGATCCTGGTAAAAGTGCAGTCATCAGAAGGATTAGTGGGCTACGGGGAATGTGTAGCGTTCTCCACACCTTGGTATACAGAAGAAACTGTGGCCAGCTGCCGCTTTGTAATGGAAAATGTGCTGATTCCTTTATTGAAAGGCAAGGTGGTGGAGAGACCGGAAGAGATCCATCATCTTTTTAGCCGGGTAAAAGGCAATCGAATGGCGAAAGCGGCGATTGAAATGGCTATCTGGGACCTGTTTGCGAAGAAAAAAGATCTGCCGCTTTGGCAAATGGTCGGCGGGACCCGCGAGGCAATTCCAGCAGGAGTAGTGGTCGCGGCGGATGAGACGGAAATTTCTGATCAGGTAGAAGCGGTGGTTGAAAAAGGGTACAGCCGAGTTAAGATAAAAATTACTCCCTTCACCAATATAGAATTGCTTACAGGCATCGTTTCCCGTTATCCCGATACGCTGTTCTTCGCTGATGCAAACGGTGCATTTGATGAGCAGAGTTTCGAGCAGCTTAAACGGTTTGACCAAATCGGATTGACTTTGATTGAACAGCCGTTTGGGGAACAGGAGTGGCATTTGCATGCGAGAGCGAAGCGGGAAATGAAAACACCGATTTGTTTGGACGAAAGCATCACGTGTTTAGAAGACGTCGAGCGGGTGATTAATGAGCAAGCAGGCGACATCATTGTTTTGAAAATGGCCCGGCTCGGCGGCTGGAGCGAAACGCTGCGGATCGTCGAATTGTGCCGGCAGCATTCTATTGGGATGTGGGTGGGCGGCATGATTGAGTTCGGTGTGTCAAAAGCCCATAATCTCGCTCTTGCAGCACTTCCCGGAATTTCTTTGCCTGGCGATTTTTCAGATTCGGATCATTTCTGGAGACAAGACATTATTGAGCCTGGAATAAAAGTCAGGAATGGGAAAATTGCATTGAGCGAGAAACCGGGCATCGGCTATGCGGTCCGTTATTAAGCAAGCATGGATTCAACAGAATCCGTGCTTTTTTTTCAGGCTTTTGGAACCGTTTCAAGATTGAGGCGTATAAGATAATAGAAGAAAACCGATAAAAGGAGGCGCCAGATGTTCTTAAAAAGAGTCACATTGCTCCACGAAAAAATTGAAAATCGGGTGGAGTATCCGTTTACCATTCCTTCGATCAGTGGACTTGAGCAATTGGAATTAACAAGCTCGGTCACTTTTTTTGTCGGGGAAAACGGATCCGGAAAATCCACGCTGCTTGAAGCCATTGCTGATAAATGCGACTTCAATACAGCTGGCGGGGGCCGCAATAATATATACGATGTCCATGCTTCCCAGTCGGTATTGGGCGATTATATCCGTTTGTCCTGGCTTCCGAAAATCGGGAACGGCTTTTTCATGCGAGCGGAATCGTTCTACCATTTCGCGACACATATTGATGAAATGGCAAAAGAAGAAATGATTCCATACCGGGCATATGGAGGGAAATCCTTGCATGAGCAGTCTCACGGTGAATCGTTTTTGTCCCTATTCTTAAACCGCTTTAGCAGCGAAGCCATTTATTTACTGGATGAGCCGGAGGCGGCGCTTTCCCCTCAGCGGCAATTGATGTTTTTGCGGATTTTGCACGAATTGACGCAAGACGAAGAATGCCAATTTATTATTGCGACCCATTCTCCGATTTTGCTTGGATTCCCCGGAGCTCAAATTCTTAGCTTCGACCATGGAGAGATTCAAGAAATCCAATATGAAGAAACGGACCATTACCGCATCACGAAATCATTCTTGGACCATCGGGAACGGTTTTTAACAGAAATTACGGCAGATGAAGAAGAATGACAGCAAACGACCATAAAATCAATAAAAACATAAAAAAAGGCGGACTCCATACGGAATCCGTCTCTTTTATTGCAAAGCTGTTTTCAACGTTTCAAGATTTTTTTCCATCAAACTGAAATAGGTTTCTTCGTTGTCGATGTTTTCTTGGGTGAGAACGCCGAGATTGTTCAATTCAAGCGCTTCTGCACCGACTTCTTTCTGAATCACTTCCGTAAGATTCGACGACACGTTCTGTTCGAAAATGATGTGTTTGATGTTTTTCTCTTTTGCTAAATCAACAATTTCTGTCAGTTCTTTCTGCGATGGTTCATCTTGGCTGTTTAGACCGGCGATTGCGACTTGCTCCAATCCATATGGCTCCGCCATATAGCCGAATGCCGCATGGGAAACGAAGAAGGTTTTCTTGTCCACTTCTTCGGCCATTTTCGCAAAGGAGCGGTCTAATTCTTCCAGCTCAATTTTCAGATCGGCGTAATTGCTTTCGTAGATTTCCGAGTTTTCCGGATCTGCCTCCGCCAAGGAATCTTTGATCGATTCCGCTAATTTCTGGCTAAGCACAGGAGAAATCCAGACATGGGGATCCGTTGAACCATGGTCGTGGCCATCATGCGAGTCCTCTGCATGGGCATCATCGCCGTGATGATCTTCTTCGTGGCTGGTCGCCGCAACCAATTCTTCATCCGTGATGGCATCAGCGGTTGCGACAAACTCGACTTTCTCATTTTTCAGCGTTTTTTGGGCGCTGTCGATAAATCCTTCCAGGCCAAGGCCAACGTAAAACAGCAAATCCGCTTCAGCAAGCGCGATCATGTCTTGCTGGGTCGGTTCAAAGCTATGTTCATTGGATCCTGCGGGATAAATGGATTCAACGGCAACGGCATCGCCGCCAATCCGTTCCGTAAAGTAGGTAAGCGGATAGACGGTCGTATAGACATGGAGCTTCGAATCGGCTTCCGGTTCAGGTAGTGAGCCGGAAGATGCGTCTCCACAAGCGGCCAATAATAAAACCAGGATAAACAAGGGAATAAGTTTCTTCATGAGTTTCCTCCAAAATGTAACGGTTACGTTTTATTTACTTAGAGAATATTACACGATGCGTTTTCAAAACACAAGAAAAACCACCAAAATTATTTTTTTGGTGGCCATTCTTCCGGAACAAAATCGATTCCGCCTTTATTGAAAGGGTGGCAGCTCAGGATGCGGCGTATGGCTAAATAGCCGCCCTTGAACGCACCGTGCTTTTCCACAGCTTCGATTCCATAATGCGAGCAAGTCGGATAGAACCGGCAGCTCGGCGGTGACAGCGGCGAGATGAACCGCTGATAAAAGCGGAATATCTTGATTAACGCAGTTTTCATAATCGCTCATCTTCTTTCAAGAGGGTATTTCCTTATGTTTATTGTAGGCAGATTGGAGGTATAAATAAAGTATAAGAGCTTATCAAATACAAATGGAGAGTGATTTTAATGTCAGCAGAATTAAACCACGAATTAAACGTGCAAGTCGCAACATGGTCAGTAGCCTATACGAAATTACATAATTTCCATTGGTACGTAAAAGGCCCGTCATTCTTTACGCTTCACGTGAAATTTGAAGAATTATATAATGAAGCGACGCTTCATATGGATGAAATTGCAGAACGTTTGCTTGCGCTTGGCGGCAAACCGGTTGCAACGATGAAGGAACAGCTGGAGCTTTCAGTCGTTGAGGAAGCGACAAGCAAAGAAACGGCAGAAGAAATGGTCGATATCATTGTCAGCGATTACGATAAAATCATGAAATCATTGAAAAAAGGCATGGAGCTTGCAGCAGCGGATGGGGACGACATGACAGAAGATATGTTGAACGCGATCCACCAGAACTTAGAGAAGCATTCTTGGATGCTTTCTGCATTCTTAGGCGAAAAGAAGTAAAATAGAAGGACTCGGGCGTACACTTTAACGAGTGTACGCTTTTTTGATGGCAAAGAGGTGAAATGATGAAATATACAGATTTAAACGGACTGCCCTGTGAACTTTCTTTTGTACCCGGAAGCTTTGAAATTCCAAGCAAGCATGTGCTGGTGATTGCTAAGCACGAGGGAAAATGGCTAATGACCGACCATCCACAGCGTGGAATCGAATTTCCGGGCGGTAAAGTGGAAGCGGGCGAAAGTTTAGAGGCAGCCGCCGCCAGGGAAGTATATGAAGAAACAGGAGGCGTAGTGGAAAAGCTGGAATGGTTTGCCGCATACGCCGTTTATGACGAGCCAGCTTTCTGCAAAACGGTTTTTGCTGCCAAAGTGGAGCGAATCGATTCGGTAAATTTGTTGGAGACAAAAGGCGCCGTATTGAAAGAGACATTAGAGGACACAGGAAATTTCAGTTTCCTTATGAAAGATCCTGGAATGCTGAAAATTATGGAGAAGGTGAAAGCGCTTGGAAAATGGGAAGATTGAATCGGCGAAACGTTATCCTTCGCCTAATCCGCAAGTCAAGTTGACGGAAATCGTTTATTGGTCGGAAGGCCTTAAAGTAAAAGGGCTGCTCGCTGAACCGGTGAATAGGGAAAGCACGAGCGGCATCCTGTATTTAAGGGGCGGCATCCAATCGATCGGTATGGTGCGCCCGGCTCGTATTGCGCAATTTGCGTCATACGGATTTACCGTGTTTGCGCCTTATTACCGTGGGAACCGCGGCGGAGAAGGGCGCGACGAATTTGCAGGGGCAGACCGCTGGGATGCGGTCCATGCCGTGGAGGTGCTCAAGCAGAAATGTCCAGGGCCGGTCCATCTATTGGCATTTTCACGCGGCGGCATCATGGCGCTTTGGACAGCTGTCTTGCGGGATGATATTGCTTCTGTGGTGACTTGGGCAGGCGTGACGGATACCGTGCTCACATATAAAGAGCGCCCGGATATGCGCCGCATGATGAAACGCTTGTACGGCGGTACCCCAAACACAGCCTTGACTGCGTTTGAAGAACGGAATCCATTGCTTCGGATTGAAGAAGCACATATGCCATTCTTAATCATTCACGGGCTGCAAGATGAAAATGTTTTTCCTGCGCAGGCCTATTTATTGGAAGAAGCGTTGAAGATGAATGATCAACCGCATGAAACCTGGTATTTCCCGGAATACACGCATTTCTTCCCGCCGGCAGCGAACCGCAAAGTGGCAAAGGCATTGACTATATGGATGAAAGAGCAGGAAAAAAGTTGACCGATTGGAACCAGGAAATAAAAAAGAAGCTCTCCATATTAACTGGAGAGCTTCTTTCCGTTTTTTTGCTTATGACAGTGGAGCCGGTCCGCCAAGTTGGCTGATCGCTGGATCAACTGTGCCGAACTTTTTGAAGTTTTCTTGGAACTTAGATGAAAGTTCTTTTGCTTTTTGATCGTATGCTTCTTTGTCTGCCCATGCATGGCGCGGATTTAACACTTCAGTCGGAACTCCTGGAATTTCTTTTGGAATTTCCAAGCCGAAAATTGCTTCTTTTTCGGTTTCAATGTTGTGCAATTCGCCTTTCATGGCTGCACGCACCATCGTCCGTGTGTAAGAAAGCTTCATGCGGTTTCCGACGCCGTATTCGCCGCCAGTCCAGCCTGTATTCACTAGGAAAACATCGACATTGTGATCGTCGATTTTCTCACCCAGCATTTCAGCATACACCGTTGCGTGAAGCGGAAGGAATGGTGAACCGAAGCATGTTGAGAATGTTGCTTCAGGTGCCGTGATTCCGCGTTCTGTACCGGCAAGCTTCGATGTATAGCCGCTTAGGAAATGGTACATCGCCTGTTCTTTTGATAGTTTGCTGATCGGAGGCAAGACGCCAAATGCATCCGCCGTCAAGAACACGATCGTTTTAGGGTGTCCGCCTACAGACGGGTCTACAATATTATCGATTGCTTGAATCGGATAAGCTGCTCGTGTATTCTCAGTTAGGGAACCATTGTCATAATCAGGGATGCGCGTTTCCGGATCCACTACAACATTTTCAAGAACCGATCCGAAACGAATCGCGTCATAAATCTGCGGTTCGTTTTCACGCGATAAATTGATGGTCTTCGCATAGCAGCCGCCTTCGATATTGAAAACGCCGTTATCCGACCAGCCGTGCTCGTCGTCGCCGATCAATTTGCGGTCGCCGTCTGCGGATAAAGTCGTTTTTCCTGTACCAGACAATCCGAAGAATAACGTAACATCGCCGTCTTTGCCAACGTTCGCTGAGCAGTGCATAGGAAGAATGCCTTTTTCCGGCAAGATATGGTTCATAATCGAGAAGATGGATTTTTTCATTTCGCCTGCGTATTCTGTTCCGCCGATCAAAATGATTTTCTTTTCCATCGAAACGATGATGAACGTTTCAGAATCTGTTCCATCAACCGCAGGATCCGCATGGAATGTCGGTGCATAGACAACCGTAAATTCCGCTTCGTGCGCAGCCAGCTCTTCTTTTGTCGGGCGAATGAATAGTTGATGCGCAAACAGATTGTGCCACGCGTATTCATTGATGGTTTGGATCGCCAAGCGTGATTCGTGGTCTGCGCCGGCAAAGCCTTTAAATACATATAACGCATCTTTTTGCTTCAAATGGTCGATGACTTTCGCATACAAATTCTCGAAAATCTCAGAAGAAATCGGGCGATTGACATTGCCCCAGTCTATTTTGTCTCTCGAAATCGCTTCATCAACGATGTACTTATCTTTTGGCGAGCGGCCTGTATATTTGCCGGTTTCAGCTGCTACAGCGCCTTCTCGAGTCAATACCGCTTCCCCACGGGATGTTGCAGCTTCCACTAATTGTGGAACTGATAATTGGACGTGCACGTTTTGGCCATTTAAAAGATCCTTTAGGTTGTTTTTAATATTCACTGGATTCATTTATATGTACCTTCCTTTTCGGTTATTCCCATTGCGAATGGGGAGGATGTATATTCGAAGATTAGTATAACACATTGTATTAAATAGTCTATACTAATAACGGGTGGAATCGAAAAAAACGAAAATAATGTGCTTTTTGAAGGCCAATAAACCTATAATATCTTTTATTCAAACGGATGGTCATTAAAACGTTGACATCGCTTTGCACATTCCGTATGATGAAAAATTGAACGGATACTCTTATTCCGAGCTGGTGGAGGGGTCAGGCCCAATGAAACCCGGCAACCTGCTGCGATTTGCAGCGATGGTGCCAAACCTGTAGCAAGGCTTTTAGGCCTTGGATGATAAGAGTGAAAGGTGCTGCTGATGATTTCTCCTTTCCTCATGCAAATGATGGAAGGGATTTTTTTATGAAATTTTGCCCTTAATCCTCGTGTGCAAGAGCCACAACGGCTTAAAGTTCAATCCCTTTTGGGAACGGACTTGACATGGGAAACGAGTACCGTATCAATTTCGAGAGCAATCTCGCAGGATCTAAGGAGGAACACATTTTGACAAACCGTCGATTATTCACGTCAGAATCAGTAACAGAAGGGCATCCGGATAAAATTTGCGATCAGATTTCAGACGCCATTTTGGATGCCATTTTATCAGAAGACCCAAATGCACGCGTTGCATGCGAAACAACCGTAACGACTGGACTCGTTTTAGTCGCAGGAGAAATCACGACTTCTACGTATGTTGACATTCCGAAAGTCGTTCGTGAAACCGTTCGCGAAATTGGCTATACCCGTGCAAAATACGGATTCGATTCTGAAACAAGTGCCGTTTTGACAGCGATTGACGAACAATCACCGGACATTGCTGCCGGAGTCAATGTAGCGCTTGAATCGCGTGAAGGCCAAATGACAGATAAAGAAATGGACGATATCGGAGCAGGGGACCAAGGCTTAATGTTCGGCTATGCAACAAACGAAACCGAAGAATTCATGCCGCTTCCGATTGCTTTGGCGCATAAATTGGCGCGCCGCCTTGCAGAAGTGCGGAAAGAAGAAATTCTTCCTTACTTGCGCCCGGATGGGAAAACGCAAGTAACGATCGAATACGATGAAAACAATAAACCATTGCGTGTAGATACGATTGTCATTTCGACGCAGCATCACCCAGAAGTGACGCTTGAGCAAATCCAGCGCAATCTTAAAGAATATGTCATCAACGAAGTGGTTCCTGCACACTTGATCGATGAAGAAACAAAATACTTCATTAACCCGACTGGCCGTTTTGTTATCGGCGGACCACAAGGAGATGCCGGCCTTACAGGACGCAAAATCATCGTAGACACTTACGGTGGCTATGCACGCCACGGCGGCGGAGCTTTCTCCGGGAAAGACGCAACGAAAGTGGACCGTTCGGCAGCTTATGCCGCTCGCTATGTAGCGAAAAACATTGTCGCAGCCGGCCTTGCTGAACGCTGTGAAGTGCAGCTTGCTTACGCAATCGGCGTCGCACATCCCGTATCAATTGCCGTTGATACATTTGGAACAGGCACAGTAGAAGAAAACAAATTGATTGAGCTTGTGCGCGGAAACTTTGATCTTCGCCCAGCAGGCATCATCAAAATGTTGGATCTTCGCCGTCCAATCTACAAACAAACGGCAGCTTATGGCCACTTCGGCCGCACGGATATCGACCTTCCGTGGGAGCGCACGGACAAAGCAGCTGCTTTGAAAGAGCAATCCGCCCAATAATAAAGAGAAAAGACGGCTGAGCGAATTTTGCTCAGCCGTCTTTTTTTCTATTGAAGCGATTTATAGTAAGCGCCTTTTTCAGCGTATTCGCGGACGATGCGCTGCATGTCTTCGATGTCTTCTTCGCGCAGCTCGCGCACCACTTTTGCCGGCCGCCCAAATGCCAGCATGCCAGGAGGGATGACTTTGCCTTGCGGAACAAGGCTGCCAGCGCCGATAAATGCACCTTCTCCCACTTCTGCTCCGTCTAGGATGATGGAACCCATTCCGATCAGTGCCCCTTTGCGGATTTTACAGCTATGCAAAGTCACTTGATGGCCGATGGTCACTTCGTCTTCCAAAATCAGCGGGTTCCCCGGGCTTTGGTGAAGCATGCACAGGTCCTGGATATTGGTTTTCTTGCCGATAATGGTAGGTGCGACATCGCCGCGGATGACGGTATTGAACCAAACCGATGAATCTTCACCGATTACAACATCGCCTGTAATCGTTGTATGGTCAGCGATAAAAGCCGAAGGATGAATAGATGGATGCTTGTCTTTGAATGGGTAAATCATGGAAAACCTCCAGTAAAAAAGATAAGATAATATTAATCCTATCAAAATAAGCGCAAAGGTCAAATGCACGTTGCAGGCTGCGCTAAGGAAAGGGGGGCAATACATGTGGAAATGGGAATCGATCGGACCGGCGAAAGCGGTAGTGGTCCTTGTACACAGTGCATATGAACATCATCTGCGCTATGCCTGGCAAATCGATCAATGGCGCGGCGCGAACTTCCACGTCATCATGGGCGATTTGCCCGGGCATGGCGAAAATGCTGGAAATGAGAGCGCTCACCGGGAATCGTTTGACGAATATGAGAAATCCATCAAAACAGCTGTGAAAGTGGCGATGGAAAATGAATTGCCGGTATTTATCGTGGCCCAAGGATTAGGTGCGACTCTCGCGATGGGTGTGCTTTCCAAAAATAGAATAAACATCGCCGGCGCTATTTTCACATCGCCTTGGCTGCAATTGATCAAGACCCCTTCTAAATTCTCGAATGCCTTGACCGGCTTTCATAAAGTAACATCGCGGGTAAAGATCAATCACCATATTTCCATTGAAGAATTGACCAAGAACCAGGAAGTGATCGAGCAGGAAAAAGAGGATCCTTTCTACAGGACTGAGATTTCAGTTGGCTGGTATCATGAACTTCAATCGTATTTGAAGCAGCTGGCCCAAAGCAAAGGGGCATTTCCGGATATTCCGGTGTTTATCCATACAGGAGAACGGGACATCATCACCGATAAAGAAATGGCGAAACGTTGGCTCAAACAGCAGAACCTGAAGGAATTCAGCTATAAAGAATGGACAAACGGCTACCATGATTTATTCCAGGAGCCTGAACGCGAAGACATTTTCATTTCTTCGCATTTATTCATCAAAAATGTTTTGCGTTCGTTAGGATACGTGGTGCAATAAGTTTTGTGAGAGAAGGGATGACATGGCATTAGCCTACAGCATATTAGACCAATCACCGATTTCAGAAGGCCTTACACCCGAGCAGGCGCTGAAGGAAACGGCAGAGCTTGCACAAATGGCGGAGAAATGGGGCTATACGAGATTTTGGGTTTCTGAACACCACGATGCAACGACGCTTGCAGGATCTTCACCCGAAATTTTAATCTCCCATTTAGGGGCGGTGACCAATACCATTCGGCTCGGCTCAGGAGGCGTCATGCTGCCGCATTATGCTTCGTTTAAAGTGGCCGAAAACTTTAAGCTGCTTGAAACTTTATACCCGGGACGGATTGACGTCGGAGTTGGCCGGGCGCCGGGCGGGATGCCGCGGGCGAGCTACGCGCTGAATGATGGCCGGAAACGGGATGTAGACCGTTTTCCCACTCAAATAGATGAACTGCGCATGTATTTGGAAGACCGGATTCCGGAAGACCATCCCTACTATGGCATGAAAGCAACGCCGGTGACAAAGTCAGCGCCGCCTGTGTGGGTGCTTGGCTCTAGCCAAAGTTCTGCGCAACTCGCTGCTGAAAAAGGCTTATCTTATATGTTCGCCCAATTCATCAACGGAGAAGGCGGCCAAAGTTTTGCCGAAACCTACCGCGAACGTTTTGAATCGAAGGATGGATCAAAGCCATATCAAGGCGTGGCGATTTTCGTTGTGTGCCAAGAAACGGAAGAGAAAGCGGAGTGGGTGGCATCTTCCATGGATTTGTCTTTAGCTATGGGGGCACAGGGAATGCCGTCAAACGGTACGCCGCCGCCAGAGCGCGCATTCAATTATCCTTATTCGAAATTCGAACGCCTGCTGGTGGAAGAAAACCGCCGACGGATGATTGTCGGGACGCCGGAAAAGGTGGCCGATGCTTTGGAGGCGTTGGCAGAAGGCTATGGTGCGGAAGAATTGATGCTCGTGACCATTACCTATGATTTCGCGGACAAATTAACTTCTTACCGATTAGTGGCAGAAGAAATGCAGAAACGGCAAAGCAAATAAAGCAATTAGACGATTTACTTTTGGAAAAATCGAATCGCTTCTTAAGACGAATAAACGTCCGCAAAATGTTTTCAACATTTGCGGATGTTTTTTTATTGCCCTGGAAAATAAAAAAAGGCTTGCAATTAGGAAGCAAAAAATATAATCTATAAAACGTAATGATTACAGTTTGTAAAATGTTTAAAAGGAGCGAATCAGAATTTTTTATTGTGCTAAGGTTTTGATGTTTAAGAAGGGGAAAAATTTTTGCGGTTTCACAAAACGTAATGATTACGAATAAAAAGAAAGGCAATTGGGTTTTGAAAGACTGTACATAAAGATATGACATTTAATTTCAGGAGGAATAGAAAATGAAGAAAACAATAAAAGGATTCGGGTTATTGCTATTAGTTTTAGCATTAGCCGCATGCCAGTCAACTGACGAAACAAACACGGGCAGCGCCACTGAGCAGCGGGCTCATTCAGAAAGCGAAAAAACGGATCAGGAAGTGCCTGAAGGTGTATTGATTGAAGGGATGGCAGCACATTATCATACAGGAGATAAAATCGAGCTGACAGCATTCTTAAAAGAAGAAGCTGAAGGCGGCCATTGGCACTGGTACAGCAGGGCTAGCAGCTCCGATGAATGGGAAATGATTTCTGGACAGGAATCAGCCGGTTATACCGGAAAAGCAACGAGTGAAATAGCAGAAATCAAAGCGGCCTTTTACGGTGAGGGAAAAGGTTCAGAAGTCCAGTCGGCACCTGCCGAAATTGTGATTGATGACCATCATGGCCATGATGAAGCCACGACTCAAATCTATGACGGTTATTTTGAAGACGAACAAGTAGCGGACCGGGGATTATCGGATTGGGAAGGGGATTGGCAATCTGTTTACCCTTATCTCGTTTCAGGGGATTTAGATGAAGTTTTTGCACACAAAGCTGAAACTGGCGATATGACAGCGGAAGAATACAAAGAATACTACACAACCGGCTACATAACGAATATCGATCGGGTGTTAATCAGAGACGAGAGTGTGACGTTTTTTGATGGGAAAGAGGAATATTCAGGAGAGTATGCCTCAGACGGCTATGAAATTCTTACCTATGAAAAAGGAAATCGCGGGGTCCGTTTTATTTTCAAAAAGACGGCAGGCTCCGAACAAGCACCTGCCTTTATCCAGTTTAGCGACCACCATATCTACCCGGTCAAATCTTCACATTTCCATTTGTATTGGGGAGCGGACCGGAAAGAATTATTGGAGGAAGTTACGCACTGGCCAACCTATTATCCTTCAGATTTAGATGCAGAAGGGCTAGTCCGTGATATGTTGGCGCATTAGAGGAGTAAAACAAAAGCACCCGGAGAATATTCTCCGAGTGTTTTTGTCATTGGATGGATTTGGTAAACGCTTAAGCTTCTTGCAACATCTTGCTTCTCTCGCAAACAAGAATTTCCCGAAGAAACAAGCCTTTTTTAACCAAGCAGCGGTCGGTGATCGAAAACCCGGCTTCATCGATCATGTAGTCGATCGGATCGATCGTCACCACAAGCAATTTTTCGGTGACCGGCAGCGCGTCTTTCAGAATTTCTTGTTGCTCAGACTCTGTAGCATTCGTGTAGAGGTTATAGGGCATGTCGATGATGGCGACATCGTATTGCTGTTTGATGTCGGCAATGGCTCCTAAATCGACAGAACCCGTTAAACCGAAATGTTCAATATTCTCGCGCGAACCTTCGACGACAAGGGGATTGATGTCACGCCCGACAATATCGATGCCCATCGACAACGCTTCGACGAGTACGGTGCCAATGCCGCAGCAAGGATCGATCGCTTTCACTCCAGCTGGATCCGGTACGGCAATATTGGCAAGCGCCCGCGCCACTTTTGTACTGAGGGCTGTCGAGTATTCGCGCGGTTTTTGCTGATGTTTGAACCAGACAGCTTCAGTTTGCAGATAGTGGCCGAAATACCAACGGCCGCCGAACAGGATCAACCCGAAAACGACGTCCGGCTGATGGACATCTGCTTTTCCTTTGATGACAAAGCCTACCTGCCATTCGATGCTGCGTTTTTCCGTGTAGTCGACTTGATCAGCAGGGGCCAAGCCGTTCAGTTTTGGAAAAATGACTTTAAACGTGGCATTCCCCAAGTCGATATTAGCCGCCTGATAGACGATATCAGCAAGTGCAGGCGCTTCAAACAGCAATTCAATCCGCTCCTTGATAAAGGGGCTTCTGCTGGGCTCGATTTTCCGGTTGCTTTTTAAGACTTTTTCCTCCGTATCTTCTCCGAAGAAAGATCGCATCTCTAGTAGGCATAAGTCTTTTTCGTCTTGATGATAGGCATATGTATAAATAAATTCACCTGTGGTGGTTAAGTTTTTCAATCCATCCCGTCCTTCATTCTGGTTATTAGGGTCTTATCAAACAGTATACCAATATCTGCTCAGCGGTGAGCTGCCGTTTCCGTCTAATGAGTGACGGCGGATGACGTATTCAGTTAAACTAGTACGGAATGAGAGACAGCGGGGGGATAAGCATGACTGAATTACAACGCATTGCGAAGCAAGAAGCTCTTGAAATGCCGGCATTTAAAAGTCACGAGGCGGCATTTCATTATTTTGAAGAAAAGTATGGCGAAAAAATCGTATTTGAAGAATCGTCAGATGGAGGCAAACAAACTTGTTATTTCTACCGATTGATTATTGATGAAGCCGCCTACATTGAAGGGGTAACGGAAATGAATTCCACAGGGAACATTCCCTTCGATTTTTTGAAGAGCTACCAGCCCATTCGGATTTGGGAAGATGGCCGCGTCGAAGTAGATGTTCAATGAATGAAGAGAAAGAAAAGAGGCGATGCCATTGGAGCATTGCCTCTTTTTCCTATTTCTTCTCGATTGCCACCAAAAAAGGAGGGGAGTGGCGCTGGTTGATAAAGCCGTACTGCAAAACGTCGAAAGAAGTCTGCGGCAATTGGACGACATAATCCATAACCGCATCCCGTTCTTCGCTGCCGCCCTCATGTCCCGAATAAATGACAATCAGCACAACGCCTTTTGGTTTCAATAAGCCTAGACATTGGCTGATAGCCGCCAAGGTTGACTGGGATTTTGTAATGATGCTGTGGTCGCCTTTTGGCAAATAGCCGAGATTAAATACGGCCGCGGCAACGGGAGCTTTTACGTAGGTTGAAATCTTCGCATGGCTGTCATGGATCAATTCGACCTGGGCAAATCCCGCTGTGCGTTCTCTCGTGTTTTGGATCGCTTCTTCCTGAATATCAAATGCGAAGACTTTGCCCGCATCACCGACGAGCCCGGCCAAAAAATGTGTATCGTGGCCATTTCCAGCAGTCGCGTCAATGGCGCAGTCGCCGGCTTCAACTGCTTGTTCCAGTAAGAATTTTGTATAAGGCAATACTCGCTGCAAGGTCATGCATTGACACGCTCCCGGTAATTTTTTCCTTGCCAAGAATTTCTGGCTTCAAGTTCCGCATCAATGCCGTTTAGAACGTCCCATTTATTGGCGCTCCACATCGGTCCGATCATCAAATCGATGGGGCCGTCTCCAGTGATCCGGTGGATGACCATTTCAGGCGGCAGCACTTCGAGCTGATCTGCGACCAAATGTATGTAGTCCTGCTTTTCCAGAAATTCAACCATTCCTTTTTCATATTGCTTCACCATCGGCGTTCCTTTCAATAGATGAAGCAGATGGATTTTGATGCCCTGGACGTCTAGCTTTGCCACTTCGCGGGCGGTTTCCATCATCATCTCCCGGTCTTCCAAGGGCAAGCCGTTGATGATATGGGTACAGACGCGGATGCCGCGGTTCCGAAGTTTTGTGACGCCTTCCACATACGAAGGGAAATCATGCGCCCGGTTCACAAGAAGCGCGGTGCGTTCATGGACCGTCTGCAAGCCGAGCTCCACCCAAAGATAGGTGCGTTCGTTTAATTCCGCGAGATAGTCAACGACATCATCCGGCAGGCAGTCCGGGCGTGTTGCGATGCTCAATCCGATGACGTTTTCCTGTTCCAGCGCCGCTTCAAACTTTTCTTTGATTACCGAAAGCGGGGCATGTGTATTCGTATAAGCTTGGAAATACGCCATATATTTTCCGTCTTTCCATTTCCGGTGCATTTTTTCTTTTATTTTTTCGAATTGGACGGGGATGGAATCGACCCGGTCTCCAGCGAAATCACCCGATCCTGCAACGCTGCAGAATGTGCAGCCGCCGTGCGCGACTGTGCCATCGCGATTGGGGCAATCAAAGCCGGCATCGAGTGCAATCTTCATCACTTTAAATCCAAAATGGTCGCGCAAATGGCGATTCCATGTGTAATAGCGTTTGCCGTCAGAAGAAAAAGGCAAGCTCATTTCCATCGTTAACAACTCCTCTTTCCACTATTGTAGCACGGGCTAAAAAAGCGCTTCAACGGCAGAAAAATCTGTCTTTGAGGGTATCGGTTAATTTCTCTTGTAGAGACGGTCCAAAAGGAATACAATGACTCTTGGAATTTAGTTCGAAGGGAAGAATTGACATGCCGAAACGCGTATGGCTATTAATCATTGGAATGCTCGTCAACGTCACAGGGAATTCATTTTTATGGCCATTGACTACTATATATATGCACGATCATTTAGGGAAATCGTTGTCGCTTGCCGGGCTCGTTTTAATGGGCAACGCCGGGGCAGCTGTTATCGGGAATTTGCTTGGCGGGGCGCTGTTTGATAAATTCGGCGGCTACAAATCGATTATGAGCGGGATTATCATCACCATTCTTGCATTGTCGGGTTTGACGCTTTGGCATGAATTTTCGCCGTTTGTCGTTTTTTATACCATCATTGGCTTTAGCGGGGGAATCGTTTTCCCGAGCATGTACGCGATGGTTGGGACAGTCTGGCCGGAAGGCGGCCGCAAAGCGTTTAATGCCATTTACTTGGCTCAGAATGTCGGGGTAGCGATTGGGCCTGCGATGGCGGGAATTTTAGCTGCCTATAGCTTCGACTATATATTCGGAGCGAACTTAGCGATGTATATCCTATTCTTTTTCATCGCTTTATTCGGCTTCAAATCGATGTCAATTTCTCCGCTGTCCCATACTTCTGTGATCAATGAAGGAAAAAAAATACGGAAACGGGCGCCTTTCAATGCGTTGATGATTGTTTCTGCCGGATATTTTCTTTGCTGGGTCGGATATGTGCAGTGGCAGTCAACGATTTCTGCTTATACACAGGAAATCGGGATCACATTGACGCAGTATAGTTTCTTATGGACGTTGAATGGGTTCCTGATTGTCGCAGGGCAGCCGTTTATCCGTCCGATCATGAAACGCATTGAAGACAATATCAAGCAGCAATTGATTATAGGAATCTTGATCATGATGGTTTCTTATGTCGTCGTTGCATTTGCGCAAGATTTCTCGATGTTCATTGTGGCAATGGCCATTTTGACCGTCGGGGAAATGTTCGTGTGGCCTGCTGTGCCGGCACTTGCGAATCAGCTTGCTCCGAAAGGCCGTGAAGGATTTTATCAAGGGATCGTCAACAGCGTCGCAACCGGTGGGCGCATGGTCGGGCCGCTGCTCGGCGGTGTCATGGTCGACGTCTACGGGATGCCGGCATTATTTGTGCTCGTGACGGTATTGGTGGCAATCGCCATCATCACTTCCTTGTTATATGACCGTCCGTTGAAAAAAGAACAGGCAGAGCAGCTTCAAGAAAAGTATAGTTGAGGAAATGGAGAAGAAGGCCGGAAACGGGCCTTCTTTTTTATTTGTAAAAATTGCAGCAGAGGTTATTCCTTTTGGTTTTGGGTCCCTGTATTGCCTTTTGGCTGAGACTTTGTTTAAATTGAAAGTGAAAGCGTTTTTTATTTACATAATTCTGTCAATGGAAAGAACGGGGGATGGCTGAAATGAAACCGATTTATGGATCCGCACGCGAAGCGGTGGAACAGATTCAAGACGGCGCAACAATCATGGTTGGCGGGTTTGGGCTCGTAGGGATTCCGGAACAGCTGATTTTGGCGTTGGTCGACAAAGGGGTAACGGACTTGACCGTCATTTCGAATAACTGCGGAGTCGATGAGTGGGGGCTTGGGCTGTTATTAAAAAATAAACAAATTAAGAAAATGATCGGCTCTTATGTAGGAGAAAATAAAGAATTTGAACGCCAAGTGCTGTCCGGTGAAATTGAAGTGGAATTGACGCCGCAAGGTACATTAGCTGAAAAGATGCGCGCAGGCGGAGCAGGGATTCCGGCGTTTTTCACACCGGCTGGCGTCGGTACGACGGTCGCTGAAGGAAAAGAAATCCGTGAATTCGACGGCAAGGAATATGTACTGGAGCATGCGCTCCGTGCCGATTTCGCATTAGTGCGTGCGCACAAAGCGGATAAGATGGGGAATCTCGTCTACAACAAAACGGCACAGAATTTCAACCCGTTGGCAGCAGCCGCTGGAAAAATCACGATTGCAGAAGTCGAAGAAATCGTCGAAACCGGCGACATCGACCCGAACCACGTGCAAACACCGAGCATTTATGTGCAAGGTTTATTGCAGGCGAAACAGGAAAAACGCATTGAACGGCTAACGACCCGTTCGGTCTAAGAAAGGATGTGTGCAGCGATGGATAAAAACCAAGTAAGAGAAAGAATTGCGAGACGTGCAGAAAAAGAGATCAACGACGGGGACTACGTAAACTTAGGGATTGGCATGCCGACATTGGTGGCGAATTTCATCTCCGACAATAAAAGCGTCGTGCTCCAGTCGGAAAATGGATTGCTCGGCATCGGGCCTTATCCGACAGAAAATGAAGTGGATCCTGATTTAATCAATGCCGGAAAAGAAACCGTGACAACGATCAAAGGCTCCTCTTTTTTCACTAGTGCTGAATCGTTTGCCATGATCCGCGGCGGCCATATTGACGTAGCGATCTTAGGCGGAATGGAAGTTGCTGAAAATGGGGACTTGGCCAACTGGATGATCCCCGGGAAAATGATCAAAGGCATGGGGGGCGCGATGGACCTGGTGCACGGCGCCAAAAAAGTCATCGTCATCATGGACCATGTGTCGAAAGACGGCTCCCCGAAAATCAAAAAACAGTGCGATTTGCCGCTGACAGGCAAAGGCGTGGTCAACAAAATCATCACGGATCGTGCCGTCATCGAAGTGACGCCGGACGGTTTGGTGCTGACGGAAGTGTTTGAAGGCTTCAGCGTCCAGGATATCATTGATTCGACGGATGCTCCGCTGAATACCGAGAACGTGAAAGTGTCCTGAGCTATTGCCAAAAAACGGCGGTTCCGCTAAAATAAAGGGTAATAACCTATGACAGTGAAGAGGATCAGTAAATTGTTTTCATTCTGTAGAGAGCCGGCGGGTGGTGCAAGCCGGTGTCTGGAGCAATTGAACTCGCCTTGGAGTCCGTGTATGTGAAACCAAGTAAGATACACCGTTTTCCGCGTTAAGGAATCAAGTTGAGCGAGCAATCGCTAATTTGGGTGGTACCGCGGGAGACTCCCGTCCCTTATGAAGATGAGGGGCGGGAGTTTTTATTTTGAGGAGGAATTTGAGATGACATTCAAGCACAAGACAGTCGAGAAGAAATGGCAGAAGTTCTGGGAACAGAACAAAACGTTCAAAATGGAAACCGATTTTGATAAACCGAAATTCTACGCATTGGACATGTTCCCGTATCCATCTGGAGCTGGACTCCATGTGGGCCATCCGGAAGGCTACACGGCAACGGATATTTTGAGCCGCGTGAAACGCATGCAGGGCTATAACGTTCTTCATCCGATGGGCTGGGATGCATTCGGCCTTCCGGCAGAACAATACGCACTCGACACAGGGAACGATCCGGCGGAATTTACGGCGAAGAATATTGAAACGTTCAAACGCCAAATTCAGGAACTTGGATTTTCGTATGACTGGGACCGCGAAGTCAACACGACCGATCCGTCTTACTATAAATGGACGCAATGGATTTTTATCCAGCTTTACAATAAAGGCTTGGCGTATGTAGATGAAGTGGCCGTGAACTGGTGTCCGGCGCTTGGCACTGTTCTGGCCAACGAAGAAGTGGTCGACGGCGTTTCTGAACGCGGAGGGCATCCGGTTGAACGCCGCCCAATGCGCCAATGGGTGCTGCGCATCACGGAATATGCGGACCGTTTGCTGGAAGATTTGGAAGAGCTGGACTGGCCGGACAGCTTGAAAGATATGCAGCGCAACTGGATCGGGAAATCTGAAGGAGCGGAATTGGAGTTTAAGGTAGAAGGTACGGAGCACTCATTCCGCGCATTTACCACACGTCCGGATACGATTTTCGGTGCCACTTATGCGGTTCTTGCACCGGAGCATAAATTGGTCGCTTCCATCACGACAGCAGACCAAAAAGCGGCAGTTGAAAAATACATCGATGATGTGAAAACGAAGAGCGATTTGGAACGCACCGATTTGGCGAAATCGAAATCCGGTGTGTTCACAGGATCTTACGCAATCAACCCGGTCAGCGGCGAAAAAATGCCAATCTGGATTGCGGACTACGTGCTTGCGACTTACGGAACAGGTGCCATCATGGCGGTACCTGCGCATGACGAACGCGACTATGAATTTGCGAAGCAATTCGACTTGCCGATCGTCGAAGTGGTATCCGGCGGAAACGTCGAAGAAGAAGCCTATGCAGGCGACGGCGAATTGATCAATTCGGACTTCTTGAACGGCTTGAACAAAAAAGAAGCCATCGCCAAAGCCATTTCTTGGCTTGAAGAACACGGCGTCGGCGAGAAGAAAATTACGTATCGCCTTCGTGACTGGCTGTTCAGCCGCCAGCGCTATTGGGGTGAGCCGATTCCAATCATTCACTGGGAAGATGGCACCATGACGCCGGTCGATGAAAAAGACTTGCCACTGATGCTGCCGGTAACGACGGATATCAAACCGAGCGGAACAGGCGAATCGCCGCTTGCGAATATTTCGGAATGGGTCAATGTTGTCCATCCGGAAACCGGCATGAAGGGCCGCCGCGAAACAAACACAATGCCGCAATGGGCAGGAAGCTGCTGGTATTACTTGCGCTATATCGATCCGACAAACGACGAAATGCTAGCTGATCCGGAATTGTTGAAACACTGGCTTCCGGTTGATGTTTACATCGGCGGAGCGGAACATGCCGTCCTTCATTTATTGTATGCGCGCTTCTGGCATAAAGTGCTTTACGATCTTGGCGTCGTTCCGACGAAAGAGCCGTTCCAGAAACTGTTCAACCAAGGAATGATCCTGGGAGAAGGCAATGAAAAAATGTCGAAATCCAAAGGCAATGTGGTCAACCCGGACCAGATCATCGAAAGCCACGGAGCAGATACGCTTCGCCTTTACGAAATGTTCATGGGGCCGCTGGAAGCTTCGATTGCTTGGTCAACAAACGGACTTGACGGTGCACGCCGCTTCCTGGACCGTGTATGGCGTTTGTTCATCGATGAAGAAAGAGATGCATTGAGCGCGAAAATCGTGGATGCAAACGACGGCAAACTGGAAAAAGTCTATCACCAAACCGTGAAGAAAGTAACGGAAGACTTTGAAGGGCTTCGTTTCAATACCGGGATTTCGCAAATGATGGTCTTCATCAACGAAGGCTATAAGGCTGACGCGATTCCAAAAGAATACGTTGAAGGCTTTGTGAAATTGTTGTCGCCAGTCGCTCCGCACGTAGCAGAAGAGCTATGGGAGAAATTGGGCCATACCGAAACGGTGACGTATGAAGCGTGGCCGACGTTCGACGAATCGAAAATGGTCGATGATGAAATCGAAGTGGTCGTGCAAGTGAACGGCAAATTGAAAACGAAACTCGTGATTTCTAAAGACAGCACGAAAGAACAGCTGGAAGCGGCAGCACTTGCGGATGAGCATGTCCAAAAAGCTGCAGAAGGCAAACAAGTCCGTAAAGTGATCGCGATTCCAGGAAAACTGGTCAACGTGGTCGTCGGATAAAACAGCAAAACCTGCCGGGAATTTCCCGGCAGGTTTTTTCTTTGTGCAAATAAACTCCTGGATACCGCAAGCAATATAAGCGATTGCGCAAGCAAATCATGAGATTCCGCAAATAAAACAGGAAATTCCGCAAACAACCACAAGGATTCCGCAAGCAACCCCGAAAACGCCTAAAATAAAAACCCATTTGCTCGGAAGCAAACAGGTTTTGTCATCAATTAGTCACTTTCAATTCTTCTGCAAAAGCTGCGGCACTGCGCCCGGCAACGTTTCCGGTCACGAGCGCGGACGTAATATTGTATCCGCCGGTATAGCCGTGGATATCCAAAATCTCGCCGCAGAAATATAGGCCGGGCTTTTTCTTCGAAGCCATCGTTTTTGGCTCGATTTCTTTGATTGAGACGCCGCCGCCGGTGACGAACGCTTTTTCGATCGGCTGCGTGCCGGTCACGTTCATCGAAAACGCCGTCAATTGCTGGGCGAAAGCCCGCACTTTGTCGCTGGCAAGCTCTGCACCGACCGCTTGCGGGTCGATGCCTGCACGCGCCATTAAGAACAGCAGCCAGCGCTCTTGCGTAATGCTTTTCCAGACATTTTTCACCGCTTTTTTCGGTTCGTCTTTCATCATTTTATGAAGCAGCTGGAACGCGGATTCGGCATTTTCCTCCGTTAAGGTATTGATGCGCATCTCCACCGGCTCGCCGCCATTTTTCTTCATTTCCTTGACGACATACTGGCTGCAGCGAAGCACCGCCGGCCCGCTAAGCCCGAAGTGGGTGAAGAGCATATCCATTTGGTGGGTCACCAAGTTTTTCCCTTTTTTATTCAATACGGACACTGCGGCATCGCGAAGTGCGAGCCCTTGAAGTTCGCGGCTGACGATAAACGGCTCTTTTGATAATAAAGGCACTTCGGTCGGGTACAAGTCGGTAACGGTGTGGCCCGCTTTTTCAGCCCACGGGTAGCCGTCGCCCGTTGAGCCGGTTTGCGGAACAGCTTTTCCGCCGACTGCGACCACAATGGCTTTGGCTGTAAATTCTTCACCGGAATGCAGGCGGACGCCGGTCACTTTTTCATCGGTCATCAACAATTTCTTGACCGGCGAATCCAGCATGACTTTCACGTTCAGCCGGTCCATTTCGCGGAACATCGCATCGGCTACATCTTGCGCCCGATTTGACACAGGGAACATGCGCCCGTGGTCTTCTTCTTTTAAAGCAACGCCTAAGCCTTCAAAAAAGGAAATGATGTCTTCGTTATTGAAGACGGAAAATGGGCTGTGCAGGAATCGGCCGTTGCCCGGGATATTTTTCACAATTTCGTCAAGCGGCAGCCGGTTGGTCACGTTGCAGCGCCCGCCGCCGGAAATGACCAGTTTTTTTCCGAGCTTTTTGCCTTTTTCGATCAGTAAAACCTGCTGCCCTGATGAGGCAGCGGCGATGGAAGCCATCAATCCTGAGGGACCCCCGCCGATAATGATAACGTCATACATAATATAAGAACTCGCTTTCGTTTTAATTTTAGAAAATAAAGGAAGTGGTTTTAATGTTTAGGGTTCAGCGGCAAAAAGCGCCGCTTATAGGGCATCCTTGTTAAATCCCTATTGCTCCTGCAGCACTTCGTGCTTCGTCGCAAAGAGATGAGCCAAACTTCTTTTGACTCATCTCTTGCCTGCCAGAGCTGAACAGGCATCTCCGCTTTTCTTACAGTATACACGATGCGTCGAAACTCGTTGAGTAATTTCTTCTATAGGTGTAAACTATCGTGTAGATTGCTTTTAACAATGAACAAGTCAGGAAGTGCAAAATGTCATCACTCATTAAAGGAACCGCCATTTTAACCTTAGGTTTATTTCTGTCAAAAATCCTCGGAGTCCTATATGTTATTCCATTTTACGGCATGGTCGGAGAAGAAAATATCGGCCTGTACCAATATGCGTACATACCTTATAACTTGATGCTGTCGCTGGCCATATCGGGAGCGCCGATTGCGTTTTCGAAATTTGTCGCTAAATACAATTCGCTTGGTGATTACGAAACCGGAAGAAGGCTGTTGAAATCGGGGTTGACCACAATGATGGTCACCGGCTTTGCTGCATTCGTCTTCCTGTATTTATTTGCCGGCCCGCTGGCGGAAATCACCATCGATTCAAATGATAAAGTCCACACAGTCGCAGACGTGAAAGAAGTGATCCAATGGGTCAGCTTTGCGCTGCTGGTTGTGCCATTCATGAGCTTGTTCCGCGGATTCTTCCAAGGCTATAATTTCATGATGCCGACCGCTGTCTCGCAATTGATCGAGCAGATTGTGCGCATTGTGTTCTTGCTTGCAGGCGCTTATCTTGTCTTGAACGTTTTTGGCGGAACGCCGGAAACTGCGGTCCAGATTGCAGTGCTTTCCGCTTTTGTCGGCGCGCTCGGCGGGGTCCTTGTCCTATTTTATTATTGGAAAAAGAAAAAACCGGAATACAATCAGCTGCGTGCGAACTCGGTTGAATCGTATGATGTCAGTCTGCGCGATATGTATAAGGAAATCGCGATCTACGCGGTTCCGGTCGTGTTTTTGGGCATCGCCAATCCGTTATTCCAATTTGTCGACATGCTGACATTCAATAACGCGATGGCTGTTACGGAAGGAGCGGCAAACTCAAGCATCTATTTGAGTATGCTGAACTTCCAGACGCATAAACTGGTCATGATCCCGGTTATGCTTGCGACTGGATTTTCCATGGCGCTCATTCCGTTGATCACGAAATATTTTACAATCAATGACCATAAAGCGGTAAACCGGACACTTGATCAGACATTCCAGATTCTCTTGTTCTTGACGCTTCCGGCAGTTGTCGGAATGACGCTCTTGTCCGATGAGCTTTACCATATCTTCTACGAAATCAGCGATATGGGTTCTGAAGTGCTGTCGCATTACTTGCCGGTAGCGATTCTTTTCGCTTTGTTCCCGGTTACCGCATCTATTTTGCAGGGGATCAACCAGCAAAAATGGATTATCCTGAATTTATTGGTCGGCTTGTTATTGAAATTGGCGTTGAATATTCCATTGATCGAACGCTTTGAAACAGACGGGGCGATCGCTGCCACCATTATCGGCTATGTCGTCGCAATCGGCATGAATTTAGCGGTCATCAAAGTGACCATGAATTACCGTTCGAATATGGTGCTGCGCCGGCTATTCCTGATCGTTTTGATGAACATCGTCATGGCGATTGCGGTTTTTGCAGCTTTAGCCGGAGTCGATGTATTCATTGATATGGATACAAAACTCCATTCGATTTTCCGTATCCTGATTGTCGGAGCAATTGGCGGGGCGGTTTACGGCTATCTTGGATTGAAAACAGGAATTGCCCAAAAACTATTGGGTGAGCGTTTAACAAAATACACGAGAAAATTCGGATTCTAGGAGGAAGACATGCGCATCGATAAGTTCTTGTCGAATATGGGGTATGGCTCCAGAAAAGAAGTGAAAATTTTACTGAAATCAAAAGCGGTCGAAGTGAACGGGAAAGAAATCCGCGACCCGAAAGTCCATATCAACGAACTTTCGGATGAAGTGACGGTCGGCGGCGAACGCGTAGAATATGCAGAATTCATCTATTTGCTGATGAACAAACCGCAAGGCGTGATTTCGGCGACGGAAGATAAATACGACCGAACGGTCATCGATCTGCTTGAGGAAGAAGAACAGAACTTTGAGCCGTTTCCGGTCGGGCGCCTGGATAAAGATACCGAAGGATTTCTTTTGCTGACGAATGACGGAAAACTTGCCCATGAACTCCTGTCACCGAAGAAACATGTAGACAAAAGGTATTTTGCTATCATAGACGGAGAAGTTACGGAAGAAGACGGTGCGGCTTTTGAGAACGGCGTCGTCCTCGATGATGGCTATAAAACCAAACCGGCTGTGCTGAAAATCCTGAAAAGCGGAGCAGTCTCCGAAATTGAATTGACGATTACGGAAGGCAAATTCCATCAAGTGAAGCGGATGTTCCAAAGCGTGGGGAAGGAAGTCACGTATTTAAAGCGTCTATCGATGGGGCCGCTGGAATTGGATCCGGCGCTTGCACTCGGCGAATACCGCCATTTGGCAGAAGAAGAAATAGAGCGCTTAAAACAAAGAAAATGACCGCAGCCTTTGCGGTCATTTTCTTTGTTTAAGAAGGTTTCTTGAGCTGTCTGTACGATTTTCCTGCGCTTTGCATGTCCAGTCGCAAGCACCCAGCCTCTCGAGTCGCTTCAGTCTTATCTATAATGGCAAAAACCGCCATTTCCGATAAGCCTTCCAGCGCTTTTCAAGGATTAGCGGGTGCTTGCGCTTTTTCTGTCAGGAAGTCATCTTCACCTTTTTATGCGTCGTTGTCCATTTGCCGCGAGTTGGACTCGTCACCAAATCGTTGAAGGCTAACACATTCAAATCTCTTTGAATGGTGCGAGGAGTGATGCCGAATTCATCGACAAGATCTTGCGTAGTTACAGTTCCGTTGTCACGGATGTACTTATACATATCTTTAATTCGAATGAGCATACGATCAGTTGTAGGTTTCATGTAAGAGAACCACTCCTTCATCTTTTTTCCCATAGGCAAAGACTAGCGGACGAATTGTTGAGGTATACTCAACGGTTTTGAAATAAATGCCAAAGACAGCCCCTTTTCTTAATAAATATGCCAAATCTATTATCTGACAATTTGATTATATCGAAAAAGTAATAGAATATCCATAATTATTACCGATTTCACACAATCTTAATAGATGAAATCAGGATTTTTCAGGAGATTTTCAGGATCTTCCTTCAAAAAAATCTAAAAAGGTGTACAATAGCTTTAATCAAAAAAGGGGAGTGAATTATGGACTGGCTACAAGAAGCGGAAAAACGAAGAGAAAGCATAATTACCGAATTGCGGCAATTGCTCGCGATTCCGAGTGTGCTGAGTGAAGAGACAGCACCAGATGCCCCTTTTGGCAAGGAAGTTAAACGAGCGCTCGACTGGTTTTTAGCGAAAGGCGAGGAAAAGGGCTTTGAAGCGAAAAATGTGGCGGACGTTGCCGGACACCTGGAAATCGGCACGGGCGAAGAACTGCTTGGGATTTTAGGGCATGTCGATGTGGTTCCTGTTGGCGATGGCTGGACAAAAGAGCCTTTTGGCGGCGAAATTGAAAATGGCAAATTATATGGCAGAGGCGCCATCGATGATAAAGGTCCGACAATTGCTGCTTGGGCCGCTTTAAATATCGTCAAAGAAGCCGGCTTTGAATTTTCAAAGCGGGTTCGCTTAATTATCGGAACAGATGAAGAAAGCGGCTTCCGCTGCGTCGACCGCTATTTTGAAACTGAAGAAATGCCGACGATTGCGTTTGCACCTGATGCAGATTTTCCGATCATCAATGCCGAAAAAGGAATTGCCGGCCTTCGTCTTTCCAAAAACATTTGGGAGATGCCGGATGAATTGATTTCTTTCGTTTCAGGCAAACGCACGAACATGGTGCCGGACTTGGCTGAAGCGGTTGTCGAAGGCGGCCTTTCCGATTGGCAGCAGGCCTTTGAAACGTTCTGCACTAAACACTCCGTTTCAGGGTCGGCTGAAAAACAAGGTGAAGGCGTCAAATTGCTCCTCTCTGGAAAGTCAGCCCATGCGATGGAGCCGGACCACGGAATAAATGCTGGAATTCTCCTGGCACTGTTTTTAAAAGATCATTTAACTGGAGACGGCCAGGAATTCACCGAATTCATCTCTGCTAATTTTTATCAGGACTCTCGCGGTCGTAATTTAGGTCTGGCATTCCGTGATGACATTTCTGGAGACACGACGTTCAACGCCGGAATTTTCCGTTTTGAACGAAATGAAACAGCGACTGTAGAAATCAGCATGCGCTATTCGATCACTTACCCGTTCGAAGAGCAAGTGAAGAAAGTGGGGCTGCTCGGATACGAATTGACGGTTGAATCCAATTCCCCTCCACATCATGTTGATGAAAATGATCCGTTCATCAAGACGCTGCAGAAAGCCTATGAACGGCAAACCGGCGAAAAAGCTGATCTTTTAGCGATCGGCGGCGGCACTTATGCGCGCGTTCTCGATAAAGGCGTAGCTTTTGGGATGCTGTTCCCGGGTGAAAAAGATGTTGCCCATCAAGCGGATGAATTTGTCGATATCGACAATTTGATTAAAGCGACTGCGATTTACGCAGAAGCCATCTATGAATTAGCTTGCAAAAAATAAGAAATGAAATTGAGAAAAGAGGGACTGCTGATGGATTGGATATTGCATAATGATGAATTTATTCGTGAAGAGGAATTGAACATTTCAAAAGAAGACCGGGGTTATCAATTCGGCGACGGGATCTACGAAGTGATCCGTGTGTATGAAGGCAATCTATTTACGGCGGAAGAGCATATCGACCGCTTCTATGAAAGTGCGGAAAAGATCAAGGTCATCATTCCTTACACAAAAGACGTCTTCCATAAATTGATGTACGATTTGGTGGAAATGAATGAAATCGAAAATGGGCAAGTGTATGTGCAGCTTACACGCGGAGCATATACGCGCCAGCACCAATTCCCATCCGATACGGCACCGGTGCTCATTGCCTATCCGAAAAAGCTAGAGCGTCCGCTTGAATTGATGGAAACGGGTGTCCATGCGAAATTTATCGAAGATATCCGCTGGCTGCGCTGCGATATCAAGAGCCTGAACTTGCTTGGAAATATCCTGGCGAAACAAGAAGCGTACGAAGCAGGTTGTTTTGAAGCCATTCTTCACCGCGGCGAAGTAGTCACAGAAGGGTCTTCTTCCAATATGTACGGTTTGAAAAACGGAGTGCTGTATACGCATCCGGCATCGAACTTAATTTTAAACGGCATCACCCGCCGCGTAATTTTAAACTTATGTGCAGATCTTGGCATCGAAGTCCAAGAGCTTGCCTTCACGAAAACGCAAGCGCTTGAAATGGATGAGTTCTTCATGTCTTCAACGACGACTGAGGTTATGCCGATTGTCCAGATCGATGGGCAGCAAATCGGAGAGGGCGTTCCTGGAGAACTTACCCGCAAATTGCAGGAAGCTTTTGAAGCAAACCTTAAATTGACCGTAAAATCTTAATAAAGTGGCCGGCAAAAGCCGGCCGCTATTTTTTTGTTCTGCTGCAAATGGTAGACTGAAGAGAGGTGAAGCTGATGGAAGCCCATTATTTTATTGGAATCAAAATTCCTGCTTTTGCTGCAGCTGCTTTGGAGCAGGCCAGAAGTTCCTGGGGGATGGATCGCCACAAACGCTACACGGCACCGGAAGATATGCATTTGACTCTCTTGTTTATCGGCAACGATCCACACGAAGAAATCGCACAAGCAGCGGAGGCTTTAAAAGAAATCGATGCTGCTGCTTTTGAGTTGACGATTAATGGCATCGGCGTTTTCGGGAACCCGGCAACGCCGCGCATCGTTTATGCAGCCACGGGGGAAAGCGAAGCGCTCCGAAAACTGCAGGCGAACGTAAAAGAAAAAATCTTGAAATTTCAGATGAATCCGGATTTAAAGCCGTTCGTGCCCCATATTACGCTAGCGGCGAAATGGAAAGGCGGTCCGCCTATCGAACCGGATTGGCAGCTTGAACCGCTCACTTTTCCAGTAGACAGCTTTGCGATTTTCCGCATCGCTCCCGGGCACAAACCGAAATATATTGAGAAGTATACCTATCATTTGAAAGAAGGCGTGTAAGGCGCCGGGATGAGGCCATATGAAAACATTATTTATCATCAATCCAGCAGCCGGAAACGGCAATGCCATGAAAAAGTGGAGAACGTTTAATAAAACACTGGATTTTCCTTTTGAAGCGAAAATCACGGAGTACGCGGGCCATGCCATTCGAATCGTGAAGTCATTGCAGCAATCGGAAGATTCCTATCTGGTGATTGGTTTTGGCGGAGACGGCACGCAGCGGGAAATCACCATCGGTGCAGCAGGAGCAAAAAATCTTGTGGTGGGCTCAGTAGCGGCAGGGTCTGGCAATGATTTCGGGAGAGGGTTCCAATCATTTAAAGACGGTCCAGCCATTTCAGATTTTTTAAAGTCGCCGAAAAGCTCTATTGAAGATCTGGGCGAATTCAGCAATGGGGAAATGCATCAATTCGTCAGCAGCAGCGGCATTGGGTTTGATGCGGAAATCTGTGAAGTCGTCAACCGCTCCCGGTTGAAAAAGTATTTAAACCGGATCGGTGCCGGCAAACTCGTTTATTTGATGTATGTTGTGCTAACGTTGATCCGTTTTCAGAAATTCGATTTAACGCTCCACCTTGATGGAGAGGAAAAAGAATTCAGGGACGTTTGGTTTGCAACCATCCATAATCAGCCGTATTTTGGCGGCGGCATGAAAATTTCTCCCCATTCAAAAACAGATGACGGCTTGCTTGAATTAACAGTGGTCCATGGAATTTCGCGCTTGAAACTGCTGCTGGTCTTTGGTACGGTTTTTAGCGGAGCCCATACACGATTTAAGGAAGTGGCCCAGTTCAGCGCTAAAGAAATTTTGGCTGCGACGCCGCATCATTCGGTCCACCGGCATGTCGATGGAGACGCGATTGCCAAGACCGATTTGGCGGAAACAGTGACGTATGCTGTGAGCGCTTCAAAATGGCAGGTTATCCAGCAATAAGGAGAACGAAGGCAATTTGCCTGTTTATCATTATAAGAAAGAAAGAGGATGTAAAATGAGAGCACGCTATAAACCGTGGGCAGCGGATTTAATCGAATCGCACCCGGAAATCGTTATTCCTGATCCAACTTTATTAAAAGGAAAATGGCAGCAAGAATTTGGCAACGACCAGCCGCTTCATATTGAAGCCGGCACCGGAAAAGGGCGCTTCATCGTCGGAATGGCAAAAGCGAACCCGGAAATCAATTACATCGGGATCGAATTGTTCGACAGTGTCATTGTTACGGCGCTTGAGTCCGTATTGGAAAGTCCGGAAGGCGTACCGAATCTTCGGCTGCTGCGCGTCGATGCAAAAAATCTGGCAGATTACTTCGAAAAAGCGGAAGTGGATCGCCTGTATCTGAACTTTTCCGATCCTTGGCCAAAAACGCGCCATGCAAAACGCCGATTGACGCATGAATCTTTTTTGAAGATTTATCAATCAATTTTGCCGGCTGATGGCGAAATCCATTTTAAAACAGACAACCGCGGCCTGTTCGAGTATTCATTGGTAAGCATTTCAGAATACGGGATGCTGTTGAAAGACGTTTCCCTTGATCTTCATGCTAACGAGCCGGAATGGAACATCATGACGGAATACGAAGAGAAGTTCTCTAAAAAAGGCCAGCCGATTTACCGGATGGAAGCGCAGTTTCAAGAAAATTAATTCACAAGGGGGATTTACAGTGGAGAAATTTCAATTTCACGATATGGCATTAACATGGTTGGACGGGGGCACTACTTGGCTGGACGGGGGCACAATGTTTGGGGTGGTGCCGAAAGTGGTCTGGTCAAAACGCTACCCGGTCAATGAAGGCAATCAAATTGAATTGCCGACCCATCCGATTCTAGTTCAATACAAAGGGCACAATGTCCTCATTGACAGCGGACTCGGTTCTGGAAAATTGACCGATCGCCAAAAACGCAATTTAGGGGTTTCTTCAGAGTCTCAGATCGAAGAAAACTTGAAAGAAATCGGTTTAACTTTAGAAGACATCGATACGGTCATCATGACGCATTTGCACGGCGACCATGCTGCCGGGCTTACGAAATTGCAGGGGGATCAGTACGTACCGGTTTTCCCGAATGCGACTATCCATGTTTCTGCAGTCGAATGGGAAGAAATGCAGCATCCGAATATCCGTTCCAAAAATACATATTGGAAAGAGAATTGGGAGCCGATCGTCCGCCAAGTGGAAACATTTGAAGGGGAAAAGACCTTGTTCGATGCCTTTACGATGATCCATACCGGGGGCCATTCTAACGGCCACAGCGTTGTGAAAATGGAAAGCGGCGGGGAAACGATTTTGCATATGGGAGATATTATGCCAACGCATGCCCATCAGAATCCGCTATGGGTCCTCGCTTATGACGACTACCCGATGGATTCGATTTTTGCGAAAGAAAAGCTGATGAAAGAAGCGTTGGAAAAAGGCTATTATTTCTCCTTCTACCACGACGCCTATTTCCGCATTTTAAAATGGAGCAGCGACGGCAAAGAAATCGTCGAATCTGTTGCCTATAAACAGAAGCCATAAAAAGAGGAGTTGTCCCAAAAGCAATTTGGGACAACTCCTTTACTCATTTATATTTAAACTTTTGTAACTTCAAGAACTGCGCCTGTGTACGCATCTGCAAGGAATTCGAATTGCTCAAGTTCATCCTGGCTGTGGCGCGTAATGCCGCCTTTATAAACGTCTGTCGTAATCGCATGCTGTTTGTATGGCTCGGTTTTCATGAAAATCCACGAGCCGTCAATCGGACCTTCTTCTTTAAATGCTGCTTTCACACTGCTTAATACATCGTCTGCAGGATAGAGCTTTTCTTTGCGGTCATACACTTCTTTGATGATGAAAGTGGCTGCTACACCTGTAACAAAGCCGATCAATAAATCACGATTCTTCACTGAAATCCCTCCTATACGTACTGTTTAAATTGTACCATAGAAGTTTTCGATGCGAAATTAAAAGGGAATGCGGAGAAGAATTCTTTCGGAAAACGAAATGCAAGGCTGGAAATAAACTGATAAAAGAACTAAACTAGATAAAGGCAAGTTATTTAGGAGGAATTAAACGCATGAATACTGAGACAAAAGAATTATTTAAAACCTTAACAGAACTTCCGGGAGCGCCTGGAAACGAGCATGCGGTCAGAAAATTCATGAGGCAGGAACTTGGAAAGTATTCTGATGAATTGATTCAGGACAACCTTGGAAGTGTTTTTGGCGTTAAGCAGGGCAACGAAGATTCGCCAAGAATTATGGTGGCAGGCCATATGGATGAAGTTGGGTTCATGGTCACGCAAATTACCGACAACGGCATGATCCGCTTTCAGCCTTTAGGCGGCTGGTGGAATCAAGTGATGCTTGCGACACGTGTAGAAATTATTGCAGGCGATCGGATCATTCCTGGTGTCATCGGGTCGATTCCGCCGCATCTACTCAGCGATGAATTGCGCAGCAAACCGATGGAAATCAAGAATATGCTGATTGATATAGGAGCTGACGATCGGGAAGATGCGTTGTCGTTCGGCATTCGCCCTGGACAGCAAATCGTTCCTTACAGCCCATTCACGCCGATGGCCAATGACAAGAAAATCATGGCCAAAGCGTGGGATAACCGCTATGGCTGCGGACTCGCCATCGAACTGTTGAAAGAATTGAAAGATGAAAAGCTGCCGAACCAATTATTTTCTGGCGCTACTGTAATGGAGGAAGTCGGCCTTCGCGGTGCTCAAACGGCTGCGACGATGCTCAAACCGGATCTTTTCTTTGCACTGGATGCTAGCCCGGCAAACGATGCCAACGGCAACAAAAACGAATTTGGCCAGCTCGGTAAAGGCACGCTCCTGCGCATCACAGATAAGAGCATGGTCACGCATCGCGGCATGCGGGAATTTATCCTGGATATGGCAGAGACCCATAACATTCCTTATCAATACTTTGTCTCTCAAGGCGGTACCGATGCCGGAAGAGTCCATTTAACAAACGAAGGGGTGCCGAGCTCGGTCATCGGCATTTGCTCGCGATACATCCACACATCGGCTTCGATCATCCATACAGACGATTATGCAGCAGCAAAAGAGCTGTTGGTGAAACTTGTAAAGGCAGCCGATCAGACGACGGTGGATACCATCAAACAAAACGCTTAAAAAGTGCCTTCGGGCGCTTTTTTTTGAATTGATCTCAAAATAGAAAGGGAGAAGCAGGATGAAAACGTTAACTGTGTCAGTCGCTTCGAAAAATCCGGCAAAGATCGATGCAGTCTCGGCTGTTTTGGAAAAGTTGCAACTAGGAGCCGAAATTGTGCCGGTGGATGCTGGATCCGGCGTCTCCGCCCAGCCCTTTTCATTGGAAGAAACACGCCAAGGAGCTGTAAATCGGGCCCAGGCAGCCCTCCTCGGAAAATATGATCTGGCATTCGGGCTTGAAGGCGGCGTATATGTATTAGAAGAGTCGCTTTACTTGTGCAATTGGGGAGCCCTGGCAACAAAAGAAGGGCGCATCTATACTGCTGCGGGAGCACAGCTGCCGTTGCCGGAGCGGATTTCTGAACAGCTGCGCGCCGGACGGGAACTGGGTCCGGTGATGGATGAATATGCCGGAGAAATCGGCATCCGCCATCATAAAGGGGCGATCGGCATTTTAACGTCAGGGCTCGTTAAACGGAATGAAATGTTTGAGCACATTGTCGAACTGCTGGCTGGCCAATTCCTGAAAGACAGCGATTAAGTTGCATGTCCCTTAAAACACCTTTAAAATAAGGGTTAGTTACGAAGTTAGGGAGGAATTTGTGTGCCTCGTAGGAAATTGGGATTGGCAGTGATAGCCGCTGCATTTTTACTTGCCGGATGCGTTGCGACGCCGGAAGAACGAGTGGCGAATGGAATGGAATCAGTTGAATCGGCATTTGAACAACAGCCGGAAAATACGAACGAACAGACAGACCATGTGGAGTTCTATCTGCCGGGAGGCTACACAGTCGAAGAACCTTCTGATGAAAACAATATTATTATCACAAAGGGCAGCGATTCCTTTGTGTTGTTCGTCAATCCGAATGAATCAGCAGACAGCCGGTTGTTCTACGACCTTCAAAAAGCTAATCCGGAGCAGGAGTGGATAGCGGATGAAACTTTCGAGGAAAATGGGCGTTTTGGATTTGCAACCGTTCGGAATATTGCAGAAGACCTCTATGAATTGGTGGTCAGTGCCGGAGGCGTCAAAATGACGACCATTTCCAAAGAAAGCAAAATTGACGGTAATCTGGAATGGATGATGAAGACGGTCCGTTCAATCGACAGCGAAGAATAGGAGTTTAAATGATGAGAAAATTAGCGAACGTTGAAGAATTCAATACACTGGCAGCTACAGAATCTGTTGTATTCATGTTCACTGCCGGATGGTGTCCGGACTGCCGCTTCATCGATCCGATTATGCCGGATGTGGAAGCGAAATTTAGCGGCTATACCTTTGTATCAGTAGACCGCGATGAGTTCATCGACTTGTGCATCGAAAAGGATATTTACGGCATTCCAAGTTTCCTCGCTTATAAAGACGGGTCAGAAGCTGGCCGGTTTGTCAGCAAAGACCGCAAAACGCAAGACGAAATCGAATCATTTATCACGAATTTATCTGCTTAAAGCATTGGTTTCATTAAAGCAGAGGCGGCGGGATAAAAAAATGACGGTTCGCCATTTATGGCAGAACCGTTTATTTATGAAAGAAGGGACGCAAACCGATGAAATCATTTGAACTTGTCAATATTCTAAGAGAGCGGATGCCGAATCCGCAATTGAATTGGCGTTTCGACCGGGAAAAGAACATGCTCCACATCAATCATGAAACATTGAAAAAAGGCACAAGCATTTCACTTCCACAAGTGATCAACCGGTACGAAGCAAAAGGGGAACCGGCGATTGAAGAAATCGTCTACATCATCACGGAAACATTTGAAGCAATGGAAAAAGAGCTGAAAGGTGAATTGAAATCGACGGAACATATTTTTCCGGTCATCCGCTCGACTTCGTTTCCGAAAGAGTCGAAAGAAGGAAATAAGTTCGTAACGAGCGAACATACGGCAGAAACAAGGATCTATTATGCTTTGGATGCCGGGACTACCTATCGCTTAATTGACGAAAATATGTTAAATTCATTAAGTCTGACAGTCGAGCAGCTCAAAGAAATTGCCAAATTCCAGGTGAAGAAGCTGAAAACTGCAGTGAAAGAAGATCAAGTGGCGGGCAACGTGTTTTATTTTCTAAATGAAAATGACGGCTATGATGCTTCCCGAATTTTAAATGACAGTTTCCTAAAAGAGATGAAAACAAAAATAACCGGTGATATGACCGTTTCTGTGCCTCACCAAGATGTGCTGATCATTGGAGATATCCGGAACGAAACAGGCTATGATGTGCTGGCTCAAATGGCAATGCACTTTTTCACGAACGGCAAAGTGCCGATCACGTCACTTTCGTTCATTTATGAAAATGGCGAGCTGGAACCGATTTTCATTATGGCGAAGAATCGAAAAGAAGAGGAGAACGATAAGAAATGAATGCTTTTTACAACAAACAAGGAATTGGCGATGTGCTTTTAGTCCAATTGCAGACAGAAACACCAGAAAAAATTCACCCGGAACAAACAGGGGATATTACTTTGATTAAAGACGCTTCGGGCGCGATTGCCGGATTCAATTTGTTTAATGCGAGTGAATACATGGAGCTGGAAAGTGCAGCTTCTGTTGAAGTGACGGAAGGACTGGTGACGGTTCTTCAAAATGCCTTGGAGAAAAATGGCGTTGACTATATTTTAGAAGTCGATTTATCGCCTAAATTCGTGGTCGGATATGTGGAATCGAAAGAAAAACACCCGAATGCCGATAAATTGAACATTTGCCAAGTAGCGGTCGGATCTGAACAATTGCAGATCGTCTGCGGCGCGCCGAACGTGGAGGCAGGCCAAAAAGTGGTTGTTGCCAAAGTGGGAGCTGTGATGCCATCTGGAATGATTATTAAAGATGCAGAGCTTCGCGGAGTGGCTTCAAGCGGGATGATTTGTTCTGCAAAAGAATTGGCGTTGCCGAATGCGCCCCAAGAAAAAGGGATACTCGTTTTACCAGAAGATGCAGAAACGGGATCACCATTTGAAGTAAAGGCGTGACGCAAAATGAGTTGGGTTAAAAACTTATGGAGCCGTATGTTCCCCGAAGACACGGAAGAAGATTATGAGGAAATTGAAAAAGAATCCGAGCCGGTTTCTTCTGCTCGCCCTAAAAGAGCACCTTTTCGATTCCCTGTCATAACGGACGAAGAAAAAGGATCTTTCATCAAACAAAATCCTAGAAACGGTAAGCTTGACGACAGTTTCAGAAGAGGCGATGAGCAGCCGGTTGCACCGAGAAGACGGCCGGTGAATCCGGCTATCCAGCGCGCGTTAAACTACGATGCGAAATCTTTGCAGGAAGACCAGCTGGAAACGGTGAAAGAACACACGCCGGTGAGGAATCGTGAGCCGAGTCAACATGTTGAACCTACCCGGACTTACGAACCGCGCCGAAGACGCGAGCTGCGCAGCTATGAAGCACCGAAGCCAATCGTTCAATCCTATGAACCGCCTGCGCCGCCGAAAAGCCGCAAATACGAAGCGCCGAAAAGCGTTAAAAAAACCCGGCGCTTTGAACCAACTCGCGTACCTTCACCGATTTACGGCTACAATGACACGCCGGAAATCCGCAGCAACAATCCGATTGTGAAAAAGGCTACAACTTTTGAGCAATTGAAAAACGACGAGAAGGAAGTTTCAGCGATTCTTGCAGCAACAAAGGCTCCGGCTTTGAATTTTGCGCCGGATCCAGTTGAACAACCAAAAGAGGCGGCGCCTCAGCCGATTGACAACGATTCGCCTGATCCAACATTTGAGCTTTTGACAGCGAAAAAAGAAGCAACACCGATGGAATTGGATTCTAGCCCTAAAATCCTTGATAAAACGCCAGCGCCGAATGGGGATTCAGGGGATGAAGTTGAAGCCGCAATTGAAGCGGCACCGGAAATGACAGTGGAAGCTCCGAGCGAATCCGAATCAGATACGGTGGAAGCGCCTGCTGTAGGTCTATCAGTTGATCCGGCTCCAGAAGCGCGTAAAGAAGAAGTAGATGAAATCAAAAATGAAAATCCCGTACATACTGAACGTGAAGCTGCTGCAGTGCTGCCGGCTGAAACGGCGAAACCAGCTGAGAAACGGGAAAAGACAGTGCCGTTCAATGTATTGATGTTAAAGTCGGATAAAGAACGGATCAAAAAGCCGTCCATTCCTGCAGTCCCTCGGCCTGAAAAAAATACCCCCGATGTTCCAGCTGTGGAAGCTGAATCATCGGACCAAATGCAAGCATCGACGGATGAAAAGAAATTGGAAGTCAAACGGCAAATGATGTCGGAAGTGTTGTCTGCTGAAAAAGCGCCTGAAATGGAGTCGCCAGAAGCGGTTGAAGCAGAAACAGTGGATTCCAGTAAAGAAGCTAAGGCCTACGAGCGTCCGGGAACCGATTATCTCCGGCCGCCCGAAAACGATTTAGTGGACGAAGTCTGGATGGAGGAACAAGGAGAGCGGCTCATTGAAGCGTTATCCCATTTCCAGATCCAGGCGTCCATATTAAGCATTGTCCAAGGGCCTGCTGTTACGCAATTTGAAGTGACAGTCGCACAAGGCGTAAAAGTCAGCAAAATCCGGAACTTGGCGGATGACCTGAAATTGGCATTAGCTGCCAAAGATATTCGGATTCAAGCCCCGATTCCTGGGAAAAGCTCAATCGGCATTGAGATTCCAAACCGCAAATCCCGGCCTGTCCGCATTTCGGAAGTTATTGAAAGCCGCGTGTTCCTGGAATCTGAATCACCGATGGAAGCGGCTCTTGGACTTGACCTGACCGGAAAGCCGGTGACGCTGGATCTTCGGAAAATGCCTCATGGTTTGATAGCAGGAGCTACAGGATCCGGGAAAAGTGTATGCATCAATTCCTTGTTGGTGAGCTTATTGTATAAATCCTCTCCAAGAGATTTAAAGCTTTTGCTGATCGATCCAAAAATGGTGGAGTTGGCCCCGTATAACCATATTCCGCATCTGGTCAGCCCGGTCATTACGGATGTGAAAGCGGCTACTGCTTCTTTGAAATGGGCAGTCGAAGAAATGGAACGGCGCTATCAATTATTTGCCCATGCTGGGGTCCGTGATTTAAACCGCTACAATAAGATGGTGGAAGAAAAAGGCGATTATGCCCAACATCTGCCTTATATTCTGATCGTCATTGATGAATTGGCCGATTTGATGATGATGTCGCCTTCAGACGTTGAAGATGCGATTTGCCGGATTGCCCAGAAAGCGAGAGCGTGCGGAATCCATCTGGTAATTGCGACGCAGCGGCCATCGGTAGACGTAATTACAGGATTGATCAAATCCAATATTCCGACACGCATCGCGTTCTCGGTTTCTTCCCAGGTCGATAGCCGGACGATTCTGGACACGCAAGGAGCGGAACGCTTGCTCGGCAGGGGAGATATGCTTTATTTAGGAAATGGCATGTCTGCGCCTGTCCGCATCCAGGGCACGTTTGTGACAGATGAAGAAATTGAAGATGTTATCGCCCACGTAAGAGCTCAAGGCGAACCGGAATATTTCTTCAAAGAAGAAGAATTGATCAAGCGGGCGAGCGGAGCCGATTTTCAAGATGATTTGTTTGAAGAAGCATGCCGTTTTATTATGTCTCAAGGAAGCGCGTCGACGTCCCTCCTTCAACGCAAATTCCATATCGGCTACAACCGGGCGGCGCGATTAATGGACTTGCTTGAAGAGCACGGCTTTATTTCGGAACAGAACGGAAGCAAAGCGAGAGCGGTTCTTATGACAGAAGAAGACATTACTGAAGTATTTCAGTAAGAATTTCAAAATACTTGAAAATTAAAAGGATATATCGGGTATATTGCTCTTTCATAAAAAATGGTATAATCGAGTGATTATGTTTTAACATAAGCAAGCAGCTATTCAGTCCGTCAGACGAATTGATTAGACTAATTTTCAACTCCCACAGGAGGTTCATTTATGACAGTACTACATTTTACCGGCATTAAAGGTTCCGGTATGAGCCCACTTGCGCAAATTATGCACGATATGGGGGAACAGGTCCAAGGCTCGGATATCGAACAGCACTTTTTCACAGAAGACCGTTTGCGTGAAAGAGGCATCACAATTTTGCCTTTCGACGAAAATAATATTCAAGAAAACATGACAATAATTGCAGGGAATGCTTTTAATGACAATCACCCTGAACTTGTAAAAGCGAGAGAGCTTGGCGCAACCATCATCCGTTACCATGAGTTTCTTGGGGACTTGATGAATCAATATGTATCGGTGGCAATCACAGGAGCGCACGGCAAAACGTCGACTACCGGATTGATGGCGCATGTACTTGATGGCTATAAACCCGTTTCATACTTGATCGGGGACGGGACCGGATTCGGCAAAGAAGATTCGCATTTCTTTGTAGCAGAGGCGTGCGAATATCGCCGCCATTTCTTGGCTTATCATCCGGATTATGCAATCATGACAAATATCGATTTTGACCATCCCGATTATTTTGCAGGAATCGATGATGTGTTCAATGCCTTTGAAGAAATGGCAAAGCAAGTGAAAAAATGCATCATTGCTTGCGGAGACGATGAATACCTTCAACGGATCCAAGCGCCGATTCCGGTCGTCTATTATGGATTTGGAGCGGAAAATGATTTTCAGGCGAGAAATGTCGTCAAGTCGACAGAAGGCACGACATTTGATGTGGTAATCCGCAATGAATTCTACCATACCTTCACGATTCCGATGTTTGGCGACCATGCGATATTAAATGCATTGGCAGTCATTTCCCTCTGCCATTATGAAAATATTCCAGCAGAAATTGTCCAGCAGCAATTAGCGGATTTTGAAGGAGTAAAGCGTCGGTTCACCCAAACTGAAATCGACGGGCATATTCTGATCGATGATTATGCGCACCATCCGACTGAAATCAGTGCGACTTTGCAATCTGCACGCCAAAAATTTCCGGATCGGGAACTTGTGGCCATCTTCCAGCCGCATACTTTTACACGGACGCAAACATTCCTTCAGGAGTTTGCCGACAGCTTGAGCGAAGCTGACCATATTTATCTATGCGATATTTTCGGTTCTGCCCGGGAAGAAGCGGGCGTTTTGACGATTAAAGACCTTGAAGAGAAAATTGAAGGCAGTTATATTCTCCAGGCAGATGACGTTAAGCCGCTGCTCGCACATGGACAAGCCGTATTTTTGTTTATGGGTGCCGGAGATGTGACGAAATTCCAAGAAGCATTCGAGAAATTATTGAAGACTGAGGAAACAGTTTAACTTTTAAGTTAAGCTGTTTTTTTATGCAGAAATTCTACGAGAATGGGATGTAGGGATTACAGAGGAATTGAATAAAGCCCGATTTCTGCAAAGCAGAAAAAGGCGGGTGAGGGAGATGGGAAGAGAAGTTAGCGGGAGTTTCTAGTTTTCTGAGCCAAATCGTCTTTTCTATAGGAGGATTTCCTTAAGTTTTGTTGAATTAAGTTAAAGTACCGGTGTTTAGGTGTATAAGCAGCAGGGTACAAAAGAGATATAACAGTTTCGCAAAAGGAGGAAAAAGCATGGATTGGCAAATACTGCTTTACATAGCAGCTATCGTAGCAGCTATCGGATTTTTAATTCTATGCGTAGCATTGGCGATGACATTGAATTCGCTGAAGAACACATTGAAAGAGGTAACTGGAACAGTAGCAGGCCTTGAAAATCAATTGCAGGGGGTCACGTTGGAGACAACGAACTTGCTGCACAAAACCAATGAATTAGCTGAAGACATTCAAGTTAAATCTGAAAAACTGAACACAGTGGTAGATGCAGTGAAAGGCGTAGGAAATTCGGTAACGGATTTGAATTCGTCTATCCGCCGCGTCACTTCTGAAGTATCCACTCAAGTTGAATTGAACCAAGACAAGATTGCGCAAGTTGTTCAATGGAGCAACGTTGTCATGGGAATCCGAGACAAGTGGAAAGAGCGCAAAATCTATGAATCCCGTGCTGCATCATCTTATGCACCTGTTCCAGGGCAGAAGCAGTTGCCGCACAATGATCAATACTAAACTACTTTAATGGAGGAATGTTCAAATGACTCATAACAACGACAACAACCAACGCCCAACTTATAATGAACCGCAATACAATCGCGACTATTATTCTCAAAACGGCCAGAACTATCAGCAAAATGATTATGTGCCGCAATCTTACGGCATGACAAACCGCTATGATGACCTTTACGATTATGAGGATGAGTCAAGCTCAAAAGACTTTATCATCGGCGCTTTAGTCGGCGGAATTATCGGTGCTGCTACAGCATTGTTCTTAGCGCCTAAATCAGGCAAAGAATTGCGTTCGGATTTAAATACGCATGCCACTACTTTAAAAGAAAAAACAGCAACTTATACAGATACTGCCAAAGGAAAATCTGGCGGGTTAACACAGCAAGTTAAAGACCAGTCTTCTAAAGTTGTGGATAAAGTGAAAAATCTGAAAGGCGGCCAGTCTCCGATGGATGACGGTACGGCTTCATCAGAAGGCGAAGAATCGATTGAAATGTTGGATACGGTGCAAAATTCAGTGGATAAAGCAGAATCATCAGGCAAAGAAGCCTTTACGTCAACTGCAAATGCTTTGCGCGAAGCAGTAGAAGAAGTGAAAGAAGAAAAGAAATCCGAATCAAGCAACAGCAACTCCAGCAGCAATAAACCAAACAACAACTCAACCAACAAAAATAATAATTCAAACAGCAATAACTCAAGCAACAAAAACAACAACAAATCATCAAACTGATTTAGGAGCGGGTTAAATGGAAAATCTAGTGCGTGTACAGGATCTGGACAGTTTGAAGCAGCATGCAGGGAAAGCCCAGCATTATTGGCTATTTAAACACAGCAGTACATGCCCGGTTTCAGCCGCCGCATGGAATGAATTCAACGAATACTGTTCATTGCATCCAAATCAACTGTTTTTATTTTTAGTGGTTCAGGAAGACCGGGAATTGTCACAAAATATTGCGCAAATCACCGGAATCAAACATGAATCGCCTCAATTGTTCCATTTTTCAAGCGAAAAAGTGGATTGGCATGCCTCTCACGGGGATATAACCAGCAAATCCATGACTGAATTTATCGCTTAAAAGTAAGCTGAAGCCTTGTGCTTCAGCTTTTTTCATTCCAAAACACTTTAGCGCGTTGAATCGCTAAAATAAATTTCGTGACTTTATTGAATACTTTGCTTATAATAGTCCTAATATGTTAATATGAGTCACTAAGTAAGGTGAATCTCGAAAGGGGAAGTAGAAAATGAGCCAATTAGATTTAGAACAGCTTAGAGAAAAAGTTGACGCAGTCAACCTGCAAATCCTTTCTCTTATCAACGAAAGAGCAACAGTCATCCAGGAAATCGGAAAGATCAAAGAAAAACAAGGTGTCAATCGCTACGATCCGCTGCGTGAACGCCATATGCTTAACTTATTAAAAGACCATAACAACGGCCCGCTTGATCAAAAAACCGTTGACCATATATTCAAGGAAATTTTCAAATCCGCTTTGGACTTGCAAGAAGAAGACCAACGCAAAGCATTGCTGGTTTCCCGTAAAAAGAAATCAGAGGATACCGTAATTACAGTTAACGGGGAACGCATCGGTGAAGGAACCCCTTCATTCATCTTCGGGCCATGTGCAGTTGAATCGCAAGAGCAAGTATCGAAAGTTGCAGAAGCAATTGGCGGAAAAGGCCTTCGTTTAATCCGCGGTGGAGCATACAAGCCGCGTACTTCTCCTTACGATTTCCAAGGTCTAGGCCTTGAAGGCTTGAAAATGTTAAAAGCGGCAGCAGAACAATACAATTTGGCTGTCGTGACGGAAATTGTGACGCCTTCGCATTTGGAAGACGCATTGCCGTACTTGGATGTGGTTCAAGTAGGAGCGCGCAATATGCAGAACTTCGAATTGCTGAAAGCGGTAGGGCAAATCAACAAACCGGTTCTTCTAAAAAGAGGGATGGCTGCTACAATCGATGAATTCATCAATGCAGCAGAATACATCATCGCATCAGGAAATGATCAAATCATCCTTTGCGAACGCGGAATCCGCACTTACGAAAAAGCGACAAGAAACACACTGGACATCTCAGCAGTGCCGATCTTAAAGCAAGAAACGCATTTGCCGGTATTTGTAGACGTTACCCATTCTACTGGCCGCCGCGACCTCTTATTGCCAGCTGCTAAAGCGGCAATCGCAATCGGAGCTGATGGCGTTATGGCTGAAGTCCACCCAGACCCAGCAGTCGCATTGTCCGATGCAGCTCAGCAAATGAATTTGCAGCAATTCGATGAATACTACGATTCATTGATGAAATTCATGAAGCAATACGAATTGAAAATGTAATTCCGAAGAGCCGGGCCCCCCGGCTTTTCTTTTTTTAGTTGATTAGAGGAAACGCTTTATCGTATGATTATAGATATAGGAAAGGAGGGCGCACCGTGACCGTTACGATTTATGATGTAGCAAGAGAAGCGAATGTATCCATGGCTACCGTTTCGCGCGTAGTGAATGGCAACCAAAACGTAAAACCTGCTACAAGAAAAAAAGTATTAAAAGTAATTGAAGAATTGGGGTATCGCCCTAACGCAGTGGCTAGAGGGTTAGCCAGCAAGAAAACGACAACGGTCGGCGTCATCATTCCCGATATTTCAAACAGTATGTATGCAGAATTAGCTCGGGGAATCGAAGACATTGCGACCATGTACCGCTACAACATCATCTTGTCGAACTCAGACCAAAATCAAAATAAGGAACTTCAATTGCTGGAAACAATGCTTGGAAAACAAGTGGATGGCATAGTTTTCATGAGCGATGTAATCTCAACTGAACTTCTTTATGAAATGGAAAGATCGCCAACTCCGATCGTTCTAGCCGGATCGATTGATGAAACGAATGCAGTGGCATCCGTAAATATCGATTATCATGGAGCTGCCTATGAAGCGGTTAAAAAATTGGTCGATAATGGACATAAGAAAATAGCTTTTGTTTCGGGTCCGTTAAGCTCTAAGATCAATAAAGACTTCAAATTAAAAGCCTATAAAGAAGCGTTGGAGGACGCAGGCATCGACTATGATGAGAAATTGGTCGTAGAATGCAATAACTCTTATGATGAAGGAATGAAAGCAGTCGCTACTTTGCAGCCTTATGAGCCAACCGCTTATTTCGTCAGCAATGACGAAATGTCGATCGGTGTCATTCATGCGCTTGAAGAAAGCGGGAAAAAAGTGCCTGAAGATGCAGAAATCATCAGCTACGAAAATTCCAAACTGGCTCGCATGGCACGTCCAATGCTGACATCCATCGCATTTCCTTTATATGATATCGGAGCCGTCTCCATGCGTTTATTGACAAAGTATATGAATGAAGAAGAAATCGAAGAAAAACAAGTCATTTTGCCGTATCGCATTGAAGAACGCCAATCGACAAAAAATAATGCATAAAAAAAGAGCCCTCATCAGGGCTCTTTTTTATGCATTTCGAATCATATATAAGGCTTTATTGAGCATTTGGAAGTTCTTGTCGGTTATTTCTTCTTTTCTTGGAATGGCTTGGTACATATTGACGGGGTCTTCCCACGTTTTAATCAGCGGCACAGGCGATTCGGGCTGCCATTTGGAAAGCCATGGTTCTGGCAAATTGCCATGCGGCAAAGGGAAATTATTCATTTCCATCCAAATCATCGACCAAGCGCGAGGGACAACGCGCCAAATGTCATAACCGCCGCCTCCGACCGCAATCCACCGGCCGTCGCAGTACGTGTGAGCCAGTTCGTGGGCGATTTTAGGAATCTCTCGATAGATATTCATCGTTCCATATAAATGGGTAAGCGGGTCCAAATAATGGGCGTCAGCACCGTTTTGGCTAAGGATAACGTCGGGCTTGAAGAATTCTACAATTTCTTTCATCGCTGTCCGGTAAATATCAAGAAACGATTCATCTTCCGTAAAGGCATCGATCGGAAAATTGAAAGAAGTGCCATAGCCTTGGCCGCTCCCGCGTTCGTTGATATTGCCGGTTCCAGGGAAGAGGTAGCGTCCGGTTTCGTGAATCGAGACCGTGCAGACGTCCGGATCGTCATAGAAGCTCCATTGGACGCCGTCCCCATGGTGGGCATCGGTGTCAATGTAGAGGACCCTCGCTCCGTATTTTTTCTTGATGTAATTAATGGCCACTGAACTGTCGTTGTAAATGCAGAAGCCTGAAGCTTTTCCGCGGAACCCGTGATGGAGGCCGCCGCCCAGGTTCAAAGCATGCTGGGCTTTTCCTTCCATAACGTAATCGACAGCAGTCAATGTGCCGCCGACTAATCGCGCACTCGCTTCATGCATGTTCTCAAAAATCGGCGTATCTTCGGTTCCGATGCCATAGCTTTCACCGGCTTCCGGTGTGATTTCGCCTCTGCTTGCTTTTTTTACGATTTCAATATAGCGTTCGTCATGGGCAAGCAGCAATTCCTCATCTGAAGCGACTCGGGCAGGCACAATCAAGTCTTCTGGAAGCGCATTCATTTCGCGGAGAAGATCGATGGTCAGCACAAGCCTTTTTTGGTTGAATGGATGCGTATCAGAAAATTTATACCCCAATTGATCTTCTGAAAAAATAAATACTGCGTGTTTCATTCGTTCATTTGCGGTGCGCTCGGCCATAAGACATCGAAACCTTCTTTTCGCAAGTCCTCAATGAGCGAAAGCGGATTCATCGTTTGAACCCGGAACACCAGGATTTTGTTCGCGCGATTGCTGCTGTCGGGGTATACCAGCACGCTTAAAATATTCACGTTTTTATCATGGAAAACTTTGGATACATCAAACAGAACGCCGGAGCGGTCAGGGACTTTTATTTCTATTTGCGAGCCTGGCTGATGGGCCCCGGTCAATTCAATGTATTTGTACAATAAATCCGTTTCGGTGATAAAGCCCACCAATTTGCTATTGCTGATGATCGGAAGGCAGCCAATTTGCTGATCATAGAAAACCAATGCGATTTCTTCCACAAAATCCATCGGGTGAGCCGTGATCGGATTTTTGGTCATGATGTCTTCCACTTTTTTTTCGTAAGCGTCTTTTTTAGGAGAGACGGTAAAACGGGAGGGCAGGGCATCTTTTAAATCACGGTCAGATACGACGCCTACGACTTTGCCATTCTCTACTACGGGTGCGTGGCGGATTCGCTGTTTTTCAAAAAGTTCAAATACATCTTGGACGGTTTGGTCCACAGATAAAGTTTGCACTTCCGTTTTCATAATTTCTTCTATTAACATGGAAACACCCCTTTTGTTCGATTAATACATATAGCGGTTCATGAAACGGAGCTGGTCAAATTGCTGGACCGACTCTGGCGGAACTCTGCTGCCGATTCTGGCCATCAAGCAATTGGCGGGATGGGAACTGATTTCCGGATCGTCAGTCGCGAAATATTCCAATCCGCCAGCCTGCATCATCTTCTCCATAATCTTTCGGTACTCCCAGACATTTAATCCGGTGCCTTTTAAATCCCAATGCCAATAATATTCAGTCGTAATGACGATGAAATCTTCGAAATAATCATCCTGCATCGATAAGCGCAGCAAAGATTTTCCGACACCGCCGCCGCGGTATTTAGGAATGATTTCGATGGCGCCAAGTTCAATCAAGTCTTTCATTTTTCCTTCCGACCATCGTTCAAGAGGATCAGGGTAGAGGAAAGTTACGTAGCCGACAATGGTATTTTCCACTCGGGCAATAAGAATGCGGCCTTCCGGGAGATCGGCAATTTCCGTAATGGCTTTGTGCTGTTGGGCCGGCTGTCTAAATGCCACGAGGTCTTCGTGGAATTCAAGCGCTTTCAATTCTTTTGAAGGGACGGGCCCTTCAAGAAGCAGCGGACCATTTTTTGTTTCTAGATTCATTGAATGGTATTCCTTCTGATGTTCCATCTTTTCACCGCCTGTTAGGTACAATTAGGTACATTATACATGAAATAAAAATAGAAATGGGATTTGGAAAGTGAAATTATCCATTGTTTTCTAAAAAGTTAAAATTATTCGCAATCAATTGTCAGAATGTTGTAGAATGAAGGAGAACCAATTGGGAAAGGATGATTTGGATGAAAGTGGAAGCGATACCAGCAAAACAAGGGGAGCATCATCTACATAATTATGAAGACATCGCAGCTAATTTCGACTGGACTGAAGTTGAAAAAGAATTCAGTTGGTATGAAAGCGGTAAAGTAAATATGGCGTACGAAGCGATCGACCGCCACGCTGAATCCTATCGAAAGAATAAAGTAGCTCTTTACTACAAAGACCAATCGCGAAACGAGTCGTATACGTTCTATGAAATGAAGCGTATGACAAACCGTGCAGCGAATTTATTGAAATCCCATTCGGAACTGGAGAAAGGCGACCGCATGTTTATTTTTATGCCGCGTTCTCCGGAACTCTATTTTGCCATGTTCGGTGCCTTGAAAATGGGCTTGATCGTCGGGCCATTATTTGAAGCGTTTATGGAAGGCGCCATTTACGACCGCTTGGATGACAGCGACGCGAAAGCGATTATTACGACTCCGGAATTATTGCCGCGCGTGCCGTTTGACCGGCTGCCGCATCTTAAAACTGTTTTCCTTGTAGGGGAAGAAATTGAAGAAAATGATCATACGGTTGATTTCATGAAGCATCTTCACGGGGCTTCCGATAAATTTGAAATTGAATGGCTGGATAAAGAAGACGGCCTTGTGCTCCATTATACTTCCGGTTCGACCGGAAAACCGAAAGGCGTTCTACATGCCCAATATGCGATGGTCCAGCAATACCAGACCGGCAAATGGGTATTGGACCTTCAGGAGGAAGATATCTACTGGTGCACAGCCGACCCTGGCTGGGTGACGGGGACAGCTTATGGCGTCTTTGCTCCATGGCTGACCGGTACGACTACTGTTATTTTAGGAGGACGTTTTTCTCCCGATGGCTGGTACAAAGCGATTGAAGATTTTGGCGTCACCGTTTGGTATAGTGCGCCGACAGCTTTCCGCATGCTGATGGGCGCAGGAGATGCATTGGTAAAAGAATACGATCTATCAACGCTTCGCCATGTTTTATCCGTTGGGGAGCCCTTGAATCCGGAAGTTGTGCGTTGGGGTGTCCAAGTATTCGATAAACGGATCCACGACACATGGTGGATGACAGAAACGGGAGCGCAGACCATTTGCAACTACCCATCCATGGCAATCAAACCGGGCTCGATGGGCAAACCGGTTCCGGGCATCAAAGTGGCCATTGTTGATGATCAAGGAAACGAACTGGCGCCAAACCAAATGGGCAATTTGGCGATCGAAAAAGGCTGGCCGTCCATGATGCGCCAAATTTGGAACAATCCATCAAAATACGAATCGTATTTCTTGAATGATAAATGGTACGTTTCCGGGGATTCGGCTTATATGGACGAAGAAGGCTATTTCTGGTTCCAGGGACGGGTAGATGATGTCATCATGACTTCCGGCGAACGCGTAGGTCCATTCGAAGTAGAAAGCAAATTGCTTGAGCACCCAGCGGTGGCAGAAGCAGGGGTCATTGGAAAACCGGATCCGGTACGCGGGGAAATCATCAAAGCCTTTGTTGCGTTAAATGCGGGCCATGAACCTTCTGAAGAATTGGTCCAAGACATCCAGCAATTCGTCAAAAAAGGGCTGGCTGCCCACGCGGCGCCGAAAGAAATCGAATTCAAAGACAAACTGCCGAAGACCCGAAGCGGTAAAATTATGCGCCGTGTCTTGAAAGCATGGGAACTCGACTTGCCGACAGGCGATTTGTCGACGATGGAAGATTAATAGAGAAAAGCGGAGGCAGCCGTTTTGATCCGAAAGGCTTAAGACAGATTGGCGAAGCGGGGTTCTTTGCCGTACAGCCAAGATGGCTTATGACCCGAGGATCTGGCTGTTGGAGTCTGGACAATAGAGAAAAGCGGAAGTGCCCGTCTAGCCCCGACAAGCGCTGGAGGGCTTTCAGGGAATGGCGCTCTTTGCCATTTGCTGAGAGACCGAAGCGACTCGAGGGGCTGGGCACTGGAGTCTGGACAATAGAGAAAAGCGGAGGCAGCCATCTAGATTCGCCGGACATAAGACGAGCTGGCGAAGTGGCGTGTTTTCAGCCACACAGCCGGATTGGCTTATGACCCAAGAATCTGGCTGCCGAAGTCTAGACAAAGAAAAGCGGAAACAGCCGTTTAGATCCGAAAGCTTGAAACATAAAAGGCACCAGCTGAGATTTTTCTCAGCTGGTGCCTTTTTAAGTTGCGGGAATAAATTATTCACCGTCGCCTTCTTCCGGTTCTGTTGGTTCAGCCGGAGGAGGGGTAGTGCCGCCATTAGCTGGAGGAGGAGTAGTTTCTTCTTCTTCCTCTTCCTCTTCAGGAGGCGTTTCCGTTTCGTCTTCTTCATCCGCCGGAGGAGCTGTATTTTCCTCCGGTTTGGCAGGAGCCGCCGGTTTTGGCGCTTCAATGCCTACTGTATTGGAGAGCGGCGATTGTTGGCCGGTGATGTCCACAGCTACGACAAAATAGCTGCCTGGACCCGGCAAAGTATAAGAATTTCCACGAGATTCCGAGATGGAAGCGAGTAAAGAATTGCCTCCGCCGCTCCGGTAAATGCGGTAGCCGACGACATCATTCGAAGCGGAATTGCTCCAAGTAAGAGTTCTGCCGTTCAACGATGCTTGAACACCGGCAGGCGCTACGCCATCGTGGTTCAATGTAGAACCGGAAACAATATTCGAGAATCTTGAATTGCCCGGGAAGAGTTTGCTTGCATCTCCGCCCAATTTACCGAGCATGCGGTCAATATAAGCTTTGGAAACACCGGCACCGCCGCTGCTGACAAATTCTCTTGGCGTACTATCCAGTGCCAAGTAACGGGAACCATTTACAGTCGTATAAGATCCTGAAGTCAAGCTGTCATCTGCTTTTGTCGGAACCATAACGTTGGCATTGAACAAGTCGGCTTTCACTAAGCCAGCACCCGAACATGCACCGCCTGGGGCAAGCCCTGAAATGCTGCAGAATGAGCGGGTGACAACGCCTTCAGGTGCTTTGAACGTTTCTTTAGTACCGATTAATTCAGGGTTCGTGTCATAAGCGGCATTCATTAAGCGCGCCCATAACTGGTTAACCCGGACAGAAGGCTGTAATTCGCTGTTTGGCCGGTCATTTAATTGGAACTTCTCTGTTCCATAGCCGAGCCATACGCTCATCGTTACGTTCGGGTTTAAGCCGACGATCCACACATCTTTTGCATCTTGGGTGGTTCCGGTTTTGCCGGCAAAGTCTGAGCTGAATTTAAGTAAGCTGTTTGCACGATTACCAGTACCACGTTCCGTTTTAAAGACATCGCGCATCATATCCGTAAGGATATAAGAAGTTTGTGGAGAAAATACTTGTTCTCCGTCTTCTGTATTTTGTTCAAATACGATATTGCCGTCTGCATCTTCAATGCGTTGAATCATGTATGCATCTTTATGTTTGCCATTTGTAGCGAACATGGAGTAAGCACTCGTCAGTTGTTCAACTGAAGCTTCGACACCGCCGCCAAGGGCAGATGTTAAAAAGGCATTCACTTTCTCTTTATTCTCAATCACTCTCGTTAATCCAGCTTTTCTCATATAGCTGCTTGGATCTTGGTTTTGAATTTGAGAATAGAGGCGAAGTGCCGGCAAGTTTTGGGATTCTGCTAAAGCATTGCGGGCAGGCATGATGCCTTGTTCGCTCGTTGGAACAAAGTTGCTCGGTTTGTAAGGCTTCTGGCCAGGGATATTTTGTGTGAATTTCACATCGACCACCGGGCTGCCAGCCCCGATTTTTCCTAGTTCAATCGCAGGTCCGTAAACCAACAGCGGTTTAGCGGTAGAACCGATGGAACGGAAAGCTTGTGTCGCATGATTCAGTTTTTCGATTTCAAAATCGCGCCCTCCGACAAAACTTAAAATTTTGCCGGTGCTGTTTTCGACGGTCATACTGCCGATTTGGACAGGGTATTGCTTCTGTATTTCTTCGCCCTCTGCATTAAGAGCAGGAGCGGTCAAAGTCGCCCCGTACGATTCGTAGGATGCGGCCGCTTTTTTCTGTGCATCGAACATTTCTTTGTTGATGGTCGAGTAAATGCGGTAGCCATTCGAACGAACGGCACGGTCTGCCAAAATGGCATATTCTTCGTATAACTTATCATTTTCTTCTAATGTAGCAGGGTCGATTCCATTTTGTTCAGCGAGTACATCCATAATGATGCGGGATGCACGTTTTTCTAGCTCAACTGTGATGTGCGGATATTTCTCATAAGAACGCTGTTCATCTAAACGGAAATCTTTTTTGATGTCGTAAGCGATTGCTTCATCGTATTCTTTCTGGGTAATGTATTCTGTTTCCTTCATCCGGAATAGCACCGTCTTCATGCGGTCAATTCCGTACTGCAACGCTTCATCGTCTTTCGGATCGCCAGTTGATGTATAGGGCGTATAGCGGAAAGGCGCTTTCGGGATTCCCGCAATGAAAGCGGCTTGCGGCAAGTTCAAATCACTTGCAGATACGTTAAATAAGCCGTTTGCCGCAGTTTCAATCCCAGCAATATTCGCACCGGAAGAGTTTCTTCCGTAAGGGATGATGTTTAAATAAGCTTCTAAAATCTCGTCTTTCGACATGAATTTTTCGAGGCGCATTGCAAGCAAAATTTCTTTGGCTTTTCGTTCGTAGGATACTTCATTGGTTAAAATTTGGTTCTTGATCAACTGCTGTGTCAATGTCGATCCGCCTGTTTGGCTGTCGGAGTTTGAAACATCCTGGAACAATCCACGGAAAATCGCTTTTGGCACGATTCCGTCATGTTCTAGGAAGTATTCATCCTCTGTCGCAAGAACCGCGTCAATTGCAAATTTTGAAACCTTATCGAGCTTTGTTTCTTTTCGTTCTAAATCGGTGCGTAATTTTCCGATATAGACTTCGTTGTCAAAAAACATCTCAGAGGTTTCGGCATAGCTGTAAATTTCACCGCGCATTTCATCCGGCGTACGAAGTTTTTCTTCGTCCACCAGGGAAGCGAAATAACCGGCTCCAACGGAAGCGGCAAATACACCGCCGACGACAAATATAATTGCAAGCAAAATAGCCAAGTTCCAAAGCACACCACTAGTGATGCTCAAACGTTTTGCCCATTTTGCGGAAGTCCATCTATTGTAGGTTTCTTCGGTTTTCCTAAGGCCGTCCCTTATCTTTTCAAGCACTTTATCAACCTCCTAAAATCTCGCTTTATTATAGCATATTCACACAAAAGCAACTAAAAAGATTGACAATATGTCATAATAAAGTAAACTAACTAATATATTTTCATATTCAAACGATGAAGAGTCCGAAGTAGGCGTTGCAAACTTTGTAGAGAGAGCCGGTGGTTGGTGCAAACCGGTCAAAGCGCAGTAGCTGAATTACAGGCTTGGAGTTTACGGAAGTGCCCCGTACGGCACATATTGAGTCGGGAGAATCAGATTCTCCAAGCTGGGTGGTACCGCGCAAAAGCGTCCCTGCATGAATTTCATGCAGGGGCTTTTTTTATTAGCTGAAACAAGGAGGAAATGGAAATGGCAAATGCATTATTGGAAGACTTAAAATGGAGAGGCTTGCTTTACCAGCAAACCGACGAAGAAGGCATGGAGAAATTATTAGATGAACAGAAGATTTCGTTGTACTGCGGTGTAGACCCGACAGCGGATAGCATGCACATCGGCCATATCGTGCCGCTATTGACATTGCGACGTTTTCAGACGCACGGGCATCAGCCGATTCTTTTAGTCGGCGGAGCTACCGGCATGATCGGCGATCCCTCTGGAAGAAATGAAGAGCGCCAACTGCAGACAACGGAACAGATTGATAAGAACGTGGAAGGCATTAAAGTCCAAATGGAACAAATTTTTGATTTTGCTTCTGAAAATGGTGCGAAAATGGTTAACAACCGCGACTGGATAGGGCAGATGAGCATTATTGAATTCTTGCGCGACTACGGAAAATTGATTTCCGTGAATTACATGCTGGCAAAAGATTCGGTTGCATCACGTTTGGAACAAGGAATTTCTTTCACGGAATTCTCATATACATTGATTCAGGCAATTGACTACAACCACTTGTACAACCATTACAATTGCCGCGTTCAAATCGGCGGTTCTGATCAATGGGGGAATATCACATCAGGGCTTGAAGTGATTCGCAAAACACATGATGAAGAAGCGAAAGCTTTTGGCATCACGATTCCGTTAGTGACGAAAGCGGACGGAACGAAGTTCGGGAAGTCGGCAGGCGGCGCTGTTTGGCTCGATGCGAAAAAGACTTCTCCTTACGAGTTCTACCAGTTCTGGATCAATACAGCGGATGCAGATGTCATCAAATACTTGAAGATTTTCACATTCCTCGACCGCGAAGAAATTGAAGCTCTTGAAACTACAGTGGAAACGGAAGCGCATTTGCGTAAAGCGCAAACGGTTTTAGCTGAAGAAATGACCAAATTGATCCACGGCGAAAAAGCGCTTGAAGATGCGCAGCGCATCACGAAAGCCTTGTTCAGCGGAGATTTGAAGGCTTTATCAGCAGAGGAAATGCGCGCTGCTTTTAAAGATGTGCCATCAGTTGAACTCGCGAAAGAAGCGAAGTCGATTGTCGACTTGATCGTCGAAGCAGGCATTTCTTCATCTAAACGCCAAGCGCGGGAAGATGTCACAAACGGCGCAATTTCGGTGAATGGTGAAAAAGTCACTGACCTTGACTACATCATCGATGAAAAAGACCGGTTGGAAGATGCGTTCTCCATCATCCGCCGAGGCAAGAAAAAATACCATATGGTTCAGTTTAGTTAATAAATAAAGGCAAAATGCGGCTTCCATTGGGAAGCCGCATTTTTTTAATCCGCTTTTGTTTCAAGTGTTTTTTCTTTCTTCATTAATTGAATGAGCTGATAGCCATCAGATGAGTGTCCTGCGTATGGACCCATCCATTTCGGATAGATGACAGGGATGGACGTACCGGCAAATAACCAAAGATTAATGTACATGAAACCTTTCGTGAAATTCTGAAGGTCCCAATTCGTCAGCTGATTTAAAGCGGCGAAAGACAAAAGTGCAAGGCTTAATGAAGCAGCAGGACCTCCTGCTAAGAATAAGAATCGTTGAATTTTTGATCGTTTTTCTTTTGGCTTCACCAAAGCGCAAAATCCGTAATAAGCCCACCGGATATGAAACGAAATCTTTCCGAACCGAAAATTTTCTTTATTGCTGTCATCCAACGGACCTAGATAGACTCTCACTTTTTCTTTGGATAACAAAGCACTGCCAATGGCATGGCCGACTTCATGAAGAAGGACTGCAATCGGTAGGCCAACCAATTAAATCAATACAAAAGAAATCATGCCATCCCTCCTGGTCTTAATACGGAGCTAGAATCGAAAGGTTTCACCAGTAAATGGAAAAAGTCATAAAATGTTCACGAAATGAATATCTTGAAGTCAGGATAAGTCGTCTCACAACAAAAAAATACGTATTCATTATATGATAGGGGATGTGAATATAATTTATTGGAGGAATTTGAACAAATGAATGTATTAGTAGTAAAAGCGAACAACCGTCCGGCAACTGAAGGCATTTCAAGCAAGATGTACGAAACGTTCATGGAGTCGGTGAAAGATAATAAAGACTTGAACGTAACAACTTATGATGTGTACGAAGAAGATATGCCTTATTTCGGCCAAGATCTTTTCAATGCATTCGGCAAATTGCAAAATGAAGAAGAATTGACAGATATCGAACAACGTCTATTAGCAGCGAAACAAAAAGCAATGGATGCCATTTCTGCAGCTGACCTTGTGGTATTTGCATTCCCATTATGGAATTTGACGATTCCTGCTAAATTGCATACATTTATCGACTATGTGTATGCCGCTGGATTTGCATTCAAATACGATGCAGAAGGTAATATGATTCAATTGATGACAGACAAAAAAGCGATTTTCTTGAATGCACGCGGAGGCGTTTACTCTTCACCAGAAGCGGCACCGATGGAAATGGCTGTTAATTATATGCGCAATGTTTTCGGCGGCGTGTTCGGCATGCAGATTGTTGATGAAGTCATCATCGAAGGCCATAACGCAACACCTGACAAAGCGGCACAGATTATCGAAGAAGGCCTTGAGCGAGTGAAAGAGGCAGCTTCTAAATTGGTTCACCAAAACGCATAATCTACTAGAGAAGCGCTTAACCGTCTATCGAGCAATTTTGCTTGGTAGGCGGTTTTTTTTATTTTAAAGAGGAATAGCGGCATTCCGCAGAGAATGCAGTTAAGAGGATATTATTAGTTGAATCGAGGGATTTAATGAGTACAAAATGGTTGGAATGGGCTAAACGCATTCAGTCTCTGTCTCAAGCAGGGTTAACTTACTCGAAAGATGTATACGATATGGAGCGTTTTGAAGAATTGCGCACTATCAGTACAGAAATTATGGCTGAACATACCGAAGTGGAAATGGAAAAGATCAAAGACTTATTTGCGAGTGAAAAAGGTTACCAAACTCCCAAGGTGGATGTCCGGGGAGCCGTATTCCGGGATGGGAAAATTTTATTGGTCAAAGAGAAAGTCGACAATAAATGGGCGCTTCCAGGAGGCTTTTGTGATATCGGCCTATCCCCAAGCGAGAATATTGTGAAAGAAATAAGGGAGGAATCGGGGTTTCAAGCTGTTCCAGTAAAACTATTGGCTCTTTTGGATATGAATAAACACGGACATCCGCCGCAGCCCTATCATTATTATAAATTATTTGTTCAATGTGAAATTGTAGGCGGTAGGGCATCATTTGGAGTAGAGACGGACGGAGTCGAATTTTTCTCAGCTGCTGCATTGCCTGAACTTTCTTTGAATCGGAACACAGAAGCTCAAATCGAGATGCTTTTTTCGTTTTTACATCATCCAGAAAAAGCAGCGATTTTGGATTGAATTTAAAAGTAGGGTGGGGTATGGATGAAGCGGCAGCATGCGGGTTTGGGAATAATAATAGCGGCACTTGCAGCTTGTATGCCTACAAGCCCGATTATCGAGAAAGAAATAGAAAAAATCGATATTCGCTGTCTGGAAACGGAGGCTCTGATTGAAATCACAGATCCGGTCCGTTTACAGGCCGTAAAAGAGGAAATCAATTCAAGCAAACGAGAAGGAACAGAAGAGTTCGAACTGGCGGAAGGCCATACTGCAATATTGCGATTTGATGATGGCAGTGAATGGGAGACGACGTTTTATCCTTCAGGGCATGCAGTGATTGAAGGATATTATGTCCGTTCAGAACTTGAAGATTTTTGTGGAGAATAAAAAAGGGGATGAAAGTGAATAGGTTGGCTAAACATCGTTTATGATCTAAACGGTGTTTTCTTTTCGGCTCCAAAGCTTAAAAGTTTTACGGCGTTTTCCAAACTTTCTTTTTGTCTGGGTCGTCTAAATTTAAGACAGGAGGCTAAGCAGTGGACGAAATAACGTTTGACCAGATCAGTACAGCAAGTTCAGAGGAAATTATTAACGAAGCTATTAAAGAATATGGAAAGGAAATTTTGCAGCTCGTATATTCTTATGTGAAAAACCGGGCGGCTGCAGAAGACTTAACTCAGGAAATTTTCATTAAGTGCTATAAATCACTGCATACATACAAGCAGAAATCGACATTCAGAACGTGGCTCTGGCGAATTGCTATCAATCATAGCAAAGATTATTTGAAAAGCTGGCATTACAAGAATATCGTTCTCGCTATAGAAGAGCCATTCCTTCATGAGGACAGCAACATTGCGCTGGAAAAATCAATTATCCAAAAAGATGAAGATGAGGAACTGGCTGCTGTTGTCATGAAATTACCCGTCATTTATCGGGAAGTAATCTATCTCTATTATTTTCAAGAGCTCTCAATCCGTGAAATTGCTGCAACTTTAATGAAGAATGAAAGTACCATCAAAACAAGATTAAAGAGGGCTAAAGAACTTCTTAAAGAAAGTTTGGAGGGATAACAATGGAAGAACGTTTAAAAGAACTGAGACAAGTGATGAAGAAAAAAGTATTCAATCAATTGGAATTTACAGATCAACTTAAAAACAGCATCCACACGGAAATAAGAAAGCAGGTGGAGAGTGATGAATATGTCTATTTGTCTGTGCTGCAACTTCTCGTACAAGAAAAAACAGGTGTTGTCTTAATCACTTACCTTCGAAGCAGGGGCATTAAAAGGTTTGAAGAAAATGAGGGATTGCTATATAGCTTATTGCATCGTTTAGAAGTGAATGGTCTTTTGGTCAGCAAATGGGAAGAGAATGAAGCAAAGTTGTATAGTTTAACTGATAAAGGCCAGAAAATATTAAGGAAAGCTGAAAAGAAATATGCTGTTAAACAGTCTTATTTAAAAGAGATATTGGAGGTGTAAAGAGCTGTGGGGAATAGAAAAAACCATTATGTGAAGAAAGTGACTGAGCAAGTTCGTTCAAAAGAAGCGAAAGAACAGGTTGAAGCTGAATTAACTTATCATTTAAGAGAAACCCAAAAGGCATTGCTTAATAAAGGACTTAATGAGATGCAAGCAGAAGAAAGGGCAATTGAACAGATGGGAAGTCCAGTTCATTTAGGGATACAGCTGAATTCGCTTTACCGGCCAAAACTGGATTGGGCCATGCTAACGCTGTTCCTGTTAATTATCGGATTTAGTTTCTTGCCTCTCGTAGCAATAAATGCCGCAGACCTCGGCAGTTATATCGGGAAGAAAAGTGTCATGGCAGTGCTTGGAGTTGCAGCTGCAATAGGGTTAATGTTCTTTGATTACCGGAAATTAAAAAATCTACATTGGCTATTTCTGGGGATTGGGATTATATTGCTGCTTCTGTTGAATTTCCTGTCCACTGGAATGATGAACGGTTATCCAATTATCGATTTTGGTCCGCTGTCTTTTCAAATTCTACATACCTTGCCAATTTTATTTCTGTTTTGGGCTTCTTATTTAGTGCAGGAACAAGCGGTATTCTGGAAAGCTGCTCTTTTCTTTCTCCTGACTTCCGCTTTAATGCTAAATGCAGGTGGAATGGCTGCTTTCCTGATTTATAGTTTAATGGTTTTAACCATGTTGATATCCAGCTCCTTGAACAATAAGAAAATATTCGGATTTGCAGCAGTTTGCTTGACGTTAACCGCTTCTATAATGGCTATCACATTTACTTCTCTGAAAGAGTATCAATTAGAGCGCTTCTATGCGTTTTTGAATCCTGAAAAATATAGTGAAACTTCGGGATATATGTACATGCAAATTAACCAAATAGTAAGTGAATCCACATGGTTTGGCGATCTTAGCGACATGCAGTTTATCCCTTCTGCGCATACAGACTTCATTTTCTTAAATATTATTCATCATTTTGGATGGGCAGCTGGGTTGCTTCTTTTACTTGCGTTAACTGGAGTGGCCGTTCGCATGGTCTATATTGCTCGCCAACTAAAAGATCCATATGGAAAGATGTTGCTGAGCGGAGGAGTTGCTCTATTTGTAGTTCAAGCTATTTATAATATCGGGATGATTTTTGGAGTGCTGCCGTCGATCAGCATGTCATTGCCGCTTCTCAGTTACGGATTCTGGCCGACTATGCTTGGTGCCTTAGTAGTGGGCATTTTCCTGAGTGTTTATCGCCGCAAAAACTTTAACATTAGAGCTGAACCGAAGTCTTTGCATTAAGTACTGAAATTCCGTAATGATTGGATCAAAAGGAAAATGTTTACCTCCTCTCTCTGCGGGTAATTTGTCACTATGGCAGAACATAATCCAGAGGAGGCGTTCAGAATGGCAAAACAACGAGTTGCAGGATCGTATCAAACAGAAAATGAAGCAATTGCCGCGATAGAGGAGTTAAAGCGGCAAGGTTATCGTTCAGAAGATATTTCCGTACTAAGCAAGGATAAAAGAGAAGCAGAAAATATTATGGAAGAAACCGATACGCATGTCGAAGAAGGTGCAGCTGCTGGCGCTCTAACAGGCGGCGCCTTAGGTGGTCTCGGCGGCGTGCTGGCAGGAATTGGGGCTCTAGCCATTCCCGGAATCGGTCCGATTGTAGCAGCTGGACCCATTGTTGCTGGATTGACGGGAGCTGCCGCTGGCGCAGGCATCGGTGGTTTGGCTGGCGCTTTGATCGGGATGGGTATTCCGGAAGACGAAGCACAGCGCTATGAATCTCAATTTAATGAAGGCAGCATTTTAGTATTAGTTGAAGATCAGAAAGATTTCCTTCCAGACCATAACGACCGGGATGGCTTTGTGGATCCTAAAGATCCGTTGATCGGCGGAAATTCTTCGACGGCGATCAGAGGCGACGATGGTCTGGATGATACGCGTTCAATTGAAAAACGCGGACCTGCGGGACTTTAACAATTAAAGCAAGCAAAAACGAGCAGCCGTATATGGCTGCTCGTTTTTATCGTTGTTTCGCTTTGATGAATCGCGGCAATTCCATATCCCTGTACTGTTCTGGGTGAAGAAGTTTTCCGAGCTTCACTGCTCCTTCAATCAAGCGGGGAGAAGGCCGGCAATACAGCTCTTCTTCCATTACATGGATGTTTTCAAAGCCTTTCATTTCATCCCAGCCCGGGCGTTTTCGGACAAGCTCGGGTTTGACTTTGGAGGTCATGATGCCGACCCAGGCGAGCAGAATATAATCGGGATTTCGTGTTCGCACATCTTCCCAATCGGTTTGGATATTCGCAGAATCGACGTCTTCGAAAACGTTGCGCCCGCCAGCGAGCTCGCTGATCTGCGTCAGCCAGTTGACGCGGCCTGGCGTGAACACAGGCTTCGGCCACCATTCCCAGTAAAGGGAAGGGCGAGAAGAAACGGCTGCCGCCCGCTTTTTTAAATCAGCGACAACAGATAGAAATTCCTGTTGAATGGGAACGGCGTCTATGCCGCAAGCTTGGCCAATTGTTAAAAGGTCATGGCCAATTTCCTCTAAAGTTTGGGGATCCAACACAAGGTGCGGAATCTTTCTTTTTACCAATTCTTCCACATTTTTTTCCATTCCCGGTACGCTGAGGGAAGCCAGAACCAAATCGGGCTTCAACGCTTCGAGTTCATCCATTCGAATCGATAAATCAGGCCCGAGCCGAGGCAAGTGAGTAATTGAACTCGGCCAATCGGAATAATCATCGATTCCTACAAGCAAATCCTCTGCCCCTAAAAATGCAAGCAGCTCGGTATTGCTTGGACAAATTGAAATAATCCGCATTATCTGCACCTCCGTTTTAACCAGTTTACCATTAAAAAAATCCCTCTGCCAAACAGGCAAAGGGACTCATAGAAGAAGACAGTCATACAGAGTTTGGCATTCCGCCGCTATTGCTGATAGTTGGGAATCGGTAACAGGTAACTTGGGAACGGGTGATAAGTCATGGGTTTGGCCATTTCCTGTTCGAGTAAGTGCACCGAAGCGCAGCAATTTTCTTCCTCTATGCCTTGAAGCGGAGTCTCACCCCTTCAAGGTTAAAAATATGTTGAACCATCGAAATTAAGTGCTATCGTATAATTTTTAGCGTTGATGGCATTCGATAGCCGGTTCGCCTGGCGTTCATTGTCCAGTGCTTTTAAGCGATATTCCTCGGGATCGAATAAGGCGACTCTGATAAGCGCCGCAGCTTCGCCGAAATTATAAGGGAATTCCTCTTTTTTAGAAGCGCCAAAAACTTTGTAGAGTCGGGCTTTTGCGCGAAGCTGGGTAGCGTATTCAATCGCCTCAACGATAGTTAGGGCTTCGCCGTTGAATTCGATGACATGCGAAATGTTTGCTTCATACATTAATTTGTCCAATGTCCTAAAATCCTTGCGGACGTTTTCCAAATCGTATTCAGCATCTGCGATTGAACGAGCTTGTTTAGGCAAGCTGCCTCCTTTTTCAATCTCTGCAAAAGAGACACGCACCATTTCCTCTTCCAATTCGTGAATCCGCTTTGCCAAAATACTTTTTAATTTGACTGCCTCTGCAAGTGAAACTTTCGCCATACGCCTTACCTCATTTCGGTTTTCATGATAATACAAGATTAGCACCTCCGCTATAAATCGACAACAAAAAGGCAAAAAGGGGAAAGAATAAAAAATGTCTCGCTTATAATTATGCACTTGTTTAAAGAATCGTATATGATTAAATTAAGGCAATTTAATTTAGAAACTAAGGTGATTTTCAAGGCAAATTAGCCTGTCCGAAAATGCCTCTGGATGCAAAGGGAGAGACATATGCTCAAAAATCAGGGTTTATATCATTATTTGACTGAACGTACATGGGAATTAACCGAAAAATGGTATGAAGGGTTGGACAAAAATAAAGGGGGAGTCTACAGTTCGACTGACCCTGAAAAAATAGAAACGTTAAAGCATCAGAACCATGAATTTCATGTGCGTTTCTGTGCCATGTTTGAAAAAGATAAGGAAGAGTTTTTTGCGGGTTTCCAAGATTGGATCGAAACGATTGCCAAAGATGAAGACCATCTCTCCACGCCGGTAGTGAGTGTACTCGGCGAATTTTTCCGGACGCAGGAACAATACTTAGAAATGATTGGATCTTATGCCAAAGAGAATGAAGATACGGTCTCAATAGAACAATTAAATGAATGGAATCTTGCAGTAGTGAATTCAATCAGTTCGGTCATCCTTGAGTTCACTTCCCAAAATACAAAAGCCGCTCAAGATCGCTTGCATGCCCAGCAGCAAATGATCGTGGAAATGAGTGCACCCGTTATCTTGCTGACGAAACACTCAGGTTTTCTTCCGCTGATCGGCGAGATTACGACCCATCGTGCTCAAATCGTTTTTGAAAAAACGCTTCGCCAGAGCGCTAAACACAATATCGAAAAATTGTTCATCGATCTTTCCGGGGTGCCGATCATCGATACGATGGTCGCCCAGCAAGTGTTTCAGCTGATCAACGGTCTAAAGATTATTGGAGTCAAAACAGCCTTGTCCGGCCTGAGCCCGGTCATCGCACAAACAGCCGTCCATCTCGGAATTAAATTTGTGGACATTGAAGTTTACAATACATTGGCACAAGCGCTAAAAGAAAATGGCATTTCGTTAATAGACGGATAATAAAGCCCTCATTAAAGCGGCGCTTTCGTTGTTAGTTGAATCTAGCAGCGAAAGCGCCGTTTTTTTATGCGATCTTTTTAATGAAAGAAATGTAAAATTATTCTAAAAAAATGATGCAAGTTGCTTTTTCGAAGAAGTATACTGATAGAGTCGGGGGAAAGGATTGCATCAAACAGCAAGGGGCTTGCCGATGATTGCTGCTGTAATCGAAGGACTTATAAGTAAAGTTACGAGCTTGTACAACTAGGAGGACGAGGGAATGGTCGGTACTGCTGCACTTTCAAAAAGAAAAAAGTTTTTTGAAGATTGGACTCTGTTTGAAAAAAGTTGGCTGGTTGTTTTTGCTGCGATTAATATCTATTTATTCTTTGCCTGGGACGATACACTTCTTGGGTTAATCAGTTCTTTGACCGGAATGTTTTGTGTGCTGCTAGTCGCAAAGGGGAAAATCAGCAATTATTATTTCGGGATGGTCCAAACATCCACCTATGCTTACATTTCTTTCACTTATGGGCTGTACGGAGAAGCCATGCTGAACGGGCTTTTCTATTTTCCGATTCAGTTTATCGGATTATACTTATGGCACCGTAACAGCATAAAAAACAAAGACAGTGTACAAGGCGAAGATGTCGCTGTAAAAACAATGAGCATCAAATCTTGGATGTATTCAATAATCGCCGTCATTGCCGGGACTGTGCTGTATGCTATTTTGCTTCAGGTGATCGGCGGGCGGTCTGTCGGATTGGATTCGGCGACAACGATTCTTTCGGTCATGGCGCAAATTCTGATGCTTAAGCGATTTGCAGAACAGTGGCTAATTTGGATTTTAGTAAATATCTTGTCGATTGCCTTATGGGTAATTACGCTCGATGCATCAGGCGGCAACGATTATGCATTGGTTGTCATGTGGACGGCATTTTTATTCAATTCGATTTACGGCTACTATAACTGGAGAAAAATGGCCAAGAAGCAGGATTTGGCAAAGGAGAGCATGTAGGGATGGCTATAGGAAAAGTAGGGATGTATGGCGGGAAATTTCTAATCGTCCATCAAGGGCATGTAAGTGCCATGATTCGAGCCAGTACGATGGTCGAAGAATTGCACGTCATGATTACACATGATGAAGAATATGAAAAGGAATTCTATTTTAAAGGAACGACGATGAAGCCGATCCCATTCCATCAACGGCTCCGGTGGTGGAATGAACTGACGAAAGACTTGCCGCATGTTAAAGTCCATGCAATTTCTGAAAAGCAGACCGGCGAATTTTCAGATTGGGAACAAGGGGCCGAAAGCATTAAATCGGCCATTGGAAAAGAGATTGATACGGTGTTCAGCTCCGAACCGGAATATGGGCGGCATTTTGAGAAGCTGTATCCGAACGCGCAGCATATTGTTCTGGATGCAGAACGACGGACTTATCCGGTTTCTGCGACGCAAATCCGGGAAGAAGGGGCAATGAAGCATTGGGCAATCATTCCGCACGTCGTCCAGCCATATTTCGTCCGGAAAATAGTGGTGGTCGGCACTGAAAGCTCAGGGAAGTCGACATTGGTTAAGAACTTGGCCAATTTGTACAATACGAGTTATGTAGAAGAATACGGACGCACGTTCTACGAAGACATCGGCGCAGAAATTGCGATTGAGTCCGATTTTCCGAAAATCGCCTTTGAACACAAGTACCATGAAGAAGAACAGGCGAAGCGCGCCAATAAACTGCTGTTCATTGATACAGAAGCGAATGTGACCCAATACTTTTCTTGGGCCTACCTCGGCTACGAACAGCCAATCTTGGATCATGTCGCGGATCTTCAACGGTATGATTTATGGCTATTCCTGGAGCCTGACGTGGAATGGGTGGATGACGGCATGCGTTCTTTCGGTGACCCATCCGTAAGGCAGAAGAATCATGCCTACCTCAAAGGACTTTTGGATAAACGCGGTATTCGATACCATTCCATAAACGGCGATTATAACGAACGGCTGGAAAAAGCGATCGAACTCGTGGACGGAGTGCTGGAAGAAAAACTCTATTCCTAACCTGAATAAACCAGTAAATCAAAAGGGCTCCCTTTAAACAGGGGGCCCTTTTTCTTTCCACAAAAAAACCTCGAACCGGCGGACCGGATCGAGGTTTTTTCAATTACCGTGAGTAGTACTCAACGATCAACTGTTCGCTGATTTCAGCAGACAATTCGCTGCGCTCTGGAAGGCGCACGAATGTACCTGTTTTAGTATCAGCATCGAAAGTAACATATTCAGGAACGAAGTTGCTTACTTCGATTGCTTCGTTAACTACATCAAGGTTGTTAGATTTTTCACGGAAAGAAATCGTTTGTCCTGGTTTCACGCTGTATGACGGAATGTCAAGGCGTTTGCCATCAACAAGGATGTGGCCGTGGTTAACTAATTGACGAGCTTGGCGGCGAGTGCGCGCAAGACCTAAACGATATACAACGTTATCAAGGCGAGCTTCAAGCAAGATCATGAAGTTTTCACCGTGTTTACCTGGCATTTTACCAGCTTTGTTGAACAAAGTTTTGAATTGGCGTTCGTTTACACCGTACATGAAACGAAGTTTTTGTTTTTCTTGAAGTTGCAAACCGTACTCAGAAACTTTTCTGCGTTGGTTAGCACCGTGTTGACCTGGTGCGTAAGGGCGTTTTTCTAATTCTTTACCTGTGCCTGTTAGGGAAACTCCTAAGCGGCGTGACAGTTTCCATGATGGACCTGTATAACGAGACATATATGTCTCCTCCTCTTTTTTTGGTTTTTGAAGTAAAATAAAAACCAGATGCATTCATGCTGTAAGCCATTTTGTTTTCATGTACCTTCGCTCTGCAGCCATGAGTTACGCGATACACCTATGCAGATAGGAACAAAATGAACAAACACGCACATACAACTGCTGCGATTATTTTACACAAAGTCTAGTATAACTGAAATCGAAAGAAAAAGTCAACGAAAAGAAAAAACTGTCTGAAGCAACGGCTTTCTTTTTTTTAATTTCCAAGGTAGAATGAAATTAGTTATAATGTAAGCGTTTTCAAAAACTACTAAGGGGTGTAGGGAAATGAAGAAATCAAGGATGACTATGGAGACAGCGGTAATTCATAAGGGGTATGGCAGTGCTGTTCATCACGACAGTTTAGCTGCTCCGTTGTATCAGACTTCGACGTTTTCTTTTGAAACGGCAGAAGAAGGGGAAAGCCGTTTTGCGGGAGAGAAAGCTGGCAATATTTATTCGCGCCTTGGAAATCCGACAGTGCGCATTCTGGAAGAACGAATGGCTGAAATTGAATACGGCGAAGGGGCGCTGGCATTTGGCTCGGGGATGGCGGCAGTCAGTGCGATTTTAATCCATGCAACAAAAGCGGGAGACCATGTTCTGTGCTCGCGCGGCATATATGGCTGTACGTTCGGTCTATTGGAAATGATGGAAGAGAAATATAAGATTACGCACGACTTGGTCAGCATGACAACCGAAGAGGAAATTGAAGGGGCGCTCCGTCCGGAAACCGTCTGCATCTATTTAGAAACGCCGATCAACCCGACGATGGAAATTGTCAATCTGGAAGCGGTTATGGCTGTAGCCAAAAAGCATGGTTTGCGCGTAATCGTTGATAATACCTTCAGTTCGCCGTATCTTCAAAATCCCATTTTAATGGGAGCCGATTTTGTTCTGCATAGTGCGACAAAATATTTGAACGGACACGGCGATGTCATTGGGGGCATTCTTGTCGGAAAAGATGGGGAAGAGATGCAAAATATCCGCATGACTGTGCAAAAAGACGTTGGAGGAATTATGTCGCCTTTCGATGCCTGGCTTATCATCCGCGGTTTGAAAACATTGCATGTCAGAATGGACCGCCATATCGCGAACGCAAAGAAGGTTTTGGCGTTCTTGAAAGAGGAACCGCTGGTGAAAAAAATCTACTATCCATTTGACGATGCCCATCCGCAAGTGGAAATCGCAAAAGCGCAAATGAAAGACGGCGGCGGTTTGATTTCATTTGAAATTGAAGGCGGCAAAAAAGAAGCGCAGGCTTTCATGAATGCCTTGTCGCTGATTAAAATCGCGGTCAGCTTAGGGGATGCAGAAACCTTGATCCAACATCCGGCCTCCATGACCCACGCAGTAGTGCCGCAAACAGAAAGGGAAGCGATGGGCATTACCGAATCGCTCATGCGCCTTTCCGTTGGACTTGAACATACAGATGACTTAATCGAAGATTTGGCAAAAGCGTTTGAAACGGTAAAACCGAAATTGCAGGAAGCCTAGAAAAGCGGAAGCGCCCGTTAAGCCCCGACAAGCTTAAGACAGCCAGCGGCGGAAATCGTGATTTCCAGAGCTGGGTGGCTTAATACCTCGAGGGGCTGGGCGCTGGAGTCTGGACAATAGAAAAGCGGAAACAGCCGGTTAGGTCCGAAAGGCATAAGACAGATTGGCGAAGCAGCGTTCTTTGCCGCATAGCCAAGACGGCTTATGACCCGAGAATCTGGCTGTTGGAGTCTGGATATTAGAAAAGCGGAAGCGCCTAGCTAACAATGATGGCTTCAAACTTCTACAAAAAAAAGCCAGGATCTCATTTTATGAGATCCTGGCTTTTCACGCTTATAGATGTTTTAGCAGAATTTCTGCAAAATGCTCAAGGCCCGCTTGATCATCGGCAGTGAAACGGCTAAGTTCTGGACTGTCGATATCCAGAACGCCGATTACAGTGCCGTCTTTTACGAGCGGCACCACGATTTCAGAACGCGAAGCTGCGTCGCAGGCAATATGTCCAGGAAAAGCATGAACGTCTTCAACCAGCATCGTTTTCTTTTCCGATACGGCGGTGCCGCAGACGCCTTTTCCGACTTGGATGCGGACACAAGCAGGCAGGCCTTGGAAAGGTCCGAGAACCAACTCTCCATTTTCCATCAAGTAAAAGCCGACCCAGTTAATGCGTTCCAAAAACTGATTGAGTAGCGCAGAAGCATTGCTTAAGTTTGCGACTGTATTGGTTTCACCTTCTAATAATGCATCCAGCTGTTTGCCGAGCATCGCATACTGGTCTGCACGGGTGCCGCTGTAATCTGTTTGAGTAAACATTCAAAAACCTCTTTTCGTTTAAGGGTGATCTATATTTTTGCTTTGTTAAGTATAGAATTTCTCATAATGCTTATGCAAGCCATTCGCACTATGGGCATCCGAGCCAAAAACAAGTGGAATAAAAAGCGATTTTGCATAATCGATGTAAGGAAACGGAGGATACGGTTCCAGGCAATCGGGTTTTGAAAAACCGGCACCGTTCATATCAATTTCCATTCCAGCTTCTTTGATCCGGTTGAATAGTGCTTTTATGCGCAAACTGTCATCGATTTGTTCGCCGTGTGCCAGCTGGAATTTATGCACTAATGTCGGATGGCCGATCCGCTTAGGCTTGAAAGCGCCGAGTTCCGCTAGAATAGAGGATTCTACCGCATCGTAATATTGGCTGTAGACGGCTTCAACTGAACCCATTTTTCTCGATAGTTCCATGAAAACTTCTTTGCTGAAATCCATGCAATAAAACTGGCCGGCTGATTCAAGAAAGTGGACAGACAAGATGGAATCGTCTAACACAGGCCCGTATTCATCCAAGAATGCCTGCGTTTCTTTTTCGTAGCCGCGGATATAATCAATTTCCAGGCCTAAGCGAATGCGAATATCGTTCTTATATGCATCTTTTGCCTGTTGAATGGCGTCTATATATGGAGGCATCTCTTCTAATCTCATGCCGCTGTCCTGCTCAGGCGTTGGATCAACGAATGAGGAGGGGAGGGGAGCATGTTCCGTAAAGGAAATGTCGGTAAAACCGGATTTAATCGCTTTTTCTATGTAGGAATCGAGTGAATCTTGCGTGCCGTGAGGGCAGAAAGGCGTGTGGATATGCCCGTCTCTTTTCATTAAAACACCAGCTTTCTTTCGAGTTGAAAAATATTTATCCGTTTTCTCCAATTTGACAAACAAAAGAATGGAATACATGTTAAAATAGTAGAATCATGAAATAAATTTACATAGACCAGCAAATGTGATTTTGGAACAGGGGGCTATATGACTTATGATGAAGTATATCATCATTGCGGTCATCATTCTATTAGCGGCAATTACCGTCGGCTTTTTGTTTCGCAAGAAACACAGCGCGGAAATCGAACGCTTAGAACAGTTAAAACTGCAAATACAAAATAAACCGATACTTGAAGAACTGACGAAAGTAAAGCAATTGAATATGAATGGCCAGACGGAGGAAATGTTCGAACGCTGGCGCAACATATGGACGGAAGTAATGGATGTACATATTCCGAAAATCGATGCTTCTCTATTTGACGCTGAAGATGCCATCGACCGCTTTAAATTCGGAAAAGCTTCATCGATTGAAAGAGACATTGAAGCCCGCATTGAAAATGTGGATCAGCAAATGAATGATATTTTGGTCGAGTTGGAACAATTGATTGGCAGTGAAGAAAAAAACCGCAGCGAAATGGACCTGATGAAAGAGCAATATCGCCAAGCTCGCAAGAATTTATTGGCCCATCAGCATTCCTACGGCGCTGCTGCCGGTCCGCTCGAGAAAAAGCTGGAATCGTTCACACCGCTTTTCAATGAATATGATGCGTTGACGGAACAGGGAAATTACTTGGAAGCTCGTGAAATAGTCATGAATTTAGCGGCTGAAGGGGATTATGTCTTTTCGTTAATCGATGATATTCCGCCTTTGCTCACGGATGTCCAATCCAAAATTCCTTCCTATATAAACGAATTGCGCAATGGCCAACGGGAAATGGAGTCTCAATCCTATTACCTGAACCATCTGGAACTGGCAGGGCAGCTGAATGGCATGGAAGATGAACTGGCTGTTTTGAAACAAAATATTGCAGAGCTTAACATTGCCGAAGCAAAAGAAGAAGCCGAAATGATGAAAGACCGCATCGATTCCTTCTATGAATTGCTTGAAAAAGAAGTCAAAGCGAAGCACTATGTGGATCAATACAAAGTGGAGACGGGACGCCAATTGGAAATCGTTTCCCGCGAAACAAACGCCATGGCGGAAGAATGTGCCATTGTCCAGCAAAGCTATAAGATTCCGGAAAGCGAAGCTTCCATTCCGGTCGATTGCCTGGACAAATTGGAAGAATTGCAGAGCCGCTTCGATCTATTAGAATCGCGTACAGGAGAAGCGCAATCGGCGTATTCAAGTTTAGAAGAAGAGCTTGCTTATATCCGGGAAGAATTGACGAAGATTGATGTCATCCAAAATGATTTCTCTAATTCGTTGAGAAGCCTGCGCATCGATGAAAATGCAGCCCGCACGAAATTAGAAAGCCTAAAACGGCAGTTGCAGGAAACCGACCGCATGCTCCATAAAGCGAATATGCCGGGAATTCCAGAAGAAATGGATGTCCGCTTAGAAGAAGCGGAAGAGCATCTATTTGTAGCTATGCAAGGGCTGCAGGAAGTTCCATTGAATATGAAATTAGTTGATAACTACTTGATGAAAGCGGAGAAGTGCATCGATGAGGTAGATGAAAAAGCGACAGAGATGGTGGAAAATGTTCAATTGATCGAACGCATCATCCAGTATGGAAACCGCTACCGCAAAACGAATCCGCAAATGAATGCCAAGTTGATGGAAGCGGAAGAATCGTTCCGCCAACTCCGGTATACAAAAGCATTGGAAGAAGCCGCTACAGCTGTCGAAACGTTTGAACCGGGTTCAATGAAACGCATTGAAGTGCTGGTCAAAGAAGATGCTTGGCGTACGTAAATACAAAAAGAAACCACCAGCCACTTGAGCTGGTGGTTTCTTTTTCGGAGGTGCCTGAAATGATTTATTTGGATAATAGTGCAACAACCAAGCCGAGAACAGAAGTGCTGGAAACCTTTATGAAAGCCAACGAACAATATTATGCCAATCCGGCTTCTTTGCATCAGATGGGAAATGAAGCCGAAGACTTGCTGGAAAATGCAAGAGAGCAAATCAAGCGCATTTTAAATATGGAGCACGTAATTTTCACTTCGGGTGGAACAGAATCCAATAATTTAGCCTTATTTGGAGCTGCCCGTGCCAACCGGCATCGAGGAAAGCATATTATTTCTTCAGCTACCGAGCACCCTTCTGTTTTAAATTCGTTGAAAGAATTGGAGAAGGAAGGGTTCGAAATTACAATCTTAAACGTGAATTCATCAGGGGAAATCAGTTTGGATGAGTTGAAGAATGCGCTTCGAAACGATACGATTCTTGTAAGCCTCATGCATGTCAACAATGAAATCGGGACGATCCATCCGATTGCTGAAGTAAAAGCTTTGTTGCAAGAATCGCGTACTTTGCTGCACGTGGATGCTGTGCAGAGCATAGGGAAGATCCAGTTAAATGCCAACAGCATGCCGGATTTATTGACGGTTTCCGGCCATAAAATCCATGGCTTGAAAGGCAGCGGCGTGTTGGCTTTCAACCAACTTGAACTTTCTGCGGTTCAATTTGGCGGCGGCCAGGAATCCGGCTTGCGAAGCGGAACGGTATCTGTGCCGCATGCAGCCGCTTTCGCGAAAGCACTCCGGCTAGCTGAACCCAATCCCGCTTTTGCTGATTGGAATAAGGAACTGCGGGAATTTTTCTCGGAATTTGCCGGAGTCAAAGTGGTCAGCCCTAATGGGGCAGCTCCACATATTCTGGCCGTTGCGGTAAAAGGCGTCAAAGGGGAAATTTTGGTATCCGGGCTTCAAACCGAATCTGTCATCGTTTCGACTTCGAGCGCCTGCTCTTCAAAAAACAAAAAGGCAAGCCATGTAATTGAAGCAATCGGACTTTCGCGGGAATATAAAGATGGCGTCATGCGCATCAGTTTCGGGGCATTTACAACAGCAGAAGACATTGCGCGTTTAAAAGAAGCATTCACAAATATGCATAAGCTTATAAAATAATCGGCAAGTCTACAGCCAGGAATATAAATTTTATCAGTTTTGCCATAAAAGGAGATTTATTGGATGAAAACAAATCAAATCCTCGTCCGTTACGGGGAATTATCGACTAAAGGAAAAAATCGCAGCTCGTTTATTGGGCGCCTGCGTGATAATATCCGCCAAATGTTCGCAGATTTAGAGAACATCCGAGTCAAAGCAGAGCGCGACCGGATGTTCATCTTTACAGACAGCGAAGAAGATATGCAGCAAATCTTGGAAAGGCTGCCGAAAGTTTTCGGCATCCAATCATTCAGCCCGGTGACGGAAACGGCTTTGACGATGGAAGCGATGCAAGAAGCTGCGATTGCCGTGATCGATAAGCTCGACCTTGAAGGCAAAACGTTCAAAGTGAACGTTAACCGGGCGAATAAAGATTTTCCTCACGAAAAGCTGGAAATTATGCAAGCAATCGGTTCGAACGTATTGCGCAATTTCCCCGAACTCACGGTTCAAATGAAAAAACCGGACATCGAATTAAAAGTCGATATCCGCGAAAACGGTGCCTTTTTAATGGCGGAAGTCATTCAGGGAGCCGGCGGCCTGCCGGTCGGAGCTGGCGGAAAAGCGTTATTGATGCTGTCAGGCGGCATTGACAGTCCGGTAGCAGGCTATCATATGCTGAAACGGGGAGTTCGCCTGGAACTGATCCACTTTTTCAGCCCGCCTTTCACGAACGACCGCGCAAAAGAGAAAGTGTTTGATTTGGCCGAAAAACTCAGCCATTTTGGATCTTCGGTAAATCTGCATGTGATTCCTTTTACCGAATTGCAGCAGGAAGTGCATAAGCAAGTGCCGGATAATATTACAATGACTTCGACGCGCCGAATGATGATGAAAATAGCCGATTTGGTTTTAGCGGAAACGAAAAGCCAAGCAATCATTACCGGTGAAAGTTTGGGGCAGGTAGCGAGCCAAACACTGGAAAGCTTGAATGCCATCAACGCCGTGACCAACTCACCGGTGCTGCGGCCATTAATTGCAGCGGATAAGCTTGAAATCATCGAAACGGCTCAAAAAATCGGGACTTACGATATTTCCATCCGGCCGTTTGAAGATTGCTGTACAATTTTTACGCCAGCCAATCCGAAAACAAAGCCGAAACTGGAAAAAGTGGAGTACTACGAGAACTTCGTATCGTTTGATGAATTGATCCAAGAAGCAGTACAGAACCGGGAAGTCATTAAATTCCCACGAAAAAAAGAAAATAAGTTTGAAGACCTTCTCTAACTGCCTGAAAAGGCAGTTTTTCTTTTATTATAATTATTTTGAATAATAAAATAGTTAGGTTATGATAATAAGGATATAATAATTTTTACCATCCAAGGGGGACAGCCTAGTGAACAGAGAAGACTTATTGGCACCGGAATCTTATAATTTAACGGAAGAAATTGAACGCTTTGCAACAGGTGATGGCAAACTGGCAATCATTTGGGAGAACGGCCAAGGGAAAAAGAAAGAAGTTACATACGATGAATTAATCAAACAAGCAAATAAAGCGGCAAACAGCTTTGAAAAAGCAGGGCTCCAAAAAGGAGATATCGTCTTAGTGATGGTGCCTCGCTTAATCGAAGCCTATATTGCTTATACCGGGGCTCTAAAAGCGGGGCTTGTCGTGATTCCAAGTTCTGAAATGCTTCGGGCAAAAGATATCTCTTATCGTTTGAACCATAGTGATGCGAAAGCGGTCATCGCTTACGAACTGTTCATGGATCAGTTTGAAGAAGTGGAAGAAATGAAAAAGGTCACAAAATTCGTCATCGGCAAATCGGACACGAGCTGGATTTCATTGACTGATGAGATGGAAACAGCTTCTGATGAATACCAGGCTGCAGAAACGAAAAATGACGACATGGCATTTCTGTCCTATACGTCCGGGACGACGGGCAATCCAAAAGGGGCTGTCCATAGCCACGGATGGGCGTATGCACATCTTCGCACTTCCGCTGAGCATTGGCTGGGCGCGAAAGAAGGCGATCTTGTCTGGGCAACGGCAAGCCCTGGCTGGCAGAAATGGATCTGGAGCCCGTTCCTTGCGACACTCGGAAGCGGGGCTACCGGATATGTGTATAATGGCAAATTCGATCCGGAAGTTTACTTGCAGATTTTAGAAAGTCAGAAAATTAACGTTTTATGCTGTACTCCAACAGAATACCGGTTGATGGCGAAGCAGAAAAATTTAGCCTCTTTCGACTTGTCTTCTCTGCACAGTGCAGTCTCAGCTGGCGAGCCGTTAAATGCGGAAGTCATTAATGTATTCAAGGAACATTTCAATTTGGAAGTCCGGGATGGATACGGCCAAACAGAAAACACCTTGTTGGTCGGAATCATGAAAGGGATGGAAATCCGCATCGGTTCCATGGGGAAACCGACTCCAGGGAACCGGGTCGAGATCATCGATGAAAATGGCCAGCCGGCAGCGGAAGGCGAAGTCGGGGATATCGCGGTGCATGTTTCAACGCCTGCTTTATTCAAAGGCTACTTCAAAGACGATGAACGGACGAAAATGCAATTCCGCGGCGATTACTACGTCACTGGCGATAAAGCATCCAAAGACGATGACGGCTATTTCTGGTTTGAAGGAAGAGGAGATGACATCATCATTTCTTCCGGCTATACGATCGGGCCATTTGAAGTGGAAGATGCCCTCGTCAAACATCCCGCCGTTCAGGAATGCGCGGTCATCGGCGCTCCGGATGAGATCCGCGGGACCATTGTCAAGGCATTTGTCGTTCTAGTAGAAGGCAATGAACCATCTGGCGAATTGGTCAAAGCATTGCAGGATCATGTAAAAGAGCTGACAGCCCCGTATAAATACCCGAGAGCGATCGAGTTTTTAGAAGAACTTCCGAAAACCGCTTCCGGCAAAATTCGCCGAGTGGAGCTCCGGCAAAACGAAAAAAATAAATCCTAACAGCAAGCGGCCGGTTTATTCGGCCGCTTTTTTTATTTAACCCGGCGAATCTAGACGGCCGCTTCCGCTTTTCTTATTGTCCAGACGCCAGCGGCCAGGCCCTCGGGTCATAAGCCATCTTGGCTATGCGGCAAAGAACGCCGCTTCGCCAATCTGTCTTATGCCTTTCGGACCTAAACGGCCGCTTCCGCTTTTCTTGTTTACTTAAAAATTATAGGGGCATATAATTAGACTATTATTTCGAGAGACAAAATAAAGAGAGAATGGTGAGCATTTTAAGATGAGCGATGAAAAAAGAGGCATACTGTTTACAATACTGACTTATACCATCTGGGGAGTCTTGCCGATTTATTGGAAGACGGTCGACCATGTGCCGGCGGATGAAATTTTGAGCGGCCGTGTCGTCTGGTCATTTTTGATTACCTTGGCGGCTATCGTATTAATCGGGCGGGCTAAATTATTAGTAGCCGATTTAAAAGCTTTGTGGAAATCGAAAAAAACATTTTTTACATTGATGCTGGCCTCGTATTTAATTACAGCGAACTGGTTCTTGTATATTTTTGCGGTAACAAACGACCGGATCGTAGAAACCAGTCTTGGCTATTACATCAATCCGCTTGTATCGATGCTGCTCGGAGTGTTTTTCCTAAAAGAGAAAATGGCCCCGGCAGTTAAAGTCGCTTTTGTATTTGCGGCAACGGGCGTTGCGATCTTGACGATTTCATACGGCGAGTTTCCTTGGCTTGCTTTTGGAATGGCATTTAGTTTTGCCTTCTACGGCTTTATCAAAAAAACGATTAAATTGGATGCACTCCGGGGACTGGCGCTTGAAACTTTATTTGTCCTGCCGCTTGCAGCGGCATACATGGTTTATTTGTTTGTTTCCGGACAGGCTGTATTCCTCCACGATTCCGGCACAACGGATCTGTTGCTGATCTTAAGCGGTGCAGCGACTGCGCTGCCATTGTTCCTGTTTGCCACAGGGGCGCCGTTGATTCCGATGTATATGATCGGTTTCCTTCAATATATTGCGCCGACGCTGATGCTGCTGCTTGGCGTACTGGTCTACGGAGAAGATTTTGACCGCATTGATTTGATTTCCTTTTCGTTTATCTGGTTTGCTTTAGCGCTGTTTACGGGATCAAAAATTATCGAGGCGCGGAATGGCAAACGGGCAAATGCCAATGCACCGCTTTAATAACTTCCCGCAGAAATGAAACATTTTTTGGTGTTGCACGTATAATGGGTTGTAGACTTAAAGGAGGGAACTGAATAGATGAATACAAAAAGATGGATCGCGTTAGTGGCGGCCGCAGCCGTTTTAGGGCTATCTCTTGTCATTAACTCCGCATTTGCATTTTTCCAATCTGCGATGAATGCGAATTTTGATGAAATGTTGGCTACAAGTGAAACAAGTTTTGCCGAAAATGTGATTGAATCAGGTGATTTTGACGAGCGCATTGCAGTATTGAATGTGGAAGGTGTGATCCAAGACACCGGAGAAGCGTCGCCTCTGTTCGGAAGTGCCGGCTACAACCATGAATTTTTCATGGAGCAGCTGGAGCAAGTGAAATCAGATGACAGCATCAAAGCGTTTGTCTTAAAAGTGAATTCACCAGGCGGCGGAGTGGTCGAATCTGCTGAAATTTACGATAAGATCAAAGAGATTCAGGAAGAGACAGAAAAGCCGATGTACGTATCAATGGGAGCGACAGCTGCTTCCGGCGGCTATTACATTGCAGCACCGGCCGATAAGATTTTTGTGAACCGCGAAACTTTGACTGGCTCGATCGGCGTCATCATGGAAAGCGTCAACTACGGAAAGCTTGCTGAGAAATACGGCATCGACTTTGTGACGATCAAATCGGGGCCATATAAAGACATCATGAGCCCGACGCGTGATATGACAGACGAAGAAAAGAAAATACTTCAAGATATGCTGGATGATTCCTATGAGTCATTCGTCGATATTATTGAAGAAGGCCGCGGCATGTCAGAAGCTGAAGTGAAAGCTGTCGCAGACGGCCGTGTGATGAATGGCCGCCAGGCAGTAGAAGCGAATTTGGCCGATGACTTCGGCTATGAAGAAGATGTCATTGCAGCAGTGAAGGAAGATTTCGGATTAGAGAATGCGGAAGTTTTTGAATACGGCGCATCGGATGGCCTGGGATCTCTGCTTTCATTTAAACTCAACTCATTCTTAGGGAATGACATGGAATCAAAAATGATGGCCAAATTATTTTCAGAGTACAACTCGCCGCGGATGATGTATCTTTACGGTGAAAAATAAGGGAGGGACGATTGATGACGGACCATTTGAATGAGGGAAATCAGGCTGTACCAAGTGAACACGCAGCTCGTCCCTCAACTCCGGATTATGAAGAAGTTCTATTTTACGAACGCAAACCTGCCGGATTTTGGGTGCGGTTTTGGGCTTATTTGATCGACTTGCTGCTCATTTCAGCGGTCACTTCGATATCGGTGAAACCGATCTTCCTTTTATTGGGGCTTGAAACGAGCGGCTCGCCTTGGTATGCACCGTATGCCATCATTTCCGCGGTTCTTTTCTATGCGTATTTTGTGTTGATGACAAAATACTTGAGCCAGACAGTCGGCAAAATGATTATGGGCATCCGGGTCGTTTCATTGAAAACCGATAAATTGTCTTGGAGCACGCTGCTTTTCCGCGAATGGATTGGCCGCTTTATTTCTGCGACAATTTTGCCGTTGTATTGGATTGTAGGATTTACTCCTTTGAAACAGGGAATCCATGATTTTGTTGCAGATACGACAGTGATCCATGAGCAGGCTTACCGCAAAAGCGCAATAATGAAGAAAAAAGCAGCAGATGGGTCTGAGTTGCAACACAACGAGGCATTCTAGTAAGATTGTAAGTGGAGAAAAAGGAGGCGTTTTTGTTGGTACAAATTACGTTTAAGAAAAATCCTGTGACGTTGCCAGGAAATGAAGTTAAAGTAGGAGACCAAGCACCGGATTTTACAGTTCTGGCAAATGATTTGAGCCCCGTGACCTTACAGGAAACGGCAGGGAAAGTACGTTTGATCAGTGTGGTGCCTTCTCTTGACACGGGCGTTTGTTCCGATCAGACAAAACGTTTTAGCGAAGAAGCCGCTTCACTTGGCGACAATGTAGAGGTATTGGCAGTTTCCGCGGATTTGCCATTCGCCCAAAAGCGTTGGACTGAAATCAACGGCGTGAACAGCATCACGGCGCTGTCGGATCACCGGGACTTATCGTTCGGAGAAGCATACGGCGTCACGATGAAAGAGCTGCGTTTACTCGCGCGTTCTATTTTCGTTGTAGATGCAAACGACCGTGTCGCTTACGTGGAATACGTTCCAGAAGGCACGGACCATCCGGATTACGACAAAGCGATCCAAGCAGTAAAAGAATTGACAAACTAATACAAGAAACCCACTCATACTGAGTGGGTTTCCTTATTGAGGACGGTTAAGAAAATGAATTCAGCAATGGAAAAGATATTTTATTTTATTGATAATCACGCGACGGACATACAGAAAGAACAGGACCTTTCGTATTTGGAAAGCTTGCTTGAAACGACAGAAACGTGGCTGGACGGCCATATCAAGCCGGAAGAAGATGCCGGAAAAGAAGATGTGCGAAAAGCGATCCAGCTGGCAATCCTGAAAGGGATGAAAGAACATGTCCAGCCGCACCATCAGATGACGCCGGATGCCCTTGGGCTTTTGATGGGCTATTTGGTCGAGCTGTTCATCAAAGAACAGAAAGCGACGATCCTGGATCCTGCGCTTGGTACCGGGAATTTGCTGCTGACGGTCATGAATTACCTGGACGGCCAATTGACAGGTGTCGGAGTTGAAATCGACGACTTGCTGATCCGCTTGGCGGCTTCTACAGCTGATTTAGTGGAACAGCCCGTCACGTTCTACCGGCAAGACGCGCTTCAGCCACTATTGATCGATCCGGTGGATGCAGTAATCGCGGATCTTCCGGTCGGCTATTATCCGGATGAAGAAACAGCCGGCGGATACGAGCTGAAAGCGGAAGAAGGCATGTCGTATGCCCATCATTTATTTATCGAGCAGGCGCTGAAGCATACAGTGGATGGCGGCTATTTGTTTTTCGTCATTCCAAAAGGGCTCTTCGAATCGCCGCAATCTGCACAGCTTCATACTTTCCTGAAAAAGCATGCGCATATCCAGTCGGTGATGGAATTGCCAAACACTTTGTTCAAGAACTCAACGTATGCCAAAGGTATTTTGATCTTGCAAAAGAAAAAAGAAGGCGTAAAAGCGCCGAAAGAAGTGCTGCTCGCCGTTGTTCCGAATATGTCGAAGCCAGAGCCGATGGCAAAATTCTTCTCTCAAGTCAGCGGTTGGTTCAAGGAAAACAAAGCTTAATTTCCTGTTTTTATGATATAATAGAAGCCAATAGTCTAACTGTATAAGATCTATACAAGAAACGGGGGATGAACGATGGCTGAATCGAACGACACACCGAAAAAAGTCAGTTTGCAGGAAGCGGTAAAACGCCAGCTGGAAGCAAAGAAAAACCAGGCCGTAAACAATAAAGGCGGTGGCGGATCTTCAATGGAAACGAAAAAGATGAAGAGCCAGCAAACGAAAAAAGTGAGCAACACACGCCGCAAAATGGGCGTGTAAACGAGAACCTCCAGCACAATGCTGGAGGTTTTTTCTTTTGCATTTTTATGGCGGTTTGGTGAAGAAAAGCGAATGGCACAGGAAATGCCTCTATTGTTAGAGAAATAAAAGGAAACAGAAGATAGAGGGGCACAGTCAGATGGACAAATGGAGACAGCAATTGATCAATACGGAAAGAGGCGTTTTTGAAGTTTTCACTAAAGGAGAAGGGCCGGCGATGTGTGTAGCGCATCACTATTCCGTTTTCAATGCAACGGGCGACTATTTTGCCGAAACTTTTACACCGTTTTGCACCGTCTATTTAGTTAATCTAAGGGAAGCGGGCCAATCAGCTAAAGCGGAGCAGCCGTATCAGCTCAGTATGCTTGAGACAGTTTTTGACCTGGAAGCGGTTCGGAAGGCGCTTGGATATCAACAGTGGATCTTTGCCGGGCATTCGACCGGCGGGATGCTTGGTGTCATTTATGGAATAGCGGCTTCAGCAAGTTTAACGGGATTGATGCTAGTCGGTGCGGCAGCCAGAGACTACGCGGCTTTTTCAACCGACTGCATTTACAACGAAGACCATCCCGAATTCCAAAAGATGCAAGATTTATTGGAAGCTTTGAAACAAGAGGGGCTTGAGCCGGAGCAAAGGAAGGAGCTCGGAATTCAACGGACCCAACTTTCGCTTCATCAACCCGACGGCTATGAACAATATTTTCATAGCAGACATGCAAAAACGATTTCCGCAATCCGCCTGGACTTTTTCAGCCGCGAGCTGCAGGTTTTCGATGTCACGCGGAAATTGCATCTGATTACAGTACCCGTGTGGATTGCGTGTGGGGAACATGATGTCCAGTGCCCGCTTCTCTACTCGATAGAAATGAAAAAGGGGATTCCGAATTCGCAATTGGCTGTTTTCAGCAAAAGCAACCATTATCCATTTTTAGAAGAAAAGCCGAAATTCGTATCGGATGCCCAGTCGTTCCTTGCAGAAGTAAGCCAGCAAAACAAAGCTCAAATGGACGTTTGAAAATTGTGTACAGAAAATTTCGTTGATGGTACAATCAGGAAAAATAGAGTTCTTAGGACAGGAGCATATTGAGTTGAACAAAGATAAATTTTTTATGGCCGCTTCAGCAGCCGCCATCGCAGCCGCTAGTGTAGCCGCACCGGCCAATGCAGCATCTGCGCATCCTTTTACAGATGTCGGGGAAAAATACGAAGAAGCTGTCAGTTTCCTCTTCGAAAATGAAATACTCAGCGGCAAAACGCCAACTCAGTTCGGGACCCAGCAAGCATTAACAAGAGGCGATGCGGCGGTCATCATGGCCCGTACATTAGGCGTAGACACGGAATTGGCGCCGGATGCCGGATTTACCGATCTGAATGACCGTGTACGAGGCTCTGTCAACGCCCTTGCTGAACTCGGCATTGTGGCTGGCGTCACCGATACCCAATATAAGCCGAATGACAAGTTGACGCGCGGCGCCATGGCGAAATTCCTGGTGCTCGGCTTTGCGTTGGAGGAAGAGCAGGAATCTGAAACACCATTTACCGATGTCGGCGGTGTGTTTGCTCCCTTTATCAATTCATTGTATGGACTTGGCATTACCAACGGAAAAACAGAAACGTCTTACGGAACTTATTTGAACATCACGCGCGGGGAATTTGCAAATTTACTCTATAAAACCATTTCCTATATCATCGATAATATGTACTTGTTTGAAATTGAACGTGCGGAAGTCACTTCTTCTACTTCGTTTCAAATCGTGGCTAAAAAAGAAGTGCCGGCAGAGTTTTCTCCTCGTGACTTAGGCTATTACTTTTTCTATTCGGCGAGGCTGGATGATGGTACACTGATCGACTTTACGCCGAATTCTTTTCAGCTTTCCCCGGACCGGAAAACCTTTGTCATCAATCATAAAAACGACGACATGGCGGGAAAAAAAGGCATCATCGTCATCAGTGATTTTGACAGCACCGTAGAGATCCCGTTCGATTTTACAGTTCCTGAAATGACATCAGGCGAAGGCATTCAAGTAACGGAAGATATTAACACCATTTTTTCAGTGCCGACAACACTCGAAAGAAAAGAATAAATGAAGAGCCTTTGCTGAACGGAAGCAAAGGCTTTTCTTATCGAAAAATTTAGTCTGTGATCCGACTGATGTTTAACGTATAATGAAACAAATGGAAAATTAAAGCAAATGATAAGTTGGAAGGGGAATCATAAAATGACGACAATCGGTATTGTACGACATGGGATTACAGAATGGAACCGTCTCAGAATCTCGCAGGGCTGTGCAGATGTGCCGTTGAACGATACAGGCCGCAAACAGGCAGCAGCAATCGCTCAACGCCTAGCAGAAGAAAACCCTTGGGACTTGATCGTTTCAAGCGACCTCTCACGGGCAAGAGAAACGGCAGAAATTATAGCTGAAAAACTGCAGATGCCGATTTCCCGTTTGGATCAGCGGATCCGCGAAATTTCCTGCGGAGAAATTGAAGGGACAACGGAAGCGGAGCGCTTAGAAAAATGGGGTGCGGATTGGCGAAGCTTAGACCTTGGCATGGAAAAAACGGAAGATGTGGCAGCCAGAGGATTGGCGTTTATTAAAGAACTAGCCGAACAGCATCCTGGAAAACGGATTTTGATGGTCAGCCACGGAGCATTGATCGGCTTAACTTTACAGGCGCTGCTGCCGGACCAATTTCTTAAGACGGATCTGGACAATACGTCCATCACGATTCTTGAACAGGCAGAAGGTCTCTGGCAATGTCCTTTGTATAATTGCACAAAGCATTTAACAGCCCTGCAACCAATGGAATAATGCTGCCCCGCCGTCCCAGCCCTTTTCTAAATATTTTTTCAATTACATAAGTTTTACATTATAATGAAAGTATGAAAAAAGGAGTTCAAGCAAGGAGGGACGGCATGGACGAGTTGAAGGAGAAGGTAGCGGAAGCTTTTATCCAATTGGAAAAGAAAAATTTAGGGCAGGCTGAGTTTTTATACCAGGAATGCATGGAAGAATGCCGTGAAGGCAATCCGGATTTATTCAAATCGGCTCTTTTGGGGCTTGGCAATGTGAAAAGCGCGCAGGGCAAATTTGATGAAGCGCAAAAAATCTACCAGCAGCTCTACGAGGGTGCTTCTCAAGAAAACGATTGGGAATACAGTGCGGTTGCGCTGCATCAGTTAGGGGCGGCAGAGCGTTTGTCCGGCAAGCTGAAAGCAGCCAAAGAAACCTTTATCCGTGAATACGACGTCCTGCAAAAGCATATGCCTTCTTCTAATGCCTTGTTTGCAGCGAATTACTATGAGCATGGCCTTATTGCGTTGAGTGAAGGAAAGGTTAAAGCAGCCAAAAAAATGATGCAGACGTCGCTGGATTATGCAATGAAATCGGATGATTTGGTGAGCATTGGCTATTCCTATCGGGGCAACGGGGCAGTGCTGCAAGCGACTGGTCAAAATGAAGAGGCGATGAAGTCTTTTGCTACCGCAAATAAAATGTTTGCACAGGCAAAAGAAAAACTTGCGATCAAAGAAGTGCAGGCAATTATTGCGGAATTGGAAAGCGCAGGTTCGGGAGATAACCGCAAAAGTGAACTTTTATAGAGGCTGCTGCACCAGTCTGATAAAATAATGAACCGCTTTGGCAATGAGATGCAGGAAGGTGAAAAAATGCTGCCACAGGAAATAGCAGTCCAGAAAATAACGGAAAGTTTGATACGTGATCCATTCATAAAAGCAGTATTTTTAAAAGGATCGATGGGGAGAAACGAACACGATGAACATTCGGATATCGACCTCTATTGTTTAGTGGATGGGAAGGACGAAAAAGCTTTTCTGAATAACAGAAAAGCCCATCTTGAATCGTATCGCCCGATTATTTTTGAAGATGATATCTTTATCATTGCCCCGCAGCTTATTGCGGTATTCGACGATCTTTTGCATATGGACCTTTTCACCGTGACCGCGGAATCTTTTACGAAAAAGGATTTCTTCAAAGTGCTGTATGACCCGCATGGGGCAATGGAAGAATTTAAAGAAAGCCAATCGCTGACGATCAGTCCGCAGGAATTCAAAGATGCGGTGATTGATGTGGCCTGGTTTATGTTCCAATACAAAAAAGCGGCTGCCCGTGGAAACGATGTATGGGCATCCCGCATGCTGACCAACTCGATCGACCATGTTGCACGGGTGCTGATGCACAAATACAAACCCGATCGGGCCCAGCTCGGATTAAAAGCGATGAGTACTGCCTTGCCGAATGAAGTAAAGGAAGATCTTGCGGCACTATTGGAAACGATCACGCCGAATCGGCACCGGGACGCGGTCGTCCGGTTGAGCAATTTGCTTCATAACGAAATGGAATGGATCATCGAGAAGCTCGAAGGCGATACCCAAACGGAAGAGCTCCTTAGAAGGATGGTAGAATGGCATTTGCCGATTAAAGGAAAGATATAAACGTTAAGTTTACAATATACTTATTATGAGGAATTTTATTTTAAACATTCACTTGAATTTATTATGATGCTATTCCATAAAACAGCTGCCTTATAACAGGGCAGCTGTTTTTGTTATCTATTTGATAAATTGGAGGGGCGCACCCAAAGCTTGGAAAAATCCACGTAGCCAAAGTGGCTGATGGAAATGTTCATTAAATCTGCAGAAAAGGGAATCTGTCTCTTTTCATAATACAGAGGAATCAATAGAGAGGATTCGACCAAATATTTTTCGAGTTCCAAGTTCAACCGAGTCCATTCTGAAAACGGCGTATGGGCATACCGGTTTAAAAGATTGCTCAACGTTGAATCTGTTTTGCAATGTGCCGCCAGGGGAGAATAGCCGTTTCGGAAAAAATGGTAGAAGGAAAAGCTTTGGTTCATTTCAAAGACTTCGCCGTGTACAAAAAGATCTGCTTGTTGATCCAGTCCGTTGTCATTCAATTTTTCTTTAAACGACAGGTGCTGGATTTCGACAGGGATTCCTTCCTCTTCTAGTGCTTCTTTTAGCCAAGCTGTTGCCCCTTCTAAATAATCGGTCGTTTTGATGATGAGTGGACGGTCTAATTCCGGGCGAGGCGGACGCGAAATCGGATAATCAGGATGTTCACCGATCAGTATGCTCTGATGGTTGGCTTTAGCCCGAGGGTAATGGGCTTCGATTTTATGGCGGTGCTTAGCTATCGCAAAATGGATGTAGTCACGGACTTCTTTCTGCTGGATGGGAGAGTCCCGAAAAGCATTGAAGATGACCATGCCGACCCCTGAATCACTTTCAACGATAAACGTATCACAGGACGCGTCTTGAGACGTCGAACGATAGATGATCGAATCAAAATCTTTGGGCACTTGAATGAATTCCACAGCATCCAGCAACGGACGTTCCCGGAAATAATCATTGAATGCCCTTAATGTCGTCTTGCTCAATCCATCTCCCTCGAAGCAGAACGGCCCCGTTCCAATCACCTCTCCAGAAAGCTCTTTAAAAATACTCGAATTGATCATCCCAAGCATTTGAAGGCAATAGCTGCAGCCGGCCGGAAAACTGATTTCCAAAACGAGCGGAGCGATCGCTTTGACCGAAGTGATCGGTTGCCACAGTTCCTGGAAATGGCTATGGCGGCGCAAACGGTTCAAGCATTTTGCTGCATCTTCAGCGGATAAGGTGGAGCCGTCATGAAATTTCACATCTTTTCGTAAATACAGCACCAGTCTCGTGTCGCTCATTTCCCAGCTATGGGCAAGTTCCGGTTCCACCTTTCCCATACTGTCAACAGAAACGAGACGGTTTAAGACATTCGCAATCATATTGGCACTATAAATGTCCGCAGCTTCTAAAGGGTGCCTCGTGAGCAGCGGATTTTTCTTCGGAACAATCAATTTATCGGCATCGCTCGTGTCCTGGACATACCCGAAGTTCATTCGAAATTTATCGACCAAACGCATTTTGCTTTCCATTGACCAGTCGAGTAAAAGATACTTGCTGCTGACTTCCACTGATTCCTGTTCAATTATTTTCATCAATTCTTCTTCTAAACTTTTCTCCACATCTTTCAGCCACTCCAGTTTGGAGACATTTCCTCTTCCTTTGCCTGCGGTGAAGGTGAGCCAGCCTTCAATGCTCCATTTTTGGAGAAGTCGCGACGTTTGCTTCAAGCTTAACTGAAGAATCTCTGCAAGATCTTGCTTTTTAGCCGCACCTGAAGGGACGGCATGCCACATTTTCAATAATTGCTGATCCATGGGTTCCTCCTTTTAAAGTGGACATTAATTTTAATAAATGTCTATTTTCTAATTGTTTTGTCTAGTTTAATATACATAAGACAAAGGAGGCTGACAACATGAAATGGAAAGACTATCCACAAAACATCAAAGTCCGTTTGATCACTTCATTTTTTAACCGGGCAGTATCTTCTGCAGTAATGCCTTTTATGGCATTGTTTTTCGCCCAGGAAGTAGGCAAGGTATGGGCAGGAGCCTTCTTGGTATTTACAGTCATTATCGGGTTTCTTATTAATTTAATCGGCGGCTATGTGTCGGATCGTTTTCCGAGAAAACAGGTAGTCGTATGGACTTCCGCTTTGAGCGCTATTTTTTTCCACTTGATGACGATCAGTTTATTGCCTGATCAAAATTGGATTTGGCTATTTGCTGCAGCCTATCTGTTCTTTGTCGTTACCAGCAGTTTGGGGCGGCCAGCCATGCATGCACTGATCATTGATTCCACTACTCCCGAAAACCGGAAAGCAGTTTATACGATCGAGTACTGGCTGACGAATCTTTCCATGGCAATCGGGGCAGCGCTTGGCGGATTGCTGTACGTCAATCATCAAATCGAGCTATTTATTCTCTTGACCATTACGGCATCAGGGCTTCCGATTGCTTTTCAAATCTGGTTGCAGGACGGGGATGTGGAGCAGCGGAAACAGCAGCATCAAAATGTTTTAATGGATGTGCTGCAAAATTACCGTGTCGCTTTTCGCGATCTCCCGTTTGTGAAAGTTGTGGTCGGCTCCATGTTCATCTTTGCGGCTGAATTTTCTTTGAACAGCTACATCGGCGTCCGTTTGGCGGAAACGTTTGAAGCCGTCAGCATCGGCAGTTTTGAAATCGTCGGCGTTCGCATGCTCAGCCTGTTAAATATCCAGAACATGCTTTTGGTCGTATGCTTGACGTTTTTTGTCAGCCGGATTACAGATAAATTCTCGAAACAGAAAGTCTTGCTGACTGGCCTGATCGTCTACAGCATCGGCTATATTACCATTACGTCAGCGGACGTTTGGTATATCTTAATTCTATTTAACTTCATTGCGACGATCGGGGAACTGATTTATTCACCAGTCCGCAATGCCGAACAAGCCAACATGATTCCAGCCGACAAACGCGGCTCTTACTCCGCTTTTTCTAACATCTCATTCAGCGGAGCGGACTTGCTGGCGCGTTCGACCATTATCATAGGCGCTTATCTCGTGCCGTCGATGATGTCCGTGTATATCGGGGTCTTATTGATGATTGGCACGTTCTTAGTTTACACGGGTTTATTCGTCAGAAATTATACAGCTCAGAAAGAAATAATTACCAAATTGTCTTAGTAGATCTCAATAGAATAGTGTACTATTAATAGAAGAAATGAAAAATTCTGATTAATAGCAAGGAAGAAATAGCTGGCTAAAGCTATTTCTTTTTTGTCGGATTGACAAGATTTAATTGGAGGGAAGCAGCTGTGAACATACGAAAAGCATTGCCGGAAGACGCAGAGAAATTAATAGACTTAATGAAGCATGTAGAACAATCGGGATTGATGCTGTTCGAACCTGGAGAGCGAAATACGCATCCGGAACACTTCAGTAAAAGAATCGAGGCTTTAGGCGAAGATTCCGCCATTTTTTTAGCAGAGGATGCGAGAAGCCTCGTCGGTTATTTATTTGCCATGGGAGAAGGTGTGAAGCGAAAGCGGCACTCGGCCTCCATTGCTTAGGCATTGCCGAGGAGCATAGAGGAAAAGGGATCGGAACGGAACTTTTCGCAGCTTTGGAAAGTTGGGCAAGAAAAAAAGGGCTTCGACGCCTTGAATTGACAGTGATGGAAACGAATGCAGCTGGACAGGCTTTGTATAAAAAAGCGGGGTTTGAAGTGGAAGGAACGAAAAGGGATTCATTGATTGTGAATGGCCAATTTATCAATGAATATTATATGGCGAAGATTATCGGATAACCCGACTTTATAAAAGGAGAATGTAGCTTTGATTATTCAAAATGAACATCTTGCGATCCGCGAAATAACGCTAAAAGATAAAGAAATCATGGCTCATTGGCTGTCAGATCCGCGTGTCCTCCATTTCTATGAAGGACGGGACAATCCCCATGATGAACAGCTGGTCGCGGCTCGTTTTATCAATCGACATGACGAAACAGCAAGATGCATCGTGGAATACAAAGGAAGAGCGATTGGCTATATTCAATTCTACCCCGTCTTAGCGGAAGAACGGAAAATTTACGGGTACGGCAGCCAGGAGAAAATCTTCGGCACCGATCAATTTATCGGAGAGCCGGATTATTGGAATAAAGGAATCGGCACCGAATTGGTGAAGTTCATCAAACCTTATTTGTTCGAATCATTAGGAGCAGACCGCATCGTCATGGACCCGCAGACTGAAAATAAGCGGGCGGTAGCCTGCTACGAAAAATGTGGATACCGGAAAGTGAAACTTCTGGAAAAGCATGAACTGCACGAAGGGAAAATGAGAGATTGCTGGCTGATGGAATGCAGAAAGGTGTAATTGCGTATGGCAGCCGGTGCTGATAATTGCGAATTCCGAGCAAGGAGGCGATAGAGTGAAGAACAAAGTCATTTTTGCTTTTTTGGTGGTATTGACGACCAGCTTGATGGGGTCCTCATTTGCAGTGGGCAAAATGGGCTTGGAGTTCCTTCCGCCGCTTTTGCTGGTCGGCCTCCGTTTTACATTAGCGGGTATACTGATGGCTGTTAGTGTAAAAGTTTTAAAAAAGAAGCACCCTGTAAAAGCTAAAGACTGGCTGAAAATCCTGCTGATCGGCGCGCTCCAGACAGCGGGTGTGATGGGTGCGATTTTTTTAAGCCTTCGAACGATTACGGCTGGGGAATCTGCTATTCTCACTTTTATGAATCCATTGCTGGTGGTAATATTCGGTACGCTTGCCTTGAAGATTACGTATCGTTTCCTGCAGTGGGCCGGTGTGTTTTTAGGCTTTTTGGGCGTGGCCGTTACGATGGGCGGACAAATCCAAATGGAAATTGGCACTCTTTTCGGTTTTGCAAGCGCGGTTTTCTGGGCAGTCGGAACTTTATTGATCAAAAAATGGGGCTGGCAATTTGATACTTGGGTTTTGACGGCTTATCAAATGTTGTTCGGCGGCATCCTTCTTTTGGGGATGAGCTTGTTCCTGGAAAGTAAGCCTCCTGTGTTCACGGCCGCTTCTGTGGTAATTATTCTATGGCTTGCGATTCCGGCATCCATTGTCCAGTTTTCGGTTTGGTTTTATTTGCTGCAAAACGGTAATCCTGGAAAAGTCAGTGCCTTTCTATTCCTCGCCCCATTTTTTGGCGTCCTTACGGGCTGGCTACTGTTGGACGAAAAAATTGGAATTACGCTGCTAATTGGCGGTGTTTTGATTTTTGCAGGAATTTTCTTGGTGAATTGGCCGGACAAAAAGGCAGAAGGAACAGTGCAAGCAGAAATTGCAAAAGGATGAAGAGGTGGCTTATGCGGACTTACACATTGCTGGAAAGTTTTTTATTTCCTTATATTGAGATTAATTCCTATAACTTAGCGAAAACACAACTAAATAAAAGGTGCTAATGCATATTAAAAAAAGAGTGAAATCTGACCTGAACCTCAGGTCTTTTTTTATTGAATTAGTTACAAAAACAGGTTTAAAAGATAACAGAAAAGTGTATACATAGTTGGGAGTTATGAAACGCATCACAGCATGAATCTGGCATCAGCTGAAAAAGAGGGGTAGCAGAATGTTAAGCAGATATAAGAAATCCTATAGAAAAATCGCAATGGGCCTTCTCGCTTTGGTTGTGAAAGATAAAGAATTGAGAAGTCTTCAGCAATTAATCGATCTGTATGAAAGCGATCCGCTTTATCAATTATATATTTGGAAAGAAAACGAAAAAATCGTCGGATTGATCGGCGTGGCCAAAGAAGCCAATGAGTTTAATGTCCAGCATCTATCGATTATCCCTTCGTACGCAAAAGACGAAATCGCCGAAAAGATGCTTGCGAGCCTGCAGGAGATTTCCCGGTTTGAAAAAATGAGAATTGCGAATGAAGCTGACGAGGAATCATTGCCTGTATCAAAAGGAATCGCATCTATGGAACAAGCCATTTCGTAAACGATCAAACTTCAGATGGAATCAAATGATTCCATCTGAAGTTTTTTTCGTTCTTGCAATCCCTATTCTTGTTTCTTTATAAAAAGAAGGCTTGACTTGTAAAAAAGACATGATAAGATTTAAAGAAATTAGAAATCGATAGAACTTGTTGAATGATGAAAAAGTAGTTTGATTGTGTGCAGCCAAAAGAGACTGGACGGCAGGTGGAAGTCCAGGCAGCAAATCAAATGAATTACGCCATCTGTATTTTTCAGCAAACAATGAAGTGGATGCGTCGATGGAAGCGAGGCATCAAATTGGGTGGTAACGCGGAGAAAACCTTCGTCCCTTTATAGGGATGGAAGGTTTTTTTGTTTGGATAAAAGATTGGGTTTCAGGAAAGGGAGTCGTGAAGAATGTTTCAGATTAAAGCAGTGATTTCACCAAATTTTAAAGAGGCGATTGCGCTAACGGCTCTGGTTGTGGCAATCATCAGTGTGAGCATTATCCGGTTTGAGGCAGCGCCGCACATGCCCATTCTCTTTTCAATTTTTTTATTGATTTGCTACGGGCTGGCAAAGAAAGTGCCTTACCGTGAACTGGAAAAAGGGCTGGTAGAAGGTGCCGGAGCCGGAATGGGCGCAGCCTTCCTATTCTTTCTCATCGGCATTTTAATCAGCAGCTGGATGATGAGCGGTACAATTCCGACTTTGATCTATGCAGGGTTTAACCTTGTCACCCCGTTATTCTTTTTTGCCATCGTTTTTGTTGTGACGTCTCTCATTGGGCTGTCAATCGGCAGTTCATTGACGACGGTCGCAACAGTGGGCGTCGCTTTTACCGGGATCGCAGGAGCGATGGATTTATCTCTGGCGATCACGGCAGGCGCAATCGTGTCCGGTGCTTTCTTCGGAGATAAGATGTCTCCGCTTTCCGACACGACGAATCTGGCGGCTTCCATTGTCGGCACCGATTTATTCGAGCACATCCGGAATATGGGCTGGACGACTATTCCGGCATTTGTTCTAAGCTTTATTTTCTTTGCCGTCTTATCGCCAAGTGTGGAATTGAAAGATACAGCAAATATTGAACTCTTCAAAAGTGGCCTGCAAGAGACCGGATTGATCCATTGGTATGCTTTGCTGCCGCTCATCTTGTTGGTATTCCTAACTTTAGCAAAAGTGCCCGCCTTGTTGACATTGGCCATCAGCTCGATCACTGCCGTCGGCTTGTCTTTCGTTCATCAAAGCGTCCCGTTTTCTGGCGTGCTCGGAACTTTATTCGGCGGCTACGTGTCTAATACAGGGATTAAAGAAATTGATGCTCTGCTCACACGCGGCGGTATGCAGAGCATGTTCTTTACCATCGGGCTTGTGCTTCTTGCGCTCAGCATGGGTGGAATGCTCTTCAAGCTGGGAATCATCCAGTGTTTGCTGGCCCAAATTGAAAGCTTATTGAGAAAAGTGGCTTCCGTTGTCGCGGCATCTGCTTTAACGGCCATTGGCGTCAATATTTTAATCGGAGAACAGTACTTGTCGATTCTGTTGACGGGGCAGGCTTTTCAAGGAGCCTATGCCAAACTTGGCTTAGCTGGTAAAAACTTGAGCCGCGTCATGGAAGACGCCGGGACCGTTGTGAATCCGCTGGTGCCATGGAGTGTATGCGGCATTTTCATTACATCCGTGCTCGGAATTTCTACGCTCGCGTACCTGCCGTTTGCGTTTTTCTGCCTGCTTTCCCCGATCTTAACGGTCTTGTTCGGCTTTACCAATAAAACACTGACCTATGTGGATAAGGCTTGATTTTTAAAAGAGGGAAAAGTATCAGGAATTTAACTGGAAAGTTATAATGGAAAAATAGTCAGCTTTTATCACATCAATTAGTATCGGAGGAGCTTTTTATGAACGAACTGCCGATTTGCCCTAAGTGCAATTCTCCTTATACATATGAAGACGGCAATATGCTCGTTTGCCCGGAATGCAGCCATGAATGGAATCCAGCTGCCGAAAGTGAAGAGACAGACGAACCGAAAGTCAAAGACGCCAATGGCAATTTACTGGCGGATGGGGATTCTGTTACGGTTATCAAAGATTTAAAGGTGAAGGGAAGTTCTTCTGTTTTAAAAATAGGGACGAAAGTGAAAAATATCCGCCTTGTTGAAGGGGACCATAATATCGATTGCAAAATTGATGGCTTCGGGCCGATGAAGCTGAAATCAGAGTTCGTGAAAAAAGGATAAAAGGCATATGAAAGAAAGGGGAGTTTCAATGTATTGGACAGACAGATGGGCAGAAGCAAATGGTGTGAAATTGCACTATATGGAAACCGCTATTTTTGATGATATGATGACTCCTTTAGTCTACGTGCCGGGGGCCTTAAACCAAGCAGAACAAGCGACTGAGCTATTGGGCTATTTCGAAGACAGAAGACGGATCAGCATGAGTTTGAGAGGGCGAGGCAAAAGCGAAGCGCCACACTCAGGCTATGCCTTCAAAGACCATGTTGCAGATATTGAAGCAGTCGTTGGAAGAAGCGGAGTAAAAGAATATTGCCTTCTCGCATATTCGATGGGCGTTCCTTATGCCATCGATTTTGCTGCAGAAAATCCTCATTTAAAAGGGATGATCCTTTGCGATTATCCTGCAAAATATCCATCCATTCCCGAACAATGGGTGAACCGGGTAAGAGCCAGTGGTTTTGTCCCTCAAGAAAATTCCCATGTACCGAATGCGATCCAGCAAGAATCTGTTTCGCTCAGCTTAGAAGAGCAATTGGCAAAAATTGATATTCCGGTTTTAGTCATTAGAGGCGAAAAAGAAGGCTCCCTGTTAAAAGAAAGCGACGTGGAATTTTTCCAAAAGCATTTAAAAGATGTCCGAATCATGACCGTAAAAGACGCTGGCCATGAACTTTGGGAACCCGATAAGGAAAACTTCATTCGGCTTATTGCCGGATTTTTAAAATGGCTGGACAAAAAAGAAAAATTTCTAGGATAGGAAGAAGCGGATGATTTAAACGAATCATCCGCTTCTTTACGTTTCCAAAGTTATTAGACAAATATTCAAAGACTGTTCATTTTCTGAAACTTTTCTGCCAAGTTGTTCGTATATACTAATAGGAAATACATCGAACATAGGAAAGATTTCATGCGTATACATAAGCTATAAAGAGAGGAGAGGCGTTGTGAAACGTACTTGGGGATGGATTTTGGGAATTGTCTTGTTTAGCGGCTTGTTTTTTTACTTTACCACCTTCTTTTCCTACGAGGCATCATCGGCCGCGCTTTCAGGATTTCCCGTACCGAAAAGCGCAAAGCTGACCGAAGAAAATGAAGCGGCGAAATTATACGAATGGAGCCGGGCTTCTGAGGAAAAAGGAATTCCTTTTGGCTATGAAGTGGTGTTAAAAGCGAACGGCTGGGAAAAAGGTTCGAGGCAAGGTGCTTCTGTACGCTACACGAAAGGCGAAGAACAAATAGATGTCATTTCTGCTTCGAATCGCTTGATCTTGATCCGCATTCAATAAACGGCTATCCAGCCAAATGAAAAGCTGTATCCAGAAATTCTGGATACAGCTTGATTCGGTTTAGCGGCGCCCGATATCCGATCCGACATCCGGTTTTTGCGGATCTTGGAGCGGTGTTTTATCGCCGACAATATAATCAGTGGGGCTATTGCTTTCCAATTCATCGCTTGTGCGGTAAGTGCTCGCATCGATATCATCGTCTTCGGTATCTTCTGTCCGTACGACCAATACGTCGCATTTAGCAGAACGGACGATATGCTCGGATACGCTGCCAATCAAGAAACGTTCGACTGCATTCAATCCAGTAGCTCCGCAAATGATCAGATCTGCAGTTACTTTTCTGGCAAGTTCCCGGGAAATCATGGTTTTCGGAGAACCGTAGTCGACCAAAATGTTAACTTTTTCAACGCCTGCTGCCTGTGCTTCTTTTTTATAGCCGCCAAGCAAATCTTCTGCAAACTTTTGGGCGCGGTCTGCGATGGAGCGGTCGTAAGCTTCAATCGCCGCAAATGAACGCGTGTCAATGATGTTCACTAAGTTCAATGTGGCGTGGTTCCGCTTGGCAATGCCGACCGATTTTTTAAATGCCCATTCTGCTTCTTTGGAGCCGTCAACTGCTACTAAAATTTGTGAATATTTCAGTGTCATATTGCATTCCTCCTTGTCTATATTGTTTAATTTCGCTAGAGCTGGAGAGAAATCCTTTATTTAAAGGAGAAAATGTGCGAGAAAAATGGACAAATTGTGAAGCAGACGCTTTCGTACAATAACGTTTTAAATGGATGAATTAAGAAATCTCTTCCGTTATGAAGAATAACCCGAAAAAATGCATGAAAGCCGGCAAATGGGTAATACAGTTAATGAAGGCGGGGAACGCCCGGCCATTTATTTAATAGAAGCATGTAAACGGAATTTATAAATAGGAGGGTTTGTTATGCGAATAGGCATACCGAAAGAAATTAAGAATAATGAAAACCGGGTAGCAATGACTCCGGCTGGCGTGGTCAATTTAGCGGTGCACGGCCATGAAGTCGTGATCGAAACGGACGCAGGAACAGGTTCCGGGTTTACAGATGCGGATTATGAAGCGGCTGGAGCCCAAATTGTCCAATCAGCGGAAGAAGCATGGGCACAAGAAATGGTCATGAAAGTGAAGGAGCCGACTCCGGAAGAATATGGATATTTTAGAGAAGGCTTGATTCTCTTTACGTATCTGCATCTTGCGCCGGAACCTGAATTGACACAAGCGATGCTGCAAGCAAAAGTGACAGGCATTGCCTATGAAACGGTGCAGCTGCCGAATAATTCTTTGCCATTGCTGACGCCGATGAGTGAAGTCGCCGGCAAAATGTCGACGCAGATCGGCGCGCAATTTCTTGAAAAGATTCATGGAGGCGGCGGTATTCTTCTCGGCGGCATCCCTGGCGTTTCGAGAGGGAAAGTGGCGATTATCGGCGGCGGAGTGGCCGGGACCAATGCAGCGAAAGTGGCCATTGGCATGGGCGCAAGTGTGACGATCCTCGATTTAAATCCGGACCGCCTTCGCCAATTGGATGACTTATTTGGAACAGACGTTCAAACCATGATTTCCAATCCGATGAACATTGCGGATTCGGTGAAAGAAGCGGATCTTGTCGTTGGAGCGGTATTGATTCCTGGAGCGAAAGCGCCAAAACTGGTGACGGAAGAAATGATTCAATCGATGAAACCGGGATCGGTGGTTATCGATATTGCGATTGACCAAGGCGGCATATTCGAAACAAGCGACCGTATCACCACCCATGACAACCCAACGTATATGAAGCATGGCGTGGTTCATTACGCCGTGGCCAATATGCCGGGAGCGGTGCCGAGAACTTCCACCATCGGTTTGACGAATGTCACTGTGCCGTATGCCGTGCAAATAGCGAATAAAGGCTTTGAAAAAGCAATAATGGAAAATGAAGCATTAAAAAAAGGCGTTAATACATTTAATGGTTTTGTCACTTATAAAGCAGTGGCAGACGATCAAGGTGAAGAGTTTCGACCGGTCGAAGAATTGATTGGCTAATTGAAAAGGCGGCCCAGGAAAAATTCCTGGACCGCCTTTTTTCGTTTATGAATGGTGAATGATCTGCAATTCTTTTGGAAACTTCGTTAATACTTCAACGCCAGTTTCGGTAACAGCGACATCATCTTCGATGCGGACGCCAACTTTTCCAGGCACATATACGCCTGGTTCTAACGTAAAGACCATTCCTGCTTCCATAACCATATTATTGGAGCCGTGAAGCGATGGGAATTCATGGACAGAAATGCCAAGGCCATGGCCTAGGCGGTGCGTGAAATATTCGCCGTAACCCGCTTTTTCAATGACATCGCGGGCAGTCTTGTCCAGTTCAGCAGCTGTTACGCCGGGTTTTACCGCGTTCAATGCAGCTTCTTCCGCTCGTCTGACGATTTCATAGACTTCTTTTTGTTCTTCGGAAGGTTCGCCAAGGGCAAGTGTCCGCGTAATATCCGAACAATAGCCTTTATGGACGACGCCTAAGTCGAAGAGCACAAGGTCGCCGCTCTGAAGTTTTCTATCACCGGTCTTGCCGTGGGGAGAAGCCGCTTTAGATCCGGCTAAAACCGTTGTATCGAATGACATATGGGTGACTCCGCGTTTTTTCAGCGCCAGCTCAATCTCGGTCATCAACTCAATTTCGGTGATGCCTTCACGCAAGTTTTTGGCTGCCACTTCGATTGCGTAATCAGCCAGTGCTGCAGCTTCTCTTAAGATTTCCAATTCCGCTTCATCTTTGATGACGCGCATCGCGTTGACTTTGTCATCTAAGGCAAAGAAGGACGGATTGCCGAAGAATTCGTTCAATGCCTCGTAACGGTCCACGGTCATATGGGATTTTTCAATCGCCAATGTACGGATGGAATCCGATTTGGCTGAAGCTGTCCGGTGAAGGACTTCCATGGCGTTTTCCGTATCGACATGGCCGATGATATCCCCAGACCAGCCGGCATTTTGTGCATCCGGTATTTCCATTTGCGGACAAATGAGGAACGGTGCCGCATCTTTGAAAACCATAACCCCAAGAAGCCGTTCATGCGGATCGCTTTTAAAACCGCTCAAGTAAAATACGTTATCCGGGTTGGTGATAAATGCCGCGTCGATTTCCATTTCGTTTAAATAGCTTTGCAATTGCTCAATTTTATTCATATGTATTCCTCCTTGTCTATGTGTAGCATATCAAAAATCGGGGTATAATACAGCTTGGAAAGATCGATAATGAGAGCTGGAGGGGATTAAATGAAAGTATCATTTCATGGCCATTCGGTAGTGAAAATTCAAACAGCAGGCAAAGTGATTTTAATTGATCCATTCATTTCGGGGAACGGGTTGACGGATCTCGTGGCAAGCGAAGAAAAGCCAGATGTCATTCTTTTGACGCATGCACACAACGACCATGTCGGCGATACGGTAGAACTTGCACTGCGGAACAATTCGCAAGTAGTGGCGCCGGTGGAGCTTGCCAATTATTTGGCTGGCCAAGGAGTTGAAACGGTTGGCATGAATCTTGGCGGCGCAAAAGAATTCGAGTTCGGCACCGTCAAATACACGAAAGCCTTCCATAGTTCTTCTTATACCACTCCTGAAGGCGATGCCATTTACGGCGGAATGCCGGCGGGTATCCTTTTTAAAGCGGAAGGGAAGGCGATTTACCACGCAGGCGATACTGAAGTGTTCGGCGATATGGAAATCATCGGGAACCGCAATGAAATAGATTTGGCGTTTGTGCCGATCGGCGATTTTTTCACGATGGGGCCGGACGACGCCGCTTATGCGGTGGAATTGATCAAGCCGAAAACCGTGGTGCCGATCCATTACAACACGTTTCCGCCAATCAACCAGGATCCTGAATATTTCAAAGGTCTTGTTAAAGGCGCAGAAGTCAAAATTATGCAACCTGGAGACGTTATCGACTATTAATTTTCAGCAAGGAGTTGTCCCCATTTAGTTAGGGACGACTCTTTTTTATGGATGCCGGTTCAGTCTGTTTTTTCTATGACTTATGATACACTTGGAAGTATAGAATGCGAGAAAGAACAGGTGAAATTATGGCGACGAAACACGAACAGATACTGGAGTATATCGAAACGCTCCCGGTGGGCGAAAAGATCTCTGTGCGCCGCATTGCAAAAGATCTTCAAGTCAGTGAAGGGACGGCCTACCGGGCAATCAAAGAAGCGGAAAACCAGCGCCTTGTTTCAACGATTGAACGTGTTGGGACCATCCGGATCGAGCGGAAGAAAAAAGAGAACATCGAACGGCTCACCTACGCGGAAATTGTCAACATTGTCGATGGCCAAGTGATGGGCGGGAGATCCGGGCTGCATAAATCGCTGAACAAATTTGTCATCGGTGCCATGCAATTGGATGATATGATGCGCTATACAGAAGCGGGGAATCTGCTGATTGTCGGCAATCGCTTTAAAGCCCACGAATATGCCTTGCAAGCAGGCGCCGCCGTGCTTGTGACCGGCGGCTTTGAAGCTTCAGATACGGTAAAGAAATTAGCGGATGAATATGAGCTTCCCGTTATTTCAACGAGCTACGATACGTTTACTGTAGCGACCATGATCAACCGTGCCATCTATGACCAGTTGATTAAAAAAGAAATTTTATTGATTGAAGACATTTTGATTCCTTTGGAAAATACAAATTTTCTGCAGGACAAAGATACGATCAGCCATTACCACGAATTGAACAAGGAAACCACGCATGGCGGCTTCCCGGTCGTCGATGACCACGGCAAGCTGGTCGGCATCATCACATCACGTGATGTCATCGGGCACGGCGATGCCGAATTGATTGAAAAAGTAATGACGAAAGATCCGATTACGGTTTCCATGCAAACGAGCGTCGCTTCAGCGGGGCATCGCATGATTTGGGAAGGCATTGACTTGCTGCCGGTGGCAGATGACCACGGCAAGCTAAAAGGCGTCATCAGCCGGCAAGATGTGCTGAAAGCCATTCAAACCGCACAACGCCAGCCGCAGCAAGGCGAAACAATTGATGATCTCATTATGGGGCAGATGCATCTGCAATCGACGGATAAAGTCGTTCTGAATTTCCGGGTGACCCCGCAAATGACCAATGCTTACGGCTCGATTTCCTACGGAGCATATTCGGCGATTTTAATCGAAGCCGCTACAACAGCGTTAAAGACAAAAAACCGGAAAGACAGTGCGCTGGAAAATATGACGGTCTATTATTTGAATCCCGTTCAACTGGACTCGACGGTGCTGATCAAACCGGTGATTTTAGACATGAGCCGAAAATCGGCAAAAGTCGACGTTGAAGTGAGCTTCGAAAATAAGATTGTTGGAAAGGCGTTACTAACGTTCCAATTGCTGGACCGCTAGAAAAGCGCAAGCGCCCGGTAAGCACCGACAAGCGCTGGAAGCCTTGGCGGAAATGGCGTTCTTTGCCATTGGCGGAAAGGCTGAAGCGACTCGAGGGGCTGGGCGCTGGAGACTAGACATTAGAAAAGCGTAAGCGCCCGGTAAGCACCGACAAGCGTTGGACAATAAAAAACCCCTCCTATAAAAGGAGAGGTTTCTTATTGGTTCAAACGCGCTTCTTCGGCTACGAACGAGTGGTAATGCTTCGCCGCTTTGTAATTGTAGATCATCAAAGCGAGGCCAAGAATGATGAAAATGCCGGAAATAATGTACGTCACAATCGATTGGAAGACGAACAATTGGTTGATGCCAAAAAACAGCACAAAGCTGCCAAGCGCAACAGACGCGATGGAGGCATACCATTTTCTCCGGATGGGCAAAGTTGCACGGAATTGTTTTGTTTTATAATAAAAATAAAAAACAAATGATATAATTATCATACCTACTAATACGATCATTGGAGAACCTCCTGTATTCCATAACTCACTCCTATTGTACTGAGAAATGGACAAAAATGCGAATGGATTTCCTTAAAAAACGGAGGAACAGCAAAATGTACAGTCAAATCATCGACACAATTAAAGAATACGAAACCATCATCATCCACCGCCATGTCCGGCCGGACCCGGATGCTTACGGATCCCAATTAGGCTTGAAATACTTGCTTCAGCACAATTTTCCCGAAAAGCGGATTTTGGCTGCAGGCGAACATGATTTCACTTTGGACTTTTTGGATTTTCCAGACCAAGTGGAAGACGGCGACTTTGATGGTGCTTTAGTCATTGTCACAGATACCGCAAATACCGAGCGGGTGGACGACCAGCGTTATCAAAACGGCGAAAAGATCATTAAAATTGACCATCACCCGAATGATGACGCATACGGAGATCTTTTGCAGGTGGACACCAATGCAAGCTCCGCCTCCGAATTGATTTATGAATTATTTACATACGGCCAAGAGCAGGAAAATTGGGAGATGCCGGATATGGCTGCGCGTCTCCTATATGCTGGAATCATCGGAGATACTGGCCGCTTCCTCTTCCCGAGCACGACGGAAAAAACGTTTAAAATTGCCGGAGAATTGATCAAATACAATTTCAGCCGCGATGAATTGCATAACGGCATGTACGAAATGGAACGGAAATTGCTGCATTTGCAAGGCTATATCTATCAAAATTTTGTGATGAACGAAAGCGGCGCAGCTTACGTGAAAATTACGAAAGACGTTTTGAAGGATTTTGACGTTACGGCATCGGAAACTTCCTTGTTGGTCGGTTCTCTCGGAAATGTCAAAGGCTTAAAAGCCTGGGTCATGTTTATCGAAGAAGATGCGGAAATCCGCGTTCGGCTGCGCTCGAAAGGGCCGGTCATCAATGGACTGGCAAAAGAGTTCGGCGGCGGGGGACATCCGATGGCTTCAGGAGCCACAGCCTATTCATGGGAAGAAGCCGAACAGGTCATCGAACGTTTGACAAAAATTTGCGCTTCATAAGAAAGGAGGGATTGGATTGTCAATGGTTTATCCGCATATAAGCACGTCAGCAGATTTGCTGAAAAGCACGGTTCGCCTTGATGAACTTTTCCCTTTTCTGATCGAACAGGGGACGGCATCTGCAGCAATCGTCAACTCGAAATTATACGGCATTCTTCCATTTTGGGAAGCGTGCCATAAGGCCGGCATCCATGGGGTGGTCGGCCTTTCTGTGTTTATCGAATTTGAGGAGCAGGAGTACCCAGCAGTGCTCTATGCCCAGTCAAATGCGGGGTATAAAAACTTGCTTAAAATTACGTCCGCCTTATCGACACGGGATAAAGCGGCGATTCCCGAACAGTGGCTGAAAGCCTACCGGCAAGGATTAATCTGTGTGATTCCTGATAAAGCGGAATGGGTGATGACCGATCGAAGCGAAGCGGTCCATTTTCTCCAGGAAATTTTCGGCAGCTTTTGCTATGGCAGCATCGAACGTCCCGGAGGACAGCGCAATAACCATGAAGAAGCCTTTATCGCTTTATGCGAAACAGAAGGTTTACAAATGATGGCGACGCAAGAAAGCCGCTATTTGCATGAAGGCGATGCTTTTTCCCACGAAGTTGCTTCGGCTATTTCACAAGGCTTGAAGATGAACGATCCGGAACGCAAGCGCCCTGCTCATCAAAAAGCGCATGTGCCTTCTGCAGAAGAATTTTCCTCCTGGTTTTCGGATCGTCCGGAATGGCTCCAGATAACCCGGCAGGTGCTTGAAAGCTGCAACGTGACCATTCCTTTGAATCAACAGCTGCTGCCGGTATTTCCATTGCCGGACGGTACAGACCGCTCCACTTATATTTGGGATCTTTGTACAGCGGGCCTGGCCGAACGGATTCCAAATTACGGGGAAACCTATTTGGAGCGGTTGAAGTACGAACTCTCGGTCATTCGGAAAATGGGCTTTATCGATTATTTTCTAATCGTTTCGGATTTCATGAAATTTGCGCGAGACAATGACATTCTGACAGGGCCGGGCCGAGGATCTTCAGCCAGCTCGCTCGTCGCATACAGTTTACGGATTACGGATGTCGACCCGCTGGAACACGATTTGCTGTTTGAGCGTTTCTTGAATCCGGAACGGGTGACATTGCCGGATATCGACATTGATTTTGCCGATCACCGGCGCCATGAAGTCGTAGAATATGTCGCAAAAAAATACGGGGAAGTGCGCACCGCACAAATCATTACATTCGGTACTCTTTCAGCAAAAGCGGTAGCACGCGATACCGCTCGTGTATTTGGATTTGAACCAGAAGAGCTGGACGCGATTTCGAAAATGATTTCGAACCGGCCAGGCACGACATTGCGCTCTGCCTTGAAAGAAAACAAACGGTTGAATGATTGGATCATCGAAAAGGAAGAACGCAAAAAATGGTTTAAAACCGCTTTGAAATTGGAAGGGCTCCCGCGGCACGCCTCTACCCATGCTGCCGGCGTAATTTTAAGCCCGACGCCGCTCGTCGACCATGTGCCGATCGAAAAAGGGAACGAAGGCATATATATCACGCAGTGGCCAATGGCGGAACTGGAAGCGGTCGGCTTGCTGAAAATGGATTTCTTAGGACTCCGCAATTTGACGATTCTTGAACAAATCCGGCGTCTGCTCTTTAAAGATACGAAAAAGTGGATGGATTACCGGAAGCTTCCCTTGATGGATGCCGAAACGTATGCGCTTTTAGCGCAAGGAGATACGACGGGCATCTTCCAATTGGAATCGGATGGCATGCGCGGTGCCTTAAGGCAGATCAAACCGACGGCTTTCGGCGACATTGTCGCCGTCAACGCGCTGTTCCGTCCAGGCCCGATGGAATTCATTCCTTTATATGCACGGCGAAAGCACGGGCAGGAACGGGTGGACTATATCCACCCACTGCTTGAGCCGATTTTAAAAGAAACATACGGCATCATTGTCTACCAAGAGCAGATCATGCAGATAGCTTCCCGCATCGCCGGCTTTTCTCTTGGCGAAGCGGATTTGCTGAGACGCGCTGTCAGCAAAAAGAAACGGGAAATCCTTGACGAAGAACGAAAGCATTTTACGCAAGGTGCGGTGAAAAAAGGGTTCTCAGAATCAGAAGCATCGCAAGTCTATGACTTGATCGTGCGGTTTGCCGATTACGGATTTCCAAAAAGCCATGCCGTAGCCTATAGCATGATTTCCTATCAGCTGAGCTATATGAAAACGCATTACGCCGTTTACTTTTATGCGGCGCTGCTCGCTAACAGCGCAGGCAATGCTGAAAAGACCGCACAGCTCTTGCAGGAGATCAAGGATAAAGGCATCCCGGTCCTTCCGCCGTCTGTCCAAAAGAGCCGCTATTCGTTTTCTGTTGAAGAAGGCCAGATCCGTATTGGCTTGAATGCAGTCAAAGGAGTGCCGGGAAGTGCCATTAAAGCGCTATTGGCAGCACGGAAAGAAGGTCCGTTTTCGAGCCTCTATGCGATAGCCGAACGCATTTCAGCCATCCATTTTACCCGAAAGGCTTTTGAACCGCTGGCAAAAGCAGGCGCCTTGGATGATTTTGGGCTCGACCGCGCGACGGTGCTTGCTTCACTGGACAGTGCCGTCAAGCATGCGGAATTGGTGAAGCCGAACGAAGAGCCTGGCCTATTTGATGAAATGGGATCGAGCTTTATGAAACCGAAATACATTCAAGCTTCTCCTATTCCGGAAACTTTAAAGCTCGACTATGAAAAAGAAGCGTTAGGATTTTATTTGTCGACTCATCCTATGGCGAGAGAAAAACAGCAGCGCAATAAACCCTATACCGATTTAAAGAATTTGAAGAATATCCAAGACCGAAAATCGGTGACGGTTCTCGGAATGGTGGACGATATTAAACGGATACGCACCAAAAAAGGCGATGCAATGGCTTTTGTAAGTTTGCAAGATGATTCCGGCCAGGCTTCTGTCACCTTATTTCCGGCGGAATATGCCAAATATAATCACTTGCTCGAGTCGCACAGCGTTTTGGAAGTACAAGGAACGGTAGAAAACCGGAACCATAAAACTTCCGTTATTTGTAAAACTATTCATACTTGACTGCCTTTCTTTTGAGAAAGGCAGTTTTTTCTTTACGGCAGCCGAAAAGTTTTGTATTCTAGAAAATATGAGTGGCCAGACCACTTTCAAATTTATGGAAGTAAGGAGCTATCATGAATCAGTCAAAACGATTTTTAGACATAGTAAAAGACATTCGTGACATGATTCGGCGGGAAAAGATCAAACCGGGCAATCGTATTCCATCCGAAAGGGAGCTGGCCGAGAAATTGCAAGTCGGCAGATCAACGCTGAGAGAGGCGCTGCGAAGTTTGGAGCTGCTTGGCTTGATTGAAACGAGACGGGGGGAAGGCACGTTTCTTTCTGACCATCGAAACCATCAATTGGTGGAAGTTTTATCGACGTTCATCTTACAGGATAAACAGTCTCAGGAAGATGTTTGGGAAACCCGGCTGATCCATGAAGTGTCCGCTATCCAGACGATTTGCCAAAACAGCAAATTAGCGAGCTTAAAAGTTTGGGATAGCTTCAGAAATCGGCTGAATGAAAATGAAAGCTTCTACCGGGAAGATTTTGTCCGTGAACTGATGGTGCTGTCCGGGAACCGGTTATCATTGAAAATTTGGTTCCTGCTGCAGCAGTACAGCGGAAATCCTTATCAGGAGCCCGTTACAGCAACTGAAAAAGAAATGCTGCTACCATTATTGGCTGCGCTTGAGCAGCAAGATATGAGCTCGGCAATTGACTTATTTAAAACTTGGAGCGGTTGGATACAAAAGGGGAGAATGCAAAATGGCAATGATTCGCGAGATCTTTAAGCGCAACAAAGACAAACAAGGCACCACAATGCCAAATAAAGATTCAAAAGATATTCCGGAAGGATTAATGACAAAATGTCCTTCGTGCAAACAAATCACATTGACGAAAGAATTGAAGAGCCTTCATAAAGTCTGTCCGAAGTGCGACCATCATTTTAAAATGACGGCTTATGAACGCGTCGAAAGTTTATTGGACGAAGGCTCTTTCGAATCGATCGACGATCACATCAAATCCGAAAATCCGCTTGGGTTCCCAGCGTATACCGATAAAATCCGTTCCGACAGTGAAAAAACGGGGTTAAACGAAGCGGTCTTGACTGGAACCGGAAAATTGAACGGCCAAGAAATCGTCGTAGCGATCATGGATTCCCATTTTCGGATGGGATCGATGGGGTCCGTAGTCGGGGAGAAAATTACACGCGCTGTGGAAGCTGCGACCGTGAAAAACTTGCCGTTCGTCATCTTTACAGCAAGCGGCGGCGCCCGGATGCAAGAAGGCGTTTTATCATTGATGCAAATGGCCAAAACAAGTGTGGCATTGAAGCGCCATAGCAGCGCAGGATTGCTGTTTGTTTCCGTTTTGACCCACCCGACGACTGGCGGCGTATCCGCTAGCTTTGCTTCGGTGGGCGATATTAATATTGCCGAGCCGAAAGCGTTAATCGGATTCGCGGGGCGCCGGGTCATTGAACAGACTGTACGCGAGAAGCTGCCTGAAGATTTCCAAACCGCAGAATTTCTGTTGGAACATGGCCAGCTAGATGCTGTGGTCCATAGAGCGGATATGAAAGAAAAATTGAGTACAATCGTGCGTCTGCATACGAAAGGAGCTGTTTGAAATGGCTAAAAAAAACGCAGCTCCAAAAACGATGGGTTTTGAAGAACCCCTGATTCAATTACGGAAAAAAATCGAAGAATTGAAAGAATATACCGCAACTGCGGATGTCGATCTCAGTTCAGAAATTGACAGCTTGGAAGAGCGCTTGGCAGGCTTGGAAAACGATATTTATGAAAACATGAAGCCATGGGACCGCGTTCAAGTCGCGCGCCATCCAGATCGTCCAACAACATTGGATTACATTCCGTTGATTTTCAATGATTTTATCGAATTGCACGGAGACCGGCTTTACGGAGACGATGAAGCGATTGTCGGCGGCATCGGTTCGTTTGATGGGCAGCCGGTCACCATCATCGGCCATCAGCGAGGCAAAGACACAAAAGAAAATATTCGCCGCAACTTCGGAATGCCGCATCCGGAAGGCTACCGAAAAGCGCTGCGCTTGATGAAACAAGCAGAGAAGTTTAATCGGCCAATCGTTTGTTTGATTGATACAAAAGGCGCATATCCGGGCAAAGCAGCGGAAGAGCGCGGGCAAAGCGAAGCGATTGCGAAAAACTTGGTTGAAATGGCTGGCCTCGAAGTGCCGGTTCTTTCAATTGTTATTGGCGAAGGCGGAAGCGGCGGAGCGCTTGCCCTTGGAGTCGGCAATCACATTTTGATGCTTGAAAATTCTACGTTCTCTGTAATTTCGCCTGAAGGGGCCGCCTCGATTTTATGGAAAGATTCAGCACTGGCTCAAACAGCTGCCGAAGCCATGAAGATCACGGCACCAGACTTGTTTGGCATGAAAATCATCGAAGCGATCATTCCAGAGGTTCGCGGAGGCGCGCATCATCATTATGAAAAGCAAGCCGAAATGATTGCACAAGCCATCCGAAAATCTTTTGAAGAGTTGAAGGGGCTGTCAGGCGAAGAACTGATCGATCAGCGCTACAAAAAATTCCGGTCAATCGGTATTTTCAGCGAATAAACTCAAGCAATCGACAGCCAGGCGGAAAATGCCTGGCTGTTTCATTTTTGCAGGAAATTTACTACGAATAAAAAATATAAGCGCTTACAGTTTTTGAAAGATAAAAAAAACCAGCTCTTAATGGAAGTATTATGGTTTGGAGACTGACAGTAAAGGGTTTGCATGGTAAGGTGAAAAGAGTACAAGGATTAGTGGGAGGCGAAACAAATGAAGCGAATTGGTGTATTAACAAGCGGAGGCGATTCCCCGGGAATGAATGCTGCAATACGGGCAGTTGTTCGGAAAGGAATTTTCCACGGCTTAGAAGTCGCTGGCATCTATCAAGGATACCAAGGGTTAATTGAAGGGAAAATTGAGACCTTGGAAGCCAGGGATGTTGGGGACATTATCCAACGGGGCGGAACAAAATTGTATTCCGCACGATGCGAAGCTTTCAAAACGGAAGAAGGCCAATTAAAAGCGATTGAACAAATGAAAAAGCATGGTTTGGAAGGGCTTGTTGTCATAGGCGGCGATGGCTCTTATCAAGGTGCGATGGCTTTGACAAAACACGGATTCCCGTGCGTCGGAGTTCCGGGCACAATTGATAATGACATTCCAGGCACTGATTACACAATCGGTTTTGATACGGCTTTAAATACAGTAATCGAAGCGATTGATAAAATCCGGGATACTGCAACTAGCCATGAACGGACATTCATTATAGAAGTAATGGGCCGGGATGCAGGAGATTTGGCTCTATGGGCAGGTCTGTCCGGCGGAGCGGAAACGATTTTAATCCCCGAAGATGATTTTGACCTGGATGAAATCATTGATCGGTTGGAAAAAGGGAGAAAACGCGGCAAACGCCATAGCATCATCATCGTGGCTGAAGGCGTTATGAACGGCAATGCCTTGGCTGATTTGATTACCTCTAAAGCGGATATTGAAACACGCGTTTCAGTTCTTGGCCATGTTCAGCGAGGCGGTTCACCGACTGCGAGAGACCGGGTGCTCGGCAGTTTGTTCGGAGCTCACGCAGTGGAAGTTCTCCTTCAAAACATTGGAGGCCGGGCAGTTGGCATGAAAAATCACCAAGTGGTAGACTATGATATGACTAAGGCATTTACGACGAAGCATGAAACAGATATGAGTTTGTACACCTTATCCAAAGAACTATCAATTTAATAAGGCAAATGGAGTGAGTATATTGAGAAAAACAAAAATCGTATGTACGATCGGACCAGCAAGTGAATCACCGGAATTGCTCGAATCGCTGATCGAGGCAGGCATGAACGTAGCCCGTTTAAACTTTTCGCACGGAAGCCACGAAGAACATGCAACTCGCATTCAGCGCATCCGTGATGCAGCAGCGAAAACAGGCAAAATTGTAGGGATCCTACTAGACACGAAAGGCCCAGAAATCCGTACCCATAAAATGGAAAATGATTCCATTGAATTGGTGACGGGCCAGGACATCGCGATTTCCATGACAGAAGTGGTTGGGACGAGCGAGATGTTCTCGATCACTTATGAACAGCTGATTGAAGATGTGCAGGAAGGATCGGTTATCCTGCTAGATGACGGGTTGATTGAGCTTCGTGTGAAGAGCCTCGACAAAGCGAATGGCTTGATCCACACGTACGTGGAAAATGCAGGAACGCTCAAAACAAAAAAAGGCGTAAACGTTCCAGGTGTATCCGTGCAATTGCCGGGGATCACTGAAAAAGATGCGCAGGATATTCTTTTCGGAATCGAGCAAGGCGTCGATTTCGTCGCTGCATCATTTGTGAGACGAGCTTCTGATGTAATGGAAATCCGCAGCTTGCTTGAAAAAAATGGCGGATCTCATATCCAGATCATCCCGAAAATCGAGAACCAGGAAGGCGTCGACAATATTGACGAAATCATTATGGTTTCTGATGGCTTGATGGTTGCCCGTGGAGATCTTGGTGTAGAAATTCCAGCGGAAGAAGTGCCGCTAGTCCAGAAATCATTGATCGAAAAATGCAACAGCGCCGGCAAACCGGTCATTACAGCGACACAGATGCTTGATTCTATGCAGCGCAACCCGCGTCCGACACGAGCAGAAGCAAGTGATGTGGCCAATGCGATTTTTGATGGGACGGATGCCATCATGTTGTCAGGTGAAACGGCAGCCGGCATTTATCCGGTAGAATCCGTTGAAACGATGCACCGCATTGCAATGACAACGGAAGATGCATTGAACTACAAGCAAATCGTCTCGAACAGAAGAAAAGAAAAAGAATCGAATATGACAGAAGCTATCGGCCAAGCTGTTGCTTATACAGCTTTAAACTTAAAAGTTAAGGCGATTATCGCTCCAACAGAAAGCGGCCATACAGCGAAGATGATTTCGAAATACCGCCCAGGCGCACCGATCATCGCTGTGACGTCTTCTGATATTCCTTCTAGAAAATTGACGCTCGTATGGGGAGTTCAACCGATTGTTGGATCCAAAGTTCATTCAACGGATGAATTGCTGGAAAACGCAGTAGATGAAAGCTTGAAGCACCATTATGTGAAGCACGGAGATTTAGTCGTGATCACTGCGGGCGTACCGGTAGGACAAGCGGGTACAACAAACTTGATGAAAGTGCATTTGATCGGCGACAGCATTGCACAAGGGCAGGGCATCGGCAAATCCGTTGCTTTCGGCAACACGCTCGTTGTGAAAAATTCACAGGAAGCATTGGGTCAAGATACGACCGGGAAAATCATCGTAACGATCGGAACAGACCGTGAAATGATGCCGGCTATCGAAAAGTGTGCCGGAATCATAACGGAAGAAGGCGGATTGACAAGCCACGCAGCAGTTGTCGGCTTAAGCCTTGGAATTCCGGTTATCGTTGGCGTTGAAAACGCAACGTCGTTGATCAAAAACAATTACGATATTACAATTGACGCCGCTTCAGGCATCATTTATGATGGCCACGCCAGCGTCCTATAAGCTAGCATTGACATCAGCCACTCCGTTCACCAGCTTTTTTTGCTGAAGGGCAACCTGGATTTTCGGTTTAGGAAGCCGGCAAGGATCCGATCGATTCTTGCTGGCTGCTAATCGAAATCGATGCAGAGAGGGGACTAAGCAAACGATGAAATGGATTTTTTTAGCGCTGCTCCTTGTACCGACACTGGAATTGGCCATTTTAATTTGGGCTGGAGGAGCCATTGGATTTTTCCCGACGCTATTGATTATTGTAGGAACAGGTTTGCTGGGAGCTTTTCTAGCGAAGAAGCAAGGGCTAAAAGCGATACGGGATATTCAAGAGAGCTTTAATCGATTTGAACCGCCGGGCGACCATTTGCTGAAAGCGGCATTTGTCCTGGTTGGCGGTGTTATGTTATTGACTCCCGGCTTTATTTCGGATGTCATCGGCTTAACTTTATTGTTTGGGCCTACCCAGAAAATCTATAAACCTTTAATCATGAAACTGTTGAACAATAAGATGAAGAACGCTCGGGTTATCGTACGATAATTCCGAGTGAATTCATCGTTTTAAAGGAATTTCTAATAAAAACAAGCGTTTTCATTCACAAATTCTTCAACATTGATTATAATGGGTTAGTAAGGCATTCAGCGGAAGTCTACAAAAGACAGATAACCCATCATTTCGGGCTTTTTTTTTGGAGTGATGAAATATACTGGAGAAGGAGCGAATTATATGACATCGGCAAAAGGTTTAGAAGGTGTAGTAGCTACACAATCTGCCATCAGTTCTATTATTGATGACACGCTTACATACGTTGGCTACGATATCGATGATTTAGCAGTCAACGCGAGTTTTGAAGAAGTGATTTATTTGCTTTGGCATCAACGCTTGCCAAAAGCTGATGAATTGGCAGAGCTTAAGCAGCAACTAGCAGATAACATGGCAGTGCCGCAAGCAGTTCTGGATCATTTCAAAACATACGATATTAAAAAAGTACATCCAATGGCTGCTCTTCGTACAGCCGTTTCCATGCTCGGCTTATTCGATGAAGAAGCGGAAGTTATGGAAACTGAAGCAAACTACCGTAAAGCGATCAAAATCCAGGCGAAGATTTCTACGCTTGTAACAGCTTTCGGCCGCATCCGCAATGGCCAAGAGCCAGTAGCTCCTAAAACGGATCTAAGCTTTGCAGCTAACTTCCTTTATATGTTGTCTGGTTCTATGCCAGAAGACATCGAAGTCGAAGCTTTCAACAAAGCGCTTGTTCTTCATGCAGACCACGAACTGAATGCATCGACTTTCACAGCACGCGTTGCGGTGGCGACTTTGTCTGATATCTATTCAGGCATCACAGCTGCAATTGGAGCTTTAAAAGGTCCATTGCACGGTGGAGCGAACGAACAAGTTATGAAAATGTTGACAGAAATCGGTTCTGTAGAGAACGTAGAATCTGTCATTACTGAGAAACTTGCCAACAAAGAAAAAATCATGGGCTTCGGACACCGCGTATACCGCAAAGGTGACCCTCGTGCCAAACACTTGCGTGAAATGTCACAGAAATTGACAAAAATCCGCGGTGAAGAAAAATGGTACGATATGTCTGTCAAAATTGATGAAATCGTAACGGGACAGAAAAACCTTCCACCAAACGTGGATTTCTATTCTGCATCTGTTTACCATTCATTAAATATTGAACATGATCTATTTACACCAATTTTTGCTGTTTCACGTACTTCAGGATGGTTGGCTCATATTCTTGAGCAGTATTCAAACAACCGCTTGATCCGTCCACGCGCAGAATACATCGGACCTGGCATGCAGAAATACATCCCAGTGGAAGAACGATAGGATTTAGCATAAAAGTATCATAAACAATAGGGCTTGCACTTTGTGCAGCCCTATCAATTTGAACTCAGGAGGCAATTACACATGACAAACGGCGAAAAAATTACAGTTGAAAACGGCGTATTGAACGTTCCTAACCAAGCAGTTATCCCATTCATTATCGGTGACGGTACTGGCCCGGATATCTGGAATGCAGCTTCACGTGTATTGGAAGAAGCAGTAAACAAAGCTTATAACGGCGAAAAAGCAATCGTATGGAAAGAGGTTCTTGCTGGCCAAAAAGCATTCGACGAAACAGGCGAATGGCTTCCACAAGAAACGCTTGACGTTATCCGCGAGTACTTGATCGCAATCAAAGGACCTCTTACAACGCCAATCGGCGGCGGTATCCGTTCATTGAACGTGGCACTTCGCCAAGAATTGGATCTTTACACTTGCTTGCGTCCAGTCCGCTATTTTGAAGGCGTACCTTCACCGGTTAAACGTCCTGAAGATACAGACATGGTCATCTTCCGTGAAAACACTGAAGATATCTATGCAGGTATCGAATACGCGAAAGGCACTGAAGAAGTTGAGAAAGTGATTTCTTTCCTTAAAGACCAAATGGGCGTTAACAAAATTCGCTTCCCTGAAACTTCAGGAATCGGCATCAAGCCAATTTCAGAAGAAGGAACAAAACGCTTAGTACGTGCTGCAATCAACTATGCAATCACTGAAGGCCGCGAATCATTGACTTTGGTCCACAAAGGGAACATCATGAAGTTCACTGAAGGAGCTTTCAAAAACTGGGGCTATGAAGTGGCTGAGCAAGAATTCGGCGACAAAGTATTCACTTGGAACCAATACGATGCGATTAAAGATGAGCAAGGAACAGATGCTGCAAACAAAGCACAGGAAGAAGCACTTGCTTCTGGAAAAATCCTTGTTAAAGATTCAATCGCTGATATCTTCTTGCAGCAGATTCTTACGCGTCCAAGCGAGTTCGACGTTGTTGCAACAATGAACTTGAACGGAGATTACATCTCTGACGCATTGGCTGCACAAGTTGGCGGAATTGGTATCGCACCTGGTGCGAACATCAACTACATTTCTGGACATGCAATTTTCGAAGCGACTCACGGTACAGCTCCGAAATATGCTGGACAAGATAAAGTAAACCCTTCATCTGTCATTTTGTCAGGCGTCTTGATGCTTGAACACTTAGGATGGAACGAAGCAGCGAAATTGATCACAAACTCAATGGAGAAAACAATCGCTTCTAAAGTTGTAACTTATGACTTTGCCCGCCTAATGGACGGCGCTACAGAAGTGAAATGCTCTGAGTTTGCTGACGAATTGATCAAAAACCTATAAGATAAAGAGAGGGAGGCCATCCCTCTCTTTTTTTATCCACTTTAACCATAAAGGAGAGTTTTTATGACATTGAAGCGTAAAAAGATTTCAGTTATCGGTTCAGGTTTTACAGGAGCGACCACGGCTTTTTTATTGGCCCAAAAAGAATTAGGCGACGTCGTCTTAGTGGATATTCCACAAATGGAGGACCCGGCTAAAGGAAAAGCGCTTGATATGGCCGAAGCCTCTCCTGTACAAGGTTTTGATGCACATGTGAGCGGAACGGCCAATTATGAAGATACGAAAGACTCGGATTTGGTGATCATTACGGCCGGCATCGCCCGTAAACCGGGAATGAGCCGCGACGATCTTGTCCAAACGAACCAGAAAGTCATGAAAGCTGTTACAGCGGATATCGTAAAATACTCACCCAATACAACCATTATCGTTTTGACCAACCCGGTTGATGCGATGACGTATACCGTTTTTAAAGAATCAGGATTTCCAAAGGAACGCGTGATTGGCCAATCCGGTGTATTGGATTCAGCACGCTTCCGAACCTTTGTGGCTGAAGAATTAAATGTTTCGGTCAAAGATGTTACTGGATTTGTTTTAGGTGGACACGGAGATGATATGGTGCCGCTTGTGCGCTACTCCTATGCTGGCGGGATTCCGCTGGAAACGTTGATACCGGAAGCAAGGCTTTCGGAAATTGTCGATCGTACCCGCAAAGGCGGCGCTGAAATTGTCAACTTGCTGGGCAACGGTTCCGCCTATTATGCTCCTGCTGCTTCCTTGGTTGAAATGGCCGAGGCCATCTTGAAAGACCAACGGCGTATTTTGCCTTCCATCGCTTATTTGGAAGGCGAGTATGGCATGGATGGCATCTATTTAGGGGTGCCGACCATTTTAGGTGCAGGGGGCATTGAAAAAATCCTTGAAATCGATTTAAATGAAGAAGAAAAAGCATTGCTAAAAAAATCGGCCGAATCCGTGAAAGCAGTCATGAAAGTTTTAGCTTAACGCTATATTGAACCGGGCAGGAGAACTCCGCGCCCGGTTTTCTAATGGCATAAATATTGTTGGGATAGGAGCAAAGGCCTGAGTCTGTATGATTGCCTGGACGCTTGCACAATTCAACATATAATTGATACTATAAGAGTATTAAGATTGGGGAGGGAACTTATTATTGCTTGGAAAAAAGCGTGAATTAGGCCGTAAAATAGAAGACCTGAAAATAGGGGAGAATCTGCAGTTGACAGAAACGGTTGAAGATAAAGATCTTCTTCTTTACCTCGGACTTACCAACGATGGAAACCCGCTATACATCCAGCATGATTTCGCTGCACAAACGGCTTTCGAAAAACCGGTCGTGCCAACCATCATGTTGACGGGGATTATCACTTCGGCCATTTCAAAATATTTACCAGGCCCTGGATCTTATATTAATGAACAGCAAATTAAATTTCACCGGCCTGTCTATCACTACTCAACTTTTCATTTCTCTTTGGAATTAGTGAAAATTGATGTAGAAGGAAACGAGGTCACGATAAAAGTCGAAGCATCTGATGAAAAAGGCAATTTATTGATTTCGGGAACAGTTCTCGTCAATCCGCCCAAGCTGGAGAGCCAGTTGGCCAGCCATTAAGATGATAGCCGTAATGCGGTTTGAAATGGGGGTTTCAAACTGAATGTGGAGGATGTAAAATGCTGAACAAAATATTGATCATTGAAGATGAGCATTCGATTGCAACATTATTGTCCTATAATCTGGTGCAGGCAGGCTACGAAACGATTGTTGCCTATGACGGAAAAGAAGGCTATGAAATGGCAATGAGCGAAAAACCTTCCCTCATTGTCCTGGATTTGATGCTGCCTTCTATGGATGGAGTCGAAGTGTGTAAATCGCTTCGCCAACAAAAAATCAATACGCCGATCATCATGCTGACAGCAAAAGGCGATGAATTCGATAAAGTATTGGGGCTGGAATTGGGTGCAGATGATTATATGACGAAGCCATTCAGCCCGCGTGAAGTCGTCGCACGCATCAAAGCGGTACTGCGGAGAGTCCAAGCTGCGCCAGCAGAAGCACAGGATTCATCTGCCCCGTTAATCATGGGGAATTTGGCTGTTTATCCAGAACGTTTTGAAGTGTTTTTGAATGAGGAACAAATTGAATTTACGCCAAAAGAGTTCGAGCTTCTCGTATATTTAATGGAAAACAAAAACCGGGTATTGACCAGAGACCAGTTATTAAGTGCCGTTTGGAAGTATGATTTTGCCGGAGATACACGGATAGTTGATGTACATATTAGCCATTTGCGGGAAAAAATAGAAGAAAATAGCCGAAAACCTCTTTTTATAAAAACGATTCGGGGGCTCGGATATAAATTTGAGGAGCCAAAAGCCGGATGAAGTCATTCAGACATCGGCTTCTGGTGACGATAATGGCATGGATCAGCTTGCTTTTAGCATGTATTCTTCTTATAGTCATCCAACTTTTCCCGATGTATGCAGAAGCGGAAGACAAAACGGAAGTATGGATTATCTTGGCACTGATTTTTATCGGTGCTTTGTTGTTTTCAGCACTTATCGGTCATCGGATCATTAAAGTCCAAGCTCTTCCGATTGAAAATGTTACTCAAACTGCACTGGAGCTCGTCAAAGGAAATTACCGTGCCCGGGCTTTTGAGTATGGCAACGTCGGTGCAGTTCAATTAAGTTCTACAATCAACATATTGGCACGAAATCTGCAGGAAATCACGGCTGTCCGTGAAATGGAGCAGGAGCGCCTAAAAACCTTGATTGAGAATATGGGCAGTGCCTTAATCATGATTGATCGGCAAGGCGGCGTTGCTTTAGTGAATCGATCATTTTTGGGAGAATTTCATTTGATTGAAGAACAAGTGCAGGAAAAGTTTTACAAAGAAGTGCCTCTGCCTGAGGTATTTGAACGATTCATCGAACAAGTTTTTATGACAGAGCAGGCGGCACGGGATCAATTGGAGTTTAAACAAGGCATCCATACGAAAAATATTGACGTATACGGAGCCCCTGTGCTTGGAGACCATGAACAATGGCTAGGAATCGTGATTGTTTCGCATGACATCACCGAGTTAAAACGGCTCGAACAAGTCCGAAAAGACTTTGTAGCGAATGTCTCGCATGAGCTGCGGACGCCAGTTACGTCGATCAAAGGCTTTTCCGAAACGCTGATTGATGGAGCCTATACGGACGAAGCAACCTTGCTGTCATTTCTGGAAATTATCCATACGGAAAGCAATCGGCTTGAAATGCTGATCAACGATTTACTGGATCTTTCCAAAGTGGAGCAAGCCGGTTTCCGAGTCAATGCGCTTCCGACTGATATGGAAAAAGTGATCAAACGGGCAGAAGAAATGGTCAGCAAAAGAATCGAAGAAAAGAAAATCAAACTGGATCTCCAGCTCGAACCGGTTATTCTTCAAGGCGATCCCGACCGTCTATTGCAGGTCATGATGAATTTGTTAGTGAATGCGATTACTTATTCATCGTCTGAGACCACCATCACGGTAAGATTATATACAAAAGGCAAATCCGCCTTAATTGAAGTGGAAGACCAAGGAATTGGGATTGAGGCTTCTGAAATTGGACGTTTGTTCGAACGTTTTTACCGAGTTGACCGGGCAAGAAGCCGGAACTCGGGCGGCACCGGATTAGGATTATCAATTGTAAAGCATTTAATCGAGGCGCATCACGGAAAAGTAGATGTGGAAAGCACAGTAGGAGTGGGGACTAAGTTTACTGTTCAATTGCCTTTAGGGAGTTAATTTAGGAGGAAAGCATGGATACATTACCTTTTTTGCCAATCATTGTAGGAACGGATATGAACGCCTACAATATGGCGATTTCATTTCACGAAGCTTATGGAATTAAGCCGATTTTAGTCGGAAAAGAACCTTTGTCATTCACAGCGATGAGCAATATCACGGAGACGATCGAATTGCGCTCCGGCTTGGCCGATTCTGCTCAATTTGCTTCAATCTTAACCGAGATTGCTGGGAAATACAGAACGCCGGGCAAGACGTTGTTGCTGATCGGCACAAACGATTTATATGTTCGGTTAATTATTGAGAATGCCTCTGTTTTAAAAGAGCATTTTGTTTTCAATTACATCAATGAAGATCTGATGAATCAGCTTCAAGTTAAGGCGAATTTCTATAAGCTTTGCAAAGAACATGGCATTGAAACACCAACGACGTTCTTTTACGATTGCCGCTCCGGCAAGCCGTTTGAAGAACAGATGATGTATCCTGTCATTATCAAGCCGAGCAACGGGATCAAATACAATCTCAATAAGTTTGCCGGACAGCAAAAAGTGTATAAAGTGGAAAATCCGCAAGAGCTGAAGCAAGTCATCGATACGATCATCGGAAGCGGCTATGATGATGAACTGATCATCCAGGATTTCATTCCCGGCGATGATACGTATATGTGGGATTCGGTGATTTATGCAAGTTCCAAGGGCAAAACGCAGCTTGTAACGTTTGCCCAAGTCGTACTGCAGGAACATACCGTGACCGCAATCGGGAACTATACTGCTTTAATTACCCGCTATGATAAAGAAATGATGGTGAAGCTCCAGAATTTCCTTGAAGCAGTGGGCTATACCGGATTTGCGAATTTCGATTTGAAATACGATGAACGCGATGGGAAATTCAAAGTCTTCGAAGTGAATATCCGCCAGGGGCGTTCGAGCTATTACGTTACGGCGCTCGGCCATAATATGGCTTCTTGTTTCGTCGACGACCTCATTTACCACGTTGAAAAACCGGTCACTTATCTAAATGAAGATTTCCTATTCACGGTCGTGCCGAAAATCGTCTTGAAAAAGTTCGTAGACAATAAAGCCGTTCAGCGTGATATTAAAGAATTATTGAAAAAAGGCAAATATGGAAATCCGTTATTCTATAAAAAGGATACGCATTTAAAGCGGAAGCTGTATTTGTTTGCGCGGCAAATCAATTATTATAAGAAATATAAAAATAATCAGTGGTAATATTTACAAAACATTCACACTGCCTTCACAATAGAGTGATATGGTGTTTAAGAACCCCCTTTAAACCGCATAAATGAAAAAGAGCCCTCTAACCCGGGGCTCTTTTTCGTGTTCTAATGAAAAAAGAAAGAGTTGTATGTAAGATTGTTTAATTTCATGAAACTATTTTAATATTGCTTCGTAGAATGAGTATACATAATAAAAAGGGGGTCATTTTATGACTACAAAAAAAATACTGAGCGTCATTGGCTTAGCCTTGTTGGGAATCGTCCTATTAATTGCTGTTTTTACTTCCTGGTATACCGTAGACGAATCCGAACAAGCCGTCATTATCACGTTCGGGGTAGCGAATGAAACCGTAACAGAATCGGGCTTGCACTTCAAATTGCCATGGCCGATCCAAAAAGCTGAAGTGCTTTCCAAAGAAACTTACAGCTTGCAATTCGGCTATAACCAGAATGATCAAGGAGAAATCACCTCTTACGACGCAGAAACCAAGATGATTACGGGAGATGAAAACATCGTCCTTGCGGATTTAATCGTCCAATGGAAAATCACAGATCCGAAAAAGTACTTGTTCAATTCAGAGTCGCCTCGGGAAATTCTCCATGATGCCACTTCTGCTTCCATCCGTTCCATCATCGGGAGCTCGCTGATCGACGATGCCCTTACTTCAGGGAAAGCGGAGATTGAATCGGAGACAAGAGATTTGCTGGCATCGCTTATCGACAAATACGATATCGGCATATCTATTTTGGCCGTCAAACTCCAAGACGTTGAGCTGCCGAATGAAGAAGTCCGTGCGGCCTTTACGAATGTAACGGATGCACGGGAAACGATGAATACAAAAATTAACGAAGCGAAAAAATACGAAAACCAGAAACGCAATGAAGCGCTTGGTGAAAAAGCAGCCATCAATTCGCGTGCTGAAGGGCAAAAAGTGGCGCGTGTTGAACAAGCACGCGGAGACGTCGCAGTATTTGATAAACTGTATGCCGAATATCGCACGAACCCTGAAGTCACACAGCAGCGCCTGATCATTGAAACATTGGAAACTGTTTTGCCGAACGCAAAACTTTATATCATGAATGACGAAGGCGGCACAATGAAATATTTGCCGCTGGAGAGCATGCAGTCTGTCGTGCCGCCGGCTGCTGAGACTGAAGAAGGAGGCGGAAACTAATGGAGCCAAACAAACCGATCCCTGAATCTCCGAAACCGAATCCATGGGGAAATTCAAAAAAACCGAAAAAGCAAAAAGAACCGAAAGAGCCGATCAATTTTAAGAAGCATTGGAAACTGATCATCGGTGCAGTTGTCCTTTTGGCTGTCTTCCTTATTCTTTTGACAAACGTCTATGTCGTTAAAGAAAACGAGTACCGGGTTGTCCGCCAATTCGGAGAAGTCGTTGACATTCACGACGATCCCGGCATTAAAATGAAAATCCCGTTTATCCAAAGTGTGACGTCGCTGCCGAACTACCAAATGACTTATGACGTTTCAGAAGCCGAAATCAATACAAAAGATAAGAAACGGATCATCATCGATAATTACGCAGTATGGGAAGTTGTAAACCCGATCGATCTAATCTCCAATGCCGGAACGATCATTAATGCAGAATCCCGTATGGAAGAATTTATCTATTCGGTTGTCCGGGCTGAACTTGGCCAATTGAATTATGAGGAAATCATCAACGATGAAAATTCTTCTCGCGGCAGCGTGAACGACAACGTCACAAAGAAAGTAAATGAGTTGTTAAAGACAGACAAATACGGCATTCAAGTGATTGATGTCCGCATCAAACGCACCGATTTGCCGGAAGAAAACGAACAATCGGTGTATACACGGATGATTTCTGAGCGCGATTCTACAGCCCAGGATTATTTGTCTCAAGGCGATGCAAAAAAACGGGAAATTGAAGCTCAAGCGGACCGGGAAGCGCAGGAATTGATCGCAACTGCCCGCAAAGAAGCCTCGTTGATTCAAGCGGAAGGCGAATCTGAAGCCGCTAAAATCTATAACCAATCGTTCTCAAAAGACCCGGATTTCTACCAGTTGTACCGGTCTTTGGATTCCTATACAAAGACCATTGGCGAGGATACAGTCATCATCCTGCCATCTGATTCCCCTTACGCCAATATCTTAACAGGGAATTTGGAATAAAAGGGAGCCGTCATTTCTATTCTTTTTGCCTGCATGGTAAAATGATAGGAATGATGGCTTATTTATTTTCATCGAAGACATAAAAGCCGCCAAAAATTTTGGCGAAGCAGATGAACGATTCTTTTTGAAGATCGTCAGTAGTGAGAGGGGTAATATTGTGGCGAAGAAAATTCTTTTATTGGACGGAAACAGTTTGGCTTACCGCGCATTTTTTGCGCTGCCTTTGCTTACGAACGAACACGGCATCCATACAAATGCAGTCTACGGGTTTACAATGATGCTTCAGAGAATCCTTGAAGAAGAGCAGCCGACGCACATGATCGTGGCATTCGATGCAGGAAAAACGACTTTCCGGCATGAAACGTTCAGTGAATACAAGGGAGGGCGCCAAAAAACGCCGCCTGAGTTATCTGAGCAATTCCCTTATTTGAGAAAACTGATCGATGCCTACCGCATCAAACGGTACGAATTGCCGAATTACGAGGCGGACGACATTATCGGCACATTGAGTTTAGAAGCTGAACGAGCCGGTGACGAAGTGATTGTCATTTCCGGCGATAAAGACTTGACGCAGCTCGCTTCTCCGTCGACGACGGTCTACATCACACGTAAAGGTATTACCGATATTGAGAAATACACGGTAGAACACATTAAAGAAAAGTACGGCTTGACGCCAGAGCAAATCATCGATATGAAAGGCCTGATGGGCGACGCTTCAGATAATATTCCCGGGGTGCCGGGAGTAGGCGAGAAAACCGCGCTTAAATTGCTTGCGGCCCATGGCACTGTGGAAGGTGTTTATGAAGCCATTGACCAGCAAAAAGGCAAGTTGAAGGAAAAGCTTGAAGCCAATAAAGACTTGGCATTGATCAGCAAAAAGCTGGCAACCATCGAGCGCCAAGCGCCGATTGAAATCGCGGTCGATGAACTTTCTTACGGCGGGCCGGACCAGGATGAACTGGTGAAGGTCTGGAATGAATTGGCGTTTAAATCGTTGCTGGAAAAGATGGAATACACCGCAGAAGAGACCGAAAAGGAAGAATTGACTTTTGAAGTGCTGAGCGAAATTGATGCATCGATTCTGGAAGATGAAATGGCTGTCCATTTGGAATTATACGATGAGCAGTACCATACGTGCGATTTGCTCGGCGTTTCGCTTGCCACAGCTGAAAAAACCTATGTGATTCCGATGGACGTCATCAAAGAATCGCAGGCGTTCAAAGATTGGTTTAAAGATGATACGAAGAAGAAATACATGTCGGATTCCAAAGCATCGACAGCAGCCTTTTTCCGCTGCGGCGTCGAAGTGGACGGCGTGGATTTCGATTTGATGCTCGGAGCCTACATTGTCAACCCTTCGCTGACTTATACCGACTTGGCGAATATCGTTCAAGAATACGGCTACAGCGAAGTTTCCCAAAACGAACAGATTTACGGAAAAGGCGCTAAAAAAGCCGTGCCGGCCGATGCGGTTCTGCATGAGCACATTGCAAGGAAAGCCCGTACGATCTGGGCTGTGCGGCCGCTCGTGTTGAATAAATTACAAGAAAATGAGCAATACGATCTGTACCGCAATTTGGAATTGCCGCTTGCCACGATACTAGGTGCCATGGAGTCGCTTGGCGTCACCGTGGATAAAGAGCAATTGCTGGCTATGGGAGAGGAATTATCCGGCAAACTGGTGAAAATCGAATCGGAGATCCACAGTTTGGCGGGTGAAGAATTCAACATCAATTCACCGAAGCAATTAGGTATGGTTCTTTTTGAAAAGCTGGGGCTGCCGGTTCTCAAGAAAACAAAAACCGGCTATTCGACAGCAGCGGATGTATTGGAAAAGCTAAACGGACAGCACGAAATCATTTCACACATCCTTCTATACCGCCAGCTTGGGAAAATCCTTTCTACGTATATCGAAGGGCTGTTGAAAGAAATCCATGAAGACGGCAAAGTTCATACGCGTTTCCAGCAAGCCTTGACGACGACAGGACGTTTGAGTTCCATCAACCCGAACCTCCAGAACATTCCTGTGCGGTTAGAAGAGGGACGGAAAATCCGAAAAGCCTTTATTCCGTCATTCCCGGGATGGGTAATGGTCGCTGCCGATTATTCGCAGATTGAATTGCGCGTCCTAGCAGAAATGTCGAAAGATGAGCGGCTGATCGAGGCGTTCAAAAACGACCGGGACATCCATACGACGACGGCCATGGATGTGTTCCATGTTCCGGCAGAGGAAGTGACCGGCGATATGCGCCGTGCGGCAAAAGCGGTCAACTTCGGGATCGTCTACGGAATCAGCGATTATGGCCTTTCCCAGAATTTGAATATTACCCGAAAAGAAGCGCAAGCTTTTATTGACCGGTATTTTGCGAGCTTCCCGGGAGTGAAAGGGTATATGAATGATGTTGTGGCAGGTGCGAAGAAGAACGGTTTTGTGACGACGCTTATGAACCGCCGACGCTATTTGCCGGATATTACAAGTTCGAACTTCAATTTGCGCAGCTTTGCAGAACGGACCGCGATGAATACGCCGATTCAGGGAAGTGCTGCTGATATCATCAAGAAAGCGATGATTGACATGGCCGATGCTCTGGAGCGCGAAGGGCTAAAAACGCGTATGCTTCTGCAAGTGCACGATGAATTGATTTTCGAAGCGCCGCCGGAAGAATTGGAGAAGTTGAAGGAATTGGTTCCGCAAGTAATGGAGCATGCCGTTGAGTTGAATGTTCCGCTGAAAGTGGACTTTGCCTTTGGCGATACGTGGTACGATACAAAATAACAGGAGGCTTTTGAATGCCTGAACTTCCAGAAGTTGAAGGCGTCGTCCGCCAGATCCGGCCTGCTGCCCTCGGCAAGAGAATCGAGGAAGTATTCGTTTCGGATACGATCCGGATTTCAAAAACGAGCGGCAAGGAAGCGATCATCAAACGGATGGAGACAGACTTGTTTATCAGCCGGTTGATGGGCGCACAGATCATCGGCGTAGAACGGCGCAGCAAATACATTTATTTTACATTAAAAAAAGATGGCGAGTTTTTGCTGGTCAATCATCTCGGCATGTCTGGGGCATGGTTTTATGTCGACAGCCTGCTGTCGATCGGGGAAGAGAAGTTCCGCAAGCATGTCCATGTGGTGCTGACTCTGAGCGACGGCAATTTATTGGCATTTTCCGATATCCGCCGTTTTGGCGAAATGCGGGTATTAAAAGAAGAAGCGGACTTTCCGCCGCTGCTTTTGATGGCTCCGGAACCATTCGAAGAAAGGGCCATGGCGCATTTTCTTCAAATGGCCGAAAGCCCAAAATACCAAAATAAACCGATCAAAGAAGTGATCATGGACGGACAGGTCATATCGGGCTGCGGGAATATCTACGCAACCGAAGCGCTGTTCAAAATGAAAATCCATCCGAACCGGGCAGCAAAACGAATCAGCAGAACGCGGAAAATTGAACTGTTCGAGACGATTGTTGCGATTTTGCTGGAAAGCATCGATGCAGGGGGAAGCACGATTTCAGACTACCGCAATGTCAATGGGGAATCTGGCAATATGCAGAACCGTTTTGGCATGTACGGCAAAAAACAATGCATGGAATGCGGCAGCATGACGAAGTCTCTGCAAATTGGCGGAAGAACTTCAGTCTACTGCCCGACCTGCCAAAAGTGAGGACGAGAAAATGATTATAGGACTGACTGGCAGCATTGCGAGCGGAAAAAGCACCGTTTCGAAAATGCTTGAAGAATTAGGATATCCCATTATTGATGCCGATCAAGTAGCGCGGTTAGTGGTCGAGCCGGGGCAAGAAACGTTGGTGAAAATCGCCGCTTTGTTCGGACAAGATGTCATCAAAGAGGACGGCACGATGGACCGTGCCAAAGTCGGCGAATTGATTTTTAACGATCCGGCTAGCCGCAAAAGTTTAAACGACGTCATCCATCCGGCCATCCGGCAGGAAATGCTCCGGCAGCGCAGCGAACTTCTGGAGCAGGGGCATGAAACGATTATTATGGACATCCCATTGCTCTTTGAAAGCCGGCTCCAGCATTTCGTCGATAAAATTTTGGTTGTCAGTGTAACGGAAGAGAATCAGTTGAAACGATTAATGGAGCGAAACGGGCTTAACGAGAAGGAAGCGCGTGCGCGCATCGCTTCTCAATTGCCGATGTCGGTGAAAGAAGAAGGGGCCGACGCAGTCATTTACAACAACGGCACTTTTGATGAAACAAAATGGCAGCTGAACCGCATCTTGGATAACTGGCAGGTTCAATTGGGAAGAGAATAAAACGGGATAATAGGCTTGTCGTCTATCGAAGCAGCCTATTTATAGTTATTGTGAATGCTGAAAATCAATCCAAAAGCATGAAAAGTCGAAGCCGGGTGCCAGTCGCCCGGCTTTTTTTATTGGGTTCGAATTAAAGGTTCCATAAAACAGTAAATGTGTTATACTATATAAGAAATTAAAAATCAACAGTATGACTTATTTAAATGGGGGTCTCATAAAATGACAATTTCTATTGCGATTAACGGATTTGGCCGTATTGGCCGCATGGTTTTCAGACAGGCAATTTTAATGGACGACATTAAAATCAGTGCTGTAAATGCCGGATACCCTGCTGAAACTCTCGCGCATCTTATTAAGTATGACACAAATCACGGCACCTTTATGGGTGACGTCTCTTCCGAGGAAGACGCATTAATCGTTAACGGCAAACGAGTTCAACTCGTTAACGAAAGAGATCCTTTGAATCTCCCGTGGAAAGAAATGGACATCGACATCGTAATCGAAGCAACCGGCAAATTTAATTCGCGAGAAAAAGCGGCGCTTCATTTAGATGCGGGAGCTCGAAAAGTCATATTGACCGCACCAGGAAAAGACGAAGATATCACCATTGTGATGGGGGTCAATGAAGACAAATTCAACGTCGACGAACATAGCATCATTTCCAATGCCAGCTGCACGACCAACTGCCTTGCCCCTGTCGCAAAAGTATTGAACGACGCATTCGGCATTGAAAATGGCCTCATGACGACTGTTCATTCTTTTACAAACGACCAGAAAAACCTGGATAACCCGCATAAGGATTTGAGACGCGCGCGTGCGTGCAGCCAGTCGATTATCCCTACTTCTACCGGTGCTGCGAAAGCGCTGTCATTGGTCTTGCCGGAACTCGAAGGAAAGCTTCATGGAATGGCGCTGCGTGTGCCGACTCCGAACGTCTCGTTAGTGGATCTAGTAGTGGATTTAGAGCGGGATGTGACGGTTGATGAAGTGAACGAAGCCTTTATCAAAGCCTCTGAAGAAGGTTTGGATGGGATTTTGGCGCTCACGATGGAACCATTGGTATCAGTGGATTTCAACACCAATCCGAAGTCGGCAGTAATTGACGGACTTTCTACGATGGTGATCGGCAAACGCAAAGTGAAAGTTCTTGCCTGGTATGATAATGAATGGGGCTATTCTGCACGCGTCATTGATTTGACGAAAAAAGTAGCGGATGCTTTAGTCTTCGCTGAAGCTTAACCCGAAAATGCCGCGTTTCTTTTTCAGGAAACGCGGCATTTCTATGTCTTTGGCGGGTCTCGACGCCACTGAAAAAAACTTGAATTAAATTTATTGCATTTCATACAGATACACCTTATACTAACATTCGTAGTTGAAAATTAACTACCAGCTTCTATGTGTTCATGGAACTTCATGAAGGCGTTCAGGAAGCATGTGTTTTATTCACATGACTGCTTAAAGGGTTAGGACCTCTTTGGACTAACTTTCCCCCGTGGTAGTCAACTTTGAATATTTTGAGCACGAAAACAAAATGATATCAAAGGGGGAAACGAACCATGGAAACAATGGGACGTCACGTAATTGCAGAACTTTGGCAGTGTGATTTTGACAAATTAAACGATATGGATTATATCGAACAAACTTTTGTTGATGCAGCACTGAAATCCGGAGCGGAAATCAGAGAAGTAGCTTTTCATAAATTTGCACCTCAAGGTGTAAGCGGAGTTGTAATCATTTCCGAATCGCATTTGACAATCCACAGTTTTCCGGAGCACGGCTATGCAAGTGTAGATGTTTATACTTGCGGAGATCTTGATCCGACGATTGCAGCGAAGTATATCGCTGAAGCGCTGAACTCGCAAACGAGTGAAGTGACCGAATTGCCGCGCGGCATGGGTCCAATTGGCGCTGGAGAAACAAAAGTTTCAGTAACTGTATAATCCGTTATTTTGAAAAACAGCAAGCAGGGGATAAATTCCTCTGCTTTTTCTATTTTCCTAAAGAAATTTTGTTATACTAGAAAAAACAGATAGAAAGTTTAGGGAGATGTCGAAATGAAATGTCCGGCTTGCCAGCATAATGGTACACGCGTAGTAGATTCGCGGCCAGTTGATGATATGAAGTCCATAAGAAGGCGCAGGGAATGTGAAGCTTGCGGCTATCGTTATACGACGTTCGAAAAAGTGGAAGAGATGCCATTGATTGTGGTGAAGAAAGACGGATCGCGCGAAGAGTTCAGCCGCGAAAAAGTGTTGAGAGGCTTGATCCGTGCTTGTGAAAAACGCCCGGTTTCACTGGAAGTTCTTGAAAGCGTTGTATTCGATATTGAGAAAGACCTTCGGCGACAGGGAAATGCCGAAGTGAAATCAGAAGAAGTCGGTGAATTGGTCATGGACCGTTTAGCTGGCATCGATGAAGTCGCTTATGTTCGATTTGCATCGGTGTACCGCCAGTTTAAAGACATTACCGTATTTATCGATGAATTGAAGGATTTATTGAAAAAGAGTCCGGATGACAAGAAGTCCGAGTAAGGCGGTGGATTATGACAGCCCTGTATAACGAACTTCAGCCTGCAGATTCCTTCCGAATTCTCATGCCGTATCCTTTTTCCAATTATGACCGCCAGTTGTTGACGCTCCTCTACCAGCCGCTGGTCGGTGCAGAAGCCATCGCTTTTTACTTGACGCTGTGGGCGGAAGGGGAAGAAAGCGCGCAAGAAGCAACACATTACGTATTAATGAACACACTTGGCGTATCCATTTCGCGGATTTTTGAATCACGTATTCAAATGGAAGCCATTGGGTTGTTGAAAACGTACCGCAAAGACCAGGAAAACCGTTCGTTTGTCTACGAACTTTGTCCGCCGCTGGATCCGAAAAGTTTTTTTGCCGATCCGCTGCTGTCAATGTTTCTTTTCAGCAAAGTGGGGGAAACGACTTATCGCAAAGTAAGGGACCGATTTGTGGTCCACCGGGAAGTGTTGGAAGGCTATGCGGAAGTGTCACGTACATTTACCGATATCTTTCAGCCGGTCCATGCCAAAGCAGGCTATCCTTCCGGGACGGATGACTTGCAGGAACGCAAAAAAGGTTCGTATGAAACGGAAGCGGAATTTGATTTTTCTTTATTGCGCCAAGGGTTGTCAGAGCAATTGGTGCCGCACAAAGTGCTGACAGCGAGCATCCGCGAGCTCATTGAAAAACTGGCATTCCTCTACAGCTGGGGGCCGCTTGAAATGCAGAAAGTCATTCTGCTCGCCATTGATGAGGACTATAAACTGACGCTTGAAGGTTTGAAGCGGGCAGCCGCTGATTATTACAAATTGACGGTAGCCACCACAGCGCCTCAATTGGTGCAAGTGAAGAAAAAAGAAACGGCCAAAAAAGAAGCGCCGAAAACAAAAGAAGACGAATTGATCGATTATCTGGAGTCGGCTTCTCCGGTCGAAGTGCTGCGGGATATTGCAAATGGCAAGGAGCCTTTGCCGGCAGATGTACAGCTCGCGAATCAGCTGGTTATCCAGCATGGCATGGAGCCCGCAGTCGTGAATGTCCTGCTGCAATATGTCCTGCTGCGGACGGATATGAAACTGACTAAGGCTTATGTAGAAAAATTGGCGTCCCACTGGCTTCGAAAAAATATCAAAACGGCAAAAGAAGCGATGGAGCTTGCGCGCATTGAGCACGAGCAGTATTTGAAATGGAAATCGGAAGGATCTCCGGCAGCAAAAACGAGAAGTTCTTCTTCCAGCCGCAAACCGGTAAGGGAAGAAAAATTGCCGGAATGGTTCTATAAAAAAGATGAGGTTCAGCCTGCAAAAGAGGCGGACAACTCTGAAGACCTCGAAGCGGCAAAACAAAAACTATTAGCGAAATATGCGATGAAGAAAGGTAAGGGTGATTAAATGGAACCGATCCGGGAGACATTGAAACGTGTCGTGAATGCCCCTGCTTTTTCCGAGCGCTACAATGCGATGCGGCAGGAAGTGCTGGAGCATCCGGGCGTTCAGCATTTTTTAGATGAACATTCTTCGGAAATTGATAAAAGCATCGTCGATAAAGGCATGGGCAAGCTGTATGAATACATCGACCAGTCCCATGACTGCAATAAGTGCCCGAACCTTGGAGCCTGCATCAACCATTTAAAAGGGTTTGAACCGAACTTGGTTCTAGAGCGCGGCAATATCGGGATTTCTTATACGCCGTGCCGCTTAAAGAACGAGCACGACAACAAGCGCCGTGCGTCTTCATTGATCCATAGCATGTATATGCCAAAAGAAGTCATGGAAGCGACTTTGTCCGGATTTGAGCTGGATGCGAGCCGCGTAGAAGCGTTCAATGCCGTCGATTCTTTCCTTGATGCCACTAAGGGGCCGGGCGAACTTCCGGAAAAAGGCATCTACCTTTACGGGAAATTCGGCATCGGCAAATCCTATTTGCTGAGTGCAGTGGCAAATGCATTGGCTGAGAAAAACATCAAATCGGTCTTGGTTTTCGTTCCTGAATTCATGCGTGAAATGAAACAGGCGATTGGCGACCAGACCTTGCAGGAAAAAGTGAATTATGTAAAAAAAGCGGATGTCTTGATGCTGGATGATATCGGAGCAGAAGCAATGTCGAGCTGGACGCGGGATGAAGTGCTTGGCACGATCCTTCATTACCGGATGGCTGAAAAGCTGCCGACTTTCATGACGTCGAATTTCAGCTATTCAGAACTTCAGCACCATTTGACGTATTCCCAGCGCGGCGAAAAAGAAGACCTAAAAGCGGCGCGTGTGATGGAGCGCATCCGTGCATTGACAACTCCGGTCAAACTGGACGGACGAAACCGCAGAATTTAATCCATCAAGGTGTTGTCTTTTTAAAGTTTTCGTCGTATAGTAAAAACAATCGATACAAACTAATGCGTTGACAAGGACAAGAGTGGATTTGTACGGCTCATAGAGAGGGAGGCCCTGGCTGAAAGCTTCCCAGTACGGCAAAAACACTTACCACCTTTGAGCAGCAATTGTGAAATTTTCCAGTAGCAATTGACGGTACCGGCCCGTTAGCCGATGCAGAGCTTCATTTTGGACAGGATCCGTCCGTCCAGGATAGAAGAAGGGTGGAACCACGAACTTAAGCTTCGTCCCTTTGGGATGAGGCTTTTTTTTATTGGTTTCATTTGGGGCTGGCATCTTGGAAGCCGCGAAATAAGGCTAGATGCTCGGCCTAGAACATAAAAAAGGAGAGAGCAGAATGTCAGACATGATCCAATTAACATTTCCAGACGGCGCAGTAAAGGAGTTTCCAAAAGGCACAACAACTGAAGAAATTGCCCAATCGATCAGCCCGGGCCTTCGCAAGAAAGCACTCGCTGGTAAAGTAGGCGAACATTTGATTGATTTGAAATCACCGATTTCAGAAGACGGCAGCATTGCGATCATCACACCGGAATCCGATGAGGCGCTGGAAATCCTTCGCCACTCTTCGGCTCATTTATTGGCACAGGCAATCAAACGCCTTTATCCGGATGCAAAACTTGGCGTCGGCCCGGTGATTGAAAACGGCTTCTACTATGATATCGATACAGAAGAGTCGATTTCAGCGGAAGATTTGCCAGCGATCGAAAAAGAAATGAAAAAAATCATCAACGAAAATATTGAAATCGTCCGCCATGACGTATCTCGCGCTGAAGCGCAAGAACGTTTTGCGGCGATCGAAGATCCGTACAAATTGGAGCTTTTAGAAGCGATTCCGGAAGATGAGCAAGTGTCGATCTACGAACAAGGCGAATTTTTCGATCTATGCCGCGGCATCCACGTACCGTCCACAGGCAAATTGAAAGAATTCAAATTGCTGAGCGTTGCGGGTGCATACTGGAGAGGCGACAGCGACAACAAAATGCTGCAGCGCATCTACGGAACTGCTTTCTTCAAAAAAGAAGAGTTGAAAGCGCATCTTGAAATGCTCGAAGAAGCGAAAGAACGCGACCACCGTAAAATCGGGAAAGAATTGAATTTATTCATGAACTCCCAAAAAGTAGGGCAAGGCTTGCCGATGTGGCTGCCAAAAGGCGCAACAATCCGCCGCATCATCGAACGCTATATCGTCGATAAAGAGGAAAGCTTAGGGTATGACCACGTCTATACTCCGGTTATGGGAAGCGTCGACCTTTATAAAACAAGCGGCCACTGGGACCATTACCAGGAAGATATGTTCCCGGTCATGCAGATGGACAACGAGGAATTGGTTCTTCGTCCGATGAACTGCCCGCACCATATGATGATCTTTAAACAAGGCATCCATTCTTACCGCCAATTGCCGATCCGCATCGCGGAACTTGGGTTGATGCACCGCTACGAAATGTCAGGTGCGTTGTCCGGCCTTCAACGCGTTCGCGGCATGACGTTGAACGATGCGCATATTTTTGTGCGCCCTGACCAAATCAAAGACGAATTCAAACGCGTCGTCAACTTGGTCATCGACGTATACAAAGACTTTGATTTGAAAGATTATTCGTTCCGCGTTTCTTACCGTGACCCAGCGGATAAAGAAAAATACTTTGACGATGACGCAATGTGGGAACGTGCACAGTCTATGCTGAAAGAAGCGATGGACGATCTTGGCCTGGATTATGTAGAAGTGGAAGGCGAAGCGGCATTCTACGGTCCGAAACTCGATGTCCAAGTGAAAACTGCGCTCGGCAAAGAAGAAACATTGTCGACTGTCCAACTCGACTTCTTGCTGCCTGAACGCTTCGATTTGAGCTATATCGGAGAAGACGGCAAACAGCACCGCCCAGTCGTTATCCACCGCGGCGTCGTTTCAACTATGGAACGGTTTGTGGCTTTCTTGATCGAAGAATACAAAGGCGCATTCCCGACTTGGCTGGCGCCGGTCCAAGTGGAAGTGATTCCGGTTTCGCTTGATGCCCATAGCGACTACGCGAAAAACATCCAAGAGAAATTGCAATCCCACCGGTTGCGCGTCGATATCGACGAACGCGATGAGAAGCTTGGCTACAAGATCCGCGAAGCGCAAATGCAAAAAGTTCCGTATATGCTGGTGCTTGGCGACCAGGAAGTCGAAAACGGTTCGGTCAACGTCCGCAAATACGGCGAACAAAAATCCGAAAGCATGCCGTTCGATGATTTCTTGAAACTGATCCAAAGCGAACTTCGCTAAAGGGTTGACATGCTAATATGTGCATGGTATTATGAATAAGGTTATAGAATACTTATATGTGCAAGCAGGAGCACCCGCTTCTCACCTGATCGACCAGTTGTTGGCAGGTAGACACGATTTTGACTTTTTCACGCTGCGGCGTGCTGTCATAAATTGCGGGTGGGCCGAACGAGGCCCATCCGCTTTTGTTTTGGATCGGACCTGTAAGCCGACACGGTCGGTTACACATGTTAAGCTATTCGCGACACTATCCGGAGGTGGATTAATATTAGCAAAGACATCAATGTAAATGAAGGTATTCGTGCACGTGAGTTACGGGTTATTGATCAGAACGGTGAGCAACTCGGTATTAAAACACGTAACGAAGCACTTGAAATTGCTGCACGTGTCAACTTGGATCTTGTACTAGTGGCTCCTCAAGCTAAGCCACCGGTCGCACGCATTATGGACCATGGTAAGTTCAAGTTCGAACAACAAAAGAAAGACCGCGAAATCCGTAAAAATCAGAAAGTCATCGTTGTAAAAGAAGTGCGTTTAAGCCCTTCAATCGACGACCATGATTTTAACACGAAACTTCGCAATGCGATTAAGTTCCTTGAAAAAGGGGACAAAGTCAAAGCTTCAATCCGCTTTAAAGGCCGTGCGATTACGCACAAAGAAATCGGACAGCGCGTCCTTGAACGCTTCGCAGAAGCATGCAAGGAAGTTGCAACGGTTGAACAGCGCCCTAAAATGGATGGCCGCAGCATGTTCTTGATGCTAGCGCCAGTTAACGAAAAAGAATAACAGATCAATTGTTTAGGAGGAACTCGAAATGCCGAAAATGAAAAGCCACCGCGGTGCGATGAAACGTTTCAAGAAAACTGGAACTGGTAAAGTAAAACGCAACCGTTCACACACAAGCCACTTATTTGCAAACAAATCGACTAAGCAAAAACGTCACCTACGTAAAGGGAAACTTGTTTCTGCAGGCGACTTGAAACGCATCAAATCTCTTATCTATAACATGAAGTAAGAAAAGCGGAAACGGCCGTTCAGATTCGAAAGGCATAAGATGAATCGGCGAAGCGGCGTTCTTTGCCGCACAGCCGAGTCGGCTTATGTCCGAGAATCTGGCCGTTGGAGTCTGGACAAGACAAACACACGAACAAAAAATCGAATTTTATATATTCAAGCAGGAGGTAATGTGATATGCCACGCGTAAAAGGTGGAACAGTGACGCGCCAGCGTCGGAAAAAGGTCATTAAATTAGCAAAAGGTTATTATGGTGCAAAGCACATCCTTTTCAAAGTAGCAAACCAGCAGGTAATGAAGTCAGGTAACTATGCTTACCGTGACCGCCGCAACAAAAAACGTGATTTCCGTAAACTATGGATCACGCGCATCAACGCAGCAGCTCGTATGAACGATATTTCATACAGCCGTCTAATGCACGGTCTTAAAGTTGCTGGAATCGACATCAACCGCAAAATGCTAGCTGAAATCGCTGTATCTGATGCAGCAGCTTTCACAGCACTTGTAGATGCTGCAAAAAAAGCAGTAGCGAAATAATTTCAAAAACAAAAGACTGACGAATTTCGTCAGTCTTTTTTTCATGGAGGGATTCAGTTGTTTTTAATCATTGCCGGATACTTTACCGTGCTTTCGCTGCTGGCGCTTATTATGATGAAAGTGGATAAAACCCAAGCGCAGCGCCGGAGCCAGCGAATACCAGAGAAAAACCTATGGTCTGTTGCGATTCTAGGAGGCGGCATCGGCGCCTATATGGGCATGATGTGGTTCCGCCATAAGACCCGGCACACCAATTTCCGTATAGGCTTCCTAATGCTTGCAGTCATTGATGCAGCCGCTTTGGTTTGGAGCTACTTGAATTTTGTTTGATTTACTGTTTCATTAACTGTTCGATCGGATTTTTCCAATTGATTTTGGCAGCGGGGTAATTCATCTGGATTTCTTTTTCAAGGAAATAGAAATCTTCTTTTGTGAAGCCCTGCAGCTTATCCGGATTTTCCGCCCATACGAAAATGGAAACGACTTCAAAAGCATCTTCGGTCGTTCCTAAATATTTTTCGCCTTCAAATACAGCGCCTCTCAGCGTAATGAAAAAATTCTTGCGGACGTTTTTAACATCATCATAAAAGTAATAAGAGTTCGCTTCAATAGCTGCGTCCAATTTCCGTTTTGGATCTACTACATAGCGGATTAACCGGTAAAATAAATAAATGATAAGTGCGATGACAACGAGGCGTATGAAAAAAGCCATGAGAAATCCCCCATCTCTATAGGTTCTACTGTATAATACGGACGAAAAGTACTTTGGTTTCAAGATTTTATTGAAAAAGGAGGATTTTTATGAACTTGCATCAATTATTCGAAATGCAGGAAGAATTGGACCGTTACATCCAGACAAATCGTGGCATCGAAGAAGACGTTTTCCAAAAAAAAGGCTTGGCACTGCTAATCGAACTGGCGGAGCTTGCAAATGAAACCCGTTGTTTTAAATTTTGGAGCACAAAAGGACCATCCGATCGTGAAGTTCTGCTTGAAGAATACGTCGATTCCATTCATTTCTTGCTGTCGCTGGGGATTGAAAAAAACTTGAGCACATTGGAGACATGGCCGGATGCGGTCAAGCATGCCGATTTAACGGAACTTTTCATCGGAACGCAGGAAAAGATTTTGAAATTCATGGACAACCATTCCATGTTCACGTATCAGGAAATTTGGAGCTGGTACGGCGGGATTGCTTCGGCTCTCGGCTTTAGCTACGAAGACGTGCTGGAAGCGTATTTTGCGAAGAACCAAGAGAATTATCGCCGCCAAAAAGAAGGGTATTAAACGAATTTTTTGATAAAAGAAAGCGCATCGATTATAATAAAAAAGTAAAAATATTTAGGAGGTCGAAATAATGGCTAAAATGGATGAAACCGTATTGATGCTGAAAGAACTGACAGACGCTAACGGGGTGCCGGGCAACGAACGCCAATCCCGCGAAGTGATGAAAAAATACATAGAACCTTATGCAGATTCAATTGAAACAGATGGTCTTGGCAGCTTGATCGCGAAAAAAGAAGGATTGGCAGACGGACCGAAAATCATGGTTGCCGGACATTTGGATGAAGTCGGCTTCATGATTTCTCAAATTGACGATAAAGGCTTTTTGAAATTCCAACCGCTTGGCGGCTGGTGGAGCCAAGTAATGCTGGCGCAGCGTGTAACGATCACAACGCGCAGCGGAAAAGAAGTAACCGGCGTCATCGGTTCGAAGCCGCCGCATATTTTACCGCCGGAAGCCCGCAAAAAACCGGTCGAAATCAAAGACATGTTCATTGATATCGGTGCGTCTTCCCGCGAGGAAGTAAAAGAGTGGGGCGTAGCTCCTGGAGATATGGTGACTCCGTATTTCGAATTTACGGTGATGAACAATGAAAAAATGCTGTTGGCGAAAGCTTGGGACAACCGCATCGGCTGCGCCATCGCGATCGATGTCCTAAAAGGATTGAAAGGCCAAGACCACCCGAACGTCGTTTACGGTGTCGGCACGGTCCAGGAAGAAGTAGGCCTTCGCGGAGCAAAAACAGCAACAGCTAAGATCCAGCCGGATATCGGTTTTGCTGTTGATGTGGGCATTGCTGGCGACACACCGGGAATCACCCAGCAGGAATCCACAAGCAAAATGGGCGCTGGCCCTCAAATTCTTCTATTCGACGCGTCGATGGTTTCGCACCGCGGCTTGCGTGAATTGGTAGTCGATACGGCCGAAGAAGCCGGCATCCCTTACCAATTCGAAACGATTGCCGGCGGCGGAACCGATGCAGGCTCGATCCATTTGACAGCAAACGGCGTACCGGCACTGTCGATCGGGGTAGCAACGCGCTACATCCACTCGCACGCAGGCATCCTGCACCGCGACGACTACGAAAACGCTGTGAAACTGATTGTCGAAGTCATCAAAAAATTAGACAAAGACACAGTGGCGCGCATTACATTTGAATAAAGGATTTCCCCTTCCACGTTTTGTGGGAGGGGATTTTTTGTGGGTTGCGCAAACAAAGTGGTTTATTCCGCAAGTAAACTTGGTTATTGCGCAAATAAGCTTCCTTATTTCGCAAACAACGCAAGGTATTCTGCAAACAAACTTCAGAATTCCGCAAATAAAATTGAGGTTGCCGCATGAGGATCACTTTCTTCTTAAATATGTAGAAAATTTTTATATCTGAAATAGGGAATTCGGTGATATACTTCAGTTATTCTTTCAGGAGGTGTTCAATGAGTAAAAAAAGGATCTCTTTATTGTCCGAAACTGAGTCGTTGGAAAGGCTGATGTACCGGCTGCCTGAAAATCATCCGAAGCTTCCGTTTCTGAAAGTCGAGCATTACAGGACGGCTGCCGGAAAGCGGGGAGAAGAAAGGCTGCAAAGGAAGTTCAGTGAATTTGTATCGGAAGACAGTCACCGCTTTCTCCGAAATGTTTGTCTGTCGCTAGGAGATTGGAAAATCCAAATGGACGGATTATTGCTGACCGAAAGAGGAGCAGTCATCATTGAGTCTAAAAACATCAGCGGCCAAATCCATTTTGATGAACTGACAGATGAATTTTCGAGGACCGATATGGAAGGCGTTCGGACTGTAATGGAAGATCCGGCCATCCAATTGAATAAACACATTCGTTTTCTGGCAATGTTTTTTAAGCGGCATAAAATAAATTTGCCGGTTAAAGGCGTCGTTGTTTTTACATCGAAGCATTGTGAATTTATTGCGAAACCTAAAAATATTTACGTGTGCAAGACCTATCAACTGATTGAGTATCTTTTCGCCATCCTTCAGACTTTCCCCCAAAAAGTCACTCATCTAAATTTATCGAAAGTAGATAAACTTCTCCAAAAGCACCAAAATCCTTATAAGCGACTTCCTTTATGCCAATTATATGTTATTGATCCGGAAGAATTGGAATCCGGAATTCTGTGCACTCATTGCAAGAAGCACAGTATGTTGCACAAGCATAAAATCGGTTGGGTCTGTGCAATCTACAATGGTGCGGATCCATGCGCTTTTCAACAAACTGTCCAAGAATATTTTTCGTTAATTGACCAACAGATCAGCAATAAACAGCTACGGAAATTTTCCAAGCTCGAATCAAAGTATGCTGCATCTCGTTTATTGGCAACCTTTGATCTTGAACCAGCAGGCGCATTCAGGAACCGGACCTATCAACTAAAGAAAAACGACTAGCTTTTCACTCTTGGTGAAAAGCTTTTTTTGGTTGCTGCAAATAAAGTCCCTTGATGCGCAAATAAACGTGTAAATTCCGCAAATAAAACGTCCGATTCTGCAAACAAACTTCCTCTTTCCGCAAATAACACTTGGTATTCTGCAAATAAACCCCAAAACCTGAAAAATAAAAAAATCTAATGTTAACTCTACTTGACTAAATGTTAAGTATACTGTACATTATGTTATATAAACCGAACATCTACAAAGGGAGGATGAAGTAGATGCTGAAAAACCGCGTAAAGGAATTGCGGGCGCGCTATGGATTTACACAAAGTGATCTCGGCAAGCGGGTGGATGTGACGCGGCAGACGATCGCATTTATTGAGAAAGGGGAATTTTCTCCTTCAATTACGCTCGCTTTGAAACTTGCTCATTCATTGGAAACGACAGTGGACGATTTATTTTGGCTCGAAGGGGAGGACTACGATGAAAAATGATTTTCGATTGAATTACCCGCTTTGGATGATGGCTTTTATTTTATTGCTAGGGGTGTTGGCGTTTGGGTTGAATTCGCCGATTACGGAGTTCGTCAATACAGAGAAAGAAACGAGCTTTACCATCAAACTGGAGGCGTTGGAAGGCTTTATCGTGTTTTTTTCAATCATTATATATTTTGCAATGCTGGTGATCTTCATGGTGCGGCTTAAAAAGCACAATAAGGAAAATCCGACGCAAAAGATTTCGCCGCTGGCTATCCGCCCGCCTGAGTATTTGGAGCAGGACGAAGGCATGACATATATTACGCGAAAAGCGGTTCAGAAAGTTTATAGCTTCATTACGCTTGCGCTTCCGCTTCTCGCGACACTTGTAATCTTCCTGCCGGTGCCGAAGCTGCTCATCATTTACGGAATTCTCGCAATCGCATTTGGCCAATATTTGATTTACTACCTCGAAGTTCGAAAACACTTTAAGGAGGAAACAGAATGATCTATGAATACTTTCTCGTTTTCCTTGGCGCCGCCATTCCGTGGCTTGAAATCGCATTGGTGATTCCGCTCGGCATTGTCTGGGGCCTGTCTCCTTTTTGGGTAATGGTCATGGCCTTTGTCGGCAATATGCTGACGGTGCTCGCCTTGATCATCGGCTTTGATAAATTCAAGGATTGGTATTTAAAGCGGCAAGAAGCGAAAGGAAAGACGGATTCGAAGAAAAGTGAGCGCGCAAAGAATATATGGAATAAATATGGATTGCCTGGGCTCGCATTGCTTGGCCCGATTCTGATCGGCACGCATATTGCGGCATTTATCGGAATGACGCTCGGTGCCACCAAACGCAATACGACGATTTGGCTCGCCGTCAGCATCGGTTTATGGACACTTGTTTTTGGGCTCGCAACCGCACTCGGCTTTGACTTTTTCACGAGAGAGCTTTAGCTGGACGCTTCGCCCGCCCACCTTATGCCTGTCGAATCGAAACGGCTGCCTCTGCTTTTCCTTAATATGCTATACTTGAGCTATTCTGAAATAAAGGCGTGAACTGAACATGAAAAGAATTGAATCGACACAAAACTCGCTGGTGAAGCATTGGAAAAAACTTGTCACCACTCGCAAAGAGCGGGATAAATTCACCGAATTCCTGGTGGAAGGCTTTCATTTGACGGAAGAGGCACTGAAGAAAAAAGATGCCATCAAGTCATTGATTGTCCGGGAAGGCGTGGAAATTCCGAGGGATTGGAATGTGGACGATGTGCCGATGTATTCCGTGACTGCAGCTGTTGCGAAAGAGATTTCCGAAACGGAGCACTCGCAAGGAATTTTCGCTCACTGTGCGCAGCTGGAATTCACAGAAGCGGATCAGCAGCAATGGACAAAACTTTTGCTGATTGATGCAGTCCAAGATCCGGGCAATATTGGCACGATGATCCGCACCGCATCTGCAAGCGGCATCGATGCGGTGGTTTTAGGAAAAGGATGCGCGGATCCGTTCAATCCGAAAACGGTGCGTTCGGCGCAAGGGTCGCATTTCCAGATCCCCGTTGTCCGTGGCGAGTTGGAAGAATGGACTGGGCAATTGAAAGAACGCGGCATCGCATTATTCGGCACGGCCTTGATTAATTCAACACCAGTTCATGAAGTGGAGAGCCAGGAAGCGTTCGCTTTGATCGTCGGCAATGAAGGAAGCGGTGTGGATCCGGTTCTTTTGCAGAAAACGGACCGCAATTTGATGGTGCCGCTCTACGGTGAAGCGGAATCGCTGAACGTGGCTGTAGCGACTGGAATTTTGCTGTATAGTTTAGTTCCGAAAAACTAATTTGATTAAATGAACGCAATTTCGTATAATTGAATAGTAAATAAGAAAAGCTGTGACCGGGAAAAGTACGTTGTGCCGTTGCATCAAGAGAGTCTGCGCCTTGGCTGGAAGTGCGGATATGCGAGAAACTTCAGAAGTTCACCCCGCGAGCTGCCTGTCGGGACCAGCAAGCTGCTGTAAAGATGGGCCGGTGAAGAGCCGTTACGTAAACGAGTGATTGCGCCTGGCGCAATAACTAGGGTGGTACCGCGAATAATGCCTCGTCCCTTTTTGGGGACGGGGCTTTTTTATGTTTAAGGAGGAGAAAAGATGGAAGCACAATTGCAGGCATTGAAAACAGAAGCGCTTGAAAAAATTGCAGCAGCAGCGAATGTGAAAGAATTGAATGACGTCCGTGTCGCTTATTTAGGGAAAAAGGGGCCGATTACCGATCTTTTGAAAAGCATGGGGAAATTGCCGGCTGAAGAGCGTCCGAAAATGGGCGCGCTTGTAAACGTTGTCCGTGAAGAAGTCACGACAACATTAGAAGAACGCATGGTCATTTTGGAAGAAGAAGCGATCAACATGAAATTGCAAAGCGAGACCATTGATATCACCTTGCCAGGACGCCCTGTCCGCACCGGAAATCCGCATCCGTTAACGCGTGTTATTGAAGAAATCGAGGATTTATTTATCTCGATGGGCTATGAAATTGCGGAAGGCCCGGAAGTTGAAAAAGATTATTACAATTTTGAAGCGCTGAATTTGCCGAAAGGCCATCCGGCGCGTGATATGCAGGATTCTTTCTATATTACCGAAGATATTTTGCTTCGTACGCATACGTCGCCTGTCCAAGCGCGTACGATGGAAGCGAAAGGCGGCGAGCCGATCAAAATCATCTGCCCGGGGAAAGTCTATCGCCGCGACAATGACGATGCAACGCATTCCCACCAATTCACACAGATCGAAGGTTTGGTCATCGGCGAAGATATCCGTATGAGTGATTTAAAAGGAACGTTGTCTGTATTTGCGAAGAAAATGTTCGGCGATGATCGTGAAATCCGTCTTCGTCCAAGCTTCTTCCCGTTCACTGAGCCTTCCGTTGAAATGGATATTTCTTGCTTCAAATGCGGCGGGACTGGCTGCAACGTCTGCAAGAAAACCGGTTGGATTGAAATTCTGGGAGCTGGAATGGTGCACCCGAACGTACTTGAAATGGCCGGCTATGATTCAAAACGCCTGACAGGATTTGCTTTCGGCATGGGGCCGGAGCGTATCGCAATGCTGAAATACGGCGTAGAAGACATCCGCCATTTCTATACCAATGATGTCCGCTTTTTATCCCAATTCCAGCGCACTGAAGTTTAAGGAGGAAATCAAACATGCTCGTATCCATTAAATGGTTGAAAGAATATGTCAATACACAAGAGTTAGATCCCGCTGAACTGGGTGAGAAAATCACTCGTTCAGGAATCGAAGTGGACGCAGTCATCGACCGTTCACACGGCATGACGAACGTTGTCGTCGGCTACGTAGAATCGTGCGAAAAGCATCCGGAAGCGGACAAATTATCGATTTGCCAAGTGAACGTCGGAGAAGACGGCATCCAACAAATCATCTGCGGCGCCCCGAATATCGCAGCAGGCCAAAAAGTGATCGTTGCCCGTCCAGGCGCTGAATTGCCAGGCGGCATCAAAATCAAAAAAGCGAAGCTCCGCGGAGAAGTTTCGAACGGAATGATCTGCTCGCTTCAGGAACTTGGAATCGAAGGGAAATTGGTGCCGAAAGCTTATGCAGAAGGCATATACGTGCTTCCGGAAAACGCAGAAATCGGTTCTGACGTGGTGACGAACTTCGATCTTGACGATACGGTACTTGAACTGGGCTTAACGCCAAACCGTGCAGATGCCATGAGCATGCTGGGCGTGGCATATGAAGTCGGCGCTATTTTATCGGAAGAAGTGAAGCTGCCGGAAGCCACATATACAGAAGCGGCAGAAACGGCTGAGTCGATGCTGACATTGAACATTGACGCACCGGAAGCAAATCCGTTGTATGTCGCAAAAGTCATCCGCAACATCGAAGTGAAAGAATCGCCGATGTGGCTGCAGCAGCGTCTCATGGCAGCAGGCGTCCGTCCGCACAATAACGTCGTCGACGTGACGAACTTCGTCTTGATGGAATATGGCCAGCCGCTGCATGCGTTTGACTACGATTCTTTGAAAACCGGGAATATTACGGTCCGCCATGCGAAGCAGGATGAAATGATCACGACTTTGGATGATGCAGAACGCAAATTGTCGCCTCATCATTTAGTGATCACAAACGGCAAAGAACCGGTAGCACTTGCAGGCGTAATGGGCGGCGCAAATTCAGAAGTGAGCGATTCGACAACGACGATTGTCATCGAATCGGCCTATTTCGCATCGGGATCAATTCGCCAAACTTCGAAAGACCACGGCTTGCGAAGCGATGCCAGTTCCCGCTACGAAAAAGGCGTCGATCCGAACCGGGTCATTCCAGCAGCTGAACGTGCCGCAAGCCTCATCGCTGAACTTGCAGGCGGAGAAGTGCTGGCTGGATCGGTCATTTTCGACGAATTAGAGCGCGAAGAGAAAATCGTGAAAGTAAGACCGGATTTTATTAACACCCGCCTTGGAATGAAAATTCCATTTGAAGATATGCTGGAAATCCTGGAGCGCTTGAAGTTCAAAACGGAAGCGGCGAACAACCAATTGATCATTTCGGTGCCGACCCGCAGACAGGATATCCAAATTGAAGAAGACGTTGTGGAAGAAATCGCGCGCCTATACGGCTACGATGAAATTCCAGCCACCTTGCCGGAAACGGAAGCGCGTCCAGGCGGTTTGACGCCGTATCAAGCGAAACGCCGGATTGTGCGCCATTTCTTGGAAGGCGCAGGCCTGCTGCAAGCAACGACGTATTCATTGACTTCTGAGAAGTCTGCGAAGCAATTTGCGTTGGCGGAGACGGACACAACGCGACTCCTGATGCCGATGAGCGAAGAACGCAGCATTCTGCGCCAAAGCTTGCTTCCGCACCTTCTTGATTCGGTTACTTACAATACGGCTCGCCGCATCGATTCAGTTGCCCTATATGAAACCGGCGCTGTATTCTTGAAAACCGATGAAGAACTATTGAATGAAGAAGAGCATCTTGCGATCGCAATGACGGGCTTATGGCTCGACAATAGCTGGCAAGGCGAGAAGAAACCGGTTGATTTCTTTGTATTGAAAGGCATCGTCGAAGGGCTTGCTGAAAAGCTTGGCGTTGAATTGACATTTGAACGCGGGCAGATGGACGACCTCCATCCAGGGAGAACGGCTTTCATCATTCTTGATGGCCAGCGGATCGGCGTTATTGGCCAATTGCATCCGACCGAACAAAAAGAACGTGATTTGAAAACGACCGTGGTGCTGGAACTGAACTTGGCAGCGCTGCTAGAGCTGGCTGCGGATCCATTGCTTTACACGCCAGTTTCGCGCTATCCATCGATCACACGTGATATCGCCCTCGTCCTATCAAAAATTGTGGAAGCAGGCACGATTGAGAAAGTCATTCGAACAGCTGGAGGCAAATTGCTGAAAGACGTCCGCGTATTTGACCTATACGAAGGCGATAAGATGGAAGCAGGCAAGAAATCAGTAGCGTTTACATTGACGTACTTTGATCCAGAAAAAACATTGACAGATGAAGAAGTTGTAGCGGTACATGATAAAGTATTGAAGGCTTTGACAGAAGTCGGAGCGGAACTTCGGAGTTAACAAACAAGGAATAAAGTATAAGAAAAAAGCAGAATTCACGAATTCTGCTTTTTTCTGTGCTTCTTTATAAGGTAGTAAGTAATACTATTGTAATCAAATAGGGCTAGCAATCTTATTAAGGAATGATAAAATAAGAATATTCCAAAAGAATTTCAATAGCGTTTTTTATTCGCCAGCGCTTGGGCTTTCTTCGTATTGGCGAAATGAGCTTTCGTGATGTTTTTTAAATAGCTTTCGCCGTGCTTCAATAAAATCTTGGCGGCAGCTTCATCCACTATTTTTCCCGCGCCTTTTGGCAAGGCGATGCCGGTTTCCCGGCTCATCCGGTCCATTTCTTCCAGAAAAGCGACGCGCGCAATGATGGAAGCACAGGCCACGGATACGTGGAGACCTTCTGCTTTGGTCGAGAACAGGACATTTTCCTGGATGATTTCTTTCTCGTCTTTAATGTGCTTGTAGTAAATGCCGCGTTCGGCAAATTGATCGATTAATATGGCATCAGGCTTTTCCGGTGCCATCTTTCGCAACACGTGTTTTAATGCCTGGTTATGCATCAGCGCTTTGATTTTACCTTGCGACCAGCCTTGTTCTTGTACGCGGTTGTATTTTTCATTTTTCAATGTCAGGACGCTATGGGCAAAAGCCGCCTTTAAATCAGGAGCCACGCGGCGCATCCAATCGTCCGTCAGCTGCTTGGAATCCTTTACGCCAAGCTCGTGGGCGAGCGCTACTTTATCCGCCGGTACGTAGCAGGCGGCCACGGTAATCGGCCCAAAGAAATCGCCGGTCCCGGTCTCATCGGAGCCGAGTACGGAAAGTTTCGCGAAGTTCGGCGGCAGCTGATCGCCTTTGGCCGCGACTGTTTTGGCGGCTTCAGCTTCTCCCCAACGCACAGCTTCCCGTTCGGCGCCAGCACCTTGAAACATGGCTTTTCCAGAGGTGTAGACTGTGACGACCGTATCCGTTAATTTGGCCGTGAAGCGGACATAAGGCGTTTTCGCAGCCGTTTGGTTCGGCTTGTAATGGGCAATGATTTGGAGGAGACTTTCCTCCGGAAGTTTCAACACAATATTTGACATGAAGGCGCCTCCTTTCTTATGATTCACATTGTACGCGTGTTCATGTTATGATTATCTATAGCATTTCTAAGGAGGGGTGGAGCATTGTCGGATGAACAGAAAATAACGACTTCAGTCGAAATATACGGCGATACCTATAAAATTGTCGGCACGGAAACATCCGGCCATATGCGGCAAGTGGCATCGATGGTGGATGAAAGTATGCGCGAGTTCCATGCGATGAATCCATCTCTCGATAGTTCGAAGCTGGCCGTTTTGGCCGCCGTCAATACGGCTCATGAATATCTTAAACTGAAAGAGCGGGTAGAACAATTAGAAAATGAATTGAGAAAGTTGAAGGGTTGACGTAGATGCTTGATATTATTTTATTGATTTTATTGATCGGCGGCATAATTGTCGGTGCGAAACGGGGACTGGTCCTTCAGCTGATCCATATGGTTGGCTTTATCGTGGCGCTCGTTGTCGCTTATCTCTATTATAAACCGCTCTCGGAATATTTTGTCCTGTGGATCCCGTATCCGGCTGTCAACGATGAATCGCGTTTCACGATTGCCATTGAACAGCTGGATCTGGACCAGACGTTTTACCAGTTGTTTGCCTTTGCCTTGATTTTCTTTGCGGTGAAATTCGGCCTGCAGCTGCTTGCGTCCATGTTCGATTTCTTGAAGTATTTGCCGGTGCTCGGATTTATCAGCAAAGTGCTCGGCGCCGTACTCGGTTTTATCGAAGTATACATACTCCTATTCATCTTTATCTATGTGTTTGCACTGCTTCCGATGGAGGCAATCCAGAATCAGCTGGAGAATTCCGGAATCGCCCAAATGATGCTGGAGCATACGCCTTATTTCTCGGAGAAAGTAAAAGAATGGTGGTATATTTATATGTAAGCAGTAACTTCTCTCTTACTGGAGGGAAGTTTTTTTAAGTCTAAATCTGGAGGTCTGTCTGTATGAATAAGAAAATCATCATCAGAACACTCGAAAAAATTGCGTTATATATGGAATTAAAAGGGGAAAACCCATTTAAAGTATCGGCTTTCCGAAAAGCCGCGCAAGCGCTTGAGCTCGACCAACGGAGCTTGGATGAATTAGGGGATGTAACGAAACTCAAAGGCATCGGGAAAGGAACGGGTGACGTCATTCTGGAATTGATCGACAGCGGGAAATCTACGTTGCTTGAGGAATTGCAGGAAGAAGTGCCGAAAGGGCTGATTCCATTGATGAAATTGCAGGGCTTGGGCGGCAAGAAGATTGCGAAGCTCTACAAGGAACTGGGCATCGATTCTGCGGAAAGCTTAAAGCAGGCTTGCCTAGACCACGAAATTCAGAAGCTTCCGGGATTCGGTCCGAAGTCAGAAGACAAAATTCTCAAGGAATTGACCGATTTTGAATCCCGTCCAGGCCGGCATCCGATCTGGAAAACGGAAGAAGCTGTTGAATTTATCTCTGAGATTCTGTCAAACATCCAGGAAGTCGCCGAGTTTTCGGTAGCGGGCAGTTTCCGCCGGACGAAAGAAACAAGCAAGGATCTCGATTTTATTGTAGCAACGGACGCTCCTCTAGTCGTCAAAGATCAGCTGCTAGCCGCATTGCCTGTCCAGGAAACGATTGCTTCCGGCGAAACGAAAGTATCGGTGACCGTGGAATTCCAGGATCTGATCGATATCGATTTCCGTCTGGTGGCGCCGGAAGAATTCACGACAGCGCTTCACCACTTCACCGGATCAAAGGATCATAACGTGAAAATGCGCCAATTGGCCAAATCGCAGAACAAGAAAATCAGTGAGTACGGCGTAGAGCAGGAAGATGGCTCGATTGCAACGTTTACATCCGAAACAGATTTCTATGCCCATTTCGGTCTGCCGTTCATTCCGCCGTCTGTCAGGGAAGATGGCCGGGAACTCGACCGTCTTGAGGAATTGCCGGATCTTGTCGATTTAACAGACATCCAATCGGATTTGCATATGCACACCACTTGGTCGGACGGCGCCCATTCGCTGCCGGAAATGATTGATGGCTGCAGGGCAAAAGGCTATAAATATATGGTCATCACCGACCATTCCGAGTACTTGAAAGTGGCGAACGGCTTGACGCCTGAACGTTTGTTGAAACAAAATGCGGAAATCCGTGAGCTGAATAAAAACTATGATGACATTGAAGTGTTATCCGGTACGGAAATGGATATTTTGCCGGATGGCTCGCTGGATTTTGACGACGAGGTATTGGAGCAGCTGGATTTTGTCATCGCAAGCATCCATTCCAGTTTCCAGCAGCCGCAGGAGCAGATCATGGAGCGGCTGTTCACGGCAATGAAAAATCCGCACGTGGATATGATTGCCCATCCGACCGGCCGCATAATCGGCCAACGGAGCGGCTACGACCCGGATATCGAACAATTATTGGACTGGGCAAAAGAATACGGCAAAATCGTTGAATTGAATGCAAGTCCTTACCGTCTTGATTTAGCAGTTGAGTATTTGGAAATGGCGCAGGAAAAAGGTGTGCCGGTTGCGATCAATACAGATGCGCACGCCATTGAAGGTTTGGATGTTATGGAAACCGGGGTCAAGCATGCGCAAAAAGCTTGGCTGAAAAAGGATCATGTGGTCAACACATGGCCGCTTGAACGCTTTAAAGAATTTTTGAAAAAGTAGGAGGTGTCTCATTTGATCGCTGAACGCGCATTGAGAACACTAGAATATTATAAAATCCGCGAAGAAGTGGCACGTTTCTGCACTTCATCGCTTGGGAAAGCCCATATTGAAAAATTGCTGCCGTCGACGGATATCGATGAAGTCAACCGATTATTGGAACAGATGGACGAAGGGGCAAGCATCTTACGCGTAAAAGGGAATGTGCCGATGGGCGGCATTTTCGACATCCGCATGCATGCAAAACGCGCACAAATCGGGGGTTCGCTTAGCCCGATGGAATTGATGGAAGTGTCATCGACCATCCGGGCGAGCCGCATTCTCCGCCAGTTTTTTGAAGGCATTCGGGAAGAAGAAACAATCCAAATCCCTCTTTTCCTGGAAATGAAAGAATCAATGCCGATCTTGACGCAGCTCGAACACGATATCAATATGTGCATCGATGACAACGGCGGTGTTTTGGACAGTGCGAGTTCCGCACTTCGCACCATCCGCCAGCAGCTCCGTGCACAGGAAAGCCGCGTACGCGAACGGCTCGAAAGCTTGGTCCGCGGTAAAAACGCCTCGAAAATGCTGTCAGATTCCATTGTGACGATCCGCAATGACCGCTTCGTTATTCCGGTCAAGCAGGAATACCGGAGCCATTACGGCGGCATCGTGCATGACCAATCATCTTCCGGCCAGACTCTTTTCATCGAACCGGATGCAGTTGTCCAAGCAAACAACGAAGTTCGCCGATTGAAGATGAAAGAAAAAGAAGAAATCGACCGCATTCTCCAAATGCTTTCTGCTCAGGTGCAGGAAGTGGCGCACGAATTGTTCTTATTGGTTGAAGTGCTTGGAGAAATCGATATGATTTTTGCGAAAGCGAAATACGGTGCAGCCAATAAATGCTCGAAACCGGAAATGAATACAGAAGGCTATATCAATTTGAAAAAAGCACGCCATCCGCTCATTCCAATTGACGAAGTGGTGCCGAATGACATCGAATTCGGGCGCGATATTACAGCAATCGTTATTACCGGACCGAATACCGGCGGGAAAACGGTGACGTTGAAAACCGTTGGGCTAAGCACCTTGATGGCACAATCGGGCTTGCCGGTTCCAGCACTTGAAGGATCGGAACTAGCGGTGTTTGATCAAGTGTTTGCCGATATCGGCGATGAGCAGTCGATTGAACAGAGCTTAAGTACGTTCTCTTCCCATATGGTCAATATCGTGGATATCTTAACGAAATTCGACGAGAACTCCCTGGTCATTTTTGATGAGTTGGGGGCAGGGACCGATCCGCAGGAAGGGGCAGCGCTGGCGATTTCTTTACTGGATGAAGTGCATGGCCGCGGTGCGAGAGTCATCGCGACGACCCACTATCCGGAATTGAAGGCGTACGGCTATAACCGTCCAGGTGTGGCCAATGCCAGCGTAGAGTTTAATGTGGAAACGTTGAGCCCGACTTACCGGCTGCTGATTGGCGTTCCCGGACGAAGCAATGCGTTTGAAATTTCCAAGCGCCTTGGTCTCCCGGAGCATATTATCAGCCATGCGAAAAGTTTTACTGGCACGGACCGGCGTGAAGTGGATTCGATGATTGCGTCGCTTGAAACGAGCCGCAGAGAAGCCGAGAAAGATGCGGAACGTTCAAGTGAAGTGCTGGAAGAATCCGAACGCTTGAAAAAAGAACTGGAAAATCAGTTGAAAGAATACGAAGAGCAAAAAGAGAAGCTGCAGGAAAAGGCAAAAGAAAAAGCACGGAAAATTGTGGAACAAGCAACCCGTGAAGCGGAAAGCGTCATGTCTGAACTCCGCAAAATGCAGATGGACCAAGCTTCTTCAGTAAAAGAACATCAGTTGATCGATGTGAAAAAACGTCTCGAGGCAGCAATGCCGGAAAACCGCGTTTTGAAACGAGCGGCGAAAGCGAACCAAGTGAAGCCCTTGAAACCGAATGATGAAGTCAAAGTGATTTCATTCGGACAAAAAGGAACTTTGATCGAAAAAGTATCCAAGGATGAATGGATTGTCCAGATCGGCATTTTGAAAATGAAGCTGCCGGAATCTGATCTGTCGTATACGAAACCGGAAAAACAAAAAGAGACAAGAGCCATGGCAACCTTGTCGAATCGGGACAGCCATGTGAAATTGGAACTCGACTTGCGCGGAGAACGCTATGAAGATGCCCTTGTCCGTGTTGAAAAGTATATCGATGATGCGTTACTATCTAATTACCATCAAGTTTCAATCATTCACGGCAAAGGAACCGGTGCGCTGCGCACAGGGGTCCAGCAATATTTGAAGAAACATCCGAGAGTTAAAAGCTATCGCTTCGGGGAAGCAGGGGAAGGCGGCTCTGGCGTAACAGTCGCAGAGCTAAAGTGATTTCGTATAGGGGAGAATAGACATGTCAGAGACTGGGTTTTGGACACATCCGTTAGTGGAAACGGCGGGATATTTCAGCGTTGTCGTTTTATGTTTAATCGTCGCCATGGTGATTTTTGAATTGGTGACGAAGTATAAAAACTGGGAAGAAATCAAAAAAGGAAATTTAGCGGTAGCAATGGCAACCGGCGGGAAAATTTTCGGCGTCACGAATATTTTCCGCTTTTCCATCGAACGCCATAATACCTTGCTGGAAATGATCGGCTGGGGATTGTATGGGTTTGCTTTATTGATTTTTGCTTATCTTTTGTTTGAGTTTCTGACTCCGAAATTCAAAGTGGATGAAGAAATTGAAAATGACAACCGTTCCGTCGGCTTCGTCTCGTTGACCATCTCAGTCGGCCTGTCTTTCGTCATCGGTGCAAGTATTTCTTAGGAGTTGTAAATTATGGAGAACCTGATCAAGATCCTATTTGTATGCTGTGCATTATTCATCATCGTAGGAATCGTTTTTCTGTTTATTATCTAAATCTGAGCAGTCGGCCGAAAAGGCGGGCTGCTTTTTTCTTGGACTTATTTGCTGTTGAAAGCGTTCTCATTTACAGATATAATTAAAAATAGGAATATTCACACGATTTGAAAATCAAAAGGAGGAAAAAAGAATGACAGAAAAGCCATGGCTTGCCCATTATCCGCCTGAAGTCCCAAAAACTTTGGACTACAAAAGTATGCCGGTGCAGGAATATCTGACACATGCTTATGAACAATTTCCAAAGAAAACGGCCATCCATTTCATGGGAAGAGATGTGAGTTACGAAGAGCTTTATGATTCCTCGATGAAATTTGCCAATTATTTGCAAGGTCTTGGCATCCAAAAAGGCGACCGGGTGTCCGTCATGCTGCCGAATTGTCCGCAGGCCGTGATCAGTTTCTACGGGATTCTATATGCTGGCGGGGTAGTGGTGATGACGAATCCGCTATACACAGAACGGGAAATCGCATACCAAATGAACGACTCCGATGCAAAAGCCATCGTTTCTTTGGATATTCTCTTCCCCCGAATTTCAAAAGTTGTGAAAGATACAAAACTGGAAAATGTCATTATTACTGGAGTCAAAGACTATCTTCCGTTCCCGAAAAATATGATTTACCCATTTATCCAGAAACGCCAGACCGGGTTATCGGTGAAAGTGGAGCATCGCGGAGTCAATCATTTGTTTACAGAAGTGATGAAGACCGCATCTAAAGAAGTTGAAACTGCTGAATTCGACTTCAACGAAGATCTTGCGCTGCTTCAATATACAGGGGGGACAACGGGCTCGCCTAAAGGCGTTATGCTGACGCATAAAAACTTGATTTCGAATGCGACGATGTGCGATACATGGCTTTACAAATGCAAAAGGGGCGAAGAAACGGTTCTTGGCATCATTCCGCTATTCCATGTTTATGGTTTAACGACGGTGCTGATCCTTTCCGTCATGCAAGGAAACCGAATGGTGCTGCTGCCGAAATTTGACGCAGAAACGGCACTTAAAACGATCAACAAACAAAAGCCGACTTTATTCCCCGGCGCTCCTACGCTTTATATCGGCCTGATGAACCATCCGGATATCGGAAAATACGATTTGTCTTCTATTGAAGCCTGTCTGAGCGGGTCTGCACCACTGCCGGTTGATGTACAGGAGAAATTCGAGAAAATTACTGGAGGCAAACTGGTGGAAGGCTACGGCTTAACGGAAACGTCGCCGGTTACCCACTCGAACCTGATTTGGGGAGAACGCGTCAAAGGGTCGATCGGATTCCCGTACCCTGATACGGACTGTAAAATTTTCCTTCCTGGAACGACGGATGAGGTGCCGGCAGGAGAAATTGGAGAAATTGCGATTTCGGGTCCACAAGTGATGAAAGGCTATTGGAACCGGCCCGATGATACCGCTGCGACGATTGTCAACGGCTGGCTGCTGACAGGAGATCTCGGCTATATGGATGAAGACGGCCATTTCTTTATCGTCGACCGCAAAAAAGACATGATCATTGCAGGCGGATTCAATATCTACCCGCGTGAAATCGAAGAAGTCCTTTATGAGCACGAAGCGGTACAAGAATGTGTCGTAGCCGGAATCCCGGATCCATACCGCGGTGAAACAGTAAAGGCTTACATTGTGCAAAAAGAAGGGTATACTGTTTCTGAGGAAGAGTTCAATAAATATTGCCGTGAACATTTGGCAGCATTCAAAGTTCCGCGCGTCTATGAATTCCGCAAAGAGCTTCCCAAAACTGCAGTCGGAAAAATCCTCCGCCGTTCATTAGTGGACGAAGAAGTCGCGAAGCAAAATGAAGCGGTGCCTTCTTAATTAGCCGGAAAGAGCCAACCACTAACGCCGTCATAACGAAGCTAGCGCTGATAAAAGCTTGACACTTTAATAAATAGCCTATAATATGAAAATATGAATGAAGCGCCATTCATATTTTCATATTTTTTTTGGGTGGTGATGATTTGGTAAAAAAGGATAAGCCAAAATACAAACAGATCATAGATGCTGCAGTTGTGGTAATTGCAGAAAATGGCTATCATCAAGCGCAAGTATCTAAAATTGCGAAGCAGGCTGGGGTAGCTGACGGCACCATCTACCTTTATTTCAAAAACAAAGAAGATATACTGATTTCCGTTTTTGAAGAAAAGATGGCGGTGTTTGTGGAGAAGCTCGAACAGATCTTGGTTCGCGATATTCCGGCAGTGGATAAATTAGGTTTGATGATTGAAAGCCATTTTAGTCTGCTGGCAAGTGATCTGCATCTCGCCATTGTGACCCAATTGGAACTCAGACAATCGAACACCGAGATTCGAATGAAAATAAATGGCGTGTTAAGAGGATATTTATTGCTGCTCGACAAGATCCTTGTTAAAGGGATGGAAGACGGAGAATTCGATGAAAAAATGGATATCCGTTTAGCTCGTCAAATGGTTTTTGGTACAATGGATGAGACCATCACCACTTGGGTGATGAACGATCATAAATATGATTTAGTCGAATTGGCGCCAAAAGTCCACCGTCTCTTGATGAAGGGGATTCGCGCTTAGGGAAGGGGTTCGTCGAATGGAATTTATCAGTTGGAAAAAAGAAGACGGCGTTGCGGTTGCAACAATCAATCGTCCGCCGGCAAACGCTTTGTCTCGTGCATTGATCATGGAAGTGAACAGTCTGCTGGATGAAGTGGAACATGATGAAGAAGTCCGTGCAATCGTCTTGCATGGCGAAGGAAGATTCTTTTCTGCAGGAGCGGATATCAAGGAATTTACAGAAGTAACCAGCGGCGAAGAATTTTCAAAACTGGCAGCAAGCGGACAAGCTGTGTTCGAACGCGTGGAAACTTTTCATAAACCGGTGATTGCAGCCATCCATGGAGCGGCTCTAGGCGGCGGTTTGGAATTGGCAATGAGCTGCCATATGCGTTTTGTATCTGAAAATGCTAAACTAGGATTGCCGGAACTTCAGCTTGGTTTGATTCCGGGATTTGCTGGAACGCAGCGTTTGCCTAGATACGTAGGCGTCGCAAAAGCAGCAGAAATGCTTTTGACAAGCGATCCGATTACTGGAGCGGAAGCAGCCCAGCTGGGATTAGCCAACCGGGCTTGTGCAGAAGCAGACTTACTTTCGGAAACGCTTTCAATTGCAAAGAAAATTGCGAAGAAAAGTCCAGTTTCTGTTAAAGCGGCCATTGATATGCTGCAGTATTCGAAGTCTGCGAGCTACCATGAAGGCGTAAAAGCAGAAGCGGCTTCTTTTGGAACAGTTTTCGTTTCAGAAGATGCAAAAGAAGGCATCCAGGCATTCCTGGAAAAACGCGAAGCACACTTTAAAGGGAAATAATACTTGGGAGGTTTACGTTCATGAACATTTATGTATTGGTAAAACGTACTTTTGACACAGAAGAAAAATTAGTCATCTCTGGTGGCAAAATCCAGGACGACGGCGCAGAATTCATCATTAATCCATATGATGAGTATGCGATTGAAGAAGCGATCACGGTTCGTGACGAACACGGCGGGGAAGTAACCGTTATCACAATCGGCGGAGAAGAAGCAGAGAAACAGCTTCGTACGGCGCTTGCGATGGGTGCGGATAAAGCAGTCTTGATCAATACAGAAGACGATTTGGAAGAAATGGATGAGTTCACGACTTCCTACATATTAGCTGAATACTTAAAAGACAAAGAAGCAGACTTGATTTTAGCCGGGAACGTAGCAATCGATGGCGGCTCTGGCCAAGTGGGGCCGCGCGTTGCTGATTTGCTTGACATCAACTACGTGACGACGATTACGAGCCTAAAAATCGATGGATCCACTGTAACGATTGTAAGAGACATCGAAGGGGATGCAGAAGAGCTTGAAACGTCATTGCCATTGCTTGTAACAGCTCAGCAAGGTCTGAACGAACCTCGTTACCCATCACTTCCAGGGATCATGAAAGCGAAGAAAAAGCCGCTTGAAGAGCTGGAGCTCGATGATTTGGATATCGAAGAAGATGATGTAGAAGCGAAAACAGAAACAATCGAAATTTACTTGCCGCCGAAAAAAGAAGCTGGCCGCGTGCTAGAAGGCGATATTTCAGCACAAGTTTCGGAATTGGTCGGATTACTGCGCAACGAAGCGAAAGTTATCTAAAATAAGAAAAGCGCAGGCAGCCGGAGTCTGGACACTAAAAATAACTGAACGATTAATTTTCACATCTACTTAGGGGGTAAACAGACTATGTCGAAAAAAGTATTGGTATTAGGCGAAACGCGTGAAGGCGCATTGCGCAACGTAACGTTTGAAGCAATTGCCGCTGCGAAAAAAATCTCTGGCGGTGGAGAAGTAGTAGGCGTGTTGATCGGCGATTCAGTCGCTGACTTTGGCGCAGAACTGGTAAATTACGGAGCTGACCGTGTCATCACGGTGGAGCATCCTCATTTGAAATCCTACACTTCAGATGGCTACGGCCAGGCATTCATGGCTGTCATCGATCAAGAAAACCCGGAAGGCATCGTTTTCGGCCACACAGCAGTCGGAAAAGACCTATCGCCTAAAATTGCATCGAAATTGCAGTCCGGTTTAATTTCGGATGTGACGAATATTGAAGGAGAAGGCGATGACGCTGTATTTGTCCGTCCGATCTATTCAGGTAAAGCGTTCGAAAAAGTAAAATCAAAAGAAGGCCTTACATTTATCACAGTCCGTCCGAACAACATTACGCCACTAGCAAAAGAAGAGCGTTCAGGCGACATCAGTTCACTTTCAGTGGATATTACAAACTTGCGCACGATCATCAAAGACGTTGTCCGCAAATCAGCGGAAGGCGTTGACCTTTCAGAAGCGAAAGTGATCGTTGCCGGCGGACGCGGAGTGAAGAGCACAGAAGGCTTCGAGCCATTGCAGGAACTTGCGAACCTTCTTGGAGGGGCTGTAGGCGCTTCACGCGGAGCGTGTGATGCGGATTACTGCGATTATTCATTGCAGATCGGCCAAACAGGCAAAGTGGTAACGCCGGACCTTTACATCGCAGCTGGAATTTCAGGCGCGATCCAACACTTAGCAGGTATGTCCAACTCGAAAGTCATTGTTGCGATCAACAAAGACCCAGAAGCGAACATCTTCAAAGTTGCGGATTACGGCATTGTCGGAGACTTGTTCGAAGTCATCCCGATGCTGACAGAAGAATTCAAGAAAGTAATGTAAGATAGAAAAGCGCAAGCGGGCGTTAAGCTCCGAAAGGCATAAGACAGAACAGCGAAGCGGCGCTCTTTGCCGCATAGCTGGACTGGCTTGTGCCCCGAGGACCTGCCCGCTGGAGTCTGGACAAAGAAAAGCGACGGCCCTTGCGATAGTGAGGGCCGTTTTTTTATGGGAATTAATGCGAACGCACCTCATTCTGGAAGTTCCGCACCCCAAACCGGTTTTTCCGCACCTAAAATGGATATTTGCGCACCTAAATACAAAGTTTTCGCACCTCAATAATTAATTAGTGGTATTGAATGAAAAATGAAGCATCCTGTCGCCTTATGGATTCGTCAGCTTCAAAAATGCGCTGCCGTTTAAAAATCCTCTATCCGGTTTTTCGTTTTATTCTCCCGCGTACGGGGTAGATAGGGAGTAGGCAAATAAATAGCTACGGTTTTTAGGGCATGCTATAATCTAGACATAGTTTGGTTACATTATAAGGAGGAATTATTCATGGCAATAGTACACGGTACAGATTCAAACTTTTCACAAGAAATCTCAGAAGGTTTAGTATTAGTAGATTTTTGGGCTACTTGGTGCGGGCCTTGTAAAATGATTGCTCCAGTTCTTGAAGAATTAGACGCTGAAATGAGCGATAAAGTTAAAATCGTAAAAGTGGACGTGGATGAAAACCAAGAAACTGCTGGAAAATACGGCATCATGTCCATCCCGACTCTTCTATTGATGAAAGACGGAGAAACAGTTGATAAAGTTGTTGGATTCAGACCAAAAGAAGCTTTGGCAGAATTAGTTAACCAACACGCATAATTCTTAACCGGGTCCAGTGATGGCCCCGGTTTTTTAATAGGGTGAGAAAATGGCAAATGAATTGATCCAACACAAATTAGCGATTCTTCCCGATCAGCCGGGCTGTTACTTGATGAAGGACCGGCAAGAAACGGTCATTTACGTCGGCAAAGCGAAAGTGCTGAAAAATCGTGTGCGCTCTTATTTTACCGGAAGCCACGATGCGAAAACCCAGCGCCTGGTAGGGGAAATCGTAGACTTCGAATACATTGTCACGAATTCGGAAAAAGAAGCGCTGATCTTGGAACTGAACTTGATCAAAAAGCATGATCCGAAATACAATATCATGTTAAAAGACGATAAAACTTATCCGTATTTGAAAATCACAAATGAGCGCCATCCGAAATTGATTATCACGCGGCAGGTAAAGCGCGATAAAGGAAAGTATTTTGGCCCTTATCCGAATGCGTATGCAGCGAGTGCCACAAAAAAATTGCTCGACCGGCTTTATCCGCTTCGTAAATGCCATACGATGCCGGACCGCGCCTGCCTCTACTATCACATGGGGCAATGCTTGGCGCCTTGTGTGAAACCTGTTGAAAAAGATACTTACCGAGAAATGATTGATGATATTTCCCGGTTTTTAAACGGCGGTTTCCGTGAAGTGAAACAGGACCTCGTTGAAAAAATGTCGGAAGCTGCAGAAAACTTGGAATTTGAGCGGGCGAAGGAATACCGTGACCAGATTTCCCATATCGAAACGGTTATGGAAAAACAGAAAATGACGATGAATGACTTTACGAACCGGGATGTCTTTGGCTATGCCATTGATAAAGGCTGGATGTGTGTACAGGTGTTTTTTGTCCGGCAAGGCAAGCTGATTGAGCGGGACGTTTCGTTATTCCCGCTTTACCGGGACCCGCAGGAAGAGTTTATGACATTCCTCGGACAATTTTATGAACAATCAAACCATGTAAAGCCGAATGAAATCTTATTGCCGGAAGGCGAAGATGCGGATTTGGTTCGCGAATGGCTGGATATGCGCGTTCTTATTCCGCAGCGCGGAAAGAAAAAAGACTTGGTGGCGCTGGCAAAGAAAAACGCTGAAATTGCCATCAAAGAAAAGTTCCAGTTGCTTGAACGCCAGGAAGAGCGCACAGTCGGAGCTTGTGCGGAGCTTGGCGAAGCGATGAATATCGAAACGCCGCTTCGCATCGAGGCATTTGACAACTCCCACATTCAAGGGGCCGATGCCGTTTCTGCAATGGTCGCTTTTGTAGACGGCAAGCCTTCCAAAAAAGATTACCGGAAATATAAAACGCGCAGCGCGTCTAAACCGGATGATTACGCCGCCATGCGCGAAGTCATTCGCCGGCGCTATACACGTGTTTTGCGCGACAACTTGCCGCTTCCTGACCTGATCGTCATTGACGGTGGGAAAGGGCAGATGGAATCGGCCCGGGAAATTATCGAAGACGAACTGGGCTTGTCTATTCCAATTGCGGGCCTCGCAAAAGATGCAAAGCACCAGACTTCCCAGCTGTTGTATGGCAATCCCGTAGAAGTGGTGCCTTTGAAGCGGACGAGCGAAGCGTTTTATCTGCTACAGCGGATTCAAGACGAAGTTCACCGTTTCGTCATCACTTTCCACCGGCAGCTGCGCGGCAAAAACTCGATCCAGTCGGCGCTTGATGGGCTGCAAGGCGTCGGGCCTAAGCGCAAACAGCAATTGCTGAAGCATTTCGGCTCCGTCAAACGCATCAAAGAAGCGTCAATTGACGAGTTAAAAGAGGCGGGGATGCCGGAAGGCTTGTCTCAAACGATTTATCAGCATTTTCAAAATGAGACATTGTCAACCGAGTAGTAACATGTTATCGTAGAAGAATAATTGAATCACTTGGAAAAGTGATGATAGAGGTGCGGCCGTCAAGAGTAGCCATTCGGAGATTTGCAGAATCGATGAAGAATGGAGAAAGGGACGCCCGCCGAAGTGTGCTGAAGTTTGCAACTCGCATGCTGGTCCTGCATTTAATAAGTGCTGGGCTGTCAGAGTTTATCTCTGGAGGGCTATCTCACATGGACGTTTTTCGTATTCGTACATGCTAAAGAGGTAGTTTGCCGGTCAATCGGCGAGCTGCCTTTTTTATTTGGCAGGCAAAGCTATATCCAGTCTTTGCTTTTCATGTTGAGGGCCACATCGAAAAAATGTGGGAGTGAATGGAATGAAAACAGTTGTCATGAAATTTGGAGGAACATCAGTCGCAACTCCGGAAAAAATTATCGGTGTCGCGAAAAGAGCCATTGCTGAAAAAGAGAAAGGCAGTAGAGTCGTAATCGTCGTATCTGCGATGGGGAAAACGACCGATACATTGTTGGGGTTGGCAAGCGAGATATCAGCAGAACCGCCGAAGCGGGAGATGGACATGCTGCTAGCTACAGGGGAACAGGTGACCATTTCACTGCTCGCCATGGCATTTAAAGCGCTTGGCCATGAAGCTTTGTCGTTTACCGGTTGGCAAGCGGGCATCGAAACCGAATCGGTGCCGCGCAATGCACGCATTGAACAGATCCATACCGATCGGCTGGAAAAAGTATTAGACAATGGCTGCTTCTGCGTAGTGGCAGGATTCCAAGGCGTTGACAGAATCGGCAATATTACGACGCTTGGTCGCGGAGGGTCCGATACGACAGCAGTGGCGCTTGCCGCTGCCTTAAAAGCAGACCGCTGTGATATTTATACCGATGTGGACGGCGTCTATACATCGGATCCGCGCTTTGTCGGCGGTGCCCGGAAGCTCGAGCAAATTTCCTATGACGAAATGCTGGAACTCGCCAATCTGGGGGCTGGCGTCCTGCATCCAAGAGCTGTCGAATTTGCGAAAAACAACCAGGTTTCCTTGTCGGTCAGAGCTAGTTATTCCGATGAACCCGGCACAATTATACAAGAGGTGGTCACTGTGGAAAAAAATCTTATCGTCCGAGGCGTCGCTTTTGAAAAAGGCATTGCGCGCGTCACTGTCACATATAAAAAACCGTTTAATGGTTCATTGGCAAATATCTTTACCAAGCTTGCCGAACACCATATCGATGTGGACATCATCGTCCAGAGCATTACGGATGCATTCCCGCCGTCCGTTTCGTTTTCCATCAAAGAAGAAAGCCTGGAAGAAGCGCGCCGGGTGCTCGAACAATACAAAGAGGAAATCGGCTTTGTCTCCTGCGAATTTGAAGTAGGCCTCTCGAAAGTCTCCATTGTCGGATCCGGCATGGTTTCAAATCCGGGAGTCGCCGCGCAAATGTTCGATATTCTCCGCATGGAAGAAATTCCGGTGAAAATGGTCAGCACCTCAGAGATTAAAGTATCGGTCGTTGTGCCGCTCGATGAAATGCAAAAATCAGCGAATGCCTTGCACAGAGCCTTTGGTTTAGATGAATAAAAAAGAAAACCCCGATAAACAGATTCGGGGTTTTTTCATGGAAAAGAACAGTGATGGCTCAAAAGTGAGGCTATGCTTTTTCACGCAGATCCGTTTTTAAGGTGATCCGCACGAAATTCTTTTTCGGGAAAACTTCTTCGTAGGCTTCTGTCAAGAAACCGCCCACTTTTTGTTTTTGTTCAGCCAGAAAGCCGGCTTCCAGTTTAAAGCAGCGATTTTCGATTTTGTTGGGGTGGAGTGTATAGGTGGTTTCATCCTTGCCGGCCTTTTCCAAGGACAATTGGCCAAAATTTGCTTGGCTAAAAAAATCAGGTGCTTCTTCCATCGCGAAAAGAGGGAATTTGCGGGCAAGCGATTTCCCGGCCCAGTAAAGGATATCAGCCTCGTGCTGGCCTAAAACTTCTGATAATACATAGTCCCGTATAATTTCATAACCGAACTCCTGATCGGTTTCCGCATCTTTTACAGTCATGTCAAACCCACTTTCAGTATAATAAATTAATAGTAAGAATCACTTAGAAATATGCTAGTTGCCTTGACGCTCCAATAGGGGCGGAGTACAATAAATATGTCATATTATTGTATCATGATGTTGGTTGCAGTCAATGGATGCTTTCGTAACATATCGTTTGCTCTTTTTTCTGCGTATTATTGCTTGAGGGAGGTAAAAGTTTTGGACAATCGTGAATTTTTAATGCGCAGGTTACATTCTTTACTCGGAATCATTCCAGTAGGGCTGTTCTTGACGCAGCACTTAATCGTCAACCACTTTGCTACACAAGGTGAAGCTGCTTTCAACAAAGCTTCTCACTTCATGGCGAACTTGCCGTTTGTTATTTTCTTAGAGATCTTCGTTATTTATTTGCCGTTGATGTATCATGCGTTCTACGGTGTATACATAGCGTTCACGTCTAAGCATAACCCGGGCAAGTACAGCTACATGCGCAACATTTTATTTGTTGCTCAACGTTTCACAGGTATTTTCCTGGTAGTCTTCATTGCGTGGCACGTCTTTGAAACTCGTTTCCAAGTTGCGATCGGCAATGCAGCGGAAGCTGATTTCAATATGATGGAAAATATCCTGAGCAACCCATTAATGTTAGCGTTTTATATTGTGGGTGTTACGGCAGCGACGTTCCACTTGGCTAACGGCTTCTGGTCATTCTTAGTCACTTGGGGAATCACGCAATCGGAAAAATCTCAACGTATGGCATCCTACTTCACGCTTCTAGTGTTTGTAGTGCTGACTATCATTGGTATCAGAGCTTTGTTTGCGTTCGTTTAAGAACGTTTTGATTATTGGTGAACTAAAAGAGGAGTGAATACCAAAATGGCGAGAGGCAAAATTTCTATCGTAGGCGGCGGCCTTGCCGGTTTGATGGCAGCAATTAAAGCTGCTGAAGCTGGCTCACCTGTCGACCTGTTTTCAATCGTTCCAGTTAAAAGATCTCACTCAGTTTGTGCACAGGGCGGGATCAACGGAGCGGTAAATACGAAAGGTGAAGGGGATTCCCCGGCAATTCACCTTGATGACACCGTTTACGGCGGTGACTTCCTGGCGAACCAAAAACCTGTTAAAGCAATGACAGATGCAGCACCAGGAATTATTCGCATGTTCGACCGCATGGGCGTTATGTTCAACCGTACGCCAGAAGGTCTTCTTGATTTCCGCCGTTTCGGCGGAACGATGCACCATAGAACGGCTTTTGCCGGTGCAACAACTGGCCAGCAATTGCTTTATGCACTAGATGAGCAAGTTCGCCGCCATGAAGTAGCTGGCTTAATCACAAAATACGAAGGCTGGGAATTCCTTGGCTTAGTATTGGATGACAACGGCGTCGGCAAAGGGATCACTGCCCAAAACATGACGACAATGGAAATCCGGGCGTTCCGTGCAGATGCAGTCATTATGGCAACTGGCGGACCTGGGATCATTTTCGGCAAGTCGACAAACTCTGTCATCAATACAGGGTCTGCTGCTTCGATCGTTTATCAGCAAGGCGCGTATTATGCAAATGGCGAGTTCATCCAAATTCACCCGACAGCGATTCCAGGAGACGACAAGCTTCGTTTGATGTCTGAATCGGCTCGCGGTGAAGGCGGACGTATCTGGACATATAAAGATGGTAAGCCTTGGTATTTCCTGGAAGAGAAATATCCAGCTTACGGAAACTTAGTTCCTCGTGATATCGCAACGCGCGAAATCTTCGATGTTTGTGTAAACCAAAAACTAGGCATCAACGGCGAAAACATGGTTTATCTTGACCTTTCCCATAAAGATGCAAAAGAATTGGATATCAAGCTTGGCGGAATCATTGAAATCTACGAGAAATTCACTGGTGATGACCCTCGTAAAGTTCCAATGAAAATCTTCCCGGCTGTCCACTATTCAATGGGCGGACTATGGGTTGATGACCACCAAATGACAAGCATTCCTGGCGTTTTGGCAGCAGGAGAATGCGATTATTCTCAGCACGGCGCGAACCGCCTTGGTGCGAACTCATTGCTTTCTGCGATTTACGGCGGAATGGTTGCAGGACCAAACGCAATGGAATACGTTCAAGGTTTGGACGTATTGGCTGAAGATCTTCCTTCAGACATCTATGACCGTGCAGTTGCTGAAGAGCAGCGCAAATGGGATGAAATTCTTGCACTTGATGGAACTGAAAATGCTTACGTTCTACACAAAGAACTTGGCGAATGGATGACAGACAACGTAACAGTTGTTCGCTATAACGACCGCTTGAAAGCGACAGACGAGAAAATCCAGGAATTGCTTGAACGTTTCAACCACATCAGCATCACGGATACTCAGCTTTGGAGCAACCAAGGCGCAATGTTCGCGCGCCAGTTGAAAAATATGCTACATTTAGCACGAGTGATCACGCTTGGGGCTTATTACCGCAATGAAAGCCGTGGAGCTCATTACAAACCGGACTTCCCGGAGCGCAATGACGAAGAATTCTTGAAAACAACGATGGCCAAATTCAATGGCTACGATGAGCCGATTTTCACTTATGAAGAAGTCGATACATCGCTGGTTGAACCTCGAATTCGAGATTACTCATCAGCACACTAAGAAGGGAGCTAATTTACCATGGGTGAAGCAGCAAAAACGGTTATATTTGAAATCGAACGCCGAAACTCTACGGATGAAGAGCCGTATTTCGAGAAGTTCGAATTGCCATATCGCTTGAACATGAACGTCATTTCGGCGTTGATGGAAATCCGCCGGAATCCAGTAACAATGGACGGCAAAAAAACAACTCCGGTCACTTGGGACATGAACTGTCTTGAGGAAGTATGTGGAGCTTGTTCAATGGTCATCAACGGCAAAGCGCGCCAGTCGTGTACAGCTCTTGTCGACCAGTTGGAACAGCCAATCCGCCTTCAGCCGATGAAAACATTCCCTGTAGTCCGCGACTTGATTGTTGACCGCAGCCGCATGTTCGATTCACTGAAAAAAGTCAAAGCTTGGGTGCCGATCGATGGAACCCATGACCTTGGCGACGGACCTCGTATGCCTGAACGCAAACGCCAATGGGCTTACGAACTTTCAAAATGTATGACTTGCGGCGTATGCTTAGAAGCATGCCCGAACGTCAACGACAAATCCGATTTCATCGGACCTGCACCACTTTCACAAGTTCGCTTGATGAACGCACACCCGACTGGCTCTATGACGCGCGATGAACGCTTAAATGCGATCATGGGCGAGGGTGGACTGGGCAGCTGCGGTAACTCTCAAAACTGTGTTGAATCTTGCCCTAAAGGAATTCCTTTGACAACTTCAATCGCAGCGTTGAACCGCGACACAACAGTTCAAATGTTCCGCAACTTCTTCGGAAGCGACAGAATGGTAGACTAGTAACGAAAAGCGGAAGTGCCCATGTAGATTCGAAGGGCATAAGACGATCGGGCGAAGCGGCATATTTTCAGCCGCACAGCCGGAGTGGCTTATGCCTCGAGAATCTGGGCACTGCAGCTAGACATCGCGAAAAGCGGAAACGCCTTTTTACGTCTAGATAGAGGAAATGTTCAAAATCCCTGCTCCGGCAGGGGTTTTTTCTTTTGATTTATTTACATAAGATTTCAGGTGGAAGGCCGATTTTTGCTATACTAATAAAATATGACCTTGTATTACATACTGGAGGATTTTAAATGAAAGCCAAGTACATTGAAAATTTTAATAAATGGAAAGAAGAGTTTCGCTTTTCTGCGCCAGTCCAAGTCCGCTTTTCAGAAACAGATATGTTCGGGCATGTAAACAATACGGTGCCGATTACTTATTTTGAATTTGCGCGCATTGAGTATATGAAAGAACTGGGGCTAATGCAGCGCTGGCTAAAAGGCAGCGATTTGTTTCCGGTCGTCGCGGATATGCAAGTCGACTACGTGAAGCAAGTTTTCTTCGACGAGAAATTGGACGTATTCGTCAAAATTGCGTCAGTCGGCAACTCTTCGATCGATGTCCATTACCACGCAGTCAATGAAAAACAAGAAACCTGCTTTACCGGAAGAGGCGCGATGGTGCAGATTTCAAAGAAAACCGGAAAAGGATTCCCGTGGAACGCGGAAGAAAGGGAATTGCTCACCGGCAAACAGGCGATTTCAATAGAAAACTGACTGGGTTCTTGCCATAACCGCAAAAAACCTTCACTATAGAAGAGAAGATACGTAACCGAGGAGTGGATGATTGAAATGACAAATACCAATAACCATATTCCACACAATTCCGATAAAGTAGCGTTTATGGAAAAAGAATTGCGCTATATATCCGGCTTGATCAAGCAAAAAGGCCGAGAGATTTTGAATTCTTATACGATTACGCCTCCCCAATTCGTGGCGCTGCAGTGGCTTTTTGAACATGGCGATATGACAATCGGAGACCTTTCGAACAAAATGTACCTGGCTTTCAGCACAACGACAGATCTTGTCGACCGCATGGAAAAAAATGAGCTGGTGGTCCGTGTACGGGAAGAGCAGGACCGCCGAGTCGTTCGAATCAAATTACTAAAAGAGGGCGAACGGATCATTGAAGAAGTGATTCAAAAGAGACAAGATTATTTAGAGACGGTGCTTGAAGATTTTAGCGCCGATGAAGTTGAACAGTTTTCATTCCTGCTTGAAAAACTTCATACAAACATGAAATAGAATTGAGGTAACTAATTTGAATGCGCCAATCGGAGTTATTGATTCAGGAGTAGGCGGACTGACGGTGGCAAAAGAGATCATCAAACTTTTGCCGAACGAACAGATTTATTACATAGGGGATAATGCCAGATGCCCTTATGGACCCCGTTCTCTCCAAGAAGTCCGTAAATTCACATGGCAAATGGCTGAAGCTTTGATGAAAAAGAAAATTAAGATGCTGGTGATCGCCTGCAATACAGCGACGGCTGCTGCTTTGAATTCTTTGCAGAAAAACTTGCCGATCCCTGTCATTGGTGTAATTTTCCCGGGAGCGAGAGCTGCCATTAAAACATCGCACAGCAAAAATATCGCAGTTCTTGGAACGCTAGGGACTGTGAAAAGCGGCGCGTATGAAAAAGCGATCAAATCGCTGGTTTCTTCTGCCCATGTGGTCCAACTGGCCTGCCCGCGGTTTGTGCCGCTTGTGGAAAGTGATGAATACGAAGGGGAATTTGCCCGGACGATGGTACAGGATACACTTTCCCAAATTGAAGAGGAAGAATTTGATACCGCTATTTTAGGCTGTACGCATTATCCGCTATTGCAAGGATTTATTGAAGAAGTTTTCGGCAGTGGTGTAAAGGTATTGTCTTCTGCCCAAGAAACGGCAAAAGACGTCGAGCGGCATTTGAGGTACAATAAACAGCTTGCTGACCGGCAAAAGCCGCCAGTCCATCATTTTTATACATCCGGTTCCACGCCGATCTTTACTTCGATTATTGAAAAGTGGCTGAACATTGAACATCCATTGATCCACTCTATCCGATTCCCCAAGACCTGATGGCTAAGCTATCAGGTTTTTGGCTGTCTTAAAGGAAATATGGTAAGCTATTTGAGCAAATACAAGGAGGATTCTCATGACAAGAATTGATGAACGAGCAACAAATGAACTGCGCCCGGTGCAGATGGAAGTGGATTATTTGATCCACCCTGAAGGGTCTGTATTAATCACGGTGGGCCAGACGAAAGTGATTTGTACAGCGACGGTGGAAGACAAAGTGCCGCCATTTCTGCGCGGCCAGGGAAAAGGCTGGATTACGGCAGAGTATTCCATGCTGCCGCGTGCCACCAATAGCCGGAACCGCCGGGAAGCATCTGCCGGGAAAATCAGCGGCCGGACAATGGAGATTCAGCGGTTGATCGGCCGTGCGCTGCGCGCTGTCGTAGATTTGGAAAAGCTTGGCGAACGGACGCTTTGGATTGACTGCGACGTGATCCAGGCAGACGGCGGGACGCGTACAGCTTCGATTACTGGGGCTTTTGTAGCGATGGCGATGGCTATAGGGAAATTGGAGCTTCCGGCATTTCCGGTTACCGACTTTCTAGCAGCGACAAGCGTGGGAATCGACAGTGAACATGGTGCCATTCTGGACTTAAACTATGTAGAAGACTCTTCTGCAGAAGTGGACATGAATCTTGTGATGACGGGATCCGGCCAATTTGTGGAATTGCAGGGGACCGGAGAAGAATCGACGTTTACACGGGCGCAGCTCAATGAACTTCTTGATCTTGGTGAATCCGGCATCCAGCAATTGATCGGAAAACAAAAAGAAGTACTGGGGAGCCTGGCGCAAAAAATCGGCGAAGAGGTGAAATCGAATTTATGAAACAAGTAATCATTGCAACTCAAAACAAAGGCAAAGCAAAAGATTTTGAAGCCCTTTTTGGGCCGCTCGGCTACGAAGTGCTGACGCTTCGCGATGTAGCCAAAGACATGGACGTTGAAGAAACAGGGGTTACTTTCGAAGAAAATGCCATCCTCAAAGCGGAAGCTGTAGCTGAAGCCCTTCAAACGACGGTGATTGCGGACGACAGCGGCCTCGAAATTGATGCATTGAACGGTGAACCGGGGGTCTATTCCGCACGTTATGCCGGTGAAGCAAAAAGCGATGAAGCCAATATTGAAAAAGTATTGAGGAAATTGGAGGGTGTGCCTGAAGAACAGAGAACAGCACGGTTCCGGTGCGTTTTGGCGATTGCTTCGCCGAATAAAGAAACCGTCACTTATTCAGGATTCTGCGAAGGTGTGATTCTTTCCGAACGGAGAGGCGAGAACGGTTTCGGCTACGATCCGATTTTCTACGTACCGAGCGAGGGCAAGGCGATGGCCGAACTTGTGCCGGAAGAAAAAGCCGCCATTTCCCACCGCGGCAATGCCCTGCGTGAATTGGAAAAAGCGATGCCGGAATGGTTGAATAACGGCCAATAAAAGAAAATGAAATAAATTCTAATGTTTTTTTAAAATAGCGTTGACTTTTTGTTAAATCATTTCTATAATTAAAATTGTCTTTCAGTTGAAAATCGAACACCTCATACAAGGTGAGAGAGTTTCAATAGAAGAAAGCCTTGTCCCAGTAGCTCAGCTGGATAGAGCAACGCCCTTCTAAGGCGTCGGTCGGGCGTTCGAATCGCTCCTGGGACGTTTTAACTTTAATTTAGAGTGAGTTAAAGAATAATAAATGCGCTCGAATCGTTTATGTATAGCGGTTTTGAGCGTATTTTTATTTTTATTAGAATGTATAAGAAAAAGTTAAAAAATAGAATCATTTTACACACGTTTTACACACTGACTTTACGCATTGATGAAAACACTTCTTTCGTAAGCTCAGCATCTCGTTCGCGTAATTCTTTGATGATGTGCGAATAAACTTCCATCGTGATCTGTGGGTTTGCATGACCCAGTCTTTCAGAAACATAAAGAACGGTTGCGCCGGAATACAATAATATACTAGTGTGTGTATGACGCAAATCATGTACTGAGATTAAGTCGATTTTTAAGTCGGTTAAAATAGCCTTTAAAACCTTGTTAGCGCCTTCGTTTGTCAGTACCCCATATTTACTCTTGTCACTGTGGAAAACCAAACCACGGAAGTGTGAAGGGGTATTTTCGAATAAATTTTTAAAAGCTCCAAGAATCGTTTCATCCAAATCAATAATCCGGTCGGAAGCGCCGTCACCTTTTGTCGGACCGAAACCGGTTCCATTTTTATAGTCCCAAGTTTTATTTATGCGTAGTGTACCTTCATCAAAATTAAAATCCGATCGTGTTAAGCCAACTAATTCACCAAAACGCATTCCAGTAACTAACGCTAAGAGTAATAAATAATTTACTAGCTTTTTGTTATCCAAACGATTATAAAGGGCGTTAAGCAACTTTTCGCTTTCGTGCAAATGCAAATGTTTTTCTTCTGGACGTTTCGTCGGATTGCTCCCAGAGAACTCAGACTTTCTAGTAAAGTCTACACGGATCAGGCCTTCGTCCACAGCGTCCTTTACACAGGCCCGAATATGAGTATTTAGCTTCTTAGTGGTGAACTTCGCATGAGTTTCTGCATAATTGTTCAGAAATAGTTGATAGGCAGCTTTATTTATACTCTGAATAGGTTTATCGCCAAAGTATTTTTTTACCGTCTCATAGCTATTTAAATAGCGTTCGTAAGTTGTGATATGTTTATTTTTTTTGTAAAGATTTATCCAGTCGTGAAAGTATTCGGCGAAAGATGTGGATTTTGTCACTGGTGCGATGCCTTTTGACAATCCAGATTCTATTTCAGCAGCAGCCACTTGAGCATCCTTTTTAGTTCGAAAACCTCCTTTACGAATGGGCTTCGATTTCCCGTCTACCATTCGACTGACTGTATACTGCCACGTTTTTCCTCTTTTTGTTACGCTGGCCATAAAAATTCCTCCTTTAGGGTAAAAGAAAAGAGCAGAGAGACTGCTCTAAATTAAAAAGTAGTTACTGATTTTTTTAGTTTTCCAAGGATTTGGACATTCTTTACTTCATTGAGATCAAGAACTCTCGTTTCGTATTTGTCGTTAGAGCTTTCTAAAATTAATGTGTTCCCTTTTTTATAAACTTTTTTCAATAATGTTTCTTCACCCACAACAACTGCCGCAATTTCTCCATTTTCAACTTCGCTTTGTTTCCTGATTAATAATTTGTCCCCTTCAAAAATTTTAGAGCCTGTCATTGAATCACCTTGAGCGATTAGCATTATGTATTCTCCACCATTTAACCAATCTCTGGGAACATCTTCAAAGTCGATAGGGTCTTCAAAAATAATTCTGCCATTCCCGCATGAAATTTGACCGTATATAGGCAACCTTATAAAATTAAAAGCTTTATAAGAATGTTCTGATTTAAATTGATTATTTATACCCATGTAATCGGTAAACGTTTCATTGATTTCTAAATTATCTCTGTCTTCGGTTGGTTTGTATGATGGTTTTTCATTAATGTCTGGAAAAAAATCATTAATATTAACTTCCAAAGCGTGAGCAATGGCAAAAATCATATCTTGATCCGGCTCATTAGTTCCGTTTTCATAAGAAGAAATAGTATTATGTTTTACTCCAATTTTCAATCCCAACTCTTTCTGAGTTAACTTTTTAGCCTTTCTAAATTTCCTAATTTGCTGACCAACGTATTTTGTAATATCATGCGACATTTTATTTTCCCCTCTCGAATAACTTCTTTCCTTATTATATATCATGTTTCATGAAGTTGTCTACAATTTTTTTCATCATTTATGAAGTTTTTTGTTGTAATATTTTTTAACTTCATGTATCATGAAATTAATAAGTCAGGGGGTGATGAAATGCAAAGCAAACTAATATCACTTAGAAAGTATCATGGCATAACTCAAAAGGATATGGCAGATGAACTAGAAGTGGATCTTAGAACTTATATCAACAAAGAACATGGAGATTCACAATTTAAAATCAACGAAATGTTTATTATTGCAAAAAAGTTGAATACACCAATAGGTGATATTTTTTTACCGCCTAACTTCATGAATCATGAAGTTTCAGCGAAGAAAGAAGGTGAATGTCAATGCAGCAACTCTCAGTATGTTTGACAATACCGATTCCAGAAGACTCCGTGCTGATTTCGAAAGTAGAATTGGAGCAATTAAAACAAAGCGAATTGCACGGAGTTTACTGGAACATGAAAGACCTCGAACAACGGACTGGCCGGAAACAGGGATGGTTGAAAGAAAACGTTCTATATCCCTCGAAGTTTCGAAAAACTTTAGATGTTGAAAGTGGCGGGTTTGTTTCTTATCCGCAAGCTTCTGGACAACCTTGGGTTTTTCAAGCGACTAAAATGGCTAATTTTTTGGACGAGAACTTTCATCGCATTTTCAAAGAAAACTGAACAATATATTTTTTTGGTAATGAATTGGAATAAATTTCTTCAAAAAATAGTGATTGGATAAAGCATGTAAATGAAAAACAAGTATCAATATTATCCAATTGGAAGGAGCAGTCAAATGCTAAACGAACAAAACGTTATCGAAGTGATGACACTCGGCGCAATTGCCAGCGGCTTCATCGGAGCTGTAGTCGGCGCTTATGTGCTGGACCGGGCGAATGAGAAAAACTCGGGCCGGGAAGTCCACAGACAGTTTAATACTAATTATGCGCGCAAGATGGCGGCTCTGGCTACATCGTCAGGGACTATTCGGAAGGGGTGGAATTGAAATGGCATTTGAAAAGTCTTTAGTAAACACGATTGAACGACCAGAAATAAACGGCATCCAGAAAATTTATAAGTTTGACAATGATATGGGCGCAAGCGTCATCAAACACGATTATTCATATGGCGGCGATCAAGGATTGTGGGAATTAGCTGTAACTCAATACGAGGGTGAAGATTGGCACATCAATTACAATACGCCGGTTACTAGCGATGTAGAAGGTTATCTTTCTTGGGAAGATGTTGAAAATTCACTTCGTAAAATCAGCGAGCTTGAGGAAGGGGTTTATTGAAATGGTCTTTCTCAGAGTAACTGAACCATACGGTGGCACTCAAATCGTGAATATGGACAAAGTTGAACGCATTACGGATGCCGGCGCAGGACAGGCGAAGTTTTGGTTTAGCAGTGACGATGTGGACACAATGCTCGTCCAGGAAAGCTTTAAGGAAATCGAAAAGATGCTCGATGTGGCATTAACCGGTTATCCAAGAGTGGTCGATAAAAAAGCAATGGAAATGGTCACTTCGCTTCCGCCAGCTTTACGAAATGGGATGAAGGGTGGTTTGAAATCCAATGGATATTGAACATCCAGATATTGACCGGATCCAGCGCACCGGCTATCCATCCACAGACTATCTTGAATTTGAACGGCAGCAGGAAGAAGAAATGGAGGAAGAAGAATGAATGAACTAACTTTTATACACAAAGACTTATATCCAACAGCATTAAAGCTAGTGAAGAATTTCGTTTCAAAATCAGAAACACGCCCGATACTGATGTACTCGCTCCATACAGAAGATGGGGGCATGTGGGCGACAGACTCGCATCGTTTAATAAACATTCAAGATATTCACGGTTATGAAAAAGAATTGCTGGTACATGCAAAATCAGGAATGCTAGCTCATGGTGAATTTCCTAAAGTGGACCACTTGCTAAGTGACACTGAAAAGAATAGTGAACTATCCATAATTTTGGACAAAGAAAAGATTCAGCTGTGGATGATCTTATTCAAACAAATCGCGGCTATGGAGAAAGCATTGAAAGAAACCTTCCATGCTTCCGTTAAATTAAATTTCGCTGACGAGGGACTGAACATCGAAGTCTTAACTGGAAAGATTCGAATGACGCTGCCGGGCGAGGTTGTGAAAAAACCATCGAAGTTTGATTCAATATCTTTTTCAGCAGAATTTATGAAACAAGCAATGGAAGCATTTATGCAGCTTGAATCCAATGAAGTCAAAATATCTTTTGACGGAAGAAATAAGCCGTTCTTGATGACTGATTCGGAACGAGTGAAAATTCTCCTTCTTCCAATTAGAACATTCTAAGCAACGCTTTATTTTTTTACCACCCACTGTCAAATCTTTCTTGAAAGTTAGACGGAAATTCACTATCGGCTGTAAAAGTTTTGGAAGTCAGAAATTATTGGCATTGAAAGGGGTGAGGGCGTTGAGTGTAAAAAGCGCAAAAAAATAGACCTTCTGCTCGAACAGAAAGTCTACACCGTAAGCCTCTGGTGAGGAATAACAAAACTTAGTGATAGTTTATCACGAAATGGAGGAAAAAGCATGTCTGATTTTATCGAAGAAATTGAACGCGCCAAAGAAGAAGCTGAACGTGCATCTTTCCAGATCGATAACTTGGAAACGCTCGGCTGGGCATTCCGGAAATTATCTGCACTGCAAGCGAAAGAACAGGAAATTAAAGAATACGAGAAAGCTGAAATTTTCCGTATCAAGTCTTGGGCTGCTAAAGAAACTAACAAACTGGATGATGACATTCAATTCTTCCAATCACATATTGAGCGGTACCATTTCAGAAAGTTGCAAGAAGATCCAAAAGCTAAAACGCTATCAACGCCATATGGAAAGAGCAAAAGCACGACTTCGAAGCCCTCTCCACAATCTGTGGATGATACAGCGCTGCTCGAGCACATTAAGTCGAACGGCTTCACTGATTATTTGAAAGTGGAAGAGTCGGTGAAGTGGGGAGATTTTAAAAAGCGAATCCAAATCACTGAAACGGACGACGGATTTGCTGCATTTGATGAAAATGGCGAGAAAATCCCTGGCGTCATTGTTAAGCCGGAAAACATTTCGTTTAAATCGGAGGTGGAGAAATGAGTTTTGCTCCTAAGAAAGCGCGGCGAGAAAAACAAAAGGCCGTCATTGGTTTCATCGGTGCAAGCGGAAGTGGAAAAACAGTCTCGGCATTACTCACAGCTTATGGGATGATGCGCGAAGCTTATCCAGATGCTAGCGAAGAAGAAGTCTGGGAGAAGATTGGTGTTGCAGATACAGAGCATGGCCGTTCCCTTCTCTACGCAAATGAACAATTTGGTGAGGTAAAGGTCGGCGAGTTTCTTCATATAGACTTCGATCCACCTTATTCAACAGAACGATACAACGATGCGGTGCAGGCGTTGAAAAATGCTGGATGCGAAGTCGTTATTATTGATTCCCTCTCACATAACTGGCAGGGAGAAGGCGGCATTATCGAAACGCATGCCGGTATGTCAGGTAACTCGTTTCAAAACTGGGGGAAGCTGTCCACAGAGACAACCAGCCTAATCAAAACTTTAACTCGGAATAACGTTCATATCCTTTGTACACTTCGGACCAAGACGGAGTACGTTGTTGAACCGAACGAGCAAGGTAAGTCGGCACCGCGGAAGATTGGCACGAAGCCTGTTCAGAAGGACGAAATGGAATATGAATTCATGATAAATTTCGTCATCAATGCGGAACACTTAGCCGAGACCACAAAAGATAACACTCGATTATTCGAAGGGAATCTCGTTCGGCTAAATGAAGATGTCGGCTCCAAGCTTTATAAATGGCTCGAGCTAGGCGTTGATATCAAAGCCGAAGAAGCTGCAGAAAAAGCTAAAGAAGATGAAGAACGGGCGGAACTTGCTAAAGAAATCCGCAAGCTTGAACAAATCTCCGAAGCCCATAAAGCAAAGGTAACGGAATTTGAATATAAAACCAAAGCGAAGGTCGAGGACTTTAATTTGCTGCTTCTCGAACGCGCGAAATCATTGCTTGAAACTATCGAAGCACCTGCCACGGAAGAACAAACAAACTAAAACCTATTGGAGGAATTACACATGATTAAAGTAGACCACAGCCAAGCACCACAATTCGAGGAATTCAAGAACGGATTTTATGAAGCAGTCGTTACAGAAGTTAAACCAACTAAAACTAAGGGCGGAAAACCAATGTTAGTTTTCAATTACATTGTCCGCGATGATGTCAATCAGCCGTGTAAGAAAAAGCAAATCAACTTCGATAACTTTGTTATTCAAGAGGATAACGAATACTTCCCAGGATTCTTTAACCAACGATCTAAAGCATACGGAATTCCAAACGGGGTTGAATTTGCTACTTATACCGAGTGGGGACAATCAGTTGTGGGGAATGCGGTAAAACTGAAAGTTGAAGCTGTCCAGTCTGGACAATATGTAAATGCTAATGTCGTAGGCTGGTACCCAACAGAACATCCGTTAGGCTCAGCTCCGGCAACAGAAGATCCGTTTACAAACGGTTCGGGACCAATCAATGTATCCGATGAAGATCTTCCTTTCTGAGTCTAAAGTCCTAACTAAATTACCGAGGGGATAAAACCCCTCTTTCTTTTTATCAAAAATGAGGTGAGAACAATCGAACTGGAATACAAAGTAGACGGCATGAGAGTTAATTTAGGAGCGATTCCAGCGGAATTGAAGGAATGTCCTCAATGGATCGTGTGGAAGAAAGAGCAACGAAATGGGAAATGGACAAAGATTCCCTACCAGGTCAACGGTGAAGCTGCTCAATCTAATAATCGCAATACCTGGTCAACTTTTGAAGAAGCGTCGCAGGAGTTCTTAAATAATACGAAGTATGACGGCGTTGGTTTCATGTTTTCAAAAGATGATGAATATATCGGGGTGGATATAGATGACTGTCTCGAAGGGGATGTCGTTAATAAGTTCGCTGCTGAAATCATCAATCTCTTAGATTCATATACAGAATATAGCCCGAGTGGAAATGGAATTCACATCATCGTTAAAGGTGAGTTGCCGGCGCACATTACAGGCACAGGTAAAAAAGATTCGAAAATGGGATTAGAAGTTTATCGACACGGAAGATATTTCACTTTCACCGGCCATCGAGAAAACGATAACGATGTATATGAAAGAACAGAAGAAATTGAAGAATTATTCCGGAACTACCTAAAAGTCCAGAAGCCGATTAAGCAAGATAAAGTCGGCGGCAAAACGATGAATCTAACGAATGCTGATTTATGGGTGAAGATGTTCAATGCGAAAAATGGAGCTGCTATTGAGTCTTTATACAAAGGCGATCTAATCAATAATGATCATTCTTCATCAGATATGGCACTTTGCAACCACTTAGCATTTTGGACAGGAAAAAATGAAGTTCAGATGGATGCTATGTTCCGGGAGTCGAGCTTGTGGCGCGAAAAGTGGGATAAGGTCCATTACTCCACTGGAGAAACATACGGTGAAATGACCTTGAAGCAGGCCATCGCCGGATGCCAATCAACTATCCTGGACCATGAAAATTCTCAGTATCAAATCCACATAGCAAACAACAGCGATGACACATTCGTTGATGAAAATACGCTAAAGGATCTGAACAAATTCCCTCTATCTGAAATGGGGAATGCTGAACGAATTATCGATAAGCATGGAGATAATCTTTATCACATTAAAGGCGTTGGTTGGAAGATATGGGACGGCAAGCGCTGGGTTGACGACTATATGAGCAAGATTGAGGTTTGGACTTCTCAGACGCTCAGAGAACTGTTTAAAGGTGAAGAAGTCCACCGGAAATGGGCTAAGTCGTGTGAGCGTCGTAGTATCCGCATGAGCAGCATTAAAGACGCCGAGCCGATGCGCCGCATTGAGCGAACAGAGTTTGATTACGATTTGAACCTATTCAATTGCAAGAACGGGGTCATCGATTTAAGGGATGGGAAAGTGCTTCCTCATTCAAGAGACTTTATGATGACGCAAATTTCTCCTGTTGAGTACGATCCATTTGCAACTTCGCCAGTGTGGGATGCGTTTTTAGAATCCATCTTTCAAGACGAACAGGGCAACACGGATCATGACCTTATCAAATATATTCAAAAAGCGATTGGTTATGGATTGACCGGAGAAGTAACCGAACAAGTTATGTTCTTCTTCATTGGTGGTGGCCGTAACGGTAAATCAACCTTCATTAATACGATTCAGCACATTATGGGAGATTACGCACGTCAAACGAATACCAATACATTCGTTAAGAAAACAAATGAATCTGCAGCCAATAACGACATTGCCCGATTACACGGCTCTCGCTTTGTATCAGCTGTGGAAAGTGAAGAGGGTCAGCACTTATCGGAATCTCTTGTGAAGCAGCTGACAGGCGGAGAGAAGATATCTGCTCGATTCTTGAATCAAGAATTTTTCGAGTTCACACCTCAGTTTAAGATTTATTTCACTTCAAATCATAAGCCAATTGTCAAAGGCGCCGATGAAGGGATTTGGCGGAGAATCAAAATTGTTCCGTTTAACGTAACCATCCCGAAAGAGAAAGTGGATAAACGATTAAATGAAAAACTTATGAATGAATTGCCAGGGATTTTTAACTGGATGATAAAAGGCGCGCTTATGTGGCGAAAAGAAGGTCTTGGCACCACCGCTGCCGTAGATGCTTCCACAAAAGATTATAAAGAGGAAATGGATTTAATCGATCCGTTTCTAGAAACTCATTGCTTCTTAGCAGAGAACGCAAAAATTGAAGCGAAAGAACTTTATAAGAAATACGAACAATACTGCTTCGAGTATGGTGACTTTGCACTTAAAAACCGAACATTCTACCGAATTCTTGAAAGTAAAGGGTTTAAGAAAAAGCGAGGTACTTTAAACAAAGTCTACATTTACGGCATCGGGCTAGAGGGAGACCGATGGAAATATATCGAGCAAAATCCTTCAACAGTTACTGAATCAGTAACTCAAAAATCAGAAGAAAATTCTTTTAGTAACTCAGGAAAACAGGAGCAAAAAGCAATGAAAAAAATCTAAAAAATCTAGATGTATCAAGGGTTTGGCAGAAATGATTATTTTCCTAATTATTCTTATTTAGTTATTAGAGTTACTGAAATTACTTAAAAATAACTCAGTGAAAATAAAACGATATAACCCTTCTTCATGGGAGCCTGAGCAAAAAACGAGTAACTTTAGTAACTCGAACACTGGATAAGTAGTCTTGAACCGTTGGTATGAAAGGATTTTACGGCAGTTACTAAACTTCAAAACTTAGTAACTGAGGGGGTTTTTCAGTAAAGAAAAGTAACTAATTGAGGTGAAAAAGCCGTGATTTATAAAAATATCATCGAAACCTTCGAAAAGTGCGGTTCACCATTAAAAATTGTGAATGGAGAACTTTTCTACGAAGATAACGATTTAATTCCCGAACATTGTGTGGATCTGGCGAAAGAATTTAAAACACGAATAATTGATTATTTGGAAGGTCGACAAATGAACCAACTGTTTAAGCGAGATAATCTGTTCATGCAAATCATGTATTTCTACCGGAACATATCGGATGCATCCAACGAGCATATCGAACGCTGGTTAAATACCGACAGTGAAGCTGCTTCGGTATTCACAGAATTAACCGCAGCTTATGAATCCTGTGGATGGGACGACATTTCTAAGGTTCCGTTCAATTATGAAAATGAAGAAACGATTCTGCTGATGGAAAAACTTTATCAAAATGGGATCCGGTTCTTTAAGAAGGAGGCGGCATGATGATTCGCTACTCCTACACAGAGAAAGAAATGAAACAGATTCTAGATTCCATGACCATCATAGTGGATACTCGTGAAAAAATGAATGACCACATCTTGCAATACTTTAAAGCAAAGAAAATTCCGTTTGCTATCAAAACAATGAAAACAGGTGACTACAGTTGTTTGATTCCGAAAAATGAGGACCTTGGTATCAATCGAGATATTTATCTAAGTTCATGCCTAGAACGGAAAAATGGAGTGGACGAATTAATTGGTAACTTGAGCAAAGATAAACGGTCGGCATTTGAAAATGAGTTGATTCGCGCCAGTCAAAATCCCTTCACTCTGATTGTGGAAGATGCAGAAGGCTATGGCAAAATTCTAGCTGGCGTCTATAAGAGTCAATACGATCCGAAAGCTTTACTCGGAAGTCTAAAAACATTCGAAGCGCGTTATGATTTCTCGATTGTTTACCTAGATCCAAAATATACCGGCAACTATATTTACTACCACTTCTTATATCAGACACGTGAATATTTGAAGAAAGGGATGTTTTGATTGAGAAAAGGCATCGTCAACATCACTGCCCGTTCTGAACAGGAACTCGCCATGCGGATCCATGAACTCGAAGCGAGAGGGTATACGATCAAGCATCAAGCGCCAGTCCAATACGCCGACCGGCAGGAAATTTCCTACGATAGCACTCGCCGGGGCAAGAGCAAGAATTTCTTCCAGTACAATGCCCTGCCGGCTTATCGGGTGCAGATGGTGAGGGAGGAAGTAGAAGCATGAGAAGTCACTACGAAAAAGTAATAGCTGCAATTCCGAGCTGGAAGCCAACGTATCGGATTCCGCATTTCGGAGTCAATGCCATTAAACACATTTGTGGATGTGACACAGCACAGGCTGTTGAGATTTTGGACCGGCTTACCTATGAAGGGGCTGTGCCGAAGGAGAAATGGTGAGCAAGTTGCTCGGTAGTAGAATCAAACTATAGAGGAGTGGGAAATTTGGAAAGAAAAATAAAAATGGAATTACACCACGATCATTTTCAGAACTTTAAGCGGTATAACATTCCGCGAGCACAGTTGGTTATCGCAGATATACCATACAATCTGGGCAACAACGCTTATGCGTCAAGCAACCAGTGGTATGTGGATGGGGATAACAAAAACGGAGAAAGCGCACTGGCCAATAAATCATTTTTCAAGACTGACGAAAATTTCAATTTAGCTGAATATATGCACTTTTGCAGCAAGTTATTGAAAAAAGAGCCGAAAGAAAAAAACGAAGCGCCTGCCATGATTGTTTTTTGCTCTTATCAACAAATGCCGATGATCGAGCAGTACGGGAAGAAGTATGGATTTAACAAGTCGTATCCGTTGTTCTTTATCAAAAATACGAGTTCGCAAGTATTGAAGGCAAACATGAAAATCGTCGGCGCCACGGAGCACGCGGTTGTTTTGTACCGAGATAAGCTGCCGAAATTCCGCAATGGAAAAACCGACGATTCAAAAGGGCGCATGATTAAAAATTGGTTTGATTGGAAACGCGACAACGCGAAGGAATACCCGCGAGTACACCCGACGCAAAAGCCGATCAACCTATTGAAAGAATTAATCGAAATATTTACCGATGAAGGCGATGTAGTCATTGACCCATGCGCGGGAAGTGGATCTACTTTAAGGGCGGCCTACGAATTAAACCGGCACAGCTACGGCTTTGAGATCGAAAAAGAATTTTATAACAAAGCAAAAGAAACGATTTTAGATGTCAGCCACATAAACAAGTTTAAACAACTTGAAATTGACTACGACTTTGACGCGATTTAATACGCCATACGACCAAACAGCCGAGAAATGAAAGGATGATTCCTTATGAATATCTTACTCATTTTATGCTTCCTGCTCGTCGCGCTGGTGTGTTTCGCCAGCGGCATGGCGACGGGGGAATTTATCACAAGCGAAGAAGCGAGAAGAAAACGGAAGGAGAATAGCAATGGATAAAGAGGAACTGCGGTTGAAGCGCCAGGCGATCCTGCGGGAGATTGACCGACTTGAATATAAACGTTGCGAAAAATGTATGGGCAACACAACCACGAATGAACAACGGAATTGCAATTGCCATGCAGCGAAGAAAATCCGAAAGTTCGGGGAAGAATACAGCAGCTTGACGATGACTAGCAAACAAGACCGTCTTAATCGGATTGTGGAAGAATTCCATCGGAAAGGATTAACACCTGAACTGTACAGACGATTCCGTGAAGCTGAAATCAGCAACAAAGAAATTCGCAAGCTGATTGGCTGGGACGAAAGGAAGCTAAATGAATGGCGGAACGAAAATGGCTTTGCGTTAAGAGTGAAAAAGCCGAGCCAGTCTCCTATACAAGTAAAGGCGATCGATGCCGAAGAAAACGGATTAACCTTAGCCATTTATAAGAATTCGAAGAAAATCGGTTTTACGGATAAAGAAATCCGTGAGAAGTATCGCTTGAGTCAAACGGCGTTAGTTAAGTTCAAAACAAAATATAATTTGATGTTGCCGCCCGGAAAACACGCGAAAAGGCTTCCGAGGCAAATCAGTGGAGGGGTCAAATGAAAACCATCAAACAAGCTGTACTGGAAACCATTGAGCAGCGTTTAACTGAACAAACGGATAAAGGCAGCGCCAAATACGGACAATCCCTTGATGAGGTTCCTGTGCACGCCTACGACTGGAATTTAATGGCCGCAGAAGAAATGATTGACGGCTTGCAGTATCAGCAAATGGAGATTAAGAAGTTGAGACGCTTGAATAGCATTTTAGAAGATGAGAATAAAAAACTCAAATGGGAGTTGAAGATGCGATGAGTGAGAAGGTGTTGTTGACGAAGGAACTGGTACAAGAATTCGAGTCTTTCAAAGTATTAAGAAATTCGCTAGATGAGTGGGCTCGTGACAAACAGGACCCAAACGCAGCGAAGTCGATAATTCACGAATTAAGTTTCGATCAAATGGCTCGTGCATATTTAATCGGCTACGAAATCGAAAAGCCGAAGTTTCAGCCGGGGGACAGGGTGATTCATATAAATTATACAAATCATCCTGATTGGAAAAAAGATTTCAAAATTGCTGAGGTACTCAAGCAATCAGAATATAGAAGTCGTGTTTTCTTTGAACTTAAAGATTTCGGTGATTATGAAGAAAATTATATCCGCCACGCCACTCCAGAAGAAATCTACTGGCTGGAAACTCTCGGCAGAGACAAGGTCATGGACTTCCATGAGAACGACATCTACGTGGATGGAGACGGTGATTTATTTGAGCTAAGTCAAAACGGGCAGTGTGATAATTATACGCGATTCAGCTCTGCCGAAAAATGGTATAAATCTGGCGGAGATTTTAAAGGCGTCTACCCAGCAGACGCTTTCAAACCGTTTCCGAAGGAGGAATCCAAATGAGTGAATCAAATATCGAACGATTGCGACGAATAAAAAAGGAATGGCTCTCTATACAAATTCACTTTACGTGGCTGAGTGGTAAGGAACTGAAATTATTTCAAATGAGTGATGATTTTGAATTTCTTGTTCAACAAGCTGAGCGATTTGAGATTCTTTCAGAATATCATGATGGAGCGTTAGCTGAAAATCGAAGATTACGTGAAGCGTTGGAATTTTATGCAGACGCTAAGAATTGGTCTGTGGAAATTATTAAAGATAACGGAAATAAGCATCGCATTGCACACGTAGTAAATGGTGACAGTGGGAATATTGCCAGTAAAGCATTGGAGGGAACGGAATGATCGATGAATATGGCTGGTCAATCGTAATCTCAGTCTATTTAGTCTGGGGGATTGGAACAGGGATTCTCCTGTGGGTGTTATTCAAAATTTGGGAGAAAGTTTTTACTGAAATTCTAACAGTTTTCAAATTAAAGAAAGCTTTTATTGATTTCATCATTGACCGTAGAAAGAAGAAATCGGTTTATACACCGAAATTGAAAAAGGAGAGTGAGCGAAATTGATTATCGGCAGAAATCAACCTGTGCGTCATTGGCTTAGACAATTATTTGCAGAAGCTTTCGAGCGAGATTTAAAAAATGCCATAGAAGAACCGTTCACATACGAAAATAAGAAAGCGAGGGCACAAGATGAATATCGCAAATTTATTCGAAATCCAAAGAAAACTAGACGCTGAAATTGAAGCAAAGCATCCGACTGCTGCGGGTGAAGATCGATTGGCAAAACGCATACTGGCTTTACAAGTGGAATTGGGGGAATGTGCGAATGAATGGAGAGGGTTTAAGTTTTGGAGTACGGATCAGAAAGCGAGAACAATCGATAAAAAAGTCGTTTATGACCCTAACCCTGAAAATACGCAATCAGCGAAATTTGTTAGAACGAATCCACTCCTTGAAGAATATGTGGACTGCTTGCATTTCATTCTATCTATTGGCAACGGCTTAAACTTCGATATTCAAATGCTCGAGCAAATGGTAAGTCCGAAAAAAATGAAAAATCCTGTGGACCAATTCTTGTGGACAAATCGAGGGTTAACTAATTTATACGAAGCACATAGAGATATGACGCCGACCAGCCGACCGCATTATTACTTACTTCTATTCGATGCGATTATGGGACTCGGTGAAATGCTCGGCTTTACATGGAATCAAATCGAAGAAGCCTACATGAGCAAAAACGCCATCAACCATCAACGCCAGGCAGAGGGGTATTGATATGGTTCCTAAAAAACGCAACGTCGGCGATAAATATCGACCTGTAGCCACGGTGATGAAACGAAAGAATGGCGTACCGACTGTATTGAAAATTGGGAAGCTGCGGTATGTGTTGGATGCTTCGAGTAAATAGAGGGGAGAGTGGAAGATGAAATTCATCAAAGTCACTAAAGCGCAATCCAAGGAAAAAATAGCATTGCTAATTTCAGATGTAACTAAATTAGAAACTGACAAAATTCCCAGTCATCACCGCAGTATTGATTGCACAAAAATATATTATGGTGCCGATCATTGGGTGAGAGTCGAAGAATCGATAGATGATGTATTAAGGATGTTGGATAAAGGTTATCCAGTGAATACTGAATGACCACCGAACAACGCAACGAACTGATTGACGAACTGGTGAATCGGACGAAGATTCGCCGGAGTTATTTTGAAGCTTTATCAGATTCTCGTCTTTTAGAGGAAATAGATAAATTGGGATTGATTTATTGAAAAGGAGTGAACCAATTGGCTAAATCGTTGTTATGGATAATCTTCATTCTTCATTTTATAGCCGGCATGATTATTGCTTACGCAGGCGAGGAAGTCTCGCTTACCACTACTATTTTATCGATTGGCATTTTAGGCGTTATAGCTATCTGTGAATCAATCGAGAAAATAGGTAAATAAAATTTATATGAATAAATGAGGAGTGAACCAAATGGGCGCATTCATTGCTAGGCAACCAAACGGGTTATTGTGCAGGTTCTCTTCTGTGGTTGATTGTCCGACGAAATGGAATATGACCGATGAAGATTATCTGAATAATGCTACAGGCACCGTAAATAATCGTGAACACGGACAAGATATTTTAGATAACTACATGCAGCCTTTCACCGAAGTGATTGAATACTTCCGAACAGAAAACATGAGCGCTGCAGAATTTATCGATTTTCTTATTGATGTGGGTTATATCGAATTAAAGGAGTGAAAGCCAGTGACCACCAAACGAAAAGAAAGAGCCTACTTTTTAGTAGACTCCATTTCTTCCAACTTTTCTTTTATGGCAGCTTCAACGATCCGAGACTGAGGAATCATCGTTTTTTCTGAAACCTCTTTAAGTTTTTCAATCAGTTTTTCATCGAGAGAATAAGTTACTTTTATTTTCAAATTAACCAACTCCTTTAGCAGTAATATACCATACATTTATTGTATGAACAATGGTAATATGTTACAATAAGTGTATGGTATATCTAATTAAGGAGTGATGAAATGAAATACAAATGCTTCTGTCATCGGGATGATTTTAGAGATTTAACTAAAGAAGAATTAATGACAATGCTTCGAACTGTTAACAGCTTTTCGACAAAAGAATTCGTAGTCCATTATAAAATTCCTGAACGAGATTTTCACATGCTTATGATCGAAAGAAAAATGAACCCATTAAAATCTATTGGAGTTTATCAAGATGTGAAAGCAAAAGATTTCACTGGTTTATATATGTCTGATGAAATGATTAAAGGTTACAACATACAAACTCCGGCAAAAGCTACTAAAAAGTTAAAGTTTCCAAAGTTCCTAATTAAACCAAGGATGCCAAAAGAAATCAGAAGAGAGCGTCGAAAAATGTCAAAGGGTTTAATAAGAGAAATCAAAGAAATCTATAAAAACAAATGCGCTGTTTGTGGAACAGAAAAGAATATTGATATTCATCACATATTACCTGTTTCTGAAGGTGGGGAGTCATTGCCTCACAATCTTCAATTGCTTTGTGTGGAACATCACGCAGAAGCTCATAAGGGTGAACGTGCTTATAATCTCATTAAAAGTAGAGCTATAAAGTTAAGGGAGTGATTCGGTGTTAGATTCATATAGATTTTATGAAGATTTAATCATGGAGATTGAAGTCCTGGAATTGCAAATTGAATCTGCAATACAAGAACGTGAGAACTGGCATTTCATGAATAAACATCGAATAGGTAAACACTTACCACTTGATGAAGTATTGATCCGTATGGATACATTAGCCGAGCGCATCGAATGGCTGACAGAACGAATCGAAGATAAGAAGAAGCTTCGCCGGAATATACAAGAGAAGCTGAACGGCTTTGAAGGATTGGAGTACAAAGTAGCCTACCTTCGAATTGTCCAAGGTAAACGATTGGAAGATATAGCAGAGGAACTTGGCTACTCAGTGGATTGGATAAAGAAAGTATCAGCTACCGTAACTAAGCACTTAGAAAGCACTGACATAGTTTACAAAACCATGTAATCTAGTATTGTAAACTACTATGTATAAGCTACTTTGGTTGGCAATATCAAATATAAAGCGCTTGTGATGATACTCCGGTACATCGCAGGCGTTTTTCAATACATAAACGAAAGGATGTGATGCCTGTCAATAATCTAACCATGATAGATGGAGGAAGGACGGGGATCACATTATCTGCCAGCTCGGGCTTATGAGCGATGTAAAGCATCTGGCTGAATCGGCTGGGTGCTTTTGTATTTGTGTGGAGGGAGTGGGGATATGAATACTTGTTTTAATTTTCGTCATGGATGTAATAAGTCGGCGATTACTGAATTTTGTCCTGAGTGCTTAATGAATGGCGGCATATACAGCAGAAGTATTAATAAGGTTGCGTTTATCAAAAGGCTCTATAACTCTATTCGTGTAATGACAGAACCCAACAAGACGAATGAACAGTACAGTAACTTACATTCTAATGGCTATATATTCAAATGGGTAGTAAAGCTAAGGGCTAAACGATGACCGAACTCTACATCATCACCAGTTCAATCCTAACCATCTGTATCGGCGTTCCTCTTCTCTTCTTATACATTCATATGAATCGAGATTGGAGGGATTGATGTGGAGGAACTAAAACCGGACAGTCCATATAAAACCGAGAAAGATAAGAAGCTATTCTACTGCAGCCCGAAGTGGGAGAAGCTTAGACTCATTGCTCTCAAGCGAGACAACTACGAATGCCAAGAATGCAAACGTCAGGGACGAGTCACTGTGGACTCCAAGAAGATTGCAGGCGAAAAGAAGAAGGTTCGAATGAATGTCCATCATATTAAAGAGTTGGAAGATTATCCGGAGCTTGCACTTGACCTCGATAATCTCGAGACGCTTTGCATTCGCTGCCACAACTCAACGCATGGCAAGGAGTTTAAGTTGAAGCGTAAAGAGAAGCGATGGCAGGATGAATGGTGGTAACAGTTCTTCTTAATAAATAAAAATAGATTTAATATATTATTTTATCCCCCCGCCCAAATTATTTTGCCTTATTTTTTTCAACAGGGAGACCGAGGAGGGGGAAAGCAAATTTCAGATTTTAGAGGAATTCGCGCAAGGTAATGAATTGGGAATTGGTTTCCAAATAGAAGGGTGGGATTTAGGTGGCTAAAACCAAACGCGAGACATTGAGAAAGAAAATCGAAACGGATTTAATTCAACAATTGAAGGAAAAAGAAATCACCGGAAGTCATTATTCTGACTTGATACAAGACTACTTGTCTTTGTGGGATTTGAAATGCGAGTTAATCGGTGACATTGAAGAGACGGGAATAAAGGTTCCTGGTATGCACGGGCCTAAATCCAACTCTTCTATAAATGATTTGCACAAGACAAACGACCGGATGATTAAAATTCTTGATGCATTGGGATTAAAAGCAGTTTCAACGGAAGACAATAAAGAGCCTCCAAAGAAACCGGCTAGTGGTCTCCTATGATTCATAACAAACATGTGGATGAATACATTCGCCTGTTTGAATCCGGTCAAATCGTTTTAAATAAAGAGCGCATCATGCTGCTGGAACACCTGCAGAAGAGGGTACTAAGCCGTGACGATATCTATTTCGACGAAGAACTAATTGAAAACTTCATAGCGTTTGCGGAGAAATATTATTTCCCCTTAGGTTCATTCCAAAAATTCATTGCAGCGTTTGTTTTCCTTTTCTACAAGGAAGATGACGCTGTTTTTTATGACCAATTTTTATTACTGATGGCTAGGGGAGCAGGGAAGAACGGATTTATATCGGTTCTCATTCATTTCCTAATAAGCCCTCTGCACGGTATTGAAAAATACAATGTATCGATTGTGGCCAACACCGAAAAGCAAGCAAAGATGTCTTTTGTGGAAGTCTACGACACGATTGAAAGTAAAGAAGGGTTAAGCGATTATTTTTATCCGACAAAGAAAGAAATAAAGAGCCTGGATACAAACAGCATCATTCAATACCACACCTCAAATGCTTCTTCTAAAGATGGTTTGCGCGACGGTGCGGTTATCTATGATGAGATCCACAGATACGAAACAGCAGAAACCGTAAACGTGTTTTCGAGCGGGCTCGGTAAAGTTCGGAATGCTCGTGAGTTTTTTATCGGGACTGATGGTTTTGTTCGTGAAGGTTTCCTGGACAAAACCAAAGAGCGCGCCATGAGCATTTTAAAGGGCGAGGAACCAAACGATACCCTTTTCCCTTTCATCTGTCGCATTGATGATATTAAGGAAATTGACGATGAAGAGATGTGGGAAAAAGCGAACCCAATGTTCAGTAAGCCGATGAGTCTTTATGGGAAGGGCTTGTTCAAGAAAGTACAAGCGCAGTACCGACAGCTTAAAAGTAATCCTTCAGGAAGAGAAGAGTTTGTTACAAAAAGGATGAACCTTCCAGAAATTGATTTAGCTAAAGATGTTGCGAGCCGGGAAGAAATTCTAGCGACAAATCGTTCAATGCCAGACTTGCGAAATAAAACTTGTGTAGCCGGTCTAGACTTTGCCTCTATTAAGGATTTTGCAGCAGTTGGACTTCTATTCAAAATCAATAATGAATATATATGGAAAACTCATTCATTTGCTCGGCAAGGCTTCTTGGACAACGTTCAAATGAAAGCGCCGATTAAAGATTGGGCTGAGCAAGGGCTATTAACAATTGTGGACGAACCGGTAATCGATGTTAAGCATATCGTGCAATGGTTTGTTGAGATGCGTGAATTATATGGAATTACAAGCATCATCGCAGACACGTTTCGTTTGGATCTAGTTAAAACTGCGCTTGAAAAAGAAGGCTTCCACATTCTCTATATTAAAAATCCGAAAGCGATTCACTCTCTCTTAGCTCCAAGAATCGAAACGCTATTCGCGAATAACCAAATTATTTTCGGAGACAATCCACTGATGCGATGGTACACGAATAACGTTTATGTCCACATCAAACCTGATGGGAACAAAGAGTATTTGAAGAAAGATCGTTTTATACGTAAGACAGATGGATTTCAGGCGTTCTTGCATGCGATGTGGCAAGCGGACAATTTGTTGGAAGAAGAAGTCGAATTCTTCCTAGCGGATATTAACTTTTAAGGGAGGTGATAAATATTGGGGTTTTTAGATGCTGTATTTAAAAGGAACAGTGAACTTGGTTTCATGTTCGATGTGGAGTTGCTGCAAGATACGTCGAAGCGAATCCACATGAAGCTGTTGGCAATCGAGATATGCGCTTCCTTTCTAGCCAGAACCATTAGTCAATCTGAGTTTCGGATAAGGGATGGAAAGAGTTTCGTAAAGGATGAATTATATTACCGTTTAAACGTGCGGCCGAACAAGAACATGACGTCTAGTACATTTTGGCATACGGTCGTAACGAAACAAATTCACGATAACGAATGCCTTATTATTCAAGGCGATGACGGTGATCTGTTAATTGCGGATAGTTTTGACCATAACGCTTATGCGGTTTACGAAGACACGTTTACTAACGTGAAAGTCAGGGATTACACCTTCGGCAGAAGTTTTAAACAAAGTGAAGTTCTACACATGAAGTATCGAAATGAAAACCTTTCGCCTTTAATTGATGGGCTGTTTGCGGATTACGGTGAATTGTTTGGTCGTATCGTAGCTTCACAAAAGAGGAAGAATCAGATTAGAGGAACGGTCGATGTGGATGCCCGAGTTGGTCAAAGCGAACAAGCGAGAAATCAGCTACAGGAATTCATTAATAAAATGTACAAGGCATTCAGCTCGCAAGATGTCGCCATTGTTCCACAGCAGCCAGGCTTTGAATATAAAGAATCAAATAGTGGAAGTTCAGGAGCTGGGCAAAGTGTAGACGAAATCAACAAAGTGACGAATGGTTTCTTAGATCAAATTGCAATGGCCATCGGCATACCCATTAGCTTGCTTCGTGGCGACATGGCAGATGTGGAGAAGCAAACCAAGAACTATATGATGTTTGCGGTTAATCCATTTCTTAAAAAAGTATGTGATGAAGGAAATGCGAAGTTTATTGAGAAACAAGAGTTTTTAAATGGTAAGCGAATCGAAGCGAAGACTATTTCTTATAACAGCTTATTCGACCTTGCCAATTCAATCGACAAACTTATTTCTTCCAGCGCATTCACCGGTAACGAAATTAGGGACGAAATTGGTTATGATCGGTCGGACGATCCGAAATTGGATACGCATTGGGTAACGAAGAACTACACAGAAACAAATTCAACCGGCGAAGGAGGTGAGAATGAGTGAGGAAGATTTCGAAAGAAGAGTATTTCAAAAACTTTAAAAACCAATCGCATATCGAGCAAATGAAAAAAGTCGAACGACAGTTTAAAGCAGTTAAAAACGAAGCAACTAATGCAACCGAATTAACGATTTATGGCGTTATCGGTGATTCATGGTGGGAAGATTCAGTTTCTGCAGCTGACGTTGACGAAGCGTTGCAATCAATCAGCGGTGATATCGTAATCAACTTGAACAGTCCTGGTGGCGATGCATTTGAAGGGATTGCGATTTATAATCGTCTGAAAAAGCATGATGGCAAAGTAACCATCAATGTGGACGGATGGGCATGTTCAGCGGCTTCTGTAATCGCCTGCGCAGCGGACGAACTATTTATGGGACTTGGCTCTATGTTCATGATTCACGAAGCCAGCACGATTGTATGGGGTTCTAAAACGGACATGCGCAAAGAGGCGGATGTGTTAGAGAGTCTTGAAGAAGGCATCATCGATATTTATATGACGAAAGCAAATGTGAGCCGAGAAGAAATTAAGAACATGGTTGATTCAGAAACTTGGTTCAGCGCACAGAAAGCGGTTGAAATTGGTTTTGCTGCAGGCACAAATGCTGCATCATCTATAACGGATGATGAAGAAGTAACTCAATTAAAAGCTCAAATGTCAGCTTTGAAAGACGAATTAGCACAACTGAAAAATGAAAATCAAAAGAAGCCCGAGCCTGTTAAACAAAACAGAGCAGCGAGGCTTTTTTAAATTAAAAAAAATGGAGGAATTAAACAATGACAATCAAATTTAATAAATCAGAAACATTCCAAAACGCTAAGCAGGCTTTGACAGCGGTACTTTCTAAAGAAGACGTGACTGAAAAAGAGACTACAGAAGCTTACGAAAACTATTTCAATGCGTTGCAAACTGAGGTGGCTACTGCCATCACAAAAGAAGTGAACAACGAAATGTTAGATCGCTCAATTCTCCAACAACGCGGTCAGAACGTTTTGACTTCGGAGGAAACAAAATTCTTTAATGAAGTTGTAGTATCAGGCGGTTTCTCTGACGATTCTATCCTTCCTGTTACTACTCAGGAACGTGTATTTGAAGACTTGGTAAAAGAGCATCCGTTACTTGACGCTTTAGGTTTGCAGGATTTAGGAGCAGTTACACGATACATTGACGCTGATCCGACTAAGGCTTATGCATGGGGACCACTGTTTGGTCCGATTGCAGGACAAGTTGCTGCAGCATTCAGCGAACAAACAATTACTCAATTAAAACTTACTGCTTTCGCTGTTATCCCTAACGATATGCTAGAACTTGGACCTGTGTGGATTGAACGTTATGTCCGTGCTTTGCTTGTGGAGTCTTACTCTACTGGATTGGAATTCGGATTTGTTAATGGATCAGGAGTAAATCAACCAGTCGGTTTATTGAAAGACGTGAATAGCGACACGGGCGCAATCACAAATAAAGTTTCTTCAGGGACTTTAACGTTCGCTCCTTCTGAATATGGCGAAATTGTACAAGGTGAACTTTATAATGTGGTAAGTGCTTTGTCTACAAACGAGAAAGGTGAAGGACGTAAAGTGGCCGGAAAAGTCGTTATGGTTGTAAATCCTGTTGATGCGATTGGCGTACAGTTCCGTAATACGATTCAAACTGCAAACGGTCAATGGGTTACCGCGATGCCTTTCAACATTCAAGTAATTGAATCTGAGGAAGTACCAGCTGGAAAAGCAATCTTCTTTGTGAAAGGCGAATACCTAGCTGTTATCGCTGGCGGTTACAAATTGAAGAAGTTCGATCAAACACTTGCGATTGAAGATGCGACTCTATACACAATCAAGCAATTTGCAAACGGCAAACCAAAAGATAACAAAGCGGCTCTTGTTTACGACTTGGATATCAAATTTGGTTTTGCTGCTGATGCACCAACAGGCTAAGGAGGGGATTTAAATGGCAAAGTTTAAAGTGAAGAAAACCTTTAAAGACATCCACACGAACGAAATCTACAAGCCGAATACTGAAATCGAAATGACTGTAAAAAGAGCCGAAGAGGTAGAAAAAAACCTCGACGACTCTTTTTTAGTTCGGGTCGACACGCCGGATAAAAAAGAAAAGTAGGTGATTGAATGGCAATCACACCTGAAATTTTAACTGAGTTTAAAGAGAGAATGCGGTTGAGTGATGATGAAGATAATAACTTAACCCGCATTCTCAGCGCTTCTGAAAAGGCTCTGATTAGAGCCTGTGGAAGCCATCACATCAATGCCGATGAAACGTTCAAAGAATTAGTTTTTGAGCGTTCACGGTATGTCTATAACGATGCCTTAGAATACTTCAATGAAAACTTTTCTAGTGAAATTAATAGCCTTAGCATTACGAAGGCGATGGAAGAAATAGAAGGTGAAGCCGATGCAACCGTTTAAATATCAGCCTCCTATTAATTCTGGCCAATTCCGGAATCGTATTTCCATTTACGGTCCAACAATTTCGAAGGATGAACTTCACCAAGAAGTTGAAACATTTGGAGAAGTCGCAAAGGCATGGGCCATGATTAAAACGACGCAAGGGCGCGAAATCATGGAACCGGCAAATGCTGCCGAATATTCGACAAGATTCGTCATTCGGTTTTCAGCTTCTTTAAATGAATTGTTCAAAGCCGATTCTACGAGATTGGAAATTCATTACGATGGAATGATTTATGACGTTGAAAGCATCATTAACGACGATGAAGCTGATAAAACGTTCACGATTGTTTCGAAAGGGCGTGCTTAAATGGCAAACAGCCCAAATGATTTAACCACACTTCTTAACAGACAGCTTGCTTTATATGCTGATGACATTGTGGCGGATGTAGAAGAAGCTGTAAAAGAGGTTTCCCAAGAAGGCGTAGATAAGTTGAAGGCGAGAAGCCCGAGATTTACAGGGAGTTACCGAAAAGGCTGGCGTGTGAAGAAAGTAAAGAAAAAGTATGTCATCCACAATAAGACAGATTACCAGCTTACCCATCTGCTCGAAAAAGGGCACGCTAAGGTCGGTGGCGGGCGAGTGGCTCCTAAGCCACACATTGCCCTTGTGGAGCAAGAACTCATCGAGGAATTGCAACGCAGGGTGATCGAGGCGGTGGATCGATGACGCTAATCGATTTAGCAAACTTACTTTCCAGACTAGGTTATCCGTTAGCCTATTCCCACTTTAAGAGTGAGCAGAAGCCGCCATTCATTGTTTATCTGGTAACAAGCGGAGATTCTTTCTCCGCAGATAATACGGCGCTTCATGAAAGCGCGGATGTGGATATCGAACTCTATGTAGATACAAAAAATCTAACGCTGGAAAATCAAATAAAAACGTTATTAAAACAAAACGAACTCCCCTTCTCTTATGCAGAAACCTACATAAAAGAAGAGGGAGTTTTTAAATGCACATTTTCCATCCAATTAATATAAACGGAGGTTTTAAGAATGGCTCAAAACAAAGTAAACTTTGGTATTAAAAACGTGCATTATGCACTTGCAACAGAAGGAGAAAACGGAGCATTAACTTACGGGGCACCTGAGCGGTTGCCTGGCGCTGTTTCCTTGAATTTAGATCCTAAAGGAACACAGTCGGATTTTTACGCAGATGACCGTAACTATTACACAACTTCAACGAATAGCGGCTATGACGGCACAGTAACTATGGCAAACTTGACCGAAGAATTTAGAACAGACGTCTTAGGTGATGTATTAGAAGATGGGATTCTTACGGAAAATGCGAACGCGAAGCCGAAAACAGTAGCGCTTTTGTTTGAATTTGATGGTGATGTAAAAGCTACTCGTCACGCATTGTATAATGTCACGCTTGCGCGCCCAGGCTTATCCGGTGAAACAAAAACCGAATCCGCAGAACCAGGCACGCAGGAATTAACGTTTGTGGCAGCGCCAGACATTAATGGTGTTGTGAAGCGTTCAACTACTTCTCAAACCACTCCGGAGGTTTATGACGCTTGGTACACTACTGTTTTCACGAAAGTTGCGGTGGGATAATTGGAAAAAACAATCACAATTGACGGCAGACAGGTGGCTTTTAAGTCATCTGGCGCTCTGCCGAAACGTTATAAAATGCAGTTTGGTCGGGATTACTTCTCGGATATGTTAGCGATGAAGAGTATGAGCGAAGAGATTGTGGATGGTAAAGGGGAAATGCAAAGCGTTAACTTTGATTTGTTTTACGATATTGCATGGACACTAGCAAAAACAGCTGACAGTTCAATCCCTGATCCAGTGTCTTGGCTAGACGAATTTGACGTGTTCCCAATTGCTGATATTCTTCCACAGATCCAAGAACTGATTACGGCTTCCATTTCCTCTAACAACGCTAAAAAAAAGTAGGAAACGGTACTAAGTCATCTGGCGAAGCGATGACCACAGAAATGTATTTATTGCTTACTAAGGACGCCAAACTACAATCGGATGATTTGGAAACAATGACAGTCGGCATGGTTCTCGATTATGTGGACTATTACTTTGAAATAAAACATCCAAAAAAAGAGAAAGCAAGAACAGCGAGTCAGGCTGATTTTGATAGCTTCTAACTTTGAACACTTACTTCTTGAAGTAGGTGTTTTTATTTTTGCTCGAAAGGGTGTGAGGAAATAGTGAAAATACAAGGCATCACAATTGCTCTTGGAGCCGATGCATCAGGCATTGAAACGGCTTTGTCGGATGTGAACAAAGCATCAGGGAAGACGAGCAAGGAACTGCAGCAGATTAATAAAGCGTTGAAGTTCGATCCAGACAATGTCAATCTTCTGCAACAGCGCTTTGATGTACTACAGGACGCGGCCCGTAACGCGGCGGCAAAGTTGGATACTTTGCGACAGGCCCAGGCGGAAGTGGACCGTCAGTTTGCGGCAGGGGAAATTGATGATTCCCAATTCCGGGCGTTTAATCGAGAAATCGAAATGACCGAGGGCTTGCTTCGAAATCTGCAGAATCAGGCTCGGCAAACTGATCTTAGAATCAACCCCACTGTGGATACGAGCGACCTTCAAAATGCTGAGCAGGACATTGAAGATTTAGGCGACGCTGCTGAGCAAGCAGGGGATCGAATTACTCAAGCTCTGGCAGGCGCAGTAGCTGGGATCGGACTTGCGGGTATCGCTGAAAACGGACTGGCTGAATCGGATTTGCAAGCAAAGATCAATATCACGTTTGATGTGCCGGAAGATTCGAAACAAAGCGTTCGGGAAGCATTGGCGGAGGTTCAAGCCTATGGTGTGGACGGAGAAGAAGCTTTAGAAGGCTTGCGTAAACAGTGGGCTTTAAATAAAGATGCTTCTGACGAAAGCAATCGCTCAATCGTAAACAGCGCAGCGGCTATCGCCAGTGTCTATGGTGATATCGACTTTAAAGAATTGATTCAAGAAACGAACGAAATCGGAAAAGAATTAGAAGTTTCTGATGAGGAAGCTTTAAATCTTGTGAATTCTTTGCTGAGAATCGGATTCCCGCCGGATCAACTAGATATTATCGCTGAATATGGCGGGCAACTACGGCGTGCCGGTTATGAAGCTAAGCAGATTCAAGGAATCATGGCGGCAGCTGTCGGTACGGGAAGTTGGAATATCGACAACTTGCTTGACGGTTTAAAAGAAGGACGTATTCGCGCCACTGAAATGGGCGAGGGGTTATCTGAGGCAATGAAAGATAGCCTGAGAAAAGTCATGGGTCCAGTCAAGAAAATGAGTGACGAACAACTCCAAGCGATGGAAGAAGGACTGGAAAAGCAAGAAGGAGCTTTGTCTAAATCGCTCGACGCACAATACGAATCGACTGAAAAAGGTTTTGAAAAACAAGTGGAAGCTATGTCCGATTCGATGGATGAACAGTATGAAGCGGCTGTGGACTCGTACGACCGACAACGAGATGCGTTGGAAGATTCGCTAGCCGATGAATTAAAGTCATTCGAGAAAGCTGCGACTCAACGTATCAAGTTAATTGATAAAGAGTATATGGAAAAAATGAAGCTGATTGATGAAGACCGTTATAACAAACTCAAAGCGATTGACGATGAAATTAATGGACTAAGAGCCTTGACGGAAGCTGAAAATAAAGCTGCTAAAGATCGTGAGAATGCTGAGAAGCGTGCCGAACTTAATGCGGATATCGCAAATCAGCGAACGAAAAAAGGACGCCGGCTGGCCACTGAGAAGCTCAATGAATTTGAAGCGAAATTGCGCGCCGATCAAGTCCAAGAAGAACGTGATGCCGAAATTGAAAGCTTAAAAATCCGCAAAGACGGCATAAATGAGGCAGCGGACGAAAAGAAAGAAGCGCTTAAATCAGAATACGACCTATTGAAAGAGCGAGCAACACAAGAGATTGAGGTCGGCAAAGAAACGCTGAAAGAACGGCAGTCACTAGAATTAGAAGCCTTTGATAAAAGGAAAAAGGCTAGTCTTGAAAACCTGCAGGAAATTAACAGCAGGGAATTGGATGCGCTGAAAGAACGCCAAGAAGCACAGTTGAGCTTGATGCAAGAAGCCAATGCGAAAGAGCTAGAAGCTTTCCAAAAAATGAATGATGAAAAAATGGAGTTGGCCAAGAACCCTCCAGATTCAGCAGCATTTGTGGCTATGGAAAAACAATTGGTTGCATGGGGCAAGGCAATCGCCAGTGGTACGGATCCTAAAGCCTTTGAGGAAATGACTAAATGGTTGAACGGTATTGAAGATGCGACTCTGCGTAACACTTTAGGAGTCGGTATATTCGGCACCATCTGGGAAGATCAAGGCGAGAACATTGTTGAGTCCATTCTAGGTGCAGATGAAGCGCTAGTTAAGTTAAGCGAAAGCGAACAGAAAGCAAAAGACGTAGCAGACTCAATGGATGCTTCGGCACTCAAGAAAATGAATGAAGCGATACAAAGTATGATGGTTGAACTTGCGCCATTACTTACATTCATAGCTGGTATCATCGGTAAATTTGCTGAGTTTGTCGTTGCGAATCCAGCGATTTCAGCGGCATTTCTAGCAATCGCAGTGATTATCGGTACACTGGCCGCAGCATTTATTGCACTAGGTCCAGCCATAGCGGCAATTCCTGCTATATTACCAATACTTACAGGTGCCTTTGCTGCGTTGAGTGGTGTTTTTGCGACAGTCACAGCGGCACTTCCGGCAATTGGGGCGGCCATCGCTGCTATCGCGGCACCGGTAGCCATTGCCATTGCAGCAGTATTAGCTTTAATCGGCATCGTCGCATTGATCGTGAAAAACTGGGAACCAATCAAAGAGTTCTTTTCGAATCTGTGGGCGAATATAGTCGAGATTTTTATCAACACAAAAGACGCCATTTTCGAAGTGGTAGGAAATTGGATTTCAGGAATCAAAACAAGATTCACCGAAATGAAAGACGGAGCCATTGGCATATTTGAAAGCCTGTCCACAGCTGCGGGAGTCGTGTGGAGGGCAATGAAAGAAGTCCTAATGAAACCCGTAAATTCGATTAAGGACGCTATTACAGGTGTATTTGAGACAATTTCAGATACACTCACAGGCATCTGGGACGGCATTACAAATAAAATAAAAGACTCCATTAATTTCATCATCGAATTAATCAACGATTTCATCGGCGGCATGAACACGCTCAAGATTCCTGACTGGGTTCCGGCCATCGGTGGTGCAGGTGTAGACATTCCATCCATTCCAATGCTTGCAAAAGGCACGGAGTATTTCAAAGGCGGCCCTGCAATCGTCGGAGAACGCGGTCCAGAGCTTGTGGATATGCCGAGAGGTGCGAGGGTAACATCGAATGATAAACTGGCCGGCATGGGCGGCACAACGATTACCGGCAATAACTTTATTATCCGAGAAGAAGCAGACGTGAAACGCGTCGCAAGAGAATTGCACAATTTAGCACAAGTAGAAATGAGGGGGAGATAATGGCGATTCCAGGAATAACATTCAACGGCGTCCACAGTAGTACGTTACCGATTGTCATGCTTGATAGTCGCCGGCCCCTCTTTGCTCAGCCGAAAGATACCTATGTGGATATTCCGTTTCGGAGTGGGAGCGTACTGGTATTTGATCCAAGCTTTAATGATATCGAAGTAGAAGTGGATTTTTTGATAAAGACTCCAGCAAATTCCACTGTTTATAAAGAAGCGCGGAGAATTGCTCAATGGCTGACAACCCATGAAACACGGCGGCCATTGGTTTTTGATGACGATCCAACATTTACTTATCAAGCGAAAGTAAGCAACAGCATCGATTTAGAGCGTGTGGTTGAGTGGGGAACATTTACCGTTGTCTTCCGTTGCTTGCCGCATACACAGGAGGTATGAGCATGAGCAATTGGGACGGCGGTAGAACGTTTATCACGATTCGAGATAATGATACGTATGAGGAATTAGGCGTTGCCTATGATCTTATGAACACGAGTATTTACGAAGAAATTAATAACAAATTTACATTGGATTTTAATATACTTCCTTATTTCAACGTGTACCGAATCATGCATCCGAATTTTGTGGAATTGAACGGAAACTATTTTCGTATCCGGCGTATCGAGAAAAAACGAACCAATTCATTAATGATGGCCATCAGCTGTGAGCACATTTCTTATGAATTGAATAATCCCTACGAATTAGATGCAGCCAATGAAGATATTGAGTTGCCGGATGATTATCCATACGAAGGAACGCCGAGAGAAATTTTGGAAGAAATGTTACAGGGAACGCGTTTTTCTATTGGCGCCGTCCACTTTAATCAGTCGGTGCAATTTACTTCAAAGCCAATGGGAACACGAAGCATGATTATTGGTTTAGCCAACGAAATCGGCGCAGAGGTAGTATGGGATAAGTTTACGATTTCATTAGTTGCAAGACGCGGCGCAGACCGAAACTTATCATTTGAAGTCGGAAAGAATTTGCTTAGCATGACAGAAGTTTATGAAATCCATGCGAATGGTGCATATAATCGTTTCTACGATGTGGATGTAATTGATTTGTCCCGGATTAAAGACGAAAATGCGCAGCAGGAACTTTATGATATTCAGTTAGGCGATACCGTCACACTGATTGATGAACAGTTCAATATAAATATCAGTCAACGTGTGGTTAGTCATGAAATTGATCCATTTAGAAAAGAATTGCCGAAAATCCAATTGGAGCATGTTAGAAAAAGCATTACCGGCACGATTGCCGATGTTTCTTCTTCAATTACTGATTTGAAGCGCATGAAACCTGTACAGGGTGGAGGTGGATCGTCGGAGGTCGTGATCGATTTCGTTCCAGCTAATTTCAGTGATCCTATCATTAATTGGACTGACGCACCAACAGACCTTTCTAAATTAGTAAGACTAAGGGTAGTTTCAGAAGATTATCCGGTAACCGTTACAGGACCGTCAAATTTAATTGCTGGATTAAAAATTTTAGGTGAAGCATCAGAACCGACTACGCTTCAAGGTGGGTTGTTAATTGAGGTAGATGGTGTGGTAATGCCATTAAATAATTCTTTTGTAAATACGACTCTAAATCCAGGATTCAATACTATTGGATTTCCGTTTTCTTTTCCTTATTTCGATGAATCTTATAAAGGGAAAGACATTTTTATTTACATGCAATTAATCATTTCAGCCGGGACATTAAGAATTTTAAAGATGGGAACATCTATGTATTTAAAAGGACCCAATTTAATTGTTAGTGAACCAACCAATTCTTAAACAGAAAGGAAGTGCACCAATGGCAGAAATCAATGAAAGTAAACTGATCCGTGATGCGCTGGGTTCACCAATCCCGCAATATTGGGATGAAGAGAGCGAAGTGTATATCGCAAATACAGTCGATGGCAGCGAAATCGATGTGGATTTCAGCAAGAAGAAATTATTGCGTGATAAATTAGGCAGCCCGATTCCACAGCAAGCATGGGACCCTGCTGCAGGCAAATTTGTACCTGGCGGACCATCCACAGGAGTTGCCGGTGTTCAGTCGATTAATGGTAAAACAGGGGCGATTAGTGGCATTGCTGAGGAGAAGGATTTGCAAGAAGTTTCTCGGCAGTTGGCAGACAATGTAAAACAAGTTGATTTTGTTTCCTTGCTCAAAGATCATAATGTAACTGCTGATAACATCTATGCTCGTGTATTAGGGGAAAAGAACATAGAGGTTGTTGTCCCGTTCAAGGGGAATCAAGCCGCGACTTATGGATTTCGCAAACCTCCGATTGCGAATGAAGAATACATCCTATTCCAAGAGGCATTTGTCAGTGAGATTTCGAAAAGCAAAACCACAGTTAACAACAGCGTTGTGGCAAGAAAGGATTTCGGAGAAAGAACCGGCTCATGGTATGATCAGCTACTTGGCAGCACACTACCCAATGCCAATAACTATACGAGTGTCGTTGGGGCAACCATGACAATTAGGTTCACTGGAGACAAAATCGAGTTCAACACCTCCAAAAGAAACAACGGTGGGGTTTGGAAGTTCGTGTTGGATGGAAATGAAGAAAATGCCGTCTTGGTCAGCATCTACAATCCCACAACGATAAATAAAGTGACCATCCCGATTTTTGAAAACCTGCCCGTTGCAGAACATACAGTTGTGGCAACTTTCATAGGGGACGATCCGGCTAATCTGCCGAGCGGCGGAGCTGGAACTTCACGAGGTTGGATATTGTATAGCAGTGAGGGGAAGTATGACGAATACACTTTTACCACTAGTGAATTAAACGAAGAGGAAGGCACGACAATCTTAAACACAAAAAAGTTTGATGTCCTTCGAGACAACAGTAACAAAGAGTTCGCGGTTCGTGTCAAGCCTAACGGAACTTCCTTGACAACAGAATTTGTTCCTGGGCATGTTACGACAGCGACAGCGTTCGCGCTAGATCAGCGAATTTTATTTGATGGGATTGAGATGAAAGACTGGACTCCTGATGCATTTAAGGAAGTTCAAAGCGTACAAATCATTCAAAAAATGAAGGGCATCCATCCGCAGGATACTGCCAACCCATTAATGGAAATTTATTCGACTCACACCGTCACATCAAAAGGAGTGTCTGTTAAAATAAAAATCAAGTTCTTGCGAGAACTCTTCTGTTCAACTGGATATGGCATGATGTTCCCCGTGAAAAACAGTTTTGCAAATAAACTCCATACGAGCTTAGGGAATACGTACTTAACGGAAAAGACAGATGGAAGCATCACAAATTTGGTTGAAGATGATAAAGCCATCAGTTACCTTTATCTAAATGAAAAAGGTGTTAGTGGCGAGCGGGATATTGTTGCTGCTATGACAATCCAAAACCCATTCGAAAGTTTCCGATTAGGAAAGACAGACCGTGCAAATCCCGTAGTTTGGTTGCAGCACCGCGATACTGATATTCAAAAACTCTATACGCAACCTTACTTCAACGCTGTGATTCCGTCAGGCGATACTTTTGAAGTCGGCGGGAATTTCTTTATTGGGTCGCTACCTTATGCAGCCGAAACGTTGTTATAGAGAAAATTTAGGGATGCGACCATTGATGACATTTTCAATAAAATGCAACAAATGCGGCAATGTGGTTAACGAATTGGTGGAGCAAGAAGAAATTTATTCTGATGGTGAAACCTTATCTGACAGTAATTCTACCATTACAGTTAGCAGCATCGCAGGATACCACTTTACTTCTAGTATTGAGATATCCTGCAAATGCGGAAATACTATGTAGACGGACCAAACTACCGAGTAAAAATAATTTCAAAATCTTAGCAGGACTCCTTCCTCTTTTGCCGAATATTGGTAATGGGATGAGGGGGTGAAAATATGGGTTTAACTGAAAGCCAAATGCTAAGTTATTTAGAAGATACGGATTTAAATGAAGATACTAAAAGAGCTATAGTTAACTTAATCAGAGCGAATAACAAAGAAATTGAGAAATCTATGCCACAAGATTACGTTAAAAAATATAGCGATTTCAGAAGAGATAAGGGAATGAGATAATCTAAACCGAAGAGTGTCCACACGGGCGCTCTTTTTCTATGCCAAGAAAGGAGTGAGCAACATGTTCAAACGAAAGCAGGAAGCTATACCCGTCGTCGAGGTTGGGTTATCCATCCTTTCTCTATGCCTGGCATTCGTGTTTTTCGGCAGTCCGCAAATGTTTGACCGGCTGCCATCTACTTATGAATTTTTTAAAGCCCTGGCACCGGAATGGGGCTGGGCAATATTCTTCTTAGTGGCTGCTTCTTTAAAGTTACTGGGGATTGCAACGAAACAACGAAATATACGAAAGGCGGGACTGATCGGTTCCACTATCATCTATGGATTAATTGCAGCTGCGTATTATTTGGGGACTGGATTGTTCAGTATCGGCTTCTTTACGTACGCAGTGCTGTCGTTTATAGCGCTTTTTTCCGTACGGGAGGTTGATTTTTTAAATGGGGAATGATCAGGGGACAGGCTATGCTGTGCTAGATTTGAGAATGGGAGAGGCAGAGAAAGACATCAGAGAGTTGCGGGATGACTTGCGAAACCACATCAACCAAAACGATGACGAGCACAAGAAAATGCAGGCGAGCATCGCAGAAAGCAATTTGATGGTACGAGAAATTAATTTTTCAACCAAACAAGCAGCTACTGATATTAATGAAATGAAACAAAACTCTAAAGAGTCCACAGATCGAATCGAAAAGAAATTGGAAGCTCTGGGTGCCAAAACCGACAAAGAAAGCGGATGGCGTGCCATTATCATGGACATGATCAAGATTATTTTCTTACTAATCGGATTCATCGCTACAGGTAAATGGATTTTATAAAAGGAGGGAACAAAATGACGGCAGACAAACTAAAACAATATATCGGATTTATCGGGGGTGCTCTTGGGGGCATCCTTTTATTTTTGCAGGCGCTAGGAGTCGAGCTAGCGCACTTTAACAATGAATCGATCAACGCCTTTACTGAAATGCTTTTAACATTTGTGCCACTAATCCTGGTCGGTTATGGCGTGTGGAAGAATCAATATTTAGTAACAAAAAAAGCGAAGCAACAGGAGTATATTTTGAAAAGAAATGGAGTGAAGTAGCATGACTTACACGATTATCGATAAGTTCATTCCTACATCAAAATACGCCATTAAAGCACCTTATTCTATGAATCCTGAAACCATTACCATCCACAACACCTGGAACGATGCAGCTGCTTTATCAGAAGTGACTTACATGACCAGTAATGCAAATCAGGTCTCCTACCATGTTGCTGTGGACGATAAGCACGTAGTCCAAGCCATTCCTTTCTCTCGTAACGCATGGCACGCAGGGGATGGTCAGGGAGCAGGGAACCGCAAGTCCATCGGTATTGAAATCTGCTACAGCAAAAGTGGAGGAGCGAAATATACGGCGGCAGAAGAAAATGCGATTGATTATGTTGCACATATTTTAAAAGACAAAGGTTGGGGAATCGACCGTGTGAAATGGCACAAGGACTGGTCTGGTAAGAATTGTCCGCACCGCATTTTAGAGGAAGGACGCGCAGCTAGCGTTCGAAATAGAATCGTCAAGCGGCTGCAAAAATTGAAGTCTGGAGGCGTTACAGCTTCCGTGCCGCCTGTAAGCGAACGTGGCTATCTGATGGAAGGCGATTCTGGCGCAGAAGTGAAGAAGCTGCAGGAAGACCTGAATCAAGCCGGATTTAAATTAACTGTGGATGGCATTTTCGGTGAAGGCACAAAAGAGGCTGTCTTGAAGTTTCAACTCCGCACCAATTTAGAACGAGACGGCATCGCAGGCGCATCCACAAAAGCGAAACTTGCTGCAGTGATCGCCCAGCAGCCGAAACCAAAGGAGGAAGTAAAAGTGGCAGAAGAATATAAAAAGGACGCGCAACCGTCGAAGTCATTAGCTCCGGAATATAAGGAAACTGTAAAAGCCGGCATCACCGATGGAACTTATCCGCAGCGACCAGCTACCCGTGAAGAAGTGGCTGTTATGGTTTACCGGGCTTTTAATAAAAAGCAATAATATGCTATAATATAAGTACAGGATATATACACCTAGCGATGTACGTATTACTGTTTACGGGTAGTTTCTTACCGGTGTGCGCACACAAAGAAACGGTTTCGGATTGCTTCCTCGGTTTTGCCTTAAAACCAAATCGGCTGGTATAAAACTATGGCGAAAGCCCATTAAAAAAATCCTTTAATGGACAATCTTAAAAAATCAAAGAGTATACCGCAGTTACCTTAATTGGGCTGCGGTTTTTATTATTACATCTTGTCAAACACTATATAGTATAAGCCCTCCTGCTACGGAAATAGCGAGAGGGCTTTTTTTTATTCTGGCTTAGCTTGCAGTGCCATTGTATCTGATTCCGCATCGCCTTGGTATAAGTAATAAATGCCATTCAACGTATAGGAGGTTTCCTGATCCAGCATATTGCTTTGACCGTTAATGCCGAGTTTGTCTAATATCGTCATTTTCTGCGTGATACTTAATGAAGGATCTACACTTTCAATAAGGCTTTCAAAAGCTGCCATTACTTCTTTATTCTTAACTAGCAATGCGGCTCCCGAAGCGACCGTATTTACCTTAACGATTTCCTTATTATCATTTACGAACATGAAAGCATAAATGCCATCTGTCAAAGTTATATTATAGCGATTCTCTTCATATTCACGCTGCCATTTAGCGATTTCGAAATTCTTGCTACTAAGTGATTCTTTCAAAGCAACTTCGTAATTTTCCACTTTAAAACCAAACGTTTTCTCTTCCTCTTCGCTATTTACTGAACAGCTAACTAAAACCACCACTAACAAAACGATCACAAAAATCAAACCAAAGCATCCGATACCACAACCTTTTAGCGCCTTTTTGCTTTTATCATCCACAGAATCATCCCCTTGTTGATAACTATAATGGAAATGATATGCAAAATAAACAGTGGAAAATAGATATTATTGTTAACTGTTGAATATGGCAAAGTGTTTTTATTTCATGAGATTCCTTTTATAATAAAGAAATGACTATTTAGGAGGGGCGAATATGACCGGTATGATTCCACGCGAATACATAGAACACTTTGAGAATATGATCTATCTGCCAATGGTGATTAAAATCTTCAGGCAAGACCATCAGCACTTCCAGACCGGCGCATTCAAATTAAAAGGTCCATACCTGGAACTGGTCGAAGCTGCATGCAAAATCGCAGAAAGCGAATATCGAGAAACCAAAGAATATATGCGTAAAAAGAAATTGAAACTTGAGACCGGCGAACACGATGACTTTGCCACCATGTACATCTTTTATCATGATGGATTCACCAGTCGCCGGAAATACTTAAACGTTCGGCTGCGCAACCGGACGGAAGAATTGATCGGCGTTTATCTGCAGCAAGCCGCGAATATAGAAAAGCCCTCCGCCGATTAAGGTAGAGGGTTGAAATAGAATTTTACACAAATTTTACACAAAACTCATTGAAAACATTATAAACATTGGGGTTTCTTCCTATTATATACGTCCTCCTGGGACGTAAAATTATCGAAATGATACATAGAAAGAGGCCTGAAGCAATTTGCTCCAGGCCTCTTTTATTATAATTGCAGCATTAACCATTATGAATCTAATAGTAATTGGGGGGAGAAAGTTGTTGGTATGCGAAAACTGCAAAACCGAATGGACGTGGAAACAGACCTTAAAGAGCTCTTTTGTTTTGACGACAAGCATGACGTGCCCGTATTGCGGCGAAAAACAATATGCCACTCCGAAATCCAAAAAACGCACGTTTCTATTAAATATGCTGATTCTTTTGCCGCTGTTGCTCCAAGCTCTTTTTGAAATGGGGGTCTGGACCACTTTTAGCCTCATGATTGGATTTTTTATCCTTGTCATGATTTCCATGCCTTTTTGGATGAGCGTGCAAAACGAGGAAACATTTAAAATAATGTAAGGATCCGGTGCATTTGCTCCGGATTTTTTATTTGTCCAGAATGTGAATCGCTATCAAAAAAATCGAAAAAAATATGAACTCGAGTTCATGTTATTCTCCGATACGTGTTATTCTAAGAAAAGAGGTGAGAACATGCCAAATGAAGACCTTGTTGGAAGTTTTCCGACTTCTCCTAAACAATCACGATCAAAACAAAAAAAAGAAGCATTGATTGCCAGCGGCAAGGAATTATTCAGCCGAAAAGGGTTCGACCAAACCACTGCGAAAGAAATCGCTGCACACGCCCGTGTTGCGACCGGTACGTTTTATCGGTATTTTTCCGATAAGCGTCAGCTTCTCATGTCCCTGATCGAAAACCAATTGGATTCCATGATGCCGCTTGAGTTGGAATGGCGAGGGGGAGACCCGGAAAAGCTGCTCGCTGGGCGCCTTGAAATCCATTTCCACAAGATCAATGAATCCAACCTTCAAAAGCTGATGCCGGAACTTTTGCTGCGTGATGCCGAACTTGCTGAAATTGTAAATAAAGCAAGAGAACGTATTCACCAGAAATTTGTGAAGGATTTATCTGTCTTGCAGAAGAAAGGCTATCTTTGGCCGGACATTGATGTTGAAACTTTAACGTGGTGTTTGGAGTCCTTATTAGAAAAGCTGCAGAATCGGGTCAGCAAAGGCGAAGAAGTAGACTACCAACAATTCGCGAAAATATTTTGCCGAACTTTGTTCCCGCCGGAAAGCCTGCAGAAAATGCGCACAGGAAAGATTTAAGAAAGGAATGTGAAATGATGAAAGCTAAATTATTCACTGCAACCAGCAACACCTCATGCCGTAAAGCGATCGCTTGGCTCGATGAGTACGATATTCCATACGAAGAAAAAAACCTCTCCACGACACCCATCACAATTGAAGAGATTCAAGAAATCCTCTCGCTGACCAATGAAGGCACAGAAGAAATCATTTCGAAAAAAGCATATGCCATCAAAAAGCTGAAAATCGATTTTGATGCACTGTCCCTGCCTCAGCTTTATAAAGTCATCCAGGACAATCCAGGCGTTTTGCGCTTGCCGATTATCCATGACGGCCGAAAACTGCAGGTGGGCTACAACGATGATGAAATCCGCCAATTCTTGCCGCGCTGGTTCCGTTTGGATCAATTTAAACAATTAATCAGCTTGTCAGGGAATATATGATGGCGCAAAGCCTCTTATGAAAAAATTCTTGGTTTTATTTTCCCGATAAATCCCCTTATGTTATGATAGAGGCAATAAATGGGGTGGTTAAAATGCGGAAGAAATATAGGGAGCTCAAACGGAAAGGCAATGTCATTGTATTTCCGACCACGATTAGCCGATTGTTGACAGACGGCATGAATCTCCTGAAAGAGGAGCAGTATGCTGAAGCACGCGATAAGCTCTACCAAGTGCTGGCGTATGAACCTGAACATGCGGGGGCGCTTGGGGCCTATGCTTATTGCTTATTTGAGTTGGGGGATTACGAAGAGGCGCTCGACGTCTGCCGCGAACTGTTGAAAGTGGGTCCAATCCATTATTTGGAGACGATGGAATTATACATAAGCTTGTTGATGCAAGTCAGGGAATTTGAAGAAGCAGAGCAAATGATCGAAATGCTGATCGAGGAAAAGGTTTTGCCCGAAGAACGGCTCGAGCAATTTCAGCAATTGCGCGAGTTGAATGAACGGATTGCTGCAAATGTATCCAAAGAAAAAGTGGATATCCAGCTTTACGATGCTGAGCATTTTATCACGCTGCGGCCGAGCGAGCAGGAGCATTTGATCATGGAGCTGCCGCCGACATCCTTTGAGCCGCTGAAGGAGAAGCTGTTTGCGCTGGTTGAACATCCAAAAACCGATCTCCTCACAAAAACATACATATTATTTATGCTTCACCAGGAAAAAGTGGCTGGCCGGCTTCACATCCAAAAGTTCCATTACGAAGGGGAATTTTCTGCCGCCGCCTTGCCGGACCCTATAAACAATAAACGCATTGCAACAATCCGCACTTATTTAGAAGAAGCATTATCGAAAGACCCGACCCGCCTGGGAATGGCTATTGAACTGTTTGAACGGCATATTTACTTGTTCTATCCTTTTGCATGGGATGAATTTGAAGGGCGGGAAGTGGCCGAAGCCTATATGGGCTACTTGGACAGTTTGTTCACGGGAGAAGCGCCGAATGGGGTGGATGAAGAGCTGCACAAGCTGATAATTCAGGCAGAAGCTTGGTTTGAGATTCGGAATGGGTAGAAATAGTTGAACATGGCGCCATCTATGCTATAATATGGAGGTTGTCAAAATTCGTAGAAAACACGTACTATGACTTTGCAGAAAATGTTTGGAGGGCTAATATATGTCAGCAAAATGGGAAAAACAAGAAGGTAACACAGGAACGTTAACAGTAGAAGTGCCTGTAGAAGTAGTAAATGCAGGATTGGATCAAGCATTCAAGAAAGTCGTAAAAGAAATCAACGTGCCAGGTTTCCGTAAAGGGAAAATGCCTCGCCAAATGTTCGAAAAACGTTTCGGCGTAGAATCATTGTACCAAGATGCTTTGGACTTCATCTTGCCGGACGCTTATGCGAACGCTGTTGAAGAAGCCGGAATCAACCCAGTTGACCGCCCGGAAATCGATATCGATACAATGGAGAAAAACAAGCCATTGGTATTCACAGCTAAAGTAATCGTTAAACCTGAAGTTCAGCTAGGCGAATACAAAGGCATCGAAGTAACAAAACAAGATACTGAAGTAACTGACGAAGAAATCGAAAACCAATTGAAAGAAAACCAAGAACGTTTTGCTGAACTTGCTGTTAAAGAAGACGAAGCAATCGTTGAAGGCGATACAGCTGTTATCGATTTCGAAGGTTTCGTTGATGGAGAAGCATTTGAAGGTGGAAAAGGAGAAGATTATTCTCTTGAAATCGGTTCAAACTCATTCATCCCTGGATTCGAAGAGCAGTTGGTCGGCGTAAAAGCAGGAGAAGAAAAAGACGTTGAAGTCACTTTCCCTGAAGAATACCATGCAGCTGAGCTTGCTGGTAAAGCAGCAACATTCAAAGTGAAAGTACATGAAGTAAAAGCAAAAGAACTTCCTGAACTCAACGATGAATTCGCTAAAGAAATCGATGCTGAAGTCGCTTCTTTAGAAGAGTTGCGCACAAAAATGAAAGAAACATTGTCTGCTGAAAAACAATCAGCTTCTGATGCTCAACTACGCGATGAGTTGGTACAAAAAGTTGCAGAAAACGCAACAATCGACCTTCCGCATGCAATGATCCACACGGAAATGGACCGCATGATGCAAGATTTCGAACAGCGTTTGACGCAGCAAGGCATGAACCTTGACCTTTACTACCAATTCTCAGGACAAGACGAGCAAGCGTTGCGCGCTCAAATGCACGATGACGCTGAAACGCGCGTTCGTGTATCACTAGTTCTTGAAGCAATCGCTGAAGTTGAGAACATGGAAGTGACAACTGAAGACATCAACAAAGAACTTGAAAAAATGTCTGGCCAATTTAACATGGATGCAGAGCAAATCAAAGCGGCTTTAGGCGGTACTGAAATGCTTGAAAACGATATCCGTATGCAGAACACAGTTGAGTTCTTAGTAGAAAATGCTAACATCACAACTGAAATTGCAAACGCTGAAGACGCTGAATAATTAACGCCTATAATTTACAACCGAAAACAAGGCACGGCATCGTGCCTTGTTTTCCTCTACATAAAACCAATAAAATCGACTATTGTCATTTTAATTACGTACATAATGCTTTCCTTTTGGTTTAATTCTAATTAGTTGATACAATAACGAATATCTTGTAAGATAATGGCTTGAATAGGGGTGAATACATTGTTCAAATTCAATGACGAAAAAGACCATCTTAAATGTTCATTTTGCGGAAAACCGCAGGAGCAGGTCCGTAAACTGGTCGCAGGGCCAGGTGTATATATTTGCGACGAATGTATTGAGCTTTGCACGGAAATCGTAGAAGAAGAGCTTGGTACAGAAGAAGCAGTTGAGTTCAAAGAAGTTCCAAAACCGAAAGAGATTTTGGACATTTTAAACGGTTATGTAATCGGCCAGGAAAAAGCGAAGAAATCGTTGGCGGTCGCAGTGTATAACCACTATAAACGCGTTAACTCAAACAGCAAGATCGATGACATCGAACTGTCTAAATCGAATATTGTTTTAATTGGGCCGACAGGAAGCGGGAAAACATTGCTTGCTCAAACTTTAGCCCGCATTTTGAACGTTCCATTTGCTATCGCAGATGCGACGTCATTAACAGAAGCCGGATATGTCGGCGAAGATGTGGAGAACATTCTCCTGAAGCTGATCCAAGCTGCGGATTATGACGTGGAACGTGCTGAAAAAGGCATCATCTATATCGATGAAATTGATAAAGTAGCCCGCAAATCGGAAAACCCATCGATTACACGCGATGTTTCCGGTGAAGGCGTTCAGCAAGCCCTCTTAAAAATTCTTGAAGGAACAACTGCAAGTGTGCCACCACAAGGCGGACGCAAGCATCCTCATCAAGAATTCATCCAAATCGATACGACGAATGTATTGTTCATTGTCGGCGGTGCTTTTGACGGCGTAGAACAAATCATCAAACGCCGTTTGGGCAATAAAGTCATCGGTTTCGGTGCAGATCCAAACAAAGAGGAATTGGATCAGAAATCATTGCTCAGCCAATTGATTCCTGAAGATTTGCTGAAATTCGGTTTGATTCCAGAGTTCATCGGCCGTTTGCCGGTATTGGCAAGCCTTGAGCAATTGGATGAAAATGCATTGGTGCAAATCTTGACGGAACCGAAAAACGCATTGATTAAGCAATATCAAAAAATGATGGAGCTTGATGATGTCGAATTGACATTTGAAGACGATGCCTTAGTTGAAATCGCGAAATTGGCGATCGAACGAAAGACAGGTGCCCGAGGGCTTCGTTCAATCATTGAGAACATCATGCTTGATGTCATGTTTGACTTGCCATCCCGCGAAGATATCGTAGAATGCGTCATCACAAAAGAAACTGTCACTGAAAGCGCTCAGCCAAAACTATTGCTAGAAGACGGTTCAGAATATAAAGGCGACAATAACGAGAAAACATCCGCCTAAAAGTTACTGCTTTCAGCAAGAAGCCGCAGAAAATTTGCGGAATATAGGATGATACGGGCTGACTCTGATCGTGCACATCCGCGCGTTTAGGGTCAGCTTGTTTTTTTGATGAAAATAACCGGAGGTGTTCTCCCGAATGGCTAAGAAAAAAATAACGAAACGCGTGCCTTTATTGCCGCTGCGAGGCCTCCTCGTATTTCCGACGATGGTCCTGCACATTGATGTAGGCCGGGAACGGTCTATTGCGGCGCTAGAGCAAGCGATGCTCGAAGACAACATCATTTTCCTGGCGACTCAAAAAGAAATGAGCATCGAGCAGCCGGAAAAAGAAGATCTTCACAAAATCGGTACACTTGCTTACATTAAACAAATGCTGAAATTGCCGAATGGCACCATCCGTGTCCTTGTAGAAGGGCAGGAACGTGCACAATGGAAGCAGTATACAGAAGAAGAAAACTTGACGATGGTTGAAGTGACGACGTTCCCGGATGAAACGGAACGGACAGCGGAACAAGACGCATTAATGCGCTTGCTGCTCGAGCACTTTGAAAAGTATGCGAAAGCTTCGAAAAAAATCACGACTGAAACTTATAATACGGTGGCCGACATTGAAGAGCCCGGCCGTTTAGCGGATATGGTGGCTTCTCATTTGCCGATCAAAGTTGCGGGCAAACAGGAAATTCTTGAAACGTTCGATATCGATAAGCGATTGGAAATGCTGATCACCCGCTTGCACAATGAGCAGGAAGTGATTGATTTGGAAAAACGCATCAGCCAGCGCGTGAAGAAGTCGATGGAACAGACCCAAAAAGAGTTTTATCTTCGCGAACAGATGAAAGCCATTCAGACAGAGCTTGGCGACAAAGACGGCAAATCTGCTGAAATCGTTGATTTGAAGAAACGAATCGAAGAAGCCGGCATGCCGGAATCTACGGAAAAAGCGGCACTAAAAGAATTGGACCGTTACGAAAAATTGCCGTCAGCAGCAGCGGAAAGCGGCATTATCCGCAATTACATTGAGTGGCTGGTAACGATCCCATGGTCGAACGCGACTGAAGACCGTTTAGACATCAAATATGCGGAAGAAGTCCTTGACCGGGACCACGACGGCTTGGAAAGCGTCAAAGAGCGCGTGTTGGAATATTTAGCGGTGCAGCAGATGACGAAATCACTGCGTGGACCGATCCTTTGCCTCGTTGGGCCTCCGGGCGTCGGGAAAACGTCCTTAGCAAAATCGATTGCCGAATCGCTTGACCGCAAATTTGTCCGGGTATCGCTTGGCGGCGTACGCGACGAATCGGAAATCCGTGGACATCGCCGTACGTATGTCGGCGCAATGCCAGGGCGCATGATTCAAGGAATGAAAAAGGCATCTACGATCAATCCTGTTTTCTTGCTGGATGAAATCGATAAGATGTCAAATGACTTCCGCGGAGACCCGTCTTCTGCCATGCTTGAAGTATTGGATCCGGAACAGAACAATTCGTTCAGCGACCATTATATAGAAGAAACGTATGATCTTTCGAATGTTCTATTCATTGCGACGGCAAATGATCTTGGATCGATTCCGGGGCCGCTTCGCGACCGGATGGAAGTCATTTCGATTGCCGGCTACACTGAAGCCGAAAAACAAATGATCGCCAAAAACCATCTGGCGCCGAAACAATTGAAAGAACATGGGCTGGAAGAGGGCCAATTGACTTTCGATGACGAAGCTTTGCTTTCCATTGTCCGTTATTATACAAGGGAAGCGGGAGTGCGCGGCCTTGAACGCCAAATTGCTTCCATTTGCCGCAAAGTGACGAAACAGATTGTCAGCGGTGAAAAAGAATCGGTGGCAGTAACCGCTGATTTGGTCGAAGAATATTTAGGCAAACGCAAATTCCGCTATGGAATGGCGGAGACCGTCAACCAAATCGGTGTGGCGACAGGCCTCGCTTACACAACAGTAGGCGGCGATACGCTTCAAATCGAAGTTTCGTTATCGGCCGGCAAAGGCAAACTCCAATTGACCGGTAAACTTGGCGATGTCATGAAAGAGTCGGCACAGACGGCACTTTCATTCGTCAGAGCAAATGCCGAATCACTCGGCATTGATCCGTCTTTCCATGAGTCGCAGGATATCCATATCCACGTGCCTGAAGGAGCGGTGCCAAAAGACGGCCCATCTGCCGGGATTACGATTGCGACAGCTTTAGTATCTGCGCTGTCAAAACGCCCGATTCGCCGAGAAGTCGGAATGACCGGCGAAATTACATTGCGCGGACGCGTGTTGCCGATTGGCGGCGTGAAAGAGAAAACATTAAGCGCACACCGTGCGGGATTGAAAACGATCATCTTGCCGATCGATAATGAGCGGGATATCGAAGACATTCCGGAAAGTGTCCGTGAAGAATTGACGTTCAAACTTGTTTCTCAAGCGGAAGAGGCACTTGAAATCGCATTAGAAGGAGAAAACGAATGATAGTCAATAATGTAGAACTTGTAATCAGCGCCGTCCGGCCGGATCAGTATCCGGAAGACGGCTTGCCGGAATTTGCCTTAGCGGGGCGTTCGAATGTCGGGAAATCGTCTTTCATCAACAAAATGATCGGCCGTAAAAGCATGGCGCGCATTTCCTCGAAGCCGGGGAAAACGCAGACCTTGAACTTTTACAAAATCGAAGAGAAATTGTTCTATGTCGACGTACCGGGCTACGGCTATGCCAAAGTAGCGAAAACGGAGCGAGAAGCATGGGGCAAAATGATCGAGCGGTATATCACGGGGCGCGAAGAATTGAAGGCGGTTATCCAAATCGTCGACCTCCGCCATCCGCCGAGCCGCGACGATATCGCCATGTACGATTTTATGAAGCATTACGACATTCCGTGCATCATCATTGCAACGAAAGCGGATAAGATTCCAAAAGGGAAATGGGACAAGCATAAGAAAATTGTCCGTGAAACCTTGGAAATGGAAAAAGGCGATCCGCTAATCGTCTTTTCATCTGAAACCGGTCTTGGCAAAGATGCCGCCTGGGCTGAAATCGAAAAAAGAATGTAAAGTGCAAGAGTGCAGCTCGCAGCTGCACTCTTTTTTTATTTATAATGGCATTCTGCAAGGTAAATTGCCTATTCCGCAAATAAAACAAGAGATTCCGCAAACAAATCATTTATTGAGCAAATAAACTCCCGTATTCCGCAAGTAAACGCAGTTATTCCGCAAACAACAGCTCGCACGCTTAATGAGTTGCCGCACTATTTCGACTAAGAGCGTTATACTTGTTGTCGGAAGGATGCTTTGCTAAACTTACATTATAATAATTATAAAGTAATAATATTACCGCCCACTTTACAGCAAAATGTAAGAGTTTCATGGCTTGTTCACATTTTGAAAAGCTTATGGAACTATAATAGTGGTATACTTATAGATAGGAAATATTGAACGTGAAAGGTGTTTTGATCCCATGCATACATTAGTAGTCGGGGTGAATTATCGCTCTGCACCCGTGGAAATCAGAGAAAAACTGTCGTTTATCGAGTCTGAACTTCCACAAGCGATGCAAGCGCTAAAAGAACAAAAAAGCATATTGGAAGATGTCATCGTATCGACCTGCAACCGGACAGAGATCTATGCAGTGGTCGATCAGCTTCACACAGGCCGCTACTATGTGAAGCAATTCTTGGCGGAGTATTTTGGGCTTCCGCAAGAATCATTTTCCCAATATTTATTTGTCTATGAACAAGAAGAAGCGGTTGAGCATCTGTTCCGGGTAACAGCCGGCATCGATTCCATGGTGCTTGGTGAAACTCAGATTCTTGGACAGGTCCGGAACAGTTTCCTGGCTGGCCAGGAATACGGGACGACTGGAACGGTTTTCAACCAATTGTTCAAGCAAGCCGTGACGCTCGCAAAGCGCGCGCATTCTGAAACGGCAATCGGCGAGAACGCTGTGTCGGTTTCTTATGCAGCGGTTGAACTGGGCAAAAAAATCTTCGGCAGCTTGAAAAACAAGCATGTCGTGATTTTAGGCGCCGGCAAGATGGGCGAGCTTGCGATTAAAAACCTGCAAGGCAGCGGTGCTAATCACGTGACGGTCATTAACCGTACGTTTGAGAAAGCGGAAGCGGTTGCTGAGAAATTTGAAGGCAAAGCGTTGCCGATGAACCAATTGCAATGCGCATTGCTGGATGCAGACATTTTGATTTCTTCAACAGGTGCGACGGATTTTGTCATCGATTTCGAATTGATGCAATATGTGGAGAAGCTCCGCAAAGGCAAACCGTTATTCATGGTCGACATCGCCGTACCGCGTGACATCGATCCGCGCATTGGCGATTTGTCGAACGTCTTCTTGTATGACATCGATGATATGCAGGGAATCGTTGAAGCGAATTTGGCTGAACGTGAACGCGCTGCAGGGGAAATCATGGCCATGATCGGGCAGGAGTCGAACCAATTCAATGATTGGCTTGCAACACTCGGTGTGGTTCCAGTGATTTCGGCATTGCGCCAAAAAGCATTGGCCATCCAGTCGGAAACCATGGCGAGCATTGAAAACAAAATGCCGGATCTGACAGACCGCGAAAAGAAAATCCTCAACAAACATACAAAATCGATCATTAACCAATTGTTGAAAGATCCGATTTTGCAGGCGAAAGAAATGGCTGGTGCGCCAAAAGCGCGGGAACAGCTTGAATTGTTCCAGCAAATCTTTGGCATTGAAGAGGAAGTTGAAGCAGAAGTCCAGAAGCAGACGGCAGCCGTTAAACCTAAAGCAGCCGCTTCTTCAAAACAGGCAGAGCAACAGGAAATTCCCGGATATTCATTTTAAGCTTTCTGAAAGAGGCGTTTTCGAATCTATATGTTAAAATGTAGATACGAAGCGCCTTTAACTATGGAAACGAAGGGGAATAGGATGGCTGATATAACAATGGCAAGGCTGCATGAAGCTATGGTTATTCTATATGCTGTCAGCCTTGTTTTTTATTTTATCGATTATTTATATAAAGAGAAAAAAGCCAGCCGCATTGCCATGACGTTGCTCGGAATTGTTTGGGTTTTGCAGACTGTGTTTTTGGCGCTGTATATTATTGAAACGCAGCGCTTTCCAATATTGACCCTTTTCGAAGGGATCTATTTTTATGCCTGGCTGCTCGTGACATTGTCGCTCGTGCTGCGCATCTTTTACCGATTTGACTTTGCGGTATTTTTTATCAACATCATCGGATTTATCTTTATGACCATTCATACGTTTGCGCCGGTCCAGATTGAACGTTCGCCGGTCGGGGAATCGCTCGTATCCGAGCTGCTCTTGATCCACATCACGTTTGCGATCCTGTCCTATGTGGCGTTTTCGCTGTCTTTCGTTTTTTCAGCGCTTTACATGATTTTGTACCGCTTGCTGAAAAAGAAAAAGTGGACGAAACAGTGGAGCAATTTGCCGTCGCTCGGGCAAGCGGAGCTCGGCATGACGATTTCGATACTGGTCGGCATTTCCTTGCTGTTCGTATCGCTCGTCCTCGGGTTTCAATGGGCCGTCATTTCGCTTAATGAATTCTCGGTTTTCGATATGAAAATTGTCGGGTCATTCGTCCTGCTGCTTGTGTATAGCTGGATCCTGTACCGCAACCGCAAAGGCGCGCTCAGCGGCATGCCGTATGCCATGGCACATATTTATGCGTTTTTATTATTATTGATCAACTTCTTTTTAGGAAGTCGGTTATCTGAATTTCATTTCTGGTATTAAAGAAGGGTAGGATTCAAATGAGAAAAATTATTGTAGGTTCAAGAAGAAGTAAACTTGCGTTGACCCAAACGAATCAGTTTATTGAAAAATTAAAAGCGGCAGGTGCGCCGTTTGAATTTGAAATAAAAGAAATCGTAACAAAAGGCGACCGGATTCTTGATGTGACGCTTTCGAAAGTTGGAGGCAAAGGCTTGTTCGTCAAAGAAATTGAACAGGCGCTTTACAATAAAGAAATCGACTTTGCAGTCCACAGCATGAAAGATATGCCGTCGGTTCTTCCGGAAGGCTTTGTCATTGGGTGTGTGCCGGAACGTGAAGATCCGCGTGATGCGTTCATTTCAAACGATCATGTGAAATTGATGGACCTTCCAATTGGGGCCGTTGTCGGGACAAGCAGCTTACGCCGCAGCTCACAGTTGCTGCTTCTGCGCCCGGACCTTGATATCCAGTGGATCCGCGGAAACATTGATACCCGCCTTGCGAAATTGCGCTCTGGCGACTTTGATGCGATTTTACTGGCTGCTGCCGGTCTGAAGCGCATGGGCTGGAAAGAAGACATCGTGACGGAATTCCTGGAAGTCGATGAATGCCTTCCGGCGATCGGCCAAGGAGCACTAGGCATTGAATGCCGCGGAGAAGATACCGAATTGCTTGCGGAACTGGCAAAATTGAATGACGAGAACACGGCGCTTGCAGTTCATGCAGAACGCAAATTCTTACGAGATATGGATGGCAGCTGCCAAGTGCCGATTGCGGGCTATGCAACCGTTTCTGAAGGCGAAGTTTCGTTTACCGGTTTGATTTCGTCGCCGGACGCTGAACAAGTGTTCAAAGAAACAGCTGTCAGCCGTGATCCGATCGAAGTAGGCCGTACTGTAGCTGAAAAAATCAGTGCGCAAGGCGGCTATGACTTGATCCAAAAAGTAAAAGCTGAGAGCAATGTCTGAGAATATACAGCGTTTAAAGGGTGAGACCATTGTTTTCACCGGTTCTAGAAAGCCGGAAGAAGCAGTCTCGAGAGTAGAGGAATTGGGCGGCAAAGCATTGTATTTGCCGCTCATTGAGACGTCCATCCGCCAAAGCGAAATCCCTTCGGTCGAGCAATACGATTGGCTGATTTTCACAAGTGCGACGAGTGCAGAGGCTTTCTGCCAACTGCACGTTTCCACTCGTGCAAAAATCGCTGCGGTCGGGGAAAAGACGGCGGAAACCTTGGAGCAGCATGGCTACCAGGTGGATTTTATTCCTTCTATCTATAGTGCAGATGTCTTTATAAAAGAATTTCCCGCATTTGCCGGCAGTGATGTGAAATGCCTGTTTGTGAAAGGGACGCTTGCGAAGAGTACGATTGCTTCGATGCCGCTTCAAATCGATGAATGGACAATTTATGAAACTTCCCTTAAAATCGGCAATGCACATACATTGATGAATATGAAAGAACTGATTGTGATATTTGCCAGCCCTTCCGCAGTCTCGGCTTACCGGGAAGCTGGAGGGGATTGGTCAGGCATCCGAACGGCGGCCATTGGCCACATTACGGAAAATGCCATTAAACAGAATGGCGGACGGGTCGATTACCGCCCGAAAAAGTATACGTATTTAGAAGTGATCAACGAAATAGCGAAAGGGAGTTGCAAGAATGACAGAATTGAATTTTAGACGCCATCGCCGTTTGCGCGGATCGGCTAACATCCGTTCCATGGTGCGCGAAACAAGCGTACAGAAAGAAGATTTTATTTACCCGATTTTTGTCGTAGAAGGCGAGAATGTGAAAGAGGAAATCTCATCAATGCCGGGCGTATTCCATTTTTCATTGGATAGACTAGGCGAAGAATTGGACGAAGTGGTTTCTTTAGGAATTCCTTCCGTCATTTTGTTCGGTGTGCCGAATGAAAAAGACGCTGTCGGATCTCAAGCTTACCACGACCACGGCATCACGCAGGAAGCGATCCGTTTTGCAAAAGACCGCCATCCGGATTTAGTGGTCATTGCTGATACATGCCTTTGCCAATATACCGACCACGGCCATTGCGGCGTGATCGAAAATGGCGTGATCTTGAACGACGAATCGCTTGATTTGCTTGCCCGTACAGCAGTGTCTCAAGCGAAAGCGGGAGCTGACATTATTGCCCCGTCAAACATGATGGACGGTTTTGTCGCAGCGATCCGCTACGGTTTGGACCAGGCTGGTTTTGAAAACACGCCGATTATGTCATACGGCGTGAAATATTCTTCCGCTTATTACGGCCCGTTCCGTGAAGCGGCGCATTCAACTCCGCAGTTCGGCGACCGCAAAACCTATCAAATGGATCCGGCGAACCGCCTGGAAGCTTTGCGTGAAGCAGGATCAGACATCGAAGAAGGTGCGGATTTCATGATCGTGAAACCGGCTCTTTCTTATTTGGATATCATCCGTGAAGTGCGCGACAACTTTGATGTGCCCATCGTTGCCTATAACGTCAGCGGCGAGTACGCAATGGTCAAGGCAGCAGCGCTGAACGGCTGGGTCGATGAAAAGCAGATCGTTTTGGAAACGTTGCTCAGCATGAAACGCGCTGGAGCGGATATCTTGATGACGTATCATGCAAAAGATGCGGCACGCTGGCTGGAGGAGAAATAAATGGGATACGAAAATTCGATTGCAGCATTTAACGAAGCGAAAAATTTAATGCCGGGCGGCGTCAACAGCCCGGTGCGTGCGTTTAAATCAGTCAATATGGATCCGATTTTCATGGCTTCCGGCAGCGGTGCGACGATTACGGACATCGACGGCAATACGTATATTGACTATGTGTTGTCTTGGGGTCCGCTGATTTTGGGCCATACACATCCGGAAGTTGTGAAAGCGATTCAGGCGACGGCCATGTCCGGCACAAGTTTCGGTGCGCCGACTTTGCTTGAGAACGAACTTGCAAAACTAGTCATGGACCGTGTGCCGTCGATTGAAATGGTGCGCATGGTTTCTTCAGGAACGGAAGCGACGATGAGTGCACTTCGCGTAGCGCGCGGCTATACGGGACGCAATAAAATCTTGAAATTCGAAGGCTGCTACCATGGCCATGGCGATAGCCTGTTAATCAAAGCAGGTTCAGGCGTCGCGACGCTTGGCCTTCCGGATTCACCGGGAGTGCCGGCATCGATTGCGCAAAACACCATCACGGTTCCTTATAACGATTTGGAAAGCGTGAGACACGCATTCCGCGAATTCGGCGACGATCTTGCGGCTGTCATTGTTGAGCCGGTTGCCGGCAATATGGGCGTCGTTCCTCCGAAAGACGGTTTCTTGCAGGAACTTCGCAATTTGACGACGGAAAATGGCACGATCCTGATTTTCGATGAAGTCATGACAGGATTCCGCGTCGGCTATAACTGCGCCCAAGGTTATTTCGGCGTAACGCCGGACATGACGTGCCTCGGCAAAGTTATCGGCGGCGGGCTTCCGGTCGGTGCATTCGGAGGCAAACGCGAAATCATGGAACAAGTGGCGCCAAGCGGTTCCATCTACCAAGCAGGGACACTTTCAGGCAACCCGCTTGCGATGACAGCTGGCTATGAAACTTTAAGCCGTTTAAATGAAGCAAGCTATGAAACGTTCATTGAACGCGGTGACCAGCTGGAAGCCGGTTTCCGTGCGGCTGCTGAGAAATACAACATCCCGCATACCGTTAACCGTGCGGGTTCGATGATCGGCTTCTTCTTCACGAATGAAGACGTCGTTGATTTTGAATCAGCGAAAACATCCGATACGGCATTATTTGCCGACTACTACCGTTTGATGGCGGAAGAAGGCATTTTCCTGCCGCCGTCCCAGTTTGAAGGCATGTTCCTATCAACTGCCCATACAGAAGACCACATCGCAAAAACTGTGGAAGCTTTCCACAACGTATTTGCCAAATTAGCACGTTAAGAAGAAAAGAGAAGAGCGGCCGGATTTTGATAAATCCGCCGCTCTTTTTTGTGGAATAAAATAGGGTGAGTGTCCAAAGAATCTGAGTATATGCTCATAGAACGCGGAAAACTGCTCATAAACTCCATAGCGCTTCTCTTTTAGTGTAGAATGGACAGTAGCTTAAGTAGTGAAAGTAGGAAATTTAGTGAGACCGTTTATTTTAACTGCGTTGATCGCGATTGCTTCAGGGGCTTTATTTGAAGCTGTCGGCATGTTTTTGCCTTGGCTGCTCGGACCGATGTTCGTGCTCTTGATCTTAAATCAATTTACAAAACTGAAATTTTACTGGCCAAAATTTTTGAAAGTGGCGGGCCTCGTGCTTCTCGGCGTCCAAATCGGTTCGTCGTTTTCACGGGAAGCGGTGTTTTTGATGTGGTTTGATTTGCCGTTCATGGCCTTTCTGACACTTTCCGTTGTCGCGCTTTCTTTGCTTCTCGGCCTGCTTTTCCGCAAGATGGCGAATGAAACCTTGGCGACGAGCCTGCTTGGTTCCATGCCAGGCGGCTTATCGCAAATGGTTGTCATTTCGGAAGACGTCAAGTCCGCGAATGTTACCGTCGTAACGATGATGCAGACGTTCCGTATCCTATTGGTCGTCACGATTGTGCCGTTTTTGACAGTGTTTTTAAATGGACGGGAAGCGGGCGAAATCCTCTCGCAGGAATTTTCGTTCGCACCGGGCCATTTCTTTTTGGCGATTGCTGCGGGCATCCTGATTTACTTCGGCATGAAAAAAATCGGATTCCCGGCAGCGGAAGTGCTCGCACCCATTCTGACGATGGCGGGCATGCAGACGATCACGGGGGAAGTGCTCGTTGAAATGCCGTATTGGCTGATTGCCATGGCGCAAATTTTCATCGGGGCAAACTTGGGCCTTCAAATGGAGCAGGTTCGTGAAAAGATGAACATCCGCCTGGGTGCAGCCATTGTGGTGAACAATGTGCTGCTGATCGTTTTCTCAACTGTCATCGCGTTCCTGTTGACGAGCTGGCTTCCAGGGTATCTGTTCCTCGACTTCTTCTTGAGTGCAGCGCCAGGGGGCATGGCGGAAATGGCGATTACAGCGCTTGATGCTGGAGCGGACGTGGCGCTCATTACGAGTTTTCATTTATTCCGCCTGTTCTTTATCCTGCTCGTCGCATCTCCGATTGTGGCCGTTATCGTGAAAAAGCTTGACGCTAAAAGCGCAAATTGAGTACAATGGATTCAAGTAAATAATTAATGTGTTGATGAGGATAGTAAAATGTGCGTGCATTTCAGAGAGAAGGCCGAGTGGTGAAAGGCTTTCATGAACAAGCATTTGAATGTCACCTCGGAGCAGTTTCCGTGAAATTGGAGTAGCGGGGACCGGATGTGAAATCCGTTATCGAACTTGAGAGCCAGGTTTTTTTAACTTGCGCATAAAGGTGGTACCGCGAACAACTCCTTCGTCCTTTTCAGACGAAGGGGTTTTTTTGTTTTCTAAAGGAGTGGAAGGATATTACGCAAAGCAGCTCTACTTTTCTGCGAAAGCATTCATTGCTTTACTGCATAACTTACTACCATATGTTGAAATAAATAGTTTTACAAAATGATATTCCGCAAAACAGCTACGCTTTCCGCGGGCTCGCGCTAAGCTAACTCAGGCTATACGCCCGAGTGGATCTCAGCACTTCGCTGGTCCCGCAGGAGTCTCCGCTGTTTTGCTCCATATCAAGGCATCCCTTAGCGCCGGCGCGTCCAGGGGCTAGGCGGAGCAATAAGACGAGTGCTCTTCTCGGCTTATTGTGTGAGCCATGCCCAAAGCGCCGAAGCGATTTGTAACAGCTAATACTTTAGTTCAACATATGTGGTCATGAAAGTTAATAATTCTTTCATTATTAGTTATGAAAACAACGCGCCACGCTCAAGTCCGTACTTTATTTTAAAAGGAGGAATTTCAATGACTGAACAAATGCCGACAAAGTATGATCCGCAAGGGATTGAAAAAGGCCGCTACGAGTGGTGGATCGACAACAAATTTTTTGAAGCGAAACCGGAAAGCGGCAAAACGCCATACACGATTGTGATTCCGCCGCCGAACGTTACGGGGAAATTGCACCTTGGGCACGCATGGGACACAACGCTGCAGGATATCATGACGCGCATGAAACGCATGCAGGGGTATGATGCATTATGGCTGCCGGGGATGGACCACGCCGGAATTGCGACGCAGGCGAAAGTGGAAGGGAAATTGCGTGAAGAAGGCAAATCCCGCTACGACCTTGGACGCGAGAAATTCCTGGAAGAATCATGGAAATGGAAAGAAGAATACGCTGGCCATATCCGTGAACAATGGTCGAAACTCGGCCTCGGGCTTGACTATTCCCGCGAGCGTTTCACGTTGGATGAAGGTTTGTCGGATGCAGTTAAAGAAGTATTCGTTAAATTGTATGAGAAAAAACTCATCTACCGCGGCAAATACATCATCAACTGGGACCCGGCGACGAAAACCGCCATTTCCGATATCGAAGTTATCTACAAAGATGTGCAAGGCGCGTTCTACCATATGCGCTATCCACTCGCTGACGGCAACGGGCATATCGAAATCGCGACAACGCGTCCGGAAACGATGCTTGGCGATACAGCGGTCGCGGTTCACCCGAAAGATGAGCGCTACCAGCACTTGATCGGCAAGAAAATCATTCTTCCGATTGTTGGGCGCGAAATGGAAATCGTTGCGGACGATTACGTGGATATGGAATTCGGAAGCGGTGCGGTGAAAATTACGCCTGCTCACGACCCGAATGACTTTGAAATCGGCAATCGCCACAATCTTGAGCGCGTCTTGATCATGCACGAAGACGGCACGATGAACGAAAACGCCGGCAAATACGAAGGGCTCGACCGCTTCGAATGCCGCAAGCAAATTGTCAAAGACCTGCAGGATATGGATGTTTTATTCAAAATTGAAGAGCATATGCATTCGGTTGGACATTCGGAGCGCAGCGGTGCCGTAGTTGAGCCGTATCTATCGACGCAATGGTTCGTAGATATGAAGCCATTGGCACAAAAATCGGTGGATCTTCAAAAAGGCGAAGAAGGCGTAAACTTTGTGCCGGACCGTTTTGAAAAGACGTACCTTCACTGGATGGAAAACATCCGCGACTGGTGCATTTCCCGTCAATTGTGGTGGGGCCATCAAATTCCCGCCTGGTATCATAACGAAACCGGTGAAATTTACGTAGGCATGGACGCACCAGCGGACGCTGAAAACTGGACGCAGGACGAAGACGTTTTGGATACCTGGTTCTCATCTGCCTTGTGGCCGTTCTCTACGCTTGGCTGGCCGGATGCAGACAATGAAGAACTGAAACGCTACTACCCGACAGACGCACTTGTAACCGGCTATGACATCATCAACTTCTGGGTTTCGCGCATGATTTTCCAAGCGCTTGAATTCACGGAAGAAAAACCGTTTAAAGACGTATTGATTCACGGCCTCGTTCGTGATGCGGAAGGGCGAAAAATGTCGAAATCGCTTGGCAACGGGGTAGATCCGATGGACGTCATTGCCGAATACGGCGCGGATTCGCTTCGCTACTTCCTGGCAACGGCTTCAAGCCCAGGGCAGGATCTCCGCTTCTCGATGGAAAAAGTGGAATCGGTTTGGAACTTTGCGAATAAAATCTGGAATGCTTCCCGTTTCGCATTGATGAATATGGAAGGCATGACGTATGAGGAAATTGATCTTTCCGGCAAACGGTCAGTCGCCGATTCATGGATCTTGACTCGCTTGAATGAAACCATTGAACAAGTGACGCATCTTGCAGAACGTTATGAATTCGGTGAAGTGGGCCGTTCGCTTTACAACTTCATCTGGGATGATTTCTGTGACTGGTATATCGAGATGGCGAAATTGCCATTGTACGGGGAAGACGAAGAAGCGAAGCGGATGACGCGTTCGGTTCTTGCATATGTACTCGACAACACAATGCGCCTGTTGCATCCATTCATGCCGTTCATTACGGAAGAAATCTGGCAGAACTTGCCGCATCAAGGCGAATCGATCACGATTGCTGCTTGGCCGGTTGTGGATGAATCCTTGTCCGAAGAAAGCCAGTCAACGAACATGAAATTATTGATGGACATCATCACCGCTGTTCGCACAATCCGTGCAGAAGTGCAGTCGCCGATGAGCAAGAAAGTGCCATTGACGATTTCGGCTAAAGACGAAAATACGCATAATGTCTTGACGACGAATGCAGCGTACATCGAGCGTTTCTGCAACCCGGAAACCTTGACGATCGGCCAAAACATCGCAGCACCGGAAAAATCAATGTCCGCTGTGGTATCTGGCGCAGAACTCTTCATGCCGCTTGAAGGCTTGATCGACGTTGACGCTGAACTTGCGCGCCTTCAAAAGGAACTTGAGAAATGGGCGAAAGAAGTGAAACTCGTTCAAGGCAAATTGTCGAACGAACGCTTCGTTTCCAAAGCACCGGAAACGGTAGTGGCAGAAGAACGCAAAAAAGAAGCCGACTACTTGGAGAAGCACGCAACTGTTGAAAAACGCATGGAAGAATTAAAAAATCTGTAATAGCTAAAAGCCGGCCATTCTCGAATCTGAGGGTGGCCGGCTTTTTTGAGTTTTATTGACACTACTCGGCTCTTTATCGACACTAAATCACTTTCTATCGACAACTGATCCAATCCGAGCAAATAAAAAAAGCCTGTAAGCAACAAGTTTTCATCAAAAACGGAAGTGAGGGGTGCTTAGTTAGCCATCCACACCCGATTTCCATGTGCTATTGACACTATTTGACTCTTTATCGACACTACCCGAGTTTCTTTCGACACTCATCGGAGTTCTATTGACACTATGGGAGTTTCTTCTGACACTAATCGAGTTTCAACTTCAATTGTGTCGGCCTTACCCAGAAAAGCAAAATAAAAAAGCCCGCTTTATCAGCGAACTTCCATCACACGAGAAAAGGGGCATCTTTCTCCAATTTCTGAAGATGCTGCATCAACAATTCCACAATATTCTCTTCATGCGTTTAATAATACAGCCATGCGCCAATTTTGAAACTAAAGAAGAGGGGAGCAATGGCGATGAATGAGCTGCAGCCGAATTCCATATAAAATTAAAACGCTCCCGAAATGCATTTCAGGAGCGTTTTTATTACTCAGCAATTTTAACAATCGGCTTGATGGTCGAACCGTTTTTCGAATCCTCGAAAGCTTCGTTGATCTGTTTAAAATCATATACTTTCGTCAGTTTGTCAAACGGGAACAGGCCGCGCTTGAAATAATTCACGAGCTGCGGAATGAATACTTGCGGGATCGAGTCGCCTTCGATTACGCCCATCACGGTTTTCCCTTCTGCCATGATGTCGTTGTGGACATCAAAAGTCATTTCTGGCGTCACTCCGACGATTGCACAAGCACCGAGTGGGCGAAGCGAATGGATGGCTTGTTTAACGACCGGAGGAACACCGGTCGTCTCTACTGCATAATGCAGGCCGCCGCCCGTAATTGCCTTGATCTCTTGAACGACATCCACATTTTTGCCGTTCAGTATGTGAGTGGCGCCAAGTTCCTTCGCCAACTCCAGCCGGTTGTCGTGGATATCGACTGCGATGATATTGAGGCAGCCGGCAATTTTCGCGGCCATGATGGCACTCAATCCGACGGCACCGCTGCCAAACACAGCAATAGAAGAGCCGAATTCCGGCTTCAAGCGGTTCAATACCGTCCCGGCTCCTGTCTGAATTCCGCATCCAAGCGGCCCGAGCAGGGTCAAATCCACTTCTTTGTCGACTTTGACGACATTCCGCTCATTGGTCACTGCGAACGTACCGAACGACGACTGCCCGAAAAACGTTGAAACCGCATGGTCATGATGGTGAATCCGGTTTGTGCCGTCCTGCATCTTTCCGCCAAAGTTCAAATCGTTAAAATTTAGGCATACCGTCGGATGGCCGTTCAGGCAATTCTCGCAATGGCCGCAATAGGCAAACGACAAAACGACATGGTCACCGGCCTCAATCGTCGTAACCGCTGACCCGACTTTTTCCACAATGCCCGCTCCTTCATGGCCGAGCACCGCCGGAAAAGGCGATAAACCCAAATCCCGGGCAACGGCATCTGTGTGGCAAACGCCAGTCGCCACGATTTTCACCAATACTTCATGGTCTTTCGGTTCGCCAAGTTCCACTTCTTCAAATGTAAAATCTTCACCCAACCCGTGCGTCACTGCTGCTTGAATTTTCATCGAATCCCTCCTGGCATTTTTTGTCCACTTAGTAAGATACCCGCTTTCATTACAGAATAGTCATTCTGTAGGACAATCAACTCCGTCCCTGCAATTTCCCCTGTCCCATAAAAAAAGTCCGCAAGCAGCGGACTTTCATAGCGGGCGGAAAGGGGCATCTTTCTCCAATTTCTGAAGATGCTGCACCAATAACTCGGCAATATTCTCATCATGCGTTTCATAAAACGAACGGGCACCGACAGGATCTTCGATTTCATTGAATACATGCCGTCCGTCTGGCAATAAAAGAAAATCAACGCCGATGTAATCGCTTTTCAATGCACGGGCAATTTTTAATACGTCCTGTTCCTGCGCCGCAGTAAGGATGTATTTCTCCGCTTTGCCGCCGAGCGAATAATTCGCTTTGAACGAATCCGCAGAACTCCGCTCCACGGCACCAACTACTTCGTCTCCAATGACATAAGCGCGGACATCCGCTCCATGTTCAATAACGGGCTGGAAAATCGAAGCTTCAGCGGGAATTTCATCCGCCGAGTGAACCAATTCTACGCCAGTGCCGCCGTGGCCGTCCGCTGTTTTCGCCACACACGGAAATTCTATCGCTTCCCGGTAAGTTGGAATGACGGGCACTCCCATTAATTGCATGAACTGATACGACTGCCACTTGTCATTGGCGATCCGGTTCACTTCGGCGCGGTTGACCAAGCGAATTTTTTGGTCCTCCAAGAACCGTGCAGCAGAAGGGCGGCGGACCCTGAACAGAACGAGCGAACCTTCAAGCTTTTCGGCAAGCTCACCCAATCCTTCATTCGACCAATCGTCCCAGCACACGAGCTCAAAACTGCCGAACTTCTGCAGCTCATCGATAAATCCTTTATTGCGCTGAGCATCCGCTGTTTCGTATAAAAGAATCATTTCAAGTCCTCCAATATGAATGTGATCATGGCATCCGCGACATTGATGCCCGTGACATTCAAGATATTGCGGATATGGGCAGCGGCATTCACTTCACACACGAGCGGCTGTTCCTGTTCATCAAACAGCAAATCGACGCCGGCAAAAACTGCACCGACAGCATTGGCTGCCTCCAGTGCAACTTTCCGCTGCGCTTCGGTCAAGTCAACCGGAGAAGCGGTGCCGCCGTTCGTGATGTTCGCCCGGAAATCCGTTACGGAGTGGCGGTACATTGCGGCGACGATTTCACCGCCGACCACATTCACGCGAATGTCGCGTCCGCGGCTCGATGCAATAAATTCCTGAAAGACGAAATCGATGCCGCGAAGCGATTCCACTTTTTCGTAAAACTCCGCTTCCGTTTCGATTAGATAGACTTTCATGCCAAAGGAGCCGTGGCCTTCTTTGATGATCATCGGCAGTTTCAAGGCATCGATTACGCGTTCGAAATAACCGGATTCCAGAATCGAGAAATTCGGATAGACTTTCGGTGCGACGATGGTCCGCGGCATCGGGAGGCCATTCGCCGCCAGTTGGATATACTGCTTCGCTTTATTGTCGCAAAGGTCGATGATCGCCGGGTCGTTATAGACAGGCACACCACGGCTTTTCAGGAAATAGCCAAGCAGAATGTCTTTGTCGAGGAGCACCGCAAAATCCGGAAGATCGGATGGGAGAGAGAGGTCCATCATCGCCTCGTAATTTTTCATGATTGTGGCGGATACACCTGCGCGTTCCGCCGCATCGGCTGTTAAGCGGGCTTGGTCAGCGAATTTATCGGAGACCAGACTTCCGTTATAAATTACCCAACATGTTGTCATTTCCAGTTCTCCTTCATGGTATAATTAATCTTAAAAAAAGTGTATCACGTTTAACGGAGAAAGAAGGGTAAAAATGATAAATGGACTCGATACCTACAAGAAGAAATGGAACATCCAGACAGAAGCTGCTATCAAACCCGGCCTGCATGCCATCACAGCTGCCTTAAAAGAATTAGGCAATCCCCATCAAAAAGGAACATTCATACATATTGCCGGCACAAACGGCAAAGGCTCGACTGCCACTTTCCTGGCAAGCATCCTGCGTGAGCACGGGTTATCGGTCGGCAATTTCTTCTCTCCGGAAATTGAAGACCTCCATGACCAAATCCAGATCAACGGTGAGCCGATTCCAGAAGAAGAAATGGACCGCACGATGAACCGGCTCGCATCTCTCCGGACGCCGCTGACGGATTTCGAATTGTTGACGGCTGCAGCATTCCTGATATTCAGTGAACATCCGCTTGACGCCGTGATTATCGAAGCAGGGATGGGCGGACGCTTCGACAGTACGAATGTCATCGATCCATTCCTTTCAATCATTCCGTCTATTTCGATGGAACATACGGCTTTTCTCGGCGATACACTGGAAGAAATTGCTTGGCATAAAGCTGGGATTATCAAAAAGTGGAAACCCGTTGTTGTCGGCAATCTCCCAGAAGCCGCAATGGCAGTAGTAAATGAAAACGCTGACAAACTCCATTCCGAAGTCATCAAAGCTAAAGAGCCGATTACGGTAGAATTAAAACTGAAAGGGGAGCATCAAATCCGAAACGCCCAACTCGCAGTGGAGGCAGCGAAGGAAATACTGCTGTTGACATTCGAACCAGAAAAAGCGAATGCCGGGCTATCGAAAGCAAGCATTCCTTTTCGCTTCGAAGAACTTTATCCGGGATTGGTTTTGGATGCTGCGCATAATGTTGAAAGCGTTGAAGCGCTGATCCAAACGGTGAAAGAACAATTTCCGACAAAAGAAATTCACTTTGTGGTAGGAATTTTAAAAGATAAGAACTATAAAGAAATCTTGCGAAAACTGGAAGCGATCAGCGATCGGTTCACGTTTATCTCGTTCGAAAGCGAGCGTGCATTGGAAGCTAATACTTTATTTGAAGAAAGTAGAAGTAAAATAAAGACAATTCAAAATCAATATGATATATTACCTGTACAAGGTATAAACGTCATGACAATAGTCACGGGTTCAATGAATTTATTGTCAATTCTACGGAATGATAAATTTAAGGTATTTGCTAACTATAAAAGCGCCGCCCGCTAAGGGTTTAGCCTTAATTCGCGCAAAATCAGCTAGGGAGAAGATGCTATGCCGAATTCAAACAACAGAAGAACAGTTCTTTGGGCATTGTGGCTATTGATCGTTCTGCCTGGATTTTATTTGATCATCCATTATTTCCCGCCTCCGGAAATTGATCCATGGAACCTTTTTGCCTTCATCTTATTTTTCGTATTGATGTGTTTAATGCCCATGAATATCAACGGAGCATCGACTTTTCTCGTTCAATGGGTGACCGTCGCTGTATTCTTGAAATATGGCATTGTCGTAGAATTGTTCATTTCCCAGCTGACGATGCTGGTGGTGCTGTTCAGAAGCCGGACAGATGAACCGCAATCCCTTCGCATCCCGTTCAATTCGATCATGTTTTTCCTGATTTCCTGTTTAGCGGGTATGGCATTTATCTTGGCCGGCGGGGAAATTGGATCGGTCAATCTTGTCCATATCATCGTGTTCGGTTTAATTTTCCAAATCGTTTCAGTTGTTGCCAATCAAGTGATTTTTTACATTTACGATCAAATTACCGGCACGCCGAATAAATTCTTTTCCATTGACGCCATCTGGGATTTTGCGCTGACGTTGTGCGTGTTCCCTTACGCTATTGCCCTTTATATTACAGAAGCTTATATCGGCAGTGCGGCTCTCGTGCTGCTCGGCATTCCGTTCTTCATCATGACAGCGGTCATGAAAATGTACAACAGCTCGGAACAAGTCAACATCGATTTGAAAAAAGCAGGGGAGATCGGCCATCAGCTGGCTGCCCGGCTGTCATCGGACGAAGTGCTCGACCAATTCGTTCTTCAAGTAGCAGATATGTTCAAAAGCGATTACGCCTATGTCATCGACTACCGTGGCGGCGAATTGATCATGCTGCGGATGTTTGAAAATAATGAATTCATCAAATTGGACATACCGGCAGTCCGCTACAATAAAGGCATTGCCGGAAATGTCATCGTCACAAACACACCGGTCGTCTACGAGAAAAAGAGCCAGTGGAATGAAATTGTCACCGGTTATATCCCAGTGGATGCGGAAAGCATCATGTGTACACCGGTCGCCCGCAACAATAAAATTGAAGGCGTGCTCGTGCTCGCTTCGAAGAAAAAATATGCGTACGTCAGCCACCAGCTGCAGATTCTCGATATCTTGAGTACGTATTTCGCCGTATCGCTTGAAAAAGCGGGCTACGTCCAAAAAGCGATCGCGAAAAGCGAGCGCTGCGGCTTAACGAAATTATACAATTACCGTTATTTAGATGAAGCACTTGAAAAATGCATGAACAAAGTCAAATCCGGCGAGCTCGAAAAACTGTCGCTCGTCATGATGGACATCGACCACTTCAAGAGCATCAACGATACGTATGGCCACCAAAGCGGCAACGATATCCTGATCGAACTCGCACGGCTGTTGGAAGCGGAAGTGGGGGAGGAAGGCACCGTCGCCCGCTACGGCGGCGAAGAATTCGTCGTGCTCTTCCCGAATTACGGCAAAGACCTGTCGATGTTATTTGCAGAATCTTTGCGCAAGAAAATCGAAAAGCATCCATTCCGGATCAAAACCGATCTAGGTGCGGACCGGAGCATCCAAGACGTCCATATCACGCTTAGCATCGGTGTCTCCACTGCACCGGACGACAGCGACGAACCGAATGCACTGATCCGCAATGCGGACCGGGCGTTGTATATTGGAGCGAAGCAGGCGGGGCGGAATAAAGTAGCGGCTTATGTGAAATAGAAAAGAGTGGAACTCCTAAAACTCAGGAGTTCCACTCTTTTTAGTAGCTGCGGTCTTTTTCGAGAGGCGGGTCAACTTTGTAGATGACCGGCTCTTGCTGTTTTAAATCGGAATAGGTGGAGATGATTTCTGAATCGTAAATAACCTGTAAGCGAGAATCTCTAGTTTGCTGTCCATTTACATTTTCAAAATAATCAGCTCTATTTGGAATTTGATAAGATCCCGTGAAGAAAGTATCTTTTGCTCGGCCGCGAATTGCATTTAATACAATTTTTCTGGCAGAAATTCCACCATCAATCTTAATATTCGACCCTACTCCAAACATCTCAAAATCTTGTTCCGTATAAAAGAATCCCTTGATGTAACTCGGTGCATCTTGGTTGACCGAGTTGTTGGAAATTTTAATATTTCCTTTGGAAAGAATAATCAGGGAGCCTCTTTTGCCGGAACTAAGGCTTTTTCCATTGATCCGAGAGTATTCAATCGTTACGCTTCCATTAACGTATAGGAGTACGTTGCTAAGTAAATCGGCACCTTTAATAGTAACATTCCCATTAACATAGATTGGGCCATCTAATGTAATAGCCGAATAATTACTAACATTTTCAGAAGTGCTATTATTTCCGATCAAAAGATTCCCGTTTACATACATACCACTTTCAAATGTTGAATTTGTATCTAGAAAAGTTGCGCTTCCGTTTGTTGAGACTTGTTTGAATTTATTGGTGCCTTTAAAAGTGAATGTTCCGCTATCGTCATAGTAATTAACATAATCATATTTACTACAGAACCACCACCAACCATCGACACATACTCTCTCGCTATATGTATAGCTAAGGAATACTTTTGAAGAAGGCTTGTTTATTCCGTTTATCGTTTTGCTGCTTCCAGCATCTAAGTTTTCGACACCAGCACTTGTACGGCTATATTCAAAATTTGCTTTTTGAGTTGTAATACCGATCGGACTTCTAACTGGCTCCCTAGAAACCAAATCTGGAGCGAATCCAGGCCGAAACAAATCGTCAATATTGCTCTTTTCTGAATAACCATTAGAAGTAAAGTTGGTTAATGCAATATGGCTTGAATAAGTAGGGCTATGAGTAAAGAAATAAGCGTTCTTGCCAAGAAATAACCGAGAAGAATCCGTACCAGGAAGAGGAATAGCTGAAGGCGCTAGACTCGGAATCCATCGATCGCCGCCCAATTGAGCATAACCATTCGAGCTGGTTACGATGTTCCCGTCCACTTTCACATCTCCTGTAATATCCACTCCGCCATGCATCAGCAAATTTCCTTCTCCCGGTTGAAAACCATCTGAACTGTCAATATTGGTGCCAACGGCATATCTTAAAGCTTCAGGGGCAGTTTCAGCTCCAATTTCAATTTTGCTGACCAGCTCTCTATTGGATTTGCCTGAAGTTCCAATACTTTTAAAAGTAACCAATTTCTTTAATGGGTTTACTTCATTTTCTTCCGTAATGCTATCAACGTAGGATTCAATGCAAACTTTATAAGAACCGGTTGTAGATATGGTAGCTGCAGAATTAGTTGCTGTACATCTGTATTTATCCAAAATTCTTTCAAGCTGAAATAGAAAGTCGGTTCTTGGGACCCCATTGGCACCTAGATATTTGGTAAGATCATCATTTATTTGGGTCGTCATAAGATCAATGCCTTTTTGAGATAAATCTGCGGATTGTGTAATATCTTCTCGAACTTCATTTTTATTTCCACCATTAAAAGTGAACATCATCAGGGTAGCACCTAAAATACTAAACACAACTAATATCAACAATGTAACAAGTAAAGCGTAACCTTTCTGCTGTTTCAAGTATTTCATCAATGACGCCCCCTACCAGTTAAATGAATTCCATTTTGCATGACCATTATAGTTTATCCTCAATTATTGAAATAGTATTTTTAAAATCCATTTGGTGGGTTCTTCCTTTTACAGTAGTTTCAAGTGTGAATTTGATAGTGAATTCAACGCCATCTCTGGTATTGATATTGGCGATATTTGAAAGGTTGCTTGAAGAGGTGCATGGTACGGGAACAAATTTCACATTTGCATTATTAAATCTTACTGGCTGGCCCCGTACAATTACTTCTTTATTCAATACGCCTGTTTTGTATGAAGAGCCGTTGCTTTTAGTTACGCTTACTTCTGAATTTACAAATCCATTTGTGCAAGAGTTGACTAATTTTGCCTCTGTTTTTTTCATCACATAGAAATCTGAAATGTAATTCGCCATGATTAGATCGGCTTCATCCCGAAGTTCGGTTTCAACTTTGACCCGGTTGTAATTGTTATACCCCTGGAAAAGAATTGAATACGCTAAAGTACCGATAATACTCATGATCACTAATGTAGCTAAAACTTCGACTAAAGTAATGCCATTTTCATTATTAGGTTTAAGGCTTGACATAAGGCAAATATCCTTCCACAGTACTGGATAAATTTGAACTTGGAGACTTAGCAGTCACGGAGACATTATAAATAGATAAATTTAATTCCGAAGTGTTTTGAGTAAAATCAATGCTTATCAAATAATTCTTCCCATTAATGGTTTCTGTACGGGTAAAGTCTACACCGCTCTTTAATGTAGTAGGGGGGAATGCATAACCAGTATTTTTAAAATAAAGAACAGGATCTGATTTCAAGCGTTCCAAGTTTGCATCCGCTAGATTAATGATTACTAATTTTTCGCTATTGGTGACCGCTAGTTTATTCGTAGTTCCAAAAAGAGCCATAAATCCCATTAGAACAATAGAAATTAATACAACTGCTGCTAATACTTCTACTAAAGTTAACCCTTTTTCATTCTTCATAAAGCACCTCGTCTATCTAATGGAAAAATATAATTGGAACTAAATACCTATTTCAAAGATTTTTTTTTGCTTCTACAGATATATATAACACTTTTCCCTTCGCTAATCTATATTATGGGACTTTATTTTGCAATAAAAATATTTTCGTCTAGGAGGCAAGAACTACTTTCATCTGTAACAATTATCTTGTATGATAACAAGTGATTAGTAGTAAACTCAACCTAAGCGCTTTACTTCATTTTACATTTTATCAGGTGAATAGCGAGTTTTAGTAGAATAATCATTGTTTTGTCGATTTAAAATCAATTTCAATTTTTTTCAACTTATACAGGAGGTTCGTTATGGTTCGTATTTTAATTTTAATTATCTTTGCGGCAATTGTTTTTGCATTAGCTTATACCTTATTCAAGGCAATCCCGATGAAAAAGAAAATGACGATTTTAGTACGAGCGGTGACAGCGGCAGCAATCGGATTGATAATGCAAAATTACATGCCATTTTATATGTCGCTGCTTGCGATAGTGGCAATTTCTTTGATGGCGTCATTAATTTATATGAAGCAGTTAGAAAAAGCGCAATTGGAGAAGGTCAAACAGTCTGAAGAACGCCGGGCAGCTCGCCAGAAATTCCTTTCACGTCAAAGTAAAGTGAATTTGGTTAAGGATGATAATCAAGATCTTGCCAAAGCGTCTGGGATGGACAGCATGAATCCGAAGCGGAGGGAGTCGTAAGATGGACAATAAAGTTTTTGGGACTACATTTTTAGCGATTATCCTTTCAGCCTTTTTATTCTTCGGCGTTGCAAATGCAGGGGCTTTGGCTGTAGATAAATGGTTTTTTCCAGTCGAAAAATTTGGCGACAATACGTATATCGGTGCAACGGATGTTTCAAATATGGAAGTTACTGAAGCCAAACAACTATTTGCTGGCCGAGTGGAATCCTGGAAACAGTCTGCGCAGCTCATTGTCACGTACCAAGATGCAACTGCTAATTATCCATTGGACAACGCCCAGATCCTATTGGACGAAACAGTCCAACGTGCTCAAAGCGGTTCGCAAAACAATTTCGTGTTCGAATTATCGGATGCTACGACACAAACTTTTTTGGCGGAGCAGTTTCCTTCTGCGGTATTTTCCAATGAAGAAATTCAAAGCGTAACGACTAAATTAGAAGAAAGCCTCCATAACGGGCAAGCAGAAACCCGCATCACGATCAGTGATGACAATTTAAGTGTTGAACGCGAAGTCGTTTCTTCCGTTTCGTTCAACCATAATTTACAAAGCAAAGGCGCTCAAGCAGCATTGGCAGCGCTGGATGGTTTCCAAATAGCGCCGAATGCTCAATTCTCACTGATCGGCTTTTTGGAGGAACAAGGTCTTCAGCAAGTTTCGGATGAGGAGCTGACAGAAATTGCTTCGGCGATTTATGGAGTGGTGCTGCAATCTAATTTCATTATTGATGAACGAAGCATCGGCACGAAAATGCCTGCTGCTATTCCTTTAGGCCAGGAAGCGGCAATCAATCGAGCATTAAATGTCGATTTTGTATTTACGAATCCGAATTACAGCAGTTTTATCTTGAATATCGGAACAAACGGAGCGGCAATAGAAGCTTCAATGACCGGGTTGCCGTTTGTCTACTCGTATTCCGTTCAGATTGGTGAACAAGAAGAAGTAAAACCTCGTTTAATCAAACAATATAGTGCGTTCGTGTCGAATGGATCTACGGTGAAAGAACCTGGAGCGGATGGAGTCCGCTTGAATGTCAGCCGTTTGATTCTAGCTCAAGGAGAAGAGCTTGAAATTGAACCGATTTCAACCGATTTCTATCCGCCAACACACCGGATTGAAGTCTATCCTTTAACTTCAACAGAAGTGGTTCCAGAAGGTGGAGAAATTATAGATCCAGCTACTGGCGAAGTCACTACTCCAGGAAGCACTGATTCGACTCCAGGCGATACAGTAGATCCTTCTACAGGAACGGATGGAACGGGTTCATCTTCAGGGGATACAGGAATTGATGGATCCGGCTCTTCAACAGATGGCAGCCAAACTGGCGGCAATGGTGCGGCCAGTGGTTCTGAAAATAACAATAGTGGAACTGGGAACACGGGCAACAGTAATAACGCTGGTGGTTCAGAAAACAATAACTCGACTGGGGCGGGCAATAACGGCTCCGCACCAACTTACGATAAAGGCGGAAATATCATTAATCCTTAATAGCTTTGAGGGGGAGTAGACTTGGCAATCGTACGCAAAAGGCTAGGCGATATTTTAATTGAGCAAGGCTTGCTCACAGATGAAGATTTAAAAGAAACGTTAAAAGCAAAATCGGCTGACCAGAAATTAGGGGATGCTTTACTGCAGCGTGGTCTAGTAACCGAACAGCAATTGATCGAAACGCTCGAAGTTCAGCTCGGCATTCCGCACGTCACTTTGTTCCGCTATCCATTTGATCCAAATCTTTTCAATGTAGTGCCAAAGGAATTCGCAAAGCGCAATTTACTGGTGCCTTTAAAAACTGAAGGCGATAAATTATTTGTCGCGATGACAGATCCGATGGATTTTATTACAATCGACGATCTTCGCTTGACGACCGGCTTCCAAATTGAGCCGGCCATCGCTTCGAAAGATGATATCTTGAAGACAATTGCGAAATACTACGATGAAGAGTCGTACGATGAAATGCTTGGAGAAATGCCGCAAGTTACCCAGCAGCAACAAGAAGAACTAAGCGATCTGGATGCGCCGATTGTCCGGTTAGTAAACCAAATTCTTTCCAGCGCAGTGGCACAAAAAGCAAGTGATATCCATTTTGATCCGCAGGAAAGCCGGATTTTGGTCCGCTACCGCATTGACGGGGCGCTTCGTACGGTTCGGACATTGCCGAAACAGATGCAGGGAATGATTACTGCCCGCATCAAAATCTTAGCCAATCTGGATATTACAGAAAGCCGCATTCCGCAGGATGGACGGATTAAGTCGACTGTCGACTTCCGTCCGATCGATTTACGTGTTTCATCTCTGCCCACAGTTTACGGCGAAAAAGTGGTTATGCGGATTTTGGATTTAAGTAATAACTTAACAGATATTTCGAAGCTTGGTTTTAACCAGACAAATATGGAACGTTTTATGCAAGCAATCGAAAAACCGAACGGCATCATCCTAATATCCGGTCCGACAGGTTCAGGTAAATCTTCTACATTATATGCAGCGTTGAATAAATTGAATGCTGAAGAAGTAAACATCATTACCGTTGAAGATCCGGTTGAGTATCAATTGGAAGGCATCAACCAGATCCAAGTGAATACGAATGTCGGGTTGACTTTTGCCGCTGGGCTTCGTTCGATTCTTCGCCAAGATCCGGATATCGTCATGGTCGGGGAAATCCGGGATAAGGAAACAGCGGATATTTCGATCCGGGCTTCTTTGACCGGTCACTTAGTTTTAAGCACGATCCATACGAATGATTCAATCGCCTCCATTTCACGTTTGATGGATATGGGTGTAGAGCCGTTCCTAGTGACGGCTTCCTTAAATGCCGTTGTAGCCCAGCGTTTGATTCGGCGCGTATGCCGTGACTGCCGCGAAATCCAGCCGGCGACTATGCGTGAAAAAGAAATTTTTGAAAAACGCGGATTCGACATCGATATCATTGCAAGAGGAAGAGGTTGTTCCCAGTGCAATATGACGGGATATCGCGGACGGATGGCGATTCACGAAGTTTTAGTTGTAGATGAAGCCATTAAAGACGTGATTAACAGAGGCGGTACGGCAGCTGAAATCCGTGAAATTGCCAATAAAAACAAAACGATCTTTTTGATCGACGATGGCTTAATGAAAGTAAAGGAGGGCATGACAACGACAGAGGAAGTAATGCGCGTTGCCATGATTGACTAATTATGCCAAATGACTATATTAACAAAGTATTAACTGCTGCCCAGGAAAAAAATGTATCGGATATTCACATCACAGTCGGAATTCCACCGGTCTTTCGGATGCACGGAACGCTTCAGCGATTAGGGGAGGAAAGCATCACACCGGAACTTTCAAGAGAAATAGGAAAAGCATTAATTCCCGAGAAGCTATGGGACGTTTTTCTAGAAAAAGGCGAGATGGACTACTCCTACTCGTTACCTGGAGTTGCCAGATTCCGAGTCAACTCATTCCAGCAGCGTGGCTCGATTTCCCATGCATTCCGGATGATTCCGACCGGCGTTCCGACAATTGAAGATTTAAACATGCCGCCGACCTTAAAAAACTTGGCTGAAATCAACCAAGGGTTGATTTTGGTGACGGGGCCAACGGGATCTGGCAAGTCGACGACGCTTGCTGCAATGATCCGCCACATCAATGAAAAAATGAATAAGCATATCATAACGCTGGAAGATCCGATTGAATATTTGCATCAGCACGGGACGTCAATCATTGACCAACGGGAAGTCGGCTTTGACACCGGCAGTTTCGCAAATGGCTTGCGGGCGGCATTGCGCCAAGATCCAGACGTGATCTTAGTCGGAGAAATGCGTGACCTTGAAACCATTTCAACTGCCATCACAGCTGCCGAAACGGGCCACTTGGTCATGGCGACACTCCATACGTCGAGTGCCGCGTCAACGATTGAACGGATTATCGACGTCTTTCCGCCGGAACAGCAATCCCAAGTACGTACGCAACTTGGCGGTGTCTTAAAAGCGGTCATTGCACAGCGGTTGCTGCCGACTGCGGACAACAAAGGACGCGTCGCCGCTACGGAAATCATGATCAATAACACGGCCATCGCCAATTTGATCCGCACGGAAAAAGTGCATCAAATTCCGAACGTGATTTTGACGAACCGTTCTGCGGGCATGCATATGATGTTGACGACGATTCAAAACTTGCTTTCGCAAGGGAAAATCTCTCGCCAAACAGCACAGCCTTTCCTGGAAGGAGAGGAATAGAAAATGGCGCGTTTTAAATACGAAGGCCGTGACCGGAAGAAAATCCGTTCTGGGGTTGTAGTAGCTGCCAGCCGGCGTGACGCAGTCGAGCGGTTGCGTGACGAAGGCATCAAAGTGATCGATATCCGGGAAGTTCAAGCAACTGCCCTTCAAAAAGATATTGTGATCGGCAATCCGGTAAAACGAGATCAGTTTATCATGTTTCTTCGCCAGTTCTCGACGTTGATGAGAGCTGGCGTAACGATTGTTGATGCCGTACGCATCCTTTCAAAGCAAGTCGATTCCAAACCGCTGCGTAAAACATTAGTGGAAGTGGATGAAGAGCTGAGAAAAGGGAATACGCTATCGGATTCTTTGGCAAAATATCCAAAGATTTTTGAGCCGCTAACGATCAATTTGGTACGTGCAGGCGAGATGTCCGGGAATATCGATGAATCTCTTGACCGGTTAGCCACTCATTACGATAAAGCCTACCAAACGAGGCAAAAGGTAATTTCAGCTATGACGTATCCTGCGGTTGTAGGATTACTAGCCATAGGAGTTGTCATTTTCTTGTTGTCTTCAATCGTGCCGATGTTCGTCGATATGTTTGCGAGTTTTGGCGGCGAATTGCCATGGATTACGCAATTTGTTATGACTGCCAGTGACTTTGTCATCGGCTACTGGTATATTCTCGTGCTCATCGTAGTCTTGATAATTGCAATGTACTGGCTGATGAGAAAGAGCGAAGCGGGAAATATGTTTTTAGATAAAGTGGTTTTACGAGTGCCGATTTTCGGCAACATTATGAAGAAATCTGCTTTAGCAAGATTAACCAGAACTTTGAGCTCCTTGTTCTCAAGTTCAGTCCCAATCCTTCAAGCGATGACAATGACGGAGAAAGTAGTAGGGAACGCGGTCATGTCGAAAGTGCTCTTGTCCGCGAGAGACTCACTGGAACGAGGCGGCTCTCTAACTGAACCCATGAAAAATCACTGGGCATTTCCGCCGCTGATCCCCCATATGATTTCTATCGGAGAACAAACAGGTTCGCTCGACCATATGCTGGAAAAAGTGGCTGAGTTTTATGAGAAAGAAGTCGAGCAAGAAACGGACCGGTTAAAAGCATTGATCGAACCGTTGATGATTGTCTTCCTGGCACTACTTGTTGGGACTATAGTCCTTGCTATTATGATGCCGATGTTTGGTATGTTCGAAAACATAGACAATATGTAGGGACGAAAGTTCTTTTTGAATGTAAATTTTTTATAAATTTTTATGATTTTACTATTGTGTATTTTAGTTCTATTGATATAATAAGATTGTGCTTGAGAAAGTGCTAAAATAACCATATATGGGGGCAAACGCCGATGAAAAAATTCATCCAAAACAAATTAAAAGATCAAAAAGGTTTGACGTTAATCGAGCTTTTAGCAGTAATCGTAATTATCGCTATTATTGCTGCAATTGCAATTCCGGCAATTGGGAACTTAATAGACAACAGTCGTAATGGAGCGGTTAAATCAGATTATCAAAATGCATTAGCTGCAGCCAATGTTTATTTTACTGAAAATCCTGCTGGTGAAGCTAAAGAGGCAGTAACTAATAATCCGACTGTAACTGTAGGAGTGCTTCTCACTAAAGGTTTCTTAGATGATAAAGGTTCGTTGAAAGATGCAGTTGTAATAACTAAAAAATCTGGTGGTAACACGATTTCTGGATCCGCTGAGGCTAATAATAAAACTTACACTTTAAAGAGTGCATTAACAAATTCTCAACTTACTAGTATTAAAAATGGTGATTTCGAAGGAACTGCTATCGAACCAAAATAATTCTTTATGATTAAGTTTAGGAGCTGAAAAAATGGCCTTATCGTTTTTATCGAGGAAAGCGCGAGTCGCAACCATTACTATAGAAGAAGACGCAATCCGGCATGTGGATATCAAGTCGGCTTCGCCGCTGGAGTTGAGCTGTGCGGAAGAGATGGATCTTCCGCAGGGCATCATCGAAGACGGCAAAATTATGGATAGCGAAACGCTTGAATCGATTCTCGATAAGGCTGTTGATCAGTGGGGTCTCTCTAAGAAGTCAGTCCGCTTCCTCGCCCCTGACGAATTCGTGATTATCCGCAAAGTGAACTACCCCGAAGACATTGAAGCCGATGAACTGAAAGGCCACTTTTTTATTGAAATCGGCTCTACGCTTTACCTTCCCTTTGAAGATCCGGTATTTGATGTCGTGCCGTACGAATCGGATGCAGAAGAACCGGAAGCGATTATCATTGCCTCCAAAGAATCGGTCATTTCCGATTACGAGCGCGTGTTTGACCGGGCCAAACTGGATCCGGTCGTAGCGGATATTACGCCGCTTGCCTTGTACCGCCTCGGCTATTTGCAGCATGATTTCCAGAAAGACGAGCACATCATGCTGATTGATATCCAGTCAACGAAAATGACAGTGTCGATTTTCCATGAGCATTATCCGTTATTCATGCGTCCTGTAGAATTTGACGCATTCGGCGGTTTGGTTTTAGACAAAGAAACGATTACGTCTACGATTGAAACCGAATCCGAAAAATTAGCTAATTTTTACCGCTACAACATGAACGGTGGAGAAGCCGGCATTACGCATATCGTCTGCAATGGGGAGTTCGAAGACTGGTTTACGTTCCAGTCCCGCCTCGAAGAGCGGTTTGCGGTGCCTGTCACGCCGCTCGTCATTGATCCTATTCCGTCCGATCAGTTGAAAAGTGTACCTGTACGCTTCAATCGTGCGATCGGTCTCGCATTGAAAGAGGTGTAAGCATGCTGGTTGATATTAATTTATTGCCGCAAAAGGAACGGGACCGTCCCGCTTTCCTCATTGCGGCACTTTCGATTTTATTGGTAGCTGTCATTATTTGGGCGGTTCTCTTTTTCATGGCTCGCGCTAATACAGCTGAACAATCCGATTATTTGGCACAAAGCGAACAAATTGCAGCGGAACAAGCGATTTTGCGTGCGGATATCGAGCAGACTTCAGGTTTGAATGAAGAACAGCAATTGCAGGCGACCGTCGATTGGGCGGTAAACTACCAATACGATACCGTTCCGTTATTGGATGAACTGGTGTCGATCTTGCCTGAACGCGGATTTTTCAATAGTTTTTCTTACATAGCACCTAACCAAGCGACGTTGACGTTGCAATTTGATACAACGCGAGAAGCCGCTTATTATTTGACGCAATTAAAAGCATCCGACTTGATCGCTTCTGCGACTTTGGATTCTGTAGCAAACCAAGCCGTGGATACAGCGGTTGTCGAAGGGGAAGAAATCCCGGAAGACGCGATGCTTGAAAATCCGCGTTATTTGGCAACTTATTCGATTGTTTTTGTAGATGAACGCATTCCGGCAGAAGGAACGGCAGAAGGCGAAGTGGTGGACGGAGAAGTCGTTGCCCCGCCAGTTGAAGAAGTTCCGGCAGAAACAGCACCAGTAGAAGAAACTCCTGTAGAAGAGACACCAGTAGAAGAAGCACCGGCAACTGACGCAGATGCTGTTCCGGCTGAAACGGAGGGGGATTTGCGATGAGCAGTTTGACTCGGAGACAAAAAGAAATGGGGCTCGTGGTCCTGGCTGTTTTATTCCTTTTAGGTTTAGCTGCTTATTCGTATTTTGGCATCTATACACCTGCCCGCGATGCTAAATTGCAGGCAGAGCAATTATTGTCATCTGAACGGGAAGTGCTGATGGCGCTTGAGACACAAGTAAAATCAAAGCCGGTCGGCGAAAAAATCAGCATTTCAGACTTGCAGCAAAAAGTTTCAGTGGAACCGTTGACGGATCTGATCCTGTTGCAAGTGGAACAAGCTGAATTGATTTCGGATACACTTGCTCTATCGATCGCATTTACGGAAGGGCCGCTTGAATTGCTGCAGCCGGTTGAAGGCGTGGAGAACATTCAGGAAGTCTTAACGACGGTGGAAATCGAAGCAGCGGATTACGCAAGCATCCTGCGTTTTATCCGAGAAATCGAAGCGATGGATCGCATCATGATCATCGATGCCATCGATTTTGGCGCGAACCCGGAAGTGACACAAGTTACGGAAGAAGAAGAGACGCTAACCGCATCCCTCACTTTCTCAGCGTTTTACCGTCCGGATTTAATCGCTTTGCAAGATACGATGCCGAAAGTAGCGGTACCGGCTCCTGCTGGAAAAAGCAATCCATTGCCGCAGAACGACGGGACTGACCTAGAATTAGAGACGACAACGCCTGAAGCGGTCGAAGTGCCGGCTGCAGATTCAGTTCCTTCGGCAGACGCGGAAGAAGAAAGCACAGACGTTTCAAAAATCAATACACAAGACAGCTTCCAAGTTGCCGGCCTTTCTGAGCAAATTCATCAGATCAAGGCCGGCGATACGCTTTCTGCGATTTCCCTCGAATATTTCGGAGATGCTGATAAAGTAGCGGAACTGCAAGAAGCGAACGGGCTGGACAGCACCTTGATTTTAACGGGAAACCAATTAATTATTCCTGAACTTACATAAAAAAGAGATAATGGACGAAGAGCCTAGCGCTGGGCTGCTTCGAATGTTAAATTCCTTAGATGGGATAATAAAACGGTTGTTTCCATAAAAAAGTGGATTCAGCTTATTTGCTATGCAAAAAAACGGATGAAAAGGGGCCGCTATGACAATCACCTATACTGTGTTTTCGTTTATTTTCGGACTGGTTTTCGGTTCTTTCTTTAATGTAGTAGGCCTTCGGGTGCCGAAAAAGGAATCGATCGCTTATCCGCCTTCCCATTGCACAAACTGCAACCGCCAGCTGACGGCGCTTGATCTCATACCGGTATTTTCCTATCTCTTCCTGCGCGGCAAATGCCGATCGTGCGGCGAGAAGATCCACTGGGTTTATCCGCTGATGGAATTCATCACTGCGGTATTATTTGCGTTCTCATTTTGGGTCTTCGGGTTCACGCCGGAACTCCTCATTGCGATTCTTTTTGTGTCGCTTCTCGTGATTATCACGGTTTCGGATATCGCTTATATGCTGATTCCGGACCGGGTTTTGCTGCCGTTTGCGCTTCTCTTGCTTGTGCTCCGTTTCTTCATCCCGCTTGACCCGTGGTGGGATTCGATTTTAGGCGCTGTCGTCGGCTTCCTTCTATTGTTCTTGATTGCGGTCGTATCAAAAGGCGGCATGGGCGGCGGCGACATCAAATTGTTTTTTGTCATCGGTCTGGTGCTTGGGACGACGGGGACGTTGCTGACGCTGTTCTTAGCTTCTTTGATCGGTGCGATTGCGGGAATTTTCCAATTAAGAATAAAAAAAGCCGGCAGAAAAACACCGGTGCCATTTGGTCCTTCAATTGCGCTAGGCGCGTTGATTGTCTATTTCTGGGGTGAGCCGCTGCTTGATTGGTATTTCGGATTTTTAGGATGAAGCATAGGCTTCGTCCTTTTTTCTTTGCACCAAAATAAATATTTGAAAGCTGTTGGATATGCGAATAATCAAAAATAGAGCGGCAAATCCTATTTTTGATTCGGCCTATCGCTTAAAAAATCATTTTTCGCATCCTGAAGAAATTTTTCAAACCGAAAAATTTTCGGTATGATGCTAAAAAGGGAGGTATACGAAATGAAATTCAAAGCAAATCAGCCGGTTGTCTTGGCATCGGCATCGCCGCGTCGAAAAGAATTACTGGAAGGGCTCGGCATTAACTTTAAAATTATTCCGAGTAAAAAAGCAGAGCCTACGCCTGAAAATTTCAATACGGCTGTGGAATATGTGGTCGAATGTGCACTTCAAAAAGCGAAGGAAGTTGCCAAAGAGGCGCCGGAATCCGTTGTCATCGGTTCGGATACCGTTGTTGTGCTTGGCGGAGAGATCTTGTTGAAGCCGAAAGATAAAGAGCAGGCCCGGAATTTTTTAGCGCGTTTGTCCGGCAACACACATGAAGTGGTTACGGCGCTAGCGATTAAACAAGGGGATAACGAGCAAACATTTTATGAAGAAACTGAAGTGGCTTTCTACGAGCTGGACTCTGCGTGGATAGAAGCATATATCAACACGAGCGATCCATACGACAAGGCAGGCGCTTACGGCATCCAAACGGCGTCCGGGTTATTCGTCAAAGAAATTAAAGGCGATTACCAAACGGTTGTCGGCTTGCCGGTTGCGAGCCTTGCCCGGAAGCTGGAAGCGTCCGGCTATATTTCGCTGGAAGGGAGCCATGTCCATGCTGACTTCTGAACAGCCGTTGATGATCCGGGACGTCCATGCGCAGGACCGGCCGCGTGAGCGGCTGGTCAACCAAGGCGCCACGAGTTTATCCAATCAGGAATTGATTGCAATTTTGCTTCGCACCGGAACGAAGCAGGAATCCGTTTTACATCTCTCCAACCAGGTGCTCCTCCATTTTGAGCATCTCCATCATTTAAAAGATGCAACGATCGAAGAAATGACTTCCATTAAAGGCATTGGCCAAGCGAAGGCTGTTCAGCTTCTCGCTGCCATTGAACTTGGCCGCCGTTTATCCTCCAAACAAACCGACACAAAATATACCATTCGTTCCCCAAAAGATGCCGCCTCCTATTTGATGGCGGATATGACATCCCTCAAACAAGAACATTTCGTGGTTCTTTTTCTCAACATCAAAAACCAAGTCATGCATAAGCAAACCGTTTTCGTCGGCAGCTTGAATGCGAGCATTGTCCATCCGCGTGAAATTTTTCGCGAAGCGGTGCGCAGATCGGCCGCTTCCATCGTCTGTGCCCATAACCACCCTTCCGGAAACCCGGCGCCTTCACCGGAAGATATCGCCGTCACGAAGCGTTTGGTGGAGGCTGGCAGCATTGTCGGCATCGAACTATTGGATCATATCATCATCGGTGACCATCAATTCATTTCCTTGAATGAAAAGGGCTATATGTAACACTGTTGTTTTCTTTGCTTTTCAGCTATAATGAAAGGTATTGTGTAAACACTATGGCTTTTTGGCATATAAAGAAGGGAAGATTTGACTTGTTTGGAATCGGATCAAAAGATGTAGGAATAGACTTAGGTACTGCGAATACGCTAGTTTTTGTAAAAAATAAAGGGATTGTTCTCCGTGAACCTTCAGTTGTCGCGAAAAACACGAGCACAGGCGAAATCGTCGCTGTCGGAAACGATGCACGCAATATGATTGGCCGGACGCCTGGGTCCATCGTAGCGATTCGTCCAATGAGAGACGGCGTTATCGCTGATTATGATACAACGACGGCAATGATTCAATATTACTTGAAAGAAGCAATGAAAGTGGCAGGCGGGACTTGGAAAAAGTCGAACGTCATGATTTGTGTGCCTTATGGCATCACTTCAGTCGAACGCCGTGCGATTATCGATGCATCTCGCCAGGCAGGAGCTCGGGAAGCTTTCACGATCGAAGAACCTTTTGCAGCGGCAATCGGGGCAAATCTTCCGGTATGGGAACCTACGGGCAGCATGGTCGTCGATATTGGTGGCGGTACTACTGAAGTTGCAGTCATTTCACTTGGCGGCATTGTAACGAGCGAATCGGTTCGGGTGGCCGGCGATTCAATGGACCAGGCAATTACGCAATACATCCGCAAAACGTATAATTTAACCATCGGTGAGCGGACAGCGGAAGCAGTGAAAATGGAAATTGGTTCAGCTCGCGCAGCAACAGAAGCCGAGAAGAATTTAAAAATGGAGATCCGCGGACGCGATCTTTTGACGGGCCTTCCAAAAACAATTGAAATTTCTGCGGACGAAATTGCGGAAGCGTTGAAAGAGTCAATTGCCGCAATCATCGACGGCGTGAAAAAAACGCTTGAAACGACGCCGCCTGAATTATCAGCGGATGTCATGGAACGCGGAATCGTCTTGACCGGAGGCGGAGCGCTTCTAAAAAACCTGGACAAAGTTATTTCAGATGTTACAATGATGCCTGTTATCATTGCAGATGATCCATTGGATTGTGTCGCAATTGGAACTGGTAAAGCTTTAGATAATATGGATCAGATCCGACGCCAGCAATCGCATAAATAAGGAGGATTGCACTAATGCCACAGTTTTTTTCGAATAAGCGGCTTATCTTGCTGCTACTCGGCGTTATCCTGCTCGTCGCGTTGATTTCTTTTTCTCTGCGCGATCGGGATAATGTGTCATTGCCGGAGCAGATCATCAAAGATGCCGTTGGTGCTGGGCAATCGGTCTTTTCAGGGCCCGCACATTTTGTCACAGGGGTTTTCGATAACGTGGATTCGCTATTGAATACATATGAAGAAAACAAATACCTGAAATCACGCCTGGAAGAATTTGCAACGGTCCAGGCGGAAGTCACGGATCTTCGTTCTGAAAACGCGGAACTGAAAGAACTGGTCGGCAAAGAAGAGGATTTACGGGATTATAATCCAATCCAGGCAACCGTCATTGCACGGAACCCGGATCAATGGGAAGAGAAAATCGTCATCAACAAAGGCGAGACGAGCGGCGTGAAGCCGAATATGGCCGTCATGACAGCGCGCGGCTTGATCGGCAAGGTGACGCTGGTGACCAAATTGTCTTCTACGGTCGAATTGATTTCCACTCAAAACCCGAACTACCGCGTATCCGCGATGGTGCTCGGGGGCGATAAAGAGGTATTCGGCTTGATTGAAGGCTATGACGCCGATCGCCGGGAATTGCTCTTGAAGCGGATTGATGCTGAAATCGAACTCAAAGAAGGGCAAAAAGTCGTTTCCAGCGGGCTTGGCGGGATTTTCCCGAAAGGCATCGTCATTGGGGAAATTACGGAAGTGGCCATCGATGAATTCGGTTTGACAAAACTCGCTTACGTCAAACCGGCGGCAGACTTCACGTTGCTGAACCATGTCGTGATAGCGGACCGGCTGGCGCCGGAAGTGGACGGGGAAGATAATGGGGAGACAGGAGACGGTGAATCATGATCCGTTATCTGATTCCGCTTATCGGCCTGGTCCTGTTTTTCCTTGAACCTGTTTTCGGACTTTTTTCACCGCTGCAGATGAATGGCGATTTTTATTACATCGTCCCGCGCTTTTTGATCATGTTTCTGATATTCGTGTCCGTTTATTACGACACAAAACGGGCAATGTACTACGGATTATTTTTCGGACTCTTGTATGATGTCTTTTTCATTGATATTATTGGTTTATATTCTTTTTTGTATCCGGCCGTTTGTGTAATCGCCGGATACACCGTAAAATCAATCCACCGGAATCTATTCATCACGACTGTTTTGACTTTAGTCTTGACGGCGCTTTTCGAATTCGTCCTGTTTCAATTCTTTTCGTTGATCGGGCTTGCTTCGATGCCGATTAAAGCCTTTTTGGGAACCCGCTTGCTCCCGACGATGATTGCGAACTCGCTGTTTTTATTCATCTTGGGCTGGGCTTTCCGATCGGTGATCGTGGCCCGTTTTATCGAACGCCAGAACAGTCCGGGAATGTCCGGATACAACGGCCAGTAAGGCTTATTTTAATGAAAGCGCAGGTGACACATTTTTGAGGAATCTTGTCTATATCAAAGGGACGAAACAAGGGCTCGTTCTGCAGCTCGATGACCAGTGTTCTTACACCGATCTGCTGACGGAGCTGCAGGCAAAGGTGTCGGATCCTGCGCTTGATGGCAGTGCGGAAGTGCAGATTCATCTGGGGAACCGGTACTGCACGGAAGCGCAGACGAAAGAAATCATTGCGATCACGCAAAGCAATTCGCATCTGCGGGTGTCGAGCGTGAGAAGCGATGTCATTACCGTCGAAGAAAGCAACCGCCGGATCATGGAACGCCAATCCGAAACGTATGTCGGCATTGTGCGTTCGGGCCAGGTGGTCAAAGCGGAAGGCGATTTGGTCGTGGTCGGGGACGTCAATCCGAACGCGAAAGTGGTCGCCGGAGGCAATATATACGTGTTGGGCCGCTTAAAAGGGATCGCTCATGCAGGAGCAAACGGCAACCGTGAAGCGGTCATTGCAGCTTCATGGCTGGAAGCGACGCATCTGAAAATTGATGATGCGCTTGAAACGATGACCGATGAACTCACGGTGCTTTCCGAGCAGCCGGAAATGGAATGTGCTTATTTACATACGAATGGCCATATCATCATCGACCGCTTGCAGGAATTGCGCTTTATACGGCCGCAAATTTCAACGTTTAAAGGAGGAAGCTAATGTGGGAGAAGCAATAGTCATAACGTCAGGTAAGGGAGGCGTCGGAAAAACGACGACGACCGCCAATCTCGGCACTGCATTGGCTCTTCAAGGCAAAAAAGTATGCTTAATCGATACCGATATCGGTTTGCGGAATTTAGACGTTATTTTGGGACTCGAAAACCGGATCATCTACGATTTGGTCGATGTTCTCGATGGCCGCTGCAAAGTCCACCAGGCGCTTGTCAAAGACAAGCGTTTTGATGACATGCTGTATTTATTGCCAGCTGCTCAAACAACGGATAAGAACGCGATCAATCCGGAGCAAATGAAAGAATTGGTGACGAAGCTGAAAGATGAATACGATTTCGTCATTATCGATTGCCCGGCCGGCATCGAACAAGGCTATAAAAATGCCGTGGCGGGCGCCGATAAAGCGATCGTCGTCACGACACCTGAAATTTCAGCTGTCCGCGATGCCGACCGCATTATCGGTTTGCTTGAGCTCGAAGAAAACATCGAGCCGCCGAAGCTGATCATCAACCGCATTCGCCAGCATTTGATGAAAGCGGGCGAAGCGCTCGATGTCAACGAAATCACGACGCACTTGTCGATCGATTTGCTTGGAATCGTTGCTGACGATGAAACGGTCATTTCAAGTTCAAACCGCGGCGAACCGGTCGTAATGGATCCGAACAACCGCGCAGCAATGGGCTACCGCAATATCGCCCGCCGCATTTTAGGTGAATCTGTACCGCTTATGACAATGGATCAGAAGAGCGGCGGCGTGTTCTCAAAAATTAAAGCGATTTTTTCTAAATAACAAACGACGACGATGCCCCCGCATCCGAATTGTTTCTGCTCACAAACGAGCAGGAATGATTTGGGTCCGGGGGTTTTTTATTTGGGAGGTGCTAAATGAACGAACGATTGTTGGCGCAAATGGTATTGGTGGAAAGATTGTCAAAAAGCCATCCAGCTTGGAATTCGATAAGCAGCGAACTAAAAAGTTCGCTGGCTGGAGCAGGAGGAGAACAACGAACCCTATCCTTGTTGAAAAGAGAATTGATCCTTCCAGGAGAAACCATCATTTTGACGGATTTATCGATTCCTAATGGAAGTGGTTACGCCCAAGTGGATCTTCTTGTTGTAAATCAAAAATTGGTTTGCGTCCTCGAAGTGAAGAATATGAAAGGCGATTTCTATTTTGATTCGGAAAATTTTCAGTTTCATCGAATGGTGGATGGGCGGCCGGAAGGAATGAAAAGCCCGGAGTCACAATTGCATCGTGCAGTCAAAGCGACAGAACGGTTTTTAGGCATTCCTGTCGCCGGAGTGATTGTGCTGGCGAGCCGTTCAGGGCGAGTAGTAGAGGGGCCGAAGAACTATCCTGCAGTGTCTCTCGACTATTTGCCGTTCTATTTGGAAAGTTTAGTGGGAGGAAGAAAGCTAGTTGACGAACAGAAATTAGCAGCGAAAGTGCGTGCTTTGCCTAAGAGGAGTTTCGATCAGAATTTGTTGGAGCGCTACGGGCTTCGTATCGATTCCTTGCGGCTTGGTGTGACGTGTCCGCGATGCAGGAATTCGGCTTTGAGCAGAAAAAATCGAAAATGGCACTGCGGGGGCGGCGGCGGTTCCTTCCATGATGCACATGAAGTAACGCTTCAGGAATATGCGGTTTTATTCGGAGCGGAATTGCCGACAAGTTTTGCTTACCGGTTGCTTGGGGTAGAAGACAAGCATTTGCTTTACCGGTTATTGGAGAAGTCTGCCCTGCGGGGAAATGAACGCGGCAGACGGTGGATTGTGCCGAGGCGGGAATTGTTGGAGGCGTATTTTGGATCGATTTGGCGCTGAACGCACCTCGCTGCGATTGTTTCGCACCTCACAGCAACTTTTCCGCACCCCAGAGCCTAAAGTTCGCACCTCAACACCGAAAGCCCGCTCGCTATTGAATAAAACCGTTGACGCGGCATGCGCATGCGTGGTATTATTCTACTGTTATGTTTGTAGCGCACCTGTGCTACAACCGCTCGAATCAGGTTATTTGAAGAGCCAGCAGCAATGCCGGTCACCTGAATAGGCGAGTCTTAGTCTAAGAGGAGGTGCAAGGATATGTACGCAATTATTGAAACTGGTGGTAAACAAATCAAAGTTGAAGCGGGCCAAGAAATCTACGTTGAGAAATTGAACGGTGAAGCTGGTGACGTGATCACATTTGATAAAGTTCTATTTGTAGGTGGAGACGATTCTAAAGTGGGTGTTCCTTTTGTTGAAGGAGCTACTGTATCGGCAACTGTTGTTAAAAACGGCCGCGCTAAAAAGATTACTGTTTTCAAATACAAATCGAAAAAGAACTACCGTAAAAAACAAGGTCATCGTCAGCCATACACAAAATTGACTGTCGACGCGATCAACCTGTAAGACATGATTAACGTCAAAATTAAAGAAGCATCAGGCCGTATTTCTTCTTTCGAAATGTCGGGGCATGCGGACTTTGCGGAACACGGGCAGGATTTGGTATGTGCCGGAGCATCCGCTGTTTCTTTCGGAGCAGTGAACGCCATCATGGAACTTACCGGAATCGAACCTGGCATTACGCAATCTGAAAGCGGCTATTTAAAAGTCGATTTCCCGGATGGACTCGATGAGAAAACGGATGGACAGGTGCAATTGCTTGTTCGCAGCATGATTGTTTCATTAAAAACGATTGAACAAGACTATGAAGAATATATTAAAATAACCTTCACAGCTTAGGAGGTGGGACAGAATGTTAAGATTAGATCTTCAGTTTTTCGCATCTAAAAAAGGTGTAGGTTCTACGAGAAACGGACGTGACTCAGAATCTAAACGCCTTGGCGCTAAACGTGCAGACGGCCAAGAAGTAACTGGTGGTTCAATTTTATACCGTCAACGCGGTACTAAAATTTATCCAGGTGAAAACGTTGGACGCGGTGGAGACGATACGCTTTTTGCTAAAATCGACGGAGTCGTACGTTTTGAACGTTACGGACGCGATAAGAAAAAAGTGAGCGTGTACCCAGTAGCACAAGAAGCTTAATACAAAACGAAAGGGCTGCGCATGCAGCCCTTTTTATTTTGAAAAACTATGGCGGCGTTTTAAAATCTCTCTCATCTCTTCTTTTCCTGGAAAATCCAGCGGTAAAATTGGTATACTGAAAAAAGAAGACGAACGGGACGTGACTTATGAAAACACCAATGACAGTGGCACAATCGCTTCGGCATGCGCGCCATGATTTCTTGAATGAATTGCAATTGATCAAAATGAATTTGGATCTTGGGCGCTTGGATGAGGTCCAGGCGATTATTCGCACGCATGGCGAAGCGGCTGTGCAGATGAGCCGGCTCTCGGGTTTGAAAATGGAAAAGCTGGAAGAATGGCTGCTGCTTTCGCAATGGCGCTACCCGGAATTCCGTTTTCATCTCAGCTGCCAGGCGGTAAAGGCACCAGTCCATTTGGATGGACTTTATGCGGAAACGATTGAAGCGTTGATCGAGGCGGCTCTGGAAGGGACGGATCCGTACGAGGAATACGAATGCTTCCTTACGTTTTCGAACGAAGATTCTTATTTTATTGCAGAAATTCGGTTGACTGGTGAATGGACAGAAATAACGGTTCCGGAAACGGAGCTTGAGATAGTGAAAGCGTGCGGACCGGATGGCTTGAACATCGCCATACGCGCACAGATGGAGGGATAATATGTTTGTCGATCACGTAAAAGTTTATGTTAAAGGTGGAGACGGCGGAGATGGAATGGTTGCATTCCGCCGCGAAAAATATGTGCCGAACGGAGGGCCTGCAGGCGGCGACGGCGGTAAAGGCGCAGATGTCGTCTTTATGGTCGAAGAAGGCTTGCGCACGTTGATGGATTTCCGCTACAAACGGATTTTCAAAGCAGACCGCGGGACGCACGGCATGAGTGCGAATAAGCACGGCGCGAAAGCATCGGATTTAATCATCAAAGTTCCGCCGGGCACGGTTGTAAAAGACGCGGACACCGGTGAAACCATCGCCGACCTCGTTGAGCACGGGCAGACGGCTGTCATCGCTCGCGGCGGACGCGGCGGACGCGGGAATTCCCGCTTTGCCACGCCGCAGAACCCGGCTCCGGAATTATCGGAAAAAGGAGAACCGGGATTTGAGCGCAATGTCATCCTGGAACTAAAAGTATTGGCGGATGCCGGTTTAGTCGGATTCCCGAGCGTCGGGAAATCAACCCTATTGTCAGTCGTTTCGGCTGCGAAACCGAAAATCGCTGAATACCATTTCACGACGATCGTGCCGAACCTCGGAATGGTTGAAACGGATGACCACCGCAGTTTTGTCATGGCCGATTTGCCGGGACTGATTGAAGGCGCACATGAAGGCGTTGGCCTTGGGCATCAATTCCTTCGCCATATCGAGCGGACACGGGTTATCATCCACGTCATCGATATGTCGGGGATGGAAGGGCGCGATCCGTATGAGGATTACGTGACCATCAATGAAGAATTGAAGCAGTACAATATGCGTCTGACGGAACGCCCGCAAGTGATTGTAGCGAACAAGATGGATATGCCGGATTCGGAAGAGAACTTGAAGAAATTCCGCGAGAAATTGCCGGAAGATGCACAGATTTTCCCGATTTCTGCGCTTTCCCGCCAAGGCTTGTCGAATCTTTTATTCGCCGTGACGGATCTGCTCGAAGTCACACCGGAATTCCCGATGATCGAAGAAGTGGATGAAGAGTCGGACAACGCAGTTCTTTACAAACATGAAGCGCAAGGCGACGGCTTTGAAATTACGCGCGATCCGGATGGTTCGTTTGTGCTTTCAGGCTATGCGATCGAGCGCCTGTTCAAGATGACCGACTTCTCGCGTGAAGATTCAATCCGCCGTTTTGCCCGCCAGATGCGCGGCATGGGCATTGATGATGCACTTCGTGAGCGCGGCGCCGAAAATGGCGACACGGTACGTTTGATGGAATTTGAATTTGAATTTATGGATTGATCAATCGATCAGCCCGGATCGAGCTCAGCTGGCCATTGGCGCCGGCTGGGTTCAGTTTCTCTTTAGATGGAGGGTAAATGGATGAAGGATATATCAGAACAACGGTATTACTTGGTGCGCGAAGACGTTTTGACGGAAGCGATGCAAAAGACGCTTGAAGTGAAAAGACTGTTGCAGCGCGAACACATGTCCATATTGGATGCAGTCAATCAAACCGGCCTTTCGCGTTCCGCGTTCTATAAATACCGGGATGCTGTATTCCCGTTCCACTCAATCGTCAAAGAGCGGATCCTGACGGTATTCTTGCAGCTTGAAGACCGGTCCGGAACGCTTGCGACGCTATTGCAGGCGGTTGCGGAAGCCCGGTGCAATATTTTGACCATCCATCAGACCATTCCGATCCAAGGGCGTGCAAACGTCACGCTGTCTTTGGATGTCACGGCGATGGATTTGGAGTTGGAAACGTTCCTGCAGCAGCTGAAAAAACTCGATTTTGTCGAGTCGGCTGATGTGGTTTCAAGTGGATTATCTTAATGGAGGAGTGGTTGGATGGCTGAAACAAGTTTGAAAAACCGAATTTCTTTTTTAGGGCCGGAAGCGTCTTTCACGCATTTGGCAGCTTCACGTGTATTTCCGGGCAGCACCTTGGTTCCATTCACATCCATTCCTGAATGCATAGAAGCAGTGGCAGAAGGCAGCGTCGAGTACGCTGTCGTGCCGCTGGAAAATGCATTGGAAGGATCGGTTCCGCTGACGGTCGATTATTTATTCCATGAAGCGCAGCTTTACGTAGTAGCGGAAGTGCTTTCGCCGATCAGCCAGCATTTATTGGTCCATCCGGACAATGCAGGCGCGGAGTCACTGGAAGCGATCTATTCGCATCCGCACGCACTGGCACAATGCCATAAATTTCTTTACTATACATATAAAAACACGCCGCTTGAGCAATACAGTTCGACGGCCGCTGCAGCGAAAATGGTCAGCGAGCTGCCGGAACGCAATATTGCGGCGATCGGCAACGAATTCTCCGCCGAGAAATACGGCTTGACGATTCTGCAGCGCGATATCCATGACTTCCATTTCAACCATACCCGGTTTTTTGTGTTGTCGAAAACGAATCACCGCTTGGAAGATCCGAGCCATGAAGGCCAAGTGAAAACGACGCTGATGATTTCGCCGCCAAAAGATGACCGCTCCGGCGTGCTCCACCAAGTGCTTTCCGTGTTTGCCTGGCGCCAACTTAACTTGAGTAAAATCGAGTCGCGCCCGTTGAAAACCGGCCTCGGCAATTATTTCTTCATCGCCGATGTCTTGGAAGATGAACAGGCGCCGATGATGCGAGGGGCATTCGAGGAGCTTGCGGCGCTTGGCTGCGAAGTGAAGAGTCTGGGTTCGTATTTTACGTATAAGAGTGAATGACAAGATCCCGCGGCGACGGCGCTGCGGGATTTTTTCTGCCGAAAAGCGGATTCTGCAAATAAAGGAGGGGATTGCGCAAATAATATTGTTTATTCCGCATGCAATGCTCCTAATCCCGCAAATAAACCCGTGTATCCCGCAAACAACGAAGCAGATTCCGAAAATAAACGAAAAAATCCTGAAACCGGCGATCGGTTCCAGGATTTCGAGTAAGCTTTTATTCATTTTCCTCCAGCAACAAGCCATTCTCGCGCATGGCAGCAATGGCTTGTTCAAGCATCGCGACATTTGGTGCGGTGATCGTGTGGAGATGCGTGCCGCCGGTCAGTTCCAGCAAATAACTCGCACCTGTTTCACGCACGCGCTGCATGAACGCGTCGACTTCTTCGCTGTTTGAGACGTGGATGCCGGCGGTGAGTTCGCCGTAAACCGGGTGTTCAACGGATACGTCTTTCACCGTTACGCCGGTCGCGACGAGAACTTTGAGTTCGCGTTCCGTATCTTCCGCCTGGTGATGGCAGGCGATGGTGCGGCTGATTTCTTGATTGGCCTGGCTATTCATATAAAGATAGCCTTGGCTGGTCGCAATGATCGGTTCATTTTTCGCTTTCAACAGCGTCATGTCTCCGACGATGACTTGGCGGGAGACGTTTGCAAAAGCGGCAAGCTCGCCGCCGGTCAAAGGTTCTTCCGCCGTTTTTAATTTTTCCAGCAGGATTTGGCGCCGCTGTTCGCCGTAAAGTTTTTTCATGGGAATCCTCCAGCATTTTTGAATGATTTCTTCTATTTTACCACGGACGTTTTCAGAACGGGTTTGTTTCGTAAAAGGGGAACAGATATGCTATAATCAATAGGTTAAATTGAAGGGGCGAAAAGAATGTACGATTACATAAAAGGGACGGTTACGCGCGTAACGCCCGAATATTTAGTAGTAGAACAGCAAGGCATCGGCTGGCAGATTTTTGCGCCGAATCCGTATTCCTTCGGATCGGAAGAACTGCAGGTTTTCCTGCACCATCATGTCCGTGAAGATGCGCAATTATTATTCGGCTTTCCGACTTTGGAACAGCGGGAATTATTCCGTAAACTGATTTCCGTGTCCGGCATCGGGCCTAAAGGAGCGCTCGCGATTCTCGCAAGCGGGCAGCCGCAGCACGTCATCGAAGCGATCGAACGTGAAGATGAATCCTATTTGGTGAAATTCCCGGGCGTCGGCAAAAAGACGGCCCGCCAGATGATTCTGGACTTGAAAGGAAAGCTCGCGGAATTTTTCGGAGAGCCGCTTGAATCGGACGACTTCCAAGGCTTGCTTTCGAATGACGATATCGAACTTGAAGAAGCGATGCTCGCACTTGGTGCGCTCGGCTATTCGGAACGCGAAATTGCGAAAGTGAAGCCGAAGCTGAAAGACCTGGATCTCGATACAGAAGGCTACATGAAAAAAGCATTGCAATTGTTATTGAAACAAAACTGATGAAAAGGAGGCGAACGGCATGGAAGATCGCGTAATTGGCGGCGAAATTTCCGAATTTGATGAACGCTTTGAACAGTCCTTGCGGCCGCAGTATTTATCGCAGTATATCGGCCAGCAAAAAGTAAAGCATAGCCTGGAGATTTTTATCGAAGCGGCAAAGATGCGCGAAGAAAGTCTGGACCATGTATTGTTATACGGGCCTCCCGGACTCGGTAAAACCACGCTTGCTGCAGTCATCGCCAACGAAATGGCGGTCAATGTCAAAATGACGAGCGGCCCGGCGATTGAACGCCCCGGGGATTTAGCGGCCATAGTGTCGTCTTTAGAACCCGGCGACGTCCTGTTTATTGACGAAATCCACCGCCTGAACCGTTCGATCGAAGAAGTGCTGTATCCGGCGATGGAGGATTTTTGCCTCGATATCGTAGTAGGGAAAGGGCCGACTGCCCGGTCCGTGCGGCTTGATTTGCCGCCATTTACGCTGATCGGTGCGACGACGCGGGCGGGTGCTTTATCTGCACCGCTTCGCGACCGTTTCGGAGTGCATGCACGCCTTGATTATTACGACACGGAATCCCTTACGGATATTGTGATCCGGAGTTCGCAATTGTTTGAAGCGGAAATCGATCCGAATGCAGCGGTCGAAATTGCCCGCCGCTCCCGCGGAACACCGCGTATTGCGAACCGCCTATTGAAACGCGTCCGCGATTTTGCACAAGTGCGCGGCAACGGAACGATTACAGAAGAAATGGCGTCGCAAGCGCTTGAGATGCTGCAAGTCGATCCGCTTGGCCTCGACCATATCGACCATAAATTGATGATGGGCATGATCACGCGCTTCCGCGGCGGCCCGGTTGGACTGGATACGATTGCGGCAAGCATCGGGGAAGAATCGACGACGATTGAAGACGTCTATGAACCTTACTTGCTGCAAATCGGCTTTATCCAACGGACCCCGAGAGGCCGCGTGGTCACTCATACAGCATATGAGCATTTCAATATGGAAATGCCTGAATGACTCCAAATGAAGGAAGTTTTTAGAGATGAATGTTAATGATTTTGATTTCCACTTGCCAGAAGAATTGATTGCCCAAACGCCTTTGCTTGACCGGACCTCGAGCCGGCTGCTCGTGATGGACAAAGAAACAGGCGCGATCACGCACCGCCATTTCCGCGACATCACGGAACATTTGGAAGCGGGCGATACGTTAGTATTAAATGACACGCGCGTTCTGCCTGCCCGTTTAATGGGTGTGAAAGAAGAGACGGGCGCCCATATCGAATTATTGCTGCTGAAGCAGATTGAAGACAATGTGTGGGAAACACTCGTAAAGCCTGCGAAGAAAGTAAAAATCGGCACGGTGATTTCGTTCGGAGACGGGCTTTTGAAAGCAGAATGCACCGGCATCCTCGACCACGGCGGACGCCATTTCAAAATGATCTATGACGGCATTTTCTATGAGATTTTGGAGCAATTGGGCGAAATGCCTTTGCCGCCATATATCCGTGAAAAGCTTGAAGACCAGGAACGCTACCAGACCGTCTTCGCGAAAGAACGGGGAAGCGCTGCTGCTCCAACAGCCGGCCTTCATTTTACCGACGAACTTCTTGATGAAATCCGGGCTAAAGGTGTGAACATTGCCTTTATCACGCTGCATGTCGGACTGGGCACGTTCCGGCCGGTATCGGTCGATTCCATCAAAGACCATACGATGCATGCAGAATTTTACCGCATCAATCAGGAAACGGCTGATTTAATCAACGATACGAAAAAACGCGGCAACCGGGTGATTTCAGTCGGCACCACTTCAACACGGACACTGGAAACCGTCGCCAGCAAATTCGGCGGCGAATTGAAAGAAGACAGCGGCTGGACCGATATCTTCATTTTCCCGGGCTTTGAGTTTAAAGCGATCGACGGCTTGATCACGAATTTCCATTTGCCGAAATCGACTTTGGTCATGCTCGTCAGCGCCTTATCGAACCGCGACAACATTTTAAATGCTTACAATGAAGCAGTTAATGAACGCTACCGCTTTTTCTCTTTCGGAGATGCGATGTTCATTGAACCACAGAAAAAGGAGACTCATCAATGACGCAAGCAGTATGGTATGAACATATTAAAACATGCAAACAGACCGGCGCCCGTTTAGGGATTGTCCACACGCCGCACGGTTCTTTTGAAACGCCAGCCTTTATGCCGGTAGGGACGCAAGCGACCGTCAAAACGATGTCGCCGGAAGAATTGAAAGCGATGAACGCCGGAATCATCTTGAGCAATACGTATCACCTTTGGCTGCGCCCAGGCAACGACGTCATCCGCGAGGCAGGCGGCCTGCATAAATTCATGAACTGGGATCGCCCTATTTTGACGGATTCCGGCGGTTTCCAGGTCTTCTCATTAAGTGAATTCCGCAACATCAAAGAAGAAGGTGTTCATTTCCGCAACCATATGAACGGCGATAAACTGTTCTTGAGTCCGGAAAAAGCGATGGAAATCCAGAACGACCTCGGATCTGATATCATGATGGCGTTTGACGAATGCCCGCCGTATCCGGCATCTCATGACTATATGAAATCAAGTGTGGAGCGGACGTCCCGCTGGGCAGAGCGCTGCTTGGAAGCGCATGCCCGCAAAAACGACCAAGGCTTGTTCGGAATCGTCCAAGGCGGCGAATACGAAGACCTGCGCAAACAAAGCGCCCGCGATTTGGTATCGCTTGATTTCCCTGGATATGCAATCGGCGGATTGTCTGTAGGGGAACCGAAAGACGTGATGAACCGCGCGCTTGAGTTCACGACGCCGCTCTTGCCGGAAAACAAGCCGCGTTATTTGATGGGCGTCGGCTCGCCGGATTCCTTGATTGACGGCGCGATCCGCGGCGTGGATATGTTCGACTGCGTCTTGCCGACCCGCATTGCACGGAACGGCACGTTGATGACGAGCACCGGCCGGTTGAATGTGAAAAATGCTGCGTTCAAACGCGATTTCGGTCCGATCGACGAGAAATGCGATTGCTACACATGCACAAATTACACGCGCGCATACGTTCATCATTTGATCCGGACAGATGAAACGTTTGGAATCCGACTTACTAGTTATCATAATCTTCATTTTCTGTTAAACTTAATGGAACAGGTGCGCCAAGCGATTCGTGAGGACCGCCTGGGAGATTTCCGCGAAGAATTTTTTGAAGCTTACGGTTTCAATAAGCCAAACGCTAAGAATTTCTAAACACAGATAGAAAGTGAAAGGGGGAAATTGAAAAATGGATACTTTAATAGCCTTATCACCATTACTATTGATGTTCTTGTTAATGTGGTTTTTCATCATCCGTCCTGCTCAAAAACGCCAGAAAGCAACAGCGAACATGCAGTCGGAATTGCGCCGTGGAGACCGTATTGTCACGATCGGCGGCCTGCATGGCCTAGTCGATGCAGTTGACGATTCAACTGTCTACATCACTGTAGCTGATGGAACACGCATGCAATTCGAACGCCAAGCGATCGCTCGCGTGGTAGAGTCTGCAAAATCGACGATCTGATAAAAATTTCGCCTTCGACTCGAAGGCGATTTTTTTTGACTAAAAGAAACTGTTGAGATTCCAAATACAAGAAAAAGATGGTTCTAAACTTTCTTTCATTCGTATACAATGGAAAAGAACGGCTGAAGGGAGAATAAATATGTTAAAATTTACCGAACAATACGAAATGGTTTTGCCTGCGCTCGAAAGCAAATGTTCGGAATTTCATTATTTCCAGTACGATACTTTCACGCCAGAAGAATTGTGGCAATATTGTGTAAAGAAAAAGTGGCGAAAAAAAGACGTCGAAACGATGCATCTCTATGAAATGGTCAACGACATTATGGAAATGACGGCTTCGGAATTCGTTGCCTATCACCAGGTTGAAGGTTTGAAGGGCGGAAATTGGTTTACTGAAAGCGGACAGGACGATCTGGAGCAGCTGCTCCGTCCGTCAAATAAAAAGCCAACTTCTATTTGACACCGTTCAGCACCTGTTTCATAATGATAGTGCTGTGTTTTTCACACTGAGGAGGAAAGTTACATATGAAAGCAAGAGGTCGTATCATAGCCTTTTTCTTACTGGTCATCGTACTAATAGGAATGATTGGCACCACGAGTTTACCTATCGCAAAAGACATTAAATTAGGTCTGGACCTTCAAGGCGGATTTGAAGTTCTATATGAAGTAACGGCGCTTGAAGACGGACAGAAAATCAATCAGGACGTCTTGGCGGACACGACAGATGCGTTATCGAGCCGGATTAACGTGCTGGGTGTCAGCGAACCCGTTATCCAGATTGAAGGCGATGACCGGATCCGCGTTCAGCTTGCCGGCGTAGAAGACCAGGCAACTGCCCGTGAACTTTTATCGACCGAAGCAAACTTGACGTTCCGCAATGCGGAAGATGAAGTCATGCTTGCTGGTAAAGATTTAAAACAAGGCGGAGCCGCTGCCAATTTTGATGAAAATGGCCAGCCGGTTGTTACGCTTGAATTGAACGATCCAGGAAAATTCGCTGAAATCACGAGCGAAATTTCTCAGATGCCGCCGCCAAGCAACGTCTTGGTTATTTGGCTGGATTTTGAAGAAGGCGTGGATTCCTATGCAGCTGAAGTGGCGAAGCCTGATCCGAAATTCGTTTCGGCTCCGCGCGTCTCTCAGCGCATCAACTCTCCATCGGTGGAAATCTCAGGAGCTTTCACTGTTGAAGAAACGCAAAACTTAGCCGGTATTTTAAATGCCGGAGCCCTTCCGGTTAGTTTAGAGGAAATCTATTCCACTTCGGTTGGAGCGCAGTTCGGCGCAGAAGCATTGGATCAGACGATCTTTGCAGCGGCAGTCGGTATTGCGTTAGTCTTGCTGTTTATGCTGGTTTACTATCGTGTGCCAGGGCTTATTGCCGTCATCACACTGACCGTTTATGTTTACCTGATTCTTCTCGTATTCGAAATGATTGGCGGCGTCTTGACGCTTCCTGGGATCGCGGCGATCATGCTCGGGGTCGGGATGGCGGTCGATGCCAACATCATCACGTATGAACGGATCCGCGAAGAATTGCGCGTCGGCCGTTCGGTGAAGGAATCGTTCAAAGCGGGTGCAGCGGATTCATTCTCTGCCATCCTAGATGCGAACGTGACGACATTGATTGCAGCCATTGTGCTCTTTATTTTCGGAACAAGTTCAGTAAAAGGTTTTGCCACTTTGCTGATCATTTCCATCCTTGTCAGCTTCATCACAGCTGTATGGGGATCTCGCCTGCTTCTTGGCCTCTGGGTTAACAGCGGCGTATTGGACGGCAAATACGGTTTATTCGGCCTGCGGAAATCGCTCGTCCATAAACCGGAAGAAAACCTGGAAATCCTGGACTTATCCACTCGTTTTGACCGTTTTGATTTTGCACGAAACCGCAATAAATTCTTTATTGCATCGATTGCTTTGATTGTGGCAGGGATGGTCGTCATCGGCGTATTCCGCCTGAACCTGGGCATCGATTTCTCAAGCGGTACACGCGTTGAGATCACTGCCGACTCGGAATTATCGCAGTCTGAAGTGGAAGGCTTCTTAGAGGAAGCTGGATATGAAACAGAAGGCGTGGTTATTTCCGGCGACAACAATAATATCGGGGTTGCCCGTTATACAGAAGACTTTAGCCAAGAGCAAATCAACGAGTTGAAGTCGCTCGCTGTGGATGAATACGGAGTAGAACCGAATATTTCCACCGTGTCGCCGACAGTTGGAATTGAACTTGCGAAGAATGCCTTAAAAGCGCTCGCTTATGCAGCGATCGGCATTATCATTTATGTAGCATTCCGATTTGAATGGCGCATGGGTGTCGCATCCATCGTCGCTTTGCTGCACGATGCGTTCTTCATCATTGCTGTGTTCAGCTTGCTTCGACTGGAAGTAGACATTACTTTCATCGCGGCAGTCCTAACCATCGTCGGTTATTCGATCAACGATACGATCGTCACATTCGACCGTATCCGCGAGAATATGAGACGCATGAAGAAAATCGATACGATTGATGCACTGGAAGACATTGTCAACAAATCGCTTCGCCAGACGCTTGGGCGTTCGGTGAACACGGTATTGACGGTTATCTTCGTCGTTATAGCGCTGCTCGTTTTCGGAGCGCCATCGATTACGAACTTCTCGATCGCGTTATTGATCGGTTTAATTGCCGGTACGTATTCTTCAATTTTCATCGCCGCTCAATTATGGCTAGTGTTGAAAAAACGTGAATTGAATAAAAAAGGTCCAATCGACATCGAGAAATTGGAAGAGAAAAGCAAATGGGGTTCTGACGAGCCTGTCGTATAAGTTTATAAACGAAATGGAACAGGGTATAGATAATATGACCTTGTTCCATTTTTTTATTTATCCGAAAGGGGCTAACCCATATGAAATATCAATGGCTCGTTTTGCTGGGACTCTTATTTGCTGTTATTATCGCCATTTTTGCGACTGTAAACGTAGACCCGGTGCCCGTCAATTATGTATTTGGGGAAGCGGAATGGCCGCTGATCCTCGTCATTTTAGCTTCCGCGCTCCTTGGTTTCCTGCTGAGCGGAGTGGTCGGCATCATCCGGACATTCACGTTGCAGCGAAAAGTGAAGTCGCTGCAAAAAGAAATGGCAGTGAAAGAATCGTTGATCGCGACGCAGCAAAATGAAATCGCGGAATACCAGAAAGCCGGCGTTGAGCCGGAAGCAATGGTGATCACCGATGAAAAAGCACAGCTTTAAACGAAAACCTTTCGGCGGAACAGCCGAAAGGTTTTTGTCTGGAGAAAATTTCTGTATAATGGACGGGTAAGGAAGTGAATGAGAATGATTGAATCGAAAAAAAGATGGCGCTTGACCGCGCCTGATGAACAGATAGTAGAAGAAATTCAAAAAGAATTATCGATTTCGTCCGTCTTGGCGAAAATCTTAGTGACGCGCGGCCTGACGAGCGCGGAAATGGCCAAAAGATTTATGGACTTGGACCCAAGCGGCATACATAATCCTTATTTGATGAAAGATATGGATATCGCTGTCGAGCGGATACGCCAAGCCATCGAATCACAGGAGAAAATCATGGTATACGGCGATTACGATGCCGATGGAGTGACCAGCACGACAGTCATGATGACGGTTTTAGAAGATTTAGGAGCGGACGCAATATTCAAGATTCCCAATCGGTTCAAGCATGGCTATGGGCCGAATAAAGAATTGTTCCAGCAAGCATTTGATGAAGGCGTCAAATTGATCGTCACAGTCGACAATGGCATTTCAGGCATCGAAGAAGTAGCGTTCGCCAATGAGTTAGGCATGGAAGTCATCATCAGCGACCACCACGACATCGGAGACACGATGCCGAATGCACTCGCTATCGTCCATCCGCGCCATCCGGCAGGGCATTACCCTTTTGGCGAGCTGGCAGGAGTCGGGGTGGCTTTTAAAATTGCCCAGGCTTTATATGAAGATGTGCCAGATCATTTGTTTGAGCTTGTTGCAATCGGCACCATCGCGGACTTAGTGCCGCTGCACGACGAGAACCGGCTATTCGTAAAAGAAGGATTATCGGCGCTTCAAAATTCGCCGCGTCCCGCGATCGAAGCGTTGGCGGAAGTTTCCGGCGTCAAACAGCGTGAAATTACGGAAGAGACGATTGGCTTTATGTTCGGCCCCCGCATCAACGCCATTGGACGCTTGCAGGATGCCGACCCGGCAGTAAAACTCTTTATGACGGATGACCCGGGCGAAGCGCGGAACTTGGCAGGCGGCCTGGATGTGCTGAATAAAGAACGCCAGGCGATCGTAAAGAAAATTACTGATGAAGCTGTAGCCCAAGTGGATCAGCGTTATCCGGATGAGCCGCCGCATGTCATCGTTGTGGCCCAGGAAGGATGGAATCCGGGAGTAGTCGGGATCGTTGCATCCAAACTGACGGAAAAATATTATCGTCCGTCGATTGTCTTGTCGCTGAGTCCGGAAACCGGAAAAGCGAAAGGTTCGGCCCGCAGCATCGAAGGCTTCCATTTATATAACGAGCTTGCTGCTAACCGGGACATTTTGCCGCATTTCGGAGGACACCCGATGGCAGCGGGCATGACGCTCCAAATGGCGCATGTGGATGAACTGCGGGAACGGTTGAATCTTCAAGCAAAAAACAGTTTGACAGAGGAAGATTTGATTCCGGTGGTGGAAATTGACATTCCGGTTCGTCTGGATGAAATTGATATAGAGACGATCGAATCGATGCGCACACTTGCGCCTTTCGGGATGGGCTTTGCGAAGCCGAAGTTTTTCTTGGAAGGCGTAAAGGTGTCGTCGATCCGGAAAATCGGCGCAGCCCAGAATCACCTGAAGATGGAGCTCGCGCAAGATTCCGGAACGCTGGATGCGGTCGGCTTTGGCATCGGCTCGATTGGCGACGAATTGACGCCGGATGTGAAAATCGATGTGATTGGCGACTTGCAGATCAATGAGTGGAACGGCCGAAAGAAACCGCAATTGATGGTGGAAGATGTGCGGACTGACCAGTGGCAGTTATTTGATATCCGCGGCATCCGCCAGGTATCGCGCTGGTCAAAGCTGATTCCTGAAAAAGGGCAAGTTTTTCTTGCTTTCAAGCCGGAGACCGCAGCAGTTTTCCGGACGCTCATCGATGAGCCGATCTACAGTCCGGAAACCTTGAACGAACTGGAGGGGCCGAAGCATCATCTAGTGCTGCTCGATATGCCAGAGACGGAAGAGCAGTTAGCCATAATATTGTCGATTTTTAAACCGCAGCGGATTTATGCTCATTTCTACGCGAAGGAATCGCAGTATTTTGAGCAGATCCCTACGCGCGAGCAATTCAAATGGCTGTTTGCGTTTCTTAAAAAGCGTGGATCATTCGATTTCAAAAAGCACGGCGATGAATTGGCGAAGCATAAAGGCTGGAGCCGGGACTCAATATTTTTCATGCTGCAGGTGTTTTTTGAACTCGGTTTTGTTACACTTAACAATGGACTTACAGAGCTTGCTGAATCTCCAGGGAAACGTGATTTGTCGGAGGCGCCGATCTACAAGAAGCGGGAGCAGCAGATTGCGTTGGAGCAGAAGCTATTGTATGCATCTTATAAAGACTTAAAAGAGTGGTTTGATGCGAAAGTATCAGCCAAGGAGGAAGAACAGATATGGATTTAAAGCAGTACGTAACAATTGTTGAAGATTGGCCGAAACCGGGCATCAGCTTCAAAGACATCACAACGATCATGGACAATGGCGAAGCGTATAAATACGCGACAGACCAAATGGTGGAATACGCTAAAAAGGTCGGTGCGGACATCATCGTCGGCCCTGAAGCCCGCGGATTCATCATCGGCTGCCCAGTAGCTTATGCGCTTGGCATCGGCTTTGCACCGGTCCGCAAAGAAGGAAAATTGCCGCGTGAAGTGATTCGCGCTGAATATGGCCTTGAATACGGCAAAGATATTTTGACGATGCACAAAGATGCCATCAAACCTGGCCAAAAAGTATTGATCACGGATGATCTTTTAGCGACTGGCGGTACAATCGGCGCTACGATCAACTTGGTTGAACAGCTTGGCGGCGTTGTTGTCGGCTGTGCATTCTTGATCGAATTGACGTATTTGGATGGACGCAAAAACTTAGACGGCTACGACGTTATGACGTTGCTTCAATATTAACTGATTTCTCTCTGCCTTTTGGCAGGGGGATTTTTTTATAAATGCGGGGGTATGGAAAGGAGAGGTGATGGAAATGGAACTAAGCAAATACCACGATCCAGGAAAAAATAAAGAATTGATTGCGGCGATTTTGAACGATCCAAAGCCGTTGGCAGAAACGACAAGAGAAACGCTTGAACTTTTTCATTCCGTTAAACATTCAAAGCCGCTTCCCTTCCACAGTAATTACCGTAAATCGTGGATGGAACGTTTGTGGGCGTTGACCGGCAAAAAACATTCAACGGTGGATCCATATCATTATTCCATTACAGTCGCTGGAGGCGAAGCCGTACCCGAATGGAAAAGCGGGCTCGACCGGGAATATGCGAATCTGGAACGTTCGTTTCAGCGAATCGTAAATGTGGAATCTTTCGGGGCAGTCGGGGACGGAGTGACCGACTCAACGGAAGCCTTCCGAAATGCGATTGGAAGCGGGCAGGTGGATGTCTTTGTCCCTTCCGGCATTTTCATTGTGCGAAAAATCGATTTGCCGTCCTGGACTAGGCTGCGCGGAGCGGGCAAAGGGGCAACGGTGATCCGTCTCCACGATGAAGCGCCGAAAAAGCAGCGGCTCGTCACAAATCGAAACTACGTAAAAGGCAATCATCATATTTCCGTTGAAAACTTAAGCCTCGATTGGAATGTGGAGCGCCTCGGCAATATTGAAAACACGAGCGCCGGCCTCAACCATTCCAGCTGCCTGACCTATGCGCACTTGACTTATGGCTGGGTGAAAAATGTCGCGGCGTATAATCCTGGCCTGCATTGCTTTGACATTTCGTCTCCGACCTATAATTACGGCGGCGACGGGATCCGGGCAAGAGGAGGAAGCCGTTACATCTGGCTCGACCGGGCAAGCGGCTATGGATTTGGCGACGACGGCATCACCACCCATCACAGCGATTATATTTTCATTTCCAATTCGCATTTCTGCGACCCGAGCGGCCGTTCCCATCAAAAAGGCTTTTCCAATTCGAACGGCATCGAAATCGATGACGGCTCACGATTTGTCTGGCTGTCGAACAACTCGACAGCGCGCTGTTTCGGCGGTTTGGAAATTAAAGCCCACGCCACTTCGTCAGCTGCGACCGGTGTTTTTATTTCCGGCCATTTATCTGTCCATGACAACCGGTCGTTCAATTTCCGCCATATCGGCCACCATAAAGCGGAAGATCCGGATTCACTCAGCGCTTATAATATCGCAGCGCAATATCTTGTATCCGTCGCGCCGGTGTTTGCGGACATGTACGCCGGATCTTCTCCGCGGGCATTGGTCGTTTCGGGATTCCGCAACGTTGCCATCAACCGCTTCCGCTTTATCGGAGATCCGCACTATGACTATGCCAATCAACCGGCAGCCGCCATCCAATACAAAGCGGCGAATGTTTCCTTAACGAATGGAACATTTTCCGGATTCCGCACAGCGTCAGCAGACATTTCAATTGCCGGCGGGAAGCAGCCCGCGCTCCATGTGAAAGCGGCAAATATCCAGTGCCTTTCTTCCGCCAAAAAATCCGTCTCTGTCGGAAAAGGAAATTCGACAGCCATAGTTGAACAAATTAAGGCAGATTTGTGAAACAATTAAAGGTTAATTGCCACAAGGCTTTACTTTTACACCTGTTATTTTTTATAATAGAAAGATATACTTTTCGAAAAATTAAAAGCAAGGTGGGCAATTATGGCGAAAGATTTAGTAAGGACACCTGAAGACGTATTTGAGATGGTTGCGTCTTATATGAATGCCGATCATGTAGAAACGATTAAACGAGCATATGAAGTAGCGCTGAAAGCCCATGAAGGACAACTCCGCAAATCCGGCGAACCGTATATCGTCCATCCGGTGCAAGTGGCTGGGATACTCGCAGAACTGCAAATGGACCCAGCGACTGTTGCTGCAGGCTTTTTGCACGATGTCGTCGAAGACACGACTGTCAGCCGTGAAGACATTGTCCGTGATTTCGATGAAGAAGTCGCCATGCTGGTGGACGGCGTGACGAAGCTTAGCAAGATTAAATACATGTCCAAAGAAGAGCAGCAAGCAGAAAATCACCGCAAAATGTTTGTCGCAATGGCTCAGGACATCCGCGTCATTTTGATCAAACTGGCAGACCGCCTGCACAATCTGCGGACGTTGAAATACCAGTCCGTCGAGAAACAGCGCATGAAAGCGAATGAAACGTTGGAGATTTTCGCGCCGATTGCACACCGTCTCGGTATCAATACCATTAAATGGGAATTAGAAGACACAGCCCTTCGCTACTTAAATCCGCAGCAGTATTACCGCATCGTCAACCTGATGAAAAAGAAGCGCACCGAACGCGAAGAATACTTGAATAATGTCATGGATGAAATTCGCAAGCAGCTCAACGAAGTTGAGATAAAGGCGGATCTTTTTGGGCGTCCAAAACATATTTACAGCATTTACCGCAAAATGGCGATTCAAAACAAGCAGTTCAATGAAATCTATGACCTGCTCGCTGTCCGGGTAACGGTTGAAAGCATCAAGGATTGCTACGCCGTACTCGGCATCATCCATTCTACGTGGAAGCCGATGCCGGGCCGCTTCAAGGATTATATTGCGATGCCGAAGCAAAACCTTTACCAATCGCTCCATACGACGGTCATCGGGCCGCAGGGCGATCCATTGGAAGTGCAGATCCGGACGGAAGAAATGCACCGCATCGCCGAATACGGGGTCGCTGCCCACTGGGCGTACAAAGAAGGTAAAAAAGTCGATATGCCGAAGAATACGGTCGATTCGCGTTTGACATGGTTCCGTGAAATCCTGGATTTCCAGAACGAAGCGGACAACGCGGAAGAGTTCATGGAATCCTTGAAATTCGACTTGTTCTCGGACATGGTTTACGTGTTCTCACCAAAAGGCGACGTCATCGAAATGCCGGCTGGATCGGTGCCAATCGATTTTGCCTACCGTGTCCATTCGGAAATCGGCAATAAAACCATCGGCGCCAAAGTGAACGGCAAAATGGTCCCGCTCGATACCGAATTGAAGACAGGCGACATTGTGGAAATTCTCACATCGAAGCAATCATTCGGCCCAAGCCGAGATTGGCTGAAAATCGCCAAGTCGACGCAGACGAAAAACAAGATCAAGCAATTCTTCAAAAAGCAATTGCGTGTGGACAATGTCCAAAAAGGGAAAGAACTCGTTGAAAAAGAAATCAAAGCGCAGGATTTTATTCCAAAAGATGTGTTGACGAACGAAAACATCAAACGGGTTTGCGAAAAGTTCAATTTTGCCGGGGAAGACGATATGTTTGCAGCGGTCGGCTTTAACGGCATGACGGCGCAGCAAGTCGTCAACCGGCTGGCTGAACGCCAGCGCAAAAAACGCGAGCAGGAAGAAGCGATCGAGAAATTGACCGTGGAAATGAAATCCAATGCGCCGCGCAAACAGACGGAATCGGGCGTCATTGTCCGTGGCATCGACAACATGATGATCCGCTTGTCCAAATGCTGCAACCCGGTGCCGGGCGACAGCATCATCGGGTTTATTACGAAAGGCCGCGGCGTTTCCGTGCACCGCGCCGATTGTCCGAACATCCATGCAGACCAGATGGACCGCTTGATCCCGGTTGAATGGGACAATTCGGGGCTTCCGGAAAAGAAAGACTACCAAATCGATATCGAAGTGGAAGCTTATGACCGCACCGGCCTCATCAACGAAGTGATGCAGATGGTCAGCGAAGCGAAAACGACCATCGCTGCCGTCAGCGGCCGAGCCGATTCGAATAAAATCGCGACGATCAACATGACGATCCTGATTCCGCATATTACGCATCTGAACCGGGTAGTGGAACGCATCAAACAGATTCCGGATGTCTATTCCGTTCGCCGCGTCACGAACTAAGGAGGAACTATGAGAGTTGTTTTGCAGCGTTCAAAAGAAGCATCCGTAACCGTTGACGGGGAAGTGACGGGTTCGATCGAATCGGGCTACGTCCTGCTTGTCGGGGTTACGCATGAAGATACACAAAAAGATGTCGACTACGTCGCAGGGAAGATTGCCCAATTGCGGTTGTTTGAAGACGAAGACGGCAAGATGAACCGGTCGATTTTGGAAAACGGCGGAGACATCCTGTCGATTTCCCAGTTCACCCTTTACGGCGACGTGAAAAAAGGGCGCCGCCCGAGCTTTATCCAAGCTGCGCGCCCCGAAACGGCTGAACCGATCTGGGAAGCATTCAACGACGCACTCCGAAACAATGGGTTGAAAGTGGAAACCGGCATTTTCGGTGCAATGATGGATGTGGAGCTCGTCAACGACGGCCCTGTCACGATCGTAGTGGAATCGAAATAATAAAACCGGCTTGAAGGGGAGACCTTTTGAGCCGGTTTTTGGTTTTATTTGCGTAAAAAGTGGAGTTGTTTGCGGGATTCTCGAGTTTATTTGCACAATAAGTGATTTTATTTGCAGCAACCGGCTCGTTGTTTGCGCAATAGCGGACTTTATTTGCAAAATACACAAAAAAACAATGCGGAAGAAAATTCTCCGCATTGTTTTTTTACTCTTCTAATTGCGCATCAAAATAATGGATAATGCCGTTATACAAACCGAGTGCGGCCTGGTCACGGAATTTGCTGGTTGAAACAATTCGTTCGTCGTTGTAGTTGCTCAGGAAGCCAAGTTCAACGAGAACAGCAGGCTGGCGATTTTCGCGCAGCACTAAATAATTTCCGGGCTGGACGCCGCGGTCACGCAATTCGACTTTCTTGCCAAGCCCCGCGTTAATGTATTCAGCCAGCGGTTCCTGGTAATCATGCAGATAATAAGTCGTAAATCCAGAGACGCTGCTGTCATTCGTTGCGTCATAGTGGAGCGAAATAAAAGCATCCGCTGCCACTTGGTGTCCGGTGGAAACGCGTTTTCTCAAATCGACATACACGTCGGACTGCCGTGTCAGCACCACTTCCGCACCAGCAGAACGGAGATGGTGCGTCAACGTTTCAGCCGTTTTCAAGGTCAAGTCTTTTTCTTCAGTATCGCGTGCACCGACCGTACCGCCATCATTTCCGCCATGCCCGGGATCGATGACAATCGTCAAGCCGTCTAATGTGCCAGCTTTTCGGTCAGGTTTTTCTTTCTTTTCTTGCTGGACAGTTTCCGTTTCACCACTCGTCACGACCCAAGTCGCGATATAGGCATCTTGTCCGCCAGGCAAGGAAACTTGATACCAGTCGCCGTCTTGGCCGATGACCGACAAACGTTCTCCGGCATTTGAGCGGCTGACGACTTCAGAAGAAGTTGAAGGCTTCGAGCGGAGATTGGTGCCATCTGTCAAGACAGTCACCACTTCCGTATCGGTGCCGGAAACAGCGTTTGCGCTTTGATCGGATAAATGGCCATGAAACGCATATACCCAACCGCTGTCATTCGCGCTCAGTTCAATTTCGACCCAATTGCCTTCCATCGATTTGATCGGGAAGACTTTGCCTTTGCGCACTAAATCTTTCACGTCGGAATTCAGATCCGGTTTCGTGCGGACATTCAATGCGTCTACCGCAATCTCAAAAGAAGAGACGGCAGCTGCTTCAGGCGAGGGGCTGCTGACCGAGCTTTCGGAAACGCTTATGTATTGTTTGGCAACAAAACCGCGAGTATTATGGAAATCGATTTCGACCCAGTCACCGGCTTGCTGGATGATGGTCGCTTGTTCGCCGGCATTCATTTGCGTCAGGACAGAAGACGAAAGATCTGGCTGTGTGCGGACATTCAGCCGGTCTACAGTTGAAACGGCTGTCTCGCCAGATGCGCTGCTGCCAGAGTCACTTTTTGCTGATGTGGTCAGCCAAGAAGCGATCCATCCGGTTTCGCCGTCGATGTTTACTTCGTACCACTCATCTGATTGCGAAACGACGTTAACGGTTTCGTCTTTTGACAGGGAACCGGTGACGCTATACGATAAGCCCGGACCGCTTCGGATGTTGACGGTAGATGCAGAGATTTTCATCTCCGTGCCAGCGGCATAAGCTGCCGGAACATTTGCGGCAGGCAGGCTGCCGGCGGCCAATAAAATAAATAAGATCAAAACAATCGGCCATTTGCGGTTCATGTAGCACCTCCTTGGAACTTATTGAATTGGGACGCGAGGAAAAGAAAATCGGCATGGAATTTTCCTTCGTCTACTTTGTATTATTGTAAAAAATCCGGCGTTTGTCAAAAAAGGTTGACAAGGATTCGGGGAGTCCTTAAGATTAATCATTATACTCATATATTTAGATTTGCCGATGACGAAGAAAGTAATTGCATGATTGGCTGAAAAGAGAGGGAAAGTCCTGGGCTGTAAACTTTCCTGCAGGGATCTGTGATGAAAAACACTTAAGAGGCTCCTTTCTGAAAGGCTTTTGGCTTATTAGGAATGGACGGAACCGGCCGTTATCCGGAATGAGAGGATGGACAGTTTTTTTGTGCATCAACTAGGGTGGAACCGCGGAAGCTGAAAATGAGCTCTCGTCCCTTGCGTAAGCAAGGGGCGAGGGCTTTTTTGTTTGGAAAAAATAAGGGAGTGAAGAAAATGAGCATTCAAGCACCACGTGGCACATACGATATTTTGCCTGGCCAATCAGAGAAATGGCAGGAAATCGAACAGAAAATCAACGAACTATGCCGGCTTTACCAATACAAGGAAATCCGGACGCCGGTATTTGAGCACACCGAATTATTCCAGCGCGGTGTCGGCGATACGACAGATATCGTCCAAAAGGAAATGTATACATTCCAGGACCGCGGCAATCGCAGTCTGACGCTTCGTCCGGAAGGGACCGCTTCTGTAGTCCGGTCGTTTGTGGAAAATAAACTATTCGGCTTGCCGGACCAGCCGGTCAAATTATTCTATACGGGCCCGATGTTCCGCTATGAACGCCCGCAAGCAGGCCGCATGCGCCAGTTCGTGCAGTTCGGCGTGGAAGCGATCGGTTCAAAAGATCCGGCGATCGATGCAGAAGTGATTTCATTGGCGATGGAGCTTTACCGTTCCGTCGGTTTGAAGCGGCTGCGCTTAGTCATCAACTCGCTTGGCGACACCGAAAGCAGGCTCGCGCACAAAGAAGCGCTGGTGGCGCATTTCGCGCCGCGCATCGATGAATTCTGCAGCGACTGCCAGACGCGATTGGAAAAAAATCCGCTGCGCATCCTGGATTGCAAAGTCGACCGCGACCACCCGTTGATGGCGACAGCACCGTCGCTTGCCGATTATTTAAATGAAGAATCTCAAGCTTATTTTGATGATGTGAAAATGTATCTTGAAGAGCTTGACATTGACTATGTGGTCGATCCGAACTTGGTTCGCGGACTCGATTACTACAATCACACCGCTTTTGAAATCATGAGCGACGCCGAAGGATTTGGCGCCATCACGACACTTTGCGGAGGCGGACGCTATAACGGGCTTGTCGAAGACCTCGGCGGACCGGAATCGCCGGGCATCGGCTTTGCGATGAGCATTGAGCGTCTACTCCTGGCATTGGAAATGGAAAAAGTGGAAATCGGAAAGTCGCAGAATTTGGAAGTGTACGTGATTGCGATGGACGAATCCGCGAAGAAACAAGCGTTCAGCTTGCTCAAGGATTTCCGGGCAAACGGCATTTCGGCCGATATGGATTATACCGGACGCAAATTGAAAGCCCAGATGAAATCAGCAGACCGCAAAGGCGCAAGCTACGTCATCGTCATCGGAGAAACGGAAATGGCAAGCGGCAAAGCCGGTTTGAAAGAAATGGCTACCGGCGAACAGCAAGAGCTTTTATTCTCTGAAATGGCCGAAACGATCAAGAATAGAAAAACATTGGAGGAATAAAACATGTCGAGATCGCATTATTGTGGTGAAGTAAATGAAACTGTTATCGGACAGCGTGTAACGTTAAAAGGATGGGTACAAAAACGCCGTGACTTAGGCGGTTTGATCTTCGTAGATGTACGCGACCGCAGCGGCATCGTCCAAGTCGTGTTCAACCCTGAAATCTCAGAAGAAGCGGCAGCGATCGGGGAATCCTTGCGCAATGAATTCGTCGTCCACATCGACGGCCTGGTTGTGGAAAGAGCCGTTGGCCAAGTGAATGCGGCGATGAAAACCGGAAAAGTGGAAGTGCAAGTGGATCACGCTTCGATCATCAACGCAGCGAAAAACCCGCCTTTTGCGATTGAAGACAATACAGACGTCAGCGAAGACTTGCGTTTGAAATACCGCTACCTCGACTTGAGACGCCCGGCGATGTTCGAAACCTTCAAAATGCGTTCGGATATCACAAAATCGATCCGCAGATTCCTGGACACAGAAGGGTTCTTGGAAGTGGAAACACCGATCCTGACAAAATCCACACCGGAAGGCGCCCGCGATTATTTGGTGCCGAGCCGCGTGCATGACGGCGAATTTTATGCGCTTCCTCAATCGCCGCAGCTGTTCAAGCAAATGCTGATGGTTTCCGGATTCGATAAATACTACCAGATTGCCCGCTGCTTCCGTGATGAAGATTTGCGTGCTGACCGCCAGCCGGAGTTCACCCAAATCGATATGGAAATGAGCTTCCAGTCAATGGAAGACATTATCGGCATGAATGAGCGCTTGATGGTCCAGATGATGAAAGAAGTGAAAAACGTCGACATCGAGCCGACTTTTCAGCGCATGAGCTATACAGAAGCAATGGACCGTTTCGGATCTGATAAACCCGATGTCCGCTTTGGCCTTGAACTTGTCAATGTTTCAGACCTTGTGAAGGATTCTTCTTTCAAAGTGTTCACAGGCGCGATTGAAAACGGCGGCGAAGTGAAATTGATCAACGTCAAAGGGCAAGCGGCCCATTATTCACGCAAAGACATTGACGCACTGGGTTCATTTGCGGCGGTTTACGGCGCCAAAGGGCTTGCTTGGATGAAAGTGGAAGCAGACGGCATCAAAGGGCCGATTGCGAAATTCTTTGAAGGCGAAGCGGCAGATGCATTGAGGGAGCGCGCTGAAGCGGAAGCAGGAGACCTTCTATTATTCGTCGCGGATTCTTCGGCAGTTGTGGCGGATACATTAGGGGCACTTCGTTCGAAATTCGGCAAAGAGCTTGGCTTGATCGACAACTCGGTCTACAAATTCCTATGGATCACCGACTGGCCGCTATTTGAATACGACGAAAAAGAAGGCCGCTATTTTGCAGCGCACCATCCATTCACGATGCCTTTTGAGGAAGATATCGATAAATTGGAATCAGACCCGCAAAACGTCCGTGCACAAGCTTATGATTTAGTATTGAACGGCTATGAACTTGGCGGAGGATCGCTTCGCATTTATCGCCGCGACATTCAAGAGAAAATGTTCAGCGTGCTTGGCTTTACAGAAGAAGAGGCGCGTTCGCAGTTCGGCTTCCTGATGGATGCTTTCGAATACGGCACGCCGCCGCACGGAGGCATTGCATTTGGCTTAGACCGTTTGGTGATGCTGCTTTCTGGCCGCACGAACTTGCGCGACACGATCGCCTTCCCGAAAACAGCGAGTGCAAGCGACTTGCTGACGGATGCGCCAAGTCCAGTATCCAAAGCGCAGCTTGATGATTTAAGCCTATTGCTGAATGTTCAGAATACTAAAAAAGAACCAGAGTAAATTTCTTGTGCAAATAAAAAGAGTGTGCTAACATACAATTAGTAGAGAATCCTGATGTGTTCGTTACGAGCAATTCAGTTTTGACCCAACATTTTGTCGTCGGGAGACCAAATTTCATCATGGCTAACATGCCTTAACGGGAAGTTATAAGTGGTGGAGAGGTCACCCACCTGCTAGAAGCGGGTTCAAAAACGATGCGCAACACCAAGGACGGCACGATTGGGATTCTCCTATTATTTTAAATTTCCGCCCTCCGGCAATTTGTCGGGGGGTTTTATTTTGAGAAGAATAGGTATACTTTTTAAAGGTGCGAAGAATTTATAGTGGGCGTATTTCATGTCCAGACTCCAGCGCCCAGCCCCTCGAGTCGCTTCAGCCTTTCCGCCAATGGCAAAGAACGCCATTATCGGCAAGGCTTCCAGCGCTTGTCGGGGCTACACGGGCGCTTGCGCTTTTCTTCGTGTATAATTCCTAGTAGAATGATCAACTTTGAAGGGCAGGGAAATTATGTTACATCAATTTTCAAGAAATGAACTAGCAATCGGCAAAGAAGGCATGGACCTCGTCAAAAATTCGACAGTGGCCATTTTAGGGGTAGGCGGGGTCGGATCGTTTGCTGCAGAAGCATGCGCACGCAGCGGCGTCGGCCGCATCATTTTAGTGGATAAAGACAATGTCGACATCACGAATGTCAACCGCCAATTGGTGGCGAATCTTTCGACGGTCGGCCAGTCGAAAGCGGAAGTCATGAAAAACCGCATCGCGGACATCAACACGGACTGCGAAGTGATTTCCTTACATATGTTTTATACGGAAGAGACATATGAAGAATTTTTCAGCTACGAACCCGATTATGTCATCGATGCATCGGATACAATGATCTATAAAGTGCATTTAATGACGGAATGCTATAAGCGCGGCGTGAAAATCATTTCAAGCATGGGCGCTGCCAATAAAACAGACCCGACGCGTTTCCAAATCGCTGACATCTCGAAAACGCATACCGATCCGCTAGCGAAAGTCATCCGCCGGAAATTGCGTGCAGCCGGCATTAAAAAAGGGATTCCCGTCGTTTTTTCTGATGAAAGTCCAATCATCGTCCGCGAAGACGTGGTGGAAACTGTAGGAAAGCCGAATGCGCCGATCCGCAAAGCGCAGATGCCGCCATCCTCGAATGCATTTACGCCGTCGACGGTCGGCTTGATCTGTGCGAGCTGGGTCATCAACGACATTACAAAAAACATTCACATCAACCGTGTACGAAATAACTAAAAAGGATCCGGCTCGAAAGCTGAGCCGGATTTTTTATGCGGAAAATTGCTGAACGTTTATAAAAAACTTCGAAGGTTTGCAAATTTTTCAAACCGCTTATAAAAGAATAAATACGATAACCGAAAGCAGCCCTCTCCTATGAAAGCAAAAAAAGAGCCATTTCCAGAAGCGGAAATGGCTTTCGATCGTTTATTTTTTATTTTTCCGGAATGATTTCAGCTTTTCGTAAATGCCGGCGTACTTTTTCTCAGCTCCGGCAATCACCGGTTTATAATATTCGGCTTTCCGCACTTCTTTCGGCAAATAATCCTGGTCGACCCAGCCCCCGAACGAACCGAGCGGCGTGTCATGCGGATACCGGTAGCCGCCATGGCCAAGTTCGGCGCTTCCGGCGTAGTGCGTGTCGCGCAGATGCATCGGGATGTCGCCAGTCTCGCCTTTATTGATAGCGGAAATTGCCGCGTCGATCGCCCGGTAAGCGGAATTCGATTTTTCGGACAGGCACATTTCGGCGACGGCTTGTGCGAGCGGAATGCGGGCTTCGGGCAACCCGAGGCGATCTGCCGCCTGGCAGGCTGCGAGCACATGCCCGCCAACTTCCGGATTCGCGAGGCCGATGTCTTCATACGCCATGACGAGCAAACGTCGGGTGACGGCCGTCAAGTCGCCATTTTCTAATAGGTGCGCTAGATAATACATCGCAGCATTAACGTCGCTGCCGCGGACCGATTTTTGGAGCGCTGACAGCAAATTAAAGAAATGAGAGCCTTTTTTGTCGCCGAAGACGCCGACACGCTTAATCATCTGCTCCACCATTTGGTCTTCAACAATGAACGTATCGTCGATTTCATCCGATGCGATGATGATCGACTCGAGCATCGTCAGCGCTTTACGGGCATCGCCGTTTGTGCCATCTGCGATGCGCTCGACTTGTGCCGGTGAAATCCGGATCTTTAAATTGCCAAGGCCGCGTTTTGGATCGGTTAAAGCGGTGTTCAATAAATTCACAATATCGTCATGGGTCAACCGCTTGAGCTGTTTGATTTCCCCGCATCGGGAACGGATCGCCGGGTTCACGTCATGGAACGGGTTTTCCGTCGTGGCGCCGATCAACACGATCGCGCCGCTTTCGACATGCGGCAATAGGGCATCTTGCTGGAGTTTATTGAATCGGTGGATTTCGTCCAGGAATAAGAGGACTTTTCCGGTCATGCGCGATTCTTTGACCACGTCTTCGACATCTTTTTTGCCGGAAGTCGTCGCATTGAGCGCGATGAACGGCAATTTCGATGTGCCGGCGATGGCGTGGGCGATCGAGGTTTTGCCGATCCCCGGCTCGCCGTACAACAGCATCGACGGGATATGGCCGTTCTGGATCATTTTATATAAAGCCGTATGCGGGCCGATGACATCTTGCTGGCCGACCACTTCATCAATGGTGCGCGGACGCATACGGAAAGCTAAAGGTTCGTTCTGCAATGAAAAAACTCCTTCCGTACATTCGTTCTATCAGTATATCGTTTTGCTAAATAAAAGTCATTGCAAGTCCATTTCCGACAAATATGCTATACTATTTTGAAGAATAATTGGAATCTGACTCAGAGGTGTAAGCATGAAAATTTCAACAAAAGGCCGCTACGGCTTGACGATTATGATCTCACTCGCCAAACATTACGGAGAAGGGCCGATTCCGCTCCGGAAAATTGCGGCAGAATATGATTTATCCGAAGCGTATTTGGAGCAGCTTGTCGGCCCCTTGCGCAATTCGGGATTGGTGAAAAGTGTTCGAGGCGCTTACGGCGGCTACATGCTGACGCGCGACCCGAAAGAAATTTCCGCCGGAGATGTCATCAAAGTGCTGGAAGGCCCGATCCAACCAGTGGAAGGCATTGAAGACGAAGCCCAGCCGCAGCGCGAATTGTGGATCCGCATCCGCGATGCTGTGAAAAATGTGCTGGAGACGACAAGCATCGACGACCTTGCCAACCAAAAAGAAGACAATAACGAAAATTATATGTTTTATATATAAGGAGACAGTTAAAATGAATCGAATTTATTTAGACCATGCAGCCACTTCTCCGATGCATCCGGAAGTGGCTGAAACCTTTTCCGAAGCGCTTCTCAGCGTTTTCGGCAACCCATCAAGCATCCACGGGACCGGACGCGCAGCACGCAAGACGCTAGACGACGCACGGCGCATGTTTGCTGCAAGCATCCATGCAGACGACCCGGAAATCATTTTTACAAGCGGTGGGACGGAAGCGGACAATATGGCGATCTTCGGCACCGCTGCCAAAAAAGAAGGCAAGCACATCATCACATCGCAAATTGAACATCACGCTGTTTTGCATGCCTGCGAGAAATTGGAACGCGAAGGCTACGACGTAACGTACTTACCGGTTGACGAAAAAGGGTTGGTCCGAGCAGAAGACGTGAAAAATGCACTGCGGGACGATACAATTCTAGTGACCATCATGCTAGGCAACAATGAAGTCGGATCGGTTCAGCCGATTGCGGAAATCGGTGAACTGTTAAAAGAGACAGAAATTACGTTCCATACGGATGCGGTACAGGCTTATGGCGTTTTGCCGATTGACGTAGAAGCGCTGAATGTCGATCTTCTTTCTGTATCGGCCCATAAACTCAACGGCCCAAAAGGCATCGGTTTCCTTTATCAGCGAAAAGGCACGCCGCTTTCGCCGATTTTTTACGGCGGCGAACAGGAACGGAAGCGTCGTGCGGGAACAGAAAATGTTCCGGCGATTGCCGCATTTGCCAAAGCGGTCGAAATTTCGCTCGCGACGATGGACGAGCGGGCGGCAGCCTATGCGCGATATAAACAAATTTTTAAAGACGTCTTAACGGATGAAGGCATTGAGTTCTCCGAAAACGGCGGCAGCCAAATGCCGCATATTTTGAACTTGAGCCTGCCGGGAATCGATATCGAATCGTTCCTCGTTAATTTGGATATCGCCGGAATTTCCGCTTCGAGCGGATCGGCCTGTACTGCCGGCTCCATCGACCCGTCACATGTACTTGTGGCGATGTTCGGTGAAAAAGCCGAGCAATTGCGCAATTCCATCCGGTTCAGCTTCGGCATTGGCCTGACTGAACAGCAAATAACAGAAGCTGCAGAAATGACAGCACAAATCAGCAAGCGTTTAGCGCTGCTATGAAAAGGTGATAGAAAATGACGAAAGCTCCACAAGATACACGCGTTGTCGTCGGCATGTCCGGAGGAGTCGACTCCTCGGTAGCCGCGTATTTATTGAAAGAACAAGGGTATGACGTCATCGGCATCTTCATGAAAAACTGGGATGATACCGATGAAAACGGCGTCTGCACGGCTACGGAAGACTACGAAGACGTCATCCGCGTCTGCAACCAGATCGGCATTCCGTATTACGCCGTGAATTTCGAAAAGCAATATTGGGACAAGGTTTTCACCTATTTCCTCGAAGAATACAAAGCCGGCCGTACACCGAATCCGGACGTCATGTGCAACAAGGAAATCAAATTCAAAGCATTTCTTGAGCATGCACTGAGCCTCGGTGCGGATTATCTCGCAACAGGCCACTATGCGCAAGTCGCGCACGCGGAAAACGGCGAAACGAAAATGCTGCGCGGCAAAGACAACAATAAAGACCAAACGTATTTCCTGAATCAATTGAATCAGGAGCAATTATCGAAAGTGATGTTCCCGATCGGGCATATGGAAAAAAAGAAAGTGCGTGAAATCGCACTTGAAGCAGGACTGGCAACAGCAACGAAAAAAGATTCGACGGGCATTTGCTTTATCGGTGAACGCAATTTCAAGGAATTCCTTGGCCAATACTTGCCGGCACAGCCAGGTTCCATGGAGACGCTTGATGGCGTGAAAAAAGGATCGCATGACGGGTTGATGTACTACACCATCGGCCAGCGCCAAGGGCTTGGCATCGGCGGCGCCGGAGATCCGTGGTTCGTCATCGGCAAAGACTTGGAAAAGAACATTCTTTATGTCGGCCAAAATATTAACCATGAAGCTCTTTTCTCAGACAGCCTGTCTGCGGTAAACTTGAGTTTCACATCCGATACAGCACCGGTTGGCACGTTGAAATGCACAGCGAAATTCCGCTACCGCCAGGCTGATGTCGGCGTAACGGTGGAATTTAAAGGCGAAGAAGCCATCGTCACATTCGATGAGCCGGTCCGCGCGATCACGCCAGGACAAGCAGTCGTTTTTTATGACGGCGAAGAATGCCTGGGCGGCGGTACAATTGACCGTGTGTTCAAAAACGGCGCACGTTTGGAATATGTAGGTTAATGGGAGAGACGAATATGAATTACAATGAAATCGGGATACAAGCATTGCAAGAAGGCAATACGGAAGAAGCGATCAAAGCGTTCACGAAAGCGATTGAAGAAGAACCGGAGAACACCCTCGGCTACATCAATTTCGGCCATGTACTGACATCGATGGACGATGTTGAACGCGCTGAACGCTTTTTCCAAAAAGCGATCACACTGGATGAAACATCGGCTACCGCTTACTACGGGTTGGCCAACCTTTATTTCAATGTCGAGCGTTTTGAAGAAGCCTTGAAGCTATACGAAAAAGCCGTTCAATACGGCCTCGAAGGGGCAGATGCCCACTTCATGATCGGCAAATGCTTCGAAAGGCTGGAACAGCCGAAATTGGCCCTTCCGTATCTTCAGCGTGCCGTTGAACTGGATCCGGAAGACGTCCAGGCGCGCCTTAGCTACGGCATCACGCTGGCGTCAATGGAATTGTTTGACCTGGCAGAACCGCAATTTTTGCAGGTGCTGGAACGGGAGCCGGACCATGCCGATGCCCATTATAACTTGGGTGTCTTGTATGCTGTGTCGACTGACCGCACGGCGGATGCGATGCATCATTTGAAACAGGCGTATACATTGGATGAACGAAATGAAATGGCGCGTTATGCTTACGATATGATCGCGACGAAACTGCAATAACCACGAAAGAAAGGAGACGACAGACATGACCGGACAAATCGATTTATTCCAGGAAGAAGTGCAATTTGTACTGGGCAGGCCCGTCGTCTCGATTTTTCACAATCCCCAGAATTTATTTTCCATCGCGAAAGTGAAAATCCAACAGACGAACACCTCCTATACTGAAAAAGAAATCATCGTATCCGGCTATTTCCCGAAACTGTCGCTGGAAGAGCAGTACCGCTTTACGGGCTCGGTGAAAAACCATCCGAAATACGGCGTCCAATTCCAGGTGGAGACGTTTACGAAAGAAGTGCCGGAAACGGAACAGGGCATCGTCCATTATTTATCGAGCGATATGTTCAATGGCATCGGCCGGAAAACAGCGGAAACGATCGTCAAAAAACTCGGCAAAGACGCCATCAAAAAGATTTTGGAAGATCCGGAAGCGCTGGACGCTGTACCGCGCCTTTCCGATGAGAAGAAAGAGACGATCCGCTCCACGCTGCAGATGAATCTCGGTTTGGAGCGCGTGATGATCCAATTGAACGACTGGGGCTTCGGCCCGCAAGTCGGCATGCGGATTTATCAGGCGTACCGTGAAGAAACGATTGACGTCCTGACGAAAAACCCGTTCCGGTTAATCGAAGAAATCGAAGGCATCGGTTTTCAGCGGGCGGATGAACTGGGTGCGAAACTCGGCATCACCGGCGCTCACCCGGACCGCATCAAAGCATCGATCCTGCATTTATTGAACCAGGCATCGCTGTCGGAAGGGCACGTCTACATGGATGCGAAAACGCTGATTCCGCTCGTCAAAGAAATGCTGGAATCGAGCCAGCGCGATGAAATTTCCATCGAAGCGATTTCAAAAGCGATGATTGAGCTGAATGAAGAAAGCAAAGTGGCGGGGGGAGAAAACCGCCCCTATTTTCCGTCGCTCTATTATTCGGAAGTCGGCATTGCGACGAAACTCGAAACGCTGCTCGGCTCCCAGGCAAACCGCGACCGTTTCCCGGCATCCGAAGTACGGCGCGCCCTCGGTGAAGCGGAAGAGCGGCTCGGCGTAAATTATGCCGAAACGCAAATCCAGGCGATTGACGGCAGCATCAACTCGTCGGTCATGATTTTGACCGGCGGCCCCGGCACCGGGAAGACGACCGTTGTCCGCGGCTTGGTCGAAGTGTATGCGGAGCTTCACGGCTTGTCGCTTGATCCGAAAGACTACGCGAAGAAAAAAGAGCCGTTTCCGATCATTCTCGCTGCACCGACAGGGCGCGCAGCAAAACGCCTGAGCGAATCGACGGAACTGCCGGCCATGACAATCCACCGGCTGCTCGGATTTAACGGCCAGGAAAAAGAAGAAGAGACGGAAAAAGAAATCGAAGGGCGTTTGATCATCATCGATGAAATGTCGATGGTCGATACGTGGCTAGCGCATCAATTGCTGAAAGCGGTGCCGGACGATGCCCAAATTATTTTCGTGGGAGACCAGGATCAGCTGCCGCCGGTCGGCCCGGGCCAAGTGCTGCGCGATCTGCTCGAATCAAAACGGATTCCGACGGTCGAATTGAAAGACATTTATCGCCAGACTTCCGGTTCGTCCATTATCGAACTCGCCCACCAAATGAAAAAAGGCCAATTGCCGGCGGACATTACGGCTAAAACATCTGACCGGTCATTTATTAAAGCCGGTGCCGATCAAATTGCGGATGTTGTCGAGAAAGTGGTCAAGAGCGCGTTGTCGAAAGGGCATTCCATCAAAGATATCCAAGTGCTGGCACCGATGTACCGGGGGCCGGCGGGAATTGATGCCTTGAACCGCATGATCCAGGAAATGGTCAACCCGAATCCCGACGGCAAGCGGAAAGAACTCGTCTTCGGAGACATCACGTACCGGATCGGCGACAAGATTCTGCAGCTCGTGAACCAGCCCGAAAGCAATGTGTTCAACGGCGATATGGGTGAAGTGATTGCAATTTTAAAAGCGAAAGAAACGGTGGAAAAGCAGGATATGCTCGTGGCATCATTTGATGGCATCGAAGTGACGTACCAGCGAAGCGACTTGAACCAGTTGACGCTTGCGTATTGCTGTTCGATCCACAAATCGCAGGGATCGGAATTTCCGACGGTCATCATGCCGGTCGTCCGCGGCTATATGAAAATGCTGCGGCGCAATCTTCTGTATACGGGCATCACTCGCAGCAAAGACTTTTTGATTCTTTGCGGCGATCCGCAAGTGTTCCGCTACGGCGTTGAACGGACCGACGATGTGCAGCGCATGACAACATTGAAGAAGCGGCTGCAATTGTCTGCGGAAGAACCGGTCCAAGAAACAGAGACGGCTGAAAAAGCTTTACCAGTTGAAACAGTAGCTGCCGCTAAAACGGAGCTTGAAATGGCCGAAGCTAAAACGGCTGCGCCAAAAACAAAAGGGCCGGCTAGCCTCACCAATGAAAACGTCCATTTCATCCATCCGCTTGTCGGCATGGAAGGCATTACGCCGAAAGATTTTATGGAAGTATAGGAAGCGCTCGCATGTGGCGGGCGCTTTTTTTGAAGCGAGCTTCTTTAGCTGCTGAGCGTATTTTCACTTTAACCGAGCGTATTTCCGACATTACCGGGCGTATATCAAAATGATGCGGCTAATCGCTCCTATTGACACAGCGAAACCTTTTTCTATATAATTCAATTTATAGCAACCAACACATTGATGGAGACAGTATAATTTGGCAGCTGTACAGAAAAAGGTTCCCGAGGCTGAAAGAACCTTCCGCATGCGATTTTAGAAAGCTACTCCGGAGTGCAGCTAATCCCTGCCGTCACGCCGCGTTAAGGCATAATGAGAGACACGGATGTTTTCCGTGTAATTAGGGTGGTACCGCGAATTAAAGCCTTCGTCCCTTGCGCAAGCGCAAGAGATGGGGGCTTTTTATTGTGCCCGATCCCCGCGCTTGCCGCCCAAACCGGCTTTAGCTAAAAGAATTGAGGAGGAATAACGATGAAAAACATGAAAGCGGCAGACATCAGAAGATTGTATATCGAATTCTTTAAAGAAAAAGGCCACGATCAAGAACCGAGCGCGCCTTTAGTCCCGTTCGAAGATCCCTCATTATTGTGGATCAACAGCGGTGTCGCCACGTTGAAAAAATATTTTGATGGACGCGTGATTCCCGATAATCCGAGAATCGTCAATGCGCAAAAATCGATCCGCACAAACGATATCGAAAACGTCGGTAAAACAGCGCGCCACCATACGTTCTTCGAAATGCTCGGGAATTTCTCCATCGGTGATTACTTCAAAAAAGAAGCGATCCATTGGGCTTGGGAATTTTTGACCGACGAAAGATGGATGGGCTTCGATGCTGAAAAGCTTTCTGTCACGATCCATCCGGAAGATGAAGAAGCATACGATATTTGGCTGAATGAAGTCGGCGTGCCGGCTGAGCGCATTATTCGCCTGGAAGGAAACTTCTGGGATATCGGCGAAGGCCCAAGCGGACCGAACTCGGAAATCTTCTATGACCGCGGCGAAAAATACGGCAGCGACATGAATGACCCGGAATTGTATCCTGGCGGCGAAAACGACCGTTACCTGGAAGTGTGGAACTTGGTGTTTTCTCAGTTCAACCACAATCCGGACCATACGTATACACCGCTTCCGAAACAGAACATCGATACCGGTATGGGACTTGAGCGCATGGCTTCTGTCGTTCAAGACGTTCCGACAAACTACGATACCGATCTATTCACGCCGATCATTGCGAAAACGGAAGAGATTTCCGGCAAGAAATACGGCGAAGACGAAGAGGCAGATATGGCATTCAAAGTCATCGCCGACCACGTCCGTACCGTTGCCTTTGCAATTGGAGACGGAGCGCTTCCATCAAACGAAGGACGCGGATATGTTCTGCGCCGCTTGCTGCGCCGGGCTGTCCGCTATGCGAAAAAGCTGGGCATTGAACAACCGTTTATGTTTGAACTGGTGCCGGTAGTCGGAGACATCATGAACGATTTCTATCCGGAAGTGACGGATAAAAAAGATTTCATCATCCGCGTCATGAAATTGGAAGAAGAGCGTTTCCATGAAACTTTGCATGATGGCTTAGCGATTCTATCGACAGTCGTCGAGCAGCAAAAAGCAGCCGGCCATTCGGAAATTCCTGGAGAAGATGCATTCCGTTTGTATGATACGTACGGATTCCCAGTTGAATTGACAGAGGAATATGCGGAAGAAGAAGGCATGACGATTGACCACGCCGGATTTGAAGCAGCGATGCAAGCACAGCGCGACCGTGCACGCAGTGCGCGCCAGAACGTCAACTCGATGCAGACGCAATCGGAAGTGCTGGGGAACATTAAAGAGGCGAGCGAATTTATCGGCTATACACAAACGGTAGCAGATGCAAAAATCCTTTACATCATTAAAGACGGCGAGTTGGCTGAAAGCGCGCATGAAGGGGAAGAAGTGCAGGTTATTCTGGACCAGACGCCATTCTATGCTGAAAGCGGCGGTCAGATTGCTGACCACGGTAAATTGACGAACGACTTGGTGAAAGCTGTCGTGCTCGATGTGAAAAAAGCGCCGAATGGCCAAAACCTCCATTCGGTCAGAGTGGAAACCGGGGAATTGACGAAAGCATCGGTACACGCGCAAGTGGATGCAAGCGAACGCCGCCACACGGTCAAAAACCATACGGCAACGCATTTATTGCACCAAGCACTAAAAGACACTTTAGGGACACACGTCAATCAGGCGGGTTCTTATGTCGGACCGGATCGACTCCGTTTTGACTTCTCTCATTTCGGGCAAGTGACGAGTGGGGAACTGGAGCAAATCGAACGAATCGTCAACGAGAAAGTCTGGGAAGGCATTTCCGTACAAACCGGCTACCATAACTTGCAGGAAGCAAAAGACATGGGGGCTATGGCCTTGTTCGGCGAAAAATACGGCGACGTGGTCCGGGTTGTTGAAATCGGCGGCTATTCGCTTGAGCTTTGCGGCGGTGTCCATGTAGCAAATACAGCTGAAATCGGCGTCTTCAAAATTGTTTCGGAAAGCGGCATTGGTGCCGGCATTCGCCGCATTGAAGCAGTAACGGGCAAAGGCGCTTATGAAAACTTGAAAGACAGCGAAAACTTGCTTACAGAAACTGCGGGCCTATTGAAATCTTCGACAAAAGACCTGATCCAAAAAGTCCAATCGTTCCAGCAGGAAATGAAAAACCTTCAGCGCGAAAACGAATCGTTGATGGCAAAAGTTTCGAATGCCCAGTCTTCTGAAATTATGGCAGCTGCACGCCAAGTAAATGATATTACGGTGCTTTCTGCACGCGTTGAAGCCAAAGACAACAACCAATTGCGCCAAATGATGGACGATTTGAAACAGAAATTTGAGAAAGCGGTTATTGTGCTGGGTGCTGCTGACGGTGAAAAAGTCATGTTGGTCGCAGGTGTGACAAAAGAATTGGCCGGCGGGAACTATCATGCCGGACAAATCGTCAAACACGTAGCTGAACTTTGCGGAGGCAAGGGCGGCGGCCGTCCGGATATGGCGATGGCGGGTGCGAAAAATCCGGAAAAACTGGATGAAGCTTTGGAATCTGTCTACAACTTGCTCAAATAGGTTTAATAAATGGGAGATATCGTTTATAATGAGAGTCAGGCAGCGAGAACGTTTATCTCCTATCTAAATCCGAAAGCGAGGTGCTTGTCGTGAGTTCATTTGATCAAACTATGAAATTCAATCCGTCTGATGAATCGATGGAGCAGGAAGTGAAGCATGTGATGCTTCAGGTTCATGCTGCACTTGAAGAAAAAGGGTACAACCCAATCAATCAGATTGTCGGCTATTTATTATCAGGTGATCCGGCTTATATTCCTCGCCACCAGGATGCACGCAATATGATTCGCAAACTTGAACGGGATGAAATTCTGGAAGAGCTTGTGAAATTCTACATCAAAAAGAATAACGAGGAATAACATGAGAACAATGGGACTGGATGTCGGTTCGAAAACAATTGGCGTTGCCATCAGCGATGCGCTTGGGTGGACGGCCCAAGGCATCGAAACTGTCAAAATCAATGAAGCAATAGGTGAATTCGGCCTGGAGCGTTTAGGTGAATTGATCAAACAGTACGAAGTCAGCCAGATCGTTGTCGGTTATCCGAAAAACATGAACAATTCAATCGGTCCGCGCGCCGAAGCATCTGAGAAATTTGCAGCTCTGCTTGAAGAAGCGTATTCCCTGCCGGTTGTGCTATGGGATGAACGGCTTACGACGATGGCGGCAGAAAAAATGCTGATTTCAGCAGACGTCAGCCGAAAGAACCGCAAGAAAGTGATCGACAAGATGGCGGCAGTCATGATTTTGCAAGGCTATCTTGATTTTAAAAAATGATGAGGTGACCCAAATGGAACACGGACAAGAGCATATTACGGTCGTAGATGAAAACGGCAACGAACAATTATTTGAGGTATTGTTTACATTTGAATCAGAGGATTTCGGAAAATCATACGTTTTGTATTTCCCGGTAGGCGCTGAGGAAGATGACGAAGGCGAAATTGAAATCCAGGCTTCTTCTTTCACTGAAAACGAAGATGCAGATGGAAAAATCGCTGGCGGCGAACTTCGCCCGGTTGAAACGGACGAAGAGTGGGACATGATCGAAGAAATGCTGAACACGTTCCTTGAAGAAGAGGAACAAGAAGAAGAATTTTAATCTAAATTGGAAAGGGACGGAATTGAAGGCTGATTCCGTCTTTTTCTTTTGGGACGATTTCTGTATACTGATAGAGAGATACTTTAAGACATGGAACTTCTTCATTCCTGCTGCGTTTCAATAGTGTGGAACCAATGAGAGTGGCCAGTGATTTTCTGCTTATCCGGGCAGAGTCTTGCTGGCCATTAAAATGGAATGAAGATAAAGCTAAGGGGGGAACCCATGGACAAGCCGTCAAAGAAACAGATCATGTTCGAACGGATGAGCGAAAAGAAGAAAGAAACGAAGGTAGTCCGGCGGATTGTGGCGATTATTGCCTTGGTCCTGCTGCTGATTGTCGGAGTCGCTGGATTCCTGGCCTATAATTTTGTCACGAGTGCATTAGAGCCGGTCAATCCGGATTCTGAAAAAGTGATTGAGGTCGAAGTGCCGATCGGTTCGAATCTGGACAGCATTGCGGAATTGCTCGAAGAAAAAGGGCTGATTAAAAATGCCCGCATCTACAAATATTACGTGAAGTTCAACAATCATTCAGATTTCCAGGCGGGAACGTATGGTCTATTGCCGTCGATGACGCTGGATGAAATTACGGAAAGCTTGAAAACCGGCAAAGTCTACCGTGAACCGCTGTTCTCAATCACGGTCCCTGAAGGGCTGACGCTCGAAGAAATTGCAACGCGGGTTATTGAAGAAAAAACCGATTACACAGCTGAAGAATTCATGGCGCGTGTAACGGATGAAGCTTACATCGACCAGTTGATGAATGAGTACCCGACGCTCTTGACCGATGAAATCAAAGGCGAAAACGTCAAGTTTGCCCTGGAAGGCTATTTATTCCCGGCAACTTATCCGTTTTACGAAGAAGATCCGTCATTAGATTTGATCATTAAACAGATGTTGGATGCTACGAACTCAGTCGTATCCCAATATCAGGCGGTACTCGAAGAAATGGAAAAGACGCCGCATTGGCTGCTGACTTTCGCTTCGCTTCTTGAAGAGGAAGCGACAGCCCAGGCAGACCGTGAAACGATTGCCAGTGTCTTCTACAACCGCTTGAACGACGGTATGCCGCTGCAGACAGACCCGACCGTCATTTATGCAATGGGCGAACATAAAGAACGTTTGTTCAATAAAGACTATGAATTCGAAGATCCGTATAGCACCTATCAAAACAAAGGATTGCCGCCGGGGCCGATTGCCGGAGCCGGAGCTTCCTCAATCCAGGCTGTGTTGGATCCTGCTACGACGGAATACTATTATTTCTTAGCTGATTCCGAGGGAGTCAATCATTTTGCTAAGACATATGACGAACATTTGAAGAATCAGGCTGAATACATCGGCAACTGATGATGGACAAGAAGGAAGCGACCTCGCATTCCTTCTTGTTTTATGTTATTATAGGTAGTAATTTTTGCTGCGGTAAAAAGGAGCTTTTAACGATGGAACAACAGAATTTATCCGCTGCTTTGGCATTGGTCAGAAAATATGCAGAAACGCATCACGTGCCGATTATGGAAGAGTCCGGAATAGACGAATTGCTCGTTTTGCTAAAAGAGCAAAAGCCGCACCATATCTTGGAGATCGGTTCGGCAATCGGGTTTTCAGCCATTAAAATGGCTGCTGGAATGCCGGGATGCCACGTTGATACGATTGAACGGGATGATACCCGCTACGAGAAAGCGGTGGAATTTATTTCGCTTGCCGGGATGAGCGAGGCGATCCGCATTTTCCATGCCGATGCATTGGAAATGAATTTAGCGCAGTTGAAGCCTTCCTATGATGCGATTTTCATTGATGCGGCCAAAGGGCAATATGAAAAGTTTTTTGTGAAATACGAAAGCCTGTTGGCTGACAACGGCTTGATCTATTGTGATAATATGCATATGCACGGCATGGCCGATATGGAGATTTCGGAAATTCCAAGAAGAAAACGGACAATGATCCGGAATCTCAAAGCCTTCAAAGAACATATGCTGAATCACCCCTCTTACGAAGTGGAGTTGCTGCCAGTAGGAGACGGCATCATGATTTGCCGTAAAAAGCCATTCAAAAAATAATATAGTTTGCAAGGAGTATGGAAGAATGTCTAAAAACCGTCCAGTCGTAATTGGAATTGCAGGAGGATCCGGCTCAGGCAAGACGAGCGTAACGAATTCCATTTATGAAGTATTCAAAGAAAATTCAGTAGTGGTGATTGAGCAGGACTACTATTACAAAGACCAAAGCCATTTGGCATTTGAGGAACGGCTGGAAACGAACTATGATCATCCGCTTGCCTTCGATACGGATTTGCTGATCGACCATATCAATGAATTGATCGATAGAAAACCGATCGAAAAGCCTGTTTATAATTATGCCCTACATACCCGTGCTGAAGAAACGGTGGCGATTGAGCCGAAAGACGTCATCATTTTAGAAGGCATTCTTGTCCTTGAAGACCAGCGCCTTCGCGATTTGATGGACATTAAGCTATTTGTCGATACCGATGCCGATTTGCGGATCATCCGCCGTTTGCTGCGCGACATCAATGAGCGGGGACGGACGATCGATTCAGTCATTGAGCAATATTTGACCGTTGTACGTCCGATGCACAATCAATTTATCGAACCGACAAAGCGCTATGCAGATGTGATTATCCCTGAAGGCGGGCAGAACGAAGTCGCAATTGACTTGATGGTTACAAAAATTAAAACAATTCTTGAATAGATTGACAGTTTATAATATGATGATACGAGACTGACGGATAGCAACAATCCAAAGTCAGCAGTTGAAGGAGTGGGAACAATGGCTAACGAAAAACAATTTCCGATGACAGCTGCAGGAAAGCAGAAGTTGGAAGAAGAACTGGATTTCTTAAAAACCGTAAAACGCAAAGAAGTCGTTGAACGGATCAAAATAGCACGCAGTTTCGGGGATCTTTCCGAGAACTCTGAGTACGATTCGGCTAAAGAAGACCAGGCATTTGTAGAAGGTCGAATTTCAACATTGGAATCGATGATCCGCAATGCGGTCATCATCAACGAAAATGAATTGAACAAAGATATCGTCCGTTTAGGAACAACGGTTACTTTTGTAGAAGTTCCGGATGGCGACGAAGAATCTTATACAATCGTTGGGTCAGCTGAAGCAGATCCATTGGAAGGACGCATTTCCAATGACTCGCCGATTGCAAAAAGCATGATCGGCCGCACGATTGGAGAAAATGTTAAAGTTTTGACACCAGGCGGCGAAATGGAAATTAAAATCATTTCAATTACCTAATACTTTTAGCCATTCTTAGTAAGAATGGCTGTTTTTATTAAAAAATAATCGAAAATGAAACATTCTTTTCGTCAAATCGTCAAATTTGTTAGAGCGCATTATGCTAAAATAATGTGAAGAGGAGGCAATTGAATGTCAAATGAACAAAAACCGTATCCTTCTCGTTTGAAAAAGAAAAACCGGTCCAATTCTATTTTGAATATGATGATCGGTTTGGTATTTACATTAATCCTTATTACGGGAGCTTTTATATTCCTGGATAATGGAGAAGAAAATGCGGCGGAGCCTGAACAGGTGGAAATCGCATCAGATACTGAACAGCAAACGAGCGAAGAAGATACGAGTGCAGCAGAAAACGAAGCAACAACTGAAGAAACGACAGACACGGACACAGCAGTAGAAACAGAGGAATCGACCGAAGAGGCTGCCGAAGACACAGAAGCTGAAACTGCTGACGAGAACGCAGCAGCTGAAGAAGACAGTGCCGAGGAAGCAGAAGAAGGCAAAGTGACGGTTGGCGGAAAAATTACGCGTGAGGAATCAAATGATCCTATCGTGGAAGAAACCGTCATCAACACGAGCTGGGAGCCGGTCGGCACTTCCCAATCCGGCAACCATGTTTCGGTCTATGAAAAAGGTTCAGTAGATTGGAATGAAAAAATCCAGGCCATTTCTTATGCGACGGGTTTAGGCGAAGATAATATGTATATCATGATGGTGAAAAACGGCGGTGGGCCGCAAAAATCCATCGGTGTCGTTCAGTCGAAAGACCAATCCCAAAAATATCGCGTCCATCTTGAATGGGTTGACAGCGAAGGCTGGAAACCTGTTAAAATGGATGTATTAAAAACGCTTGATGGCGCCTATTAATAAGGCGTCTTTTTTTTCGAAATGATTTAAGGACGAAAGGATGATAATAAAATGAAAATTGGCGTAATTGGTGCGATGGAAGAAGAAGTGGAACTGCTGCGGAGCAGTTTGGAGAATACGGAGACAGAAACGATTGCAAATTGCGAGTTCACCTCCGGTACATATAAAGGCCAAGAAGTTGTCTTGCTGAAAAGCGGCATCGGGAAAGTGAACGCAGCCATGTCGACAACCCTTTTGCTTCATCACTTCAAACCGGATATCGTGATCAACACGGGATCCGCTGGCGGATTTGATGAAGAATTGGAAGTTGGCGCGATTGTCATTTCAGACGAAGTTCGCCACCATGATGTGGATGTGACGGTTTTTGGCTATGAAATGGGCCAGGTGCCGCAAATGCCGGCTGCTTTTACTTCCAATGAAGAATTGATTGAACTGGCCGTAAAAGCGGTAGAAGAGATCGGAGAGCACGCTCATGCAGTTGGCTTGATTGCTACAGGCGACTCATTCATGAACGATCCGGAACGCGTAGCGAAAGTGCGGGAGTTTTTCCCAGCAATGAAAGCCTCGGAAATGGAAGCAGCTGCCGTTGCGCAGGTGTGCTATCAATTTAATGTGGCTTTTGTCGTTATCCGTGCGCTATCCGACATCGCCGGCAAAGAATCGAATATTTCTTTTGATGAATTCCTTCCGGTAGCGGCAAAACATTCGACGCAAATCGTTCTTCATGTAATCGAGCGCTTGGCAGACCGAATTTAATTCATTCGTATGAGCAAAAGAAAAAAGCTGGAAGCGTTTTTTACAACGCTTCCAGCTTTTAAACTTTTCTTAAGGTAAATGTGCTGATCATCAAGATGGAGCAAATCATGAAAAGAAACATGAAAGCAACTGGCGGAAATACCGAAATTCCGAAAAAGGACAACGTGACAACTGTTCCGGCTGCCGTGATCGGCAAACCAACAAAATAGCCGTTCGATTCAGAGATGTTGAAGCGGGCGAGCCTGAAAGCGCCGCTGGCTATATAAATCACCGTGAACACCATGCCCGTTATGCCGAAATCGGTCAAAACCAATTCATAGATTAGAATTGCGGGTGCAACACCGAACGAGATGATGTCACTCATCGAATCGAGCTGTTTGCCAAGTTCCGATTCCTGATTGAACTTTCTTGCGACCATTCCATCAAAACGGTCTAGAAATGCGGCAATGAAAATAAAAAGTACGCTATAGCTATAGAAGCCGTTTAACGAGGCCATGATTGAGGCGCCGCCAAAAGTCATATTGCCGATAGTGAGCATATTTGCAGTTTGAGATCTCAGCTTTTTAATTGTGCTATCCATTCGTTCGATTATCAGCAATGGAAAACACTCCTTTTTTGTCTAGTCTACAGCAGATGTAATTTACAAATGCCTGCGATTTTATCGTGTACATTCTTTTCGGTGGAGTAGGCGGGGGATTATTCAGTATGGCATAATCCGGCATGCATGCCAACAGAACGGGCGAATTTAAGAAGACACTGTATATTTATAACCCGCTTATTCATTTCATTATACTGTGAAAGGCCAAAAAATGGTAGACTATTTTAAGCGATGGAGGTGCTCCTGTGAAGAAAAAACTTTATCAGCAATCAATTGAATTGACGAACGGCCCTTTAACTTCTGGCCTGGTCAAGAAATTTGCTGAATCACCGATAAGCCGAAAGTTTGTGCCTGGCTATATTAAAACTTACAAAATTGATACAAACGATATCGAAAATCCACTCACATCTTTTCCGACTTTGCATGATTTTTTCATTCGTACATTGAAGCCGGAGAGCCGGCCGATTGCTGATGCGGAGATTGTGTCGCCAGTGGATGCCCAAATCGAAATTGTAGGAGATTTGCATGAAGGCATTCAATTTCTTGTGAAAGGCCAGCATTATTCTCTTGCAGATCTGCTAGGCAGTAAAGCGTTAGCGGACCGGTACCGGGAAGGGAAATACATTGTTCTCTATCTTTCTCCTGCCGATTACCACCGAATACACAGTCCGGCGAATGGGAAAATCGTCAAGCAATATTTCCTTGGAAAAAAATCGTATCCTGTTAATGGATGGGGGCTAAAGTTTGGCAAATCGCCTCTAAGTGGGAATTATCGTCTGGTTTCTGAGCTTGAAACGGAATTCGGGCACATGTTGTCGGTGAAAGTCGGTGCCATGTTCGTAAATTCTATTCGTTTGACGAATCTGTCGGATCAATGGGCAAAGGGAGAGGAAGTTGCTTATTTCAGCTTCGGTTCGACTGTAGTGCTTTTCTTTGAAAAAGACAGCATTGAATTTTACGGGAATGTGAGCGCCGGAAAACGTATCTATATGGGAGAAGCACTCGCATATATGGTATAATCAATAGCATTAAGTTCGGAGAAACAGGAGTTGTTTGCAGTGTATCGATATTTTATACCGAGCCAATACGTGAGAAAAGTCTATGACATTTCGCCAGAGATGCTTTTGGAACAGAATGTAACAGGAATCATCACGGATTTGGACAATACTTTAGTTGAATGGGACCGAGCAGATGCGACGCCGATGCTGATTGAATGGCTGAAGGGCATGAAGGATGCCGGCATCCAAGTGGTCATTGTGTCCAATAATAATGAACTTCGCGTGAAGTCTTTTGCGGATCCGCTTGGCATCCCTTTTATTTTTCAGGCAAGAAAGCCGATGGGACGGGCTTTTCGTAAAGCTTTGGCCATTATGCATGTAAAGCGGGAAAATGTCGTGGTTATCGGAGACCAGATGCTGACGGATATTTTCGGCGGCAACTTGAACAAATTCCACACCATTCTTGTGCTGCCAGTCGCGCAGTCAGACGGTTTCTTTACGCGTTTTAACCGAATGGTGGAACGCCGCATCATGAAAAAACTAAAACAAAAAGGTCAACTTACTTGGGAGGAAGAAAATTGAACGAAATGCCAACATGCATCGGATGCGGAGCGCAAATCCAGACAGATCGCCCCGGCGAACTGGGATATGCTCCTGCATCGTCTTTAGATAAAGAAGAAATTATTTGCCAACGCTGCTTCCGTTTGAAAAATTACAACGAACTGCAGCCGGTTTCACTGACAGATGACGATTTCCTGAAAATCCTGAATGGACTAGGAGAACGCAAAGGGCTGATTGTGAAAATCGTTGATATCTTTGATTTTAACGGCAGCTGGCTGCCAGGCCTTCACCGGTTTGTCGGAAACAACGACATCCTGTTGATTGCCAATAAAGCAGATTTATTGCCGAAATCAGTCAAACAGCAAAAACTGGTCAACTGGATGAAGCAAGAAGCGAAGAAACTGGGCTTGAAGCCGATTGACATCTTAACGGTCAGTGCCCATAAAGGCACTGGAATAGATGAAGCGATGGCCTTGATCGATAAATACCGCAAAGGGCAAGATGTCTATGTGGTCGGCTCTACGAATGTCGGGAAATCGACGTTCATCAACCGCATTATCAAACAGGCAACCGGGCAGTCTGATATTATCACCACTTCCCATTTCCCGGGAACGACACTTGATATTATTGAAATCCCGCTGGATGACAAACGTTCGCTATACGATACGCCGGGAATCATCAACCATCATCAGCTTGCGCATTATTTGAATCCGGCCGACTTGAAAATGATCATGCCGAAAAAAGAGCTGAAGCCGCGCGTTTTCCAATTAAATGCGGAACAAACGCTTTATATCGGCGGCCTTGCCCGCTTTGATTTTATTAAAGGGGACCGCTCTTCTTTCACTGCCCATGTCGCCAACGACCTTGGAATTCACCGGACAAAGCTGGAAAATGCAGATGCTTTATATGAACAGCACCTGGGCGGAATGCTAGCTCCGCCTTCTGCTGAATATAAGGAAGATTTCCCGGAGTTAGTGCGCCATGAATTCCGGGTAAAAGATAGTAAAACAGATATCGTATTTTCAGGCCTTGGATGGATTACTGTCCAGCATCCGAATGTAGTGATCGCTGCCTATGCACCTAAAGGCGTCGAAGTGATTTTGCGTCCATCGCTGATTTAGGAGGATTTTCATGAAGAAATGGTATGCCGTAATAGGAGATCCGATCGCCCATTCCCTATCGCCCTTTATGCATGATTTGTGGATGGACGAACACGGGGTCGATGCCAGTTATATTCCGGTCCATGTAAAACCGGCGCGTTTGAAAGAATCGTTCGATGCTTTGAAAACGCTTGGTGTGGGCGGATTTAACATCACTTTGCCGCACAAGCAGGCCATCGTTCCTTTTCTGGATGAATTGGATGAAACGGCCATCATTATGGACGCTGTCAATACGGTGACGTTTGATGGCCAATCCTATAAAGGCTGGAATACGGACGGAGACGGGTTTGTCCGGTCGCTCATGACTGAGCAGATTGCGCTCCATGAAAAAGTGCTGATCATCGGAGCAGGCGGTGCAGCACGGGGCATTGCTTTTGCATTGAAACGCGCTAACTTTCATGACGTCTCGATCGCTAACCGAACCTATCAACGGGCAGAAGAATTGGCAGCAGCTACAGGAAGCGAAGCCATCACGATGCAGGATGCTGAAAAGTCTTTAGGGGATTTCCGCATTATTATCCAGACGACTTCGGTCGGGCTCGCGGAAGGCGAAGCCTTGCCGCTTTCGCTGGACCAGATTCAGCCGGATTCACTGGTGGCGGATATTATCTATACGCCGCTTGAAACTCCGTTTCTAAAAGCGGCAAAAGAAAAAGGATGCAGGATTTTGAACGGCGTCGGCATGTTTGTCTATCAAGGCGCCATTGCCTTTGAAAAATGGACGGGCATTCGTCCGGATACTGAAAAAATGATCCACATCATCACGGATAAACTAGGAGGAAATTATGTTAACAGGTAAACAAAAACGCTTTTTGAGAAGCGAAGCCCATCATTTAGATCCGATTTTCCAAGTCGGCAAAGGGGGCGTCAGCGGAACGATGCTGCGCCAGATCGAGGAAGCTTTGGAAGCCAGAGAATTGATTAAAGTCAGCATTCTTCAAAACAACGAAGATGACAAACACGACGTAGCGAACCAGCTGGCTGAAGGCACGTATGCGGAATTGGTTCAATTGATCGGCCATACCGTCGTGCTTTACAAACCGTCGGTCAATAAAAAACGGATCGAGCTGCCGGTGAGCAAATGAAAAGAGTCGGGATACTAGGCGGAACTTTCAATCCACCTCATCTCGGCCATCTGATCATGGCCAATGAAGCATTCCACGCCGTCGGTTTGGACGAAGTGCGCTTTATGCCGAATTTTATTGCCCCTCATAAAGAAGTCAGCGGTGCAGGTGCAAAGGAACGTTTGGCAATGACGGCGCTCGCAGTTGAAGACACGCCGTATTTCTGCGTCGAAGATTTTGAAATCAGGCAAGGCGGAGTCTCCTATAGCTTTGATACGATATCAAAACTGCGCGAAAAGGAACCCGACAGCGAATTTTATTTCATTATTGGCGGAGACACGGTGGAAGGCTTGAATACTTGGCACCGCATAGATGAACTGGCAGCGATGATCCGGTTTATCGGGATTAAACGGCCAGGCTATTCCCATATAAGCCCGTATCCAGTGCAAATGATCGACTCGCCAGAAATCCATCTATCGTCAACGATGATTCGCAGCCGCGCTTCTGCAGGAGGCACGATTCGCTTTTTGGTTCCGGAAAAAGTGGGAGCTTATATTCGAAAGGAGCGGTTATATGGATCGGAGCACGATGCTTCAGAGAGTGAAGAAACGCGTTCCTGAAAACCGGTTTAATCATATACTCGGGGTGATGAAGACTGCAATGGCTTTAGCCCAAAAATTCAACGTCTCGGAAGAAAAAGCGCAGATTGCGGCGATTTTGCATGATGTTGCTAAATTTTCCGACCGGGAATGGATGAAATCCATCATTGAAAAGCAGCAGATGGATCCTTTGCTTCTCGAATACCATTCTGAATTATGGCACGCTCCAGTCGGCGCCTATGTTGCTGCCTATGAATTCGGCGTTACCGATGAAGACATCTTGAACGCGATCCGCTACCATACGACGGGACGCCCGGGAATGTCGGATTTAGAAAAAGTGATTTATATTGCCGATCTTGTGGAACCGAACCGCAAATTTTCAGGAGTTGAAGAATTGCGACAATTAAAAGATCAAGGATTGGATGTTATGATGGAAGCCAGCGTCAAGCATACGATTGACTTTTTAACATCAAAAAATCAGCCGGTTTATCCGGATTCACTGAAGTGTTATGAATACTTCGTGCAACAGAAAGGGAAAGTGAAGAATGACTAAACACACATTACTACAAATGGCATACGATGCCGCAGAGGATAAAAAAGCCGAGGATATCGTGGTTTTGAATATGGAAGGCATCTCGCTTCTTGCTGATTACTTTATCATTTGCAGCGGGAACTCTGACCGCCAAGTCCAAGCGATCGCCCGTGAATTGATTGAGCAGTCAAACAAAGCGGGAAATGAAGTGAAGAGCGTTGAAGGATTTGATGCTGCGCGTTGGATCTTGATCGATCTTGGAGACGTGGTGGCCCATGTTTTCCATAAAGATGAACGGTCATACTACAACTTGGAGCGCTTGTGGAGAGAAGCTCCACAAATGGAAATATGAGATACGGAAAATTTGCATCAGTTTACGATGAACTGATGGAAGATATTCCGTATGAACGATATGTGGAATGGGTTGCTGCCCATGTGAAATCCGGCACTTTGCTGGATTTGGCGTGTGGGACAGGAACCCTTTCGCAGCTTTTTGCTGAAATGGGCTATCAAGTGACAGCGAGCGACTTGTCAGAAGAAATGTTGGCTATTGCAAGCCAGCGTTTCCAGGATGCCCAGCTCCAAATTCCGCTGCTCCAATTATCGATGGACCATCTGGAAGGATTAGCTGGCTTTGATGCCGTTACAATCGCCATTGATTCATTGAATTACTTGGAAACCGAACAACAAGTCCAGGAAACATTCAAAGAAGTGCATGGTGCACTGAATGCGGGCGGACATTTTTTCTTTGATGTCCATTCTCTCTATAAAGTGGATCATATTTATATGGAAAGCCCGTTTGTTTATGACGGAGAAGATATTTCATATATTTGGCATACAGCTGAAGGCGATTTTGACCACAGCGTAATCCATGACTTGACCTTCTTTATCCGCAATGGGGAATTTTTCGAGCGGTTTGAAGAAACGCACGAACAGCGGACGTTTCCGGTTGAGCAGTATAGCGCTTGGCTCGAAGATGCAGGTTTTGAAGTAATGGAAACCACAGCCGATTTTACAAATGAAAAACCTGGTGATGACAGCGAACGCATTTTTTTCCACGCAGTCAAAAAATAAAATTTGCCATCCGCAATCCTTGCGGATGGTTTTTTGTATTCGGATCCTGCTGGCTGAAAATAAATTCGACATGGACCGAAAGTTGATATATAATTCAGACAGCTTCCGTCTGATTGCCGATTGTGGAAATGAGGGAAACTGACTGAACTTTTCACAGTTGAAAGACAACATCGGCTGGCTGCTGATCCCGGCCATTGCCTTAATAGCCGCAGCCATCTATTTTTTAGCTCCTCAAGATGATCCAGAAGCGACGCTGGAACTGATCCAGCCCGAGCCCCCACAGCAAACTGAAACCCCCATCGAAAGCAATCCCATACCTGAAGTGATCATGGTCGATATTAAAGGCCAAGTTGCCAATCCAGGCGTTTATGAACTGCAGACAGGAGCGCGTGCAAAAGACGCGATTCAGGCAGCTGGCGGATTTTTAGAAACGGCTGAAACGTTGTCCATCAATTTAGCGATGGTCGTACAAGATGAAATGGTTCTCTACGTTCCGGAAATTGGAGAGGAAGGAGCTGTTCCGGCCATTCAGGCCGGGCAGCCTGCCGCAGCCGACGGCAGTCCGCTCGTTAATTTGAATACAGCAACGGCTGAGGAATTGATGACATTGACGGGCATTGGTCCGTCGAAAGCTGAAGCAATTCTTTCCTACCGGACAGAAAACGGAAATTTTCAAAGCATCGAAGACTTAACGAAAGTCTCAGGCATTGGCGACAAAACTTTTGAAAAACTGAAAGAGGCCATTACGGTGAATTAACCGGCTATGAGCCTAAAGGACGGTTGACGAAATTTTCGCCTCTGCTACACTTATTTTAACTAACCAGCAGGAGGCAATCAGATGAAGCGAATAACTTGGGATCAATTTTTCATGGCGCAAAGCCATTTACTAGCATTAAGAAGCACATGTACAAGGCTATCTGTTGGAGCGACGATAGTCCGGGACCGCCGGATTATGGCAGGCGGCTACAACGGCTCGATTTCAGGCGGCGACCATTGCATCGACAAAGGCTGCTATGTGGTGGATGGACATTGCGTACGGACCATCCATGCCGAAATGAATGCACTTTTGCAATGCGCCAAATACGGCATCAATGTCGGCGGTGCGGATATGTATGTCAGCCATTTCCCTTGCCTCCAATGCACGAAGTCGATCATTCAAGCCGGCATAGCGAGGCTGTATTATGCAGCGGATTACAAAAACCATGAATATGCAATCGAATTGCTTGAACAAGCCGGCGTTGAAGTGGTGCAAGTGCCATTCGATGAACGCAAAATTGATTTCTTAAGCGTAGAGAAGACAGCTTTGTACATGGAATTGCTCGAAAAATTGCGGGAAAAAGGCGGCAGCGATGAAGAATTGGCCCATTACAATGAACGGGTGAAACAATTATTCGGAGAAGTGGAAGAAGTAGAAGAAGCCGAAGTATAAGTCCGAATTTCTTCATTTATTTCGCGGCGGCTACGATGGCCGCGACTTATGCAGCGCATGAATCACCGAGGATGCTTGGTTTCATGGCGCTGCTTTTTTTGTGGATGGCCTGGAAACGGGAACCTCTTTTATTCATGGCATTGATCGGGGTGGCGGCCTGCTCGTTTTTTGCGCTGCAGGAGATCCGGCAACAAGAAGAAGCGCAATCCGGTTCAAAGTTTACCGGCGAATTGCTGTTTTTAGCCAATTATACAATCGATGGAGACGGGCTCCGCGGATTTGCCAAGCTCGATGGCAAGGAACTGGTTTATGCCAAATACCGGTTTGAATCCGCTGAAGAAAAAGCGCTTTATGAAAATTCGCTTTTTAAATCGACCTTACAGGTAAGCGGTGCTTTCGAAGAGCCCTCTGAGCCGTCCCATCGTTTTGCTTTTGATATGAAGAAATATTTGAAGCATAACGGCGCGAAAGGTTTGTTGAAAATAGAAGCCATTCATGCGATCGCTGAAAACCGCACCTTCAACAGCTGGATGTCGAGCAGGCGCGAATCTTTAAAAACACACATCCGCGAAAGTTTTCCAGCAGGTATATCTGTTGAGGCGGAAGCGCTATTAATCGGCGAGCAAGACCGTATGAGCCCCGAAGACCGGCAATTATTTCAAACGCTTGGCATTACGCATTTATTTGCCATTTCCGGACTTCACGTGGCGATTATCGCAGGCATCGCCTATTTTCTATTGATCCGGCTCCATTTTCGAAAAGAATCGGTCGTTCTGTGGATGCTGGCCATTTTGCCGCTCTATGCACTGCTTGCCGGGGGAGCGCCGTCCATCTGGCGTTCCGTCTGTATGGTATGCATTGTCCTGGCAGGAAGCCTCTTCAAATTGAAGTGGCCGATTTCGCATGTGTTAACCGCAAGTTTCATCTTTTTCGTGTTATGGAATCCGGCCCTATTGTATAATATCGGGTTTCAATTATCTTATGGCGCTACGTTTGCCATCATCTATTCCAGCCGGTTTTTATCCTTGTCGGCTTCGGCAATTAAAAATGGACTGATCATCACCGCGGTTTCCCAACTAAGTTTGTATCCATTGCTGCTGCATCATTTCTATGAAATTTCCCTTTCGTCTTTTTTAGTCAACAGTTTATTTGTGCCACTCTATACCGCAGTTATTTTGCCGGTAAATTTAGTTCTCTTAGGCATGACTTTCCTTTGGCCGGCCGGCGCAGACTTTCTTTTTCCCATTTATGAGCCGGTGCGGAGCCTTATTGCTGAACTGATGGAATGGCTCGCTCGAATTCCGCATCAAATGTGGAACCCGGGAAAGCCGGAACCGCTTATGGCCGTTCTGCTGATGGCAAGCGTATTGATTTTTTACGTGCTGGCTGAAAAGGGCTTTCGCCTATGGCAGTTGCTCGTTTTGATCGTTCCGGCGATTTTGTTTACATTGATGCCCTATGCCGACAACAATCTGAAAATCACGTTTTTGGATGTAGGGCAGGGTGACAGTGCGGTAATTGAATTGCCGTACCGAAAAGGGGTCTATGTGATCGATGCCGGCGGGCTTTTGCGTTTTGATCAGGAAACTTTTCAGGAGCGGGAGAAGCCTTATGAAATCGGCCGCCAAATTGTTGTCCCTTATTTGAAAGGGAAAGGGATTTCTGCTGTTGATATTTTGGTGCTTTCTCATGCAGATGCGGACCACGCAGAAGGTGCAGACGAATTATTTAAGCTCCTGTCCATCAAACAGCTTCATTTAACGCCGGGTTCAGCCGAAACGGATCTGATGCAGGCACTTGCGCCGTATGCTCAAGAAGCTTCTGCTGCTTTTCCATATGCTGGCTCTTCCTGGCGTTCGGGGAACATCAATTTTACGTACTTGTCGCCTGCAGACAGCCTTTATGAAGGCAATAACGATTCGTTGGTACTGCTATTGGAATCAGAGGAAATGCGGATCCTTTTTACCGGCGATCTGGAAGCGGAAGGGGAAAGGGAGCTCCTTGAGAAGTACGGAGAGAAAATCGCAAATCTGACGCTGCTCAAAGTCGGGCATCATGGCAGCAAAACGTCCAGCAGCGAACCTTTCCTGGAAATGGTGAACCCGGCCCTGTCGATTTTTTCTACGGGCAAAGACAATCGCTATGGCCATCCGGCAGATGAAGTGGTGCAGCGTTTTGAGGATCTGGGGTTGAAAACGATTAATACAGCAGAGCGGGGGACGCTTGAATTTTCCTGGGATCAGGGAGAAATGAGATTGGAAGCCATGCGCCCAATAAAAAAAGGTTCCAGCCCATAAAGGCGGAACCTTTTTTCTATTTAGCGAGCTACAAATTGCACTACTGCCGCAATAATAAAGATAGCTGCAAAAAATACGAATGATACAACAAATCCCATTCCTGCGTCGATCGCGTCATTGCGCTTCGACTGTACGTTCTGTTCAAATTCATTCATTGCTATCCCTCCTAATTCCCTCTTATTATAAGCGATGGGTGTGGAAAAATCTAGATTGAAGCGGATTAATCTAAAGGAATTTAGCGGCAGACACAAAAATGTCAAAATACCAAAACGGCTGAAAATCCGATATAGTAGAGGGAGGAGGTGCGGTTTATGATCACTTCAGTATGGAAAGCGATACGCAGTGGGCAAATCGATCCTGTATACATCATTACAGGGACGGAAAGTTATTTCATCGAAAAAACTTTGGATCTGTTGAAAACGAAATTGACGGACGGAGAACCGGAGTTCATTCACTTTGACCTGGACGAAGTGCCTGTCGATTATGTAATAGAAGAAGCGGATACGATTCCGTTTTTCAGTGACCGAAAATTGATCATCGCGAAAAACGCTTCTTTCCTGAAAGCGGCTGAACGCGGAAAGGAAAAGATCGACCACAATTTAAAAGCGCTGGAAGCATGGCTCGAAAATCCGCCGTCCAGTTCCGTGACGGTTTTTGTGGCGCCTTACGAGAAACTGGATGAACGCAAAAAAATTACGAAGCTCATGAAGCAGCGGGCAATCATGGTGGAAGCGAAATCGCTGCAAGCGCATGATTTGGAAACGTGGCTGGTCCATGAAGCGAAAAATTACGGCAAGGCGTTGGACAAGCAATCAGCCCAGAAACTGGTGGAGATGGCCGGGACCAATTTGACGCTCTTGTCGTCGGAGCTTGAGAAGATGTCGCTTTATCTCGGGGCGGATGAAGAAGAGATTACGGTCGGGTTGATCGAGCAGATGACGGCGCGGACCCTTGAACAGGATGCGTTCAAAATGCTGCAGTCCTATTTGGACGGAGATGTCAGCGGGGCGCTCAGCGTCTACTACGATTTGATCCGCCAGAAGGAAGAGCCGGTCGCTTTGACGGCGCTGCTCGCTTCTCAGATCCGTTTCATGGTGCATGTGTTTTATTTGCAGAAAAAAGGCTATCACGCACAGGCGATTTCCAAGCAATTGAAGGCGCACCCGTACCGCGTCAAATTGTTGGTGGAAAAGCGCCAGCAAATTTCCGAACAGCGTTTGCTGGAAGTGCTGGACGATTTAGCGGACATCGATCTGCAGTTGAAAACGCAAAGCGGAAACCGCGAACGGATCCTGGAGTTCTTTTTGATGAAACGGAAATCGAAAGCGGCAGATGCACGCTGAAAAAAGAAGAAAGGCCGACTCCCATAAGGGAATCGGCCTTTTGCTGTTACGCTTGTTTTTTCATCAAGCGAGATTTTCTACGAGCTGCTGTGTTTTTGTGGATAAGACCTTTAGAAGCTGCTTTTTCCACTTGTTTGATCGCTGCTTTTACAGAATCGCCAGCGTTTTCATCTTTGTTAAGAAGAGCTGTATCAGCTTTTTTAACCGCAGAACGCATTGTTGATCTCACGTGTGAGTTCTGAGCATTTTTCGTTTCATTCGTGCGGACACGTTTGATTGCAGATTTAATGTTTGGCATGTATTTCACCTCCTAGACAAATAGGAACAGAGATGGAATCATCTCATGTATCTTTTATGTCTCTATACAACATGAGTTATTTTATCAAATCGGGAAAAGGAATGCAATAGATATGTGCAAAGAAGTTTGCCTTGACACCAAAATCATTTCAACAGTCTTACATTGCTGAATACCGGCTGTACTGCTATAATTCATAGTAGTTTATATGGGAGTGAAGAGAATGAATCATGAGGAAAGATTATCCCGGCAAAGCAAAATCCGTAACTTCTCCATTATCGCACACATCGATCATGGGAAATCTACGCTTGCTGACCGCATACTAGAAAAGACAGAAGCATTAAGCTCACGTGAGATGAAAGCGCAATTGCTGGATTCCATGGACCTGGAACGCGAACGCGGAATTACGATTAAGCTAAACGCCGTGCAGCTGAACTACAAAGCAAAAGACGGAGAAACGTATATCATGCACTTGATTGACACTCCTGGGCACGTCGATTTCACATATGAAGTTTCCCGCAGCCTTGCTGCTTGTGAAGGCGCAGTGCTGGTTGTCGACGCAGCGCAAGGGATTGAAGCCCAAACATTGGCAAACGTCTATTTAGCGCTGGACAACGACTTGGAAATTCTGCCGGTCATCAACAAAATTGATTTGCCTGCAGCAGATCCGGAACGTGTCCGCCAAGAAGTGGAAGATGTCATCGGGCTGGACGCTTCAGAAGCGGTTCTGGCTTCAGCGAAAGCGGGCATCGGTATTGAAGAAATCCTTGAACAGATCGTTGAAAAAGTTCCGGCGCCTTCAGGTGACCCAAGTGCACCTTTGAAAGCTTTGATTTTTGACAGCGTCTACGATCCGTACCGCGGCATTGTCTCATATATACGGATTGTTGAAGGAACGGTGAAACCGGGAGACCGCATCCGAATGATGGCATCCGGCAAAGAATTTGAAGTCATCGAAGCAGGAGTCTTCACTCCGCGCGCAACGCTCCGCGAAGAATTGACGGTCGGCGATGTCGGCTTCCTGACAGCTGCCATTAAAAATGTAGGCGATGCAACGGTCGGGGATACGATTACGCTTGCAAACAACCCGGCAAAAGAAGCATTGCCAGGCTACCGCCGCTTGAACCCGATGGTATACTGCGGTTTATATCCGATCGATACGTCGAAATACAATGACCTTCGCGATGCACTTGAAAAACTGGAATTGAATGATGCGGCGCTGCAATTTGAGCCTGAATCGTCCCAAGCGCTTGGCTTCGGCTACCGCTGCGGATTCCTGGGATTGCTCCATATGGAAATCATTCAAGAGCGCATCGAGCGCGAGTTCAATATCGATTTGATTACAACAGCTCCAAGTGTTATCTACCATGTCCACATGACGGATGACGAAGTATTGAATATCGACAACCCGGCGATGATGCCGGATCCGCAGAAGATCCGCGTCGTAGAAGAGCCGTACGTAAAAGCAACAGTCATGGTGCCGAATGATTTCGTCGGAGCCGTTATGGAAATCTGCCAGAAAAAACGCGGCAACTTCCTGACGATGGATTATGTAGACAACTCGCGTGTCAGCATCGTCTATGAATTGCCGTTAGCCGAAATCGTTTATGATTTCTTCGACCAATTGAAATCAGGCACAAAAGGCTACGCTTCATTTGACTATGAATTGATCGGCTATAAAGAGTCGAAGCTTGTAAAAATGGACATCTTATTGAATAGTGAACAAGTGGATGCATTAAGCTTTATTGTGCACCGCGATTTCGCTTATGAGCGAGGAAAAGTCATCGTTGACAAATTGAAGACGTTGATCCCCCGCCAGCAATTTGAAGTGCCGATCCAAGCTGCCATCGGCCAAAAAATTGTTGCCCGCCAAACGATTTCAGCGATGCGCAAAAATGTTCTGGCAAAATGCTACGGCGGGGACATTTCCCGTAAGCGCAAGCTTTTGGACAAACAAAAAGAAGGCAAGAAGCGCATGAAGCAAGTGGGCTCTGTCGAAGTGCCGCAAGAAGCATTCATGGCCATCCTGAAAATGGACGACCAATCAAAATAAACAAAAGGAGGAGGCCGATTTTGCGCCTCCTTTTCCTATTAGAAAGAAGGAATACTATGGTCAAGGGATTGTACATCCATATCCCCTTTTGCCACCAGATCTGCCATTACTGTGATTTCAATAAAGTCTTTTTTAAAGACCAGCCTGTGGATGCCTACATTGATTCACTTGGAAAAGAGCTGGCGCTTTGGAAACAGGAAGGGGCGCTCGATAAGCCGTTGGAAACTATTTTTCTTGGCGGCGGCACTCCGACATCGCTCGACCCAGACCAATTAAAAAAATTATTGGGCTACATCCATGAATACGTGCCGATGGCGGAAAAGCTGGAATGGACATCGGAAGCGAATCCGGATGAATTGACAAAAGAAAAAATGGAAGTGCTGTTTGCAGGAGGCGTTAACCGCTTGAGCATGGGCGTCCAGACGTTCGATGCCGATCTATTGCAGCGCCTTGGACGCACCCACAGCAATCAGGACGTGCACCGTGCGGTAAAAGAAGCGCGCGAAGTCGGCTTTACGAACATCAGCTTCGATTTGATGTACGGGCTGCCGGGGCAAACGATGGCGCAATGGGAAGATACACTGAAACAGGCATTCGCATTCGATTTGCCGCATTTCTCTGCCTACTCCTTGATCATTGAACCGAAGACGGTTTTTTATAACTTGATGACAAAAGGCAAACTCAATGCCGTGACCGAGGATCTGGAAGCGGATATGTATGAAAAGCTGATGGCCGAAATGGAGCAGCGCGGCTTGAAACAATACGAAATTTCGAATTTTGGGCGGCCAGGATTCCAATCCCGGCATAATCTCATTTATTGGGACAATGAAGAATACATTGGCGCCGGCGCCGGTGCGCATGGCTACGTAAGAGGCATTCGCTATTCTAATGCAGGGCCCTTAAAAAAATACATGGGGCCGCTTGATGAAGGGAACCGTCCTTTGCTCAGCACGCATGAGGTGCCTATGAATGAGCAAATGGAAGAAGAAATGTTCCTTGGCCTCCGGAAGACGGCAGGCGTATCGCTTGCGCATTTCCAGGAAAAGTTCGGCCGTTCGCTTGAGGAAGTGTACGGCGAAATTATCGCCGCGGAGATCGGCAAAAAGAATTTGGCCATTGAAGAAGGCCGGATCAAATTAACGAAGCATGGCCGCTTTGTCGGCAATGAAGTTTTTGAGAAGTTCCTGCTTGCTTAATTTTGCGTGGCAGAAATGAACTGCTTCAGCCGGCGAAAATCAGTTTTAAAAAATTTGTCTTTCATTGACAAAAACAAAAGCGCATTCGTTGACAAGGCTATGAGAATTTGATAATTTTAAGGTAGTCTTAGCACTCACACCTATTGAGTGCTAACAGAGGTGATGATCATGTTAACAGAACGGCAGTTGCTCATTTTAAAAGTAACAGTAGATGATTACATTCAATCAGCTCAGCCGGTCGGATCGAACCAACTCTCTAAAAAATCCGAAATCCCATTTAGTCCGGCAACGATCCGTAATGAGATGGCTGATTTGGAAGGCTTGGGTTTTCTTGAGAAAACCCACACTTCTTCCGGCAGGGTGCCTTCGGAAAAGGGGTATCGCTACTACGTCGACCATATGCTGACGCCGCGTCCGCTGCCTAAAGAAGATATCGTGCAGCTTCGTTCCATTTTTGATGATAAGATTGCAGAAACCGAAGAAGTGATCAAACGGTCTGCCATGATCCTATCGGAATTGACGAATTATACAGCCATTCTGCTTGGGCCCAATATGCGGAAGCATACAGTTAAAAAGCTGTCGATTGTCCCTTTGACGATGGATACTGCAGTGGCAATTATCGTAACGGATAACGGCCATGTAGAAAACCGGGTCTTTACAATACCGCAAGGGCTGGATCCTTCGGATATTGAAAAGATGGTCAATATCTTAAATGAACGGCTAGTCGGTGTTTCATTGAACGACTTGCACCGCCGTTTGGAACAGGAAACTTTGACGATCTTCAAACAGCATGTTAACCGCTATGGCGAACTTTTTTCGACCTTCAGAAAAGCGGTTATCCTTCCGCAAGAGGACAATGTCTACTATGGCGGAAAGCTGAACATCCTGAACCAGCCGGATTTCCACGATTTGCATAAAATCAGGAATCTTATGGATGTGATGGAAGAGTCCAAACATATTCCCATGATTCTTCCTGTAGGCAGCCAAGGGCTCCATATACGGATCGGTTCGGAAAATGCGCTTTCAGCAATGGAAGATTGCTCAGTGATCACCGTTTCATACGATATCGGGGAAGAACAGACGGGATCAATTGCTATCGTCGGTCCAAAACGCATGGATTATAAACGCGTTGTCACGTTGCTCGACACACTTAGCGGCGATTTATCGAAAGAACTGACCCGAATGATCAGGGGCAAGTGAACAAAAGGAGGAACAGGATTTGTCTAATGAAAAAGAACCTCAAAAATCGACAGAAGAACTAGATCAGGAAATCCAAACTGAAACAAAAGGGGACGTAGTGGAGCAGCAAGAAGAACTCGTTCTTGATGAAGCTGCTGGACCTGCTGAAGAAACAGCGGAAGCCCCGGAAGTGGATGAAGTTGCTGCCTTGAAAGCGGAATTGGAAGCTGAGCAGAACAAATATCTTCGTTTATTGGCTGATTATGACAATTTCAAGCGCCGCTCCCAAAAAGAACGGCAAGACGCGGAGAAATTCCGCTCGCAGTCATTGCTGGCTGACTTGCTTCCTGTAATGGACAATTTTGATCGGGCTCTATCTGTTGAAACAAAAAGCGAAGAATCTGCGTCTTTATTAAAAGGCATGGAAATGGTTCAGAAATCTTTGCTTGAAGCGGTTAAGCGCGAAGGCTTAGAAGAAATTAAAGCACTTGGTGAGCCATTCGACCCGAATTTCCACCAAGCCGTCATGCAGGAAAAAGACGAAACAGCCGAACCTGGCGTTGTATTAATGGAACTGCAAAAAGGCTATACGTTAAAAGGCAGAGTCTTGCGCCCGGCAATGGTTAAAGTAAACGAATAAATCAGATGATGGAGGAATTTCAATGAGCAAAATTATCGGTATTGACTTAGGAACTACAAACTCAGCTGTCGCAGTATTAGAAGGCGGCGAACCAAGAATCATTCCAAATCCAGAAGGCAACCGCACAACTCCTTCTGTTGTTGCATTTAAAAATGGTGAACGCCAAGTCGGTGAAGTAGCGAAACGCCAGTCTATCACAAACCCGAACACGATCCAATCGGTTAAACGTTTGATGGGTACGCAGCAAAAAGTAACGGCTGAAGGCAAAGAATATACACCGCAAGAAGTTTCTGCAATGATTCTTCAATACTTAAAAGGCTATGCAGAAGAATACTTAGGCGAAAAAGTGACAAGAGCTGTCATTACAGTTCCAGCTTACTTTAACGATGCAGAACGCCAAGCAACAAAAGATGCAGGCCGTATTGCAGGCCTTGAAGTGGAACGCATTATCAATGAACCGACTGCAGCAGCGCTTGCCTACGGCCTTGATAAAATGGAAAAAGACGAAACGGTACTTGTCTACGACTTGGGCGGCGGTACGTTTGACGTTTCGATCCTTGAACTGGGCGACGGCGTTTTCGAAGTTAAATCAACAGCCGGCGACAACCGTCTTGGCGGAGATGACTTCGATAAAGTAATCATCGATTATTTGGTGCAGGAATTCAAAAAAGAAAACGGCATTGACTTGTCTCAAGACAAAATGGCGACACAGCGTTTGAAAGATGCTGCAGAAAAAGCGAAAAAAGACCTTTCCGGCGTTTCTTCTACACAAATTTCCTTGCCATTCATCACTGCAGGAGAAGCTGGACCGCTTCACTTGGAAGTGACAATGAGCCGTGCGAAATTTGATGAATTGACTTCTTCATTGGTAGAACGCACAATGGGGCCGACTCGCCAAGCATTGAAAGATGCAGGCATCTCTGCTTCAGATCTTGACCGCGTCATCTTAGTTGGTGGATCTACACGTATTCCTGCCGTTCAAGAAGCAGTGAAGAAAGAAACAGGAAAAGATCCTCATAAAGGCGTTAACCCGGATGAAGTTGTCGCAATGGGTGCTGCTGTACAAGGCGGCGTATTGACAGGCGACGTGAAAGATGTGGTCTTGCTTGACGTAACTCCGCTATCTTTAGGAATTGAAACAATGGGCGGCGTGTTTACGAAATTGATCGACCGCAACACAACGATCCCAACTTCAAAATCGCAGACATTCTCGACTGCTGCTGATAACCAGCCAGCTGTAGATATCCATGTATTGCAAGGTGAGCGTCCAATGGCCGCTGCCAACAAAACGCTTGGCCGTTTCCAATTAGCGGATATTCCGCCGGCACCACGCGGAATTCCACAAATCGAAGTAACATTTGACATCGATAAAAACGGAATCGTCAGCGTAAAAGCGAAAGACCTTGGAACGCAAAAAGAACAAACGATCACGATCCAGTCAAACACTTCATTAAGTGATGACGAAATCGAACGCATGATCAAAGAAGCAGAAGAGAACGCAGAAGCGGATGCGAAAGTGAAAGAAGAAGTAGAACTTCGCAATGAAGCGGACCAAGCTGTTTTCCAAACAGACAAAACAATCGCTGACCTTGGCGAAGTTGTCACGGAAGACGAAAAGAAACAAGCGGAAGAAGCGCGTGACGAGTTGAAATCCGCTCTTGAAAGCGACAATATCGACACAATCCGTGAGAAAAAAGATAAATTGAACGAAATCCTTCAAGGTTTGGCTATGAAAGCTTATGAGCAAGCGGCTGCAGCGCAGCAAGCAGCTGGCGGCCAAGAAGGTGCAGCTCCAGGAAACGATGACATCGTGGACGCTGAATACGAAGAAGTCAACGACGACAAAGACAAGTAAGATAAGCGGGGCCTGAAAAAGTCAAAGCAAAGCAACATGCTTTGGCTTTTTCAATGTCTTTGCAACCACAATTTAAACCGTGTACAATTACAGGTGATTGCAATAGGGAGAGTGACATATGAATAAACGAGATTATTATGAGGTGCTCGGCGTTTCAAAAGACGCTTCGAAAGAGGAAATCAAAAAAGCTTACCGGAAATTATCGAAACAATTCCACCCGGATATCAATAAAGATGCGGATGCTTCTGAAAAATTCCAAGAAGTAAAAGAAGCGTACGAAGTTTTAAGCGATGAGCAAAAACGTGCACAATACGATCAATTTGGACACCAGGATCCGAACCAAGGATTTGGCGGATTCGGCGGCGGTGCTGAAGGATTCGGGTTTGACGATATCTTCAGTACGTTCTTCGGCGGCGGTTCAAGACGCCGCGACCCGAATGCGCCGCGCAAAGGCGACGATCTGCAATATTCGATGACGATCGATTTCATGGATGCGGTTTTCGGCAAAGAAGAAGAAATCGAATTGCCGAAAGACGAAACATGTTCAACTTGCCATGGATCTGGCGCGAAGCCTGGAACAAAACCGAAAACTTGCCCTTATTGTGAAGGTTCTGGCCAAGTGAATGTGACACAAGATACGCCGTTTGGCCGTATGGTCAATCGCCGTGCTTGCCAACATTGCCAAGGCACCGGACAAATCATTCCAGAAAAATGCTCGACTTGCCACGGCGAAGGGAAAGTCCGCAAAGTCAAGAAAATCAAAGTTACCATTCCTGCAGGCGTCGATGATGGCCAGCAATTGCGTGTTACCGGCCAAGGCGGACCTGGCGTGAACGGTGGGCCAACTGGAGACCTTTATGTAGTCTTCCGCGTCAGACCGCATAAATCATTCGAACGTGACGGCGACGATATTTATCTGAATCTGCCTATTTCCATTGCCCAAGCGGCTCTCGGCGATGAAATCGAAGTTCCGACGGTTTCGGGCAAAGTGAAATTGAAAATTCCGGCAGGAACCCAAAGTGGAGCGCGTTTCCGTTTGAAAGGCAAAGGCGTGAAGAACGTTCATGGCTACGGCACGGGCGACCAGCACATTATTATCCAAGTGAAGACGCCAACGAAATTGAACGAAAAACAAAAGCAGCTGCTCCGTGAATTTGCAGAAATCAGCGGAGATATTCCTGAAGAACATAGCAGTTCGCTGTTTGATAAAATCAAGCGCACCATCAAAGGTGAGTAAAGGAGCCGGTTTTAGATGAAATGGTCAGAACTGTCGATTCACACGACAAACGAAGCGATTGAAGCTGTTTCGAATATAATGCATGAGGCAGGCGCAAGCGGAGTCGTCATCGAAGACTCCGATGACTTGACGAAAGAAAGAGCCGATGAATTCGGCGAAATCTGGTCGTTGGATCCCGTCGATTTCCCGTCAGAAGGCGTTATTTTAAAAGCGTATTTGCCCGTAAATAGCTTTCTCGGTGAAACAGTTGAAGCGATTAAATTGGCAATCAATAATTTAGTGAAGTTCGATATCAATCTTGGCGCCAATGTGGTAACGATCAGCGAAGTGAACGAAGAAGAATGGGCTACGGCGTGGAAAAAATATTATCACCCGGTAAAAATTTCAAAACGTTTTACTATCGTTCCGACGTGGGAGACGTATGAACCCGTTTCGAGCGATGAATTGATTATCGAACTCGATCCCGGAATGGCTTTTGGAACCGGAACGCATCCGACGACGGTCATGAGCCTTCAGGCGCTTGAAAAAACGGTGAAACCTGGAAATCGGGTAATTGACGTAGGGACAGGATCAGGCGTTTTGGCAATCGGTGCAGCTTTATTGGACGCCAAAGAAGTCCATGCCCTCGATCTAGATGATGTGGCGGTAACAGCAGCCCGGATCAATGTCAAATTGAATAAAGTCCAGAACAAAATCAAGGTCGTCCACGGCAATCTGTTGGATACGATTGATGAGCCGGGCGATGTTGTAGTAGCCAATATCTTAGCGGAAATCATCATGTCATTTACGGATGATGCTTTCCAAGCAGTGAAGCCAGGCGGGATTTATATCACTTCAGGCATCATTTCTGCGAAGAAAAATGATGTAAAAGACGCGCTTGAGGCTTCTGGATTTATCGTGGAAGATGTCATGATGATGGAAGACTGGGTAACGATCATTTCTAAAAAACCGGAATAACGGGGTGTAACGATGCAGAGATATTTTATAGACGGCAAAGTTCCCGACAATCGAAAAGTGGCGATAACAGGCGATGATGCGAAGCACATCGCCAAAGTTATGCGCCAAGGCGCAGGGGACGAAGTCATCGTTGTAATGGAAGGGAAATCTTTTTTAGCTACGATAGAAAGCGTCGATTTCGATATCGAGCTGCAGCTAACAGAGGAGCGGCAGGCGGATGTGGAACTTCCGAAAAATGTAGCGATTGCCTGCGGTTTGCCTAAAGGCGATAAACTGGAACTCGTTGTCCAAAAAGCTACGGAGCTCGGCATGCATGCCATGATTCCATTCGAAGCTGAACGGTCGATTGTGAAATGGGATGCTGGAAAAGGCGAAAAGAAACGGATCCGCCTTCAAAAGATTGCTAAAGAAGCAGCCGAACAATCCCATCGGGTGAAAATACCTGAAATACATAAAATCCATACGTTCAAGCAATTGCTTGAAACGGCAAAATCGTTTGATGCCATTATCGTCGCTTACGAAGAAGAAGCCCGGGCGGAAGGCGGTAAGCGGTTTGCCGAAATTTTAAAATCAATGTATGATAAAGATTCAATGATCCTTATTTTCGGTCCGGAAGGCGGAATTTCAGTTTCTGAAGTTGAGCAGCTGAAGGAAGCCGGTGCGTTGTTCACGGCTTTAGGCCCTCGTATTTTACGGACGGAAACAGCTCCGCTTTATGCCTTATCTGCAATGTCTTATGAATTCGAATGAGAGAGGTGGATACTGATGCCAACGGTTGCATTTCATACCTTAGGTTGTAAAGTGAATCATTATGAAACCGAAGCGATTTGGCAATTGTTTAAAGAACAAAGCTACAGCCGCGTGGAGTTCGAACATCATTCCGATGTCTATGTCATTAATACATGCACTGTTACGAATACAGGAGATAAAAAGAGCCGCCAAGTGATACGCAAAGCCGTGCGCAAAAATCCGGATGCTGTCATTTGTGTAACCGGGTGCTACGCGCAGACTTCTCCAGCCGAAATTATGGCGATTCCCGGCGTTGATATTGTGGTTGGCACGCAAGACCGCACAAAATTGCTCGGCTATATTGACCAGTACCGACAAGAGCGAAAGCCGATCAACGCAGTTGGGAACATCATGAAAAACCGTATATACGAAGAGTTGGACGTTCCGGCTTTCACTGACCGGACACGTGCTTCATTGAAGATTCAAGAAGGCTGCAATAACTTCTGTACTTTCTGCATCATTCCATGGGCCCGTGGGTTGATGCGTTCAAGAGACCCGCAAGAAGTCGTTAGGCAGGCGCAGCAATTGGTAAATGCGGGATATCAGGAAATCGTCTTGACCGGAATCCATACCGGCGGCTACGGGGAAGACTTGAAAAATTACAATTTAGCCCAGCTTTTGCGTGATTTGGAACAGCAAGTCGTTGGTTTGAAACGGCTGCGGATTTCTTCCATCGAAGCAAGCCAGTTGACGGATGAAGTTATCGACGTGCTCCAAAATTCGAATATTGTGGTGCGCCATCTTCATATTCCGATTCAATCGGGATCGGATACGGTATTGAAACGCATGCGCCGAAAGTACACAATGGAATTTTTTGCAGACCGGCTTGTGCAGCTGCGCAAAGCTTTGCCGAATCTTGCGATTACTTCAGATGTCATTGTCGGATTCCCTGGAGAAACCGAAGAGGAATTCATGGAAACGTACAGGTTCATCCATGAGCACCAGTTTTCTGAACTCCACGTTTTCCCATACTCGCAGCGCACCGGTACACCAGCTGCCCGTATGGATGGCCAGATTGATGAAGAAATTAAAAACGAACGGGTTCACCGCCTGATTGCGTTAAATGATCAATTGGCTAAAGAATACGCTTCGAAATTCGAAGGGGAATTGTTGGAAATCATTCCTGAAGAACGCTTCAAGCAAAACGAGGAAACCGGATTGCTTGAAGGATACACGGACAATTACTTGAAAGTGGTCATCCCTGGCGATGATTCGCTGATTGGAAAGATTGTCAAAGTGAAAATCGTGAAAGCCGGCTATCCATATAATGAAGGGCAGTTTGTCCGAGTGATGGAAGAGCAGCTGGTTTAGCGTAAAACCGAATTTAAAAAGAGAATGGAGTAATTTTAACATGACAAACATCGCTTCTTATATCGACCATACCTTATTAAAACCTGAAGCTACTCAAGAACAAATCGTCCAACTTTGCAAAGAGGCTGCAGAATACCAATTTGCTTCTGTTTGCGTGAACCCTGCTTGGGTAGCGACTGCAGCAAAAGAACTAGCTGACAGCACGGCGAAAGTCTGCACCGTGATCGGGTTTCCATTAGGCGCATCAACTTCTGAAACAAAAGCTTTTGAAACGGCAGATGCCATTTCAAAAGGCGCTGACGAAATCGATATGGTCATCAATATCGGCGCTTTGAAAAGCGGCAATCTTGAACTTGTGAAAAATGATATTGCGGCAGTAATAGAAGCTGCCAAAGGCAAAGCGATCGTTAAAGTCATTATCGAAACTTGCTTATTGTCAGATGAAGAAAAAGCAGTTGCATCACGCCTTTCAAAAGAAGCGGGTGCAGATTTCGTTAAAACTTCAACTGGCTTCTCAACAGGTGGAGCGACTGTGGCGGATGTGAAAATCATGCGCGAAACAGTAGGTCCTGACCTTGGCGTCAAAGCTTCAGGCGGCGTAAGAAGCTTAGAAGATCTAAACGCAATGGTAGAAGCGGGAGCAACTCGCATCGGCGCAAGTTCAGGCGTCCAAATCATGCAGGGATTAATTTCAAATTCCGATTATTAAGTATTGACCTAGGTCGATATATACGTTATAATTTTTGATATATAACACGTACTGTTATATGCTTCAACGTGTGTTCGGAGGGAGGGAAAAAGAGATGTCAAAAACTGTAGTTCGTAAAAACGAATCGATTGAAGATGCTCTTCGCCGCTTCAAACGCACTGTTTCTAAATCCGGAACAATGCAAGAGGTAAGAAAGCGCGAGTATTATGATAAGCCAAGTGTTAAACGTAAATTGAAATCAGAAGCTGCGCGTAAACGTAAATTTTAATTGACCTTACTCCATAAAAGACATTAAAAAATATGAACGATCAGCCATGGCCGGGTACACGAATCATCGTGTACCCGGTTTTTCTATGCCTTCTTCTGGAAGCGGTCGTCCCAATACGTTTGACTAGATGGCTGCCTCCGCTTTCAAATTCTGTAAGCGCATTCCTTCGTGTTTCAAAACTGTTCCTTTATAATGAAATTAGCTACAAAAAATGAAACCTTTTCCCTTTTGGTCCGTATTAAAGGTAGCAGTAAAACGAAAGGAGAGATTCGTTTGCATCCGTTTAGGATTTTCTCTGCATTCATGGCGCTAAGTGCGTTGTCGGTATTCTTCATGCCTGGTGCATTGGCAGCAGAGTCTGCTGAAGCGGGCAGCACGTTCGGCAGCCAATTGGTTGAATTTATCACTCATCCGGTTGTTGTGCCGGTTCTGCTGTCGATTGCAGCCCTAGGCATTCTTCTGGAAATGTTTACACCGGGCATGGGCGTGCCTGGGTTGATCGGGTTTACCGCTTTAGCTATTTATTTTTATGGCCATTGGGCAGCTGGGTTAGCGGGATGGAGCACGTTGTTCCTGTTAATTCTTGGCGTCACTCTCCTTTTAGTTGAACTGATTATTCCAATCGGGCTTATTGGATTTCTCGGGTTGTTAGCTATTCTTGGCAGCGTGTTATTGGCAGGCGGAGATCTTAAAACCACTGCCATCGCCATTTTGATCGCATTAATTGTAGCAACTGCAGGGATGGTGATTATTGTGAAATTTTTTGGCAAGAGGCTTCATCTATTCAAACGGGTGGTCTTGACAGATTCGACCAATACGGAGAGCGGATATGTATCGAATGTAAACCGCTATGAATTGGTTGGGCAATTTGCAAAGACCGCTACAGCACTTCGCCCTTCCGGTACGATTAAATTGATGGATGAACGGATTGACGCCGTTTCTGATGGACGGTTTATCGATGCTGGAAAAGAAGTGAAAATCATCAAAGTCGAAGGTTCACGGATCGTAGTACGAGAAGTGGAAAAAGAAGAGGAGGAATAGAAGCATGGAATTAGGTCTTATAGGTTTAGCCGCAGCAATAATCGGCGTCATCATTGTTCTGGCAATATTCTTCACGTTTGTACCGATTACCTTATGGATCTCTGCTTTAGCGGCAGGGGTTAAAATCAGCATCTTTACGTTAATCGGAATGAGATTGCGCCGCGTTATTCCGTCGCGCATCGTAAATCCGTTGATCAAGGCTTCAAAAGCTGGATTGACGGTATCGATCAACCAACTGGAAAGCCATTACTTAGCAGGCGGTAACGTTGACCGCGTTGTCAACGCATTGATTGCGGCACACCGTGCCAACATCGAGCTGCCGTTCGAACGTGCAGCTGCCATTGATTTGGCAGGCCGCGACGTATTAGAAGCGGTGCAAATGTCTGTTAACCCGAAAGTTATCGAAACACCATTTATTGCGGGTGTGGCGATGGACGGGATCGAAGTTAAAGCAAAAGCGCGTATCACGGTTCGTGCGAATATTGACCGCTTAGTCGGTGGTGCCGGTGAAGAAACGATTGTTGCCCGTGTCGGCGAAGGGATTGTCTCTACACTTGGTTCCAGTACAAACCATAAAAAAGTGCTTGAAAATCCGGATTTGATTTCCCAGACGGTTTTGGCAAAAGGCCTGGATTCAGGTACAGCGTTTGAAATCTTATCCATTGATATCGCGGACGTTGATATCGGCAAGAATATTGGTGCTGAACTTCAAACGGAACAAGCGGAAGCGGATAAGAAAATTGCACAGGCAAAAGCGGAAGAACGCCGCGCAATGGCTGTTGCAAGCGAGCAGGAAATGAAAGCGAAAGTTGTCGAAATGAGATCGAAAGTTGTTGAAGCGGAGGCGGAAGTGCCGCTCGCAATGTCCGAAGCGCTTCGTTCTGGCAATATCGGTGTTATGGATTACGTAAATTACAAGAACGTCCAAGCGGATACTGGCATGCGTGATTCAATTGCCAAGACCGGCACAGAAAAATCCGACGATAAACAATAACCGTCGACAGCAAGGGAGGTTATTGAATGGAAGGTTTTATCTTCGCACTTATTGTGATGGCGCTCGGAGCAATATTCGGCAATAAAAAAGGCGGCGAAGACAAGGATCCGGCAAGCAAACCGGTTCCAAAAAGCCCCCAGACCCGCCAAAGCCGGCAAGCACAAGCCCGTGAAGCCGGACAAAAAACTTTTAAACGAGTGGAAGACTACGCCAAAGAAATCTACGGCGATTTGCAGACTCAAATGAAAGAACAGCCCGAAAAAACGAAACAGGTGCAGCAGAGAGTGGAAAAAGCAATAGACCGGACGCCGCTTCGCGAAACTCGCCAGGAAATACAGCGTGAGATTCAAGAGCGGCAGCCGTCGGGCAGGCTGTCAGCACACCAAAATGCCCGTTCAGCTGCTCCTGCAAAACCAAAGCAGGAAGAGGATATCTTCCCGCTGGAAGCCAACAATATCCGAAAAGGCATCATTTTAGCAGAAGTATTGATGCCGCCAAAATCGAAAAGGTAATGTTGTAAACCGATCAGTTCATGCTGATCGGTTTTATTTTTCTAAATAATAATGTTATGTAAACAAAATGATTAAAATGTTTTACAATTCCAAATGAATAGTGATACAGTGAAATTGTACTAAATATTCGATTCCAAGGAGCGTCTACATGACAGAAAACCAACTATTAGAACTGCATGTGAAAGATCCAAATGAAGCGGTGCAGCTGCTCGGGATTTCTGATAGTCACATGACTTTAATCGAAGAAGCATTTCAAATTCAAATCATCACGCGTGGAGACGTTATTAAATTATCTGGCTCTGAAGAAGGCAAACATATTGGGAAATTACTGATTGAACAATTATTGAAAGTAATCCGCAAAAACATCAATATTGACCAGCGCGATATCGTCTCAGCGATTGAGATGGCCCGTGCCGGCACCATAGAATATTTTGCAGAACTATATGATGAAGAAGTTGCCAGAAATGCAGGCGGCAAAGCAATACGTGCAAAAACCATCGGCCAGCGGCATTATATTCACGCTGTGCGCAGCAATGATCTCGTCTTCGGCATCGGCCCTGCCGGAACAGGCAAAACATATTTAGCAGTGGTGATGGCGGTGCAGGCATTAAAGAATGGCCATGTCAAAAAAATCATTCTTACCCGGCCGGCGGTTGAAGCAGGCGAAAGCCTCGGTTTTTTGCCCGGCGATTTAAAGGAAAAAGTGGATCCTTATCTGCGGCCTTTATATGACGCACTTCATGATGTGCTCGGCCTGGAACAGACAAACCGGTTTATCGAACGGGGCACTATTGAAATTGCGCCTCTTGCTTATATGAGAGGGCGGACGCTGGATGAAGCATTCGTTATCCTCGATGAAGCGCAGAACACGACGAAAGCGCAAATGAAGATGTTCTTGACCCGCCTTGGATTTGGTTCGAAAATGATCATTACTGGCGACAAGACCCAGATCGACTTGCCGAGAGGCGCAGAATCCGGTTTGATAGCGGCAGAAACGACACTAGCCAAAGTACGTGGAATCCACTTCCAGTATTTAGAACGAGGAGACGTGGTACGCCACCCGCTAGTTGCGAGAATCATCGCAGCTTACGAAGACCAGCCTTCGTAAATTTAAAAAGCTATCATTTATAGCCGGCAAGGGAAAGAACGACTTTTCCTTGCCGGTTTTTTGCAGTTTTATCAATCCATACAAAATCCATCGATTGATGAAAAAAATGAAAGTAATATTACATAGCGAATTTCAAAAAATTACAAATAGACAATGAAATACTTTCTTTAAATTGATATGATGAAAGTACAAGAAGAGAGGTGTTTCAATGCGCAATTGGGCGAAACAAGTCTACGATAAGATGGGTTACCGGGTAATTGCAGCGGCGTTGATTTTTCTGATCGGCGCGATTATTTATGGGTTCCTTTTTGCCTCGGTGAACGGCGATACATATAAGGTTGAACTTTTCCAGCTTTCTGAAGAAACCATCCGGTCCGCTAAAACGGTGGAAGATCCGGTGAAAACGGAATTAGAACGCCAACGGGCTGCGGCTGAGCTGGGGCCGAGCTATCAATTTTCAGCAGAAAATGCGGACAACCAGGCAGCTTTGATCAAGTCGATTTTCGGGTATATATCGGATGTAAAGGAAATTCCTGAAAATGAAGAGACGCTGAAGCCTCAAGCCATCAACAAAATGATTGAAGATGTGAGAAAAAATCTCCAGTTGTTGGATACAAACGAAACGAATCTCCGCTTAACGGATGAAATGCTCCGAGCGTTGCTTCTGGTGCCGGATGAAAATCTAGCGAAAATGGAGCAGGAATTGACGGAACTGGTCAAATCCAGATTAAGCGAACCCCTAAGGGAAGAAAACGTCGAAGATGTTCAAAATGAAGTAGAGCAGGAGCTCCGGAAAAGTACGAGAATTCCTGCGTCCGCTTTGCAGGCGGCTGTTGTTATCGGACGTTTTGCCATTGTGCCGAATGAAGTCATCGACGAGGAATTAACGGAAGCGCAGGCAGAGTCCGCGCGGGCAAGTGTCGAACCGACCCGCATTTTGCAAGGCCAGGTATTGGTCCAGGAAGGGCAAATGATTGACCGTGAAGTTTACCGTCAATTGGAATTAGCAGGCATGACGCAAGAAAAGGAAGATTTTAAGCCGCTGGCAGGCTTATTGCTGTTCGTTGTGATCACGATGGGAATTCTTGTCATCTTAACGATTCGTTCGAAATCTTCGAATCAGCAGAAGCTGATTAAGTTCTCGGTTATTCTTGCGGTTGTTCTGATTTCATTGACGCTGATGCAGCTTTTAAGTTTAGTCAGCGATAATTTTGACGTGACCATCGCCTTTCTTTTTCCGACAGCGTTGGCTGGAATGCTGGTGCGCATGCTGTTAAATGAACGAATCGCTGTTTATGTGACATTAGTGATCGGGGCAGTGGGCGGAATGATGCTGCAAGGGGAAAACACTTCGACATTGCAGATGGACATTGCGCTGTACATCATTTTCGGAGGGCTTGCCGGCGTTTATTTGATTGCGCAGCAAGACCGCCGCTCTCATTTGCTGCAGACAAGTTTAGCTGTAGCCGTAGGAAATGCCCTTTTTATCGGTTTCTATCTATTGGTGGGCCAAAGCCAGTACGACTGGACAGAAATCGGCTTTTATTTTGCAGCTGCTGTCATTTCCGGGTTATTTTCCGGGGCTTTGACGATCGGTTTGCTGCCGTTTTTTGAGTCGGTTTTCGGCTTATTGTCAACCATGCGCCTCATTGAACTATCGAACCCGAATCATCCATTATTAAAGAAAATTTTAACCGAAACACCAGGCACTTATCACCATAGCGTCATGGTGGCGAACCTTGCAGATGCGTCCTGCGAAGCGATCGGTGCAAACGGCCTTTTGGCGAGAGTGGGCTGCTACTACCATGATATCGGCAAAACCAACCGTCCGCAGTACTTTATCGAAAACCAAGTCAGCATCAAAAACCCGCATGATTCCTTGCCGCCTGAAAAGAGCCGGGACATCATTTTGGCGCATGGTTCTGAAGGTGCGGAATTGTTGAGAAAGCATAAAATGCCGAAAGAAATCATCGATGTGGCAGAACAGCATCACGGCACCAGTTTACTGAAGTTTTTCTATTATAAAGCGAAAGAAGAAAATCCGGAGGTCTGTGAAAAGGACTACCGGTATGCCGGACCGAAACCGCAGACAAAAGAAATTGCCATCATCAGCGTGGCAGACAGCATCGAAGCGGCCGTCCGTTCGATGAAAGAGCCGACATCAGAAAAAATAAAAAAATTGGTTGATGCCATAGTTGAGGATAAACTAAAAGATGGGCAATTTGATGAATGTGACTTGACGATGAAAGAGTTGAAGAAAGTCAAACATGTGATGTGCGAAACGCTGAATGGCATCTTCCATTCACGGATCGAATATCCGAAAGAACCTAAATGATTGGAGGAAAAAATATGCTAACCATCGATTTTATTGATGAAACAGCGACGTTAGAAGAAAGCGAGCTGCAATTTGTTGAGAAAATTTTGAAGCATGCAGCAGAAGAGGAACGAGTGGGAGATTCGGAAGTATCGGTAACGTTTGTGACAAACGATATGATCCAAGCGATCAATAAAGAATACCGCGGCAAGGATGCGCCGACAGATGTCATCTCTTTTGCGATGGAAGAATTGGGCGAAGGGGAAATGGAAATCGTCGGTTCTCCTGAAGCGAGAGTTCTGGGAGATATCATCATCTCCTTGGACCGGACAAAAGAACAGGCTGCCGACTACGGGCATTCCTTCGAACGCGAACTGGGCTTTCTTGCTGTCCACGGATTTTTGCACCTGTTAGGTTATGACCATATGAATGAAACGGATGAAAAGGAAATGTTCGGAAAACAGGAGGCGATTTTGACATCGCTAGGCATCACCCGTGACGCACATGAAACTGAGTAGATTTTTCCGGTCTTTTCAATATGCAGCACAAGGGATCTATGCGGCAATCCAGAAAGAACAGAACATCCGATTTCATTTATTGGCGGCAGTTGTTGTAGTCCTTTCCGGGTGGCTGACCGGCCTTTCCAAAACAGAATGGCTCATCGTCATTTTGCTGATCGGCGGCATGCTCGCGTTCGAACTTGTCAATACAGCGATGGAGCGCGTCGTGGACCTCGCTTCGCCTGAGCTCCATCCGCTTGCAAAACAGGCAAAAGACATGGCAGCAGGTGCGGTTTTGGTATTTGCAGTGGCAAGTGCTATAATTGGTTTACTGATATTCATACCAAAATGGTTTTAACTTACAGAGGTGAAGCGCAATGGAAAAAGAACAATTGATGACAGAATCAAAAACGGCGCGGGAACGGGCTTATGTGCCTTATTCAAAGTTTAAGGTCGGCGCAGCGCTTCTGACGGCTGACGGCAAGGTCTACCACGGCTGCAATATTGAAAATGCGGGCTATTCCATGACAAACTGTGCAGAGCGCACAGCGATGTTCAAAGCTGTTTCAGAGGGCGAACGAAACTTTGCAGCATTGGCCGTTGTAGCCGATACGAAAGGACCGGCATCGCCATGCGGTGCATGCCGGCAAGTAATCGCCGAATTCTGTTCGCCGAATATGCCGGTTTATTTAACAAATTTAAATGGAGACGTCCAGGAAACAACAGTCAGTGAATTGTTGCCGGGAGCGTTTTCAACGGAGGATTTAGAGTATGCAGCAGGGAAATAACGGATTTAAATCAGGCTTTATCTCAATTATTGGACGTCCGAACGTCGGAAAATCGACGTTTTTAAACCGGGTGGTCGGCCAGAAGATCGCCATCATGAGCGACAAGCCCCAAACAACGCGCAATAAAGTGCAAGGCGTTGTGACAAATACAGACAGCCAAATGATTTTCATCGATACGCCAGGGATCAACGAACCGCGCCATAAATTGGGCGATTTCATGCTGAAAGTGGCGAAAAACACGTTCCGTGAAGTGGATGTGCTGTTATTTGTAGCCAGTGCAGACGACCGCATCGGCAAGCAGGACCGCTTTGTCCTTGAAATGATCAAAGGCTTGGACGTGCCGGTCTTTTTAGTATTGAACAAAATCGATCAAGTACACCCCGATGAACTGCCAAAATTGATCGAGTCTTACCGAAGCGAATACGATTTTACAGAAGCGATTCCGATCTCGGCGCTGCAGGGCAATAACGTGGAAAATCTACTCGCAAAAATTACGGAATATCTGCCTGAAGGGCCGCAATATTACCCGGCGGACCAAGTGACAGACCATCCGGAGCGCTTCATCATTTCGGAACTGATCCGGGAAAAGGCTTTGCATTTGACGCGCGAAGAAATCCCGCATTCGATTGCAGTGGTCATCGAGAAAATTGCACCGGACAGCGACAATGAAAACATGATCCGTGTCCAGGCAACGATCATGGTTGAGCGGGATTCCCAAAAAGGGATTGTCATCGGCAAAAAAGGTGCCCTCTTAAAAGAAATCGGTTCACGCGCACGCAAGGACATCGAAAACCTCCTTGGCTCAAAAGTCTATTTGGAACTTTGGGTAAAAGTGCAAAAAGATTGGCGCAATAAAGCAGTGCATTTGCGCGACTTCGGTTTTAGAGACGACGAATATTAAGGAGTCGGTTCCATGCTGAATCAATTAGAGGGAATTGTGATCCGGACGCAGGCTTACGGTGAAAACAATAAAATTGTGACGCTGTTCACCCGCGAAGCCGGAAAAATCACTTGCATGGCGAGAGGGGCCAAAAAGCCTTCAAGCCGCTTGGCTGCTGTAACCCAGCAGTTTACCCATGGCAGCTATTCCGTTTTCAAAGGGCGTGGAATGGGCACACTTCAAAGCGGGGATCCGCTCGAGTCGCTTCGCCACATCCGTGAAGACATTATGAAAACGGCTTATGCCAGTTACATTACCGAATTGATTGATCGGCTGACGGAACAAGATGAACCGCAGCCGTCAATCTATGATATGCTCTATCAGGCCCTTCATGCGATTGAAGAGGGGTATGATCCCGAAGCAATTTCCTTGTTTGTGGAATGGAAGATGCTGCCTTCAGCAGGACTGACGCCGACTTTGCACGAATGTGCGAACTGCGGGGCAACAGAAGGGGAATTCGCTTTTTCGTTTCAGGAACTCGGATTCCTTTGCCACCGCTGCTTTGAAGTCGACCGCTACATCATCCGTCTGAGCCCGGCGCTCGTGAAGCTGATCCGCACTTTTTATTTTGTCCCGATCGAACATGTCGGTTCCTTGAAATTGAAGAAGGAATCCAAATCGCTGCTTAAAGGGATTGTGCGGACAATCTACGAAGAGCAGGCGGGGATCCGCTTGAAATCCAGGAAATTCCTGGAACAATTGGAACGGACACCTGAATTTATGCCCCGAAAAGAAGAGCAGGACCCGCAGCAGGATGAAATTACCTGAGCGGGTCTTTTTTTGATGTTTTTACTGAAGGAAAAGCCGGTTGTTTGCAGAATCGGGAAGCTTTATTTAGAGTTACTTTCCGATCCTAAAAAAGAGGACCCGCATCAAAATTGCGGGTCCCCTTCATATACGATTAATTAAAATTGAATGTGTTTTTCGATATAAGCCTGTACTTCAGCAATCGGCATACGGACTTGCTCCATTGAATCGCGGTGGCGGACCGTAACTTGGCCGTCTTCCACGGAATCAAAGTCGTACGTGATGCAGAACGGTGTGCCGATTTCATCCTGGCGGCGGTAGCGTTTCCCGATTGACTGCGATTCGTCGTAATCAACCATAAAGTGCTTCGCCAGATCCGCAAATACTTCTGTTGCGCCTTCAGCCAGTTTCTTCGAAAGCGGAAGAACCGCTGCTTTATACGGTGCAAGAGCCGGGTGGAACTTCAATACAGTGCGTTTGTCGTCGTTTTCCAGCGCTTCTTCGTGGAATGCATCTACCAGGAAGGCAAGCGTTACGCGGTCAGCGCCAAGGGACGGCTCGATGCAATAAGGCACGTAGCGCTCGTTAGTCACCGGGTCGATGTAATTGAAGTCTTCGCCGGAATGCTCCATATGGCGCTTCAAATCGAAGTCGGTACGGTCAGCGATGCCCCATAGTTCGCCCCAGCCGAATGGGAATTTGTATTCGATATCGACAGTAGCATTCGAGTAATGCGACAATTCGTCTTCGTCGTGTTCACGAAGGCGCATATTGCCTTCCGACATATTCAAGTTCAGCAGCCAGTTTTTGCAGAAATCGCGCCAATAAGCGTACCATTCCAAATCTTCGCCGGGCTTGCAGAAGAATTCAAGTTCCATTTGTTCAAATTCACGTGTGCGGAACGTGAAGTTCCCCGGCGTGATTTCATTGCGGAAACTTTTGCCGATTTGTGCAATCCCGAACGGCATCTTTTTGCGCATTGAACGCTGGACATTTTTATAGTTCACGAAAATTCCTTGTGCAGTTTCCGGACGCAGGAAAATCTCATTTGTTGAAGATTCCGTAACACCTTGGAAGGTTTTGAACATCAAGTTGAATTGGCGGATATCCGTGAAATCTTCTTTGCCGCAAGTCGGGCATTTGATTTCGTGTTCTTTGATCAATTCAGCCATTCTTTCGAAAGACAAACCGTCTACGATCATTTCGATCCCTTTTGCATCCAGGGCATCTTCGATCAATTTATCTGCACGGTGGCGCGTTTTGCAGCTTTTGCAATCGATCATTGGATCGTTGAAGTTGCCGACGTGGCCGGATGCAACCCAAGTTTTCGGGTTCATCAAAATCGCAGCGTCAAGGCCGACGTTATGCGCGGATTCCTGGACGAATTTTTTCCACCATGCTTTTTTGATATTGTTTTTCAGCTCTACGCCAAGCGGGCCGTAATCCCACGTATTGGCCAAGCCTCCGTAGATTTCAGATCCCGGAAATACAAAGCCTCTGTGTTTTGCTAACGATACTATTTCTTCCATTGACATAAAAAAACCTCCATAAAATAAAAAATCGTACACGTCCCGGACATAATGTCCGAGGACGAGTACGTTAAGACCCGCGGTTCCACCTCGATTGGCTGCATAAAACAGCCCTCTTTAAAGAAAGTGCGACTCCGGAGTGCCTTTTCCCATCCATGCAGGCTTCCACCAACCCTGCTCGCTGATTGCGACGGTACTTATAACTCCATCATTGTCTGCTATTCGATTCTTTAGTATTGTATCATGCGAAAGTTTTCTTCGCAATATCGCATCCATTAGTATATAATAATCATCATTGAGTATAACATATTTTGAGGCGGTGAGTCCGATCGAACTCAATAAGAGACAAGAGGAAATCCTGCAGATTGTGAAAGGCAATGGTCCGATCACGGGCGAGCAAATTGCTGAACGCCTGCATTTGACAAGAGCAACATTACGGCCGGATTTGGCAATTTTGACGATGGCAGGATTTTTAGATGCCCGTCCGCGTGTCGGCTATTTCTATTCCGGCAAAAAACCCGGCCAAGACATAACGGATACGATGAATAATATGAAAGTGAAAGACTTTCAGTCGATTCCGGTAGTGGTCAGGGAAGACGTCAGCGTCTATGACGCAATTAGCCAAATGTTCCTTGATGATGTCGGAACTTTGTTCGTCGTAGACAAGAATTCGTTTCTGACGGGTGTGTTGTCCCGCAAAGATTTGCTGCGGACAAGCCTCGGAAGCCAAAATTTAACTGCCATCCCAGTACATATCATCATGACAAGAATGCCGAATATTACGTACTGCGTGAAAAACGAGTCGCTGATCCAGGCCGCTCACCGGCTGATCAATCAGCAGATTGATGCTTTGCCGGTCGTAGAAGAACAGCCGGAAGGCTTTAAAGTTATTGGCCGGTTGACAAAAACGAATATCACCCGGGCATTTTTATCATTGTCGGAAAACCACGAATTGTGAGGTGCACGAAATGAAACAGCTCCGTATGTTCATTGTCTCTGATTCTGTAGGAGAGACAGGCGAACTGGTTGCGAAGGCGGCTATTAGCCAATATTTATATGCAGATCAAAATGCTGTATTGAAGCGGTTCCCTTATATTGATTCCGTTGAGCATCTTGAGGAAATCATCAAACTGGCTGCACAGCAGCAGGCCTTCATCGTCTATACGTTAGTGTCGAAAGAATTGCGGCGGTATATCCAGGCGGAAACGCCAAAGTTCAATGTAACTGCTGTGGATTTGATGGGTCCGCTGATGGATGCGCTGGAAAATGAATTGGATTCCATTCCTTTAGAAGAAGCGGGGCTCGTCCGCAAATTGGATGATGATTATTTTAAAAAAGTGGAAGCCATCGAGTTTGCGGTCAAATACGACGACGGGCGCGACCCACGTGGAATTTTAATGGCCGATATCGTATTAGTCGGAATTTCGAGAACGTCCAAAACACCGTTGTCGCAATACCTCGCACATAAGCGTTTGAAAGTGGCGAACGTCCCGCTAGTGCCGGAAGTGGACCCGCCAGAAGAGCTTTACCGTGTCGATCCATCGAAATGCTACGGGCTGGTCATTTCTCCTGAAAAGTTGAATTCCATCCGGAAAGAGCGGCTGATTGCATTGGGATTGAGTGACGATGCCAATTATGCGAAAATCAACCGGATCCACGAAGAAATAGCCCATTTCGAGAAAGTTGTCAGCCGGATCGGCTGCGAAGTGATCGACGTCACGAACCGCGCTGTCGAAGAAACGGCCAATCTGATCTTAAGCAAACGGAAATAATCGCAAACTACACCCATGCAGGCATTTATTCCCAATAAAATAACGGAATTAAAGAAAAACCTCCTGATCAGGTGGTTTTTCTATTTAAGTTGTGGATTTTTTGTCGAAAACGTTTTATAATGAAGAATTGTGGCTAAAACAATTATAATGGCCAGGAATTTGCCTTGATCTTTTTAAGGAAAGATGAAGGAGTTCCGTAAACTATCACGAATTAAGTATGTTAAGCAAAAAAAGATGGTGATAATGTGTCAAATCGAGTTCCTGAAGAAGTGATCGAACAGATCCGCTCTTCTACGGATATAGTAGACGTCGTCGGTGAGTATGTACAATTAACAAAAAGAGGGCGCAATTGGTTCGGGCTCTGTCCATTCCATGGTGAAAGCACGCCTTCGTTCTCGGTTACATCCGACAAGCAGATTTTCCATTGCTTCGGCTGTGGAGCGGGCGGAAACGTCATCACTTTCCTGATGGACATTGAAAATATCACTTTCCAAGATGCATTGGCCCGCCTCGGCAGCCGGGCAGGGATCGATGTTGACGTTTCGGTTCCGAGCGATTCCGGTCCGGCACCTACAAAAACAGACCATCAGCTTATTTTGATGCATGAATTTGCAGCCGATATGTACCACCATATCCTTATGAATACAGAAGAAGGGCAGGAAGCGCTCGACTATCTGGAAAATAGGGGATTCACAAAGGAAATGATCGAAAAATACCGAATTGGCTGGGCATTGCCCGAATGGAATTACATGGCCACCGCTTTGCAGCGGAAAGGCTTCAGCGAAGAGGAATTGGTGTCGAGCGGGCTCGGGATCCAGCGTGAGCAAAAAAATGGATTTTTTGATCGCTTCCGCGGTAGAATCATGTTTCCAATTACCAATGAATCGGGGAAAGTTATTGCTTTTTCCGGCAGGATTTTAGTGAAAAGCAAGGAAGAAGCCAAGTATCTGAACAGTCCCGAATCGCCGATTTTCCAGAAAAGCCAGGTACTTTATAATGTGCATCTGGCACGCAATGCCATCCGGAAAAATCGGAAAATCGTCTTATTTGAAGGATTTATGGATGTAATTGCTGCCGGCAAAGCAGGCGTAGATAATGCGCTAGCGACAATGGGAACTTCGCTTACGCCGCAGCATATCAAAGCGATGAAGCGTTTTGCCCAGGAAATTGTCCTCTGCTTTGACGGGGATGATGCCGGATGGGAAGCTGCGAAAAGAGCGGCCATTGCATTGAATGAAGAAAATTTCAAAGTGGAAGTTGCCGTCCTCCCCGGCAAAATGGATCCTGATGATTTTGTCCGGGAACACGGCAAGGAAGCTTTTAAAGAGCAGATCATCGGCAAACCGCATGCGTTTATTGCGTTTGCAATGATGCATGCCCGCAGACATAAAAATTTTCAATACGAAAACGACCTTTTGCAATACATTCAAGAAGTGCTCCAGCTCTTAGCAGGGCGGTCGTCGCCGATTGAACGTGATCTTTACATCAAGCAATTGTCTAATGAGACCGGCCTGTCAGAGGAAGCGATTCTCCAGCAGTACCGGAAGCTTGAAAACAAAACCATTGAACGGAGCCGCCCAAGCGCGCCAGTTCAAGAAAAAGCGCCAAAGCGGGATCCGAAACGAGTGACATCCCTTCATCGCGCTGAAAGGCTGCTTTTTTCCCATGCCTTAGCGAATCCGCGTACCATGGAAAAACTAGCCGCGGCGGAGGATGGCATGCCGTTTGTCAGCGAGGAATTCAAAGCGCTGTATGTGCAGCTGCTTGGTTTTTACGAAGAGTGGGAAAAAGCGGATTTCCATAAATTTTTGGAAACGCTGCGCGATCCTGAACTTCGGAAGCTGGTGATGGAAACGGCTTTGAGCGAACGCGATCCCGAACATGCAGAAGAAGAGATCGCAGATTGCTTGGCCCATCTGCAAAAGCATCGAATCGAGCAGCAGATCAAATTAAAGATCCAGCAGTCGAAAGAAGCTGAAAAACAGCATGACTTGAAGCGTGCCTTAGTTTTGGCGCAAGAAGTGATTGCTTTGAAGAAATCATTATAGGTTAATCCCGTTTTTTTAAAGGAGGAAAATCGTATGGCTGAGAAATCAGAACGTCCAAACGAAGTTGAAGCTAGCAATGTCTCATTAAGCACTACAGAAGGTCCTGAAGCAACTGTAGAAGAAGCAAAAAAACAATTGATCGAAGCAGGTAAAAAAACGGGAGAACTGAACTATGAACAGATTGCCGATAAATTAGCAATTTTTGAAATGGAATCGGACGCCGTTGAAGAATTCATCGATCAGCTTGAGGGGCATGGCATTGAATTGGAACGGAAATCGGATGATGAAGAGCATTTGGACCGTCTCATGAAACCGACTGAAGAGAAATTCGACTTGAATGATTTAAGTGTGCCGCCAGGCGTCAAAATCAACGACCCTGTCAGAATGTACTTGAAAGAAATCGGCCGGGTGGACCTCTTAAAAGCGGAAGAAGAAGTAAGATTGGCCAAATTGATCGAACAAGGCGACGAAGAAGCGAAAAAACGCTTGGCTGAAGCGAACTTGCGCCTTGTGGTCAGTATCGCTAAACGCTACGTCGGGCGGGGCATGCTTTTCCTGGATTTGATCCAGGAAGGGAATATGGGCTTGATCAAAGCGGTCGAGAAATTCGACTACTCGAAAGGCTTTAAATTCAGTACGTATGCGACTTGGTGGATTCGCCAAGCCATCACTCGTGCGATTGCCGACCAGGCGCGTACCATCCGCATTCCGGTGCATATGGTAGAAACGATCAACAAATTGATTCGCGTCCAGCGCCAGCTGCTGCAGGATCTTGGGCGTGAGCCTTCACCGGAAGAAATTGGGGAAGAAATGGACTTATTGCCGGAAAAAGTCCGTGAAATCCTGAAAATTGCGCAAGAGCCGGTATCATTGGAAACGCCGATCGGCGAAGAAGATGACTCGCATCTTGGCGATTTCATTGAAGATTCGGATGCACAATCTCCTTCCGACCATGCAGCTTACGAATTGTTGAAAGAACAGTTAGAAGATGTATTGGATACATTGACGGACCGTGAAGAAAATGTATTGCGCCTCCGTTTCGGTTTAGACGATGGCCGCACACGCACGCTTGAGGAAGTGGGCAAAGTCTTCGGCGTTACCCGTGAACGGATCCGCCAAATCGAAGCTAAAGCGCTTCGCAAACTTCGCCACCCATCCCGCAGCAAACGTTTGAAAGACTTCCTGGAATAGAATAGCAATCGAATTTTTAGAAACGTCCCGTTTTTAAAAATCAATTAAATAAACTATAAAATATAAGCGCGAATGCTCTTCAGGCATTCGCGTTTTTTATTTATTTCCCTTTAAGAGTTGAGTTTGTCTAAATTTTTCCTATATAATGAAAGTTGTAAGCGTATTCATAGCAAAGGGGATGTAATGGGATGAATTTCGATTTGACGCAAGAACAGCAAATGATCAAGAAAACAATTAAAGAGTTTGCGGATAAAGTGGTGGCGCCTGGAGCAGTCGACCGCGACCGTACGAATGAGTTTCCGAAAGAGATTTTCAAACAGCTTTCCGACATGGGGATGATGGGATTGCCGTTTGATGAGAAATACGGCGGCGCTGGCGCCGACACAACAAGCTTTGCAATTGTGACGGAAGAGTTGAGCCGGGCCTGTGCATCAACGGGCATTACGTATTCGGCGCATATTTCACTCGGCGGTGCGCCATTGAACCTTTTCGGCACGGAAGAACAAAAAGAAAAATACTTGGCGCCGATTTGTTCAGGCGAATCGTTCGGCGCATTCGGATTGACAGAACCGAATGCCGGGTCGGATGCAGGCGGAACAGAAACGCGTGCAGTGGAAGACGGAGATGACTGGGTCATCAATGGCTCGAAAGTTTATATCACAAACGCGAGCTATGCGAAACATTTGGCGATCACTGCTATCACAGGAATGGAAAACGGCAAGAAAGAAATCAGCGCCATTATCGTGCCGACGGATGCTGAAGGCTTCACGATCATCGACAATTACGAAAAAATGGGCCTCCATGCATCCAATACAACGGAACTGGTATTAGAAAATGTCCGGGTACCGAAAGAAAACCTGCTCGGCAAGCGCGGGGAAGGCTTCAAGCAGTTCCTGGTGACTTTGGACGGAGGCCGCATAGGCATCGCTGCCATGGCCGTTGGGATCGCTCAGGCGGCGTTCAACCGTGCATTGAATTATTCAAAAGAACGCAAACAGTTCGGCAAGAGCTTATCCGAGTTCCAGATCACACAATTTAAACTGGCGGATATGGCGCTCAAAATTGAATTGGCGCGCAATATGGTCTACAAAGCAGCTTGGCTGAAAGACCAAGGGCGCCCGTTCACGAAAGAAGCTTCGATGGCGAAACTTTATGCATCGGAAATATCCATGGAAGTGGCGGACGAAGCGATTCAAATCCACGGCGGCTACGGCTATATGAAAGAGTATGAAGTGGAACGCTATATGCGCGATGCGAAGTTGCTGGAAATCGGCGAAGGAACGTCTGAAGTGCAGAAAATGGTCATTGCCAGACAAATCGGCTGTTAAGTTGCTGAATTTGTCACAATAACTCAAAACTTCTCCCATAAGACTTTTCGTTTTGAGAATAATACAGTACAATAATGAATGATACGAACACTATCATCAAGCAGAACTTTATAGAGGGAGGGGTAACGGATGCAAAAAAATGCAATTGTACCTTATATCTTAATCATGGCTTTCGGTATTGGTCTTATTTTCTTCTTATCTTTAGAAGGAGCGAATAACCAAGAAGAGATTGCTGCAGAACATGCTGAAGAAGACGGCGCTGGCGGCGAAGAGCAAGGCAACGACGGCGGAAGCACGGATTCTGCTGAATTCGATCCAGAATCACAAGCGCAGCAAAGCTGTGTATCATGTCACGGTTCAAGCTATGAAGGCGCAGTAGGACCATCATTGGTTGATACTGAACTTGACCAAGCAGGAATCGAAGAGATTATTGCAAATGGTAAAGGCGCAATGCCAGGCGGACTCATCGAAGAAGAGAACATTCCAGCTATGGCGGAGTGGGTTTTATCTCTCGAATAGTTTGAAAACCCCCTTAGTTCTTCTTGAGCTAAGGGGGTTTTGTTGATAGGAGGACAACGGATGAATGCACAACAATTATCGCTGCGTTTGGAACGGGTGGCAAAGCATGTTCCAAAAGGCGCCATCGTTGCAGATATCGGCAGCGACCATGCCTATTTGCCATGCTTTTTGGTATTAAATGGGATGGTTAAACGGGCGGTTGCCGGGGAAGTAGTAAAAGGCCCCTTTGAATCGGCCAAAAAACAAGTTCAGCAAGAACAGCTGGAGAATCAGATTACCGTAAGGCTGGCAAGCGGACTTGCAGCTATCCATCCTGAAGATGGCGTGACAGCCGTCACCATTGCAGGAATGGGCGGGCCCTTGATTGTCTCCATTTTAACAGAAGGGATAGCGCGGCTAGAAGGAGTCGAACGTTTAATCCTTCAGCCAAATGTCCATGCCAAAGCGATCCGCGATTGGGCCCAGCAAAACGGCTGGAACGTCCATTCAGAAGAAATTTTGAAAGAAAACGACAAAATCTATGAAATTCTCGTATTGGAACGCGCCGAAGCGAATTCCGTTTTAACGGAAACGGAACTCCTGATGGGACCGTATTTGATGAAAGAGCGTTCTCCGGTTTTCATCGAGAAATGGCGGCGTGAAAGTGCGCAGTGGAAAAAGATTGTCGCTTCAATGGAGGCTACGGAACAAACCGTGGAAATCCTTTCGCGGAAAAATGATTTGGTGCATAAAATCCAACTAGTAGAAGAGGTGCTGAACAATGAAAATACCGAATGGGCAGCAGATCATCGAGGAGTTTGAGAAATGGTCGCCTAAATATTTGGCGATGGAAGGCGATCCGATCGGGCTCCATGTCGGAACGTTGAACAAGAAAATTGAACGGGTCTTGGTAACGTTGGATGTCAACGAAGAAGTGGTGGATGAAGCAATCGCTAAAAGTGCCGAATTGATCATTGCCCATCACCCGCCGATTTTCCGCCCGCTCAAAAATTTGCAGACGGATTTCCCGCAAGGCCGTTTAATGGAAAAGCTGATCAAACACGATATCGCTGTGTATGCAGCCCATACCAATCTCGATGTGGCAGAAGGCGGCGTCAATGATCTTCTCGCAGACGCGCTTGGGCTCAGCGATACGAAAATTCTCGTTCCTACATACGAGGCGGAGCTGGTGAAAATCGCTGTTTTTGTCCCGGAAAGCCATGAAGAGCAAGTGCGCGAGGCGCTCGGGAATGCGGGAGCTGGAGCCATCGGGGATTATGAACATTGCAGTTATACGCTAAGCGGCACAGGACGGTTCAGACCGACAAAAGATGCCGACCCGTATATCGGCGAAGCCGGAAAGATGGAAATGACTGCAGAATCGAAAATCGAAGTGGTCATCCGGAAAAACGAAAAAGACCGTGCCATTAAAGCCATGATTGCAGACCATCCTTACGAGGAAGTGGCATACGATGTGTTTACGTTGGAAAACAAGGAATTGCCGATGGGATTAGGGCGCGTCGGAGTGCTGGATACAGAAATGAGCCTTGAGGATTTCGCAGAACACGTGAAAGGGCGGCTTGATGTACCGGCTGTTCGGATTGTCGGCGATCTTGCAAAACCTGTCCGGAAAGTGGCCGTGCTCGGCGGCGACGGCAATAAATACATTCACGCAGCAAAGCGTGCAGGAGCGGACGTCTACGTCACAGGCGATCTCTATTTCCACGTAGCGCAAGATGCAGAAGCGATGGGCCTCGCCGTTGTAGACCCTGGCCACCATGTCGAAAAAGTCATGATCAAAGGCGTCGTCAACCGGATGGCAAAGGTGCAGAACTGGCAGTGCGAGTTCCTGCCGTCCGAAGTCGATACAGAACCGTTTACATTCAAATAAAACAGAGAATCCAGTTTACTTTACGGCGACTGGATTCTCTGTTTTTAGTTGTTCGAGAAAGTCTTTCGCTTCTTTAGGAGAAGCCAAAATGACCAACTCTTTTTCAATTGCTAAACGCTGCAACTTCTGCAAGACGCGAGGGCGCTGGTCTCGGGAATAATTCCACACCCACTTCAAAAATTTCAAATCGAAGCGTTCCTGGCAGCCAGTGGCCATATCAGGGCGCTGCGTGTTCCGGTAAAGGAAATTGCGTTTCAATATCCGGTAAATGCATAAGTTGCGCGGCATATCCATGAAAATGATGCAATCAGCAGCTTCTAAGCGGAGGTCCAGTGTGCCGTTGTAATTGCCGTCAATAATCCATTCTTCTTTATTGACCAGTTGAAGCTGGATGGCTTCTTGCTGGCTCCGAGAGACAGCAGTCCAGTTCGGTTTCCAGAGGATGGCGTCAAGATGGTAGACGGGAAGCTGAAGTTTATCGCCCAGTTTGCGTGCGAAAGTGGATTTTCCGGAGCCACCCGAGCCAATGATCGCGATCTTTTCCATGCAATTTCACCTCGCTGTAATCATCTGTAAAGCAAAACCGTGAGACTTTGATAAAAGCTCACGGTTTATGTCAATGGCCAAAAGGACATTTCAAACTATTCGACTGGGTAAGGTTCAATGCGCTCCGAAGGTTTCGGATGCTTGATCTTCGGCAAGATTTTATTCAACGGGACACTGCGCGTCAATTCATGTGTTTCCGGATCCTCCGGATCGTATTTATCGAGGAAGTTCATCACTTCCTTGACGATCGGGGTCGGCGTCGAAGCGCCGGCCGTGATTCCCACCGTTTCCACACCATCCAGCCATTCCAGCTTCAGTTCCGAAAGATCGGAAATGCGGTAAGCAGGCGTTCCGGCGATGTCTTGGGAAACTTGCGCCAAGCGGTTCGAGTTGTTGCTCATCGGGTCGCCGATGACAATCAATAGATCCGCTTCGCCCGCTTGGGTTGCGACGGCTTCCTGGCGAACTTGTGTCGCCAGGCAAATTTCTTTATGGACTTCTGAATGCGGGTATTTCTCTTTTAAGCGTTTCATCATGTCCACAACGTCCCACTGGCTCATGGTCGTTTGGTTGGTCACGATGATTTTGTCTGCTGTTAATTGAAGCTGATCAACATCTTCAACGCTTTCCACCAAATGGACCAAGTCAGGCGCGACACCGATCGCCCCTTCAGGTTCGGGGTGGCCATTTTTGCCGATATAGATGATGTGATAGCCTTCTGCCGTCTTTTCCCGGATCAAATCGTGGGTAACGGTGACATCCGGGCAAGTTGCATCGATGGACACCAGCCCTTTTCTCCGGGCAAGTTCACGGACTTGCGGCGAAACGCCGTGCGCTGTGAAAATGACCGTGCCGGATTCGACTTTCTCCAAAATTTCAAGGCGGTTTTTGCCGTCCAACGTGATGATTCCATCTTCTTCAAATGCGTCTGTTACGTGTTTATTGTGGACAATCATGCCTAGTATATAAATAGGGCGGGGCAAAGTTTCGTCCATTGCCGCATTTTTTGCAATGACCATTGCATCTACAACGCCATAGCAATACCCTCTTGGCGATATTTTCATTACCTTCATAACCGCACTCCTTTCAAAATCATACCTTCATTATAAACGAGACGGCGTGTCTTTACAAAAGTTGCAATACGAAAAAAGCGAATTCATGCTATAATGTCAAGAGCGTAAGGAGGGAATATGATCCCATGACAAAATTTAATGATTATCCATTCAAGCCGTTCCTATTAGAAGCGGTGAAAAAACTCGGTTTTCAGGAACCGACCCCGATCCAAAAAGAGATGATGCCCCATATATTGAAAGGCAACTCAGCTATCGGCCAATCCCATACAGGAACAGGGAAAACCCATAGCTTCATCATTCCGATTGCAGAGCGCATCGACACAAGCCGCCAAGAAGTTCAGGCAGTGATCTGTGCACCGACACGCGAACTCGGCACGCAAATCTATGCAGAAATGATGAAGCTTGTTGAAGGATCCGATATCGAAGTGAAAAGCTTTATCGGCGGAACAGACAAAAAACGTTCCATTAACAAACTGAAGACCCAGCCGCATATCGTTATCGGTACACCAGGCCGCTTAAAAGACTTGGTCAATGAAAATGCGCTTTTGGTCCACACAGGAAAAATCCTTGTGGTTGACGAAGCGGATTTGGCATTTGATCTTGGCTTTATCGAAGAAATTGACCAAGTTGCCGGCAAGATGAAAGACGATTTGGAGATGTATGTATTCTCAGCGACCATTCCGGAAAAATTGAAGCCATTCCTGAAAAAATACATGGAATCACCAGTCCACGTTAAAATCGGCGACAAACGCCCGACGGCTGAAGGCTTAGATTTCTACTTGGTGCCAGCCAGAAGCAAACGGAAAGTGGAGCGCCTGAAAGAAATTATGGGCATCATTAATCCGTATTTGGCCATCATTTTCGTCAATACGAAAACAAATGCCGACTACGTGGCAGACGAACTGGCAAAAGCGGGCATCCGTGTCGGCCGGGTCCATGGCGATTTGGCTCCGCGGGAACGCGTGAAAATGATGAAGCAAATCCGTGATTTGGAATATCAATACATCGTGGCAACCGATCTTGCGGCACGCGGCATCGACATCCAAGGCGTCAGCCATGTCATCAACTATGAGCTGCCGGAAGACTTGGAATTCTTTGTTCACCGCGTCGGCCGTACGGCACGCGCCGGATTAAAAGGGATTGCCATCACGATTTTCAATCCGGAAGAGGAAGATGCGATTAACCGCGTCGAGAAAATGGGCATTCCTTTCCAGCAAAAAGATATCGTCAAAGGCGAGTTTGTTGATTTGAAAGACCGCCATAGCCGGAAAACGCGCGTTAGACAGACAAATGAAGCGGATGCGAAAGCGAAAACGATGGTCCATAAACCTAAATCTGTAAAACCGATGTACAAAAAGAAAATGAAATGGAAAATGGACGAAATCAAGAAAATCGAACGCCGCAAAAACCGCAAAAAGTAAGGAGATTATTTAGATGTTAATAGGTTCACACGTATCGATGAGCGGAAAGAAAATGCTTCTTGCAGCAAGTGAAGAAGCGGCTTCCTACGGAGCGAGCACATTCATGATCTATACGGGAGCACCGCAGAATACGCGCCGCAAGCCGATTGAAGAGCTGAATATCGAAGCGGGCCAGGCCCATATGGCTGCCAACAATTTGAGCCATATCGTGGTGCATGCACCTTATATCATTAACTTAGCGAATACCGTTAAGCCTGAAACTTTTGCACTTGGCGTTGAATTTCTTCAAAAAGAAATCGAACGGACGGCAGCGCTTGGCGCGAAGCAGATCGTTTTGCACCCAGGTGCCCATGTAGGCGCAGGCCCAGAAGCGGGAATTGCGAAAATCGTTGAAGGCTTGAATGAGGTGCTGGCAGAGGATTATGCGGTCAATATCGCCCTTGAAACGATGGCTGGAAAAGGCACGGAATGCGGCCGCAGCTTTGAGGAAATCGCAGCGATCATTGATGGCGTAACCCATAATGAGCGTTTGTCGGTTTGCTTCGACACCTGCCATACACATGATGCCGGGTATAATATCCAGGAAGATTTTGATGGGGTACTCGAAAAATTCGACCGCATTGTCGGAATCGACCGTCTGCAGGTGCTTCACATCAATGACAGCAAAAATGTCCGCGGGGCCGGCAAAGACCGCCACGAAAACATCGGATTCGGGGAAATCGGCTTTGAAGCCTTGAATGGCATTGTGCATCACCGCGACTTGCAGCATGTGCCGAAAATTCTCGAAACGCCGTATGTCGGAACCGATGCAAAAAATAAAAAACCGCCATACGCTTTTGAAATTGAAATGTTCAAAAACGGGATTTTTACTCCGGGTGTCATCGAAGAAATGAAAGCGCCGCTTTAATCAAAAGCATCATGCAACCGCAAGCTGAACCGGAAATTCCGGCAAGCTTGCGGTTTTTATTTTTATCCGAATGGCGGGAACCGGTGATTTTCTGAGTGCTTAACTATTTACAAGGGGGCTAAAGTCCTCTATACTGATTTAATGATGTAAATCGTAATCATTATTAATTAGAAAAGAGGCGGCTTTATGGACGCGCCATTGATCAATATTAAAGAAATCAGTTATGAATATGAACAAACGAGGGCACTCGAGAACATTTCCTTGAAAGTCGAGGAAGGCGATTTCCTGGCCATACTTGGACCGAACGGATCCGGAAAATCCACTTTGCTGAAAGTCATGCTGGGGTTGATCAAGCCGACAAAAGGGCAGATCGAACTTTTTGGCGTTGATTCGAAAAACTTCAAGCACCGCGAATGGATCGGCTACGTTTCCCAAAAATCCAATTCCTTCAATTCCGGTTTTCCGGCAACTGTGGAAGAAGTGGTCGCTGGGGGACTGGCGAAAAAAGCAGGTTTATTCCACAGGCTTCCGAAAAATTACAAACAGCATGTAAAAGAAGCACTGGTTTCAGTCGGGATGGAAGCTTTTAGCGGCCGCAGCGTCAGTGAATTATCCGGCGGGCAGCAGCAGCGTGTGTTTATCGCGAGAGCTTTGGTGGCAAAGCCGAAAGTGCTCATCCTGGATGAGCCGACAGTGGGCATTGATCACCAAAATGTCCAATCTTTCTATAATATGCTTGCTTCGCTTAACCGCGATCAAAACATCACGTTGGTGCTGGTGACCCATGACGTAGATACGGTAACCGACCGCATCACGCATGTGGCTTGCCTTAACCAGACCATCCATTTCCACGGATTTAAAGAACAGCTCCATACGATGAGCGACGCCCAGCGCGAAGCATGGTATGGCCATTCGGTCCGTAAAATTCACCATATCGGAGGAAGCCATAGCCATGTTTGAAGCCATTTTTACTTATGAATTTCTGCAAAATGCATTTGCCGCCGGTTTGATCATCGGTGTCATCGCACCGCTTCTCGGCGTTTTCATCGTGGTCCGCCGCCTTTCGCTTATTGCGGATGCCTTGAGCCATGTAACGTTAGCCGGAATAGCGGGAAGCCTGTTTTTAAGCCAGAGCGTAGCTGCCTTTGCTTTATTGAATCCTTTATTTCTAGGGATTGCTGCATCTGTCGGCGGTTCCATTCTGATTGAACGCCTGAGAAGCCTCTATAAACATTATGAAGAATTGGCGATTCCGATCATCATGTCGGCGGGAATTGGCTTTGGGGCGATTTTCATTTCGCTGGCGCAAGGCTTTTCCAATGATTTATTCGGCTATCTATTTGGCTCTGTTTCGGCTGTCAGCCGGGAGGACCTGCTGATTGTAGGTGCCATCGCCATCGTTGTCCTGGCATTTATTTTCTTGTTCTTCAAAGAATTGTTTGTATTGTCGTTTGATGATGAATACGCAAAAGCTTCCGGATTGCCGGCCAAATGGATTCATTTCCTCTTCATGATTGTGACTGCGCTTGTTATTGCCGGTTCGATGCGGATCGTCGGGATATTATTGGTGTCGTCATTGATGACGATCCCGGTAGCGGCGGCCATGCGGGTAGCGAAAAGCTTCAAACAAACAATCTTGCTATCCATCTTTTTTGGCGAATTTTCCGTCATCACCGGTTTAGTTACGGCATTTTACTTTAATTTGGCGCCGGGAGGCACCATTGTTGTCACTTCAATTTTCTTGTTATTGCTGGTCATTGGCTTTAAAAAGATCTCTGTTTCAATGAAGAAGGGGGCTGTCGCATGAACATCTCAAAAGCGTGGGACATTTTAAAGGAAAACGGCTATAAGGAAACGACGAAACGGTCGCAAATCCTTGAATTATTTGCAGATGATGACCGCTATTTGACGGCGCGTGATCTGCTCGACGTCATGCAAAAGGATTATCCGAGCATGAGCTACGATACGGTATACCGCAACTTGGCGACGTTCGTGTCGCTTGGCATATTGGAAGAAACGGAGCTGTCGGGTGAGCGCCATTTCCGGATGCAATGCGAAAGCGAACACCACCACCATCACTTCATCTGCATGGACTGCGGGAAGATCAAAGAAATACCCGTGTGTCCGATGGATATGCTCGGCGCGGCATTGCCGGCTTATGAAATTGCAAACCACAAATTCGAAATTTACGGCAAATGCCCGGAATGCCAATAAGAAAAGCGGAAGTGCCTGTTCAGCTTCGAAAGGCATAAGACGGATTGCCGAAGCGGCGCTTCTTGCCGCACAGGCGAGACGGCTTATGCCCCGAGAAGCTAGGCGCTGGAGTCTGGACAGTAAGAAAAGCGCAAGCGGTGAAGATGCCGCTTGCGCTTTTTTTCAAACGAACTTTCGCCATTTGCAACAAAGCAAACAAAAAAACCATCAGCGAAACGCGCTGATGGTTTTCAATTTATTTTGAACGAATGCTTTGCTGAAGAGCAAATTCTTTTTCGACCCATTGCTCAGCTTCCAGCCAATTGAACACGCGCACCACATTCTTCGGTGTTGGCAAGCGGTTATAAGGCGTATCGAACAGGATGACCGGAATGTCCAGCTCCTCAGAAATTTCGACCGCGTTATCATGCTTATCTTCAAAGAAAAGATCCACTTGATGGCGTTTCGCTGTTTCGATTTTCTTATGGGTGCCGATCAATTCGATATGGTCATACGCAATGGCATGCTCGGCAAACCAATCGTATGTTACGTCGCGGGCATTTTCGCCGCGCGCTGAAATGAAATACAATTCGTAGTGCTCTTTCCATTTTTCCAAAATATTTTTGGCGTTCTCTGAAATGGGAGAAGTCGCATAAATTTTCGGTTCAGCTTCCCGGAACCAGTCAAAAAATTCGCCTTTTGGAAGGTGGGGCAGAGCTGCAGTCAAATCGTATTCTTTTATATCATCCAGCGTCAGGTTGCTGTTGAATGCTTCATTAATATGTGGAATCAATGAGGTCGGTGATGTCACCGTCCCATCGATGTCAATGCCAAAACGGCTTCTCATAGCTTCACGACCTTATACTTGTTGTTGTTCCAATTCTGCTTTTTCAGCAGCTTGTTTTTCAAAGTATTCCTGTGCAAGCTTATCGATTTCAACCTTCAATTCTTCAACCATCGTTTCTTCCGGCACTTTGCGGACCGTTTTTCCTTTCATGAACAGCAAACCTTCGCCTCTCGCACCAGCGATGCCGATATCCGCTTCGCGTGCTTCCCCGGGGCCGTTTACAGCACAGCCAAGAACCGCTACTTTAAGTGGAGCTTTAATGTGGGAGATGTATTCTTCCACTTCATTTGCGATCTTGATCAGATCGATTTCAATGCGTCCGCAAGTCGGGCAAGAAATCAGTGTTGCGGCATTAGAAGATAAGCCGAAAACTTTCAATAATTCACGTGCCACTTTTACTTCTTCGACTGGGTCCGCACTTAGCGAGATGCGCAATGTGTTGCCGATGCCCTTCGCAAGCAATGCACCGATGCCGGCCGCACTTTTCACCGTTCCGGAGAACAACGTACCCGACTCCGTGATGCCTAAGTGAAGCGGATAGTCAAAAGCTTTTGAAGCTTTTTCGTAAGCTTCAATCGCCAAACTTACATCTGACGCTTTCATCGAAACGATGATGTCGTGGAAATCCAAGTCTTCCAAGATTTTAATGTGGTGAAGCGCACTTTCAACCATGCCGTCAGCAGTCGGGTAGCCGTATTTTTCAAGGATTTTGCGTTCCAATGAACCAGCGTTGACACCGATGCGGATCGGAATGCCTTTTGCTTTTGCTGCGTTTACAACCGCTTCCACTTTTTCGCGGCGTCCGATATTGCCCGGGTTGATGCGGATTTTGTCAGCACCTTGTTCAATTGCGATCAAAGCTAATTTATAGTCAAAATGAATATCAACAACAAGCGGGATATTGATGCGTGCCTTGATGGCACCGATAGAGTAAGCCGCACGCTCATCCGGGCAAGCAACACGGACAATTTGGCAGCCCGCTTCTTCTAGGCGCAGAATTTCTGCAACTGTCGCTTCCACATCGTGGGTTTTTGTTGTTGCCATACTTTGAATGAATAATTCATTGCTTCCGCCGACCGTCAGATCACCAACTTTAACGGGGCGTGTTTTCGTACGGTGAATGCTTTCACTCATTAAAATTCTCTCCTTTTTAGCAGGATAGGCTTCACTCGGCCTACCGCTTTTTCCAACTAGTTGACTAGTTTGTTACAGTTACCTATTGCCATTTTAGCAGTCTGACAACCTAAAAGACAAGAAAGAACGGTTGAGTTGCCATTTTTTGAATAATGGCAAGAATTCTTTGTACTTCAAGGGTCCATTCTCGGGTAGAATCCAGGATTGTGTAATGTCTATACTTTTTTTGCCGGCTGTTTCGGATAATAATTCGTAGCCAAATATAAATAGAGGACCGTCAACAGACTGGTTGCAGCAGAAACCCAAAGATCGGCTCCGATAAAACTGAACACAAATGAAATAAGTGTCGGAATTGTGACTGCTAAAGCAGCCGTGCGCCAAAGATGGCGATATTCGCCTTTGCGCTTTTTTAGTTTAATGAACAGCAGCCCGACCAACGCGAAAAAACTGATTTTCAAAAAATGGTAGAGGGTCGTCGAAACAAATAAAAACACAAAAGCAAAAGGGTAGAGCAGAAATTCAATTTCTTCGACAAATTGGAGAAGGCCTTCAACATCACTGGCTGTGTCGCTCAAACCGAGTGATAATTCAATGAAGGAAATTACCGTCATAAATAGGATAAACACGAAAACAAAACGCAGAATCTTTCCTATCGTCATTATACGGACGGCTGCCTGCTTTTTAGGTTCCATTAAACTGGCTTTGAATAATTGATAAAGGTTCACGTGCATCTTCCTTTCAACTGATAATTATATCCTAACATGCGGAAGTGTATCCAATAGGAGTGCTTTGTTACGGCAATGTAAATTTTAAATAAAGGTATTTACAAGGTCTTATCGAACTCTTCATAATAGACAGGGTGTGAAATCGTAAATTAGGAGTTGAATGTATATCGTGGAAACGAATTGGCAAGAAATGCTTTTTACTTTCTTTGGCGGTTTAGGGATATTCCTGTTCTCCATTAAATATATGGGGGATGCCTTGCAAAAAGCTGCAGGCGACAGGCTGCGGGGAATCCTCGACCGCTTTACGACCAATCCTTTCATGGGAGTTCTAGTAGGGATTATTGTCACGGTGCTGATTCAATCGAGTTCGGGGACGACGGTCATTGTCGTAGGTTTAGTCAGTGCCGGATTTATGACTTTAAGACAAGCGATTGGCGTTATTATGGGGGCCAATATCGGGACAACTGTAACCGCCTTTATCATCGGTTTGGATGTGGGGGCTTATGCACTGCCGATCATGGCTGTGGGTGCTGCTCTGATCTTCTTCTTTAAGAAGAATCAGATTCAAAACTTTGGCCAGGTAGTCTTCGGTTTCGGCGGGCTGTTCTTCGGTCTTGAACTGATGAGTGACGGAATGAAACCTTTGCGCGAATCCGCAGCGTTCATCGACTTAACGATCAGTTTAAGTGATCTGCCGATTCTAGGCGTAGTCGTCGGTACAGTGTTCACATTGATTGTACAGAGTTCAAGTGCGACCGTCGCGATTCTGCAAGGCCTTTACGCAGAGAACGTTCTATCATTAGGCGCGTCGCTGCCGGTTCTTTTCGGAGATAACATCGGAACAACGATCACTGCAGTATTAGCAGCATTAGGCACTTCAATTGCTGCACGCAGAGCTGCAGCTGTCCATGTCCTGTTTAATGTTGTGGGCTCAATTATTTTTCTGCTTCTCTTGATGCCGTTCACAGCCTATGTGGAATGGATTGCAGGAATTTTGAATCTGGAGCCGAAAATGCAAATCGCTTTTGCCCACGGTACATTTAACGTAGCCAATACAATTATTCAATTTCCGTTGATCGGCTTCTGGGCTTATCTAGTAACCAAATTCATACCAGGTGAAGAAGTCTTGATCGAATTCAAGCCGAAGCACTTGGATGTCCATTTTATCGAGCAGTCTCCTTCTATTGCCTTAGGGCAGGCAAAGGAAGAAGTGCTGCGAATGGGCGGGTATGCAGTGCAAGGACTTGAAGAAACTTACGAATACTTAAAAACAAAGAGCAAGAAAAGTGCGGAGATGGCTTATCAACTGGAAGATGCCATCAACAACCTTGACGGCAAAATCACCGATTATCTTGTGTTGATTTCAGCTGAATCCATTTCGGCTACAGACTCAACACGCCATACGATGTTAATGGAAACGGTTCGGGATATTGAACGGATCGGCGACCATTTTGAAAATATCATCGAATTGGTCGATTATCAGGAGAATAACCGGGTTAAAATCACAGCAGATGCGATGGAAGATTTGCGAGAAATGTTCACCTTAACGATCGCCACCGTGAAAAAAGCGCTGGATGCTCTCGATACAACAAGCCACGAGCTGGCTCGTGAAGTTGCAGAGCAAGAAGATCTGATTGATAAGATGGAGCGCAAATTCCGCAAAAAACATATTATGCGTTTGAACGAAGGCCAATGCTCGGCGCAAGCTGGGATTGTCTTTGTCGACATCGTCAGTAACTTGGAGCGTATCGGCGACCATTCGGTCAACATCGCTGAAGCTATTCTCGGCAACCGTGTATAAAAGCGGAATCCCATCCGCTCTGGGATCGGAAGCAGAAAGCCTTTTATAGAATAGTGGAACTTTTGCAGGCTCATACAGTAGAATAGATTTAATGGCTCCTTTTCATTTCTTTACATTTAATCATGTAAGGCACGGTGAAGAGGAGTTTTTGTTAGGAGGTTGAAAATGGAGATTTTCGCTTGGATTGTCATTTTGTTATTTTTTGCTGTCGGGTTTGTCGGCTTGGTTTATCCAATCATTCCAGCGGTCCTATTTATCTTCGGCGGATTTGTCGTTTATGGGCTGTTCTTCGAGTTCAGCGATTTGCCGTGGTGGTTCTGGCTGATTGAAAGCTTGTTTGTGGTTTTGCTGTTTGGAGCCGATGCACTTGCCAATGCTTTTGGCGTAAAAAAATTCGGGGGTTCAAAAGCTGGCTTATGGGGCAGCACAATCGGATTGATTGTCGGGCCCTTCGTCATTCCGATTGCCGGTATTTTGGTCGGGCCATTCCTCGGTGCGATCCTCGCTGAATTGATTTTCAATAAGTCGACCATCAAACAATCGGTAAAGTCGGGCATCGGGTCGGTCGTCGGGTTTATCACTTCGGTCTTCACCAAAGGGATCATACAAATCATTATGGTCGCCCTGTTCTTCCTGGTAATTTGATTCAGTCAAAAGACTGATTAAATGAATTGTCTGGGCATTTTAATTGTATCGCTCGAAAAACTTTGATACGCTATGAACGTAGAACAATAGACTCAAGGAGGAATTTAATCATGGCTTATGAATTACCAGAATTACCTTACGCGTATGACGCACTTGAACCACACATCGACAAAGAAACAATGAACATCCACCACACAAAACACCATAACACTTACGTAACAAACGTAAATGCGGCTTTAGAAGGCCACGAAGACCTTGCTTCAAAATCAATTGAAGAATTGATCTCTGATTTGAACGCAGTTCCTGAAGATATCCGTACAGCAGTGCGCAACAATGGCGGCGGACACGCTAACCACTCGTTGTTCTGGCAATTGCTTACGCCAAATGGCACAGGCGCGCCATCAGGTGCACTTGCTGAAGCAATCGATGCTAAATTCGGCAGCTTTGACGAATTCAAAACGAAATTCGAAAATGCCGGCAAAACACGCTTCGGTTCAGGCTGGGCTTGGCTAGCAGTTTCAAACGGCGAGTTGGAAGTGACTTCTACTCCTAACCAGGATTCTCCATTAATGGAAGGCAAAACGCCGATCCTTGGAGTGGACGTTTGGGAACATGCTTACTACTTGAAATACCAGAACAAACGCCCTGACTACTTGGCGGCATTCTGGAACGTTGTAAACTGGGATGAAGTTTCAAAACGCTACGAAGCAGCAAAATAATCCGAGTTCAATGGAACTTTGCACACACTTTTTCGTCAGAAAAAGTGTGTGTTTTTTTATGTAAAATGCTATACTAGCAATTGCCTATTTTGGTGAAAGGAGTGCACTGACAATGAATACCCCTCAGAAAAGGCGTGTGTCGCTTGCAAAAGCGAAACTGAAGTCGCATACCGTCTTTCGGATGAATATCCTCTTTTTCTCCATTTTCTTGCTATTTTCTGTATTGATTCTTCGGCTCGGCTACTTGCAGATTGTTAAAGGCGAAGATTTCACGCGTGCCCTGGCCCGTACGGAAGAAGTTCCGGTCAACACCAGCGTGCCGCGAGGACGGATCTTTGATAGCGAAGGCCGTGTACAAGTTGATAACAATCCGGTAAACGCCATTACTTATACGGCCATGCAGACGACCAAAAGAGAAGAAATGATGCGAGTGGCGGAAAAGCTGGCTTCCTTGATTGAAAAAGATCCTAAAAAAGTGACGCTGCGCGATAAGCAGGACTTCTACATATCCTTGCATACCGAGGAAGCGACGGCAAAAGTCACGGAAGAAGAGCGCCTGGAAATCGCCAATAAAGATATTCAAGAAAAAGAAAAACAGCGTGAAATTGATGCATTGATCCGTGAACGAATCACCGATGAAGAGCTGGCGAGTTTGACTGACCAGCAGCTGGAAGTTCTGGCAATCTATCGTGAAATGACATCCGGCTATGCACTTTCACCTCAGATCATCAAAAACGAAGGTGTAACAGATGAGGAATTTGCCCGGGTTTCCGAGCGATTGACCGACCCCGATTTAAAGGGAGTCAATACGATTACGGATTGGAAACGGGTGAAAACATCGGATCTGACCATTTTAGGAAATACGACAACGCCTGAACAAGGGCTTCCGGCAGATAAAATCGACTACTATTTGGCCCGGGATTATTCCCGTAATGACCGTGTCGGCATCAGTTTCCTCGAAGAAGAATACGAAGAAGTGCTGCAAGGCCAGAAATCGATCGTGAAAAACGTCACGGATGGCCGGGGACGCGTTGTTGAAACAGTGACGGTTGATGAAGGAGAGCCCGGGAAAGATGTCGTGTTGACAATCGATTCGGAAATCCAAAACGCCATGGAAGACATTGTCGAAAAGAAATTGCTGGAGCTGAAAGCAGGCCCCAACTCCCAATTGGTGAAAGACGCGTATCTTGTCATGATGGATCCACGGACAGGGGAAATCATTTCATTGGTCGGCAAGCAATTGGACCGTGATGAAAACGGCAAACGGATTGTCCGCGATTATTCATTCGGAACGATCACTGCTGCCTATCCGACAGGTTCAGTCGTCAAAGGGGCGACGGTGCTTGCCGGATACAGCAACGACGCAATCGCTATGGGGCAGACGATGATCGATGAACCGATGCTGCTTCCAGGCGGGTTGATGAAAGCCTCTCTCTTCAATAGAACCATCGGAAATCGGGTAGCGGTCAATGACCAGACGGCCCTTGAGCGTTCATCCAACGTGTATATGTTTAAAATTGCCTTGGCGATTTCCGGCAACGCCTATGAACGCTACAGAGGATTCAGCGTAACGCAGGATGATTGGGACACGATGCGCAATTCGTTTGCTGAATTCGGCCTTGGCGTCCGCACAGGCATCGATTTGCCGAACGAAGGAAAAGGGGTTACTGGGCGCTTCTTGCGTACGGAACCGGGGACCTTCCTCGATTTCGCCATCGGCCAATATGATACTTATACGCCGCTGCAATTGCTGCAGTATGTTTCAACTATTGCCAATGACGGCTACCGCATGCAGCCGCATGTGGTCAAAGAAATCCGCCAGCCTTCCAGCGACGGCAAAACTTTAGGGGCGGTAGAAACAGTCGTTGAACCCAAAATTCTGAATCGCATCAATAATAGCCAGGCCGAAATCGACCGGGTAAAACAAGGGATGCGGCAGGTTTACACGGGCAGCAACGGAACCGCCCGCAAATATTTTAATGACCTGAAGTATACGGCTGCCGGAAAGACAGGGACAGCGGAAATCAATTATTACGACGATAAAGAAAGTCCGTTCTATACGAAAGCATCGGTCAATACGACCCATGTTGGATTTGCGCCTTTTGAAAATCCTGAAGTTGCCTACGCTGTCGTGATTCCTTATATTACGACAGACCCGCGCCATGTGCCGCCGGCAAGCAATGAAATTGCTCGTGCCGCTTTGGATAAATACTACGAACTGAAAAACAAAGAAGTGAATGAATCACCTTCCGTTATCAAATCACCTGCCACTGATACAGCAGTTGAAGAAGGGGAAGAAAATTGATCAAAAGCGATGGATACGGGCTTTAAGCCTGTGTCCATCGCTTTTTTTCACGTTAAATCAATTTGTAAGCCAAAATGCATAGAAATAAACCCGGTTTACATTTTCTTAACATTCGCTCCATACTTCCTCAACAATCCCTCTTTATAGTTAGGAGTGTAAATAACATAACCCTTAGGAGGAAATGAGAAATGAGAAATTGGAAGTTCGCAATGGCATCGGCAATTCTAGGTTCAGCGTTAATTTTAGGGGCATGCGGCGGAGAAGAAGGATCTGCGGATTCAAGTTCTGACGTTGAAGAAACAACATCTGATACAGCAGGTGAAGAGTCAGCAGAAGTAGAAGGCGCTGTTTCGGGTGATGGATCATCGACAGTTGCACCTATCATGGAAGGAATTGTTGAAGAATATGCTGGAGACCAACCGAAGGTCCAAGTAACAGTTGGAGTTTCCGGTACTGGCGGCGGATTTGAAAAGTTCATCCAAGGTGAAACGGATTTCTCAAATGCATCACGTCCGATTAAAGAAGAAGAAGCGGCAAGCCTGGAAGAAGCAGGCATTGAATACACGGAGTTCCTGCTCGCATACGACGGCTTATCAGTAGTTGTCAGCCAAGATAACGACTGGGTCGAAGATTTGACTGTAGAAGACTTGAAAAAGCTGTGGGTTGAAGATGGCTCTACGAAAAAATGGTCGGATATCAATCCTGAATGGCCTGATGAAGAAGTGGTCTTCTACGCCCCGGGAACTGATTCAGGAACATTTGATTATTTCAATGAAGTCATTCTAGAAGATGAAGACATCGTCAGCAGCGCGACGCTATCAGAAGATGACAACGTGTTGGTTCAAGGGATCCAAGCTGATCCGAACGCGATCGGATTCTTCGGGTTTGCTTATTACGTCGCTAACAAAGATACATTGAAAGTAGTGAATATCGGCGGAGTGGAGCCGACTCACGAAACAATCGAATCAGGCGAGTATGAACCATTATCGCGTCCGTTGTTCACATATGCGGCAAACAAAGCCATTTCAGAAGATCCAGCTGTTTATGATTTCATGGAGTATGCATTAGAAAATGCCGGCGATATGGCTGAAGCAGTGGGTTATGTGTCGCTTCCAGAAGAAGAATATGAAAAAGGGCTAGCAGATTTAGAGGCTCTTAAATAATACGGGTTAAAGATCGGGTCTTAGGGTGAGCAGCCGCTGCTCGCCTTTTGCGGTTGAAAGGGGATTTCATATGCGTCCATCTGTGCAGGAAATGATCGCGCAGTCGAAAGGCAAGAAAAGCAAAAAAATCATTGAAAAAATCATTCCAATTTTATTATTCCTGATTGCTTCAGTGTCAGTGCTGACGACAATCGGCATTGTTCTGACTTTGATTGTGGAAACTTTCACGTTCTTCTCGCGTGTTTCCTTTATCGATTTTATCGCGGGCACCACTTGGCTTCCGTTCTCAAACAAAGAAGCGCAGTACGGCATCCTGCCATTGATCGTCGGTACACTTAAAATTACATTGATTGCAGTAATTGTAGCAGTGCCAATCGGCATCGGCGCTGCTATCTATTTAAGTGAATATGCAAGCGAAACCGTCCGCAGGATCGTCAAACCGGTACTCGAAATCCTGGCTGGCGTTCCAACGATCGTTTACGGATTCTTCGCTTTGACGTTTGTTACGCCTGTGTTGCAAGGCTTATTTCCGGAAATTAAAATCTTCAACGCCATTTCACCAGGAATTGTAGTGGGCATCATGATCATTCCGATGATCGCTTCTTTATCCGAAGACGCGATGTCTTCGGTGCCAAGGCAAATTCGGGACGGCGCCCTTGCAATGGGTTCCACTAAATTTGAAGTGGCGACGAAAGTCATTTTGCCAGCGGCTTTATCCGGCATTGTGGCGTCAGTGGTGCTGGCCGTTTCCCGTGCGATCGGGGAGACGATGATCGTGTCACTCGCGGCAGGATCGACTCCGCGGTTCGACGGAGACTTCACGGGTTCCATCCAGACGATGACTTCCTACATTGTGCAAGTTTCAAAAGGCGATGCAGGGTACGGCACGACGATTTATTACTCCATCTATGCTGTCGGTTTTACTTTGTTCATCTTTACGATGCTTATGAACATCCTTGCCACTTATGTTTCAAAACGTTTCAAGGAGGAGTATTGAGATGAGATATGTAGACCATGACTTAGTTGTGAAAAGGATGGGCGGCAGAAAAATCGTCAATTATCTGTTCAAAGGCCTTTTCATGCTGGCGACCACCATTGCCTTGCTTGCATTAGCTATTTTGCTTTACCGCATCGTTACTCAAGGAGCGGGAAACCTATCGTGGGAATTCTTGAACAACTTTGCTTCCCGCTTCCCGGAAAAAGCAGGAATTAAAGCTGCTTTGATCGGTTCTCTTTGGCTAATGGCAGTTGTGGCTCCGACTTCGATTATTTTAGGAGTCGGATCCGCCATTTATTTAGAGGAATACGCGAAGAAAAACCGGATGACTGCATTCATCCGCACGAATATCTCGAATTTGGCTGGCGTTCCGTCCGTCGTGTTCGGCTTGCTCGGGCTAACGATTTTTGTCCGTGCGTTGTCGCTTGGCAACAGTGTGCTGGCAGCCGGCTTTACGATGAGTCTGCTGATACTGCCGGTCATTATTGTCGCTGCGCAGGAAGCAATACGGGCGGTTCCAAATGAACTCAGAGATGCGTCGCTTGGAATGGGGGCGACAAAATGGCAAACGATTGTCAGAATCATTTTGCCTGCGGCTATTCCGGGAATCCTGACAGGGAGCATTCTTGCCTTATCCCGAGCCATCGGCGAAACGGCGCCATTAATTGTCATCGGGGTGCCGGTCATCATTCAGTTCCTGCCTTCAGGTGTGACGGATACTTTTACCGCTTTGCCGATGCAAATCTATGATTGGTCAAGCCGTCCGCAGCAAGAGTTTCAGGCAGTGGCAGCAGCAGGAATTATCGTGCTTATGGCCGTACTCTTGACGATGAATTCCATCGCAGCGCTGATCCGCAATAAATTCCAAAAACGCTATTAATGCGATTTATGTGAGAGGGGCAACACACATGACAACCATCAGTCCGGTCAAAACTGTAAAAGAAAGCAAGCCTAAAGAACAAAATAGCCCGAAAAAATCGGTATATTTAACAAAACAGCTGAATCTTTGGTACGGCGACAAACATGCTTTGAAAAATATCGACTTGGATATTAAAGAACATGAAGTAACGGCAATTATCGGGCCATCCGGCTGCGGAAAATCAACGTATATCAAAACCTTGAACCGCATGGTGGAATTGGTGCCGTCTGTAAAAACGTCCGGGGAAATCCTTTACCGTGAGCGGAATATTTTCGATGCCAATTACGGTGTCGAAGAATTGCGCACGAAAGTCGGCATGGTGTTTCAGAAGCCAAACCCGTTCCCGAAATCGATTTATGACAATGTGGCGTATGGGCCAAGAATCCACGGCATTAAGAATAAGAAAATCCTGGATGAAATTGTCGAAAAAAGTTTGCGCGGCGCGGCCATTTGGGATGAAGTGAAAGACCGGCTGAATGAAAATGCCTATAGCATTTCTGGCGGCCAGCAGCAGCGGATCTGCATCGCGCGGGCACTGGCGATCGAGCCGGATGTCATCCTCATGGATGAACCAACTTCTGCACTGGATCCGATCTCGACATTGAAAATCGAAGAGTTGGTGCAGGAATTGAAAAAAGACTACAGCATCATTATTGTGACGCATAATATGCAACAGGCTGCACGGATCTCTGATAAAACGGCTTTCTTCTTGAACGGGGAAGTTATCGAATATGATGATACGGATGTTATTTTCTCAAACCCTTCCGATAAACGGACGGAAGACTATATTTCAGGGCGATTCGGATAAGGAGCGGGGATGCATTATGTCAGTACGCGAAAAATTTGATTATGAATTGAGTTCTGCGCAAGACCAGTTGATTCTGATCAGCAAAATGGCGGTTGAAGCTTTGAGCAAATCCGTAAGGGCTTTAATGGCCCATGACGTGGATGCGGCACTTGAAGTCATCGAAGATGATATCGAGATCAATCAATTGGAAGAAGAAATTAATGACCAAGTCATTTTGATGATTGCCAAACAATCACCGGTCGCAACCGACTTGCGCAGGCTGATCGTCACCATTAAAGTAGCGAGTGATATGGAGCGGGTCGGCGATTATGCGGTGAATATTGCAAAAGAAACCATCCGTATCGGCAAAGAAGAGTTGCTTCCGCAGATCCGCCAAATCGAACAGATGCATGACCTCGCAGTGGCCATGCTCCATCAAGTGATCGACGCTTTTGTAGAGGAAGATGTCTTGAAAGCGAAAGAGATTGCGGAATTGGATGACCAAGTTGACGGTTTATACGGGGATGTCATCCGAAAGCTGATGCATGCAGGCGGAGAGGATCCTGAAAAATTGAGCCAAATCACGCAGCTCGCTTTTGTGAGCCGATACATGGAACGTTCAGCTGACCATGCGACAAATATCGCGGAACAATTATTTTATCTGGTAAAAGGGCGCCATTACGATTTAAACAGCTAACCGCTTCCCGGCAGCATGCACTGCTGGGAAGTTTCTTTTTTTTATGAAAGAAATAATGAATAATTTCAGTAGACTTTGCCTCTAGATATGCTATAATAGTTAAGTCGTATAGATCAACCGCTTATTAACAAATGATCTTTGAAAGAATTAGGAGGGATACCGATGCGTGTTAACATCACTTTAGCTTGTACAGAATGTAGCGAACGTAACTACAGCACTGTTAAAAATAAGCGCAACAACCCTGAGCGTCTTGAAATGAAAAAATATTGCTCACGTGAAAAGAAAATGACTCTACACCGTGAAACGAAGTAATTCATTGACTGCCAAAACCTACACGGGTTTTGGCTTTTTTCTTTATATAAGGAGATGTTTGGAGATGGATAAATCCACAAGCAGAAAAAGAATCCTTGCACAATTAAAAGAAATGCCCGAAAAAGTACATAGAGAAAGAAGCGGGAAAATCATCCGGCGATTGGTGGAAGACCCTCTTTTTGCAGGCGCATCGACGATCGGTGCGACAATCTCAGCTTTTCCGGAAGTCGATACTTCGCTATTGATCGACTATTGCTGGAGCGTCGGCAAAAGAGTGGCTGTTCCAAGATGCATCCCAAGCAGCAGGGGGATGGACTTTTACTTATTGACTGACTACGATGAATTGGAAAACGTTTATATGAAATTGCGGGAACCCCGCATCGACCCGAGCCGCTACGTTTCTCCGGAGGAAATCGAGTTGATGCTGGTCCCTGGCGTCGTCTACAGCAAATCAGGCTACCGCATTGGCTTTGGCGGCGGCTACTATGACCGGTACCTTTCTGCGTATAGCGGAAAAACCGTTTCACTTGCTTTTGATATGCAACTGGCAGAATCAGTGCCGGTGGAAACCCATGATATTCCTGTGCAGCATATTATTACGGAAAATGAATGGATTGATACGATGGGGTGGAGAAAATGAAAAATTTATATGATGTGATGCAATTGCTGAAACGGTACGGCACCATAATCTATACAGCGGATTTTCAGGCAGATCTCGCCTTGATGGAAGATGAAGTGCGGGAACTTTACCGGATGCAGTTTATCACGGCGAAAGAATATACTACCGCGTTGATGATTCTTCGCCAAAAACGCAGTGAAGGCAAATAGTTCATAAAAATAGCATTTTGAGGTTTTATTCGGCTGAATGAGGGTACTCAGTATGTTGAAGCTATTATCGGCAATTTTGAGTAGACCGCCTTATTGGGAATTGAATGGGAGGCGGCTTAAGAATACGGAAATTACTCTTTGTAAAGGAGGATGCGAGGGATGCTGAAAAGAGAATGGCCCAAACATTCAATCCTGGCAATCGCCATCGTTGCTACTTGGCTAAAAACCTACATCACTTATAAAACCAGTTTTTCCATCACGATTGATAATGCGTTGCAGGAATTTATCCTTTTTATCAATCCGCTTAGCTGGCTCCTGTTCGTATATGGCGCTTCGCTATTTTTTAAGAGCGACAGAGCCAAAAATCGGTTTATTCTTGCAATCGCTGTCATTTCATCGGTTGTGCTCTACGCCAATGTGGCCTTTTACCGCTTTTTCAGCGATTTCATCACGCTGCCGCTCCTATTCCAGAAAGATAATTTCGGTGATTTAGGGGCCAGTGCCGCTGAAAGCGTTTTTTGGACAGATTTGGCTTATTTCGCGGACGTTTTTGTGATCCTATTGGCCATCAAGTTGCTAAAGGTCAAATCCGGCGCAATAGCTGTTAAAGGGCAGCAGAAAGCCTATTTTATCCTTTCTGCTGCAGTGATGTTCTTCAATTTGGGGCTCGCGGAAGCGGAACGTCCGCAGTTATTGACGCGCAGTTTTGACCGCGAAATGCTTGTGAAGAATATCGGCATGTATAATTACCACCTCTATGATGTATACATCCAATCAAAATCACAAGCACAGCGCGCCCTGGCAGACGGGTCGCAGCTTGTCGAAATCAATAACTACGTAAGTTCAAATCAGCCGGAGCCGAATCCGGACATGTTCGGCCTCGCGGAAGGCCGGAATCTCATCGTCGTCACTTTGGAGTCGCTTCAGTCATTTACGATCAACAATGAAATGAACGAAGAAACCATCACTCCTTTCCTGAACGAGCTGACTGAAGATGAAGACACCATTTATTTCCCGAACTTTTACCATCAGACCGGGCTTGGGAAAACTTCCGATTCGGAATTCCTGCTTGAAAACTCGCTTTACCCGCTTAGCGGAGGCGCCGTCTTTTTTACGCATAGCGGCAACTCCTATAATTCGATGGCAGAGAGCCTCGGGAAGAACGGCTACCATACCTCTGTCCAACATGCGAACACGAAGAGCTTCTGGAACCGCGACATGATGTATGCTTCATTGAATGTCGATGAATTTTTGGATATCGACAGCTATGAAATCGGCGAAGGGGAGGCCGTGAACTGGGGAATGAAAGACATTCCGTTCATGGAGCAATCCGTCGAACACATGGCCCAATTGCCTCAGCCGTTCTATACGCGCTTGTTGACCTTGACGAATCACCATCCATTCTACTTGGATGAAGAAGACAAACTGATTGATGAATTCGATTCAGATTCCGGCACGCTGAACCGCTATTTCCAGACGGCCCGCTATTTAGATGAATCCGTTAAAGTGCTATTTGATGAATTGAAGCAGCAAGGGCTTTATGAAAATTCAATTATCGTTATGTATGGGGACCATTACGGCATTTCAGAAAACCACAATGCCGCGATGGAACAGTATCTTGGAAAAGAAATTACGCCTTACGAAACGGCGCAGCTGCAGCGCGTTCCATTCTTTGTCCATATTCCGGGATATGGACAAGGGGGTATTGATGAAGAAATTGGCGGGCAAGTGGATATCCGTCCAACCATCATGCATTTAATGGGTGTGGAAACCGAAGACGATATCCAGTTCGGCGGGGACCTGTTCTCAGAAGAGCATGAAGAGTTTGTTGTGTTCCGCGACGGCCGTTTCATCACCGAGAAAAGCGTCTTTGCCGGAAACACTTGCTATGACAGGGAAACCGGCGAAGAAATAGACGGAGCAGCTTGTGAACCATATATCGAGCCTGCTTTTACCGAGCTTGAATATTCTGAGTCGATTATCAACGGAGACCTCCTTCGCTTTTACGACGAGGACAATGGCCAATTGATTTTATCGGAAAAAGAACTGGAGAAATTGGAAAAAGAGCAGGAAGAAAAAGAAGCGATTGAAGTCGTGCCCCAGCAATAAAGGAAAGCGGATGCCCATGCAGCATCCGCTTTTCAGATTGCCGAGAAACCGGTTCGTCTTAGCCCGGAATCGCGCCGTGGCTGGAGCATTCTCGAAAGATATGGAGCAAAATAGCGAATATCATATTCTTATCTATCTTTTTCCACATAGTGAAAAGCGATAAAAAAAGCTGATGCCCGGAAGGCATCAGCTTTTTTGGATTAATGTAGGCTTGGTGGATATCCTTGTGTAATGATCGTTGCGATCGTGAAACCGCCGAAAATCACAAACGTACCGAAGTTGAAAATTAATCCTAAAAATTGTTTGTTTTTCAAGGTTTGTACAGTGCCTACTGCTGCTAAAATAGCAATCAGCCCAAATATAACCATAAGCAAGTTCATCTATGACACTCCCTTCAACATTAACAGCCAGTGCCGCCGTGTTCTCTTATTATTGTAATGAATAACCTGATGTTTGTCGAGGGATAATATTGTCATTCCGTTGAACACTTAAGATGCTATAATTTGAAAGAGGTGAATTGCACATGTTGAAAATCAATCAAATGGAATTAGGGCCTGTTCAGACAAATTGCTATATCATTTCCAATGACTTGGAGGAATGTTTGATTTTTGATCCAGGGGAAGAAAGCAAACGAGTGGCGGATTTCCTGAAAAAGAAAAAGTTGAAGCCGCTGGCGATTTTGCTGACGCATGCCCATTTTGACCATATCGGAGCGATTGACGATTTACGGGACCAGTTCGGCATTCCGGTTTACTTGCATCGCTTGGAAAGAGACTGGCTTGGATGTCCGAATCTCAATGGCTCTGGAAAGTACCCGGCCTTGCCGGATTACCGGATGCGGGAAGCGGATATTTTGCTTGACCAAGAGAAGTCGCTCCAGATCAGCAGCTTTGAAATGGAATTGTTCCATACACCGGGCCATTCGCCGGGAAGCATGACATTTTCTTTCGGCGCTGAAGGGTTTGCGATTGTCGGGGATACGTTATTTCGGGGGAGTATCGGAAGAACGGATTTGATCGATGGGTCTGAAGCGAAATTGCTCCGATCGATCAAAGAATCTCTATTGACGATGCCGGATCATATGATCCTTTACCCGGGGCATGGACCGGAAACGACTCCATCCCAAGAAAAGAAATTCAATCCTTTTTTGCAATCATTCAATTAAAAAGGGGAATTAAAAAAGCGGCCGCAATGGGCCGCTTTTCGTTTTGATTTTTTGATTAATGTCCAGCTCCGGGAATATGGATGAACGTTGTGTAGTAAGTGAAGCCTACAAAGAATACGGTCAAGTATGCTCCGAAAATGTACAGGTACATGCGTTCGGAAATGTTTAAGAATCCAAGAAGAACGAAAAATCCAGTATTAGCTACCATTATCAATGATACCTCTACCATATCACCTACATAAAAAAGAACTGCGAATATCCCAGTCCACCATCCCATTAATTTGAACATCTTATCCATGGGTAATCCCTCCTTTGCCACAACACAATAATCTCCTATTTATTATATAGGAAAGGAAGCGATTGTGTAAACAGCGAGTTGTCCTTTCTTTGTGACAAACAGGTGTATTGTTGCCGTGCTGATCAAACAATCGTGTTTTCCGAAGCCGCTTTGAAAGTGAGCTTACCTCAAGAAATGGTTTATTGCAATTGTTGAGGAAAAAGCAAGGGGAAAACCGGAGCAGCCTGACCGGCTGAAAAGTGTCCAAAAATGAGATTTCCCCACTATAGGGCGATCAAATATTTATTTTGAAGGAAACTATTCACAAAGCAAATCGAGCCGGTTATACTGTGGGGGAATGAAGAGGCGCCCTTCGTTCTACTACTAATAGGAGGTGGCTATGCAGGAAATCGTCGAACGGCGGTGCAGCGATCTGCTGAGCCAGGCAGTGGAAAATGCTGCAACCGATATCCATATTAAACCTGAGCAAGATGGCTATTCCATTTCGTTCCGTTCTTTTCAGGCTTTCAAGCAAGTAACCAAAATCCCCCTAGAATTAGGCAATCGCATGATTGCGTATTTTAAATACCTTTCCCTTCTGGATATGAGCGAAAAGCGAAAACCTCAAACAGGCTCATTCCAACTTCCAATTGAAAATCATCCTTATTATTTTAGAATATCAACTTTGCCGTCAGTTTTAACAAAAGAAAGCATCGTGATCCGGATTATGGCAGATGATGCGGCCGTTTCCATCCATACGCTTGCGGCATTTCGGGATTCCGCCCATTTGCTCGAGAAGTTATCAGGAGCGCCGCAAGGCCTCTTGCTGTTCACCGGCCCTACCGGCTGCGGCAAATCCACAACTTTGTATTCGCTTTTGAAGCATTGTGCTGAACGGCTAAACCGCAATATCATCACGCTGGAAGATCCAGTGGAGCGGAAAAACCATTCGATTCTGCAAATACAAGTGAATGAAAAAGCGGGATTAAGCTATGCAGCAGGTTTGAAAGCGATTTTGCGGCATGATCCGGATATTATCATGATCGGCGAAATCCGGGACGCCGAAACTGCACAAATAGCGGTCCGGGCAGCATTGACAGGGCATCTCGTGCTATCGACCATCCATGCAAGGCATTCGGTCGGCTGCCTTCACCGGCTTTATGACCTCGGCGTATCTTATGAAGATATGGCGCAGACGCTGATTGCGATATCTGCGCAGAAAATCATACCTGTATACAACAGCATGGACCAGCTGGAAACTTCGTACCGTGCATTATATGAAATTTTGCACGGGGAACGTTTGATGGAAGCGCTGGATTCGGCGAAAGAAAAGAAACCGTATCGGCTGCCTGAACATTTGTCGTTTGGCGGTCAGATCCGGGAAGGGGTGAAAATCGGTGCGATTGAAGCGATCCCTGAAGCCGAGAACAATCCCTATTCATGACCGGGAGCATTTTCTCAGCAGACTGTCCGTATTAATGAAAGAAGGCTACCTGCTGCCAACCGCACTGCAGCTTTTGCTTCCGGTGCACACGCAAAAACTCGAAGAAGCACTCGATGGCATCGGCGTTATTTTGAAAAGTGGCGGTACGGCTGCAGAAATCCTGAAATTTCTTGGCTTCAAAGACCGTGTGCTGTTTCCGGTGGAAATTGCGGAATTCCATGGCCGTTTGTCTGAGTCGATCGAGAGCATCGCCAAAAGTTTCTCGAGGACAGAACAAGTCCAGAAGAAATTAAAAAATATTTTGATCTATCCCGTATCTTTGCTGCTTTTCACTTCCATGCTGTTCTTATTTTTTCGGACGAACTATGTGCCAAACTTGACGGAACTCATGGAATCGCTGCAATCCGGCGACGACACTTCCGGCGTGCCGACGTATTTATTGAATTTGCCGGATGTTTTCATCGGCCTCTTTGCAGCATTCGGCTTAGCGGCTGCGGTTTTTTGGATCGTCTTGCAAAAACAGAAAATCCCGGTCCAAATCAGCTGGATTTTGAAATTGCCGCTGCTGCGGAGCTATATGCGGCTCTACTGGTCGCATCTTTTTTCCCGGGAGCTCGGCACCTTGCTGCACAGCGGCATCTCTTTGCAGCAATCCTTGCAATTGCTGCAAGACCAGACGTACCATTCGATCATCCAGTTTATGGCTGCTGCCTGCCGTGATGAAATCGTTAGCGGCCAGAATCTATCCGTAGCGCTTTCCCGCCAGTCCTTTTTTGCGGACGATATGGCTTCATTCGTCCAGCACGGGGAATTGACGGGGCATCTTGGGAAAGAACTGATTCTGTACAGCGAAGTATTAATGGAACGGATCGAGAAAAAGTCCCAAGCGATGCTGAAGATCATCCAGCCAGCTTTTTTTGTCATCATTGCCTGCTGCATTGTCGGTGCATATTTGGCGATTTTATTGCCGATGTACAATCTAGTCCATACGATTTGAGGAGGAGAAAGATGAAAATTCTAAAAAGCCAAAGAGGATTTACTTTAATTGAAATGCTGATTGTTATGTTGATCATCACGGTTTTAATCGCGATTGCGATACCCAATGTCACCAAGCAGACTTCGGCCGTCGAAGACAAGGGCTGCAAAGCTTATGTGCATATGGTCCAGGGCCAGGTCGAATCCTACCGTATGGATGAAAAGACGGTGCCGACGATGACGAATCTCGTAGATAAAGGCTATTTGAAAGAAAATGAAACAAGCTGCCCGAACGGCGACCCGGTATCGATTTCAACCGCTGGCGTCGTGACGACTTCTAAAAAAGGCACGCCATAATTAAAGGGGAGCAGGGTTTCACATTAATTGAAATGCTGCTGGTGCTGCTCGTGCTGATGACTGTGACAGGCATCGCCATTCCAAATTACCGGGCGTTTGAAATCGAAAAGGAAGAACAGCGCTATTTTGAATTGCTGCAGCAGGATGTTTATTTTGCCCAAAGCGAAAGCTACCGGTCCAAAACGCCGATTATGGTCGTCTTTAGGGAAGCCAGCCATTCAAGCGAAGTCGTGCAGACGTTCAGAGGTGCGCTGTTATCGAGGAAAATGCCGGAAAGCGTGCAGCTGAAAAAGACCAGCAACCTGAAAGAAATCCATTTTACCGGCAATGGCTCCATATCGGGGTCCGGTACATTGAATTTCGAAACGAGTGCAGGCATTAAATCCATTGTGGTCCATTTGGGCAAAGGGAGGGTGGTGTTTTCTGAATGAAAAAGGGGTCTCCTGGGCGGAAACCATGCTTAGCCTATCCATGTTTTTTATCGTCTTCGGAACGCTTTTGCCGACATTCCAATACACGCAGCAAGCGATGCATTTGAAAAAAGAAAAGATGGTCGCTTTTGAGACGATGCATGAAGGCGCAAAGCAAATAGCGAGCGGGACGGTATCCGGCCAGAGAACAGTGGACGGCACGCTCTATCGTTGGGAGTTTTCAGGCGATTTATGCGTCAGCTATGAAAACTACAGAGGCGAGCATGAAACTGTATGTTTAAATTAAAACGGTTGAATGAGGACGGCTTTACTTTTATCGGTTCGCTTTTTGAACTCTTCATCCTCATGGCTTTTCTGCCGTTGATCGTCATTTTCTTCAGCCTGATGATTCATGTCGATAAACAAACAGATGCCGGCAATGCTGAATGGCATTTATTTTCCTACGAACTGCAAAGCTATTTGACGAAAGTCGATTCCATCGAAGTGATTAACAGCGGCAGCGGCATAAGGATCATGCAGGAAGAAGTGGAATACGATATCGAGCTGTACGGGAATATGCTCCGGAAGCAGAAATTCAGGCAAGGGCACGAAGTGATGGCCACTAAGCTGAAATCCTGCTCTTTTCGATTGAATGGCACAAACTTGACGGTGTTTGCGGTTTTCGCAAATGGCCGAACAGCGGAGGCTGAATATGTTTATACGCATGCTGAAAAATGAAAAAGGGGCCTTGTATCCGATTTCGCTTGTGTTTTTTCTGTCTGCTTTAATCCTGCTATCCCATAGCCTTTCCTTGTACGCCGTCCATTATAAAACATATGACGGATTGGAAAATATGCATAGACATGCTACTATACAACTACTAATGGAAATTCAGAAAAATAAAATACCTGAACAGTAGGGTGGCATTGGGTGGTAGGATGAAAAGAATTTATTTGATCGGATTCATGGGCTGCGGCAAAAGCGCGGTTGGCAGAAGGCTCAGCTTTTTAATGAAGCTGCCTTTCTACGACATGGATAAAGAAATCGTACGGCAAACAGGGATGACGATACCTGAAATCTTCGATCAATACGGAGAAGAGCATTTCAGGGATTTGGAAACCGCGTTTTTAGAGAATTTCAGCAACAGCAGATGCATTATTTCGACGGGCGGCGGTGTGGCAATGAGAGAGCGCAATCGCAAAATCATGCGGGAAACCGGCCTTGTCTTATTTTTGGATGCCCCGTTTCGGGAAATTTGGCGGCGGATCCATAAAGATCCAAACCGTCCGATTGTCAGGGATTCCACGAGAGAAGAAATTGAAGCGATGTTTAAATCGCGGTACCGGACATACAAAGCTGCTGCCCACATCACCATCCGCACAGAATTTCGTACGCTTCGGCAAATTACGCAATATGCAGCCTTCCAGGCAAATCGCCTGAAAGGCGAATAATCTAAGAATTTTAATCCTTATTGTTCGTATTTTACAACTCAATAGAAAAAAGTTTGCGCTTACGCCATTTCAATGTTAGGATATAGTCAAAGTTGTACTATTCAGTATAACGTTTTGGACCAATCAAATTGATTTGGGCGGATGATTGTACGGGGAGAGAACGCAAAAGCGTCGCCGAAGGAGCAAATGACAAAAAGTCATGAATCTCTCAGGCAAAAAGACTCGTACGGGACGCATCTCTGGAGAATGCTGCACAGCAGCTACCAAAGAGGAAAGCCGTAAAGGTAAACTTTCAGGTTCCAGGACAGAGATTTCCCTTTAAAAGGGGAATCTCTGTCCTTTTTTCATGGAAAAATGCCGATTGGGAGTGAATATTGGCGGATTAGCCATGCTGAAGGATCTGACAACTAAGGAGGAAGTTGAATGGGAGAACTGACAAACCAATTACAGCGAACACCACTTTTTGAATATTATGCAAAATATGGCGGAAAAACCATCGATTTTGGCGGCTGGGAATTGCCGGTGCAATTTTCAAGCATTAAGGAAGAACATGAAGCGGTAAGAACAAAAGCCGGCCTTTTCGATGTTTCGCATATGGGTGAAATTTTCGTCACAGGCAAGGACAGTTTGGCTTATTTGCAGCAGCTCGTTACCAATGACGTTTCCAAAATCCAAAACGGGCAAGCCCAATACACGGCAATGTGTTATGAAAATGGCGGCACAGTCGACGATTTATTGGTTTATAAAATTGAAGACGGCCATTATATGTTGGTGGTCAATGCATCTAATATTGAAAAAGATTTTGAGTGGATGCAAAAAACGGTTTTTGGTGACGTGAAATTGGAAAACCATTCAGCTGATTATGGCTTACTTGCTTTGCAGGGACCGCTCGCGGAAAAAATCCTTCAACGGCTGACTGGGGAAGACTTGGCCGAAATCAAAGCTTTCCGTTTTAAAACGGATGTTTCGATCGATGGGCATTCCGTAATCGTTTCCCGGACAGGCTATACCGGTGAAGATGGCTTTGAAATTTACGGCAGCCCGGAAGCTGTAGTGGCACTTTGGGATGCAATTTTGGCTGAAGGCGCTGAAGACGGACTGGTCCCATGCGGGCTCGGTGCACGCGACACCTTGCGCTTTGAAGCATGCCTTGCGCTTTACGGCCAGGAAATTTCCGAAAACATCACGCCTCTGGAAGCGGGATTGAATTTTGTCGTGAAATTGAATAAAGAAGAAGCGTTTATGGGCAAAGAAGCTCTCGCTTTCCAAAAAGAAAATGGGATCCCGCGAAAATCTGTGGGAATCGAAATGATCGACAAAGGAATTCCGCGCCATGGCTATGCAGTTTACTCCAGCGGTGAAAAAATCGGCGAAGTCACAACCGGCACCCAATCGCCGAGCTTGAAAAAAAATATTGGTTTAGCCCTTATTTCCAAAGAACATGCAGAGCTTGGATCAGAAGTTGAAATCGAAATCCGCAACAAGCGCCTGAAGGCAAAAATTGTTGAAACGCCGTTTTACAAACGTTCCAAATAATTCAATTTGAAAAGGGGTCAGCACTCTATGAAACATCGCTATTTACCAATGACGTCTCAAGACGAAAAAGAAATGCTGGAAGCTATCGGAATCGAATCAATAGATGAATTGTTTGCAGATATTCCTGAAAAAGTCCGTTTTAAAGGCGAATACAAGATCAAACCTGCCAAATCGGAGTCTTCTTTGACGAAGGAACTTGCGGCCTTGGCAGCGAAAAACGCGGATTCCAACCGCTTTGCTTCTTTCCTTGGAGCCGGCGTCTATGACCATTACAAACCGATTATCGTTGACCATGTCATTTCCCGTTCAGAATTTTATACGGCTTATACACCATACCAGCCGGAAATTTCCCAAGGTGAATTGCAGGCGATCTTCGAATTCCAAACGATGATCAGTGAATTGACGGGCATGGACATCGCCAACTCTTCCATGTATGACGGCGGAACGGCTTTGGCGGAAGCAGGAATGCTTGCGGCCGGACATACGCGCCGCAAAAAAATTCTCGTATCGCGTGCTGTCCATCCGGAATCCCGCGATGTTGTGCGCACATATGCGCTTGGACAATCCATTGAAGTGGAAGAAATTCCGTTGAAAAACGGCCATACTGATTTGGAAGCTTTGAAAAACATGATCGACGAAAATGTTGCAGCCGTCATGGTGCAATATCCGAACTTCTTCGGCCAAGTCGAAAACTTGAAAGAATTGGAGCCGATCATCCACGAGGCTGGCGCATTATTTGCGGTATCAGCAAACCCGCTTTCACTTGGCGCTTTAACGGCTCCAGGCAAGCTAGGCGCGGATATCACAGTTGGCGACGCCCAGCCTTTCGGAATTGCTGAAGCTTTCGGCGGCCCGCATTGCGGATATTTCGCTGTTACCAAAAAATTGATGCGTAAAGTGCCGGGGCGCTTAGTCGGCGAAACGGTCGACGAAGATGGCCGACGCGGGTTTGTTTTGACGCTGCAAGCGCGCGAGCAGCACATCCGCCGCGACAAAGCGACTTCAAATATCTGTTCAAACCAAGCGCTTAATGCACTCGCCGCTTCTGTTGCAATGACAGCACTTGGAAAAGTCGGAACAAAAGAAATGGCAGTCCAAAACATCACGAAAACCCATTATATGAAGCAACAATTAAAAGAAGCCGGCTTCGAGCTTCCATTCAGCGGCGCTCACTTCAATGAAATTGTCGTGAAAGTCAATGGGCCGATTAAAGAATTGAATGACGGTTTATTGGCTAAAGGGATTATTGGCGGCTACGATCTTGGCCGCAGCTACGATGAATTGGACGGCCATATGCTTGTTTGTGTGACGGAACAGCGGACAAAAGAAGAAATCGATGCATTTGTGCAGGAATTGACTGCGAAAGTGCAAGAAGTGGGGGCTACTCATGCATAAGGACAATCAACCGCTCATTTTTGAAATGACCAAAGAAGGCCGCATCGGCTACAGCCTGCCGGATTTGGACGTGCCGGAAATCGATCTTGCTGAGCTCTTTCCGGAAGAATTAGTGCGCGATGAAGCAGCAGACCTTCCGGAAGTTTCCGAACTGGATATCATGCGCCATTACACGGCTCTTTCAAAACGCAATCATGGCGTGGATTCCGGATTCTATCCGCTCGGGTCGTGCACAATGAAATACAATCCGAAAATCAATGAATCGGTTGCGCGCTTCCCGGGATTCGCAAATATCCACCCGTTGCAGGATGAATCAACTGTCCAAGGCGCAATGGAATTATTGTTTGATCTTCAGGAACATTTAAAAGAAATTACAGGAATGGATGAAGTCACGCTTCAGCCTGCTGCCGGAGCACACGGCGAATGGACAGGCCTGATGATGATCCGTGCCTATCATGAATCGAGAGGCGACATGAAGCGCACGAAAGTCATTGTTCCCGATTCTGCGCACGGGACGAACCCGGCTTCAGCTACAGTTGCCGGATTTGAAACCGTAACGGTGAAATCGAATGAACAGGGCCTTGTGGATCTGGAAGATCTTAAGCGGGTTGTGGGCGAAGACACAGCTGCTCTAATGTTGACGAACCCGAATACGCTCGGTTTGTTTGAAGAGCAAATTCTTGAAATGGCTGCCATCATCCATGAAGTCGGCGGCAAGCTGTATTACGACGGCGCGAACTTGAACGCGGTTATGTCAAAAGCACGCCCGGGAGATATGGGCTTTGATGTCGTCCACTTAAACTTGCACAAAACGTTTACAGGCCCTCACGGCGGCGGCGGCCCGGGATCCGGCCCGGTCGGCGTGAAAAAAGATTTGATCCCGTACCTGCCAAAACCAGTACTTGTTAAAACGGAACAAGGCTTGACGTTCGACTATAACCGTCCGGAATCCATCGGGCGCGTCAAGCCATTCTACGGCAACTTCGGCATCAACGTCCGGGCTTATACGTATATCCGTTCAATGGGGCCAGATGGCTTGAAGGCTGTTACGGAATATGCGGTATTGAATGCAAATTACATGATGCGGAAATTGCAGCCGCATTTCGATTTGCCATATGACCGCCATTGCAAACATGAATTCGTCTTGAGCGGCCGCCGCCAGAAAAAACTCGGCGTCCGTACATTGGATATGGCGAAGCGCCTGCTCGATTTCGGCTATCATCCGCCGACCATCTATTTCCCATTGAATGTGGAAGAAGGCATGATGATCGAGCCGACTGAAACTGAATCCAAAGAAACATTGGATGCCTTTATCGACGCGATGATCCAAATCGCGAAAGAAGTGGAAGAAAATCCGGAAATCGTCCAAGATGCACCGCATACGACGGTCATCAAACGTTTGGATGAAACCCAGGCAGCCCGCAAACCGGTGCTGCGCTATACCAAACCAGAATAGAACTAAAAAAGAAGCCCGATGGAATTTTTCCATCGGGCTTCTTTAGGTTCAAAAACCGATTGTGGCATCTTGTTCAACCCAGCCGTTCTGCTGAGTGCGCTTGTTTTGCTTTTGCAATTCACGGATGCTGTTTTCGTAATTGGAATCGCCTTCGTAATGCCAGTTCAGTGCAGAAGACATATACAGTTCATTCATCTGAGAAATGGAAAGCCCTTTGCTCAAGTCGGCCATATGCTCCAGTTGGGAGTCGGTGAAAATCGACTTGACGTCGAGTTTTTTCAAATAGGATTTTCGCAGACTCTTATTTGGTGACGGTATTTCATATGCCCGGTCAAAGCGCCCGGCGCGGTTGATCAAAGCGGGATCGATTTTTTCCGGATAGTTGGTCGTTCCGATGATAAACAAGCCCTCGCGTGATTGTGTGCCGTCTAGCGTGTTGAGGAAGACCGACCGGGTGAATTCGGGCATGGAATCAATGTCTTCAATGACCAGGATGGCAGGTGCTAAGCGTGAAACGATGCCGAAAACTTCCTGGACGGTATAGCTGTTTGTGTATTCCGTGATCTGCCAATAGATCACGGGTGCATTGGTGGAGCCTGTGATGGATTTGACCAGCGTCGTTTTGCCGTTGCCTGGAGCCCCGTACAATAAAATGCCGCGTTTATAAGGAACGCCGTACTCTTTAAAGAACTGGCCGCCGTCCTTGAAAAATTCGTCGATGGAGCGGAAAATATCCGTCTTCACCTTGGTTTCAAGCATGACATCTTCTCTGGAGACGATGGCCATTTCTCCGTAATTCCGCCGTTTCACTCCGTCTTCCGTATCGACAAGGAAAGTGATGTTGTTCATCAGGGCTTGGCGCACCATCTCATTGGCATGTTCCAAAAATGCAAACGCATCTTCTACGGTCTTGGCAAAGCACTGAAATTCTGGCCAGCTATTCTCAGATGGCGTAAAAAAAGAAATCTGTGCAAGCGCGACATCGTGGCTTGGAAAATAAATTAAGCGGTTTTCGAAAGTTTCCTGTATTTTAATATGGCCTTTGTCGCTGCTGTCAGAAAGGTTGGAAATTTTGGCGAGCGGTTTGGCTTCATATAAATAGGAAAGCGTCTCGTAGGGCAAATGGCCGTTTTCCATCATATCCAGAAGGTGCGTGCTCAGCTGGATGATGGGCTCTGAGATATCGATCTGCTTCCATGGTCCATTCGAACGATTCGTCAATATAGAAAAGATTTTATCCGAAACAACGGAAAAAGCGGCGTAATGGGGCAAAGCTTCTTGAACTTCAACCGTATTCGGAAATAGGATAGGTATTTTCATGTGCTGCCTCCTGAATTTAGATGATGTCCACCTGATAGGTAGAAAAAAGCCTTTCCATCCCGGAAAGGCTTTTTGATTATGATTTAGACTTGATTTTGCCGGTCCATTGCTTGAATCCGCCTTGCAATTGATAGAGCTGCGTATAGCCTTGTTTTTTGAGGAATAAAGCTACGCGGCCGCTGCGTGCACCATTTTGGTCGTAAAGGTAGACGGGCTTATCGGCGCGGATTTCTTTGTAGCGCTGGCGCAATTGGGATTGCGGCAAGTTGCGGGCTCCTAAGATATGTCCGCCTGCAAATTCCTTCGGCTCGCGGACATCGATCAGCTGCGCTTTTCGGTACCCTTCGATAAATTGTTCCTGGGTCAATGTAGTGACAGCTTTCTTAATGCGGTAGTAGGAAATAACCGCAAAGATAATGACGATCAATAATACTGCTAAAATAACATACAGAAAATCCATTGTCTTGCCCCTTTCTATTCTCCTTCTATTATAAAAGAAGGAGTGACTCTTATTCAATGGCAATGTTACACTTATTAATGGATTTAGGAGGCGATCTTGTGAAATATGGCAGATGGTTTTTTATCAATTCCGGGTATTGCAGCGCTTCGTACAATATGGCGCTTGATGAAGCCTTGTTGAATTGGCATAGCGAAGGGTTGATTCCGCCGGTCATCCGGTTCTATGGTTGGCAGCCGGCCGCCTTGTCGATCGGCTATTTTCAAAAAGCGGAAACGGAAATCGACTTAGACCGGGTGAAAGAGCTTGGCCTCGGATTCGTGAGGCGGCCGACCGGCGGCAGGGGAGTCCTGCATGAACACGAACTGACGTATAGCGTCATTGTCAGCGAGGAGCATCCGGACATGCCCGAAAGCGTCACGGAAGCTTACCGGATTATAAGCGGCGGCTTGCTGGAAGGCTTTAAAAATTTAGGCCTTGATGCGTATTTTTCAGTGCCGGATACTGAAGAAAAATTGGCGGACTTGAAAAAACCGAAGTCGGCAGTTTGTTTTGACGCGCCGAGCTGGTATGAGATGGTTGTTGAAGGAAAGAAAGTGGCAGGCAGCGCACAGACACGTCAAAAAGGCGTGATCCTGCAGCACGGCGCTATTTTAATCAACTTGGATGCCGAAAAGCTGTTGTCTCTTTTCCGCTTTTCAAACGCTGAAGCAAAAGAAAAGATGCGCCGCAAAATTCCGCATAAGGCAGTATCCATCAATTCCTTGCGCAGCGAGCAAGCGACGATGGAAGAATGCGTCGAAGCCTTCAAGAAAGGTTTTCAGACTTCTCTAGAAATTGAGCTGGAACCATACATATTGACTTCAGAGCAAATGGAATATGTCAAGAGCTTAGAGGAAGAAAAATATGCAGCGGATTCGTGGAATTTTAAAGCGTGAGGAGCCTTTCGACTCATTTTCAAAATGGAAAGCCCGCTGCATTCGGCTTTGCGGGTTTTTTAAGCTTTAAAATATAATTTTGTTATTTAAAAACGTTTCAACATCTAGTATGATGGGAAATGTACTAATACTATATATAGTGTTTATCTCCATATAATATAAAGGAGGAATTGTCAAATGGTTTCCGTTGCACAATCCCAATATACACTTGATCCAAATTTATTAAACAAGGACATTCAACTTTTCCCGCAGGTGCATGAAATTACGCCGGACATGAAGACGACTCATAAAGGGGTTTCTCGTTTGGTCATGATCGACCGGTACTCTTTCAAAGACACAGCGAAGACTACGCTGAAAGCAGGAGATTTTGTCGTGCTTACCGTCAAGGAAGATCCGAAGTTTCCGGCCCGCGGACTCGGCTTTATCGTATCAGTCGACAAAGAAGCGAATACCGCTAAAGTGTGGATCGAAGAAGATTACCGAAGTGCGATTGACAAAGAAGACGAAATCCAAAGCGGCATCGTCAGCCGTTCTCTTGACGTGATTGAAAAGCCGTTGGAAGTCTACTATGAACAAATTGCAAAACGCAATGCAACAGGGCTTGCTTCTGTTGAAACAACACCTGAAAAACGCCAGGAATGGTTTGAGAAATTCTACAAACAGTTGGTGGATTTGAAATTCATTCCAGCAGGGCGCGTTCTTTACGGTGCAGGCGCTGATACGGATGTTACGTATTTCAACTGCTACGTGATGCCATTCGTAGCTGATTCGCGTGAAGGCATTTCTGACCACCGCAAACAAGTGATGGAAATCATGTCGAGAGGCGGAGGCGTCGGAACAAACGGTTCGACATTGCGTCCGCGCAATACGCTGGCGCGCGGAGTAAACGGCAAATCATCAGGGTCGGTTTCATGGCTCGACGATATTGCGAAATTGACGCATTTGGTGGAGCAAGGCGGATCTCGCCGCGGCGCACAAATGATCATGCTTGCTGACTGGCACCCGGATATTGCTGAGTTCATCATCTCGAAAATGCAGAATCCGCGCATCCTGCGCTATTTGATCGAAAATACGAATGACGAGACGATCAAGAAACTCGCTCACGAGAAACTGAAATTCAAACCGCTTACTCAACAGGAAGAAGCGATGTATCAAGGAATCCTGAATTACCGGGCGATTCCTGGAATGGGCGGATTCAATGAAAAAATCATGCGCGATGCGGAAACGAAGCTGCGTGACGGCGGTACTTACACGGTCCATAATGAAGAATTTTTGACAGGTGCAAATATTTCCGTAACATTGACGGACGATTTCATGAAGGCAGTCGAAGAAGACGCTGACTTTGAACTTCGCTTCCCGGCAGTGGAGTCTTATTCAAAAGAAGAAATGGCTGTTTACAACGAACAATGGCATGAAATCGGAGATGTCCGCGAATGGGAGCGCATGGGACACAAAGTCCGCACATACCGGACAATGAAAGCCCGCGACCTTTGGAATTTGATCAACGTCTGTGCCACTTACTCAGCAGAACCGGGCATTTTCTTTATCGATAATGCAAACGAAAAAACGAATGCCCGTGCTTACGGACAAAAAGTTGTGGCAACCAACCCGTGCGGCGAACAGCCGCTTGCCCCTTATTCAGTCTGCAACTTGGCAGCGGTAAACTTGGCGCAATTTGCGGATCCGAAAACAAAGCAAGTGGATTTTGAAGCACTGAAAGAAACCGTGCGCGTCGGTGTTCGCATGCAAGATAACGTAATCGATGCAACGCCGTATTTCCTCGAAGAAAACCGTGTCCAGGCGCTTGGCGAACGCCGCGTCGGACTAGGCGTCATGGGCCTTGCAGATTTACTGATCTATTGCGATAAGGAATACGGTTCCCCGGAAGGCAATGAACTGGTCGATGAAATTTTCAAGACGATTGCCATCGCAGCCTATGAACAATCAACTGAACTTGCAGCAGAACGCGGAAGCTTCCCGTTCCTAGTCGGCAATACAGATGAAGAAACAGCAGCGCTTCGCAAAGCTTTCACTGAAACAGGCTTTATGCAAGGAATGCCGGAAACGGTCCGTGCGTCGATTCTCGAAAACGGGATCCGCAACTCTCATTTATTGACGGTTGCACCGACCGGATCGACCGGAACAATGGTAGGCGTTTCAACAGGACTTGAACCTTATTATTCATTCACATACTATCGCAGCGGCCGCCTCGGCAAGTTTATTGAGGTAAAGGCGGATATCGTCACTGAATACTTGAAAAACAACCCAGAGGCTGATGAAGAAGATCTGCCGAAAGCGTTTGTGACATCGATGGACCTTGCTCCGGAAGCCCATGCGGATGTGCAGTGCATTATCCAGCGCTGGATCGATTCCTCCATCTCTAAAACGGTCAACGCACCGCGCGGCTATACAGTCGAGCAAGTGGAAGGCGTGTATGAGCGTCTTTATAAAGGCGGTGCCAAAGGCGGTACGGTTTACGTAGACGGAAGCCGTGATTCACAAGTCTTGACGCTGAAAGCGGAAGAGAACACATTTGAAGAAGATCACCAGGAAGATGTGAAAGGGAAACGCCCAATCGTCCTTATTGATACCATTCAAGATTTGCGCTCCACAAACGTGACAATCGGTTCTGAAGTAGGCGACACATGCCCGGTCTGCCGAAAAGGGACTGTCGAAGAAATGGGTGGCTGCAATACCTGCACAAACTGCAATGCGCAGCTGAAATGCGGATTGTAAGTTCCGTTCATAAATTTTTAAAAGCGATGGCTCTTGCCATCGCTTTTTTATTTTGCCGATTTTAAATAAAAAAAGTCTCCAGGGTTTTTCGGAAATAAATGTAGATTATTACATAAGGTAAAACAGAAAAAATCAAAAGAAGAAACAAGAAAGAAGGAAAGAGAGAAGAAGTTGCTCGAATGAAGGCTTGTGATAAAATAAAAAAGGTGAGGCAAAAGAGGAGTGATGGGAATGAAAATCTTATGTTTGAACGGTCCAAACTTGAACCGATTAGGCAAACGGGAAAAAGAAGCGTACGGAACATTTACACTGGCCGAACTGGAAACTGAATTAATGGAATTTTCCGGCCAGAACGGCATCACATTGGAATGCCGGCAATCAAATCACGAAGGCATCCTGGTTGATTGGATTCACGAAGCGGCAGAGGATGGGACGGAAGGCATTGTCCTAAATCCAGGGGCATACACCCATACTAGTGTCGCCATCCGAGATGCCATTGCATCGGTAGAAGTACCGGTCATCGAAGTACATATTTCAAATATTTATAAACGCGAAGAATTCCGGCATCACTCCTATATTGCACCGGTAGCTGCCGGACAAATCGCAGGATTCGGAAAAGATGGATACAAACTTGGCTTGCAAGCTTTATTATTTCGAAACTAGAAGGGAATGGCGAAATTGAAATTACAAAAATTGCGCAATGAAATGGCAGAGCAAAACATCGAAGCACTATTGGTCACGAGTTCTTATAATCTTCGGTACATAACGAATTTTACCGGTTCAGCAGGATTGGCGCTTGTTACGAAGGATCGGGCATTTTTCATTACAGATTTCCGCTACACGGAGCAGGCTTCCGAGCAGGTAACGGAGTTTGAAGTGGTGCAAGCTAAAACAAATTTATTGGAAGAAGCAGCCGAAAAGGCAAAAGAACTCGGCATCAAAGCGCTGGCTTTTGAGCAGGATTATGTGACTTACTCTTCCTATCTACAATACAAAGAAAAACTGGCAGCAGAATTGGAGCCGGTCAGTGGCCTGATCGAAAAAATCCGCATGATCAAGACGCCGGAAGAAGTCGAGATCTTAAAAGCGGCAGCAAAAATTGCGGACGATGCGTTTGAACATATTTGCGGCTTTATCAAAGCAGGGCAAACCGAGCTTGAAATTTCAAATGAACTGGAATTCTTCATGCGCAAACAAGGCGCGACTTCTTCATCATTCGATACGATTGTCGCATCCGGCCATCGTTCTGCGTTGCCGCACGGCGTGGCGACCGACAAAATCGTCGAACAAGGCGATATGATCACGCTTGATTACGGGGCGCTATACAACGGCTATATTTCAGATATTACCCGCACAGTTGCAGTAGGAGAGCCGTCTGAAAAAATGAAGGAAATCTATCAAATCGTTTTGGACTCTCAATTGCTGGGCGTTGAAAAAATCGGTCCGGGAATGACTGGAATTGAAGCAGATGCCATTGCGCGCGACTACATCAAGTCAAAAGGCTACGGCGAGGCGTTCGGCCATTCTACAGGGCACGGTATTGGGCTTGAAGTCCATGAAGGTCCTGGGTTATCATTTAAATCACAGACGGTGCTTGAGCCAGGCATGGCTGTAACAGTGGAACCGGGAATTTATCTTCCGGGAATTGGCGGAGTACGCATCGAAGATGATATACTAATTACCGAGTCAGGAAACGTACGATTAACTAACTCCACAAAAGAGCTACGCATTTTATAACAAACGGAGGAACTTAAAATGATTTCAGTAAACGATTTTAAAACAGGAGTAACAATTGAAGTGGATGGCGGAATTTGGCGCGTTATGGAATTCCAGCACGTGAAGCCGGGTAAAGGCGCAGCATTCGTCCGCTCGAAATTGCGCAACTTACGCACAGGCAGCGTAACGGAAAAAACTTTCCGTGCCGGTGAGAAAGTCGCGAAAGCTCAGATTGACAACCGTAAAATGCAATATCTTTATGCAAACGGCGATGTGCATGCCTTCATGGACACAGAAACTTACGACCAAATCGAATTGAACGAAAAAAACATCGAGTACGAATTGAAGTTCTTGCAGGAGAACATGGAAGTGCAAGTGATCCAGTTCCAAGGAGAAGTGCTGGGTGTTGAATTGCCGAACACAGTCGTATTGGAAGTTGCTGAAACCGATCCAGGGATCAAAGGCGATACTGCGAGCGGCGGATCTAAACCAGCGAAGCTTACAACAGGATTGGTTGTCCAAGTACCATTCTTCATCAACGAAGGCGATCATTTGATCATCAATACGACAGACTCTTCATATGTATCACGCGCACAATAAGCAAGGCCTTTCATCCTGTTTATATATAGGGATATTTTGCTAAGTCGCAGCAGAAATACTGCTTAATAAAAATCCGGCCTCTTACTATAGAGGCCTTTTTTTAAATGTACATCTAGCTATTTCCAAACCATTCAAAAAAGTCTAAAATGGTAGAGTAGTTCATTACATACATAAAGGGAGTTGGATACATTGAAAATTCAAGAAATCCGGGAAATCATTAAATTAGTGGACAATTCATCAATTGATGAATTCACATATGAATCTGAAGGCACGAAAGTGAAGTTGAAGAAAAGCGGAAGCACAGTAAGCGCTTCAGCACCTGTCCAAGCTTCGGCACCTGCAGCTGAACCGGCTGCGCAACCGGCTAAAGCGCCAGTTTCAACTCCTGCAGCTAAAGCGGAGGAATTGATTTCTGAGGAGGCACCTGAAGTTCCAGCAGCCCAAGAAGAAAATATGCATAAAATCCTGTCTCCAATGGTCGGGACATTTTATCAGTCGCCGTCGCCGGAAGAAGAAGCGTATGTTCAGCCGGGGACAAAAGTCTCTGCAGATCAAGTGGTATGCATCGTCGAAGCGATGAAATTATTCAATGAAATCGAAGCGGAAGTGGATGGGGAAATTGCTGAGATTCTTGTCAAAGACGGACAGCTTGTCGAATACGGCCAACCTTTATTCCTCGTCAAAACGAAGTGAGGAGGGAAATGGCCATGAAAAAAGTTTTAATAGCAAACCGTGGAGAAATTGCCGTCCGGATCATCCGTGCCTGCAAGGAAATGGGCATTGAAACCGTAGCGGTTTATTCAGAAGCAGATAAAGAAGCGCTGCATGTGGAATTGGCCGACGAAGCTTATTGCATCGGCCCGAAACTTTCAAAAGACAGTTACTTGAACTTCTCGAATATCATGAGCGTTGCGAAATTGACGAACTGCGACGGCATACATCCGGGATATGGTTTCCTTGCTGAAAACGCGAGTTTTGCCGAGCTTTGCGAAGCTTGCGACATCATGTTCATCGGCCCGACTTCTGATGCCATTTCTAAAATGGGAACAAAAGACGTGGCCCGTGAAACGATGAGAAAAGCCGGCGTGCCGGTAGTGCCGGGTTCGACTGGCATCGTCGGAAGCGAAAAAGAAGGCTTGGAAATTGCTGAAGAACTCGGCTTCCCAGTGATCATCAAAGCAACAGCAGGCGGAGGCGGCAAAGGCATCCGGGTTGCTCGCAATCGTGAAGACTTTATCACTGGACTGCGCATGACCCAAAAAGAAGCGGCAGCTGCTTTTGGCAATCCGGGCGTTTATATCGAGAAATTCATTGAAGATTTCCGCCATGTGGAAATCCAGGTTCTGGCCGATTCCCATGGAAACGCAATCCATCTTGGGGAGCGCGACTGTTCGATTCAGCGCCGCATGCAGAAACTAGTCGAAGAAGCACCGTCACCGGCATTGACACCTGAAATCCGTGCGCAGATGGGCGACGCAGCGGTTAAAGCGGCGTTAGCCGTTGAATACCGCGGTGCAGGCACGGTCGAATTCATTTTTGATGCCATCAACCAAAAATTCTATTTCATGGAAATGAATACAAGAATTCAAGTTGAGCATCCCGTCACTGAAATGATCACTGGAATTGATTTGATCCAGCAGCAATTGAGAGTGGCCTCCGGCGAAACTTTGGCTTATACGCAAGAAGACGTGACATTTAAAGGGTGGGCAATCGAATGCCGCATCAATGCTGAAAATCCGGCGAAGAATTTTATGCCTTCAGCAGGCAAGGTCAATATGTACCTTCCGCCGGGCGGACTTGGCGTACGCATCGATTCAGCGATGTACCCGGGCTATAGCATCCCGCCTTACTACGATTCAATGGTCGCGAAATTGATCACATTTGCAGACACCCGTGAAGAAGCGATTGCGAAAATGAAGCGTGCGCTGAACGAGTTTGTCATCGAAGGCGTTCACACGACCATTCCGTTCCATTCGAAATTGATGGACCATGAAGTGTTTAAATCTGGAGACTTCAATACAAAATTCCTAGAGAAATATGATGTATTGGAATCCTAAAAGGAGGAGACCAACCGATGGCTGAAAAAACTGCCCCTTATGTACGCATGCAATCAAAAGGCGCTCAAGACCTTGGCAATATCGAAGTAGCTCCTGAAGTGCTGGAAATTATTGCGAGCATCGCTGCAACGGATATCGAAGGAGTGGCCAGCATGCGCGGAAACTTTGCTTCAGACGTAGTAGAGCGTTTAGGCAAAAAAGTGCATGGCAAAGGCATCAAAACCGAATTATCCGAAGAAGGATTGATGATTGATGTGTATTGTGTCGTCAATTACGGTGTTTCGATACCGAAAACGGCATTGAAAATTCAAGAACAAGTGCGCCAAACACTTGAAAATATGACGTCTCTTCAAACGCAAGAAGTGAATGTGCATATTACTGGAGTCCAGTTCGAAACTCCGGCAGGCGAATAATTGTAAGCTATACCTTTTCCTTCTTTTGGAAAAGGTATGGCTTTTTGTTTTGCCGCTCGCCGGGCTCTGCAATTAAATGAGGCAGATCCCGAATCTGACAGCGTTTGAAAACAGCACGATGTTGCCGGGAAAGGGAATTAGTCTAAAGATTTCAAACATGGAAGTTCAGGCTGAATACCTGTATAATGAGGGGTAATTAGTTGCGAAAAGGAGATCGGGAATAGATATGAAAAGACACGAAGCACGTGAAAAGGCGCTCCAGACTTTATTTCAGTTGGACGGCACCGAATTGGCGATTGAAGAAGCGATTGAGCATGTAATGGGAGCGGAGCAGGACAATTTCTACAGTCTGCTTGTCCAAGGAACGCACCAAAATATGCCAGCAATCGACGAGAAATTAAAAGGGCATTTGGAGAATTGGTCGCTTGAGCGCCTTCCGAAAGTCGAACGCACCATTCTTCGGCTGGCAGTATTTGAACTTTCCTTTATGGAAGATGCACCTTCAAATGTGGTCATGAACGAAGCAATCGAATTGAGCAAAACTTTTGGAGATGACAAATCAAGCCGTTTTGTTAACGGTGTACTATCGAAATTCACTGACGAACTGGCAAACTAATTGGAGGGTTTTTAAATGGCTGCAACAATCATTGATGGTAAAGCAGTAAGCCGTAAAATTAAAGAGCAAGTGCAAACGAGAGTGGAAAATCTAAAGCAACAAGGTGTGGTGCCCGGACTGGCGGTCGTGATCGTCGGCGAAGATCCTGCATCTCTTACATATGTGAAAAATAAGAAAAAAACATGCGAAGCGCTGGGGATGCGATCCGATCTCCACCAATATCCCGATACGATCAGTGAAAGGGAATTGCTCGAAACGATTGAAGAGCTGAATAATGATCCGGAAATTCATGGAATCCTTGTGCAATTGCCATTGCCGGCCCATATTGATGAATTCGGAGTGATTCTGGCCATCGACCCATCAAAAGACGTGGATGGCTTTCATCCGGTATCTGTCGGCAATATGGTCATTGGCAGAGAAGCATTTCTTCCGTGTACGCCGCATGGCATTATGAAATTGCTCGAGCATTACGAAATCGATCCAGCCGGAAAGCACGTAGTCGTGATCGGCCGAAGCAATATCGTCGGGAAGCCTGTTGGCCAACTCATGCTGCAGGCTAATGCGACAGTCACTTACTGCCATTCAAAAACAAACGATCTGCCTTCGTATACGAGACAGGCGGATATTTTGATTTCGGCGATCGGAATCGCTAAGTTTGTCGACCGCCGTTATGTAAAACCCGGGGCTGCCATTATTGATGTCGGTATGAACCGAGATGAAAACGGGAAATTATGCGGGGATGTGGATTTTGACGATGTGCTGGATACAGCATCCTACATCACGCCGGTTCCAGGCGGCGTCGGTCCAATGACCATCGCGATGCTGATGGGAAACACCCTTCAATCGGCTGAAAACGGTTTGGCGAAAGACAAATCGGGCGAAACGATGTAAAATAGATAGAAATGAAGCTGTTTTTCGAAAGAAAGACAGCTTTTTAATTTCTAAGACAGGGGTTGAAATGTGTTGTCGGCCGACCCGTACTTATCCGTAAAAGCACTGACCAAATACATAAAAAAGAAATTTGACGCGGATCCCCATTTGCGCGACGTCTATGTCAAAGGGGAATTATCAAATGTCAAAATCCATACAAGCGGACATATTTATTTCACATTGAAAGACAACTCTGCGCGCCTTGCAGCCGTCATGTTTTCCGCGAATGCCAAATCGGTCAAATTCAAGCCGGAAAGCGGGATGACGGTTTTAATCCGTGGAGATGTCAATGTCTATGAAGCATCAGGACAATACCAATTATATGCCCAGTCGATGCAAGCGGACGGGATAGGGGATTATTACCTGGCCTTCGAACAGTTGAAAGAAAAACTGGCAAAAGAAGGTCTGTTCAGTGCTGCCCATAAAAAGCCTTTTCCTCGTTTTCCAAAGCGGATCGCCGTTGTTACTGCTCCGACTGGCGCCGCGGTAAGAGATATCGTTACAACGTTGAACCGGCGTTATCCTTTGGCGAAAGTGGTGATTTTCCCGACGCTGGTGCAAGGGGCCCAAGCAACGCAGTCGATTGTCCAGTCGATTCAAGCAGCCGGAAAAAGTGATTTTGATGTGATGATCGTTGGCCGCGGCGGCGGCTCGATCGAAGACTTATGGGCGTTTAACGAAGAAGCGGTCGCACGCGCGATTTATCAGTCGCATATTCCGATCATCAGCGCAGTTGGGCACGAAACGGATACGACCATTTCCGATTTCGTCGCAGACCTTCGGGCTCCGACGCCGACTGCAGCGGCGGAACTGGCAGTGCCGAGCAAAGCTGAATTGATCGACCGGCTGCTTGGCTACCGGTCAGCCATGTATCGGATGACCTCGAATATGATTACGAAAGATCAGACGGCGCTAAATCGGTTGACGAATTCGATGCCATTCGCTTACCCGGACCGTTTATACCGGCCATTCATCGAACGGATCGAAAGAGCGACGGATTCTTTGCAGCGTGAAGCGGGGCAGCTGATTAACCGAACTAAAGAGCGCCATGCCTATTTGCATGGTCAATTGGCAAATCGTGCACCAGTCCATCGGATCAAACAATCGGCGTTGGATATCAGCCAGTTGGAGCGGCGGCTGGATCATTTATTGACTGCGCAGCTTCGCTCAAATCAGCAGCAGTTCTCAGCTGCGATGCGGACGCTGGACGCCTTAAGCCCGTTGAAAATTATGGACCGGGGCTATTCAATTTCCTATAAAGAGGGCCAAGTCGTGAAAAGCATCAAACAAGTGGAAGCGGGAGATGAGTTGACCGTTTCCTTGCAGGATGGCACGTTAAAAGCGCTAGTGACTGAACGAAATCTGATGAACGAAGGAGATAAAGAAAATGGCTGAAAAAGAGATCATGTTTAACCAGGCGATGGAACAATTAGAAGAGATTGTCCGTCAGTTAGAGCAAGGGGATGTACCGCTCGAAGAAGCACTGACGCTTTATCAAAAAGGGATGGAGCTTTCCAAAGTCTGCCACGATAAATTGCAGAGCGCAGAGAAGCAGCTCGTCACGATGATGAATAACGGCAAGGAAGTTTCAGTTGACGTAGAAATGGATGGGACGTCGAAATGAATTTAACTTTATTCCGTGAAATGAATGAACCGTTGATCCAACAAGAATTGTCGTCATTGATCCAAGAGCTGAACATTCCTGCTTCGCTAAAAGATTCGATGGATTATTCGCTGCAGGCTGGCGGTAAGCGGATCCGTCCGATTTTATTGCTGGCCGTCGTGCAGGAACTGGGCGGCAGCCATCCGGACGCGCTAAAAGTGGCGGCAGCCATAGAAATGATCCATACGTATTCATTGATCCATGATGATTTGCCAAGCATGGACAACGATGATTTGAGACGTGGCATGCCGACGAACCATAAAGTATATGGCGAAGCGGTGGCCATTCTTGCAGGCGATGCTTTATTGACCTACAGCTTCGGCATTGTGGCACGTCTTAAGCATGTATCCAGCGACGATAAAATCCGCTTGATCGACTTGATGAGCGTATCAGCAGGAGCTGAAGGCATGGTGGGCGGCCAAGTGCTGGATATTGAAGGCGAAGAAAAGAAATTGACTTTGGCGGAACTGGAACAAGTCCATCGCCTGAAAACGGGGGCTTTGCTGACCTTCAGCATTGTAGCTGGGGCGATACTCGGAGGTGCCACTCCGGAACAAATGGTGGCCTTGTCGAAGTTCGGCGAACATATCGGGCTCGCTTTCCAAATTCAGGATGATATTTTGGATGTGACAGGAACTTCCCAGGAGCTTGGCAAAACGGCCGGAAAAGATGAATCGAGTGAAAAAAGCACCTATCCAGGCCTTTTGACCCTTCCGAAAGCGAAAGAAAAGCTGGATTACCATGCTTCCGAAGCATTGGCAGCCATCCAATCGCTTGGCGGAAATCCACAGTTGCTTAACGAATTGACCGCTTTGATCGTGGAACGAAACAATTAAGCGATGCGCTCAAGTTTGTACATTTGGAATAGATTGTTATAATAGGTAAAGGTAATTTAACGGTGAAAAATATAGAAAAAAGGTGTGTGATGGCAATGGATCTGCATACGATTACTAGTCCATCTTTCTTAAAACAGCTGGATCAAAAACAGCTTGTTGAATTAAGTGAAGATATCCGGCAATTTCTTATTGAAAATTTATCAAGAACAGGCGGGCATATCGGCCCGAATTTAGGAGTGGTCGAATTAACGATTGCCCTGCACCGGGTGTTCAATAGCCCGACAGACAAATTTATCTGGGACGTAGGCCATCAATCCTATGTGCACAAAATCTTGACGGGGCGTGCCAGCCAATTTGATACGCTGCGCCAATTCAAAGGATTGTGCGGATTCCCGAAACGCAACGAAAGTGACCATGACGTCTGGGAGACCGGGCATAGTTCCACTTCATTGTCGGCTGCTATGGGAATGGCCGCTGCACGCGATATTAAAAAAGACACAAACCACGTGATTCCGATTATCGGAGACGGAGCGCTTACGGGCGGCATGGCTTTTGAGGCCCTTAACCATATCGGACACGAAAAAACGAATATGATTGTTATCTTAAATGACAACGAAATGTCCATTGCACCGAATGTTGGAGCGATGCATAGCGTTCTAGGCAGAATGCGGACCGCCGGCAAATACAATAAAGTCAAAGACGACTTGGAATATCTTTTGAAGAAAATTCCAGCGGTCGGCGGGAAATTGGCTTCTACAGCAGAACGCTTGAAAGACAGCTTGAAGTATTTGCTTGTATCCGGCATGTTCTTTGAGGAACTGGGCTTTACATATCTTGGACCGATCAATGGCCATGACTTGGAAGAGCTGGAAGAAAATCTGCGGTATGCGAAAAAAATGGACGGACCTGTCCTATTGCATGTGATCACGAAAAAAGGCAAAGGCTATTTGCCGGCTGAACAAGACCGCATCGGTACGTGGCATGGCATCGGGCCTTATAAGATGGAAACAGGAGATCTTGTGAAGTCATCTTCCAAGGCGCCTTCTTGGAGCGGCTTGATTGCTGAAACTGTACGGAAACTGGCAAGAACGGACGAACGCATCGTAGCCATTACACCGGCAATGCCGGTCGGTTCGAAACTTGAAGGCTTTGCTTCCGAGTTCCCAAACCGCATGTTTGATGTCGGCATTGCCGAACAGCATGCGACGACGATGGCTGCAGGGCTGGCGACGCAAGACATGAAGCCTTTCCTGGCGATTTACTCTACATTCCTTCAGCGCGCCTATGACCAGGTAGTCCATGACATTTGCCGCCAAAACTTAAATGTGTTTATTGGCATTGACCGTTCAGGATTGGTTGGAGCGGATGGAGAAACGCATCAAGGCGTATTCGATATTGCGTTCTTGCGCCATTTGCCGAATATGGTAATCATGATGCCGAAAGATGAAAATGAAGGGCAGCATATGGTGAAAACGGCCATTGAGTACAACGATGGGCCGATCGCACTCCGCTACCCGCGCGGAAATGGTCTAGGCGTAGAGATGGATTCCGATTTGGCGGCTTTGCCGATCGGTTCGTGGGAAGTATTGAAAGAAGGCAAAGATGCCGTCATCTTGACTTTCGGTACGACGATTCCGATGGCGCTTCATGCTGCGGAACAATTGCGCGAACAAGGCATACAGGCAGAAGTGGTCAATGCGCGCTTCATCAAACCGATGGATACCGCCATGCTTCATCAGATCTTCGGGCGCAACGTGCCAATTGTAACGATTGAAGAAGCTGTACTGCAAGGCGGCTTCGGCAGCGGCGTACTGGAATTTGCTGAAGAAAATGATTACCGCGGCGCAATCATCGACCGTTTGGGCATTCCGGATCAATTTATCGAACACGGCGATGTTGCTGAACTGATGGATGAAATTCATTTGAACAGCGATGAAGTGGTAAAAGTCATCAAAAAGCGTGTAAATGCTTCTGCGAAAGCGGAAACGAACGTATGACGAATAAAGTGAAAAAAGAACGGGTGGATGTTCTCCTGGTCGAACGGGGAATTTGTGAAACCCGGGAAAAAGCAAAACGCGCCATTATGGCTGGAATTATCTATTCCAACGAAGAACGCATGAATAAACCTGGAGAAAAAATTCCGGAAGATGCACCCCTGCAAATGAAAGGCAATGATTTGAAATATGTCAGCCGGGGCGGCTTAAAGCTTGAAAAAGCGATTGCCGAATTTGATTTGTCTGTAGACGGCAAGTTGATGCTTGATATCGGTTCTTCGACTGGCGGGTTTACGGATTGCGCTTTGCAGAACGGCGCGAAGCATTGCTACGCACTGGATGTCGGCTATAACCAGCTGGCCTGGAAAATTCGGCAAGACGCGCGCGTAACGGTGATGGAACGCACCAACTTCCGGAATTCGAAACCGGAAGATTTTACAGAAGGCTTGCCTGAATTTGCGACCATCGATGTCAGTTTCATTTCTTTGCGCATCATTTTGCCGGTCCTGAAGCAAATCATCGTCCCAGGCGGCGATGTGATCGCTTTAGTGAAGCCGCAGTTTGAAGCCGGGCGTGAAGCTGTCGGCAAGAAAGGGATTGTCCGGGAACCGAAAACCCACCGCGACGTGCTGATGAAAGTCGGCGGCTTTGCGGTGGACGCCGGATTCCATCTGCGGAATATGTCTTTTTCCCCTATCACGGGGGGAGAAGGAAATATTGAATTTCTGTTCCATCTCCAGTCCGCTCTGGACGGTGAAGAAATTTCAGCGGTTTCGGAACAAACGGTTTTAGCAACCGTAAAGGAAGCACATGAACGCCTATAACACATTCCATTTGGGATGTGTTTTCTTTTTGTGAAAATGGACCTGTTTTGCAAATGAAAATTCGACTGGTCGTATTTCAGAACTGCCAATTTAACCAGTAAATTTCGTGTTTTTCTAATTGACTTGTCAGCGCCTCTGTTTAAAGGTACGATATTAAGGAAATAGAATATTTATTCATTCTAGGAGGATAAAACGTGAACAAAGGCCAACGCCACATCAAAATCCGTGATCTGATTTCGAACCGCGAAATCGAGACGCAGGATGAATTAGTCGACTTATTGAAATCAGCAGGCTATGAAGTAACGCAAGCGACGGTTTCAAGAGATATCAAAGAACTGCATTTAGTGAAAGTGCCGCTGCAAGACGGCCGTTATAAATATAGCCTCCCGGCAGACCAGCGTTTCAATCCGATGCAAAAATTGCACCGGGCGTTGACCGATGCGTTTGTCAGCATTGACGGAGCGAGCCATTTCCTGATTATGAAAACGCTGCCGGGGAATGCGCATGCCATCGGTTCTTTAATTGACCATTTAGACTGGGAAGAAATTTTAGGGACGATCTGCGGAGATGACACATGCCTGATTATTTGCCGTGATGTCGAACAGCGCGAAATTTTAAAACAGCGTTTAATTGAAATGCTCTAAAAAAGAGGTGGATGGGTGTATGCTTCGGGAACTGGATATACGCAATTTTGCGATCATCGATTCCTTGACAGTCAGCTTTACAGAAGGGTTGACAGTGTTGACGGGGGAAACTGGGGCCGGAAAATCGATTATTATCGATGCGGTCCATTTATTGGCTGGCGGCAGAGGCAGCCAGGAATTTATTCGCCATGGCGCTAAAAAAGCCGAAATAGAAGGATTGTTCACATTGGATAATGAAAAGCATCCAGTGTTTCGCAAATTAGAAGAATTCGGCATTGATTCAAGTGATGGGGATATTCTGCTCCGCAGGGAATTGAACGACCGCGGAAAAAATGTCTGCCGGATCAACGGCAAACTAGTAACCATTTCAATACTTCGTGAAGTGGGCGCTGCCCTCATCGACATTCACGGCCAGCACGAAACGCAGGAATTGATGGATGAAAAACAGCATCTTCATTTGCTGGATCAATTTGCCGGAAAAACGTTGACGAAAGCGAAAGAAAGTTATTTCCACACGTATGACAAATACATGAAACTGAAGCGTGAATTTGCCTCTTACAATGAAAACGAGCAGCAGATTGCCCAGCGCATCGATTTGCTGACGTTTCAGCTGCGGGAAATCGAAGCGGCAGAACTGATCGCTGGCGAAGAGGAAGAGCTCCAGCAAGAACGAAAAAAACTTCAAAATTTCAATAAAATCTTTGAATCGGTTTCGGCCGCGCATGAAGCGATCCAAGGGGAGTCGAAAGGGCTCGATTGGGTAGGGTCTGCCATGTCGGAACTTGAACATGCCGCTTCTGTAGATGAACAGTTGAATAGCCATTCCGAAACGCTTTCAAGCGCTTTCTATTTAATCCAAGACGTGTCGGCTGATATTAAGCGGATTCTGGATGATATGGAGTTTGACCCGGCCCGTCTGAATGAAATCGAGCAGCGCCTTGTTTTGATCCAGTCGCTTAAACGGAAGTACGGGGCTTCGGTGGAAGATATTCTGTTGTACCATGAAACGCAAGTGGACGAATTGGACAAGTTGATCAACCGTGATCAGCGCATTCAATTGGATCAGGAAAAACTGAAGGAATTGACTGAAGACCTGCGCGTGGAAGCGGAAGAGCTGACGATTTTACGGAAAAAAGCCGCCGCGAAGCTTGGCAAAGCCATCATGGAACAATTGCGCGAGCTCCATATGGGAAAAGCTTCTTTTGAAGTGAATTTCGCTTCGCTGCCTGGCGGAAGGTTTGACCGCACCGGCCGCGACGCCATTGCGTTCTATATATCAACGAATCTTGGCGAACCGCTGAAGCCGTTGACTAAAGTGGCCTCCGGCGGCGAATTGTCGCGGATGATGCTGGCGCTGAAAACGATCTTTTCAAAACACCAAGGCATTACGTCCATTATCTTCGATGAAGTCGATACGGGAGTCAGCGGTAGAGTGGCGCAGGCGATCGCCGAAAAAATTGCCGCCATCTCGGTCCATTCCCAAGTGCTGTGCATTTCCCATTTGCCGCAAGTCGCCGCGATGGCTGACCAGCATTTATTCATCGAAAAGAAAGTGGAAAAACAGCGTACAACCACAGCCGTCCATGAACTTGAAGGCTATGAACGGACAGAAGAAATGAGCAGAATGCTCTCAGGAGCGGAAATTACTGATTTGACTTTACAGCATGCCGAAGAATTGCTCACGCTTGCGCGCGACAGAAAACTTGCCATGAGGTAGTATGCAAAAAGCAGTCAACAGGGGGACAAGTTGATGGAAAAAATTAAAATTGCAATTGCGGACGATAATCGGGAACTTGTCAGGCTGATGAGCGATTATTTAAGCAAAGAACCGAATATGGAAGTTGTCGCGATCGCCTACAATGGAAAAACGTGCATTGAAATGCTGAAAAAGCAAAAAATCGATATTTTGGTTTTGGATATCATTATGCCGTATTTAGACGGCATTGCGGTTTTGGATGCGATCAAAGAAGACAATAACTTACGGGGGATCGACGTTATCATGCTTTCGGCATTCGGCCAGGAATCGATCATGAGCCAAGCGGCCCAATACGGTGCGTCTTACTTTATTATGAAGCCGTTTGAAACCGAGCGCCTTGCTGTGCAAATCAACCACATCATGCAAAACCGGTCGATTCCGCAGCATACGGCGAGCAGCGAAACATTAAAAGAAGAGCGCATCAGCACGATGATGAAAGATATTGGGGTTCCTCCTCATATCAAGGGCTACGTGTACTTGAAAGAAGCGGTTTCGCTTGTACTGGATAATCCGGATATTTTAAACCGGATTACGAAAGCCTTGTATCCGGGAATCGCCGATATTTTCGATACAACGCCTGCAAGGGTCGAACGTTCGATCCGGCATGCGATCGAATTGGTATGGAACAAAAGCGAAACTACCCACATATCAAAGATTTTCGGCTACAGCGAAGAACACCTGCAATCCAAGCCTTCCAATTCACAATTCATTGCAATGGTTGCGGATAGCATTCGCCACGATCATCATTTATAATAGGAATATGCGGTTAATCCTGATTAACTGCTGGGCTTGAAAGCTCAACGAATGTCTATTCATCGGAATTAAAATAGAAAAAAGCCAGGACACAGACCTGGCTTTTTTTATATTAGAAAGAGGATGATGAAACGTGTCTGAAGTTAAAGTGTACGCTCACCGCGGCGCCTCCGGATACATGTTGGAAAACACATGGAGCGCTTTCCAAAAAGCGTGCGAATTCGGAGTGGGCATCGAGTTGGATGTGCAAATAACGAAAGATGGAGTTGTAGTGGTCTACCACGACGACAATTTAAAGCGGCTCAGCGGGAAGAATTGCCTGATTGAAGCCAATAACTACGAGTCGCTGAAGGATATTAAAATCGGCAAGCGCTGGAAACGGCGGTTTATCAGCCATTCCATTCCACTTGCTTACGAAGTAATTCAATGGGCAAAAGAGAAAGACGTGCCATTGAACATAGAAATGAAAAAGTCGGTCTCCACCCATCCGGAAGGACCTGAAATTTTGGCAGCGATGCTTGAAGGGGCAGGAGAGTTTCACCTTTCCTCATTTGACCCTCAATTGCTGCGGAAAATGAAAGAAAGGATGCCGGAAACCGAAATGGCCTTGATCGTCAAAAAAGGCATGCCGCTTGAAAAGATCGAAAAAATGGAATGGATCGACAGCATCCATCTCCACAAGCGGCTGTATTCCATGGAGTTTTTAAAGAACTTGCAACAAATGAAGAAAAAAATCCGCATTTACGGGCTGCTCGGACGAGAAGCTGCTTTACGTGAGCTGGCGCCGGAGCTTGCAGGTGTGATTACGGATTATCCGGATCGGATTAAAGAAAAATTGCGTCTTGCCTATGAGAGGTAAGACGCAATTTTTTTGGATTTTGAAGATTATTTTTGGGGGCGCTTTTGAAATTTTTCAGCGACTGTCCCTTTCTTGCGGTCCCGGTTCAATAGGAAGCCGGCGAAAAATCCAATTCCGATAACGACAAACAGTGTGCCCAGGGTAAATTGAAGCCATAGTGCAGGATACGGCTCCAATAATTTATTGAACAAAGTATCGCGCATAAGTTTGATGCCATATGCAGCCAGGATACCTGGAATCAGCAAAATAATAAAAGCGATTAAACGGCCCATCTTTTCACTCCTTTCATCCATTGTTTCCAATTCTGATAAAGTTGTCAAGAATTCAATCCTGAGGTACGCTTGGAAGAGGTACTGCAATTAATTGCAAAATACTCAGGGAAGGTATGAATCCATTTGCAAAACGTAGCGATTGTTGGCGGCGGCGCTGGAGGCTCTGCCATTTTACGAATTTTATTGGAGTCTGATTATATGCGGGTCGTTGGCATCGCGGACACTAATCCGGATGCCCCGGCCATTCGTACTGCGAGAACTGAAGGGATTTTCACCACGGACAACTACCGGGATTTTGATAAAGAATTAGTGGATATGGTTTTTAACGTAACGGGAAGCGAAGCCGTACAAAAAGACCTGCCGCAATTTTTTTCGGAAAATACGGTGATCATACCCGGCAGCATTGCCAATGCCCTTGTCCGGCTATTGATCGAAAAAGAGCATTTGATTTCTTTGCTAAGCGAAGAAAGCCATAAACAGAATATCATTTTTAATTCCATAGAAGAAGGCATGATCGGAATCGATAGAGACGGGCATGTCAATTTCATGAACCGAAGCGCAGCCCGCATGGTCAACGTGGATATCGAATCTGCCATCGGCCGGCCGGTCAATGAAATCATTTCGTCGAGTGAACTGTCGCGGATTTATGAAACTGCGCGCACCGAATTGAACCGGGAACTCGTGCTAAAAAACGGCACCAAAATTGTCACTTCCCGATTTCCGATGATTGACGAGAACGGGGAAACCATCGGCGCATTTGCGGTGTTTAAAGATATCAGCGAAGTCGTTTCGTTAGCAGAGCAGATTACCGATCTAAAAGAAGTGCAGACGATGCTGCAAGCGATTATCCAGTCGAGCGATGATGCCATCTCCGTAGTCGATGAGAAAGGCAATGGGCTGTTAGTCAATCCGGCGTATACGCGCATTACGGGCCTACAGACGGAAGATGTCATCGGGCAGCCGGCTTCAGCGGATATTTCGGAAGGGGAAAGCATGCACTTAAAAGCGCTGCAGACACGCAAGCCCTACCGCGGAGTGAATTTGAAAGTCGGCCCTGCGAACCGGGAAGTCATTGTCAATGTGGCGCCGATAATCGTAGACAACCAACTAAAAGGAAGTGTCGGCGTCATCCACGATACGACCGAAATCCGGTCACTGATGAAAGAATTGGACCGGGCGCGGAGCATCATTCGGACCCTGGAATCGAAATATACATTTGATGACATTGTCGGCTATTCTTCCGAAATGCAGCTGAGCCTTCAGCAGGCGAAGCTTGCCGCCCAGACGCTCGTAACCGTCTTGCTTCGAGGGGAATCCGGAACCGGCAAAGAATTATTCGCCCATGCCATCCACAGTGCGAGCGAACGGAAATTCAATAAGTTTGTGCGGGTTAATTGTGCAGCTCTATCGGAATCGCTGCTCGACAGCGAACTGTTCGGCTACGAAGAAGGCGCGCTCCCAGGCGTTAACAGCGGAGCAAAGCGCGGATTGTTTGAAGAAGCGAACAACGGCAGTATTTTCCTGGATGAAATCGGTGAATTGTCCCCGGCGCTCCAAAGCAAATTGCTTCGTGTCCTGCAGGAGCATGAAACGCTGCGCATCGGCGGTACAATTCCTATTCCGGTCAATGTCCGAGTAATCGCTTCAACCAATGCGAATATGGAAAAAGCGCTTCTTGACGGGACGTTCCGCGAGGATCTGTACTACCGGCTGAACCGCATGCCGATCCTAATTCCGCCCCTGCGGAAACGGAAGCAGGACATTCCGCAAATCGTTGAACGGCTCTTGCTGAAGTTGAATCAGGAATACGGACGGAATGTAGAGGCGGTCACCGAAAAAGCGACGCAATTGCTGAAAGTCTATGATTGGCCAGGCAATGTCCGGGAATTGGAAAACGTCATCAGCCGGTCGATGATTTTCATGCAGATGAATGACAAGACGTTAACCGAAGAACACATTCCGCGGAACATGCTGAAAGCGGCTGAAGCAAAGCATGAAGTCGTCGTTGAATCATCAGTGCCGCTCCAGGAACAGCTGGACGCCGTCGAGCGCGGCATTTTGCATCATGCGCTCACGCAATTCAAAGGAAATAAGTCGAAGACTGCCAAACAGCTGGAAATTTCTCTTCGTACTTTATATTATAAACTCGAAAAATATGGCTTATCATGAATGTGTGCAAATTATTGCAGGGTTTTGCAATAATTTGCACAGTAAATAGCCTTAAAAAGGAAATAAAGCGCTTTCAAGACTTATATCTTGGCTTTTATTCTGCTTTAATTAAAAAGGAACGGGGTGATTTTGATGGCCACATTAGTGGAGATCCTGGAAAATACGGCGAGCAGCAAAGAAACGGTAGTAGCTGTTGCGGCTGCGGCAGACTCGGAAGTCCTGGAAGCGGTCCATCGTTCGCTCGAGCGGAATCTTGCCAGTTTCAGGCTTTTCGATGACTTGGAAAAATTGCGGTCTGCAATTGGGAAAAGCCATCCTTATCTCAGCAATCACCCTAAAATAAAAATTCACCATGCAGCCGATCCTCAATCAGCAGCAGAAGCAGCTGTAAAGTCAGTTTCCAACAAGGAATCTGATGTATTGATGAAAGGCCATATACCGACAGCAATATTAATGAAAGCGGTTTTACAGCCAGCATTTGGCCTGCGGACCGATCAGGTTTTATCGCATGTAGCCGCTTTTGAAATCGAAGGTTTCGAACGGCTTGTATTTGTGACGGACGCCGGAATGAACATCCATCCGGATCTGCAGCGAAAAGCTGAGATCATCCAGAATGCTGTTTTTTTCGCACATTCCCTGGGGATCCAAATGCCGGTGGTTGCGCCGCTCGCTGCCATTGAAGTCGTCAATCCCGTTATGCAGGCAACTGTTGATGCCGCCGCGCTTACCGCAATGAATAAGCGCGGACAGATAACAGGGTGCATTGTAGAAGGGCCGCTAGCCCTTGATAATGCAATTTCGCTAAAAGCAGCAAAACACAAAGGGATCGCTGCGAAGTCAGCGGGGTTAGCTGATATTCTGTTGGTCCCCAATATCGAATCAGGCAATATCTTGTATAAATCATTGGTGTTTTTTTCGAAAGCGAAAGTGGGAGGCGTCATTGTAGGTGCGAAAGCGCCCATCGTGCTGACTTCCCGGGCAGACAGCGCAGAAACGAAATTGTTCTCGCTTGCACTCGCCATTCGCTCATCGACTATCTAACGAGACCACTAGGAGGAATTTACAATGGAAATTTTCAAAAGAATGGAACAGCACGACTACGAACAATTGGTATTTTGCCAAGATAAAAACTCAGGATTAAAAGCAATCATCTGCATCCACGATACGACGCTCGGACCTGCTCTAGGCGGTACACGCATGTGGAATTATGACACTGAAGAAGAAGCAATCGAAGATGCAATCCGCCTTGGCCGTGGAATGACTTATAAGAACGCAGCTGCCGGATTAAACCTTGGCGGAGGCAAAACGGTTATTATCGGCGATCCGCTGAAAGACAAAAACGAAGAAATGTTCCGTGCATTCGGACGCTTCATCCAAGGCTTGAATGGCCGTTACATCACAGCTGAAGATGTCGGTACAACTGTTGCAGACATGGACTTGATCCATGAAGAAACAGATTTTGTTACAGGCATCTCACCTGCATTCGGTTCTTCAGGAAACCCTTCACCGGTAACTGCTTACGGCATTTACATCGGCATGAAAGCGGCTGCGCTTGAAGCATTCGGCGATGATTCGCTTGAAGGCAAAACAGTTACGGTTCAAGGCGTAGGAAACGTAGCTTATACCCTTTGCAAACATCTTCACGAAGAAGGCGCAAAACTGATTGTTACGGATATTAACCAAGAAGCGGTGCAGCGCGCTGTCAATGATTTCGGCGCCGTGACTGTTGCACCTAATGAAATCTATTCACAGGAAGCGGATATTTTCGCACCATGTGCAATGGGTGCCATCATCAATGACGATACGATTCCTCAACTGAAAGTTAAAGTCGTTGCAGGATCTGCCAACAACCAATTGAAAGAAGAGCGCCACGGCGATGAATTGGAAGCAAGAGGCATCGTTTATGCACCGGACTTCGTCATCAACTCAGGCGGCGTAATCAACGTTGCGGATGAATTATACGGCTACAATAACGAACGTGCGATGAAGCGCGTAGAAACCATCTATGACAGCATCACTCGCATTTTTGAAATCGCAAAACGCGATGGCATTCCAAGCTACATCGCAGCTGAGCGCATGGCGGAAGAACGCATCAACCGCGTTAAAAACTCAAGATCACAATTTTTGCGCAACGGACATAACATCCTAAGCAGAAGATAATAGAGAAATGGAGGATTCGCTTGTGCAAGAACAGCATCATCGTATTTTGGTCCTGAATCCCGCCTCAGATGCGACTAAAATCGGCGTTTTTGACAACGACATTTTGATTATGGAGAAAACGCTCCATCATTCATCGGATGCATTTGATGAATTTGCTTCATTAGCAGATCAAAGTGCCGTTCGAAAACAAGCGATTCTTGAAGCGTTGGATGAAGAAGGCATGAATGTCTCGAACCTGGCGGCCGTATGCGGCAGGGGAGGATTGCTTCGTCCGATAGAAGGCGGGACCTATTTAGTGAATGAAGCAATGCTCGAAGATTTACAAAAAGGAATATTAGGTCAGCATGCCTCCAATTTAGGGGGCATTGTTGCGTATGAAATTGCAAGTGGCTTAAATATCCCTTCATTTATTGTCGATCCGGTAGTGGTTGATGAGCTATCGCCGCTTGCCAGAGTTTCCGGCTTTAGCGGCATTGAACGAAAATCGATTTTCCATGCCCTGAATCAGAAAGCGGTTGCCCGCAGATACGCAAAAGAGCGGGGGCAAAGCTATGAAGAGGTCCGATTGATCGTCGCCCATTTAGGCAAAGGCATTACTGTCGGAGTCCATCAGGGCGGCAAAGTGGTCGATGTCAACAACGGCCTCCATGGCGATGGCCCATTCAGCATGGAACGCGCAGGGACAATCCCTTCCGGCGATCTGGTGGAGTTGTGTTTTTCCGGTCAATACAGCCGGCGGGAAATGCTGCTGAAGCTTGTCCGGAATTCTGGAGTATCCGGCTATTTAGGGACAAGCGACAGCGTCCGAATCGAACGGCGGATTAAGAATGGCGACCTTGCAGCAAAATCGATTTTTGACGCTATGGCTTATCAAGTAGCGAAAGAAATCGGGGCAGCAAGCGCAGTTCTTGAAGGCCGCATTGATGCCATCATCTTAACGGGATCGTTGGTGCACGGCAAAGCGTTAACCGAAGAAATCACGAAGCGCATCCGCTGGATTTCGGATGTGGTGGTCGTACCGGGGGAGAACGAGCTTCAGGCATTGGCTGAAGGAGCAGTCCGGGTTCTAAGAAATGAAGAAGACGCGAAAGTTTACCCAGCATTATCAGAATAAGGAGGTCATCTTCACTTATGGCACAAAATTATGATGTAGTCATTCTAGGCGGCGGAACGGGCGGATATGTAGCTGCGATCCGTTCAGCACAATTAGGGTTAAAGACGGCGATTGTTGAAAAAGGAAATTTAGGCGGGACCTGTTTACATAAAGGCTGTATTCCAAGCAAAGCGCTGCTGCGCAGTGCGGAAGTCTACTCTACAACGAAAAACCATGCGGCGGATTACGGCGTTAACACAGGCGAAGTTTCATTGGATTTCTCCCGTGTCCAACAGCGAAAACAAGGCATTGTGGACCAATTGCATGCAGGCGTCAAAGGCTTGATGAAAAAAGGCAAAATCGATGTTTATGAAGGCATCGGGCGAATTCTCGGGCCGTCCATCTTTTCGCCAAACCCAGGCACGATTTCAGTGGAACTGAACAACGGGGAAGAAAATGAAATGCTGATCCCGAATAACGTCATCATTGCGACCGGATCTCGTCCGCGCACGCTTCCGGGCCTTGCCATCGACGGGAAATTCGTCATGAGCTCGGATGAAGCGCTTGCGATGGAAGAACTTCCAAAATCTATTCTTATTGTCGGCGGAGGAGTCATCGGCATCGAATGGGCATCCATGCTGAACGATTTCGGGGTGGAAGTCACGGTAATTGAGTACGCTGACCGCATTCTTCCAACGGAAGATAAAGATATTTCGAAAGAAATGCAAAAACTCCTATCGAAAAAAGGCATCAAATTTGCAACGAGCGCCAAAGTGATGGCTGAAACGCTTCAAACGGGCGAAAACGGCGTGGCGATCCAAGCAGAAACGAAAAACGGCACGGAATCTTTCTCAGCTGAGAAAATGCTGGTTTCGGTTGGGCGCCAGGCAAATGTTGAAAACATCGGCCTGGAAAATACGGACATCGTGGTGGAAAAAGGGTTTATTCAAGTGAAAAACACCTTCCAGACAAAAGAATCGCATATATACGCAATTGGCGATGTTATTGGCGGCCTTCAGCTTGCGCACGTGGCTTCGCACGAAGGCATTACAGCGATCGAGCATATTAAAGGAAATAATCCGCATGCCATCAACTACGATTTGGTCTCCCGCTGCATTTATTCGAATCCGGAAGCGGCAAGCGTCGGCATTACGGAAGATCAGGCAAAAGAAAAAGGCTTTGATGTCAAAGTCGGCAAATTCTCATTTAAAGCAATTGGGAAAGCGCTTGTTTACGGCGAGTCAGATGGATTTGTGAAAATTATCGCTGACAAAGCCACGAACGATATTCTCGGTGTCCATATGATCGGGCCGCACGTAACGGATATGATTTCTGAAGCGGGCCTTGCAATGGTGCTTGACGCAACGCCATGGGAAATTGCCGAAACGATCCATCCGCACCCGACATTGTCTGAAGTCATGGGAGAAGCGGCACTTGCTGTAGACGGAAAAGCAATCCATAGCTAAAGGAGGAGTTCAAATGGCTTCAAAACACGAAGAAGCAGGTTTGACGAAAGAAGATTTATTGAAGATCTATGAAACGATGATGACGGCGCGCCGTGTGGATGAGCGGATGTGGCTCCTAAACCGGGCCGGCAAAATCCCGTTCGTCATTTCATGCCAAGGGCAAGAAGCGGCTCAAGTAGGAGCAGCTTATGCACTGGATAATACGAAAGACTATATTGCACCTTATTACCGTGATTTGGGCGTCGTGCTGCATTTCGGCATGACTCCGAAAGACATTATGCTTTCAGCGTTTGCAAAAGCAGAAGATCCGAACTCCGGCGGACGCCAGATGCCAGGGCATTTCGGCCAAAAGAAAAACCGTATTTTGACGGGTTCTTCGCCGGTAACGACGCAATTGCCGCATGCAGTCGGTGTTGCACTTGCCGGGAAAATGAAAAAGCAGGATTTCATCACGTTCAATACGCTTGGCGAAGGTTCTTCCAACCAAGGAGATTTCCATGAGGGCTTGAACTTTGCAGGCGTCCATAAATTGCCGGTCATCACAATGGTCGAAAACAATAAATACGCGATTTCTGTTCCATTCGACCGCCAAGTGGCGAGCAAGAACGTATCAGACCGTGCAGCAAGCTACGGCATGCCGGGTGTGACAATTGACGGAAATGATCCGATTGAAGTCTATAAACACGTGAAAGAAGCGGCTGACCGTGCACGCCGCGGCGAAGGCCCAAGCTTGATCGAAACGGTTTCTGAACGGATGACGGCCCATTCATCGGATGATGATCACCGCCAATACCGTTCAGCAGACGAATTGGCTGCGCAAAAAGATAAAGATCCCATCCTGACTTTTGGTGCATATTTGAAAGAAAACGGCATCATGGATGATGAATTGGAAAAAGAAATCAACGACCGCATCATGGTGATCGTAAACGAAGCGACAGATTACGCTGAAAACGCTCCATACGCAGAACCGGAACATACACTTAAATATGTCTATGCGGAAAAAGGAGGAAACGAATAATGGCAGTAATGAATTATATTGACGCCATCACGCTTGCCATGAAAGAAGAAATGGAACGTGACGAAAACGTTTTTGTCCTAGGTGAAGATGTCGGGAAAAAAGGCGGCGTATTTAAAGCAACGCAAGGATTGTATGATCAATTCGGAGAAGACCGTGTAGTTGATACGCCGCTTGCGGAATCAGCGATTGCCGGTGTTGGAATCGGAGCAGCGATGTACGGCATGCGCCCGATCGCTGAATTCCAATTTGCAGATTTCATCATGCCTGCAGTCAACCAGATCATTTCGGAAGCTTCGCGCATCCGCTACCGGTCGAACAATGATTGGTCATGCCCGATCGTTTTTCGCGCACCATTTGGCGGCGGCGTTCACGGGGCGCTTTACCACTCCCAATCAGTGGAAGCGGTATTTGCGAATCAGCCTGGATTGAAAATTGTCATTCCGTCCACTCCATACGATGCGAAGGGATTATTGAAAGCGGCGATCCGCGATGAAGATCCGGTCATGTTCTTTGAGCATAAACGGGCTTACCGTTTGATCAAAGGAGAAGTTCCAGAAGACGACTATACTGTTGAGATCGGAAAAGCGGATGTAAAACGCGAAGGCGAAGACGTTACCGTCATTACTTACGGACTGGCTGTCCATTTCGCGCTGCAAGCGGCAGAGCGCCTGGCAGAAGACGGCATTTCTGCACATGTTCTAGATCTGCGCACGATTTATCCGTTGGATAAAGACGGCATTATCGAAGCAGTGAAGAAAACCGGAAAAGTTCTATTGGTCACAGAAGACAATAAAGAAGGAAGCATTATCGGTGAAGTGGCGGCGATCATCGCTGAAAACTGCCTATTTGACCTTGATGCACCGATCAAACGCTTGGCAGGGCCAGATGTTCCGGCGATGGCGTATGCGCCGACAATGGAAAAATACTTCATGATCAACCCGGATAAAGTGGAAAAAGCGATGCGGGAACTTGCGGAATTTTAATCGAAAAGCGGAGGCTGGCGTTCAGCTCTGAAAGGCTTATGACCCGAGGAGTTGCCCGTTGTGAACAAAGAAAAGTAAAAGATGCACTCAATAAAAGGAGGAATCCCTTTTGGCTATAGAAAATATTAAAATGCCGCAGCTGGGCGAAAGTGTAACGGAAGGAACCATTGAAAAATGGCTCGTACAGCCAGGAGACCACGTCAATAAATACGATCCTTTGGCTGAGGTCAATACGGATAAAGTAACGGCTGAAGTGCCTTCTTCATTCACGGGTATCATTAAAGAATTGATTGCGAGCGAAGGCGATACGCTGGAGGTCGGAGCGATCGTTTGTACGATCGAAACCGAAGGCGGAGATGCTGCGCCGGCTGAAGAGGAAAAACCATCTGAAGCCGGAAAAGAAAACGTCATGCCTGCTGCAGATACGGAAGTGACGAAAGGTTTGCAAGGAACGAAAGGTTCCTCACAGCCTGTCCGTCCGGAAGGTTCGAAAGCCCGCTATTCACCGGCTGTTTTGCGCCTCGCGCAAGATAACGACATCGACTTGGCGCAAGTGCAAGGCACTGGAAACGAAGGGCGCATCACGCGCAAAGATTTGCTTGCCTTAATCGAAAGCGGCAATATTCCAAAAGCTGGGGATGCACCTACAGCGCCGGCCCAAGAAGAAAGCCGTCCGGCTGCAAGTGAGTCTGCACCAGCCCAAGCGCCATCTGCACCAGCACCGGCACAGAAATCCGCGCCGATTGAAAGTGCACCTGGCGATATTGAAATTCCTGTTACGGGTGTCCGCCGTGCGATTGCTGCCAATATGCTGAAGAGCAAGCACGAAGCGCCTCATGCGTGGATGATGGTCGAAGTCGACGTGACGGAATTGGTTTCCTACCGCGATTCTTTGAAAAAAGATTTCAAGAGCAAAGAAGGATTCAATCTCACGTATTTCGCATTTTTCGTCAAAGCCGTTTCTCAGGCATTGAAAGAGTTTCCGATGATGAATTCGATGTGGGCTGGAGATAAAATCATCCAGAAGAAAGACATCAATATTTCTATTGCTGTCGCATCGGACAACGCCTTATTCGTTCCGGTCATCAAAAACTCGGATGAAAAATCGATTAAAGGCATCGGCAAGGAAATCAACGAATTGGCTGTTAAAGCCCGTTCCGGCAAATTGAAATCTGCTGATATGCAAGGCGGGACATTTACCGTCAACAGCACGGGCTCATTTGGTTCTGTGCAATCAATGGGCATCATCAACCATCCGCAAGCGGCGATTCTGCAGGTCGAGTCGATTGTGAAACGCCCGGTGATCATGGACAATGGCATGATTGCAGCGCGTGATATGGTCAATTTGTGCTTGTCTCTTGACCACCGCGTATTGGATGGGTTGATTTGCGGCCAGTTCATGGCCCGCGTAAAAGAAATTCTCGAAAACATGAACAAAGACAACACTTCTGTTTATTAATTTCTTGAAACAGAGGTTTCCACTTTTTAAAGCAGAGAGAAAAGCTCGGAGTCTTCGGACTTCGGGCTTTTTTTCCTTTAATGTCCGTGCTCTGTCGGGTAAAATGAAGATAGATCGCCTTTGAGGAGGGAACCCAGTGACAATCGATTCCATGAAACAGACTAAATTTTCGAAGCGTACATATGAAGAATGGCAAACTGCCGCTGAAGGAGCATTGAAAGGCAAGCGGTTCGATGAAACCTTAAAAACAAAAACGCTTGAAGGAATAACGCTCGAACCTCTTTATACAAAAGAAATGCTGGAACAGTCCGGCAAGAAGATTGATGAGCAGATCCAAGCTGTCCGCAGCGGAAAGCAACTGCCGGGATGGTTCATTGCACAGGAAACGGCAGCGGCTACTGCAACGGATTATTTGGCAGCTGTCAAAGAAGACCTGGCACGCGGAAATGAAATGATTGTCTATACAAGCTTTCAGCGCCTGGAATGGAATGACAGCGAACTGAAGGAATTGGCAGCACTCATCGAACGTTTCCCGTTGTACTTCCGGTTGACATCAGATGACACGCAAATTCTGCGCGTCTTCGATTTTGTCGATGAAGCCAAGCTGACAAATGTCCAAGGCGTGATTTATTCGGAAGAATTTGTGAAAGCGCCTCCAAAAGTGCGTACGCAGCTTATTGATACGATCCCTGTGCATCATGCTGGAGGCACTATAATCCATGAACTTGGGATGGCGCTTAGCATTTTAGCGGAAACAATTAATAAAGAAGATTTTCAAAATCAAGCTGAAAATACGTGGGTGCGCTTTGCAGTCGATACGGCATTCTTCCAGGAAATTGCAAAATTGCGGGCGTTCCGTGTGCTTTGGACGGCCTTTTGTTCAGCATATGGCGAGGAAGCCCCGCCAATCCCGATTTTCACTGAAACATCGGTCCGTTCGTATTCAAAATTGGATCCATACGTCAATTTGCTTCGCGCAGGCAATGCCACTTTTTCAGCCGTGCTTGGCGGAACAAATGCGCATACGGTCCATCCGCATGATTTCCTGACCGTTTCAGACGGACAGAGCCGACGGATTGCACGCAATGTCCAATTGGTCATTAAAGAAGAAACGCACGTCAATCATGTCATGGATGTTAGTGCAGGATCTTATTTTATTGAAACGCTGACCCATGAATACATCGATGCAGCATGGAATTATTTCCTGGAAATCGAAGGGGCAGGCGGCTATACAGAAGCGATGAATTCCGGTTGGCTGACTGATGACATCCAAGCGAAGTGGATGGAGCGCAAAGAAAAAGCGGCACTCCGGGAAATGTCCTTGATCGGCACAAATGTGTATGCAAATCCGCAAGAACCGGTTAAAGACGGCCAAATTGATGAGACGCATCTGGAATATATGACTGCGAAACGGTTGGCGGCGCCATTTGAGAAATTGCGGGCGCGCAGCAAAGAAGTGATGCTGAAATCAGCGATTGTCCATCTCGGCCCATTAAAAGCCGTGAAAGCACAATCGGATTTTGTGCAAGGCTTTTTGGCTGTCGGTGGAATCGAGACGGAAATCAGCCCGGAAATCCGGACAGCGCAACAATTGAATCAGTTCTTAACAGAAAATCAAATCCAGTACGCGGTCTTATGCGGAGGGAAAGAAAAAATCGATGAAATTGTCCAAGGCTTGGATACAGATGCAGTAGTTGATGTGGCAGGAAGATATCCGGAGCAGCAAATGGCGGAATGGAAAGCTTTCCAGATCAACGATGCCATCTATACAGGCAAACACATCACTTCAAAACTCGAGGGAATTTTAGAGTTAGGAAAGGAGGCTGTTCAAGAATGAAAAAACCGGATTTTACGAAAGTTGACTTGAATGGGCTAAAAGCTTCCCGAACAGAAGATTTTCAGCAAGAGGCATTTGAAACAAACGAAGGCATTGCTGTCAAACCTTTTTATCAGGCAGAAGATGCAGCGGGAACAGAGGACAGTCTTCCAGGATTTGCACCGAATGTCCGCGGTCCTTATTCGACGATGTATGTGTCGCGCCCTTGGACTGTCCGGCAATATGCAGGATTCTCGACTGCAGAAGAAAGCAATGCTTTCTACCGCCGAAACTTGGCGATGGGGCAAAAAGGGCTGTCCGTCGCATTTGACTTGGCGACCCATAGAGGGTACGACTCTGACCACCCGCGAGTAGTGGGGGATGTTGGAAAAGCGGGAGTTGCGATCGATAGTGTAGAAGACATGAAAATCTTATTCGACGGAATTCCGCTTGACCAAATGTCCGTGTCAATGACGATGAACGGCGCTGTGGTGCCGATCATGGCATTTTTCATCGTTGCGGCTGAAGAACAAGGGGTCACTCCAGAACAGCTGGCCGGGACCATTCAAAATGATATTTTGAAGGAATACATGGTCCGCAACACCTATATTTATCCGCCGGCGATGTCGATGCAGATCATTGCCGATATCTTCAAATACACATCAACCAAGATGCCGAAATTCAATTCCATTTCGATCTCGGGCTACCATATCCAGGAAGCAGGAGCGACAGCGGATATCGAATTGGCCTATACGTTGGCAGACGGATTGGAATATGTCCGCACCGGCCTTGCTGCCGGCATCGGCATTGATTCATTTGCGCCGCGTTTGTCATTTTTCTGGGGCATCGGCATGAATTATTTCATGGAAATCGCGAAAATGCGTGCCGCCCGTGAAATTTGGGCGAAAATGATGAAAAGCTTTGATCCAAAAAATGAAAAATCATTGGCATTGCGCACTCATTCCCAAACTTCGGGTTGGAGTTTGACCGAACAGGATCCGTTCAATAACGTCACGCGGACATTGATCGAAGCAAACGCTGCAGCAATGGGGCATACCCAGTCGCTGCACACGAATGCATTGGATGAAGCCATTGCCCTTCCGACCGATTTTTCTGCGCGGATCGCCCGCAATACGCAATTATTCTTGCAGGAAGAAACGATGATGACCAAAGTGATCGATCCTTGGGGCGGCTCTTATTACGTAGAATCTCTGACAAAGGAATTGACGGAAAAAGCATGGCAGCTGATCGAGGAAGTGGAAGAGCTGGGCGGAATGGCGAAAGCGATTGAAACCGGCCTTCCGAAAATGAGAATCGAAGAAGCGGCGGCTAAAAAGCAGGCGCAGATCGATTCCAATGAAGAAGTGATCATCGGGGTTAACCGATACCGCTTAGATGAAGAAGACCCGATCGACATTTTGAATATCGATAATACGATGGTCCGCAAAAAACAAATTGAGCGGATTGAACAGATGAAAGCAAATCGCGCTGAGGAAAAAGTGAAGGAAGCACTTGCGAAGTTGACGGAAGCTGCGAAAACTGGCGAAGCAAACATTTTGGAATGCGCTGTTGAAGCTGCCAGATACCGGGCGACACTTGGTGAAATTTCAGATGCGATCGAAGCCGCGTCCGGCCGCCATAAAGCGGTGATCCGTTCGGTGAGCGGCGTCTACAGCTCAAACTTCTCCAATCAGCAGGAAATGGAAACGGTCAAGGAAATGACTGAGGACTTTATCGAAAATGAAGGCCGGAGACCGCGCATTTTGGTGGCGAAAATGGGACAGGATGGCCATGACCGCGGAGCGAAAGTCATCGCTACCGCATTTGCCGATCTCGGCTTTGATGTAGATATCGGGCCCCTATTCCAAACGCCGGCAGAAACGGCCCAGCAGGCGGCGGAAAATGACGTCCATGTGATCGGGGTCAGTTCACTTGCAGCGGGCCATATGACCTTGGTGCCGGACCTTGCAGCAGAACTGAAAAAAATCGGCCGGGAGGATATTCTGATTGTCGTCGGTGGAGTCATCCCGGCGCAAGATTATGAGTTCCTTCGCAACAACGGGGCGAGTGCGATTTTTGGACCTGGAACAGTCATTCCTGTCGCTGCCCAAAAAGTCATTGAGGAAATTTATGTACGCCTTGGATATGAGGAAGTGGCAGACTGATGGACCGGCAAAAAGGGTCGCGTCGTGTCATGGAAGGCGTGAAAGCCGCACATGACGGCATGAAGTCTTCTCCGCGGAAAAAATTCAAAAAGCCGGAAGCTAAACCGTTCGATGTGGAAGTTATGGCTGACGGGGTGCGCAGCGGTTCGCGTCTGCATCTCGGAAAAGCGATCACTTTACTAGAAAGCTCGAATCCAGCGGATAAAACGAATGGCCAGGAGCTGTTGAACCAGCTGCTGCCGCATACCGGCAACAGCATCCGCCTCGGCATCACCGGCGTGCCGGGAGCCGGCAAAAGCACGTTCATCGAAACGTTCGGCGAAATGCTGACAAGGGAAGGCCACCGGGTGGCTGTACTTGCCATCGATCCGAGCTCTTCGATTACCGGCGGAAGCATTTTAGGGGATAAAACCCGGATGGAGCAATTGGCCAAAAATCCAAATGCGTTCATCCGGCCTTCCCCGACAGCTGGCACACTCGGCGGCGTCCATAAAAAAACACGCGAAACAATGCTTCTTTGCGAAGCCGCCGGCTATGATGTCATATTAATTGAGACGGTCGGCGTCGGACAAAGCGAAACCTTAGTGCGGGGCATGGTCGATATGTTCCTGCTGCTCGTCTTGACGGGTGCCGGGGACGAACTCCAGGGCATGAAAAAAGGCATACTGGAGCTCGCTGATGCTATCATTGTCCATAAAGCAGACCAGCATAATCTGGAGCTTGCCCAAAAAACGGTGCGCGAATACAAACAGATTCTGCATTTTATGCAGCGGGCAACCGAAGGCTGGAAAACGCAGGCACTGCCGGTGTCTTCATTCGAAAAGACCGGAGTCCAGGAAACATGGGCCATGATCCGGGAATTTGAAGAGCTGATCAAGTCGAGCGGCTATTGGCAGAAACGGCGCCAAAACCAAACGAAGGATTGGTTCCGATCCATGATCACGGATGAATTGCTCGGCCGCTTTTATGGAGACCCCAGCCGCAGCCAGCAGGTGAAAATGCTGGAACGCGAAGTGCTTCAAGAAAAAATGACGGTTTCCCAAGCCATTGCGGATCTGTTCGAGTAAGCTTTTTTGCAACTCTTTTCAAGTCCTGCTATGATAAATAGAGTAATAAATAAGGAGTGTTCGATATGGCAATGGATTTTAATTTTCTGATGAATGATATAGTAACGCAAGCCCGCCAGGAAATGGTTGACGCTGGCTATACGCAATTGCAAACGCCTGAAGAAGTGACAGATGTATTAGCTCAGCCAGGGACTAGCCTTGTGATGATCAACTCTGTATGCGGCTGTGCCGGCGGAATTGCACGTCCAGCAGCTACGCATGCCGTGCATTACGACAAGCGCCCTGACCGTTTAGTAACGGTATTTGCAGGCCAGGACAAAGAAGCAACGGCTCAAGCACGTGCGATTTTCGGCGAAGACCACTTGCCTTCATCTCCATCGTTCGTCTTCATGAAAGATGGCAAAATGGTTGATGAAATCGGCAGACATGAAATTGAAGGGCATGACCCGATGTCTGTAATCACGCATATTCAAGAAATCTTTGAAGAGCATTGCGAAGAAATCTAAAGAGAATGCCCCTCAAAAAGGGGCATTTTTTTATTGCGGAGAATGTGGAGGTTAAAGGTTTGGTATTTATTCGCCGAATCCAGACGGCCGCCTACGCTTTTCTGCGTTGTCCAGACTTCGGCAGCCAGATTCTCGGGTCATAAGCCAATCCGGCTGTGCGGCTGAGAACACGCCGCTTCGCCAGCTTGTCTTATGCCCGTCGAATCTAGACGGCTGCCTACGCTTTTCTGCATTGTCCAGACTTCGGCAGCCAGATTCTCGGGTCATAAGCCAATCCGGCTGTGCGGCTGAGAACACGCCGCTTCGCCAGCTTGTCTTATGCCCGTCGAATCTAGACGGCTGCCTACGCTTTTCTTTTGTCCAGACTCCAGCGGCCAAGTTCTCGGGTCATAAGTCGCCTCGCCTGTGCGGCAAAGAACGCCGCTTCGGCCATTCGCCTTATGCCTTTCGAACTTAAATGGCCGTTTACGCTTTTCTTATAAGGGGATGCCTATGAAACTTAAGAAATACCGGATCGGCTACCGCACGATGAAGACAGCTGCGGGCGTGGCGATTGCCATTTCGCTAGCGCAGTTGCTGCAGCTTGATTATTACGTCTCGGCTGGAATCCTAACGATTCTCTGCATCCAGCCGACGAAAAAGAAATCGATCCGCGCTGCTTTTTCCCGCCTGGTCGCGAGTTTAATTGCAATTGCTTATGCTTTTCTGTTTTTTGAAGGAATTGCGTATCATCCTTTGACCATCGGCATTATGATTTTGCTGTTCATCCCGACTTTGGTGACGCTCCGTTTTGCGGATGGATTTGTGTCAAGTTCGGTCATTCTTTTGCATATTTACGATTCCCAGAACTTGACGCTGGATCTGTTTGTCAATGAATTATCCCTCATGGCTGTCGGTTTTGGCACGGCACTCGCCGTCAATATGTACATGCCGAGCATCGAGAAAAAGCTGGACGATTACCGCTACCAGATTGAAGTGCTGTACTCCTCGATTTTCTCGGAAATTGCTAATTACCTCCGGCAAGGGGAATCGGACTGGACGGGAAAAGAATTGATGGAAAGCACGGAGCTGTTGAAAAATGCCAAAGCCCTCGCTTATCAGGATGTTGAAAACCACGTGACCCGCCTTGAAAACAAGTATTACCATTACTTTGACATGAGGGAGCAGCAACTGGAAATCATCGAACGCATCTTGCCTAAAATTACAGCATTGCCGGTAATTGTCGGACATTCCCATTTGATCGCAGATTTTTTGGAAGATCTGGCGAGCCATGTCCATTCAGGCAATACCGCTTACCGCTATATCGGCAAGCTGCAAGCCGTCAAAGATGAATTTGCGGACATGCCGCTGCCCGATACCCACGATAAATTCCTGGCAATGGCTGCTTTATATCAAGTGATTGAAGAGATGGATGCTTATTTGGAAATCAAATCTTCCTATAAAGGATTTAAAAGTGCGAAACCTGCTATCGCTTGATAAAAACACAAAACCGATGAAGGGATCCTTCATCGGTTTTTGTGTTTTATTTTTTGTTTTTAAGATCGCCAATGGCGTCTTGTGCTTTGCCTTTTAATTTGTCGGCTTTTCCATCGCGCTGCATTTTTGGATCATCGGTTGCGTTGCCGATCTGATCTTTCATTTCGCCTTTTGCTTTGCTGACAGTGCCTTTTAGTTTGTCTCCGAATCCGTTGTTTTCTGCCATTGTGTATTCCTCCTTGTTGTTGTCTTATTCTATATATAGCCTGAAAAAAGAAATTTAAAACAAACTCGCGTATAATGGAAGCAGGAAACCGAGGAGGGAAAGCATGGAAAAACGTGATGCTAGACAGATTCTGGAACAAAAAATGAAAGAGACGCGGCCGAAGTGGACCCGAAGCCAATCTGCGCGCCCTAAAAAATATAAATCAACGATGCAGACCCCTGAAGATTACGTCGTACTGGATTTTGAAACGACCGGGCTCCGTTCCGGCAGCGATAAAATCATTCAGATCGGCGCTGTGAAATACATTCAGCACGAGCGGAAAGAAACGATGTATTTAATGGTCAATCCAGAATGCCCGATTTCCGGAACCATTACGCGGATCACCGGCATTACGAACAAGGATGTTGAAAATGCGCCCGTAATCGAAGAAGTGGCGCACGAACTGATTGCTTTTATTGGAGGACTGCCGATTGTTGCACATAATGCGCCGTTTGATATGGGCTTTCTTTATGCATTGGAAGACATTACGCCGATTCCGGAATATACGGTCATTGATACCGTGAAGCTTGCCAGAAGAGCGATTACGGAGACGCCGAACCATAAGCTGACGACGCTGACCGCTTTTTTGAAATTAGAGCATGATGCCCATGATGCGCTTGGCGATTGCCTGGCGACGGCTTCCATCTATCAATTTTGTGTGGAACGGCTGCGCTGAAAAAGAAAAGACGGAAAATCGGCAAGTGCGATTTTCCGTCTTTTTCTATTTTGCAGCCCTTAAATGATGAAGCTGATGCCCATAAGCAAACTTGAAAGCAGCATTAGACCGACCATTGTGTAGACAATCACTTTTCGGAAAGCACTATTTCTCATCCATCGAAACTCCTTTTTAGATAGTTGAACTTTGTTTTTATCATAGCATATTTTAGATGCATTTTATAGGAAGACCTTTGGCATTATCCAAATATTCAAGAAGAACTAGAGTTTTCCGAACTGAATCTGTACAATAAAAGAGAACATAAAAAAGGAAGTGAAATTAATGAAGAAAGTCGACCATATCGGAATTGCGGTGCGCAGCATCAACGAAGTGCTTCCTTATTATACGGAGACGCTCGGCTGTCCTTTATTGAAAATCGAAGAAGTGGAATCGCAGAAAGTGCGTGTGGCTTTTATCGATGCGGGCAACATTAAACTGGAATTGCTTGAACCGATGGATCGTGCTGGAGCGGTTTATAAATTTATCGAAAAAAGAGGGGAAGGCATCCATCACATCGCTTTTGGAGTAGATGACATCGAATCCCGTATGAAAGAACTCCGGGATAATGGAGTACAGTTGTTAAGTGAACATGCAAATCCAGGAGCAGGCGGTGCTTTAGTGGCGTTCCTGCATCCAAAATCTTCAAATGGCGTATTATACGAACTTTGTGAAAAGCATTGATTGAGGAGTGGGGAAATGGACATTTACGAAAGAATCAATGAATTATACGACCGCAAACGGGAGATTGAACTCGGGGGCGGAGAAGAACGCATTGACAAACAGCATGAAAAAGGGAAATTGACGGCACGGGAACGCATTGAATTGCTTGTCGATGAAGGTTCCTTCGTCGAACTTAGCCCGTTCGTGGAACATCGCACGACGGATTTTGGCATGGCGAAAGGGCCGGGCGAAGGGGTTGTTACCGGATACGGCAAAGTGAACGGACGTCCGATTTATTTATTTTCGCAAGACTTTACAGTATTCGGCGGGGCGCTCGGCGAAATGCATGCCCAAAAGATTGCCAACGTGATGGATTTAGCCGCTAAAAATGGCGCGCCGTTCATCGGACTGAATGATTCAGGCGGCGCGCGCATCCAGGAAGGCGTCCTGTCCCTTGACGGATACGGCCATATTTTTTACCGGAATTCCATCTATTCGGGCGTCATCCCTCAGATTTCAGTCATCATGGGACCATCCGCAGGCGGCGCTGTCTATTCGCCGGCCATCACAGACTTTGTGTTCATGGTCGATAAAACGAGCCAAATGTTCATTACCGGACCGAAAGTAATCGAAACGGTGACGGGGGAGAAAATTTCTTCTGAAGACCTCGGTGGATCTCGCGTACATACAGCAATAAGCGGCAATGCGCATTTCCGTTCGGATTCCGAGCAGGAAGTGCTGAAAATGGTGCGCCAATTGATCAGCTACTTGCCGCAAAATAATCAGGAAATGCCGCCGCGACTGGAAGTGGATGAAAAAGACGATTACCGGCCAGATCTTGCGGACATTGTGCCGTTTGAAGCCATCCGTCCATATGACGTCCGCAAAGTGGTGGAACAAGTAGTGGATACCGATAGCTTTATGGAAGTGCAGCCGGAATTTGCCCGCAATATCGTCATTGGACTTGCCCGCATTAAAGGCGAAACAGTCGGCTTGGTGTGCAACCAGCCGAAAGTAATGGCTGGCGGCCTTGACATCGATTCATCCGACAAAGCGGCGCGCTTTATCCGCTTCTGTGATTCGTTCAACATTCCGCTCATTACGTTTGAAGATGTGACCGGATTCTTCCCGGGCATCAAACAAGAACACGGCGGCATTATCCGCCATGGTGCGAAAATCCTTTACGCATATTCAGAAGCGACCGTTCCGAAAATGACGGTTATTCTTCGGAAAGCATACGGCGGCGCCTATGTGGCGCTTAACTCGAAATCAATCGGCGCCGATCTTGTATATTCGTGGCCGAATGCGGAAATTGCGGTAATGGGGCCCCAAGGCGCAGCAAATATCATTTTTGCCCGCGAAATTGCGGCAAGCGATAATCCGGAAGAAACGCGAGCTGCCAAAATCGAAGAATACCGCGAAAAGTTTGCGAACCCATACGTGGCTGCTGCACGCGGAATGGTCGATGACGTCATCGATCCGCGCGAAACCCGCATCAAACTGATCCAGGCGCTTGAAATGATGCGCAATAAAAAAGATACAAGACCGGCGAAAAAGCACGGGAATATGCCGCTGTAATAAGAAAAGCGGAAACGGCCGTTCAGGTTCGACAGGCATAAGACAAGCTGGCGAAGCGGCGTTCTATGCCGCATAGCCAGGATGGCTTATGTCCGAGAATCTGGCCGTTGGAGTCTGGACAATAAGAAAAGCGAAAACGGCCGTTCAGCCTCGACCAGCTTAAGACGGATTGCCGAAGCGGCGCTTTTTGCCGCACAGGCAAGACGGCTTAAGACCTCGAGAGGCTGGCCGTTGCAGCTGGACAATAAGAAAAGCGGAAACGGCCGTTCAGGTTCGCCAGCCATATTCGCTGCACCAAATAAAGAAACGAGAAACGGTTGTCCGCAAAAGACAAGTTCCTTTCCATTCCTTTTCAAACTGGAATGTCTTTACTTTCATAGATTTTATAAAAGAGGGGTGCCAGATGAACAAGGAGAGATTATTAAACGAGTTTCTGGAATTGGTCCAGATTGATTCGGAAACAAAAAATGAAGCGGAAATCGCTTCGGTGCTAAAGCGAAAATTAGAGGATATCGGCTTTCACGTGGCGGAAGATGATTCATCGGTCCGCAACGGGCACGGGGCAAACAATTTGATTGCAACGCTGCGCGGCGCTTTTACAGAAGTGCCAGCCATTTATTTCACCGTCCATATGGACACGGTAGTGCCAGGCAAAGGCATCAAACCGGAAGTGCGTGATGGCTATGTGGTATCAGACGGTACGACCATTCTCGGTGCGGATGATAAAGCCGGAATAGCCGCGTTGTTTGAAATGGTCCGGACAATCCAGGAACAGCAAGTGGAGCACGGCGATATCCAATTTGTCATCACTGCTGGAGAAGAAAGCGGCCTTGCAGGAGCGAAAGAGCTGGATCCATCCCTGTTAATTGCGGAATACGGCTATGCGGTAGACAGCGACGGAAAAGTCGGCGGAATTGTCACGTCAGCACCGAATCAGGCAAAATTATGGACGACGATCCATGGCAAAACAGCGCATGCAGGCGTTGCACCTGAAAAAGGGATTTCGGCGATTACGATTGCAGCAAAAGCCATTGCGAAGATGAACCTTGGCCGCATCGACGAAGAAACGACAGCTAATATTGGCCGCTTCGAGGGCGGACAAGCGACGAATATCGTCTGCGACGAAGTGCATATCCTTTCTGAAGCGCGGTCCATCAGTGAAGACAAATTAGCTGCCCAGACGGCGCATATGGAATCCGTTTTTGAAACGGTGGCGAAACAAATGGGCGGGAAGGCCGTAACGGAAGTGAAGTTGATGTATCCGGGCTTCCGTTTCGAAGAATCGGAACGGGTCGTTCAAATTGCAAAAAAAGCAGCACAAAAAATCGGACGACCATCGCCTGTTTTGACAAGCGGCGGCGGAAGCGATGCGAACATCTTCAATGGCTTCGGCATTCCAACCGCGAATCTTTGCGTCGGCTACGAAGAAATTCATACGACGAAAGAGCGCATCCCGGTAGAAGAATTGGAGAAATTAGCTGAAATGCTGATTGAAATTGTGAAAGAATCAACGAAAGCCCAATAATCGAATAAGTTGGACAAAGGGAGAACAAGCTGTTTGTTCTCTCTTTTTTTGTTAAAATGGAAGAAAAAGCGAAAGTGAAGCGATTTTCATGAGCGGGCGAGTGATTTTCCACATCGATATGAATAGTTTTTATGCCTCGGTTGAGCAATCTCACGACCCGACCCTTAAAGGAAAGCCGATTGCGATTGCCGGGAATCCGAAAGAACGGCGCGGCATTATCGTGACTTGCTCTTACGAGGCGCGAGCGCATGGCATCTACACAACCATGCAGGTCTTTGAAGCGAAGCGAAAGTTTCCGGAATTGATCCTGTTGCCTCCGAACTTTGAACGGTATCGCACGGCGTCAAAAGCCATGTTCGAAATTCTGCGGTCCTATACCGATTTGGTCGAACCGGTGTCAATCGACGAAGGCTACATCGATATGACTGAACTGGCCCAGGAACGGAATGCGGTTTCGCTCGCGGAAGAAATACAGCAGCGCATTTTAGCGGAACTGGATCTTCCTTGTTCGATTGGCATTGCGCCGAATAAATTCCTGGCAAAAACGGCCTCGGATATGAAAAAGCCTATGGGCATCACCATATTGAGAAAACGTGAAATCCGCGAGAAGCTTTGGCCGCTCCCCGTCATTGAAATGCACGGCATCGGCGAAAGCACAGCAGAAAAGCTGAAAAACTTAAAAATCGCGACGATTGGCGATTTAGCTTTGGCCAATCCTGGATTAATCAAAGAGAAGATGGGCAAGAATGGCTTAAGGCTGCAAAATCGGGCCAATGGAATAGATGACCGGGCAGTGGATCCGGAATCTATCTACGATACAAAAAGCGTTGGAACTTCCACCACTTTGCCGATTGACGAAACAGATGAAGAAAATTTAAGGGTGATCTTCCGGAACCTCAGCGCAAAAGTCGCAAACCGGTTGGAAGCAAAGGAATTGGCTGGGCCTACTGTCAGCATTCAGACCCGCAGCTCTGAATGGAAAAATCGGACGCGCAGCGTCACATTAAGAAATACGGTATGGAAAGCCGATGATATTTTTCGCAACGCTTGGCAGCTATTCATCAAAAATTGGAACGGGGAGCCCTTGCGGCTAGTGGGCGTGACGGTATCAAACGTAGCGGCAAAAGAAGATATGACCGAACAGCTATCCATATTTAATTTTCAGGAGCATGCGAAAGAAGAGCCGATCCTGAATTTGATTTCGCAGCTAGAAACAAAGTTCGGCAAAAATGTGCTGAGCAAAGGGGTCAAACTAAAAAAAACCTCGTATGATTCAAAAACGAGCTTCAGCAAAGACTTTTTGGATGACCACGAAAGAAAGTAGGGGGATTATGCAATTATTATTTCTTGGAACCGGAGCGGGCATGCCGTCCAAACAGCGAAATACCAGTTCGCTTGCACTTAAATTGCTTGAAGAACGCGGCACCATCTGGCTTTTCGATGTCGGGGAAGCCACTCAGCATCAAATCCTTCATACGACATTGAAACCCCGGAAAATCGAGAAAATCTTCATTACCCATCTGCATGGCGACCATATTTTCGGATTGCCGGGATTGCTCGGCTCCAGGTCGTTCCAAGGGAGCGATCAGCCGCTTGAAATCTACGGGCCTGAAGGCATCCAGGAATTTGTGGAAAGTGTCTTGAAAATTAGCCGGACCCACTTGACCTATCGGCTTGTTTTTATTGAAAAGCTGGAAGGCCGCATTTTTGAAGACGACAAGATGGTGGTTGAAACGGCTCTGCTGGACCATGTCATTCCATCTTACGGCTACCGGATCACCCAAAAACCGCGGCCGCCGAAATTAAATATTGAAAAAGCGACGCTGCTCGGTGTACCGAAAGGCCCGCTGCTCGCGAAACTGAAGCGCGGGGAAGACGTGGTGCTTGAAGACGGAAAAATCGTAAAAAGCTCTGAAGTGACAGAAGCGGAAGAGCCAGGATTTGTCGTCTCTATTTTGGGCGATACCCGCTTTTGCCAAGCGGCCATCGATTTAAGCCGGGGGGCGGACGTTGTGGTCCATGAAGCCACATTTGATGCGAAGACGCAGAAATTAGCGAAAGACTATGGCCATTCTACCATTTCCGACGCAGCTGAAACGGCACGGAGAGCAGAAGCGAAATTGCTGATTGCGAATCACATCAGCGCGAGGTTTTTGCCGGAAGACGAAAAAACCTTGAAAAATCAGGTTAAAGACCTCTTTCCGGATCTGGAAATTGCCCGGGATTTCATGGAATTCGACTGGAATTTGCATACACGAAAATTTAAGAAGAAAATGGAAAGCCATCGATAAAAAGATGGCTTTTTTTGAGAGTTCAAAATTTTTTATGCAAATAATAGAACATACGTTCTTTTTGTGTTAAAATAAAGGTACAGCTGCAGAGGGCGGTACGGCCATTCCCCAGGAAAGGGGGTGGTGAAATGACGATTACAGAATCATTCGGGCTTGTTTTTACGAGCATTGGCCTGACCATTAGTGCGTTAACTTTTGTTGTGTCGTTGATTCTCGTCATAAATAAAAAAAAATAACCGTCCCTGTGGTGAGGAATGACGGTTATTTTCTAAAGCCGAGTTCCAGCCAAACCGCTCTCAGGCGGTAAGCAGCTGGCCGAATGCGCTTTGCATTCGGTTTTTTTATGAAGAAGTCCAAGCCTGAATCAGACCCGTCCATCTTTCATTGTATTACTTTTAGTATACTAAATTTTGAGTTTTTTGCAACTGCCTTACACCCATCCGCGTTTATAGGGCACTGGCACGTCGATATCCGATTTCAGCTCTTTCGCTGCAGTATATGCCCAGTAGGGGTCACGGAGCAATTCACGGGCCAGGAAGACCAAATCCGCGCGGCCGTTTTGCAGAATTTCTTCTGCGTGGAGCGCGTTTGTGATCAATCCGACAGCGCCGACTTCGATAGGGGTTTCATGTTTGATCGTTTCTGCAAACGGCACTTGATATCCTGGGAAAGCGTTGATTTTTGCTGGAACGACAGCTCCTGAACTGACGTCCACCAAATCCACTCCTTGGGCTTTCATCCACTTCGCCATTTCTACGTACAATCCCGGCGTCATGCCGCCTTCCGTATAATCATGGGCTGAGATGCGGACGAATAGAGGACCGTCCCATACTTCATTTACAGCATCAATGATCTCTCTCAAGATACGGTAGCGATTCTCAGATGATCCGCCATATTCATCGCTGCGTTTATTGCTAAGCGGCGATAAAAACTGATTGATCAAATAACCATGTGCTGCGTGCAGTTCAATCACATCAAATCCAGCTTGTTTCGAACGCTCAGCTGCCATTTTAAACGCTTCGACTGTTTCTTTGATTTCCGTAAGGCTCATTTCCTCCGGCATTTTGTATTGGTCACTAAAGGCGATTGCACTCGGAGCTTGAATCGGTCCGTCTACCGTCGCTTTTCTTCCGGCATGCGCCAATTGGATGCCGGTTTTCGAGCCATGCAATTTCATAAGGCGTACAAGTTCAGCCAATCCTTCAATATGCCCGTCTTCCCAGATCCCAAGGTCCTGAGCAGAAATGCGGCCTTGCGGCTGGACAGCTGTAGCCTCCAGAATAATGAGCCCTATTTGGCCGACAGCACGCGCCGGATAATGGACCCGGTGCCAGTCAGTGACCTGGCCGTCTTCTTTATCGCTTTGGTACATGCACATCGGGGCCATGACGATGCGATTTTTAAAGGTTGTGTTTTTGATGGTGTATTCTTCGAATAATTTTGCCATTCCAAATGCCTCCTCTTATTTACAAAACAATCAGAGTTTAAGTATAGCAAAATACCTTATTCAAACTCTCGTCCTAAAGCTTGGGATCTGGCCGCTGCTTGTTCGACACATTGGCTGACGATTCCCTTGAAGTCATTTTTTTCAAGCGCAGCGATGCCTGCAGCAGTTGTTCCGTTCGGGCTCGTGACTTTTTTCCGCAGCTCAGCAAAATCCTCGTGCTGCAGCATATCAGCAGCTCCGGAAAATGTCTGCCGGACCAATTTTTTGGCATCGCCAGGGGACAGGCCATTTTGTATAGCCGCTTCCGTCATCGCTTCTGCAAAATAATAGATATATGCCGGGCCGCTGCCGGCCACTGCCGTTACAGCATCAAGCTGGCTTTCTTCTACGACAGTGACGCCGCCGATCGACGACAGCAAGTTTCGCAAATCGTGCTGCTGGTTTGTGGAAACGTAGCGGCTCCAGGCCACACCGGTAGCGGATTTGCCGATCTTTGCCGACGTATTTGGCATTGCGCGCGCCACCGGCAAATTGCCGACGTATTTTTGGATGGTCTGGATCGAAACGCCAGCCACTACCGATAAAATGACAGCATCTCCTGAAAGCTTGTCTTTAATGCTCGTTAAAGCGGCTTCCACATCTTTAGGCTTCATAGCCAGTAAAATGAAATCCGCATTCTTCAATTCATTCTTTTCTTCCTGGACGATTTTCACGCCATATTCGTCTTTTAGGAATTCCAGCCGTTCTTTATCGGACTTGTTTGTCACCGCAATTTCTTCAGGTTTCAAAATCTTCTTTTGAATCCATCCATGAACCATGGATTCTGCCATTGAACCGGCGCCTACACATACAATATTCATTTGCCTCACGTCCTTTGTCAAAAGTCACAATATAAGTTTTCGCATATTCCAAAAATCCGGGGAAGCGCCAAATAAAAAAAGCGCATCCGTCCCAGCATCTGCAAGGACGAAAACGCTTAATTTCCGCGGTACCACCTAAGTTTGCCGATAAACGGCACGACTCGAAATCCTTACCGCGGATAAAACGTCCGTGTTTTCACGGCAGCTCAAAAGTAGGTTCAAGAAGGGAGCGGGGATGCACATTTCACCATCAGTGCACTCTCTTTACACCATCACCGTCTTTACTGGTCTTTTTCTTCGCTCGGCTATGTAACTGCCATTATAGGGGGTGGATTGAACGTTTGTCAATTGGCTTTTAGGCGTGACGACACGGTTCTTAAGCTGTATGATAGATGAATAGCCATTCATTCTTTAAGGAGCTGAATTTATGAGTATACATAAGATTATTATTCCGACACCTTTTGCCGTAGGAGATGTAAACTCCTACTTATTAAAAGGCGACGCGCTGACGTTAATCGATGCGGGGCCAAAAACGCCAGAAGCATGGGAAGCGATAAAAGCGGGGCTTAGTGAAGTGAATCTGCGCCCGCAGGATATTGAACAAGTGATTTTAACGCACCACCATCCCGACCACGCTGGCTGGGTGGATGGTTTTGAAAATGCAAAATTGTACGGACATCCCTATAACGATTTATGGTTAAGGAGAGATGAAGCCTTTTTTCAATACCACGATGCCTTCTATTTGGAACGCTTAAAAGAAGAAGGTGTGCCGGATGACTTGGAATACTGGGTCAAAAAGATGAAGCGGCCGCTGAATCTGATGGGCAGCCGGCCGCTCGACATGTCGATTAACGAAGGGGATGCCTTGCCAGGCCATGCGGAATGGAAAGCCATGGAGACACTGGGCCATGCGCAAAGCCATTTGTCATTTTGGAATGTAGAAACGGGCGAAATGATCGGCGGCGACCATGTCATTGCAAAAGTATCGTCCAATCCATTGATTGAACCGCCGCTTGATCCGGACCAGGGGCGGCCAAAATCATTGCTTCAATACAATGAGTCGCTCGGGCGGCTATTGAAAATGCCGATCCAGGTCATTTACAGCGGACATGGTGAAGAAGTCTACAATATGAAAGAATTGATCACTTCCCGTTTGGAAAAGCAGCATCTCCGGGCCATGAAAGTATTGAACATGATTGCGCACGAGGAAAAAACAGTTTATATGCTTGCTAAAGAATTGTTCCCGCATGCGTATGTGAAAGAACTCGGATTGACGCTTTCCGAAACGATTGGCCAGATCGATTATCTTTTGGAAGATGGGCTCATTACCGAAAGGCTGGACAGCGACGGCCTGTTTTATTACCAAAAAGCGTAGCGCCCTTCTTTCGTTTGATATTGCGTAATGGCAGGTTAGAGGGTAAAATGAAGCCGTTGGACTTTTCTAAATATGGACAGCACAACTGAGATTAACACGAAAAGGAATGGGTTATGTTGAAGAAATTCGCAATGGTGATGACAAGTTTGTTATTTTTAGCCGCGTGTTCAAATGATGAAGAGGCAAAGCCGAAAGTGGAAGAACCTAAAAAAGAAGAAGTTGCGACGGAGCAGCAGCAAGCGATGACGGAAGAAGGATTTATCACGCAAGTGACTACCGACCAGATTCTCGTCAACAATATTTACTTTACGATTCCGGAAGAAGTTAGCATAAAGCATGATGACGGCAAGGAACAGAAAGACGGCGTGATCAGCGATATCCGCACGGGCATGAAAGTGGTCGTAGACTATAAAGGGCCGCTCGAAGATTCGTTCCCGATGGAAGGCAAGGCCGAAACGGTTTCCATCCAGGAAGATGAAGCATCAGTGGAACAGGCCGAAGCTTTGACCGCTTTTATCGAAGGCGAGAAACTGCCGCGCTTGTTGATGCTCGGCCAGCCGATTGTCCGCGAAAACGAAATCGGCTTCCTGTTCACTAATATGGAGAACGGCAAAATGTCTGAAGTCAAAATCGACTTGGATACACATGAATATACAATTGGCGGAGAATAAGCTTTCTTTGCCAATCTTAAGTGTTAGTAGGAAATCCTGAATTTGTGCGAATATTTCAACAAGAAAAGCAGCTGCGGCTGCTTTTCTTTTTTTGCTTCAATGTAATTAAATTCACTTGCGCTAATAAATATTCCATGTTAGTATATGAATATTCATATTAGATAATGCATAAAAATACATTGGAGGTTTTCATATTGAATAAAAAGATCGTACTCGCATACTCAGGTGGATTAGATACATCGGTGGCCATTCCGTGGCTGAAAGGACAAGGCTACGACGTCGTCGCTGTGTGCCTGGATATCGGGGAAGGCAAAGATTTAAACTTTATTAAACAAAAAGCGCTTCAAGTAGGAGCGGTTGAAAGCTATATGATCGATGCAAGAGAAGAATTCGCGAATGAATATGCACTTATATCCATGCAGGCGCATACCTTATATGAAGGCAAATATCCGCTTGTGTCTGCCTTGTCCCGTCCATTGATTTCGAAAAAATTGGTGGAAATTGCCGAAGCGACCGGGTCGACTGCAGTCGCGCACGGCTGTACGGGGAAAGGCAATGACCAGGTCCGTTTTGAAGTTTCCATCAAATCATTGAACCCGGCACTTGAAGTGGTTGCGCCGGTTCGTGCTTGGGCATGGTCGCGTGATGAGGAAATCGCTTATGCGAAAGAAAACAATGTGCCGATTCCCATCAACTTGGACAGCCCATTCTCGATTGACCAAAATTTATGGGGCCGCGCGAACGAATGCGGCATTCTAGAAGATCCATGGGCTGCGCCGCCGGAAGATGCGTATGACATTACAAATGCGTTGGAAAATACGCCGGATACGCCGGATGTCGTGGAAATTGAATTTGAAAACGGTGTTCCCGTCCAATTAGACGGTGTTTCTTACTCATTCACGAACTTGATCCTGGAATTGAACAAGCTTGCAGGCAAGCACGGCGTCGGCAGAATCGACCATGTTGAAAACCGCCTGGTCGGCATCAAATCACGTGAAATTTATGAGGCTCCTGCAGCGATGACATTGATTGCGGCACATAAAGAACTCGAAGATATTACACTTGTTAAAGAAATGGCGCATTTCAAGCCGGTAATTGAAAAGAAATTGACCGAATTGATCTACGAAGGCCTTTGGTTCTCGCCGCTTCGTACAGCGCTTCAAGCCTTTTTAGAAGAAACGCAAACTTTCGTCAACGGCACGGTGCGTGTGAAATTGTTTAAAGGCCATGCCATCGTTGAAGGACGTAAGTCAGCAAATTCTCTTTACAGCGAACAACTGGCTACTTATTCAACGGATGATACATTCAACCATGAATCGGCTGTCGGCTTCATTGAATTGTGGGGGCTTCCGACGGTCGTCAATGCACAGGTCAATAAAAAAGAAGTTGCGATCCCTGAAAATGTGAAGGTAGGCGTTCAGTCATGACCAAACTGTGGGGAGGCCGTTTCCAGAAATCGGCCGAACAGTGGGTGGATGAGTTCGGCGCTTCGATTTCTTTTGACCAAAAACTTGTACTTGAAGATTTAGAAGGCAGCACGGCCCATGTCAACATGCTGTCGGCTTCCGGCATTCTTTCAAAAGAAGATGCGGCGCTCATCCTATCCGGGCTGGAGACGCTGAAAGAAAAAGCGGCAGCTGGCGATTTGGAATTCAGTGTAGCCAATGAAGACATTCATTTAAATTTGGAAAAATTCCTGATCGATGAAATCGGTCCGGTCGGCGGCAAGCTCCATACAGCGAGAAGCCGAAACGATCAAGTAGCGACCGATATGCATCTTTATTTGAAAAACCGGGTAACAGAAATAATAGAAGCTGTAACTGCATTTCAGGCGGCAATCGTGGATCAGGCAGAAAGCCATGTGGAAACGATTGTCCCGGGCTATACCCATCTTCAGCGGGCACAGCCGATTTCATTCGGCCATCATTTGCTAACGTATTTCTGGATGCTCCAGCGCGATAAGGAACGTTTGTCGGAATCCCTCAAGCGCATTGACCTTTCGCCGCTTGGCGCAGGAGCGATGTCAGGGACGACATTCCCGATTGACCGGGAACTGTCAGCGAGCCTGCTCGGCTTTTCAGGCGTCTACCAGAACAGCCTGGACGCTGTCAGCGACCGTGATTTCATCGTCGAATTCCTAAGCAACGCGTCAATGCTGATGATGCATATGTCGCGTTTTGCGGAAGAAATCATTCTTTGGTCGAGCGAAGAATTCCGCTTCATTGAATTGGATGACGCTTTTTCCACCGGTTCGAGCATCATGCCGCAAAAGAAAAATCCTGATATGGCAGAGCTGATCCGCGGCAAAACCGGCCGTGTCTACGGCAATCTGTTTGGTTTGCTCACAACTTTGAAAGGCTTGCCGCTCGCCTACAATAAGGACATGCAGGAAGATAAAGAAGGCATGTTTGACACTGTCCATACCTTGATGGGCTCTTTGCCGATATTTGAAGGCATGGTCCGTACGATGACTGTCCGGACGGATTCGATGGAAAAAGCGGTCCATTCCGACTTTTCCAATGCCACGGAACTTGCCGATTACCTGGCAGCGAAAGGCATGCCTTTCCGTGAAGCGCATGACGTCACCGGGAAACTGGTCTTTACGTGCATCCAGCGGGGCTATTATTTAAAAGATCTGCCGCTTGCCGACCTTCAAGAAGCAAGTGCTTTGATTGACGAAGATATTTATGAGACGCTAATGCCCAAAACCGCTGTTAAACGCCGCAACTCACTCGGCGGCACAGGCTTTGAACAAGTACACCACCAGTTGGGACTTGCCAAGCAACTCATCGGGTAATCAAGTCCAATGTTATAAAGCCGTAGCGCTTGGTACCCGCTATCGGCGCCTTTTGAGCGGAATTCCTATCCCCCTTAGGAATTCCGTTTTTTTATGCTGTTTTATACAAGCAATCTCAGTCAAGAGTCTGATTTATTTCAAGAATCGAAATAGTTATTCCTTTTCCACAACGGTATTGATAGAATAATAAAAGTATATCTTGTTCAATTTATGCAGTTCCATATCGTACAGCAAGGGGAAGAGAATATGCGTGTGTTTTTCGAATTAGGATGGTTTTTTAAAGAACGGAAGCTTCATTATGCTGGCGGTATATTCATGCTGTTGATTGTGGCATTTCTTGGAGTGTTGCCACCGCGGATTATCGGTTTTGTGGTGGATGAAATCAGCAAAGGGACGTTGACAGTTTCATATTTGCTGATGTGGCTCGGAGTGCTGGCGGGTGCTGCACTCGCCATGTACGCGCTTCGCTATGCATGGCGGATCATGATTTTCGGATCCTCCATTCTTTTGGCAAGAAATTTACGGGAACAGCTTTTCCGGCATTTTACCCGGATGTCTCCGACATTTTATCAGAAGCGGCGGGTCGGCGATTTGATGGCCCATGCAACGAATGATATTCAAGCCGTCCAGCAGACTGCAGGGGCCGGCGTTTTGACTCTTGTCGATTCCTTGGCTACCGGGGGCTTTGTCATTGCGGCCATGGCGCTCACGGTCAGCTGGAAATTAACGTTGATTGTTCTGCTCCCGCTTCCATTGATGGCTTTCATGACAAACTATTACGGCAAACTGATGCATCAGCGTTTCCACAAAGCACAAGAAGCCTTTTCGAGTTTGAATGACAAGACGCAGGAAAGCATTTCCGGCATGAAAGTGATCAAGACTTTTGGCCAGGAAAATGAAGACATCGAAGACTTTAAAAGGCTGTCTCATACGGTAGTCGATGAAAATATTAAAGTGGCGCGCGTCGATTCGCTGTTTGACCCGACCATTTCGGCCATCATCGGCATTTGCTACCTTTTGGCGATTGGATTCGGATCGTATTTTGTTGTTTCCGGCAGCATGACCATCGGTGACCTTGTCGCGTTCACCGCCTATCTTGGATTGCTTGTGTGGCCGATGCTCGCATTTGGCTGGCTATTCAATATCGTCGAACGCGGCCGCGCGTCTTATGACCGCATCCGGCTTTTGCTTTCTGAACCGGTGGAAATTGAAGACCAGGAAGGCGCCGTTGACCTGGAGCCGAAAGGAGACCTGGTGTTTGCTCTTGACCGGTTTCATTTCACCAATGATGAGCGGGCAGCTCTCCAAAACATCCATTTCCGTTTAAAACGCGGCGAAACCCTTGGCATTGCAGGAAAGACCGGATCCGGGAAATCGGCCATCCTGCGTTTATTATTGAGGGAATTTGATCAATACGAAGGTGAAATCACCTTCGGCGGCATTCCGATCAATGAATACAAAAAACAGAGCTTGCGCGAAGCGATCGGCTATGTGCCGCAAGAGCATTTCTTGTTTTCAACGACAGTTGCCGGCAATATTGCATTTGCCCGGCCGGATACGACGATGGAGGAAGTTCAGGCGGCGGCTAAACTCGCTTATATCCATGAAGATATCCTGAATTTCACGCATGGCTATGAAACCGTGGTCGGAGAACGCGGCGTCTCTCTTTCCGGCGGGCAGAAACAGCGGATTTCAATCGCCCGTGCGTTAATGATGAAGCCGGAACTGCTGATTTTAGACGATTCGTTGTCAGCAGTTGATGCAAAAACGGAAGAAGCCATCTTGTCGTCGTTGAAAGAAACGCGCAGCGGGCAGACGACGATTATTACGTCGCACCGCCTTAGTGCGATCCAACATGCACACCAAATCCTCGTCATGGACGAAGGGACAGTGGCGGAGATTGGAACCCATGATGAATTGATGCGGAAAAAAGGGCGTTATTATGAAATGTATGAGCTCCAGCAATTAGAGGCGCTCGTTGAGCAGGGAGGCGAGGTATAATGGAAAAACAGCCGACGCTTACCGGCAAAGACCAATGGACTGTGTTTAAGCGCCTTTTGACTTATTTGATTCCCCACAAGAAAATGCTGGCATTTGCTATGCTGCTTCTGGTATTGACCGTTTTAGGAGATGTGTTGGGGCCATTCCTCATTAAAACGTTTATCGATGATTTTCTGACGCCGGGTAATTTTCCAACAGGCCCGGTCGTTGGCCTGGCAGTAGGCTATTTATTCATCCAGATTTCCAATGTGGTGATCAGTTATTTTCAATTGCTGAAATTCCAGGAAGCGGCTTTAAAGATCATTCAGCAAATGCGCATCGATGTTTTTGCCAAAGTCCAGAATCTCGGCATGCGCTATTTTGACAAAACGCCGGCCGGCAGCATCGTTTCAAGAGTGACGAATGATACGGAAGCGATCAAGGAAATGTTTGTCAGCGTCTTGATCGGCTTTATCCAGAGCGCTTTCTTGATTATCGGCGTCTATATTGCGATGTTTTTCCTGAACGTGAAATTGGCGGCGATTTCGCTCGTTCTTTTGCCGATTCTGTTTTGGATCATGTATCTGTACCGCAAATACAGTTCCGTGTTTTATCAGGATCTGCGCGAACGGCTTGGGCAATTGAATGCCAAGATTTCAGAATCCGTCCAAGGGATGGGCATGATCCAGGCATTTGGGCAGGAAGAGCGTTTGAAAGACGAATTCAGCGGCATCAACGAGCAGCACTGGCAAGCAGGAAAACGCAACATCAAAATTGACGGATTGCTGCTGCGGCCCGCCATCGATTTGGTGTATGCATTGGCGCTAATTATTTTATTGAGCTATTTCGGCATCACTTCTTTTTCAAATACCGTTGAAGTCGGAGTGATTTATGCTTTTGTGACCTATATTGACCGGTTCTTTGAGCCGATCAACCAAGTCATGCAGCGGCTTTCCATTTTCCAGCAGGCGATTGTCGCTGCAGCGCGTGTTTTTTCGCTCCTGGACGAAGACGACTTGGCGCCTGCTCAAAACAGCACGGCTGGCACGATAGAAGATGGCCGGATTGAATTTAAAGGCGTCAGTTTTTCGTATGACGGCACAACAGACGTGCTGAAAAATATTTCGTTTACAGCAATGCCTGGCGAGACGGTTGCACTTGTCGGCCATACGGGGAGCGGCAAAAGTTCAATCATCAATTTATTGATGCGTTTTTATGAATTCTCAAAAGGAGACATTTTAATTGATGGGAAATCGGTTAAGAATTACGAATCTCAGGAGCTCCGGAAGAAAATCGGTTTGGTGCTGCAAGATCCTTTCCTTTTCTATGGCAGCATCGAAAGCAATATCCGCCTTCATAACCAAAAGATGACGGATGCAGAAGTGCAGGAAGCGGCTGAATTTGTCCAAGCTGACCGGTTTATCCATGCGTTGCCGAACGGCTACCGGCAGGACGTCACAGAACGCGGTTCGACTTTTTCAAGCGGACAGCGGCAGCTGGTGGCATTTGCCCGGACGATGGCAACGAATCCGAAAATTTTAGTGCTGGATGAAGCGACAGCGAATATTGACACGGAAACGGAAATTGCGATCCAGGCAGGGCTTGAACGCATGCGAAAAGGGCGGACGACAATTGCGATTGCGCACCGGCTCAGTACGATCCAAGATGCAGATCAGATTCTAGTCCTCCATCATGGCGAAATCGTCGAACGCGGCACGCATCAAGAATTGCTAGCAGAACGCGGGCTTTACCATAAAATGTATTTATTGCAAAACGGAATAGTAGAAACAATGTAAAGCGGCTCCGGCCGCTTTTTTGTGTTCAAAAATATAGGGTGAGCACTCCTGAAATACATGTATAAAACTACATAAGGTTTATTTAAAAAAAAAAAAAAAACCAGTAATAAAAAAATGAAAAAATGAGGTCAAAATCAATGTCCACAAATATGTCACAGGCAAAGAGGCGGTTTTGAGCGAGATTATTTGGTAAGATGGGAGGAGTAAAAAAGAGAAACTATGCTCATTGGAAATTGGGGAGCAGCAGTGGATTCAATTGGACTTTGACGAGCAAGTCGATTCTTGCAGTTGGAGCAAAGATAAGGAGTGACCGATAGTGGCTGCTGATATAAACTTGTTTTTGGCGTTTGGAGCAGGATTTCTTAGCTTTATCTCGCCGTGTACGCTGCCGCTGTATCCAGCATTTTTATCTTATATAACCGGGATGACGATCGATGAGATTAAAAATGACAAAAAGGTAATGCAGCGGCGCGGGATGTACCATACTTTGTTTTTCCTTTTAGGATTTTCAACTATTTTTATTGCGCTTGGATTCAGCACATCGTTCTTCTACGAATGGTTCTTGCGCTACGATGATTTGATCCGCCAATTGGGTGCCATCTTTATTGTGATTTTCGGACTGATGATCGTCGGCGTCTTTACGCCAAAATTCCTCATGCAAGACCGGAAGTTCTCATTTAAAAACCGGCCATCCGGTTTTCTGGGAACATTTATCATCGGCATTGCCTTTGCAGCCGGATGGACGCCTTGTACGGGACCGATTACAGCAGCAATTTATGCGCTGGCGGCAACAAATCCTGGTTCAGGGATCTGGTATATGATTGCGTATATTCTTGGATTTGCGATTCCGTTCTTTGTGTTGTCGTTCTTCGTCGCACAAACCGGATGGCTGCGCAGAAACAGCAATAAAATCATGAAAATCGGCGGTTATGTCATGATTGCAGTCGGCATTCTTCTTTTCTTCGACGGCATGACCTACATTATCCGGATTTTAGGTCCACTTTTTGGAGATTTCCAAGGGTTTTAAATGATGGTATGATTATCATCAGTAAAAGCTGATTAAGCGGGTGTAAGTATGAAAAACAAATTACAATTAAAACGAGGAAACAAGGTGGGGTTTGATGTTTGATATGATCTCCCCTGAAATAATGCTGATTGTGACGACTGTCGGCGCGCTCGGCATGGGGGTCCTGGCGATGTTTGTCCGCAGCAAATCGGCGAAAAAGCCGGCTTCTGTCAAAAAGATCGTTTTACCGCCATTATTTATGTCGACCGGCGCATTGATGTTCATCTTCCCATTTTTCCGGGTGCATCCGATGCAAATCCTGGAAGCCTGTTTAGTGGGCATACTATTTTCGACGGTCCTGATTTGGACGTCGAAATTTGAAGTGCGCGACGGCGATATTTACTTGAAACAGTCTAAAGCCTTTATGTTCATTTTATTTGGTTTATTATTGATTCGCGTCGTTGCCAAAGTGGTATTGAGTGCAAGCATTGACGTAGGCGAACTTGGGGGCATGTTCTTTATCCTGGCGTTCAGTATGATCGTGCCTTGGCGCTTGGCTATGTATCTGCAATATCGGAAAATGACGAATAAAATAAAAAGCGCAGTCCCGAATTAAGGGGCTGCGCTTTTTTATTGGGATACGGCCTTTTGATTTTCCTGATTGAAATAGACTTCATAAGGGCTCACATCGATCTGCATTTCAGCCAGTTTTTTGCGGAGGAATTTATGGTCCCTCTTTGGCGTAGCTAAAATATAGCCTCGAATGATATGTTCAAGTTTCATTGATTTCACATTTTCCTCTAGTAGAATCTGTCCGATCCGGCCGGCAATTTTCTGCTTGGCTACAGGACGGAAAAGATCTGGAACAGGCTGGACCAATTCATTCAACATTGCTTTTTCTTCAGTGCCCCATAAATGGATGGTTTTATCGACATAATATTCTTCCCAGTTTAACTCTGAAAGCCCATCTTCTTTTGGCATCGATTTAAGAAACTTGCGGAACATGAAATATCCGCCTATGGCAAAACTGCCAATTAAAACAGCGCCCCAGAATAAGATAAACCATAAAAACCAACCTTCAAGTGCCATGTTGTTCACCTCATTTATTCATACCTGTTCCTATTATAGAAGGGTTTTTTAAAAAATTCATTAAAAAGGTATCTTCTTTTTTCATTTGTGTCTATATAGCGAATGAAAGGAGGTGATCGACATGGCAGTCAGCGAATTTAAAAGTGCAAGCATCCGCTGCACATTTGACCTTGGCTTAGACAGCAAAGGCAAACCAAAGAAAAAAGTAAAAGCGTACCACAATGTTACAGAAGCAGCAGGAGCTACACAGATTTATGAAGTGGCAGTCGTATTGGCAGACTTCGGCACAAAACCGATGATGCTTGTTGAGAAACAATCCGGCTTGAACATCTTCGCGTAATCCAAACCATAGGGGGAATAGGAAATGGCCAAAACACTGGAATTGATTTTTGAAACAGCAGCTGGAAAAGATGTGACGCTGTCAGTTGAAGAACCGCGTGAAGATATCTCGCCGCAAGAATTAAACGCAGGCATGCAGACGATCATTACGCAAAATATCTTTGAAGTGGAAGGCTCCGCTTTTGCAAAAGCGAAGGCAGCCCGGCTCGTAGAACGGAATGTCACCGATTATCCATTATAAGCAGCAAGGGCTCTCCTTAAATAGGAGAGCTTTTTAATATAGGAACGAGGTGAAAAAACGATGGATGAATGGATGCGTTTAATTCAGGAAGTTGGATTTCCGATCTTTGTGTCATTTTATTTGATGCACCGGGTGGAAGCGAAGCTGGTCGCAATACATGACGCGCTCATCACCTTAAAGACATCCTGACTTCACAGAATTGTGATAAAGGAAAGCCCCGAAATATTGAATTCAGCGATCCCATTCGATAAGATGGATAGAGCAGAAGAATGGGGGCAGGCAATTGAAAGGTTTTAAAACGCTCGTGCTTTTCGCTATGGTCTTATTGCTTTCAGCATGCGGGGATCAGCCGATTGACGATTTCTCGCATACAAACCAGCGAGGCGAAACGGTGTCATTGGAAAGTTTAAAAGGCACGCCATGGCTTGCAACATTTGTTTTTACAAATTGTGAAACGGTTTGTCCGCCTATGACGTTCAATATGGCAGGAATTCAAGAAGAACTGATCAAAAAAGGCATCGAAGACTACAAAATTATTGCTTTCAGTGTGGATCCGAGAGAGGATACGCCTGAGAAACTGGCGGAATACCTCGCCAACTTCTCCGTGCCGGATGACTCCAAATGGAATTTGTTGACTGGCTACAGCCAGCAGGAGATTGCGGATTTTGCGAAAGAAAATTTTAAAGCTTTTGTCAAAGATGATCCGAACAGCAATCAGGTCGTACACGGAACTTCCTTTTATCTCGTTGACCAGGAAGGCAAGGTCGCCCATAATTACGATGGTTTCGAACAAGTGCCGGTGGATGACATCGTCAAAGACTTGGAAAATTTAATCGAATGAAAAAACCGGTCCCTAGAGACCGGTTTTTTCTTTGCTCAGCAAATCGCGGATTTCCATAAGCAGCTCTTCTTTTTTGTCCAGCACTTCGGGTTCTTCCTCTGCCGGCACATCTTTTTTGCGCTTAAACTTCGTAAACAATCGAATCACTAAGAATATAGAGAATGCAATGATGAAAAAATCGATGACCGATTGAGCAAAAGCGCCGTATCGAACATTTACCCCATTTAAAGAGTAAGTCAAATCTTCGACACTGAAACCGCCGATTAAGATCCCAACAAGCGGCATAATGATGTCTTCAACAAGAGAAGACACGATCTTGCCAAAAGCTGCCCCGATGACAACCGCTACAGCTAAATCCAAGACATTACCTTTTAAGGCAAATTTCTTGAAATCTTCCCACATGTTTATCACCACCTTTCTTTAAGTATACCGAAATGGCATCCTTTGGCTAGGCACAATTAATGGAAAATGACAGGCTGTTTTTATTTTCCAAAAGAAAAATAAAAAACTTTATGGTAAACTAGGGGAAATATGTGATAGGTGTGGGGAAATGAAGAAAAAGAAAAAGAAAAGCCTGGCAGCACGGATTCGGATCTGGTTTTTGATCTTCCTGGTGCCGGTATTGCTCGTGATGACCACACTTGCGATTGTGGTTTTTTATGTGTTTAACCCGGAAGATATTGTTCATACGATTAAAGAAACACCCCAGCAATTATTTGAACTGGAAGTCCCAAAAGAAAACATCCCGTTGTACAAAGAAGCGGCCGAAACGTACGGCATTCCGTGGACCTTGCTTGCTGCGCACCATCGCATTGAAACCAAATTTTCAACGATGGATCCAATGTTATCGCCAGTTGGCGCTGAGGGGCATTTGCAATTTATGCCCTGTACATTCGTCGGTTGGCAGCACCCAACCTGTTCAGGAAAAGGGGAAGGGGAAATTTCGGAGGAAGAGAAAACCGATCCCGCTGTCATTAAAGAATACGGCGGATACGGAGTCGATGGGAACGGCGACGGCGTGGCAGATCCCTATGATTTAACCGATGCTTTATATAGCGCAGCCAACTTCTTATCAAAATATGGAGCGGCGGACGGCGATTTGGAAACCGCGATTTTCCAATACAATCACAGTGAGACTTATGTAAATGACATTCTGCATTACTATCATTTGTATGAAGAGCAATTTAAAACACCATAAAAAAAACGGGGCAGATGCCCCGTTTTTTTTATGCCTGTGGTTATGCTCTGCGGCCTTTTCTCATTGAGCCTAAGATCAAGCTCAATACGAAGACAAGGACTAAAGCACCAATCAATGCCGGGATAATGAATACGCCCCAGATTTCTGGACCCCAGTCTCCAAGCAGCAAGCTACCAAGCCATGCGCCGATAATCCCTGCAATAATGTTCCCGATAATGCCTCCAGGAATGTCTTTACCAAGGATTAGACCCGCAAGCCATCCGATGATACCACCCATGATCAAAAATAATATAAATCCCATTTCGTTCCAGCTCCTTTTAAGGTTATGAATAATTGCTACACTGAATATATAACCTTATTCAGGACGTTTGAAACATGTACAAGTAAATTTTATAGGATTTCAGCGCCAAGGGTGTTTTTGAAATGCCGTAATGCCCAGCGATGGCCTTCTTCGTCAAAGCTCGCAACCGCTTCTTCATAGACTTTGATCGCGAAGTTTTTATTGTAAGCATCCACTGCAGTGTGGAGCACACAAATGTCCGTGCAGACCCCGACAATATGAACTTCTGTGATATTTCGCTCTCGCAGCATGATTTCCAGGTTGGTGCCGGCAAAAGCACTATACCGCGTTTTATCCATCCAAACAATTTCTTCTTTATGCTGCTCATAAACTTCTGCAAGGCGACCGTAAAGATCTCGCCCAGCTGTTCCGCGAATATTATGCGGCGGAAACAATTTCGACTCCGGATGCAGTTCATTTTCGTGTTCATGCAAATCGACCGGCATAACAACGAAATCACCATTTTTTACAAATTCCTCTGTCAACGCGCAAATTTTCGATTCAATAGCTTGTCCCGGCTTTCCAACCGTCAACGCCCCATGGTCTGCGACAAAATCCACTGTGTAATCCACAACCAATAATGCTTTTTTCATCCCAATTCCTCCCATCCATTATGGATTCATCTAATCATAAAAACAATTTAAAGAAAAGTAGAAAAAATCTTTTGCAAATAAAATCATAATTCAGTATACTCCTTAAAAGGAGATAAGGAGATGAGAAATATGGTATATGAAAACACGCAGAAGCTGAATCGCCAAGCCTTGTTGTTTGTGGCGCTTCATACATTAGTCATTCTGAATTTCGTCATCGATTTCGAATTCTTCATTTAATCCTAAAAGCGCCTGTCCCGGCAATGGGACAGGCGCTTTTTCGGTTTAATCTTGTTTTAGTCGAGTCAGGGACTCTGTGAGCATGCGTGAAGCGGAGTCCAATGAAACTCCCATAATTTCCTGGATTTCTTCCAAATTCTTATGTTCCACCGTATAAAGATAATGGACATAAGCGAAACGAAGGTCTCCAGAGCGGATCGGCACGCCTAGAAAGTCAGTTAAGGCTTCCGTATAATCTGATAGAGAGCCCATCTTGAACATGGAATAGCCGTCTTTCACTTTTGAAGAAAGGAGGTAGGGCGTATTGCGGAAAACCGCTCGCTCGATGCCTTCCATCAAAACCGGAATTTCTGTGCCGGAAAATCTAAGCTGGCACACATAGCCGTCTTTTTTCTCAAGCGGCAGCAAAAGGCCGCCATCGGCATCTTCAAAATCATCCACTTCAATCGTAGTCATATCACGCAAGCGCAATCCTCTCATATATAAGATAAAAAGGAGTTTGGCATTCAACGACAATTGGCTGGATTCCAGCACAGAATCCTTTTTCTCGAGCAGTTCAGCGTAATTGACATGGATATCAGCCGGCGTCAAATCCAGCTTTTCAGCAAATTTGAATTTGGGCATGAAGTCCACTGGAATTTTGCCGATCTGCCACATGTAATCAAACCAGAGGCGGATGTAGATCAGCTTGCGGTTCAGCGTGCTGTCTTTTATGCCCGTTTCGTGCTGTTGCTGAAGAAATTTTTGAATATCAACTGGCCGGATCTCGTGCGGTTCCACCGGCTTTTTATACGTATTGCGCAAAAAGGCGAAGAGCGCTCGAATCAGTTGCACTTCATGGACAACCGTATTCGGGCTGATGCCATTTTTCAAACGATATTTTTCATAGCCATAAGGCATTTCGTCACACCCCTCTTCTCATTCTTTCCTTTAATTATACCATTCATTGGATGGAATAGAACGCACTTTCCCCTTTGAAATCCAGTATTCACGCGGTTTTTTGAAGGAATTCCTGTCATTTTCGATCTTACAGGTCAAAATGCTTTTATTTGGTGGAAATGGGGTATGGCATACAAGAAGGCATATGGCTTATGAGCAAAAAATTGGAGGCATTCGAATGTACAAAGAAGAAAATGCAAAAGTGCGGACAGCCGTCTTACGCGCGGTCGAAGGGATTCCCGACGAAGTGTTAAATACGAAACCTTCGCCGGAAGAGTGGTCTCCCATGCAAATCCTCGATCATCTACAGCTGATGGAATCGGTGGTCGCCCAAAATATCCGCAAAGAGCTGGCGAAAAGCGAAAGCGAAAAAGTGCGGAAGAAACCGATTCAATTGACCGTTAGCCGATTGATTAAAGTGGCTGCCCCGAAATATGTGGTTCCAACAAATGGCTTCGTCTCTCTTGAAGAGATGAAGAAACGGTTGGAGGCGTCCACAGCATTGCTCGACCAAGTCTATAGAGACGCGCCGGAAGATGCGCTAGAAGCAAAATCATTGCCGCATCCTGTTTTCGGGAAAGTGCCTCTGATTCAATGGTTTCCGTTTGTGGGCCTGCATGAAAAGCGCCATCTGAAGCAGTTGGAAAAGACATTGGAAAAACTTCAGGGTAGTACGAATTAGTAATTGGAAAAACTTATCACATTCTATAATTTTAATGTAATTTACTTATGCTTCTGGATTCGTTATGATAGAAGAGGAGAAAAGACGCTAACAAGAGCCTTTTCAGAAGATTTAAAGGAGGAACATGATCATGGCAAAAAGCAGTTTGCATAACAGCCGTACTTCTTTTGAGCTAAATGGCAAAACGTACAACTACTATCGTTTAGCTGCATTAGAAGAAGCAGGAATCGCGAAAGTATCACGACTTCCTTATTCAATTAAAGTCCTTTTAGAGTCTGTCCTGCGTCAGCACGACGGATACGTCATCAAAGACGAGCATGTAGAAGAACTTGCAAAATGGGGCAAGAACGCTAACAAGGAAGCTGAAGTTCCGTTCAAACCTTCCCGCGTTATTCTACAGGATTTCACAGGAGTTCCAGTAGTAGTCGATTTGGCAGCGCTTCGTTCAGCTATGGCTGAAATGGGTGGAGATCCTAACAAAATCAATCCAGACGTACCGGTTGATCTAGTGGTTGACCACTCGGTGCAAGTAGACAGCTACGGCACTAACGAAGCATTGAAAATCAACACGAAATTGGAATTCGAACGCAACGCAGAGCGCTACCAGTTCCTTAGCTGGGCTCAAAAAGCTTACGACAACTACCGTGCAGTTCCGCCGGAGACAGGGATCGTTCACCAAGTTAACCTTGAGTACTTAGCGAACGTCGTCCATGCGATTGCGAACGAAGACGGTACATTCGAAGCTTATCCGGATACATTAGTCGGAACGGATTCCCATACAACCATGATCAACGGTCTTGGTGTTCTTGGATGGGGCGTCGGCGGTATCGAAGCGGAAGCTGGAATGCTTGGACAACCTTCATTCTTCCCGATTCCTGAAGTAATCGGAGTGAAATTGACAAATGCCTTGCCAAACGGCGCAACAGCTACGGATTTGGCGCTTAAAATTACACAAGTGCTTCGCCAAAAAGGCGTAGTTGGGAAATTTGTGGAATTCTACGGTCCGGGTGTTACGACATTGCCGCTTGCAGACCGTTCAACAATTGCGAACATGGCACCGGAATACGGCGCTACCTGCGGATTCTTCCCAGTTGATGAAGAAGCGCTTGACTACATGCGCTTGACTGGCCGCGAAGAAGACCACATCGCGACAGTGAAAGCTTATTTGCAGGCGAACGACATGTTCTTCGATGCAGATAAAGATCCGATTTACACCGATACAATTGAACTTGACCTTTCAACAGTCGAGCCGAACCTTTCTGGACCAAAACGCCCGCAGGATTTGATTCCTCTTTCTCAAATGAAAACGGAATTCAACAAAGCGGTTACTGGACCTGAAGGCCCGCACGGTTTTGCACTTGGCGAAGAAGAAATCAACAAGACTGCTACTGTCAACTTCAAAGACGGCTCTACAGCCCAAATGAAGACAGGCGCAATCGGCATCGCTGCCATCACATCTTGTACGAACACTTCTAACCCATACGTTATGCTTGGCGCTGGACTTGTTGCGAAAAAAGCGGTTGAAAAAGGCTTAATGCCGCCAGCATACGTGAAAACGTCATTGGCACCTGGTTCAAAAGTTGTAACGGGCTACTTGCAGCAAGCTGGTCTTTTGGATTACCTTGAGCAAATCCGCTTCAACTTGGTCGGATACGGCTGTACAACATGTATCGGGAACTCTGGCCCGATGCTTCCTGAAATCGAAGAAGCGATTCTCGACAGCGACTTGTTGGTAACTTCTGTTCTTTCCGGTAACCGTAACTTTGAAGGGCGCATCCATCCGCTTGTAAAAGCAAACTACTTGGCTTCACCGCCGTTAGTTGTTGCTTATGCATTAGCTGGTACTGTGGATATCGATCTTCAAAACGACCCAATCGGACAAGACCAACAAGGCAACGATGTGTTCTTGAGCGATATTTGGCCAACGACAGAAGAAGTAAACGAAGTCGTGAAGAGCACAGTAACGCCTGAATTGTTCCGTAAAGAATACGCGCGCGTCTTCGACGAGAACGAAACATGGAATGCGATTGAAACAAATGACGATTCTCTTTACAACTTTGATGAGAATTCGACTTATATTCAAAACCCGCCATTCTTCCAAGGCCTTTCAAGAGAGCCTCAGCCAATCCAAACACTTACGGATCTCCGTGTAGTGGCGAAATTCGCTGACTCGATCACGACTGACCACATTTCACCAGCTGGAGCAATCGGCAAAGATACACCAGCAGGGAAATACTTGCGCGAAAACGGCGTAGAACCACGCAACTTCAACTCTTACGGCTCACGCCGAGGAAACCATGAAGTCATGATGCGCGGAACATTCGCGAACATCCGTATCCGTAACCAAGTGGCTCCAGGAACAACTGGCGGCTTCACGACTTACTGGCCAACGGGTGAAATCATGCCGATCTATGACGCAGCGATGAAATACCAGGAACAAGGAACCGGCCTAGCCGTGCTTACGGGCAAAGACTATGGCATGGGCTCTTCACGTGACTGGGCTGCGAAAGGGACATTCTTACTTGGCATCAAAACAGTTATCGCAGAAAGCTATGAGCGTATCCACCGTTCAAACCTTGTGATGATGGGTGTTCTTCCATTGCAATTCGTGAATGGACAAAACGCTGATTCACTAGGGTTGACTGGACGCGAAAGCATCTCCGTTAACTTGACGGATGACGTGAAACCACGCGACATCTTGAAAGTCACTGCAACTGCTGAAGACGGCACAGTAACAGAATTCGACGCATTAGTGCGCTTCGACTCTGAAGTTGAAGTGGATTACTACCGCCATGGTGGGATCCTTCAAATGGTACTGCGCAGAAAATTAGTAGAAGCTTAAGAAAAGCGTAATCGCCAATAAGCTGCCGAGAAAATTCTCGGCAGCTTATTTTTTATTTCTAACGGGATTTTTTGTATACTTACAGACAGAGGTGAAAAGGAAATGCACATTAGTGAAAAAGAAATTGAAATCCGCTATGCGGAAACCGATCAAATGGGCGTCGTCTACCACGCCAATTACATCATCTGGCTGGAAATCGGCCGGACGAAATTGATCGAAGACTTAGGGTTTACATATGCTGGAATGGAAGAAGATGGCTACCTGTCGCCGGTTACGGACATTTCAATCCAATACAAAGCCGCGCTTCGCTACGGTCAAAAAGCCATCGTGCGGACGTGGGTGGAAGATCACGGCCGTTTGCGCACAACATACGGCTACGAAGTGCTCCACGCAGACGGTACGCTTGCTGCGAAAGCGACGTCCGAGCATGTCGTTGTGAAAAAAGACACTTTCCGCCCCGTATCGATCCAGAAAATCTATCCGGAATGGCATGCGAAATACGAAGAAATCAAAAGGAAGTCACCCGATGGCGTTCGGAATTAAGCGGGACGAATTGAATCGCTGGAAGCAGGACGTGAAGGAAGAAAAAATCGCTTTTCTGACCCATTATTGGATCGATGAGCGTTTCCCGGGTTCGTCGACCGTCACAAAAGTCGGCTGCAGCAATCTGGAAAAACTCGAAAAATGGGGCCGCCAATACGGGCTGAACCCGGAATGGATGGACCTGCGCGGCAACTATCCGCATTTTGACCTTTTTGGGGAACACCAGGTCAGCATCATGGAAGCCGAAGGCATGCTCGATCAATTGAATAAATTCAAAAAAGAAAAAGCGTGAGGAGCCTCACGCTTTTTCTTTTTCGTATGAATAATCCAGTTCGTGCAGGTCGTCATTAACCGAGACGACTAAGTCGTGGCCGTCAAAATACCAAATGTCCCGTTCTTCGATATAGTAGGTCACTTGGTCCTGTTCGATTTTCACAGCCGCCTCGTCCGGCTCGTCTTTTGTGACGCCGAGCGAGAAGCCGGGCTGCAGATTTCCTGCGCCTCCGTAGCGGACGAAAAATCGCACGGTGTCGCCGGATTCAACTTCCATTTCGTTATGGAACCATGTAAATGCATCTTCAGTGATTTTGATTTCCACGTAATGTGCACGCCCTTTCATTCAGCTACAGCCATTTGACCTTCGGTTCCGTGCCGGCTTTGATGCGCGCGATATTCGCACGGTGCCGGAAAATGATAAATGATGCGAGGATGATGATGACAATCAAGAATGGATAATCCCCTGTGTTCAGTGCATAGATCAACGTATAGATGACCGCAACGACCGCAAGGATGATCGATGACAGCGATACCATTTTAGTGATTTTCAAAGCAATCAGCAGAGCAACGACCGCCACGATGAACAAAGGCCATTGGTAGCCGAGCAAAATGCCGCCGGACGTCGCAACTGCTTTGCCGCCTTTGAATTTCGCGAAAATCGGGAACATATGCCCAATGACCGCAATGACCCCAAATACCAGCGGATGGATGTTGGTGTCCATATAAAGCGGAATGAGGGTGGCTGCCGTTCCTTTTAAAATATCGAGAATCGTCACCACAATGCCTGCTTTGATGCCAAGGGTGCGGAACGTATTGGTCGCGCCCAAATTGCCGCTTCCCTTTGTCCGGATGTCCGTTTTATAAAAAATTTTCCCAATCCATAAGGCAGACGGGATCGAGCCGAGCAAATAGGCTAGTATGACTGGAAGCAAGATGTCCATGTTTAACTCCTTTAAACAGCTGATATTTATAGTTCAAGTTTAACATGAAGCGCATTCATCCGACAATATCGAGTGCCGGATTGCAAATGCTGATTGCTGTCGAATATGATACAATAGAGAAACACAGCGGTTGATGAGTGAAATCATCGGCTTCGCATGATACTGTTAACGCAAAGAAAAACGGAAAAAGGATAGGTGAATTGCATGAACAATCCAAGCCGTGAAGAAATCAAAAAAGTTTTGGATACTGCAAAAACCATTGCAGTCGTGGGGCTGAGCCCGAACGTGAACCGGACGTCCTATATGGTTTCCGAAGCGATGCAAAAAGCGGGATACCGGATCATTCCGGTCAACCCGGCAGCCGATGAAGTCTTAGGGGAAAAGAGCTACGCCTCTTTGCTGGATCTGCCGGAGCCGGTCGACATCGTCAACGTTTTCAGACGCAGTGAATTTTTGCCGGATCTTGCGGAAGATTTCAAAAGGATCGATTGCCCCGTGTTCTGGACGCAGTTGAACGTTGTCGATGAAGAAGTCTTCAATGACTTGACCGAAAAAGGCTACACGGTCATCATGGACCGGTGCATCAAAGTGGAACATGCCATCCTTAAATAAGATCACCAAGGGGAAGAGGGCGCAAAGCTCTCTTTTTCTGTGATTATTGACAGATAGCACCGTTATCGATACGATTAAAAGAGTGAAATGTACGAACAGATGTTTGATGGAGGGAAAGCAATGGCCAAAATTCAAAATACAGCATACAACGAAGAAGCAATTCAAGTACTCGAAGGCCTAGATGCCGTTAGAAAACGCCCGGGTATGTATATCGGTTCAACCGATGCAAGAGGTTTGCACCATCTGGTCTATGAAATCGTCGACAACTCGGTCGATGAAGCATTGGCCGGATTTGGTGAAAAAATAGATGTGACCATCCACGAAGACAATAGTTTAAGCGTACGGGATTACGGCCGGGGCATGCCCACAGGAATGCACCGAAGCGGAAAACCGACGCCGGAAGTGATTTTGACCGTTTTGCACGCCGGAGGAAAGTTCGGACAAGGCGGCTATAAAACGAGTGGCGGACTCCACGGCGTGGGGGCTTCGGTCGTCAACGCATTGTCCAAATTCCTCGAAGTGACGATTCACCGCGACGGCAAAAAATACCGCCAGCGCTTTGAAAACGGCGGAAAGCCGGTAACGACGCTCGAAGAAATCGGTTCGACTAAAGAAACCGGCACCTTGATCCATTTCCTGCCGGACGACACCATTTTCTCGTCAACCAAATACAATTATGAAACCTTATGCGAGCGCTTGCGCGAATCTGCGTTTTTATTAAAAGGCTTAAAAATCGAGTTAACGGACAAACGCACGGATGCCCACGATACGTTTTTCTTTGAAACAGGAATTGAAGCGTTTGTCGGCTATTTGAACGAAGAAAAAGATGTTTTGCATCCGGTCGCTTATATCGAAGGCCAGCAGGAAGAGATGGAAGTCGAATTCGCTTTCCAGTTCAACGACGGCTATTCGGAAACGATTCTGTCCTTCGTCAACAACGTCCGCACTCGTGACGGCGGCACGCACGAAACCGGTGCAAAAGCGGCTATGACGCGTGTCTTCAATGACTACGCACGGAAAATCAATTTGCTGAAAGACAAAGACAAGAACTTGGAAGGCTCAGACATCCGCGAAGGATTAGCGGCGATTGTATCGGTCCGCATTCCGGAAGCGCTGCTGCAGTTTGAAGGGCAGACGAAAAGCAAGCTCGGCACGAGCGAAGCCCGCAGCGTCGTCGATGCTGTCGTATCGCAGAAATTGATGTATTTCCTTGAGGAAAATGCGGAGCTGAGTGCATCGCTTGTACGAAAAGCCATCCGTGCTTCCCAGGCCCGCTTAGCGGCAAGAAAAGCACGGGAAGATGCCCGCAACGGCAAAAAACGCAAAAAATCGGATGCATTATTGTCCGGTAAATTGACGCCGGCTCAGTCCCGCAACGCGGCGAAAAACGAACTCTACTTAGTCGAGGGGGATTCTGCCGGCGGCTCCGCGAAGCAAGGCCGCGACCGGACCTTCCAGGCGATCTTGCCGCTCCGCGGAAAAGTCGTCAACACCGAAAAAGCGAAACTCGAAGAAATCATGAAAAACGAGGAAATTTCGACGATCATCCACGCCATTGGCGGAGGCGTATCAGCGGATTTCTCCATTGACGACATCGCCTACAACAAAGTCATCATCATGACCGATGCGGATACAGACGGCGCGCATATTCAAGTGCTGCTGTTGACGTTCTTCTACCGCTACATGAAACCATTGATTGAAGCCGGAAAAGTCTTTATTGCCTTGCCTCCGCTCTATAAAGTATCAAAAGGCGCCGGCAAGAAAGAAGTGGTCGACTATGCATGGACGGAAGCGGATCTGGAAGCTTCCACTAAAAAAGTCGGCAAAGGCTATATGCTGCAGCGCTATAAAGGACTTGGCGAGATGAACGCGGACCAACTATGGGAAACGACGATGAATCCGGAGACGCGGACTTTGATCCGCGTGACGATTGAAGACGGCGCACGCGCTGAACGCAGAATTACGACCTTAATGGGCGATAAAGTAGAACCAAGAAGAAAATGGATTGAAAGCAACGTCGACTTCGGCATGGAGGAAGACGCCAATATTCTAGAAAATGATTTGATTCATGCTGAGGAGGAACTTGTATGACACAAACCGAACGTTACCAAGATCTGCCATTAGAAGAAGTCATCGGCGATCGGTTTGGGCGCTATAGTAAATACATCATCCAGGACCGCGCACTGCCCGATGCCCGGGACGGCTTAAAGCCAGTACAGCGGCGGATCCTTTACGCGATGTACAAAGAAGGCAATACAAACGACAAGGCATTCCGCAAATCGGCGAAAACCGTCGGGAATGTTATCGGCAATTATCACCCGCACGGAGACAGTTCTGTCTACGAAGCCATGGTGCGTTTGAGCCAGGACTGGAAAATCCGCCACATGCTCGTAGAAATGCACGGAAACAACGGGTCGATGGACGGCGATTCACCGGCAGCCATGCGTTATACGGAAGCGCGGCTATCTGCGATTTCCTCGGAATTGCTGCGCGATATTGATAAACGGACCGTTGAATTCATTCCGAACTTCGATGATTCGGATATGGAGCCAACCGTCTTGCCGTCGCGCTTCCCGAATCTATTAGTCAACGGCTCGACCGGTATTTCGGCCGGTTATGCGACCGATATTCCGCCCCATGCCTTGCACGAAGTATTGGATGCTGTATTGATGCGCATGGACAATCCGAAAGCGACCGTTGACGAGTTGATGACCGTCATGCATGGACCGGATTTCCCGACAGGGGGAATTATCCAAGGAGTGGACGGCATTAAAAAGGCTTATGAAACCGGTAAAGGAAAAATCATTGTCCGCTCAAGAGCCGCTATTGAACCGCTAAAAGGCGGAAAAGAGCAGATCGTCATCACCGAAATTCCATTCGAAGTCAATAAAGCTTCGATGATCAAAAAAATCGACGACCACCGCTTCGACCGCAAATTGGAAGGGATCTCTGAAGTTCGCGACGAATCGGATAGAAGTGGGCTGCGCATTGTCATCGAATTGAAAAAAGACGTGGATGCGAACGGCATTTTGAATTATCTCTACAAAAATACCGATTTGCAAGTCAGCTATAACTTCAATATGGTGGCGATTTACAACCGCCGTCCAACGATGATGACGCTGCCGACGATGCTCGATGCATATATTGACCACCAAAAAGAGATCGTGACGAAACGCTCGGAATTTGATCTGCAAAAAGCCAATGACCGCATGCATATTGTCGAAGGATTGATCAAAGCGCTATCTATTCTGGATAAAGTCATCAAAACGATCCGCGCTTCGAAAGACAAACGCGATGCGAAAAATAATTTAATCGCTTCCTACGCGTTTTCGGAAGCCCAGGCAGAAGCCATCGTTTCCTTGCAGCTATACCGCTTGACGAACACCGATATCACGGAATTGAAAGCGGAAGCGGAGAGCTTGAAAAAGCTGATTGCGGAATTGACGGGAATTTTGACAAGCGCGACGAAACTGAAGAATGTCATCAAGAAAGAATTGGCGAATGTCCGCAAGCAATTTGCAGAGCCGCGCCGCTCTTCCATTGAAGAGAAAATCCAGGAAATCACGATTACCCGAGAAGTGATGATTCCGAGTGAAGAGGTGGTAGTCACCGTAACAAAAGAAGGATACGTGAAACGGACAAGCACCCGCTCGCACGCTGCATCCAACGGCCAGGATTTTGCGATGAAAGAGACGGACCATCTGCTGTTTGAAGGCAATCTGAATACGCAAAACACCATTTTGCTGTTTACAACGGCCGGCAATTTTGTCTACCAGCCGGTGAATGAATTGCCGGATATTAAATGGAAAGACTTAGGCCAGCATTTATCAAGCATTGTGCAGTTGGAGCCGAATGAATCGATTCTTGCAGCATATCCGTTTGAGAATTTCGAAGACGACGCTTATATCTTGACCGTCTCGAAAAACGGGTTGGTCAAACGCTCTGCATTGAAGGACTATCATGTGCAGCGCTATTCCCGTGCAATCAAAACGATGAATTTGAAAAAAGACGATGCTATGATTTTTGCCGGGGTGATGAAAAAAGAAACCGAACTTTTCATCGGAACAAACCAAGCATATGGCGTGCGATTCCCAATTGAAGAAATTCCGGTTACAGGGCTTCGTACAGCCGGCGTTAAAGGCGTCAATTTAAAAGACGGCGACGAAGTGGTATCTGCCATCCTAATCAATCCGGATGAGAAACAGGATTTGATTTTGGTAACACACCGTGGAGCTGCGAAAAAAATGAAGCTCCAGGAATTCGAAGTAGGGAGTCGGGCGAAGCGTGGTGTGGTCATGCTGCGCGAGTTGAAATCGAACCCTCATCGAGTAGTTGCTGTTATAGCCGCTGCCGGGAAGGAAGAAGTGCTTCTTGAAACAGCTAAAGGCATACGCACGAATTTGGCGGCCAATAACTTGAAGACGGTTGACCGCTATTCGAACGGATCGTTCATATTGGATGAGGGGTCGGATGGAAAAGTCATTGTCGCATATCGGATAGAAACGAAAACAGAAGAATAGCCTTTAAAAAGCACTGTCCTTGGGCAGTGCTTTTTTGGGTATGGAGAGAAGTGTAGTTTACACATAAGCAACCGCTTATATTATTAATATATTTATTATGTATACTAATTTAAATGTATTCGAAACCATCTGTATAAGCGTATACTTATTTATTAAATAAATAAATTATGTAAACAAAATACAATCATACAACAGGACCGAATGGCCCCTCCTCTAATTGTCGGTGAATTCCGACGATTCATTTGACACTCTTTCTGCACAGAAATATACTTGATCTATTGCAGTGGCAAAATCTTTGGATATAAGGGAGGAACGTATCTTATGTTTGCACCTTTAACACCGCTCGATTGGAAACGCCGTGCGATCAAGTACTATCCTGACAAGACGGCGGTCATTGATGAAGAAAAGTCGTTTACATACCGGGAATTTGGAAAGCGCACCGATCAATTGTCTCTAGCCCTACATAATGCGGGCATCCAGAAGGGCGACCATGTAGCGGTCATGCTGCCGAATACCCACTATATGCTGGAAAGCTTCTATGGCATTTGCCAGCTGGGTGCGGTCATGGTTCCGCTGAATTACCGCCTGACTGCTAAAGACTTGGAATACATCATTCGCCATAGCGATGCACGGATGTTGATCGTCGATGCCGAATTCGGGAAAATCATTGAAACTATCCAAAAAGAATTGCCAATTGAAAAATATATTGTCGTCGAAGTGGACGGACATGGCTCAAGCATTGAGGGAGAAACGTATGAATCGTTTATTGCTTCAGCCGGAAGCGAAGGGCAATTGCCTGAAGTCGAGATCGACGAAAATCAGATGATGACGTTAAACTACACAAGCGGCACGACTTCAAACCCTAAAGGCGTGATGCTGACGCACCGCAGCAATTATTTAAATGCGGCAAACTTTCTGCATCATCTGAATGTCACCCATGATGATGTCTATTTGCACACCTTGCCGATGTTTCATGCCAATGGCTGGGGCGGGATCTGGGCATTGACAGCTGCCGGCGGGACGCACGTGTGCCTTCGGAAAGTGGATCCTCCGCTCATCCTCGAGCTTTTTGAAAAACACCGCATTTCGCTTCTTTGCGGGGCTCCGACCGTGGTGAACATGCTTGTCAATGAACCGAAGGCAAAACAAGTGAAAATCACCACCAATCCGCGTATGGCGACAGCCGGGGCTCCACCTGCTGCCGCATTGATTGCAAAAGCCCAGCAGATTCTCGGCTTGAACATGATGCATGTCTACGGGTTAACGGAGACGTCTCCGTTCATCCTTTATTGTGAATGGAAAAAGGAGTTTGACAGCAAAACGCCGGAAGAACAGGCAGAAATAAAAGCGCGGCAAGGAATTGAACTGGCCTTCAACGGAGAAACGAAAGTGGTCAATCAAGAAGATGGCCGTGAAGTGGCCTGGAACGGCAAAGAACTCGGCGAAATCATCACACGCGGCAACGTCGTTATGAGCGGCTACTACAAGGATCCTGAAAAAACAGCGGAAGCGATCAAAGATGGCTGGTTTTATACAGGCGATTTAGCCGTTACTTATCCAGATGGCTATATCGAGATCCAGGACCGGATCAAGGACATGATCATTTCAGGCGGCGAGAATATCTCGTCTACTGAAATCGAGGGCGTGCTTTACCAGCATGCCGATGTGATGGAAGTCGCCGCCATTGCCGTGCCGGATGAAAAATGGGGCGAAGTGCCAAAAGCCATTATTGTGCTGCAGCCGGGAGCAACGGTAACGGAACAAGAAATCATCGACTATACGCGTTCGAAAATGGCGCACTTTAAAGCGCCGAAATCGATTGAGTTTGTTGAAGCACTGCCGAAAACCGCGACAGGAAAACTGCAAAAGTTCCGGCTGCGGGAAATGTATTGGAACAGCTCGAAAAAAGTAAATTGATCATTGAACGAAGCAAACTGCTTCCGTTTTTGTTTGAGAAAGAAAGGAAGGACGCCAGTGGATAGCATCATATTTGATTTAGATGGAACGTTATGGGATTCCCGGAAAACCGTCGCTGCTGCATGGAACGCCGCAATCGAGCAAAACAAGCTGGACGCTGAGCCGATCACGGTCGAAGATTTAAAATCGACGATGGGCCTTCAAATGCCGGACATCATGAAGAAACTGTTTCCGCAATACGATGAGGCGGCGAGGAATGAGTTGATCCAGACGTGCGGGGAAATTGAATGCGTTTATTTGAAGAAAAGCGGAGGGGTGCTTTACCCCGAGGTGAAGGAAATTATCGGCCAGCTCGCGGAAAAGTATCCGCTCTACATCGTCAGCAATTGCCAAGAAGGCTATATTGAAGCTTTTCTCGCTTTCCATGAGATGGAGGAGTATTTTAAGGATTTTGAAAATCCGGGAAGAACAGGGTTGACGAAAGGTGAAAACATTCAGCTGCTGATGGAGCGGAACGGGCTGAAGGATCCAATTTATGTAGGCGATACAAAAGGCGATCAGCAAGCGGCTGAGTATGCCGGCATTCCATTTGTCTATGCTGCGTATGGCTTTGGCGAAGTAGAAAGCTTCGAGCAAAAAATTGACCGTTTTGAACACCTGCTTGAAGTCGCAGAGCTCGCTTGATCTCTCGCATCTCCAGTTTTTAAGAAAGGAAGGGCTTACATTCACAGCCCTTCTTTTTTGTTTGCCCTGAATGAGGTAGTATGGACAAAGGAGAAAAAAACGGGCTGCAGAATCCCCTTGGCGGTTATAGAAGAAATACAGAAAGGCACTTGGTTGGCCGGACGACGATAAAAAGGGGGAGGCAGACCCCTTTTGAAAATTGCTGGGTCAAGTAATCATCTTTCGCACACCAAGCGGCCATCCTGCATTGTCCAAACCGAAACATGTAGATTTACGATTATTGGAGGAACTCATTCATGGCCGAAACAACCGCTTTACCGAAACAACCTATTTTCAGAACCACCCCCATCCTCATTTCTTTCCTGATTGCCGGCTTTATCGGGCTTTTCAGTGAAACGGCTTTAAATATGGCATTAGGGGATTTGATGATGCATTTCAATATCAACTCAGCCACTGTCCAATGGCTGACGACCGGCTACCTTTTGACGCTCGGCATTCTCGTGCCAGTGTCGGGTTTGCTGCTGCAATGGTTTACAACACGCAAACTTTTTATGGCGGCGCTTGGCTTCTCGATCGGCGGGACACTGCTTGCAGCTCTTGCACCCAGTTTTGAAATCTTAATGATTGCCCGCGTCATTCAAGCCGTCGGCACCGGTTTGCTGCTGCCGTTGATGTTCAATACGATTCTTGTCATCTATCCTGTCAATCGCCGCGGAGCGATTATGGGCTTGATGGGGCTGGTCATCGTATCGGCGCCTGCAATCGGGCCGACGATTTCCGGATTATTGATTGAAAACTTGAATTGGCACTGGATTTTCTGGATTTCTTTGCCGTTCTTAGTGTTTGCATTGGTTTTTGGGATCGTCTTCATGCAAAACGTATCCGAAATCACAAAACCAAAAATTGATGGAGTTTCCATCGTGCTTTCGACGATCGGGTTTGGCGGCATCGTCTACGGCTTCAGCAGTGCCGGAGAAGAAGGCTGGGGAAGTGCGATCGTTGTCTCGACGTTACTCGTCGGCATCATCGCTCTTTTCCTGTTCGTTGTGCGCCAACTGAAAATGAAGCAGCCGATGATCAACATGCGTGTCTTTAAGTTTCCGATGTTCACACTGGGCTTGCTCAGCGTGTTTATCGCTTTCATGGTGATTCTCTCAACCAGCATCCTGCTGCCGCTTTACTTGCAGACGGGGCTTGGCTTAGCCGCTATCGTCGCAGGGCTTGTGCTTTTACCTGGCGGGCTTTTAAATGCATTGATGTCTCCCGTTACGGGCCGCTTGTTTGATAAATACGGGCCGCGCGGGCTTGTGATACCAGGATTCATCCTTATGATCATCATGCTTTGGCAATTTACGAATGTCACCACTGAAACGTCCCTTTACTGGATCATCGTCTTGCATACGTTCTTATTTATCGGCATTTCCATGGTCATGATGCCTGCCCAAACGAATGGCTTGAACCAATTGCCGAGAAACCTGTATCCGGACGGTACCGCGCTGATGAATACGCTGCAGCAAGTCTCCGGTGCCATCGGAACGGCTGTCGCGATTACGATCATGTCCACATCGCAGGAGAGTTTCCTGCAAAATGCGGCTGAACCCGCAGATCCATCGGCCATTGCCGCTTCGTTGACAGCCGGCATTCAAAATGCCTTCACCTTCGGCTTGATTTTAGCAGCTGTCGGCTTGGTCATTTCGTTCTTTATCAAATCCCCGCTCACTGCAAAAGAGTGAGGGCAGAACCATTTGTTTTTGAAGGGAGTTTTCGCTATGGCAAAAAGAACTTTGTATTTCTTGTGTACAGGCAATTCTTGCCGCAGCCAGATAGCTGAAGGCTGGGGGAAAGAAATTCTTGGCGAGGATTGGCAAGTGCTAAGTGCGGGAATCGAAGCGCACGGCTTGAATCCAAATGCAGTCAAAGCGATGAAGGAAGTCGGAATTGACATTTCTGCTCAAACATCGGATAGAATTGATCTGGATATTCTTAATCACGCTGATTTTGTGGTTACTTTATGCGGCGACGCAACAGATAAATGCCCGGTAACTCCGCCCCATGTAAAACGCGCTCATTGGGGATTTGAAGATCCGGCAAAAGCGGAAGGCACAGAAGAAGAAAAATGGCAGGTTTTCCAAAGGGTCCGCGATGCAATCGGCGAACGGATCCGTGAATTTAGCCGGACCGGCAATTGAATGAATAGCAATTAAAAATACCGCTCCCGATTTTGGGAAGCGGTATTTTTTCTGTTCAAATGACGCCAATCATTACTGAAATAGCGAGCAGCACAATACTGAAACCCCACATGATCAAGAGCGAATAGCGGATGTGGCGGCCCATTTCCAGTCCGGCGAGGCCGAGAGCAAGCCACAGTGCCGGAGAAAACGGGCTGACGAAGGTACCGATGATGTTGCCGATGATCATCGCATACGCAGTAGACAGCGAGGAAACTCCTGCGCCTGACGCCACTTGTTCAACAATCGGCAATAGGGCGAAGTAGTAGGCATCTGTACTAAGCAATAAATCAAAAGGAACCCCGAAAAATCCAATGATCAGATGAAGATAAGGCAGGACAAATGCCGGCAGTATTTTTACTAAATCTGTAGCTAATGAATCCAGCATCAACGTGCCATTTAAAATCCCAAGAAACGAGCCGGCAGCTAGTATAATTGCTGCCATGAGCAACGCATTGGGCGCATGCGCTTTGATCCGTTCCATCTGTTCCTTCATGTTCGGATAGTTAAGCGGCAAGGCCAAGCTGACGCCGATCATGAAAGCAAAACCGGCAGGCACAATGCCCCAGACCAAAATGCCGATGATGGCAAGTGCAAGAGCGGCATTCACCCATAGCAATTTCGGCCGGCGCAAAGAGGCAGTTTTTCTATTCGCTTCTTCTGCGCGATTGATTGGCGCATCTCTTTCTTTGAAAAGTTCTTCATTAATATCACCGCGTTTTGCAATTAAACGCTTTTCGCGGATCGCAAGGAATACAGCGAGTCCGATCAATAGCAAAATGCCGATCACTTGTACTTTAATCAACGGACGCCATAATTCTGTAACGTCCACTCCGAGAACAGCTGCCGTCCGGCCAAGCGGCCCAGCCCATGGCAACATATTCATAATGCTCGCTGAGGTCCCGACGAGCAAAAGCAATAAATAAGGGTTCATTTTTAAGCGCTTATAAAGGGGCAACAAGGCAGGGATCGTAATCAGGAACGTGGAGGCGCCGGAGCCATCAAGCTGGGCGACAGCGGCGATCAGCACAGTTCCGACTGCGACTGCGATAATATTCCCGCGAGATAAAGCGATCATTTTATTGATTAATGGATCGAATAAGCCGACATCTTGCATTAGGCCGAAAAAGAGGATAGCGAAGATGAACATGATGACGACGCTCATCACGGATTCGATCCCGCTGTTAAAGAAATCTCCAATCTCTGCAAATCCGAAACCGGCAACAAATGCCGCGACAATCGGTACGAGCACCAATGCCACAATGGGTGTAATTTTATTGCTGATCAGTAAGCCAACAATAATAGCGATGGTCAATAAGCCGATAATACTTAACATGATAATTCCTCCTGTTATATAAAGAAGTAAATGGAAGGGTAAATGAAAACGCATACAATTTAAACATTTAGAAAAACCCCTCTGCTAAAGATGTTAGAAATAAACTTAGCACAGAGGGGTTTGAAAAATAAGATTATTCAATTAAGGCAATTAAAGCGCGTTTCGCTCATTTTGTTCATTCTGTCCACGGAATGTACCGGCGTTCGGGTCGGCCGATTTCTCCGTAATTCAATTGAGCTTTCGCATCTCCCGTCGACACAAGATGCTCGAGGTAGCGGCGTGCAGTCGAACGGCTGACCCCGACTGCTTGGCCTGTTTCCATTGCATTCACGCCAGGGGCCGGGGAGGTGTTTAGAACCTCAAGGACATCTGATAATGTCAAAGCATCAATCCCTTTTGGCAAGTCGCCTTGATGCATGTCTTCCTTAATAACCCCAATGTGCTGGCGGCCGATGAGGCGGTCAATGTCGCTTTGTTCCAAATCCACTTTTGACGAGAAGAACGTTTTTTGGTCTTTATAGCGGAGCAGGCTTTCTTGAAAACGGACAAAATCCACAGGTTTGATCAAATAATCGGAAATGCCGCCGCGCACTGTTTCTTCGATCGTTTTGGCATCCGTTGCTGCAGACAGCATGATAATATCGACTCCGCGATACGCACTGCGGATTTCCCAGAACAGGTTAAGCCCCGAGCGGTCCGGTATGAAAACGTCCAGCAACACAAGATCCGGCAAGGGTTCCGCCTGTTCTAGAAAAGCGATTGCTTCATCGCCCGTTTTCGCGATCGCCTCTGCGTGGAAGCCTTCGATTTGATTCACCAATTCCTGGTTAATGTTCGCTACACGGAAATCGTCTTCAATGATTAATACTTGTATAGTGGGTTTCATCTTTGATTCGCCTCTTTCGGTAATGAAATAACAAAACAGGTTCCGCCGAGTTCGCTTTCTTCTAAATGCAAATCGCCGCCTGCTGTTTCGACTAAGCGGTGAGCGGTGTAGAGGCCATAGCCTCGGTCCCTGCCCATTTTGATAGAATAGCCTTTGTCAAATAACCGTCCAGCATCAGCGTCTGCCAGGCCGGATCCGGAATCGTCGATTTCGAATAGGAGGTCCTCGCCGACGTCCGTAAAGTACAACGAAATTTGCCTGATGTGGGACGGGGCCGTTCTTACGGCTTCCAATGCATTGTCTAAAAGGCTGCCAAGCGCTGTTAGAATGGCCTGTTGTTGAGGTGCGGTCAGTTCTGCTATTAATCTGCTTTCCGGTTCAATGGTGATGGCTACATGCTGTTCGTTTGCCTGGTGGAATTTTCCGAGCAACAAGCCGCTGATCAATGGATCCCGCACTTTATCCACCAAATAGCGGGTCCATTCCTGCTGGGTATGGCGCTCCAGTTGAAGAAATTCCAGGACTTCTTCTTTTTTATTTAAATGGAGGAGTCCGGAAATGGTATATAGTTTGTTTGAGAATTCATGGGTCTGAGCCCGCAATGCCTGAGCATACTGGGTGACTCGAGAAAGTTCTTTCGTCAATTTATCAATTTCGGTCTTATAGCGGAAAGTGGAAACGGCACCGACCAGTTCACCTTCTACATAAATCGGTCCAGAGTTGACATAAACGGACGTCCTGCCGTACATGCGCTCTTTGTCAAAGCGGCTTTCAGCAGATTTCAAAATGTCCGGCAGCTCAGAGTCGGGAAAGGCCTTGGCAATCGGCTCACCGATCAGCTTTTCTGCCGGCCCGTTGCCGCCAAACAGCAAACGTTTAGCCATTTGATTGAGCAGTGTGATGCGGCCCGTTGCGTCCACCGCAATGATGCCTTCATGGGTCGATTGCAGGATCGTTTCTTTTTGGAATAAAAGATGGGCGATTTCTTCCGGTTCTAGCCCGTGTAACAGCCGTTTAATATAAGATGCGATGCCGATTGCAGCCAAAAAACCGGCTGCAGCAATCAGCAAAAGCATGAGCCAGAGCTCCTGATTGTAAGCTTTGATGAGAGTTTGGATGTCCGTTGCCAGAAAACCGACGGACACGACACCGATAATGTCGCCTTCTTCATAAATCGGGACTTTGGCGCGCAACGAACTGCCGAGCGATCCCGTTGCTTCCGATACGTAAGAATTGCCGAATACTAGCGCCTGTTCGTTGTCTTCTCCGACCATCTTTTGGCCGATTTTTTCAGGTGCCGGATGGGAATAGCGGATTTCCTCCCTATTGCCGACCACGATAAATTCGGCATCGGTCGCTTTTTGGAGAGGGGAGATGAGCGGTTGGATAACGAAGGCTGGATCTGGTTCATGAAATGCTTCTGCAATTTCCGGATTGAGGGCAACGCTTTCTGCTAACGCAAGCGCCTGTTCCCCGAGCTGGCCTTTTAAAGTATCGGTGACGAAATAATTAAGGAATACGCCAGTGACTGCAACCACGGTTATAATCAGAAAGCCGATTAACAAGACCATTTTCATCTTTAAATTCCACCGGTTTTTCGGTGTTTCTGTCCGTTTTTGGTTTTCATTTTTGGGAAAGTGAATCATTCGACTGTCTCCTTCCTAAATAGCGGCTTTTGCCATAATAGCATAGATGCGTCCTGAGGAGAGGTGCAGGAGGGAAGAAAATTTCGTCGCTCTTCAATAGAAAAGAAAAAACGCCCCGGGACAGCGGCACTCGGTGGCGAGTGCTGTCATCCATGGGCGTTTTCGCTTAGTTTCCTAAAAATGATTCCTCAAAGAAAGTTAAAAGCGTTTCTAATGTGATCGGATCGCTGTAAGTGGAAGCTTTCGTGTTGATTTCAAACACTTGGCCGTTTTTCACAGCGGGGATGTTTTTCCAGACATCGGTTTCAACGAAAGAGTTGTCGACATCCGGGTTTTTGCTGAAGATAACATAGTCTCCGGCGAATTCCGGAAGCACTTCAGAAGAGAACGTGTACACGCCTGCTTCAAGCGCCAATTCTTCAACTTTGGCCGGCATTTTCAATTTCATGGCCTGATACAGGATTTCCGTGCCGCGCGCATAATTATCGCCGAACACATAAAATTCTTTATTGCCGCTTTCGATTACCGATACGGTGGCGTCTTCACCGATTTCCGCACGGATTTCATCGCCAGCAGCTGCCGCGCGTTCTTGGAAGTCCGCAACCCAATCCGTTGCTTCTTGTTCTTTGTTCAATAATTTGCCGATTTCCACTTGCTGATCCAAGTAATCGAGCTTGCCCCATGTAAAAGCGACAGTCGGTGCGATTTCGCCGAGTTTGTCCAAGTTTTTCATATGGGAACCTGCGATGATCAAATCGGGCTCCAACTCAAGGATTTTTTCCAAGTTGTCTTCTGTCACAATTTCAGCGTCTGTCAGCTTATCGGTAAAGAGGGGATTGGCATTGGTCCATTCATCCACTCCGACGATATTGCCTTCGAGTGCAAGGACGTTCGGTGCATTCGTCAATGCGATAATGCGCTGCGGTTCTTTTGGCACTTCAACAGGGCCTGTTTCCGACTCATAGGTAATGGTATCTTTTTCCGAGTCTTTGTCAGCTTCCGCTGCAGTCCCTTCGTTTTCCGTATTTCCGCATGCCGCAAGCAAAAGCAGCAGGAAGAAAAGAAACGGCAAGATCAACTTTTTCATCTTATTCTCTTTCCCCTTTCGGTTATCCGTGAAAATGATAATCATTTTCAATTAGATTCTTTTAAATCATAAAATGAAAGCGGGCGGCTGTCAATCCTAAATTTATTGGAGAAGGTGCTAAAGCTGCCTGTAGCAAACTCTGTAAAGATTCACTTTCGCTCCCAACGATGCGGTTATGGAGAAAAGGGGCTCTTCTATCGGAAGAAAGGGCATTGTGGAAAAGCTGATAAGAATGGTACGCTAGCACCAAGGGATAATTTTACAATTTCAAGTGAAATGAGAAAAGAGGACAAGGAATGATTAAATGGAAATGGGCGTGCGGAATTTTGGCGATCTTAGTCGCTTCGCTGGCTTTTCTGCTGGTAGCTCAGCATCGGCAAGTGGAGAAAGCGGTGATCAAAGATTATGTACTGCAGCATGCATCGGTAGAGCAAGCGCTTCAGATCGGGATTGAAGAATACAAGGAATCCCAAAATGCCGAAGCGCTTGCGGATGATTTAATCATTGCTTATGGTGCAGCAGACGGACTATACGGCTTGCCGAACGATCTCAAAGCGGCCCCGGGCTTCGTTTATTTTTCAAATATGGAATTCTTCTATAAAGTGCAGGATCAATTTGATTTCTACTTGCCGATCGGCATCCGGGAAATCATGGACGATGCGAAAGACGGCGTGCTGACGGAGAAATCTTACGCGAAACTGATCGGCTATCATCAGCTTTTGGAAGAGTTTAATCAACTCGCGCTTTCGGGAAATATCGACAAGAAGAACGCAAAAGATTACGAAGAAGATTTTGAAGCGTTTTATGCAGCGAATGAAGAAAAAATGACGGAACTGATCAATTGATGGCGAACAATACGTTTTTAAGGGCAGAGACATGTTTTCTGCCCTTTCTTTTATTCATATAGTAGAAACCCTTTCAGGAAGGAGCATCACCATTCAGACTTCGTTGCTCAACAGACTCCGACGGAAGCCGAAACGATCGCAGGAGAAAAATATGAAGAAGCGGTTTATGGCTGGAAATCGATAAGAGGGAGCGCTATAGAGTAAAATGCCCGGTTCCGGAACTCCAAAAACGAAAAAAATTTAAAAATTTTTTTGCTTTCCGAGTATAGCTATTTCCTTTTATTTTCCATAATCCATAAAAGGGGATAATTGACCGCATCTGCTTGGCACGTGCCTTCGGGAAATAGTCGGTCCAGTAAAATGGCTCTTTTTACTGTCGATGAATCTCATTTATTAAACCTGAAATTTTGATCTCATTAATAATAAGAGCCGATAAAAAGAGGGATGAAATATATCTTAAAATAGTTTGAATTATCTAATAATTCATAAAGCTATCAAAAAATAACAATTTTTAAGGAAAACGATGACGACAGAAAAATACCGTAAAATTAAGTATTTACAAAAGATATAGGATATTATAGTCTGTTGGTAACGAAATAAAGAAAAAAGAAAGAGGGAATCTGACAAATATATGCTAAAAGATATAGTTCGAATGTTTATATTTTTTTACTAATTTAAGTTTTCTGAATTTGTGGTTATTTTCAAAAGGACCATTCAGTCTCATATAGTAGAACGAAAAAGAAGGTTTTCCAGTTTTTTAGGAAGGAAGGATCGATATGGTGTGCATCTCATTCGAAGAAGCAATAGTTCAAAAAATCGGCTTATGGCTGGAAACAGAGGGAGAGTTTCTTGCGGGGCGTTACCGATTCCAAACAAAGCGAACCCTCCAGGGCAAAGAACAGCTCCTTTGTTCACTTGAAATCGCTCCGCTTGATAAATTGAGCAAGGATGCTCAAGCGGCCAACCAAGCAAGCGTTTACTTGCTGCCTGATGAGCTTTCGGCATTCAGCACCGCGCTTTGGCGCCACCCAATTCCGTTTCCGACGAATTTTTCGCAAGTGCAAACCGCAGCCCAGGGCCTGACTTGCATTCAGCTGACGACCACTGAGCCGCCCGAAGACTTTGCCAAGCGGCTGTCTCAAGCCCTCAAGCAATTGAACGGGCAGGCGGCAAGTTGATCTTCTCATTAGGGTTTCCAGATTTTTGTTTCATAAATTTGTCCATTTTAGCCTCAGCCACGGAAATTCAGTATTCATTCTAGTCAATGACTGACCATTACAAGGGGGAAATGAACATGACAATCATTCAAAAAGAAACAATCGAGATGGAAGAAAACGCAATCAACTACCTGGAACTTTACTTGAATCATATCGCCGGATACAAGAAATACAAAGAAGAAAAGCGGAAATCAAAAAAAGACGCTGCGTTTTCTAATATGGAAGTCGCACAGTAACAGGAAGTAGCAAGCATATAATCTTCGAAAGCCTCGGCCGCCATGGTTCGGGGTTTTTTCGACCGTTTTTTTATGGTAGATTGCAACCTATACCGATGTTTACACGATGCTCCGAAATTTATATGCCCGTCTGCCGCAAGCGAAAGAACGGCAGTTAACAGCAAAACATTTCTCTTTTAATACCGAAGGCGGACGCTGCGAACATTGCCAAGGGCTCGGCTACGTGTTCATCAATATGCATTTCTTGCCGGACCTCGAAGTTGTCTGTCCCGTATGTCCCGGTAAGCGGTTCAATGAAGAAGTGCTGGCTGTGCACTATCAGGGGCTGTCGATTTCCGATATTTTGGATCTCAGCATCCAAGAAAGCTTGCCGCTGTTTCAAGGACAGAGGAAGATCGTTTCTACGATCGAGCTGTTGCTGGAAGTCGGCCTCGGCTATCTCCAATGGGAACAGACGCTAACGACGTTGTCAGGAGGCGAAGGACAGCGCTTGAAACTCGCAAAAGAGCTGAACAAGCCGGCGAAAGGTCCGACGCTTTATATTCTGGATGAGCCGTCGTCAGGCCTCCATCCGAATGACGTCAAGCAATTGCTGGTGCTGTTGAATAAACTCGTCGATGCTGGCCATACGGTGATCATTGTCGAGCACAATACGGAAATGATCCAAGAATCCGATTGGGTCATCGATATAGGGCCGGAAGGAGGCGAAGCGGGCGGGGACATCGTTGCCACCGGTACGCCGGTGCAAATCGCGGCAAATCCCGCTTCATTTACTGGAAATTTTTTAACCGTTTAACGGGTACAGATGCAGCGCAAAAATGCTAAAAAAGCAAGTAATTATCCGTTTTTACGGGGGTTAGACTCGGAAAATGAAAAAAAGCGCGAAAAAGCAGTTGATGAAAATTGGAAAAAGGAGCGGTCAAAATGGCACATGAATTTTGGATCAATCTGCCGGTAAAAGACTTAAAAAAGCCGCGTGAATTCTTTAAAATGCTTGGATTTAAGCTGAATGAGCGGTTTGCTGATAGTGAGGATATGGCGGGATTAGTGGTTGGCGACCACCAAGTGATGGTTATGCTGTTTCCGGAAGCGACATTCCAATCATTTACAGGAAGCCCCATAGCAGATCCGCAGCAAGGAAGCGAAGTTTTATTGTCCATATCCATGAATTCACAGCGGGAAGTCCGTGAAATGACCGAAAAAGCAAAAAATGCAGGTGGAAAGGTTTTTGCCGAGCCTGGAGAACGAAACGGCATGTATGGAGCCGGATTCTGCGATTTGGATGGGCACCGGCGGAATTTACTGATCATGTAGCAAGTTATGCTGAAGAACGAAATAAATCCTCAAGCGCATGGTCAGCCGGTCAGCCGATTCCGATTAACAAACTGAATGCTTGAGGATTTTATTAAAATATTTTTAAACGGAATTGTTTAATGATTCATTTGCAAATGATAAATGGAATTTGATTGACCATTAAAATGTGCAAAACGAATTTTAAAGTAAAATGCTGAAACTGCAAAAATCACGTAAAAAAACGATTTTGTCTCACTGTCTTAAGTATACTTATTAAGTGAAACGTTACTTCCGATAATTTATATTATGTAAACTAAATGTTTTTTTGTTTTTGCAGTTGATATTCTTGCTCTCCTCTTTGATGCGCTCTCTCGATTACCTGCAATTATGCTATGATGGATTAAGTATTCCTTTTCTATCTTATACGAATTGAGTGATGTATTCAGTGACACCTGCCAACGAGAAACGAACTTTCTTCCAATGGATTAACTTCCTGATTCCTTATCTTTATACCATCGGCATCTTGGCCATTTTGTTATGGATGGCTGTTGCAGCCATCGCATTGGCTATCGTTACTTTCCGGGACGATCCGGCTTCGTTGCTGATGCTGACAACAACTGGTACGAGCTCTTCTGACTTAATCGCTGGAACTTCTTGGCTCGATGTCTTAATTAAACCGATTCTTGCCTCTGATTTCAACCAGATCGTTTTTAAAGGGCTTTTTATGCTGCTGGTCTGGATGCTGCTCTTTTTGGTCGTTCCATTAGCTTTTAGGCGGCTTACCCGGTTTAAATTCTTCAATTTAGAAATTGAAGTTGATGCAGCTGCTCAGACGGTCATTGAAACGATTGAAGTCAGTGCCCCGAAAGCGAAGTTAATGGCTTATTTATCGAGTTCAGAAGCAACTGACCGCACAATTGCGCTGTTGGACGCTGAATCTGCCCAATTTGCTGATGTATTGGCTTATTTTCTGGAAGAAATTCAAGCAGGCTACAAGAAATCGCCTTTGAATACCAATTTTTCCTTCACCGTCTACACGCATAACCCTCCTGCTGAATTGAACGAGCTGATTGCCGCTTCCAGAGAAGCAAATGCTTCGATCATCAGCAATAAAGCGGATCCGGATAATGTGATGAAGAAAAGCTATTTCGTCTATGCGTACCAAAATGCTGAAAGAGAATTCATCACTGTCATTAGCAGCTATACGAGCCTGTTTGATTTATTCGACCAGTATCTTTTTGAAACATTGCACCATACAGTCACGAGAAACCAGGAATATTATGAGTTGCTGATTGCTGTTGCGACAATGGATGCAAATGCCTGACCGATTCTTTTGACCTTATGGCCTTGATGCCTTATGATGAAAAAAAGGAGTGATGTACTATGGTAAGCGCGAATACTCCATTGAAACAGAAAACAGTAAAAGAACGTGCCGAAAAACGGCTGACATCCATTCGGTCACGCAGCCGGGCCGCTGAAAAACCAAGCATTAAAGGCAATCTCATCCAACCGGTTCACGTCACCAAATCCGATGCGTTAGTGAAACGAATTGCTGAACGGAAATCCAATTAAACGAAACGCCCCTAGACCTGATCCGGTTTAGGGGCGTTTTTATGGATTAGCTGCTATTGCTGCGTTTCATGTCGCGGATGGCCTGCACAGATAACCGCACCAGCAAAATGACGCATAGGAACAAGCCTGTGTAGGCTGCCGTATTCAAATAAACCGCATAAGCCGTCTCAATGAACTGGGCAATGGCGAGCAGCGCCGCCGACACCAGTCCGAATGTGATTCCGGTCATCAAGAGCACGAACCGCGAAAACAATTGAACGACGAAATTGGCGTTTTGCTTATCGGAAAAGACATCGTGATGCAGGATAATTTTGCCGCTTTCAATCCGTTCCACTAAACGGTCCACGCGTTTTGGCAGCTTCAAAAGTTCCGGAATTAATACAGCCATTTCGCTTTCGACTTTCTCCTTCGTCGCTTTCGGTTCCGTAAACGGCTTTTTCAGGAACGACGTTTTGTAATTCTTCGCAAACGTCTTCGCTTCCGTGAACATATCAAAAGTCGGATCGATTAAATGGAGCGTGCCATCGAGCGTGATCAACGACCGCAGCGCGATGCCGACTGACGGATAAAACGACAAACCGAAATCTCTGACGACATCAAATAGCGAATGAATGAGTTCAGTTGTCGGAATCCGGTCCACATACGAAATGCGCAGCAGCAATTGCCCGATGGCTTGTTCGAACCGGTGGCGGTCGATGTGCTGGTTGTCTTCAACGAGCAAGGTGATCGCATCGTAAATCACACTGGAATCCCCTTGCTGCACGCCTAAGATGAAAAGGTTCAGCCCTTCCTGCTGAGAAGACGCTAAGCGCCCTACTGCCCCGAAATCAAGCAAGATCGGCGATCCGTCCCGTTCGTCAATGAAAATATTGCCGGGATGCGGATCTGCGTGAAAAATGCCGGAAAACAGCATCTGTTCAAAGAAGGAAAAAAGGATGGTCCGGGCAAATTCTTTTGAATCGGTGTCAAACCGATCGAAAAGTTCCTGCCCTTGCGCTAGGTTTTTGCCCATGACCTGTTCCATGACGATGAGTTGGCTGTTGCTGTATTCGGTGTAGATGTGCGGAATTTTCACTTGATAAGGGCTATTTTTTAAGGCGTTTGAAATTTGCACCGTATTGCGGGCTTCGATATCAAAATTGACTTCTTCGCGCAATCCGGCTGCAAATCCAATGGCGAGCTCTTTAAACCCGAGATTTTCCGCCCATTTGGATTTGCTTGTGACCCATTCGGCGAATTCCACCAGGATGTTCAAGTCGTCCCGCATAATGCGCTTAATGTCCGGCCGCAGCAGTTTCACGACAACCGGCTGGTGGTTTTTCTTTAAAACCGCTTTATGGACTTGCCCGATCGACGCAGCAGCAAGCGGCTCCATGTCAAAAGTCGAGAAAACATCCTCCATTTTATGGCCTAACGAGTTTTGAAGAATCGTCTGGACTTGCAGCGTTGTGAGCGGTTTGACGTTTTGCTGGAGCGTTCCGAGCTCTTCAACGAACACCGGCGGGAAAAGTTCGGTCCGTGTAGAAAGCACCTGGCCGAATTTGATGAAGATTCCCCCGCTTTGTTCCAGCGTATCCCGGAAGGCAATCGCGAGCTCCCGGTCATTTTCCCGGTGTCTTGCGTATTTCAAGGCCCGTGATATGCCGTTGCGAACGGCAATTTCCACGACCTGGCTCAAGCGTTTCTGCCGTCTCCAACGATGCTGGATGCGTTTCAGGAAAAACTTGCGTCCGGTGATCCGTTCGCCTCTAGATCCCAATTCGATGGGATCGAATAATTCAAAAAGCAAATACAGAAGCATCGAAATCAGTAAAATACTGCCGATCCAGATGATGGTGCTGACATTGGCGGCGTTTTCCACGACGCTTTCGTTCAGGAAATCGGTATAGCGCAAATAGGAATACCAGTAGACAAAAGTGGTAAGCGCCACACCGATCGTGACTGACAGAACGCGTTTCGTGAAATTCACTTTGGCTCCCATTAAACGGCCGCTGACGAAATAAATGAAGACGGTAATTAACAGGATTTCTGCGAGCAGGATTACATAAACCAAGGCAACTCTTCCTTCCCGTTCCAAAATAGCTGATTTGTTTTAACATTTTGTCAGTTTCAGTATAGCAAAATTTAGGGCGAAACAAAAAAACCCTTCACCAAGAAGGGTCCGTTCACTCAATCGGCAATTCATAATAAGGCTCTTCTTGCTGCGTATCGTCAAACCAGCGGTGATCGATGAAATGAAATCCGAGTTTTTCGAGCACTCGCTTGGAACTTTCATTAGCGGGATCGGCTGAAGCATAAACGGTGGCAATTCCGGCTTTTTGCCGAGCGAGATTTAACGCAAGTGCCCCAGCTTCCGTAGCATAGCCTTTTCCCCAAAAAGCAACGGCAAAATGATAGATCAATTCGATCTTCTCCTCATCTTCCCCTGGATTAAACCCGCATGCTCCGACCAGCTGCCCGGAATGCCTTTCTATGACCCCAAACACCGTAAGCCCGGTCGTCTCAAAGCACTTCCGGTAAGCATTGATCACAAGCGGCAGCGTTTCTCGGTCGGTGGCTCCGCCAGACGCGGCCATCACTTCGGGATCGCCCCAAAATTGCATAGCTCCTTCAATATGCTGTTCATTCATCACCACAAGGCCTAAACGCTCTGATTCCGCTAAAGCCTTCATACGCTGAGGTGTCCCTTTGGCGCTAGCGGTTTTAACTCGTCGAGGACGGAGCGGATGGTATGGAGCGTGTCCCATTCCCTTTCAGAGTATTGAACGATCGGATAGTTTCCCGGAAACAGGGCTTCATTGATTTCATTCACGGACAGCCCTTCCGCATCCAGCATGATAATTTTTTCGCTCATCTCACGGAGTTTCTCCAGCTTTTGCTGGAGAACTTCTTTGCCGTTTGGAAAATAGCCCGCATGGCTGCAGTAAAGGTGCGTGAAGCGATAAGATAATAAAATCTCGAGTGAGTCCATTATCTGTTTGACCGATTCAGTGGCCATGGTCACTTTTGTGTGGGGAGACACATACAAATCGCCGCTGAAGAGCCGCCCCGTTTCTTCATTAACCAAAGACACGTGATCGTAGGCGTGCCCGGGCGTGTAGATGACTTTCCATTCCAGATTGTTGGAATGAATCACTTCTGGAATCGGGGCTGCTTCGAACGCTTTTCGCTGTCCCCAGATCATTTGGCGGTATAATGGGTACTTTCCGTCTGCCAAGCAAAGCGGGATGCCTTTTTCATGCATCAAGAGCGGCACGCGAAAGTTTGCTGCAAGAAAGGCGGCATTCCCCGTATGGTCTTCATGGTTATGGGTAAAAACCGCTTGATCAAAATGATGTTCTTCGAAAAAAGGCTCGAGTTCGGTTAAAAGTATTTCAGGGCCTGAATCAATCAGCATACCATCAACTAAATAGACAAATACTTTTCTTCCGTATTTCTCTATAGTCCCTTCTGCACACAAGACCCCTTCTTTAACGTAGCTGCTTAACATCGTATTCCCCCTTGAAATGCATTTCCTTAATCATACGCATCGCTTTATTTTCTGTCATCTTCTTGAAGCCCTTTTTTTGTTGCGTTTTTGTTTTTTATATTATTTTCCTTATGTAGAAATCTACAATTGATTAATTTCTGCAAAAAAAGAGAGACCGAAGTCTCCGTTAAAAACCGGCTAACGCAAAAACGAGCAGAATAATTACGTAAGTCATAATGATCCACATTACGGCGCTCGGTACAAGCAAAGTCAAAAATCCTTTCCACGTCGCCATCCGGTGGGCTTCTGCTAGCCCTTTGCTTTGGATTACGATGCTCCAAAGGCTCGTAGCCATCAAAATCACAAAATAGGCTGCGTACAAAAAGACATGAAACGGATCCTCCTTCGGCGTTAGCGACAGGAAAATTTCGGGGGCAATGATCCAGAAAAACAATATGAGCGGAAGCAGCCAAATCTGCGGAATCAATCCGGCAATCACCGCTTTAAAAACGTCTTTATAAGCAGCTGAACCTTTCATTATTTTCCCGAACCATAAGTATAGAACAGACATAAAAGCGGATGCGATTAAAAGCAGAACTGGAGCAATGACAAAAGCAAATAACAGTGCTGCCCCCAATGGCAATTCAAGCATGGCGGATTGAGACAGGCTGATAAATCCGGCGCTAATGCCTGCCAAATAAAGCAAAAAGAAAAAATAAGGCCATGCTTTAGTCGCCAGGACCCAGCGAATCGCCTCGCGAGTATGCAGCCAGATGGCTGTAAATGGATTGAGTTGCCGCTCTTTCTCAAGTTTATCCATTCCCTGCACTCCTTCCGTATTCATTTCATAAAAAAAGAGACCGAAGTCTCTTAGATTGAAGCGGTGCCGATAAGAATCATAAAAACAATAACCATAAATGCGACTACAATTATTCCAATGATGAGCAATGGAATGAGCAAGGTGAAAAATCCTTTCCAGCTTGAAAAACGATGCGCTTCCCCAATTGCCTTGCTTTGGATCACAATGCCCCAAATCGTCACAATCGCTAAAATCACGGCGAAAATGGCCATAAAGAAAATTGCGCCATTAGAAGCTGATTCGCTGCCCGCGAAAAATAAATCAGGTGAAACAATCATCAAAATGAGGAACAGTGGCAGCAGCCAGATTTGCGGAATCATGGAAGTGGCAACCGCTTTGAACAATTCGATGTAAGTCCCTGTTCCTTTAAACAGTTTCCCGACGAGCAAATAGATGCCGGACATAATGGCGATTCCAATCGCGACAGCAATCGGCGAAATAATCGCACTCCCAACGATTAATATCCCGATAGGAATCCCGATATCATCTGTTCCTTGGTACAGGCTGACAAACGTACTGGTGATTCCTGCAAGCAAAATGAGCAGAAAAACATAGACCATCGATTTTTCTTCAATGACATAACGCACCGTGTTCCGCGTGTTTAACCACACGGATAAAAATGGATTGAGTTTGCTGTTGTAAGTCGTTTCGTGCTGTTCATTCATAAGACTTCCCCCTCTATTCTCTATAATCTTTATACGTAATATAGCCATATCGGTTTCAAATAAAATAGAAATCTTTTGCTTTTGAAGTTCTTGATTGCGCTTTTTTGGGTTTTATTTATAAACCTTATGTAATATTCTACATGTATTTCTGAAAAACCATCAGTTGCACTTTATTTTTTCGGATAAAATCCTTAAAGCTTCTTCCGATGATGTAGCAATAACGGCCTTATCAGGACAAGCATGAAATTTCTTTACGAATACGGGCTTCATCTTCTCTTCAAAGTAGCGATTCCATGTAAACATCTTCTGGAGCATCTTGAATGTCGGTTTATAATTTGCGCTCTCTGCTCCCGCTATTTGTTTTAAGAAGCGTTTGATAATGCGTCTCTTCCGCTCTTTTAATGGGATATCCAAAAAAATTATCCAATCTGCCTGATCGATCGCGGCGTCCGTCCAATCCATGTGGACCCCTTCAACGATCCATTCCGGCCACATCAATGCTTCGGCTAAATGAGCATTCCTTTGCTCTACTGAGTTCCGAATATCTCCGCCCGGTGCACGTTTCCAGACAAAATTATCCGTCTCGAAATGGTGCAGACCCAGTTCAGTCGCCAAATGTTTTGCCAATGTTGTTTTTCCGCTGCCTACCGAACCTGTTATGTAGATTTTCAATAATTTTCACGCCTTCATGCAGACTTGGCCTTCGCTTTCATTTATTATACCGAAGCGCTTTAGGGAAAAAGCGGGTTTGCTGAAAATGGGCAAAAAAATACATGAGCCTAAGAAAATTACGCTTAGGCTGATGGTTCTTTTGCAGCATATTTCGTACAGCCACACTTTTTTCAAGCTTTCATTGATTCCTGTTGGACCCGGTCCATAAAGGCTTGGACGGTCTCCTCCCGTTTTCGCTTTGACCCGGCTAGCAGCATGGCTTTGCCGGTCATATTGGTGCCTTTATTTGATCCTTCGTATATGAATTTCGTCTGGTTATCATTCACTTTTTCGAGCGTATACCGGTACTCCACTTCAAACATGCCGCTCATTTCAAATTTTACCGCTTTATGCTTGCGCTCAGGCGTGTCATCGAATGCAATCGTTTCGACGAGATAGCTTTCGAGCTGGCTGCCCGCATAATAGCTTTGCGAATGTTTGGCGCCTAGCGTATCGTCTTCTTTTTCCAGCAACAGATGCTCTTCCACTTTCGGCATGATTCTTTTGACGTTCCGGTCCATGAATAATTGCCAGACCTGTTCAATAGGTGCATCGATGAGGATTTCTTTTTTCCACTTTGCCACGATGATAGCTCCTTTTCCCAAATTAAAGATTTACTAGCCTGGCGCGTCTAAATACTGTCCGTCAGGCTCGAAATAATGTCCAAAGCCGGCGATTTACTGTCGGTTCCAGCTGAAATACTATCCGCCGCCTCTTAAAACGGGTTCGTCGCCCATTGACTGGAGGTTGGAATGAAAATACGCGGATGCAGTTTCAGCTGCGCTACGATATATTCTGCAATGTCTTCCGGCTGCATGAATTTTTCTTCGCTGTTTTCCGGCGTTTCCGTCGATCCGGCGAATTCTGTAATGACCCGGCTCGGCGTCAAAGCGAAAACGCGGATGTTATGTTTGCGCACTTCCTGGGATAAAGATTGGGTAAAGCCGAGCACCCCGAATTTCGAAGCACTGTAAGCACTCGACCCCGGATCGCCTTTCAGTCCGGACATCGAAGAAATATTGATGACGTCTCCTCCGTTTTTCTCTACCAGCTGCGGAAGCACCGTGCGCGTCACATAGAACATGCCCATCAAATTTACATGGATGACTTGCTTCCAGTCTTCCGGCGGCGTTTCCAGAACCGTGCCGAATTTGCCGATTCCTGCATTGTTGATGAGGATGTCTGCCGAACCTAACGCCTCCGTCAATTTCGAAATCGCCGTTTCCACTTCTTCCAGCGAAGAAACATCCGCCACAGCATAATCCGCTTGGATGCCTTCTTTTTTCGCTTCTGCCGCCACTTTTTGCAGATCGCTTTCCGTACGTGCAATCAAACCGAGATGGACGCCTTCTTTCGCCAGCGCCAAGGCAGCTGCTCGCCCAATCCCTTTGCCCGCACCTGTAATAAATGCCGTTTTTCCTGCCAATGATTGTGCCATATGCTCTCCACCTTTTCAATTATTCATACGTTCAGTTTGAATGAATTGCCTTTAAAACGCAAAAATTCTAGATTCCTTCCCTTCCCGCTTTTAAGTACAATAGAAGAAAGACAGACACATAAGGATGGCTCTATGAAAACTTCAACCGTTTTACTTTTAACGCTCGGCATCATGCACCTTTTGACCATGGTGAATATCGTGTTCCTCGACGGTGCTTTGAACGACTTGGTCTTTTTCTTTAATACCGCACTTTTCTTCTTCGCTTTTTCCTTCTATCTGTGGAAACGGGAAAAAGACAGCAAAGAAACGCCGCCAACTTCAACCAAATCCAAAAAATGAAGTCATGTCGATGACTTCATTTTTTTATTGGCGTTTAATTTTCAATGTCCGCTTCTGTTTCTTCTTGGAATAGACCGGCGGCGGTGCCGGATTAAAATCATCGTCGTAAAGGCCGGTGTACGCTTTATACCACAGGAACAAATGAATGAAGACCACTTTGATGACCGCATAGGCAGGAATGCCAAGAATGACGCCCGGAATCCCGAACAGATTTCCCGCAGTCAATAACACCGCAATGATCGTGATCGGATGAATGTTCAAGTTATTGCCAAGGATGAGCGGCTGGATGACCCGGCCTTCCAAAGTTTGTTCGACAAAAAACACAGCCGCGATTTTCACGAGCATAAACGGCGGATGAAGCACGATCGCGATAACGACGACGGGAATAAAAGCGATGAACGAGCCAAGGAAAGGAATCAGGTTCAATGCCCCCGCCATGATGCCGAGGATCAATGCGTATTCCAGGCCGATCAGGCTGAAGCCGATCCAGAACATCAAGCCGACGAAAAAAGCGACAATGAGCTGGCCTCGGATATACTGGCTGATTTGGAGATTCATTTCCCGCAGCAATTCATACGATTTCACCCGCATTTTGGATGGCACGAACGGCATCAAATAGTAAGGCAAATGGTGGCCGTCTTTCAGCAAATAAAACAAGATGAACGGCGTCGTAATCACCGCAAGAACCGTCGTGGACAAAACACCGACCACGCTGCCGATTCCCGTGACTGTCGTATCCACAACATCCTCCGTCTGTCCGCTGATGGAACCGGTGAAGCCGTCTTCGTCTCCCGTCAGCTGCTTTTGAAGCTCGGACAAGACGTCGCTTTGAAAAACGCCATTCACTTGGGAGATGAAGCGGTTCAAATAGTCCTGCCAATTGTCAATCAGGCTTAGCGTCTGTTCGCGTAGAATCGGAATCAGCGTAGCAATCCCCCATGCCAGTAATCCGGCGATAATGAGAAAGACAAGTGCGATGCCGCCCGCACGGTGGATCTTTTTCGTTTCCATCCAGTCGATCAAAGGATTCAACAAATAATACAGCACGCCTGCCATGATGATCGGCAGCCCCATGACGTCAAAAAAGGCTGTGAATGGCCGAAACACAAAGCTGACTTTCGGCAACAGGAATAGAATCAGGAGCACGAGCAGCAGGATGAACAAAATGGACACCGCTTTATTGTTCAATACCCATTTCATAAACCAGCTGGCCGCGAGTTTCAGCATTTGCTTATCGTTATGCTCTTCCATGATGAAGCCCCCTTAGCGAATTTGAGGACCGCTTGATGCCTCTATGTATAGGGGGGAGCCAAAAGCTTCTATAGCAATAAAATACCCGGTTGAAAAATAGTTAAGCGCTTAACTATTTTTCTTCCCCTGCACAAAAAACCGGATGGATCTGTTGAGATCCACCCGGTTTTTGATTAAACGGCTGCCGCCACTTTTTTCTTCAATAGCCCTGCAACGATTGCAGTAATGACTGCGCCTCCGATAATGGCGAGTGCGTAGAACAATACTTTCGTAATGCCGCCGTCAACCAGCCCCATGACGAATATGCCGCCGTGCGGTGCCCGCAATCCGATATCGAACAGCATCACGAGCGCACCCGTAGTCGCCGCTCCCGCCACACATGCCGGAATGACGCGGGCCGGGTCAGCTGCCGCAAAAGGAATAACGCCTTCTGTGATAAAGCAAGCACCGAGAACGTAAGCTGTTTTCCCGGCTTCCCGTTCCGGCTTCGTGAATTTATTTTTGAAAAGCGTCGTAGCAATCGCCATGCCAAGCGGCGGCACCATGCCGGCCGCCATGACCGTCGCCATGAAATTGAAATTCTGTGCATCGAGCATGGCAATGCCGAATGTATAGGCCGCTTTATTGACAGGGCCGCCCATATCGATCGCCATCATGCCGCCAAGCAGCAAGCCGACCAGCACTAAGTTTGTTCCGCCGAGGCTCTCGAGGAACGACGAAATCGCCGTATAGACTTTTGTCAGCTGCGGGTTCACAAGCATCATGATGATACCGGTAATGGCGATGCTGAACACCGGGAAGAACAAGACCGGCTTTAGGCCTTCAAGCGCATCCGGCAACACCGAAAACGCTTTTTTCACAAGAAGCGTTACATAACCCGCCAGGAAGCCGGCGATCAAACCGCCAAGGAATCCGGAACCGCCGCTTGCTTCTTCAACACCCGTGACGGTAATGGCAATCAAACCGCCGATCATCCCCGGCGCAAATCCAGGCCGCTCGGCGATGCTCATCGCAATAAATCCGGCAAGCACCGGCACCATCAGGAAGAATGCATTGCCGCCGCCGATCGTATTCAGCATGGCCGCAAATTCATTGTAATCCGGGCTTGCTGGGTCCGATGCATTAATGCCCCAGAAGAAAGATATGGCGATCAAGATCCCGCCGCCGACCACAAATGGCAGCATATTCGAAACACCGTTCATCAAATGCTTGTAAAAGCCGCCTTTAGAATCGCCGTCGTTTGCGTCTTCTTTTGTCCGGTCGTGCTTGTATTCCGGTGCATCTCCGCCAATTGCACGGTCGAGCAGATCGTCCGTTTCGTAAATTGCTTTTCCGACTTTCGTCTGGATCACCGGCTTTCCGGCAAAACGGGCCATTTCCACTTTCGTGTCGGCCGCAACAATGATGGCGTCCGCTTCTGCAATTTCCGCATCCGTCAACCGGTTCTTGACGCCGCTTGAGCCGTTCGTTTCCACTTTCAATTGGATGCCGCGCTCTTTCGCCCGTTCATTCAATTTCTCAGCCGCCATATACGTGTGGGCTATGCCGGTCGGACACGCTGTGACCGCGAGGATTTTCTTGCCTGAAGCTTGGGGTGTACTGCCTGCATCCGCAGCTTCAGTACCTGTCCCGTCCACTTCCGACTCCTTGTCTGTTACGGCTTGAAGCACTTCTTGCTTTGTCGTTGCCGCAAGCATTCGATCCCGGAACTTGCTGTCCATCAGAAATGTGGCAAGGCGAGACAGCGCTTCCAAATGATCGTCATTTGCGCCTTCTGTCGCAGCGATCATGAAGAATAAATGCGCGGGCTGCCCGTCAAGCGACTCGTAATCCAAGCCATCCAGCGAGCGCCCAAAGGCGATTGCCGGCGACTTCACCGCTTTCGATTTCGCATGCGGAATCGCAATGCCGTCGCCGATCCCGGTCGTACTTTGATCTTCGCGCGCTTGAATATCGGATTGGAAAAGATTCGGATCGGCTAATTTTCCGGCTCGGTCCAACTGGCCGATCAGCTCCGAAAGCACTTCTTGTTTCGAGCCGGCTTTGAGATCCAAAATAATGGTTTCTTCAGTCAATAATTGTGTAATTCTCATACGATCACATCCCCATGTTTGATTTCTTTCACGTGAACTTCCCCCACTAATTCTTCCACATCTTCTTTTCGGCACAAATCGGATCGGAAAGCGGTAGCGCTCCCGCTGGCCACTCCGTATTTAAACGCTTCAAGCGGGTCTTCCGTTTCGCAGTACGAGGCGATAAAGCCCGAAACGAGCGAGTCCCCTGATCCGACTGTATTGACGACTTTGCCGATCGGCGCTTTCGCTTCAAATGCCGATGTTTCATTAATCCATAAGGCTCCGTCGCCGCCCAGTGAAACAATGACATTCTCCACTCCGCCCGCTACCAATTTCTTAGCATAATGGAAAGCTTCCGCTTTCGTGGAAATGGCCGCATCGAACAGTTCGCCCAACTCATGGATGTTTGGCTTTATCAGAAAAGGCGAAAATTTCACCAGCTCTTTTAAAGCAGGACCCGATGTATCCAAAACAAACCGGATCTGCCGTTCGCTGCAGCGTTCAGCAATTCCGCTGAAATAAGAAAGAGGGATCATCACAGGAAGGCTTCCCGCAAGAACCAGCCAATCCCCTTTTTCCATATTGTTTATTTTTTCAGTCAATTGGGCCAAATCCTCTGCACGAAGCGCGGGTCCGGGTCCATTCAATTCCGTTTCTTCCGCCGCTTTTATCTTGACATTTATGCGGGTGATTTCAGCCGTTTCAATAAAATCTGTCTCAACACCTTCACGCAGAAGGAAATCTTCTATATAATTGCCTGTAAATCCACCTATGAACCCGAGTGCCTTATTGCGGGCTCCCAGTCGCTTTAAGACGCGTGAGACATTGATGCCTTTGCCTCCGGGATAATAGAATACCTCTGATGTGCGGTTCAGTTTTCCGTTTTCAAAAGAGGGTAAATACGTGGTGTAGTCAACAGACGGCGTAATCGTGCATGTATAAATCATTGTTTCTCCACCTTTACTGTCGTCTTTTTTTCCAGCTGTTCCATCATGTGCCGATCGATTTCATTTACAATGAGATCAGCGCCGTCCAGGTCCATAATTTTGGCGAAACTGACTTGATTCGCTTTCGTATGGTCTGCAAGGACGAAGGTTTTTCGCGCGTAGGTACTGGCAAGCCTTTTGACGGCCGCTTCTTCGGGATCCGGCGTCGTATAGCCGTAGTCGGGATGAAACCCGTTGACGCCCAGAAAACAAAGGTCAAATCGGTAATTCATCAAGGATTGAATGGTCTGGGAGCCGACCATGGCACCTGTACGGGATTTCATCAACCCTCCCGTCAGATACGTCGTAATGCCATGTTCATTCAAGGCATCCACCAAGGTTAAGCCGTTGGTGACAACGACCACATCTTTGTCTTTTAGAAAAGGAATCATTTGGAACGTTGTCGTGCCGGCATCCAGGAAGACGCTGTCGCCTTCTTGGACGAATGATGCCGCATATTTTGCAAGTTTGATCTTTTCTTCAAGATTCCGTGTCGACTTATCGGAGATGCTCGGTTCAGAAAGGTTGCGGCCAGGCAAAACGGCGCCGCCGAATACCCGCACTAAAAGCTGGCGGTTTTCGAGTTCCGTCAAATCTCGGCGGATGGTTGATTCGGAAGCTCCGGTATCATCTACAATTTCCTGAATTTTGATGGTCTGTTTTTGGTCGAGCAAACCTAAAATGTATTCGTGGCGTTCATTCGTCAGCATGTTTGCACCTTCTTTATTTAAGGTTAAGTAGATAATACTTGAAACCCCTTCCAAAATCAATCATAATCATTCATAAGCAGTCAAAAACATTCACGAACTTAGTTTTTCTTTCAAAATCGTTCATGAATGACTTTGATACAAGCAAATTCAATCACATTTCATTAGGAGGAATTTTACATGGTAGAAAAACAATTCACAATTACAGATGAAGCAGGGATCCACGCACGTCCGGCATCAGCCTTAGTCGGCTCATTGGCTAAATTCAAATCGGACATTACGTTGGAGCATAAAGGCAAGAAAGTGAACTTGAAATCGATCTTAGGCGTTATGTCTTTAGGCGTTTCTTCAGGTTCAACCGTTACAATCGCAGCTGATGGCGAAGATGAAAACGAAGCCATCGAACAAATTACAAATGTGATGAAATCCGAAGGGCTTGCTGATTAATGATCACTTCCCTCTCTGGAATTGCGGCTTCAAACGGAATCGCTTTTGCGAAAGCATTCAGATTGGAAAACCCAAAGCTGGATGTTGAAAAAACGACAGTCGAAGATACGGAAAAAGAAATTTCCCGGCTGGACGCCGCTTTAGCAAAATCCGTAGCCGAACTTGAAGTGATCCAACAACGGACGCGCGAGCAGATCAGCGACAAAGAAGCTGCAATTTTTGGTGCGCACTTGCTCGTACTCAGCGATCCCGAATTGATTGGACCGGTCAAAGAAAAAATTACAAATGACAAGCAAAATGCCGAGTCGGCTTTAAAAGAGACAGCGGATGGTTTCGTTGCCATGTTCGAAGCGATGGACAACGAATACATGAAGGAACGGGCTGCGGATATCCGTGATGTGACGAAGCGTGTTCTTGCCCACCTTCTCGGCGTTTCCATCCAGAATCCAAGCATGATTTCGGAAGAAGTGATCATCATTGCGGAGGATTTGACGCCTTCTGATACGGTTCAACTCAATCCGCAATTTGTGCAAGGCTTTGTGACAGAAATCGGCGGACGTACGTCGCATTCAGCGATTCTTGCGAGAACACTTGAAATTCCCGCTGTCGTCGGTGCGAAATCCCTGATGGCGACGATTCAAAACGGCGTTTCGGTTATTGTCGATGGCTTGGATGGCCAAGTCCTGATCGATCCGGACGAAGCAACGATTGCCGAATATCAAACGAAAAAAGCCCAATACGAAGAACAAAAAGCCGAATGGGCAAAATTGAAAAATGAAGCCACGGTAACCGCAGACGGCCAAGCCGTTGAAATCGGCGCCAACATCGGAACGCCTAAAGATACAACCGGGGTTCTTGAAAACGGCGGCGAAGCGATCGGCCTTTACCGGACCGAGTTCCTTTATATGGGGCGCGATGAATTCCCGACAGAAGAGCAGCAGTACGAAGCGTATGCAGCTGTATTAAAAGCAATGGAAGGCAAACCGACCGTGGTCCGCACATTGGATATCGGCGGCGATAAAGAGCTTTCATACCTGGATTTGCCAAAAGAACTCAACCCTTTCCTTGGCCTCAGAGCGATCCGTTTATGCCTGGAAATGCCGGACATGTTCCGGACCCAGCTTCGCGCTTTGCTTCGCGCAAGTGTCCACGGCAACTTGAAGATCATGTTCCCGATGATTGCGACGTTGGAAGAGTTCCGCGAAGCGAAGGCATTGCTGCTGGAAGAAAAAGCGAAATTGCTTGAAGAAGGCATCGAAGTGAGCGACAGCATCGAAGTGGGCATCATGGTGGAAATTCCATCCACGGCCGTTATGGCCGATGCGTTTGCGAAAGAAGTGGACTTCTTCTCGATCGGCACCAATGACTTGATCCAATACACGATGGCTGCAGACCGGATGAATGAACAAGTATCATATTTGTATCAACCTTTCAATCCGGCGATCTTGCGGCTGGTGAAAATGGTCATTGATGCGTCGCACCGGGAAGGAAAATGGACCGGCATGTGCGGAGAAATGGCAGGCGATGAAATTGCCATCCCAATCCTGCTCGGCCTCGGACTCGATGAATTCTCAATGAGCGCTTCATCGATCTTAAAAGCACGTGCGCAAATCAGCAAATTATCTAAAGCGGAAATGGCGAGCCATACCGAACGCATTTTAGCGCTTGGCACTTCTGATGAAGTTGAAGCTTACGTAAAATCGATTGTTTCATAATAAAAACCAGTGGGGATTCAACCCCACTGGTTTTATTCTTTTTCGGATTCTTCTTTCCCGGTATTGGCAGTTTTTTTGAACTGCTTCAGCTGTTCTTCTTTGTCTTGTTCGGGTTCAAAATCCGGAAGGTCTGCATTCGGCATTTCAGTGAATTCTTCCTGGTCTTTCTCTTCTTCCCTTTTTTTATCAGCCATCGTCTCACTCCTCCGGTAAATTTGTCGTCTTATTGGCTGTTTACCCGAAATCAGGCAACGCAATCCCTTATTTGCTGAGTGTGTCGATCAACCCCATCGCACTGACTTCAAGATCCAATTGGATAATTTCATATACCCGATGGTTTTCCGGAACGCATAATGCATCCAAATGGACTCGAACCCGGTTCATTAACCGAGCGGCTAAATCGGCAGCGCCTCCTCCTGCTGACCAAACAGATTTTGCCTCTTCTACAAAAATCCCAAGCCAATTTTCCACTTGAGCCAGCGCTTCTTCCGAAAAGGAAGATTTGCTGTAATGGCCGTAGTAAATCGCATCAAACTGGGCATCCCGAAAGCGTTCGATTGCTGATTGCATAGCGACGGGATCAAATTGATTCGGTGAAGTCGACGGCAAGTAAAAGTCGATGCCGTCTTTTGCCAGTTGTTCGTAGCGGATGCCGACTGTATCCCCTGCAAAAACGCCGTTGCTCGGTGGATGGATGATGGAAAAATGATGTTTTGCATGGCCTGGTGTATCCCAGAATTCCAATCGGCATCCCGCACCGATATCGAGCTGGTCCCCTTCTGTTTTTACAAGCAGCCGCTCTTCCGGAATGGCTATAATCGGATCGAATAATTGTTCGAATTTTTCTCCGTAGACTTCTTTCGCTCCAGCGATCAACCGGCTGGGGTCCGCCAAATGGCGCGCTCCCTTAGGATGGACCACTACTTTTGCGTTCGGGCATTCCTCAAGCAATAAGCCCGCTCCCCCGGCATGGTCTAAATGGATATGGGTGACAATTATGTATTTCACCCTTTCCAGTGAAAGCCCGAGCTCGTGAAGCCCTTTTTTAATATATGGAACAGAAGGGCTCGCGCATGTGTCAATCAAGGTCAGCTCTTCTTCGGTTAACACATAGGTGCCTGTCCGTTCTTCCACTTTTAAATCATGGTCATCAATGATAAAAATTCGGTCATCCAATTGCTGCGGCATCGTATTTTCCCCTCTCTTAAACTAGATTGAATATTCACCCATTTTAACAAATTTTTGAAACAAGACCAACGAATAAGGGGCAAATAAAAAAGCAAGAAGACTCTATAAGTCCCCTTGCTTTCAAATCGTATTTAAATTCTTGCTTTATTTTTCGTAAAATCTTGGTCGGCGTAGTAAGCGTCTTTCACGAGCAGGTTCGGCCCCAGGCATTTGACAGCCGGACAATGGCAGGCGATCGTCTTAGCCAATGGACGTTCGAGCCAGCGGTCCAGCATCTCAGGCAGCGAGTCGGTTTGGATATTGCCCATCGGCGGCGTGTCGCCAAAATCTGTAACGATCACTTCTCCTGTAAAGACGTTGACATTCAAACGGGACCGGCCATCCGGGTCATTCCGGACCGTGACGTTTTTGCTGCTGCGAATCCGGTTCAGCAGCTGAATATCTTCATCGTCCATACTGCACGGATAAAACGGAAGCGTTCCAAAGAGCATCCAAACGTCTTCATTGCGTTCATCAAGCAATTGATGGATCGCTTTTCGCGTTTCATCGAGCGGCAGCACTTCGAGCTGGCTCGCAAAATCGCTAGGGTACATCGGGTGTACTTCGTGCCTTGCACATTTCATTTCTTCGATCACTTGTTTATGGATTTTGGCAAGATGCGGCAATGTACGTTTATTGAGCATCGTTTCAGCAGAGACCATCACGCCCGCTTCAGCTAAAGCCCGGCTATTGTCGATCATGCGCTTGAATTGTGCTGCTCGACGTTCACGCGGCGGCTGGCGTTCCATATTGGCAAATCCGCCGTCCACAAAATCGTCAATCGTTCCCCAGTTATGAGAGATGTGCAATACATCCAAATACGGCGCAATCAGCATATACCGTTCAAGCGGCATCGTCAGGTTCGAGTTCATCTGGGTACGGATGCCGCGTTCGTGCGCATATTTCATCAATGGCAACACGATCTGCTCGACGGACTTTTTGGAAAACATCGGTTCTCCGCCTGTGATGCTGATGGTCCGAAGGTGCGGAATCTCCTCTAAGCGGGCGATCAATAAATCAATCGGCAAGGCATCCGGGTCTTTATGCTGAAGCATATAGCCGACTGCACAATGCTCACAGCGCATATTGCAAAGGTACGTGGTGGTAAACTCAATGCTCGATAGGGTCAATCTGCCGTGCTGTTCAATATCCATATATGCTTCCCATGGATCATATTGCGGCGTTATTTCTTTCAGCTTCAGTACAGTATTCATATGAAAGTCTCCTTACTTTTATTCCGCTTTTTATTATGGGCTTGTTCCAATAGCGGTGCAAGGGCATTTGAAAAGTCAGTTTTTTAATACTGTTCTAAAATCATTTCGGCTGTTAACCAATGGACGTTTCCGGGTATATTCTAGCATCTAGATTTCTAAAACATGAAAGGCGGTTGACTGATAGTGCCAGATCCTTTAGAAGTTATTCCGAAATGGGACAAAGAAAAAGTGAAATCCACGCTGCCCGTCCGCACGGCTGCCGGCCATAAAGGAAGCTTCGGGACGGGTTTGCTGATTGCCGGAACCCGCGATATGCCAGGTGCTGCCCTTCTTGCCGGCCTAGGGGCCATGAGAAGCGGGTTAGGAAAACTCGAAATTGCAGCAGAACCTGACGTGATTCCGATGATCCTCCCTTCACTGCCGGAAGCCACTTATATCCGAAAGATCGAAGAAAAGTTCACTTCCCCTGATTTTAATTTAGCGGCATACAAAGCGATTGCCATCGGCCCAGGAAAAATTCCGAATGAGCAAATGGAACAAAACTTGGCGCAGCTATTCCAGTCCGAAGTTCCGCTCGTACTCGATGCCGGGGCTTTATCTAAACGCTCTTATCCAAAAAGAAACGGCCCTACCATCTTGACACCGCATCCCGGGGAATTTTCCAGAATCAGCGGCATCCCGGTAGAACAATTCGCTTCGGAAAAATCGGAGTATGCCAAGCAACTGGCAAAAGAACTGGATGCCGCGATCGTCTTAAAAGGGCTGGATACCGTAATTGCCTTTCCGGACGGCGAAACTTGGGTGAATCCGACCGGAAATTCCGCACTCGCCAAAGGCGGCACCGGCGATACACTGACCGGCATGATGCTCGGCATGCTTTGCTGCCACGAAAACTGGAAGCATGCCGTATTGAATGCCGTTTACTTGCATGGTGCATGCGCAGACCAATGGACAACCAAAAAATCTCCCCACACATTATTGGCTCATGAGCTCTCTGGCCTGCTTCCGGAAGTTTGGAAGAGCTTTGAAAGCTGATTTTTTAAAAAACAAATTAGTAAGATCTTCATGTTCCAGGAGGGATCCATATGGCGAAAGAAAGAACGATCGAATCCATGATCGGCAGCTATTTCTCCACGTTGCTGCGTGCCAACTTCGGCAAAGGCCCCACTTCCGTCTTCGTCGCTCGAAATGGCCCTTATTTAGCCGTTCACCTTCGCGGTTTTTTAGGGCCAATGGAAAAAGTACTGTTAAAACAAAATGAAACAAAACGCATTATGGAAATCCGGGATTTATTGTTGAATGAATTGCGTCCTGACATCGTATTGGAGTTATGGAAAATAGCCGGCATCGAAATTCAACATATTTATGCAGACTGGAATCTACAGAATGAAACGGGTTTGGTCATCGGCGTTATCAGACCCGATGAAGAAAAGAAAGAAATGCCGTGGCCAAAAGAGATCGACTATGCAGCTTTCGAAGACGAAATCAACAAAGCCAGCGCGATAGCCCAAAAATCTCCGGAAAACACGAATCTTGTCTGGCTGAATGACCGTATGGTTTTAGTGGAACGCTCAGGCATCTTAATCCAACTCGAGAAAGAGCTGATCCGTATCGGGGTTATTGAAGAATTAAAAATGGCGAAACGGCCAATCGAACGAAACATGCTGGATGAGCCCCGCTTAGAGGCAATTATCGGTAGGAAAATTCATGAAATCTATGTGGATTGGAATTTTGAAGAGGATTTAGGCTATATGGTTTTTATTTTTGAGGCTCCAGCTAAAACCGATAAAGAAAAAATGGCCGGACTCCAATGAGTCCGGCCATTCGACATCAGTCGACGGCGACTGCCGTTTCCACATTTTCCATGCGGTTTTTCCTTGCTTTTGCAAAGAACATCGCCACAATGACTATCGTCAAGATCAATCCGACAATAAACGAAATATTTAAATCGAGATTGAAGCCGATTTTTTGGTTCAATATATAAACGAATACCATATATGTGATAAAAATGGCAGGCGCCATCGCTACCAAGTAATTCTTGCCTTGAATATACAGATACATTGTACCAATCCATAAGGCGATGGCTGCAGTCGCCTGGTTTGCCCAGGAGAAATAGCGCCATAAGAGATTGAAGTCAATTTGAGTCAACATGATCGATACCGCAAATAAAGGAATTGCGATGATCAACCGCTTCATTATTTTCTGTTGATCCATTTTGATGTAGTCGGCAATAATGGATCTGGCCGCACGGAAAGCTGTATCCCCTGATGTAATAGGCAAAACAATAGCGCCAAGCACCGCGATAGTCCCTCCGATGGCCCCTAGCAGTGTCATTGAAACTTCATTTACGACAGCTGAAGGTGTACCTGAGTTGATCATCGAACTTAGTGTCTGGCCGTCAAACATGCTCATCGATGCTGCAGCCCAAATCATTGCGATAATCGCTTCCGCAATCATCATGCCGTATAAGATGTAGCGCCCCTGCGATTCTTTTTGGACAGTCCGAGAAATGATCGGCGACTGGGTCGCATGGAATCCGGATAAAGCCCCACACGTAATCGTAAAGAACAGCATCGGGAAAATCGGCAAATTGTCCGGGTGCATATTTGCTATCGACAGCTCAGGAATTTGGTAGTCCGAGAAGACCAAAGCAATTCCGACGCCCAATGTCCCAATCAGCAAGACTGCACCGAAATACGGGTATAGGCGACCGATGATTTTGTCGATCGGCAAGATTGTCGACAAGAAATAATACAAAAAGATAACGCCGATTAGTACACCTACAGCCACTTTTCCGTCCAATAAAATGGATAATAGCGATGCTGGTGTTGTAACGAATACGGTACCGACCAAGAGAAGAAGCAATAAAGCGAACACATTCACAATATGTTTGGAAACCGTGCCAAGGAATTTGCCGGCCAGTTCCGGAATATGCGCTCCTTTATTGCGGATGGAAATCATACCTGTCAAGTAATCGTGGACAGCTCCAGCAAAAATGGAACCGATGACAATCCAAAGAAAAGCGACAGGTCCATATAATGCTCCCATAATCGGACCGAAAATCGGTCCCGTACCTGCGATATTCAGAAGTTGAATCATCGCATTTTTATGTTTGTTCATCGGGACAAAGTCCACTCCGTCGCCATTAGCATAGGCTGGCGTCTTCCGGGATTCTGCCGGTGCAAACATTTTTTCGATGAATTTACCGTATGTAAAATAAGCGATGATGAGGATAATAATTGAAGCAAAGAATGTAATCATCTGGAACCTCTTTTCCTATTTTTTTAGTAAACGCTTTCATAAAATAGCGATATTTGAACATAATTTTAACCAATTTCCTCTCCTTATATATTGGTTACGTATTCAATATGTAGAATAAAGCGAAAAATATTACGAATGCCTCTAATTATATTATTAGAATTTTCTTAAGTCAATATTTCACAATATTATTTTTTTGAAAAAAAGACTTAAAAGCTGCCATCTCGAAATTGCAGCTTTTACGTCATATTTGTTTCGCAGCAGCAGCTTCCCTTTCCGGAATGGAAATGCCGGTTGAAGCCAAAGTATTTAAGAGAAGCTCGTGCATCATTTTATAGCCTTCTTCATTTGGGTGGATTGCGTCCAGCCAAATGGAAGGGTTTTTCCCCATTGGCTCTGTACGCGAGATGATGATGCCTTCTTCGCCGATAGCCGAATTCCACATGCGGAATAATAGATTGGTGAAGCCGAAATACTGCACTTCTTTTTTCATGGAATTATAGAGGTTGTTTTGGACAATCAATTGGTGTTCATTGAGGCTCCGCAAATGCCGGTAAATCTCCAGGAGATTTTTGCGGTAATTTTTCTTCAGGTTTGCAAACTGTTTGACCAGCCCTTTGGCACCGCTCCCTTTAAATCCGCGGAGCAAATCATTGCCGCCGATATTCAGAAGCACCATATCGGCATCCGCCAAAACCCGGTCCCATAGCCCGTTTTGCAGCCGATCAACCAATCCATTGCTCGTTAAGCCATTGATCCCTAAATTTGTTACCGTACTATGGTGGAACGTTTCTTTCAGGTATTTGGCAATGCCGCCTCTTGTGCCATAGCCGTAGGCAACGGAATCGCCTAAAATCACGATATGTTTTATTTCAATTTTTTCTTTGATATTTTGAGTGGATCTTGCCCCTTTAAGAAGGGACTTTGACATGTTTGTTTTGGCCAAAAAGCAGCACATCCCTTTCAAAGTTGATAACATTATTTTAACATAAAATGGGATAATTTTCGATTAAAGCGCCTTTCAATGGTGGTTCTCTCCATGCCAATTTTTTGCGATTTTCTTATCAAGCTCTCCTGCTTGGCAAAATACGGCGGTATGGGCAGACTGTCGCTTTAGTTTCAATCCCTTGCATTTAAATACGGCTTAGCTTATCTTCAACAATAGGATCATCTATACAGACAGGAGAAATCGTTATGAATCATTTCGATCAAACCCTGGAAACGTTCATCGAAAGCTTTGGGTGGCTAGCCCCTATTCTATTTGTGGCTCTGCATTTAATCAGGCCGATCTTATTCCTTCCTGTCATTGTCGTATGCATTGTCGGCGGCGTAGTTTTCGGTTTTTTTGAAGGTGCACTCCTTTCATTTATCGGTTTGTCTCTCATGAGCTTCGTTTCATATGTACTGGTCAATAAATTCCCGAACTTCCGGGAGAAAATGTCGAAGCTTAAAGACAAAATGTTTCCAGACCGGACACTGTCGGTCGGCCAAGTGATGATTTTGCGCATCATGCCTTTCATTCACTTTCATCTGCTGTCGCTTTATTTGATGGAAATGACTAAAAATTTGCGGGAGTATATGTATTTTTCAACACTTGGGCTCATTATGCCAGCAATCCTCTACACGGCATTTGGCCAAGCGATAACGGAAATGCCCTGGTATGTCAGCCTCTTGATGTTTATCATCCTCGCTATTTTATTTGCGGCCATTGAGCGCTACAACAAGCACCATATGAATGCCCAAAACAATAAACTTTCTTAATCGGGCTAAATAAGGGGCAAAAAAAGGCTGAACGCATTTGCGTTCAGCCTTTTTTTACGACACTTCTTCCGTTCTCTTTGCCCGATGCCAAGCTTCGAACTTTCCGACAGCCAGCGGCGGGCTGAATAAATAACCCTGCCCATAATGGCAGCCTTTGTCAATGAGCAACTTTAATTGGTTTATTTCCTCAATGCCTTCAGCCACCAAACGAAAATTCAAATTCTCTCCCATTTCAATAATCGTTTTAACCAAGACTGAAGCATTCCAGCTCAACAGCATCTCGTTGATAAAAGAACGGTCAATTTTCACGATATCGATCGGCAAACTATTTAATAAGCTCAGCGAAGAATAGCCCGTTCCGAAATCAATGTGATTCGTCAGCTGAAGGCGATTTGCCAGTCCCGTTAAATTGTCATGAAACGCTAAGGAATTCATGTTTTCTTCCGTTTTTCTTTTATCCATCATCAGCAGGCTGTGCATAATGGCAATAAAAATAAAGGTCGCGACCACAATTCCCATCAGCATATAATCTGAATTTAAGACGAAGTTCGGAACAGCTGAATGAATGGAATGATTTTCACTTTCTGATGCAATCCACGTCACAGAAGCCATCGCGGTATAATGGGTGGCGCTGACTCCAGCAGCCATTAGAAGCGCTGCAGGCAGGTGCAGCAACGAATAGGGCCGATTCTTGACACGGGAAAAAGCAAGAAACGACAGATAGGAAATACTGAATGCGAGTACTCCGGCGAGTGCCACCGGCCTATAATCATGCATCATGTTCGCCGATAAATTCATTCCGTGCATGCCGACAAAATGCATGGAACAGATTCCGATGGCCATAAACAGCGAAATCAAGACAAGCATCCGTTGAGAAGTCTTTCGAAAGCGCAAAAGCCAAAAGGATAAAAGCGAAGAAATGATGGCTAATAGAATGGACGATATGGTCAACAAGCCATCATAGGAAACGGCCAGCTCCATTTTATAAGCAAGCATCCCCGTGAAATGCATGGACCAAATCCCAAGACCCATAATGACAGCACTGCAGATTAACCACAGATGGCTGTTTGCGTTCTTCATAAAAGAGCGTTTGAGCAATTCAATAGACGTGGAGCAGGCAAACATGGCAATGACCACGGAAATGATAACAATCGGGTAATTGAATGCGAGCGGGATCTTCTCCAATATTTTCGACCTCCTGAATAGTAACCGGTTGGGGCTTACTTTTCCCTTCGCTACGGGTAGTCCATAGCAAAAGAGAAAAGGTATATATGTATAAGCTGTTCATTGAAAAGTAAACCTTAATACCCTGTTTTTGTTTTCTTATGCAAGGACTATCTTATCATATAAAATGGAATTTTTTTTAATAATAAAGAAATTTTTTACAAAAAATCTAACGCAATACAAAAAAGCACTTCGACTGGAAATCGAAGCGCTTTTTTCTTCTATATAATTGGTTTTATTTTCTGTTTATCCGCAAATTGTGGTTAGACCGTCTGCGGGATCTTCGGTGCTTGCCTCTTTCGTCGTTTTCAATTTTCGCCGATATCAAGCCGAGCACGACCCCGAATAAGGCGCCGCCGAGCACTTCGATGGGCTGGTGCCCAAGAAGCTCCTTTAATTCATGTTCGCGTTTTTCAAACTTCAAACTCGGGAAATCCCCTGTCAGAGATACGAAACTGTCTTCCAGGTCATTGACCAATTGGGCGATTTCCCCAGTATGGCGCCGGATCCCCTGCGCATCGTACATAACGATGGTGCCGAACACAACAGCCAGCGCCGTTTCAGTATGGCCCGTGCCTTTATTTGCCGCCACATAAGAAGCAAGAGCTGAAACGCCGGCAGAATGGGAGCTGGGCATGCCTCCTGTAGTAAAGGCCTGCTTCCAATCCCAGTTGCCCGTCACTTTCTTATGGGTAAAAATTTTCAGTCCTTGCGCAATGCCGATAGCTGATAATGCCGTCACGATGCCTCTGTTCATATTTTCAATCCCTGTGGTTTCCATAGCCGCTGCCTCCAGTCCAAGTCTCATTGCCTAATTTTTAATTTGATGGCCGTGCGTGCACTGCACCCTGTGCAGTTTTTAAGCGCCGCTCCGGCGTCCGGATGAGATATTCCAGTCTTTCTCTTATACCCCAAGTGAAATCATTTTATTCCCTTCAACCGAAACTTTTAAGTGCGTCGTGTGCTTTCTGCTGCTCCTATAACGAAGTTTATGAAACTTGCAGCAGCCTGAGCCGTAAACTAAAGGGAGGTGATGACAGATGCAAATGAAAAAAGTAATGCCTTTACTCCTGATTTTAATGCTCCTTCTGCCTGTAACGGTTTTTGCAGTGGATTTTGAAATCGATGAAGCAACCATTGACGCACGTTTGATGGAAGATGGCACCGTAGCCGTTGAAGAACAATTCACTTATGAATTCGATGGGGATTTTGAAGGAATCACCCGGGAACTCAAGCCGAAAACCGGTACGGAGATCACCGGCTTCACGGCCCACGAAAACAAGAAAAAGTTGAAAGTCGAAAAAGAAAAAAGCCTTTATAAGATCTACCGGAGCGGGGATGATGAAACCATAACCGTTACGCTCAATTATGTCATTGAAGGAGCGATTGAAAAGTTCGATGACGGCACTGAATTTTATTGGCCGTTCTTCGATGACCGGAACGAAAGTGACTATGAACAAATGACCATCGCTGTTCACCCGCCCGCTCCAACGGATGAAGTGCTATTTCTCGGATACGATGAAGCATTTGAGAAAGGGATTGCAAGCGATGAAGGGTCTGTTGTCTTTAAGTTGGGCAAAGTGCCTGAAGGAAGCAACGGAGATATAAGGGTCATCTATGATGCGCAATTATTCCCTGGAGCAGCTTCCACAGATGGGACCGTAAAAGAGCAGTTATTGGCAGACCGCGAGCAGCAGGAAGCTGAAGCCGCGGCATTTGCAGCGAATCAAAACACAGCTTCCACAATCGGAAAAATTGCGCTGCCCGCTCTGGGGCTGATATTGGCCGGTATCCTTTTTTCAGCTTATTGGCGTGCCCGGAAGAAAAAAGCGGCAATTGAAGTAAGAAAAGACGGGTTTTCCGTACCCGATGAAAAACTCAGCCTTCCTGCCGCCGTCTATTTCACCCATTCCCCTTATTTGACGCCGGACGCGATGGCCGCCGCTTTACTGGAGCTTGTCCGGAAGGAAATCGTAAAACAACTGTCGGAAGATCAATTTGAACTGACCGGCAAAAAAGCGTCGCTGCCGCATGAACAGACATTGATCGATTTGCTGTTCCACAAAATCGGAGACGGACAAACCTTTCAATTGTCCGAAGTGGAAGCCTATTCCAAGAAAGAATTAAATCATTCGGCCTATAACGATGCGGTTGCGAAGTGGAACCGCGAAGTGGCAGATGAAGTGAAAGGACGTCATTTTAAAGAGAAGGTGCCGGCCCTCAGGGGGATGGTAGCTTCAATCGCTGCCACTTCTGCCGGTCTGGCCATATATACCGGCATTTATGAGCTTTATCCGCTAATGGCCCTGTCCATTTTAGTTGCCTTGACTGCGGCCAGCTTTGCCCTTTTCTATTCACCGATAACAGCTGAAGGACATACGGTCAAAGCGCAATGGAAAGAAATGCAGACTGCCATGCAGAATTTACCGGCAAGTAAATGGCAGGCGTTGGATGCAGACGATAGGCTTCGGGCTTATGCCTACCTTCTCGCAGTAGACGGAAAACAGCTCGACAAAAAATCGCGAAGTTTTTCAGCAGCTGGCCAATATGCAGAAGAAACCGATTCATCTTTGTATTTCAATCCGATTCTTCTTTCAGGCGTTTTCGTTGCGGCGAGTTCCAATACTTCCGTTTCTGCGAGCAGCGGAAGTTCAAGTGTTTCTTCTGGCGGCGGAGTTGGCGGAGGCGGAGGCGGTTCCGGTGCATTCTAACCTTTTGCCGCGGAAATCCTGCGAAGTCAAAAGGCTTCGGCCTGCTGTAGGGTCCGTGCTATGATAAAGGCATGTTATTAAACGGAAAAGGATGCTGATGAAATGGATACCACTGCTTATTTAAAACGTTTTAACGCTTATCCGGTCGAGGAGCTTTATTTGCAGGATTTGGCCCGGCTCCAGTCGCTCCATATGCAGAATGTGCCTTTTGAAAACCTGGATGTCATCCGATCAGTCCCGATATACTTAAACCTGGAAAACATCTACGAAAAGATCGTCACGCACCGGCGCGGGGGCTATTGCTATGAAATCAACGGGCTGTTCCACTGGCTGTTGAAGGAGCTCGGGTTTGATGCGCAATTGATTTCTGCAACTGTTATGAAGCCGGATGGTACGTGGACAAAAGCCGATACCCATGCGGCCATTCTCGTCAACTTGGATACGCCTTATTTAGTGGATGCAGGATTCGGCGATTCCACTGTCAGTCCAATTCCGCTTGGCGGCGAACGCCATACAGACAATAGCGGAACGTATTCGGTGGTTGGCCATGAAGGGCTATACTACGACTTAGTCCGCGAAAACGGCGAAGATCAGCAGATCCTGTACCGCTTTACTACCGACGAACGGATGCTTGCCGACTTCCATGAAGGCTGTGTTTTCAATCAAGTCTCCAGAGAATCGCCTTTCACCCATGATGATTTGGTTACCAAAGCAACGCCGGACGGACGGATCACCCTATCCGGCATGCAGCTGACCATTTCGGCAAATGGCGAGAAAACAAAAAAAGAATTGACTGCAGACGAAAAGTCGAAACTTTTAAAAGAAGAATTCGGCATCCTCTTGGACGCGGAAGAAGCCGTTGAAACCGCCACATAAAAAGCAAAGAACCGGAAACTGGGATTGGCTCCCACTGTTTCCGGTTCTTTTTTATTTTTCTTTGATTTCACCATGAAAAGCCGATTCGTAAATCGAGAAAATATCGTCGCGTTCAAGAGGCATCGGGCTTCTGGCAAGAATCCGCTGCTGTTTGATGGCATCATCTGTTAGGTGATCAAGAGCTTCCTGCGCAATGCCAAATCCTTGAAGGTTCAGTGGAATATTAACGTCTGCCACTAAACGCTGCAGCTCCTCTACACATTTATAGGAAGCTTCTTCTTGGGACAGTTGAGTAGAGCTGACTCCCAATGCCTCAAGGATGTCTTTCATGCGTTTTTCGCAACTTGAACGGATGTAGCCCATGACATAGGGAAGCAATACCGCATTCGATTCGCCGTGTGAAATGTGGAACTGGCCGCCCAGTGGATAAGCCAGGGCATGGACACCGGCAACTCCGGCATTGAAGAAGGCGAGACCTGCTAAATAGCTGCCATAGCTCATGTCCGAACGCGCTTGTTTATGGTCTCCTTCGTTTACAGCGGTGCGGATCGAACCGCTGATCAGCCGAATGGCTTGAAGCGCTAGCGCATCCGTTACAGGACTCGCATTGACCGAAACATACGATTCAATTGCATGTGTCAAGGCATCGATGCCTGTTGCCGCTGTGACTTTTGGCGGCAATGAAACCGTAAGAGCCGGATCCACTATTGCGACATCTGCCAATAAGAAATTATGGGTCACCACGTCTTTTGTCGTTTCAAGAGATAAGACAGCAATGTCGGTCACTTCAGAGCCTGTCCCGGAAGTTGTTGGAATCAGGATTTTCGGGATGCCTTTGTTTGAAATTTCACGCGTCCCGGTCAAGTTTAGATAATCGGCAGCTTGGCCTTCGTGTGCAGCCAACACCGCCGCTAGTTTGGCAAGGTCCAAGGCACTTCCCCCGCCTAACCCGATTACCAAATCGAATTGATGCTCTTTCGTATAAGCGACGAGTTTTTCCCCTACTGCAAGAGGCGGTTCTGGAACCACTTCTGTATAGATGCTTGTTTTCCAGCCTTGCTCTTTTAAAGGCGCTTCGATTTTATCCGCAATTCCAAGATCCACTAAAAAAGGATCGGTGACGATCAGGATATTGCTGGCGTTCGTTTTTTTCACTTCGTCTGTTAAATGGTCGAGCGCTCCCCAGCCGGTATAGCTCAGCGGGGTAAACGTAATTTTATGCGACATTGTGTTCCACTCCTTCTTCGGTCTATTGCAGCGGATTGTGGTTCCACACAACCAGTTTCATTTCCGTCATTTCTTCAATCGCGTATTTCAGTCCTTCTTTGCTGTTGCCGCTTTCTTTGACGCCGCCGTAAGGCATTTGGTCGACCCGGAATGTCGGGATGTCATTGATGATGACACCGCCTACTTCGAGGCTCCGCGAAGCGTTGAATGCGGTGCTGATATCATTCGTGAAGATGCCCGCCTGCAAGCCGAAATCAGAATCGTTGACTTCACGAATGCCGTCTTCGACCGAATCAATCGGATTGACGATGACGAGCGGCGCAAATACTTCCATACAGGACACTTTCGAATCGCGCTGAACATTAGTGAGGATCGCCGGCTGGAAAATGCCGTTTTCAATCTTCCCGCCTGTGATTAACGCTGCCCCTTCCGAAACAGCTTCCTCCACCCAAGATTCCGCCCGTTCCTGTTCTTTTTGGGAAATCATAGCAGAAAGGTCCGTATGTCCATCCAGCGGTTCGCCGATCACAAGTCGCTCCGCAGCCGCTTTAAATTGTGCAATAAAATCTTCCATCAGTTCTCTTACAATGTAGATGCGCTGAAGGGAAATGCATACTTGGCCCTGGTTGGAAAAAGCGCCGGTCACCGCTTTTTCGACAACCGCTTTCAGATTGACGCCCTTATCGATGATCACACCGGCATTTGATCCTAGTTCAAGCGATACTTTTTTCAATCCTGCTTTGTCTCGGATTCCTTTGCCAACTTCCGGGCTTCCTGTGAACGTAATCATCCGTACCTTTTCACTTTCTACCAATGCATCGCCGACTGTTTTGCCGCTGCCCGTCACCACATTAAAAGCTCCTTTGGGCAAATCCGTCTGATCGAGAAGTTCGGCCAGGAAAAGGGCGGAAAGCGGCGTTTGAGAAGCCGGCTTCAAAACAATGGTGTTTCCCGCCGCAATCGCTGGACCGACTTTATGGGCTACTAAATTTTGCGGGAAGTTGAATGGCGTGATGGCTGCCACAACGCCGATCGGCTCACGCATCGTGTAGCCAACCCGGTTCGCTCCCCCTCTAGCCGCATCAAGCGGAATCATTTCACCCGTCAATCTTTTCGCTTCTTCTGCTGCGAATTTATAGGTTTCAATCGTCCGGTCGATTTCAGCCAATGCATACTTTAATGGCTTTGCTGATTCCAACGCAATCATTTCAGCCGCTTTTTGTTTATGGTCAATGAATAACGACGTCAGCTGCTCTAAAATCTGCGCACGTTCATATGCAGTCAAACGAGACATCGATTCCCTGGCGGCTTCGGCTGAATCGATGGCGAGCTGGACATCTTCCAAACTCGCTTTTGGGATTTCAGCCAATTTTTCAGCTGAATAAGGCGACAGCAAATCCGAATATTCCTTCGCCTCTGCCCATTCTCCGTTTCTATATAGCTTTTTTCTCACGAATATCAGCCTCCAATTCCAATTTGTCTTGCAAACCGTCCACATCTTTAGTGAAAGTCCGGTCGGTTTCGCCTTTGAAGAAATCTTTGCCGTAGATCAATAAGCATAAACCGATGCCGATGGCGAACGCCCAAGCAGCGCCCTTTACGCACAACACCGCACCCATAATTCCGGCAATCCCAAGGTCCCGTTGGCTCTTCGCCTCCAAAATCCCTACTTTGACGCTAACGTATCCTTGGATCAACAGCGTAAGCGCGAGCGCAACACCAAGAATCGGTTCAACCAAAGTGACAATCGGCAGCAGGAACAATCCGGTATTCGTCCCCCATCGGAAAGAGCCTGCGCCGCCGAAGAAGGAATCCATCGCTTTGCGCCCTTCTTTAAAGCGTTCGACGACGACGACTTGCATCGCTGACCATAGCGGGCCAGCCATCGTAACGTCTGGTCCGATGATACTCATAACGGAGTTTCTCGTGCCAAAGATCAAGTGGGCACGGCTCGGATTATAGTCCAATTTTTCGTCTGGCCGAGCTTTGGCGCCTTCTTTAACCAACGCATTGGTTTGGAGTACATCTCCAAAAAGCACAATATACGTAGCCAGTACTGTCGGAAGTCCTGTTAAAAATAGCATAAGCGGCGGGAAGCCTAATCCGAACAGCGTGTAATTTGTCCACAATCCTACGAAGTCCGGCGAACTGATGCCCCACTCAATTTTCGGCCATGAAGCTTCGCCAAATAACGGCGCTAAAATAATGGCTAAAACGATAATCGGGAAAACCCCTAATTTTCCGATGGTATTCCAAAACAGATTTTTGTTTCGGAGCTTGCTGAAATGTTTCGAAAACAAAAGATAGAATCCGATGCCGATCGCGATGGAAATCGTCCAAGGGAAGGTTTCAAACCGGCCGCCAACTTCAAAAACGGAAATGACGGCTGCAAATCCGGCTCCGAGAATAACGCCGGATTTAATCGCGGATGGCACCAGCTGCACCACTTTTGACGCCAATCCAGTGGCACCCAGGAAGAGCGATAAAATCCCCAAAGTCATTTGGAACGCGATGAGTGCGTGCACTCGTTCCGGGCCTTCCGGGAACTGCATGCAATAGAGCATGATCAACGGAATGGCGGGTGTAATCCAGCCAGGAACTGCCGGATCGCCAAGCAAATGATGCAGCAAATAGAAAGCCCCGTTCAAAACAACGATCGCTAATGCCACTTCAAAAGGCATGCCCAGCAATTCAATCAATAAAGGAATCGCAGATAAATCAACGGCACACATCAATAACCCTTGAATATAATCGGGCCATTCAAATCGATAATGAATAAATGGCAATCTGATCTTAAACGGGCCAGCTGGTATGTATGGCGACTCTTCCCCAAACTTACGGTCTTTCCATTTCATTTTTACCCCTCGTTTCTTTTTAGTAGTTGATGGCAAAACAAGTTTGGATGAACGTTCTCCCCCTTTGATGAAACCGCATACATAAAAGTTCTAAAAAAATGAATACGTAACCATTTTAAAGAAAAAATAAATTCATATAGCCATTTATATGAATTTATTTTTTCATGGTTGTATTTCTTTCGAATAGTCTAACAGATTTTTTAATCTGGATGCAAGACTTATTTTTCTGAAAAATCATTTCGAATAATTTTTCCACTGCTAAAAATCCCAATCCGCGTTCATCTTCCATGCCGACGGTCGTCAAATCCAATGAAGCATGCCGGCTCAGTTCCACATTGTCGATGCCGATAATGCTTAGGTCCTCAGGGATGCGAATGCCTGCAGATATATAAAAGTCCATCAGGCGAATCGCGATGGCATCCGTCGCCGCACAGATCGCTGTGGGCCGTTCAGCGGATTTCTGTAATGCGAGAAAAGTTTCGTAAAGCTCTTCCTTTTTCGTATCGGTAACAATCACTCGTTCTTTTGGAATAGCGATTTGCTGATCCTGCATAGCTTGGATAAAACCTTCCATCCGCCCCTTGAATGTGCTGACGGTCAGAGGGCCGCCAATCCAGACGATGTTTTCATGCCCTTTATCCAGTAAGTGCATGGCTGCTAAATAGCCTGCCTGCCGATTGTCAATTTCCACATAGTTCTTCTCGCTTTGGTGTTTCCGGTTAAACGATATAAAAGGAATGCCCGATTTTTCTAATTTATTGAAGATAGGATCATCGAGGTAAATCGAAGACAAAATGATGCCGTCCACTTTGTTTTCAAAGACAGAATGATAGACTTCTTCGCTATTGTCGTCATTGATGAAATGCACATTGGTGCGGAATCCTTGGGCATTCGCGTAGTTGATGATGGCCGTTGTTGATTCAGAGAAAAATGGATTATGCAATGGCCCGGAGATCAAAGCAATCGTCCGCGTTTTCCGCTGCACCAACGACCTGGCATTGCCGTCCGGAATATAATTCAGTTCTTCGATTGCGTCCATCACTTTTTGTAATGTGGGTTTTTTTACGCGTTCAGGGGTATTTAAAACCCGGGAAACTGTCGTTTGAGAAACGCCCGCATGTTTCGCTACGTCTTTTGAGGAAACCAATCCGTTCACCTATCTTTCTTTGCCAGCCATGAGTGTCTGCTTGTGTATATTACTAATAATGTACCACAGGATTTCAAAAGAATGCCAAGCAGAAATAGAAAAAGCCTGAGCATCCGCTTAGGCTTCCCCTACTACTCACTGTATTCATAAAGTGTAATGCTTTCAATATGGTTCAGGTAGCGTCTCAGCTCTTTTGCTTGTTCTCTCGATATTTCGCCGTCTTCATACATTTTATAGATTTTTGATCGGCCCATGTCCATAATAATCAGGCGCAATTCTTCTTTTTGAATTTCGTATTGTTCATTGAAGTGCGATTCAGGCGTTTCCAATCCTTTGATCATCCGGCGGTAGTCGTGCATGACGGAACTTGCCATCTGTTTCTCGCCTTCATTTGAAAGCCTCTGCAAATAGTCCATTGCTTTTTCCAGCGCTTCCAATTGCACTTCTTTTCCAAGTTGAATATTCACCAGACGTGTTTCATCATCTTTTAAATACTCGCCTTTAAAACGGCGCCAAGCCCGGATCAGTTTGCTTTGAATATAGACATTTAAGGAATGCACGTTTTTTTCGATCGCCGCTTCACGTCTTCTGAATGATTTCGCAAAGGCTTTTCGGATTTTTTCATCCCCGAACCTTTTTTCTTTCAGCCGCATTTCGACATGGGATTTTTCAATCGATAAAGCTTTCATCCGGATTTTCTTCAATTGTTTCCGCCGCTGTTTGTTTTCATCCGATCTTAATTCTTCTTCCGGCAAAATTTGTTTAAGCCTTAATTTATATTCTTCAATCAGTTCATATGCGACGGTTTCGTTTTCTTCCGTCGTCTCGGCTTTCAATTTCTTGATGGATGCAAGCAGGAGCCTTTTTCTCGCTTCTTCCGTATCAATTTTCCCGACAACTTGCCCTTCCACCGTTTCACCGCGGCTCAAGAGCGGCAATAAGATGGTCGCAGCCAGCAGCGTGAAGAGAATCGTTCCGGCAGCTAAAAAGATGATAAGCGAACGGTTCGGAAAATCTTCTCCCGATTCCAACGCATAAGGGATAGACAACACCCCGACCATCGTCACCGTCCCTCTTACCCCTGTCAGACTGGTCAAGAGAGTTTGTTTAAAACTCGGCTTTTCGACTTGATCCGATTTTGTGAAACGGGCCTCAAAGCTTGCAAAAAGGTACGACCAGATAAACCGGACGCCAAAAATGAAAACGCCGATGCCGATTACATAAGAGAAGAGCAGCAAATAGCCGATATCCGGATTTTCCAGTACGCCGCTCATGGAAGAAGGAATGTTCAATCCAAGCAGCAAGAAGACGATGCCGTTCAGCACAAACAGAATAATCGTCCAGATGTTTTCAGCCAGCATCTGTTCTTCAGCGACTAAAGTTTCGGTGCGTTCCCGCACGAGCGAATGGATGATGCCGGCAACCACTACCGAAATGACTCCGGAAGCGTGGAGCAATTCTTCGGTCACGATGAAAATGAAAAAAGGCGTCATAATGTGCAGCAATGACTGGAACGTGACATCGTTGATGCCTTGCTTGCGAAGCAAATGGCGAATCCAGATGACCAAAAGCCCGAGAACAATCCCCAGCACGCCGCCCATTACAAATTTATAGGAAAAGTCAAAAACCGCTTCCTGGATTGAGAAATAACCGGTAACCACAGCAGCGACGGCATAATTGAACGCAACCAGTCCGGATGCATCGTTGATCAAGGACTCGCCTCTCACTAAATTCAGCACTTTATCAGGGATATGGATGCGCTTCGCGATGCCGTTGACTGCAACCGGATCAGTCGGCGACAAGATGGCGGCAAGAGCAAATGCCGCATAAAGCGGAATGGCGGCAATCATCCAATGGATGAAATAGCCGCCGAGCACCGTAGTAAGCAGTACGAGGATGATCGCATTTCCAAGAATCGGGCCGCGCATGCGCCACAGTTCTTCCCTCGGAAAATGGCGGCCGTCATTATACAGCAGCGGGGCTATAAACAGCAGCAAAAACCATTCGGTATCGATGTCAAAAGATATATCTTCAAAAAACAGCACCAATAGGACCCCTAAAGCGATTTGGATCAAGGCCGTCGGGATGAATGGCGTGTAATGGCTGATGACATTTGAGATGAGCAATGCTACAAGCAAAAGAAGGATTGTCATTAAAATGTCCATAAATGACCTCCAGTCGTTTTCATGGTTTCTACCTGTATACCCCTAAAGCGTATGGCTTTAGACAAAAATCCGTATGGAATCACAAAAAAACCAGGGACGGCGCTTATTCGCCTTCCCTGGTTTCCTCTACTGCCTCTGCATTTGCAGATTTTCTTTTATCGATAAAAATCTTTCGTTTATGCCACCGGAAAAATTCGCCGTTTTCCGGATACACCGAGATTTTCTTGCCTTTTTTCAAACCGTATTCGGCGTAGCGCTCTTCCGGAATCTGTTGGGCGATATGCAGCGTTCCTCCCGCTGTGAAACTGATGAACCCGGCAGTGAACATCGCTTCGTGGTTGCTGCAAAGCAGCAAGCCGTTAAAAGGATTGATTTTCTCTGCATCCGTGCTGTCTTTCCAGGGTTTTGCATAGCCGGCTTTTAGCGCGGCGTCGATGTCCATGCCGCAAAGCGGACATTCCTTATGCCATAAAGGCAGCAATGATTTTCTGAACTGCAGCTGGCCGCGCTGGATTTTCGTCTTCATTTCCATAATGGTTTCTGCAATGAGCGTGATGAGCGGATTGTGTTCCGTCATCCGGACCACTTCCATTGCAAGTTCCAATTGCTCCGCTTCCGGTACATAGACATTCAACCGGCTGATGCCTTCCAGCAATTCAATGGCGAGCTCTTCGTTGCAAGGAAAAAGGTATCCCGGATTGCCGGTGCCGTCTTCTTTAAAGGCAGCATATTTAACCGGCAAAAGCGGTAAGATATCCACCAAGCAGTCTTTCACCAGTAACGGATTCTCCAGCTCCCGGTATTCAACCGGCACCAAATAGCCGGCCGCTGACTCGTTTTCAAGCATCCCTTCTTCATACGGCTTCCGTTCTTTTTTGAAAGTATCTTTTGCTACACTGATGGCCGCAATTGCCCCTTTGACGTAATGAAAAATGCGATCTCCTTTTTTCACTTCCATCAGCCGTTGATAGGAATGCGGCACCATTCCCGCTTTGTCCGTTTCCGGAGCCCAGAGCAAGCCGGCATTCTTTTCTTCCTGATACGTTTCACCTTGCATGACGATATATGCGTTCAAAACTCTTCCTCCTAATTGCTCAGCCGAATCGGCATTTCATCTAACTTGCGAAAATTCGTTTATGTAAACTTCCATGCTTCTATCATAACCCAAATTCTATTTAAATGTTCGACAAGAAGTCTGGCCATCCATTAGAAAAAGGACGCTCGCTTTGAGCGTCCTTAACAGAAAAGCTTTGATTTATTCTATGCCTGAACTGATCACGCTTCGGATAAAATAACAGTTGGCTGCGACAAAGACGTATTGCCTTTCTTCATTGCTGATGATGGATTCAGCTGAAGGGGTTTCTGACTCGCTGTATTGTACACCGCACGTTTCACAAATAAATTTAGGCATGAAGTTTCTTCCTTCCTGTCGATAGTCGCTTTGGAGACGTTTTTCTTTTCAGTATAAAATTGTTTTATTATTCCGTCATCCTTCAGTAGTCCAGAAACGCGCATAAAAATGCCGATGAAGAAGGAACCTTCATCGGCATTTAAGTTGCAAATCTCTTATTTTCTACGAAGTTCATCCACTCGCTTCAAAATGATCGGGATAAGCGGATTGTCCGCTTCCAGTTCTGCCACTTTTTGAAGTGTTTTTTCAAATCCTTCGGCTGCGATCATTTCTTGCAATTGTTTAGCTTCCGGATCTTCGTCATTCACGTAAAGCAAGACAGCTGCAATGACCGTTGCTAAATGGATCGGCTCTTTCCCCGTCAACTGCCAGTAAAGGCTTGCCGGCCGTATCAACCGGTCGTTTTTGCCCAATTTGCGCAAAGGCCCTCGCCCAACACGTGTGACATGATCCGATATGTTCGGATTCTGGAAGCGGCCAATGATTTTTTGGATGTACGCTTCGTGTTCTGCCCGGTCAAAACCGTGCTCTTGAATGATCACTTCACCGGTTTCACCTAAAGCTCCTCTTAGGAGCTCTTCGATCTCTTCGTCCTGCATCGCATCGTAAATCGTCTGGAACCCTTTATAACGGCCGAAATAAGCGGGAACCGTATGGCCGGTGTTTACAGTGAACAATTTCCGTTCAATGAACGCACTTAAATCATCTACGTAAGTGATGCCTTCAACGGCAGGTACCGCTCCTTTGATGGCCGGTTTTTCCACCACCCATTCGTAGTATGGTTCAACCGCGACTGCTAATACATCATCGCTCGTCTGGTCCGGTACGATCCGGTCGACCGCCGCATTCGGGAAAGCAATCAACCGGTCCGCCATTTCCCTTTCCTCTTCTGACAGATGCGTATAGACATGCTCTTTCAACAAGGAACTGGCGTTGATCATGTTTTCGCATGCAATGATGTTCAGCGGCTCTGGATTTTTCTTGAAACGGGCTCTCAGCCCTTCTGCAATCAGGCTTGAAATCATCGGCAATACTTTCGGGCCGACAGCCGCAGTCACCAAATCCGTTTGAGCAATTGCTTCTGCGCCTTCTGCCGGATGGCTCAGCGTATTGATGCCGTGAACTTTTCCCACACGAATGGTCTGCTGTTCAGAACCCATTAAAGTCACTTCATAGCTATTTCGCTCATTTAAAGCATCAACAACTGCACCGTTGACGTCTAAAAATACCGTTTCGTAATCTGATTCATATAAAAGGGCGCCGATAAACCCTCTTCCGATATTGCCGGCGCCAAAGTGAACAGCTTTCATTCAGCTCACCTCGCTGAATAGGTCCAGAATCTCTTCTTCCGTAGTGGCATTTAGAATTTTATCGATATTTTCTTCTTCCGAACAAACAATTGCAATATTTGAAAGGATTTCCAAATGCTCATTTCCTTTTCCGGCAATGCCGATCAGGATCTTCGCAATGTTGCCGCCGCCAAAATCGATGCCATCCGGAACGGTTACTACCGAAATACCGGTTTCCAGGACATTTTTCTTCGCATCTTCTGTGCCATGAGGGATTGCGAGCGAATTCCCCATGAACGTAGAAGTCAGCTCTTCCCGTTCCAGCATCTTCTCAATATAGCCTTCATCTACATATCCGCCGTCGACGAGAATGCTCCCGGTATAGCGGATCGCTTCTTCTTTTCCGGATAATGAAACATTTAGTCTGATATTTTCTCTGCTCAATACTTCTTTTGCCATTTATTAAACCACTCCTTTAAAGATGGTTTAGCCTCACTTATCTGTTTTTAAACGTTGGGCTAATTTATCGTACTCTGGGCTGTTCATGAAATTATCAACAGAAATATGTTCAGCCCCAGGCAGTTTCGCTTTCGCGCGATCTGTTAAATCTTTGTGTGTCACGACGATATCGGCATCATCCGGCAATTGATTGATTGCCGTATTGGTAACCGGAATGTCGATATTTTCTTTCTTGAACTTATTGCGCAATAAGGACGCCCCCATCGCACTTGATCCCATGCCCGCATCACAGGCAAATACCACTTTATGGACATTTTCCGGCGCAAGCATCGTGGAATCCGCCGGCTGTGTATTATCAGCCTCGACTTGTCCACCTGCAGCTGCACCAACGGCCGCTTGAGCTGGTTTAGGCGTTAAATAGCCCGTCGCATCGCTTTTCTTGCCTTTCATTTCTTCCATTTTGCCAGCTGCTGCAGCTAAATCTTCATCTTCTACTTTGCTCGTTTTCAAGATAACGGAAGCAATGGCGAAAGAAACAGCGGCAGCGACCACAACGCCTGAAATTACGCCAAGATAATTTCCTTGAGGCGTCAATGCCAATAAGGCGAAGATACTTCCCGGCGACGGCGTCGCCGGAAGGCCGGCATCAAACAGTGTAAACATGAATACCCCGCTCATGCCTCCCCCGATTGCCGCTAACAGCAGCATCGGTTTCATCAAGATGTACGGGAAGTAAATTTCATGGATACCACCGAGAAACTGGATAATTGCTGCACCGGGAGCTGAAGCTTTTGAAACCCCTTTGCCGAAAATACTGAAAGCCAGGAGAATGCCAAGACCTGGCCCAGGGTTCGTTTCAAGCAAGAACAAAATGGATTTTCCTGCTTGTGCCGCTTGATCGACGCCGAGCGGACTTAAAATCCCGTGGTTGATCGCATTGTTCAGGAAGAGAACTTTTGCCGGTTCAATGATGATGCTTGCGAGCGGCAATAAGCCCATATCGACAATGACTTCAACGCCATCTGCCAGAATATTCGTCAATGAACTGACAACAGGCCCGATGATGTAGACGGAAAAGCCGGCGAGGATCGCCCCTAAAATACCGGCAGAAAAGTTGTTGTAAAGCATTTCGAAGCCGGTTCTGATTTTTGCCAAAAACAGGTTATCAATCAATTTCATGAGATAACCGGCAAGCGGCCCCATAATCATGGCTCCTAAGAACATCGGCACATCGGCGCCTACAATAACTCCCAATGTGGCCGTTGCACCAACTACGCCTCCTCTAAAATCATAGACTAACCGTCCACCGGTAAAACCGATCAATAATGGAAGCAAGTATTTGATCATCGGATCGACAAGACTTGCCAGCGTTTCATTCGGAATCCAGCCATCTGGTATGAATAAAGCCGTAATAATCCCCCATGCAATGAATGCTCCAATGTTCGGCATAATCATGCCGCTTAAATAGCTCCCAAAACGCTGAACTTTTGCACGGACATTTGTTTCCGCCATTTAAATCCCCCTTTTCATATTCAGTTAAATGAAGTGAACGCTTTCATCTTACATAACCATCAAGCCCTTTCTTTTTTGAAATTATGCCCAATATTAAGTTTGTACCCTATTTAAACTGCTGCTTAATCTCCAAATTCGAAATTGGGCCATTTTAAAGCCAAAGGAACTGAATAGCCGAATAAAAAACATCACTTAATTTTAATGTAGCATAAACTTTTGTGAAGAAGGTTAAAAAATTCTTAATTATCAAATTAATGGAGGCGGTTTCCAACTTTCACTGATTCGATTTATCACTGAATATTTTTATTATGTCATCTAAAGTCGCAATGCATAAAGATGCAGTCTGCTTGAAAAGCGGTAAATTGGCGACTCGATTAAAACTCTTCCATGCAAATCGAATTAAGATGATAAACAATGATCCGCTTTAGTTTATGGGTTTCCAGCAATTGCGGCCGGATCATTCCATCAAGCGCCAATCCGTCCAACAATGAATACATCCTCTCCGTCTCCAGGTGAACATCCGCGTCTTTCTTCAATAAATTGAGCAAAACAAGATACGACATCACTTCTTTGATCGCAAGGTAGACACTGTCTTTTTCCGCATCAAACACCTCCCCTTGATGGCGGGCATGGATTTTGAACACCAATCTTACTTCGGCTTCCAGTTTTGTTTCTCCTGCCGCCGGCATTAAATCCAATAAAACCTGGACGATTTTTTCTTTTGGCGGCATATCCAATTTAAAAATCCTCGTCATCCTTTCAGCAGTTTTTTGGTAGATCAAGTCTCGGGAAAACCCCAGCAAGTCATTTTGCGAAGCAAAATAATAGCGCAAAGACCCTAAAGAAATCCCAGCTTCCTTCGCTATATTCCTGACAGACGCCCCTTCCATCCCTTGTTCTAAAATAACTTTCCACGCGGCTTCAGCAATCATTTCTTTGCGTTTGGCATGTTCGATAAGTTTTGGCATACCTCTATTTTATCAGAATACTATTAAAATTCAATTAATTAATACAGTCGTATTATTATCGGAATAAGTCGATTCTTTATTTAATACGGATGTATTATCAAAAACTTGATAACTTTGATGTGATGTGGATAACCTCTCGGGGCTGTGGGTTACTGCATGGAAAGTTGCGTGAATAAAAAAATGCCCATCTCCTCAGAGATAGGCATTTTATAATTTGAGCATACGGAACATAAAGTAAAAAGTGCTTCCTAAAATTACGGCAAGGAAGACTGGCAAAAATGCGATGCCCAATCCCTCTTCTGCACCTTTAGCGACCTGGATGGTTTGATAGGTGATGAAACCGAAAAATATTACGATTTCGTTTTTCAGCACATTCATCATCAAGCGCGCGTTTTGATATTGCGCTTCGATATTGTCTTCCCGTAAGTTCAGGTAGTTGAAGGTATGCGGGTATTTCGACAAAAAAGTCATCAAGAGCCACAAACCGCCGCCAATCAGCGGCAAGATCCATAATTCCATCTTGCTGCCCCAGCGGTCCGCTTCGCCGCTCCCGTTGAAATGCGCCGGCACTTCATCCGGCAACCCGCCGAATACGTAGACTAAGTAAACGATTGATCCAATAAATACAATGAGGCCAATTGCATCCAACACCTGTTCAAAGCGTGATTTAGGAAGATCTATTTTAGGCTGCTTCATCTGATAGTCCCCTCCCCTCTCTCTTCTTTTTACGAAAACCCAGTGGAATGGTTTCAAAAAACACAAAAGCCGATTTGCGTTATTCGCAAATCGGCAATTCATTCCTTTAAATTCCTTTTTACGGCTGCTGTCTTGGACGGATCAAAATTTCATTGACGTCGACATGGGCAGGCTGCTGCACGGCATAGCCGATGGCGCGAGCAATATCTTCTGCTTGAAGGAATTCCATTTCAGGGCCCTCTTTGAAGCCATTTAACACATCGTCATCGGTAATGGTATTTACCAGTTCCGTTGCCACGGCTCCTGGCGAGACAATGGTTACACGGATTGCCATGGCTGGATCAATTTCCTGGCGCAGCCCTTCGGAAATCGCCCGCACCGCAAATTTCGTGCCGCTGTATACGGCGCTGCCTGGCGTGACCGAATGCCCGGCGACTGAAGAAATATTGATGATGTGCCCTTCTTTTTGGCTCTCCATCTGCGGAAGCACCGCCGCAATTCCGTAAAGAACGCCTTTAATGTTTACATCCACCATCCGGTCCCATTCATCCAATTTCAATTTGTTCATGAACGACAGCGGCATTAAGCCCGCATTGTTTAATAACACATCGATGCGTCCGAAGTGCTCGATAGCTGCCTCTGCCAAAGCTTTCATCTGATCAGCGGAAGTAACGTCCGTCACCAGATATTCCGCTGTTCCGCCAGCCTCTTCAATGGCCTGTTTTAATTCCGCAAGGCGGTCTTCCCGCCGTGCAGCTAACATGACCGAATACCCTTGCCCCGCAAGTTCTTTTGCAGCTGCCTGTCCGATGCCGCTGCTTGCTCCTGTAATGATTGCTGATTTCGTTGCCATATGTACTCATCTCCATTTCTAAATTGCTCTCACTTTCATTATGTACCCATTCTTTGGACTTTGACACTTTTAAAAACACGAAAACAACTGGAGGTCTACTAGTATGAACGAAGTTCATTTTTTTCAAAATAAACCTGTTCCCCAACTGTCTTTATGATGATATCAAAATTTTGGCGAAAAGGATGCATAAAAAGTTCATATTGAATCCGCCGCTCTTCATGCGACTGATGCAAATAATCAAGTTCTGCGCCTCTTTCTACGACATCTCGGCCCGCTCTTCTTTCAAACTCTGTTTGGCCATCCGTGTAAAGATAAATTTTTAAGTCAAATAAGGCCGGATTTAAGAAAGCGACGCTCATGCCTTCAATAAACGACAGTTTTTTATCCGCTGTAAGGAGTTCACCTTCCAGATAATGAGTATCAATCGTCTTTACACTCAACCCGTCCTGAATCATTCGGATGTCACGCTCCAAAGATGGAAGGTGATGGGCGCCAGGGTGGCAGGCAGTCATTTTAAACCGATTAAGTTGATCTTCATATGTGTATTCGAGCATCGTATTTATACGGACACTCGGACTGATGATATAGGGATCCGTGTTCAGGTAATTCGCTTTGTTTCGGCCGATCTGATCCATCAGTTTTTTTGCAAATACGGTTTTCCCTGCAGCTCCATGTCCTGAGATGCCAATCATGAGTTTCTTCTCTGAATGGCCAATCCGTTCGGCTAACTCTTGAATAAATCCGTCCATTGCTTCCCTGCTTTCTCTCATCAATTTCCGAGTTCTTCTGCCAGCCCCACCAAGATCCCTTCAGGTCCCCGAACATAGCAAAGTTGGTAAGATTCTTCGTAACGAACCACTTCCCCTTCCAGCTTCGCCCCTTTCCGGGTCAGCCGAGAAACCAGTTCATCCAAATTCTTTACCGTAAACATGACGCGCAAATAGCCGAGCGCATTCACCGGGGCCGTCCGGTGATGAGAAATCACTGCCGGGCTGATAAACCGCGAAAGCTCAATCCGGCTATGGCCGTCCGGTGTTGCCATCATCGCAATTTCGACAATTTGCGAATCCAATCCGGTTACACGGCCAGCCCATTCCCCTTCCACAGTCATGCGCCCTTCCAGTTTCAAACCGATTTCGTCAAAAAACGAAATGGCATCATCTAAAGATTCGACCACAATCCCGACATTGTCCATTCTCTTTAATTCGCTTTTACTCATGGTTCCCGCTCCTTTTTGAAAGAGTTTAGGTTGTCCATACGCTTAAGATCGGTCTAACCCATACTTTTTTATTAATAAAATCCATTTAAGAATTGTATGTGTTGACTTCTTCTTTACTTTCTATTAATCGGACATGATTGATGTTGCTCCATAACAAATCCGTTGAGTGGTGAAGTCATGCGATTCAAGATATTGACCCAGCCGTTTTCCTTTTTGTTCAACTAATAAGTTCGTTATTTTATTGCGTCGTTCAGGATTCATCTTTTTCTCCTTTAAGAAACGTGCCTAATATTCTTTACTTCGAAATTCGATTGAGTTTATATCAATTTTCCATTCCTTTTTAAACTGCTTGTATCTCCAGCATTCTAGAAAAAAGAAACCGAGCAATGCACCGCCTGGAGCTGAATAAGTGACAGGACCGCCAATTAAAATAACACTTAATAAATATCCCGCTAACATCGTAATCAGGAAAAGAATAATATTCGATTTTTCTTGTTTGAGAAATGCTGCTTTCAACTTCTTTTCCACCTCACATCGGTATTATTACAGATCTTGAAGAGGCTTAATTATTTTCAGCGATTTTCTTCAACTCATTAGCGCGATTTACGATAAATCGTTTCATGTATTTTTCCAAAAATACTTTATCCGCTATGGTGCCAAGAAGCCCAAGTGGAGAGCAGTAAACAAAACGGTCTTTCATAACCGTGCCATTCTCTTTTACGACAAATTCATGAGTATGCGTAAATGAGTGAAAGACACCTTTAACCATCACATCTGTAAATCGGTAGGGCCTCTCAAGTTCAATAATCTTAGCCGTGAGTTTTTGCTTGACTCCTAGATGAACTGCCTCCCACGTCACTTGGTCGCTGTTTTCCATTAGTCCTGACTTCACACCAGCAACTGCTCGCTCTTTTGATTTGGCGGTTGTTTTCATGTGAATGTCTACATCACGAGCAAGGTCAAAGCACACTTCAATTGGCGCATTGATGAAAATTTCATGAATAATAACCGGCATAAAAGAATCCCTCTCTTTCAGGGGAGTGCCTAAAAAAACCTTCCTTTTAAGCTTTAGTGTACAAAAATGAAGGTACAAGTATTCTAAATCATTGGCTTCGTTCCTAATATTCCGTGACAATGATGCCTTCCATATTATCACCGGAAATTTCATAGGAGCTGCCCTTTTGAACGCGAATGTTCTCAGCTTCCGAAACCGGATAATAGCTGATGAGATAGTTTTTATCGTTTACCGTCGCGGAAATGCGCTTCTCGTTTTTTAAATAAACTAGGTATTCTTCTAACACAAAATTCTTTTCTTTCATAATAACACTATGAGGCAATCCCACATACCGGATATGCCATGGTTCATATTCGATGCCGGTGACATCCGTTTTGTCTTTCGGATAGCGCAGGATGAACCCGTATTTCCACGAGTTTTCTTCGATCCACTTTCCTTCCGGCGCTTTTTCCATCTTCATCTCCGTACTTCCAACATCGAGCGAGAGCCCAAGGTGGTGTTCGCTGTGCCCTGCAGGCAATGCAAAAGAAGAGCCCATCTCCTCATAGAGCGCTTCTTGCTGGGAAAAACTCCGATAGCCGCTCGTCATGACGAAATTCGAAACGCCATCCGTTCGAGCTGCCGCCATCATTTCCACGAACCTATTCGCAATTTCTTTTGAAAGGACGAGCTCTTTCTCAAAGATTGAAAAGCCTTCAACGAGTTCCTGCTGATTTGCAAGATCTATTAAGTCTTGTTTGATCCCTTGCTCTTCAGCGGCATATTCCCGGTTGACCAATAATAAGTCGCCTGCATGCAGCTGATTTGCGTTCACTTCCACCTCTTGAAGTTCCGCAGCTCGCTTGTCCGTTTCATAAGAGCTGATTTGGCTCTCTAATTCAATATCCAGACCCGGCGAATAAACCTGGCCTCCAATGAAAAAAAGACTCATACCCAGTAACAAAAATCCCCATTTCTTCATAGCTCCGTCTCCTTTTATCCTTCTTTAAAGAAGAATAACGAAAAGATATGAAGGAAAAGCATAGGGAATTCTTAACGTTTTCTTAAGTTTCCTGGACTGAATCAAGAAATCCAAGTGTACGATAGCTTACTTGCTTCGATTAGCCGTATGAAATGAACAGGAGCGGATATGGTCATCAACCATGCCTATGGCCTGCAAAAATGAATAAGTCGTTACAGGCCCGACAAATTTGAATCCGCGCTTTTTCAGTTCTTTGCTGATTTGGATGGATAAAGGGGATTCGGCAGGCACCAGCGTTTCGGTTTCCCAATTGTTAACGATTGGTTCAAAATCAACAAACTTCCACAGAAAATCCGAAATACTCCCAAACTCTTCTTGAATTTTCAACGCGGCTTTCGCATTGGTGCGAACCGATTGAAGCTTCGCTAAATGTTTAACGACAGGAAAATTTTCTTTAATGTCTTCCAGTTCTCCATCACTCAAACCAGCACAATAGGCCATATCGAAGTGATGGAATGCTTCCTGGTAAGCTTCTCTTTTGCCTAGAACGATGCTCCACGACAGCCCTGCCTGCGCTCCTTCCAGCGTCAGCAATTCAAAAATATAGCGGTCATCCCGGCTTGGCCGGCACCATTCTTCATCATGATAGGCCCGCATCAGTTCGTTTGCCTGCGGCCATTGGCATTGTGGCATAGGATTCCTTCCTTTCTTTGATAGAAACTATGTTGCGATTGGCTCCACTCTAATTGTATTGCAGTGGCGGCAGAAGTAAAAATTCAGCACCATCTCCCCGAATAAAAATGGTACGACCGTAATTAGTTCACCTTCAGTGGCATCTTCGCCAATAGAAGCAATATAATCCATCTTGCCCTTACAAAATCGGCAAATAAATTCTTCTTCCTCCCCGTCGGTTAATTCGCCTCCAAAAAGCCGCGCCACGTAAAGTAATCCGAGTTCATCAAAGACTTCATTTCTTTTTTCATCGCTTGATCTTTTGGAAAGGATGCCTTTCTTAGACAAAGGCATTAAATGGACTTCAACTTCCGGCAGAGGCACTGGCAATTGATCTTCTTGCTCCATCACCCACTTTGCTTCGTCATCCTGCTCCAAATTGCGTATACGCTTTTCTTCTATTTTATATAATTGAGTACTCCAGCACCCTGAGCAATTTAAGCAGCTGACTAAAGGCAAGTTTGGAATGGCTGTACCAAGGTTTTCAAAAATCGGATCGGTAAGATCAAAAGTCAACAATAGCTGCACTTGCAGGCCGCAAGTTGGACAAGGGAGCGATTCAATTGATTGCCCGCCAAAAAGATGCCGGTAGCTTCCTTTCCCCTCGATAACTTGATACCCTTTTCTTTGCAAGTTTTTTCTCATCGCTTTTCCCCTTTCCCTTATTTCATCTCTGCTTTTTACAAAAATAAGGACCAAAATCAGTTTCATGCGTTTTAACGTAAGTCCAACTAAAATCAGAACTGACTATGTAGACATCTGCCATTCCAGCCCCTCGGTTTAAAATATCCGACGTTTTTAAATCTGCCACCCGGTTAATCTTTAAAACGTCCGTCTTTTCTTGATAAAAGAGGTAGCATTGCTCTTTCTTCTGTTTATTAAATGCAGCTAAAGCTTTGTCTCCCGTCACCACTTCCACTTTTTCATAGCTAAATATATGCCAGAACATTTCATGAAAATGGATTTGATCCTTTTCAGACCTTGAGAGGTTTTTGGCAAATACCTTTTCCCATGTTTTTCTTATTTCAATGGCGTCGCTTTCCGTTAACAATTCAACTTGTATTTCTTTGCCTTGTAGTAAATCCTTTTGTTCCAATTTGTTAGACTTTTGATTTTTCTTAGACATATGGCTCAACTCTTTCTATTTTAGGCACCGTGCCCCACTCAATAAGTCGAAGTGCCTCCCATGATTTTTGAAGCAATCTTGGTGCAAGTTTCCATAGGTAATTGCTCTTCAAACCGAGCAACAAAAAGATATTGAATCGCATTTGCCAACTCTTCGACAGAATTTATTCTAAAAGACAGCCTGGTGATCTCTCTTATTTCACTTTCATATTCATCAGTTGGAGAACCCATAGCCCATAAACCTACAGGATCCCATTCATCCACAATATTCTTAATCACAGTGAAGGCATGTTCATAGCTCCTCCTGTGTTTCAAGTTCTGCTTATGATTCTTCTTGCTCAATAGTACACCCCGTCCATTTTCAAAGCATTAACTTCATGGTCTGTAATGATTAAAAACATAGATTCATGGCGAGCAAAAATAGATCTGGTGTTGTAGTCGAAGGAGCCCGGATAATCCATCACTTTACCGGTTGTTCCAAATTCCCAAACAATAAACTGGTTTTCTTTTAGAAACACACCAAGTTCATGGGTAAGCGCAAAGGCAATGACGTTTCCGGTATCAAAAGGTGCGGCAAGCGCTTTTTGTTTTTTTAGCTGCGCATCCAAAAAGAGCAGTTCGTTGCTTTCCGTCCTAAATCCCAAGCATGCGTAAGGTTTATAGCGAGCAAAAAGCGGATCGTACAAAAGCTGATTTTGAACGGCGATATCATAATAAGATTCCAACTGCTGGAAAGGCGCAGCATAATTTAATCGATTTTGTCCATTTCGATTGCCAAAAACGCCCTCATCGCCGTAACTGCACAGCACCCCTTGCTGATAAGGCATCAATTCAAAAATAAACGGGCCGACTTCACAATCTGAAACGAATTCTCCCGCCAAGGTATAAAACGATAGGGTCCTATCATTCAAGAGACAGAAATGCTCTTTCGTAAAGCGGATCTTCGAATGGCCGGTCGAACCTGTCATAATTGTTTCACCGTTCAATTGAACAAGGTTTTCGCCTTTTCCTTTTAGCAGCACCAAGACTTGGCGGTTTTTGCAATCAGCATCAATAATGGGCCATTTCTCGCTTTCGAATAGCATGTCTTCCTGTAATTGCATTGAGTTCATTTCCTTTCGCCTTGATCTGATGATCGCTGTCTTTCCAATATACTAAGCAAGGCTAGAGAACGCTAGCAATTTAAGGAAATCTTTTCATCGGTATGTTAAGTTCACCCAGCCTTTCCTCGCCTGCGCAGTTGAACATTCCTGTAAGCAGGATTTTTCTTTATTTTCGAGAAGTTAACAGTATGTAAAATTGGCATCGGCATAGCAAGAGACTAAGCGAAAAGGAAGCGTAGCCATGACTTTACTTCAACCAATCCCACAGAACCAAGCAAGAGAAATCAGATCCAGTCTAAAAGCAGATTGTACGCAGTGTTTCGGCTTGTGCTGCACGGCCCTGAACTTGATTGCTTCAAACGATTTTGCCATCAATAAACCTGCAGGGATTCCGTGTCCGAATTTGCAGAAGGATTACCGTTGCCGGATTCACAGCGAATTGCGCGAAAAAGGATTTAAAGGATGTACCGTTTTTGATTGCCTTGGCGCTGGCCAAATGATTGCGCAGACTACTTTCGGTAGGAACAGCTGGCAGAACCAGCCGGAAAATGCGGAGAAAATGTTTAAAGCTTTCCCTGTCATGGAGCAATTGTTTGAAATGATTGCTTTTACCGCCGAAGCCCTTTCTTATAAAAGCAATCCGGTGCTGCAGCAAGAACTTACCAAGCAATTGGATCTGCTGCAAAGGCTGACGAAGCTAAGCGCAGATGAACTGCTGAACTTGGACTTGATTGGCTATCGTCATCCGGTCAAAGAGCTATTAGTGAAAGCCAGCCGCGAAATTCGTAGACGGGCCGTTCCGGTTAATGGAAAACGGAAACTTGAACAGCCTGGCGTTGATTGGATGGGCAAAAATTTGAAGGGCAAGGATTTGAGGGGAACGAATCTGAGAGGGGCTTATTTGATTGCAGCTGACTTAGCAAAATCGGATTTACGCGCTGTTGATTTTATCGGAGCCGATCTGCGGGACGCTAATTTATGCGGAGCAGACTTATCGACCAGCCTGTTTTTGACGCAGATGCAGATCAACTCAGCGAAAGGCAATCAACAAACACAATTGCCCGTTCATTTGGATCGTCCGTTTCATTGGAAGGATTAGCAATCACTCGATTTCAATAAAAAAGGACGATCACCGCTTTAAAAAAGCTAAGCAATCGTCCTTTTAAATTTGCAATCTACTGTTTTCTATTCTTCTAATTCCATAGTCCGCTTCATCCTTAAACGATAAATATAAACTAAGGGAACCAAGCCGCAAACGCATAAGATGCCGCCAATCAAAAAGCCATCAGCCCAAGCAAATCCAGGAGTCATCGCAGTGAGAACAACCACTCCTGCCGCGATAGTAATTGTAACGATTAATCCGATCGCCAAAGATTTTTTCGGGCTGCGTTTTTCTCTTTCATGGTCCACGCTTGTACTCATAGACACATACGCATAGACTACCGTAGTCAGCATAAACACTAACCAAATCGGATTCTCCCGCATCCCCTCAAGGCCGCCCTGAATCAGTTCATATCCCAGTATCAATAATATTCCAAGCGTTTGGACCACATAAGCAATTCGGATATGTTGGAGATTCTTCAAAATTAAGCGTTCATCTTTTATTTTTTTCATTCAAACTCCTCCTTTTCCACCCAAAAGATCTCATCCAGACTCGCATCCACTGCGTAGCAAATCAATAAGCACAGTTTCAATGAAGGATTGTATTTCCCTTTCTCGATTAAACTTACCGTCTGCCTCGTGATTCCGACTGCATCCGCCAATTCCTGTTGGGTCATTCCGGCTTTTACGCGGCCAAGCTTCACTTGATTTTTCATGATCCAACCTCCATAAACTGATTGTAACATATAAGTTCCATTTAGTAATATATATGTTACATTATTCGTTTTATCATCAGCTGTGAAAATACATTTTGACGGTTAAAGTTTACTTTAATATCACAGAGGTATTTATGACGTATACCAGGAGTTTCCATACAAGAAAGGATGGTACACATTGAAAACGGTAAAGTTAGGCCATAGCGATTTAGAAGTGTCAGCGATTGGATTAGGATTGATGGGGATGTCCCCTATTTACGGACAAGTGAATAACGAAGAGTCGATCAAAACGATCCACCGTGCTTTGGAATTAGGTGTAACATTGCTGGATACAGCGGATGTCTACGGCAATGGGCATAATGAAGAATTGCTGGCGAAAGCGCTAAAAGGCCGACGCGATCAAACCGTCATCGCCAGTAAGTTTGCGTTCGGCCCAAATTTTCAAGGCATCAATGGCCATCCCGATTATGTGAAGGAATCCATTGATAAAAGCTTGAAGCGGTTAGAGGTCGATTATCTCGATTTGTATTATCAGCACCGTGTAGATCCGAATGTGCCGATCGAAGAGACAGTAGGAGCGATGGCAGACTTGGTGAAAGCCGGAAAAGTGCGGGCGATCGGTTTATCAGAAGCGTCTCCGGACCAAATCCGCCGTGCCCATGCGACGCATCCGATAACGGCCGTGCAAACCGAATATTCGCTTTGGAGCCGGGACGTGGAAACGGACGTTTTTCCGACGGTCCAAGAACTCGGGATCAGTTTTGTCGCCTACAGCCCGCTTAGCCGAGGATTTTTATCGGGCGAATTAAAGAAATTTGAAGACTTCGATGAGAACGACGGGCGCCGGAACCTTCCCCGTTTCCAACCCGAAAACTTCGAAAAAAACGTGGAATTGGTTGAGAAAGTGAAAGAACTGGCTGCAGATAAAAATTGTACGCCTTCCCAACTAGCCATTGCCTGGACCATCGCCAATGGCGCTTTGCCGATTCCTGGCACAAAACGCATCAAATACCTCGAAGAAAATGTCGCTTCGCTTCAAGTCGAATTGACAGCCGATGATTTGCAGCGCATTGATGCCCTATTGCCGAAAAATTCAGCGGTTGGAGACCGTTATTGACTTCTTATACGAAAGAAGAAAGACCCTGGCTACTCATGCCAGGGTCTTTCTCATGTTTTTCTATTATCTTTCTTCACTCATAAATGGATGAAAAATTCATGATTCCAAATAACGCAATCAGCAAAGCTGGAATTAACTGATCATTCATCAGCAATTAACTTATTCGCCAGGCACTGCCACAGGTGCTTCTACTGGAACTTCAACCGGCTCTTCTACAGGAGCTTCAACCGGTGCAGAGAAGTCGAACGGCACAGCCAATTCTTTTTCATAGTCATCGATGATGAGCTGCCCTTTTTTGCCAACCAGATCCAAGTTGCCCAAGTTAAAGGTAGCGAATAGGCGATCCTTAGAGAACGAAGCTGTAGTCGGCGTGAACTCAAATTCAGAACCATCTTCAAACTGCACCGTAAAATAGAAGAGGTCCGCTACATCCTGCGCGCGGAATTCGCTTGGGACAGCCTCTGTCAGTTTTACTTTGACGGATGTACTGCCAACGAGTTCAGCTGACGCCGCTTCAGGGAAATAGAACGATTCCATGACGAAAGAAATGGTGTTGTATAAAAGGTTCGCGAAATCGCCGCGTGTAATATTGGTGTACGTGCCATAGGAAGTGGCGGTCTTTCCGTTTGTGATGCCGGTGCCGTAAAGAGCGCCGATGTACGGTGCAAAGACGCCGCCCACATCGGTAAATGGTGTGTCTTCTTCAAATTCTTCCAGTTCAAACGCTGCGACCAATAGTTTCGCCATCGCGCCGCGTGTCAGGATGTCATTCGGCTTAAACTGTGTTTTGGTGACGCCGGAAACAATGCCGTATTCTGCTAAGCCGTTGACAGCGCCGCGCACCCGGTTATTCAAATCTGTAAAGCCCGCATCCGGTGCGGATTCTGTGTCTACCCCAACGGCATTCGCTAAAATGACCGCTGCGTCTCCACGCGTTAGCTGCTGGTACGTGCCAAATTGTGTGGCGCTTTTTCCGTTGATGATTTCGTATTCGTACAAGAAGCTGACGGCTTCGTCATAGCGCGGTCCGACGTCGCTGAAAGTGTGGGTGGATGATGCGCTGACAGGTGATGCAACTGCGGCTACAGCCACGACGGCTGCGCTGGCAGCCATAAAAAGGTTACGGTTGTTCAATTGGATAATCCCCTATTCTCTATGTGATCTCGCTACTCTGCTCCGGGTTTATTGACTGGTTTTTCCTGTTCCGTCGTTCGAAATAAGCGGTACCAAATTAGTATAGCGGGATTCCTTGGAAAAACAATCCTACTTTAGGGATTAATTTCACTAATTTAGCTTCTACACCGAATCGCAGAATATTCCTGCTTTTCGGGATACCCAAAACTTAAGATTGGCGTGTCCTGATACGCCGTTTTTCTAGTATGTAGATGGAAACAATTGAAGTTGTGGAGCTTCCGTTTAAATGACAGAGCCTGCAAGCAAATTGTTCACTTTTTATGGCCGCCGATCAACCGGGTCCGCGCAATGGCTGTTCCAGCTTCGGTTTTCGAAACAGCCCGAAAAATGGCTGCGTAGCCGTACCGGTTCCGGATCTCGTCCATGGCGGCCGCCAGTTTTCTCCGTTCCCATTTCCGCTTTTCAAACAGGCTCAGCTGGACGGAAGATTCGCTTTCGAGTTTGCTGATGGACAAATGGATTTGGCGAACCGGCAAGTTTTGATGGAATTCATGGAACAAGTCCTGGCACACCCGGTAAACTTTCATCGTATCGTTGGTGGCTTCATGGATGGTCCGGGAACGGGAAAAGCCTCCGCCGAAGGCCGATTTGCTGTAGCCGACGCCCAGTTGAATCGTCCGCCCCGCCATTCCCGCGTCCCGCGTCCGTTTGCATACGTCCTCGCACATTTCCAAGATCACCGTGAAGATGTCTTCGGTTTTCACGTAATCCCGGTACAGAATCTGCCCTTTTCCGTAGCTGATCTGCCCCTCGACAAGTGGTGCACCGAGTTCTGAAAAATCGATGCCGTTGGCGTGCTGGTACAATTGATGGCCCATGATGCCGAATTTCTCTTCCAATCGCTTGAGATCCGCCTTCGCCAAATCGCCGACCGAAAAAATGCCCATATGGTTGAGGTTGGTTTCCATCCGGGAACCGATTCCCCACATTTTGCTGAGCGGGGTGACAGGCCATAATTTCTCCGGGACATCTTCCATTTCCCAGTGCACCACGCCTTTCTTTTTCGCCTCCAAGTCAAGCGCCAGTTTCGCCAGCAGCATGTTCGGCCCGATGCCGATCGCAGAAGGCAGCCCGAATTGGCGGTAAATGGCATCCTGGATATCCACCGCAATTTCCTCCGGGCTGTTCCACTGATTCAGAATGCCCGTGAAATCGATAAAACTTTCATCGACGCTGTAGACATGGATGTCTTCGTGCGCCACATATTGGCCCAGTAAATCCGTGATCGCCATCGAGATTTGCAGGAAGAAATGCATTTTCGGTTCAAGGAGCTGGATGCGCGGGTCATCCGGAATTTCAAAAAGGCGAGTGCCGGTTCTGACGCCAAATTCCGTTTTCATGCGCGGCGAAGCCGCCAAGACCACGCTGCCTTTGCGCTCCTGATTCCCCACCACCGCAATGCAGGCCTGCATCGGATCTTGCCCCGTTTCGACAGCGAGGCAGCTGGCATAGAAGCTGCGCATATCGATGCAGGCAATCACCCGTTTTCTTCCTGAATAACCTGTCATTTGATCCACCCCTAAAAGAACACTTGTTCTTATTCTATACCACGGATTTCAAGGGAACAATCCTTCCGGATAAATAAATTTTACTGAATGAAGGGGTAGGGTGAGCGACTGATCAAGTAACTGTCTCCTTCTCTACTGAAAAGTAATGATTAGAATCGATACTATACAATCAAGCAGATCCTTTGTAATATAAAGAAAACGCTTTCGCGAAAAGGAGAATGTCCGATGTCTAAGACCGCTCTATTAATCGTTGATGCTCAAAATGAGATGTTCGATCCTGCCAACCCTGTCGATCAAAGCGAGAAACTGCTCGAAAATCTGCAGTCCCTTCTTCAAAAAGCACGGTCAGCTAAGGTTCCGGTCATTTATGTGCAGCATAACGATGCCGGGCTCGTAAAAGGCACGGATTTCTGGCAAATCCATTCCTCCCTCACGCCGGAAGAAGGCGACGTCGTCATCCAGAAGTGGGCTGCGGATTCCTTCCAAGAAACTGAGCTGTTGGAAACTTTGAAAAATGAAGGCATACAGAAACTCGTAATAGGCGGAAACCAGACCGAACATTGCATTGCTGCGACGACTCGCCGTGCGAGCGATTTGGGGTTTGATGTAGTTCTTGTGAAAGATGCCCATGGTACGTGGGATTCTGACGACTTCACCTCCAAGCAAATCATCAACCATCAAAATGAATTATTGAGCCATTTCGCCACTTTACAAGGAACAAACGAAATCACGTTCGAACAATAGCTGCCTGTCAAAAAAAGTTGCCATTATTAAGGAGGATTTTAGTTGTTTAAATATGTAATTTTCGATGTGGATGGAACGATTTTGGATACGGAACGGGCCATTTTAAAATCACTGGACCAAGTTTTGCGAGAAGAAGGCCATGCGTATCCGATAGAAGAATTACGTTTTGCGCTGGGCATCCCCGGACAAGAAACCTTAAGAAAACTGAAAGTGAACGATATGGAGCGTGTCCATTCAAAATGGTCGCAAGCCGTATTGGAATTTTCGCATGAAGTAGAGGTCTTTGAAGGCTTGCGAGAAGTGATACAGTCATTGCCGGTAATCCCGGTTCGAACAGGAATTGTCACGTCAAAAACAAAGCAGCAATTGGCAGATGAATTCGAACCGTTTGGGTTAACTTCTAATTTTGAACAGATCGTCTGCGCAGATGACACCAAAAATCACAAACCGCATCCGGATCCGTTATTGCTTTGTTTAGCGAAATTGAACGCGCCTCCAAACGAAGCTATATATATTGGCGATTCGGTCTATGACATGCAATGCGCTAAGGAGGCAGGCGTGAAATTCGCGCTTGCGTTATGGGGTGCGAAGCGGCGAAAAGGATTTGAATCCGCTGACTACGTATTGGCGGAACCAAAAGATATGTTGCAATTACTTAACGAGTGATTAGCCTAAAAGGAGGAATGGAACGATGTCGAGAATCGAAAATTCCAAATGGAAACTTAGCTTGGCCGGCTTTACAGCGTTTATTTTAGGCTCAATCTTCTACTTGATAACAGGGCCTAATCTGCCAGGAATACTTGGTTTATTGACTTCAGCCATCGTTCTGTTCTTTCTAAATGCAGGTTATGTTATTTATAGGAAAATAAAAGCGAAGAAAGGCAAAGAGGCGTAGTCTGGTTCCCTCCTGCTTTTCTTCGCTTTTTTTAGGAAGCTTCCCCTACCATTCGCGCCATTCTTCGGTAACGTCCTCTTCCGTCTCCAACCCGGCTTCCTGTGCTTTTTCCATAACTCGCATTTTTTTAGGTCTCTATTGCTTCATTTAAAATTTCTATTTTTTCACAATAGAAACTCACTGAATCGTCTTCATAGTCCTCAATTAAATAACGGCGCTCCTTTTCAACCCTGTACTCTTTTAAATCCGTTATGTGGAATCCTAATAACTGATTATAAGCATTTCCAAAGCCAGTTAATTGAAGTGATGAGACATTGACAAATTTTAAAATCACTTCAAAAGGTTTCTCTTCTTCTGAAATCAAGGTCATTTCCAAAGATGAAACCTTATCAAAAACATCGTTATATTCTTCGTAAAAATGAAAAGCTGGAATCAGTAAGGTTCCGCTAAATTTAGCATCGGGCATTTTCATTGCCAGCCCAATTGTTTCATACCATGGGACTCGCATCGTTAACTCCTTTCCATCACTTCTTCATTACCATTCTCGAGCGGATAGATATACATATCCACATCGATAGTAGTGCCAGTTAAATAGCAAAACTTAATGATTTCTTCGTCAAAGGAAAGCCAAGGTTGTTCGTCTCCATAAATACTTGGAACGATGGTGAGTATAAAATTTACATCGTATCGCTCTTTTATTTGAAGCAGTTGGGGGATTTTGTTTTTGAGGTTCCGGATGGTTTCTTTGCACTGGGCTTCTACATCCAGTCTTCCCGCCTCAGACTTTTCAGCGCTCCATGCCGAGAAACGGTATACAGAACCATCAATCCTTTTATCACCATAAGCCCAATAGCTGAAAGGTTGGATCCCTAGAGTATGCGTCAGTTCTTGTGGCGCAAAGATCCCTTTTTCATAAGCTATAAATCCATTATCAAATTGACCATTGCTTTTAATGGCAAAATAAGTGTAGCTGTTCGTCTTCTCCATTCGACACCCCTTACTGATTAAGCATAAAATATTCAAAAAATACATTCTCTTCCAATGATTATAGCGAGAAAAATGATCTAGTGGAACAAGTCCCACAATACTGCTCATTAAATTAACGACATAAAGACGTCTGCGCTTGCCGCTCTCAGAAAAACTGCCCGATCATTCCCTCCTGCAAGACACCAACCTGTCTATCATCTAATATAAAATGAAAAGTATTCACTTATACTAACGAAATGGAGAGATAGCAGGATGAAAAAACAGGCTCTTGTATTTGTTCTATTATTGAGCGGCTGCCAAGGATCTGAAGAAGCTAATAGTTTATCGGATCCTTCCACTTATGATGTGACAGGAATCATCACAGAAACTTACTCTGATAAAGTACTTTTGGAATTATCCCAAGGGCTTGAAGAAAATGAGAAAGAAATGTGGCTGGTTGTTAGTGAACATACTAGCATTAGTGATTTCCAAAAGAATAAATTAGAAAAACAGGATTTGCGTATACAAGAAAAAGCAAAAGCGAATTTAGAAGATTCCTGTGTCGATACTGAAACAAGAACTTGTTATGCAAAAGAACTGTTTGTAGATAAAGAAGGTTGAAGTTAATTCTTCTAAACTCAAAAGAGCTTTCTTTTAAAAGTAAGAATTGCTTCTTTTACTCACGATACAAGAGCAACCCAATATTCCAGACGAGCCCAACTAGCACACAAATTATCGAAATCATTATGGCTATGGCATACAAAGTTCCTGAATAGACTACATTCTCAGCTAATATAAACAGGAGTATCCCAAAAAATAAATACATATGCGGCAAGATAAATCGATTCATAGCATCACACCTTTTCATAATTTCTTTTCCAATTAAATTGTTGGCATTTATTGTTAATACAAGTATAAGGAGTGTGAAAATAGATTACTAGTAATTATGGTAATATTTACATTTTTATAAGTATTTACAACCCAAGAAAGCAAATATCACTCGGTAACTTCGGTCCCAATCTCCTCCTTGCACCACCAATTCCCCTATCCTATACTAGGAATAACTTTTCATTGAAGGGACTGAATTATGCGCAGATGTCAAAGTGATTACCTCAGAGAACGAAAAAAATGGAGGGAAAACTATTGATTACAGAAATGAGCACCGAACGATTGATTTTAAGAAAAATGGAGGCCGCAGATTCTTCTGCGCTCTTTGCACTTTGGTCCGACCCACAAGTGACCCGGTTCATGAATATTGATCCTTTTACATCCGAAGCTCAAGCAAAGGAAATGATCCAGCTGTTTGATCGGCTGCACCGGAACAAACAAGCCATTCGCTATTCTATTTTTATCAGGGAAACAAAAGAGCTTATCGGTTCATGCGGCTTTAACTATGTGGATTCCGAAAATGCAAAAGCTGAAATTGCTTATGACCTCAGCCGGCACTTTTGGGGACGCGGTTTTGGTTCTGAGGCCGTTGCCGCCCTATTGCATCAGGCATTCTACGGAATGGGCCTTAACCGGATTGAAGCCAAAGTCGATCCGCTTAACAAAAATTCAATCCATTTGTTAAAAAAACTGGCTTTCCATTTCGAAGGAACCCAAAGGCAATCCGAAAAAATAAACCAGCAATTTTTCGATGTGAATATGTATTCGAAGTTGAAATCGGATTGACGCAGAACTTAAACATAAAAGCGATCTTCCTCGTGAAGTGAACTGAACCCCAAATGGTAGACACTTTAAAAAAAGTGACCCCATTTGGGGTTTTTTCTATTTTCAGACCCCGGTATACTAAACTTAGCGAACTTGGACGGGAGAAGATTACATGAGTAAAATCATATTCAATGAACATCAACAACGGGTCTTGGAGGCGAATCCGAATGTCGCGTCCGTATCGGATCGAGCGATTCAGTACACGCCGGAATTTAAAATCCACGCCGTGAAGGAATATCAGACAGGCAAAAGCCCTTCTCAGATTTTTAGTGAAAGTGGGTTTGACTTAACCGTTATCGGTTCTAAAAAAGCGACGTCTTCTTTGAATCGTTGGCGGACGACGTTTAGAACGTATGGAGAAGAAGGCTTCTTAAAGGAGCGCCGTGGAAAAGGGAGTACTGGCCGCCCTTCCACTAACGATCTCTCTGCGGAGAAAAAGCTGGAGAAGGCGGAAGCACGCATCAAATACTTAGAAGCGGAAAATGAGTTGCTAAAAAAGCTCGAGGCGCTCGAGAGGCAGGCGAAGAAACGCAGCTGACCCCGGCGGAAAAATTCGAAGCGATCAATGCGGTGATCCGGAAATTCCAACTGAGAAATCTGGTGGGAACCCTTTGCCGCACCGCGGGTGTCAGCCGGAGTGGCTATTACGCTTGGCTGGAGAAAGTGGAACAGCACGCCATTCGCGAAGAACAGGACTACCAGGATTACCTCTTGCTCAAAAGCATCTATGATGCGCATCGGGGGAAAATCGGGTATCGCACCTTTTACATGGTCCTCGTGGAACTGCTAGAAACGCCGATGAACCACAAGAAGATCCGACGCCTTATGCGCAAATTCAACCTCTTTGCCAAAATCCGGCGAGCGAATCCCTATAAGCAGATCGCCAAAGCCACACAGGAACACACCGTCTGTCCGAACCTGTTAAACCGTGCGTTCGAACAAGATGAACCCGGCAAGGTATTCGTCACGGATATCACGTATCTGCCGAACCGGTCGGGGCAAATGGCGTATCTGTCCGCCGTAAAAGATGTCGCCACCCGGGAAATCGTTGCCTATGAAGTCACGACGACGCTTACCATGGAAATTGTCTACCGCACGTTAAAGAAATTGAAAGAAGCATTGGATGGCAATATTCACCCGGAAGCGATGATCCATTCCGATCAAGGTTTCCACTACACCCATCCCGAATACCAACAACGTGTGAAGGAAATGAAATTGACCCAGTCGATGTCCCGCCGGGGCAACTGCCTCGACAACGCCCCCATCGAATCATTTTTTGGTCACTTTAAAGATGATGTCGGCCACCAGCCTGGATGAATTGAAAGGGCTCGTGGATGCGTACATGGACTATTACAACGGAACACGCAAGCAATGGAATCTAAAAAAGATGACTCCGGCACAATACCGAAGTCATCTCATTGCAGCCTAGCTGCAGGGTACCTTTTTTATAAACTGTCCATTAAATGGGGCGCAGTTCTTATTCTGAATATCTCCTTTTTGTTTGTTAGCTTTCGATAACGCTTAGAAATGGAAACTTCGCTCTTTAGAAGCTCAATTACAAAGTCTGGTATATAAGCTTATCAATGTATGATTATTTCCAGTAAATTCACTTTCTCTTACGGCTCTTCGAAGTTAAATGGAATCAAAGAGGGGAATGTAACTTAACTGCACTTAAGTCACATTCAAATCTGCTTGACTAAAACACGCACATCCTCACTTCAGTTGAAGTATCTACCTCACTCCTTCTTCCCCTGGCCATTCCCGGTCTTCTTCTTGAACTAACCGCAGCAATTTTCTGCGGTGGTCTTCGCGAGCCCTCACTTCCTCTTCAAAAGCTTCCTTAGAAATGGTGGGCAAATGAGCGGCTTGGACTTCAGCTAAGTCAAGATGTGGAGGCAAATTATCAGGAGCATTGTCCATATCTCCTTCAAATGTATTTAAGTAACTGACAATCCCCGAGCGAACCTGCTGCAAGAGGAGTTGATTCGGCACATTCTCTTCCGGGATGCCAAATTGCCAGATGGTTACCGCATCATCTAATTGTGCCAATACCGGCGCTATCGCTTTTCCCGAATTCTCACTATAGTAATATTGCAAAATCGGGTAGGCCTTCTTTTGTTCAGCTATACTGGACAATTGGGCGGCAAATGTATTCAAAAGCAAATCCACATTCCGAAAATTTTTCCCATTCCATGAGTTTTTCACCATTTCCACGCCACTTTTCCCCATAGCCGTGACACTATCGGCAAAAGAACGTTGTTGCGTTACAGAATTAATCACGGAAAGTATGTAAGTGACACTCATGGTGATCAATAGCATCCCTGTTCCGGAAGCAAGGATGGACGCAATTTGCCATCCTCCTTCTTTCGGGCTGTATTCCCCATTTCCTAATGTGATGATGCTGTAGCCGGTATAATAAATTCTTTCTACCCAAGAAACCGGATGATTATCGGTTGAATCCGAAATTGAAGTCCCGCTTCCCGCAAATACGAATGTCCATCCCATCCATATCAATAAAACCCATAAATTAATCGTTAGCGTAATGATAAGCGGACCGGAGAAACTGAGAAGTTTTGGAACTTTTTTGCTCATTCGCTTCAAACTCTTCCACGTAATCGCAGCCAATCGATTCGTAAGCGGGCCGGCTCCTCCGTCCACCCATAAGGTCGTCCATAAAAAATCCAGAATTCCTGCTGCTAACAAGAAAATCCCTATGAATAAATAAAAAATTTCCACTGCCGTTCCCCCATTTCTTCTTTACTAATTCCCTACCCTCTCATCCTCAATTTAATAGGAAATGCAACAAACAATTTTCTTTTTAATAGATTCAAAGATTAGAAATGAACCATACATATCAAAAACCTAAGTTTCCTACAAATAGCGTTCCTGATAGTCTACTTATCCAACAAAAAGAAGAGAAATAACTTGTTAGTTACTTCTCTTCCGATAATCCCTCATATGTTAACTAAAAATAAATATAGTAAAAATTACATTTATTCCTTGAACCTTACGTAGGGTAATGTTTTATAGTGAAACTAGCTTACTTTTGCAAAGGGGGAATCGTTGTGCAAAATACCATTGTTAAGGCATTAATTAAAGAAGAACAGATTCGTCTATATTTTATTGACAATACCCAGCTGCTTCGCGATATCTTTGCTTTAAACCAAGAACTGCCTGAATCGCTTAAACTGATGTTGGGCAAAACGGTATCCGCGATGAGCATACTTTCCGGCACGCTCAAAGGAAACCAGCGAATGAGCCTCCAGATAACGTTGAGCAATCCTCGCCATAAAATTTTTGCGGAAGCCGAAGCGAATGGAAATGTCAGAGGATACCTGAACGAAGAACTTTTGAGATCTTCTAATACAGAAGAAAAGTCGATGCAAGATTTGATTGGACCTTCTGGGATGATCCGTGTCATAAAGGGTTCTGAGATGAATCAATTCACCAGCATTACCGATATGCCAAATCAACATATCACGGATGATATCGCCAACTATTTTGTGCAGAGTGATCAGACGCCGACCTATCTTTATTCCGACATTCAGTTGGATAATGGAGCTTCCCTTCTTTCCAGCCATGCACTATATGCACAACTGCTTCCCGGTGCACCATCACAACTGCTTTCAGAAGTGAAAATGATTGTAAAAGCCAATCCAGATATTTTCAGTAAACTAAACGCTGAAGAAGCGAGTGACAGCGAAGAAGCGTTAACCCAGTTCTTTGGGGATGCAAAAATTATCGGCCATAGCTCCAGTCAATTTTTCTGCGGGTGCAGTAAAGAAATGTTCTATGGCATGCTTTATTCATTGAGTGAAGAGGAAATCAAACGGAGCATTGAACGAAATGAAGACATCGAAACTTTTTGCCATATTTGCGGGAAAACCTACACGTTTGAGCAAAAGGAGATGCAGCAACTCTTCTAACTTCGAATTTCTCGTTTTTAGTTGGTGAATAGAAATGGTGTTGAATGGAGGCTAATCGAATGAAGGAATATTGGAAAGTCGGAGAAGTTGCAGAATTGACGGGTTTAACGATTCGAACTTTACGCTATTACGATCAAATCTGTTTATTTTCACCTTCTCAGTATACGGAGTCAGGACATCGGCTTTACACGAAAGCAGATTTGGTACGTCTTCAGCCAATTTTGTCCTTAAAGCAGATGGGAATATCGTTAGAAGAAATACAACTTCTGTTGTCTAATCCGGAGGAACAAACCGTTGCGGAGATTTTGCAAACCCAAATTTCTCGCGTCAAAAAAGAGATAGAGGTTCAGCAAAAACTAGTAGCGGAGTTGGAAAATGCGTTATCGGCTGTACACAGCAACCGGACCCTCTCGATTTCAGAACTTACTAAATTAATGGAGGCGCTGAAAATGAATAAGGAAAAATACTTTTCGAAGCAGCAATTGGATACCATGGAAAGCCGATATGAAAACGCCGACAAACAACTTTTAAAGCAAGCAGAGCAAGAATTTAACGGTCTGATCAAGGAAATTCGTTTTGAAAAAGAAAAAGGTGCTTCTCCTTCCGATGAAAAAGTACAAGATTTAGCGAGAAAATGGAATGACATCGTGAATGCCTTTTCCGAAGACGATAGGACTTTCCGCAAGCAAGCCGAACATTTCCACGCTGAAAACCCAGGGAACGAACTGCAGTATGAAATAGATGGCGAGCTATACCAATTTATCAATCAAGCATTGAATCATAAGTGATTTTATATATAAGGAAGAGGAAAGCTGATAAATTGGCTTCCCTCTTCCTTTCTTGTATTTGTTTTTAAAGAACTTCCGATAACCTCATGATATGTAAACTAATTTAGCATCTGTCGGAATTCCTCTATTCACTCACATAATAAATATATACTTCCATTAAACAACTTAAATTGATAAGCAATAGGAAACGTGGTAAAACTAAAGTAATTATAGACCTTGCCTCTGACTAGATTTCGCGAGATGGAAAAAATTCCACTTGAAGCATAGATAGTAGGGTAGTTGAAGAATTTTAAATCAAGTTTTAAAGCCAGAGCTTCTTTGCCTTTCACTGGAATATACGAAGCAGGAGGTGAAAGTATGTGCATTCCCCATAATGAAATTGAACGTCAAGCGTATATTATGAGTGAAAAAATCAGAAAGAATTCTATCTACAAACCGATCAGGCTTGATTTCATTAACGGAAAAAGCACTGAATTTAAGAATCAGGCTTTAGAAGACATTGGAGACGGAAAAGACCTTCCTTTAGTTAGTCAAATAATTTTAGAAGATAAAGAAGGCACACGTTTCGGAATAGAACCAAATGAGATTGGATTACGTTATGCTGCAGGAGAAATCACTTATAAGGAGTATAAACAGTTGCAAAACAAAGAAAGTAAACTGTTTATAGGATACGTCACAGCGCTATCAAGCGGCTTTCTTTTGATAAGCTGGGCGGCTCTGAAATTGTTTTTTATGTAGCCATCAAAACTTAGCAGTTGTGTCTGTTGCCAATCAATTGAATGATGATTTTGAAAAAGAAGCGTAAAAACAGGCAGCCAGAACAAATTGAACTGACCCAAAAAAGTTAGACAAAAAATCAAGCAGCTTGCTCGACATGAGTTCGGTATTCAACCGGACTCATGTTTTTTAATTTGCTTTTCATTCGTTTCTGGTTGTAATACAGAAACTGAAAAATCCGATTACCTTTCACCATGCCAATAATAATCACTCAGTACTTCGGCAAATGCTTCAATCGTCCGGCTAATTTCTTCCGCCGTATTGTCCACTCCGCCAACTTCAACAATCACCGATTGAGGCGCAAGGTCTTGATTATAAACCCCATTTCCTTGGCTGCTGTCTTTTTCTAATATTCCTCTGGACAAGCCCGGGTATCTCTCTTCGATCTTTTGATGTAAACCGGCTGTGAACGACAGGTTCTTTTCAAACTCTGCGTGGCCTGTTCCAACGACAAACAGCAATTGCGCAAACGCATTTCCTTTAATTTCTGTTGTTGTGGAATCTTTTCGCAAAGAATCCCGGTGAATATCCAAGAAAACTTCCAGATTGCGGTTTTCTTTTTGGGCAGCCTGAACGTGTTCCCGTGATACCGGATAAGAACTGCCATAAGTCAATCCTCTGGCACCGAGTTCTTTTCCAATGTCTGAAGCGTCTACTTGCGTCCCGATTCCACGGCGTTCCATCGCTTCTCCGAGCATCTTTCCGATCAACGTGACGTTTGCTGTCGCGTGATAGGCTTCTTCCGGCTTTTCAGTGTTTTTTAAATACGTCAAGAACGCTTCTCGGCTATGGGAGTGATAAATGTACAGTACATCTTTTCCATCGGTTGTATGCATCGGATCTATTTCTTTGGGGTGTCTTCTATCTATAAAATATCTTTCAATGTTTGCTCTAATCAGTTCTCTATCCTGGAACAGGCTTTCCATAGTGGGCTGGAATTCATCTCTGAATCGCGGACCTATAGGTCTTTCCGAATTGGCTGCTTCACCGGTCTGTCCATCAGCGGTTTCATTTGATGATTCCAAAAGTTCAAAGTAAACATTCTCCTTGTCTGTTTCAATAGAAGATGCCACATCCACCCTATTTTGTTTCTGATTTTCATTCTTTATAAAGTAATAGCCGAGCACGAGGCATAGAACCAGCAAAAACAGCAGAAGCACAAGAGTCAGATTCGATCGATCACGCCGTCTCCTTTCTTCTTGAACTGTTCTTTTCTTTTTGTTATCCAAAACCATGAAGGACCTTCCTTTTCTCAACACGCCTCTTTCACATCTTACGGGCAATGGGCATTCCCGTTATTTTCGTTTGAGTATTTTCGTTTTATCTTTCTTTATATCGGCTGCGTCTCCTTTTTCTTAACAATTTAACTGGTAAAAGGATCTTTAGAACGGCTTTTTCCCCTAGAATCCAATCAGGTCAATCAAATGAAAGTCATTCAAGGTAATCCGATTTCCGCAGCCTTTGCAGGTGAAGCTCAATTCAAAATCAATGGTTTCTGAAAACGCATTTTCAGTAATCTGGTCCTCCAGGAGTTCTCTTCGTTCTTTATTGCTTGTCGCTTTGCCTAATTCGTTAATAAATTCTTCCTGAAAATTCTCGATGACCTCGTTCTTCCAGCTCACACCTATCCGAAAATTTTGTTGGACTGAGTGGATGCCGACTTCACCGTTTCTCTTAGATGGAATTAATTCATCAATTACCTTACACGCTTCACAAATGAGTTGAATCTTCATTTCCCTCTCCTCCAGTTGAAAGACTCTGGGTATCCTAAAAGTACAGCCCATTTTTCTAGAAATCCTTCCTTCTATGCTTTTAAGAGTTTGGCATTGATGGCAACAATGACGGTGCTGAGACTCATGAAGACCGCGCCGATTGCCGGACTGATCACGATGCCCCAAGGAGCCAAGACGCCGGCAGCGAGTGGAATCGCAAAAATATTATAGCCGGTCGCCCACCATAGATTTTGCACCAGTTTCCGGTACGTCTTTTTCGACAAGTCGATCAGCGACACCACATCGTTCGGATCGCTTCGGACAAGGACCACATCGGCTGTCTCCATCGCGACATCCGTCCCTGCGCCGATGGCAATCCCGAGGTCAGCTGTCGTCAGTGCCGGCGCATCGTTCACGCCGTCTCCCGTCATTGCCACTCTGCGCCCGCTATCTTTGACTTGCTGAATTTGATGGGCTTTCTCGTTCGGCAGCACTTCCGCATAGACTTCATCGATGGCCACTTGTTTCGCTACCCAATTGGCCACTTTCCGGTTGTCGCCCGTCAGCATGATTGAATGGATGCCTTTCGCCTTCAAGGCAGCAACAGCTTCCTTGGCGCTATCGCGGACAATATCCGCCAAGGCAATCATTCCAGCTAGTTGGTCTTCCGCCAGTACAAAGACGACTGTTTTCCCTTCTTCGGATAACTGTTCAAATCGTTCCTGATTGTAGCGAAGTTCATGACTGTCCATATAGCCTGGGCTGACCACATTCACTTTCTGGCCATTCACATTTCCTTGAATCCCTTTACCGGGTATCGATTCAAAATCGCTTACTTTTCCGATGGTTAGCCCTTTTTCTTTGGTCGAATTTACGATACCGGCGGCGATCGGATGCTCGGAATTCTGTTCGATGGCCGCAGCCAGTTGCAGCACTCCTTCATCGGTATAATTCTCGATCGGCACAACATCTGTGACACCGAACTTCCCTAGCGTCAGTGTCCCGGTTTTATCAAACACCACGGCATCCAAGTTTCGGGCCCCTTCGAAGTCGGCGCGATTCCGGATCAAGAGCCCTTGCTTGGCGGAGATGGATGTGGAGACCGCTACGACCAGCGGTGCCGCCAAGCCCAACGCATGCGGACATGCGATGACCATTACCGTCACCATGCGTTCAATCGCGACATCAAACGCATAACCGAACGCCAGCCACGCGAATAGGGTGATAAACCCTGCTGCCAGCGCCAAATAAAAGAGCCATTTGGCTGCCCGGTTTGTCAGGTCCTGCGTGCGGGATTTGGATTCCTGTGCTTCCTTGACCATCTTGATGACTTGCGATAGATAGGAAGCCTCCCCCGTTTTTTCCACTTGGATGATGAGCGAGCCTTCCTTGTTTACCGAACCACCAATGACACTGTCCCCTGTTCCTTTATCAATCGGAACCGATTCCCCAGTCAGCATCGATTCGTCGATTGTCGATTTGCCTTCCAATATCAACCCATCCACTGGGATTTTCTCGCCCGGTTTGACCAGCACCCGATCATTGTTTTGGATATCAGCTAACGGGATGTCTTGAACCTGATTGTGTTCATCGAGCTTGTGCGCTTCGCTCGGCATCAGCTTCACCAACTGTTCCAACGCATTGGAGGCCCCCATTATGGAACGCATCTCAACCCAGTGCCCGAGCAGCATAATGACCACCAGCGTCGCCAGCTCCCAGAACAGCTGGTTGCCGTCCCATCCGAAGACCACTACGGTGCTGTATCCATAAGCGATGGTGATGGCCAACGCAATCAAGGTCATCATGCCCGGATTCTTCTCTTTGAGTTCCTGGATTCCGCCGGTTAAGAATGGCCAGCCTCCGTAGAAAAAGACGATGGAGGATAATGCGAATAAGATATAAAGATCGTTGTTGAAACGCCAATTAACGCCCATAAAGTGCTGAATCATTGGCGATAACGCTAAAATCGGGATGGTGAGTATCAAAGAAATAAAGAACCGTTTTTTGAAATCCGCCACCATATCGCCATGTCCGGAATGCCCCTGGTGCCCGTGGCTCCCATGTTTCGGATGTGTCTGTTTCGGCTGGATGGTGGATTCATCTTGAAGCTTCCTGTCCGAAGGATTTGGGTAGTCCTTGGAATGTGCCGGTTCATGATGATGATGCTCTTCCTGTTTCGCCATTGCGGTTCACCTCTTCCATCAATTTTTCGGTTTCGAAAAATCCAATCTTCTTCTGTTGATTATAGAAAGAAACTATCGAGAAATTATGGAGAAAATTCAGTTTCATAGAGGAAACGCATCAAATTGTGCAGTTTCTATGGAGTTTAAGAAATTCCGTTTAGTGGCGAGTCCAAAGGGAAGAAGTAGACAAGAGACAAAACTAAAAATGGAGGTTTTACACATGGCACATGAACAGCATCAGGAATTGATTCAGGCTTTGCACGATTGCGCAGCGGAATGCAATCACTGTTTTGACGCTTGCCTGCAGGAAGATAACGTAAAAATGCTGGCTGACTGCATCCGACTCGACCGGGAGTGCGCAGACATATGCGCATTTTTGGAACACGCAATCACCCGCAATTCGCCGTTTGTAGCTGAACTGGCAGCTGTTTGCGCGAAAATCTGTGAAGCATGCGGCAATGAATGCGACAAACATGCAGACATGCATGAACACTGTAAACGCTGTGCGGAAGCTTGCCACAGATGCGCAGAAGCTTGCCGGAACATCGCCTAATTACATGAACTCCCCGCCGGAAAATGTATTTCCGGTGGGGAGTTCTTTTCTTTGAGCGTTATTCTGTCTCATTCACCCATTTGTAGCCAATCCCCCAAACAGTCAGGAAATGGTCATCGATGGGGAATCCGACCTGCCGAATCTTTTCCCGAACATTCCGTACGTGCGAATCGATGGTCCGTCCTTCCGTTTCCGAATCGAATCCCCAAACCAATTGGATCAGCTGGTCCCTGCTGAACACTTTGTCCGGATTTTTCAACAGCTGCCCCAGCATCAGGAACTCTTTCGGTGTCAGCTTGATGGATTGGTTTTGATAGCTGAGTTCGAACCGGTCTTCATCCCAGAAGAGGCCCTTTACTTCAATGCTTTTTTTAGGCGCTCTTCTGCGCAGCAGCGCTTCCATCCGAGCCAGCAGTTCCCCTTCATTGAACGGCTTCGTGACGTAATCATCCGCCCCCAGTTTCAGCCCCTTAATAATGTCCTCCTGTTGCTCACGAGCCGTCAGCATAATGATCGGCACATCCGAGACTTTCCGGATTTCCCGGCATAGCTCCCAGCCGTCCATTTCGGGCATCATGACATCGAGGAGTATCAAGTCATAGGTTTCTTTGTCCAAATAGCGTAAAGCTTCAAAAGGTCCCAGCGCTTTTGTACAAAGATAGTGGTGGGGCTTTAAATACAATGCCACCAAATCCAGCATCCGTTTTTCATCGTCCACCAACAGCACTTTCTGCAAACGAATCCCCCCTTGTCAATTCAATACGGACCGTCGTCCCTTTGCTTTGTTTACTTTGAATCGAAATTTGGCCGCTGTGCGACTCGACGATTTCTTTGGCGATGGCAAGACCGAGACCGCTGCCGCCGTGCTGCCGAGACCGGGATTTGTCGACGCGGTACAGCCGCTCAAAGACAAAGGGAAGAGCAGCTTCTGGAATGCCTTCCCCTTCATCGCTGACACTAATCACTACCGTATCCTCCTCTTGCACAGCGAGAAGCGTCACCACCGTCCCTTCCGGCGAGTATTTCCGGGCATTGTCGAGTACATTCAACAGCACCTGCTGAAAGCGTTCCGGATCGATGAATGCCGTCATATCCGGAGGACACTGGACGACCAAGAAAATGTGTTTCTCATCGAACGCGGGACGGACCAAACCGGCAACCGAACGAAACAGCCGATTGATTGAAACCTGCTCTTTTCGGATGGAAAACTGGTTGTGATCAAGCTGGGCTAATTCGAATAATTGCCGAATCAATTCCGTCAAATGGGTCGTTTCCTCCCGGATGATATCAATGTACTCCCGCCGTTCATCATCAGACGTATCCGGACGTCCGGCTATGTCAGCGTAGCCCTTGATGTAGGTCAGTGGCGTTCGCAATTCATGCGAAATGCTGGCCAGGAATTCGTTCCGTGCCTGCTTTAAGCGATTCAGATCCGTCGATAAGGTGTTAATGGCGTTCGCCAGCTCCCCCAGTTCGTCATTCCGGTCGAGATGAAGGCTGACTTCATTATTCCCTTCGCTCAATTGCTCTGTGGCTTCCTTCATCCGAATCAGTGGAAGCGTGATCAAGCGCGACAAGATAAAAATTGCAGCAATGGTAAGGCCGAACGCAATCAATCCAACGAACAAAAATTGATTCCGAAGGTGTTCGACTATCCCTTTGATGTGGTTGGTTTCAGCAAACATAAATACATGCCCTCGGTGTTCACCTGCTACCGTAATGGGACTGTCGGTCGCAATAAACCGTTTTTCATCCCACCGATCCTCCACGATTTCTCCTTTTTGCGGAACTTGACCAAAATCAGTGTGCTGCAGCACATCCCTCATTTCGGGTTCAATCGTATCGGAATGGGTCAGCTCATTCCCTTCCGCATCCGTGATGATGACAATGAAATCGGAAGCCGATTCCATCATGGCTACATGGTTCAACGTGCTGGATTCAAAGCTGTCTTCCAGCACTTCGCTGTGCGTGTTCCCCCGGGCCAATAGATTGGACATGACTTCTTCCACCCGTTCCTCTACGTAGTTGACATACAAGATCAAAAACAACACCGACTCGATGAGGATGATAAAGACAAAAAACAGCAATCCGATTTTCAAAGCAAGTTTATTGAACATGGCAACCCTCTTCCAGCCTCAACGCATCAGGTTCAGGGGCATGCTGTCCCTTCCTGTGAGTCATTAGTTTCAATTCACATATTTCCCTTTCCAGTTTACGTATTTTATTGGGTTTTGCTGTTTTGCAGCAGCGGTTTCCAACTTTGGGTACCGTCTTCAGAGAAGTAGGCATCGCCCCGCAGCGTGTAAAAAGCCAGTTCCTGGTCATTCGCCGGATTTACGGCGATAAAAGCGATGCCATCTTCCGGAAGAGCCGGTATGTTCAGTCTTTTCAACGCCTCATTTTCACCAGTATACTGCATCAAAGCCGCCGCTGTCCCGAAGCTCCCGAAGTACAGCCCTTGCTCGGTGAAATGCACCGCGGTCCCTCTTTCTCCTTCAGCCGTAAGGGCTTGGAACGATTCTCCTGCATCTTCCGAGAAATAAATGCCTGTCGAAGTAGCCGCCGCCACAAAAGCTGAATCTGTCGGGTGAAGAGCCAGTCCTATCACTTCGCCTTCCAGTCCTTCAGCTTTTACAGGTTGCCACGACTCCCCTTTTTTCGTGCTTCTATAAACGCCTGCTTCCAGCAAGGAATTGGGCGCCGGATTAATCAAAAAGAGGTCATGGCTATTGTAACCGACAGCCATGGCATGAAAATCCGTCTCTCCCTGGAACGCAATTTCTTCAAGGGTTTCTCCACCGTCCACACTGCGCTGAATTCCAAGCGGATTGGGTAACTCAGAATCTGCGCTCGGGTGGCCAGACGTAATAAAACCGTCATCTGTCGCATTGAACCCCATGTAATCATGGAAATTATCCGTTGTTTCGAACCACTCACCGTCCCGGTAGATTTTCAATCCAATGTGTGACGCAAAATACAAGTCTTTGTCATTTCCCGCATAGCCCATTCCATGGACATGATTCATTTCTCCATCGTACGGGGCCTCAAAAGAGCCCGTATCCTCTCCGCTGCAGCCGGCCAACATAATTACCGCCAACAGTGCACCGATCGCTTTTCTTTTCATCTTCATTTCTCTATTCCTCCAGCTCTTTCTTTCTAGAAAATGTTCTTCTCCACCAGTTTACTAAATAAGTTTCGATTTTTTGTGCAGTTTCTTCTATAGAATAGAGAACTTCCCTTAGTGGTTCACGAACTTGCCATAATCCACTGCCCAGACCATTTGCACAAGAAAATGTCATGGTTCCTGCACACAATATGCAAAGTTAAGGGGTAAAGTATCTAAAGACAAATGTAGAAAGAAGGAGATCGCAATGCCAAAAAACAAATGGATGATGGGGATACTGTCACTTGTAGTCGCCGTCACGTTAAGCGCCTGCAATACAGATAGCGAGACGAGTGAAGAATCAATGGATATGAATAATGCAACCGAAGAAAACATGAGCGAGGATTCGGGGCATATGAATATGGACCATTCCGGTTCAGGAGAAGTACCAGCAGATTTACAGGAAGCGGAAAGTCCAACCTATGAGGTAGGAAGCCAAGCCATTATTGAAACGGATCATATGGAAGGGATGAAAGGCGCGGAAGCTACGATTGTTGGAGCTTACGATACGACTGTTTATGCGGTCACTTACACTCCGACCAATGGCGGCGAACCGGTGGAAAACCACAAATGGGTCATCCACGAAGAACTTGAAAATCCAGGAGACCAACCGTTGAAACCAGGTGATGAAGCGACAATCGCTGCCGATCACATGGAAGGAATGGACGGTGCCACAGCTACGATTGCTACTGCCGAGGAAACAACTGTCTACATGGTTGATTTCACGCCGCCGACTGGCGGCGAACCGGTCACCAATCATAAATGGGTAACTGAAGCTGAATTATCAGCCAAATAACCCAACTTAAGCTGTAGCTTCTCCGATTCCCAAGTGCTGACGATCATGCAAAACCAGAAAATATGCAGGATGCCGGCTAATCTGAGAGTGATTGGCCGGCTTCTTTATATTTCAGACGAAAACTGCATGGAGTGACGATAAAATTCGTTGTAATTCTTTCTTCTACAGTAAATTATGCATTTTCTATGGAGTTTATATGGGAATTTAAATGGTAAACAGATAAGAAAGGCATCGATCCCGTTCAGGCATTCTTGTCAAAATCAATCTTTTACTATAAGGAGAGGGTTTTATGAACAGTTACGTTAAGTTTGGAATCATGATTGTCACTTCGACCTTTTTGATGTATTGGTTGATGTTCTTAAACGTTTTTCAATTCGAACATATCACATTCAGTGAAACAAGAATCTATATGGCGTTGATTATGGGCTCTGTCATGGCCATTGTCATGCTGTTATTCATGTGGCCAATGTACAAGAACAAAAAAGTGAATTCGTTGATTTTAGCTGGCAGTGCAGTAGTATTCGCGCTTTCACTTTGGCTCGTCCGCAGCCAAATATTAATAGAGGACACCGGATGGATGAAAGCGATGATCCCTCATCATTCCATCGCTATCCTAACTAGCGAACGAGCCAATATTTCAGATCCACGAGTGAGAGAGCTGGCTGATGCGATTATCAAGACGCAACGCGAAGAAATCGCTAAGATGAAAAGAATAATAGAAGACCTGGAGGACGAGGAATAACCGGCTCAAAAAAGGAAGGCCAAGCAGCGATTGCAATTCGCTTTTGGCCTTCCTCTTTTTCTAGAAATAAATTTCTCTCCTTATCGATTTTCTGCCGATAAGTTTTGATATGTTAACTAGATCTATTATTTAAGTGAAAATCTTATAAATTACTTTTCTGCTTAGAAATATATACTTACTTTGCTATACCTCTTAGCTTATTAATAACTGACAGTTTAGTTTAAAAAGCAGGTATTTATTGAAGACTGTATAATTAGTTACTAGTCAGGATATTACCCACTCATCAGATATAAAGGAGACATACTAAATGCTTCAATATATTCAGTACAATTTCGAACAAATAGGACCAACTATAATCGCTATCCCCGCACTTGGCGAACGAAAGGAAATCTTTGAAGAGTTAGCAAAAGACTTAAAGGAATTTCGATTTCTTGCAATTGATTTACCAGGCCATAACAATACTTCTTCCCAAAATGATTTCACAATCGAAACCTATGTCAAAGATGTAAACAAGCTTTTAGATTACCTCTCCATTTCAAAAGCTCATTTTATAGGGAATTCCATTGGCGCCTGGATCATACAAAGCTATTATAAAAGCCATCCTGAATCTGTTCTTTCTATAACCCTCATGGATGGGGGGCATTATTTTCCTGGAGACTACGAAAATAGTGAAGAAGGAGAAATTAAGCTTCCAATCATCGAAAAATTTGAGGATTTAAAGATGGCCATTAAACAACAAGTTGATTCAATGGACAAATTAGCCTCCAGTAAAAAAGAACTTTTTAAAAACTACATGCTTAATAACTTTATTTTTAAAGACGGCGTTTATGTTCATCATAGTAATCTGAATGCATTAAATACTCTTTCAAGAGCTATCGATAAAACTAACTACTGTATTCAGCAGTCTAATGAACTTCCTTTATTATTATTGCTGGCTGACCAAGGAAGAGAGAATTCAGAAGAAGAAAAAATAAATAGTTTTTTGACTTTAAATAAACATGCAACAGTAGAAAGTATCCATAATAGTTATCATTTCTTACCCATTACCAATACAAGCGATGTGGCAAAACACTTAAAACTACATTTAGTATAGAATCAAAACATAACACAAATAATAATTCGGCTACCTTTCAAAGGCAGCTTTTTTTATAAGCGGAAAAACCGTTCGTAAAAGTACACTACTACAAACAAGAATAGGAGAATTTTCAATTGAAGCTCCTTCTCTTAATAAATCTTGATTTGTAAAATATGTACTTCAATTCCGGCTCTAAAACCGTATAGAATAGCCCTTTGAATGTATCATTTTTTCTAGCAAGTTCAATTTTTCTTCGTCTTCTTATTAAGTCAATGAAAAGAAGGATCTGAATGTAACTTAATTAGACATAAGTTACATTCAGATTTAAATTTTAACAACAAAAAATGCCTCTCAAAAAAGGCATTTTTCAGCGATATTTATGACCATTTTTCTTCATCGTCTACCCATTGTTTATTCTTTAAGTCATACGATGTGCCTTCGTCGTGGAAAACAAAGTATGATGGCAAATCCAATGAAGCCCCACCTGCGGTTTCCCAGCATTGACGGAACCAATCTGCAAATACCTGTTGTTCTTGTGGAACTAACGTTTCCTCATTCTGCTCGTAAAAGTCAAAAAATGCCTCCAGCTGATCATCATTTACCTGATAATATTCTACTTCTGGCAGGACCTCTTCACTTCCAGCAAAAACTGTTTGGTCATTTCCTTCGTTGAAAACTTCGTTGGCGTCTTTATCCATGGAGAACATGGTTATGGATAGTTCGAACCTGGTAGGTTCAATAGATGGGGTGAAATCTAAAAGGTCTATGTCAGAAGAAAAATTGTATGTAAAAATTCTTTTCATATTTGAAACCACTAAAGGAGATTCTTTCTCCAAGTTGGCTTTGATAGAACTGATATACTCATCGACCGAAAACATAAATAAACCTCCTTAAAATTGTTTAAAAGCATTGATTATGACATTGATTTACCGATTTAAACTACTAAATATCATAACACCAATAATTGGAACTTAACTACTTATTTTATAAATATTTCAACTCTTTTAAAGGTATTAATCTCCGATAAATGAATGTAACTTAATTGCTATTAAGTTACATTCAAATAAGTAATAAAGGCTTTGCTTTCTCCCGGTTATAGAGAAGTGAAATTTGGATATTCGAAAGAGGGAATCATGCTACACTAAATAATAAATAGGGTAATATTGTTATTTGAAAAAGGAGGAATTTTTAATGGATGAAATACCTAAAATTACCTTCGGTGTCAAAGTCGCAATGGGGGTTATGGCATTTTCAGCTACTCTTATCATCCTTTTACTTGGCGTATATGGGTATTTTAAGTACTCAGCTTATCAAGATGCAGAGGAATTAGAACTTCTTACAGAGGAACATATAACAAATAAATATCCCGATGCAAAAATCTTTAAAATTGAAGCTGATACTGCACTTTTAGGTGAACGTCTTGCTCATGTCGTATTTGAAGGTGAACCAGACTTTACATATTCATATGGACTGGGGATCGCTGGAATAATTCAAATTAAACCGAATCCTCCAGAAGATGAAAAATCTCAATATAATTACCTAGAACAGTAGTTTTGAATAAAATCAATACCTATTAATTTTTGGTTGCAACTTTGACATTTTTTAAACTGTATAAATCTGCCAACTTGAATGTAACTTAATTAGACTTATGTTACATTCGACAAAGGTATATATGTGGCTTCTGAATAACTGGTAAATTTTAATTTACAGACCTTCATAAACGGTGACTTTCCACGGCAGCCATATCAAATCTTCTTCCGCCCCTACCAAATCTTTAAGCACATCATTCGTGTAACTAGCTAGCTCTTCAGCTTTTTGCTGTTCCGGAAACAGACCGAATTCATTGATTGACAGGTTTGGATCAAGGGATAAATAATCCTCTAGAAGATGATTCCCCAAAAAAGTAAGCAACTTCCCACCCAACCCATAACCTGCAATGTCGTAGCCAGCAAACATCCCGCTGTTGCTAGCTGGCTGCCTTTTCCCTAGACAGAGGACAACTCCTTCACCATTTTCATCATTGCTATGATTTCGCCAGTCGTGAAATTCCGGAAGATGCTTTTCGTCCAAACTGATGCCAATTAATAAAACGTCTGGATTTTGAGGCTTCGCTTCCCGATAACCCTCCAATGCATCCTCCAACGTCTCAAATACCATGGATACCATGACCTTGTCCAGTACCTGTTCAGATAAAACCGGTGTCGGCTTTTGGGGCTCTCGCCCCTCCCAAATGTCGAAGAGATTGGGAAAGATGCCGCCCACTTTATCATCCAATGAAATCAGCTTTTCGACGTGGATTCCTCCGGCTACTACTTGTTTAAGAAAATAAGCTTGATTAGCACAGGCTGCTGACAAGAGAAAATAGCCGCCACTGTATTCTCTCCATTTCACCTCCCCTTTTAAACTTTTAATTTCAAAACCTTATAGTTCCATGTGTTGAATGTAACTTAATTCACATTAGGTTACATTCACTTTATTTAGTTCCCTCGATCTTTATCAAACCATTCTTCTCCATTCCACTCGGGAACCATTCCACCTATCGCAGGGAGCGATATTTCCGGATCAGTTGATTGAATAAAACTCAATAATGCTTTTCCTTCAAGTAAGAATCTCCAGGAATTTATCTGGATGATTTCTAATACTTCAATGGCCAGTTCAGGATGTTTCGCAAGGAAGGACTGATAATGAGTAAAAATCAACAGAATGCCCGTATTGTTTATTAGTAAATCAGATAGACAATCACTAAACGCATTTAGGTTTTCACCGTAATAAGCTGGAAAATCCAACTTCCTCGCAACTTCTTTATGGAAAAGCCCTTCATCCCATTCTTTACAATCAAACCGTATTATCTCAAAACCTTCAGCTTCGATTTCTCTACTGTTTTTATCTAAAATGTCTGTTTTGCCATACAAAACTATACTGCCGTTGACCATCATCTGTTTCCAAACCGTTGATTGCACATCCAATTTCTTTAGCCCCTTTTCTCACTTAATCTAGAAAGCATTTTTGAAATCTTATCCCTCCGATGCTACTTTTCAAGTTTCTTAAGAATTAAAGAGTTGAATGTAACTTAACTGCACTTAAGTTACATTCAAATCCTAGTCTTTAAGCCAACACTTTCAATTGGATTTTGCCGAGAATCTTTTATTACTTCTCCAAATCAATCTTGTCTTCCCTCTTCTCGAATTCTATCTAACACAAAATTTTTTAAGAGGCTATACCCATTCAATACCTATCTCAGCAAATGAAATTCTACTTTCGTTCATTCCTTCTTCATTTCTTGATCCAATGGCATCTATATCACGTTGAATCAAAGTGATTGCTTCGTTAGGCTTTGCTATTTTCAAGTAAAAGAGTTTTTTCAACAACGCCATTTGCTCTTCCGTAAATTCATATTCTTCTTCACAAGCCTCAAATGCTGCTTCAGGGTCCAGGGATTGAATTTCTAAAAGTTCCCCTCCTCTTACAAGCATTTCATCAAAAAAATGGCAGGAGAAAACCTGATTTCTATCTCCCCACATGGCTGTAGTAATTGAAGGAAGAGTCTCCCCATCTACATCGTCCAGCAAGTACTGGAGCGTTTCCTGCTCAGCGAGTTGGATGACTTTTTCAGGCGCCTGATCTAAATAGTCTTTTGCGCTTAAACTGTCAGATGAAAGTTCATCATTCCGAAATCCGGCTACAAAAAAATCCGGATGAAAGGTTATGGTGCCTCTACTTCCCTGACTGTTATTCATATTACAGTTAAAACCATCCCATGAAATTTCATGAGCAAGCTCTGGAGCATCAGCGATGAAAATAGCATGAGCGATGGATGCCAAAATGCAGCCTTGCCGCAATTCCTCATGTGACCACCCTTGTTCCATGATTAGATATGGAGACAATTTGTTTCCCCCTTTATTTACCTTTTGTAATCACACATTTCCTTTAACTATACTAAGTAAAAGAATGGAAAACCAGTAAGTTTTCGAAAAGAGAACCGTTCGTAAAAGTACACTTATACGAACGCCTCCAGTACCAGCATAGAACCCACAAAAAAACGTTCGCAAAGCTCCTAAAACACTTTACGAACGTTCTCCTATTCAGATAGATATTTACGAACGCTTTTTTGAGATTCTACTTTTGAGTGCGCTGGCTGAAATCAGCTTCGATGTCCTCTTTCCAATTCCGATGCAGTTTCTTGCCTTGGCGGAAGGAACTGACGGTTTCATTCAGAACGCGGTAGTTGAGTTCAGTGCCCAGTTCATCGGCATGGTAGTTGACAGCGCGGTCTTCTTGGATGCCAAAGTTTTTCGCGGCAGCGATGGCGTCAATATTGGCACCGAGGAAGATGAATTCCCAGCCGAATTTCTCTTTCTGGCAGGCGATCGTCTTTCTGATTTTCGCGTAATTGTACTCACAGCTTGCGTTTTCCATGCCGTCGGTGGTGATTACAAATAACACTTTCTCAGCCTGCTCTTCTGCACTGGTCCGCTTCTGCACATTCACCAGCTTTTGAATGGAAGATCCGATGGCATCCAAAAGCGCGGTCGTGCCGCCGACTTCGTATTCTTTTTCGGTCATCGGCGCGATGCCGGCAATTGCAATGCGGTCATGCAGCAACTCGAAGCCGTGATTGAATAGGACGGTTGTGATTTTTGCGTCGCCTGCCTCTTTCTTCTGTTTTTCGAGCAGCGCATTAAACCCGCCGATTGTGTCTTTTTCAAGCCCCGCCATCGATCCGCTTTTATCGAGAATAAACACAATTTCAGTACTTCCTTTTTTCACCTTGTTTTCCTCCTTGTGTGTCCTGTATGGTACAGGCGTTTGTGATACTCCAAGGATAATCGAATGGCGGGTACAATCGGTCGCTTCAAAAGCGACATTTACGCACCGAGCAGCGTCTGCTCAAAAGCAAAGAGGGCTTCGTTGATTTCGAAGATATCATAGATTTGGTGGGTAATGAAATATTCGATGATGACATCGAATTTTTGGCTATTCGAAAAAGCGTAGCCAGCGGTTCGCAGCAATTCCGCTGTTTCTTCAAGGTCCAGTTCCAGCGCAATCGCAAACGCGAATACGGTTTTTTTGAGCGGTGTATAGCCCGGAGAATTCCGGATCTTCGAAAACAATCTCCGGTCGATATTCGCTTTTTTATAAACCGCTGTATCGGTCATTCCTTTTTCGTCGATAAATTGAAGGAGCCTGTCCGAAAAAGTTCCTTCAATCCGGCTCAAGGCTTCTTCCAGGCCATTGATGGCTTGCCGGCCCACTGCCCGTTCTTTGGCTGAATGGAACACTTCTTCTGAAATCCGATGGTTCCGAGCATATTTCAGCTCTTGCTGTTGGACATAGTGTTCATCCAGGTAATTGCCGATGGATTGGGATAATTTTTCGCTAAAGCCGAATGACGCTTGGTCAAAGACGACCAGATACACAAGCAATTCATGTTCCGGTTCCATTAAGAAACGATGGATTTCCGAAATGGCGACTTGCAACGCCTGTTCTTTTGGGTATCCGTATATGCCGGAAGAGATTAGCGGAAAAGCGATCGAATCACAGGTTAAGGAATGGGCGAGCCCAAGCGAATTTGCATAGCACGACCGGAGAAGTTCTTCTTCCTTGTGCTTTCCTCCGTGCCAAATCGGCCCTACTGTGTGGATAATGTACTTGGCATCCAAATTAAAGGCTTCTGTACTGACCGCTTCCCCGACCGGGCAATAGCCGATTTCATTGCAGGCTTGCTGCAGCTTTTCGGCACCTGCTGCATGGAATATCGCGCCACATACCCCGCCGCCCATCTGGAGTTCTTTATTCGCGGCATTGACAATGGCATCGACCTGCATTTTAGTAATGTCATTTCTTACAATTTCTAACGGCATCTGATCGTCCCCCTTTCTTCTATTATAATATTCGCTTGCAACCGTAGTAAGCGTTCAGCCCAAAAGCTTATCGATTTCCCGGATTTCGAGCTTCATCCGTTCCGGCCAGGAGAGCAATTTTTCGTCGGCATATTGCCTGCCAGCTAATGCCAGTTTGAGCAGCTTTTCGTCTTGACCTATCCATTCCGCCAGACCATCCGCAATCCGTTTCCCATCCATTTCATCGAATAAAATCGCGTTAGCTCCGTCTTCCAGTACGCGGCAGACGCTATCATTTTTTAAGGTGCAGACGGCTGTGCCGAGAGCTAATGCCTCCAGTATCGAATTTCCCAGATTGCCGCTTTCATTCAAAGTGATATAGAGGTCGGCATTGGCAATGTGGTAAATGGCTTCTTCATGATCCAATGCATCCAATAAACGGATGTTCTCCAATCCCTTCGAACGGACCATCTCCATAACTCTGCTTTTTTCAGGCCCATCTCCAATCGCGATTAAATACGGAGACGGCTTTTTTTCCAGAAGTTCCATCAATTTCACAATGCGGTCCAGCCGTTTCCATTCAACGAAACGATTTGCCGTGCAGATCACAAAAGCCCCTTCAGGCAATCCCATTTTCGCTCTATAATGTTCATCCGGTTGTTCGTTCAAATATTTTTCTTTATCGTGCAGACCATTCGGCCAAAAGCGAACACGGTCCATTTCAATGCCAAGTCTTTTCAATACTCGGTCGCCGTCGGTGCCATCGTTTGCCATGATAATCAGATCCGCTTGAACAGCCGTACCATTTATATAGTCGTGGGCTTCATAAAATTTTGGGCTGTCTAATAGAAGGCCAAGTTCCGTCCCTTGAAAACGGGTGATACATGGAATTCCTAGTTTGTCAGACAACCTTTTCGCCGCACGGGTGCTGAAAATTTCATAGCCGTAGATAAGGTCCGGCTGCAGCTCCGACGCCAGTTCAATTCCTTCCCGGTAGGCTATGCGGTTCCAAAACTTTGCAAAAAACGTCGCTTCTGTCCTGTCCGCTTCCGCATGGTCTTTTACCAGATTTAGCCGCTTTATCGCTTCAAATACGGGATAATACCGCGAGCGCTTCACAATGATATGCGGAAAAGGGCTGCTTTCTTTCGGCACATCTGCAAATGTCAGCATCGTCACATGATAGCCTTCCATGCTAAAACCTTTCAGCGTATTATATAGAGTTTGGTTTCCGGCGTTTTTTATTGCCTGTATCGCCTTCAAAGTTCACAAGCGGCAAAGTGTTTAGCATCAGCATCCGTTTCATTCGCCATCGCCTCCACCATGAATAGATTCGAAGTCCTATTCATTCTTTTCCCAAAAACTCAATGCCTCATGCCCAACTAAAAAAGCTTATCTCAAAATCCGGCCATGGCCGTTTTCAAGATAAGCTTCAGATGTTTATTTTTCAAGATTTGCTTTTGGTGAAGCATGAAGGTTTTGCGCCGGTTCCCTTTCAGCAGCAACAGCCGGTTTTTTCGACCAGATTGTCGCAAGAATCGGACCCGAAATGTTGTGCCAGATTGCACCCCAAACGCTTGGCAAGGCAGCCAATGGACTAAAGTGTGCGGTCGCCAAAGCCACGCCGAGGCCGGAATTTTGCATGCCGACTTCAATTGAAATCGCGCGGCGGTCGTTTTCATTTAACCCAAGTGCAAAAGCCGTCAAATAGCCAAGGAGCAGCCCGAAGCCATTATGAAGAAAGACTGCGAAAAAGACGATCGCGCCTGAACTGATGACGTTTCCGGCATTTGCTGCAGTGACTGCTGAAACAATGATCAAAATCGCCAATACCGAGATCAGCGGTACGATGGTGATGCTTTTTTCCACAAATTTCGGCAAGAAGCGCTGGACCATGAAGCCTAAAGCAATCGGAACAATGATCACTTGAATAATGGACATGAACATTGAAACCGGATCAACCGGAAGCCACTGGCCAGCGAGAAGCAGCAACAGCAGCGGCGTCATGATCGGTGCCATTAATGTAGAAAGAGAAGTCATGGCAACCGACAAGGCGAGATTTCCTTTTGCTAAATACACCATGACGTTTGACGCGGTTCCTCCGGGAACACAGCCAAGGAGCACGAGCCCGGCCGCTAGTTCCGGCGGAAGATTCAATACTTTCGCGATGGCAAAAGCTGCAAGCGGCATGATGATAAATTGGGCAGCAACGCCAATGATAACGGGAAGCGGCCGGGTCAAAACAATTTTAAAATCAACGGGTTTCAATGTCAGCCCCATTCCAAACATGACAATTCCCAGCAAAATGGTGATGTATGCGCCGAGCGGAAGAAATGGATCGGGAAGTAAAAAGGCGATAAGTGCAATCAGGATGACCCAGAAGGCGAAATATTTGCCGGCAAAATTGCTGATGGATTCTAAAACTTTCATTGGACCGCTCCTCTCGTTTCTTGCTTGATCAGTTTATTTGGATTTAACCGGTTGTCAGGATCCAGCGCCTGTTTAATTCGTTCCATGACGAGCAGTGCGGCTCCGTGTTCTTGCTGCTGGTATTTCTGCTTGCCGATTCCAACGCCGTGTTCACCGGTGCAAGTGCCTCCCCGTTCGAGTGCATAAAGAACAATCTGCTCATTCAGCAACTGGGCTTTAGCCACTTCTTCGGGGTCATTCATGTCCATCATCAGCAAGACATGGAAGTTGCCATCCCCAACGTGTCCGACAATGCCGCCGACCATGCCTAAGGCGAATACTTTCTCACGGGCATCGGCGACAGCGCCTGCCAGTTCCGAAATCGGCAGACAGACATCTGTCACCATCATTTTCTTGCCTGGATTTCCATGGATAAAGGCATAAGCTAAATTATGGCGCGCTTCCCACAACCGGTTGCGCCCCGCATTATCGGTTTCAAACTCGATGCTTTCGCAATTATGCCCTTCAACAATTTCGTTCATAAAGGCGATGTCTTGCTTCAGCCCGGCTTCATTGCCGTGAAATTCAAGAAATAAGGTCGGTTTTTCTGCATAATCCGTTTCACTGAAAAGATTCACTTGGCGGATTGAGACTTCATCCACCAGTTCCACTCTCGCAATCGGGATGCCCGCCTGCAAAATCGAGACAACTGCTTCGACCGCATCTTTAACGCTTGGAAAAGAAGCACGTGCGGCCGATACATGCTCGGGGATGCCGTAGACTTTCAACGTCAATTCTGTAAAGCAGCCGAGCGTCCCTTCTGATCCCGTAAATAATCCATTCAAATGAAGGCCGGACGACGACTTCGCCGCTTTATTGCCGGTATGGATTACCGTTCCGTCAGCAAGCACCACCTCGAGATCACGGACCTGGTCGCGCATGACCCCGTATTTGACGGAAGTCGTTCCGCTCGCATTGGTCGCCGCCATTCCGCCGAGTGTCGCATCCGCTCCCGGATCGACCGGGAAGAACAGTCCATATTTCTTTAATTCTTTATTCAATTGCGTACGGGTAACGCCTGGCTGAACTTTGACCAAAAAATCATGTTCCAGCACTTCGAGCACCTGATTCATCTGAGAGAAATCAATTGTAATGCCGCCGTTGTCCGGAATCACATGCCCTTCCAAGCTCGAACCAAGCCCAAATGGAATAATAGGAACGTGCAAACTCTTTGAAATTTCCATGATGTTCACGACATCTTTCGTCGTCGCAGGAAATACCACGATATCCGGCAGTTTTTGGGCGTGATACGATTCGTCCCTGCCGTGCAATTCCCGCACCGTTTCATTCAAAGTAATTTGGTCTGTGCTCAACTTCGTTTGTAAAGCCTCAACGGCTCGTTCAATTTCCTGCAGCTTCATTGCCGTTCATCCCCTCATTTAACTATCAATATAAAGACATTTTTCAATTGGTCCGACCAATAAAATTTATTATACCGATTAATCTGAATTTTTCAATGATTATTTTAATTTATTGATTATTTTTTGGGAAATTGATAAGGTGAAAGAACTACTGGTTTATCAGGAGGAGCGAAATGAATGGTTTCTGGAAAGAAAAAGACATCGCAGATTATTGCGGAAAAAATCGAAGAATTCTTTTTGAATGGAGATTTGCATCCTGGCTCCAGACTGCCGTCGGAGCGGGAACTCGCTGGCCGCTTCGGTGTTAGCCGCTCTTCTGTCCGAGAAGCGCTGCAGCAGCTGGAATTGGCTGGAGCCATTGTGATTAGGCAAGGCGGCGGCAGCTACATCAACACGATCGAAGTCCGGAAAGTGAGCCGTTTGCTTTCCGATTCCATCGTTGAAGCTGAAAGCCACCTTGTCCAGGACATGCTCGAACTTCGGCGCGCACTCGAAATCGAAGCGATTTCCCTCGCAGCGGTTAGAGCCATTCCGTCTGATTTAGCGAATATCAAACAAGCACTTGATGAGATGAAGAATGCCTTATACGATGCGGAAAAAGGAATCAAAGCGGATTTGCATTTCCACCAGCGCATTGTGGAGGCATCACATAATCCCTTATTGATCCATCTTGTTCAGTCATTAGCGGAAAAAATGGAAGATTCCATCCGGGCAACCCGCACGCACCGGTTTATGGATGTGGACCGATATGAAGATACTTATGTGGAACACGTCGAATTATTCGAAGCCATCTCCATCCGGAATTCGGCGCTTGCAAAAGAACGGATGGAAAAACACATCACCCGTATTTTGGACGAACTTGATCTGCCGGATTTTCCATTGCCAGCCCAACCGGACAACGTGGGGTAAAACAAAAACGCCTGCTGTAAAGATCAGTAGGCGTTTCGTTTTCATTTACCGCATAAATCCACCTTCGGAATGGATGATTTGCCCCGTGATCCAATCGGCATCCCGTCCAGCCAAAAACTGGACCAATTTTGCCGCGTCTTCCGGCTTGCCGATTCGGCCAAAAGGAAACCGCTCCTGCAAGTATACTTTCAAGCGATCGTCCATCCAGCCGGTGTCCGTCGGGCCTGGATTGATGGCATTTACCGTTATGCCAAGCGGCGCGGCTTCCGCTGCCAGCGTGATGGTCATCGCTTCAACCGCCCCTTTGGTTGCGGCATAAGCTAGTTCACCCGGCATCGCTCCTTGGAACTGCCCCGAACTCAAGTTGATGATCCGGCCGCCTGATCCTTTCTTAAATGCCTTGGCGAATTCACTGCAAAGAAGCGCCGTTCCGCGGACATTGACTTCGTAGTGGCGGTCCCAAATATCTGCTGTCAACTCTGTAAACGGACCGCTAGTGGAATAAGCGGCATTGTTGACCAAAATATCCGGCGGTCCCATTTTGCGGATAACCGTCTCCATCAACAGAGCTGGCGCTTCTTTTTGCGACAGATCCATCTCCATTGCTTCCGCTTTTACACCAAATTCCCTGAGTTTGAAAAGCAATGCTTCCGGCTCATCAGCTTCCACTCCCCATGGCATTTCCCGGTCATAAGCCGTCCAGTAAGTAAAAAATAAGTCGCAGCCGTTTTTAGCCAGTTCCAGGCAGATGGCCGCACCGATGCCTTCCAGCCGGCTCGCACCGGTCACTACCGCCAATTTTCCAGCGAGTTTCATCCAACCACACCTTTCGGCTTTTCGGAATTCAAATAAGGCATGATCCGGCTCCGGTTCAATTGGAACCGGTCCCAGATCCTTGAGACAATTAGTCCTTGCTGGACCATATCTTCAAATTCTGACAGAGTGACGAGTTTCGCATCGCAAACTTCCCCCGGCTGCAAGACGAGGTCTTCCGGCTGGATCGGAGCCGTTCTTTTCCAGATGTAGCTATCCAGAAAATAATTAGGATAGCGAATTTCCCCCAGAAACTCCAGCTCTTTTTCTTCCGCCACGAGGCCCGTCTCTTCTGCCAGTTCACGCACAGCCCCCTGTATACTCGATTCACCTGCAGTCACGGAGCCTCCCGTCGTTTCCCAAAGGAGCGGATACATTTTTTCCGCGTCTCTTTGCGTCAAGAGAATCTGGCCATCCGCATTCACTGTTAAAATCTCCACTACCACATGGTATTCAATCGGCTGCTGGGCTTCTCCTCTTGTATGTAATTTGTTTATCAGTCTTTTGTTCTCATCTACCAAATCCCAGACTTCCATTCGGATCTCCTCTTTTCTATGGCTTTCTTTTACATTGGTTAATGGCATCTTCTAAAGCTTCAAGCTCATGGAAATCGTTCTCGTTTGGAACCCGAGATTTTCATATAATTTCACAGCAAAATTCTCAGCTTTTGCGCTTAGTCGAACTTCCGCATAGCCTTCTTTCTGAAAATGGCTAATCGCTGCATCCATTAAAACTTTGGCATACCCGTTGCCTCGAAATTCCTTCAACACAAATAATTCATAAATAAACCCATTCTTTTCATCAGTGAATTGGTCTTTACCGATGCCTAATAGTACCCATCCCAACAGCTGATCTTCTTCTGTAGCAGCTAAATAAAAGCACCCCTTATCCAGCAGCGACTGAATAAGCTGCCGAATTTTTTCAATGGTTGGCCTGGCTTCTCCCAGAGTACCGTCGAATATGGCCTGTGGAGACAACGAGAGAATCGTTTCCATCAATCCTTCATTTGGTTCGCTTATATTCATATTCGTCCTCCTGTTGTAACAGTTTTTCTGGTATGCCATTTTACTCCCCGTAAAAGCGATAAAACCTTCGGTACTGGCTCGCAATGAACCGGCATTCCGAAGGTTTTCTTTTACAGGATCAAACCATAATCGGTCAAACCAACAATGATTTTTCATACTTGCCGAAGAATTGATTGATCGTAATGATGGAGCCGGTAATGATCGACATGATCTTTTGGCCGATCGTTTCTTTATTGCCTTCAGTTTCCTTAAAAATCAGTGAGCTTCTCCACAACTCTTTCAAATTGCTGTATTCGTGCGGAAGCTTTTCAGCCAGTTCAAGCAACTGTTCTTTGTGCGTCACTTGTTCCAGCAAGATTTTGACCTCCTGCAGCAGCTTGGAACTGACCGCCATCCTTTTGGTTTCAAATACATACTGGGATAATAGGCACATCAGCCGTATTTCGTCCTGTCTTAAAGCACGGGAATTTGGGGCAGAAGAAGCCAAAGCCACGGTATTGTTTACAAATGGATGGATAATGGTGCAGTAAATGGTGCGGTCGATCATTTCATCACTTCCCCGTTCTAAATTTGCGGATTTTTTCCGATCTTATTCTTTTATCCAATAAGAGGCACCGTCTTTGCTCCGATCAAAGAAACCGTATTCGATCAAATATCGCCGGATTGATACATAGTCATGATAAACCTTTTCCAAGATTTCGTTCATTTGGAGTTCCGTGTAAGTTCGATCCGGATCGAACCTTGAGGCAATGGATTCTAAAAGAACCAGCTTCTTTTTCACCTTGCTTGGAAACACTTCAATCCGGTTTGTAAAATCACCTTTGAAATAATTTGCTAAAATCTTTTCTTTTTCTTCAGCGGAAATTCCAGCAGTAAGATTCATTTTTAGGCTCCTTAACAGAAAATGTCCAATCGTGTCATTTATTCCAAAAGTATAACAAAAATTCCGATAAGTTGATACGGCCCTCCCATCAAAATATTCTCGTATGCGGTTTGCTATCCTCGATATCTGGCAGGATTCTCTATATGATGAAGAGGCACGGAAAATTAACGATGAGGTGAAAAAATGGGCACAGCATTGATCCTAATTGATATTCAAAATGATTATTTTCCAACAGGCAAGATGGCGCTTCACAATCCGGAAAAGGCAGCTGAGAATGCAGCAAAAGTTTTGGATTGGTTTCGAAAAAATCAGAAGGACAACATTTTCCATGTTCAGCACATCGCTGCCAACCCGGCGGCCGGTTTCTTCCTCCCGGATACAGAAGGCGCTGAAATTCATCCAACGGTCCAGCCACAGGAAAACGAACCCATTGTGGTAAAACATGCACCGAACAGCTTCCTCCGTACAGACTTGGAAAGCCAGTTAAAGGATAAAGGAATTACTAAGCTTATCGTGGCCGGCATGATGACCCATATGTGCATCGATGCCACAGTGCGCGCTGCAGCTGATTTAGGCTATGAAACCACGCTAATCGAAGATGCATGTGCAACACGTGAGCTCACTTATCAAGACAAAAGGGTGCCGGCCGAACATGTGCATACCGCATTTGTCAGCGCGCTCCAATCGTATGCAAAAATAATAACGACTGATGAGTTCTTAACACAAGATGGATCGGTCCATTGATCAGAAAAAGGAAGCTTGTTCCATGCAAGCTTCCTTTTTTGTTCCCATTTTATGAAATCCGCCCGTATAAACGACGCAGTCAGAGGAGAATCATCCACGAAATGCTGAAGATGATATAGACCGCTGATACTGTCATCCAGAACGTATTTGTTGAGGTGTCTGGGTGTTTTTCTTTAATGACTTTTTTGATGATAGCGACTAAATTCAGGCAGAACACGATGGCTAAAATCGGGTTTAAATAAATCCCTGCTAATATTAAATTTTCCATCTCCCTGACTCCTTGCTGGTTTTTTTATATTAGAAATTCATTTTAATTTACAATACGGCATTGCGTTGCTTCCGGTTCTCTTTAATCAAATTCAAAAGCTGCAGGCCGTCACTTCGGCCACCGCCTAGAAATCGCGGATATGTAAATGGAAGCAATGGGCTCGCAAACAAAAAGAAGCAAATGCCTGCAAGATTGACAAAAATGCTCTCGGGCACACCCGAAGAAAAAATGGCAGCTGCATAAAATAAGGCAGCCCCTACAAGTGAAAGGAGCGGCCCGCCCAATAAAAAGATCGTTCGCGGACGAACTGCCGAAAGCGGGACTTCTCGCCAGTTAGGTTGAATGCAGAATCCATACAGAGCCAATGTCAGGTAGCATGTAATCCGGCCAAGTATGATTTTCAGCTTCTTTTCTTTACTTGAAGACCCCAAATATATTTCGGCTGTAGCTTTTTTATTTTGCATAACTGTAGCAACAGCATGCCCTAGCTCATGAATGAATAGCCCCGTTGAAATCATCAGCAGAACCAGCATTATTTCCAGTATCATCCCCAATGCGTTCTCCCCCCTTTTATACCGGCTCAACTCTTTAATTGAATTATTCGAGATCTTATAGTTAATTTTACCATTTAAGATCATTTAATCCACTAATTTCTAAAAAATCCAATAAATAAAAAAGGTGCTTAAACTCAAGCACCTCTTCTCTATCGTTCACCTTAGTCAGTGAATGTATCAGCCGGTCGAAAAGGATTTCCATAGCCCTTCTGAAATCACTTCCACTTTTCCATCGGTCACTTTAATCGCCGTTTGATCGTCGATGGCATAAGACGGACCCTGGATTTTCGATGCCCATTTTGCTGCATGATCCAACGTGTTTTCCGGAAGCGATTCGTTTTCCAGATGCGGAAAAATCGAGAAGCCGATGAGGCTAATGCCTTCATCTTTTCCACTGGGCGGCATCCAGCCCATGAAATCTTCGCCAATCCGCGGAGCCAGCGCCATACTGCCGGCACTCATGCCGACATAAACGGCCTCTAACTTTGGCAGCATTTGCGCAAGTCCGGATTCGCGCATCCAATGCGCCAAATAGAGCGCGTCCCCTCCTGAGACAAGAAAGACGTCCGTTTTTTCGATCAGCGGCAACCATCGTTCCCATGGAATACTCGGGAGTGCCGTAAGTTCCAATATTCCGACGGATTTCCAGCCAAAATTCACCATCGGGTTTTCCGAATTGCCGCTGATAAATTCCCAAGTCTTTATACCGGGGCCGACCCATGGATGTCCGTACATGGCCGTCGGTATGCAAAGCGCCGAACATTCTGATACGGGTTTTCCGAGCGATTTGACCAATGCATCCTCAATGCTTTTATTTGTGATGCCGGCTGATGTGAGCATATACTTCATGATTCCCTCTCCTTTCACGCCATTCACTATCGTCTTAGACGGAATTATTTTAGGATAGGCAGATTCGGTTGATGGACCCAGTCCAAGATAAATCTGGCTTGGTGGGGATTCAAATGCGGAAACTGATCCGGCGAGAAGAAACGGTGTTCCTTGCTTTCTTCTGCATCTTGGATCAACTCCCCTGCAAAATCCGTTGCATGGAAAATAATTTGGACACTGAAAATTTGATCTCCATTTGCGTATTCAGCAAAACCTTCTTCGCCAGAATAAAGGCCGAACAGCTTTAAATCTTCGACTTTCAAACCTGTTTCCTCGAGTGTTTCACGCACCGCTGTCTCCTCGAAAGTTTCTCCAGGTTCCATCACTCCTCCAGGAATCCCCCAGACATCATCGTCTTTCCGGTGCTGCAGCAAAATCTGGCCATTTCTTTCAATTATGATCCCGCAGCCGACAGTCATAAGCATCTTCGTGCCGATTACCTTCCTCATTTCTTGGATGTAATTCATGTTAGCCTCCTATGAGATAAAAATTGTATCTTGTACCAAAGCCTTTCTTCCAGGTATTTGAATGAAAAGCATCTTCAACTCATCCCTTAAAATGGGACATACTTGAACTAGTTTTTCTGCTGGTTCCTGATCATCAATTGACCTGCAATCAATCCCAGCAAACCATTCGTGACAATGAGTGCGCTATTCGGTGTATTGGAAACGATTAAAATTAGAGTTAGTACACCCGCTATTCCAGCGAACAATAAAGCATTCGAAGTCATACAGCCCATCCTTTCTTTTAAATCCTGTACCAAAAGTTGTCCCTCCAACATTTCTTTTTCTTAAGAGAGACTGGTAAAATCATTACACCAATTATATCCAGTGTTTATATAAAAAATTTTAAACATTCTCAACAATCACTTTTGCGTTCTCTGAGCTTAATTTTTTTATGTACGAAATCAAATCTAATTAGAGATTATTCAATAAACCGGAATTTAAAACGTATCCGTTTGAACGCAAACTGTGCATCGCAAGAATGGAAATCATCCACTACGTACAAAACCGGTGAAACCAAGCTAGACAAAAAATAATACCTACGAATCCAAAAAAAAGCTGTCCCATCTGCCACAACATGTGGCCAGGCGGAACAGCTTTTCAAATTTTAACGGATCGTTTTCAAAGCGGTCGACCAAGGAATGACTTGGTCGAGCATTTGGTTTACCGAGGCTGCTTGCACAGGTGCAGGTTTGAACTCAGCGCCATTCACGAAATCAGTGAACAACGAAAGAGCCGGATGGACACGGACGTCCGCTACCAATAATTCGCCCAGGATACCGCGAAGGTGTTCAGCTGCGCGTGCACCGCCTACGGAACCGTAGGATACGATGCCGGCTGCTTTGTTGTTCCACTCAAGGCGCAGATAATCCAATGCGTTTTTAAGTGAACCTGTGATCGAGTGGTTGTATTCTTGCACGACAAAGACAAATCCGTCCTGGGCTGAAATTGCTTCTGACCAAGCGGCTGCGCCTGATGCGTCCCCGCCGTTTTCACCTAGCAATGGCAGTTTGTAATCTGCGATATCAATGATGGTATAGTTCGCATCATTGCGCTGATCCGCCAGTTCTTTCACCCAATTCCCTACTTGCGGGCTTAAGCGCCCTTCACGTGTTGATCCTAAGATGATGCCGATGTTTAACTTCGTCATTTCTGTTTCCTCCTGTTGTTTGTTTCCAAATAGTTTTGATAAAAAGCTCATTTAAATGATTCTCCTTACAGATACTCTTTTTCGATCGTTTTCGTGCTGCGCACCGTATCGATTGGGCGAACCATTGCTTCAATCTGTTCACGCTTCGGCTCTAAGAACGGCGGCAATGATAATTTCTCGCCGACTGTTTCATACGGTTCGTCTCCCATGAATCCAGGGCCGTCTGTAGCCCATTCAAAGAGAATCCCTTGCGCTACCCGGGCATAAAGCGATTCGAAGAAGAAGCGGTCCACGTAGCCGGAAGTACTGAATCCTAGTTGCTGCATCCGGTCAATCCATTCTTTCAAGACATTCGTATCCGCTACCCGGAATGCGGCATGGTGCACCGTGCCAAAGCCTTGCTGGCCGCGCGGCAATAACGTATTGTGCTCAACAATCACTTGTGCACCATTCCCGCCTTCGCCGACTTCAAATAAATGAAGCGAGCCTTCTTTTGCGATTTCGCGCATCAACATCGCTTTTTCCAGCACTTCTTTGAAGTAATCGAATTCTGCAATGCGGACGTGGATCGGACCCAGCCCTGTAATGGCATATTCCAAAGGAACCGGCCCATTCTGCCAAGGGGTTCCGGAAGCGACGCCGACATTTCCTTCGTCAGATACCAGCATGTATTGCTGGTCGTCAAAATCCACGAAGGATAACGTCTTTTTGCCGAACACTTCTTTGATGCCTTTATGTTTCACTTCATATTTATCAAAACGCTTCACCCAGTATTCCAGTGCAGCGTCAGTCGGCACCCGGAAAGCCGTTTTGTAAATTTCATTCGTGCCGTGCGTTCCTTTCGGGATGCCCGGGAAATCGAAGAACGTCATATCGGTTCCTGCCGACCCTTTATCGTCTGCAAAGAATAGATGGTATGTTTGGATATCGTCCTGGTTGACGGTTTTCTTAACTAGGCGCATTCCAAGTACATAGGTAAAAAACACGTAGTTTTTTTCAGCACTGCTTGTAATAGCCGTTACGTGGTGAATCCCTTTTAATTCGTTCATAGCAAATCTCTCCTCTAATCAATAATTATCTCGAATTCGAGATATATGGTTAAAAAAATAAAACTTTGGCAAAATGGCTTATCCATAAATTATCTTTAATTCGAGATAATCATATCATGGCATTTTGAACTGGTCAAGCATAAAGTTTTTTCTTTGCCTTCAATTAAAAAGAGCATCCACTCGCGGATGCTCTTTTCGGCTCGATCGCTTGATTATCTCAAAGCCATTTTTACGGTTTTTCGGTAATACCCTACCGTCAATAAGGCAAAAAGCAAATAAATGGCAGCAAATAAAATCATGACAGTTATCGCTGAAACCAGTATGCTCGACTGGAAAAAGTAAGATAATGCTTTCAGGGCAAAAATCGAATGAATCAAACTGATTGCGAGCGGCAACCCAAAAACAAACAGCTGCTTGCGGATAATGCCATTCATAATCTCATTCACCGAAAAGCCAAGCTGGCGCAGCGTCGAATAGCTTTGCTTTTCTTGTTCCGCTTCGGTCATTTGCTTGAAATACAGGATGCTTCCGGTAGAAACCAGGAACACGAGCCCCAGGAATCCAGCGATGAAAATCATCAGTCCGTTCGACTGCATTCCGTCTTGAACCGTCGAATAATAATCTTGGCGCGGATTGGCCCCATAATATTTCGGCTGGTGATAAATCGCGGATGCCGCTTCCAAGTCTTGGCCATTTAATATATGGAATCCATCAATTCGGCGGATTTTAACCGAGCCGCTGGCTTGCAGCTCTTCTTTTAATTGTTCATATTTCGTTGGGTTCACCACCACTTGGGTATAGAAAGTCTCCCAGTTGATGACGTTCCCTTCCCCGAATGCAGCAATTTCAATCGGTTCTTCTAAATCATCAAAGTAAAGGTCCGCCGGCAAGCGTTCGTCGTCCATGAACATGGAAAGGGATGACGTAGAATGCAGGCTCGCGCTGGCAGTTCCAGGCGCTTCGATATCGATTCCAGTGTTTCGCAGCTCTTCATCGCTCACAATAGCAATGTACAGAGGATCACTTGGAACCGCCAAAGCGCCTGCTTCCAATTGGCCGCCTGTTACGAGAATTTCCATTGTGCCATGCTGGAATTCAATGCCTTCCTCTTTCATTTCCGCACTTATTTCTGTCGCAAAAGCTTCCTCGTCTTCAAAGATGAAGTCGAATGGCATTTTGGCAAGGGCTTCTTGTTCCGTTGAATAATAGAACGAGTAAGCACCTGCAATCATCGACAACGTCATGGCCGACAAGACGGTGATGATCGTCAAGGAATTGACGTTGCCTTTTAAACGGTGCATCAAAGGCGCAATTGATAAACTGTTGACCAGCCCAAGATGCCCTTCTTTTCGGCTTCTGATTTTGTACAAAAGCCAGCTGAGCGTCACCCGGAAGATCAGATACGTGCCAGCCACGGTTAAAACCATCACACCGAAAATGTTCAAAAAGAAATTCGTATCGAACATTCTTTCAGAAAGCCAGTAGCCAAACACGATGAAAAGTACGCCGGCAGCTGCGAGAATAGCGGCAGCAGCCGTTTTCGGTTTTTTTGGATGTTCTCCGACTTTTTCTTTGTTAAATAAGGACAGCAGCGTGTTGCGGTAAACCATCCGGATCATTTGGATTGTCGTTAAAGCAAAAATTCCAATAAACACGGCAATCGTCTGCAGCACTGCCTTCATGGAGAAAGAAACACTGATAGCGGTCTCAAATCCAACCAATTTTAGCAAGAGTAGGAGGAAAACACGGGATACGAGCATTCCAATTAAAATGCCGACAAGTAAAGCCCCGATTCCCAATAAAGTATTTTCAACCACCAATAAACGGGCAATTGTGCTTTTTTTCAAGCCGATCAATTGATAGAGCCCAATTTCCCGGCTTCTTCTCTTCAAAAAAATCGAATTTGCATAAATGATGAAAATTCCGGCGATAAAGATCAGCAAAATCCCGGCAGCCAGAAACGCCTTGCTGATCATCTTGTTTCCTTGTTCCACTATGGCTTGATCATATTGCAGTGTGGCAAACACAAAATACAGAACCACGCTCAGGATAAGTGCAAAGAAGTAAAGGTAATAATGCTTGACGTTTTTCCGCATGCTGCGGATGGCCAAATCAAAGAGCGTCAATGCTGTCACCCCCGAGCACAGCCTGAACGTTAAGGATTTCCTGGAAAAACGCCTGTCTTGTTTTAGCGCCTTTGTACAGTTCGGAATAAATTTGGCCGTCTTTCAGGAAGATCACGCGGCTGCAATAACTGGAAGCAAGCGGATCATGAGTCACCATCATGATGGTCACTTCGCGCTTTTCATTGACGTCTGCCAGGTTGCCGAGCAGAGAAGAAGCGGCTTTTGAATCAAGCGCTCCGGTCGGTTCGTCCGCAAAAACCATCGATGGCTGATTGATGAGCGCCCGCGCAGCGGAAGTCCGCTGCTTTTGCCCTCCTGAAATTTCATGCGGATATTTGTTTGCTAGTTCCGTGATCCCCAGGATGTCAGCGATCGAGCGGAATTCCGCTTCCGCTATTTTCTTTCGCATCTTGCCGAGCGATACCGGAAGCAAAATATTTTCTTTCACGGTCAGCGTGTCCAGCAGGTTGTAGTCCTGGAAAATGAATCCGAGACGATCGCGTCGGAATGCCGACAACTGTGCGTCTTTCATTTTCGATATATCCGATCCGCTGATTGTGATCGTCCCTTCAGTCGGCCGGTCAATCGTGGCGAGCACATTCAGCAATGTCGTCTTGCCGGCGCCGGAAGGACCCATGATGCCGACGAATTCCCCTTTTTCCACACGCAGGTTGATGCCTTTTAAAACTTGCTGGACATTCCCTTTAGAGCCGAATGATTTTCGTATATTGACGGCTTGGAGAACGGAGTGCGAATCTGTTTTCTTATTGGTTTTAATCGCCTCTTTTATTTTTGTAAACATAGTTTTGCCTCCCTGTTTTCTTATATCCCTATCGTACCGTGTGCTTTGCACCCGGTCGTTTGATTTACATGACAAACAGGAAGCTCAATGTGACAATGCCGTCACTTACGGATATGATCGAATTCGTTTTCCATGGAAAAGGCCAATTCCATCGTTGTTCCTTTTGCCAATTCGGATTTGGCGTTCAACTGGATGCCGATTTTCTCTGCCACCATCTTCGCCAGATACAAGCCGAGGCCCGTTGCTGCATTCTGGATTCGGCCGGTCGAGCCTGTAAAGCCTTTATCGAAAATTCTCGGCAAATCGTGCGGTGCAATGCCCTGCCCTTGATCTTTCACCATTAACACTGTATGCCCTGATTCTTCGGTTCGCACGGAAATGGCGATCGTTCCGCTGTCCGGGCTGTACTTAACGGCATTTGAAAGAATTTGCCGCAGGGCAAAACGGCTCCATTTTCTGTCCGTTATCACACTCTGTTCCAGCCCATCCATTTCGACTTCCACGTTCTTCTCTAAACACCAGGACATCAATTCACGGATTTCGGCTGAAACCAGTTCTTTTAATTCTACTTCCTCCAAAGCATAATCGCTTTCGAGTGTCGGCAGCCGGCTTATGTATAATTGCTGGTCGATCAGTAAATAGATCCGCAGCCATTCCGCTTCAATTCGACTTGCAGCCGGCATGTCCCGATTCGAATCAATGATCAGTTTCATGGCCGTCAGCGGCGCTTTCGCTTCATGCACCCAAGCCGCTGTATAATCGCCTTGAATCATGCTGTTTTTCCGAACTTCCTCAAGCTGCGCTGCGAATTGCATTCCCTTTTCGATTAACAGGTCATTGATGATTTCTTCTTGTTTAAATCCAGCATCCGGCAGAGCTTCGACCCAGTCCATGCCGTTCGTTTCATCCATAGAAGCCAGTTCTTTTACATAAGCGGTTTCTTTGAAGTAGCGCCAAAGGATAAAGCAAACAAGAGAAACGATCACTAAAGCGTTCATATATAAAATGGAGGATGCCGCAACATCAATCCCAGGATCCAGCCACAGCAACAAGTCAATCGCACCCAATACAAAAATGATGAAAAAGATCCAGCTCATCCGGTCACGCAAAAAACGCAAGAACATCGAATCCCTCTTTTCTAAAAAGTGACGGCCACATAGCCGAGGCCTTTTTTCGTGATAATGGCATCGCCTAAATCGAGTTCCGCAAGTTTTTGCCGAAGCCTCGTGACATTCACCGTTAACGTATTGTCGTTGACAAACCGTTCATCGTCCCACAGTTTACGGATCAATTCATCACGTGAAACGATTTCATCTTTCGCATCGACTAGTACACTTAAAATGAAAAATTCGTTTTTCGTCAATTCGACTTCCCTTTCATCTCGCCGAATGAGGCCGCGTTTTAAATCGATGACGGCGCCGTTCCATTCTTTTACATCGGAGGATTCTTCACCGTAGGAATAGACGCGCCGAAGCGTCGCTTGGATTTTGGCAATCAGGACGTCTGAATGGAACGGCTTTTGCACATAATCATCGGCCCCCATCTGCATCGCCATTACCATATCCATCGGATGGTCGCGCGAAGAAAGAAAGATGATCGGCACTTTGGAAATCGACCGGATTTCACGGCACCAATGGAATCCATCGTAAACCGGCAACTGGATGTCCATGATGACCAGATGCGGTTTCTGTTCCATAAACCCTGTTAAAATTTCCTGGAAACTTTCAGGTCCGACCGCTTCAAGCCCCCATTTCTGCAGCCCTTCTTTCAGCGCTTGATAGATTGCCGGATCGTCTTCTACGATGTAGACTTTCATATCCATTACCCACACGCCCTTTCTTTCTTACATTCTACTGGAAATCCGAATCGACAAGCAACGACAACGCCAAAAGGCCCCGCCCGGTTAAGGGCATGGCCTGGTTGATCAACCTTTGATTTGGACTAACTGATTGCCTTCTACATCGTATTGCATCATCCGAACACTTGGATCCTTGTCGTACTCCAGAACCGCCATTATTTTTTCTTCTCCGGCTACTGCCTCCCAGTCCGCATCGTCCACTACCAGGAATTTATCCACATAGGCCCTCCCGTCACCGATAATTGAATTGCTTCCGTATTCCGCTTTCAACTCCTGCCCGCCAATTGTCAACCGTTCCTGCTCTTCTTTTGCGAAAAGCACCGCTTCGCCTTTCGATAAATCAGGCACGCTTTTCAGTGCTTCAGTCTTGTCTCCTCTGATTACTTCTCTCAGCAATTCCTTATCAACCAAAGCTTGCGCCGTCTGTTCACTTAGCACCATAACTTTTTCGCCATTGTCTTCCGCTATTTTAATTTGATACTGATCGTCGCTGACCATGCTGATTTCTTCTTTTTTATCTTCAATAGCCGACTGTTCTTGCTTCAATACTTCTTCGATATTCGGTTCATCCCCGTATACAATTAGGCCGTTCGCTTTATCGAGCCATCCGCATCCTGAAAGCAAAGTTCCTGCCAGAATAGCGGATGCACCGATCAATGTCATTTTCTTCATATGAATTTCCCCTTTCAATTCAGAACATGCGTCTTTCAGAAGCTCGTCCTTTATTAACTTTAGTATAAGAGGCTGCGCGAGAAGTTTCGTTCGTTCTAGATGACGCTATGCTTACAATATTGCAAGGAACGAAAAAAGAAGCTGCTTTTATGAAGCAGCTTCTCTCTAACCATGAATTCAGAACATCGGTTTGAACAGTGTGTAGAATACGGTCCCTTCCGGACTGGTCTCGATCTCGATTTTTGCATTATGCCTTGCTGCGATTCCGTAGGAGACTCCAAGCCCAAGCCCTGTGCCATTGTCTTTTGTCGTGTAGAACGGCGTTCCCAGTTTTTCCAGAATCTCTTTTTCAATTCCCGTTCCTTGATCCCGCACTTCCAACACGACGTCGCCGTCTTCTTTCATATAGGTCGAAATGGAAAGGGTCTTTCCGGCTTCCATTGCCTCCAACCCATTACGGCATAGATTGATCAGCAATTGCTTGATTTCATCCGGATTCAGGAAAAGCTCCGGAATCTGAGATGTCTGGATATCGATCAATTTGTTTTGGTTGATCGTATCAATTTCCAGCAAAGGTGCCACATCGTAGATCAATGCGTTCAAATCGGATTTTTTCAAATCGGATTTGTTGATATTGCCCATGGCCAGGAATTTCGTGATGATCGAATTGGCGCGGTCGAGTTCATCGATCATCAATTTAAAGTATTTCTTGTGCTCGCCCAAATCTTCCATCGTCAACAATTGCAGAAAGCCTCGGACAGTGGTCATCGGATTGCGGATTTCATGGCTGATCCCAGCCGCCATATGGCCGATCAGCTCCAGATTGGCCAGTCGCTTCAATTCTTTCTCGAAGTTCTTTTTTTCCGTTATGTTTTTGGACAAGCAGCAAATTCCTTCATCGTATGGATAAGCCACCATTTCCTGCCAGAAAACACCGGATGGGGAAGACAACTCGAAATGGACCGGTACCCTGTCAAACATCGCCTTATGGAATTGTTCGAACATAGCCGTCTCAGCCAATTCAGGAAACGTCTCCCAAATCGATTGGCCGAGGATATCACTCGACTCCATCCCTTTTGGCAGCGGCTGATGCTTATTGATATAGATAAACTTCCATTCTTTGTTGAGTGCGAAAAAGCCGTCGGTGATGCTTTCAATCACATCGGTCACGCGTTCATTGGCATTTGCCAATTCTTTCGTCCGTTCATCCACGAGTTCCTCCAGCTGTTCCATCTGCCAAAGGTTATCAAAATTGATGGCAGTGGCATCCAAAATGGATTGGACCAACTGAATGTCCGGATTGTTCAGCGAAATCGTTTTTTCGAAAAAGGATTCCACGGTTAAAACGCCCAGCACCTTCCCTCTGGAAATCATCGGGAATAACAGGACTCTGCGCTTGCCGTCCAGCGGAATGATCGCCATCTCCTTGTTGCGGAACACTTCATGCAATGTCGGTCCAAAGACTTGGCCCGTTTTTTCATTCATGCTTGAAGTCCATTCTTCCATTGGCCATAGGGAGTTTTCGCTGACTTTTGCAATCGCAATTTCTGAAGTGCTGCCGTCCCGGATGTGCAAAGCGGCATTCCGGCTGCCCCAAATTTTCCGCACGTAGGAAAAACTGATCGTTAAGCAATCTTTAATGGAAGAACAAGCTGAAAGTTCCCGGTTTGCATCCAATAAAAGCTGTTTCTCGCTGACCACCTTTTCTTTTTGCTCCAAGTTTTTTGCGTTCTGGATAGCAATAGCTGCCATATTCACGTAAGCTTCGGCACTTTGCAGTTCGGATTCATCCATTTGAATCTGGTTAAAGTAAAACAACTGGACCATTCCGAGCATTTCTTCTTTATAGATAATCGGCAAGGCCAATAACGATTTGATTTGCAGCGCTTCACAGACTTTAGGGTCTGGCCTGGGATCAAGCAGAACATCTTCGATATAAATGGTTTTTTTGGTTTCAATTAATTCTTTGGCTAAAAGATCCGTTTCCGGGTCAATGACCAATGAATAAATGGACATGCCATTCATATAGTCCGGCTTGCCTGCGCTGCCTCTGAATGTGCCATCGCCAACCGGAAGGAAAATTCCAACAGCATCGCATTGGATGATCTCTTCTGATATCGCAGAAGTCACATAATCCAAAACTTCATTCAATTCAAGTTTTTTATTGATGATTTTTGTGATTTCAAAAATCTTAGAGTTTCCGGTCGTCTCTTTTGCCATCGTCATTACTCCGTTCTATAAAGGAAACTATCAAGGAATAGAAGGAAAAATAGTCCATTCGGCTCCTTGCACATAAAAATTTCATTAGATACCAATAGCTTACCATATATTCCTATTTTATACTTACTCCTTTTTCTATATTTTAATCTTGCTTTTCATGACCCTGATTGAATATGATTAGAAACGAAAGGAGTTGATAAAATGAAAAAAGTGGCCATCGCAGAAATAATGATTCTGTTGTGTTTTTTCCTATTCGCAAACCCGGTTCAGGAAGCAAACCAGCTGCCTTCCCAACCGTTTAAAGAAGAACCGATTATTTCTTCAATGAAGATCGTCACAAAAGTGGACGCCCTCAGCCCCTCTACCTTGATGCTCGTCCAAAAGTGGGAAAAGCAAACGCCTGCAGCCGTTTTGCCGAGGCCATTTTTAGTTCGAGCCGAGCCCTCCTTCAGCAAACCAGAAGTTCCGTTTTTTAGGAACGCTGTGTTTTTAGGATTTATCCACGTGATCCACCACCAATCCAATTATCTCTCCTAAGGCCCTCTTCACCTTCAAATTCAACTATTAAAAAACAACGTCGCCTCGTTGCTTTTTAATAGAAGAAACGAGGCGCATAAGGGGCCAATAACATGAACGAAAAAAGTGAATTCCGAATCGCTCTGGAAGCGAATTTAATCGTGGGCGCATCTGCTTTATTATTTTTCGGCAGTATACTCGCTGTTGCGCAGTGGACAGGCAGCGACTTGATATCCATCTTCTCTGACCTTCCCTGGAACGAGATCAATACTTGGAGTGACATTCAGCGCAATTAATGAGGCGACAACAATCAAATCAAACGGATGGGGAAAGCATGCCTTTCTCCATCCGTTTTTTATTTTGCCCTATTTCGTCTTCCCTCTCCGTTTGACAACGCGCATCTTTTATGAGATTATTTCCTAACGACCGTTAGGAAGGTGAGAAATTGAAAGCAATGCTATTACTTGAAACAGCGATGAAGCACTTTGCGGAAGAAGGCTATGAAGGAGCCTCGCTCAGTAAAATCGCTGAAGAAGTCGGGATTAAAAAACCCTCTATCTATGCCCACTATAAAAGCAAAGACGATCTGTTCCTATCCGCTTTACACGATTCAATGGAATCCCAAAAAACGCAATTGGCTTCCTACTTTAATCTTTCGCGCAATCAATCGCTGGAAAAAACCTTGTTCGGCTATTTCCACTGGTTTGCGAAAGAATCGGATGAAAATGTCCAGATGAAGTTTATCTTGCGGACCGCTTATTTTCCCCCGCTGAAACTGGAAAAAGAAGTCGGCCAGCTATTCAATCCTTTTTTTGAGGACATGCATCGCCACCTTGCCCGGATGCTCAGGGAACGGGAGCGCCAGGAAAGGGTCCTGTACGAAGAAGATTACAGCAAAGCGGCATTGGCTTTTCTCACAATAGCCGAAGGAACAATGACGGAACTTGTATACAGCGGAATGGAGCAATACCAAAAGCGGCTCGAAGCCATTTGGCCCATTTTTTGGCGCGGCCTTTCGCTTTAAGAAATCAACAAATATGGACGGATTAACTTGCTTTATCATCTAAAGGAGAATTCTATGTGAAAACCAACAAACTTGTTTTAGCCACTTTATTATTGAACTTATTTATCGCCTTTTTAGGCATCGGCCTTGTCATTCCGGTAACGCCTACCATTATGAATGAATTGAATATTTCCGGGACCGTGGTCGGCTATATGGTTTCTGCATTTGCCCTCGCTCAGTTGATCATGTCGCCCATCGCGGGGAAATGGGTGGACAAATTCGGCCGTAAACCGATGATCATCATCGGCTTGCTCATTTTCAGCATTTCCGAACTTCTTTTCGGAATCGGTAAAAATGTAGAAGTCCTTTTCGTTTCACGGATTCTAGGAGGCGTCAGTGCTGCTTTCATCATGCCCGCTGTCACAGCTTTTATCGCTGACATTACAACGAGCAACACACGTCCGAAAGCATTGGGCTATATGTCGGCAGCCATTTCCACCGGATTTATCATCGGACCGGGAATTGGCGGATTTCTAGCGGAAATCGGCACCCGGCTTCCGTTTTTCTTTGCAGCGGGATTTGGCCTTTTCGCAACCATTCTGTCGCTTATCACATTAAAAGAACCGGCTCGCAATGATGAATACGACGATCAGCCGATTCAAAAAAGCGGATTCGGCAGAATCTTTGCACCGATGTATTTTATTGCATTCATGGTCATTTTGATTTCCTCTTTCGGACTTGCTTCATTTGAATCGCTGTTCGCTTTATTCGTGGACCATAAATTCGGCTTTACTGCCAAAGATATCGCCATTGTCATTTCGCTAGGCGCCATTGTCGGAGTCATCGTCCAAGTTGGGCTGTTTGACCGCTTGACCCGTTGGATTGGTGAAATCAGTTTAATCCGTTATAGCTTAATCATCTCCACTGCCCTCGTGCTCGTCTTAACGTATGTGACGAGCTACTGGGCGATTCTTTTAGTGACCATGACCGTGTTTACCGGATTCGATTTGATGCGTCCGGCAGTTACTACGTACCTTTCCCGCATTGCCGGGAATGAACAGGGATTTGTCGGCGGCATGAACTCCATGTTCACGAGCATCGGCAATATCATTGGGCCTATCATCGGCGGCATTCTTTTCGACATCGATTTGAACTATCCTTTCTATTTCGCCACTGCCGTTTTGGCCATCGGAATCGCGCTTGCTTTCGTCTGGAAGACTCCAGCAGCGCTTGGCACAAAAGCTAAAATCTAATTTGAACGAAAAAACCAGTGAGGCTGCAATTTCCTCACTGGTTTTTTATGTTTCCTCTATACTGTTTTAATTTATTCCAGCGTATTGCCTTCTGCCGGGATCGGGCTGTTTTTCAACAGACCGGCTAAATGGTACGTATTATACGCCAAGCGTTCGATCGCCGATTTCGTAAAGTCATTATTCCGGCCTGCTTCGATATAAGAAGGGCCCGGCCCCGCTTCTCCCACCCAGTAGGCGTCCACATTCGGCGGAATCAAAAAACCGATATGCGACAATCCGTAAAGGATCGAGGCCGCTGAGTGCTTCGCACCATCTTCATTTCCGGTGATGACAGCCCCACCGACTTTATTGTAGAAAATGGCTTGCCCTTTGTCGTTCGTTACACTGCTGCTGCCGTAAAGGCGTTCAATGGCCACTGTAGCGAGCGAACTTTTTTCGCCAAGCCAAATCGGCGTCCCGATAATTAAAATATCCGTTTCTTTGACCTTTTCCAGGATTTCCGGCCACTGGTCGTCCCCGCCCATATCTTCTTGCACGCCAAATGCAATGCGGTAATCGGCTAAACGGACGATTTCCGACTCCACTCCTAGGCTGTTGTAATGCACTTGGACATCGTTCATGAACCCTTCCGTGTTGGACGTTTCTCCGGAACTTTTCAGCGAACAGTTTAAGAATAGCGCTTTTAATGGCTGCATGCCTCTCATCCTTCCGTATTGAAATTCATTTTTGCTTCTATTATCAGGTGTTCCCTAGTCTGCGAAAACAAAACAGCCTATCCATGTACCTTAAAAAACCGCTGCGTCCATTTAAAAGACGCAGCGGTTTTTTAATCAATTTTTTCACAGAAATTTTTCCACCCATTTTTCGAAATTGGCCACGACGATATCCAAATACGCAATCGTAGCTTCATCGGTAAGATTGCCTTCTGCATCCATTTTCGTATGGACAGCGCCGATGTAGACATCATTGCCGATTAGGACCGGCGATTGAAGGCCCGCAGCAAACAAAATATCGCGTAAATGCATTTGCGCTTTTACAGTCCCTAAATTGCCCATGGATGCACCCATAATCCATGAAGGTTTCCCGATCATGACTTTATCCACGCGGGATAGCCAGTCGATGGCATTTCCTAAGACGCCAGGAATGGTGGAATTGTATTCAGGCGTCACCCAAAGAACGGAATCCGCTTCTTTAACTTTGTTCTTAAACTCGACAATTTCCGGCGGCATGTCGTTTTCAATGTCCTGGTTGTATAAAGGCAGAACGCTCAGATCCAAAATTTCAATTTCAAAACGGTCCGCGTAGCGGTTTTTCACATATTCCGCTAATTTCCGGTTGAACGATTCTTTCCGGACACTTCCGACAATAACTGCAACTTTCATCCAAATGACCTTCTTTCATGTTGTAGTAGCGAATAAATCACTCTAGTGCTAGAAATCAATCTGTTTTCTAGTTTAAATGAAAAAGAGCATAAGTGCCAATGACTTACGCTCCTCCTAAAAATCAAACCGTTTTCTTCTTCGTTGGGGTAAACAAGGTAATAATCAAAGCGACCACTGCTAAAATCATCATCAAGTAATAAGCATCTCCGGTTCCATAAGCAACAGCGAGTCTTTGGATGGCTGCAGCTGCCGAATCGGCCATTTCCACAGCCAATTCACTGGCATAGCCTGCCGATTGTGTACTGAACACGGTAATGACCACTGCAGTGCCGATTGAACCGGCAATTTGGCGCACCGTATTGTTAACTGCCGTACCGTGCGTAATAAGGACTTTTGGCAAAGCATTTAAACCGGCGGTGTTCAGCGGCATTGTAATGAAACTCAAGCCAATCCGTAAGAATACCGTGCGAATCATCAAGAATAGATAACTTGTATCTGCCGATAAATCCGTAATGACCCACATCGAAGGAATGATAAAAATCAGCCCGATGCTAAACAGCGGCTTTGCCCCGAACCGGTCGAAAAGTTTTCCGGTAACCGGCGAAAGCAGCGCATTGATGAGAGCGCCGGGCAAAAGGAGCAGCCCAGCATCAAATGCCGTAAAACTTCGCCCATTTTGAAGATAAATCGGCAAAAGCGTCATATCTGCATAAAGCATCATGGTCACCAGCACATTGATAAGCGAGGTCATCGTGAACGTCTTATTTTTAAAAACGCGTAAATTCAGGAGTGGATCTTCCGATTTAATTTGGCGCAGGCAAAAAATGCAGGTAAAGGCTATTCCCGCAACAATCTCGCTCAAAACAATTGGGTTTCCCCACCCTTCTTTCCCGGCGCTGCTGACTCCGTAGAGAATGAGGCCAAAACCGATGGTCGACAGGATGACGCTTAGGACGTCCAGTTTCGCTTTTTCGGTTTCCGTCACATTCACCAAGTATTTAAGCGCCAGCAAAATGATGACGACGACAAAAGGAATCAATCCGATAAATAACCAGCGCCATGAAAAGTACTCAATGACAAAACCGGCAAGCGTCGGCGCGATCGCCGGCGCAAAAATAATGGCAAGGCCAATGATGCCCATCGCACTTCCCCGTTTTTCAATCGGGAAAATGAACATGACAACGCTCATCATAAGCGGCATAATAATTCCTGCGCCTACTGCCTGGATCATCCGTCCGGCAAGCAGGATGGAAAAGCCCGGAGCAATTGCGCACAGAATCGAGCCGATCAGCAAGAACAGCATCGAACTGATAAACAATTGCCGTGTAGAAAAACGTTTCATCAAATAAGCGGTAATCGGAATCAGCACCCCATTTACAAGCATGAACCCCGTGGATATCCATTGGACCGTCGTCGCTTCGACAGAAAACACCTCCATCAAGCTGCTTAACGCGACATTGAGGAGCGTCTGATTTAACGTGGACAGAAAGCACCCTAAAATCATGACGGTCAATAAAACTTTCGTATTGATATTGTTAGCCATTTTCTTTTCCCTTCTCCATTGCTTTTTCGACATGATGTCAATAAAATATATGATAACAACTTTGAATTCCCATTCCTATTAACAAATTTCTGCCATTTGTCAACAAAGCAACAGTTCACTTCAAAATGTTGAAGAAAACAAAGATAATAGACAAAGGAGCTAGACATGAGCACACCCAAAAAGGCTGATCCGCGGTCATTAAGATCGAAGCGGGAGTTGAAAAGAGCGGTCGTTTCCCTCTTAAGTGAGAATCCCGACATTTCTTCTCTGACCGTCCAGAAAATTGCCGATAAAGCAGAACTGAACCGCGCCACTTTCTATTTGCACTACTTGGACATCAACGACTTATTGCACCATTTAGTGCAGGAAATCTTTGACGACTTGTCGCAAAAACTTGCCCCATTTCTTGAAATTGAATCGATGAAAGATGAGGAAAAATTGCTGAGCTTCCTTGATTATTTTTATGAGCATCGAAAGCTTTTTGCCGTTTTATTCGAAGGTCCGCAGTTTAAAATCAAACTGCACGAACTCCTGAAGGATTTTGTCCAAAACAGAAGAGGTATACGGGGGGCGGCCAATCGGGAAAATCTCGTTTCCATCGACTTGCTGGCAGCTTCGCTTCTGGGGATCATCATGTGGTGGATCAAACAAGGCACTTTCTACAGTTCCGAGTATATCGCGCATCAAATCAGTTTAATGTATCAAAAATAATCAAAAAAGGCCGTCAGAATTTTTTTGACGGCCTTTCTCTTAAAAAGATAATTATTTGTCGTGCACTTCCACATAAACGGTGCCAATCACTTTTTCATTGAAGACCGCTTTTAACTGCCACATGCCTCCTTCAGGGATTTCCATAGTCGTCGGGATATGGTGGTCTGCCCCGTTATTCGGGCTTGGAATGGACTTCTCTTCTGGCACAACAATGATTTCTTCACTGCTGTTTTCGTGCTTTCCGAGTACTTTGAAAGTACCGGTAAGTTCAACGTCGCTCCCCCAGAAATGCCACATGTATTTTTGCGGGCTGTTTGCCATGAAATGAGCCGCCTCGCCGTGAATGAAACCGGCGCGCCCTTCTTCTCCAATCATTGTATAGCCGTTCGCATCAAATAGGGGACTTTCATGCCATTTGGACTCTGTAGTTTTTTTCAAAAGCATAAACTCCTTTTGCCCCTCCCACTCGATTTCTCCTGGAATTTCGTCCGTACCTTTATAAAGGATGCATCTTAAACATTCATCAAAATCAACAGTTGCTTCATTCAATCCTTCATTCAAGAGCAGGGATCCTCCGAACGACTCCAGGTTCTTTTTATAAGTGAAGTCATAATTGATTTCTTCCGGCTGCTGCCCATCGCCGATAAATTCAACCGACATAAACGCCGAGCGGACGCCGTCGCCAAGATCTTTTTGCGTATAGGTCACTTTCCAATTCTCACTTTGGTCTGTAAAGTTTGTGATTGGGACCATCCTTTGTCCAGACGATGCCGGCTGCATCTCGCTTCCATTCTGGGCAAGAGCATAGGCGAGAAAAGATCCGATAAATGCCAACAAAATGAGGAATAGCGCAGAAACTTTGAAAGTGCAGAAACGATTCCGTGATTTTTTCGTTGACTTGATTTCATTGTTCATTTTCAAAAGAATTTTATCTTTCATCGATTCAGAAAAGCGGGGCTTTTCTCCAATAACCTTATCCATTTCCCGTTTAAATTTGTTCATCCAGCAGCCCCTCCCATTCCTGTGCATGAATCTTCTCTTTCAGTAGGCTCTTTGCTCTTCGCTCTTCGCAGCCGAGTTTTTACTGTGTTTTCGGAACAGCCCAGCACCTGGCTGATTTCTTTTGTTGTAAATTCCTGGTAATAATAAAGAAGAATCGCTTCCCGGTAATGGATAGGCAGCGCAAGAACTTTTTTCAACAGCACTGCTTGGCCAGACAGCTGTTCTACCGCTTCTTCTGGCGTTTTGTTCCGTGAAATCAACTGGCCGATCGATTCTGTAAACAGGGAGCACCGATTTTTCCAGCTCCGGAGATGATCATGGCATTTGTTGACGGCGATCTTGGAAAGATATGTTTTTAGCGATGCGCGCTGTTGAAACTGCTCCGCTTTCTGGTAATACGCCAGGAAAACTTCTTGTACGATGTCTTCTGCTGCCGCCCAATCCTTCACGTATAAATAAGCGAGCCGTATCAAGTATTCCCCGTGTTCGTCCATGGCTTCTTTTAGCTGCTCTTTTGCAGTCCATTCTATGTATTCATTTGCCACACCATCACCCCCCTTTTTAAACACCCCATAGACGTAAGTTTCAAAAAAATAGTTTCACAAGTTTCTTTTTAAGAATTCCTCGAACTTTTATTTTCTTCTGGCGTCCTAAAGAAATAGAGGAATTCTAATCTTCAGGCAATCCGGGCTCTTTCTAATATAAACGAAGTCAGCTGGATTAAACGACAGTAACGAGGAAATTTCTATTTTCCGTTTCTTTACAGTATGGTATACTTTTTATTTCGTGGACCGTGAACATTAATGGAGGTTGTATGATGGAAGTTTTGATTTTGCAGATGATGGAGGCGCTGAAGAGTTTATCCTATTTCGGGATCATGCTTGCGCTGACGTTTGAATTTGTGCCCGCTGAGCTGGTGCTTCCTTTGGCAGGCTATTGGGTATATGAAGGTGACCTCGTTTTAATTGGCGCGATTTTAGCCGGTTCGATCGGCGGGGTGCTTGGGCCTTTGACTTTATATGCACTGGGACGCTACGGCGGACGCCCAATGGTTATCAAATACGGAAAGTATTTTCTGGTCAAGGAAGAGCATATTGATAAATCCGACCGCTTTTTCGAAAAATACGGCGCGGGTGTCGCCTTTTTAGGAAGATTCGTTCCCGGAGTCCGTACTGCCGTTTCCATTCCATGCGGGATGGCTAAAATGAATGTGTGGAAATTTATGTTCTTCACGTACCTCGCCATGCTGCCGGTCACAGCGATCTATGTGTACTTGGGCTATCGCCTCGGTCCGCAATGGGCAATGGCTGGTGAATTATTCGGCCAATACGCCAACTACTTATTGATTCCGATTGCCCTTGTCGTGATTTGGTTTGTACTGAAGCAGCGGCGTAAAGTGAGATCCATTTAAAAAATTATGCAAAGCCAACAGACGCGGTCTGCTGGCTTTTTATTTTTACGATATCGCGTTTGCCGCGGCTCTCCACCTTTCGCTTTCCTTTTGGCAATGGGATATGCCATACTTCAATTGGCTTTTATAGATGTGTTGATCAATCCGCAGAAAGGTATTGGGTGCAATGAAAATTTCTCATAAAAAATACGCAGTTTCCAGCACAATTCTCACCATCATCGTCTGTTTCTTGATGGGTTTTATCGATGCCTATACTTTTCTGGTGCAGGACGAGGTATTTGCCAGTGCCCAAACAGGCAACTTTGTCAGCATGAGCGCCAAGCTCTTCTCTGGAGAATGGCAGGAAGCGCTCAGCCACGTTTGGGTCATTGCGGGATTTGCAGCCGGCGCATTTGCCGGAGAAGCGATGCTGGATCGATATAAAGAAAAAGGGTTTGCCAAATACCGCTATTTTCTTTTCTTCCAGTCCATCCTTTTGCTTTTTCTTGCAATTTTTGAAAAGCGGACGGAGGACTTGATCATCTTAATCGCCTTGGGCCTCCTTGCCGGTTTTGTTTTGACTACGTTTCGAAACGTCAATGAAACCATGGTTAATAACGGAATTATGACCGGCAATTTGAGAAATCTAATGGGCTTCTTTTATCAAATGATTTTCCGGAAAGATGCAGAAGCCAAACGGCATCTTGTCAACCTGGCAGCCACCATCCTTATTTTTGTGCTTGGCGTCGGAGCTGGCACTCTCACCATTTTATTGAACGCCGACTACCATTTATGGGCCGCTTTCTTCATCTCCACCGGTGCTTTTGCCTGGGCTCTGCTTTCTCCTGCCTTGTCAAAACCATAAAAAAAGCCATCCGTTGGGATGGCTTTTTAAATTGCTTTATCCAATTTTTGATTCGAGGCGGCTATTCGCCAATTGGATGGCCAAACAGTCGTCCAAATAGCCGATGGCAAAGAGGTAGTCATGCAGAAGATCAAGCGGCATGATGAAATACAGCAATGCCCCGCCCATGATGGCCAGCTCTTTTTTTGTGCCGTTCGCTTGATCGTAATGCTGCTTCCATTTTTTTAATAACTGCAGGTAGCGGCCGGCATTTCCGAAATGCTTTACTTTCGAGCTGAACGACTCTTTTAACATTTCATGCCCTTCCTCGGTCTCCGCAAATAAAGAGCAGCCGTCCAGTTCGGCAGCAATCCGGTCCATCGTGATGCGTTCATCCTGCATTTTCACCAGTGCCAGCATATGCCGCATCTCAGCCGTCGCCGGTTTTTCTTCCCCATCTTCCGAGGCACTTCGCTTTGCCGCTTTCGGCAAATCCACCGCCGTGCCTTCAGCAGCAATTAAATCAGAGAGCGGCATCTCTAATATTTGGGCAAAAACTTTTAAATGGTCAAGCGTAGGCTTTCTTTTGCCATTGAGGATCCGAGAAATTGTCGCTTTGTCCACACCGGTCAACTCCGCAAAATGCCGGAGTGTATAATTTCGTTCATTCCACTTTTTCTGCAATAATTCGCCGATGCCCTTTTTTATTTCTGGCAAATGAACTTCCTCCTTCCATTTCTAATAGCTGGTGTTTAAATCTTGATGGTTTCTACTTTAAGCACTCGTTGATATATTGTCAAATTAGCTATCCGTTGACAAATTGTCAACACCTCTTTAAACTCTTGGTAGACTGACCGTTTTCCAAGAAAAGATGAGGTGATGGAATGAAACGAGCAAAAATCAGGAAAATCAAAAGAAAAAAAGTTTCCATTTTGCTGATGGGCATATTAGCGGCCAGTTTAGCGCTTGCTTGTGCTACCGCCTATAGCCAATTTAACCCGAAAAAAACCGTAACTTCCGGTCCCGCTGCATACATAAACAAAGAATCTGACGAGACAGACGAGGAAATTGCAGATTTTGACATGGAGAGCATCAATCTTCTCTTGATTGGAAGCGATCGAAGAGAAGAGGAATATGGATTATCGGACGCATTGATGATCGTAAACTACCAGCCCGAATCTAAAAGAGTCCGCCTTGCCTCCATCATGCGCGATGCTTATGTCCATATTCCCGAACACGGCATGCAAAAAATCAATGCTGCCCATGCCTTCGGCGGCCCTGAATTGGTCAGTGAAACAATAGAAGAGAATTTTGGCATCAAAACGGATTATTATGCAGCCGTTGATTTTAACGGGTTCCCTAAGCTTTTAGACCTCATCATCCCAAGCGGCATCGAAATCGACATTCCATATGAAATGTCCCACGGCATCGGCATGACGTTAGAACCTGGAAAACAGACCTTGCATGGCGATCAATTATTGGGCTATGTCCGTTTCCGGCATGACAAAAACAGCGACTATGGACGCGTCGAAAGGCAGCAGGAAGTGCTGTCCGCGGTGAAAGACCAAGGAGTCGAATTTAAGACTTTGCTCAATCTGCGAAAAATAATTGCAGCTGCCGATACGTATATCGATACGGATATTGATAAAAAGTCAATGCTCAGCCTTGGCAAATCCCTGATCCAAAACGGAACAGCCGATATGGAGACGCGTCGCATCCCGGCGGCAGACACATTCACAGAAGAACGGAAAGATATTGGTGAAGTGCTGGTATTGGATTTAGAAGCAAATCAAAACGTGTTGGAGGACTTTTTCAAGTAAGTTTCCTCTTACAGAATGCATTTATTGCTCGAGGAAAGGAGTTTTCACATGCGCAACTGGGAGTTTATGGAGTGGACAGAGAATATCGATCATGGAACGACCACAAAAGGCTTTCCCTTCTATCAAGTGGGCATCAGCGGTTGGAACGCCGATGGCCCATCATCCAATAAAGAACAGCTGATCCGTATTCGGACCGTAAAAAATAATTTGTCGATCACGACGCATATCGACTACCTCCACCCCGATGCCCGATTTAACTTAAATGCCCGCAGGTTGGCAAAAGAGATCACGTTCTATTTGGAAGACTCATTTCGGGACGAATTTTCCCGTACTTGATTTTCATCTTTTTTTCCTCTTCCGGTTTTACCCATCAGGCAAGGCGGCCAGCTTATGTTAGTCAATTGCCGGTATCGGGTATAGCACATCAAAGACATTTATCGATTTGAGGAGGAAACAGAATGGATTCTACAATTTGGCTCTATGCAGCACTGGGGATCGTCGTACTTGGCATCATTATCGCAGGTATAGGGGTATTCCTAATGATCAAAGGGATTAAAGAACCGATGAAGGAAATCAAAGGCTCTGCGAATAATTTGAAAGACCGGATGGACAATTTAAAACTTGAAACGACAAGCCTGCAGCACCATGCTAATGAGATCAAAGAAGATGTACAAGTGAAGTCAGAGAAAATCACGTTGTTCCTCGATGCAGCCAAAGGCACTAAGAATTCAGTAGTGGATTTGAACTCATCGGTTCGCGCCATTACGAAGGATATTACGCATCAAGTCGACAATGACCGCCATCAGCAAAAGCAAGTCGAACAATGGAGCAATACCGCGGTGACGATGCTTGCCATGGCACAGGAAAAACAGCTTCCGAAGCATAAGCTGGAAGAACATGCAGACCCTGTCTATGAATTTGAAAACTAGTCTCGGATTTTACAAAAGGGCAGCCGCTTCGGCTGCTCTTTCTTTTTGCACAAAAAAGCCGGCATGTGAAACCCTTGCCGGCTTTAGTAAATTCTATTGCAACCAACGGATTAATTAACCGCTTGTTTTTTCTCATTTAACTGGCTTGAAAGATCCTGGAACCATTCTTTATCATCCGTAGCTAAGGCAAGATCAATCAGGAATTCCAACTCCGCCACTTCTTTCGATTCTGCTGCGGGCAGGCTTTCGACGATTTGGATCGGCATTGCGATCGTCATGCCGATAATGGCTTCATTGTCGCTTTCTACCACAGTAACATTCACAGCTTCTTTCAGGACATTCATGGAATCGATATAGCCGATAATCAGTTCGCCGTGGCGGGATTTGCCTTTTACCCAATCACTTGTCTTTAGAATCATCTTGTTCGTTTCCATACTGATGCACCTACTTTATGATTTTTTATTTCCTCAACTTAAATCTATTGCTTAATGTCCTTGATTCCCTATTGTTTCCGTCGCAAACCACTTCTCGGATGAAAATGAAACGATCCGGGTAGCTGCTTTTAATTTTACTCCTCCCCCGTGCCCGAAACAATTTATATGCCTCGAATTCAAGATAAGATCTCTTACGGTTCTCTGTTGCAATAATTCCATTGGAATAGATCGAAATCAATGAATTTTGTGGTAAACTAACGAATATACGTTCTGCTATTTCGACATTATATTATCTACCTAAACGAAAGGATGCGACGGAAATGGATCGGGATACCGTATTAAAAGAACTGGAAGCACTGGGCACAGAACGCACGAAAAAAAGGTACCTCAGCAACGGTGCACGGGAGCCGCTTTTCGGTGTCGCTACAGGCGCAATGAAGCCGCTTGCCAAGAAAATCAAGAAAGACCAGGCTTTAGCTGATGAACTTTACGCTACCGGCAACTTCGATGCCATGTATTTTGCAGGCGTGATCTCTGACATGAAAACACCGGAAGAATTTGACCGCTGGATGGAAGACGCCTATTTTTTCATGCTGTCCGATTATGTAGTAGCTGTTTCTTTGGCAGAAGCGCCATTTGCCCAGGAACTGGCGGATAAATGGATAGCGAGCGGCGAGGAACTGAAGAGGTCTGCAGGCTGGAGCTGCTATTGCTGGCTGCTCGGGAGATGGCCGGACAGTGCGTTCGACAAAAACAAACTTTCCGCAATGCTTGACCAAGCAAAAGAACAGATCCACGACGCACCAGACCGCACCAAAGTATCCTTGAACAATTTCATCTTGACCACCGCGATTTCCTTCGAACCGCTTCATGAAAAAGCAGTGGAAACGGCTGCAGCCGTCGGTCCGGTAGAAATCCGCAAAGACGAGAAAAAAAGCAGCACTTTGCTTGCTTCTGAAGCCATCCAAAAAGCGGTGGACCGGGGCCAGCTCGGGTTCAAACGGAAATATGTGCGGTGCTGACACTCACCTTCCCCATCACTTGCCCATTGCGGCAAGGTGATGGGTTTCTTTCTTTTCAAAACCATTCAAAAAGCAGCTTTCATTAACAGGGTTTGACGATTAAAAGATATAATGGACCCTGAGTACAATTTTAGATAGGGGGATAACATGAGAAGCGGCAACCCAAGTTTAAAAGATGACAAATTTATCCGCACCACTTCAAAGGATAATGGCCGGTTGATGACGATTCAAGGGACGGTCAATAAAACCTTCATTCTCCTGCTTTTGGTATTGGCTACGTGTGTCTATTCATGGAATCAATTTCTCCACGATCCGGCAAGTGCAACTCCGTTAATCCTGATCGGGGCGATTGGCGGCTTTATCACAGCTTTAATTACCATTTTCGTTCCTAAAATTTCTCCGATCACCGCACCGATCTATGCATTATTGGAAGGCCTGTTCATCGGAGCGATTTCCGCTCAGTACGAAGTCCAATTTGGCGGAATCGTGTTCCAGGCTGTGCTATTGACCATCGGGGTGTTATTGAGCTTATTGATCGCTTATAAATCCAGTTTGATCAAAGTCACGCAGAATTTCAGGCTGGGGGTCTTTGCGGCTACCGGCGCTGTCTTTGTCGTTTACCTGATTTCCTTCATCGGCAGTTTTTTCGGTTTTCAAATCCCGTACCTGCACGAAGCAAGCCCGATCGGCATTGCGATCAGTGCCGTAATTGTCATTATTGCTGCATTAAACCTCGTGCTGGATTTTGACTACATCGAAAATGCAGCAGCCAAACGCGTGCCGAAATACTTTGAATGGTACGGGGCATTCGGCTTGCTTGTGACGCTCATCTGGCTGTACCTCGAAATTCTTCGGCTGTTATCGAAAATCCGGAGCCGATAAAAAAAACGCCCACTGGGCGTTTTTTCTATTTCTTTAACATGGCGCTGTGCAAAGAATATTAACAGCTACACATGGGCTGCTTGCTTCAATTGACTTTCCATGTCGTCGAGCCATTTCACGCATTTATTCAGTATCCACGGGAATGGATGGTAGTAAAGCGGCTGTTTCTTATAGGCAAGCCCCTGTACATTTCCGTGTGCCGCTAATATTCGATAGGCTTCCGAAGCTTGCGGAACGATTGCCGATTTGGTTCCCCATCCCGCAATGACCGCATCTGCCTGCTGCAACTGATTTTGCAGCTCATGATGCCGGCCGCTCGAAAAAATAGTATGGCGGTTATCTTCCTGTTGACCCATCAACTGCTGCGTTTCCCAATACTCTTCAAACTTCCCTGTTCTTATGTCCGTCAGATTGATGACATTGATCCCGTCCCAGTCCATTCGCTCCATTAGCCGCATCAGCTGATGCAGCGAATTATCGGGAACAGCCGGAACCAATGGAGGCATCTCCACTTTCCCGCGAAATACCGGAATCGATTCTACTCCTGAAAGCGGCAGGCTCTTCCCCGGATTCAACAGCACCAGTAAAGCATTTACCCGCTCCACTTCCCTATTCCTTCTGCGGATTGCTGCAAGGCTCCGGCAAAGGCGGCGCTGGCCATCCACCTCCAAATCATAGAAAGTTCCTTCAGTCGAATAAATGGACTCCAACTCTTTTCCTGACAGAAACATCTAATTCCTCCCCAACTTTATTTTCTTAATTGAAGAAGCGTCTTTTGAATGGCCAGCAACGGAATCTGCCATCTGATATGTAAGTAAGTTCATAGTAGCATAAGGAACATACGTTCACAATCAATTTAAAAAACTATTCAAATAAACAACTTATGAATTAAAATTTGACAGAATATTAACTTTTCAGCACAATGAAACTGTGTTTGTTTAACAATTGAACAAAGATGGGAGATGTGCAAATGAAGAAGTTGAATATTGGGATGGTCGGCTATAAATTTATGGGGAAAGCACATAGCAATGCATACCGTGCGCTGCCGATGTTCTTTCCCGACCGCCTCCACCCTGCGATGAAAGTGATTTGCGGACGAAATAGAGAGGCAGTCGCATCCGCTGCTCACCAATTTGGTTGGGCGGAATCCAGCTCTGATTGGAAAACACTTGTTTCCCGGGAAGACATCGACGTGGTCGATATCAATGCCCCGAGCAATGCCCATAAAGAAATTGCGATAGCTGCAGCTCAGGCCGGCAAACATTTGTATTGTGAAAAACCGCTGGCCCTTTCATTGGCGGATTCCCGTGAAATGCTCGAAGCGGCCGAAAGTGCAGGCATAAAGCACATGGTCGGATTCAATTACCGGTTTGCCCCTGCAGTGATCCTTGCGAAGAAATTGATCGACGAAGGGCGGTTAGGCGATATTTATCATTTCCGGGGGTGGTTTCTGCAAGACTGGCTGGTTGATCCGGACTTCCCTCTTGCTTGGCGCCTTCAGCAGGAAATCGCCGGTTCCGGCGCACACGGAGATTTAGGAGCCCATCTCATCGACATGGCGCATTACCTCATCGGCGATATGGCAGAAGTCATCGGCATGAGCGAAACCTTCATCAAGGAACGGCCGCTGCCAAGCGACTCAGGCGCTCTATCTGCGACAAGCGGCGCAGCAGCAGAAAAAGGACCGGTCACGGTGGATGATGCCACGCTATTTATGGCGCGTTTTGCAAACGGCGCACTCGGCAGTTTTGAAGCGACCCGCTTTGCGAGCGGCCATCGCAGCACCAATTCATTTGAGATCAACGGTTCCAAAGGCAGCGTCATTTTCGACTTTGAGCGCATGAATGAGCTGCAGGTGTATTTCACTGATGACCAAGAAGATGTCCAGGGATTCCGCCGCGTGCTCGCAACCGATTCAGCCCACGCGTATTCAGGCGTATGGTGGCCAACGGGGCATCCGATTGGATATGAGCATACCTTCACCCATGCTTTTGTTGAATTTCTGGATGCCATTCAAGAGGATCGGCTGCCTTCCCCAAACTTTCACGATGGGGTTAAATGCCAGCAAGTGCTCGAAGCGGTGGAACAATCAATAAAAGAACGAACATGGATTGACGTGGCAAGCCTTTAACAGAAGTAATTTATCAGTCAGGAGTGAACAACTTTGAAGAAAAAAGCATTGATTGTGCAGGGCGGCTGGGATGGTCATGAACCCGAGCAAGTTGCAGGTATCTATAAAGAACTGCTCGTCTCGGAAGGGTTCGAAGTGGAGATTTCCGATTCACTGGAAGCCTATGCAGATCCCGAAAAATTGAAAGCGCTTCACTTAATTGTGCCCCATTGGACGATGGGAGAAATCGACCCTCAATATGTGCGGAATGTATCGGAAGCGGTCATTAGCGGTGTCGGGCTCGCTGGAAGCCACGGGGGCATGTGTGATTCTTTCCGGAAAAATGTGGACTGGCAGTTTATGACCGGCGGCAATTGGGTGGCTCATCCAGGAAACGACGGCATTGAGTATACCGTCAATATTAAGCAATCTTCGAGTCCGATTTTAGAAGGCCTTGACGATTTCAAAGTCATCAGCGAACAATACTACCTGCATGTCGACCCGGCCGTCGAAGTGCTGGCCACTACCCGCTTTCCGGTAGCTCACGGGCCGCATGTCCTGAATAAAGCCGTAGATATGCCAGTGGTCTGGACGAAGCGTTGGGGTGTCGGGCGCGTATTCTACAGTTCGCTTGGGCACGTAGCGGATATCGTCGCAATGCCTGAAGTTTCATTTATTATGAAAAGAGGCTTTTTATGGGCCGCAGAAGGAAAAGAGCTTTACGGTGAACCGAATCATCAAAACCGGAATGCTTTTGATAATACTCAAATTTATACCGGTATGGGCGACAGCCAATAACATCGAGGAGGATCAGGATGAAGCCATTTACGGTCGGCATTATCGGCTGCGGATACATAAGCTCCATTTACATGGAAAATATCCCGGCTTACAACCATTTAACGTTAGCAGCTTGTGCAGATCTGGATTTAGAACGCGCTCGATCGCAAGCCAAACAGTTCGGAATTCCGAAAGCTTGCAGCGTCCAGGAATTGCTGGATGATCCAGAAATCGATATGGTCATCAATTTAACGCTGCCGAAAGTCCATGCGGAAGTTTCGCTTCAAATCTTGGAGGCCGGCAAACATGTATATGTCGAAAAACCATTGGCGATCGATCTCGAAGATGCAAAACGCGTGTTAGCCAAAGCCGCTGAAAAAGGGTTGGCTGTCGGAAGCGCCCCGGACACTTTTTTGGGGGCCGGCATCCAGACCGCTCTTCAGCTGATTGAAAACGGAGAAATTGGCGGTCCGATCGGCGCGTCGGCTTTTGTCATCGGACGCGGGCACGAGCATTGGCATCCGAATCCCGCTTTCTATTACGAAAAAGGCGGCGGTCCGCTATTTGACATGGGCCCCTATTACCTGACCGCTTTGATTGCCCTTCTTGGCCCGATCAAACGAATTGCGGGATCCGCCCGCATCAGCTATCCGGAACGAACCGTCACCAGCGAACCAAACGCCGGACAGAAAATCACTGTTTCGACTGAAACCCATATAGCCGGGACGATCGATTTTGCATCCGGCGCTATCGGTACGCTGACATCAAGTTTTGATGCCTTTGGCGGCTCTTCCCTTCCGCCCATTGAAATCTACGGCAGCGAAGGCACCCTGCTCGTTCCGGATCCGAACACCTTCGGCGGCCCAGTGCGGATAAGGAAAAAAGGGGAAGAGAATTTCACCGACATCCCGCTGGTTTCTGATTTGCAGGAAAACGAACGCGGGCTCGGTGTCGCGGACATGGCCGACGCTATTTTGAACGGACAGAAGCACCGGGCGAGCGGAAAGCTTTCTATGCATGTGCTGGAAGCGATGCACGGTTTCCTGATTTCTTCGCAGAAAGGCGTTTATTACGAAATGGAAAGCAGCTGCGAGAAACCGGATGCAGCGCCTTGAAATGGCAAAGTATTTAATCAAGCGAAAGCATAGTTTAAGACAGAATGATTAAGGGTTGACTCTATATGAAGAAAAAAGGATTTTTCATGGTGCTGGCCCTTCATTCTATGAATGGTCTATCTATTTCAACAAAGTTAAAAAACCTCCAGAACACCGGAGGTTTTTTGACTTTTTTATAAACTTCTTTTCTTTTTATGAAATCCAATCAGCAGCTCGACCCTATTATCCTAAAGGATATTCCCCGTATTTCGCCCATAGCTTCGGAAACTTGCGGCTCAAGGTTTCTTCGTCATCTTCATCCCAGTCAAAGTCAATTTCCGGATCCGGCTTTTCATCTGCCAGCGAATAATAGATCTCGAGGTAATCCTCTTGCTCAAGCCCCGTCTTTTCTTCAAACGCAATCGTCGCGCACGTCAGCAAATCTTCAAACTCCGGTACATCTTCTTCTTTTCCCAAATAAGGCATGATGCTCTCAGGATCGGCCAACGCTTTTTCGTACGCATCTTTCCCTAAGAACACGAGCCAGGCGCGAAAATAATCAAAGGAATCGTCTGAACAGCCGCCCATAATGATATAGGCTGCAGCCCACAAATCGGACGTATACGATTTTTGATAAACCCGATTGAATTGAATATCAAAATGAACGATTTCACGGATGGATTTTCTCGACAAATACGCTGTAAGCCATTCAAGCTGTTCTTCCATGTAGTCGCCCCTTTGATGGGCGGCATCGATTAGCCGCCAAAATTCCGCTTCAGTCATTTGCATGGCTTGACCGCTATCCTCTCCCTGGTCCCGGTAGCCTTTTTTCAGTTTTGACTGGATCAGCTTATTCGCTTCTCGCAGGCAATGTTCTTCCGAAGAAAACTCTTTCGTATTAATGGAGCCTTGCGTTCCGATTTTTCCGTAAGACACGATAAACATATTCCCTTGCACTTTAATTTTCCAAAATTTATTGGAAAATGCAGTGATGCAGACAAGTGACCTTTCCATGTGATTCCACCTTTATTCGCATATTCTTCACTCAAGGGTAACATACTTTGCATTGGTAAAATCGATGGTTTATTTTCGTTAATTCTCGATTTGCTCTTTTCTTCCGAAGCGGAAAAACATGAAACGCAGACCATAATTCACTGCTAGCATCCGAATGCCCACGACGATGAAAACAGCAAGGGTCAACAGCAGCGGCGAAGTCCAGCCGAGCCAGACATAAACGCCGCAGAACATCGCCAATACAGCGTGGATCTCTTCTTTTAACGCGAGCGGTTTTTTGCCTGCTAGTAGATCGCGGATCATCCCGCCGCCAAGTCCCGTGAACATTGCAGCCAATAGCATGAGACCGAGATGGCCATTAACAAGTTTTACCGTCAGCGCACCTTGCAGCGCAAAAGTGGCGAGTCCAATCGAGTCAAATAAGAGCCCCCACCTTTTCCAGTGCTGGGTCCACTTCAAGGGCAATAGGACAATGATGGCGAGGGTCGCAAACACAATCGCAATTGTCTGTGATTCCCATAGAGCAGAAACCGGCGCCCCGATCAATAAATTCCGGATCGTCCCTCCCCCAAAAGCAGTCGTTAATCCCAATACAAATACGCCGACAAATGAAAATTCCGCTTCAATGGCCACCAGCGCTCCACTGGCAGCATATGCGGTTACTCCAATAATGATTAAAATCGTCCAAAACACGCCCAATTCCTCCAATTTTTCAACTCGACCCCGCATGAATACTTCGCTAATGTCAGTCTATTGTGAACTTTTAAAAATACAAAAACCACCATTCTACAGGTATGGTTAACCTGTAGAATGGTGGTTAGTTAATTGCACTTGCGTACCTTATCCCAATCCGCCGCTTTTTATATGCAATTCGTTTTTAACTGCTCATCAATCGGCTGATCAAAAACAAATATCGAAATCACTTCGTCGTCCTCGACATGAATATCTGTAAACAACTTCTCGAATTTCGCACCAACCAATTCTTCCATGTCAGTGGGGGGAATTTGATTGTACAGCTCCTTGATCATCTGCGTTCGAGCCTGCCGAATCATATCTCTCCCATTTTCGTTCTGAATCATAAAATGTTCCACTGGACTTAGGCTGCCACTCATATGAGCGATGGCCCAATTGTTTTGAAACGTCACTTTTATTTTTTCAGGACCTTTGCCCACATGTTTTTTCCGATAAGCACGAACTAAATTAGCAAACTGCTGTTCACGCTGCTGTATTGAAAGTGTAATCACTCAAACCTTCTTTCAACTAACTATATGATCTTAGACTAATTTGTTAAAAATTGATTGCCAATTTTCATTTAAACAGTATACCACTATATTAAAGATATGCCACATTCTAAGCAAAAAAGAACCTGCCAATCTTTCGGCAGGTTCACTTTTTTCACATTTTGCAGAAAGTTTGCAGACTCAGTTATTTGCTGTCAAATAATCCGCAAACTCAGCTTCCGTTGACGCTTCCGTATAATCCATGGCTGACATGCCGTCATTTCCTGCAATGGTCGGGTCCGCACCTCTCTCAAAGAGTAGCTGTGCCATCCCATAGTCTTCGTAGTAGATGGCCGTGCCGATTGCTGTGTCGTAATCGTCTTCCGTATTGACATCGGCTCCCGCATCAATGAGGAGTGAAGCCATTTCGCTGTCGCCGTTATAGACGGCATACATCAAGGCGGAGGCACCGCCGGAGTCGACAGCATCCACATCGTCGCCATCCGCTATAGCCGCTTCCGCATCAACGAGATTCCCTTCGTCCGCGGCCGCAATAAGCGCTGTTTGCCCTTCAACGGAAAACCCTTCGTCGCTATAAAGTGCATCATCAAAGCCGCTTAGAAATTGAGAATAGACTAAGGTCCCACCAGCAAAAAGAGCGATACTGACAAAATAAACGCCCATGATCCCTGCAAAAATCAGCGCGGCGCCGATAGCAATTCTTCCGGTGTTCTGGGTATAGACCCGGGCATCGCTCTCTTCAAATTGCTGGATCGCCTGAATGCGTTTTGGCAAGAGCGGGTGCGAAGAAAGCACTTCGCTCAACCAGACGATGCCGTTTGATTCGGTCGAAATCTGTTCGCGGTATGCCTCTTCATTGACTTCGGTGTACATTTTTTTGCCGATGCCAAGAAGCGTCAGCGCCCGTTTCGCTGCTGCAGCGTTCTGAATGGCAAAAGCAGCATGCCGGTCGCACGTGTATTCACATGAGCGGCTGTACGCTTGGCTCAGGAATGGAATAAACCCGGCTGGCACAATCAAAAGGTTCTTCCAGACATGGCGGCGTTTTACGTGTGCCAGTTCATGCGCGATGATAAAATCGAGTTCTGCTTGTCCCTGTTCGCGTGCCAGTTCAAACACTTCCGAATACAAAACGACCATATCGCGCCCGAAAAAGCGGGTCGCAAAGGCGTTCAATGCACCTTCTGATTGGATCACAAAAACTTCCGGAACTTTCTTAAGCTCCATTTCTTTTGAAAGAATTTGCACTCTCTCGTAGACATCCGGAAATTGGCGTTCGTGGATCCGCATGCCGTTTCCGCGTATGGATCCCAACATCATCGCGTTGGCAAAAAGCATGAAAGCAAAAATAATAAGTGCGATGGCAATGCCGACGACGGAAATGATGGCGAATACATAAACCAGGATGCTAAAGATTAAGCTGATGATAAAATAAATGGTTTCCCTGTTCGATTGAATTGCTGACCTGTCCAATAATCCTCTTCCCTTCTTAATGGAATAACTTACATATAATAGCACATTACTTTGGAAAGAAATACTTGAATTCAGAGTATCTTCCCCTTTCCTTTTTAGATCTTTTGGCCTTTACTTATTTATTCATATCCGCTACACTGAACTCAACCGGGCAAACCCGGCCCACAAAAACCGCATACCGTTTACTGCACTAGGGGTGCCCATTATGGCTGAGATGCAAGCGCAAGCTTCGATCCCTTATAACTCGATCAGGTTAGGACCTGCGTGAGGAAGTGCGGCGCATTTCTGAAATGATTCCTTTTGAAATTATTTGTAGATTATGGCTGCATCTTCACGGATGCGGCCTTTTTTGTGTACATTTTTAGGAGGAATTCAATATGGAACCATTGCAATGCGGCACGAGCCCGATTGTCGGATTTCGCTTTTCGCTTCATCCGATGACTGGCGATTTCATCAAAATCATCAAAGGGGCGCTGAACGAAACCGATACCTCAAATGTTTGGATGCACACAGACGACGTCTCGACCGTCATTCGGGGAAAACAGAATCACGTCTTCAATGTCGCAAAAGCGCTTGCCTTGCATGCGGCGAAAACTGGTGAACACGTGGCACTTTCCGGCACGTTTTCCATCGGCTGCCCTGGCGATTCGGCAGGAGATGTGTATTTGGAAAAATCGGATGAACTGTTGAATACGGATGCGACGAAGCAATACGTTTCTTCGCAATTTGCGCTTTATCCGATGAACAATCCGGATTACATGGCGGTCATTTACCGGGAAGTTGACCGGGCAAAAGAACGCGGCGTCTTCAACGACTCGATGCATTACGCGAGCGGCATCCACGGCGACATCCATGACGTCTTTGCCTTTTACGAAGAAGCATTTGCAAATGCGCGTTCTGAGGAGCATCGCCACCTTGTCATGACGGTTTCGATGAGCATCAACAGTCCTTCCCACGGAGGCAAATAAAATGCTGAAATCGTGGAAATTAAAAGAAGTGGTATTGATGTCTTTGTTTGCGGTCGTGTTCGGCATCGTTTACCTAGTGTTCGTCCATGTCTCGAACATCTGGGCCGCTGTGATCGGACCCCTCGCTTATGAATGGATGTTCGGCATCTGGTTCATCGTTTCCATCATCTGCATGAACATCATCCGGAAACCCGGTGCAGCCGTCCTATCGGAATCGATGGCTGCGGCAATTGAAGTCCTGCTCGGGAATGCGGTCGGCCCCCGCCTTCTTCTGTCCGGCATCGTTCAAGGATTAGGCGCAGAAGCCGCATTTGCACTAACCGGCTATAAGCATTTCAATCTTGCGGTGCTGATGCTTGCCGGTGCCGGTTCGGCCGTTTTCAGTTTTGTTTACGGCTATTTCATCTCCGGCTATGCCGCGCTTGATCCTTCCTTTGTCGCTTTGATGTTTACGCTTCGCGTGATCAGCGGCATGGCCATTGCGGGAATCGGCGGGAAATTCATCTCTGACGGGCTGCTTGCGACCGGTTCGCTTCGCGGCTATGCGATTTCCCGTTCAACGAAGGGTGATGCCCGTGCATGAGACGATTTTTTCTTTTCGAAATGTCCGTTTCCGTTTTCCTGATGACGAACAACTTACTTTAACCGATTTATCTTTTGATATTCACCGCGGCGAACGCGTTGTCATTTCAGGGCCGAGCGGCTGCGGAAAAAGCACGCTGGTCTATTTGCTGAATCGCTTATATCCGTTCAACTGCGATGGAATAATTTCAGGAAGCCTCCAGCTTTTTGGCAAAGATGCTGAAGAATATGCGCCTGGTGAAATCAACCATCGGATTGCGACCGTTTTTCAAGACCCCGATTCCCAGTTCTGTATGCCGACTGTCGAGGAAGAACTGGCCTTTACGCTGGAGAACTTGCATGTTCCGCGCGAAATGATGAAGCAAAAAATAACGGAGGTTTTGGCGTTGACCGGGTTGTCCGCTCTTCGCCACGAAGTGATCCAATCCTTATCCGGCGGAATGAAGCAGCGAGTGGCTGCTGCTTGTGCATTGATCATGGAGCCTGAAGTGCTGCTTTTGGATGAACCGATTTCACATTTGGATCCGGTGACTGCAAAAGAATTCATCCTCTGGCTCGACCGTCTGCAGCATGAATTGGATTTGACCATTGTCGGTGTGGAGCACCGGCTGGATTTATGGGATTCCTTTTTCAGCCGAGAAATCCAATTGGATCGTTCCGGCTCTATAATTGGCGATAAATTAGCTACAGCTCATCCCCCTGTTTTATTGCCGGAACGGGCTTCGACGATGGTTCCAGAAACAGTTTTGAAGGTCAACGGAATGGCAGTTAAAGCCCACGGAAAAGAACTTTTATCCGGCTTATCATTTACCGCAAACCGGGGCGAAATCATGATTGTCGCTGGGCCAAACGGCAGCGGAAAGTCGTCATTATTAAAAGCATTGTGCGGCATTTATGCGCTTGATGCGGGCAGCATTCAATCGCCCGGCATCGGATTCGTGCCGCAGTCTCCCGAGTATCTATTTTTGGAAAAAACTGTAGTAAGAGAGTTGGCGTTTTCAGGCATTGCCTCTTCAGCCCAATTGAACGATTTAATGGAGCGCCTCCGCTTGAAAGAAATTGAAAACGCCCATCCGTTTTCAGTGAGCCATGGTCAAAAACGCCGTGTCGCGACCGGTGCGATGCTTGCCGACCGCCGCACAGTCCTTCTGATGGATGAACCCACTTCCGGGCAGGACGCTGCGGCACTTCTCGAATTGCATCGGCTGATTTCGGAACGGGCGGATGAAGGAGTCACTTTCTTGATCGTCACACACGATATGGAGTTTGCTGAGAGCCTTGCCGATTCTGTCCTGCTGATAAAAGACGGAAAAATGACAGGAAAATATCCTGCTCAAGATGTTTGGAATCATGGCGAATTGCTCGCTGAACATCACTTGCTTCCACCGAAAGGAGCTGGACGGCTTGCGGAATCTTTTGCATGACATGAACCCTTCGCTAAAGTTCGTCTTGGTGGCCCTTTCGATGTTTGCCATCGCCTTTTTCTTTAATCCGTGGACACCATTCATTTTTTGGATTGGCGTTCTGCTCTTGCAAGTGTTCATGAGCAAAGTGAACTGGAAGGCCTGGTCCTTGTTCATGCTGCCCTTTGCGTTAGGCGCTTTTGGCTATTTATGGACGACCATCGTATTTGCTGCCGATACTAACGGCGACGTTGTATGGTCATTTCTCGAATTCCAAGTGACTGCTGAACAGTTGCAAACCGCCTTGTCGCTCGCGTTCCGAGTCATGGCATTTTCTACACTCTCACTCATGTTCGCTTTTACAACCGATCCGGTGAAATTCATCATGAGTTTGATGCAGCAATTGAAACTGTCTCCAAAACTTGCCTACGGCGTTCTCGTTGGCTATCAATTCCTACCCGTGATGAAAGATCAATTCCAGCAAATCCAGCAAGCCCATCGGCTCCGCGGCGCTGAACTTGAAAAAAATGCACTGCGCCGCCTGCTCGGCATGCGAAGAATCTTGATTCCGATGCTAGCCGGTGCTGTCCGGAATGCGGAGCGTTCCGCGTTTGCGATGGAAGCAAGGGGTTTTACTGGTGAAGCAAGATCTGACTATTTCGAGGTAATTAAGCTTAGAAAAGTGGATGCAGCCATGACAGCAGTTTTTCTTCTTTTGCTGGTTGCCAGCTGTTCTGCTGGATATTGGTTTTGATGTTTGAGGGCTTCTTTTGAGGCTCTCTTTTTCTTGCTGCTGGTTTTTGTTTTTTAAAATATCCTTATGTAGTTTATTACAAGTATTTGTGAAAACGCTCTTGTGTTTATTCTCGACAGCCTTTTCCTGTTTTTGCTTACTCTTTTGTTCAAATAAATGACCCTCATGTAATTTTCTACATTTGAAAACCAGAAACCCGCTCATTTTGTCAATGGCGGGCTTTTCAGTATGGCTCGTTGATACAGTAAGGCAAAGCCGTTCCTTTCCATATTGCGTGCAGACGAAGTTCCCGGCTTCGTCGTTACCGTGATGTATCGGCAGCCCTGCTCTTTTGCAAACCGGATGCGTTCTTCAATGAGCCGGTTTTGATAGCCTTTCCCCCTATAAGCTTGAAGTGTAGCGGTTAAAAACATCTCTGCCAGGTTTCCTTTGATGGCGATCGTCGCCCCTGCGGCGTATTCCTTCCCTTCTTTTAAAAGAAAAGCTGTATTGCCGGACACTTCCCAAAATGCGCGTACCGCTTCCATTGCTTCTTCCGTAGCTGTTTCGTCCCCTGAAATGCCGAGAGCCACTGTCCAGGCCCAATCGTAAGAATGGAACTCGTCCACTGTGACAATTTCTGCAGCCGGATTTCGGGCTGGTTCTTGCCATGTTTCGGTATCCAGGATCCATACGGAAAGAAAATGGTCGAATGTATAGCCCTTATTTTGCAACACGCGAATAAAAGCTTCGTTGCAAAAAGGGGTAATTTCCAAGTGCAGATGCTGCGCAATCTTCCGTGCAGCGAGTTCTGCTTCGATCGCTTTAAGATCTTGTTCGCACACCGTGTCGTCAAAGCCGAATCCGAGGCCATAGCAGTACGACGGCGTATAAAAAATTATCCCTTTCCCTTCTGCTGCCATATAATTCCCATTATAAGAAGAAGCGTTTTGCTTATGGATATCCATTTGCCTTTTCGTTCCATCGATTTTCAATTCTTCTATCGCTTTTGCCAAAGCAAGATTATTGATGGCTGCCATCTTTTTCTCCTCCGATCAAAAAAGCACATGAATTGCCGGAACAATTCATGTGCTTTTATTCGTTTGCTATTCCTGTACTCCGTAGGTGATTTCATCTTCGTCTTTTGCGTTGACTCCATTTTTGATGTGGACGACCGTCCGCAAAATCAATTTTGCTTTTGGCGCATCCAGTATCCAGCGTTCGTCCGGAACAATTTCAAATTGCTGCATGACGGTTTTTTTTGATTTTACAGAGCCTGCAAACTCCAACGTCTGCTTGGCCACTGTATGTTCAATGATGTCAAAATCGCTGTCTTCCCGGTAATTCTCGATTTGCTTCAACACATTCAGCTCGATATAGTCAATTTCCTGGTCGCTTTCCCCGCCGGTGAAATAGACGGTGCCGTTCAAGGTTTCGCCTTCGTCTAAATGCGGCCTTTCAACTACAGTGTCGATTTGCATCGAACCAATGCCGATAGAAGATAAAAATTGTTTGAAATTCATACATGGAAACCCCCAACTTTTAATAATCTTTCTATACCACTGCCATTAATTTCTCAAACTGCTAGTTCAGCTCGGTGTAGTCGTATTTGTTTTCAAGAGCCGGTTCATGGCGGTTATACCGCCGTTTGAATAATTTGTACAGATGCGACACTAATACGCGCACCAGGGCATACATCGGTATCCCCAAGATGACTCCGGCTATGCCGAATAGGGATCCCGCTGTCAGCAAAACGAAAATAATCGTCACCGGATGGATGAACATCGTTTTCCCCATGACTTGCGGCGATATCAAATTGCCTTCCACCAATTGGACCACAGTCCAGACGATCGCAAGCTTCACCAGCATGAACGGCGAAGTCACCAATGCGATAATTGCTGCCGGCGTAATGGCAATCGCCGGTCCAAGATACGGCACGACACTCGTGACCATGGCGAGAACCCCAAGCAGCAGTGCATAATCCATGCCGATAATGAGAAAGCCGATGTAGATCATGACGCCAATACAGAAAGCGACAATGATTTGTCCTTGGATATATGCGCCTAATTGCTTATCTGCTTCCGACAGCACTTCACGCGTATCGTGGCGCAAACGAGGCGGCAGCAGCTTCACGAAATACTCCGGAAGCTTCTCCCCGTCCTTCAACAGGTAAAAAAGGATAAACGGAACAATCACAATGGATAAGATAACGGACGTAATCGTCGAGATCAACCCTGTCACTCCGGAAATAATGGTCGTTACCGTGTTTTGCAGCGTGTCTGTAATATTGCCGGGCAGCGTCGCCACCAACTGCTCAATATCAAAGCTTGAACCCGTATAATAGTCGCCGATGTAGGATGTCCGCAAAAAAGCATCCAGATCGGTTAAAAGCTGCATGAAGTAATTCGGAAATTCCATGATCAAATTCTGGAATTGCGTCTTCAAGAACGGAAATACCAATACGACTAGTAAGGTGATCAGTCCGACGAGCCCGAGGAAAATGATCAAAATCCCCCAAATGCGCGGAATTCGAAATCCTTCCAATAGCCGAAGAATCGGGCGCAGCAAATAATACAGGATCAGTGCCAGTACGACTGGCAGCACGACCGTTTTCATGAAAACACTTAAAGGGTTGAAAATGAAAGAGACTTCCCGGAAGATGAAAATCACCAATCCGAGAAGTACAAGGGCAATCAAAGTGAAAAGCGTATTCGTTCCACCTAGAAAGCGAATAAAATTCGTCGAAAAAAAAGATTGTTTTTCCGGTTCCATTGCCACTCCTACTTTCTGAAATATTTCTCTATCTATCAGTTTAACATATTGTCAGACTATTCATTTCAGAGTTTGGGATAAAAATTCGGACAAAGCTTGTCTGTTCTTTTCCATATCCAGTTCCAGAACAGAACCCGCATGGGAATAAGATCCGTAGCTATAGCCATCTTTTACAGGAATCGTCAGGCGGTCCAAGTCGCTGCCGCCGTTCAAAGCCAGCTGCATTGCCAATTTCACTTGGTCTGTTGAAGGAATGTCCGTCTGGATATATCCTTGGACCGCCCCTGCAAGTTTCGGGTATTTCGGAATCCCCGACACGCTGATCAGTTCTTCCTTCATCGCAGACAGCACTTGCTGCTGGCGGCGGACACGGCCAAAGTCGCCTTCATTGTCCGCTCGGAAGCGGGCGTAGCCAAGAAGTTCCTTGCCGTTCAATTGATGCGTGCCTTTTGTTAAGGACACGCCGATTTTTTCAGACATGTCTTTTTCGACTTCAATTTCCACGCCGTCCGGTGCTGCAATATCCACCAGCTGTTCGAAGTTTTTAAAGTCGATCAATGCATAATGCTGGATCTCGATGCCGAACATGCCGCGAAGTGTGTCAGCCAGTAAGTCCACTCCGCCTAAATAATAAGCGGTATTCAGTTTATATGATTGGTAGCCCGGGATGTCTGCGTAAATATCCCGCATGAACGAAGTCAATTTCACTTCATCCGTCTGTTTATCATGCGTCATGAGCATCATCGTATCCGTACGCGATTTTTCTTCTCCGCGTGTGTCGATGCCCAGCACTAAAATATTCTCGAATTCGTCGTTTTCCGGATCGCCGTTGAATGTCACCGGAATTTGCTCTGTATTTTCAGCGAGCTTGCTGCCGTTTTGAAATTGGATAAACACGTATGCCCCTATCGCTAGAATGGCAATGAATAACAATAAAAGTAGTCCACGGAGGCGGAACCGTTTTTTCTTGCGCCGGCCTCTCCTGGCTTGTTGGCGTTCTTCTTCCATACTCTACACGTTCCTTTCTGAATCGTACCTTACATGAGACGCCTAACCGCTTAAATAGGTTTCTGTTTCATAAGTATAAACATATTTATTGTGCGAAAACAGTGGGAGTGGTAAGATTTTTTCATTAACTGCTTTGAATAGAAGAAATTGTCACCTAGAAATGAGAGGAGAAAACGATATGACTGAAAAAGCGACATTTGCAGGGGGCTGCTTCTGGTGCATGGTCAAGCCGTTCGACCAGTTTGACGGCATTGAACGCGTCATTTCCGGCTATAGTGGAGGCCATGTAGAAAACCCTACATACGAGCAAGTGAAGTCCGGAACAACCGGGCATTTGGAGGTTGTGGAAATCACGTTCCAACCTGAAATCTTTTCCTATGAACAGCTGCTTGAAATTTTCTGGCAGCAAATCGATCCAACCGACAATGAAGGGCAATTCCAGGACCGCGGTTCTTCCTACCGTCCGGCCATTTTCGTCCATAATGAAAAACAGCGCGAATTGGCGGAGAAGACAAAACGCGAGCTGGATGAAAGCGGCCGTTTCAAGAAGCCCGTGGTCACGGAAATCCTCGATGCGGCTCCGTTTTATGCAGCAGAAGACTACCACCAGGATTTCTACAAAAAAAATCCCGACCATTATACGGAAGACCGCAAACAATCCGGGCGCGATGAATTCCTTGATGCAGTTTGGGAGCAAGACAAAGTGAATCAGTAAAAAGAAACGAGCTGTTCCAATTTGGAACAGCTCGTTTTCCTGTTTCTTCTATATAATTACTCGTCGGCCAGCCCTTTGACGATTCCTTCCACTTCCTTTAAGGAATGGATTTCATAGGTTGGCTTAATCCCGGTTTCATTTTTCTTATGCTGCGGATTAAACCAGCAAGTTGCAATGCCGTAATTGTTCCCGCCCCGGATGTCTGAAGAAAGGGAATCTCCCACGATCAATGCTTTCTCTTTTTCTGCCCCTTCCAGCTTTCCAAATGCATACTCGAAAATTCCAGGCTGCGGTTTTTGGAATCCGGTTTCTTCCGACACGATAATGTGTTCAAAAAGATCGGCAAGCGGTGAATTTTGGAGCCTCATCTTCTGGACTTGGCCAAATCCATTTGTGATGATGGCGAGCCGGCAACCTTCAAGGGAATGGCATAGCTCAACTGCCCCTTCAATCAAATGCGTTTCGTTGCCGAGATGCGTTAAATACGATTGGCTGAAAAGCTGCGGATCGACTGCCACTTCATGGTGGGCAAACAAACGCTGAAACCGTTCGACGCCAAGTTCCGGCAAAGTAAGCGTTCCTTCTTCAAGATCCTTCCATAGAACGCTGCTGATTTCACGGTAGCTCGCATGATAATCTGCGAAGCCTGTCGGCATTTTATAATCCATAAAAGTATTATGTAAAGCTGCCTTTTCAGTTGCCGGAAAATCGAGCAAGGTATCATCAATATCAAATAAAACCACTTCATATTTCATCTTTTATTTCTCCTTTACGCGATTTCAAGTTGTGAGGGCTTTTTTTCGTTTGCTTAAGAGAATGGCGAATAGAGCGAGCAGCACGATATAGCTCATAAAGAGCACTAAGGTCAAATCGTGGCTTCCGAATCGGTCGTAAAAGAAGCCGACGCTAAACGGCATGATGCTTGAAATGATATACCCTCCCCCTTGGATCATCGAAGTCCAGCTGTTTACATCGTCCGCCCGTTCGTTTTCATCAAGCGGCATCAACAGGGCTATGGGGAACAACCCGCCTAACGTAAAGCCAAGGCAAACGGCTGCTGGCCATGCGAGCACTAACTGATCCATCATGAGAAGCCCTATGCCAGATGCTCCGAAAAGAAGGCTGACCATCGTCCAAAACAAACGGCTCGGAAATTTCGCCAAAAGCGCCGGAATCGATAAATTCCCGACCAATTGAACGGAAGTCATGACGGTGAGCACAGCACTGGCAGCCAATACCGTCATTCCTTTTTCAATGAGAATCGGCGCAAGCCACGTGATCATCGAAAAAAACAAGGCCGATTGAAGGCCGAAAAACACCAGCATGTACCAGGCGCGGCGATTTTTCCATGGAGAATTCCCCGGGCCAACAGTTAAATCATCTTCCAACCCATCGCTTTTCGGTTCGTTGACCCGGAACCAAAGGATTAACGCGATGACTGCCAACGCTCCCCAGCTGGCAAGGGCGAGCGGCCAATCCGTCCATGTGTAGAAAACGCCGGTAAAACCGGTTGATAACGTAGCGCCGAGACCCAAACCAAAAGAATAGACGCCGATCAAAGACGTGGTTTTCGTTGGGAAATTCCGTTTGATCATCGCAGAAATCAACGGACTGATAATTGCAATCGACAAGCCGATAAAAAACGAGCTGGCTAACAGCACGGCAAATGTCGGAGCAAGACCTCGAACAAAAGTCAAAGCGCCGATGACCACGATTAAAAAGGCCACTGAACGCTTCATCCCGAATTTCCGGTTGAAGACGACAGCAAGCGGAGCAAACAAGCCCATGCAAAACACCGGAATCGACGTCAGCAAACTGACCTGGCTATTGCTCAAGCCGAGATCCGTACGGATGATTTCAAGCACCGGCCCGACAGATGAAATGGCCGGCCTCAAATTCAAAGACACAAAAAAGATGGCCATGACCATCAAGCCGAGCGCAGATTTCTTCTGCAAAGCAGCCATAATTTTATTCCCCTTTCGCATCGGGCATACACAAACTTGTGTTCCCCGCAAGATTTTATTAAAATGAAGGTTGAAAGGCGGGTCATCCAATGAAACTTGTAAACTGGAGCTACGCAAAACGATATAATATTAAAGCGATATTCGATGAATTTCCGCACGTGGTGGTGCTGTTCCGGCAAATCGGCGGCTATTATTTCATCTTTTCGATGAAAGGCCTGACGAAAGAACATATTCCAGAACGCAAAGATTATGTGAAGATGGAGTATTTGCTGAACAAGGATCTCGGATTGCTTGATGCCTATAAATTGCGCAAATACAAATAAAATACACATTGCTTTAAGTTTATCCCAGACTGCATGTGATTGCTATCGATTTTGGCGGGATTCGTGGTATACTCTTCTTATTGTGAAATTTAGGAGGTACGTTTAAATGATAGCTGTAAATGATGTAAGTCTTCGCTTTGGCGACCGTAAACTTTTCGAAGATGTCAATATTCAATTCAACCCCGGCAACTGCTACGGATTAATCGGCGCAAACGGTGCGGGCAAATCCACGTTCATCAAGATCCTATCTGGTGAATTGGAAGCGCAAAGCGGCCATGTAGCTATGGGTTCAGGCGAACGCTTGGCTGTACTCAAGCAGGACCACTTCGAATACGAAGAGCACGCCGTTTTGGAAACGGTCATCATGGGCCACAAAAAACTTTATGATATCATGGCTGAAAAAAATGCGATTTACATGAAAGAAGATTTCTCTGATGAAGACGGCATGCGCGCTGCTGAACTCGAAGGCGAATTCGCTGAATTGAACGGTTGGGAAGCGGAATCGGAAGCGGCCATTTTGCTGCAGGGCCTTGGCATTTCTGAAAACCTCCATGACAAAAAAATGGCGGAACTTTCCGGTTCCGATAAAGTAAAAGTATTGCTTGCCCAAGCCCTATTCGGCAAGCCGGACGTCCTTCTTCTGGATGAGCCGACGAACCATTTGGACTTGAATGCCATCAAATGGCTGGAAGAATTCTTGATCAACTTTGAGAATACCGTCATCGTCGTCTCGCATGACCGCCACTTCCTGAACAAAGTCTGCACACATATTGCGGATCTCGATTTCGGCAAAATCCAATTGTATGTAGGAAACTACGACTTCTGGTACGAATCGAGCCAATTGGCAACACGCCTTGCAAGCGACCAAAATGCGAAAAAAGAAGAGAAGATCAAAGAACTTCAAGCGTTTATCGCCCGTTTCTCCGCAAATGCTTCCAAATCGAAGCAAGCGACGTCACGGAAGAAAATGCTCGATAAAATCGAGCTGGATGATATCCGCCCTTCTTCCCGCAAATATCCGTTCGTCAACTTCACGATCGGCCGCGAGATCGGCAATGACGTGTTGACGGTTCGCGACGTGAGCCAAAAAGTAGACGGCAATCAATTGCTGAATAACATCAGCTTCAATATGAACAAAGAAGACAAAATCGTCTTGATCGGCGATCCGCTTGCAAAATCCGCTCTTCTCCGCATTTTGGCTGAAGAAGACGAGCCGGCAGCAGGTACGATTTCATGGGGCGTGACGACTTCACGCGCTTATTTGCCGATCGACAACACGGCGTATTTCGAAGGCAGCGAACAATCGCTAGTGGATTGGCTGCGCCAATACTCGCCGGAAGACGAAAGCGAAACTTTCCTTCGCGGCTTCCTCGGCAGAATGCTCTTCTCCGGCGAAGAAGTGAAAAAGAAGCCATCAGTCCTTTCCGGTGGCGAAAAAGTGCGCTGCATGCTTTCAAAAATGATGCTTTCGCACGCGAACGTTTTGCTTTTGGATGAGCCGACAAACCACTTGGATCTTGAATCCATCCAAGCGCTCAACAACGGCATGATCGCTTTCAAAGGCGCGATGGTCTTCACTTCACATGACCATCAGTTTATCCAGACGGTTGCGAACCGCGTCATCGAAATCCGTGAAGACGGCTCCATCCTTGACAAGCAATTGAGCTACGATGAATTCCTGGAATGGAAAGAAGCTCAAGGCATCACCAACTAATGATTTTAAACCGCCTCTCGTCTGGAGAGGCGGTTTTTCTATGTCTTGATGCTTAGATGTAAGAGTTATGCGCGTTCAAACGAATTTGCGCGCGCTTAAATAAAAATATGCGCGTTCAGAAAGAAATGCGCTCGCTCAGGAAAATTTGCGCGCGTTCGCAGAAATTTACGCGCGTTCGGCAAAATTACTGCTCTCCCGTCGGCCCAAATCAAAACCGCAGGCAACTCCCAATACACGGAGCTGCCTGCGGTTCGCCTATACAATCTGTTTTTATTTCATGAAACGCTTCACTAAACGGCCAGCCGGCAGTTTGGAAACAAATTTATTGCCTGAATTGGATATGCCGCGGACAACGGACAACAGTTCGTCGTCGCCGGCCCAATGTTCTTCGATGACTTCGATCGGGAATTTGTTGAGCAGCGTGTTGATAACGAAAACCGCTACCACCACATCATCCAGGAAACCTCCCGGCCCTACGATAAATTCCGGCAAGAAGTCAATCGGTGTGATAAAGTAGAGAATCCCGGCACCTACCATGCCTTTGTTTTTGGAATCGATGCGGCTGTCCAGCATCAATTTCGTCAGCAAATGGAAAAGGTCCGGCGCAAATAAGAGGTATTTGCTGAAGCGGCTGAGTGGCCCTGATTTGTTTTCAAGCCAATGTTCAATCCTGCTCCGCAGCTGTTGGTAGAAGTCCTTCTGCTCATCAATCGATGGCAGCGGTTTCTTTAAATAAGCATCCGTCATAGAACTATCTCCTTTTTCGCACAGAAATTTTTAGTACGAGAAAATTTAGAAATCCATTGTAATATTCGTGGCGATTCTTTCTTTTCCGGGCGCTCCGTCAACCGCGATAAAGTTGACGATCATGCCTTCTTTGAAATTCGATACGTCATCAGTATCCGTATGCTTGGCATGCGTGAAGAACATTTCTCCATTATCGCCTTTTATATAGCCAAAGCCTTTTGCTGTGTCAAAAGAGACAATTACGCCTCTTAGGTCTTCCGTATTTTGCATATCGTTTGATCCGGCCATTCTATTCCCTCCTGTTCAAGTTCATCTATGCCTATCTCATTTATACCCAAAACACATCGTAACTTAAACAAAGGGCACTTTCATAAAAAATAAAGACGGATAATTCCGAATACAAAGAAACTAATTTTAAGCAAAAAAGAACCGCCCATCAGATGAGCGGTTCTTGGAGATTATAGTTTAGTAACATTTGTAGCTTGAGGTCCGCGGTTGCCTTCCTCTACTTCAAACTCAACTTTTTGTCCTTCGTCAAGCGTTTTAAAGCCTTCGCCTTGGATCGCTGAGAAGTGAACGAATACGTCATCTCCGCCTTCAACTTCGATAAAACCGAAACCTTTTTCTGAGTTGAACCATTTAACTGTACCTTGTTGCATGTGTACTACCTCCTGTAGATAAAAAATTTGCAATATGGAATTTCCATAAAAAAATTCACATATTCAAAAAAGTACCATAACGTGCTGATCACTTTTTTGAATAGGTGAATAGCTGTTGCTGGTGAAATCTGATTTTAACTTCGTCAAACATCTTAGTGCTATATATTCATTATAGCAAGCAAATTAGAAAAGTCAAATAAATCTAAAAACTTTTTATTGGGCTGCCATTTTCCAGCCACAGCAATCCGTAATACATCTGCATATCGTCATCGCATGATTCGCAATACTCGATTTCGCCTTCGAGCCAAAACGCAGCAAACGCCGGTTCCCGGATTTCACTTAAGGGATAGTTGCGCCTAAGCTCTTCCACCAATCCATCCCAATATTTCCGCGCTTCAACTTTGCTCGAAAATGTTTTGCGGGAAAGAACTTTTTCCTCCCATTCTTCGAACATCCACCACGGTTCAAACTCCGCTTTCATGTAAACCACTTCATGCATGCACCGGCCACTCCATTTCTCTACTATGCATTTTGCCAAATTTTTCGGCGCTTGTCCAGTATTTCGAATCTTCCCCGCTTTAGCCCCCAAAGTTTGTATTGCTTTTGCCTTCGCTGTAAAATGGAAGGGAGTTAAGCAAATAACTGAAACTTTTTGCATATTGAAACGTATTATTGAGTAGCAGGAAAGGAGGAATTCCGATGAAGGCTTTTGAGAACTTCATAAAACGCCAAAGCATCAGCCTGCCTCTTATGAGCGTGATGTTCCCGGTGCTCTATATGGGCGCTGAAATCGGCCTGATTGCTTCTGGGGCGGTTGCAGCCGGAACCTATATCGCCAGCAATACGACCGTCAAACAAATTCAATTTTCCTCCGATTCCAAGAAACTTGGAATGACCCGGAGCGAATATAAGCATATCCGCCATCAAGTAAAAGAAGCAAAAAATAAAATTAAACAGCTTCAAGGAAATTATTACCGTGTGCGTTCCATCGCTTCATTCAAACAATTGATGGAATTGACCCGGTTCTCAAATAAAATCGTGCAGCAGGTCCAAACGAATCCCCGTAAATTCTATCTAGTGGAATCTTTCTTTTATTCCCATTTGGATACGGCACTGGAATTGACCGAAAAGTATACGCTTCTTGTCGGCCAGCCGGTAAAAGACCGGGAGTTGAAAATTGCGCTCCAAGATACGCGTGAGACCCTCCGGTCGATGACGAGCGTCATGGAACGGGATTTGCAGAAAGTGCTTTCAACCGACGTGGAAAAACTTCGGATGGAGCTCGATTATGCCCGCTTGACCGTAGACCAGCACAATAATCAGCAATTGCTCGTGCAAAAAGCGCCATCAGACGATGAAGGAGACGTGGAACATGACACAAAATCGATCGAATCAAAGTGAATTGGATGATTTACTCGGCAACCCATTCGGCATGGAGCCCATGAAAGAAGAAGTGAATTTGGCAAAACGCGAAGACGGCCGCCCTGTCGCTTTAATGGAGCGCCTCACAAAAGACGAGCAGGAAAAAGCGCGTGAACTAGCCAAGCAGATTCCTGCTGGGAACTATGAAGCCATTTTAACTTACGGCGCCAATGCCCAAAATCAATTGGGGCAGTTCTCCCATAAGATGCTCGACCATGTGCAGCAAAAAGACATCGGGCCGGTCGGCGATGTTCTCCATGATTTGATGAAAAAATTGCAGGAATTGAATCCGGAAGAACTTTCCCAGGAAAAACGCTCCGGCCTCCGCAAATTATTTGCCAAAGCAAAATACTCCGTCCAGGAGATGATGACGAAATATCAAAAGCTCAGCACCCAGGTAGACCGCATCAGCGTCCAGTTGGACCATTCAAAACGCGGGCTGCTGGAAGACGTTCAGATGCTGGAGCAGTTATATGACCAGAACAAAACGTATTTCCAGGCCTTGAACGTCTACATCGCAGCAGCAGAACTCAAGCGGGACGAAATCCTTAACGAGACCATCCCTGCCCTGCGCAAAAAAGCGGAACAGTCGAATGACCAAATGGCCTACCAGGAAGTAAACGACATGGCCCAATTTTTGGACCGCCTGGAGAAGCGGCTATACGATTTGCAATTGTCCCGCCAGATCACGATTCAAAGTGCACCGCAGATCCGCATGATCCAGCAGACAAACCAGACTTTGGCTGAAAAGATCCAGTCGTCGATCATGACATCGATTCCGTTGTGGAAAAACCAGATTGCCATCGCTTTGACGTTGAACCGCCAAATGAAAGCCGTTGAAGCCCAAAAGCAAGTGACTTCTACTACAAACGAATTGCTGTTGAAGAACTCAGAAATGCTGAAGCTCAATTCGATTGAAACCGCTAAAGAAAATGAACGCGGATTGGTTGAAATCGAAACGCTGAAACAGACGCAGGAAAACTTATTGACGACGATTGAAGAAACATTGCGCATCCAAGCTGAAGGACGCAAAAACCGCAAAGCGGCAGAAATCGAAATCGGCCGCATGGAAGAAGACTTGAAGCAGCGGCTTCTTTCCATCCAAGACGATCGCGAAGGCAACCGTCCATAAACCGCAAATATCCCCGGAAGCACATCGCTTCCGGGGATATTTTTTGTCTGCTGGCAGTCAACCGGACTGGATCACCAAATGCAATGTCCGTTTCAAGAGGCGCAAAGTCTGTTCCACGAACTGCTCCAAGGAATCCGCACTGACCGATTTATTGCCGTACATCATTTGATAAAAAGAAGCCTGCTCTTCCGAAATCGGCTCGCTGCTCAAAAACAGATGGAGCACTTCGATTGCGCTTTTTTTTGCTTCTAAAACAGCGTTTGCCGTATCCACTACGCCGTTCTCTGCATAATCATAGGCAGAAGGCTCACCATCTGAAAAGACCAGTAAAAAGCGGTGTTTTTCGCTGCGCTGCTGTAGCCGGTCTGTCATCCAACGGATGGCAAATCCATCCCGGTTGTCTTCATGGGCTTCTAAAGAAAAGATTTCGGGTGCATGGTCGCGGCTGCCGTCTTCGAATTTATGCATCCATTCAAAATAATTGGGCTGGCTCGCTTCACTTGCTTCATAGGCGTCTTCATAAAATAAAACAATTTCATGCGGTACATTGAGATTCCGCAAGACATCATGGAATAATAAAACCGCTTGCCTCGTTTCTTCTAATTTGTCCACCATCGATGCAGATCCATCGATCAGCAAACAGAACACGGCATCCAATTCTTTCGAAGGGGCTGATTTGCGGTAAAAAGGTTTTGGTCGCTCCTCGATCACCAAAGGCAATAGATTTTTCGACAGCCTTCCCGCATTCAAATTCCCTCTCGCTTCTTGCCGGCGCTGCGTCATTCTCTTTTTCAATTCTTTTAAAAGAGCCCGCACATAGGGCGCCTGCTTTCTTCGCCAAGCTTCAATCGATTGCCGGTGGTCTCCGGACAATTCGATGCGCTTTTCCGTGTATTCCACCGCTTCATTGGCGGCGCCGAATTTTCCAGCGGCCTTTTTCGGCTGGTCCTCCATCTTCCGGTCGTTATCATCGTTGCCTTTAAGATGTTCACCTGCTGAATTTCCTTGGGCCGTTTGCTCCGGTTCTCCGCTGCCTTCGTCTTCCCTGCCGCCGTCCGTTGGCTTGGAATCGCCTTTGTCCAATTCAAATTCCATAGCAGGAGACGTCTCATTTTCCGTTTCCCGGTGCCACGTCTGGAACCACTCTTCAATGGTATCGATGTTTTTCCCTTCTTTAGAAGCCTCGGTCTCCATGCCCTCGTAGTAGCGAAACGGCGGAACTTCGTCGATCGAGTCGCCAAACGTATAATAGCTGAGCACCATGTCCTGGAGAATCCAATACTCAAGCCTTCCCATCAAGCTGTCAACGACTGCGCAAGAGTCGGCAGTCGATTTTGCATCAAACATTCTTGACCATAAGAAAAACAATTCACTAAAAGATTCTTCCATTTCAGCTGATTGGCCGCGTAGCGCCAAGAAAGCGGCGTTTAAAAACGCTTCCGCCTTAAAGCCTTTTTGCATATTTTGGCGGTAATGGCCTTTATGGTAGTCGATATAGACCCCTTCCCGAATCGCAAACGCTTCACGGGTTCCGGGGCGTTCTTGGCTGATCTGCTCAATCAGCCGGAATTCCTCTGCACAAAGGAGCAGCTGCTGCCGCAAATGCGGCAATTCGCTTTCTTCCTTAAGGAAGCGCCGCCAAATGCCTAAATTGAAATGGCGCCAATAGCCGGCTGCGAGCAAATAGATATCGGACAAATAGCCGTTCCGTTCAATCTGCTTTGGGCGGTGCCGCCAAAAAACGCTGATGGACAGCGCTGATTCAGACGGGCGGAATTCCAGCAATTTTCGGGTGGTCACTTTCAGGTACGGGGCATCTGCAAGCGCCCCGGCCAGCATTTCCATCTGATGCAGCAATTTTGTATCAATGGTTTCATTATTGAACTGAATAAATCGATTGACAGATGCCATGTGTCACACCTACTTTTTCCACGTATTTGCAAGATCCATAAACAAGTCGCGTTCGCTTTCATCCTCGAGCTTTTCGGCAATCGCATAGCGGACCGCACGCAGCGGATCCATGTGCTGCGCCAGCGCGGTAGCATCCAGCAAACTCCTGATGGAAGCCGCCTCTTCCGATAACAGCCCGTTTTGAACTTGCTTCATCAAGTCTGAAGCTAAATCGAGCATGAACGTTTTCAATTCAGAACCCGCTTCCGAAAATTCCCGATCCCATAATTGCTGCAGCTGTTCCCCTGTCAAATAAGGGATTGGATACGCGATGAAACGGTTTTTCAGCGCTTCATTCATCGGTGCCGTCCCGATATACCCTTCGTTTATCGCTGCAATGACACCGAAATCAGGATGTGCTTGAATCACTTCTCCTGTGAACGGATTGGTCATCATGCGGCGATAATCCAGTACACTGTGAAGAATCGGCAAAGTTTCCGGCTTTGCCATATTGATTTCGTCAATGTAAAGGAAATGGCCATTTTTCATCGCCTTGACGACCGGGCCTTCCACGAATTCAATTTGGCTTTCCCCATTCCGCTGCGTCAGCGTCTTAAAGCCCAAAAGCGCTTCTGCATCCAAATCCACCGAGCAGTTGATGCTCTGCATCGGCTGGCCGAATTGGGCGGATATGCTTTCAGCAAGTTTTGTTTTACCCGCGCCCGTCGGCCCTTTCAGCAGCACCGGCTTTTGCAGCATGACAGCGGCCAATATGTCTTGCCAAAGATTTTCGTCGGGTGCAATATATCCCCCGGCAGCAATCAGCTTGGCGTCATCGCCATAATCCTTGCCGGTTCGATTGCGTTTATCCATTTCTTGTTCCATCAAAGCCATGTCTTCTCCCTCTTTCCAAAGAAAAAAACCGATGAGCTGGCACCGGCTTTCCTTCCTTATTCAAAATACGTTTTGTAAAACCCGCCAACTTTGCCCGTGTTGTCCACGACAAAGATGAATTCTTCTGTTTCATTTTTCACTTCATACGTTTTGCCTTCCGTCAACACATTGGAAACCAAAAATTTCGCCGCATTTGTATGCGTGCAAGTCACCGTACGGATTGTCTCTTTTGTCAGCCATTCGTTATGAATCACATGCCTCATCCTTTTCTATATGTCTACCTTTCAGTATAAGGAAAAACCGGCTAAAATTCAATTGCGCTTATCACTGCCGGTTTTCTTGCTCCATACTAACCGGGCCGCAACCAGCAAAACGACGATTACCGACAAGGCAACCGAAAACATTTGCAGATTTTCGAGGATGGACTGGTAGGCATACGGGAAGGTCCGTCCGATATTGAAGTAGACCAGCATCCAGATCAAGCCGGCAGTATAGGCATAAAGCATATAGGATGCGAATGGATAACGGTTCGCTCCAACGACATACGGCATCGCCCAGCGAATGCCAGGCAAAAAGAAGCTGAACGAAATCGCTAAGGGGCCATGCTTTTCAAGGAACACGGAAAAGCGGGAAATCACGCCTTCCAGCCGCGTGCGATTGAGCCGGTGAATCAAACGATGGCCAAGCAACCGGCCGATGAAATAAGCAAAGCTGTTGCTCGAGATCAATCCCAGATATGCAGATAGGAACGCATACACCGGCTTGAAATAGCTGACTTCCGTCAAAACGCCTGAAAAAGCGGCAGCCACTTCATTTGGAATCGGCAAGCCGAACAGCAAGAGCCAATTGAAAATGAACATGCTGACATAGCCGTATTCCTTCACTAATTCCACAAAAAAACTGATGTCCAATTAATGCCACCGCCTTCAACCGCTCTCTCCCTATCATCGCATAACAAAAGGGAGCCCTGCAAATGCAGGGCTCCCTTCACAAAAGAAATGTCTTTTACGATTCCAATAGAAGATCTTCTGGGTTTTCGATTAATTCTTTTACCATTTTCAGGAATCCAACAGAATCGCTTCCGTCGATTACGCGGTGGTCATAAGAAAGAGCCACGTACATCATCGGACGGATTTCGATTGAATCGCCGATTGCGACCGGACGTTTCTGGATAGTGTGCATTCCGAGAATCCCTACTTGTGTACCGTTCAAGATTGGCGTTGACATCAATGAACCAAAGACACCACCGTTAGTGATCGTGAATGATCCGCCTGTCATATCGGCAATCGAAAGTTTTTTATCGCGTGCTTTTTTCGCAAGATCTGCAATGCTTTCTTCAATTTCAGCAAAGTTTTTCTTGTCTGTATCGCGTACGATCGGCACAACTAAGCCTTCTTCAGTTGAAACGGCGATGCCCACATCATAGAACTGTTTCAATAGAAGATCATTGCCATCCAATTCAGCATTGACATATGGATATTTTTTAAGTGCTGCAGTTACCGCTTTTGTGAAGAATGACATGAAGCCTAGGCGAGTTCCGTCATGGTCTTGCTGGAACTTGTCTTTTTTGCGGCTTCTAAGCGCCATCACGTTTGTCATGTCGATTTCGTTGAACGTTGTCAACATCGCTGTAGACTGGCGGACTTCTAGTAAGCGTTTGGCAATCGTTTGGCGGCGGCGGGACATTTTCTCGCGCACGATGCGGCCGTTTTCTTCATCGGATGAAGCAGCTGAAGCTTTTGGCGCTTCCGCTTTCGCTGCTGGCGCACTTGCTGCAGGTTTAGAACCATGAGCTTCCACGTCTTGCACGCGAACGCGCCCCATTGGATCTACTGGTGAAATAGCAGCAAGGTCGATGCCTTTTTCACGAGCTAATTTGCGTGCAGCCGGGCTTGCGATTGTACGGTCCGAAGAAGACTGCTCTTCGATTGCCGGTGCTTTTTCGTTCGCTTCCATTGTTGCAGGAGCTTCTGATTTAGCCGGCTCTTCTGATGGTGCAGGCGCTTCCGCTTTTGGAGCAGCTGCAGCGCTTTCGCCTGAACCTTCGCCAACGATCGCGATGACTTGTCCAACTTCCACAGTGTCGCCTTCTTGCGCCAAATGTTCTTGGACAACTCCGGCTTCTTCGGAAATGACTTCAACGTTTACTTTATCTGTTTCCAGTTCAACGATGAATTCTCCTTTTTCAACTGTTTCGCCTGGTTGTTTTAGCCACTGGGCGATCGTTCCTTCTGTAATCGATTCTGCTAATTCTGGTACTTTGATCTCTGCCACAAAAAATTCCTCCTTAGAATATCCCGTTCTTAACCGTTCATCTTATTGTATCAGACACCGCATAGGAAAAGCTCCTCCTTAGTGAAAGGATTACGCTTTTGCTAATGCTGCATCGATGATTCGAGTCTGTTCTGCTTTATGAGCTTCTCCGTCGCCTTCAGCCGGGCTTTGGCGTTTGATGCGTCCATAATAAGACACATCTTTGCCTGCCGCGATTTCACGAAGGTACGGCTCTGCAAAAGTCCATGAACCCATGTTTTGCGGTTCTTCCTGCACCCACCCAAGCTCTTTGACATTCGGATAGCGGTCAACAATCGCTTGAATTTTTTCCGCTGGGAATGGATAAAGCTGTTCAACGCGGACAATATGAGCCCACTCGTAGCCTTTTCCATCTTTCACACGTTCAGCCAAGTCAATCGCCATTTTGCCGCTTGCAAATAGGATGCGTTCCACTTTTTTGTCTTTTGTTCCCATTCCAGGCTGTTCAATAACTGTCTGGAAATGGCCTTCTGTCAAATCATCCACTTCCGCACCAACTAATGGGTGGCGCAGCAATGACTTAGGCGAAACAATAATTAATGGGCGGATCGCTTCTTCGGTCAACATTTTAGCCTGGCGGCGAAGAATATGGAAATAGTTCGCTGCACTGGACAAGTTGGCAACCGTCCAGTTGTTTTCCGCTGCCATTTGAAGATGGCGTTCAAGACGGGCGCTTGAGTGCTCCGGCCCCTGGCCTTCGTAGCCGTGAGGAAGAAGCATGACAAGCCCTGACTTTTGCCCCCACTTAGAGCGTCCAGCAGAAATGAACTGGTCGAACATCATTTGTGCCATGTTGGCAAAATCTCCATATTGAGCTTCCCAAATTACTAAAGCATTTTCATTTTCAACATTATAGCCATATTCAAATCCTAATACTGCCGATTCAGTCAATGGGCTGTTGTAAACGACAAAAGAAGCGTTTGCTCCAGAAATATGGTGAAGCGGGATCAATTCATTGCCTGTTTTATCATCATGAAGCACAAGATGGCGATGAGCGAACGTTCCGCGCTGTGCATCTTGCCCTGTCAAACGGATTGGATGGCCGTCTTGCAGGATTGCTCCGAATGCCAATGTTTCCGCATGCGCCCAATCGATTTTGCCTTTGCCGTTAAACGGATCTTCACGGCGTTTCAGAATGCGGGCCAATTTGCTGAAAACAGAGAAATCACTCGGCCAAGTCAGCAATTCTTCATTCATTTTGGCAAGTACGTTTTTTTCGACGCCAGTCGGCACTTCCGGGTAGCCTTTTGAGACAGCTTCCGGCATCGTCATTTTCGGTGCGTCGTCAGTTTTGTTTTCTTTCACATGGTCATAAGCTTCCTGCATTTCTTTCTGCGTATCGGCATCGAGTGCTTTTACATCTTCTTCTGAAAGAACTTTTTCTGCAGCGAGCTGCTGTCCGTATAATGCACGGACGGTGTCATGCTTATGGACTTCATGATACATCATCGGATTCGTCACGAGCGGCTCATCCATTTCGTTATGTCCGTAGCGGCGGTAGCCGATCAGATCAATCAGAATGTCCTTGCCGAATTTCTCGCGGTATTCAAACGCAAAACGGGCGACTGCAATCACAGCTTCCGGATCGTCTGCGTTTACATGAATGACCGGAACTTCAAAGCCTTTTGCAGGATCTGAAGAATAATGAGTCGATCTCGAATCGTATTGCTCTGTCGTAAAGCCGATCATATTGTTGGCGATGACGTGAATGGAACCGCCAGTCTGGAATCCGCGGATACGGCTATAGTTTAAGGTTTCCGTTACAACGCCTTGCCCTGGGAATGCCGCATCGCCATGAACAAGAATCGCATATGCTTTCTTAGAGTCGATGTCAGCAATGCCCGGCTGATTTGTCGTTTCCTGTGCAGCGCGCGTTTGACCCGCAACTACCGGGCTGACAATTTCCAAATGGGATGGGTTGTAGGCAAGTTTGATGTTTGTGCCTTTAGGTGATGTATAAGCAGCACCCATATGATATTTCACATCGCCGAACCAGCCTTTTGTAATTTGGACCGATCCGTCTTCCGGAAGAAACGCTTCGTCTCCGACATGGGCAAAACCGGCAAACATCATTTCGTATGGCTTATGCAAAATGTGTGTGAGCACATTTAAACGACCGCGATGCGCCATCCCGATCATGATTTTTTCTGTTCCTTTTTCTTCTGATAAGCGGACAAGTTCATCGATCAGCAAGACAAGGGTGTCTACGCCTTCAATCGAGAAACGTTTTTGGCCGACAAAAGTACGGTGGACGAATTTCTCGAACCCTTCAACACGCGTCAAAAGATCCAAAACCTCTTTTTTCTTCTCGTGGTCTAATGAAGGCTTAAATTCTCCAGCTTCGATTTTCGCTTGGATCCAGCTGCGTTCCTGCGGCTGAACGATATGGGAAAACTCGAAAGCGACTTTATCCGTATAAAGCGATTTCAAATACGCAATGGCTTCTAAACCGTTTGAGATGTTGGAAGGCGCTTCAGATAAAAGCAGTGAAACCGGCACTTCTCTTAAATCTTGTTCCGTTAAGCCATATGCAGATGGCTCCAAACGGGAAGTATCTTTTGGCTGATCATTTAACGGATAAATGTCAGACGCCAAATGGCCGTGCGCACGAATCGCTTCAGCTAATTGAACTGCCGCCAATACTTTTCCGAACTTGTTCGGTTCAACTGTTCCAGCTGCCTCAGAAATTGCCTGAGTTGCTGATGGTTGGCTGTTTTCAACAGGTGGTCCATATTGTTTGAACATCTCTGCAAATTCCGGATCAAGCAATTCCGGCGATTCTTGGTAAATGTCATACATTTCCATGACGTAGCCAAGGTTCGGCCCTGTAATGGAACTCCATGGGGATTTTGCATCTGAATAATTGCTAGACATTAAAAAACCTCCAACTATTTTGCCTTATGGCAGTCGCTATTATTATATGTGTACCTTCAATATTTTATCACGCCCGCGTGGATACATAAAGCGAAGGCGCTCATCGCATGAAGAACAAATTTCCATATCAATCTTACTACTTCCAGTAAAAAAAACAATGGTTTTTAGTGAAAATATTCACATAAAGACTTTTAAAGCGCTTTCACGCCTTCAACACCTTATTTTGACTGGATATTCTAGAACTTTTCCTTTGTTTTTTGATAATAAAAAACAAGGTTTCTGCCCCTTCTTTTCGCATTATATAAAGCATGGTCCGCCTGACTTACTAAAGTTTCCAAGTCGCTGGCGTGTTCAGGATAAATGGAGACGCCGATTGTCGCAGTCGGCGAAAAATGGATGCCTTCTATTTCCCAGCCAGTTTGCAGTTCCTTTTTAATCCGATCGATGATCCGGTCAATTTGGTTGGCGGCATCCTCCGGCGCCAGTCCGGCCAAGGCAACTAAAAATTCATCTCCGCCTATTCGGGCGACCATATCCTGTTTGCGCAGACTGCTCTGGATGGTTTGGCCAAAGCGGTAAATGAATTCATCGCCTACATCATGGCCATATTTATCATTCACGTTTTTGAATCCATCGCCGTCCATATAAAGGATGGCAATCCATTCTCCGGTTTCATCTGCACGCCTTTTCATTTCCATAAACTCTTTGACGATCATAAGCCGGTTCGGCAATTTCGTCAGCCCGTCATGGTAAGCCATAAAATGCAGTTTCCGCTCCAATTCTTTGCGATCGGTGATATCAAACATGATGGATAACAATTGATATACTTTCCCGTTGTATCGTGTTAAAGGAACGATGGTTGTATCCACCCAGAAATGACCGCCGGATTTTGTTAAGCTTTTCAACTCCCCCCGCCAAATCTTACCGGATAGCACCGTTTCAGTGATTTCACTGAATTCTTCATCGGTCATGAACGCCTTTCCAATTTCTTTGATGTTCGAGCCGATCAATTCTTTCCGCTCAAATCCGGTCAAGTTCTTGAAGTTGTCATTCACATAGACGATTTTACCGTTCGGGTGCCACATGCCTACAAGAGCTGCGTAATTCAAAGCGGCTTTGTAGCTTTCCAAAACATTTTCAGTTTTCTTCAGCTCTTCGATCAGTTCCGAGGCATTATTCAACTCGCGCAGAACGATATGGAACGCCCGTATCATTTTACCTTCATAAACCGGAGAATAGTTCACAGAGAAAAAAGCGGTCTCGTCGTCATTTTTCTTTCTGCTGATCACTGTATGCTGCGGGCTTACACCCGCTTTAAAATTTTTCAGCTCTTCTTTAATATTCTGAAATGTATAATCGTCGACATATGGAAGCTTGCTATAATGTTTGCCGATCCATTGTTCTTTTGGAATATCGAACGTTTTCGCGTAGGTTTCATTCATTCCAAATATGAAAAAGTCCGAAGTCAACGTGATCATCGGGTCTAAGGAGTCCCGGATGAGGGACTGGTAAAACAAATAGCCCTCTTCCACTTTCTTTTGCTTGGTGACATTTTTGGTAATCGCCAAAATATACCAAATTCCTGCGGCAAAAATCGGCGTCACTTTTGTTTCATTGGCCGCATGGTTTTCGCTGAAAAGATTATAGTCCTGATATGTATAAGGTTTCCCCGATTCCATAGCAGTCAGATAGGAGCCTTTGATGTCCTCCGCTAATTCTGCAGGCATGCTGTCATCTACAGAAGTCCCGGTAAGATCTTTCTTGAAAACGGCTGTGCAGGCCGGATTCACATACTCGTAAATGAACGTCTCCCCTTCTTGCCGCATGAAAAAAACCAGGTCATCGACGCTTCCGTAAAGCAAGTCCAATTGTTCTTTCGTAAAAGGTTTACCCATCCACAGCACTCTTTTCTATTAAACGAATTGTTTAGCTTTCACCGCTACTTTATCAATGAAGCGTTCGTAGTCTTCCTGTTCATCAAAAGTCTCTGACGAAAGAAATTTGCTGTTTGCCAGTTCTTCTGCCCATTCAAAGCGGTGGCGCGAAAGGTAGGTGGCATTGCCCGATAAAGCGAGATTAAAATCAGCGCCTTCTTTTTCTACCCGGCATTTCACCATGCCTCCCGGGTTGTAGACCGTCACTTCTCCGTATGGGACCATACCCGATAAACAGCTGATTAATGCGGAGGCGGTCATAGCTGTCCCACAAGCATTGGTAAAGCCGACGCCGCGCTCAAACGTCTTGACGAAAATCCCGGTTTCCACTTTCGTCACATAGCTGACATTCACGCCATCTGAAAAATAGCCATTCGGGCCATTGAACGTTTCCGCCCATTTTTTCTGATGGCTATCGTCCTGTAGATACGCTTTTGGCACAATTCCGATCAGATGCGGATTCGGAACAGCCACTGCAGAAAAAGCAATTTCTTCCGAAATGAAAGGAAGCGGCTTCATCAGCCATTCGCTATTCCCTTCATAAACCATCGGCAAATCAGCCAATTGGAATGAAACCGGTGAAATCTCCACCGCGTACATAGCATTTCCATCACCAAGCGGCTGCTCCTTTTTCACTGCCAATGAAGCTTTCATCGTTTCAATAACAGCTTCATCCAATCCGTCACGTTCACATACATAACGGGCGACACAGCGCAATCCATTGCCGCACATCGACGCTTCGGACCCATCGCGGTTAAAGACCCGCATTTTTGCCTGGCCCTTGTCAGAGGGCAAGACAACGAGCAAGCCGTCGACGGAAGAATCCATCTTCGCTAACTGGACGGCCAACTGATCGTAATGATCGTTTTCCGGACCTTCCAGCAAATAAAACGTGTTCATGGAACCATGGACTTTCAATAAAGTAATTTCCATTTCGTCACTCCTGGCTAAAAATTTGTGTATATCGGAACCCTATTTCTTAATATAGCGGGCCTTAGAATGGGCAATCACGAGTTTGGCCATTTCACTGGACGTTTTCGGCGGTTCTGCCATCGTCATGTTTTCCACAAGCAAATCTTCATCCAAATGAAGCTTTTGCATTTCGGAAAGGAAATTTTCAGGCGTCAAATCCTCTTCTTCAATGACGTGGGCAAAGCCTTGCTGTTTGAACAATTGGGCATTTAAAATTTGGTCTCCACGGCTCTTCTGCCGAGAAAGCGGAATGAGCAGCATCGGTTTTTTCAAAGCCAAAAATTCAAATATTGAATTCGAACCTGCCCGCGATACGACAAAATCCGTCATATGCAAAAGATGCGGAAGTTCGGTTGTAACGTATTCAAATTGGCAATAATTAGGAAGGTTTTCCAACGATGCATCCAAATTGCCTTTCCCGCATAAATGGATGACATTATACGCTTCCATCAAGGCTGGCAAGTTGCTGCGGATTGCTTCATTGACAACAGCCGAGCCTTGGCTGCCGCCCATAATCATCAATACCGGCAAGTCCGATTCAAAATGGCACAATTCTTTTCCGATTTCAGCGGAGCCTTCCATCAATTCGCTGCGGATAACGGAACCGGTGCAAGTTGATTTTTCCGCCGGCACATGCTTCAGCGTCTCTTTGAACACGGTGAAGATATGGTTGGCAAACGGCATCGCAATTTTATTTGCAAGGCCGGGAGTTACATCGGACTCGTGGATGATGACTGGAACACCTAACATTTTCCCAGCCATGGCAACCGGCACCGAAACAAAGCCGCCTTTTGAGAAAATCGCTTCCGGCTTTGTCTTACGGATAATGCTTAGCGCCTGTAGCAATCCAGCCCCTACCCGGAAAGGATCTGAGAAGTTTTTCATGGAGAAATAGCGTCTCAGTTTGCCGCTGGAGATGGCATGGTACGGCACTTCTGGAAATGTCTCCGGAATCAGTTCACTTTCAATGCCGTCTTTCGATCCGATGTATTCTACATTAAAGCCAAGCTTCTGCAATTCCGGAAGAATGGCCTGGTTCAGCGAGACGTGCCCGGCAGTGCCGCCGCCTGTCAATAAAATCGTTCTTTTCTTCATTCTGTATCCTACTCTCTAGAAAATATCTCTTTATTCTGTCTTGTGTGCATCTAAATGCACGGGTTTTCTATGCTATACTTAGGCTTATTTGAATTATTTGCGTCCGCTTAACATGCGGACGGAGTGTCTTACTGGAGGATGGATCATGGTCGAAACTAAAACAAAATCTGAAAAACTGAAATTGCTTTTCAAAATCGTTTTGCCGATACTCATTACACAAGTTGCCATGTATTTGGTCACTTTTTTTGATATCTATATGACTGCCCGGTATGGAACCGAAGATTTGGCCGGCGTTTCCATCGGCTCTTCTTTTTGGGTTCCCGTGTACATCGGGCTAGCCGGCATACTGATGTCCATCACTCCAATTGTAGCACAATTGATGGGGGCTAAGAAAAAAGAAGAAGTAAAAGATGCGGTCCAGCACGGAATTTATGTCGCCATTCTATTGGCGGTTGCCGTTTTTCTGTTTTTCCTGTTCGGTATCGATCCGCTCCTTGGTTTGATGGACCTGGAACCGGCAGTGGAAGCGGTCGCAGCGGAATATATCTTCGCAATGAGTTTAGGGCTCATTCCGCTATTCGCCTATAATGCCCTTCGCTCCTATATCGATGCACTTGGAGCGACCCGCGTCTCCATGTTCATCTCGCTGATGTCAGCGCCCATCAATGTCTTTTTCAACTATCTGCTGATTTTCGGCAGTTTCGGATTTCCGGAACTCGGCGGTCCCGGAGCAGGCTACGCATCCGCCATTACGTATTGGCTTGTGCTTGCTATCGCTGTCTGGATCATCCATAAAAGAAAACCGTTTGCCGAATTCGCCATCTTCAGGGCTTGGACGAAACTATCGCTAGCGCGAATTTCCGAAATCAGCCGAATCGGCGTGCCGATCGGCATTTCAATTTTTGCAGAAACAAGTATTTTCTCCGCCGTCACGCTAATGATGAGTACGTATGGAACCATAACAATTGCAGCGCATCAAATTGCAATCAATTTCACATCGCTTCTGTACATGCTGCCGCTCAGCATTTCAATGGGCGCCACTATCCTTGTCGGATTTGAAGTCGGCGCAAGACGTTTCTTGGACGCTAGACAGTACAGCTGGCTCAGTGTTGCAAGTGCAGTGGCATTCAGCTTCGCTTCCGCCGGCATCCTGTTTTTCATGCGCGGACACATCGCCGCCCTGTATTCTTCGGACCCGGCAGTGATCCAGCTCGCGATCCAGTTCCTCGTGTTCGCCGCATTGTTCCAAGTATCGGACGCCATACAAGCTCCGGTGCAAGGTGCACTGAGAGGCTATAAAGACGTAAACATCACGTTTGTCATGGCCGTCGTTTCCTACTGGGTCATCGGCCTGCCCGTCGGTTATATGCTGGCCGCTTACACCGGCTTCGAAGCGTTCGGCTATTGGATCGGATTGATCGCCGGCCTCTCAGCAGGTGCCTTCACTTTGTCCATTCGATTATTGATCAAACAAAAAAAGATTGCCGCTCAGCCAAGTTGAGCAGCAATCTTTTTATATAGGTCGAGCAATTGGGCTTTCTCTGTTTCAGCCAAATCGGATTGTCCGATCCGTTCAGCCGCAAAAGCCAGCTTTTCTGCGACCGGCTTCCGAATGCGCGGATGGGTCAGTTCATCTTTTAATTCAATGCGGATAGCCTGTTCCAGCTGAGCATCTGTTTCAATCTCTAAAACGCCGGCACGATTTTTCCATAGCTTCCGGTAAGCATCGATCAAGGCAGCTCCACTCCTTCAATCCCTTCTCCGATTACAACAATCTGCGTGTTCATCTTCATGTATTCCGGCAGCCACTGGGCCATTCCGTAAGCGTATTGAAACGCATGCGGGTATTTATCCCCTTCTAGCGGCACGTACCCTTTTATGCGGTAAACCGTTTCCGGCAATGCGCGCAGCCACGCTTCAAAGTCTTCCCGTTTGACTGGTTTTGCAAATGGAAAAACGCGTGTATTTAAGTTCAATTTGGAAACTGGAGCGGATTCGACTGCCCCTTTCTTCGAAGCAGTCAATTTCTCAAGCATGGAAAAAGGAACTTTTGAATGGGTCGTCTGCAAAATTGAAGCGGATGAATTCAGGCCCTGAAGTTCGAAAGTCACTTTTCCTTGTTCCGCTTCGCTCAATAGATCCATCTTATTGGCCAAGATTAAGTCCGCGTGGCGAATCTGTTCGATGAACAATGAACGGATCTGCGGGCTCAGTTGGCCCCGGTCAAGCCAGCGCTTCCCATCTGCTACGGTAATGATTCCTTTGAAATTCAAACGTTCCGCAAATAACGGAGAGAAAATTGCATCTAAAGCTTCTACCGGATGGGCCGCACCGGTCGTTTCGATCAACAGCAGATCAAATTCCTCTTCAGCCAATAAAGTTTGGATTTGAGCTTCCGATTTTTCGGAGCCGGTGCAGCAGATGCAGCCATCCAATAATTCTTTTAACGGCACGCCGTCTTCCACTGCATCCGAGTCAAAATTCATTTGGCCAAGCTCATTCATAAAGACCGCAGGCTTCAGGCCGGCTTCTTTCGCTTGCTGAATGATATTTTTTAATAGCGTCGTTTTTCCGCTTCCTAAAAAGCCGCTGAATAAATAGACGTCTTTCACTGTGGTTCCCCCTCAAATGGAATGTAGATAAAAAAGGCCCGCTAGGAGCGGACCTCAAATTTACTCTTTTGCATCTTCTGTCGCTGCTTCTTCTGTTTCTTTTTCAGTTTCAGCAGAAATTCCGGCTTCTTCCATCACGATTTTCTTCGCTTCCAGAAGCTGTGGATCGTCTTTTTCAATTTTCAAGCGCAGTGCATCCATAATGGCAAAACTTGTATCTCCCGTTACGATGCCTGTCGGTTCCAAATCATTTTCCTCCTGGAACGCTTCTACCGCTTCTTGAAGGTTTTCTTCAAATACACCGTCGATTTCTCCAACTTCAAAACCAAGCGCTTGCAGCATTTTCTCTGCTGTCCGCACGTTTTCTGAAATTGTCCCATCTTTCAGTTCAACCGAAGGATCTAAAATCGGCAATGATGCATATTCCGGATAGGCCACTTCCTTATCCGGCTGAATGCCTTTTTCATGAATCCAATTGCCTTCCGGCGTCAACCATTTGGCCGTCGTAAATTTCAAGTTCGAACCGTCTTCCAAGTCACTTGCTGTCTGTACGGTCCCTTTCCCGAAAGTCTTTTCTCCGACTAATTGGATTTCCGCAGATTCACTCATTGCACCTGCAAGAATTTCAGAGGCAGAAGCCGATCCGCCATCGATCAACAATGTGACGGGAACTTTTACTTTTGTTCCAGGTGAAGACATGTAAACTTCAGGCTCTTCGCCTTTGGCCTGGACTTCAAACATTTCTTTTCCTTCTTCAATGAACAAATTCGAAATATCCAAAGCAGTTGTCAACAACCCGCCCGGATTTTGGCGAACGTCCATCACGAGGGCTTCCATGCCTTCTTTTTCCATATCTGTAATCGCGCTCAGCAATTCATCATATGTGTTTTCCGAGAAACTGGTAATTTGAATATGGGCAACATTGTCGCCGATCATTTCTGCATAAACCGTTTCAATGGGAATTTCATCGCGGATGATTTTAAATTCCATCGGCTCTGCCGATTCACCGCGCTTCACTGTCAAGGTCACTTCAGAACCTTTTTCGCCGCGGATTAAAATTACCGCTTCAGAAGCACTCATTCCTTGAATGCTTTCGCCATCCACTTGTGTGATGATATCGCCAGGCATAATTCCCGCTTTTTCAGCTGGAGAATTTTTGATCGGAGATACGACACTGATGTAGCCGTTCCGCTCCTGCACTTCCGCTCCGATTCCTTGGAAGCTCGAAGAAATGCCTTCAAGAAACTGGGAAGCCTCTTCTTTATTCATATAATCGCTATAAGGATCATCCAATGAATCGATCATGCCGTTAATAGCGCCATTGATCAATTCCTGGTCATCAAGGTCTTCGTAGTATTCAGCATGCAGCTGATCATATGCTGCATACAATTTCTGGAATTCACTTCTCTGTGGAGAAGTCACTTCCACCGCTTTTTCGTCTCCGAACGTCAACGCAAAAACGGTTAACCCCGCTGTACATAATATCAGAACAACAACAAGCATGATAAAATAGAATGTTTTCATCCGGATAAAATGGGACGGAGCTTCTTCTGCCGGCGGGATCTGTTCGTGCTCCTCACCTGGGCGCTTTTCATCCATCATTTTCACCACTTTCATAATTGCCAATCAAACTGTTATAGATTTTATCAGGCTTGGCTAAAAATTAAAAGAAAAAGACTGTCAAGACAGTCTCTTTTTTTGTTCCTATTCCTGGATAGCAGCATCAAGCGCTACAACGATCATATCATTGAAAGTTGTCTGGCGCTCTTCTGAAGTTGTTACTTCTCCAGTGATCAAGTGGTCGCTGACAGTCAAGATAGACAATGCTTTACGGCCAAATTTTGCCGCCAACGTGTAAAGTGCAGCTGATTCCATTTCCAGGCCTAGGACACCGTATTTAGCCCATTTTTCATGTTCTGCAAACTCGTTGTAGAAAACGTCCTCAGTGAAAACGTTGCCCACGCGCAAGTTCAATCCTTTTTCAAGGCCAGCGTTATAAGCTTTCAATAGCAAATCAAAATCTGCAAGCGGAGCATAGTCTACGCCATTGAAGATGATTTCATTCATTTTTGAATCTGTAGATGCGCCTTGCGCCAAAATAACGTCGCGGACTTTCACATCTTCATGGATGGAACCGCAAGTACCGACGCGGATCAATTTCTGTACGTCATATTCGTTCATCAATTCCGTGATGTAAATGGAAATTGAAGGAACGCCCATTCCAGTTCCTTGAACCGAAATGCGTTTGCCTTTATATGTACCTGTATATCCGAACATGTTGCGGACATCGTTATACAATACTGCGTCTTCTAAGAAAGTCTCAGCAATATATTTTGCGCGAAGCGGGTCTCCCGGAAGTAGGATCGTATCGGCGATATCGCCTTTTTTTGCATTGATGTGAACACTCATTTATAAAACCTCACTTTATTTTAGTCGTTCTAATCATACTGTTTTTTCAGAGCCAGTGCAATCGATTACCTTAAAGCCTCCTATATTCATCCCAAATCGCATCAAAAGTCGAAGCTTTCAATACGGGATGGGCCCGTTCTTCAATATATCTGGACAATTCTTCGAAGTCTTCCGATGCTTTCGGAAAGCTGTGGTCTAAGAACATGGACTCTGCAAATTCCGAGAAATCATCTGCATCGAGCTTGCCCCGGTATTTCAGCGCAAATTGATAAAAAGAGCGTTTCACCCATTCCCCTCCTCTATTTTGGCAAGGAAAAGCCCGGACATTTGTCCGGGCATCCCCTCATTCGAATAGCTGTTTGTATTCAGATAAGCCTTCTGCATCCAACTGGTCTTTAGGCACAAAACGCAAGGCAGCCGAATTGATGCAATAGCGCAAGCCGCCAAGCGAAGACGGTCCGTCCGGGAACAAATGTCCGAGATGCGAATCTGCCGTCGCACTTCTGACTTCCGTTCTTCTCATGCCGTGGCTCGTATCAAAGCTTTCTTTGATTTCTGAACCTTCCAGCGGTTTTGCAAAGCTCGGCCAGCCGCAATGGGCATCATATTTGTCTTTGCTGCTGAAAAGCGGTTTTCCTGAAACGATATCTACATAGATGCCGTCATCGAACAATTGATCATATTCGCCCTGGAACGGCGGCTCCGTCCCATTTTCCTGCGTGACATGATATTGCATCGGCGTCAATTTTGCTTTTAAATCTTCTTTCATGATTGTCCACCCCAATTTCTTTCAATGAACCCTGCTCTTCCCGATCCAACCGAATAGCGGTTGTAATGGGCAGGGTTTTTCTTATAATAATCCTGATGGTAATCTTCTGCCAAATAAAATGGCTTGGCTTCCAGAATTTTGGTTGCAACCGGCTTTGAAAACTTGCCGGATTTCTCTAAATCCTGCTTCGATTGCTCCGCTGCTAACCGCTGTTCTTCCGAATGGTAGAAAATCGCCGTTTGATACGATTGGCCGCGGTCAAAAAATTGGCCGCCGGCATCTGTCGGATCTATCTGGCTCCAAAAGATTTCCAACAGTCTTTCATATGAAAAGATTTCGGGTTGAAAGGTGATTTGCACTGCTTCGTAATGGCCGGTCGTCTCTGAACATACTTGTTCATACGTCGGATTCGGCACATTGCCGCCTGTATAGCCGCTTACCACCGACTCGATTCCGTCATAGGAATCAAATGGCTTGACCATGCACCAAAAACAGCCGCCTGCAAATGTCGCTTTTTCTGTCTTCATCCAATTCCACCGTCCTTATCTCTGAATCGTTACACGCAATCGTATATCATCTTCTTCGAGATTGAAAGAGGTTGCCCTTACCGCTATTCCGCCATCCAGCGGAATTTCCGTCAATTTCAGCAACACTGATTCCTCGGAAGGCTCAACTTCCATAAATTCCGGAAGCTCTACTGAGTCTCTTAGTAATTTTAACGCAGATTCAGGCGGAATATCCAGCATGCCGACCTCGACCGACTTTTGCTGAAGCCGCAAATTGCCGTCTTCTTGCACAAAAGGCTCAAAACTTAAAAGGATCGGCAGCTTGACCGAAAATACTTCCAGCTCAGTCGACAAACTTACATCATCATCGACCGATAAAGCAAGAGGGATGGGCTGATCCGCCATCGCCTGCTGGATGTAGGTATTAGCAATTCCTTCAAAATCGTCTTTTGTCACATTGACGATTACCGAGTTCCCGGCTAGATTATTCCCAGCTGCGTTTTGATCCGCTAATGAATGCTTTTCTGATGGTGTAGTAATCAATAGGAATAATGCGGCGATAGCGAGTATGTTCACTGTCAGCAGCACTAAAAAAGCGGCACGCCATATCTTCAATTAAACCCCTCCTACTCTTGATAGCTAAATCCGCATTCGCCCATTCTTTCAAGAATCCGCTCCGTCATCAGCTCATAGCCTTTGCTGTTCGGATGGAAAAAATCTGTATGGTAAACGAGATTATCATTGCTGACAAACAAGTCCTCCACCGGCACAAAACACGCCAGCGGATCTTCTTCTGTTATTTCTTTCATAGCGTCATTGTAATTGGTGATGATTTCATCAAACTCTTCCACTTCATCCGTAATCAAAGAAAATGGGTTGTAAATGCCGATCGCAATGATGGGGACAGAAGGGTTGATTGCGCGGATGGATTTGAAAATAGTGCGGTAGCGATTTTCGTATAAAACCAGTTCATCCTTAAAAGCTTCGATATTCAAAGAAAAAAGGTCCCTTTTTACAATTTTCATGATATCGTTCCCGCCGATGGTCATCGTGACATAATCCGCCTCTGAAATCGGGCCGGTCAATGCACCTTTCGGAAACATGGCCAGCAATTGGTCGCTTCGGCGTCCCCGCTTGGCGGTATTTTCAACGATCGTCCCCCGCACCCCTGGCCATTCACTGATCTCGTCCGCCAGTCTGCCGGTATAGCCGCCAAAATTCTCGGTATCGCCAACCCCTTGCGAAAGCGAGTCGCCAAGCGCTGTAATAATGAGCGCTTGCGGCACGAAATTGGGCGGCACGCGATATTCAGTAAAAGCGATCGGAACTCTTGGTTCGGCTTCGTCTTTCCCAAAAATGAACGAAGAGCTGCATCCCGCCAAAATTCCCGCTGCTAAAAAGATGATAAACAGGATGCGTTTCAATTTAGTCGCCCCTTTAGCAGAGTCCATTTGACCGTCCGATCAGTCTGTATAGAACATGAAACCAATAGCTCCAACTCCTGTATGCGTCGAAATGACCGGGGTTGTGTAGTCAAATTTAATATCCGTATGCCCTTCTTGCTCAAGCTGCGCTTTTAGCGGACCGCCCATTGCCAATCCTTCCGCATGGGCAATTCCGATGCCTTTCACGGTCTTGCCGGCAGTCCGCTCTTTGAACTCGTCCATTAAGTATTGAACAACTTGTTTATAGCTGCGGGCTTTCGCGACAGGCGTATATTCTCCGCCGTCAAGGGAGGCAATCGGCTTGATTTTCAAGAATGAGCCGATCATGGCACGCCCTTTTCCGATACGTCCGCCTTTTACCAAGTTTTCCAGCGTATCCACTACTACGAACAGTTTCGTGTTTTCTCTGATTGTTTCTACTCTCTTTACAATTTCCTCCATGGCCTTGCCTTCAGCCGCCATATCGGCAGCTTCGAAAACCTGGAAAGCGAGTGCGTGGGAAATATAGCGGGAATCGATCACGGTCACATCCGTGTCTGTCAATCCGGCAGCTGCCCGTGCAGACTCCACGGTTCCGCTCATGCCGCCGGTCATGTGGATGGACAGCACTTGATCGCCGTTTGCACCCAGACGGTCATAGAGGTCTTTAAATACTCCTGGGGCAGGCTGGGAACTTTTCGGCAATTCTTTAGATGTCGCCATCATCTCCAAAAACGATTTCGGTTCCAAGTCCACCCGGTCCAAATAGCTCTTGCCATCGATTTGGATATTCAACGGCACCACATGGAGGTTGTATTTTTCGATCATATCGGGTTTTAAATCTGCTGTTGAATCGGTTACAATGTGTATCTTCGGCATAAAATCACTCCTACATCCTATATTCCTTTAATCGGTCCGTTTAAACGCCACTTTATTCGTGTAAAAAAACAGATCTATGGAAGACCTGTTTTTTTGCTTTCAATTTCTGCCACCGTTTGTTCCACTTTTGAACGGATAAGCGGAATCAAGGTTTTTGCATCCGTTTCTTTTATCAACTCAGCACCGATCGGCTCCAAAACCCTCACCGATACTTGAGCTGGACGGATTTTATTATTGTTTTGTTCCATGATTGCTGAAGTTCCATGGATGGCAATTGGCACAATGGGCACGCCTGCATCTTTGGCGATGCGCATAAAACCGGATTTAAAATCGCCGATCCCTTCGCCTTTGCTTCTCGTCCCTTCCGGAAAAATCAGGATGGAATGGCCGTTTTTCAGTTTTTCAATGCTATCTTCAATCGATTTGAAAGAACTTCTCCGGTCTGTCCGGTCCAGGAAGACGCAATTCATTTCTTCCATGTAATGCGGAATGATCGGCAGCTTCTTCACTTCTTTTTTGGAAATGAATCCAAAAGGCTTTGGAATGGACGACAGCAGCACCGGAATATCAAAATTCCCTTCGTGGTTGCTGATAAACAGGACAGGGCCTTCCGGAAGATTTTCCAATCCGCCGATTTCAACGGTGCTTTTTGTCCGCTTCATGATGCCGGCTGCCCACTTCTGCGGCTCAGAATGGATCAACGCATCATATTCCGCTTTTCCCATACCGGCTTTTTGCGCTTTAAACTTTTTAAGGTTTACAGCTGCAACCGGCAAATAGCCGAATAAAAATGAAAACGTCTTGATCGAATTATACATCTTCCTTCAATCAGCCCTTTCTCTCATAAACAAGATAGGAAAACGGGATGCCTGCAGAAGAAAGATGGTCAGACCGGGAAACCAATGCCCACTCATTTCCGTATTCCGGGAAAAACGTATCGCCTTCGAATTCCTTTTGCACCAACGTGATATACAAACGGTCAGCTTTTGGCAAAATGGACCTAAAAACCTGCTCGCCGCCGATCACCATGATTTCATCATGCATGCCCTTGCCCCGTTCCATCGCTTCATCCAGATTATGGACGATTTCAATGCCGTCCGCATGGTAATGCTCGTTTCTCGTTACGACAATGTTTTTGCGTTTCGGCAACGGGCGTCCGATCGATTCGAACGTATTCCGTCCCATTATGATGCTCTTGCCGACAGTATGCTTCTTGAAATACGCCAGATCTTCCGGAATATGCCAAGGCAGTTCATTATTTATCCCGATAACCCGATTCGGGTCATGTGCAACCATCAATGAAATCAATGAAACCCCTCCATTATTCGTCTGCAGCTGTTAAACCGCTACAGGTGCTTTAATGCGCGGATGCGGATCGTAGCCCTCGACTTGAATGTCCTCCACTTTCAAGTCGAATATCGACTCGACTTCTTCGTTTATGGCTAGGACCGGCAACTTTTTCGGCTCGCGCGATAATTGCTCATTCACTTGTTCCAAATGGTTGACGTAAAGATGGGTATCTCCTGTGGTATGGACAAAATCCCCTACGCCAAGGCCGCATTCCCGTGCAACCAGATGCGTAAGCAATGCATAGGATGCAATGTTGAATGGCACGCCTAAGAAAACATCCGCACTGCGCTGGTACAGCTGGCACGAAAGCTTGCCGTCTGCGACGTAAAACTGGAACATGGTGTGGCAAGGCGGCAGCGCCATATCGTCAACGAATTCCGGATTCCAGGCAGTTACCAAGTGGCGGCGTGAATCCGGATTGTTTTTAATCGCGTGGATCACATTTTTAAGCTGGTCGATGGAGCCGCCGTCCGTTTTAGCCCAGGAGCGCCATTGCTGGCCATAAACCGGTCCAAGATCGCCGTATTTCTCCGCAAAACCCGGTTCCTCCAGAATTTTCTGCTGGAATAAGGCCATTTGCTGCCCGTATACTTCCGCAAATGCCGGATCCTTTTGAGCGCGCCGGCCAAAGTCGGCCATATCCGGTCCCTTATATTCATCGCTTTCAATCCATTTGGCAAAAGCCCACTCATCCCAAATGTGATTGTTTTCAGCGAGCAAAGCCTTAACATTCGTATCGCCTTTAATGAACCATAAAAGTTCTGAAACAATGAGCCGGAACGCCGTTTTTTTTGTAGTCATCAATGGAAAGCCTTCATTAAGGTCGTATCTCATCTGATAGCCGAAAACACTTAAAGTGCCGGTTCCTGTCCGGTCTTCTTTTTTCGTGCCATTTTCTAAAATATGCTTGCATAAATCCAAATATTGTTTCATTTTAATTCGCCTCCATTGTTATCATTATCATAACAAAATCCAACAAAAAAAACCGTTCAAAATGCAACGGTTTTAAGAAAGCCATTTCGGCGGTGTATTTTTGGACCAATAAATATCGCCGAGGGCAATGTGCTGCTGGAAATTATCTTCAGCCACATGGTAATGGAAATTGAAGAAGTAGCCTTCCTGCGGTTTTTTCTCTGTTCTTACGTGAAAACGGATCAAGTCTTTGTTGGTTTCACTGTTGTAGACGTGGAAAATCTTTTCTGCGTGGTCTCCGGATGGCCGTTCGGAAATTGCCAACAGCCTTTGTTTATCAGGGTCGAGTCCGGCTAAATGGTCATTGATCGCCTGTTGGATATTCGGCAGGATCGATGTCTGGAATTCATCTTGGATCACCGGGCCGATGCGAGAACCGAATTTGACATAAGCCTGTTCTTCTGCGGCTTTATGTACCGTGTCCAAGACAGACTGGCTGCTGTAATAAAGTTCACTCGGATCCAGAAAATCGTATGTATATTGTTTTTCGTTGCCTGCTGCAGCTTGCGAATTGCTTGGCGCTTTATCGTCGAGCAAGTTCTCCCAAATCATATGGTTCGGGGAAATCGCCCCTAAAGTCAATACGGCCACTGCAATCATTAATGATTTTTGCCACCAGCTTTTCATCCATATCACCCACAATTTTGAACATTTTAGTAACTCTATTGTTTATTTAAACGAATTTCTTGTGTAAAGGTTTCATCTTCTTGAAATTCATTGTACAATAAAATTAATCATATAGCTCTGTTTTTTCGAAAAAGGAGGAACTTTTCATGGATGCATCATTATTAATCGGTCTTGGACTACTATTCATGCTTGGATATTTGACTTCATTAAACTTTACAGACTAAGAAAAAAACTTCCTAAGCGATTAGGAAGTTTTTTTGTGCAAAGTTTTTTTGCGATAAAATTTTATCGGCAGCTGATAACCCCATAATGGAATTTCGTATTCGGCCGGACGCGCCTTGCAAAGCCGTACCGTTCAAAATCCGCTGAGCGGAAATGCGCTTTCAGGACAACCGCTTTCCGGGATACACGGACTGCCTGTGCCATCCATTCTTCCGTCAACTGGCCGGCTTCAGCCGTTCCCCGGAGCGGAAGGAAATTGGAGGACTCCGAAATTTCTTCCGTGAACATGGGATCCATATAGACGACATCAGCTGATCGGTCATCGCACGTCTTCAGAAATTCAACTGCATCCGATGCTACAACCCGGATTCTTTTCATCGCTTCCGTTAAATGCGGCATCGATTCGTATGCCCGCAGCCCGTTCGATACGACGTATGCTAAAGTCGGATGGGCTTCACAGCCGATGACCCGCCCGTTCCCCCCTACTCTTTGAGAGGCGACGATGGCATCCGATGCCATCCCAAGCGTACAGTCGATCAGGCAATCGCCTTCAGACAGGCCTGATACTTCAATCAACGGATCCTGATCAAGCGGCCGCTTCGTCCGGAACGCTGCCGAGTTCGGATGAAAAAAGAACGGCTCCGTTTTACCTACCGGGTAAAACTCGAGCCGTTCTTTTGCTGCAACCAAGACATCGGCTTGTTCATCGGAATGGATCCGTTCGATCGAGCGTTTCCGGCGGAGCACAAATGGAATGGCCAGTTCTTCTGAAACCCGTGCGGCCAGCTCGTCCGTTTTTTGGTTCGGCCGGTATGCCGTGGTCACAATTGTCTTCACTCGCCGGCAACCTGCTCAAGCACTTGCGCCAAATGGTCGCGGATGTGTTCCACGTCATGGTCTTCAATCTGCTCCCGCGGAATGAAATAAGCGAGTTGGCCATCTTTTACAACGGCAATTGAAGGTGAAGACGGCGGCACATCTTCAAAATAATGGCGCATTTGTGCAGTCGCTTCTTTGTCCTGCCCGGCAAACACCGTTACCAAATGATCCGGTTTAGCAGCTGTCTGCTGCAATGCTTCGATTACCGCAGGACGTGCTAGCCCTGCCGCACAGCCGCATACGGAGTTGATGACCACCAGACTTGTTCCTTCCGCTTCACTCATATGTTCATTCACTGCTTCTGCCGTCAATAGTTCTTTAAAGCCGTGAGACGTCAATTCCTGGCGCATCGGCACGACGATGCCTTTCATATACTCATCATATGCGTTCATTTCAGATTCCCCCTATCGTATATTCTCTTCCATTCTAACGCAAATCACGTCCACTTTCACCGCAAACAGCTTTTCGTATTCTTTGCCTCCATCAAAAAAAGCATCTCCCGTGGAGACGCTCTCTTCACTCGCTGTAGTTATTGTTGATGTATTCCAGAATTTTTTCATAGGAATCTGCATCATACCATTCATATGGAACGGTTTGGGAGACGCCGTCTTTTTTAATCTGAAGGCTTGTGGCAGATAACTGGACGATTCGTGTATCTTCCGCATTTTCCTGATCTTCGATTTCATGCCCTTTGAAGTTGTTTTTAATGTCTTCGAAGAATTCGTTGCGCTTTTCCTCGCCGCCGAAATCCCACGACTCGTATTTGCCTTGGTGCAATAGTTCGATTGAGTAGATATCTTCTTCCATAGGCTCGCCTCCATCTGATTGACTGTTATGATTGATTGGCCATTCTTGTATTTACTTGCAGTTTACCTCATAGTTCGAAGTTGAAAACCTCAAATTTCGATAAAAAAGGAGCCGGAAGCTCGATCTGCTTGGCAGACGCGCTTCCGGCTCTTCTTTTTATTTTTCTTCTTTCATTGCCTGTCTCGCTTCGGTCATTTGTTTCCAGACTGAGCCCTTGGCATCTTCGCCTTGTTCAATGCGGGCAATCGCCATTTTGATTTGGAGCTTCACTTCAAATTCCGGATCTTCTTCCGCTTCTTTTAATGCAGGGAGTGCCGCCTCTGTTCCCGTTTCATAAAGGAACATCGCCGCACGCCAGCGGACGAGCTTATTTTTGTCTTTCAACGTTTCCATCATGATCGGCTCGAATTCTTCAAAGCCGAGGTCGCTGATCGTGTCGCCCGCTGTTCTGCGGACCGCCCAGCTTTTGTCTCTCATCGCAAGTTCCAGATAAGGGATCACGTCTTTGTCTTTGATGTCCCCAAGGAAAATGGCCGCTTGCCGGCGGATGGACATTTTCTCATCCTGCAGCGCCCGCTCCAGCAGCGGCAAATCGCTGAGCTCTCCTTCGTTCATCTGTTCGAGCAATTGGAAACGCGTCTGCCAGTCCGGTGCATCGAATTCTTCGAGCGTGACTTTTCTGCCGCGCACAACCGGTTCGGCAGACTCTGCAGAACGGTCTTTTTCAATCATCGCCTCCAAGCGTTCTGCCGGATAGGCTGCTTCCAGCTCTTCTGCCACTTGCTTGACGATCTCTTCCTTGTCGCCGTAGCGGACGCCATAATCCACCCACTTCCGCTGCAGTAAATAGTTTTCCTCTGTAGGGTCCATGACGGTGCTCATGGCCGTGACGAAACGCTCTGACATAGCAAAACGCTTTTCAGAAGCACTGTCAAAAACTTTTACCTGCAGCGGAATGCCTTTGAATTGCTGGACATGGACGTAGACTTCACCGTAATGCTCGTCCATTTCAATTTCATCATTTGCTGTGCTGTTCATGCCGCCAAAAACGTTGCGGACAGCCGCTAAAATGTTTTCCCAGTCGAATTTTGAAATCCGTTCAACCGCAAGAAAGTCGGCTACATGGTAAACGCCTTTTACGCCGTCAATGGCCAAAATCTGCTGGATTTCTGCCGGGGCAGCTTCTGAATTCTCTTTATTGTAATTATGGCTCTTGCCGAACGCCAATTCCTGGTCAATGATCACTTTCATCGTATTCGGGCTCGGGGTCGGTTCAATCGTAATAATCTTCATAAATTATCCCTCCTGCATGTAATTCCTTATGATTCGGCGATTTCCTGAAGATAGGTCCATCGCTCAATCTTTTCGTCGTATTTTGCAGTTAGTTCATCCACTTCCAACGTCAGCCGGTTCAATTTTTCAAAATCCGCTCCGGCGGTGGCCATTTCTTCTTCGCAGCTTTCAATCTTCGCTTCAAGTTCCGCGATTTCATCGAGAATCCCATTGTATTCCCGCTGCTCATTGAACGTCAGTTTCTTTTTGGGCTGCTGTTTTTTCGGCGTCTCTTGTTTAACCGGTTCTGCAATTTCCGGAACCTCGGCTGCCGGTTCTGCTTTTTCTTTAATAAAATCGGAATACAACCCTTGGTATTCGAGAATTTCGCCCGTGCCGGTCGTCCATAATTTCCGGGCGATCCGGTCAAGGAAGAAACGGTCATGCGATATCGTAATGACGACGCCCGGGAAGTTCTCTAAAAAGTCTTCCAACACAGAAAGCGTCTGGATGTCAAGGTCATTCGTCGGCTCATCGAGCAAGAGAATATTCGGCTGCTCCATCAGGAGTTTCAGCAAATACAAACGCTTCCGTTCACCGCCGGACAATTTGCCGATTTGCGTCCCGTGCGCATTGGAAGGAAATAAAAACCGTTCCAGCATTTGCGTTGCGGACAATCGGACGCCTTTCGCCGCTTCATAATCGCTTGAAATTTCCTGGATGTATTCAATCATGCGCTGGGATTCATCCATTTCCGGCAAATGCTGTGTGAAGTGGGCAATTTTCACGGTGCTTCCGTATTCGATTTTGCCTTCCGTCGGCTCGTACTCTCCCGCAACGATCTTCAGCAAGGTCGATTTGCCGGCGCCATTTGGTCCCACAATCCCGATGCGGTCGCCGCCTTGCAAAAGAAAATCGAAATTCCGGAAAATGACTTTATCGCCGAATGCCATCGACAGGTTCTCCCCTTCGATGATTTTCTTGCCAAGTCGCTGGCTTTGCATCGACAGTTCAAGCGAGGTATTGTCATTTTCTTTTTGGACGTTTTCTTTGATTTCTTCAAAGCGCTGGATGCGGGCTTTCTGCTTCGTCGAACGGGCTTTCGCTCCGCGGCGAATCCATTTCAGTTCAGAACGGAACCGGTTTTCCAGCTTTTGCTGGGAACTGGCAGCCATTTCATCCCGGATCGCTTTGTTTTCCAGGTAATCGCCGTAGTTCCCTTTATGGGTATACATGGTCTGGTCGGCCAGTTCAAAAATATGGGTGGAAACTGCGTCGAGGAAATAGCGGTCGTGCGTCACAAATAGCATGGCGCTTCCCATCCGGAGAAGCGTTTCCTGCAGCCACTCGGTTGAAACCGCGTCAAGGTGGTTGGTCGGCTCATCCAGCAAAATCAGATCCGCCGGCTCAATCAAAGCTTTCGCCAATGCCACCCGTTTTTTCTGGCCGCCTGACAAATTCCCGACGGGCGAATCAAACATATCAATGCCAAGCTTCGTCAATGCTGTTTTCGCCAGTGCATTGATGTCCCATGCATTTTCCCGTTCCATGCCTTCCTGGATTTTCATCAGTTCATCCTGCAGCTGCGTTGAGCTGGAATCGACCATCATATTTTTTAGCGCCTGTTCATAGGAACGGTTCAAGGCAAGAATCGGTGAATCTCCGGAAAACACCGTTTCCAATACCGTCAGCGATTCATCAAATTCCGGCTCCTGCTTTAAATAGGTGATCTGGTATTTTTTCGGGTGGTCCATCGATATGGAATCGGCTTCCATGTCTCCAGCCAGAATAGACATCAAAGTGGATTTCCCTGTTCCGTTCACACCGATCAATCCGGCGCGCTCTCCTGGATACAAAGAAAATTCTACGTTTTTAAAAAGCGTTTTCGCTCCGACTGTTTTCGTTAAATTCGTAATGTTTAAATGGCTCATTGATTCCCATCCGTTTCTTTTTTAAGTTGCTCTAAAAAGGATATCATAAACTGATGGCGTTCTTCAGCGATATGCTTTCCGGTCTCCGTATTCATATGGTCTTTCAGCAATAATAGTTTTTCGTAAAAATGGGTGGCGCTGCTTGTCGGTTTTGCCCGGTACTCTTCTTCCGTCATTTTTTGCCTCGGCTGCTCTTCCCAGTCGTATAGTTTGCGCCCCTTTGCACCTCCAAAAGCAAAAGTCCGGGCAATGCCGACAGCCCCGAGCGCATCGAGCCGGTCTGCATCCTGGACGATTTCCGCTTCAATCGATGCCGCTTTCACTCCGTTTCCTCCTTTGAAGGATACCGACTCGATCACCGTTTTTATTTTTTGCTGCTGCTCTGCCGTCAAATCGAGGCGCTGCAATATTTCAGATTCCAAGTCTTCTCCGGGCTTTCGGTATTTCGGGTCTGATACATCGTGCAGCAGCACGGCAAGTTCAACGGTCAATGCATCGGCTTGCTCTTTTTCCATCAGCAATCGGGCATTTTGCCGCACCCTTTCAATATGCTGCCAGTCATGGCTCGCATCAAAGCTTTCATAAATTGTTTTGACGTGTTTTTCACATTGCTCAACTAGCTTTTGCATGGATTATTGGACTCCTTTTCTTCTATTATAGCTTTTCTCCGCTCACTTTGTCCGCCCCTGCCCGGGAGATTGACGATTTATAGCGCTTCCTGTATAGTTTAATCCAACCGTAACCGGTTTTTTCATGGTACCGCTACAATATCAATAATAGGGGGAACGTGCATGCACCAGGGAACAGTGAAATGGTTTAATACGGAAAAGGGTTATGGCTTTATCGAGTATAATGATGGCGATGACGTCTTCGTCCATTTTACCGGAATTCAAGGTGAGGGCTTTCGTACATTGCAAGAAGGAAAAACCGTCTCCTTTGAAATTATTGATGGGAACCGCGGGCCGCAAGCCGCAAATGTAATTGAAATTGAAAGTTGACGATTGAAATTTTTAGTCCAGAAGGACGTGTATGGCCCTTTTTTATGTGGGGGACATTAAAAAAGCCGGGATGCGAAACCATTCGCATCCCGGCTTTTTTGACGATTTCTCGCCCTACTCTTACGATTTATGTTCCGTGCCGACTTTATTTAATTCATTTCCCAAAAACTGCAGCTGCGTCCCGACTGAACAATGGCTGATGCAAAAACGGTGAGCCGCTGTCTTGCCCTGCTCTTTGCGTATTTGTTTGCGGACGAAACAACCTTCGCAATAAGTTTCCATCATTTCATCAATCTCATTGATTATTGAAAGCTTGTTCAAACTGTCACCCCTTCAAAATGCCATTCGTTTATTTTACTCCTAATTTGTCTTTTTTTGCAACAATCGTTATACTGGCAAAGGACATTTTTTATTATGTTAGCGGTTCGTAAACTCCCGCTTTACCAAAACTAAGGAGGAAATTATTTTGTTCAACGAGTTTTTAGGCCTCGGCTTTGCCGTGGTCAACTTTGTCTTGCTGCTGCTCATGTACAAATTCTTCGGCAAGACCGGATTGTTTGCTTGGGTGGCCATGTCTACTGTTCTGGCGAATATCCAAGTAACCAAAACAATTGAAATCATCGGATTGACGGCGACTCTCGGCAACAGCCTATATGCTTCGACGTTTCTCGCAACCGATATCCTGAATGAAAAATACGGCAAGAAAGAAGCGAAAAAAGCCGTTTGGCTTGGATTTTCTTCTTTGCTGATCATGGTGATTGTCATGCAGCTCGGGTTGAAATTCATCCCGGCTGAAAGCGATATTGCGGATGGTTCCCTTCAAACCATCTTTGGATTGATTCCGCAAATTGCCATTGCGAGCATGGTGGCCTATCTGGCCAGCCAGCATTTGGACGTTATTATATTTTCTGCGATCCGCAAATTATTTCCAAAAGATAGCCAGTTATGGATACGGATCAACGGGTCTACCTTAATCAGCCAGTTGTTCGACACAATGATTTTTACGAGCATCGCTTTTTACGGCGTATTCCCATTCGATGTTTGGATTCAAATTTTCCTATCCACGTATATTCTGAAATTTGTCGTTTCCGTCATGTCGACGCCTTTTGGCTATATTGCCAAGGCACTGAAACCCATTGATGAAAAGTAGGTGACCTATGCTTGAAGTGTTTATTGATGCGGCTACTGCCGGTTCTCCGCAAGTGAGTGCGGTCGGCGTTTTCATCCGGGGCGAAGGCCATTTGATCAAATGGAGCGGCTATATCGGAGAAATGGATAACCATACTGCCGAGTTTACTGCGTTGGTAAAAGGGCTAGAACTAGCCAAGGAACTGACGAGCGGCATGGTCTCTGTTAAATCGGATTCGCAAGTGACTGTTGAAGCATTTGAACGCGGGTTTATCAAAAATCCGAAGTTCAAACCCTTGCTCGAACAAGCACTTCAATTGTCTGCCTCCTTCGAATACTGCTTCATCAAATGGATTCCCGATTCCCAAAACCGCGCAGCAGATGATTTAGCGAGAAAAGAACTGCGGGCGAATAAAAAATAAACTTGATAGTTAAAGCCGTTATCTTATCCACCAGATAGCGGCTTTTGTTTTCGAGTTCCATCAAGACGCATGAAAATAATTCTGCTACACTGAAATCAGCCTGTCTATTGGAGGAATTAGATGAAGTTTAATTTAGGAACGGCGCTCGATATTTTCATTCTATTGATTGGACCGTGGATTCTTTACACACGGGTGGTTGAAATTTTGGAGAACGGCGTTTCCGCCTATCCCATCATTTCCATCATCATCGTCACGCTGGCCCTCGTTTTTTCTGTAGCCAACCTTTACAAGGCGATTGCCGACAGGCAGCGAAAGAATTCCAATAAAAGATGAAAAGGTGAGTTTTCTTGAATTCATTACTGTTTTATTTTATTCCATTAATTATTTTCGGAGTCATCAATAATTGGATCGAACAGTTTAGTTGGCCCTATTATTTGGTGCTCTTGCTGGCATTTTTGTTGTTCCAGCTTGCCCGGCTCCGCTATCCGAAAGATGCAGTGCCGGGAATTGCCAAGATATCGCAGGGGCTGTTCTATGCATTGACGGTGGCCATTATTCTCAGAGACAAATATTTGGATGCTGCGCTTGTCAACGTGCTGATTGCCTTCACTTTAGTGGCGGTGCTTGTTGAAATCTCGCAGAACAGAAAAAAACCGTCGCAATGACGGTTTTTTTATCTGGTGAAATACCATACCAACGCGAGGACGATGGCAACGATTACCCAAGTGGCAATGCGGATCTGATTTCTTTTTTTGCGGATTTCCGCTTCTTCTTTGACGTCTTTCATGAAGGACATGCGCCTGCCTCCTATCTTTCCCATTCCTTTTGCACAGCCCCTTCGCTTATGATAGCCAAAAGGAGGTTTTAGGATAAAAAAATGCTTTTTTCCGAGCTTCCCTTCATTTTCCTTACAAAAATCTCACCATAAGGTCTTCATCAATATAACGGCCTTCCGCTTTCATCGAACGATACTCCGTCCCGTATTTTTCAAATCCACAATTCTGATATAATTCGATGGCGGGCCCGTTACCACTGACGACCGCTAAGTATAATTGTTCAAGGCCTTCTAGGCTCTTCGCATGCTCAATCAAGGCCTCCATCAACCGGCTTGCAATCTTCCGCCCTCTGGCGGAAGGCGTCACGTATACCCCGACCACATTGGCGCGATGCTGCAGCTTAGCCGGTGTGTTGCGCATTAAAGTGACATTCCCCAACAACCTGCCGCCGACAAAAGCCCCGAACGTAGTAGCTGAAGGCGAAGACAATCGTTCCGCTGTCTTCTCGACCGGTTTATCCAGCGCTTCTTCTAATGTAGCACCAAAAGCATCAGGTGAAAGCATCAATGCCTCAATGCGAAGTTCCCGATAAAATTCGGCATCTTCAGCGGTTAAAATTCGGATTTCCATTTATATTCGTCCTTTTCACTTAAATTCCTGTGTGACTTTCCCTTTGCCCTTTTCAACATCGATAACCGCAAAGGCTCCGTTGATGAATGTGATTTGCGGAGGGACATGTCCGAGATCGATGTCGTAGGCAATCGGAACACCGAGCTCTTCGGATAGGTCTTCATACAGTTTTTCAACGGTATATCCGCCGACTTCCCCATTTGCAGGGCTTCTCCCAAAGATGATGCCCGAGATATGGTTAAACCAGCCTGCATATTTCATTTGCGTCAATGTGCGCTTTAAGTCAGCCACGTTCATTTCACAGTTTTCCAAATACCACAGCACCGGCTCCCCTGGAATATGCGCTTCCCTGAAAGCTTCCACATTTCCAAAAGGCGTACCGATGATGTGGCGGATGACATCCATGCACCCTCCCAGAAGCCGGCCTGAAAATTGTTCCGGCTCACCGGAAACTGTTTTCCATTCTGTCTCTTCGGTTAAATGAAAGATGACCGGCGATGGATTTTCATGGTCCCATTTCTCCTGGAATTTCTCAGAAGAAACTTGGCTGATGGACTCGCCTTTGCGAGTATGAAGCACATCCAGCCATCTCGCTGTCGTGCTGTCAGATTCCGGTCCGCGCAAATCGACAAGGTTGGTGCCATGGGCAGTCGCAATTCCTGTCTTCAATGTAATTGCAAGGAGCAGCAAGCTGATATCCGAATAGCCCATCACCCATTTTTCGGGTATCGCACCGAAATCCATATGTTCCAGCACCTCGATCAACAATTCCCCGCCCCATGGCGGCATAATGAGATCCACTGATTCATCGTTTAACATTTCCATCAGCTCTTCTGCCCGCGTTTCTGCATCTGCAGACTTTGCTTCAGCCTGAGTCCAAGAAGTCTCTCCGATTTTCAATTTGAAATTGCGTTCCTCTAAACGCTCAATTGCCGATTGAAGAACGCCGTGATCAGCCGGCCCCACTCCGGACGATGGGGCGGTGACGCCGATCATTTCAATTTTCCGCGCTGGATATCGAATCATAGCCAATCTCCTTTAAAATTTGTCATTATGTAAATGATACGAGTAGATAGAGCATTCCGCAAAGAATAACTCCACCTAATATAAATAAGAACGTTTGAGTAATAAAGTCCCAAAAAGGGCTTCTTTCTTTGTCTAAAGGTTTGCTGCTCATATGTGCTACACCGAAGGAAAGGCCGGCTGAATCATTATGTACATTGTATTTAGCATTCTTTTTTGCTTTCTCGGAATTCATTTAATACCTCCAGAAATCATTTTTTATCAAAGAAAAGAGATTAGTTACATTATACTAAACACCTTTTAGATATAAAGAAAAATTTTCGAAATTTACACGAAATGAATTGTGGTTCATCCGATTAAAGAAAATTATGAAGGGTATGAGAAGAGTAAATACAGTACTTTGAGGAGGAAATGCAATGAAAGTATTAGTGGTAGGCGCAAACGGCCAGATCGGCAGGCATTTTGTCAAACTGCTGGCTGACAGCCCGGAGCATACACCGATTGCGATGATTCGCGTTGAAGAACAAATCAGTTATTTTAATAGCTTGAATGTGGAGACGGTCGTCACGAGCCTCGAAGGCACGGTGGAAGAAATTGCGGCCGCGATGGACGGCTGCGATGCAGTCGTGTTCACTGCCGGCAGCGGCGGCGGTACAGGAGCCGACAAAACGTTGCTCATCGACCTCGACGGTGCGGCGAAAACCATTGAAGCGGCAAGCCAGACCGGAACCGACCGCTTTCTTATGGTCAGCGCCATCCACGCGGACCGGCGGGATATGTGGGGCGATGACATTGCCCCGTACTATGTGGCAAAGCACCATGCGGATAATATTCTGCGTGCGAGCGGCTTGACCTATACCATTATCCGGCCGGGCCTTCTTACGAATGATCCCGGAACCGGGCGCATCAAGGCGACGGAATATGTCGACGCCGGCCCGATTCCAAGGGAAGATGTTGCCAAAGTCCTTTTGCATTCGCTCAACAATCTCCATGTCTTCAATAAAACATTTGAAATCATATCAGGCGATGACGAAATTGAAGAAGCCTTAAACCGGCTCTAAAAAAACGGATCTCATCGTGAGATCCGTTTTTTTAGAGCCTGTACTTGTTCTTTTACTTTCAAATTTTTAATTCCTAAAACTACTTGGAAAATGAATGCGATCGAACAAATGATGATAGCTGCCCATCCCATGTTGCTGATCGGCTGCTGGAGAACTGTGCGCAACACAATTAACAGCAGCATGGCAGATAAAGCGAAATTGACGATATACGGCTTATCGTAAAATTTCTTTAAGGAAATCCCCGCAAAGATGGCGACTGCGATGATTGATAATGATAAAACCATTTCCATGACTCAACCTCATTTTTCTCATTTTCCTTAGAATAGCATATTTTCAAATAATTCGATATAGTCTTTCGTTTACGGAAGCTCTGTGTAAGCGAGCCTTTCGATGATTTCCTCGTGCTGCGGATAATCCGCCTTCAATTGCTTCTGGGTGAAAAGTTCAAAATCGTTATAGTCGAATCCAGGCGCCACCATGCAGCCGACTAAAGAGAAGCCATCTTCACGATCGACAGTCGAGCCGAAAATGCTGCCTTTTGGGACCAGCACTTGCGGTTTTTCCCCATCGACGATGGCAATTCCCAATCGCTCCTGCCGGTATGCTCCGTCTTCATCAATGATGTGTACAGTCAGTGCGCTGCCTGCATGATAATACCAGAGTTCATCCGACTTCAATCGATGAAAATGGGATAGGTCTTGTGAGCGCAATAAAAAATAAATGCTCGTGTATAACGGCCTTTCCCCTTTATGGCTTTGAAAATCCATTCCATCTTCTGAAGTGAAGGAAGACTTGTAGTAGCCGCCTTCCGGATGTTCTTCCATTTGCAAAAATTCAATCCATTGTTCAGCGTCCATTCTTTTTTCCTCCGATACAAAATTATAGTTTACATAATAGTAATATTAATCAAATATTTTCTTTTTAATAAATTTTCCATTTTTGAAACTTTTGAATTTAATTCGCGTATTCATTATATAGCAGTTATTCCAAGGAGGGAAACAGATGAATAATCATGAAATCGATTTTAAACTGTATGGGGACGATATGCAGTTTGTCGAAGTGGAGTTGGATCCGAACGAAACCGTCGTGGCGGAAGCCGGTGCATTGATGATGATGGAAGACGGCATCGTCATGGAAACGATTTTCGGCGATGGCTCGAAAAGCGGCGGTGCGGGCATCATGGGAAAATTAATGGGCGCCGGCAAACGGATTATTACCGGGGAGAGTTTGTTTATGACGACGTTTACGAACCAGGGCACCGGCAAACGCCACGTATCTTTCGCTTCTCCCTATCCCGGGAAAATCATTCCGATGGACCTCAGCATGCTGGGCGGAAAAATCATTTGCCAAAAAGATGCCTTTTTAGCGGCAGCAAAAGGCGTTTCCATCGGCGTTGAATTTCAACGGAAACTCGGGACCGGATTTTTCGGCGGTGAAGGATTTATTATGCAGAAGCTTGAAGGCGACGGAATGGCGTTTGTCCATGCAGGCGGCACGCTTCACCGGAAAAATCTCCAAAAAGGGGAAGTTCTTCGGGTCGATACCGGCTGTTTAGTCGCGATGACTCCTGATGTCGACTACAATATTGAAATGGTCTCCGGCGTAAAAACGGCGTTATTTGGCGGTGAAGGATTGTTCTTCGCCACTCTTCGCGGACCGGGCAGTGTCTGGATCCAATCCATGCCATTCAGCCGGTTAGCAAGCCGCGTATTTGCAGCGGCTCCGCAAAATCCTGCAGGCAAATCACAAGGCGAAGGCAGTATTGCCGGCGGCTTGTTTGACTTGCTTGGCGGCAAATAATCTAAACTCACAAAATCCCCCGCTGCCTTTTGCAGCGGGGGATTTTTTTGGTATTCCAAATTACAAATTGCGATTTCGCATCTCTTTTACTGCCGATTCATATTTATCAAAATCAAATTCAATCGTCCCAGGCTTGTAGAAATAGAGGATCGATTCTTTTTCGCCTTGGCCGAGCATATGGGTCACTGCCGCTTTCGGGCTCCCCATATCAACGCCCGCTTGGGCTGCTTGCGCCAGCTTCGCTAAAATTTCTTCCGGTATTGCTTCCACGTCTATTCACTTCTTCCTTTTTGATACATGATGTCTCCAGCTACGACCGTCAGCTCCACTTCCGCTTCGATGATCTGTTCGAGTTCGCCTTCAAACAAGTCCCGGTCAAATACCGAGAAATCCGCATCGAAGTTTTCCGCAATGATTCCGCGCTCCTGCTCTTTGCAAATCGCCGCAGCGCTTCCGCTCGTGTACAGCTGAATGGCTTCAAAACGGCTTAATTTCTCTTGCGGCATATAGCCTTCATGCGTTTCGTACGGCTTTCTTCTTGCTACGGCTGCATAGATGCCCTGAAGCGGATCCACCTCTTCAATCGGTGCATCCGATCCTCCTGCACAAATGAGGCCGCGGTCTACTAGGCTCTTCCATGCATAAGACCATTTGATCCGTTCTTCTCCCAAGCGTTCAATCACCCACGGGAAATCCGAACTGACAAAACTTGGCTGCAGGTCCAGAATAACCGCTAATTTTTCCATGCGCTCCACCAAATCCTCACGGAGAATCATGGCATGGATCAAACGGTCACGCTTTCCTTCCGCTACCGGATGAGCTTCAATTGCGTCCAGCGCTTTTTCCATCGCCAAATCGCCGATGACATGGATCGCAATGGCTTCCCCGTGTTTCCGTGCCATAGCAACCAAACGATGCAATTCTTCATCCGAATGGATGGCAACGCCGCTCGTGGATGGATCATCGTTGTACGGCTTGCTTAATAGCGCCGTTTTCCCGCCGATCGAACCATCGGCAAAAATTTTCATGGCGCCCGGATCAATAAACGGTTCCGCGTAGCTCGCATGTTCCATCATCGCTTCAAACTGGCTATGGGCACGCAGCAGATTCGCGCGGAATTTCAGTTTGTCGCTGCCGATCACATTTTTGAACGCCTGCAGCGGCTTTGTGTAGTCATGGCCGTAATACCCCATGTCTTCTGTATGGGCCCCGGTCAATCCGAGAGACAATAAATTTTCCACCGAAGTTTTGAGTGCATGCGTCAAATATTCAACACTGACTTCCGGAATTTGATCGGCCACCAGGTCTTGTGCTGCATCCAGCAAATAGCCTGTCGGTTCTCCGTCATTGTCCCGGACGATCACTCCGCCTTCCGGATCCGGTGTATCTTTCGTGATCCCCGCCAATTGGAGCGCGCTTGAATTCGCCAAAACAGCATGGCGGCATACGCGTTTCAACATCATGGGCGATTCGGAAATCTCGTCCAGTTCTAAGCGGTGGAAAATTTTCCGGTCGGGAAAATTGTTTTCATTCCATCCTTCTCCGATAAACCAGCTTTCCGGAGCCAAATCTTTTGTCGAACGGATCAGCTGCTCCTTCATTTCTTCTGAGGATTCAATTTTGGAAAGGTCCACCCGCAGCAGTTTCTCACCGTGCCCGATCATGTGCATATGGCTATCCACAAAGCCCGGATACATGATCTTCCCATCCAAATGCATTTCTTTATCTGCCAGCTCTTTTAATTCGTTATATGTACCGATCTTTTCGATTTTGCCATCAGAAACCAAAACCGCTTCTATGGTTTCGCCTTCACTCACCATCGTATAAATTTTTCCGCCGTGCCATAAGGTTTTCATCACGTCACTCCTTTTCTCATTGTTAATCATAATTCCATTTCCTCCGAGTGACAACTCAATTCAATCGGAATACTCAAAATTTTTTGCGAGAAGTTCCCAAAAGAAAGTGGCTTTCGGTTATGGTATAATAAATGGATATTTTAGAAAGCAGAGGTGAACCCTTCAAACCGGAGGGACGAATTGGACAGTATACTTTACTTGAATTTGTTTTTAGTGGCTTTATTAATTGCTTTGACTGCATTATTTGTTGGCTCGGAATTTTCAATTATCAAAGTGAGGACTTCCCGCATTGACCAACTGATTTTGGAAGGCAATAAAAACGCAATACGCACCAGAAAAATCGTGGATAACCTGGATTATTATTTATCGGCCTGCCAACTTGGCATTACGATGACCGCTCTGGGTCTTGGTTGGCTCGGGGAACCGACGGTCGAACGGATCCTGCATCCGGTTTTTGAAAATTTCGGCGTTGTAGACCCTACAGCATCCATCCTTTCTTTTGGAATCGCATTTGCAGTGGTGACTTTTCTCCATGTAGTGCTGGGTGAACTGGCTCCCAAGACATTGGCGATCCAATATGCGGAACCAATGGCTTTATTCTTTTCAAAGCCTTTGGTTATTTTCGGAAAGATTTTAAACCCGTTCATCTGGCTTATGAACGGTTCTGCGCGCCTATTGCTGCGCATGTTCGGAATTGAACCTGCCGGACATGAGCAAGCCCATTCGGAAGAAGAGTTAAAAATTATTATGAACGAAAGCTACCAAAGCGGTGAAATCAACAAAACCGAACTTTCGTATATGCAAAACATCTTTTCTTTCGATGAACGCGTCGCAAAAGACATCATGCTGCCGCGGACGCAGATGGAGACAGTTTCGTTGGAAATGGATGAAAATGACTTGATGGAAATCGTCAGAGACCATCAATATACCCGCTACCCTGTAACCGAAAATGGCGACAAGGATGACATTATCGGGTTTGTGAATATTAAAGAAATGCTGACGAATTTCACAGTGAATGGAAGTTTAACGGAAAGCGTCATTGTCCATGACATTCCTTTTGTCTTGGAAACAGCGCCGATTCAGGATGTTCTGCTAACGATGCAGAGGCAGCAGGTCCATATGGCCATTGTCATTGACGAGTATGGCGGCACTTCCGGCGTCATTACGATGGAAGATATCCTGGAAGAAATTGTCGGAGAAATCCGCGATGAATTTGACGATGATGAACGGGACGAAATCAAAGCACTCGATCCGCTGAACTATCTTGTAAACGGACGTGTTCTCCTTTCAGATTTAGAAGAGCGGTTTGCCATCGTTTTTGACGACAGCGAAGACGTGGATACGATAGGCGGTTGGGTCCAGCTGAAAAACACCGACATCACAGAAGGCGGCACTGTCCAGTTGCCAACCCATGTCATCACGGTGCGGGAAATGGAAAACCACCAGATCATTATGGTCCAGCTGACACGCAAACATCCGAAAAAAGAACTTTCACTCATTAAAGACATTCGCGAATAAGACAAGGCAAAACCCCCGTTCATTTGTTAAGTGAACGGGGGTTTTCTGCTTATTTTTTCTCCAGCAACGATTTTTCGTATTCAAATTTTTTCATAAGCATTTCGCCGCTATAGCCTTCTTCGATCAGTTTTGCCAGGATGCCTTTTGCTGCATCGCCCATCGGTGCGGTTTGCTCATTCGCGTCGATTTCTACGACGTTCTTTTCATCTGTGATCCAATCCGAGAAGCTGCCTGCATACAAGCGGAGCGATGTATAGCCTTTATGGGCCAGCATCGCATACAGCGCTGCAGCGGTAACGCCGCTTCCGCAATAGACGACCGCTGGTTCGTTTTTCTGAAGGACATTCGAAAAATCCACTTCTTCCGTGAATTCCCCTCGATGGTCAACCAATTGCTCCCAGTCGAAATTGCGGGCACCCGGAATTCTGCCTGCAACCGGATCGATCGGCTCAGAAATCCCGGCATAGCGTTCAGCAGACCGTGCGTCCAACAAGATGCCGAGTTCGTCGCCATTAATGATTTGCTTTACGTAGGATTGGTCGGCATAAACCGAATCATCAAAAGAAAGCTCCACTTGCGCAGCAGGAGTCCCGGGAATCTCCTGAGTCGTTTTGAACCCTTCTTTTTTCAGCGCTTCAAATCCTTTTTTGCTGATAAAGGCATTTTCGAATCCAGCGTATTTCAATAGCCACCAGGCACGCGCTGCATAAGGAGCTCCGCCTTGGTCGTAAATGACGACCTCATCTTTCGGATCAAGGCCGCTTTTTTCAATCAGCCGGGTCAACTTTTCTTTTGAAGGCATCGGATGCCGTCCGCCTGTTGCCTCCATATCGGAAAGGTCCTTTTCAAGGTCCCAGAAAACCGCCCCTTCGATATGTCCTTCTTGGTAAGCTTTTTCTCCCCATTTCGGATCCTTCAAATCAAATCGTGCATCAATCCATCGAACGTTTTGTGTTTGGCTAATGTTCTTGAATACCGTCATACTTTACACCCTTTCCGCTACGAGATTTGAAAACAAGTCTTTCCATTCAGCCAGGATTTCCTGTTGCTGGAGCACCATGCGTTCTGATTCAATCTGGTCGATGGCTTGGCGAAGCATATGCTGGCGCAAACCTTCCGCCTCCTGCTCGATCCATTTGTCAGCCCACTGGCTCATTTTAGCTTTCTCTTGGTCGAGATACGTTAAGGCATCCGGCTCCATCAAGACTTGCAAGGCATTCCGCAATTTCTCTTTTTCATTCTTTTCGAAAAAGCTTTTATTGTTCTTGTAATAGGATTTGACGGAAGCATAGGATGCTTCTTTAAAAGCCTGGTCCGGTTCAATTGCCGCCATTTCTTCCACTTCATAAGGCGTTAGCGAAAAATCCGGATTCATTTCTTTTAGTTTGGCGCTGTCGTCTTTAAAGCGGTTAGCAATCCGCTTTTCGATAAACTGGGCCAGACGGAAATGCGTCACCCGCAATTCCTGGGCAAAGTCGAATGCCGTCATTTCCACGATATCGCCGATGGCGGTATCCAAAGCTTGCTGGGCTGATTTTCCATTGAACGCCGACGGATTGAACGCTTCTTTGAAGAAATCGTTGAAGCGGTAGAATACGCGCTGATTGACGTAGTACAGCAATTCATCCAGTTCCTGCAGGGCTTCTTTCGCAAAAATACGAGCAGCAGATGCCCCGAACAGAATGCGCAATTGCTGTTCGATCCGTTTCAATTCTTCCAGCCGTTCGTCTTTGCGCATCAAGTTCTTTTCGGTTTGGGCAATCAATGCACTAAAACGGTCCACCGCTTTTTGTTCTTCTTCCGCCAAGGATTTGACAGCCATCCCTTTGATTTCATCTTTCAAGAAATGCTGGAAAGCTTCTTCGAACTCCGGCATGCCCGATACTTCCCGGTCTTTTAGCGCGAGCAAGCTCGAAACACCGTAAAGCCTTGGAAAACGGATGCCGAAACGCTGCAGCTCATCTTGCACATAAGAAATCACAGCGTCTTTTTCCTCTTCATTATTCGCTAAATCAATCGCATTGACGACAAAGAACATCTTATCCATTTCAAATGCATCTTTGACCCGCCCAAGCTGGATGAGGAATTCCCGGTCCGCTCTGGCAAATGCGTGGTTGTAGTAAGTGATGAACAAGACCGCATCGGCATTGCGGATGTATTCGAAAGCGACATTCGTGTGCCGGGCATTGATCGAGTCAGCTCCCGGTGTATCCACTAATGTAACGCCGCTTCTCGTCAATTCGCAATCGTAGTAAAAGTCGATTTCATCGACGAAACAGCTGCGCTCTTCTTTTGCGACATACAGTCCGAACTCTTCGCGGTTCGTCCGGAGCGTCTCGCCGAGATGAGCTTTGAATTCCGGATAACCTTTTTGGAACGCATCAATAAATGATTTATGGACTTGCTGTTCTGTCGAGCCTTCCTTTGAAAGCGACCCTGCTTTTGCGTAAGCTTCTTCCAGCGTATGGACTTCAACGCCCAAAATGCTAAAGGAATTCTTCACATCTTCTGTCATCTGGGCGACCGTTTTCAAACGGACATCTGCCGTTTCATGCGGATGGTCTTCCGTTACCGGTCGGATTCGGTTAATTGTCGCCGTCGTCGGATTCGGGGAAACCGGCAACACTGTTTCACCCATCAATGCATTGGAGAAAGAAGATTTCCCCGCACTGAATGCCCCGAAAAGGGCAATTGTAAATTCCTGTTTCTCTAGCCGTGCTGCTTTTCGCTTTAAGTATTCCGCGGTTTCAGCGAATCCTTTAACCGAAGTGAGGGCCAAAGCCGTTTGATTGGCTCTCTCAACTACTGCATTTTCATCAAACTGGCTGACAGCGGACGACGCAAGCGGATCCCGGTCTTCCCGGTCCACTGCCGTTTTTTGCTCGAGCATCGATTCATCAAATTCCACCATTTCCTCCATGGAAATTGAAAATTCATGCTGCCAGCGGTCCACTTTTTGTTCCGCCTCCAATTTTTGGCTCGGAAGCATTGCTGAAAAAGATTTTTTCACTTTATCGATCCGCTCATCCATTTCTTCCAGCGTGGTGATGGCCAGCAGTTTCTGGTCCAGCAATTGCGCTTTCATATCCATTTCTGTATTGGCATCATCGGATAATGAGATGAACTTTTCTTCCTGTGCTTTTTTCCAGCCTTCTGTTTCTTTAATAAACCAGCGCTGAATTGCGGCGGTGATATTCTTCGCAAAGTTCAAAATGGTATCGCTTGTGACCGGGCCGCTTTTCGGCAGCTGTTCTTCAATCAGCGAAAACGGCAGCGGAAATTCTTTTTCATCAATGGAAATCGACTCATCATCGGTTAAAAGCCCCGCATCTTTCAATGAATTTTTCATCAGTTTCTTTAGATGATTCGTGATTTGGGAAGCGGCAACAGTATCGAGCCTTTCCACCACTTCTCTTTTCCGAAGCGCCCGCTCTTCTTCTGTTTTTTTGCCGCTGAACAATAACCCTACTTTGAAACCGGGCTGGACGGACTCGACGTAATTCGTTAGGGCATTGCGCAGTTCATACGGCATAATATTGGCGTTATCCACCAATTCTTTTCGGTCTTTTTCGAATTTAGCCTGCCATTTTTCAAAATCCAGGACCGATCGCCGATTCGCCACTTTTCTGTTTTCCTGTTTAATTTCTTCGCGGTTTTCCCATTCGTCTTCAGCCAGCACGGAAGAAAAAGCTTGCAGCCGCTCCTGCTGTTCCTCTTCCAGGAAACGGAGATGCTCATCTTTCAATTGCTGCAAAGCGGCATCGGTGGCTTCTCCTACGTGGCCTTGCCATCCTGCCATCGCAGAAGCCACCAATCCTTTTACCTGCTCGAAATCATTGCCCGGAAATCCAAAGTCTTTTAATGAGGTAAAGAAAATTCCTTTCGGTTCGACTCCCCATGCCGCAAATGAATCATATACCGATCTTTTAAAGTCTTCAAAAGGCAATTCACTTGCCTGGTGCTTGTCGATCTGATTGACAATTAAGTAGAGCTCCGTGTATTTCTGGAGTTCCCGTGTGAAATTGAAATTCAGCTCAGATTGGACATGGTTGTAATCCATGACGTAAAAGACCATATCTGCAACGTGCAGGGCAGATTCCGTAGACAGGCGGTGCGCATCGTCTGTCGAGTCGACTCCTGGAGTATCCATTACGGTAATGCCTTCCGGAAGCACCGAGTCTTGATGGCCGATGTCGACTTGGGTCACATCCCCGCTCTTGCAGAATGCCTTGACTACGTCGAAATCGTAATTTTCCGGAAAATAAACCGGTTTCTCGTTTTTGCGGTTGACGATCGCAAAATCAGCATCTGCTTTTTGCACATTTACAATATTGGCACTTGTCGGGATCGGGCTCGATGGCAATAGCGTTTCTCCGGTCAGTGCATTGATCATCGACGATTTCCCCGAAGAAAAATGTCCGGCAAATCCAATAATGAAATTATTCTTTAATATCTTCTTTGCAAACAATTCCGCTTTTGAGGCGCGTTCTGTGTCTTCGTTGTCTGCAAATATTTTATAGAGCCTTGCTGTTTCAATTAAATCTTTTTGATGGCCATGTGCTGTCATTTGATAACCCCTTCTTCAGATACTGCTCCTATCATAACATTTTTTTACGCCCAACGAAAAAAGGAGTTGGCCCGTAAGTCTCTATCCGACTTATGGCCAACCCCTTCAGACGCCTTACGAAAATCCGTGGATGGACATGCCGCCGTCCACAAACAATGTTTGGCCGGTAATATAGCTTGCCGCATCCGATGCCAGGAAAACGACCGGCGTCGCCACTTCCGGCAGTTCGCCTACCCGCTTCATCGGAGTGACCGCCAGGATGGAATTCAAATAGTCTTCATCCGCCAATATTTTTTCCGTCAACGGCGTTTTAAAGTACCAAGGGCCGATCGCATTGACGCGAATATTTTTCGGGCCCCATTCCATCGCCATCACTTTTGTCATCTGGATGATCGCCGCTTTGGAAGCTGCGTAAACGACGCCTGTTTTCAGCGCACGTTCCCCTCCGACTGAGCTGATGTTGATGATCGAGCCGCCGGATTCCATTTGTTTGGCCGCTTCCTGTGAAAACATGAAAACGCTGTGCGCATTCGTATCCATGATTTTCTGCCACTCGCTGTCTGTCGCTTCTATTAAGGAAGAGCGGATGTTCATGCCCGCATTATTCACAAGCACATCAATTCTCCCGAAACGGTCCACTGTTTTTTCCACCGCTTGCTGAATTTGTTCCCTCGAAGTTATATCCGCTGCGACATAATCGGTCCGGCCGTTATTGATTTCCTGCTTCACAGCAATCAAATCAGCCTCTGTCCGCGCAACGAGCATCACGTTTGCTCCCGCTTCTGCCACTGCAATTGCAATCGCTTTCCCGATCCCTTTTCCTGCTCCTGTCACGATCGCAGTCTTGCCTTCTAAACTGAATGATTTTAACATAAAATCCCTCCTGTATTTATTATAATCAAAATTCTACGGAAATGGCGGAAGGAAAATAAAAAGCCCAAAAGCAACTGCTTTTGGGCTCCTATCACTACTTAATTCAGCTGATAAATCTTCGAATATTTCTCTTCCAGGTAAGCAGCCAGATAATCGGCGTTCAACCCTTCCCCTGTTGCATCTTCCAGGATTTCCAACGGCTTTTTCGACATGCCGTATTGATGCACGTTTTCGGTCAGCCATTCGCGGATCGGCGTGATATTGCCTTTAGCCAGCAACTCGTCAAAATCCGGCAAGCTTTTCAGCATCGCATTTTTAAATTGGGCGGCGTACATATAGCCAAGCGCATAGGACGGGAAGTAGCCGAAGCTTCCGCCTGCCCAGTGCACATCCTGCAGCACGCCTTCTGCGTCAGTTGACGGGCGTACGCCTAAATATTCTTCGTATTTGTCGTTCCAGAGCTTCGGCAAATCTTTCACGGCTAAATCCCCATTGAACAACCCTTTTTCAAGCTCATAGCGGATCATGATATGCAACGCATACGTCAGTTCATCCGCTTCAATCCGGATCAAGGAAGGTTTCGATTCATTAATGGCCCGCACGTAATCTTCGAGGCTTACCGCTTCAAATTGCTTTGGAGCGTATTTTTTCAATAAATCATAATTGCTTGTCCAAAAGTTTTTATTGCGGCCGATAAAGTTTTCGAAGAAAAGCGACTGGGATTCATGGATTCCCATCGAAGCCCCGTCTTCAATTGCAAGGCCGGAAAGATCCGCCCCCAGGTTCTGGTCATAAAGGGCATGCCCGCCTTCGTGGATCGTCCCGAAGACTGCCGTACGGAAATCCTGTTCGTCGTATTTCGTCGTTACCCGAACGTCGCGGCGGTTGATCGTTGTCATGAACGGGTGGACTGTTTCATCCAAGCGTCCGGCTTCAAAGTCATAGCCCAATTGCTTCAGGATTTCAATGCTGAGATCCCGCTGCGCTTGTTTTGGAAAATGCTCATATAGGAAGCCCGTTTCCGGTTTGTTTTCCGAAGCTGCAATTTTTTGCACCAACGGCACGATGCGGCTCCGCAGTTTGCCGAAAACTTCATCCAGAATGTCAGTCGTCATGCCCGGCTCATATTGGTCAAGCAATGTGTTATAGGCGCTGCCGTTCTTTTCGCCCCAATAGCCGATCATTTTCTTCGTCATCGAAACGAGCTCTTCTAAGTAAGGCTCGAATAACGAAAAATCAGCAGCAGCTTTTGCATCTTCCCAAACCGACTCCGCTTTGGACTGCAAGATGACGTATTTCTTATATTCTTCAGGCGGAATTTTTTTGCTTAGGTCGTATTCTTTGCGCGACTCTTCAACAGAGCGCTGCATCACGCGGCTCAAGCCAGCGAGATCCGCTTCCAAATCGGTCAATAATTGGCCGAATTCATCGGATGTGGATAACGCGAACAATTCTGAAGATAATGTGCCAATCGTTTCAGAACGGAGATCCGTCCCTTTTTTGGGCGCTCCTGTACGGAGGTCCCAATACAATAAGGAAAGCGCCTCATTGTAGGCCTGCATTTTGCTCACATGGTCTTTGTACTGTTTTTCAAGTGTCAACATAATCCCCCCAAATCTTCTTTGCCTAATAATTGTATCATAAGCAGGAAGAAGGGATTAGAAATTTTCAGCCGGCACCGGCAGAATTCCCTGCCATAAATGTTCTACAGCCAGCTCTTCTTCATTCAGCAGCAAATGGATTTCCCCGTAATCGTTTGACGTACGGATCAAGCGGCCGATTCCTTGCTGGATGCGCAGCTGCATAAACGGCAAATCAATTTCTTCCAGCGGATTGGAGCTGAAATTGCGCTTCGCTTCAAATACCGGATCTTTCGGCGGGAACGGCAAATCGACGATAATTACTTTTGTCAATGCTTCACCCGGCAAATCAAGTCCTTCCCATAGATGGTACGAACACAATACCTGGAATTTGCCTTCCTGGAATTCTTTGACGACTGTCGATAATTCCCGGTCTCCTTCAAATTCGATCGCATATTGATGGCTGAGCGGCAAGGATTGCTTGAATTGCTCCATATCGATTTTCGATTTGAAAAGCACCAATGTCTGGTCCCCTGAAGAAAATAGATCATATACGCGTTCAAACTTATCCTCTTGTTGAAGCGGATGCTTGACGATTTTCATCACTTCTTCGTATTCAAAAGGAGAAGGCACTGAAAACGACTGGAAATCATCAATGCCTAGGCTGTCTGCGATGTAGGTAAAATCCTTCTGAACTGACAGGGTCGCAGATGAGAAGATGATCGGCGTTTTTCCGTCGAACAGTTTTTCATCTAAAATGTCGGTCACGAGACGCGGCATGATGACCAAAGTTTCGATTTCATCTTTCACTTCCAGCCAGTTGACGGCATCGCCTTCTTCCACAAATAAGCGCATGGAGAACGTATAAAGCTCGAAATATTCTTCTGCGATTTTCAAATCGTATTCCGGAATCGTGTAAAGCTCACTTTCAAACACGAACTCCTCCATCAAGTCATCAATCAAAGCGATCAATTCTTTTCCTAAGGAAAGGAGCAGAGCCGTTTTGCGGATGCCTTGGCGATCTTCATCGCTTGGAATCGCACAGTTTCGAAGTTCCCGGAAAAACTCATTGTGCAAATCGATGGTCCGCTCGATCATATTTAACGTTTTTTCACGGACGCCGTCGACCATAATGCGTTCGGTCACATTGAGCAGCGTCATTTCCTGCACTTCATACGTTAACGCCCGCTGCGCTGCAAATTCCAGTAGATGCCCTTCATCCAATACAATCAATGAAGTTTCCGGCAGGAGCGGCGTTTGCCCTTCGCGGACGCGCGTTTCTTTCGTCCAAATATGCTCCATTAAAAAGTCGTGCGAGCAAATGACCAGATCGGTCGCCTGGCGATAATGGTTGCGGTGAATCGTCTGCCCGCATTTATTGCGCAATTCGCAGGCTGCACAGTTTTGAATTGGATGGTAATTGACTTGCTGCCATTCCTCATCCGTCACTTCGGGATAGCTTGACCGTTCGCCGTAAGGATAGGTGTTTTGCATCGAATACGTTTTATTGACAAATTCCGGCAGACTGAACTCGATATCGTCCAAAAAGTCAGCGTCGCTGCGCTTCTGAGCCCCTTCAAGTCGCTGAAGGCATAGATATTGGTCTCTCGACTTCGCTAGCCTAACGTCCATTTTCAAATCGAATAAGGAGTTCAGGCGGTCGATGTCGCCGCCTTTTTTTACGAGCTGCTCGATCAATGTCTCGTCTGCACAAGAAATGAGTGCCGGTTTGCCGGTATAGCGGGCGTAAGCAATGGCAGGGAGCAGATACGCGAGCGTTTTCCCGGTTCCGACGCCTGCTTCTGCAAACAACACCGATTTTTCTTTTAAGGCCTGCTCAATTTGGAAAGCCATGAAAATCTGCTCGTCCCGGAGATCGAAGCCTTTATCCGGCAATTCATCATAAAAGATATCCCCGATCCAATCATTCAATGACTCAAAGAATGTCTTCTCTTTCGATAATGGAAATGGTATAGGTTGTCTCATATATTCTCCTCACAGATAAACGGAAGGGCATGAGCCCTTCCGTTATCCTGTCATTTATTTTTTGGACGTTCGCCCCAGAACTGGAATAGATCTGTGCGGATAAATCCGTTGAATAATTTTCTTTTCTTAGTGGCCGGCTGCCCGTATAGCGTTTCAAAACGAGGCATTGACGACAGCATGTAAACAGACCATGACGGGTATTTGGCAAAAATCCGGCCCATGTCACCGATCATCTCTTCGATTTCTTCAATTTCTCCGATCCGCTCCCCATATGGCGGGTTGCCGACGACTACTCCGTTTTCACCGTGCGCTGTGAAATCTTTCAGCTGGCGCTGCTGGAATTGGATTAAGTCGCCGAAGCCTGCTTCCAGTGCATTTGCTTCTGCGATTTTGACCATTCGATGGTCGATGTCTGTGCCTAAAATATCGAGCGGCTGATCATAATTCGCCAGTTCCTCCGCTTCGTTGCGCACTTCTTCCCACATTTCTTCCTTCATCCATGGCCAATGTTCGCTGTCAAATTCGCGGTTATAGCCGGGTGCGATATTTTGTCCGATCATCGCTGCTTCAATCGCGATCGTTCCAGAACCGCAGAACGGATCGATAAACGGACGGTCCGGCGTCCACCGAGACAATTTCACAAGAGCAGCAGCCAAAGTTTCTTTAAGAGGCGCTTCCCCTTGGTCCAGCCGGTAGCCGCGCTTGTGGAGGCCAGCTCCGCTTGTGTCGATCGAAAGCTGCACTTTGTCTTTCAAAATGGAAACTTCAATTTTAAAGCGCGGACCCGATTCGTCCAGGAACGAATTGCGGTGATACGCCTTTTTTAGCCGTTCAACAATCGCCTTTTTTACAATGGACTGGCAGTCCGGTACACTGTAAAGTTTTGATTTCACCGATTTCCCTTGCACCGGGAAATTGGCATCAACCGGCAGGAATTTCTCCCATTCAATCGCTTTCGTTCGTTCGAATAATTCATCAAATGTATAGGCACTGAATTCACCCGCGATGATTTTTACCCGGTCAGCAGTACGCAGCCAAAGATTGGCTTTGGCGATATCGCGTTCTTCGCCTTCGAAGAACACTTTTCCGTTATCGGTTTTTGTTTCGTATCCTAATTCTTTTACTTCATCTGCTACAATCGATTCGAGCCCCATTGCAGCTGTAGCCAGTAATTTAAATGTGGTCATATTGACGCCCTTTCCTGTTGCTTGATATTCCAAATTTCGATAAATGCGGGCAATTCTTCTACCGCCATCGCCTTGCTGTAAATATAGCCTTGAATCATATCACAGCCGAGTTCTTCCAGCAGCTCCACTTGCTCAGTCGTTTCCACACCTTCAGCAACCACCGTCAGACGGAGGCTATGGGCCAAATTGATAATGGCATCCACGACGAATTCATTTTCTTTGATCGAGACAATCTCTTTCACAAAGCTGCCGTCCACTTTCAATTGATCAATCGGAAAGCGGCTTAAATAGCTTAGCGACGAGTAGCCTGTCCCAAAATCATCGACGGCTATCGAAAACCCAAGGTCCCGCAATTCATGCAGTTTCACCGTAGTTTCTGCAACATTTTCCATAATGGTATGTTCGGTCAATTCGAGTTCAAAAAAACTCGGTCGGCAATTCATTTTTTCAAAAATCGCCTTTAGCGAAGCGACGAAATTGGCCTGCTGAAAATGCAGGCTGGAAATATTGATCGAAATCGGGACATTTAAGCTGTTTTTAGAGTTCAGCTCAACAAAGTCCCGGCAAACTGATTCAATAATCGCTTCGCTTAGTGAAATAATCAGCCCGGTTTCTTCTGCAAACGGGATGAATTCAGCGGGCGACACCACGCCAAGCTTTTCGCTTTCCCAGCGGATCAGCGATTCGAAACCCGTCACTTGTTGTGTGCTGATATCGACTTTCGGCTGATAATGCATGTTGAACGAACGGTTTTCAATCGCTTTCCGCAACTCTGCTTCCATCAAAACGAGCCGTTTCGATGCCGTTTTCAGATCTTCGAAATAAAAACAATATTGATTGCGTCCATTCTGTTTCGCAAAGTACATCGCCTTATCGGCTTTTCTCAGCATGTCATCGAGTGTCATGCCGTCAATCGGATATAGGCTGATGCCGATGCTTGTCGAAATGTAAATTTCTTCTCCTGCCAGCTGGAAAGGCGTTTCCAGCACTTCAATGATTTTTTCCGCCATGTTGGCAGCTTCTCTCGGATGCTTGATGGCTGTCAAAGCTACGACAAATTCATCTCCGCCATAGCGCGCTAGAATGTCTTTGTTTTTCAATAGGCCTTTGATGCGGTCTGCTACATTCATGAGCAGCAGATCGCCCATATCGTGTCCAAGAGAATCATTGATTTGCTTGAAGCGGTCCAGATCCAAAAACAGGAGAGCGTGGCTAAGTTCGTATTTTTTCGAGGTTTTTATCAATTGCTGCATGCGTTCCGTAAAATCATAGCGATTCGAAGCGCCTGTCAGCGAATCCGTCAAAGCCATTTTCTTCAGTTCGTCTTCGGAAGATTTCCGGTCCGTCAGATCAGAGAAAATTCCGCAATAATTCCGGACCATGCCTTTGTCGTCGGTAATTACAGTAATGTTCAGCCATTCCGGGTAAATTTCGCCATTTTTTCGGCGATTCCATATTTCTCCGCTCCATTCGCCATCCGTATTCATTTTCTCCCACATCTTGTGATAAAAATCTTGTGCATGAATACCCGATTGCAGAACTTTAGGAGAGAGCCCCAAAACTTCTTCCCGGTCGTACCCCGTCACAAGTTCAAAAGCCGGGTTGACATGCACGATTCTTTTTTGGAGGTCTGTCACCATTATGCCTTCAGACACTTTCGTAAAGACTTTCTCAGGCAAATCTTTTGGAAACTTCGAAATTGAAATTGCAGAGTTCTTGATGAAAGCTTGCTCGACCAAAACCATACACCACGATTCTAATAGTATAAGAAGAAAAGCTCCCCTTCCGGAGAGCTTTTAATAAGCAATTTAAAGCCAAAAGAAATTCTATAAGCCATGTTTTGTCTTCCACGTACTCGAACGGTTTGACCCTCGTACTAGTGGACGGCAACCATCTATCTGCAAACTTAACGCTTGCCTCTTCCTCAGTTCAATTCCTTCAGAAAAGTGCCCCTACCATAATTTGGGTTTCTCACTCGCGGGGTTTACCTCGTTCCACCTGCATAATTTCTTATGCAGCTCCGTCACTGTGGCACCTTCAGGGTATTTCGGCCATATCCGAAGACTTAGGCGTTCTACCCGCCGTCAGCTGTTAAGCTGCCTTAGCTTATTGTTTCGCTAAGCGCGATCACTACGGCCATCGCAGGTCCGTGTGAGCATGGACTTTCCTCTCCGGATAGGATCCGGAGCGATTGCCAGAATTTCAAATGGCTTTACTAGTATACGTTATTCCGGGAAAGATTACAATGAAATTACTCGTTATTCAATTTGTTGCCAAAAACATGGTTCTCCAAATGAGACAGCCGGCGAAGGATGTCAAAATTCGTCGTTCCGGGTGCTGGAGTCGCCTGTTTGCGCGGCATATCTTCCAATTCTGCTTTTAAGCGTTTGTTTTCATTTTGCAGTTGTTCGATTTTTTTTGCGAAAATTTCATAGTCTTGAATGATTTCATCCAGGAAATGATCGACTTCGTCTTGGTTATAACCGCGCATTCCAGTTTTAAAATCTTTTTCTAAGATATCTTTAGCTGTAAATTTATTGTCCATTTTAATCGTCCTTCCGTAAAAAGCCTGCCATACGCTAAGTATAGCATAAGGCAGGTTATAGGTCTTTATATCTTCTTCACTTCAGAACGTTTTTTTCGAATTTTTTCTTCGAGGCGGGCTTGTCTTTTCACAATATCACTCACAAGGGAAAGCCGCACTTGCGTGTGTTCGCTTGCTTCCTTTGCAAACCCGGCCATGATTGCCGCTTGCTTCAAATCTTTCAGCTGATGCTCATATAATTTCGAAGCATGGATCCAGGCTTCTACTTCGACCGTCCCTCTTAGGTGCGGCGCCGCTTCCTTGAATAAGCGGAGGGCCTCTTCGTGCAAACCGGCCCTTTTTTTCTGAATCGCCAGCAGGTACCGTGCCATCGCAGCAGAACTCCCGCGCTCCAGGGCAACATGCTCCAAATAAGCCGCACTCTGGTCATACTGCTTTAAGTCTGCGTACCATTTGCCGATATTGGTATAGGCACCGCTCGTTTCCGTTTCCAAATCTTCCATCAACAGATCCGACGACAGGACATATAAAGAAACCAACGACAAAATGTCCAATTCATTATGGAAAAGAACTTTTGCAAGCCCTTCCGGATAGCCGCTTTTCACAGCATCCAAATAAATCGGCGGAATCAGATAGCCCGGCACATCGCCTTCCCTCGCAAAGCCTAATTTCTCTTCTTCGATTGTGCTCAGTTTCAATCGTTCCAATTCATTTTTCCAAATCCGTTTCGTGCCATGGAACAGGTCGATCTGGACCGGCGTCGGCAGCTTCGGCAAAATCTGGCGATGCATCGTCCAGCGCGACATCAGCTGCGGCCAGTCAAAACTTTTCCCGTTATAGGAAAAAATGATTGGCTGCTCTTCTTTCCATAGGCCTGTTTCATAGAGAAAAGCCGCTTCATTGGAAGGGTCGGGCATGATGTATTGAACCATTTCGAAACTGTTTTCATGTTTGACCAGCAAACCGATCAGGAAAATATAGGCGCCTGTTCCGCTGAGCCCGGTTGTCTCCGTATCAAAAAATACAATTTTATCATCCATCTTCAATTTAAACGGATGATCGAAGGAAACTTCTTGCCATGCTGCCAGCACACGGTCGAGTTCGTTGAGCTTCACTTTCCCGTGCCTGCTGTCCAAAGGGTAGGTGATCTTTTTTTCATAAACAAATCCGAATTTATTTTCTTTCAGCTCGAGTCCGATGCTCTTCCATTTTTCTTCGTGCACCGGACGCTCATTTGCTTTCGGCTGTTTCTTTTTCACGGGCTGCTTTTTCAGCATGCCTTTCATCTGAAGTAGTTTGCTTTCAAATGACATTCGCTGCTCACCTCTCTTTGCGGAGCTCGCTCAGTAAATCGATGACGTGGCTTTTCATGCTGATCGCCGCTTCCTGGGCTCCGATGCATGCCGGACAGCCGTCAAGGCAAGGGCATTCTTCCACATGCTGCTGCGCTTTGTCGAGCAGGGGCTGCCAGAGATCGTAGATGCGTTCACTGATGCCAATGCCGCCGGGGTAGGAATCATGGATAAAAAATGACGGCATGCCGTTATGCGGCGATTTTACTTGCGGCACAACATGGACATCTCTCCGGTCGCATTGGACAAAGATCGGGATGAACGATTCAATCGCATAAGCGGCGCCTGTCATCGTGTCCGATAGCTCAGAGTCTGAAAAATCTTCCGGCTTCTCGAAGCTTAGCCATGTCGAAGAAGTGTGCAACTCTTCTGCTGGCAGTGAAATCGGGCCGGAACCGATGTTGTCGTGGCTGTCGAATCGGATCTTCTTGAAAATCGTCGGCATCGCAAGAACGGCAATATCTCCAAACTGGACATCTGATGTATTCAGCTTGCGCGTCTTGTCTTCGCTCATCACTTTCAGTTCGACCGCTAAATTCGCATCGGTAAAATAATCCACATCCACTTCACGTACGTACGCTTTCTTTTCTTCCCAATCCAAAATTTCCACTTGGAATTGGGTTCCTTGATGAAGGTAAATCGCTTCTTCGTGCAGCAAAGTCATGGCGCTGAAGCGGTCCATTTCCCCGATGACTTTCGTGTTCGCCGGAATCGATTGGTCGATGATGACCACGTTTTCCTGAGAAGCCGACCGCAGTGAAATGTCATGGGCCGGAAAACGGTCGCTCATCCAATGCCAACGGTCAGAAGTCCGGACAAGCACCCCTTCTTCCTGCAAATATTCCAGCAATTCCTGGACGTCAAATTCCCCGTACTGATCGTCCGTTGAAAACGGCAATTCAAAAGAAGCGCATTTCAAATGATCCATGAGAATGATGATGTTCTCCGGGTGGATTCTCGCTTCTTCCGGCGTCTGGTCCAGCAGATATTCCGGATGGTTGATGATGTATTGGTCGAGCGCCGTGGATTGCGCCACATAGACCACTAACGATTCATCCTGCCTTCTTCCTGCCCGGCCCGCTTGCTGCCAAGCGCTTGCGATATTTCCCGGATAACCGGTCATGATGCACGCTTGAAGCTGCCCGATGTCCACACCGAGTTCAAGCGCATTTGTGGAGACAACACATTTGATCGTCCCGTCGCGCAGCCCTTTTTCGATGGCTCTCCGCTCCGTCGGCAAATAGCCGCCCCGGTAGCCTTTAATGGATTCGTCCTGAAGCTTCGTTTTCGTGATGGCTTTTAAGTAGGTGACGAGCATTTCCACCCGTACCCGGCTCTTTGCAAAAACGATCGTCTGGATATTCTGTTTGACGAGATGCGTAGCCAAGTCCCGGACTTCAAGCACTGCACTTCTTCTCACGCCGAATGTCGGATGGATGATGGGCGGGTTGTAGAAAACGATGTGCTTTTTGCCGGACGGCGCTCCGTTTTGGTCAATCAAAACATGCTCGGTGTTTGTCAGATTCTCCGCCAGTTCTTTCGGATTTGCTATCGTTGCCGATGTACAGATAAACACCGGATCGCTGCCGTAGAATGCGCAGATTCGCTTTAAGCGCCGAATCACATGTGCTACATGCGTGCCGAATACCCCTTTATACGTATGAAGTTCGTCTATGACTATATAATGAAGGTTTTCGAATAATGAAACCCATTTTGTATGGTGCGGCAATATTGCTGAATGGAGCATATCCGGATTCGTGATGACGATTTGGCCCGCTTTTCTGACTTTCGTCCGTATCGCCGGTGCCGTATCGCCGTCGTACGTATACGACAAAATATCCTGCTCCATCTTTTCGATCAAATCATGAAGATCGCTTTTTTGATCCTGCGCAAGCGCTTTTGTCGGGAATAGATAGAGCGCGCGTGCCCCTGGATCGCTTAAAATTTTGTGGATCACCGGCAAATGGTAGCAATACGATTTGCCGGAAGCCGTCGGTGTCACGGCGGTAAACGATTTGCCGCTCACAGCGAGGTCAAACGCTTCGCGTTGATGGGTATATAATTTATCCACCCCTTTTTTCTTAAGCGCTTGTTTTAAGCTATCGTGCATTCCTTCTGGAAATTCTGCATACATCGCCGGCTTTTCCTCTTTCGTATGCCAATGGACGATGCGTTCCATCATATCGGGTTCCGTTTTCCACTCTTCCATCAGTTCGGGAAGCTTTTTTCGTTTAATCATCGCTTTCGCTCTTTTCGTCTATCGCCCGGATGAATGTCTGCAAAGTATACTGGGCAGCCTGTATTGTTTGGAGAAAGCGCTTTTTGCTGGTATCTTTGTAAAAGCTTTGGACAAAAAATTGCGTCATTCCCTCAGCAGCCGTATCGATCTGCGGTTTGTGCACATGCTTTGGCCGCTGCTGCTGTATATAGAGCAGCGACTCCCGCTGCCATTCATTTATCAGTTCATGCCAATGATCGGCATATGGTTTCACATCATTGTAAAAATCCGGTTCGGCATCGCGCTCGCGCATGTCAAAAAACCGGTCCTGGCATTTCCCGCATTCATCGAATAGCGTGGAAGAAAGTTCTCGTACTGTCATAAATCTGCCACCTCCGTTGCCAATAGTTTATCATATTCCTAATAGGCAGACGAATATTATCGAACAGACATTCTTTTCAGTTGGCATTTGGAAGCCATTCCGCTATTATAAGTCTAGCAATTTTTGAAACCTTTCCACAACGGCGTCGTCTAAATCCGTGTGATATGATAGATGGAGTGAGGTGTATCACGATGGCAATAAATTATCCAAACGGAAAAAAGTTCATTCCTTCGAAAGAAAAGCCCGTTGCCAAAAAGAAAAAGGATTTTTCTTTCAGCAACCGGGGTAAAACATTAGAGGATGAATTGAACGAAACGAATGATTATTATTTGCAAAGGGGTCTAGCCGTCATCCATAAAAAGCCGGTGCCAGTCCAAATCGTAAAAGTGGAATATCCGTCGAGGAGTGCAGCGGTTATTCGAGAGGCTTATTTCAGAGCCCCTTCTACCACTGACTACAATGGCGTATGGAACGGCAAATACATTGATTTCGAAGCAAAGGAAACTGAAAATAAAACCTCCTTTCCTTTGAAAAACATCCATGACCACCAAATTCATCATATGGCCCAAGTCGTTAAACAAAAGGGTGTGGCCTTCATGATCATCCGTTTTTCTTCCTTGGAACGCTATTTCATCATCCGCTTTGAAGATCTCGAAGTTTTTTGGAACCGGATGATAACGGGCGGTAGAAAGTCCATCGCCTTGGATGAATTGGAAGCAACTGCAATAGAAGTGAAGCCAGGCGCTTTCCCGCGCTTAGACTACCTGCCTATTCTGCAAAATCTTTAAATGCAAGCATTTACGAAAGTGAGGAACCGATTGTGAGCGAAAAACCAGTTTCGCGTGAACAACGCAGAAAAGCACTCGAACAACAAAAGAAAACAGCACGGAAAAAGCCGGGCCAGAAGAAAAAGAAAGCCTCTTCCGGCGCAAGCTGGATCAAACGGATTGTTTTGGCCGTCGTCTTGATCGGTGTCGTCGGATTGCTATCCGGACTCGGATTATTCGCATATTACGCGAGCAGCGCCCCGGATCTCGATGAAGAATTGCTGCGGGATCCGATCAGCCCTAAATTTTTAGCCGCTGACGGCAAAACGGAAATACCGTTTATGACCGTGGAAGACCGGACCTACGTCAACTACGAAGACATTCCGAAAGAAATGGAAGCCGCCATTCTGGCTACTGAAGACAACCGCTTCTATGAACACTCCGGAATTGATGTCATCCGTTTAGGCGGAGCGGTCTTAGCAAATATCACCGGCGGTTTCGGGTCGCAAGGCGCCAGTACCATTACCCAGCAAGTGATCAAAAACTCGTTTTTATCCAACGAAAAAACATTAAAGCGTAAAGCCCAGGAAGCGTACCTTGCCTATAAACTGGAACAGGAGTACACGAAAGAAGAAATTTTTGAAATGTATTTCAACAAAATCCTGATGTCCGGCAATACGTACGGCTTCGGCACTGCGGCAGAACATTTTTACGGCAAACCCCTTTCTGAATTAGGATTGCCTGAAATGGCCCTGCTTGCCGGCATGCCGCAAAGCCCGAACAATTACAACCCTTTCAACCATCCGGAAGCTGCCGAAAAGCGCCGCAATATCGTGCTTAGCTTGATGGAACAGCATGAGAAAATTACCACTGCCCAAAAAGAAGAAGCCCAAGCAGCACCTGTGACTGAAATGCTGCTGGCTGAAGAAAACCGCCCGAAAGCGCCAACGGGAGAATACACGGCGTTCATGGAAATGGTGCAAAGCGAATTGGAATCATTGAGCGGCGACTACTCGCTTGATGAAGGATTGACCATCTATACCACGCTTGAACCGGATGTCCAAAAAGCAGTCAATGAAACGATGTCGTCTGATTTGTTCTTTGATGACAAAGTCGAATCCGCGATGACGATCGTCGATACCCAAACGGGGGCAATCCGAGCTATCGGAGCTGGCCGCGACTATTCCGGCGATGTCCGCATCAATTACGCAACATCCCGCGACCGCGTTGTCGGATCGACGATCAAACCTTTGGTGGCTTATGGCCCGGCAATCGAATACTTGGATTGGTCGACCGGCCAGCCGATCGTCGATGAACCTTACTCTTATGAAGGCGGTCAGCAAGTCCGCAACGTCGACGGCAATTTCCTTGGCGGAATGACGATCCGCGAAGCGCTTTACCGCTCACGCAACATCCCCGCGGTAAAAACTTTGAAAGAAGTCGGCGCTGAAGACGCCAAAGATTTCGTCCGCAAACTTGGACTGGATATCGAAGTTTTTGAATCGACTGCCCTAGGATCTACTGGCATTTCGACAGTCGATCTAGCCGGTGCATTTGCAGCATTCGGAAATGACGGCATCTACACTAAACCGCATACGATTACGAAACTGGTGTTCCGCGACGGCACAACCGAAGAAGTGGTAAAACCGGAATCGGTTCCGGCAATGAAAGACAGCACCGCTTACATGGTCACAGATATGCTCCGCGATGTTGTCGACTTGAATGTGCCGGGCGCGACCGGCAAAGAAGCGGCTCTTAGCGGCTTGGACCTTGCCGGCAAAACCGGTACATCCAATTACACACAAGAAGACTTAGCGAAATATGGACTTGACTCTTCTTCCGCACCGGACGTGTGGTTTGCAGGTTATACAAGCAAATATTCCGTTTCGGTATGGAGCGGCTACCCTACTCGTGAAATTGGAATTGACACCGCTTCTAACGAGCGTTTATTGGCGCAGCGGTTGTTCGCGAACGCCATGTCGAAAATTTCTTCGAGCGCCGAGACCGATAATTTCAAAAAGCCGGAATCCGTGGTCGAGCTGGAAATTGAAGCAGGAAGTTCACCATTGCGATTGGCTAGTGCATTTACACCTTATAATTTAAGATCTACTGAATTGTTCGTACGCGGCACAGAGCCGACGCAAGTATCCGAAGAATTCGTCCAGGAAGAATTGGATGCCCCGTCCGGCCTCCGCGCTTCTGTAGACGGCCAAACGGCGAATCTGACTTGGAATTACGATATTACGGAAGGCGTCGCATTCGAAGTCGCTGTTGAAGTGGATGGCAATAGTTCCGTATTGACCACAACCGGCGACCGGGCTTATTCCTTCAGCGGCTTGGAAGAAGGCAAAACTTATACGTTCCGCGTTACAGCGGTCAGCGATGACCTCCGAAGCGACCCTGCTTCTGTCGCAGTAGAAGTTGCAGGAGCTCCTGAAGAGGAAATCGAGGAAGAGCCGGTTGAAGAAGAAGAACCGGTTGAAGAGCCGGAAGAGCCAGTTGAAACGCCGGAAGATGAAAATCCGAACGGCAATGACAATGGCAATAGCGATAATGGCAATTCAAACGATAACGGCAACAATAATGGCAATGGCCAAAATAATGGCGATAATGGAAACAATGGAAACGGCGGGAATAATGGCAACGGAAATAGCGGCAATAGCGGCGGCAATGGTAATGGCGAAACGCCTCCTCCACCACCTGAAGACGGTGAAGGCGAAGGCGATGCCAATCCAGCCTCTGTTCCAGATGCAACCCCACCGGAAGAAAATGACCAGCCATAAAAATCAAATCAAAAAGACCGGTCCATCTGATTACCAGATGGGCCGGTCTTTTATTATCGCGCAATTCATCGGCACGCATTCAACTTATGTAAATCATTTCAAAAAACGCCTCAAATTGCATCTTCTTTTAAGTACGTATTTACAAGGAAAAAACATCTTTCTTTTGTCAATTCGCGCACTGTAGAAAGTTGTGCAACGCTTTCAAGCGTCCCATCGGCAAACTCGGCGGCGGCTTCTGCTGCTTGTTGGTCGCGTGCTGAAATCCAATCCAATTGTTTAAGCCGCAGCTCTTCCATTTCTTCTGAACTCAATTGGCTTCGAATTACGCTGTATATTTCATTTAAGGCTTTGTCCCATCGTCTGAGCGATTCTGCCTCACCTGCCTTCAATGCAGCAGTCGAACCATTCTTGTATGAATTTTCGAGTTTTGCAAGGGTCAGATCGATTCGTTCCAGTTCCAGCAAATAATAAGCTTTCGGGTTTTCCTCCACGGTTTCCCGCTCCATCGATTGATTTTCCGGAAGCGAAGGCGCGGACTCCTCTTCTGCCAACTCCGCTGTTTCTGCCGGCGGCTCTTCTTCGCTTGGCACAGCTTCTTTTCCAATAGTGGTGCAGCCGCTCAGCACTCCTAAAGCGACAAACAAATAAATCATTTTTTTCATAACGGCCTCCAACAATACATCATTCCTTTAGTACTGCTTATTCCTAATGAATCAAATATATACAGTTTCCATCAATTTAGCAATTCCATAAAAAACGATACTTTTTTTCTCATCATCGTCTATTATGTACACGGGGAGTGAAATGTATGGAAGAAGAAATTGAACAATTATACCTGGATCACAGTGACCGGGTGTACCGCTATATTTTTCTGCTGATCAGACAGAAAGAAAATGCAGAAGATTTAACGCAAGAAACATTTTATAAAGCGTTTAAAAACTTAAAATCGTTCAACCACCAATCCTCTGTGTCCACTTGGCTGTTGAAAATTGCGCGAAATGTTACGTATGATTTTTTGAGAAGAAAAAAGATGATCCGTTTTTTCAGCATGGATAACGAAGAGGATCATGCTAGCAGCCTTCCCGTTCTTGAAGAAATGGTTGCGCAAAAAGAACAAACGAGCGAATTATACCGCGCGATGAAAACGTTGAAAAAAGACTACCAGGAAGTTTTGCTTCTCCGTAAAATAAACGAATGTTCCATTAAAGAGACGGCTTACATATTGGGATGGACTGAGGCAAAAGTAAAGACAAAGACTTCCCGTGCCCTCGAGTCCTTAAAAAAGGAACTTATCGGAAAGGATGGTGGCTTGCATGGATCCGAACAAACAACTCGATGACTTTTTTCAGCAAATGAAAGATGTCGGCCGGTCTCCTAAAGCGCGCCAAGAAAGTTTGGCGAAGCTGCGGGAACGCCTGCAAAAGAAAAAGAAATTCCATTTGGCCCCGGCCTTCATTTCATTCGGTATGCTGATTGTTGCGGCTCTTCTGTTTTTGACTTGGTCGACCGCCCCTGCTCCGGATGGCCAATCCGGCGTCGGCCCCGAAATGCCATAGAAGAACGCACCATCACCCATGTGTTGAACGAGGAATTTAACGGGCCGAACAAAGAATTTATCAGGCTCAAGACCAATCCCGCCAATGTATTGGGGAAAGGCTCCGCATCTAGCGAAGATTCTGAAGCCGTTTATCTTTATGAATTTCTTGAAAAAACGTATGGACCTTATTTCACATCAAGCGGTTTTGATCAGTTCGTGCCTTACGCTTATTTCTACCATTTGGGCGAAGAGTCTTCTTCTTACCAATTCCGGCTAGGAGCCGTTGAAATCGAAAAAACCCAGGACGCACCGTCCCAATATGAGCTTGAATTTCAAGTTGAATTTACAAATAGCTTCGGCGTTTCCGAGAGCTTCCCGATGATGGGCATGGCTAAATTTGGAGATGGCGGGAAACTTCAGAACATTGAATTTGAAGATCCACAAGGCTTGAGTGTAACGATATTAGAGAACATCTGAAATTTTCCCGCCGTATTCAAGTGTTTTTCTGCTTCTTGCAAGCAGCCGTAAGCTTGGCGTAACGAGCTGCTCAATCGGTCGAGGCATTTCAGCCAGGTAAATTTGGCAGAACAAGAAGTGCAGCTAGCTTTTACAAAACCGCCCTCCATTGTGAAGGCGGTTTTTCAAGCATCATAAAATCTATTAAAGATTCGTAATATCTATAATAGAACCAAATTTTTTTATTGGTTTTCGGCAATCATCAAGTAGAGATCATCCGTCAGAAATTGTTTTTTGATGATTCTCATCCCACTGCCTTCCAGTTTTCTTTCCAATTCTGCATATGTGATGCGAGGAGCTTTTTCATTTGGTGCTCTTTTTGGTTCAAGCTCAAGGCAGACAAGAGAGCCGCCTATTTTCAAAACGTTCCTGAATTGCTGCAAGGTCTCCTCTAGCGGATGTATCTCATGAAGCACTAAAGACGCTACGATATGATCAATTGAAGCATTCGGCAACGGGATGCGATTGCTCTCCCCCTGAATGAGCTGGATATTCGGGATTTGCTGCTCCTCGGCTTTGGTGCGGATCATTTCAAGCATCGCGCCATCGATATCGAGCGCATAAACCGTCCCTTCTACCTTTTTAGCGAGCGGCAGTGTGAAATAGCCGGTTCCGGCTCCGAAATCCAGCACCTTGTCTGTTTTCTGTAGCAGCATCTGGTCCAACAATTGAGCCGGCGAAAACTCAGCCCTTCTAGCCGCACTTTCCAAATAAGCGACTTTTCCATTATGATGATGCGTGTGCTTTGCAAAATTATTTTCCATTAATGCCATCTCCTTCTTTTTCAGCGTACTTTTCTTCTATAAAATCAGCATTTACTCTGAAAGCTGCCAGGCTGCCCTCCGAAGCGGCGATCATCAATTGTGCCGGTCCCTCGGTCGCTGAATCTCCACAGGCAAAAACACCTTCAATTGTCGTGCGTTTCGAAGCATCTACTTTGATCCCGCCTCGGTCATTTAATTCGCAGCCAAGTATTTGTCCGATCGAAGAAGCTTGCTGCCAATCAGGCGTGATGAATCCGCCTGTCCGCTGAACTTTTTCTCCTCCGGCAAATTCGATTTCTTCCAGCTTGCCTGATGTTCCGTGCAACGATTTGATTTTTTCATCCCGGATGGTGATGCCCCGGCTGTTCAAGATCCTTCTTTCTTCACCTGTCAGCATCGCTTTTCCGTTTGTGCAAACGATGAGGTCAATCGTCCAATTCGAAACGAGCTTCGCCATATGGAAAGCCCATTGATTTTCAGAAATGACAGCAAGCGGCTGATCTTTCAGTTCCCATCCGTCACAATAGGGGCAGCTGAATAGGCTTGTTCCGTAAAACGCTTCTATCCGTTCTACAGCCGGCAGAATTTCCTTCATTCCTGTTGCCAATATCAGCTTCCGGGATTGAAAACCGTCTCCGTTTTCCGTTGTTAGGTGAAATAGCCCATTTACCTTTTTGACTTCCTTAACGCGCTGCTTTTCAATCCGTATACTAGGATAACGGCCCAATTCGTGCTGGGCAATTCGTTTCAATTCCTGCGGATCGATGCCATCTCTCGTCAAAAAGCCATGGGCTTCATCCGTCACACTATTTCTAGGCTTTTTGTCATCAAAAAGAATAGCTTTTCTGCGGGATCGGCCAAGGATCAGCGATGCACTCAACCCGGCCGGCCCTCCTCCAACGACTGCGCAATCCAATATCATCTCAACATCTCCTCTGTGCTTTTTTATGCTGCTCAACTTCCTTTATAAGATCCGACAAGCGTTTTCCCTGTAGCTCCCGTTTCATATTCTCCTCTGCTTGCCGCATCGTTTTCTCAATCAGGCAGCCTTCATGATGGATGGTGCAATCAAACAAATTCGCTTCCCCTTCAATTGCCTTGATCACATCAAAAAAAGAAGGGTCGTTTTGATTTCTTGCCAGCTTGTACCCGCCTTTTGCGCCGGGAGCCGATTCAATCAATCCGGCTTTTGTCAGCTTGGTCAAAATTTTCGATAGGTACGTTGGCGACAGCTTCTGCATTTCTGCTAATTCCTGCACTCCTACCGCATTTTCATTAGGCTCTCGCATTAAATGGAGCATCGTATGGAGTGCATAATTGGTAGCATTTGAATACTTCATTCCTGATCCCTCCGATTGATAAAAGACATTACAGACTCTTGTTGTCTTTAATCAAAATAACATTCCCGTTTTGAATTGTCAAAGCCGTTCTTTTTTTTTAGATTATGCGTCTAATTGGAAGCATAAGTTTTTCGATAAAACTGAATCCCACGTGGATTTGTCTTGCCAGGGAACTCTTCGTCGTCGGATCGATTGCTTTTAACGGCAGATTTATCCTACGGCGTCCGCAGCAACGTTAAAATCCATAGTACGAAAAAGACGACTGGAATCCTTTTCCGGTCGTCTTTTACTATCATCTTATATTTTTTATTTCAGCCAGCTGTCCAGAAACTCACTTTGATCTTCTTCGAAGTACCCCTCAAAAAATTGTTTGAATGTTTCGCTGTCGACTTGCTCGTATTGAAATTCGTTATAATAGGCCGATAAAAACTCAAATGCCGCTTCCGCTCCTCCGTTTGCTTCAAAAAACTCCTTGAGAAGCATCGGGATTTTGCCATAAATAGTGGAATAATAAGCCGTCTCCTCAAAATCGTCCAATGGAATATTGGCGTATCTTTCTGTCGGATAGGCCTCTTCTGCAAACGCAGCATCGCGAAATCCGCTGTCAGCATCCCCGTTCTGATCGCTGATGTACAGTGCGCTGGTGAACTCCGTCAGGCTTTCATCAAGCCAAGACTCCCTGAAAGGGTCATTCGTGACGAGATAATAAAACCATTGATGGGCTATTTCATGGATCAGCACCGACTCCAGCGCTTCTCGCTCTGACGCCACTTCAATAACGTTCGGATATTCCATATAGCCGTCATTTGCGATAATATCCAATTCCCGGTTCGGATTATCGCCAATCCGTTCTTCAAAGTAACTGTAGGCGTCTGCCGCCATTTCTGCCGTCGTCTCAAGGATTCCCGAGCCAGTTGGCACAAACACCCGCAGCTCTGTGTCATCGGCTTGGATCCTTTCTGTTTCCCATTCCTCCGGATCCAGGAGGGCCATATAGAAATCCTTGATGTTTTCGCCTTCTACTGTGCCGGAATCGGCTGGGGCAATTTGGCCGTCTTCTGCAGAAGTGGCGACCAAATATTCTTTCGGCAGCCGGTAGCTCACTTTATACTTTCCATATCCCGTATCATAGGATTCTCCTTTTGGATCATAATCTTCGATCACCCAGCCATCTTTATAAATCCCAAGCATCGGGTACCAATGAGCCAAATAATAATTATTTTCCACTTGGGATAACCGCATGCCGTACTCTGGCAGACGCATTTTGTAATTGATTTCCACTTCGACGGTCGATTGCGGTTCCAAGCTTTCTTCCAAATCTACCAGCAATTCGTTGTTGTCTAATTGATAGTCCGCTTTTTCTCCATTAACTGAAATCGAAGAAATCTTAAGCGCTGCATCTCCGTATTCATAAAATGGGGTCTCTGCTGAATTCATCGCATTGGGCACCAAATAAAAGCCGACATCCTTTAAAGATTTTTCAGATGAATTGGCCACAGTGATCGCGGCATTGACATTGATTGTGTCTTTTTTGTCCATCACCAGTTTCAGATCATAGCCTGCACCAATCTTTTCAGGCTTTCCGTGTTTATGGCAGCCGCTCGCGCACCATCCATTGGCTGCAAACAACAGCACACTTCCTGCAACTATAATAGCTGCTGCAACTCCTATCCATTTCTTCATGCCATTTCTCCATTCGTCTCTATCGCTCCATTCAGTCTATCATGAACAATTCAAAATCGGACCATTCAATCTTAATATTTTCCGCAAGTGAATATCGAATCAACTAAAAAAGACCTGCTGAATTTTCAGCAGGCCTTCCATTTTAGGACCCGTTTTTTAATCGAATCCTCTTCGAAGCTATTTTCTTGTTCATTTCAGAAAACAATTCATCCAGTTGCCGAAAAGCGGCATAATTATTTGGCCGCTGTGCGATAAACTGGATCCGCTCCTTGCCATTCATCGGGATGACTTCGCCGTTGCAATGGGCAAGCAACTCTTTCAACAGGTCCAATCCTTGCAGCATCAACGGAGCTGTCCCGCTGCTGCGCTTTTGGTGCAGGCTTGAAAGTTCTTCGGCTAAGGCAGCCCATTGGTCAAAATACGGCGAAACGGATTCTTTAGTTAACTTCTGTGATAATTTCACGCTTGACCAATCCTTTGTTTTCCCGTTTCTTCCCTTCTCTACAGCGTTCGAACAACGGGCAGATATGGCAGCCGGGGTTTTGGGATTTGCAATGGTAGCGGCCAAAAAAGATGATTTGATGATGGGTTTTCGACCAATCTTCGGCTGGCGTCTTTTTCATGATCGTTTCTTCCACTTGAAGCGGGTTGTCTTTCCAACGGTTCAACCCAAGCCTTTTCGCGACGCGTTCGACATGAGTATCGACCGCTAAAGCGGGTATGCCAAAAGCAACCGACACGACCACATTGGCCGTTTTGCGCCCGACTCCCGGCAGCGTCATCAGCAAGTCTCGGTCTGGCGGAACTTCACTCCCGTACTCATCGATGAGGATCCCGCTGAGGGCTTGGATATTTTTCGCCTTGTTCCGGAAAAGGCCGATGGAGCGGATGTCCTGTTGAAGCTCTTCTAACGGAACGGCTGCATAATCTTCCGGCGTTTCGTATTTCTGAAAAAGCGTCGCTGTGACTTTATTGACCAGCTTATCGGTGCACTGGGCAGACAAAAGCGTCGCAATCAGGAGATCGAACGGATTCCGGTGAATCAATTCGCAATGCGCATCCGGGAACATCCGATCCATTTCTTCCAGGCAAAGGAGCCATTCTTTTTTCGTCATCAATTGCATTCACCTACTAATTCCGTTCCTCCAACCAATTGTAGAATTGAACTTTTTTGGTGGTGCTGGCTGCTGGCTGAAGCTGGATATTTTTCTCTCTGAATGATGTTGCATGGCGTGACACTTCCATCGACGTTTTGATGTTTTTCTTTTTCCATTCAAACAGAATGCGGTCCACATAGCGAAGGCTGATCTTTTGGGAAATGACCGCTTCTTTTAACGCCATGCGGATAATCGCAGGGCTATGGCCGTCCTGGTCCATCCACATCGAAATCGTTTCAATTTCCATCGGCGAAAGAAAGCGGCCGAATTCCTGTTCAAACAACTGGAATACTTCGCCTTCCAATGCCTTTTGGGAAAGTTCTTTTTCTTCCTGTTTTTCTTTATAGACGCAGTCCAATAAACGTTCCCATAGAGGCTGCAAGGAAATATGCTCCGTAATCAATTCTTTGTCATTGTCCTGTTCAATGGCCAAATAGCCTTGCTGCATCAACTTTTGAATCATTGTGGTTACGTGGTTTTGAGAAGTCATCATGCGGCTGCCAATTTCATCCGGCGTCGGAAATGGATTTCCGGCTTCCAGAAAAGCATGGACATGCATGATAAGCATGGCTTCCTCATCCGTGATTTTCAATTCTTTATAGAATCGAAAAAAAAGCTGGGAAATGGCAACATTTCCCTGCTCGATCCAAGTTTGCAGTCGATCCGGCTGTTTCATATCCCAACCACCTTTCTATTCTGTTTCATTCGCTCAACTTCTTTTTTATAGGCTATAAACGCATTACGGATAAAGACGGTTCAACAAACGTGGGAATGGAATCGATTCTCTGACATGTTCCGCTCCACTGATCCAAGCCACTGTCCGTTCAAGGCCTAATCCGAAACCGGAATGTGGAACAGCACCGTATTTGCTTAACTCCAAATACCAGGCATAGGCTTTTTCATCAAGCCCGTGCTCTTCGATGCGCTGCTTCATCAACTCGAAATCGTAAATGCGTTCCGATCCACCAATGATTTCTCCGTAGCCTTCCGGTGCAATAAGGTCTGCACAAAGCACGACGTCATCGCGTTCCGGATGCGGCTGCATATAGAATGGCTTGATGCCGATTGGGTAGTTGATAATGAATACCGGCATATCATAGCTTTCAGCAATCGCAGTTTCGTGCGGTGCTCCGAAATCATCTCCCCATTTGATGTCATCATGGCCGTTTTCATTCAACCATTTAATGGCGTCATCGTAAGTGATGCGCGGGAATGGCGCTTTTATGTTTTCAAGTTTCGATGTGTCGCGGCCAAGGCGCTCCAATTCGAGTTTGCAGTTTTTCAAGACGGACTGGACAAGATGCGCGACAAATTGTTCTTGGACTTCCAAGCTTTCCGCATGTTCTACGAAAGCCATTTCCGGCTCGATCATCCAGAATTCAATCAAGTGGCGGCGTGTTTTTGATTTTTCAGCCCGGAACGTCGGACCGAATGAAAATACTTTGCCAAGTGCCATAGCGGCCGCTTCCATGTAAAGCTGGCCGGATTGTGAAAGGTACGCGTCTTCATCGAAATACTTCGTTGCAAAAAGCTCAGAAGTTCCTTCCGGTGCAGATCCCGTTAAAATCGGGGGATCCACTTTTACAAATCCGTTGTCATTGAAAAATTCATACGTAGCACGGATGATTTCGTTGCGGATCTTCATGATCGCATGTTGTTTGCGCGAACGAAGCCATAAATGGCGGTTGTCCATCAAGAATTCCGTACCGTGCTCTTTTGGCGTAATCGGGAAATCTTTCGCTTCGTGAAGAACTTCAATGCCTGTTACAGCGAGTTCATAGCCGAAAGATGAGCGTGTGTCTTCTTTCACTTCACCTGTTACGTAAAGCGAAGTTTCTTGAGTCAACCCTTTTGCCGTCGCAAAAAGCTCTTCCCCGACTTCTTCTTTTACGACAACCGCTTGAACGAATCCGGATCCGTCGCGCAATTGAAGAAAAGCAATTTTTCCGCTTGAGCGTTTGTTCGCGACCCAAGCGCCTACTTTAACTGTTTGTCCATTATATTGAGCCATCTCGGCAATTGTAATCTTTTTCATCATAGCCTCCAAAAAATTAAGTCAATAGTTGTCTTTTAATCGTTCCATTTTGATTGGACAAATTCGTGAATGCGCCCAACCGCTTTTTCAAGCGCCTCAAGCGACGTCGCATATGAAAGGCGGATAGTAGAGTGCGAGCCAAAACCGGACCCGGGTATCACCGCTACGTTCGCTTCAGTCAATAGCGCTGTCGCAAAATCATCGACTGAAGAATAGCCCGTCTTTTGCGCCGCTTCCGAAACATCCGGCAAGAGGTAGAATGCACCTTGTGGACGCAGCACCTTAAATCCTGGAATAGCTGCCACTTTAGGGAAAATCGTGTCCAAACGGCTTTCAAAAGCGCTCCGCATTTCTTCCACAGGTTCTTGCGTCCCGTTATATGCTTCAATTGCTGCGTATTGGGAAGTCGTCGTCGGGTTTGATGTCGAATGGCTGGCAAGGTCTGTCATCGCTTTGATGATAGCCGCATCGCCTGCTGCATAGCCGATGCGCCATCCGGTCATCGAATGTGATTTCGATACGCCGTTGATGATGATTGTCCGATTTTTTGCATCCTCTGACAACTCGGCTACAGATGTATGGCTCGCTTCTCCGTAAATGAGCTTTTCATAAATTTCATCCGAAACGATTAAAACATCGAATTCACGGCATACTTCCGCCAATTCCGCGAGTTCTTCTTTCGAGTAAATCATGCCCGTCGGATTGCTCGGCGTATTCAAAATGATGGCTTTTGTCCGGTCTGTAATCGCTTCTCGCAGCTGCTGAGCCGTAATTTTATATTCCTGGCTGGCTGTAGCTTCTATGTATACAGGAACACCTTGAGCCAATTTCACCTGTTCCGGGTAGCTGACCCAGTAAGGTATCGGAATGATCACTTCATCGCCTTCGTTCAGCAATACCTGAAACAAAGTATAAAGAACGTGTTTTGCACCAATGCCGACCATGATTTCATTCGGCTGATAGCTTAATTGCTGGTCGCGCTGAAGTTTATCGATGATCGCCTTTTTCAAAGCCGGGAGTCCGCCGGAAGGTGTATATTTCGTTTTCCCTTCCTTCATGGACGCATAGGCCGCCGCTAAAATATTTTCGGGAGTGTTGTAATCCGGTTCTCCGGCCCCTAGTCCGATCACATCAACGCCTTTGGCTTTCAGCTCATTCGCTTTTGCTGTGATCGCAAGAGTAGTTGAAGGCGTTAACGTCTGTACTCGATTTGCTAAGTTAATCAAAGTTGTTCAGCCCTTTCACAAATTCAAAATCTTCTTCCACTGTTTTCCATCACTTGCCATGATATAAATATAGTTTAACTGGTCTTCTTTATCTTTATAAGCGACTTCCCATACAGCTCCGTCTTTTTCCATCCCGAGCCGTGTATGCAGGAATTCTTTGACTTCCGCTTCTTTAGCCACTGCTTTTCTGGCTTGTTTGGCGGTCATTGCCTCATCAAGTGGGGCAATTTTCACTTCCCCTTCGCCAGTCGGTACAAAAATGGCATTCAATTTGCCTTTGGCGTCCGTTCCGATTACCGTAACAGCAGTTTGTTTGTTAGCATAGACATAAGCCTGTTTCACTTCTGCCAGCAAATTCTCATCTTTGACCCGTTCAATCGCCCGCTGTTCCGCATCGGAATACGGCTTGTTGCCGGCTACGATGACAATAATCATCAAAGCGACAGCCAAAAAAGATAAAAACCCAAGTATAAACGTAACCCATTGCTTCATTTGATCACCTAAGTCTTATAAATTGTAAAGATCGCTTGTTCCGGATCTTCCTTGTCCAATGCAAGTCCAAACATCAGATCGTTGTGTTTTAATGTTCGGTTCAAGGCATCCACCACTTTATACAAATCCGGCTGGTATTTCACATTTACGGTGGAGAGCACTTCTATTTTCGATTCCATGCAAAGCGACCTTCCTTTCATTTTGTCTGCTGTGTTAAGGGATAGAGTTTGGGCTCTATTCGCTGCACTTTATTTCATTGCTTATTATACCAATGTTCAATATCCGTTACCATCTTTTCTAAAGACACTTTCGAGACTTTCACTTTCGGCAAAGCATTCAAAAATTCTTTTCCGTACGACTTCGTTTCAATTCGACGGTCCAGGACGATGAACATTCCCTGATCGTTTTTTGAACGGATCAAACGCCCAAAACCTTGGCGCAGCCGCAAAACTGCTTCCGGCAATGCGTAATGCATAAACGGATTGATGCCTTCTCTGGAAATCATTTCGGATTTCGCTTTAAAGATGGGCTCATCCGGAGATGTGAACGGCAAGCGAACAACAACGACTGCCCGCAGCGCATCCCCCGGCACATCTACGCCTTCCCAGAAACTGTTCGTGCCAAACAGCACGGATTTCTGGAAGCGCTGGAATGATTTCAGGAGCCTCATCCGGCTGCCGGAAGAAATGCCTTGCGCAAACAGCATATATTCATCGAGAAGCCCCGTGTCTTGGATCAAGTCCACCGTTTTCCGCAGCATGTCTTGAGATGTGAATAAAACAAAACAGCGCCCTTCCGTGACAAGCACGGTCTGAATCACGGCATCGGCTACCGATTCGATGTACTCAACTTGCGAAACTTGTTGAATATCCGGCATATCTTCTACGACAAAAACCCGGGCTCCTTGATAAAACTCTTTTGGCGGTTCGAATTTCGTAATCGGCACATCAAATGGAATGCCAAGCTGATTGACAATAAAGCGTTCGTTTGACGGCACGCTCATCGTTCCGGACAGCCAAACGACCGCTTTTTCCCCGCGTACCGGCGCAATGATGCGCTGAACGATCGAAGTCACTTCGAAAGGCTGCTTGTAGAACGAAAGACTGGTCGGCAGGCTTCTCAAATCGCCTTCAATCCAGCTGACTTCATCTTCCAAGGGGAACACAAAGATTTCACTGAATTCGACCGCTTTAACCATTAGCTCTTCCGTCCAATAGCGCCAGTCCGTAATCGTCAAGCGGTCCTGGATGGTCGTTTCTGTCAGACGCTCGGCTTTTTGGAGAATCAATTGTGACAAATCGATCCACTCATTCAAAAAACGCAGCATATCCATAAAACGATCCTTCTCGTAAGGAAGTTCCGAGAGCAACGAAGCGCATTTCTTATGCCGGCTCCCTTGGAACCGGTTCTGGAAAGCGGCCGTCAGCGATTGGGCCAGCTCGTCGAATATCGCTGTGAATTTATTGAACAGCGCTTCTAAATGAAGCATTTCCGGAACACTGGAAAATCCGCTCGTTTCTGCCGCTTGGTAAAGTTCGTAGAATAATTGCTGGTCGTCGTACGTTCCCAATTGGCCGAAAATGTATTTCCACTGTGTGTAAACAAACGTTTTTTCGTATTGGGAGACGGCTGCCTGCACCACTTGATGCGCTTCATCCCAAATATAGGCATCCACGTTTTCCAAAATGCCTTGGTTTGTCGCCCGCTGGTTCAAAAGGAACGCATGGTTCGTGACGATGACGTGAGCGTTTTTGGAACGTACCAGTGCATATTCATAAAAATCGACCGCTTTTTCTTCCCGGGACAATTTCCGCAGATGCGATCGGCGAATTTTATCCAAGACAAACTGTCCGCCGCTGGAAGCGTTCAACTCATTCAAATCGCCGGTTTCGGTTGAAGTCAGCCACACCAGCACTTGCATGATGGTGAATGTTTCATCGTAGGATTCGTCTTCACCCTGCAGCAATTCGGTAAAACGTCCCAAATCAATATAATGGCTTAAGCCCTTGATAAGTGAAATGCGTACCGGGCCTCCGACAAGCTGCTCTACAATTCCGCCTTCTTTTTGGACCAACTGGTCTTGCAGATGCGTCGTATACGTACTGATCAGCACTTGTTTTCCGGTCTTTATGGAGTGGTTCACTGCCGGCAATAAATAGCCGATCGTTTTTCCCATCCCAGTGGACGCTTCAATGACCAATTCTTTTTTGTGATGGAGCGCCGATTGGATCGAGGCCATCATATCAAACTGGCTTTGCCTCCGTTCAAAATTCGGGAAAGCCGTTTCCAGGCGCTCTTCCCAGTCAAACACCGCTGAATAGGCTTCTCCAGTGCGCACCGATTGATCCGCGCGGACTTTTAACGGAACGCCTTTAAAGTTTCCAAACGCTTCACGCTGCCCATTTCGTTTCTTCTGGGTCATTTCGAAAAAGAGCCGGGATAGGTCGGATTTCAATTGAAACGAGCGCCTATGCAGGAGCGCCAACGTTTCATACGGCAGCTGCTCCATGTCTTTTTTCGCCTGCAAATACAAAAGCGCTGTCGCCATGGCATCGTCGTCCGCGCGATGGGCGCTTTCGAGCGGAATGCCAAGCTCCGAAGTGATGTCTTGCAGCTTATAGCTGAATGACGTCGGATACATCAATCGGGCGAGTTCCACTGTATCCATCGTCAATCCTTGCCAAGCGGGCAATCCGCTGCGCTTGAATTCCGCTTGCAGAAACGGCAGATCGAAATTCGTATTGTGTGCAATGAAAACCGCATCGCGCATTTTTTCAAAAATAGCGGCTGCATGCACTTCGAACGGAAGCGCTCCCGCTACATCATGCTCTGTAATATTCGTTAAATCCTGAATGAACAACGGAATTTTTCTTTCCGGATTGATAAATTCAGTATATGTATCCACAATTTGATCGTTTTCAATCGTTACCATCGCTATTTGAATGATCCGGTCTCCTTTAGCAGGGGAATGGCCTGTAGTTTCAATATCGACAACGACATATTTTTGGGTGTTCATCACAAGCCTTCTTTCTCGGGTGATTCTCTCTTCAAAAATTGTAACATATCCGGGTGCGTTCCGTCTTACGGACCGGCTAATTCAATCGATATTCCCATTACAGTGGAGTACGCAAAATCAGAAAAAGCCAGAGGGGAAAAGCGGTGCTCTTCCCCTCTGGCTTTAAATTTCTTTAGACGAAGCCCCGCTTGCTTACATGACGGTAGCTTCAGGTTCGTAATGGATGATTTCCCGGATTTTATTGTCTGCATCCATGATGGCCACGGTCGGTTTATGGCTTCGCGCATTTTCATCCATGACATAGCCGTAAGTCAAAATGATGACGATGTCGCCTTTTTGCACAAGGCGGGCTGCCGCTCCGTTCACACAGATTACGCCGCTTCCCCGTTCGCCGGCAATGATATACGTTTCAAAGCGCGCGCCATTATTATTGTTGACGACATGCACTTTTTCATTCGGCAGCATGCCGACTTCATCCAGCAGATCCTGGTCGATCGTAATGCTCCCTACATAGTTCAAGTCTGCTTGCGTAACAGTCGCGCGGTGAATTTTCGAATTCAACATCATTCGTAACATGTTCAGTTCCCCTTTGGATTAAAGATAAGATTGTCGATCAAACGTGCTTTTTCAAATTGGACAGCCAGGGCAAGTATGGCTTCTCCTTCAACGGCTGAAGCCAAGGCCGGATATGATAAAAACTCAATATAATCGATTTTGCCGGATGTATGCGCCTGAAGATAAGAAGAGACAGCCGCTTTCGGGTCCTCGCCTGTTAAAGCGGCCTGTTTCCCGGCCTGCAGCGCTTTATGCAAATGAGGCGCTTCGCTGCGTTCGGTTTCACTCAAATAGACATTTCTCGAACTTTTGGCCAGTCCATCTTCTTCCCTCACCGTTTCGCCCCGGCGAATTTCAATCGGGAAATTGAAGTTTGAAACGAGCGATTCGATAATGGCCAATTGCTGGGCATCTTTTTGGCCGAAATATGCCCGGTCTGCTTCGGTTAAATGAAATAATTTCGTAACCACTTTCAACACGCCGTCAAAATGGCCGAATCGAGTTGCTCCGCACATTTTCTCAGCTAGTTCCCCCGCAGAAAATGAAATCGATGATTCTTTTGGATACATTTCTTCAACCGATGGGGCAAAAATGATATCCGTTCCGGCAGAAGCGGCCAACTGCTGATCGCGCTCCAAATCTCTTGGATAGCGGTCGAAATCTTCGTTCGGTCCAAACTGAGCCGGATTGACGAAGATGCTCATGACGGCTACATCATTTTCCGCTTTTGCTTTCTCGACGAGCGACATGTGCCCTTCATGCAAAAACCCCATGGTGGGAATAAGTCCGATGGAACGCCCTTCTTTTTTTTGAGCGCGGACCCATTCTTTCAATTCCGTGATGGTGTTGATTGTACGCAAAACTTTTTCTCTCCTCTCGGGAAGAAAACCATATAAAAAGCCCTTCCATCAAAAAAAGACAGAAGGACAGTAAATTCGTGTGTGGTTTCCTCCGTCCCTGTCATATAAGTAGATCAAGGCAGATGTCGGCTATCAAATTGTATTTACTGCAAAATTGCCATAGATTTCAGGTGCAGTTCGCAAGCGATACTGCCCGTTGATCCAACTAAAAATACTATAGCAGAAATGCCCGTAAAACAAAACCATTCAGTTTGTCATTTCGATATCCGCCGAATAGATGCCATGCAGTTTTCCATCCGCTGTGCGAAGCTGGAGCACGCCGTCTTCCGTGATGCCTTCTGCAATGCCCGTCAACGTTTCTTTAGCCATTCGCGCACGCACTGTTTTGCCGATCGTTGATGAATAACTTTCCCACAAAATTTTCAACATGCCAAATCCGGTTTCAATATAGAGATCCGTATAAATTTCAAGATGAGAAAGAAGCGCCCGCACCAATTCTTGCCGGTTCACCAGCTTTCCGCTTTCGATGCTCAACGACGTCGCAATATCCTGCAATTCTTCCGGAAAATCCTGGAGCGATTGATTGACGTTCAGCCCGATTCCGATAATCAACGCTTGAATCCCGTCTGCGTCCGACTGCAATTCCGTTAAAATCCCTGTGCTTTTTTTGCCTTTGATCAAAATGTCATTGGGCCATTTGATTTCCGGTTTCAAGCCGGTCACTTCTTCAATCGCCCGCACCACTGCAACAGCTGCAACCAATGTGAATTGAGGCGCTTTTTGTGGAACGACATCCGGGCGCAGGACGACACTCATCCATATGCCTTTTTTCGCAGCAGAATCCCATTTTCGCGCAAGTCTGCCCCGACCGGCTGTCTGCTCTTCTGTCAGCACAATCGTCCCATCAGGCGTGCCTTCTTGCGCTAATTGATGCGCGATGATTTGAGTGGAAGGACATGATTCCACGTAATGGATCGTTTGCCCGAGCTTCTTCGTGTGAAGCCCTGCCCCGATCGCTGTGGCATCGAGCGTATCCGGTGCAGAAGTTAAATAATAGCCTTTTTTCTTGATGGACTCGATGCCGTACCCTTGCTCCGCGAGTTCTTTAATATGTTTCCAAATCGCTGTCCTTGAGACACCGAATTCATCAGCAAGCTGCTGTCCTGAAACCGGTTCGCCTTGGGCTTTTATCAAACGCTCTGCTAATTTATTGGTGATGGCGGTATTCATGCATGAACCATTCCTTTATGAGTTCTCTATCGTTGGCCAACTCCCCGAAGACGATCATCCGCTCGATCTTTGCGATCCACTCTTTGATCCAGGGGCCTTGCTTTTGGCTGCTCCACTTCATTAAATCGGAGCCGTTTACTGCCATTTCCGCTTTGCTGCGGATTGGAAGCGCGGATTTTTTCCCGGCGATTTCCACTTTCCTTCCGTTTAGAAGAGCAGCAATCGCTAATTGGGCATTTGTATAACTGTAAAAAACCCACTCATTCCATTCCGGAAGGCGAGCGGCTTCTAATGCCCTTTTAATGGTCTGTTTTTCTTCATTGGAGAATCGGTACGGCAAAATTGCTTCCATTTCCTGTGCATGCTCGAATAGCATAAATGCCCAGCCGGCAGCTGCCGTTTCGAACACCTGGAATTTTGCCCAGTCGGCTTTGAACAAATAGCCGGAAGGCAAGTGTTCTGCTAATCCGGTATCCGTTAAATAAGCGAAACTTCGGCTAGCTTTCTTATGGAGCATCATCTTATCAATCTCGCTTTTGATGCGCTCAATGGCGATTGATTTGATCAGGTGTGCCTGGTGCCCGATCGATGCCAATGTTGACGGATCGATTTGAAAATCCAATTGGCCGGAAAAGCGGATCGCCCGAAGCATGCGGAGCGCATCTTCCTGGAACCGTTCATCCGGATTGCCTACAGCCCGGATCAACCCTTTTGCCAAATCCTGTGCTCCGCCAAAAGGGTCTGTAATGGCCATGTCTTTATCCATGGCCATGGCATTAATGGTAAAATCCCGTCTTTTCAAATCCTCTTCCAGCGATTGGACAAATTCTACCGAGTCGGGCCGCCGGTGATCGGAATACGAACCTTCCGTCCGGTACGTTGTCACTTCAATCCCGGTTCCATCTTTTAAAACAAGGACGGTGCCATGCGCAATCCCCGTGTCGACTGTCCGTTCAAACAAGGACTTGACCTGCTCCGGTGAAGCATTGGTCGCCACGTCGATATCATGCGGCTTCTTTTCAAGCAAATAATCCCGAACAGCACCGCCGACCATGTAGGCTTCAAATCCGGCGACTTCGAGCTGCTCGATCACTTTGATCGCTGTTTTCATGACCGTTTCCTTCTATCTAATAAACTCTCGTAAATTTTTTCGTATTGCTGCAGAATCTGTTTCGAATGGAAACGTTCTTTAACTGTCGCGAGCGCCGCCGACTTCATCTCCTTGTGCATCCTTTCATCCTTCAGCATACCGATGATAAAATCTGCAGCCTGGTCTGTATTTCCTAATTCTACCAAAAATCCATTTTCTCCATGATTGATGATTTCAGGAATTCCGCCGATCGATGAACCGATGCAAGGGACTCCACATGCCATCGCTTCCAAAAGGACAAGGCCGAACGCTTCTTTTTCGGACAGCAATAATTTGGCATCGCTTAAACTATACAATTCCGAAAGATTGTCCCGCTTCCCTAAGAATAAAACCTGTTTTTCAAGGTTTAGCTCTCTTACCTGCTGGACAATCCTGCCCATTTCCGGTCCATCCCCAACCAAGAGGAGCCGCGTATCAAGCTCCTGATTGACTTTAGCAAATGTGTCAACGACATCCATGACCCGTTTCACCTTCCGGAAGTTGGACACATGGATCAGAACTTTTGCATCCTCGCTCAATCCCAAATCCGCTTTTAGCCCGCTAGAATCTTTTGGGCTATACTCCCTTTCATCGACAAAGTTATAGATGGTTTGAATCTCTTTTTCCGGATTGATCATTTCATATGTCTGGTTTTTTAATGAATCCGAAACAGCCGTCACGACATCGGATTTCTCGATGCCATAACGGATCGCTTCCTTCAATGAAGAGTCCGTGCCAAGCACCGTAATATCCGTCCCATGCAAAGTGGTCACGATTCCGATATCAGACCCCGCCATGTCCCGTCCGAGAATCGCGCATACCGCATGCGGAATCGCATAATGGACATGCATCAAATCCAGATTCTCATTTTTGATCACTTCTGCAATTTTCGTAGCTAAAGCGATGTCATAAGGGGCATATTGAAATACGGAGTAGCTATTGACATCGACTTGGTGACTATATATATTTGCATCCATCCCATTCAGGCGGAATGGCGTACTGGAGGTGATAAAGTGGATTTCATGCCCATGTTCTGCAAGCATTTTCCCGAGCTCGGTCGCCACGACGCCAGAACCTCCTACAGTCGGGTAGCAAGTAATCCCGATTTTCATTTTACGCACCACAATCTCCCCCTAATTTTTCCGCTCTTGGATGAGGCGCCAATCGACGAACCCCTCTTTTAGGCCTTGCAGCAAAACTTCTGCCGTGCCCATATTCGTAGCAAGCGGAACATTGTAAACATCGCACAAACGGATCAATGCCGTAACATCCGGTTCATGCGGCTGCGCAGTCAACGGATCCCGGAAAAAAATCACCATGTCCATATCGTCTTTTGCAATCATGGCACCGATCTGCTGATCTCCGCCTAGCGGGCCTGACTGGAACCGGATGACATCCAGCCCTGTTCCATCCATTATGCGTTTGCCCGTCGTGCCGGTTGCATACAAATCATGTGCCGCTAAAATCGGCTTATAGGCTGTAACAAATGAAATTAAGTCGTCTTTCTTCCGGTCATGCGCAATTAAAGCGATTTTCATAACATCTTCCCCTTTTAAATGATATGTTCCAATCCGTAGATCAATTCTTCTTTTTCCATTACTGTCTCGATCGAAAGCACCACGCCTGACATAAACGAGCCGCGATTAAAAGAATCGTGCCGGATTGTCAGCAATTGCCCTTCTCCTCCAAGCAATACTTGCTGATGGGCGACCAGGCCAGGCAATCTGACGCTATGGATCCGCATGCCGTCGTAATCCGCTCCTCTGGCGCCTCGCAATGTTTCTTTTTCTTTCGGGTGCCCTTGCCCGTGCACCGGCCGCTGGTTGGAAATCAAGTGCGCCGTCTTCATCGCTGTGCCTGACGGGGCATCCAATTTCTGGTCATGGTGCATTTCAATAATCTCGATATCGGGCAGGTATTTGGCCGCCTGTTCGGCAAATTTCATCATGAGAACCGCACCGACTGCAAAATTTGGGGCAATGATGCAGCCAAGTTTCGCTTCTTTCGCCATTTGGGCCAATTCGTTCAATTCTTCATCCGAGAAACCGGTAGTGCCGACTACCGGACGAATGTTCAATTGCAGCGCTGTTTTCGTATGTTCATAGACAGATTCCGGGGAAGTCAGATCCACTAGCACATCCGGCTTTGTTTCAGCATGCAATTTTTTCAGATCCAGATAAACAGGGACTTGATACGATTCTGGAAATAGCGAAGTCTCTGCCAAACTAGCACCGATTTCTTTGTAATCCAAAACAGCTACCAATTCCAGGTTTTCATTTTTCATCACTGTATGTACGGCTTCTTGGCCCATCTTCCCGCGTGCTCCCGCGATTGCTACTCGAATTGCCATTATGCTTCTTCCTTTCTCGTCCACCGGTCTTTATCCCGGGTATTGAATTTCTCCATAACACCGTCATGCGCTTTCGCCAAATCGATATCCAATGAATTCGCCATGCAGATTAAGACGAATAACAAATCGCCCATTTCCATTTCAATGGAATTCTGCTCTTCGGTCGACTTCTTTTTCTTTGGGCCGAATTGGTGCATCACTTCACGCGATAACTCTCCGAGCTCTTCAGTCAGCCGCGCCATCAATTCCATTGGGGTAAAGTACCCTTCTTTGAATTGTCCAATATATTGATCCACATCTTGCTGCAATTGTTTCATCGATTTATCACCGTTCATCTCATCACGCTCCTCATCTCATCGTAAAGAAAACTGGAGTTGTTGTCAAAATCAGAATAATAAACGATAATACAGAAGTTGAGTTTTTTAAAAGGAGCTGGTTCGGTGTCATGAAAGGTCTGCAGCTGAAAAATATATTTTTCATTTTGCTTGGTGCAGCTATTTATAGTTTCGGTTTTGTCCACTTCAATATCCAAAATGAATTGGGTGAAGGCGGATTTGCAGGAATCACGTTGATTCTCTTTTTCCTTTTCAATTGGGATCCCGCATTAATGAACTTATTATTAAACATTCCGTTGTTTTTTATCGGCTGGAAACTGCTAGGAAGAAAAGTTTTCCTTTATACCATTATAGGAACGGTAGCCGTGTCCGTTTTCCTGAAAATCTTTTTGGTCTATGAAATCCAGATCGATTTGCACAGTGATCTGTTCTTGGCGACTTTGTTTGCCGGGGTGTTTGTCGGCGTGGGCCTCGGAATCATTTTCCGCTACGGAGGGACTACAGGCGGAGTGGATATCATTGCCCGCTTGGTTCAAAAATACAGCGGCTGGAGCATGGGAAAAACAATGTTCCTGTTTGATGCCTGCGTCATCGTCCTGTCCCGTTTGACGTTCCTCGATAACCGGACGATGATGTACACATTGGTTGCTGTTTTTGTCGGAGCACGCGTTATCGACTTTGTACAGGAAGGCGCTTATTCCGGGCGCGGAGCCATGATCATTTCAAATTCGCAGGAAGAAATCGCCATGCGCATTGCGAACGAAATGGACCGAGGCATCACGATCCTGCGCGGCTATGGCCACTTCACGAAAGAAGAACGGGAAGTGCTCTATTGCGTCGTCGCAAAAAACGAAATTGTCCGGCTCAAAAACATTATCAACAGCGTCGATCCCCATGCATTTGTTTCCTTGACGGAAGTCCATGATGTGATGGGGGAAGGGTTTACGCTGGATGAACAAAAACAGCCCATCGGCTAAACAAAAAAGGAGTTGCCCCAAATAAGGGGCAACTCCTTTTGTCTTTTAAGATCTGTTCATGTTTGTGTAAATCAGCAGCAACCGTGCAAGTTCCATTACAGCAACTGCAGTCGCTGCGACATACGTCATGGCAGCAGCGCTCAATACTTTTTTCGCATGGCGTTCTTCATCGTTGCGGATGATGTTATGCTCCAACAATTGGTCCATCGCCCGGCTGGATGCGTTGAATTCCACCGGCAACGTGATCAATTGGAACAAGACCCCGGCAGCTAAAAGAATGATTCCGATCAGCAAACCGCCGCTCCAATTAGTAAACAAACCGATCATGATGAAAACCCATGACATGTTCGAAGAAATATTGACAATCGGCACTAACCGGTGGCGCAATCTCAAGAAGGAATAATCTTCCGCATCCTGGATGGCATGCCCGACTTCATGCGCGGCAACTGCCGTTCCCGCTACAGAAGCGTCATGATAGTTATGGCTGCTAAGCGCAACGACTTTTGTCAGTGGATTGTAATGGTCGCTTAACATTCCGCGGCTTTCAACGACTTGCACATCTGTTAGGCCGTTGCGGTCCAATATCGTGCGCGCCACTTGAGCGCCGGTGATTCCGGAAGTTGACCGTATTTTCGAATATTTACCGTAGGTCCGCTTTAATTTAAACTGAGCCCACATTGGAATAATCAGCAAAATTATAAAATAGACGATAAAACCCATCTAAGTTCCACACCTCTCTTTTATTCCTCTCCTCTATATTTTACAAGGATTGGTCAGGCATGGTCAACTGATACGCCGCGTGGTTTGTTGAGATGGGCAATGAAAAATGCAAAAGCGATGCACGCAATGGACAGCCAGAATGTAAAGTAGCCAATCTGAGCACTATAGGCAGCTAAACTGCGGTAAATGGGCATTTGGCCGAAGACATAATCAATGACATCATTATGCAGCGTCCAAATAGCCGCAATGGAAACGGATAGCCAGCCAAAACGATAGTGGTCCATGTACAACACGGCCTGAAGCGCCATAGCAAAGTGAGAACCGATCAGCATCCACCCCATCCAGCCGATCGAACCCGTCTCTATCAATGTGAGCAAGTTCATCACGACTGCCCACAAACCGTATTTAATCAGCGTGACAACCGCTAGCGCTTCTACTAACCCGTTTCTTTTGCCGATTAGCCAAAGGCCCAAGACAATGGTAAAGAATAGGCTCGCGGTCGGACTGTCCGGCACAAAAATCAGAAATTTGGGTTCAGTAATATCCAACTGCCATTTATACCAAATGAAGCCGTAGACGGTCCCGCCTAAGTTGATCAGAAATAGTAAGAACAAAAATGGCCGGAACATCAGCCACGCAGAAATTTTTTGCATAAACGATATCATCTGGTTCACCCCTTCAGATAGAAAAAAAGAGCCGGTTTCCCGGCTCTTTTCGTGCTTTAATTATTCGCTTAGGCCATCGATAAATTCAGACATGACTTTAAGGTCTTCTTCTGAACCTTCCCAAGACGGCGGCATTTTTTGTTCGCCATCTTCTTCAATACCATTTACAGCGATTTCAGCGATTTCTTCTGCTGTGTGCTCTGTATTTGTTAGAGCTGGACCAACAGCACCTTCTAGATTATCGCCGTGGCAACTGATGCAAGCGGCGCCTGAGTAAATTTCATACCCTGGGTCGGCTGTATCGATTTCCACTTCTTCCACGATTTGCCCTTGTGCTTCAGCAGCTTCCCAGTCATGGTTCGCAACAGATTCCCAAGTAAGGAAAACGATTGAAGCGACTGCAAGAAGCATAAAGCCAGTTGGAAGCGGACGTTTAGAAGGGCGTCTTTCTGGACCTGGATCCAAGAACGGAGCAAGCGCAAGCGCACCAAATGCAAGACCTGGAACGATGATGGCACCTACAATGTTGAATGGACCAGATGCAAATTCATATTTTAATAATTGGTATAAGAATAAGAAATACCAGTCTGGCAATGGAATATAGCCTGTATCTGTCGGATCTGCTTTACCTTCCAAAGGAGAAGGGTGAGCGACAGTCAAAAGCAAGAAACCAATTAAGAAGACAGCACCAATCATCCATTCTTTCAAAAGGAAGTTTGGCCAGAACGCTTCTGTTTTGCCAGGATATTCGGAGTAATCTTTGGGAACGTTCGGCATACGATGCTGTAAGCCTTTAATACGGGAGTCCCCAACGAATTTCATCCCTTTTCCGCGATGCATAGTGTCCCCTCCTTAAATAAATCCTTGTGGCCGCTATCTTATAGCGGGCCAGAAATACCTTGTCTTCTGATCATGATAAAATGCGCTGCAAGCAACCCAAGCAAAGCAGCTGGCAAGAAGAATACATGAATCGCGAAGAATCGTGTCAAAGTTTGCGCCCCAAGGATTGTTGAATCCCCTGCAAGCAATACTTTGATCGACTCACCGATTAACGGAACAGAAGCGGCAATCTGAATACCTACTTTTGTTGCAAACAATGCTTTCATATCCCATGGAAGCAAGTAACCAGTGAAACTTAATCCTAGGATTACACCAAATAGCATAACGCCTACGATCCAGTTCAATTCACGAGGTTTTTTATAAGAACCCGTAAAGAATACTCGTAGTGTATGTAGGAAAATCATAACAACTACAAGAGAAGCTCCCCAGTGGTGCATCCCGCGCACAATTTCTCCAAAAGCAACTTCGTTTTGAAGATAATAAACCGATTCCCAAGCATTTTCAATATCTGGTACGTAGTACATTGTCAAGAACATACCAGATAGAATTTGAATTACTGTAATGAAGAACGTAAGTCCTCCGAAACAGTAAACGAATGCTGAAAAGTGGTGTGCGGGGTTAACATGTTCCGGTACTTCATGGTCAGCGATATCGCGCCAGATAGGCGTAATATCCAATCGCTCATCAACCCAATCATATAACTTGTTTAGCACTGGTGTCGTACCCCCTAACTATTAAACTATTGTGTTCGCTTTTACTGCACCTAGAGCCACAAAACCGTCTCTTTCTTCAACTTCGAATTCATCGAGCGGTCCAAGCGGCGGTGTTCCAGCGACGTTTTGACCGTTTTTCTCATAGCGCCCTGCGTGGCATGGGCAGAAGAATTGGGTCGGGTGTTCCGGGTCGGCTGCCCAGTTTACTGTGCATCCTAAGTGTTTGCAGACTGGTGAAAGGGCAACAAGTTTATCTCCCTCTTTATACACCCACGCTGAACTAGTTACTTCAGATGTATACCATGCATCTACTTGTTCATAAGCGAAGTCGACGCGTACAGGTTCTTCTGATAAATCAGCTACTGCTGTGTCAGTCAATATGAAATCTCCAGCATCGTGCTGTTGGAGAATTGGGTCAACTGCAAAACGAACCATCGGCATTAGCATCCCTGCTGCCATGAATCCGCCTACACCTGTTAACGTATAGCCCAAAAATTGACGTCGTGATACACGATTATTACTCATCCTTATCCCCCCTCTAACATTCAAGGTCAGTCCAATGGACATACTCATTTCAAATATAATTACTAGGACAACCTAATGATATATCAATCAAATGTTAAGGTCAATATCGCAATGAAGCGAATATGACAGTTTGTGAACATTTCATGAAGGCTTTGACCATTCTTTCAAGAAAACCGGCAATACTTGGCGCAGTTGGTCTTCCATGACCGATAGCTTGAACGATTGATCCATATTCTCGGTTGGAATTGCCGGAAGCCAGATGACATTTGGCGCCTCTTCGATGGCCCGCCATTCGGGATCGGTTGTCACGTAAAATACATGTTTGAATGCAGTCTTGCTCAGCTCGCCGGAAATTTCTCCTGCGATGCGTGCGCGATCCGCCATTTTGCTATAGGAAAGCGGCGGAAAAAGCAGCACACGCCCTTTAAATTGTTTTTCTAATAGATTGGTCAATGATTGCAAATAGTCGGAAGCACTGGCGCTCGGCTTTAAACCGCCGGCGCTAAGATCCAACTGAACCAAAGGCACAACAGCAGTATCGACATATTCCTGTTGCTGTACGTATTGATCCACATCTTTACCTGTAAAATGCATAAAGCTTATTCACTCTCCATTTTCTTTAAAGTCTTCACTGAATGAAGCATGGCAGACAATTCAAAAAAACGTTCCCGGTCATTTGCATCCAATGCTTCATCAATTTGCTGGAGGATTTTCTCCTCTTGGAATGTTGACATGCTTTCTTCGAGCACTTGTTCCGCTAACAAGCGGTCTTGATCGATGATGGCTTCATTTTTCGGCATATACGGATTTTCCTCAAGCACTGACAGATAGAGTGGCGAAGGCGGCCGGTTCGGAAAATTCAGTTGCACATACAAATCGTCATCCGGATTCAGCCGCAAATCATGGAACGATTTCTCAGCATCCGCCGTCATCAAGTTGCCTTTATAGAAACGGAAAGGAATTTCATCGGATTCCGTCGAAGACATCACCATCGCACGCGGGCAATAATGGGCTTCTTCCACAAAATGCGTCTTTTCCAGAAGCTCTTCGTTGCTCAGCATATAATTCAGGATCCAGATGCATTCCCTTCTCTTCATCTTGTAAGACTGCAAAAACCATTTGACGAATTGCTTTTTCTCCCCAATCGAGACATAAGCGGTCATAGGCCGGCCTCCTTTCATTCGAATGACTGCTGCCAGTCAAACCATTCAGGGTTTTCAGGTTCAAGAACCTGCAGCTCTTTAATGATTTCGAGAGCGCGTTCCCTTTTCCCTTCTTCAATTAAAAAGCGGGCGAATTTCTCAAGGAAGTTCGGATCATCCTGAAAAGCAGGATAAGCTTTTTCGTAGTATGCCGCCGCTTGCTCAAATTGTTCTGTCCGTTCGTAGGATTCAGCAAGCATTGGATAGATTCCGGCCCAGTCATCTTCATTGGCGATGACGTTTTCCGCAAGCTCTAATACTTCCTCATCCATTTCTTCTGCATGGAAATAGGATACCAATGTATAAATGGCTTCCATATATTCCGGATCCAGCGCGATGGCTTCCCGCAAATATTGCACGCCGTCTTCAGTGTGCCCAAGCTTCATCGCCAGTTTCCCTGCAAATAAATAAAGCTCTTTGCCGAACTCGTCCCGGGCAATCCCTTCCAGAACCGCTTTATAGGCTGCTTCGTAGTCTTCGGCCAAATTGTAGCTTTGCGCCCGCAGCAAATAAGCGGAGAAGTAATCCGGATCGATTTCCAGCAGTTCATTCAGCTGGCGCACGGCCCGTTCATATTGCTTCGTCTGGAACGCAGCGAAAGCCGCCCGGTACAAGACATCCGGCTGTACTTGCTGCTTCAAAGCGGCGTCGTAATGGGGCAGCGCTTCTTCGTACGCTGCGCCAGCGCTGTAAACTTCGGCAAGCCTCTCCGACAAGTCGACCCCTTCAATTTCCACTTGCTGGTCTTTTAAATCCTGATAAATCTTCGCTGATTCTAAATATCTGCCCGAATCCAGCAATAATTCCGCTTTTGCCTGCATGAGCAGAGGCTCATCCGGCAGCAAGTCGATTGCCTCGTTTAGCCGGTTTTCTGCAGCCTCCAGCAGCCCTTGCAGCTGGAAAAGATCGGCAAGCGTCACAAGTGCTTGCGGATACAATTCATCATCTTTTGAAACTTCCATCAAACTATTCAGCGCTTCATCTTCCCGGTCGATTTCGATCAGGAGATTAGCGCGGTCAATTTTAAGCTGCCCTTCTTCCGGAAAAATGTACTGAAGGTGCTCGAGCACTTTTATCGCTTCTTCTACATAGCCGATTTCAGCCAGCCATTCGGCCAATCCATATTGCTCATCCGGATCTCCGCTGAGCAGATACGCTTCCAGTAAATTATTGACGGAATCAGGATCTCCCAGTTCAACCGCTTTTCGAATCTCTTCTATACTTGCCATACAATCACCTATTCTTTTCAGTTTCATATTTCCATCCTACACGAAAGTTTGTTCGAATCATAATAAAAAAACTCTCCCTAAGGAGAGTTATTGGAGCAAAGAATTCATCTCTTCGACAAAATTTGGAAACGATACAGCGATGCAATCGGGGTCGTCAATTTCCACTTCACCATCCGCAATCATTGCGGCTACAGCCGCCATCATGCCGAGCCGGTGATCACCATAGGATTTCACGGAAGCTCCGTGCAATTTGCTTGGCCCGTTGATGATCATGCCGTCTTCTGTAGCGGCAATATCCGCACCCATTTTAGACAGCTCGGCAACAACGGCTGAAATGCGGTCGGTTTCTTTTACCCGAAGTTCCTCAGCGTCTTTAATGACCGTCCGGCCTACTGCTTGTGTCGCAATCAAGGCAATTAAAGGGATTTCGTCAATCAGGCGCGGGATCAAATCGCCGCCGATTTCAATCCCTTTCAAGCGGGATGAGCGGATCGTCAGGTCTGCAGCCGGTTCGCCAGCTGTTTCAAGCTCTTCGACGTCAAAGTCCGCACCCATCTGTTCAATCACATCGAGAATTCCTGTTCGTGTCGGATTGATTCCGACATTCGTCAATTTCACGGTGCTTTTTTCCGTGATTAACGCGGCTCCGATCATAAATGCCGCTGACGAAATATCGCCTGGAACTTCCACATGTGCGGCTGTCAGCTTTTGTCCGCCTTCTAATTCTATGCGGCCTTCCGCTGTCCGGTTGATGCTCGCTCCGAAATGCTCCAGCATGATTTCTGTATGGTCGCGGGTCGGCATCGGTTCAATGACCACCGTTTTGCCTTCCGCTTTTAACGCTGCCAGCAAAATTGCTGATTTGACTTGAGCACTTGCGACTGGCAGGGTGTATTCGATTGCTTTTAGCTGGGTCCCTTGGATAGCTAAAGGTGTAAACTGCCCGTCCTGGCGCCCTCTTATATCCGCACCCATCTCGCGCAGCGGGTTGATGATCCGCTTCATTGGCCGTTTCGCAATCGATGCATCCCCTGCTACGACGGAATGGAACGATGAACTGGCGAGCAGCCCCATCATTAAACGGGTCGTAGTTCCTGAATTGCCGGTATCCAGCACTTCCGCAGGTTCCTTCCAAGACGCTTCTCCTCCGCTTCTGATGCTGACCGATTTGCCGTCTAGTTCAATTTCCACTCCCATCTTCCGGAAGCAACTGATCGTGCTTAAGCAGTCATCTCCAAGCAAAAATCCTTCGACTGTCGTTGTACCTTCTGCAATCGATCCAAACATGATGGCGCGATGAGAAATGGATTTATCGCCTGGTACTTGAATTTCACCTTTTAATGACGGTTTTGAAAAAGTTAACGTCAATGCCACAATGCCGCCTCCTTCTAAGAAATGTAAGAATCATAAGATGTTCTTCTATTAAAACAAGCCCGTGCCTTTTCCCGGTCTTCCGGCGTCTGGAAGCTGATGACGAGAATCCCGAAGACATCTTCACGGGTTTCGATAATCCGAAGATTGACAATGCTGATCTGCTCTTCAGCCAAATAGCCTGTCATTTCAGAAAGGATCCCAGGGATATCCGGAATGTCGATATACAAATCATAGGCGCTGTATAAGGCGCCATGCCCCGCAATCGGCAATTCGTCGCGGACTGATTTTGCTTCCTGGAAATAATCTTGAATGGCGGTTTCTTCGTTCTGGACCAGCAATTCCCGAAGCTCCGCCATTTCCGCCATCCAGTTATCCATCTGCTGAACGATCATCGCATTGTTTTGCGTGGTGATATCCCGCCACATTTCCGGATTCGATGAAGCGATCCTCGTAATGTCGCGGAAACCGCCTGCAGCCAATTGACGTGCAAAAGGATAGTCTTCTTCCTTCGCTAATTGGTGCACAAGCGACGCTGCGATCAAATGCGGGAAATGGCTCACAATAGCGGTCATATGGTCGTGGTCTGCTGCTGCCAAAACTTCAATTTTCGCTTTCGTAACCGAAAGGAGTTCTTTCAAAAACGCAAGCTGTTCCGCTCCAGCCTCATCATTCGGCGTCAGCACATAAAAAGCATTTTCAAACAGCACTTCCTTCGCTGCTTCCACTCCGCTTTTATGGGATCCCGCCATAGGATGTCCGCCAATGAAAGTGCAGTCAAGATTTTTCGCAGCTTCCATGATCGTTTTTTTCGTACTGCCGGTATCCGTCAAGATCACGCCATTTTTCAAATCCCAATACTTGCTCTGCTCCATCAATTTCAAGGTTGTCGCCACCGGAGTGGCAAAAATGATTACATCCGCTTCCTTCGCTGCTATTTCCACGGATGGCGGAGAACTATGGATAATTCCCATCTTGTATGCTTTCCTAGCAGTCAGGGCATCCGCATCGTATCCCGAGATATGCGCATCCGGATGCCGCTGGAGCGCTTTTGCCAATGATCCGCCAATCAATCCAAGGCCGATGATGAGGACATGAACGTTCATTTCGCTTCCACCTGGCTTTTTTTCAGCAAATCTGGGCGGAGCTTAACAGCATCATTTAAATAAATGTGCTGAATTTCCTTTTGTGCGACTTCTGTATTTACATGCATCATGACGCGGATACATAACGGAAGACTTCCAGGAACATCCATTTCATGCGTGCACATGACGGGAACATAGGTCCAATTTTCAAGGGTCCGTACAGCTTTTGCGGGAAAAGCGGAGGAGATGTCAGTAGTTGTTGAAATAATGACCGATGCTACAGCATCCGGGTCGATTCGGTTTTCCTTGGCCATCTCTGTGACAAGTTTTTTTGTTTCCAGTAAAATTTCGTCAGGCTGATCTGCTGAAACCGTGATGGCTCCTCGAATTCCACGAATCATTTAATCACTTCTCCAATCTTCAAACGTAATTCTTCATAGCTGTTTGCAGCGGCTTGCTCTTCAATTTTTTCCATTTGAGGCTGCGCGATTTGGCGAAGCATGACAAAATTTAAATCGCCTTTCGATGCCTTTTTGTCTTTTTTCATATAAGGCAACAATTCGCCAAACGAAATCTCCACGACCTTTTCAAACGGATAGCCGTGATGGTAGCCCCATTCCAAAAACGGGTTTAATCGATCATTGCTGGAAAGGTGAAGGGCATAAGCCATGCCAAGGACGACCGCTTCCCCGTGAGTAATATTTCCGTAGCCAAGATGGGCTTCAAGCGCATGGGCTAACGTATGGCCAAAGTTCAAAAATTTCCGCATGCCATTTTCAAATTCATCTTCTTCTACAATAGCCGCTTTGACCGCAATGCCTTTTTCAAGATGTCCCATTAATTCGGGATCGCTCATTGCTTGAAACGACTCAACCGCCAATAATTCGTCCAGCCACTGTTCATTTGAAATGAACGCATGTTTGATCACTTCTGCCATTCCCGACCGCCACTCATGGTCCGGCAGGGTTTTCAGCAGCTGGATATCGTAAAGCACCGCTTCCGGCTGATAAAAAGTGCCAATCATATTTTTTCCTAATGCATGGTTAATGGCCGTTTTCCCGCCAACTGCGCTGTCATGGGCCAGAATTGTCGTCGGCACTTGAATATAAGGAATGCCTCGCATAAAAGTGGATGCAACAAAACCCGCAAGGTCTCCAGTAGCACCACCGCCAAAAGCAAGGATCAAGGTTTTTCTAGAACAGCCTGCTGCTAGCAGAAAGCTATGGCAGTCCATAAAAGTTTCAATCGATTTAGCTTGTTCTCCTGACGGCACGTTAAATACGTCAACTTTATAAGATTTCAAATACGGCAACAAATGGCCCAAATGCAAGGAAGCCACTTTTTCATCTGCAATGACCACAATACGGTCAGCTGAGTCAAGCAGTTCCTTGTATTCGGAATTAAATAGTCCAAAGACATCTGTTCCAATATGTACGCTATAAGGCCGTCCGGCTTCTACTCGAATGGTTGGCATCTTCAGAACCCCTTCGTATAGTCCAAGTAATTCTGCACATTTTCTTTCAACCTTGGCAGTTGGTCGGCATCGAATTGTTCAAGCAAAGCATTTGCCGCTTCCCACGCCACGACATGCTCCGCCACGATCGATGCAGCCGGCACTGCACAGCTGTCAGAACGTTCGATGCTTGCCTGGAATGGTTCTTTCGTTTCGATATCAATGCTCTGCAGCGGTTTGTATAAAGTCGGAATCGGTTTCATGACGCCTCTCACGATAATCGGCATGCCTGTCGTCATTCCGCCTTCAAAGCCGCCCAAATTATTTGTTTTGCGCGTATAGCCGTATTCCTCTGACCAAAGAATTTCATCATGCACTTGGCTCCCAGGTTTTCTCGCCATTTCAAATCCAAGGCCGAACTCTACGCCTTTAAATGCATTGATGCTCATAACCGAAGCGGCAATCTTGGCATCCAGTTTCCGGTCATAATGCACGTAGCTGCCAATTCCCGCAGGCATCCCTTCAATAATGACTTCCACCGTACCGCCAATTGAATCGCCATTCTTTTTTGTTTCATCGATTAAATCGGTCATTTGTTTGGTGACAGATGGATCCGCGCAATAAACCGCATCGTTTTCCACGATTTCCCGGATTTCTGCTGCCGATTTTCCAATATAGCTTTCGGGGTTGGTTTTTATGCCGCCAATTTCTGTTACATGAGATACAATTTCGATTCCTAATTGTGAAAGCAGCTGTTTTGCTACTGCACCAACAGCTACGCGAACGGTAGTTTCTCTTGCTGATGAGCGTTCCAGCACATTCCGAAGATCCCGGTGGCCATATTTCATGCCTCCATTCAAATCTGCGTGCCCAGGGCGCGGACGTGAAATTTGGCGCTTTACTTCATCATTTTCATCTATTGGTTCAATGCCCATAATGTTCGTCCAATGTTTCCAATCATCATTCTTAACGACAAGAGCGACCGGAGAACCCAACGTTTTTCCGTGGCGCACGCCTGATACGATTTCCACGGTATCCTTTTCTATTTGCATGCGTCTTCCGCGACCATGGCCGCCTTGACGCCTTTTCAATTCTTTATTGATCATTTCTGCCGTTAAAGGCATTTGTGCCGGCAGCCCCTCAATAATAGCCGTAAGCTGTGGCCCATGTGATTCTCCTGCTGTTAAATAACGCATCTGCACTTTCTCCCTTCAACGCACTAAAGTATTTATGTACCACTATAACATATTGCATTTCCTCAATTCTATCTTAAATTTAGATAAAACTAAACTGTCCAAAAATTATTAGGCCAAAAACAAAAATAAGCAAAAAAAAAAAAGCAGCATAAGCTGCTTTTTTCAGAAGCTGGATTAGTTCACCCAGTTGTTCATTGTTTTTTCGTAAGTTACCAATTCTTCTTCTTTGAAGAACAAGCCGATTTCACGTTCAGCGCTCTCAGCAGAGTCAGAACCGTGAATCATGTTTTTGCCGACAGTTACAGCGAAGTCTCCACGGATTGTTCCTGGAGCTGCATCTTTAGGGTTAGTCGCACCCATCATTTGGCGTGCAGTCAAAATAACGTTTTCGCCTTCCCATACCATTGCAAAGACAGGGCCTGAAGTGATGAAGTCAACTAGTTCGCCGAAGAACGGACGCTCTTTATGCTCACCGTAATGCTGTTCAGCCAATTCAGTTGGGATCTGCATCAATTTAGCGCCTACCAAGTGATAACCTTTTTTCTCAAAACGTGCTACGATTTCGCCGATTACATTGCGTTGTACTCCGTCTGGTTTAACCATCAAGAAAGTTTTTTCCATTATGAACACTCCTCTATTAAAAGCTCAGGCATTTTTGCCCACCTTAAAAAATACTATCAGTTTGAACCTATTTGTCAACTCTGTTCTAAAACTTTCTCTTGCCAATAAAAAATGCAATTTTGCGCATCGTTTTGCTGGCCGAGCTTTTAGGCAGATAGGACAATTCTTCTAATGCTTTCTCCAAATATTTCTCGCTGATTTTCTTCGCTTCTTCAATAGCGGAGCTGTTGCGAATCGTTTTAACAATCGTCAGCCTCTCTTCATCCGTCATATCCTTTTGAAGATTATTTTTCAAAAGTTCATAGATTGCCTGATCTTTTCGTGCGCATAAAACCGGCAAGGTCATATTGCCCTGCATAAAATCGCTTCCGGCCGGTTTGCCAAGCTCCTCATCTGAAGAAGTGAAGTCCAAAATATCATCGATGATCTGGAAGGACATGCCGATAAAATAACCGAATCTTCTCAAGTGGGCAGCCGTTTTCAAATCCGCTCCCGAAACCAAGGCCCCGAGTTCACAGCTGGAAGAAATGAGCAATGCTGTTTTCCGCTTGATTCGACGCAAGTAATCACGCAAATTCTGATCTAGTTTGTATTTGTCTTCAATCTGGATGATTTCGCCGCGGCATACTTCAATCATCGTCTTTGACAAGATTTGATGAAGTTTTGGATCTTCAATTTCAGTAATGTACTCCAACGCCCGGGCTAAAATGAAATCGCCCGTATACATCGCGACACTATTATTCCATTCCGCTTTGACGGTCGGTTTGCCTCTTCGAAGCTCTGAATCATCAATTACATCATCGTGCACGAGCGAAGCCATATGGATCAACTCCAAAGGAACAGCGACCCGCTTCATCACATCAATATTGTAATTTCCAAATTTGCCTGCAAGCAAAACAAAAACAGGTCGGATTCGTTTTCCTCCAGCCTGCAATAGATGAAGAGAAGCATCATTTAGTAAGGGAGATTCGGAATCCACTGCCTGTTCTAATTCTTTTTCGATCATATCCAATTCCGGTTTAATATCGGAATAGAGCAATTTCAACTTCACCTTTTCCACTAAATAACCTTCTCCCGCTAATTTACTTTTTTCATTCCTAAATGAAGAGCTGCTGCTCCTCCGGTATAGGGCTTATACTTCACATTAACAAATCCTACTTGAGTGAATAATTTTGCCAAAGGCTTCATGCCTGGAAAATCTTTAGCCGACTCCTGCAGCCACGAATATTCTTTATAGCTTTTAGCGAATAATTTGCCGAATACCGGCATAATAAATCTGAAATAAAATCTGAAAACAGGCTTAAACAATAAATTATTCGGCTGAGAAGTCTCAAGGCAAGCAATCACGCCGCCAGGCTTCAATACACGATGCATTTCAGAAAGGACTTGCCGGTAATCCGGTACATTCCGCAAGCCGAAACCGATCGTGGCAAAATCAAATGAATTATCAGGAAAAGGCAAAGACATCGCATTGCCCTGGATCATTTTCACTTGAGGGAGGTGCTTTGTTTTTTCAATCCCTACGTTCAACATGTTTTGGCTAAAATCCAGCCCCACGACGCGCCCTTGTTCGCCGGTCGCTTCTGCATGGGCAATGGTCCAGTCCCCTGTGCCACAGCAAACATCAATAACTGATGAGCCTTTCGGCACTTGAAGCTTTTGCATGGTATCTTTACGCCATTTGCTATGTTGCTGAAAACTGATGACAGAATTCATGTGATCATAATTGCCGGAAATTTTTTCGAAAACTTCATGGACTTTCTGTTCTTTTGTTTTTTGCATATCAGTCATCCTTCTCGGGTTAGCTGCTCAGCTCTATGCTGGTGCGGGGTTATTTTATGGAGCATGAAATTCTTCAATTCATAATCAAACTTAGCATCTCGTATTAATTCAAGCACTTGATCATGCAGAACGTCCAATTTCTTCAGAAGCCATGCCTCGGGATCAGCAGGATACCGGAGTGATTTGTTTAGCAATTGAAGAATGCGGCTTTGTCCGCCTTCTTTTAAGCATTTCAATTCATTTTCGTATCTGACGTAGCTCAGCATGGCTTTTGCCAGCTTCGTATATTCGTGATAGCCGTAAAAGTTGTAGAATGCTTCAATCAGTTCAATTTCATTTTTTTGAATTAATTCGTCGACGAGTTGAATCGGGCGTTCTACCTGGTCGTAGAAAGAAGCCTTTCTCTCGCTCACACTGATGATCGCCGAAGCCAAATGCTTGATCATCGTCAAGTTTTCCATGTTTGAAAGCATTTGATAATAGATTCCGCTATAAAAATCGCCAGCCAATACGGTCAGCTGCTGTTTTTTCGAAGCCAGAATATCTTCTTTCACTTGGTCATGGGCATGCAATGCCGCATAGACAATAGATACAGTCTTAGCCGTCTGTTCTATGTCTGCAGACCATTGCTTTCCGTCTAAAAATGGCAGCAGCAAGAAAAACAAACGCTCCCGCTCGACGGATGGACCTTCCGTATGTTTTTCGAGAGTCCGCTGTTTTACAGCTTTTAGGACTTCGATTTCCAAGGAAGTAATTTTCGAATGTATTTGTTGTTCATTCATACTGCTTACTCCATTCATGATTTAGCCATACTTGACTATTATATCACAGGCAAAGCCTAGCCTTCACCCAAATGACCCTATTTTTTCGTTTCGCTTTCGATCACGCCGTGAGCCGTTTGAATTTCTGCTTTCCCACGAATTTTCATCGCTGAAGTGTGTTCCGTAAATTGTGCAATCATCACTTCGCCTTTGTCCAGTTTTTCTGTATGATGGAATTTCGTATCATTTCCCCGTGTCAATCCGATCACGTTTACGCCGTCTTCCTGGGCACGGATCACAATGTATTCTGGTTGAGCCATTTCCACACCTGCTTTTTCTTTAATTTTCAATTCATATTAATGTAAGTCATCACTTCGGCCCGTTTCACGTCATCCGCTTCAAAAATTCCTCTTGAAACAGCCGTAACGGTTTTTGCACCCGGCTTTTTAATGCCCCGCATCGTCATGCACATATGCTCAGCTTCAATCATTACATAGACGCCATGCGGATTCAATGTCTCCATTAAAGAATCTGCAACGGTTGAAGTGATGCGTTCTTGCAGCTGCGGGCGCTTTGCGACGGTTTCAACAGCTCTCGCTAATTTGCTTAACCCAGTTACGACTCCGTCCCTTGGGATATAAGCAATATGCGCTTTTCCAAAGAACGGAACTAAATGGTGCTCACATGTCGAGTAAAAAGGAATGTCCTTTACCAGGACAAGCTCTTCATGCCCCTCATGAAAAACCGTTTTAAAATACTCTTTCGGGTCTTCCTTTAATCCCGAAAAAATTTCAGCATACATTTTAGCGACGCGCTTCGGAGTATCCAGCAATCCTTCACGTCCCGGGTCTTCACCCACCGCTTCCAAAATCATGGTTACCGCTTTTTCAATTTTATCTAAGTCCACTTTTTGCGAATCTAAATCGATCACTCTGTTTCCTCCTGTTTAAACGGATTCAGTCTACCCGTTAGCAGCTTCGTTGTTTTAGTTGTTTGATCAGGCCTCAAGCCGGTCTTTTAGTTTTATCGTTAGCGGAACCTATACAGCGGCTGCGCTTTTCTCACATGAATCGTAGCATATACGTTCGGGATTCGCAAAAATGTATGCTTAAAAAAAGAATGGCTTTTGTGTGGTTTGTCACACAAAAGCCATTCTATGTACTGCACTGTAGATTATTTCACTGCGTCTTTAAGCGCTTTACCTGGTTTAAATGCAGGTACTTTGCTAGCTGCGATTTCGATCTCAGCACCAGTTTGCGGGTTGCGTCCTTTGCGAGCTGCGCGTTCGCGTACTTCAAAGTTACCGAATCCAATCAATTGGACTTTGTCACCTTTAGTTAGAGCGTCTTGAATCGCTTCAAATGCAGCGTCAACTGCTTTCGCAGCGTCTTTACGAGAAAGCTCAGCTGCTTCAGCAACAGAGTTCACTAATTCTGTTTTGTTCATGCCATTCACCTCCTCTCAAAGGGGATGCAAACCTTCAATCCTGTAAAAAGAGTATCATATCGAAAATCGCATAGCAACAACTAATAGAGCGCTTTAGCAATAAAACAGTAAAATACTGACAAAATATTCTAAATGCAGCTCTTTTTTAGCAGAAATCCCATGAAATCAATAAATTATTCATTGTTGAAGATCGGTTCCATGTCTTCGTCGACGGTGTAGGGAAGCGAATAGGCAGGGACAATCGGGCTGTCGTCATACAATAAGAACCGGATATCTTGGCCTTCTTCGATCGTTCCTTCATATTCCTGCAATTCCGTATATAGATCCATGGAATAGTCAACGTAGACATCGCCTTTTCCGGTAACTACAAGAGGCAAATTGCGGCCGCTATATGGGCTTACCGCCATTTGTTCTTCCTTGAACCCCATAGCCGTATAGTTTAATCGGTAAACATTGTCGGCAATAATTTCAGCGATGGGCGCTCGCCCGCCGTTGGCACTTTTTCGGATGTTGATCGACCGGATCGTTTCAGCCATTTGCAAATCTACCAATTTCACTGTCGGGTTTTCTTCAACATCCATCAATACATACTGAAAAATACCGCCTGTTTCAAAAGCATTGGAAGGTATTTCAGATAAATATTTCGGAACGATTTTCGAGAAATCAATCGGATATTTGATGAATTGATCCACGTCCATGTCTCTTGTCTTAATCGGCAGCAATCCGCCGCTTTCCTCTTGGTACTGATTGATGGCATTTTGCACGGAATTGACCTGTTCCTCGTATGGGATCTGATTTTCAGCCCGTTCACTTTCAGGATACATACAGCCGCTCAGCAATACTGCCAGAACCGTAAACATGATGAGCATTGAAATCTTTTTCATTTTCATCACCTCAAGCGCCGCCTGTCGGCCCGCTGAATATAATAAATACCATAATAAAGAAGCCTAAAATCAGCAAAATATATGCGATCAATGCGAAAATAAATTTTAAAAAGCCATTATTCAGCTTGTATCTGCTTAAATAAATCATTCCCATGGAGATCATTAAAAAAGCAATTCCTGCAAAAGAGACCCACATCTTGTCTAAAGAACTCATAATTGCCCGCCTTTCGTTCAGTTTCAGTCCATAGTATAGCATAAGAAATGCGCAGGTGCCCCGCCATATTTGACGGGCTTGGGACAATTTCCACAGCCAATAACCCCTGCTTATTTCTCTATGCTGCAAATGCTTTGCAACAAAAAAAGAAGAGTCCGCAAACTGGCAGCTCTTCTTTTTTACTTCTTACAGCAAGTTGATTAAATCTTCCATCTCATTCTTTTTCATTCTGCCCATAAGTTTTTCAGCAGCTTCATTGGTCGACTCTTCTTCAAACAGCACGGCATAGAGAGCCGCAGTGATCGGCATCGGGACGTCGTAGGCTTTTGCCAGCTGAAACGCCGCCTTCGTGGTCCGGATCCCTTCTACCACCATGCCCATCTCTTCCAAGACTTCTTCAATGGTCTTGCCTTTGCCGAGCATATTGCCGGCCCTCCAGTTCCGGGAATGGGGGCTCGTACAGGTCACGATCAAATCGCCGACGCCGGATAGTCCGGAGAACGTCAAAGGGGTAGCTCCCATCTTCACTCCAAGGCGTGCGATTTCAGCAAGGCCGCGGGTCATTAAAGCGGCTTTGGCGTTATCGCCGTACCCTAGGCCGTCCGTTATTCCAACAGCAAGAGCAATGATGTTCTTCAAAGCTCCGCCGATTTCAACGCCGATGACGTCGGTATTCGTATAGACGCGGAAGTATTGGTTCATAAACAGATCTTGCACAAATTCAGCGGACGCCGTATTTTCGCAGGCTGCGGTTACGGTTGTCGGATGTTCAAGCACTACTTCTTCTGCATGGCTTGGGCCTGACAGAACCACCACATCTTCCACCCACTGTTCCGGAATTTCTTCACGGATCATTTCGCTGATGCGTTTTAACGAATCGGGTTCAATGCCTTTTGAGACATGGACAAATAAAACCTTTTCGGTTAAATTTTCTTTAATTTTTGCGCAAACTTCTCTGATTGCTTTTGTAGGAACTGCCAAGACTAAAACTTTTGAATGGCGGACAGTTTCTGCCAAGTCGCTCGTTGCCTTTAACCGTTCCGGCAGTTCGATCCCTTTTAAATACTTCTCATTCGAATGTTCATTGATTTCATCTGCTTGCTCGGCACGATGGGTCCAAAGCAGGACGTCATGGCCATTTTGCGCAAGGACAAAACTTAACGCGGTTCCCCAGCTTCCCGCACCATATACAGATACTTTTTCCATCTTATCGCACCACCTTTAAACAATTATGTCCGAGCACGTGTAATCAGCCGGAGCGGTGTTCCTTCGAAATCAAAACTTTCACGGATCCGGTTTTGCAGGAAACGTTCATAGCTGAAGTGCATCAATTCAGGTTCATTGACAAACACGACAAATGTCGGCGGCTGGATCGCCACTTGCGTTGCATAATAAAGGCGCAAGCGTCGGCCTTTGTCAGAAGGTGCCGGGTTCATAGCCACTGCATCTTCGATGACTTCATTCAAAATGCTTGATTGGATGCGGCGTGAGTGGTTGTCATTGACTTTGTTGACGACTTCCAAAATATTATGGACGCGTTTTCCGCTGATTGCTGAGACAAACATGATCGGTGCATAATCCAAGAATAGGAAATGTTCACGGATTTTGCGTGTCATAACATTCATCGTTTTTTCGTCTTTTTCAATCGCATCCCATTTGTTGACAATGATGACAATCGCTTTTCCTGCTTCATGCGCATAGCCGGCAATTTTCTTGTCTTGCTCCTGGATGCCTTCTTCGGCATTTAATACGACCAAAACAACGTCGGAGCGTTCAATTGCCCGCAGCGCGCGAAGCACACTGTATTTCTCTGTTGTTTCGTAGACTTTCCCTTTTTTGCGCATTCCCGCTGTATCAATGATGACATACGGCTGGTCTTCATACGTATACTGTGTATCCACAGCGTCACGCGTTGTTCCCGCGACATCGCTGACGATGACCCGCTCTTCTCCTAAAAATGCGTTGACGAGCGATGATTTCCCGACGTTCGGACGTCCGATCAATGAGAATTTAATCACATCTTCCGGATAGTCCTCTTCATCTTCTTTCGGGAAGTTTTTCGCCACTTCATCCAGCAAGTCCCCAAGCCCAAGTCCATGTGAACCGGAAATCGGGAATGGTTCGCCTGCTCCCAATGTGTAAAAATCATAAATCATGTGGCGCATATCAGGATTGTCGATTTTATTGACAGCCAAAATGACTGGCTTCTTCGTGCGGTATAAAATTTTAGCCACTTGTTCATCTTGGACCGTGACGCCATCGCGGCCGTTCACGAGGAAGATGATGACATCCGCCTCATCCATTGCGATTTCCGCTTGCTGGCGGATCTGCTCCAAAAACGGTTCGTCCCGCAGGTCGATTCCGCCTGTATCGATGATATTGAATTCATGTGTCAGCCAATCTGCCGAACTATAGATGCGGTCGCGTGTTACGCCTGGAATATCTTCCACTATAGATACGCGTTCCCCGACAATCCGATTAAAGATTGTCGATTTCCCGACGTTCGGCCGGCCAACGATTGCTACTACCGGTTTTGACATAATTAGTTCATCCTTCCACTTCTGATATGCCTATTATACACGAAAAAGGTGATGGCATCTTGTAAATGTCCATCACCTTAAAAGGTGTAATATTCAGTTTTTCATCCGCCTTGCAAAAGATTTGGGATCCAATCCCCGAACTTCAAGGTAATGATAAAGTTCTCCTGAAATAATTAGTGGACATTTCTCCAGATCACTCAACTTTTTCGCCCCTAAAGCGGTCATCATCATTCTAAGGTCTTCCAGCAGCAGTTGAATTTCTTCTATTAGACTGGCTTCCCCTTTAAGGTAGGCCGTCTTCAGAAAAGATCCGGCCAGACCCGCAGCGGATGCGCCAAGCGCAAAAGCCTTGACCATCTCTTGGGCATTGCGGATGCCGCCCGATGCCAATATCGTTTTCGAAAAGGCCGATTTTGCTTCCACAATCGCTGCTGCCGTTGGTACGCCCCAATCCTGAAAATACGATAATTTGCGCTGGCGCCGCTCATTTTCAATCGAAGCAAAATTCGTTCCGCCGAAGCCGCTGACATCAATCGCTGAGATTTGTGTGGCAGTTAACAATTCGGCTGTTTCTTTAGAAATGCCAAATCCGGTTTCTTTGATGATGATCGGCACTTCCACGGATTCAGCAATCAGGCCGATACGTTCCAATGCACCTTTAAAATCCCGATCACCTTCTGGCATGGTCAATTCCTGAATTACATTCAAATGGATTTGAAGTGCATTTGCCTCGAGCATTTCAATCGCTTCCTGCGCTTGTTGGAGGCTCGCTTCACTCCCTAAATTGCCCATGATAAAGCCTGAAGGGTTTTCTTTGCGGACAATTTCATAGCTTGCCCTCTCGCTTGGGTCTTTTAAAGCAGCCATTTGCGAGCCGACTGCCATCGCCAAACCCGTTTCTTTTGCAGCCTTTGCAAGCATGCCGTTTAAATTTGCAGTTTCACTGCCGCCGCCGCCTGTCATGGCATTAATAAAAACAGGTGATTCAAATTGCAAATCACCTGTTTCCATATGAATGCTGACATCCGACAGACCGATCCCAGGCAAAGCTGAATGGACGAAGCGAATATCTTCGAACATCGTCTTGCTGCTTTGGCCAGTGGACAGTGCAAATTGAATATGGTCCATCTTTCTTTCAGCCCTCGACATATTATTCAGATTTAAATCCTTTTAATTTGTCGCCGATCACATCACTGATAGAGAACCCGCTTGACTCCTCAGGCATTTCGTAATTGGAAAAATCCTGTTCCCGCTCTTTTTCCTGGAGTTCCTTGATGCTAAGAGATAGGCGTTTATCCTCTTTATTGACATCAAGGACTTTCACTTGGACTTCCTGGCCTTCAGACAGCACTTCATGCGGCGTTCCGATGTGCTTATGGGCAATTTGAGAAATATGGACAAGGCCTTCTACCCCTGGCAATACTTCTACGAATGCTCCATAACTCACCAGACGCTTCACTTTGCCGTCATGGACAGAACCTTTCGGAGCTTTGTCTTCAATCGAATCCCACGGTCCAGGAAGCGTGTCTTTAATTGATAATGAAATCCGTTCTGAGTCACGGTCAACAGAAAGCACTTTTACTTGCACTTCTTGGCCTTCTGTTACAACATCAGAAACTTTTTCGACATGCTCGTGCGACAATTGAGAGATATGGACAAGGCCATCTACTCCTCCGATGTCCACAAAAGCGCCGAATGAAGCGATGCGCTGGACTTTGCCAGTCAGTACATCCCCAGCATGGATGGTTTCCATCACTTCAACTTTTTGGGATTCCTTTTCAGACTCTACTACCGCGCGGTGGGAAAGGATCAAACGGTTATTTTCCTTCTCCATTTCAACAATTTTAAAAGTCATGACTTTTCCTTTATAGTCCTCGAAGGACTCAACGAAATAATCTTCAACCAGTGAAGCTGGCACAAATCCGCGGACGCCAAGATCCACGACCAATCCGCCTTTTACGACATCCTTCACTTCCGATTCGATGATTTCGCCGGATTCGAACTTTTTCTCCAAGTCGTCCCACGCCTGTTCGGCATCGACTTTGCGCTTGGACAATACGAAGTTCTCATCTTCGACTTTTGTGATGACCAATTCCAGTTCATCACCTACTTGTACTGAATCTGATGCTTTTTCAATGTGGAGGCTCGACAATTCGCTAATCGGTATAACCCCATCAAAAGGTGCTCCTTCGATTGTCACGGTTACTGCTTTTTCTTCGATTTTAGCAACTATCCCTTTTACATGACTTCCGACTTGGAAATCACTGTTTTCCATCATATTCATTTCCTCAGACATAAGTAGCCCTCCTTCACAAACTATCCACTTCCTATTTTATTCGAATTCTCTAATAAAAACAAAAATAATCACTTATTTTTACTGTATTCATTCAGAATATCTTGGATGCTTGCCATAATCACTTCGGTCACTTCATCAGCAGAAGCTTTTCTCTCCCGAAATGGAGCCATTTGAATCGGATCACCGTAGACCACTTTCACTTTTCTAAACATTTTATAGGGGCCGATAATCGCACACGGCATCACGTCCGCCTCGCCTCTCAAGGCAAAGAAACCCGCCCCGCTCAAACCTTTTTTCAAAACTCCGTCAGTTGATCGGGTGCCTTCCGGAAAAAGGCCGACCACTTCTCCGCTTTTCAGCACTTTTAATGCTGTCCGCATCGCTTCCCGGTCGCTCATTCCGCGCTTCACAGGAAAAGCATTCACTTTCGGCAAAATGCCGCCGAGCACCGGCAGCTTAAATAATTCTTCCTTAGCCATGAAATGGACAGTTCGTGGAGCTGTCATGCCAACGACCGGCGGATCCAGTGCATGAATATGATTCGAGCAAAGCAGGATTCCACCTTCTTTAGGGAATTTTTCAGCACCGATCACTTCAAATCGGTACAGAGGAGTTAATGCTGTTTTAACCAATGCTTTACCAAATGCATATAAGTTCACTTTAACTCAACCTTTCTTCAGCCAGTTTCAATATTTCTGAAGCCGCTTCTTGAATCGTTAACGTGGTAGTATCCAAGAAAATAGCATCTTCCGCTTTTTTCAAAGGCGCCACGTCACGTTCGCTGTCCATTTTATCGCGTTTGGCAATTTCAGCCTGAAGCTCATGAAGCGGCGTTTCGATTCCGCGCGTTTTGTTTTCCTTGAATCTTCTCGCTGCACGTTCTTCTACACTTGCTGACATGAAGATTTTCAGCGGAGCATTTGGCAGCACGTGTGTGCCGATATCACGGCCGTCCATTACGACACCGCGCCCTTCAGCCAATTGCTGTTGCAACTCAACCATGCGCTCACGTACAAGCCCGTGTGCAGACATCTGCGATACGGCTTGTGTCACAACTTGTGTCCGGATTTCTTCCGTCACATTTTTTCGATCTAAAAATACTAGCTGTCCGTTCGTTGAAGGCTGAAGATCAATTGCCGTTTCTAAAAGCAAAGCCCCCGCCTCTTCATTGCTCGAAAGATCAATCCCTTGATTGATCGCTTTCAGCGTAATCGCACGGTACATCGCTCCCGTATCAATATATATATACCCTAATTTCTCTGCCACAATTTTAGCAATCGTACTTTTCCCTGCCGCTGCAGGTCCGTCGATCGCAATTTGTATCGGTTTAGCCAAAACAGTCACCTCATCATATGTATTCGATTTATTTTAACACAGAAAAGCGAAGGCGCCTATCCAGCACCGACAAGCGCTGGAGGGCTTTCAGTGAATGGCGCTTTTTGCCATTTGCTGAAAGGCCGAAGCGTCTCGAGGTGCTAGGCGCCCTGAGTCTGGACAGATGAAAAGCGCAAGTTCCCTTTATCGGAAGCTAACCTAGGAGCGCGACTTCCTGTCGCAACGGTTAGCTGACCCGCTTCGTGCGGGCCCTCGACGAGCATTAGACAATTGCTCGAAGCGGCGTCTCTTCAGCCGCACAGAGGAATTGGCTTATGACCTAGAGAATCTGGGCGCTGGAGCTAGACAAGAAAAGCGAAGGCGCCTATCCAGCACCGACAAGCGCTGGAGGGCTTTCAGTGAATGGCGCTTTTTGCCATTTGCTGAAAGGCTGAAGCGTCTCGAGGTGCTAGGCGCCCTGAGTCTGGAGAGATAAAAAGCGAAGGCGCCGAAGCCACTCGCGTGCTAAACCAACTCACCTAAAAATAAAAAATCGCTGCATCCATTGTTAAGGATGCAGCGACGTATGGTCGTGGTAATGGGTCAATGACAATTGATGCGCTTGTTTGACTTTCCGAAGGCCGAACCACCATAGGAACAGCATGAACGGAATGACTCCATACGACCAACTTGTATTTGAATACAAGATCGAATTATAAAGAATGTGGAGCACCAATGAAGCCAATAAACTCCAGAAAAGCCATTTGCGGCCATCATTAGAATTTGTAAATTTTGCTCTTCCTAAATAATAACCCATTACTACTCCAAATAGCGCATGGCTTGAAACCGGAAGGAAAGCCCGGATAAAAGCTGTCTGTAGTCCGAATTCCAATAGGTAGAGCACATTTTCAACCGTCGCGAACCCAAGAGACACACTTGCCCCGTAAAGAATTCCGTCATATGGGTCTTCAAAATCAATATGCCGATAAACTGCGATAATCAATACCAGCCATTTAAAAAACTCTTCTACAGTACTTGCAAAAAGAACATTTTGAGCAAACAAATGGGTAAAAACGCCTTCAGTCTGGAAAACGTATTGGATAAACATGATTGGAAAAGTTAAGACCGCCCCGTAAATAAAGCAATTCAGCAAGAGCCGGGAAGGTTCACTGGAAAATTGATCGCGAAGATAAAAATAACTAAACAAGGCTAAACTGGGAGCAATTGCAACTGTGAGTAAAATGATCATACGCCTGCTCCTTTGCTTAGAGTCTCTTTAGTATAACACGATTCACTGGAAAATTTTAGCCGAATCTATTGTCTTTAAAATTCAATAAGTAAAGCTATTGACATCGATTTCTTTCTTCTCCGACAACATGACCGCTAGTTTAATTCTTGCTTTTTTGCTGTCGTAATCGCTTCCCAAAAGAACGCCTTTCAGCAGCAAATCGTGCGCGCTGCCCGGATAGCCATAGCTCGGATACGCATTCCCTTCCTCAGCGCTCGTCGTTAACACGATTGTTACGCCATTTTTCACGGCGCGTTCGATAGCCTCGACCATATGCGGCGAAACCTGGCCTCTGCCTGCTGCTTCTAAGACAATCCCTTTAGAACCGCTTTCTACCAATAAATCAACCAGACGGCCGTCTTGTCCGGAATAGCATTTCACAATATCCACTTTCGGAAGATCGCCGTTTAACGAATGGACTTCCCGTGAAATCGGCTTTTGATAAACACTCACCACATCATTATCGATAATCCCCAAATAGCCGTGGCCAAAAGAGTCAAAACCTTGAAGGTTGCTCGAGTGGACTTTCTTCACGTATTTCGCAGAATAGATCCGTTCATTGAAGACGACTACCGTTCCGACGCCGCGCAAAGTTTCATCCACTGACACATAAATGGAATTCCGCAGATTCGAATAGACATCTGTTCCGACGTCATCCGGTGAACGCTGCGAACCCGTAACGACTACCGAACGGTCATCATCCACTGTCAAATCCAAAAAGTAAGAAGTCTCTTCCAGCGTATCCGTACCGTGGGTCACCACAATGCCATCGACGCTTTCGTCCTGCATTTCTTTATCGATCGCTTGTTTAATTATTTTCATTTCCTCGAAGCCGATATGCATGCTCGGCAATTGGAAAACATCGATCACTTTTACTTCGATTTCTTCCGGCAATTGGCACAATGCTGCCAATTCCCTTCCGGAAATCGCACCGGACTTCAACAACCCTTTCGAAATTTCCTTACTCGCGATTGTTCCCCCTGTAGTAATCAAAGAAACTTTTTTATTCATCGTATATACACCCTTTCCCCCCTATATTTTACACTATTCCAGATGCCAAAAAAGGCTTTCTTCATGAAATAAATAGAAAAAGGTTCTGGATAATTCCAGAACCTTAAAGCTCATCCTAAATTTAAGTAGCAAAGAAAGTTTTAAATGAGGTTTTCTTTTCTCGCAATGGACTCGGCAATCTGATCGCCGTGGAATCGCCCGTTTTCAATGAAGATTTCATTGGCATTATTGCCAGCTGCAATGACACCCGCGATATAGAGATCTGCCACGCCGGTTTCAAATGTTTCTTCGTTGATTTCCGGGCGGCCCGTTGCCCCGTCAATTGTAATACCGAGTTTCGTCAAAAATTCATGATCCGGATGATAGCCGATCATCGCAAAAACGAAGTCGTTTGGAATCACTTCTTTTTGGTCGTTTACTGTAAGCTCGACTTCCGTTTCTGAGATTCGGTCCACAATCGAATCAAATAGCATCGTAATTTCGCCTTTGCGTACTAAACTATCGAATTCAGGCAAGATCCAAGGCTTGATGCTTTTCGAGTAACTGGTCCCGTGATAAGACACCGTAACATGGCTGCCCGCTTTATGCAGTTCAAGCGCCGCGTCAACGGCAGAGTTTTTGCCCCCGATCACCAGCACGTTTTGGTCAAAATACGGATGGCCTTCTTTGAAATAATGCATCACTTTCGGCAATTCTGCCCCTTCTACATCAAGCTGATTCGGTTGGTCGTAGTAGCCGGTAGCCGCAATCACATATTTCGCTTCGTACCGGCCTTTTGTCGTCTCCACTTTAAAGAAATCTTCTTTCGTGACACCGAGCACTTTCTCAAACGGCCGGACGTCGATGCCGCTCCGCTTCACAACTTCCCGGTAGTACACCAACGCCTGGTTCCGCTTCGCTTTTCGGTCTTCCGTGATAAACGGAATATCGCCGATTGAAAGTTTTTCGCTGGAACTAAAAAAAGTCTGGTGGGTCGGATAATGATAAATGGCATTGACAATATTGCCCTTTTCAATGACCACCGGATCCAATCCGATTTTTTGTATCGCAATAGCTGCAGCGAGCCCGCAAGGACCTCCACCAATAATTACAACATCTTTCGTTTCCACATCTAACATCTCCCAGATTTAAATCAATTTGGTGCTTTCTTTTGGTTTAATGGTCAATACATGATATTCAGCTTCTGCGCCTAAACGCAGCGGCAGATGGGTCGTGCCGTAGCCGTTGCTGACAAGCCGGTAAACCCCATTTTCTTCTGTAAGGCTCCCTTTTTTATAAAGCCCCCACTTCCCGATTCGGATCTGGCCTCCATGAGTATGGCCCGCGAGCACAAAGTCAACCGGATAATGTTCCATCACACGCGGAAAAATGAAAGGCGTGTGCGAAACAAAAATGACTGTGTCATCAGCAGCTACGCCAGCAAACGCCGTATCCAACGGGTTTTCCCTGAAAGCGAAATAATCCAAACCTACTAATTTAAGGCGGCTATTTCCGAAAAGTTCAATCGAGGCATTTTCAAGCAAATGGACGCCGTACCGGGAAAATAGGCGCCTCAACTCCATCTCATCCACTTCCCGGTCATTGTTGCCCCAGATGAAATATACCGGCGCAACAGCGCTTAACACCTTTAAATTATGTTCCACTTTTCTTAAAGGTACACCTTTTTCAGCTATATCGCCACCGATGACAATAAAATCGACCGGAAAGTCAATCAGATTTTCCGGAAGGACCCGATGGTGAATATCTGATATAAATACCATTTTAAATGGTTTAAACGGCTGTATGGCTTCTAGGTGAAGGGTTTGGCGTTTTAACGTATGGACGTGGGCATTCCTGAACATAAAAAGAAGCAGCCCGATAGCCGCCAACCCGAATTTCAGAATCAGTTTCAATTAAAGAATCCTTTCCAATCAATAAAGAGGCACAAGCAAAGCTCTGCTTCCGCCTCTTCGACTATTATTTAATGAGTTCAGTCTTCTGATACGTCGAGCACCCGGAATCCGGATTTCTCCAACTCTTTTCTAAATTTATCGACGTTGTCTTTTTTGCGTACTTTCAAGACGATCCGGCGGACCAACTTGTCCGTTTCGTCAAATGTCACCAAGGAGATGACCGACTCTTTATGTTTTTCAATGATTTCACCGAGACGCCCGATTCTTCCTTCTGACTCAACAGACGTAAACGTGATGCGGACACCTTCTTTGTTCATGCCGAATGCGCTTTGCAGCTGATTCATCACATCATACCGTGTAACGATTCCGAGAAATTCTGATTTTTCAACTACCGCAATAATCGGAAAGTCATTCAATTCAAGAATCGCTTTTTCGTACACATCGTCTATCCCTAAAAATACATTTTGATTAACGACGACGTCGCGGACTTGAGCCGTCTTCATAAATTCTTCTTTCGTCTTGCCTGAGTGGAAATAAGCGCGGTACGCATGGTACCACGTAAAGATTCCTTTATATTCTACTCCATCAATGACCGGAAGTGCATCTATTGTATGCTTTTCGAGTAGATCCATCCCTTTTTCAATGGAATCATCCATTGTCACTGTAATGCATTTTTCTCTTTTGACCATGACACTTTTCACAAACATGCAGTTCACCTCTACTTTAGATTCTTGACACTCTTAACTGTATTTCGACGTGCACCGCTGGATTTCCTTTATTAAGGCAAGACTAAAGTCTGGCCTACGCTGATTTCGTTCGAAGGCAATCCATTCGCCTGTTTGATCTTTTCTACTCCCGCGCTGGCTCCAGCTGCTCCATACGTATTCACAGCTATGCGGTAAAGCGTTTCGCCTGCTTGGACTGTGTGGGTTTTTCCGGATGCCGGAGGGGTTTGCTTTTGAGCTGCTTCTTTTTCAGCTTGTGCTTTTGCCGCCGCTTCTTTTTCGGTCTGTGCTCTTGCTGCTGCCTCTTTTTCAGCTTGTGCTCTTGCCGCTGCTTCTTTTTCAGCTTGCGCTTTCGCTGCTGCCTCTTTTTCAGCCTGGGCTTTCGCTGTCGCCTCTTTTTCAGCTTGTGCCTTTGCTGCCGCCTCTTTTTCAGCCTGGGCTTTCGCTGCCGCTTCTTTTTCAGCCTGCGCTTTCGCTGCTGCTTCTTTTTCCGCCTGTTCATCGGCCGCAGTTTCATCCTGTTCTTCTTCTTCACCAGGAATCACAGCCACATCCGGCGAAGCCGATCCTGATTCCACACTTACTTCGTTCGCAGTTTCATCTGTCGGCAAGGTATCATCGGGTTCAAATAAGAAGGCCACATAAAACAGAATGGTAACAGGGATTAAAATGAAAATGAAAAATAAAGCCGGCAATAACATGTTCTTGGTTTTCTTCGGTTTTTCTTTTACTGCATTCCGCTGCGCTCTTCTTGACGGAGCGGCACTTCGTTCTACGGCAATTTCCTGTCGGTCTTTTTCAACTGATTCACGATAATTCTGTTTTCCCATAGTAGATTACCCCTATCTTAACTAATATCTTTATTATGCCGAAAAATATCCAGTTTGTAAACGAGGCTTCCATAGTTTGTCATAATGGCAATAGTGCATTTAGCCGATTTTGCCAACTCAGCAGATCCCGCTTTTTACCCGTCTCATTGCGCAGCTCGAAAACCTCATAATCGATCCAGTCGTTCACACAGCAGCTCTCCGGTTTTTGATCCATTTCCTGGTCAAAGCTCTCTATAAGATATTGACGTATACAGGAAGTAATGGTTACGAGTTTTTTTATTTTTCCGGCTTGTTTCACTTTTTCCTGTTGAAGCATCTCTATTTGTTTGTATGTCTCTTCAACAGATAATTGTTTTAGCCAATAGTCAATGACCCGGTAAGCCGTCTCACGCACAATTCCATCGCTGATTAACCGTTTCGGGTCATGCGACTGGTGGACTTGATAGATTTCATTTTTTGTCGGAAGGTCCTCCAGGACGATGCTTTCCATCAGGCTTTCGTCGCCTGGCGCCAGCAAAAGAGTAGCCAGTGCCGGCTTGCCATCGCGTCCCGCCCTTCCGACTTCCTGTACGTAACCTTCGATCGAAGTCGGCAATTGATAATGGATGACGTGGCGAATATCCGGGATGTGGACGCCCATGCCGAATGCATTTGTTGAACAGACCCACTCCAATTCCTTATTTTGAAATTGCTGCTGGACAAATATCCGGTCCTGGTGCTCCATGCCCCCGTGATAATAGGCAGCTGAAATCCCGGATTCGTTCAAAAGAGCAGCGAGTTTCTGCGATTTTTTTCGCGTTCCGGCATAGATGATGCCCGGCCCTTCAAACTTCCGCACAAACTCCTGGAGCCATTGAAGCTTTTCTCCCGTATTTTCAAAACGCTTGATATCATAGGCGATATTTTTCCGGTCCATCGGATGGGTATAGATAAACGGGTCGCTGATTTTTAAATACGTTTTTATTTCGTTCGTGACTTTGGCTGTAGCTGTGGCGGTTAATGCCAAAATTTGCGGATGGCCTAATGCGGGCAGAATTTCAGAAATCCGCAAATAATCCGGACGGAAATCGAAGCCCCATTGAGAAATGCAATGCGCTTCATCAGCTACTAATAGTGAAATCGTCATCTGCTCCAATTGCTTTTTGACAAAAGGCTGTACGAGCATTTCCGGCGAAATGAAAATAAACCGGTATTGGTTCAGCGTCTGCCAAATTTTCTCTTTGTCTTCACGCTTCAAAAATGAATTGAGCGCCACCACGGATTTTTCGCCCATTTTCTTCAACTGCGCGACCTGGTCCTGCATAAGGGACAGAAGCGGCGACACGATCAGCACACTGCCAGGCAGCACATAAGCCGGCAATTGATAGCACATTGACTTGCCCATGCCGGTAGGCAGCAAAGCGATTACATCTCTTCCCGCTATTACTTGTTCAATGATTTCTTTTTGGCCAGGCCGAAAAGATGTAAATCCGTAAGTTTGATGGAGCAATTCCTCCAGTTTCATTGCGCGTCCTCCCTTATGGCCAATGCGAGGCGGATTTGGAAATAACTGGCCGCCGGAACTTTGTCTTTGATGTTCCGCAATCGTTTCGTCTGCTCGGCTTGGCTGATTTTTATGATTTCGCCGTACAATTCAGGACTGAGGAATGCCGAATAATCAAATAGGGGATCGTTCATGGCAAGTTCGACGAAATGGTCTTCAATCGTACTGGATTTTAAGTGCCGGATTGAAGAGATTTCAGCCAATGAATATCCTTCTTTGAAAAGTTTTTCTGTTCTTCGGGTGGATTCTGTCAATGAAGATAATTCGACGATATTTTCTGTCATCGCATGTAATAAGGGATAGCGTTTTTCTTCTATCACTTCCAGCCAGGCATGCAAGGCTTCAATCACACGCAATTGGGCATCCAAGACCTGTATCCCTTGAACATCCGCTATTTGCTCCCACGTCATCCCACTCCGCCCAAAACCGCTTAGACGCTGCATCAGCGCAGTTTTATGGTCATCGCTTAACGCCACAGCTAGCAGACTATCCAGAATTTCCGACTTGAATTTTGCGACTGAAGCCAACTTCCGAAACTGGATGGCCTTTAAATATCTTTTTACCCATGCCTGAATGTCATCGGAATTATCGATCGGATCGAATTTATTGACCGATTGGCTCGTATGGGATAGGGTTTGAACCACTAAAGACAGGCGATTGAAAAATATCATTTCATTTCCCCTGTATTTCCAGCCGTTTAAGTTTGAGGAAGGTATGGGCATCGCCAACGCTTGCTCCGTCAAATCTATGACATCTTCATTGAAGCGTATGTATTTTTGGTCGATCAAGCTTCTAACCGTCTGATCGTAGACCTTTTTTTCCAATTTCGGCATCAGCGCAAAATAAGGATGCAAATGATAATACCCGATATCCTGGATGGTCTGGCCGGATTTTTTCCCTTTGATGATGTGATAAGGAGCCGACAATGTCCGCTCCAGATTTATGCTTTTCATGATGGTGATGACGAGTTCATCAAATAACAAGAGCGGTCCCCCTAGCTTTATTGGTTGAAAATCTCAACAAACTTCTTTAGAATGAATACGATAGTATAACTGAACTTGTTCGGAGATAAAGGAGAGGAAAATGATTATGGCTAAGTATACCATTGTCGATAAGGATACTTGTATCGCTTGCGGCGCTTGCGGAGCTGCTGCACCTGATATCTATGACTACGACGACGAAGGAATTGCATTTGTTATCCTAGATGATAACATGGGGACTGAGCAAGTTCCAGACGAATTGGAAGAAGACATGGAAGATGCATTCGAAGGCTGCCCGACTGACTCCATCAAAGTTGCAGATGCTCCGTTTGAAGGCAATCCGTTAAAATACGAAGATTAATTTACCATATGCGCATGCTCGGCTTTCCGCCTGGCATGCGTTTTTTGATGCCAAAATAAAAAAGCGGCGAAGGTCTCCCTTCGCCGCTTTGGTCATTTATGATTGATAATAAAGCCGCTGTTTTTCAATCCAGGAATACATGCTATTGAAGATCAATAAGACCACAGCAGCAAGTGCAATTCCTTTAATCAGATTGAACGGCAGGATGCCAAGAACGATTGTGCCAAACAACGCACTGCCTGTTTCAGCCGGCATATTTAAGAAATAAGTGTACATCGGCAAGAACACCAAGTAATTCAAGACGCTCATCCCGATTGCCATCGATAATGTTCCGGCAGTTAAACCGAGGATCATGCCTTTTTTAGAAGCGATTCTGCGATAGATCACGTAAACTGGCGTGATAAACAAGAGGCTTGTCGCAAAGTTCGCTAAATGCCCTACCGGCACTCCAGTCGGGCTTCCTGCAAATAGCCAGTCCAATACGTTTTTAAAGAATGCTACTAGGACACCGGCCACCGGCCCCATTGTAATGGCGGCGATTAACGCAGGCACATCACTGAAATCCACTTTTAAAAATGCTGGCAATGCCGGCAATGGGAAGTTAAAGAGCATTAAAATAAATGAGATGCTGCTCAACATTCCGATTACAATCATGGATTGTAATTTTTTGTTCTTCATATTCCTCTCTCCTTGTCGTGATTCACCAGAAGAAAGGCTTGGACCATGCTGCTCCATATAAAATCCCTTAAGCAAAAAATCACTTAAGGGAGAAAAGGCACACTTAAAATAGCGTTCCGTTTATATGTAAACGATACACGTCCGCACCTTCACCTTCTCCCATCCAGACTATACTGTCGGCTTTGGAATCTCACCAAATCCTGCTTTTTACGGCTCGCGGGCTTAAGGACTGCAGTCCAATTACCGCCGGTAGGGAATTGCACCCTGCCCCGAAGATGAATCGATATTTTGTTATGTCCTAATATTAGTAGAAAAAAGGCATAATGTAAACAGAAATGCTTCACATTATGCCTAATAATTATATTTTCTTTTTATTTTTGTCCGCTGCCCCCATTTTCAAAGCAATCCAGACTTAATTCAAGGGCCACTGAAGCTGGTTAGGAGCTACCGGCACAGGAAGCGGTTCCTGCAAATTAAATTCTTGCCATTCGGTTTGCTCCATTCCGGAGAATACGACCGGTTTTCCAAACGATTTCGCCGTCAATGAAACATTCTCAATCATTTGACGAACGGCTTGTTCATCAAAGCCGTTTAAATCCAATGGCTCAGAAAAAGTAACCGCCACTGATTCTTCTTTCTCCAAAACTTCAAATTCCAGCTCTTGCAAAATTGGATTTTCGAGAAAATCATTGGGCGAATTTTTCATTGCGAACAGTGCTTCAGGAGCAGATTCATAGTCCATTCCGTAATCCGGTACTGAATACGTGTCGCCGCCTGCAGTTGTGTAAGAATAAAAGGCATGCTTTTCCGGAGCCGGTTTAACCGGTTCAAGGATCCCTACCTGACTGAATTCAGCCCGATTTCCCTGTTCATCGGCCACTACGATTTCATCCATGTCTTTAAACGTTTCCTTAAGGATTCTGGTATAGACTTCAATGCTTGCCGAAGCCAAATCGTATTGATGGTCCTCCGGCAGCATATGTTCTGCAATGCTGCCGTTTGCGGAAATCCTGCCAAGCATAGGATGGTATTCTTCGAATCCGAAAGCCTGCTCATTCAATTGGCCCGCATAGCGATTGTATAAATCAACGGATGTCGGGTTTTCCTGAGAAAAATCACGGGCAATCTGAGCATCCGGAATTAAGAAAGAAACCGGGATGACGAAGGCATTTTCGGTTAATCCCATAGTGAACAGCGTGTTGCCCGCCAAATCCTCTTCGTATACTGCCTGGATTCCGGCAGATGCGGCACTTTCTTCGGTCCCGAAACTTTCAATTGAATTAGCGTCATTTGAACTTTCCGCTTCCGGCGAGGCCTGATCATTCAGTCGACTCGTGTCTGAAGTAGCCGCTTCGTCTTTGGAACTTTCCGAACCGCTGGAATCGGACGCGGAGTCCATGCCATTTTGGCTGATAATAGATGCGATTAAAACACCGACTGTGATAAAGGCCAAAGCCGCCACCAATAATGGCAGCCAACGTTTCGTTTTTGTTTTCACAGGTTTTTTTTCGTTTAGCCGCATGTACACTTCTTCCTTAGGCCGTTCATCCTTAATTTTTGGGAACTCTCTCAGCATACTTTCAATCTGGTCGTCGTCCCATTGCTTATTCGGCATGCGCTTCTCCCCCTTCCATAGAGGATAATTTTTCACGTAGCGACTTAATTGCACGGTGTTGCGTCGTCTTTACTTTCCCTTCGGTCCATCCAAGGACTTCTGCTGTTTCAGCGATCGATAAATCTTGGAAAAAGCGCATGATGATGACCATTTTTTGATCACCTGTACACAAATCCAGCGTTTTATAGAGCAGAATTTTGTCTTCATTCAATAACGAAACTTCTTCCGGTATTTTCTCAGAAGAAACCAGTTGCTGGGTCTCCCAGTCAAAATAATCCATCGAATGCTTTTGGCGCACCGCTGTTTTTCGGAAATGATCAATTGCGACATTTTTCGCAATGGAAAAAAGCCACGTTTTTTCAGAGCTCTTCCCTTCAAACCGGTCGTATGCTTTAAACACGCGTATATAGACTTCATGCATCAAGTCTTCCGACAGATGCCGGTTTTTCACTAAGTATATTAGAAACTGAAAGACGTCCTGGTGATACTCATCGTAAAGCCGATGGAAAACGGAGTCATTCATATGCTCCCCCCGTTCTTAGATTCGTCGTTTTTCAGACCCGCAAAGTTACATCTTTTTCAAAGGCAACAAGAAAATGAAGGAAGTGCCTTCGCCTACTTTGCTCTCTGCGTAAATCTTGCCCCCGTGGGAGTCAATGATGTTGCTGGCAATCGCCAATCCGAGGCCGGTTCCGCCTTTTCCTAGTGTCCGCGCTTTATCGGCTTTGTAAAACCGTTCAAAGACATATTGAAGGTCTTCTTCAGGAATTCCGACCCCGGTATCATTGACGGAAATTTTGGCATATCCCTGCTCTTGTTCGACTTTCACCATGACTTCTCCGCCTTCTGGCGTATGGCGCATCGCATTGTCGATCAAATTCGTCATGACCTGTTCAATGCGGTCTTCATCAAGCTCGGCGGCAGCCCAATCATCCATCTCCGTTTCAAACGATAAGCGGATGCCGTTTTCTTTTGCCACTTGAGAAAACTTCATCGTCATTCTTTCCACAATCCCATTTAATTGGACCAAGTCTTTATACAAGCGCATATGGCCGGATTCCATCCGAGCCAGATTTAAAAGGTCTGTCACCAGCCGGCCCATCCGCTGGGATTCTTCGTAAATGATTTTCGTCATTTCGCGGCGGTCTTCCTCAGAAGCTCCGACATCATCCAAGATGGCTTCGCTATAGCCTTGCAGCATGGCAATCGGCGTACGCAATTCATGGGAGACATTGGCGATAAAATCTTCTCTCAGCTTTTCCAGCCGGTGCTGCTCCGTCATATTGTGCAAAACGGCAACGGCACCCCGGATCGAGTTGCCGCTGTAAAGCGGGCTGAAAGAAACGCCGTAATAAGCGCCTTTGATTTCCAGTTCCTCTTCGATTTCTTCTTCGAAATCGAGGACATGCTCAAGCATATGGAGAAGCTCTGCGGGAAGCGGCTGCCCTTTTTCAGGGCCATTTTTAAAGAGCCATTGCTGCAATAATTTCTCTGCCGGCGGATTGCTTAGCAGAATCGTCCGGTCCTGGTTAAACGTGATGACCGCATCCGCCATCGAAGTTAAAATACTCGACAATTGCTCTTTCTCTTGCCCGATCACTTCCAGATGATGCTTTAACTGTTGGCCCATCTGGTTGAAGGCGGTTGCCAATTGGCCGATTTCATCCCGAGATGCAGCTTCGACTTTTGTATCAAAATTCCCTTTCGCAAGTTCAAACGCACCTTCACGCATTTTCCGCAAAGGGGACGTGATTCTGGAAGATAGAAAAAAAGCAAAAACTGTCGTTAAGATAAAGGCAATAAATGCGGAAAGAAAAACAATATTCGTGGTGCGGCTCGCTGTTCGGTCCATCACTTCCAGCGATTGATAGATAAAGACCGTACCGTGGACTTGATCCCCTGTTTGAAGCGGACTCGCCAATACAATAAAGGACTCCATCCGTTTTTCTTCAGTCAGCGAAGGCAAGAGCATTTCCTTCATGACGGTTTCATCCGTTTCAAAAACTTTTTGGAATGCAGGCTCATTCAGGATTTTCTCTCTTGTTTCATCCCCATTTTTGCCGTCATGGATATAATAGGAACTTTCAAAAGGCACTTCCGCGATGACGGCATTCGTTTCTGGACCCAGGATATCTTCGATGACCGTCAGCGAGATATTCAAGTTCCCGTGGTCATTAAAAATCCTGGCTATGGTAGCCGCTTCTTTGTTCAAAGTTTCTTCCACTGCTTCGCTGTGGTAATTCCCCAGAAATTCAAGCAGCAGCACCGTTACAATAAACAGCACAAATGAAACGAGAAGCAGTATGGTGATCCACAGCTTCCCGACAACACTATTCCATATTCTATTCATTGTTTACCTCGAATTTATAGCCGACGCCCCAAACCGTGACAATCATTTTCGCTGCAGATTCAGAGACCCGGTTTAATTTTTCTCTTAACCGCTTGACATGGGTATCGACGGTCCGCAGATCTCCAAAGAAATCGTAATGCCAAACTTCCTTCAGCAAATGTTCACGGTCGAATACTTTATCCGGTGATTTTGCCAGGAAATAAAGCAATTCATATTCTTTCGGAGTCAGATTCACTTCCACATTATCGGCTGTGACTCGGTGGGCATCGTGGTCGATCGTTAAATGAGGGAAGACGACCAAATCTTTCGAAACGGATGAATTGGCAATAGATGAATACGCGGAAGATCGGCGAAGTATCGCTTTCACCCGCAGCACTACTTCACGCGGACTAAAAGGCTTGACGATATAATCATCTGCACCCGATTCAAACCCTTCCACCCGGTTCGCCTCTTCCCCTTTGGCTGTCAACATGATGATCGGAGTCATTTTTTTCTCACGCAATTCCGTACTGACTTCAATGCCGTCTTTTTCCGGCATCATTAAATCCAGCAAGATGCAGTGATAATCTTTTTCTATAGCCATTTCCAGTGCCTGCACACCGTTTTCAGCTTCTTCTACTATATAGCCTTCACGCTCTAAGTACATTTTCAATAATCTTCGGATTCTTTCTTCGTCATCTACTACCAAAATCGTAATCTCTTCTGACATCGTAACCCCTCCAACTTTTGTCTCTTCGTCTTCATTGTACCGTCAACATTTGTAAAAATAAATAAAAAGCCTTTTCCGATGGGAAAAGGCTTTTCATCATTTAGCGAAAGCAGCGAAACTAAATGGCTGCTTTCGCATTTCTCCATTATGCGTAAGAATGCAAACCGGCAATGATCAAGTTGACCGCTACCAAGTTGAACATGATAATCGCAAAACCGACCACGCCCAGCCATGCCGACTTCTCTCCGTGCCAGCCTTTTCCGAGGCGGAGGTGGAGATAAGCTGCATAGAACAGCCAAGTGACAAGCGCCCATACTTCTTTCGGGTCCCAGCCCCAGAAACGGGACCAGGCGATTTGCGCCCAGATCATGGCGAAGATCAATGCGCCTAATGAGAAGAGCGGGAAGCCGATAATGACGGCCCGGTAGCCGATTTCATCCATTAGCTGCAGGTTTACATTTTTGACAAACGGTTTAAAGATCGCTGCAATTCTTCTGCGCGCAATCAAACGGATCAACCAGTAAATGATGGTTCCGACAATTAATGACCACATTACCGTTGTCAATTTGCCGGCGTTGACTACTGCAGGTGTTTCCATGAGCGGCGTCATCTTGTCTTCATTAAGCTGTTCGTACTGGTGCATACCAAAAATAGCGGGCATGTGGTACGTAATTTCGGCATTTTTGCCTTCTTTATCCACATATGCAAATTCGGATTCATAGCCTGTCAATGAGAAATAAGAGCTGGCTACGACAAATCCGATGACAAGAATCAACGAATACATAATGGCTTCCAGCCAGAAGCGCTGTTTGGATTTTTTGTTCAAATCTACTACTTTCAACAAGTAGATCAATCCGGCAGCGGCACTGATGGCGAGCACTCCTTCAGCCAACACAACCGTGCTTACGTGGATCGCGAGCCAGTTTGACTGAAGCGCCGGAATCAATGGGCTGACTTCACTCGGGAACATGCTCGCAAATGCGATGATCAATAAGGCAACCGGCAAAACCACCATTCCGACAATCGGCGTTTTATAAATCGCATAAATGACGATGAATCCCGCTACAAGTGTCATGCCAAATGCTGTCGTAAATTCGAACATATTGCTGAGTGGCGCATGTCCAGTCGCGCCCCAGCGGGTAAAGAAATACCCTAAGTTGGCGAGAAAGCCAAGAATCGTGATGGCAAATGCAATATTGCCCCATCGGCTTTCGGACTTAAAAGAACCTTCACTGGTTCTTTCTTTATTTCCTTTTACGGCTCCTCCGAATACAATTGCCCCAATTAAATAGGCAAAAAAGGCAACGTATAGCAGATTTCCGCTTAAATCAGTTAAACTCATGATTGTTCCTCACTTTCCAGTTTCTCTGCTTTCTCGATTTCTTCCTGCTGGTCTACATATGCAGGAAGCGATGCATATTCCGTTACTTGGTCAAGATCTTTCTTCAAGCCAAACCAGTTTTTATTGGTATGGCCGGCTAAAATGATCTCGCCATCCGCTTTTTGCTGAATCCAGAAACGGCGGTGGTTAAAGTACATCCCTTGCGCAACCCCGATCATAAAGATCAATCCGCCTAAACCAAGAATTGGCAAAGTGCGGTCTTTGCGGATGGTCAATCCGGAGACATCACGAGTTTCCGCTGCTTGGAAAGCAAGTTTATATTGGTTTTCCCCAAACGGTTCCACCGTATTTTTGATGGTAATGAAACTGGTTTCCCCGTCCGGTGTCTCCGGTGTTGTCATTTCCACCAAAAAGCCTGGGTTGTTTGGCAGCGGCGTAGCCGTTTGAGGTTCGCCGTTTTCAAAACCGGAAAAATCAGGATAATAGCCCAACAATTTAACGGCTGCCCCATTTCCTAAATCATAGGTTTTTTCAGGGTTGATCAAATCGATCGTCAATTCGCCTAACGACTCTTCCGACTCTTTGTTCGTCAACTCAAAACGCATAGCCTTCAGCTCATCCAAACGAAAATCCATTTGATAAATAGCATATCCATCGAATTTCAACGGTTCGTTGACTCGGATGGAAGATTCCTTCACTTTTTCAAGATCCGCGGCTCCTGGCAAACTGTCTTCAGGCTTCTGATAAAGAACGATGTCTGTCTGATAATTTTTCGCTACTGACCCAACACGGTCAATTGCTTCATTAAAGACTGCTTCGTCATCTTCTCCTGTATAAGTCTCCATTTGGAACCCTTTGTTTTCTAGAGAATAACCCGGGGCTTCCGGAATGGCTCTTGTTTCCCCTTCACGAAGCCAAAGACTTTCGTCCACATAAAAGCCCGGCATCATCCGCAGCATGACCCCGAAAAGGAAAATAATTAATCCAATATGATTGACATAAGGGCCCCATCTGGAAAACCGGCCTTTTTCAGCCAATAGCCCGTTTTTGTCTGTCGTGACCTTGTATTTCAGTTCTTTCAGCTTCTCTTCCGCTTTTTGCATGGTGTCTTCAGCACCAGGTCCGTCTGCGAAAATCCGCTGTTTGTTCATGAAACTGATATGCCGAAGCACACGCTGGTTTTTCAATGAGCGGTAGAGCGGTACAAAACGGTCCAAACTGGCCACAATCAAGGAAATAGCCAGCAAACCGACTAATAGGATAAACCAGAAAGAGCTGTACATGTCATGGAATCCGAGAAAATGATAGACACGTCCAACGCTTCCGTAGACATCAGCATAGTAGGCTTTGATCTCTTCAGCTGTGGTAGCCGGAATATATGCTTTTTGGGGCAAGATGGTTCCGATTGCTGCTGCCACAAGCAACAGGACAATTAAACTGACTCCCACTTTTACGCTTGAAAAGAAGTTCCAGACTTTATCGATAATCGATTTGTTATACGTTTGCGATCTTCTGGCTGTTCCTTCGTATCGCATATCTACTAGCTTGCTTTTCTGTTCTTTTTCAGTCAACGAACGTCCGCATACTTCACACAATACTGTTCCAGGCGGATTTAGATGACCGCATTGACACTGCTTTTTCTCCATCCGAAAAAAACTCCTTATTCAGGTTTGATTTCTTCCATAAAACCTTTAATATCTTCTTCTGTCATTTCGCCCGTCACAATCCGTTCTATTTCACCTTCCGGATTGATCAATACCGTTGTCGGCAACGGCCGGATATTATAAGCAGTCATGACACTTTTGGTTTTATCGATCACAATCGGGAAAGATAAGCCGTATTGATCTGAAAAAGACTGTACTTCAAAATCGGACTGGGCAATATTCACAGCCAATACTTGGACGCCTTGGTCTTTATAAACATCAAACTGTCTATCCATCGCCGGCATTTCTTTCGCACATGGCTTGCACCATGTTCCCCAGAAATTCAAAAATACGCCTTGCCCTTTATAATCGGACAATTTATGATCATTGCCTTCAAGATCTGCCAATGCGAAATCAGGCGCTTTGTCCCCGACTTCCAATACGGTGACGTCGTCCGCAGTCGCACTATTGTAGATCGTATAGCCGATTGCAGCAATTAAAACAAGCAAAATCGCCGATCGCATGATGAGCCTATTTTGCTTTTTCTTATTTTTCTTTTCGTTCAATTTTATTCCTCCTTCGAGGTTTCGAATGCAAATCCAATTATAGCAAAGTTTCCTGCTTGTTATGGATGGAGTTTTGAAGGGTTTGTGAACGTTAGTGGCGCTTGCCGGTCTCTGCCATTACCCGCAGCAGCTTCACTTCATGGGCAGTCAATTCTCTTGATTCTCCTGCATTCAAGCCTTTCAGTGTTAAAAAGGCAAATTGTTCGCGGCTCAACTTTTGCACCGGGAACCCGATTGCGTCAAACATTCTTCTGACTTGGCGGTTGCGCCCTTCGTGAATGGTGATCTGTACAATCGCTTTGCCTGTTTTCTTATCCCCTGACAATAATTTCACTTTTGCCGGAGCGGTCATGCCGTCTTCCAATTTGATGCCGCGCTCTAATTTCTGCAAATCCTCTTTTGTCGGGATTCCTTTCAGGCGGGCTACGTATGTTTTATCGATTTCGAACTTTGGATGCGTGAGGATATTGGCAAATTCCCCGTCGTTTGTCATCAGCAATAGCCCGGAAGTATCGTAGTCCAGGCGGCCTACCGGATAGATTCGTTTATCAATATCATCAAAAAAGTCCGTCACCACTTTGCGGTTTTTGTCATCGCTGACTGCTGAAATCACGCCGCGCGGTTTATACAGCAAATAATAGACTTTCTGCTCTTTTTCCAATTGAACGCCTTCGACTTCAATCGTGTCTGATTGGGAAACTTTTGTGCCCAACTCTTTGACCACTTTTCCGTTGACCCGTACCTTGCCGTCTAAAATCAATTGCTCCGACTTCCGTCTTGAAGCAACGCCCGCATGCGCAAGCATTTTCTGTAATCTCTCCATAAGTTCACCTCATTGATATATTTGAAACTAGAAATGCTGCAGCTTGTTAAAATGAATTTGATTTTCAAATAAAACGTACTTGTTCCCGTAGTCTCACTCGGAATTATGTCACATTTCGAAGAAAAGAGAAAGTGCTCAGCATCAAGTAAGGCAAGAAAATGCTTTAGTCAACCGCTCGCAGTAGGCAAAGTGAGCAGTTATTCTCCATTGCCTTGCCAGAAATCCAAATGCTCTGCTTTTGAATCAAACAAAAAGGCTCCCGGATATCGGCAGCCTTAAACTTTTTATGCTTTTACTTCTTCTTTGAAAGCCTCTTGGAAACGTGTCATAAACAGATCCGTTTCTTCTTCCGGGTTTTCAACTGCCTCTTCCGGCAAAGCCGGCAGTTCACTGATGTCTTTTAAGCCGAAATAATTGAGGAATTCTTTGGTTGTTCCATAAAGAATCGCCCTCCCTGCACCTTCAGCCCGGCCCACTTCCTGAATTAATCCTTTGGAAGCTAAAGTATGGAGCGGCTTTTCACTTTTTACTCCACGCAAATCTTCCACTTCCAGCCGTGTCAATGGCTGTTTGTAGGCGACAATTGCCAATACTTCCAGTGACGCTTGCGATAGCGCTTGGCTTGTCGGGTTCTCGACCAGCTTCTGGATGATTTCTGCCACTTCCGGTTTGGTCACGAGCTGGTACACCCCTGCCAATTCCTTCACCATAATTCCCGAATCGCCCTTGCTGTATTTCTGTGTCAATTCCTCGACACTTTCTTGAATTTCCTTTTCTTCAGCCTCTGTCAAAAATTGAAGCTGCCTCATATTCAAGCCGTCATCGCCTGTTACAAACAACAATGCTTCTATTTTACTCGAAAGAGTCGTCATCTTCATCCCACGTCTCCTTTTTTAATTCCACCATTAGATCAGTAAAATTCTTCTCTTGTTCCACTTTTACCACTTGCCGTTTCATCAGCTCCAAAATGGAGAGAAACGAAACAACCAATACCGCTTTATCATCGGAAGCAAAAAGATTGGCGAAATTGGTCCGGCCATTCGCTTTCTTCAGCCGATTGACAATCGAGCCCATTTGGTCTTTAATAGAGACTTCTTGGCGCGTGACTCGAGCCGATAACGGCGCTTTAAGCTGCTTTCGGCGAAGCATTTTTTGGAATGCCCCAAGCATATCATAAGCATTCACTTCCAAATCGATGTTCTCGAGGGAAGAATCTGCTTGAAGTCCATTCAAATCCATCGGCGCTTTAGTATAAATGGCCGACCGATTTGCTTCCAGCTCTTTTAGCTTGATGGAAGCTTCTTTGAATCTACGGTACTCGATCAATCTGGAAACCAGTTCATCCCGCGGGTCAGCCTCGTCGAATTCATAATCGATTTCTTCGATGTTCCCTTCATGGACCGGAAGCAGCATTTTGCTTTTGATGGCCAGCAGCGTGGCGGCCATCACCAAGTACTCGCTCGCTTCATTCAATTCAAGGACTTGCAGGGCGCGAATGTGTTCCATGTACTGGGAAGTGATCTCTGAAACCGGAATATCGTAAATATCGATTTCCAAACGGTGTATTAAATGCAATAATAAATCAAGAGGGCCTTCAAAAGCCTCTACTTTTACCTCATAAGACATGATTGACCACCTGACTGTAGATTTCCATAATATAAATAAAACAAATTGCGGCGGCTAACGCCTATTCCATATAAATGAAGTTTAACCAACTTCCTTATATTATAGTAGAAAGGGGATTAAAATGCACCCGCTCCATCACACACTTTTTATTGAATTTATAATCCATTTTAATTATGAAGAAGATTATTTCGAATGCCATGAAGTTGGCGAAGAATATTGGAAAATGGTAGCTCCAAAAGATAAAATGCATCCTTTGACCGGCTGGATCCAATTGGCAGTCGGCATGTACCACTGGAGAAGAAGCAATTATCCGGGCGCCTTGCGCTCATTTATCCGCTCCAGAGTAAAGCTCACAAACGCTGGCATCTGGACAGAAGGATTCGATGAAAAACAATTGATCCATTCTCTGACACAGGCAATTGAAGCCGTTACAGAACGAAAACCTTTTGTGCCGTTCCAAGTAGCGATTACGTCAAAAGAACTTGAAAACATGATAGCGGATTACCGAAAACAACATCCAATAGATGCGCAAGACCCCTACTACCTCATGCATAAGCATCGCCTGCGTGACCGTTCCTCTATTATTAATCTTCGGGAACAGCGCAAGCGCAGAAACCTAGAGCTTTAATGGAGTGGCCCCAACAGCCGCTAAATCTTTTTGACTAGAAAATGCACGCGCTCTTTGGCAGTGCAATTTTTAATTGTTGGTAACAACCCTTATCTATTATACAAATATAATAACTAGTGCATAGAAAAAAGAAAGTGCTATTTTAGCACTTTCTTTTCTTATTCTATCTTCATTTTCGAGAACCGCTTAACGTATCATTCAGCTTTCTGTTCAGGACATTTCTCTAAAAATGGCTGAGTTTCTTCTGTCGCCCGCATTTCCTTGCCTTGCATCATTTGCTGGATCTTTTCTACCATCGCCCGGCCGATCCCTTCGCCTCTATGCGACGGGTTTACTGAAACATGGTGGATGATGAAGTATTCTTCCTGCACTTCAATCCCTAAGAGCCCAACAAAGTCTTCGCCTTTTTTCCAGAGGTATAGCTGCCAATCCGGATTCTCTTCATATATATGCATCGTTTGCTGCAGTTTCTTCAACTCTCGCTCTTTCGGCATGAACGATAACAGCCCCATAGCGATTTTCTCAAATGATTTCTTATATCTGAATAACATATCCGATCCCTCATTTTCATGTTTAAGCGGCTTTTTTTATCCTACTATAAACTCGGAAATAACTCAAGTTCGGTCCGTGCTATCCGTTGATGACGCCTTCCGCAAAAAACAGCCAGTAGATGACGCCCCAGCCGATTGCCATTGCCAAGAGCAAAATCATCAAGAGGATATTGGTTTTTCTCATTACCGTTTCACCTGTTGTTTATAAGACATATCCTGTTTGATTAGATCATCCAAGTTTTCCCGTCTGACGACCAATTGATGCTCGCCGTTTTCAGCAAAGACAACAGCCGGGCGGGCAATCCGGTTATAATTGCTTGCCATCGAGTAGCCATAGGCGCCGGTGCAGAAGACCCCTAAAATGTCGCCAGATTCAATTTTTGGCAATGCTGCATGATCGATTAGCTTATCGCCCGATTCGCAGCATTTCCCGGCAATGGTGTAGGCTTCTTCAGCTGCTTCGCCAGCTCTATTTGCCAGGATTGAACTGTATTTCGCCCCGTATAGCGCCGGCCGGATGTTATCCGACATGCCGCCGTCAACTGCCGCGTACTTCCGGATTCCTGGAACTTCTTTCGTTGAGCCAATGGTATAAAGCGTTGTCCCGGCATCGCCGATCAAAGAACGGCCCGGTTCGATCCAAATTTCAGGAACCGGAAAATCCATCGCTTCCGTCGTTTCTTTAACCGTTTCAATCATTTCTTTCACATAGACGGAAGGTTCTAGAGGCTCATCGTCTTCTGTATAGCGGATACCGAAGCCGCCGCCTAAATTCAGAACTGGGCATGTATAGGCAAATTCTGTTTTCCATTGCCCCATTTTTCCGACCAGCTTTTCAGCTGCCAAACGGAAAGCGGCGGTATCGAATATTTGAGATCCGATATGGCAATGCAGACCCAACAAGTTTAAAAATTCATGCTGGTAAACTTCCTGAAACGCTTGATCCGCTTGTCCATTCAGTAAATCAAACCCGAATTTCGAGTCCTCTTGTCCCGTCGTGATGTAATCGTGGGTATGCGCTTCAATCCCTGGAGTTACGCGGAGCAAAATATTCATTGGCTGCTGCAGTTTCTCTGACAGCTCTTTGATGGCTTTGATCTCATGGAAATTGTCGACGACGATGCAGCCGATGCCTTCTTCAAATGCCATCCGCAGCTCTTCAGGGCCTTTGTTGTTGCCATGGAAGTGAATTTTCCGTTTCGGGAATCCGGCTTTAATGGCTGTGTATAATTCTCCGGCCGAAACGACGTCAAGCGATAAGCCTTCTTCAGCCGCCACTTGGTAAATCGCGATGGTCGAAAACGCTTTGCTGGCATATGCCACTTGGTAGCCGATCCCAGCTTCTTCAAATGTTTTCTGGAATGCTTTTGCACGGTCACGGAATAATTGAATATCGTATACATACAACGGGGTTCCGTATTCCTTCACCAGGTCTACAGAATCTGTGCCTCCGATTGTTAAATGGCCATCTTTATTAATCGTTTGTGTTCCGTATAAATACATGATTTCCCTCCTGTTGCGCGAATGGCGGATGTTAAAAAACCTTGCTGAGAATAATCTCAGCAAGATTTGTCAATCGGTGATCAGCGCTGAAATCAGCGGCGTCTTTTCAACCGGTTCGCTTGTATATTCGATACTATTATATATCATCTTCATGCATTCTGCGAGTTCTTCTGTATTCGAATAAATCGTGGCAATCGATTCGCCTTTTTTCACGAAATCGCCTACTTTCTTCTTCAATACAATGCCGACAGCCAAATCGATTTCCGATTCTTTTGTCGCACGGCCCGCTCCAAGAACCATAGCCGCGGTTCCAATTTCATCCGCTTCCATAAAGGAAATATAGCCTTCTTCCTCTGAAGGAACTTCATTTACGTATTTCGCCTGCGGCAATAAGTTGACATCGTCCACGATGGCAGGGTTTCCGCCTTGGTTCTCGATGAATTGCTTCATGATTTCAAGCGCTTTGCCGTTTGCAATCACTTCTTCCAGCATTCCACGGGCTTCTTCCAAAGTTTCCGCTTTTCCACCGACAACGACCATCTGGCTGCCGAGAACTAAGCATAATTCCGTTAAATCTTCCGGACCATTTCCTTGCAGCGTTTCAATCGCTTCTTTGACTTCAAGCGCATTGCCGATAGCAAATCCAAGCGGCTGGCTCATATCTGAAATGATCGCCATTGTTTTGCGGCCAGTCGCATTTCCGATCCCAACCATGGCATGCGCCAATTCCTTCGCATCTTCCGCAGTCTTCATGAATGCGCCTTCGCCTGTTTTCACATCCAGAACGATTGCATCAGCCCCAGCGGCAATTTTTTTGCTCATAATTGAACTTGCGATCAATGGAATGCTGTTGACTGTAGCTGTCACATCGCGCAAAGCATACAATTTCTTGTCTGCAGGCGTCAAATTCCCGCTTTGGCCGATAACCGCCAATTTAATATCGTTCACTTGCTTGATGAATTCTTCAGTCGATAATTCCACGTGGAAGCCTTCGATCGCTTCTAATTTATCAATTGTACCGCCTGTGTGGCCAAGGCCGCGTCCGCTCATTTTCGCCACTGGAACGCCGCACGCCGCCACTAAAGGACCTAATACTAAAGTGGTTGTATCACCGACACCGCCTGTTGAGTGCTTATCCACCTTGATGCCGTCGATCGCCGACAAATCGATCTGGTCGCCTGATCCTGCCATAGCGAGCGTCAAATCCGCACGTTCGCGGTCTGTCATATTTTTAAAATAGATGGCCATAAGGAACGCACTCATCTGGTAATCCGGGATGTCTCCTGCTGTATAGCCTGTAACGATGTGCTGGATTTCTTCAGTAGACAGTTCAAAACCGTCTCTTTTCTTTTCAATTAAATCAACCATTCTCATGAACGATAACCGCCTTTATTAGTTTAGTTTAGATAAGAAGCTTGAACCGAATTTCGGCATAGGCGCTGCAAAGTTCTCAGCAATCGTTGCTCCAATGTCAGCAAAAGTTTTTCCTAATTCGAGTTCTTTGCCGCCGTTGAAGCGTGGCGAATATGCCAGCAACGGAACGTATTCACGTGTATGGTCAGTTCCCGGGAACGTCGGATCGTTGCCGTGGTCAGCTGTAATGATTAATAGATCATCATCTTTCATTTGCTCAAGCACTTCCGGCAGGCGCTTATCGAAAGCTTCAAGAGCTTCTCCGTAGCCTTCCGGGTTTCTTCTATGGCCATAAAGCGCATCAAAATCCACTAAATTCAGGAAGCTTAAGCCATTAAAGTCTTCTTTTACGACTTCAACCAGTTTGTCCATTCCATCCATATTGTCTTTCGTCCGGATGGCTTTGGTTACGCCTTCCCCGTTATAGATGTCGTTGATCTTTCCGATAGCGATTACATCTTTGCCGATGTCTTTCATTTCGTTCATCACTGTGCGGTCAAACGGCTTCAACGCATAGTCGTGGCGATTTGATGTGCGTTTGAAGGCACCTTTTTCACCAAGGAACGGGCGGGCTATCACCCGGCCAACCAGAAATTCTGCCGAAAGCGTCAATTCACGCGCAATTTCACAGATTTTATATAGTTCTTCCAATGGAATAATTTCTTCATGGGCCGCTATCTGCAAAACCGGATCCGCAGATGTATAGACGATGATGGCACCTGTTTCCATATGCTCTTCGCCCAGCTCATCCAAAATTTCCGTTCCGCTCGCCGGCTTATTGCCGATGACTTTGCGGCCCGTTTTCTCTTCTAATTGCCGGATCAACGTTTCGGGGAAACCTTCCGGATATACTTTGAAAGGGGTATCAATATTCAAGCCCATGATTTCCCAGTGCCCGGTCATTGTATCTTTGCCAACAGATGCTTCCTGCAATTTCCCGAAATACGCGGAAGGGCTTTCAGAAGCTTCCATCCCTTTCACTGGCACAATGTTTGCCAGCCCTAATTTTTCCATGTTCGGCATAGTCAGCCCGCCTACAGCTTCTGCTATATGGCCAACCGTATTGGAGCCCACATCGCCAAATGCATTGGCATCAGGAGCTTCGCCAATTCCTACAGAATCCAGCACAATTAAATGTATACGATCAAACGGTTTATTAGTCATTTCTCTTCCTCCTTGTTTATGTGTCTATCGTAACATATTTTCGTTTATTGTCAGAAGTCTGACCTGTCTTTTTTTAAGCTCTTGGATGAAATTGTGTATAGACGTCTTTCAGCCTTGTTTTGCTGACATGAGTATAAATTTGAGTTGTCGAAATGTCTGCATGGCCAAGCATTTCTTGCACAGCCCTTAAATCTGCCCCATTTTCAATTAAGTGAGTGGCAAATGAATGTCTAAGTGTATGCGGCGTCAACTCTTTTTGGATGCCCGCTTTTTGGGCATGCTGTTTGAGCAGTTTCCAAAACCCTTGGCGCGTCAGCCGTTTCCCGCGTTGATTGATGAACAGGGCATCGGTTTTGGTTTCCGGTTTCACTAATTCTTGCCGCGGGCCATCCAAATAGAGTTTGCATGCATTCAAGGCTGATTTTCCGAGCGGAATGATCCGCTCTTTTCCGCCTTTGCCAAAGCATCGGACAAACCCCATCGTCAGATTAATATCGTCTATGTTTAAATTAATGCACTCGCTGACTCGCATGCCGCTTCCGTATAGGAGCTCCAGCATCGCCTGGTCGCGGATGCCGTTCGCTTTTTTTAGATCCGGTGCCTGGATTAATGCATCCACTTCTTCAATCGTTAAGACATTCGGCAATTTCTTTTCCATCTGCGGCATTTCCAAATGGACGGTAGGGTCGTTGTCGACTACGCGTTCTCTTATGAGAAATTGATGAAATGACCGAATGGAAGAGATATGGCGGGCTACCGTCCTTGACGTTTTTGTGTTTTCTTTTAAATGGCGCAAATGGTTTAAGATATGTACGCGTTCCACTTTTCTCAACGATTCCAATTGCTCGACTTCTTTTAGGTAATGCAAATAACTTTTTAAGTCACGTTCATAGGAAACAAGCGTATTGGCTGCCAGCTGCCGCTCAACCCGCAGGAAATGCAGATAATCATCTAACGCATCTTGTGCATATTTCATAGTATTCCCTCCTATTCAAAAATAGAAAAGGAAGGATGACCATTTAACGGCCGTCCTTCCTTTTCTCACCAATCATTGGGATGGATCTTGTGAGCTGCGGTCATGGCAACGCCAGCAAATGCCATGAAACGTGAGACGGTGGTCTTTAATTTGGAAATTCCACCGTTTTTCTACAACGGCCTCCACATCTTCAAGCAAGTCTTCCTGTATTTCGTCTACTGCTCCGCACTCTATACAAACTAAATGATGATGGAAGTGAGCTGCGCCTTCCTGGCGCAAATCGTAGCGTGAAACTCCGTCACCAAAATTGATTTTGTCGACAATTTTTAACTCAGTAAGCAATTCCAATGTCCGATAAACAGTGGCCAATCCGATTTCCGGTGCTATGTCTTTCACTAACAGGTAGACGTCTTCCGCACTTAAATGGTCCTCTTCATGGTTTAACAAGATTCGGACAGTTGCTTCCCGCTGTGGCGTCAGTTTGTAACTCGCAGCGTGCAACTGTTTTTTTATACGGTCAATCCTAGTTTCCATGCGACGCCCTCCCCTAAACTGCCTTCATTATATCAAAAGACAGTTCTCATTTACAACAAATACAACCATTCTTTATTAAGAATGATTATAAATAAGGAGGCGATCAATTCTCAGTTGAAATTTTTTGTTTTGCCCATAATACTGCAAACGCCGTTTTGGCATCATAAATTCGGTTTACCTTCATCAATTGCTCCGCTTCTTCAATTGTCACTTCCAACAGTTCCACAAATTCATCCTCATCCAACACCGCTCCCGAAGTAGATTTCTTAAGTCCCGTCGCGGAATAGAGATGAATCACTTCGTCTGCGAATCCCGGCGAAGTGGAAAACGATTGGATCAATTCAAGATGGTCGGCAGAGTAGCCCGTCTCTTCTTCCAACTCACGCATCGCCGTGTATTTCGGGTCTTCGCCTTTTTCGATTTTTCCAGCCGGAATTTCAATGATGGTCCGCTCTAACGCTTTCCGGAATTGTTCCACCATGATTATTTTATGGTCTTCCGTGATAGCCACCAACGCGACAGCTCCCGGATGTTCGATCAATTCGCGCTTGGATTGGTTGCCGTTCGGCAACATTACCTCATCCACTTTCAAGTTAATGATTTTCCCTTCGTAAATTCTTTCCGAGTGAATCGTCTTTTCTTCAAATTTGCTCATGTTCTGCCTCTTTTCATTTGTGATTTCTCTATGGCAAAGTATACCATAAGGAAAACGACAAATTAAACGAGGTGCAATGATGAAAAAAAGAACGTTGGGGACAAGCAATATCCAAGTGAGCGAAATCGGCTTCGGCTGCATGTCGCTGCCGCAGGAACTACAGGAAGCTCAGGCGATTATCGATGCCGCCGTTTCATCCGGCATCAATTATTTCGATACGGCCGATTTGTACAATAAAGGCAGGAACGAGGAATTGGTCGGTAAATTGCTGAAGCCTCACCGCCAACACGTTGTCCTTGCCACAAAAGTCGGCAACCAATGGAACCCTGATTCGGAAGAGGTGAAATGGAACGCCACGAAACCCTATATTCTGGAACAGGTGCATAATAGCTTAAGACGCCTTCAAACGGATTATATTGACCTCTACCAGCTTCATGGCGGGATGATCACAGATTCAATCGACGAAACGATTGAAGCGTTCGAAGCCTTGAAAAAAGATGGATTGATCCGGGAATACGGCATCTCGTCGATCCGCCCGAATGTCATCATGCAATATCTTGAAAAAAGTGACATCCGCTCGATTATGATGCAATACAGTTTATTGGACCGCCGCCCTGAAGAATATTTGGAAGAGATCCAAAAGGCTGGCCGTTCTGTCGTTACGCGCGGCAGCCTGGCAAAAGGATTGTTAACCAACGAAGGAATAGCGCGCGCAATGAAAACAGGCAGCTATATGGCATATCAGGAAAGAGAGCTTACGAAGACAATAAAGCAATTGATGGAGATTCATCCGAACCTTCATGCACTTTCTTTGCACAGCGTGCTCAAACAACCCGCCATCGCTTCCATTGTCGCCGGCGCAAGCTCCCCTTCCCAAATAGAAGATACGGTGAAAGCGTATGAAACAACCGTTTCGCCTGAACAGATCAAAGAAGCTTTAAGCCGCACGAAACAAGGCCGTTACCAAGAACATCGCGATTGAGCGGGTGCCCGCTGCTAATTTTGACTTATGGCCTTTCCAACCATTCAGTTAACCCTGTCGCAGTCAAAACAATCGGAGGTGTGCACGATGAAAAACCTTACTTCTATAGAAGACACCGCTCAGTTCATTCAACAACCCGGCTTGAATTTTCTTTACATCTTAAGCCCGTCTTGAAGCGTTTGCCATGCGCTGCTTCCTCAGGTTGAGGAAGTCTTTGAACAATTCCCGAAAATCCAGACCAGAACAGTGGATATCGCAGCTCAGCCAGAACTTGCTGGAGAACTTTCGATTTTTACCGCTCCAGTTCTGCTGCTTTTCGATCACGGAGCGGAATTAGTGAGAGAAGCCCGTTTTGTCCATATGGATGAGTTTGAACGAAAAATCGAGAGGATTTATCGCTCTTATTTTGAGTAAGCTTTACTTTTTGAAAATGACCGCAAACCATCGGCCTTTCAGGCCGGTGGTTTTTCTTCTTCCCCCTCGTTCCCACCCCTATTTTCATTTCAAAAAAGCTATTTATTTGATGAAAATGTCATTATAACTAATTCAAAAGAATCATTTTACGTAAAATTAACTAAATATTTTAATTATTTATAGGCTCTTTTATGTGGTTTTATGTTATTATCAAAAACAATAAGTTATTTGAATATTCAAAATAAACTTATCAATTTTTTACAGCTAGTTGATTCTTTTTTCTAAATGGCTGGATCACTTATAAGGAGGATGGATTATGATAAAAAAATTCTTTACTTATGCAGCAGCTGCCGCAATGACTTTTAGCCTTATTGTTCCCGTATCATCTTTAGCTGCTGAAACAGCGTTTACGGAAGTTTCGCCGGCAAACGCTGCCACAGATGTCTACCGCAATGCTACTTTAGAAACAGTTGTTCAGAACGGCGAAACGGTAGAAGCTGTCGAATTCATGCAAGGAGATTTCAAGGATGTTTCTACTGCCGGCATTAAAGCGAAATCGAACGTAGCGGGTGAAGAAAAAGAAGCTACCGATGCTAATAAAGCCGAGTTGGCTGCGGATGATGGCAAGTACTACACCACATCTTCCGATCAAGGAGATTCTTTCCAGACTTTCGAAGTGGATACCGGCAAACTTGAAAAAGGAGGATCTGCTGAAATTAATTGGCAAGGGAAAACATTGCCAGATTCAACGCTTTCCATTTCCATCTGGGACCATTCCAAAACCGAATGGGTGAAAGCCGAAGAAAAGAAATCCGACAGCAAAGGAAGCGAAATTAATTTCTCCATTAAAGTTTCGGATGCAAAATTTATGGATGCCGGCAAAATTCTCGTAAAAGTTCAAAACGAGCTGAAAAATACCGCTCCTTCTAAAGAAGAATTTTCGTTATTATGGTTTACAGATACCCAATTCTACGCAAGGCTCTATCCGGAAAATTGGGATAAAGTCACGGACTTCATCATCGATCAATACAACAAAGACCGCTTTGAATATGTGATCAATACCGGGGACTTGGTGGATACCCCGGACAGCGAAAAAGAATGGGCTGTCGCCAAGAAAAACCTGGACCGAATGGATGCAGCGAATATCCCATACGGCGTATTAGCTGGAAACCACGATGTGCAGCACAAATCCGATATGCGCATCGACTACACATACTTCCATAAGTATGCCGGCGCTGACCGGTTCGAAGGAAAATATTGGTACGGCGAGAATATGAACAATAACCAAAACCATTATGACTTGATGACCTTAAACGGCCACGAGTTCATCTTCGTCTACCTTGGATTCGGATTGGAGAACAAACCGGATACCCTCGCTTGGGCGAATCGCGTACTGGCTGAGCATGCGGATAAAAATGCCGTGCTGAATATGCACCAATATTTAGCTTATGACGGAAGCCTTGATCCTGGCATTCCTACCGTAGTTTACAATAACGTCGTCGTTCCGAATGAAAACGTTAAACTCGTGCTGTCCGGCCATTTCAATGGAGCGAAAAAGAAAATTTCCAAATTGAAAAATGAAGACGGTTCGAACCGGGAAGTGCTGCAAGTCATGGGGAATTATCAAGGCGTAGGCCAAGGCGGGGACGGTTATCTTCGATTCGTCGATTTCAAACCTGAAACTGAAGAAATTGAATTCACGGCGATTTCTGCGATCACGGGAGACATCGACCACTACGAACCCGAAGATTCCTTCACAGGAAAATACGATCTGGTCGACTGGGAACCGAGTCAAGAAGCGATCGCCAAAAACAAAAAAGAAGTTTCAACCGATTATGTTTCTGCCGAAATCTTTAAGGAAAAAGAAATTGGCATAGATGAGGAACTGGAAAAAGGCAAAGCTTCGGTAGAATGGAAGAACTTGGAACAAAAAACAAAATATTTCTGGTACATGAATGCTTATACGAAGGACAGCGAATTCCGATCAGCTATTTACGAGTTCACCACAGGCACTGAAATAGCGCCGCCAACTCCTGATCCGGATCCGGGCAACGGTGGCGGAACAACACCTGACCCTGGCACTCCTGGCGGCGGTGGAACAACACCTGACCCTGGCACTCCTGGCGGCGGTGGAACAACACCTGACCCTGGCACTCCTGGCGGCGGTGGAACAACGCCTGATCCTGGCACTCCTGGCGGCGGTGGAACAACGCCTGATCCTGGCACTCCTGGCGGCGGTGGAACAACACCTGACCCTGGCACTCCTGGAGGCGGCGGTTCAACTCCGACCCCAGACCCTGGTCCGGCACCAATTACTTTTACCGACGTAGCGCAGAAATACATGCCTTCCGTCACCTATTTGATCCGCGAAGATATTACGAAAGGCTACTCGGATACTAAATTTGGTACAGGAGATCCAATAAAGCGTGTGGATGCTGCCATCATGTTGGCCAAGGCTCTTAAATTGGACTTGAATGATGAGCCATCCGGATTTAAAGATGTGCCGAAGCGTGGCATCGAATATGTAAATGCATTGAAAGCTGAAGGCATCATCAACGGGAAATCGGCTACAGAATTTGGTTCAAATGATTTGATTACGCGCGGTGAAATGGCGATTATGCTGACAAGAGCTTACCGCATGAATGCCGTTACGAAAGAAACAGCGTTCACCGATGTCGGCGGACGGTATCGGGAGGCTGTTGCTGCGTTAGTGGAGTATCACATCACTAACGGAAAAACGGCCACAACCTTTGGCACAGTTGATCCGATTACCCGCGGTGATTATGCGATTTTCCTTTACAAATTGAATGATATGAATTGATGGCTTTTAAATGGCTTAACACGCAGCGCTTTTTAATGGGCTGCGTGTTTTGATTTTGAAAATTCTACTCTATGTTGCACTATATTCTATTGAACAGGCAATTGAAGAATTGCCGAAACAAATTGGAGGGATGGCAAATGGCTGCGGCAGTTAGAACGTTCCCGGCAACTTATTCTAAGGCACCTATCCTTTACCACGGACCAAGAAAAAAGCCATTTTCTGCTGGAAAAGCGATATTGGCCAGTACAGCATCACTCACTATAGTCTGGGGCTTTATCGCTGACAAGAATAGAACCACTCAAGCTAACCATTCGGATGCCCTGTCGATTTCACTTGGCGCATTTCTAGGTGCGGCCAGTTTATACTTCCTGACACGCAAAACTTTCGATTCGACTCAGGACATCCAATTGTCTGCGTTTCTGCCTTCGATGTTTTGGGCAGCCCAAGGAATTAGTTCAACGTATAATTCGGATGCAAGAAATACACCCTCGATTTCAACAGATAAGAAAATATGGCTGGATGAAAAATTGGTTTCAATGGCTATGCTTTCCTTGGCCGGCATCGGCTATGCACTGGAAAATCAGCAAAGGGATTAAACAGGCAAACCAAAAGCAAGGCCGCAAAAATTTTGCGGCCTTGCTTTTTAAGTGATCAAATCTGCAGTTATGTCGTCAATCACCAACACGTCCAAATAATGGCCATTCAATGCAGCCCTGATGCTTTCGACTTTATGGGACCCTTCTACAATGCCAATGACTTCTGGAATCTTTTTGTATTCATCGATCTCCAGGCCAATGACCAATTCATTTAACGGATGGATGATTTCCTCTCCGGATTGGCTATAGAAACGCGATCCGATGTCTCCGATTGCGCCAGCTTCTCTCAACGAATTTAAATCGGCCTCTGTTAAATACTGCATCGTCGCCATCGTCGAGCCTTCGTAAGGATTTCCGATTCCCACAACTGCCATATCAACGTTGCGCCCTTCTTCCAGCACCATGGCAATATCTTCTGATTCGATTAATCGTTTTTTCAATTCGGCATTTTCGACCATCGCTGGAGCGTATAGATAGGAACAGTTGGCATTCATTTTTTGGGAAAGCTGATAAGCCAGCAGATTAGAATGGATTTCTACCAGCCTTCTTCCCATCCCACCGACTAACGGAATGATTTTTAGCTGTTGATGCTGCTCGTACGGGTATTCCTGAACAAACTTAGCCAATGTGCTCCCCCAAGAAATGCCAAGCGACTTTTTTCCATTAAGGTTCTTGGATATGTAAAAAGACGCCGCTTTTCCTAAAAAATGCTTAATCATTTCCGGATCCTTTCCTGCAGCCGGAACTACAATCGCTTCCTTCAAATGGTATTTCTTTTCAAGCCTGTGCTCCAATTCAACCGTATGTGCATTTTCATCTTTAATATAAATTTCAACGATGCCATTTTCACGTGCTTTGTTCAGCAATTTGGAAATCACCGGGCGGGAAACCCCTATTTTTTTGGCGATTTCCGCCTGGGTCAGCCCTTCAAAATAATAGAGTCTTGATACTTTTACAATTTGCCTGCGTTCGTCCCAATTCATCATCAATGCACCTTCTCATTTTAATAAAACTTACAAAGCGGATGGATGGTTACGGAAACCGCCTTTCTCAAAACGGTGTTTCGACCATCCTTTTTACTGCAACGGATTGCCCCTGTGCTATGTCTTGTCCTATTATAGGACGCAATGGCCACTTCTGGCAATTAATGGTGAACGCCTTTTTCAAGCCATGAAATTGATGCTTCATGCAGGCTTTCAGAAATAGTCGGATGCGCATGGATCAACGATGCCAGTTCATCTACTGTCCCTTCTAAGTGCATAAATGCAGAAGGTTCAGCTATCATTTCTGTTACGTGGGTGCCAACCATCAAAACACCCAAAATTTCTCCGTATTGTGTGCCGGCAATCAACTTAGTAAACCCTTCCTTTTCGCCTTGCGCCAAAGCTCTCCCATTGCTCCTATGATCGATTCTTACCAACTTGTAATCTATTCCTCTCCGCTTCGCTTCTTCTTCCGTTATGCCGACACTGGCAATTTCCGGACTGGTATACACACATCTTGGCACGATTGAATAGTCGATGGTTTCCGATACTCCGGCAGCGTTCGCGGCGGCCACCCTTCCTTCTGCACTTGCTACATGGGCAAGCTGCCATCCTCCAACAATGTCTCCAATGGCATAAATTCCCGGCGCGCTGGAAGCCATCTGATTGTCCACTTTCACAAACGGGCCATTCATTTCGAGATTCAGCGCTGCAAAAGAAGCCGTATTTGCGGCTCTTCCAACGGCAAGCAAAATCGTCTCCGCCTCTATTATTTCTTGAGCGCCATTTTCTTTTTCAATTTTAACAAACTGACTGGATTCCTGCGGTTCAACATGCGCAACTTTTGTGTTTGTTAGAACTGTAATCCCTTTCTTTTTCAAAGATTTTGCAAGTGCTTTAGACGCTTCCGGTTCCTCACTTGGTACGATTCTGCTGCCCATTTCGACAATATGGACTCGGACTTGCAAACTGGCAAATATGCAAGCCAATTCCACTCCAATGATGCCGCCCCCTACAATAACCATTGACTCGGGAATTTTCTCGATATCAAAAATGGTGTCACTCGTGAAATAGGCAGCACTTTCAATGCCGGGAATGGGCGGGATCAGCGGCTTTGACCCGGTCGCAAGAATGAGGCGATCGCCTTTGATGAGCTCTTCCTTATCTTCCATGCGGATAGCGATTGTCCGGTCTTTCCTTACCTCGCCAAATCCTTCATAAACTTTGATTTCGCCTCTTTTTAATAAATAGGCGATTCCGTTTCTCAGCTGTTGAATAACCGCATCTTTGCGTGCAATCATTTTGGAGAGTGAAAAAGACACAGGCCCTGTTTCAATTCCCCATTCTTTCGCTTGTTCAATGGTTTCAATCACTTCTGCGTGCCGAAGCAAGGTTTTTGATGGGATGCATCCCCGGTTTAAACAGGTGCCTCCTAGTTCACGTGCTTCGATTAGCGCCACCCGTTTTCCGAGTTTCGCTGCCTGTATGGCAGCTACATAGCCTCCCGGGCCGCCTCCAAGTACTACCACTTCATAATTTTCCAAAGGAATCTACTCCTTAAACCAATAATTTAAAGGGCTGTTCGAGCACTTCTTTCAAGTCCGTCAAAAAAGCAGCAGCTGGAGCACCGTCGATCACACGGTGGTCAAAGGATAGGCTAAGAACCATCAATGGCCGAAGTTCTATAACGCCATTGTGCCCGACTGGCTTCTCGTTGATACGCCCTACCCCTAAAATAGCTGATTCCGGTTGATTGATGACTGGAGTAAAAGCATCGATGGCATACATGCCCAGATTGCTGATGGTAAAGGTGCCTCCCGACATTTCCTCGGGTTTTAAGCCTTGGCTTCGAGCCGCCGTCCCCAACCTTTTGCATTCAGCAGTCAAATCCGAAAGCCCCTTTTGATCTGCATTTTTCACTACAGGGACAAGCAATCCATTTTCCACCGCAACCGCTAACCCTAAATTGATTTCCTCATGGAAAACGATTTCATTGCCTTCCAGTGAAACATTTAAATTTTTATGAAGCTTTAGAGTGGATGCCGCCGCTTTTAAAATGATTTCGGTATAGGACAGCCGGAACCCGGTTTGTTTTTCAATCGGGCGAAGCAGTTGATTGCGCAACTGAATCGCCTCGGACATGTCCACTTCCGTCGTCAGCGTCACATGAGGAGCGGATGTTTTGCTCTCCAGCATGCGCGCGGCGACCACTTTGCGGATTCCTTCCATTTTCACTCGTTTGCTGCCACTTTCCGAAGCGGATGATGGCTGCTTCATTTTTTCCACATCAGCTCGGTATATTTTCCCTTTTGGACCTGAACCCGTTACGGTCTGCAACTCAATTCCTTTCGCTCCTGCCACTTTTTTAGCAAGCGGAGTTGCTGCCGGTGCAGCTTGTGAAAAGTCCGCCACATCTTTTTGGTGAATCCGACCTTTTGGCCCAGATCCGGGAACTTTGGAAAGAGTAACGTTTTTTTCTTTGGCCACTCTGCGCGCTGCCGGCGTAGCGCGGATTTTTTCCATCTCCGGCACTCCATCTCCGTCGCCGGTTTCATTTATCGACGCAGTCTCGCTGATCTCTATTCCCTGTAAATCATGCTTAGAAGGCTGCCGGGAGTCGCCCAGTTCACTTAACGCTGCACCCGATTCGCCGGGAGAAGATTCCGGAACCGTTTCACCGGCTTCGCCGATATAGCCGATCACCTGATTGATCGGAATTTCTTCGTCTTCGGCATAGTACTTTTTCAACAAGACACCTTCTTCATAAGATTCCACTTCAATGTTGATTTTATCGGTCATGATTTCAAAAAGAGGCTCTCCCACCTCAACAGAATCCCCTTCGTCTTTGAACCACTGCAGCAACGTTCCCACTTCCATGGTACTGCTCAGTTTTGGCATGAAGATTTCTTTTGCCATTCCGTTGCTCCTCCTTCCCTACAATCGATTCAATGTTTCTTTTACCGCTGAGACAATGTCCTCGACGCTTGGGACAGCGGCTTTTTCTAGGTCGGGATTATAAGGGATCGGCACCGCTTTTCCGCCTAGCCGTTTAATCGGAGCATCCAAATAATCGAATGCCTCGCTTTCTGCAATCATACTGGCTATTTCGCCGCCAAATCCGCCGCGTTTGACCGCTTCATGAACGACGATCAGGCGGCTTGTTTTTTTGACCGACGCAACAATCGTTTCTGTATCAAGCGGCACTAAGGTGCGTGGATCGATGATTTCGACACTGATGCCGTCTTTTTCAAGTTCAACAGCTGCTTCAAGCGCTTTATGGACCATGATGGCCGTCGCGACGATCGTGGCGTCGCTTCCTTCACGTTTAATATCCGCCTTTCCTAAAGGAATGGAATACGGTTCTTCCGGCACATCCGACTTCGTCTTGTAGCAAAGTTTATGTTCATAAAAAATAACAGGATTATCGTCATTAATTGCTGCTTTTAATAAGCCTTTCGCATCATAGGCGGTGGAAGGCTGCACCACTTTCAATCCCGGCACATGCGCCATCCACGCTTCTAAGCTTTGAGAGTGCTGTGCTGCTGCTCCTGTTCCAGATCCGGCAGGCGTACGAAGCACCATCGGCACTTTTCCTTTGCCTCCGTACATATAACGGATTTTGGCCGCTTGGTTGACCATATTGTCCATTGCAATTGTAATAAAATCAGAGAATTGAAGTTCAAGAATGGGCCGCATGCCGGTCAATGCCGCCCCTACAGCGGTACCCGAAATTGCGGCTTCCGAAATCGGCGTATTGCGGATTCGTTCCGGTCCAAATTCTTCGATCATGCCTCGCGTGACCCCGAATGCCCCACCGTAAACCCCTATGTCTTCACCTAAAATGAAAACGTCTTCATTTTCGCGCATTTCTTGGCTCATCGCTTCTCTCACAGCCTCTAAATACGTTAATTCTCTCATCGAATCCACTCCCCTTTCTTTCACCCTAAGCGTATATGTCTTCCATCAAGTCATCGAGAGTCGGCATGGGGCTATTTTTAGCAAATTCAACCGAATCCTCAATTTCCTTCTTTGCTTCGGCTTTAAGTTTGTCTGCGCTCTCTTCTGTCAACAATCCTTCTTCGATCAACACACTCCGGAACTTGGCAATCGGATCTTTTGCCCGCCATTCCTGCTCTTCTTCTCGGGTCCGATACTTTTTCGCATCGCTTTTCGAGTGGCCTTTCCACCGGTAAGTTTTGGCTTCCACTATCGATGGCCCTTCTCCATCCCGTGCCCGGTCTACAGCTTCGCCTACTCCGCTCATCACATCCAAAATGTCATTCCCATCAACCACTTTCCCTGGAATTCCATATGCTTCTGCCCGCTTTGCCACGTCTTCAATATTCATCATTTCTTTTGCCGGGCCCGACATGCCGTATTGATTGTTTTCACAAATGAAGACCACCGGCAGCTTCCAGATAGATGCCAAATTGAGTGCTTCATGGAAACTTCCCTCATTCGATGCACCGTCTCCAAAAAAGCAAAGCACAACATAGCCTTCTTTTTTCAGCTGAGAAGTTAAGGCAGCGCCGGCTGCAATTGAAAATCCGCCGCCAACAATTCCATTTGCCCCTAAATTGCCTTGTTCCACATCCGCTATATGCATCGATCCGCCTTTTCCTTTGCAATAGCCGGTGGTGCGGCCGAATAATTCAGCCATCATCCGGTTGGCCTCGGCTCCTTTGGCGATGCAGTGGCCATGGCCTCTATGCGTACTGGTTATCTTATCCCGAGCTTCCAGCACAGCAATCGATCCAACCGCTGAAGCTTCCTGCCCCACCGCTAAATGGGTCGTTCCGTGAATCATGCCTTTTGCAAAAAATTCATCCACTTTTTCTTCAAAATACCGGATAAGCCACATTTGCTTCAGCAGTGCAGTCAAATCTTTCCCTTTGACTCCAGCCGGTAAATTCACTAACTGGTTCATTTTCATCCCTCCATTTTTACATTTGTTCACACAAGTTACATATGTAATATATTAAGACTTTTCAGTTAATTAGTCAAGCAGGAAAAAGGCTGAACTTCTCTCAAATGGAGATGTCCAGCCTTAGCAGAAGCGCATGATTACTTATTCTTTTTCCCTTTATAAGTCTGCATTACTTTCCTCGAAGAGTTTACGTCTTTCAAAAGCCGGTACGGTTTTTTGATGGTGCGGACCGGAAGAGAAAACAAAAGGTGGCCTAATCCTTCTTTTGACTCTTTCGTCACCCGTTTCGGTTTCGTTGCAATGCGCTCAACTATTTCTTTGTAAAACTCTTTTTTCAGATCCATTTTCAATTCTTTCGTCCGGCCGCATTGCAAACATTTTATGGATTTCATATCGCTGTTGATGTAAGTGATTTCATGATCAACTTCCTCTTTGCAATTAACGCAATATAGACCCGCTTCCATCTTTTTCACTTTCATATTTGAACACCTTCTCGCTCCGTTGTTTGCCTTCTCTAAAGGCCGAATAGGATCAATTTTTCAAACCGGCATCTTAGCTTTAGACATTGATCGGGTGTACCTTTTGCTCTTTTTCCACAAACATTTCATCTTGCATCCTACGCAGCCGCCAGATCGTGGATTCCTTCGTCTGAACGACATCGCCATACGTAATAATTTCACCCTTTTTAATGGCACGCTTCAATTGGACATGGCGGTCCACCAGTCCCATCGGCAATGCTTGTTTATCTTTTGCCGCTTGCGCGGAAAGGATGGTTCCATAAACGGTGAAACCGCCGATGCTATCCAAAAATTGCCCTTCTTCCAAGTCTGTTTTGGCTACCGCTACTGTTTCAGCCTGCAGCCCTTTCCAAGGCGCAATAGTCGCTTCGTTGAAGATGAACGCTCTCGCAATGGAAATCGGCGTTTCCAGGCTAGTGAGATGATATGGACGGTAAAGCACATAATTTGGCCCTTCTCCCATGCTCAAATAGTGCATTTCGTGATTCACTTCTTCTTTTTCTGATGCAACGATTGCAAAGACGCCTGGAGCGATGCCGTTAATGTATTCGACAATCCTTTTATGGTCCACTTTTCCGCCCTGCTCTTTCAATTTGAACAGTTCCGGAAGCCCTTTTACATCACTGACAAAGCCGTGCATGCCCGGTTTATCCGGAAGAAAACCTGTTGCATTAGCGACAGCCGTCATTTCCACCATGGTCTTTGTTCCATCTTGAAAAGAGGCGAGCATTTTAGGGCTAGCGCCTTTTCGTGCGGCTTCTTCTGCCGCCGTATCTGGATTGGCTGCCAAATTAAGCGGGTTGTTTTTCCCTTTTCCAAGTGCAACGACTTCAAAACCGAGCGCATCCGCAAAATCATAAAGCTCCATTATCGCGCCGGGTTCATCGCCAGCTGTCCCCGTATAGACAACGCCGCTGGCATCTGCCATTTTTTTAAGCAGCGGGCCAATGGTGACATCTGCCTCTACATTCAGCATAACAATGTGTTTTTTGTTGAGGATGGCGTCCCAGGCAATTTTGGCGCCGATATCCGGAACACCTGTTGCATCCACGACAACGTCCACTTCCGGGAGTGCAGTGACAAGTTTTGCGTCTGTCGTCGCTACCACTTTTCCAGCTTTGACCGCTTCGGAAGCTTCAGCTGCCTGATCCGTCTTGACCACATCCGAAATGGCGACACCAGATTTTGTATAGGCCTTTGCAGCGTTCTCCAATTGAATGTCTGCCGTAATGACGACACGCATACCTGCCATGCTTTCTATTTGCGAAACCATGCCTCTTCCCATCTGCCCTGCGCCTACGAGGCCGACTTTAATGATGGTTCCTTGCTGCTCTAATTCTTGAAGTTTTCGGTTGATCCCAAGCATTTTTCAGTCTCCTCTCTGTTAGGCTTTGTAAATCTGAATTTTTGCTCCTACTGCCAATTCCGGCAGGGCTTTTTTCTCTACGCACATCGTTCCTGGCAAATCAGCCGAGGTTTCGCCATTAAAAGAAATCGTGCAATGCCCAATTTCATTTATTGTGTCGTTCACTTTGCTTCCGACAAATAAAATATCGTATGGTTCACCGGCAATTTCAAGCACATCGCCGCTTTCAATTTCTCCGAGAAGATGCACTTTTTCGTGAATGACCCCGAAAGTCCTTAACTCGATCGGCACGGAATCGTCAAAAATAACCATCATATTTTCTTCTGAAAAGATTTCCACTTCTTCCCCGATTTCAATTATTTTAGCTTCATATTTTTTAATCATGACATTCTCCACCTAGCTGCCCCCTTTAAGTTAACTGTACAAGCCAAAACTGAATAGATAAGCAATGATTACTGCCAGCGGCCCTGTAATCATCCGGGAAATCAAGACCGCCGGCACTCCGACTTCGATCGTTTCCGGCTCGGCCTCTCCAAGCGTCAAGCCAACCGGCACAAAATCAGCCCCAACTTGCGGGTTGATTGCAAATAATGCCGGAAGCGCCAAAGCAGGAGGGATATTTCCACGGCCGATTTCCACTCCGACCAACACCCCGACGACCTGAGCGATAACGGCACCGGGTCCAAGCAGCGGCGACAGGATCGGGAGCGCACAAATGACCGAAAGGATGAGCAAACCGAAAATATTGCCGGCAAGCGGAGAGACAAAGTTTGCTATGATGTCTCCAATTCCTGTAAACGTGATGATCCCAATCAGCATACTTACGAACGCCATAAACGGCAGGATATTCTTAAGCACTTGGTCCACTGTTTCGCGTCCAGCCTGGTACAGGACGCCTACTACTTTTCCGGCGCCGCGGCCTACTCTTTCGATAATGTTCATTTTCTTTGGCTGTTTATAGGTTTCGGCAGCTTTTCGCTTTGCTTCCTCTTTAATTTCCTGCGGCGTTTTGTGAGCAGCCGGCGCTTCCACTTCATCCACCGCATTTTTCACTTGGTCTTGGTCTTCGTAAGGGGCGGCTGCAGCACTGATATCAGAAACCGTCACACCCGAAACAAAGTTTTCTTCATTTATAAACTTCATCAGCGGCCCTGAAGGCGATGTCGGGTTAACGTTGATAGTCAATACCCCCATTTTCGGATACACGCCGCAGCGGGCTGTCCCTCCGCAGTCAATGATGACGCAAGCCATCGTTTCTTTTGCATAAGAAGTTTTAAAGCCGTCGACGGCTTCCGCTCCAGTCAGACGCGCAATTTCTTCAGCTACCGGATGAATTCCGCCTCCAGTGACCGAAACGATGTAACGCTGCTCTTCGTTCGGACGAATGGTCAGCGGCCCACCCCAGCCGCCTCGGCCTTTCGTGACGGAAATCGCCTTGAAATTTAATGGTGCATGCGTATTTGTCATATTCCTAGCCCCCTTTTAAGTTGAACACATCTATTGCGCTTAGACTTCCATGCCTTTTGATTTCATCATGCGAACCGTAATAATTTCTGTCACGATTCCGCGAATCAGGATAACGATGATCCCCACTAGGAAAAAGCGGATTGCCAACGGCCCAAGCGATAATCCCAATGTCGTGATTCCAGCGGAGATGCCCAGATAGACAAACAATTCAGCCGGGTTTGCATGCGGGAACAAACCAGTGATTGGATGCACAAAAGAGACAGCAGAGTCATAAAAAGCCGGTTTTTGTTTTTCCGGAAGAAATTTTCCGAAAGTATAAGCCATCGGATTGGTCAAAAAGAAAACGGCCAAAACCGGGAAAAGCGTATAGCGCAGAATGATATTTTTGGTGCTTCGGCGTGCCAGCCTGTTGATCCGTTCTTCTCCGATCATCCGGATAAGAGCATTAATGGCGGTAATCAGTACAATGAGCAATGGGATGATTCCTGTAACCAAGCCGGTAAACGTATCAGCTCCCGCTTGGAACATTCCGATAAAGCCTTCTGCGAGTTTAACTAAAAAGTCCATGATTGAATCTAAAACGCCCATATTCCTTCCTCCTTATACAGCCACAATGGCTTTCTTTTCCATTTGGCTTTCGATTTTTTCAATAGCCATTTTCACAGCTTGATCGACGGATTCGCCTCCTGTTTTCTTTTTAACCTCTTCAATATGAAGACCATCGTAAACCGTATACGGTTCAAACCGGCTAAAAACAGTGACGCCTTTCATTAATTGGCTTTCAAGAACCATCCCGTCATTGTTAACTACAATTACAGCGATCACCCCTATTCCTAGTTTTTGTTTCTGGATGCCCACCCCTAAATAGCCTGAAGGCCTTTTGCTCATTTTTTTGATGGTGAGCTGATAATTCTTCATTTGAATTTTTGTCATCATGATTTGAAGCAGCCATACTCCGGCAAATACGGCTATAAACCACCCCCACAAAAGAATCCCTCCATTCTTTTTTACATATGTTCTATAACGTAACATATGTTAATACCTTCATTATAAAAGCGCTTACATTAGAAATCAACTATTATTGAAAGAATATTAAAACTATTCTAACTCTCTTTCTATTCTAACCCCAATCGCCGTTTTTTGGATATATGCACAATAAAAAAAGACAGCCGTTTAAGGCTGTCTAGACTCTCTTACCGATTAATTTACCGGCTCATAGGGGAGTTAGTAAACTTTATCTCCATTAAAGATGGAATTTTTGACAATGACATAATCCACAGTGCGGATAGCACTCAGTTTATCTCCTCCGGCATAGGAAATCGCTGACTGCAGATCTTGCTCCATTTCGACTAAAGTATCTTTCAGAGAACCTCGGTATTCGACAAACATTTTCTTGCCTTCGACGTTTTTCTTTTCGCCTTTTTGGAACTCTGAAGCTGACCCGAAATATTCTTTATAAAGTTTGCCGTCAGTCTCCACTGTTTGGCCAGGCGATTCTTCATGGCCTGCAAATAATGAGCCAATCATTACCATCGAAGCGCCAAAACGCACCGATTTCGCGATATCTCCATGTGTGCGGATGCCGCCGTCTGCAATAATCGGTTTGGTTGCCGCTTTTGCACACCAGCGAAGCGCCGCCAATTGCCAGCCGCCCGTGCCAAAGCCTGTTTTAATTTTCGTGATGCAAACTTTTCCCGGTCCAATGCCAACTTTTGTCGCATCCGCTCCAGCATGTTCGAGTTCACGGACTGCTTCAGGCGTTCCGACGTTCCCAGCGATGACAAAACTCGCAGGCAACTGTTTTTTTATGTACTGAATCATATTGATTACAGAGTTTGCATGCCCATGGGCAACATCAATCGTGATATATTCCGGAATCAGCCGCTCTGCCGCCAATTGCTGAACAAATTCATATTCTTCCGGCTTCACGCCGACACTTATCGATGCATATAGGCCTCTTGCCTGCATATCCTTCACAAAATCAAGTCTTGTTTCCGGCTGGAAACGGTGCATAATATAAAAATAATTATTTTCTGCAAGGTTGATGGCAATGTTTTCGTCAATGATCGTCTGCATATTTGCAGGCACGACCGGCAACTTAAAAGTCCGTCCTCCAAAGTCAACGGATGTGTCGCATTCTGACCGGCTATTTACCACCGCTTTTGCAGGAATTAATTGAATATCTTCGTAATCAAATACATTTTCCACGTTATACACTCCTAAATACGAATAATAAATAAAATTATTTCGTTATTGTTCGTCCATAAGACAATGTACAATAATTAAAAATGTTTGTCAAAGGTTTTCAAATGAAAAACAGCCTGCGGAATTCGCAGGCTGCTTCGATCATTCCTCAAAAGGGCCTTCCACCACGATTTTTCCAATCGTCTTGTTGGTCAGCAACTGTTCATAGGCTTCTTTTAACGTATTGGCGTTCAACGGTTTCAACTTGTTGGCCATTGTTGAAACGACCGCTCCTTCATCTGCCCATTCGCTTATACGGTTTAATGCTTTATGCTGATCCCCCATATCCTCCGTTTGATAGACGGAGCGCGTATACATCAACTCATAAACGAACGTGGCGCTTTTTGCAAAAAGCTGCATGTCGAGCGGCTTTTGCAGCGGCAAAATGGAACAGATTTTCCCTTGAGGAGCGATCGCTTCTGCCATATTCGCCATATGCCCATCCGGATCCGAAAGGCAGAAGATATAGTCTACTTCTTTTAATCCCTGCTCTTTGAGCTGAGGCATCATTTTTTCATGATGATTGATGACGATATCAGCACCGTGCTTTTTCGCCCACTCTGATGTTTCCTGCCTTGAAGCGGTGCCGATTACTTTCAGCCCAGCCAATTTAGCAAGTTGAACGGCAATCGAACCCACACCGCCTGCTGCACCGATGATCAGGATGGATTTCCCTTCATTTTGGGCTGCTTCATGCGAAACGCCTAATCGGTCAAATAAGGCTTCCCATGCTGTTAAACTCGTGAGCGGGAGAGCGGCGGCTTGTGCAAAATCCAATTGCTGCGGTTTTTTGCCGACAATCCGTTCATCCACGACATGCCATTCACTGTGCCCGCCCGGGCGGTTATTAGTTCCGGCGTAGAACACTTCATCGCCGACTTCAAACAATTCACAGGCTTCTCCTTTTTCTAATACGATGCCTGCCACATCTCTACCGACAATCGTAAACGAATCATCACTGTCTTTCTTTGCATCCCGTGTCCGCAAGTCGGTCGGATTAACTGAAACTGCTTTTACTTCCACTAATAAGTCTCTTCCAGCAACGGCTGGCTTCGGCACCTGCTCAGCCACGAATTCAGGTGGTTTTGTCCGGTCTCCCGGCTGGTAAAATCCATAGGCTTTAATCGTTTGGTCCATTTACCTCTTCCTTTCTTCGGACAACTATTCCATTTATTTTGTTTCAGGCGATATGTCCTCTACATAAACATCAATGACCGCAGGTTTAGTCGCGTCTTTTGCTTTTGCTAAAGCCTCTTTCAATTCAACTTTTGTTTTCGCAGTGTAGCCTACTCCTCCGCAGGCAGCTGCAAAAGCGGCAAAATCGATATTGCCCAGTTCCACATTGGTCGGTTCATTGCCGATTTCCTGCTGTTCGTGTTCAATCAATTGGATTTTTTGATTATTAAAAATGACAAGCGTCATCGGTAAACGGTATTTCACGGCTGTCACAAAATCCTGCATGCCCATCGAAAATCCGCCATCTCCAATAATGCCAATCACTTGTCTGTCAGGGTAAGCGATTTTTGCAGCGATTGCCCCTGGCAATGCACACCCCATGGTCGCGAGCCAAGCAGAAGTAAGGAGTGCTTGGCCGTCCAGTTTCATATAGCGGGCAGTCCATATGGTCACACTCCCCACGTCTAAAGAAATCACCGCATCTTTCTCCAGCACTTGCTGGATTTCAGCAAGGACTTGCGGGGGCTGCAGTGTTTCTGTCTGCTGCTGGATATCTTCCTGCAATTGTTCATTCCATTTTTGCTGTTTTTCTTGGAACTCCCCTAAATATCGGCCTTCTTTTTCACGGCTATGCTCGGCTAGCCAAGAAAGAGCGGATTTTGCCTCAGAGACGATTCCGACTGTGGAAGGATAGTATTTTCCGATGACGCGCGGCTCTATATCAATTTGAATCGCAGGGGCATCTTCCGGCAAATAATCGCGGTAAGGATAAGCCGTCCCTGCCAGAACCAGCAAATCCGCTTCTTTCATTGCTTCTTTTGCGGGTTCTGTTCCAAGTTGGCCTAAGTGGCCAAGGTAATGAGGATGGCTTTCTGGAATCATCCCTTTTGACGGCAGCGAAGCAATGAGCGGCGCTTTAATTTTTTCCGCTAATGCCAGAAGTTCGGGCACTGCGTGTTTCGCCCCTTTTCCCGCCAAAATGATCGGACGATTCGAAGCCGAGATCAAATCCGCCGCTTTCTGCAGATCTTCCTCGGCGCCTCTGATTTTCGGCATCGAATAGACGGGCGAACTGATTTCTTTGTCCCGCTTGATGTTCGTGCTGAACAAATCATCTGAAACAATCAACACAGCCGGCCCTTTTTCAGCGTAAGCCGTTCGGATCGCCTGGTTCAGCATGTCCGGCAATTGTTCAGCTTGCTGAACGCGGCGGTTGTAGACAGCGACGTCTTCGAACATCGATTCAAGTTTAAGTTCTTGAAAATTGTCCGTACCCACTTTTTCGCTTTCCACCTGTCCGACAATCGCAAGAACCGGTGTTTTATCTTTTTTGGCATCGTACAGGCCGTTTTGTAAATGGACTGCCCCTGGCCCGGCAATCGACATGCAGACGCCGATTTTGCCCGTAAGTTTCGAATACGCAGCAGCGGCGAGTGCACCGGTTTCTTCGTGGCGGATTTGAATAAAGCGGATAGACTCTTCCTTCCTTAACTCTTCCATAAATTCGTTGATGGAATCTCCGGGCATTCCATATAGATGATCGACTCCCCATTCCTTCAGCAAGTCGACGGCATAGGCACCGGCTTTATGTTCAAACATACAGTCCCTCCTCCGTTTGGTCTTCCCCTCCTTCATTTCCCTTCTCTCGAACAGCCATAAACAATTTCAGCCAATAAAAAAACACAAACCGAACTTTTTGAGAGTCCAGCTTGCGATCGGTCAAATTAATAGATTAAACAGCAGCGGATCGTGGTTGATTTCAACAAAAGGGAAGCCTTGTTCGGCCATCCGCTGGACAAGCGGGTAATAGTCTTCTTTTGACTGCAATTCAATCCCTACTACGACCGGCCCCGCTTCCCGGTTCGTGCGTTTTGTGTATTCAAAATGGGTGATATCGTCGGTTTCGCCAAGCACTTGCTCCATGAACTTCCGAAGGGCTCCGGCCCGCTGCGGGAATGTCACAATAAAGTTATGCTTTAAGCCTTCATGAATCAGCGAGCGCTCTTTGATTTCCTGCATGCGTTCGATATCATTATTGCCGCCGCTCACCACACAAACGACATTTTTCCCTCGAATCTCTTCCTGGTGCTGTTCAAGAGCAGCAATCGCAAGGGCTCCGGCCGGCTCGACCACTATGGCACTTTCGTTGTAAAGCTGCAAGATCGTCGTGCATACGCGCCCTTCCGGAATGATGGAGACCTGGTCCACCACGTTTTGGCAAATCTGCAACGTCAGATCGCCGACTTGTTTAACGGCAGCACCGTCTACAAATGTATCAATCGCCTCCAGACGCGTCACTTGGCCATGCTCCATCGATGTCCGCATGCCTTGTGCGCCTTCCGGTTCGACGCCTATTAGTTTGGTCGACGGGCTGATTCCTTTTAAATACGAGCCTACCCCAGAAGCTAAACCGCCGCCGCCGATGGCACAAAATAAATAATCGACCGGCGCTTGCATATCATTCAGGATTTCCATCGCTACCGTGCCTTGCCCAGCAATGATTTTCTCATTGTCAAACGGATGGACAAACACTTTGTTTTCAGAAGTGCAATAGTTCATCGCGGAAGCATAGGAATCATCAAACGTATCGCCGATCAAGACGACCGAAACTTTATCGCCGCCAAACCGCTCCACTTGGGAAACTTTTTGGCGAGGGGTCGTCAACGGCATGAAGATTTTGCCTTCAATGCCCAATTTGAAGCATGAATAAGCGACCCCTTGTGCATGGTTCCCGGCACTGGCACAGACAACGCCTTGGCGTCTCTCTTCGTCACTCAAACTCTGAATAAAATTATAAGCTCCGCGCAGTTTAAACGAACGGACCGCTTGCAGGTCTTCCCGTTTTAAAAACACGTTGCAGCCATACCGGGCTGAGAGGATTTCATTTTTTTGCAGCGGCGTTTTAAGAACTACATCTTTCAATGCCTGATTGGCAATGACGATGTCTTCCACCGTTACTTTCGGAACTTTTACTTCGCGTTCTTTTTCTGCCATCATTCTTTTTGTCATAGGCCATACCATCTCCACTAAAATTATTTCTCCCCATCGTAACATATTTCTCGTAATTCTCAGTCTTTTCTGTGAATTTTTTTCGACTTTTTTCATCCTTTTAAAATGTAAGCGTTTCAATTTCAGGTTCTGGAAGTTTACTCGAAATTCTGCTCATGTTTTGACTAGATTTTTCGATCGCTTCTTTACTTTGTTTTTTTGCACAAGAAAAAAGAACCTTCCGCCTCCGGTGGAGGACGAAAAGTTCCTGATTCAAGTTAATATTTATTTCCTTTGTCGCCATGCCGTTCGAGAAGTTCCGCAAACGATAAATTCTTTTCGCGTTCTTTCCGCTCAAACAGTTCCTGCGCGTGTTTTTCTTCTGCACGTTTCTGTTCTTCTTTTACCAGTGCTTTTTTTGTTTCCTGTAATTTCGCCAAAATATCTTCTGGTAAATTGCTTGATGCCTCTTCTCTTTTCTTCGCCATGCTGTTCTCTCCTTAAGGACGTTTTACGATGGTTGCAACGCCTTGCCCGCCGCCGATGCACAGCGTCGCGAGGCCGGTTTTCGCATCGCGCTTCTTCATTTCATGAAGCAAGGAGACAAAAACCCGCGCACCACTGGCGCCGATTGGATGGCCAAGCGCGATTGCACCGCCATTGACATTTAATATTTCGTGATTAAATTGAAGTTCCCGATCCACTGCAATTGACTGGGCAGCAAATGCTTCATTCGCTTCAATCAATTCGATATCCGCTAAAGCTAGATCTGCTTTCTTTAATGCATTTTTAACTGCTTGAACAGGTCCGATGCCCATGACTGCCGGGTCTACTCCCGCATTTCCATTTGCCGCGATGACTGCGAGCGGCGTTAACCCTAATTCTTCAGCTTTTGCTTTTGACATCACGACCACTGCAGCTGCTCCGTCATTGATGCCCGATGCATTGCCAGCCGTCACGCTGCCGTCTTTCTTGAAGGCTGGACGCAATTTCCCTAACTTCTCAGCGGTGGAATCGCGTTTTACGTATTCGTCAGTTTTGAAAATGACCGGATCCCCTTTGCGCTGCGGAATTTCCACTGGCACGATTTCGTCGTCAAAGCGCCCGGCGTCGATCGCCGCTGCCGCACGTGCCTGGGAACGCGCTGAGAATTCATCCTGTTCTTCGCGCGTAATGCCGTAGCGGTCGCACAGATTTTCGGCTGTGATGCCCATATGGTAATCGTTGAATGCACAAGTCAGCCCGTCTGTGATCATACTGTCGATGACTTTTTGATCGCCCATCCGAAAGCCGCTTCGTGCATTTTGCAATAAGTAAGGCGCTTGGCTCATATTTTCCATTCCGCCGGCAACCACAATTTCTGCATCCCCTGCATAAATTGCCTGATAAGCTAAATGTACAGCTTTTAAACCAGATCCACAGACTTTATTAATCGTCATAGCTGGAACCGTTTCAGGCAAGCCCGCTTTGATCGATGCTTGCCTCGCTGGATTTTGGCCAAGGCCAGCCTGCAGCACATTGCCCATGATGACTTCCGAAATTTGATCTGCCGCAATTCCTGCTTTATTAACAGCTTCTTTAATGACGATGGCTCCTAGTTCAGTTGCCGGAACGTCTTTCAATGCCCCTTGGAACGATCCGATAGCCGTACGGACGGCGCTGACAATTACGATTTCTTGTGACACATTATTTCCCCCTTGTTAGCGTTTACTTGTTGCTCTTTTATCCCCCCTCTCGATACAATGATTAACAGGGGGGATATTATGTTCAGTTTACCAAAAAATGCAACAATTATCGAGGTTGGGCCGCGCGATGGCCTTCAAAATGAAGGGCGCATCGTGACAACAGACTTTAAACTGCAATTTATTGAAGGGCTGCAAAAGTCCGGCATCCAGGAAATGGAGCTTACTTCTTTTGTATCGCCGAAATGGGTGCCGCAAATGGCAGATGCCAAAGACATCATGGCAAGCGCCGAAAAACAAGGCCGCCAGTTTGTGTTAGCGCCAAATGAAAAAGGGATTCAGGCAGCTTTGGAATCCGGAGCAAGAGCCATTGCCGTATTTGTCGGCGTTTCCAATTCTTTCAATAAAAAGAATATCAACAAAACAACTGCCGAAAGCATGAAAGCGCTCGAACCGCTGGTAGCCAAATTGAAAGAAGACGGCATTTTCGTTCGAGCCTGCATTTCTACTGCCTTCTATTGTCCATTTGAAGGAGCCGTGGATCCAGAAGCGACACTCGCTCTTTGCCGGCAATTCGTCGAGTGGGGCGTGGATGAATTGAGTGTGGCCGATACGATCGGCATGGCAGCACCCAACGAAAGTTATGCACTGTTCAAGAAAATCACCGAAGCATTTCCGGATACACTTATCACAGCCCATTTCCACGATACGCGCAAAATGGCATTAGCGAACATCTATGCTGCGCTTCATGCCGGCGTTACGCGGTTTGACAGTTCGGCTGGCGGGCTTGGGGGATGCCCATTTGCACCCGGCGCTACAGGAAACGTGGCAACCGAAGACGTTGTCAATATGCTGCACCGCATGGGCATCGACACCGGCATCGACCTTGACCAATTATGCGATGCCGTCCAAAAAATTGAACACCATATATCCACTCCCGTACAAACCGGGATGTATAGCCTCTATAAAAACCGAGCGTAAGGAGCCAATGCCTTGAAGAAAAAATTATTATGGGCAACGGGAGCCGTTTCCAGCATCTTAGCAGCGACGACAACGGTCTTCGGCATTGCCCTATCGAACCGCATCATGTACATGAAGACAAAAGACGATGAACTAATCTTAGAACGCGAAATCACCTCGAAACGAATTGACGAACATTGGTATGCCACTGCCAATAAAACCGAGAAATGGATCGATTCCGAAAACGGCTATCCCATCAAAGCCATTTTTTTGGAGCCGCATCAAACGAACCGCTATGTTATCATTTGCCACGGCGTAACGGAATCGAAAGTGAATTCTTTTAAATATGCCCGAATGTTTGAGCGCCTCGGCTACAATTCAGTCGTCTATGACCACCGCCGCCACGGAGATTCCGGCGGGAAAACGACCAGTTTCGGCCATTATGAAAAAACGGATTTGAAAGCGGTAGTGGCAGCTTTGAAGATGCATGCAGGCGATGATGTAGTTTTTGGCATCCACGGAGAATCGATGGGCGCCGCGACAACGCTCCTATATGCCGGCATGGAAGACTCGGCCGATTTCTATATTTCCGACTGCGGCTTTTCGGATATCTCTGAACAGCTGCTGCATGTCATGAGAACGACGACGCCTCTTCGCACAACGCTTTCTTTGAGAGTGGCCAGCCTGTTCCTCAAATTGCGAGACGGCTATTCCATCAGCACCGTATCGCCGCGACAAGCGGTTGGACAGATCGAAAAGCCTGTTTTGTTCATCCATAGCCTGCAAGACGATTTCATCTTGCCAGCAATGACACAGGAAATGTATGATTTGAAACCGGATAAGAAAAAATTGAAGTTTTTTGAACAAGGCGGACATGCGCAGTCCTTCAATAAAAACCCAGAAGCGTATGAACAAACAGTAGCCGAATTTTTAGCGGAATTTGGCTTGGCCTCTTCTGAAGCGGATATAAGCACGGCTAGCAATTAATTTCGTCCAAACAAAAAAGCGCTCACGATGAGCGCTTTTTATTTTTTAGCTGGTTTTCCAGGTTTTGTTGACGCTTTATTCATTTGAGCCATCATTTGATTGATTTTTTTCTGAGATGGTTTTTGTCCCATCTGCATCATCATGATTCGCAGCATTTCTTCGTTAATCGGCGGGTTGTCCTGCAAATATTTCATCATGTATTGACGAGCGATGAAAAAGCCAAGCGCAACACCGGCGAGCAAAGCCACGATAACGATTACGATCCAAATCCATGTAGACATTCAAGTTACCTCCTTCGTGTTGCATAAATAAGTAGTGCACCACAATGGATTATACTATAAATCCGGAGTGGTGACTATACACAGAAATAGATAAAAAAGAGAAGGGACAGAGCTCCCTTCTCTTTGCTGCTTATTCTTCGATCAATTGTTTAACGCGGGCTGCCACATTTTCAGGAGTGAAGCCAAATTCCTTCATGATGCGTTCTCCTGGAGCGCTTGCGCCAAAATGGTCAATGGCTAAAATATCGCCTTCATCGCCTGTGTATCGTTCCCAGCCGAATGAAGTCCCCATTTCAATTGCCAAACGCTTCTTAACCGTTTTTGGAATAACGGATTGCTTGTATTCTTTATCCTGTTTTTCGAAACGGTCCCAAGACGGCATCGAAACAACAGAAACGGAAATGCCTTCTTCCGCTAATTGCTTCTGTGCCTCTACAGCTAAGCTGACTTCAGAGCCTGTCGCCAACAACAACGCTTGCGGGTTTTCTGCCGGAGAAACGACATATGCCCCTTTTTCAACGCCTGTTTCAGCCATTTCGCCGCTCTTCTCAAGCACTGGCAAGTCTTGGCGTGAAAGCACCAATAGCGTCGGCGTTGATTTTGCAGTCAACGCTAAACGCCACGCAGCTTTCGTTTCATTTGCATCAGCCGGGCGGACAACGCTCAAGTTTGGCATGGCACGAAGAGAGGCTAAATGTTCAACCGGTTCATGCGTCGGGCCATCTTCTCCTACAGCTACGCTGTCGTGAGTGAAGACGAATGTGACCGGAAGGCCCATCAATGCAGCCAAACGGATTGCAGGGCGGACATAATCGCTGAATACGAAGAACGTACCGCCGAATACATGCAGACCGCCGTGAAGCGCCATACCGTTTAGAGCAGCGCCCATTGCGAATTCACGCACACCGAACCAGATATTGCGTCCAGCTGGATTTTCAGCATCAAAATCGCCGCCGCCTTTAATATTCGTTTTGTTTGATCCTGCTAAATCCGCACTTCCACCGAAGAATGAAGGCACCGCTTTCGCAATCGCATTGACCATGTCGCCTGATGAAGCGCGAGTCGCTTGCTTTTTGCCCACTTCATATGTCGGGAATTCAGCATCAAAGTTTTCTGGAAGCTCTCCAGCAATCGCTTTTTGCAATTGCTCAGCCAATTCCGGATATTGTGATTCGTACGTTGCATACAACTCGTTCCAAGCGCTCTCGGCTTTTCCGCCTAATTCTTCCGTCGCTTGTTTGAACGTTTCATAGACTTCTTCCGGCACGTGGAAATCTTGATCGAATGTCCACTTGTAATATTCTTTCGCCAATTTCATTTCGTCTTCACCAAGCGGTGAGCCATGTGCATCAGCTTTTCCTGATTTATTTGGGGCACCATAGCCGATGACCGTTTTCACTTCAATAAGCGTCGGTTTGTCTGAAGATTTTTTTGCTTCTGCAATTTTAGCAGATAGGTCGTCCAGTTCGTTGCCGTCATCTACGCGCAAGTAATTCCAGCCATATGATTCAAAACGTTTTTTGATATCTTCAGAGAAACTCATGGCGAGGTCGCCATCAAGGGAAATGTCATTGCTGTCATATAGGACCACCAATTTATTCAGTTTCAAGTGGCCGGCAAGCGAAATGGCTTCACCCGCAACCCCTTCCATCAAGTCTCCGTCTCCGCAAAGAGCGAATGTGTGATGGTCAACGATGTCCAAGTTTTCTTTGTTGTAGGTAGCAGCTAAGTGGCGTTCGGCCATTGCCATGCCGACCGCCATGCCGATTCCTTGCCCAAGCGGTCCAGTTGTCGCTTCAACGCCGACTGTATGGCCGTATTCCGGGTGCCCAGGAGTTTTTGAATCCCACTGGCGGAAGTTTTTGATTTCTTCCAATGACAAGCCATACCCGCTTAAGTGAAGCAAGCTATATAAAAGCATGGAACCATGTCCAGCCGACAAGACGAAGCGGTCACGGTTGAACCAAGTCGGGTTTTTAGGGTTATGGTTCATATGTTTTGTCCATAATGAGTAAGCCATAGGAGCAGCGCCCATCGGCAAGCCTGGGTGACCAGAGTTTGCTTTTTCGATCGCGTCAATAGAAAGCGTTCTTATCGTGGTTACTGCAAGTTGATCTGCATGGTTTGACATGAAAAACATCCTCTCTTCTACAAAAAAATATAGATCCTTTTCTAGTGTAGTCAACAATAGAAAAGAATACAACTAGTAAACCGCATGCGGCGGTGTTTATCGGAAATTTGGGCGAAGTTATGTCGTGAAATGTCCAGTGGTTTGATCGAAAACAAAAAAAGAGAATAAGTATTAATTCAAATACTTATTCTCTCGAATATTTTTGACCTTTTCCGGCGTCACGTCATTGCCGTTCGGGTCGATGACTTTTACATTTTCAATTGTGCCGCGCATCGTTTTGCGGAAAGTCTGCAAATATTCCTGGCGAAGCAGCGACTGTTCTTTCGCTTCTTCGATAGACAAGCCGTCCGTTTTCGATTTGCGCGATAATTCATTTATGCGATTTAATTTATCCGGTGGTAACATAAAATCCCGCCTTTCTTCTATCATATCGTACAAAACAAGGGCAGTTTCTGCAATAGATTAGCCTTGTTTCAGGCTTTCAAATTCTTTATAGCGCCGGTGGACAGTCGCTTTGCTCGCCTGGTAGCCGAAGCCTTGCAATGTCACAGCGATTTCATGGAAAGTTAAACCGTTTTCTTTCAAGCTGACAATTTGCTCGATTGGGAGATCCAGGCGTTCCCGCCCTTCCGGATTTCCTTTCCCTTTCAAGTTCTTTTCTGGCTTATAGCCGTTTTCGACCGCACGCTTCATGCCGCGTTTGATCTTGGCATTATGTATTTTCCGCTGATACTCCTCGACAATCGCGAGAATCTCCAGGACCATGTCATCCATATCGTTCAGTGCGATGGGGCCTCTGTCGGATAATGTATAAACTTCGACGCCGTATTTTTTCATTACATGCAAGAGCGCAATGCGGGCATGCCCTCTCCCTAATCGTGTTTCATCTTGGATAAACACAGCATCAAATTTGCCGGTCTTGATGCAATTGAGCATCTCTAATAAGCCTTCACGGTCCATTTCATAGCCGCTGTGCTGGTCCGAGAAAATTTCTTCTACACTGTAGGACTGCTCAAATGCAAATTTGAGCAGCTCCTCTTCTTGCCGTTCTAGCGAAGTTTCTTGGGTGTCTTTCGTGGTGCTGACACGGCAATAAATTAATGCAGATTTTTTCATTCCGCATCACCTGCCAGCTTAACAGTTTCATCTGGGGCATACTTAAGTTGATCGCTTGGAATCTTAATCGATTGGCCAACGACAATTTTTGGGGTCTCTAATCCATTTTGCTGCATAATTTCCTCTATCCATTCATGGTGTGGGATATCGCCGCTGAACGATTCAGCCAGCGTCCATAGCGTGTCGCCTTCTTTAACTTCCACTTGGCTCGTTGTCGCTTCGTTGCTGTTGTATGAAAAAATCGTATAAATAGATACTAGCAGAACTAATAGGAAAAATGCTGCAAGATAAGAATTTTTTTGGATGAATGTCATGTGAACCGCCTCCTAGGAATGTGTGTTCGGAATATATGTTCTTATATTAATGCGAACAGGTGTTTTTGTCAACAAATAAATTCGAACCTATGTTTGCATTTCATATCCCAAGTTGGTATACTTATGGTAGAAAACATACTGAACAACTAAAAAGAGGTGAAACTGTTGAAAAAAGTATCAAAACGGCAGGAAGATATTTTGACATTTATAAAAGACGAGGTCCGGGCTAAAGGCTATCCGCCTTCCGTACGGGAAATCGGAGAAGCAGTTGGTTTGGCATCCAGTTCGACTGTCCATGGACATCTAGCGCGGCTTGAAAGCAAAGGCTTGATCCGCCGAGATCCAACAAAACCGAGAGCGATTGAAATTATCAGCACTGAAGATGCATTAATCGACAAAAGCCCTGTGCTTCATGTCCCGTTAATTGGTAAAGTAACAGCAGGATTGCCGATTACAGCGATAGAAAATGTTGAAGAGTATTTCCCTCTTCCTCAATCCTATGGTACGGAAGACGATCACATTTTCATGCTCGAGATCATGGGTGAAAGTATGATTGAAGCAGGCATCCTGAACGGCGACTATGTCGTCGTCAGACAGCAGCAGACCGCAAACAACGGAGACATCGTTGTGGCGATGACCGCCGAAGATGAAGCGACTGTAAAGCGCTTTTTCAGAGAAGAAGGCTTTTTCCGCCTACAGCCTGAAAACTCTTCGATGGACCCGATCATCGTGGAACAAGTTTCGATTCTAGGAAAAGTAGTCGGCGTATACCGCCAACTACATTAAAAAGAGAGCTGAGAAAAAATTCTCAGCTCTTTTTTTCGTCTCGTTCATTTTTCACAGGAAAAGATCAGCATGATAGGGACGCGCGTCCTTCTGTCATATTCCTCTTTTGTCGCAAAGCGGCTTCTTTCCGGTTTTCCTTCTCTCAACGCTTGAAGCTGAAATCCAGCAGCCAGCAGGGCCGTTATGTAATGTTCGGTCGTCCAGTGGTATTTTCGGATCGTTTCCCTCACCCAAGGCTCATTCCGTTCACCTTCGATAAAATAATCATCCACGATCCAATCTTCTCTTTTGCCTCCTTGCGCTTTGCTTTTGAAAGAAGAGGTGGTCAGCGGATGCTGAATGCTGAAAATGAAGCGCCCTTTTTCCTTTAGCGAGGCATGGACTTTTGCAAATAGGCTTTCAATGTCAAGAAGATAATGGACGACAAAACGCGACGTCACCAAATCATAGATGCCATTTCCAAAATCGGCGGCTTCAAGCGATTCGTTTATTATTTGAATGCCCGATCCGGCTGTTGTTTTTTTCGCGAGTTCAGCCATCTGCTTTGATCCTTCAATTCCTGTGTAGCTCCTCGCCCCTATTTCCATCAAATCCAATCCATATGCCGCATCTCCGCATCCTAAGTCCAATACTTCCTGCCCCTTTACCGTCTGGATAAGTTCCATCAGTATCGGTTTTTCAATCGCATTATTCGGGCTTTCCTCCCGGTTGCGCCGCTTTAAATAATTTTCCAGAAAGCTTTCCTCATTGTATGCACTCGGCCCTTTATAAATCATTCCAATCACTCCTTCAAGTTATTTCCGCATGGAAAAGGCATCCTTCAAATGAAGGATGCCTAAACGTTAAATTTCAGTGACAACTATATATTTGACAAGATTGATGGTGATGCGGTAAAGTTTTCCGGTCACTTCATCGACCATCTCATACGTGCCATTAGACGGGATTTTGTTCAATGCAGATTCGCGGTCGGTTCCTTTTACATTTTGCACAATGGTATTGCCTTGATCAAAATAAAATTCGACTTGGAATGTTTTCATGAAGGCCTCCTAAACTGTGTCATTTGAACTCTTTTACCAGTTTAACACAGCCTTCTGCTTATTGCTGTTTATATAATTCTTTGTAAGCGAGAACTTTCAGCGCAAGCATCTCTTCTTCGCTTAATTGGGTTTCGAGCTTTTGAATCGCTTCCTGCTGGGTCATAGTGCCTTTTTTCACTTCCGACTGCATCGTTTTCAATTCACTGATGCCCACTTTTTGGATTAATACACGAGTCGCCTCGCCTTTAGTCTTGATAGGCAGATCACGGCCTTCCGCTTCTTTAGCCTCTTCAATATATCCTGACAATTGCGGGTCTTTTTCTACATAGGTTTTGATTTCATCCATTTTTCCGCTCTCTGCAAGTTCGCTCGTGGCTTCTTCCACGATTTTATCCGAAGCGATATTTGTGCCGACATAATAAACGCCAATGCCTGCCGCCGCCAAAATGATTGCAAATACAAGAAAATATTTTAAAAAGCGCATTCGCCATTCCTCCATTGTTTCCGTACTGCTAAATAAGACGCATAACTCCATCAAAAGTTACAGAAAAGGCAAAACCCCGATGCCAGTCACTTTTCAAGGCTGGGCATCGGGTGGATTGCGGTCTATTCTGTTAACCTACTGAGTTGGTTCCTCTGTTCAGTTACCCACCAGTCGATATGATCTTTGTCAAATATCAACATGTCGCCAAAAGGCTGGCTGTGCGGTATTGTCCGCAGGGTTATCAAATTTCGGATTTGCGCTTCAGTCATTGGGCATTCTTTTGAATTCAAGTATATTAAAAGATTTTCAATCCCTTGAATTTTTTTCATCTAATCACCCCCACAAAATTTTCCTTGCGCTTTCAAAGAAAACTCAGTACGGATCATTAAATTTAGAAAGCCTATTTTACTAATACCCTGAATGTTAAGCTTATAACCCTTAGTTCCCGCTTTATTATCCCCCTCTTCGCGAAGTGGTGACCGGTTCAGTGTAATTCTTAATCTTCACTAACTTTACGTCCTCTTTGTTAAAAAGATTCAATTCCTCAAAATTGTCTTCAAAACGGACAATTTTTTCTGAAAGTGCCATATCAGCTATTTGATCACGGCTAGCGGCTTCAACTGTCCGTTCAACAGCCAGCCCTTTTTCCAAAAAGTATTGGATCACAAATTTAGGCATCAGCTCACCTCCTTATTAAAAAGTTCTGGATGCAGCTTGCCCTTTCCTCCTTCTTTTGTAAAATAAAAAAACTGCAAGAGCTTTAAAGCCCCTGCAGCCGAACTGATTAATACATTTTGAGATATTGCTCGCGCTCCCATGGGTGCACAGCGATGCGGAACATGTCCCATTCGATTTCTTTCGCTTCGACGAAATTGTTCAAGATATGGCTTCCAAGAGCTTTTGTCATGACTTCGTCATTTTGAAGCTCTTGCAATGCAGCATATAATGTCGGCGGAAGATCTTTGATGCCTACTGCTTCACGCTCTTTTTTGTTCATAGCATAGATATTGCGGTCAACCGGCTTCGGTGCTTCCAGTTTCTTTTTAATGCCGTCAAGGCCCGCACTCAAAAGAACTGCCATTGCCAAGTAAGGGTTCGCCGATGGGTCAACTGAACGGACTTCTACGCGAGTCGACAAGCCGCGGGAAGCTGGGATGCGGATCAACGGGCTGCGGTTTTGGCCAGACCAAGCCACGTAGCACGGTGCTTCGTATCCTGGAACTAAACGCTTGTAAGAGTTGACCGTCGGGTTCGTAACAGCTGTAAATCCTTGGGCATGCTCTAAAATTCCCGCTAGGAACTGGTAAGCTGTTTCGCTCAATTTCAATTCGCCGTCTTCATCGAGGAAGGCATTCACTTTGTCTTTAAACAACGAAACGTTCATATGCATTCCTGAACCGTTGACGCCGAAAAGCGGTTTTGGCATGAAAGTAGCATGCAGGCCATGTTTACGGGCAATCGTTTTCACCACTAATTTAAATGTTTGGATATCGTCGCAAGCTTTGATGGCGTCTGCGTATTTAAAATCGATTTCGTGCTGTCCTGGAGCCACTTCGTGGTGGGAAGCTTCAATTTCAAAGCCCATTTCTTCCAATTCCAATACGATGTCGCGGCGGCAGTTTTCGCCAAGGTCCATCGGTGCCAAGTCGAAGTATCCGCCGTTGTCGTTTAATTCAAGAGAAGGCTCTCCGCTTGCATCCAATTTGAACAAGAAGAATTCCGGCTCTGGCCCTAGATTGAAATGCGTGAAGCCCATTTCTTCCATTTCTTTCAGAACGCGTTTTAAGTTGTTGCGCGGATCTCCTTCAAACGGAGTTCCATCTGCACGGTAGATGTCGCAGATTAAACGGGCTACTTTCCCTTTTCCTGTAATCCACGGAAATACAACCCACGTATCCAGGTCAGGGAACAAGTACATGTCTGATTCTTCGATGCGAACGAATCCATCGATAGAAGAACCGTCAAACATCATTTTGTTGTCGAGTGCTTTGTCCAATTGAGAAGTCGGAATTTCAACATTTTTGATTACGCCGAGAATGTCTGTAAACTGTAAACGGATAAAGTTGACTTCTTCTTCTTTCACTAATCGCTTAATGTCTTCTTTAGTATACTTGCTCATCTTCTTTCCACTCTCCTATGTAAGTTTTATATTCACTCGCCTCATTTGAAAAAGCGAGATAAATCACCTTGCCGTAAGCCTCCGCGTTCATAAGAGCGAAGCTGCTGCATTTCTTCCCTTAAAATTCTGCGCAATTCTGCGTCGCTGATATTTTTGGGTTCAGCCTTTTCGTTTTCTGGTTGGTCTTTCAGGTTATAGATTTTCTTGATCCCCGCCATATTCAATCCCTGCTCCAGATACTCTTTAATTTCGAGCAGCGTATCGACATCATTCAATGAGAACATGCGTTTATTGCCTTCTGTGCGGGCTGGGCTGATCAATTCATGCTCTTCGTAATAGCGGATCTGGCGCGCAGTCAATTCTGTCAGCTGCATCACAATGCTGATGGGCAGAAGCGGCATCGTCCGACGAACCCGATTCGTCATTGTTTTCACCCTTTTCAGTTTTACTACTCTTTCAGTATAAGACACGTCAGGAAAGTTGTCAATCACATGTTACATTACCTGACATAAAAATATTCCTGCACTCTTTCAAGTGCAGGAACACTTATAAAAGACCAGCTTCTTCTAAAGCTGCGATTGAATTCAACACAGCAATTTTTACATGTTCATAAGTTAATCCACCTTGCACGAAAGCGGTATAGGGCGGCCGAATCGGGCCGTCTGCTGTAAGTTCGATGCTTGAGCCTTGGACAAATGTTCCGGCTGCCATGATGACATCGTCTTCATATCCTGGCATATAAGCGGGTTCCGGCTTGAATTGCGCATTCACCGGAGAACTGTTTTGGATCGTTTGGCAAAAAGCGATCATCTGTTCAGCTGTTTTAAAAGAAACGGACTGAATGAGGTCGGTCCGCGGCGCCGAATAATGCGGCGTCGTTTCCATGCCCACCGATTCTAATAGGGCTGACGTAAAAATCGCGCCTTTTAATGCTTGCGATACGATATGGGGAGCCATGAAAAACCCTTGGTACATATCCGGCAAGGCATTCAATGAAGCTCCTGCCTCTCCTCCTATACCCGGTGAAGTCATCCGGTAACCGCATTTTTCGACTAAATCTGCTTTTCCGGCAATATAGCCGCCGATTTTCGCCATTCCGCCCCCCGGATTTTTAATTAACGAACCGGCAATGAGGTCTGCCCCCGCTTCAATCGGTTCCCGCTCTTCGACAAATTCGCCGTAGCAATTGTCCACAAAAATAACGGCATCTTCTTTAATCGTTCTGACACGACGAACCATTTCTTCAATTTGATCAACTGTGAAAGAAGGGCGCGTGTCGTATCCCCTTGATCTTTGGATCGCAATCACTTTCGTTTTTCCAGAAATCTTTTGCTCGACAGCTGGCCAATCCACCTCATTTTTTGAAGTCAAATCGATGTGCTGATAGCCAATGCCGAAATCTCTTAAAGACCCTGTATCTTTTTTGCCCCCTGACACAATGGAGTCCAGTGTGTCATAAGGTTTCCCGGTAATGTACATCAATTCATCCCCCGGGCGCAGCATACCGAACAGCGCAATGGTGATTGCGTGGGTTCCGGAAATGATTTGCGGCCGGACCAAAGCAGCTTCCGCTTTAAATACGTCGGCATAGACCCGTTCTAATGTATCCCGCCCTTCATCGTCATAGCCGTAGCCTGTAGAAGGATGGAAATGATGGTCGCTCACTTTTTGCCGGTGGAAAGCATCCAATACTTTTTTCTGGTTCAAGTAAGCAATGTCGTCTGCATGCCGCAGCTCTTTTTGGATGGTTTCTTCTATTGATCGGATTGTTGTCTGCATGTTAATCTCCATTCTTTTTTAATGCCCTATCCATTATGACGCGAAACTTGAAATTGCGTCAAACTCTGATACAATTCATAGAGTTAGTTTTTCGGGGAGGATCAGTGCAATGGCTTGGGAAGTTTTAAGTGCAATCGGGACCGTCGCGTTTGCCATTTCCGGTGCGATTATCGCAATGGAAGAAGAATATGATATTTTTGGCGTTTATCTTCTCGGAGTCGTTACCGCGTTCGGTGGAGGGGCGATCCGCAATTTACTGATTGGCGTTCCCGTTTCCGCTCTGTGGGAACAGGAAATGATGTTCCAATTAGCAGCCATTTCGATTACCATCGTTTTTCTTTTCCCGCATAAATTGCTCGGACCGTGGAGCAGGTGGGGCAATTTCTTTGATGCAATCGGCTTGTCGGCATTTGCTGTACAAGGCGCGTTATATGCTGTTGATTTGGACATGCCGATTATCGCTGTCATGGTAGCCGCCATTTTAACCGGTTCCGGCGGCGGCATGATCCGTGATTTATTGGCAGGTAGAAAGCCGCTCGTCTTGAAAGCGGAAATCTATGCGCTGTGGGCGGCCATTGCAGGCATCTTGATCAGCATCGACATGATTCGCTCAGATGCTGTCTTGTACGGGCTGTTCCTTGCCATCACCATTTTGCGCATCCTGTCTTATACGTATAAATGGCGGCTGCCGTCCAGAAAAATTCAGCTGCCGTAAAAAAAACAAGCCATGCGGCTTTCAGCTGCATGGCTTGTTTTCTCTTTAAGCGATGACTTCCCCGTTCCAGTTCATCATGCCGCCTTCAATATTAACAGTTTCAATGCCGTTTGCTTCCAAAAAGTCGCATGCCATCGCACTTCTTCCGCCAGCTTTGCAGATGACGTGGACAGCCGTACCTGCCTCCAGTTCATCTAGCCGTTCTGGCAGCTGCCCGAGCGGAATGTGCTTCGCTCCGGGTACCATGCCATAAGCCACTTCTTCGTTTTCACGCACATCTATCAAGTAAATTTCTTCGCCGCGTTCGACGATTTCCTGCAATTCATCTGTTGTAATGGATTTCAAGGCTTATTTCCTCCTGTTAACTGTGTAAGTTTAAGCTACTTAAAAAGGGTATACCCCCCTTCCGCTTCTGTCAAATGAAAAAACCAGCCGGGTCGCTCCGGCTGGCTAATCGCTTATTCTTGATGTTCGATGTTCACGGGTTTTGCAGGCGAGAACGTCGAAATGGCATGCTTGTAGATCAATTGCTGTTTGCCTTCCGTTTCAACCAGCACCGTAAAATTATCATAAGATTTGATGGTTCCTTTTAGTTGGAAGCCATTCAGTAAAAAGACGGTGACAAAAATATTATTTTTACGCAGCTGATTTAAATAGACATCTTGAATGTTGACTGGTTTCATGAATATCCCCCTTAGAATAAACCCTACTCTGTGATTTGCCGTGCTATTAGCTCTATTCGACGGCCCCGTTCATTTTCCTGCATCATCGCTTCAATTTCTGCCAGCTTTTTTTCATCGGCTGCTAAAGCATCAATCCAAAAGATCGGCAATTTGTTTTTAAAATACGTAAATTGCCGTTTTGCATACTTTCTGGAATTTTGTTTGATTTTGCTGACGGCCTCATCCAGTGCAAGTTTCCCGTCAAAATAAGCAAGAATTTCTTTATAGCCAATTGCTTGAACCGACTGGGCCTCGCGAATGCCGCGGTCGTACAGCCCTTTCACTTCATCCAGCAGCCCTTTTTGGAGCATGGCATCGACGCGGTCGTTGATCCGTTCATATAAGACCGGTCTTGGAATATCCAAACCGACAATCAGTTCGTTGTACATCGGAGACAATGCCTTGGTCCGCTCTTCCTTCGCCTGGCCGCCCATATTGATTTCAATGGCACGCAGCACTCTGCGTGTATTATTCGGATGAATATCCGCCTCCGGGTCAAGGGCTAGCAATTTTTGATGCATGGCCAAAGGGCCTCTCTGCTTTAGTTCTTCAGCCAATTTCCCGCGAAGTTCTTCATCCGCCTGCTGCTCCGAAAAGCGGTAGTCGAAAAGCACAGCTTGGACATAGAGGCCGGAACCGCCGACGATAATGGGAAATTTGCCGCGCGATTTTATTTCCGAAATGTTCTCTCTGACCAATTGCTGGTACTCCGCAACAGAAAAGGGTTCTTCCGGATCCTTGATGTCCAACAAGTGATGGACTACCCCATCCATTTCATGTGCTTCGATTTTAGCGGTGCCAATCGACAGTCCGCGATAAACTTGCATCGAGTCGCCGTTGATGACTTCCCCGTTGTGCCGCTTTGCCAGTTCCAAACTCAGTGCCGTTTTGCCGGACGCAGTCGGTCCGACAATGGCCATTACATCAATCATTGTTTCCCATCCATTCTACTAAGGTGTCAAAATGCTGTTGTTTATTGGTTTCATGCAGCAATTCATGCCGGCCGCCTTCGGCTAAATACAATTTCACGTTGGTCATGCCGGCTTCTTGATATTGTTTGGCTGCTGCGAACACCCCTTTGCCGCTGTCTCCAACCGGATCTTCTGCGCCGCTGATGAGGAGCATGGGCAAATCTTTGCGTATTTTATCGATTTCCGCTTTTTTATGGATCATACTCAACCCGTGGAACAAATCCACATAAAATTGATTGGTCGAAGGCTGTCCGCTCATCGGGTCATTTTCGTATTTCTCGACCGCTTCCTTATCCCGGCTGAGCCAGGCAAATAACGATCCTTCGTCTTTGAACGGTTTGATGAAACTGCCGAAAGTCAGTTTGCCAAGCGTCGGGCTGACGGCTTCTTTCCCGGAAAACTTTGCAGCGGCCAAAGCGTATAAAAGCCCCGCTTTTCCTGCGACACCCGGGTCTCCCCCGGTGCCGGATATCACAGCTTTCGCTATTTCATCGCTGTGCAATTGGATATAGCGCCTTGCGACGAAAGAGCCCATGCTATGGCCGAAGAGGATGAATGGCAGTTCGCCGATTTGAGATTGGACACCTTTCACTACTTCACCGGCATCTTCTACAATACGGTTGAAGCCATCGAAATCAGCAAAGAAGCCTTGTGTGCCGTTCCGTCTCGCCGTCTGTCCGTGCCCGCGTTGATCGTGTCCTGAAACAACAAAGCCATGATTCGCCAAAAAGCGGGCAAATTCTTCGTAGCGCCCGAAATGTTCCGCCATGCCATGAATGATGTGGACATGGGCAACCGGGTTTTCCGGTTCATAAATTTCGTAGTAAATTTCTACGCGATCACTTGCCCGGATAAAATTCTTCGTAATTTTCAATGCATGACCCCTCCCGAGAATAAGATGTACGGCATTCATTTTCTATATCCGATTACATCACGCGTTTAAACATTTTTTCTACATCATATGTTTTAAAATGGATAATGACCGGACGTCCGTGCGGACAAGTGAATGGCTGCTCTGCATTTTTCAAATCGGCCAGCAGCCGTTCCATCTCATGCTTTTGAAGATAATGGTTCGCTTTGATGGAACGTTTGCAGCTCATCATGATCGCGGCATCTTCCCGCAATTTCTTCACATCCACTTTTCGTTCATCCAGCACTTGTTCGATCAACTCTTCAATGACTTCCTGTTCAAATCCGGAAGGGAACCAAGTCGGATGCTCCCGGACAATGAAAGACTTATCGCCAAATTCTTCTAAAAAGACCCCGCTTTCAGCCAAAAGGTCTAAGCTGTCTTTTAAGCGCAGCGCTTCGTCCCGGCTGTAATGGAACGTCAGTGGCAGTAATAGCGCCTGCCGTTCCCCGGCATCGATATCACCGACTTTCTCCCGGAAAAATTCATATTTGATCCGTTCCTGCGCCGCATGCTGATCGATCAAATAAAACCCGTCATCGCTTTGCGCCACGATATAGGTGCCATGGATCTGGCCCACTACTTCAAGCTCGGGAAATTGCGGGCTCGTGTCTTCTTCGAATTCGGGTCCGGCTGGAGGCATTTCCGGCTGTTCATCGTACAGCTTTTCTTCCAGTGTTTCAAAAGGCGTGGTTTCGGCCACTTTTCTTTCTTCCGCCGGAGGATGAACCGATTCTTTAATAGGCGAAGCTTCCGCAAAAATCGGATCTTCTTTTCCACGCAGTTCCTCCACCGCTTCTTTGACGGTAAACGAGGATTTCCAAATATCCAGCTGCTTGGAAGGGGTTTGTTTCGGTGCTTTCGGCTTTTCGATGACCGGTGCCCGGACGGCAGAAGAAATGGTCCCGCGAATGGTGGCATGGATCAATTCCATCAATTCTTTTTCTTTGCTGAGCCGGATCTGCTGCTTCGCAGGATGTACATTGACATCGGTCAAATAAGGATCGCCTTCAATGTTCATGACGACGATGGGCTGCCGCTCCAACGGCAAAAACGTGTGATAGGCTTTATGGACCGTGTTCGCAATTGCGTAATGCTTGACCCATCGCCCGTTTACGAATAGCGAAATGTAATTTTTATTGGCACGGGTGATTTCGGGAAGTGAAGCATAACCCGATATCTTGTAGTCATGCGATTCGCCTTCAAACGGAATCATTTTTTTCGCAATGGAAACGCCGTAAATATCCGATATCACCCGTTTGATGTCGCCGCTGCCCGATGTTTGAAGAATCATCCGTCCATCATGCGACAATTTAAATGAAATGCCCGGATAGCTTAAAGCGAAGCGGTTCATCAGATCAATGGAATGCCCGAGTTCTGTCTGCAAGGTTTTCATGTATTTCAAACGGGCGGGCGTATTGAAAAACAATTGGTCGATTTGAATATCGGTTCCTTTTCGGAGCGCCCCTGCCCGGTGTTCGATCAAACGGCCGCCTTCCATGTGCACATACGTGCCGGATTCGCCGTTTGACGTATGGAGCGTCACTTTGGAAACCGAAGCGATACTCGCTAACGCCTCGCCCCGGAAGCCAAGCGTCCGGATGCGGAATAAATCATGTTCGTTCGCAATTTTGCTGGTGGCGTGTCGTGAAAATGACAGGAGCGCATCTTCTGAATCCATGCCGGCGCCATTATCGACGATTTGGATGGAAGTCAGACCCGCTTCCGTCAGAAGAACTTCAATGGCGGTACTTCCAGCATCGATGGCATTTTCAACTAATTCTTTGACGACGGATGTGGGCCTTTCGACCACTTCACCTGCTGCTATTTTGTTTGATAACGGCTCGTCCATTAATCGAATAATCCCCATATCCTCACCCCTTCTTGCTTAATTTCACTTGCAGATCATTCAATAATTGAAGCGACTGCAACGGCGTCATAGCTGCGATATTGGCATCAGCTATCGCTTGAAGCACTTCTTCGCTTTCGGTATCGCGATCATCAAAAAATGACAATTGCTCCACTTCGCTGACGTGTTTCTTGTTCTCTGATTCGAAACTCACGAGCAGTTCACGGGCCCGCGAAAGAATCGGCTGCGGCAGTTCGGCAAGCTCCGCCACATGGATCCCGTAGCTTTTATCAGCCGGCCCTTTCTTTACTTTGTGCAGGAATACGACTTTGCCGGACTGCTCCATGGCCGCTACATGGACATTGCTTAATTTATCCAACGTCTGGTCGAGTGCCGTCAATTCATGATAATGAGTAGAAAACAGCGTGTTTGCCCCAATGTTCTCGTGGATATACTCAATCATCGATTGCGCAAGCGCCATACCGTCGTAGGTGGATGTACCCCGTCCGATTTCATCGAACAACAGCAAACTGCGTTCCGTCGCATGCGTAATCGCATATTGCGATTCGAGCATTTCGACCATGAAGGTACTTTGCCCGGATACCAAATCATCCGCTGCCCCGATGCGGGTAAAGATCTGGTCGACAATCGGCAAATTTGCGGATTCCGCCGGAACGTAGGAGCCGATTTGCGCCATGACAATCGTTAAAGCGACTTGGCGCATATACGTACTTTTACCGGACATATTCGGCCCGGTGATCAAGAGCATGTTTTGGTCATTCGTCAAGACGCAGTCGTTCGGCACATAATGCTGTTTATTCAGCATTTTTTCGACGACCGGATGGCGTCCCTCGATAATGGAAATTTCTCGTGAACTATTGAAATCGGGCTTTACAAAGCGGTATTTTTCCGCCACATTCGCAAAACTCATGAGGACGTCAAGTCCGCTTAATGTTGCGGCCAGTTCTTGGATACGCGCAATGTACTGCTTTACTTCTTCACGGATTTTTACGAACAATTCATATTCCAAAGTTAAGCTTTCTTCTTCTGCCGTTAAGATCAAACTTTCTTTTTCTTTCAATTCAGGTGTGATATAGCGTTCGGCATTCGCCAATGTCTGCTTTCGCTCATAGCGCTCCAGATCGGCTAAATGCATATTCGCTTTGGAAATTTCAATGTAATAGCCGAATATCCGGTTATAGCCGATTTTCAGCGATTTGATCCCCGTCCGCTGGCGCTCTTGCTGCTCTAATTGCGCAATCCAATCTTTGCCGTTGCGGGAAGCGTAGCGGTATTCATCCAGCTTTTCGTGGTAGCCGTCCCGGATGACCCCGCCTTCTTTAGAAGACAACGGCGGATTTTCGCTGATCGCATCCAGCAATTCGCATACCTCGCCGCAGCGGTCCAATTTGCGGCTGAAATCCTGCAGCACATCATCGCCGGAATTTTGAAGTTCCGCGATGATCGCTGGAACTCTTTCCAATGAACTGCGCAGCTGGGCAAGGTCTCGCCCGCTGGCATTGCCGAAAGCGATGCGTCCACTGAGACGTTCCAGGTCATACACTTCTTTAAGCAAGGATTGCAGTTCAACCCGCACAAAATACTTTTCAATCAAAGATTCAACCATAAACTGGCGTCTTTCGATTTGCCGTTTATTGGCAAGGGGCTGGTGCAGCCATTGTTTCAGTTTCCGGCTGCCCATCGCCGTGACCGTATCATCAAGCAGCCATAACAAGGTCCCTTTCGTTTCTCCTCCGCGAATCGACTGCAATAATTCCAAGTTCCGTTTTGAATGGAAGTCTATCGACAGGAGCTGGCCGCTCTCGCTATAGGAAAAGGCCTGGATGTGTTCGAGGGACTGCTTTTGCGTTCGCGCAATATAGGAAAGCAAGCGCTGGATCGAGAGCCGCAAGTCTTCAGGACATGCAGCCAGCAGGCGCTCCTCTGCCTGGTAGACTTCATCCATCGTCTCAATCGAAAGAACGAGATCTTGCGCTTCTTCATTAAGCAGCAAGAACAATTGGTTCGATACAACCAACTCACGGATTTGCAGCGATTGCAATTCCTGAAGCAGCGCTTTTTCAGTTCCGGTTATGTATGTAGCTCTCGCTTCACCTGTGCTGATATCCACATAAGACAAGGCAAACCCATCCGGCAATTGATCCGCTGCCGCTAAAAATAGATTGGATTTGGAATCGATGCTCTTTCCTTCCGTATGCGTGCCTGGCGTAATAAGGCGTACTACTTCCCGTTTGACGACGCCTTTTGTCAGTTTCGGATCTTCCACTTGTTCGCAGATGGCCACTTTATGGCCTTTTTGAATCAATTGGTCGATGTAATTCTGTGCGGCATGATGCGGAACGCCGCACATCGGAATGCGTTCATCCCCATTGCCGCCTCTGCTCGTCAATGTAATTTCAAGCAATTGAGAAGCATTAAGTGCATCATCGTAAAACATTTCATAGAAATCCCCCAGGCGGAAAAACAAAAACGCATCCTGGTATTCGGATTTCACTTGCAAATATTGTTGGATCATTGGTGTAGGTGCCATTTTCATACCTCTTTCGCGAGCTTTTCGTCGTTCCTCTATTATAGCAAAAAGATAGGGAGAAAAGAAAAAACTGAAAGAGCAAGCTCTTTCAGCTTTTTTCATTTTTAACATTGATTTTAGCGTTTCCGCTTTTTTTGTCTAGACTTCAACGGCCAGCTCCTTGGGGCATAAGCCATTCTTCCTGTACGGCAAAAGGCGCCGCTTCGGAAGCCCGTCTTATGCCTTTCGGAGCTGAACGGCCGTTTCCGCTTTTCTTTGTCCAGACTCCGGTGCCTAGCTCTTCCGCCATAAGTCAGTCCAGCTGTGCGGCAAAGAGCGCCGCTTCGCTGTTCTGTCTTATGGCTGCCAGAGCTGGGCAGGCACCTCCGCTTTTCTTTTTAACAGTTGCCTGGCGTGCTGTTTTTTACTTGCGATCCTGTTTCGCCGCGAAGAAGGTCGCCGCCAGTCGATACGATGATGTTGTTGGTTACTTGGTTAGCGATAGCTGTCGATACCATTTGAAGCAAAGCATTGACATCGCTTTGAGACTGTTTGAATTCTTGGACAATCGGCACAGCATCGATTTCTTCTTCGATTTTTTGGATTTTGCTTTCGATCAAATTCAACGCGCGTTCTTTGCCGTACGCCTGGAAATTGACCGCTTGTTTTTGCAAGCTCTTCATGCTGGCAATTTTTTCACGAACTTTTTGGTTTTCGTTTATTTGAGCTTCTGCACGTTTGAAGAATTCCACTTCTTCTGTTTCAGCGATCATATCCGCCACTTCGCGTGCTTTTGCAATAATTTCTTCTTTTGAATACGCCATTCTTTAGACACCCACTTCTCGGCCGATGCTAGTATCCTTCCTTCCAGCATTCGTGGCCATATTTTTATACCTTATTATACTGAATAAGCACTCCACTCTACAAGGAAGCCGCTCCAATTGTCGGAGAATCGACAAGAAGGCGCAACGGTCAGCCTTTAAAAGGGTAGTCATCATTGATATATACGCGTTCGAATGAAACCGCTTTTCCAGTTGCGTCGTCAAGCTCAGTAAAAAATCCGCTGACCACTGAACGGCCGCGCTTCGGCACTTCAAAGCGGGTCGGCATATTTGTCTTGAAACGGTACAACACCGATTCCTTCGTCATCCCGAGGATTTCGTCGTATGGACCTGTCATGCCGACATCCGAGATATAAGCCGTACCGTTCGGCAAAATGCGTGCATCCGCAGTCTGTACATGGGTATGGGTCCCGACCACGACGGAAGCCCGGCCATCCAAATGCCAGCCCATCGCAATTTTTTCGCTTGTTGCTTCTGCATGAAAATCAACGAAGACAAGCGGAGAAATCGCTTTGGCTTCTTCTACTAGTTCATCCGCTTTTTGGAATGGATCTTCATGCGGCGGCAAGAACACACGGCCGTGAAGATTGATGACCGAAAGCGTCTTCCCGTTTTTGGTCACTGTGGCCATTCCCCGTCCAGGGGCCTCCTCCGAAAAGTTCGCCGGCCGGATCAAATAATCCACTTCGTCAATAAAATCGAAAATCTCTTTTTGGTCCCACGTGTGGTTGCCCATGGTGATCATATCGACGCCCATGAAGAGCAAATCCTGATAGATGGCTTTCGTAATCCCGCGGCCCGCTGCAGCATTTTCACCATTCGCGATCACCACATCCGGGTTGTATTTTCTTTTTAAACGCGGTAAATAGGACTCCAGCGCTTCTCTGCCGATTGAACCGACGATATCTCCAATAAATAATACTTTCATTTTGTTCACCTTTTCCCATAAGAAAAAGGCTTCTTTGAATAGACATTCATCGAAGCCTTTATCCTATTATTTTGCGTATTCAACTGCTCTTGTTTCTCGAATCACGGTCACTTTGATGTGGCCCGGGTAGTCCAGTTCTTCTTCAATCCGCTTGCGGATGTCGCGTGCCAGACGATGTGCAGTCATATCATCGATCTGTTCCGGACGAACCATAATGCGGATTTCGCGTCCTGCCTGAATCGCAAATGATTTCTCTACGCCTTCATAAGACTCGGAAATCTCTTCAAGTTTTTCAAGGCGGCGAATATAATTTTCCAATGTTTCGCTTCGAGCACCTGGACGTGCAGCTGACAAGGCATCAGCGGCAGCGACAATCACCGAAATGATAGAGGTCGCTTCTGTATCGCCGTGATGGGAAGCGATGCTGTTGATCACCACTGGATGTTCTTTGTATTTCGTTCCAAGTTCCACTCCGATTTCAACATGGCTGCCTTCGACTTCATGGTCGATCGCTTTACCGATGTCATGAAGCAAACCTGCGCGTCTTGCGAGTGTCACATCTTCTCCGAGTTCCGCTGCCATTAACCCGGACAAAAACGCTACTTCGACAGAGTGCTTCAAGACATTCTGTCCATAGCTTGTACGGTAACGGAGACGGCCAAGGATCTTAATCAAATCTGGATGAAGGTTATGGACGCCGACATCAAATGTTGTCTGCTCTCCGATTTCCCGGATTTGCTCATCCACTTCTCTTCTTGATTTTTCGACCATTTCTTCAATGCGCGCTGGGTGGATACGGCCATCGGAAACCAGCTTTTCAAGTGCCAATCGAGCGGTTTCACGGCGAATTGGATCAAAACCGGACAGGATTACCGCTTCTGGCGTGTCATCAATGATTAAATCGATGCCAGTCAACGTTTCCAATGTACGGATGTTTCTTCCTTCACGTCCGATAATCCGGCCCTTCATCTCGTCATTCGGCAAGTTGACCACTGAAACCGTAGTTTCAGCTACATGGTCAGCTGCAAAACGCTGCATGGCCAATGACAGGATATTTTTCGCTTTTTTGTCCGATTCTTCTTTCGCACGCGCTTCTGTTTCTTTCATCATCACTGCAATATCCGTCGAAAGTTCATTTTCAACTTGCTGGAGGATGATCGATTTGGCTTCTTCGCGGGTTAAAGAGGAAATGCGTTCCATTTCGGACTGTTGCTGACGAACTAATTCTTCAGCTTTGCTTTCCATCTGTCCAATATGCTGTTGTTTTTCTGCAAGCGATTCATCTTTGCGTTCAAGACTCGCTTCTCGTTTGTTTAATGCATCATCCTTGCGATCCAAATTTTCTTCTCTCTGCAACAACCGATTTTCTTGCTTTTGAAGTTCTAATCGGCGTTCCCGAATTTCAGATTCTGTTTCAGTACGCAATTTATGATTTTCGTCTTTCGCTTCCAATAAAGCTTCTTTCTTCAACGCTTCCGCTTCACGTTTTGCATCTTCAATAATTTGCTCCGCAGAATTTTTAGCGCCTGCTATATTGGAGTCGTTTGCTTTCTTTAACACAACATATCCAACAACTGCACCGACGATGATACCAAGCAAAGCGAAGATGATCTCGGTAAACCCCATTCGGACACCTCCTCTTGCTATTCTTTTCCTTTTTCAAAAGATCAATTAATATTGCGGGTCACACTTTTCAATCGTTGAAAAATTAGTAAATTATACAATTTTAATTGTATAGATGGACTTATAAAGTGTCAACCCATTGAGAATAAGGATTCAGCACACAGGGAAGCCCTACGGCAGTTCCGGCTAATAGAGAAAAGCCGCAAAGCATATGGCTTCGCGGCTTGGATCCCTTTTTTATTCTTCTTCGTCGATCAGAAGATTGAACTCTTCCGGTTCTTCGTCTTTATTGGCGGCAATCGTATACGTTGCAGCTGCCATGCCGTAAGACTCACGGATTTTGTTTGAAATTTCGTTGCGGATTTCCGGATTTGCAAGCAAGAACTGCTTTACATTTTCCCGGCCCTGGCCAATGCGTTCGTCGTTGTACGAATACCAAGAACCGCTCTTCTGGATAATTTCAAGGTCTGATCCAATATCCACGATTTCGCCTTCACGGGAAATCCCTTTGCCGTACATGATGTCCAATTCCGCTGTGCGGAACGGCGGAGCCACCTTGTTTTTCACAATCTTGATCTTCGTTCTGTTACCAATAATGTCAGAACCCGACTTCAATGCTTCAGCACGGCGAACTTCCAATCGTACCGATGAGTAGAATTTCAATGCACGGCCGCCTGGAGTTGTTTCCGGGTTGCCGAACATAACGCCGATTTTTTCACGAATCTGGTTGATAAAGATCACAATCGTATTTGACTTGTTGATGATCCCTGACAATTTACGAAGAGCTTGAGACATCAGGCGCGCCTGCAATCCCATGTGGGAATCTCCCATTTCGCCTTCGATTTCGGCTTTCGGTACCAATGCAGCAACGGAGTCCACTACTACGATATCTACTGCGCCGCTTCGTACGAGGGCTTCAGCAATTTCAAGGGCTTGCTCACCAGTATCTGGCTGAGATAGGAGCAACTCATCAATATTCACGCCAAGATTTTTGGCGTATACAGGGTCCAGCGCATGCTCTGCATCGATGAATGCAGCCGTTCCGCCTGTCGCTTGCACTTCTGCAATAGCGTGAAGGGAAACCGTTGTTTTACCTGAACTTTCAGGTCCATAGATTTCGATAACGCGTCCACGCGGATAACCGCCTATTCCTAGTGCAGTATCAAGCGCCAAAGAACCACTCGAAACCGATGATACATTATAGTCGCTTTTCTCGCCTAATTTCATCACAGATCCTTTACCGAACTGCTTTTCTATACTTTTTAACGCCATGTCTAACGCTGCTTTACGATCGCTCAAAAGAAATCCTCCTCTAATTAAAACCAATTTTTCTACCTGTCTCTAGTATACTTGCTCATTGAGAAATACGCAAGGAAAATGCGAACGTTTATTCGTGTTCGCATCGCAAAAATGATTTTTAATCGCCTTATACGGACCATTTTCCCGTTTTGAGCATAAAAAAACACGCAAAATTAAATTTTGCGTGCATTTCCGTCGGTCAGTGTTCGTATAATATAGGACAATGCCAATTTCACGGCTCTGAGGCGATTCGTATTGCGCATCCCGGATAATTGCAGCCGGTAGGCTTTCGTTTCTTCTTCCGTTGCAATGCCAATCCATACGGTGCCGGCAGGCTGGTCGCCATGGGCGTCCGGTCCTGCAGCACCGGTTAGGCTGACACTGATGTCCGTGTTGAATTTGGAACGGACCGCTTGAGCCATGGCAACCGCAGTTTCTTCGCTGACAACGCCGAACCGGGCAAGCACTTCACTTGAAATGCCCAACTGGCTGATTTTCATTTCTTCATTATAGGTGATAACGCCGCCAGCCAAAACCCAACTCGCCCCGGCTACAGCCGCAAGTTCAGATTGAAACAGCCCAGCAGTTAAGCTCTCGGCAGCTGATATGGTCTTCTGCTGCTCACGAAGCAGATCAATCGCTTTCGAAGCGAGCGAATCATTGTCATAGCCGTACAAGTAGTCGCCAACACGTTCAAGCAGGGTCGCTTTCGCTTCCTCGATTAACTTCCAGGCCTGCTCTTCCGTATTCGTTTTCGCTGTAATCCGCAGCGTCACTTCCCCGTCAGAAGCAAGCGGCGCAATGGTCGGATTCGTCTGCTGTTCTAAAATATCCTGGATGCGGTCTTCAAGTTCCGCTTCCCCAATGCCATAAAAACGCAAAACGTGTGACAAAATGACGTCTGCCTGATTCAGCAGTTTAGCGAGCTTTGGCTTCGCTTCATACTGGAACATCGGCTCCATTTCTTTAGGCGGCCCAGGCAGCAGCATATACGTATGCGTTTCGGTTTTATAAAGCATGCCCGGTGCCATCCCGTGGTGATTGACCAGCACCTCGCTGCCTTTTAAAACCAAGGCCTGCTTTTTATTGTTTTCCGTCATCGCTCTCCCAGCCCGTTCGAAAAAGGCCACGATGGAATCAAGCGCTTCATGGTCCATCTCTAACGTCGTCCCCAAATGGCGGGCTATCGTTTCTTTCGTCAAATCATCTTTGGTCGGCCCTAAGCCGCCTGTGAAAATAATCAGATCTGCTCGGTTTTCCGCAATGTTAATCGTATCTTTCAACCGCTCCGAATTATCGCCGACTACCGTATGGTAATACACATTAATTCCAAGCTCTGCTAAATGGTTCGATAAAAAACGGGCGTTTGAATTCGTAATCTGCCCGAGAAGCAGTTCAGATCCTACAGCAATTATTTCAGCATTCATCCATCTTCACCCCTTGAACGATTTTTTGTTTATTATTTAGATGCCATCAAGCCTTTGCGGTTTGCATAGAAATAATCCCAGCCTGACCAGACCGTGAAAATCAATGCGATGTAAAGCATAATTTCGCCAAATGGCACTCCCACCAGAACAAAAATGGCATCGTGCAGCAATAGGGCGGAAATGGCGAGAATCTGCGCAGTGGTTTTAATTTTCCCTAAGCTTCCGGCAGCGACGACTTCGCCTTCTCCTGCGAGCACGAGACGCAAGCCTGTGACAGCGAATTCCCGGCTGATAATGATGATGACGATCCATGATGCAGCGAAGCCCAGCTCCACTAAAATGATCAATGCCGCTGAAACCAGCAACTTGTCTGCGAGCGGATCCAAAAACTTGCCGAACGTCGTGACAAGATTGTATTTTCTCGCGTAGTATCCGTCAACCCAGTCAGTCAGGGATGCCACGATGAAAATCAGCCCTCCGATAAAATGGGAGACCGGCATCTCTGCACCGAACAAGGTCATGGTGCCCCAACCAAAATCGACCAGCATGATCACCATAAATATCGGAATCAGCAAGATTCTCGATACCGTAATGCGGTTTGGAATATTCATATGTTTGCCCCTTTCCTTTCTCAAGAAAAATAGCCATCAAAAGATGGCTATTCTGCGTCCGTAAATTGAATAACGATATTTTGGGTAATCAAGTCTTGCGTATATTCAATCGGTTCGCCATTTACCGTAAGTTTGACATTCGAGCTGGCTCCCAGTCTTACACGCACTTGTGCAACGCCTGAAACGTCTATCGCTTCACTGTCGCTCGCCTGCATCGTACGCGCCGGCTGCATCAGCTCCTGCTGATTCGGGCCAGTCGCCGATACCCAAGACGGGCCGCTCGCTTCGATTTTCAACTCCCGCGTTGCGGGACCTTTCCAAGCAAAAGTCGTTGTTTCTCCTTCAGAGCCAACGACAGACAGGCTCGTTTCCGGCTCTGCAGGTTCCTCCGGCTCTTCCGCTGGAGTTTCTTCCGGCTGTTCTTCTGCCGGCGGTGCTTCTTCGTCAGCCTCGTCCGTTTCTTCGTACGGAACGCCTTCTTCATCTGCCGCATCTTCTAACGGATCGTTTGTCGCCAAATTATTATAAAAGAAAATAACAACAGCTAAGATGACGACAATAAACAAAGCGACAATCACTTTCGGCATAATTTCGCCCATCCCGCTCGAAGAACTCTTAGCTAAGGTTTGGCGCCGGGAAGGAGTCGGCGGCGTCAGTGTCGGCCGAACTTCTTCTTTCACAGAAACCGGGACCTCCGATTTATGCTGTTCGAGCAATTCATCCGAGTTCAATCCCACAGCTTCTGCGTATTGTTTAATGAAGGCACGGACATAAAACGGTCCGGGCATCATGCTGTGGTTGCCTTCTTCAATTCCCGCTAAATAGCGTTTTTGTATCTTTGTTACATCCTGTAAATCTTCCAAACTGTACCCTTTAGCGATTCTCGCCTCTTTCAACCGAGTACCTAATTCACTCAATACGATCACCTGCCCACTTAAAAGTTAAATCCGCCGAACATATCCGCTTGATTCTGGTCGCCCATGAAGTGGTTTTTCTCCAACACTTCATATGTAATCTTTTCTTCTGGATGATGGCGCAATTCGATTATATAATCGAAATCTTCGATGCTGTACTCAGATTGCTGGACAAACATATCGGGATGTTCCACAACTTTAATCGTTGGCATACGCATCATTTCTCGAACCAGCTGCAAATGGCGTTCATCTCCGGAACGGCGTGTAACGATGCCATCCAGTATGAAGATGTTGTTCGCGTTATGCTCATCTCCCATCAACTGATTTCTCACCGTTTGCTTGATCATCGTCGAAGATAGGAAAATCCATTTTTTATTAGCGCTTACACTTGCTGCGACAATCGATTCCGTTTTTCCAACCCGCGGCATTCCGCGAAGGCCGACTAATTTATGGCCTTCCTGTTTAAAAATTTCAGCCATGAAATCGACCAATAATCCGAGTTCATCACGGACAAAACGAAAAGTCTTGCGATCATCCGCATCTCTTTGAATATAACGGCCATGGCGAACAGCTAAAATGTCACGGAGTTTCGGTTCACGGAATTTCTTCACCGCGATTGTCTCAATCGTAGAAACAATCTGTTCGAAGCGTTCCAGCTGAACATCATGCTCTGCACGCAGCAGCATTCCTCGCCTGCCTTGGTCTACGCCATTGATGGTGACGATGTTTACTCTGAGCATACCAAGAAGAGAAGCTATATCCCCTAATAAACCCGGACGATTCACTTGAATTTCGTATTCAAAATACCATTCTCTCATTCATCATCCGACCTTTCATTGCCAATATTTGACCAAAAAGTTCCTAACTCTTATGATAGCTGATTTAGTGCCCTAAGAAAAGGGGCAATAAGAAAGGAGTTGGCCCAAAACCTTTGGGAACAACTCCTCGATTATGAAGCGAACGGAGCAACTAGATGGATAATTAAGTAAAAACCGCACAATGTGCAACTCACATATGCCATCCGCCATTAATCCGGAGAACTTGGCCTGTCATGTAATCCGCTTTGCCGTTCACCAAAAAGTCAACAGCATCTGCCACATGGCGAGGCGCCCCTAATCCGAGCGGAATTTCTTCCTCGATCACAGCAAGTTCTTCTGCGGTAAAATTCCCATTCATTTTTGTCTGAATGAAACCTGGAGAAATTGCATTTACCCGAGTGCCGGAAGCTGCCATTTCTTTGGCGTACGCTTTGACAAAAGCCAATTGCGCCCCTTTTACAGAAGAATAGACAGTTTCAAGAGCAGCACCTGTCTCTCCCCATATAGACGAGATGAAGACGACATAGGTTGCCGGATGGCGATGAAAATAACGTGAGATTCTGCGGATGGCCGAAATCGGATTTTTGACGTGGACATTCCACAAAGCGTCCATTTCGGCATCTTCCGTATCAATCAGCATTTTTTGCAACGCATGGCCGCTTGCCACCACAATGCATGCGGCATCATAGACTTGGGCTGCCAGCCGCTCGGCTCCGTCCGAACGGGTGAAGTCGGCTTGGACAGCAATAAACTCCTGTCCCGGAAACTTTTCGCTTAAATTTTCCGCAAGCCGATTGACGGGAGTGGAGTTCCAGTGAAGATAAAGCGACCAGCCATCAGCTGCAAGCTGTAGAGCGATGGCTTCGCCAATTTCTCCGGAAGCTCCCATTACGACGGCAAACCGTTTCACTGGCGGTCCTTCTTCGGTGGCATAATCGTAAAGTTTGAACGCTGGCTGGCTGAACTCACTGTTGCAAATGCAGCTTGCAGATCCGGCACTTCTATTTCTTCGAGCATCGGCACGACGTCGAATAAATTCATCTCATTAAATGCATACCGCGTAAATTGGTTGGCGATAAATTCAGGGGAATTTAGCGCTCTCAGGAAAAATCCGATTTTCTTGCGGCGGATCCGGTCAAGATCTGCTTGTCCGAACGCCCATTTCTCTATGGCTTGGTCCAGTGTATGGTTGATTTCTTTGATTAATTGCTCAGGTTCATTGGTATCAGAGCCGATCAGCGCATAGCCAAAACCATTTTCCAATGAGTAATCGAAAGAATAGGACTCGTCAATTAAATTGCTTTCGTACGCATGGTGATAGAAATCTGAAGTCCGCCCGAACAGCAATTCGAAAGCCAGTTCAGCTGCCAACTCGTGCTTCAGCATCGATTTCCCTGAGTAATGGAGCACTTCCGGCTTGATGCCGACAAAGATTTTCGGCTTTTGCACACTCATTTCAAGAGTCCGTTCCTTAATCGCCACTTCCATCGGCTCATCCGGATAGATGCGTTTGATTTCTTTTGGCTCTTCAAACGTCTTTTGATCCTGGTTTGCTTTGACGAACTCCATCATCTGCTCCGGATCCACAGCACCGACCACGAACAGCACCATGTTGGATGGATGATAGAACGTGTTATAGCATGTGTACAAATGTTCAGCCGTAATATCCTGGATGGAATCGACTGTTCCAGCGATATCAATTTTCACCGGGTGGTTCTTATACAAGTTTTCGATCATGCCGAAATACAAACGCCAGTCCGCTTGATCGTCATACATCGTGATTTCCTGTGCGATAATGCCTTTTTCTTTCTCCACGGTTTTCTCGGTGAAGTAGGGGCTTTGGACAAAATCCAGCAGCGTTTCCACATTTTCATTGATTTGCCCGGTCGCTGAAAACAGATACGCAGTGCGGGTAAAGGAAGTGAAGGCATTGGCAGAAGCGCCTTGTTTGCTGAATTGCTGGAAGACATCGCCGTCTTCTTTTTCAAACATTTTATGCTCCAGGAAATGGGCAATGCCGTCTGGCACTTTAATCGCTTCTTCTTCCCCGTAAGGCACAAAATGATTATCGATTGAACCGTATTTTGTTGTGAACGTAGCAAAGGTTTTGGAAAAACCTTTTTTCGGCAAGATATACACTTCAAGCCCGTTCGCTAGTTTTTCGTGGTACAGTGTTTCATCTAATTGTTCGAATTGAACTTTATTCAACTGAATCGTCCTCCTTGCCTGCTAGGAAATAGGTCATTTCCAACGATAATTGTTGAGCCGCTTCAGCAATGTCTTCTTTTGTGACCGCATTCCATTTGCTGATCAAATAATCCGGTTCAAATGCTTCATCCAGTTCCATGTATTGATCATAAATGTCGATTTGGCCTCTAGCCGAATCCAGCGCTTCTTTTAATTGATTGATCAAAAGCGCTTTCGTTTGGCCCAGTTCCACGTCTGAAATATTGGCTTTTCTCACTTCTTCCAATTGTTCAAGGATGAGCTTCACAGCTTTTCCTTCCAGTTTCGAATCAATTCCGGCGAGGATGAACATCAAGCCGAATTGCGAAGCGTACGAACTTGAAACGTAGTAAGCCATGCTTTCTTTTTCACGGATATTGACGAACAGTTTCGAATGGGCGTAGCCTCCGAGAACCCCGTTCATCAACTGCATTACCGGGAACTTTTCGTCGCGGAAAGTGATCGGTGTAAAGAACGCCATATGCAGTTTCCCTTGTTTCATATCTTCGTATTCGATCACGCGAGACTCTTCCGGAGATTTCAGTTCCGTTGACGGCCCTTCCACTGCCTGGTCACGGCCTTCGAAATGAAAGTACTCTTTAATATAGGAAGCAATCATGTCCGGCTTGATGTCACCGACCACATAAATTTCAATTTCATTATTGTTCAATAAGGTTTCATATTCTTTCACCAATTGCTCGTTCGTCACTTTCTCCAGTTCTTCGAGCGAACCATTTGCTTGAATGGAAGCGGGATGCCCCGGCAGAGCAAGTTCCATCATGCGCTGCTGCGCGTAGCGGGTCTTTTCGTCAAAGATCGATTCAATCCGTTCTTTGATGGTCTGCTTTTCGCGCAGGAAAATGGATTTCTTAAAGAGCCCGTTTTCCATATTGGGCTTGAATAGGACGACATACATCAAGTTTAAGACTTTTTCCAATACGCCTTCTTCGGAAAGATATTGGTCATTCACTGTTTCTACATTTAAAGTGACGATGTGTTCATTGCCCCGTTTTGAAGAATCTATGTAGAGGGAAGTGCCATATAAATCATCCAACACCATGCGCAGCGCTGTATGAGATGGATATACCTCATTGCTGTGCTGGAGCACATTTGCCAAAACGGAACGGGCAGATGCTTTTTCAGGTGTTAAACGGTCTTTGAATTTAAAAGAAAAATTTATCGTCTTGAATTGAGTCGTTTCATTTACGTGGACATTCACGCCTTGTGCGATCTTAATAGATTGAAACATCAGTAAATCCCCTCTCAGCTTTCTTATTCTAACTATACCGAACCACTGGAATGAAATGCAAATAATGAAGAATGCCCATGCGGCCAAAAAAAAGAACCGCCGCTTGGGCGATTCTTTTTTTGGATTAGCGCTGCCCTTTGATGTAAGGGATTCCGTTCGCTTTTGGCGCATTTGCACGGCCAATAAAACCGGCCAGAGCTAAAATGGTCAAAACGTATGGAAGAATCAGCAAGAAGACATTCGGGATATCTTGGATGATTGGAATAGATGAGCTGGCGATACTTAACGCTTGAGCTAAACCGAAGAACAAAGCGGCTCCCATCGCACCAAGCGGATGCCATTTACCGAAGATCATCGCCGCGAGCGCCATGAACCCTTGTCCATTGATCGTCGCGTGTCCGAAATCACCGGAAATCGTCTGCGCATAGATGGCTCCGCCGATCCCAGCTAAAGCTCCGGAAATCATGACAGCAATATAGCGCATTCTGTTTACGTTGATTCCCATTGTATCTGCTGCCATTGGATGTTCCCCGACTGAGCGGAGGCGCAAGCCGAACGGCGTTTTATAAATGATAAACCAAGCAATGATGGCAATGAGGATTGCCAAGAAAGACGTGTTATAAATTTTCGTGAAGAACATCGGCCCGATAAACGGAATATCCGATAGGACCGGGAAATCATAGCGCGTAAAACGCTCGGTGATGAAATCCGTCTGCCCTTTCCCGAAAATTTTCTTCACCAGGTAAAGAGACAAAGCAATTGCCAGCAAGTTGATGGCAACCCCTGATACTGTTTGGTCCGCCCGGAACGAAATCGATGCAACCGCGTGAACCAATGAAAGCAACAGCGCTGCAACCATCGCAGCGATCAACGCCAGCCAAGGAGTTGCGTCGCCAAAAGTATCGGCAAATAATAAGTTGAACAAAATGCCCACGAATGCGCCAATGACCATCAAACCTTCGAGGCCGATATTAATAACGCCCGATCGCTCGGAAAATACACCGCCGATTGCTACTAAAATAAGCGGAGCTGCATAAAATATCGCTGAAGGAACGATGAAATACAAAACTTCCAAGAAACTCATATTACTTCGCCTCCTTCTTCTTAGCCGCGCGCAGCAGGAATAGACGGATGATGTATCCTGATGCTACAAAGAAAATAATAACGGCAATTACAATTTCCACAATCTCAAGCGGAATGCCCGCAGCATTCGGCATATTGAGGGCGCCGTATTTCAAAGAACCAAAAAGAGTAGCCCCGAAAATAACGCCGAGCGGAGTGTTCATTCCAAGCAAGGCAACCGCGATCCCATCGAATCCGATGCCCGTAAATCCTGCTTTGGAAGACACGTATTCAAATGTTCCAAGAGCTTCCATTGCACCGCCTAGGCCGGCAAATGCTCCTGAAATCACCATTGCTAAAATAATGTTTTTGTTGACATTCATGCCCGCGTATTGAGAAGCGTTGTGGTTGAACCCGACCGCTTTCAATTCAAATCCGAGCGTCGTTTTTTCAAGAATAAACCACATGACACCTACCATGACAAGGGCAATGATAATGCCGTAGTGAAGACGCGAAAACTCCGTTAAATTTTCAAGAAACTCTGAACGCAATGATGCACTGGCAAAAATGGATTCTGTGCGGTCTCCGCCGCCGGATACCGTTTTGATCAACGCGTTCGTTGTATGAAGCGCGATATAGTTCATCATGATCGTGACGATAACTTCATGGACATGGAATTTCGCTTTTAAAAGTCCAGGAACAAATCCCCATAACGCACCTGCTGCTGCTGCCGCTAAAATAGCGAGCGGCAAGTGGATGATCATTGGAAGTTCAACCGCTACTCCGACATACGCGGCAGCGAACCATCCAACGATCAATTGCCCTTCAACCCCGATATTGAACAAACCTGAACGGAAAGCAAACGCTACCGCAAGCCCGGCCAATAAATAAGGAGTGATTTGGCGAATAGTTTCTCCTATTGTATATAAGTCACCGAAAATCCCGTTCCATAAAGCGGCATAGCCGTCAATTGGATTATAGCCGCTGATCAACATGATAATTGCTCCGACTATTAAACCAAGAATTACGGAAATGACTGGGACCAGAATATTTGTTGCTCTAGTCGACATGCTGATCCTCCTTATGTTCAGAACCCCGAACCGCATGCCCTGCCATCAGCAAGCCAAGTTCCTGTTCTGTTGTTTCTTCTGGAAGCACCGTATCGACAATTTCGCCGTCATGGATAACGGCAATGCGATCGGATACGTTCATAACCTCGTCCAATTCGAACGAAATCAAAAGGACTGCTTTTCCATTATCCCGCTGTTCAATCAAACGGCTATGGATAAATTCAATGGCCCCTACATCAAGGCCACGCGTCGGCAATGCTGCAATCAGCAGTTCCGGATTCCGGTCAACTTCACGGCCGATAATCGCTTTTTGCTGATTCCCGCCTGATAAAGCCCGGGCAGGTTCGTGCGGTCCTTGCGTCCGGACATCGTACGCTGCAATAATTGCTTTTGCTTTTTCATCAATCTTGTTGTAATCAATGATGCCGCTTTTTGAAATTGGCTGTTTATAATACGTCTGCAGGGAAATGTTATGGCCAATCGGGAAATCCAATACTAAGCCATGCTTATGGCGATCCTGCGGGATGTGGCCAACCCCTGCTTCTGTAACTTTACGCGGCTTTAACCCTGTGATGTCCTTGCCGTGAAGCGAAATGGTTCCACTTTTCACTTTGCGAAGCCCCGTGATCGCTTCAATCAACTCCGATTGTCCATTCCCGTCTATACCGGCAATTCCGACAATTTCACCTGCACGGACATCCAAATTAAGATTCTTGACCTTTGCTACTCCGCGGTAGTCATCGACGACTAAATTTTTGACGCTTAGAATATTGTCTGTAGGAGACGCTGGACTTTTCACTGTTTTAAATTCCACTTGGCGTCCAACCATTAAGGAAGCCAGCTCTTGCGGATTGGTCTCAGACGTGATTACGGTGCCGATGCCTTGCCCTTTTCTAATAACGGTAACGCGATCGGAAACATCCATGATTTCTTTAAGTTTATGCGTAATCAAGATGATGGATTTGCCTTCCGCAATCAACCGCTTCATAATCTGGATCAATTCCGTGATTTCCTGAGGCGTCAAAGAAGCAGTCGGCTCATCGAAAATTAAAATTTCTGCACCGCGGTACAAAGTTTTTAAAATTTCGACACGCTGCTGCATGCCAACCGAAATATCTTCGATGATAGCGTATGGATCGACGTTCAACCCGTACTGTTCAGAAAGAGCTTGAACTTTTTTGGCTGCGTCTTTTTTGTTGGTCACTCCGTATTTAGTCGGTTCACTTCCCAGAATGATGTTTTCAGTTACTGAGAAATTTTCGACTAGCATAAAGTGCTGGTGCACCATGCCGATTCCTAAATCATTTGCTACGTTCGGGTCTGAAATGTCCACTTTTTCTCCGCGCACTCGAATCTCGCCGCCTTCAGGCTGGTAAAGGCCGAACAGCACGTTCATTAAAGTTGATTTCCCTGCCCCATTCTCTCCCAATAACGCATGGATTTCGCCTTTTTTAAGTTGCAGCGTTATATTGTCATTGGCAACGAATGTCCCAAATTCTTTGCGAATATTGAGCATCTCGATTACATATTCCATTGTTTTCACTCCTTCGAAAACTGGTAACTTAATATTTGTTTAAAATTAATACATGAAAGGCTTTTGCTGAGAAAAGCCTTTCATCTAATAATTCATAAAAATAGGCGAAAAAAAATCATAAAGGCCGGTAAGACCGGCCTTTATGATGACCGTATTGAGGAATGCTTAGTTTTCTAGAGTTTCAGGAACGACGATTTCGCCGCTAGCAATTTTCTCTTTGTACTCGTCAATTTTAGCCATAACGTCTTCTGTGATTGCTCCGCGTGAATCCGCAAGGCCAACACCGTCTTCAGCTAAACCGTAAGTCAATGTTTCGCCGCCAGGGAAGTTGCCTTCCATCGCTTGGTTTGAAATGTCGATTACTGCTTGGTCTACACCTTTAAGAACTGAAGTAAGTGTTACGTTAGCATCGCCGACTTGACCTTCGTCGTATTGGTCAGCATCTACACCGATAACCCAGATGTTTGTATCCGGATCTGCTTCTTTGCGTTCTTTCGCTTCAGTGAATACCCCGTTGCCTGTTCCGCCAGCTGCGTGGAATACGATATCCGCTCCAGCAGAGTACATGCGGTTAGCTGTTGTTTTACCCAATTCCGCTTTATCAAAAGCACCTGTATATTGTACATCGACTTCAACTGCAGGATCTGCAGCTTCAACGCCTGCTAGGAAACCAGCTTCAAAGCGCTCGATTACTGGAATTTCCATTCCGCCAACAAAACCAACTTTGCCAGTTTCAGTCATAAGAGCTGCTGCTACACCCGCAAGGAATGCACCTTCTTGCTCTTTGAACAATACGCTGGCTACGTTTGGAGCGTCAACGACAGCATCGATAATGGCAATTTGAGCGTCCGGCTGCTGTTCAGCGATTTCTTTAACAGCGCCTTCCATCAAGAACCCAATTCCATAAACGACGTCGAAGTCACGACGGATCAAGTTGTTTAAGTTCGTATTATAGTCTGCATCAGAAGCCGACTGGAGATAGTCAAATCCGCCGTCTCCTTTTTCAAGGCCATTTTCTTCCCCAAACGCTTGCAAACCTTCCCAAGCTGATTGGTTGAATGATTTATCATCCACACCGCCGACATCTGTAACCATTGCTACTGAGAAGTCGCTTGTTTCTTCTGAACTTCCGCCGTCGCCAGATCCAGTGTCACCGTTTGAAGTATCTTCGTCGCTGCCGCACGCAGCAAGCATTGTTCCCGCTGCAAGCATTAAAGATAGACCTAGACCAAATTTACGTTTCGTCAATGTAATAACCCCCTGAGGTATGTTTGATATTAGCAGGAATTTGCCGTTTTACACACGTTTTCGAACTACATGAAAACTAAACTTATCAGCTCTGAAGTAATTCTTTGAGTAAAGCACCACACGATCGTCCTCATCGTAGTGGAGCTGTTTTAACACCAATAATGCTGTTTCCGGATCGCATTCAAGAATCGGCGACGCATCTTCGTGGTATCCGATTGGATCTATGAATGTGACCGCATAGGCAATGCGGGTTTCTCCGGACTCTTCTATCGCTGAGAAGATCGAGCTTTCTTTGCGTCCGAGAAAATCAGCCGGCAGATAAGCCGCTGGCACTTTGTCGATGCAATAGACGACAGGTTCACCATTTGCTGTTCGGACGCGTTCAATAGTAATTATGGATTCATCAGCATCGCAATGAAAGCGTTTTATATCTTCTTCGGACGAAAGGCTCTCACCGGTGCTTAGATAAATCACGCCGGGTTCCATGCCTGCCTGGCGAATCATGTCGGAGACGCTTGTCAATTGTTCGATGCCTGTCGAAAATACAGGTTTTGGATTGACAAAAGTCCCGACGCCATGCCGCCTTACGATAATATTATCTTCTTCCAATAACCGCAGTGCTTCTCTTAAAGTCGCACGGCTGACTCCAAGTGATTTCGCAAGTTCGAACTCGGATGGCAGCTTCTCTTTCTCTTTGTACAATCCGGCCGCAATGTCTTGCTTCATTCGATCAATCACTTGAAGGTACAACGCTCGATGATCCGATTTAATTGTCATAAGACTCACCACCAATGACAGAGATCAGACATCTGATGTAAAACATTCCTACTAATCAAAATTACTATAACACTTATTCCAGACGAAATAAATAGTCTTTTGTCGAATTTCGCGAATTTTCATTGCAAATATTTCATTCGATGTAATCAGATTGTCACAAAAATTCTGATATTTCCTTAATATTCCTCCTGCTTTGGAACTAAAACAGTTCGCGGTTTGCTGCCTTCATAAGGGCCTACTACTCCCCGCTGTTCCATCTGGTCAATGATTCTTGCGGCTCTTGAATAGCCGACCCGGAAGCGGCGCTGCAGCATGGAAACAGAAGCAGTCTGCATTTCTGATACGAGCTGCACAGCTTCGTCATAGATTTCGTCGGTCTCGTCGTCAATCGCTGCTTCTTCGACCTCAGACGGAATCATGTCTTCCTGGTATTGGGCTTTCTGCTGTTCAATAGCAAAGTCCACGACTTTTTCAACTTCTGAATCCGACAAGAACGCGCCTTGAACCCGAACCGGTTTTGATTGGCCTGCTCCTAGGAACAGCATATCACCCCGGCCCAGCAATTTTTCCGCTCCGCCCATGTCCAAAATCGTACGGGAGTCAATCGCAGAAGAAACTGCAAAAGCGATCCGCGAAGGGATATTGGCTTTAATGACACCGGTAATGACGTTAACGCTCGGGCGCTGCGTGGCGATGATCAAATGGATGCCTGCTGCACGGGCCATCTGCGCTAAACGGGTAATGGCGTCTTCCACTTCATTTGAAGCGACCATCATCAAGTCCGCTAATTCGTCAACAATGACAACGATAAACGGAAGCTTTGGATGCTTTTCTTCGTTCTCTTCATTGAAAATCCGGACATAATCGTTATAGCCTTCGATATTCCGTGTGCCGGTATGCGAGAACAGTTCATAGCGGCGCTCCATTTCTGAAACGATTTTTTTCAATGCCTGGGCCGCCTTGCGCGGGTCCGTTACGACCGGCGCCAATAAATGGGGAATGCCATTGTAGACGTTCAATTCCACCATTTTGGGGTCAATCATCATCATTTTCACTTCATGCGGCTTTGCCCGCATAATGATGCTGGTGATGATGCCGTTGATGCAAACGGACTTACCGCTCCCTGTAGAACCAGCTACTAATAAATGCGGCATTTTGTTCAATTGCGTCATGACGGCTTGGCCTGTAACGTCGCGGCCTAGGCCGAAGAGCAATTTTGCATCCGGCTTATTGTTTTCTTCTGATTCGAGCACTTCCCGCAGGCTGACAATCGCCACTTCTGAATTCGGCACTTCGATGCCGATGGCTGATTTTCCGGGAATCGGCGCTTCAATCCGGATATCCCGCGCTGCAAGGGCAAGCGCCAAATCGTCGTGCAAGCTGACAATCTTGCTGACTTTCACGCCTGTATCCGGAAGCACTTCGTATTTTGTCACAGCCGGCCCTAAATGGACTTGCGTCACTTTTGCGCGCACACCGAAGCTTTGGAAGGTTTTTTCAAGCTTCTTCGCATTTTTTTGAATCCCTGCATATTCGCCGCTTTGGTCGCTGTGCGGCGGCAAAGTCAACAAATCGATCGGCGGCAGCTGATATTCTTCATTTTCCATTTCTTCATGAGTGGACATGAGTTTGACTTCCCCGTCATCCGAATCTTCCAGTTCCGGTTCAATCGGCGCCGCTTCCGCTTTTTTCGGCTTTACGTTTTCAGTGAACGCCGAAATGATCGGTTCTTCATGCACATCCGGGTAAATCGTTTCCTCTTCGTCGTATTCCAGTGCATCATCGACTTCCATGATGTGTTCCGGCTCTTCCTGTTTTTCTGCTTTTTCCGCTTTTTTCCGCGGAGCTGCTAGCCGTTTTGTTTTCGGCTGTTTCAAGCGAACCAATATGCCATCAATTGCCGGGCGCATGCTTGGGATTTTCTCTGCAATATAAGGGGCAGCTGTTTTCCCGGTTAAAATAATTGCTCCGATCGAAAGAAGAAGAATGGCAATAATCCAGGTTCCGGCCGTATCGAATAGAACATGGAACATGGCATACAAAAATCCGCCGAACAAACCGGCACCGCTGGCATCATAGCTTTGCCAAATCGAACCCGTCAACCGGGTGGATTTGACTGTCTCGGCTATCACATTGCCCGATGTAAGCGGCAAAATGGATCCAGCCGCATAGACCAAATGGCAAATCAACGCAACGCCTGTTAAGATGAACAGCCCGCTCACTGCGGCCTTCAGCCTTGGCCTTGGCCATCTTCGGCGCACCATGACATGGATAGCCGTAAAGAGCAAAGCCAGTGGAATTAAGAAGGCTAAATTCCCCATTAAAAGCTCTGCTGTGTTTAACAGCATTTTCCCGATGATGCCTAATTGGAACGCCATAAGCACTGCCATGACGATTAACAGCAAGCCGATGACTTCATAGCCGATCGGAGGAAACTGCTGTTTTTTCTTGGATGCCGGTTTTTTCTTTTTCCTATTTTTTGCTGGAGTCCGCGGCATGTTAATCCCTCATTTCCTTCATTTTTACGAAAAGCGCAATCGCTAGATTCGGCTTTGGAGCCCGGAAGCGTTCATCTTGAATGTTTCTTGCGCTGATCGTTTTCCTAAACATTGAAAAAGGATTTCCACCGCGTGAGGCGGTATGGAAATCCTTTCACTTTTACTCTCTTAATATTCCATAATAATCGGAATGATCATTGGGCGGCGCTTTGTCTGTTGGAATAAATAAGAATTCAATGTGTCGCGAATTTCCTGTTTAATATTATTCCATTCAAAAGCATCTTTAATGACGTATTTCTCGACTACTTTCCGTACCAACTGGGTGGATTCTTCCATTAACTGCTCCGATTCGCGCACGTAGACGAATCCTCTTGAAATCATCTCCGGCCCTGAAGCAATTTTCTTTTCTTTGCGGTTCAATGTCACAACAACGATGAAAATCCCGTCTTGCGATAACAATTTGCGGTCGCGAAGGACGATGTTGCCGACGTCTCCGATTCCAATGCCGTCAATTAGTACATTGCCGGCCGTGACGCGCCCGCTCATCCGGACTTTGCCGTCTTTGTATTCGACGATATCGCCTTTATCAGCAATGAAAATATCCGATTTGTGCATACCGACTTGCTGTGCCAATTTAGAATGTGCAATTAACATTTTGTATTCGCCTTGGATGGGGATGAAATATTTTGGTTTCATCATGTTAAGCATCATTTTTAAATCTTCTTGGCTGCCATGTCCGGATACGTGGACTTTTTTGCTGGACGTTAACACATTTGCTCCGGCTTTCGCCAATTTGTTCATCGTTTGGAACATTGGCACTTCCATGCCAGGAGACGGGGTAAACGTAATCAAAACGGTATCCGTTTCTTTGATTTTCACATCTTTATGCTGTTTGCGGACCATTTTATCCAATGCCTCAAGCGGCTCGCCCTGGTTGCCGGTGACGATGATGACCACTTCTTCATCATTGTAGTTTTCCAGGTCTTTCAAGGAGATGACCGTATCTTCGTGCACGGTTAAGTAGCCTAAGCGCAATCCCACTTCATAGCTGCTTTCCAAGCTTTTCCCAGCAACTGCCACTTTTTTGCCTGTCGCATGCGCTGTATCGAAAACTTGCTGGATCCGTATGAAGTTCGACGAATACAAGGAAACGAGAATACGCCCTTTAGCGGCGATAAACGCAGACAGCAGATGGTCTGCAATGACTGTTTCCGAAGTTGTGTAGCCTGGACGCTCCGCTTCAGTTGAATCGGAAAGCAGCATCAAGACGCCGTCTTCTCCAAGTTTCGCCATTTTTGCGATATCCGGCTTGTAGCTGCCTTTGGCCGACTGGTCAAATTTGAACTCGCCAGTATGGACGATAGCACCTTCAGAAGTATGGAAGACAATTCCTAAAGCATCCGGAATGCTATGCGTCGTATGGAAAAACGTTACATGCGTCTTGTCGAAATTCATGCGACTCTTATTGGTTACTTCAAAGAACTTCACTTGCTTTAATGAACCTTGCTCTTTTACATGCTCTTTTGCTAAAGCGATCGTCAATTTCGATCCATAGACAGGCGCCTGCACTTTTTTCAGCAAATAAGCGATTGACCCGATCGCATCTTCATGTCCGTGCGTCAGGAAAATCCCTTTTACTCGGTCTTTGTTTTCTTCTAAAAACGTAATGTCCGGGATGACGATATCGATGCCCAGCATTTCATCTTCCGGGAACATCAATCCGCTGTCTACGACAAAGAGGTCTTCATCAATTTCGATGACATACATCGCTTTTCCGATTTCACTGACTCCGCCGAGCGGAATTACTCTGATGACTTCATTCTTTACTTTACTCAAATTATTTCCTCCTAAAATTCACCCGTACACATCCATAGACTTTATTATACGGGAATTAAAGGTAACAGTCCAAACAAAAAATAAACCGGACGGCTGTCCGGCTTAGTTTTTCTCAATTAGAAGCAACTCTTAGATGATTTCCTGTTCAATCATCGATTCGGCGATTTGCACCGAATTCAAGGCTGCGCCTTTGATTAAATTATCAGCGACTATCCATAAATGGAAGCCGTTCGGGTTATCCAGGTCCTGGCGGATTCTCCCTACGAACACTTCGTCTTTGCCGGCTGCCATTAACGGCATTGGGTAAACTTGGTTAGAAGGATCGTCCATCAGCACAACGCCCGGTGCATCGGCTAACGCTTTTTTCACATCGTCCACTGTCGGCGCACCCGCCAGTTCCACATAGACCGATTCAGAATGGCCTGTCACAACCGGCAAACGGACGCATGTGGCCGCTACAGCCAAGTGCTCGTCATGCATAATTTTTTTCGTTTCATTGATCATTTTCATTTCTTCAAACGTATAGCCGTTGTCTGTAAACTGATCGATTTGCGGAATCGCATTGAACGCAATCGGAAAATGCCGTTCCGCTGATTTTACCGGCAGCACGTTCGCTTCAGCGTTCGGAGCATTTTCAAAGTCTGCCGCCTGTGCTTTCAGCTCATTGATGGCCGCTAGCCCCGCACCTGAAACGGCCTGATACGTGGACACGACCACTTTCTTCAGCCCATACTGCTCTTTTAATGGCTGCAGTGCGCAAACCATTTGGATCGTTGAACAGTTTGGATTCGCAATAATCCCGTTATGTAAAGTTAAATCTTTCTTGTTTACTTCCGGCACGACAAGCGGCACTTCTTTATCCATTCGGAAAGCACTTGTATTGTCGATAACAACGGCTCCACGCTTCACGGCTTCGGGTGCAAATTTTTCGGAAATGCTTCCGCCCGCACTGAATAGGGCAATATCAATGCCTTCAAACGATTCAGGAACCGCTTCCTGGATAAGATGTGTTTTGCCATTAAATTCGATTTCCTGGCCTGCTGAACGACTTGATGCTAAAAATACAATCTCTTTTACCGGGAAATTCCTTTTTTCCAGCTGGTCTTTCATCTGCTGTCCGACGGCTCCTGAAGCTCCCATGATCGCTACATTATATGTTTTCACAAAATTCGCTCCTTCTCTGTATGTTGGCGTTATTGTACCATAATTCATCCTGATAAAGCAGTGAATTCCATACAAAAAATGCTTCCTTAAGTTAAGGAAGCATTTTTTGACTGTATAATTGAAATAGCTGGATTCTCAGTCAATAAACTCATCAAGTTCTGGACTTTTTCCGCAGACACTTGTTCAATCAACTCGATGATTTCTTCATGCGGTTGGTGTCTTTGCAATAATAATTCGTTTTTTCCATTGCGGCTCATCCGGGAGGAAGTGCTTTCCAAACCGAGAATGACATTGCCTTTCAATTGTTCTTTCGTATCTTCGATTTCTTCGCGCGTCAGACCGTTCGTTTTAATCGCCGCGAGTGTATCCAGGATCACTTCCTGCAATTCCGGCATCTGTTCATTTGAAGTGCCGCCATAAATCGCTAGTGCCCCGTGGTCTGAATACGCCGAATGGTAGCTATAAATCGAATACGCAAGCCCGCGCTCTTCCCGAATTTCTTGGAATAGGCGTGAAGACATGGAACCGCCAATGACATTATTCAATACCGCCAAATTGAAAATATCAGGATGCTGCATTGATAACCCCGGGTATCCGAGGCAAAGGTGCCCTTGTTCGGTTTCTTTGGTTTTAAAGGAGTGGCCTGCAGTAAAATCAGGAAGCAAATAGTTTTTCGGCCGGTTTGTTCTGTTGAATGTTCCGAAAAGCTTCTCGATCAATCGAATCAATTCCGGCGTAATATTTCCCGCTATCGAGATGACCGTATTTCGAGGGGTATAATGCCGCTCCATGAAATCTTCGATCTTTTCTTTTGTAAAACTTTGCAGCGTCTGGACCGTCCCTAAAATCGGCGCCCCGATCGAATGGTGGGGATACATGACTTTCCACAATTGTTCGTGGACATCATCATCCGGCATATCTTCAGTCATGCTGATTTCTTCCAGGACCACTTGCCGCTCTTTATCTATTTCCACCGGATCCATTTTCGAATTGAAAAACATATCTGCCAGCACCGTCACCGCAAGTTCTGCATGATGGTCAAGCACTTTCGCGTAATAGCAGGTATATTCTTTTGATGTATAGGCATTCATGTCTCCGCCGATGCGGTCAAATTCCCGGGCAATTTGTTTCGCCGAACGCGTTTCCGTTCCTTTGAACAGCATATGTTCAATGAAATGCGTTAATCCATTTTCTTCAGGCAGTTCATCTCTTGAACCGGCATTTACAAAAACTCCAACAGCCACTGAACGAAAATGCGGAATTTTTTCAGAAACGATCCGCAGCCCGTTTCCGCATACATGTGTATTTACCAAATTTCTTTTCCCCCTAATTTAAGAAAAGCGCCAACGCTCTTCAGGCTTTTGGCCTGGAGCGCTGATGCTAAGTTGCAGTTGTCCCTAATTATCCTGCCATTTGAAAAAAATTGCCAACATAAGCTGGCAATTTCGTTGAAGATCTTATTGGTTTTCTTTTTCAGCTGCTTCTTTTTCTTCTTTCAAGACCACTTTGCGTGAAAGGTTGACGCGCCCTTGACGGTCGATTTCAATGACTTTCACTTTGACAACTTGATCCATTTTCAGAACGTCTTCTACTTCTTTCGTACGCTCTTCCTGAATTTCAGAAATGTGAAGAAGCCCGTCTTTGCCAGGGAATAGTTCGACAAAAGCACCGAATTTCTCAATGCGCTTCACTTTGCCTTCGTAGTATTCGCCGACTTTCGCTTCACGTACAATATTTTCGATCATCGCTTTGGCTTTCGCATTCATTTCTTCGTCTACAGATGAAATGAAGATGGTGCCGTCTTGCTCCGTATCGATCTTAACGCCTGTTTCATCAATGATTTTATTGATGACTTTACCGCCAGGTCCGATCACATCGCGGATTTTATCAGGATTGATCTTCACCATGATGATTTTCGGTGCGTATTTAGAAAGCGTCGTTCTTGGTTCAGCAATTGTTGCAAGCATCGATTCGAGGATATGGATCCGTCCGATTTGTGCTTGCGTCAACGCTTCCTCCAAAATTTCACGGGATAAGCCGTCAATTTTAATGTCCATTTGAAGTGCTGTAATCCCTTTTGCCGTACCTGCCACTTTAAAGTCCATATCGCCAAGATGGTCTTCCATCCCTTGGATATCTGAAAGAACTGTATAGTTTTCGCCTTTTTTCACAAGGCCCATCGCAATACCGGCAACCGGCGCTTTCAATGGTACACCTGCATCCATCATCGCAAGCGTTGATGCACAAATACTCGCTTGGGAAGTAGATCCATTGGATTCAAGAACTTCCGCCACTAAACGGATCGTATATGGGAAATCTTTTTCGTTTGGAATAACCGCTTCAAGTGCCCGTTCACCAAGTGCCCCGTGCCCAATTTCACGGCGGCCCGGCCCACGAAGGAATCCAGTCTCACCTACTGAGAACAACGGGAAGTTGTAATGGTGCATAAAGCGCTTTGTGTCTTCAATGCCAAGGCCGTCGATGATTTGAACATCGCCTAAAGCACCTAGCGTACAAATGCTCATTGCCTGCGTTTGCCCACGCGTGAATAATCCAGAGCCGTGTGTGCGGTTCAAGATGCCCACTTCGGAAGATAATGGACGGATTTCAGAAGGCGTACGGCCATCCGGACGGATTTTCTCATCCGTAATCAGGCGGCGCACTTCATCTTTGACCATTTTATCAAGAATTTGGCCGGCTTGTTTTTTCACCGCTTCATCCGATTCTTCATATGCAGCCAAAGCGCGTGCTTTCACTTCTTCAATCGCTTCGTTGCGCGCTTGCTTTTCATTGATTTGGACTGCTGCATTCATATCAGCTTCTACCGCTTCTTTCAGCGTAGCCGTCAATTCAGCATCCAATTCATAAAGCTGGATTTCCGTTTTTTCTTTGCCGACTTCAGCTGCAATCTGTTCCTGGAATTCGATCAATTTCTTGATTTCTTCATGGCCGAACATGATGGCTTCCAAAATGACGTCCTCAGAAACTTCTTTCGCTCCAGCTTCTACCATGTTGATCGCATCTTTTGTACCCGCTACAGTCAAGTTGATCGAACTTTGCTCAAGCTGCTCGTTTGTCGGGTTGATGATGTATTCGCCATCGATCATCCCAACGATAACGCCCGCAATCGGGCCGTCAAATGGAATATCTGAAATCATAAGCGACAGCGATGATCCGAACATAGCGGCCATTTCAGACGGGCAATCCTGGTCGACTGACATAACCATCGAAATGACTTGGACTTCATTGCGGAAGCCGTCCGGGAATAGCGGACGGATCGGACGGTCGATTAAACGGCTTGTCAGCGTCGCTTTTTCAGAAGGGCGCCCTTCGCGTTTAATAAATCCGCCAGGGATTTTGCCGACTGCATATAAACGCTCTTCATAGTTTACAGTCAATGGGAAGAAATCCAATGGTTTTGGCGTTTTTGATGCAGTGGCAGTAGAAAGCACTGCTGTATCGCCGTAACGGATCAGGGCAGCTCCGTTTGCTTGTTTTGCCAACTGGCCAACTTCAACTTGCAATTCGCGGCCGGCCCAATCGAATGTATAGACTTTTTTCGTTTGCTCCATAATCGAGCTCCTCTCTCTTACAATGTTTCACTATATGTATCCAATAGTTGTATCTAGTGTATCAAAAATCCAATCGGAGTGCGATTGAATGAGATAAATTTTATCCATAAAGAAAAAGCGGGACGAATCCCGCTTTTACTAATTGCTATTATCGGCGTAAGCCTAATTTTGAGATAAGCTCGCGGTAGCGTGCTACATCGTTCTCGCGCAAGTATTTAAGCAAGTTGCGACGGCGACCTACCATTTTGAATAGACCACGACGTGAGTGGTGATCTTTCTTGTGAGTACGCAAGTGTTCGTTCAAGTTGTTGATGTCTTCTGTAAGAATGGCGATTTGAATTTCTGCAGACCCAGTATCCGTGTCATGCACTTTGTATTCATTGATCAATTCATTTTTACGTTCTTGAGTGATTGCCATACTGTTTCCACCTCCTAATTTCTGATATCCCCTATTACCGAGCAAACGTTGGTGATTCGATTTGCCAAGCAACGGTTCGTACGTTTTCAGTACTTTGTAATGATAGCATAAGACATTTCCAAAATCAACTATGCGCCTTATTTCCTCTCAGCAAAATATGCGATTGCTGTTTCTTTGTCTTTCTGGATTTGTGCCTTCAGTTCATCAATGCCCGAGAATTTCTGTTCATCGCGAATGCGCAGCAACCAGTCGACATCCACCATCTCGCCGTAAATATTCCGATCGAAATCGATGATATAGACTTCAATGGTATTTTTCTTAATATCCGGATTATTGAAAGTCGGTTTATAGCCGACATTGCAGACGCCGTTATAAAACTGGCCTTGAACGCGGATTCTCACCGCATAAACGCCGCGTCCGGGTACAAAACTGCCGATTTCCGGTTCAACGTTGGCCGTCGGAAATCCGATGGTTCTTCCGCGCTTATCGCCGTTCACAACGGTGCCGGAAATTCGGTACGGCCGGCCGAGCAGCCCGCTCACTTCTTTGACATCCCCTGTTTTCAGCAAACTGCGGATGCGTGTCGAACTGATTTTCTCATCAGCTTCGATTTGTTTTTCGATGGTCGTAACTGCAAAGAAACCTTCGCCTTTTTGCTGCATCGTCTCCATATTGCCTTTCCCTTTACTGCCGAACGAATAGTCAAATCCGGCAGTCACGTGGACCACATTCAGCCCTTTGATGAAATGCTCAATAAATTCATCGGGGCTCAGCTGGGCAAAATCGGATGTGAACCGCACAATAAAACAGATGTCCACGTTCATCGATTCGAGAATTTCCATTTTCTTTTGCAGCGGCGTGATGTAAAATACTTCTTCTTTTCTGCCGCCGAGAACTACGGAAGGATGCGGATCGAACGTCATGACCGCCGACTTGATGTTTAATTTTTTCGCTTGGGCTATTGCTTCGCCGATTACACGCTGATGCCCTCTATGTACGCCGTCAAAAAATCCAAGCGCGAGTGAAATCGGACCGAAGGGCGCCTCCGGTTCAATATGATTGGGATAACTTAAATGAATGATTTCCATCTTACACCTCGTCCATCTTCGGAGAACCGAACATTTTTTCAGGCTTCATCTTGTCCGCTTTTTCCGGGTGCCGCTTATAAAGTGCAAGCGGCTCGCCTCCGACTGTGAACACCAGGAATTCATGTTCTGCCATGAGCGGATGACGGTCTAGAACCTGCCCATTTTTAATCGCAAAAAAATCTTTGCGGTCGATTTCAAAAAATGGAAAGCTGCTAAGCCCGTAACTCAACGGTTTCAAAATTGTGCCGATAGCTCCATTTTGAGCAAGTTCCTCCACTTCGGCAAGTGTTTTGCAGTCTCCAGCATCAAATTTTCCAGAAGCCGTACGCGTGAGTTTCGACATATGCGCCGGGTAGCCGAGCTTTTCCCCTATTTGAACAGCCAATGTCCGGATATACGTCCCTTTGCCGCATCGGATGCGGATTGAAAATTTCAGCTCTTGGCCGCTCCACTGCTCATCATCGCTTAGCAATTCAATGGAGTCGATGCGGACAGTGCGTTTCGGCCGTTCAACAGGAATGCCTTGCCGCGCGTATTCATACAACTTTTTCCCATTCACTTTCACAGCGGAATACATTGGTGGAATTTGCGTAATTTCACCCGTCAAGGCTTCCAGTGCTTCCAGCAATTGTTTCCGCGTAACCGCCTTTTCAGAAAGGTCCGATTCTACAATGGCGCCAGTCGCATCTTCTGTTTCGGTCGAAAAGCCGATCGTTACTTCCGCTTCATACGTTTTGCCTTGGTCGGTAATGTATTCAGCCACTTTAGTGGCTCCTCCGATGCAGATTGGCAGCACGCCGTCGACTTCAGGATCCAATGTTCCTGTATGTCCAACTTTTTTTGTTTTCAGGATTTTTCTTAATTTAAAAACGCAATCGTGCGAAGTCATGCCTTTTTCTTTCCATAGCGGAAGCACTCCGTTAATAGCCATTCCTTGCCAACCCCTTTTTCAATATGTATAAAAAAAGCCTGCTTATCTAATAGTAGACAGCAGGCTTTTACTAAGCTTGGACGGCCAGATTTTCCCTTCTGTTATAAAAGGGACGGCCGCCGGCAAAGTTGAACTTGCACTGATTTGCCGCTAATGCACTGGAAATCAATGAAATCCTTATTGGTCTTCTTTTGGCTCTTGAATATCACGCAAAAGTGAATCAATCCGATTTCCGTATGCAACAGATGTATCGAATTCAAAAGCGAGCTCAGGCGTTTTGCGCAGGCGAATCCGTTGGCCGATTTCCGACCGAATAAACCCTTTCGACTTCGACAGCCCCAGCAAAGTCTGTTCTTTTGTTTTTTCATCGCCTAGTACAGAGATATAAACCGTCGCTTGCTGCAAGTCCCCGGTTACTTCTACGTCCGTTACCGTAACAAAGCCGATTCTCGGGTCTTTCAGTTTGCGGCCGATAATATCGCTAAGTTCTTTTTTCATTTGCTCGCCTACACGATTAGAGCGCATTGTCATTGATTATTCACCTCGTTCTCACAAATATTCTTGATGAACTTCAAGACATTCCCATGCAGGATTGCTTTCCAGATAATAGAGCACTTGCGCCATTTCTTTATCTGCCACTTCTTTCGAGGAAGCGACAGTGACAAAGGCCAGGCGCGTGCGCTGCCATACATTCTGGTGGTCAATCTCTGCCGCTGAAACGTTGAATTTCTGCTTGGAACGGGTCAGCATGCTTTTCAGGACCGCCCGTTTTTCTTTTAACGAATGCGCAACCGGAATGAAGAATTCACATTCCATGTAGAGGATCATTTGCGTTCGATTTCTTCCATTACGAAGGCTTCAATAATGTCATTTTCTTTTACATCGTTGAAGTTTTTAATCGTGATCCCGCATTCGTAGCCTTTAGCTACTTCTTTAGCGTCGTCTTTGAATCGTTTCAATGTATCGATTTCACCTTCGAAAACGACAATTCCTTCACGAATGACTCGAACGCCGCTGTCGCGCGTAATTTTGCCGTCGATTACATAGCTTCCGGCAATCGTTCCGACTTTAGAGACTTTAAACGTGCTGCGGATTTCCGCTTGGCCAATGACTTTTTCCTCAAATTCAGGATCAAGCAAACCTTTCATGGCAAATTCAATCTCTTCAATTACTTTATAAATGATACGGTGCAAGCGAATATCTACACCTTCAGCTTCTGCAGCACGTTTTGCATTCACATCCGGACGGACGTTGAAGCCGATAACGATGGCGTTTGAAGCAGCGGCCAATGAAATATCAGATTCGGTAATAGCACCGGCACCAGTGTGGATAATTTTTACATTTACACCTTCAACATCAATTTTCATAAGAGATGCAGCCATCGCTTCAACTGCGCCTTGAACGTCAGCTTTCACAATAAGGTTCAATTCTTTCATTTCCCCTTGCTTCAACTGATCAAACAAATTGTCGAGGGTAACGCGTGTTTTTTCAGAACGCTGTACTTGAAGTGCAGAAGTTGCACGGGTTTCACCGACCTGGCGAGCCGTTTTCTCATCTTCGAACACCACAAAGCGGTCTCCTGCTTGAGGCACATCGTTTAATCCCGTAATTTCAACTGGAGTTGACGGGCCGGCATCTTTTACGCGGCGGCCAATATCATTGACCATCGCACGGACGCGTCCGTAAGTATTGCCGACAACAATCGGGTCTCCGACGTTCAATGTTCCATCTTGGACGAGCAAAGTGGCAACAGGTCCGCGGCCTTTATCAAGTTCCGCTTCAATTACCGTACCGATAGCACGGCGTGCTGGATTCGCTTTTAATTCTCCTACCTCAGAAACGAGCAAGATCATTTCAAGCAGCGTATCGATCCCTTCGCCTTTCAAAGCAGAAAGCGGTACGAAAATCGTGTCTCCACCCCATGCTTCCGGAACTAAGCCATGCTCGGTCAATTCTTGCATGACGCGGTCCGGATTAGCGCTTGGCTTATCCATTTTGTTGACTGCGATGATGATCGGCACTTCTGCAGCTTTCGCATGGTTGATCGCTTCCACCGTCTGCGGCATTACACCATCATCTGCGGCTACTACGATAATCGCAAGGTCGGTAACTTTCGCTCCGCGCGCACGCATTGTTGTAAATGCAGCGTGCCCTGGTGTATCAAGGAAGGTGATTTTCTTGCCATTTTCTACTACTTGGTATGCACCGATATGCTGGGTGATCCCGCCGGCTTCGCCTGCAGTCACTTTCGTATGGCGGATTGAATCCAGCAATGTAGTTTTACCATGGTCAACGTGGCCCATGATGGTAACAACTGGCGGACGCTCTTCATTCAACGTTTCATCTTCTGCTTCGAAGTAAACTTCCAAGTCAGATTTATCAACGATGATTTCTTCTTCCACTTCCACTTCGTATTCTGCACAGATCAATTCGATCGCATCTTTATCCAGTTCTTGGTTAATGGTAGCCATAACGCCAAGCATGAATAATTTTTTGATGATTTCAGAAGGCTCGCGGCCTAATTTTTTCGCTAATTCACCAACTGTCAACGATTCAGAGAACGTAATTTTAGCTGGAAGTTCTTTTTCTTTTTTAGGCATTGGCGGCATCGGGTTTGCTGGACGCTGCTGCTTTCCTTTGTTGCGGTTGCGGTTTCCGCCGCCTGGACGGTTTGAGTTGCGCTGTCCTGGTCCTGCAGTCGGTTTTGCAGCTTTTGGCGTAAAGTTAGAGCCTCTCGCTGCCGGTTTGTTTTGCCCCTGTCCGCTTTGTGGACGGGTTTGGCCGCCGCCTTGCGGACGAGACTGGCCTTGTCCGGATGGACGCGAACCACTTTGCCCCCCCTGAGGACGGGATCCTTGACCGCCTTGTGGACTTTTTTGTGCATGCTGCTGGCGGGTTTGCGTTTGCATGCGCTGCCTTTGTGCAGATTTTTTGTAAATGCCGTCCAATTTGGAAACAGCGTTGTCCTCTAATGTAGCCATATGGTTGGCCACTTCAATATTTAGCTTTGATAACTGGTCAATAATTTCTTTGCTCGGTTTGTCTACTTTTTTAGCGTATTCATGTACTCGAATTTTGGTCATCTGCTCACCCCCGGTTTTTTTCGTCGAACAAGCTTATCAGTTTTTTGGCAAATCCTGAATCCGTGATTGCAATCACTACTCGTTCTTCTTTGCCGATTGCATGTCCAAGTTCGAAACGTGTTCCGAATACTCGAATCTCGACATCATATGATTTGCATTTATCATGCAACTTCTTGCTTGTATTGTCTGAAGCATCTTCAGCCAATATGATTAATTTTGCGTTTCCATTGCGGACTTCGTTTACGGCCATTTCCTCCCCAGTGGTGGTCATGCGTGCACGAGTCGCCAATCCTAGTAGTTGCAGGATTTTTTGATCATTCATTATTTTTTCAACTGCTCTCTGCGGACAACGCGAATTAATTCGTCGTAAATTTCAGCTGGAACTTTAACTTCCAATTGATTGTCCAAAACTTTCTTTTTCTGCGCCAAGGCGATCGCGTCTTCCGATTTGGAAACGTATGCGCCCCGGCCTGATTTCTTGCCCGTCAAGTCGACAAACACTTCGCCTTCTTTTGTGCGGACAACGCGAATCATTTCTTTTTTAGGATGCATCTCGCCTGTAGCTACACACTTCCGAAGTGGAATTTTCTTTTGCAGAGCCAACCGACATCACCTTTTCTTTCTTATTCTTCTTCGTTGTAGAAATCGAAGTCATCTAATTCTTCACCAGATTCGACCAACTCGATTGATGAGTTTTCATTCGGATAGATTCCGAGTTCACGGGCATCCGTCTCACTCTTGATATCGATTTTCCAGCCTGTCAATTTCGCAGCTAAGCGTGCGTTTTGACCGCGTTTGCCGATTGCCAGTGAAAGCTGGTAATCCGGTACTACTACTGTTGTCGATTTATCTTCTTCATTGACTTGGACATCCAAAACTTTGGAAGGGCTAAGCGCATTGGCCACAAAAACAACCGGCTCTTCCGACCATTCCACGATATCGATTTTCTCTCCGCTCAGTTCGTTGACAATCGTTTGGACGCGTGCACCTTTTGCTCCGACACATGATCCTACAGGATCGATGTCTTCACGGTGTGCGACAACCGAAATTTTCGAACGGTCACCCGCTTCGCGTGCGATAGATTTGATTTCGACAATTCCTTCGAAAATTTCCGGAACTTCGTTTTCAAACAAACGGCGAAGAAGGCCCGGATGTGTACGGGACACAAATACTTGCGGTCCGCGTGTTGTACGCTCAACTTTCGTGATGTAGACTTTGATGCGGTCATGAGGCTGGTAAGATTCATTCGGCATTTGTTCCGTCTGAGGAAGCACCGCTTCTACTTTTCCAAGGCCAACATAAAGATTGCGGGCATCCATGCGCTCCACGATGCCGTTGACGATATCATCGGCACGGTCAACGAATTCTTCGAAAATCAATCCGCGCTCCGCTTCGCGTACGCGCTGAGTCACGACTTGTTTCGCAGTTTGGGCAGCAATGCGGCCGAAATCACGAGGTGTCACTTCTTCCTCTACAACATCTCCAAGTTCATAGGCTGGGTTGATCGCCTTTGCATCTTCAAGCGAAATTTGCAGACGGTCATCTTCCACATCTTCCATGACATCTTTGCGTGAATAGACGAGCATCGTACCTGTTCCCAAGTTCAAATCTACGCGAACATTCTGCGCCTGGTTGAAATTGCGTTTGTATGCTGTCACTAAAGCAGCTTCAATCGCTTCAATCAGCACTTCTCTTGAAATCCCTTTTTGTTTTTCCAAAGCATCCAATGCTTCTAGCAGCTCATTGCTGCTGTTTTTGCTTGTTTTCTTGCTTTTAGCCATTAGTCAATTCACTCCCAAGTTTCTTCAATCAGGTTTCACAGAAAAGTCAATTGCCAAACGGATGACGGCAATTTTTTCCCGTGGAATCACAATTGTTTTTCTGCGTGTTTTGATTTTGATTTCAATTTCTACTTGTTCTTCATTATACGACAGCAAATATCCTTCGAATTCTTTTGCATCTTCAACGGGTTCATACGTTTTGATATAGATGAATTTTCCGATGGCCATGTGGAAGTCCTTGTCTTTCTTTAACGGACGCTCCGCCCCCGGAGAAGAAACTTCCAAGAAGTAATTCTGTTCGATCGGATCGATTTCATCTAAAATTTCACTTAATTTTTCACTGACCACTGCACACTGTTCAATATCGATCGGCGCTTCCGGATTGTCGACAAACACCCGTAAAAACCAGCTGCGGCCTTCCTTTACAAATTCCACATCCACGAGTTCCAAATTCAGTTCTTCGATGATGGGCATTGCGAGTTGTTCAATTTGTTCTGTAATTTTGCTCATACGTGCCTCCTGCCAAATTTATGCCATAACAACAGAAAAGAGCGGGAGATCCCACTCTTCTGCGACAGAGCTATCAGTAAATGTTACTACAATAATACCATAATGATCGGAATGGTGCAAATGCCTAGAAGAGCGACAACTGGTTTGCATCAGGCATTCCTTCAAGGCAGCCATGGTCGTCCATGTATTCAATGATCGTTTTGGATACGCGGCCTCGCTGCTGAAGATCTTCTTTTGACAGGAATGTCCCATGTTCCCGAGCGGCGACAATCGATTTGGCAGCGTTTGTCCCGAGCCCGGGAATGGCGTTGAACGGCGGGATCAATGACGTTCCATCAATGATGAATTCATCCGCTTTCGATTTATACAAATCGACTTTTTGGAAAGTAAATCCGCGTTCCACCATCTCTAGCGCAAGTTCCATAACCGTCATCAAGTTTTTCTCTTTTGTCGATGCCTCTAAGCCTTTTGAATTGATCTCTTCTACCCGTGCACGGATGGAAGAAGAACCTTTCGCCATGGCATTGACATCAAAATCTTCAGCGCGCACCGTAAAGTACGCTGCGTAATAAAGGATCGGGAAGTGCACTTTGAAATAAGCGATCCGCACAGCCATCAATACATAAGCCGCGGCGTGGGCTTTCGGGAACATGTATTTGATCTTTTTGCACGACTCAATATACCAGTTCGGCACGCCTTCTTTTTTCATTGCTTCTTCCATTTCCGGTGTCAGCCCTTTACCTTTACGGACCGATTCCATAATTTTAAAAGCCAAAGAAGACTCTAACCCTTGGTAGATCAAATAAACCATGATATCATCCCGGCAGCCGATTACATCTGATAATTGGCAAGTCCCGTTTTGGATTAGCTCTTGTGCATTGCTGAGCCAAACATCCGTCCCGTGCGACAAGCCGGAAATCTGAACCAGTTCCGAGAATGTCGTCGGTTTCGTTTCTTCAAGCATTTGGCGAACGAAACGGGTACCAAATTCCGGAATGCCGAGCGTTCCGGTTTTACAGCCGATTTGCTTTTCCGTTACGCCAAGCGATTCTACTCCTGAAAAGATTTTCATCACTTCCGGATCATCCGTCGGGATCGTTTTTGGATCAATGCCGGATAAATCTTGCAGCATGCGGATCACCGTCGGATCATCGTGGCCCAGAATATCCAGCTTCAGCAAATTATCATGGATGGAATGGAAGTCGAAATGCGTCGTTTTCCATTCTGAATCCTGTGCATCCGCCGGGAATTGGATCGGCGAGAAATCGTAAATGTCCATATAGTCCGGAACAACAATTATCCCCCCTGGGTGCTGCCCTGTACTTCGCTTAACGCCTGAACATCCCTGCACGAGGCGATCGATTTCAGCTCCGCGAAGCGTCATGTCCCGGTCATTGGCATAGCCGCGGACATAGCCGTAAGCGGTTTTTTCTGCGACTGTACCGATCGTACCCGCACGGAATACATTGTCTTCCCCGAACAATTCTTTCGTGTAGTTGTGGGCCCGTGCCTGGTAGTCGCCACTGAAGTTCAAATCGATATCGGGAACCTTGTCCCCTTTAAAGCCTAAGAACGTTTCAAATGGAATGTCCTGCCCTTCTTTTTGGAAAGGGATGTTGCAATCCGGGCAAAGTTTGTCCGGCAAATCAAATCCGGATCCAACGGAACCGTCATCAAAAAACTCCGACTTCTGGCATTTCGAACAAATATAATGCGGCGGAAGCGGATTGACTTCCGTAATTTCCGTAAGTGTTGCGACCAGCGACGAACCGACCGACCCACGGGAACCGACCAAATAACCGTCGTCCAAGGATTTTTTCACCAGTTTATGGGAAATCAAATAGATGACCGCAAAACCGTGACCGATGATGGATTTTAATTCTTTTTCAATTCGGGCTTCGACAATTTCAGGCAGCTTTTCGCCGTAGATTTTATGGGCCATATTATAGCTCAATTCACGGACCTCTTCATCTGCGCCTTCAATTTTCGGCGTATACAAATCGTCTTTGATTGGTTTGACCGTATCAATCATATCTGCAATGCGATTCGAATTTTCAACGACGATTTCATGCGCGGTTTCAGTGCCAAGAAATTCAAAAGCATCCAGCATTTCAGTTGTTGTACGGAAATGGACTTTCGGCAATTTATGGCGATTCAGCGGATTGGCTCCACCCTGGGAACCGATCAGCACTTGTCTGAAGATCGCATCGTTTTCATTTAAATAATGGACATTGCCTGTTGCAACGAGCGGAATTTCAAGCTTTTTGCTGACTTTCACCAATTTGCGGATGACGTCTTCCAAATTCCACTCATCCCGGATCAATTCGCGTTCGATTAAATGCGAGTAAACTTCTTTCGGATGAACTTCCAGGTAATCATAGAACTTCGCTGTCTGCTCGACTTCCTCCATCGATTTCTGCATGACCGCTTCAAATACCTCGCCTTTGTCGCAGCCCGAGCCGACCAATAATCCTTTTCGGTGGCGCTGCAGCAGCGAACGCGGGATGCGCGGCACGCGGTAAAAATAATCGATATGCGAAGCGGACACCAATTTAAACAGATTTTTCAAGCCTTCGTCATTTTGCGCAAGCAATGTGCAATGCGTCGGCCGCGAACGTTTATACGAATCTCCCCCGCCCACATAATCATTGAGCTCGTCATGGTAAAGAATCCCTTTTTGATGGGCTTCTTTCAACAGGTGCGTCAATAAATAAGATGTCGCTTCTGTATCATAAATGGCCCGGTGATGCTGGGTGAGTTCGATGCCGAATTTTTTCGCCAATGTATTCAAGCGGTGATTTTTCAATTCGGGATGCAGCATGCGGGCAAGTTCCAATGTATCGATTGTGGCATGTTTGGTCTCAATGCCATATTTTTTATAGCTGACATAGAGGAAGCCCATATCAAAGGAAGCGTTGTGGGCAACCATGATATGGTCGCCGGCCCATTCGTGGTATTTGCGGATCACTTCTTCAACTTCCGGCGCATTTTTTACCATGTCATCCGTAATGCCTGTCAAATCGATCGTCGTGGCTGACAATTCATGGTGCGGATTGGCAAAGCTCTCGAATTTATCGATGATTTGTCCGCCTTTGATTTTTACAGCGGCGAGTTCGATGATCGTGTCGTAAACCGCTGACAGGCCTGTGGTCTCCAAGTCAAAGACCACAAAGGTTTCATCTTCTAATAGGGCATGGCGCTCTTCGTAGGCAATCGGTACACCATCGTCCACCAAGTTGGCCTCCAACCCGAATATCGCTTTGATGCCATGCTTTTTGCTTGCTGCGTAGGCATCCGGAAACGATTGAACGCCCGCGTGGTCCGTAATTGCAATCGCAGGATGCCCCCATTTAGCCGCTTGCGCTACTAAAGAGTCCACCGAGGAAACAGCATCCATAGCGCTCATCGGCGTATGAAGGTGCAATTCCACCCGTTTTTGTTCTGCAGTATCTTTCCGGAAATCCGGTTTGATTTCTGCCATGTCCTGAGCCATCATGACCAAATCACGGACGAACGTATCCATTTGGATCGAGCCGCGCGCTCTCAGCCACATGCCTTTTTTCAGGCTGGCCATCAACGCTGCGTCTTCCTTGTCGCGCGAGAACATCTTCACAAGAATCGAATCGGTGTAATCGGTCATTTTGACGGTCAGAAGCGAACGGCCGCTTCGAAGTTCACGAACTTCCACGTCAAAGACGTAGCCTTCAATCGTTACTCGGCGTTCTTCATCAACGATTGATTTAATATCGGAAATGGCTTCATCCGGTTTGATTGCCGTACCCATTTGGAATGGCCCTGCAGGCACTCCGTTGTCTGCCCGGTCCGTTTCACGTTTCTTCATATCGGCGAGCGCTTTTTTCGCCATTTCTTCTTCTTCAATTTTGCGCTGTTCCATAAAGGCGAGATGGGCAGCTTCCTGATCGCCTTCTGCCAATTGGAAATCGATGCCAATGCGCGGGAAGCCGAACTGCTGGTATACTGCAGCCAACTTTTCCGTGTATTTGGATTTCAACGCCATCATTTCATGTTCATGGCTGCAGCAAAGCATCAGCTTGGAACCGCTCCATTCCGGAACTTGAGACAAAAGCTGATCCCGCAGCGGCGGTGCCATGTCAGAGAATTCTTCCACGACATATCTCCAATACTCAGTCACCAAATCGCCGTCTGCATTAGCCGTTTCACTTTGAATATTCAATTGGATATGAGCGATGCTTGAAAATGTCGTATGCAGGCGCTCTTTCAACAATAAGAATAATTCAAGCGGCAATACTTGTTTGACTTTGATCAAAAACCGCCATGTCCGCTCTTTCTTATGGACAGTCATCCGGGTTAATTCCGCTCCCTCAAAATATGGCATATGTACATCTTCTATAAGGTCGAGATGCTGAAGAAGTAGCTTGAAGCGCATCTTTGAATCTTGCTGGTTTGTCATAACTATCCCCTTCGTTAAAATGTATTCCCAAGATCTATAAACGAGTCTTTTATAAATGCTGATTTCCTGGAAAACCTCTGTTGTCCACAGCTTCTTCCGGTATCTAATACTTAGCCGCTTTGTGTAGCTGGCAAGTTAATCGATTCTTTCATTCTTGAACGGATTGACTTCCAAACAACTTTTCAAGAAACTGAAATTTCATTATTTCGGGTGAAAATAAAGAAAGGAAAGCACCTAAGTACTTTCCTTTAATCATATCAGATTTAGAGATTATTTTTTAAAGAATTGCTGCACTTGCTCCAATAATTCTTCGCGATTCCACTCGAATGTGTCGCCAGTACGGCGATCTTTCACTTCTAAAATTCCTTCTGCCGCTTTCTTGCCGATCGTTATGCGAAGAGGAATCCCAATCAAATCGGCGTCGGCAAATTTCACACCGGCGCGTTCATTGCGGTCATCCAGCAGCACTTCGTAGCGATTCGACTTCAAAAGTTCGTGCAGCTCTTCTCCGAGCGTGCGCTGCGTTTCATCCTTCATATTGACAGGAACCAAGTGGACTTCATACGGAGCAACTGCATCCGGCCAAGTGAAGCCGCTGTCGTCTTGGAATTGCTCGGCGATTGCCGCCACTACACGCGATACGCCGATGCCGTAGCAGCCCATAATGTAAGGCGTTGCTCGTCCCTGATCGTTCAGGAATGTCGCTTTCATATCTTCACTGTACCGCGTTCCCAGTTTGAAGATATGGCCCACTTCAATTCCTTTTGCAAAACGGATCGTACCTTGGCCGTCTGGAGACTGGTCCCCTTCTTGGACAAAGCGGAGATCCGCAAATGCTTCAACCGCAAAATCTTTTTCCGGATTTACGTTAATGTAGTGGAAGCCTTCTTCGTTCGCTCCCGTTACCCCGTTCACAATCGATTTAACGGCATTGTCTGCAAATACACGGATGGAAGCAGGCAATTGGATTGGCCCAAGAGAGCCGATTTCACAATTCAGCAATTCCTTTACTTCTTCCGGAGTCGCCATTTCGACGACCGTTGCCCCAGTTGCATGTTTCACTTTGACATCGTTGATTTCGTGGTCGCCGCGTGAGAGCACGACGACAAAATCTTCATCTGCTTTGAACACCAACGTCTTAATGCATTTTTCTTGTGAAACGTTTAAGAAAGCTGAGACTTCCGCAATCGTTTTCTGATCCGGCGTTGCCACTTTTTCCATTTCTTTCACTGCTTCTTCTGATTTTGGATACTCCATGTTCACAGCCGCCATTTCGATATTGGCTGCATAAGAAGATGAGTCCGAATATGCAATCGTATCTTCGCCAATTTCAGAAAGAACCATGAATTCATGGTTGTCTTTTCCTCCAATGGCGCCTGAATCCGCAATAACTGCACGGAAATTCAAGCCGAGCCGCGTGAAGATATTGGTATAAGCCTGCATCATCACCTCATACGTCTCATCAAGGCTTTCTTTCGTTGCATGGAACGAATACGCATCTTTCATTAAGAACTCACGGCCGCGAAGCAGACCGAAACGCGGACGCTTCTCATCACGGAATTTTGATTGGATCTGGAAAAGATTCAAGGGCAATTTTTTATAGGATTTGATTTCGTCGCGCAATAGGCTCGTAATGACTTCTTCATGCGTCGCACCCAGTGCAAATTCACGGTTGTTGCGGTCAGTCAATCTCATCAATTCGTCGCCGTAGGAATACCAGCGGCCCGTTTCCTGCCAAAGTTCTGCTTGCTGCAAAGCCGGTAGAAAGACTTCTACACTGTTGGCAGCTTCCATTTCTTCGCGGATGATCGTTTCCACTTTTTGCAGAACCCGTTTGCCCATCGGCAAGAAGGAATAGATTCCACTTGTGTTTTGGCGGATAAAGCCTGCTCTTAATAATAACTGATGCGATTTCACATCGGCATCTGCTGGCGTTTCTCTTAATGTAGGGATAAAAGTTGCTGATTGTTTCATTCCAAAATACACCTCAACTGACTATGAATTTTTAATAAAAGATGGAATTATCCAGACTCCAGCTGCACAACTCCTTGAACCTATGTCGCTTTTCTATTTAAAAGAAGAATTTTTGAATATCATTCCAGGTAACCACAATCATCAGGACCATGAGAAGCATGATTCCGACAAAATGGACCATCCCTTCTTTTTGGCGGTCTACCGGTTTGCCTCTCAACGCTTCAATGATAAAGAACATCAAACGTCCACCGTCCAATGCCGGCAACGGAAGCAAGTTCATGATTCCCAAGTTGATGCTGAGCATCCCTGCCCAACTCATTAACGTGAAAATACCGTATTTCGCTACTTCTTCTGTCGTTTTGTAAATGCCGACTGGGCCTGAGAGGGCGTCAATGGTAAATTGCCCGGTCACCAGCATCCCAAGCAAACGGAAAATTTCCTGGAACCAGAACACTGTCCGTTCTGCCCCGTATACGAAGGAGCCTAGAAAATCTTTCTCGAACGGGCTTTGGTATAGAACACCGATAACGCCGATTTCTTCGGGAGATTGTTCAGAAACTTCAGGAGTAATCGTGAAATTCAGTTGTTCTTCGCCGCGCTCTACTTGGAATGGCAATGGATTGCCTGCATTATCTTGGACAATCGCTACCAGCTCATCCCAATTCGCAATCGCTTTGCCGTCGATATTCGTCACTAAATCCCCGTTTTGCATGCCGGCTTCAGCAGCTGGGCTGTCTTCCGTCACTTCCGTAATGATCGGTTCATTCGTTGGAATTCCCTGCATCATCCCGAGTGCCGAGAAAATGAAGAATGCCAGGATAAAGTTAAATAACGGACCTGCAAAAATGGTCATAAAACGGTGGACAATGCTTTTTGAATCAAATTGGCGGTCATATGGCGCCAAGACGATTTCTTTGCCGTTTTCTTCGACAACTGCATCGCGGGCCACTTCGATGCGGACGAATTTCTCTTCTTCGTCGTATCCTTTAATGTAAAGCTCTTTTTCCAAATCGGCTTCTTCGACTTCCAGCAATAAAATATCCGGATACATCGTCTTTTGGTTCATGATCACTTTTTGGGCTTTGCCGTCTGCATTAAGCAAAACGCCAATGCGGTGACCAGCCTGAATCTGAATCGTATCCAAGTCTTCTCCAGCCATACGGACATAGCCGCCTATCGGCAAAAGCCGGACCGTATAAATGGTTTCACCTTTCGTGATGCCAAGAATTTTAGGGCCCATGCCTATCGCAAATTCACGGACCAGGATGCCAGCACGCTTCGCAAAAAGGAAATGCCCCAATTCATGAAAAAATACTAAAGCACCGAAAATTATGATAAACGATAATACTGTTTCCATATAAACCCATCCTTATAAACCGTTTCCGGTTTTAATCTTTAGCTATTTTAGCATGTTTTTAACGGATTTTCTTGTTTCAGCATCGACGTGCAGGATCGTTTCCAAATCTGGTGCAGAGATGACTTCATGATGGTCCATTGCGCGTTCAATCAATTCTTCAATTTGGAGAAACTTGATTTCTTCGTTTAAAAACATGGCGACTGCCTGTTCGTTTGCCGCATTTAATACGGTGGTCATCGTGCCGCCTGTTTTGCCCGCATCAAAAGCAAGTTTCAGTGCGTGGAAGCGCTCAAAGTCCATTTCACGGAAATGCAATTTCCCAAGTTCGGCCAAGTTTAAGCGCTTTGCCTCCGGACGCGGCAACCGGTCCGGGTAGGAAAGGGCATACTGGATCGGCACCCGCATATCCGGCGTTCCGAGTTGTGCGATGACACTCGTATCTTGGAACTCGACCATCGAATGGATGATGCTTTCCCGGTGCAGCAAAACGTCAATATCTGCATACGGAAAGTCGAACAATACATGGGCTTCAATCACCTCGAGCCCTTTATTGATCATGGTTGCCGAATCGATGGTGATTTTTGCGCCCATGGACCAGTTCGGGTGGTTCAATGCTTCTTTGACGGTGACGTTTTTCAGCTCTTCACGAGTCGAATCACGGAAACTGCCGCCGGAAGCCGTTAAAATCAGGCGGCTCGCCTGCTCCCTTTTTTCCCCGTTTAAAGCCTGGAACAAAGCAGAATGCTCGCTGTCTACCGGCAAGACATCCGCCCCGTATTTTTTGGCGCTGCCCAAGACCAGATGGCCGGCAGTAACCAAGGTTTCTTTATTGGCGATGGCAATCGTACGCCCCAATTTAATGGCTTCCAACGTCGGTTCCAACCCAACACTGCCGATGACTGCATTGACCAGCACATCCGCATCGTATGTAGCCGTTTCGATTAATCCGGCATGTCCGAAGACAAAGGAGACGCCAGGAAATTCTCTTCTAAGTTCAGTTGCATCTTCTTCTCTCTGTACACAGACAATTTCAGGCCGAAATTCTTGAATGAGCTGTTTGACCACTTGAATATTTTTGCCGGCAGAAAAACCGCGCAGCGTAAATTCTGTATGATGTTCTCTAATGATGTCTGCTGTTTGCATACCGATGGAACCGGTCGCTCCCAGTAAGATGATATTTTTTCCCATTCAATTAATTCCTTTCTTAAATGAAATGCAAAAAGTGAAGCAACGGCATGACAAATAGAATACTGTCGAAACGATCCAGTATGCCGCCATGCCCCGGCAAAATATTGCCGGAATCTTTCACGTTAAAATGGCGCTTCAAAGCGGATTCGACCAAATCGCCCATTTGCCCAAAAACAGAAGCGATGATCGAAACAGCGATAATCAGAAGCACCGGTTTTTCAAGGTCGACAAAAAAGTTGAAAATCAGCCCAATCGCAATCGCCCAGACAATTCCGCCAATAAACCCTTCGATGGTTTTATTCGGCGAAATTTCCGGCCAAAGCTTGCGTTTGCCGATTTTGCGGCCTGTAAAATAAGCGCCTGAATCCGTAAACCAGACCACGAGAAGGGCGAAGACCACAAACGCCAGCCCTTCCAAACGCGTTTCGATCAGGTAATAAAACCCGATTCCTACATATAATGTTCCGAGAATCGCAAATGCCGCATCGTCGAATGTGAAACTGTTCTTTACGACTACGGTATGGATTAACAGAAGAATAACTGCCAAGAATGCAATTTCAACTTTCACGTAGCCGGTTATTTCCGTTAAACCGATGGCCCATTTATCAGGAAGCATGAACGCATAAAGAGCGATAAGGGAAATGAGTCCCGGAATACTCCAAAGGGTTCTGCCTTTCATTTTCAAAAGCTCTTGCAGCCCAATCGTCGCAAGTGCGTAAGTAAGCAAGATAAACGGGATTCCGCCGATGATGACAAAAGGAATGAAAAGGGCAGCGGCTATAATCCCGGTGATGATCCGTTGTTTCAATTCGCTTCTTCTCCCTTCAATCCTCCAAAACGGCGGTTTCGCTGCTGATAGTTCTCGATGGCTTCAAGCAAAGACGCTTCGCCGAAATCCGGCCATAGCGTTTCAGTAAACCAAAACTCGGTGTAGGCCAGCTGCCACAGCATAAAATTGCTTAAACGGACTTCCCCGCTTGTGCGGATCAACAAATCAGGCTCTGGAAGCTGATTCGTCATCAACCCATTTGTAATGTGGTCTTCTGTGATATCTTCTAGGGCTAATTTTCCAGCTTGGACTTGTGCGGCAATGTCTTTCACGGCATCCACAATTTCTGCCCGGCTGCCATAGTTCAAAGCGAAATTTAAAATAAGGCCGGTATTGTCTTTTGTGGCTTCTTTTGCTTTTCGTATCGCTTCGATGGTATGCGACGGCAAGTTATGATGGTACCCCATCATTTCGACTCGCACATTTTCCTCTATCAATTCCGGAAGAAAAGTCGATAAGAACTCTTCCGGCAAACGCATCAAAAAGTCCACTTCCATTTTAGGGCGTTTCCAGTTTTCTGTTGAAAATGCATACAGCGTTAAAACACTTACCCCTAAATGATTGGCAAGTTTTGTGATTTTGCGGACCGTCTTCATTCCTTCGTGGTGGCCAGCTATTCTAGGCAATGAACGCTTTTTTGCCCAGCGCCCATTCCCATCCATAATAATGGCGATATGCGCAGGCACTTCTTCATTTGCCACGGCTAAGGCACGGCTTTCGTTTTCCGGCGCGGTATCGGCCATTCTTTTTAATAGTTTATTGAACATTATCTAATCCTCCACCTATTACAAATCGGCATGTCTAATGCTTATCATATCAAAAAAATCGCCTTCGTGCGCTTTCTTTCACGAAGCACTTGAATTTTTTGGCATAAAAAAGCGTCCTGTAAAACAGGACGCTTTATAACGAGTGAAAGTTCGATTAGACTTCTAAAATTTCTTTTTCTTTGTCTTTAGCCACTTCATCGATTTTCGCAATATACGAATCCGTCAATTTTTGGACGTCATCAGAATAGCTGCGCAAGTCGTCTTCCGTGATTTCGCTCTTCTTCTCGAGCTTTTTCAAATCATCATTTGCATCACGGCGAATGTTGCGGATGCCCACTTTTGCGTCTTCCGCTTCTTTTTTCACTTGTTTCACTAAATCCTTGCGGCGTTCCTCAGTCAACGCTGGGATGGCCAAGCGAATCACCGTTCCGTCGTTTGATGGGCTAAGGCCCAAGTCGGATTTCATGATGGCTTTTTCAATATCGCCCATGACTGTTTTATCATACGGCTGAATTACGATCAAGCGTGCTTCCGGAACAGAAATCCCCGCTACTTGGTTGATGGGTGTAGGAGCTCCGTAATATTCCACTGTCAGTTTGTTCAGGATCGAAGGGTTAGCACGTCCTGCACGGATAGAAGATAGTTCACGTGAAAAAGCTTGAATGGCGTTTTCCATTTTTGTTTTCGTATCGTTCAATACAGTTTTCGGCATTAGATTGATCTCCTCACTACTGTCCCGATTTTTTCACCGAGAACAGCCCGTTTTATATTTCCATTTTCCATAATTGAGAATACTACGAGTGGAATGTCATTGTCCATACAAAGTGTAGAAGCAGTAGAATCCATTACTTGCAGCCCCTGCTGGATGACGTCGAAATAAGAAAGCTCTTCGTATTTAACGGCAGTTGAATCTGTTTTCGGATCAGCTGAATAAACGCCGTCCACATTATTCTTCGCCATTAAAATCACATCCGCTTCAATTTCGGCAGCACGGAGTGCAGCTGTCGTATCCGTCGAGAAGTAAGGATTGCCTGTACCTGCAGCAAAGATGACAACCCGCTTTTTCTCTAAATGGCGAATTGCTCTTCTGCGGATATAAGGTTCTGCTACTTGGCGCATTTCAATAGAAGAAAGCACGCGCGTTTCAATGCCCTGCTTTTCTAAAGAATCTTGCAGCGCCAATGAGTTCATGACTGTCGCAAGCATCCCCATGTAATCTGCAGTTGCCCGGTCCATGCCCATTTCAGAGCCGATCTTGCCTCTCCAGATATTGCCTCCGCCTACTACTACCGCTACTTCAACACCCAGCTCGACCACTTCTTTTACTTGGCTGGCTACCGTTTTGATGATTTCAGGAGACAAACCGAAACCTTGTCCGCCTGCCATCGCTTCTCCACTTAGTTTTAGTACAATGCGTTTATATTGTTGAACACTCATCGGTACCCTCCATTACACTTTTATTGAAAAATAGGGAACACTTGGACGTGTTCCCCAGGTAAAACATATTGAATGATTATTTTTTGTTGACTTGGCTCATAACTTCATCAGCAAAGTTATCTTCGCGTTTTTCGATGCCTTCTCCAACTTCGTAGCGGATGAATTCTTTAACAGCTCCGCCAGTTGAAGCAGCGAAATCGCGTACTTTTTGATCTGAGTTTTTAACGAAAGCTTGGTCAAGCAAGCAAACGTCCTCGAAGTATTTACCAAGGCGGCCTTCTACCATCTTCGCAACGATGTTTTCAGGTTTGCCTTCGTTTAGAGCTTGTTCAGTCAAGATTTTGCGCTCGTGTTCTACTTCTTCAGCAGAAACTTCGTCGCGTGATACATATTTAGGGTTTAATGCAGCAATGTGCATAGCGATATCGCGTGCTGCGCTATCGTCAGTTGAGTTTTCAAGTACAACTAGCACCGAAATGCGGCCGCCCATGTGAAGGTAAGGGCCAAAAGCGTCTGCGTCAGTTTTCGTACGTACTTCAAAGCGGCGCAAAGTGATTTTTTCGCCGATTTTAGCGATTGCATTTGAAATGTGGTCAGCAACTGTAGAACCGTTTGACATCGTTGAAGCCGTCGCTTCTTCGATTGTAGCTGGCTTTGTTGTGATCAAGTGCTCGCCAAGTTCTTTAACAAGCGTTTGGAATCCTTCGTTTTTCGCTACGAAATCTGTTTCAGCGTTTACTTCGAAAATTACCGCATCGTTGCCTTGAACCAGGATTGAAGTAATCCCTTCAGCTGCGATTCTGTCCGCTTTTTTAGAAGCGCTTGAAAGGCCTTTTTCACGTAGGAAATCGATTGCTGCGTCGATGTCGCCATCTGTTTGAACTAGTGCTTTTTTGCAATCCATCATACCTGCGCCTGTTTTTTCACGCAATTCTTTTACCATTTGAGCTGTAACTGCCATGATTAAATTCCTCCTTAAGATGTGTACGATTTCTCAAAAAAAGGTGATAAGTGGGTTTGGCCGCTTATCACCTGTCATACTTGTGAATTACTCAGCAGATTCAGCTGCTGCTACTTCTTCGTCTTCTTCAGGTTTTGACTCAAGCAAAGCATCAGCCATTTTACCAGTCAAAAGTTTAACCGCGCGGATTGCATCATCGTTTGCAGGGATCACATAATCGATTTCATCCGGATCGCAGTTTGTATCAACGATACCAACGATTGGAATGTTCAATTTGATTGCTTCTGCTACTGCAATGCGCTCTTTGCGTGGGTCAACTACGAACATTACGTCCGGAAGTGAACTCATATCACGGATACCGCCAAGGAATTTAACAAGGCGTTCGTGTTGTTTTTTCAATTGAACTACTTCTTTTTTCGGTAGAACTTCGAAAGTTCCATCTTCTTCCATGCGCTCGATTTGTTTCAAACGGTTCACACGTTTTTGGATTGTACCGAAGTTAGTAAGTGTTCCACCCAACCAGCGTTGGTTGATGTAGTAGTTGCCAGAACGTTCTGCTTCTTCTTTGATCGCGTCCTGAGCTTGCTTTTTCGTACCAACGAATAGTACTTTACCGCCTTCTTCGCCCACTTGTTTCATGAAGCTATAAGCTTCCTCCAATTTGCGGACTGTTTTTTGAAGGTCGATGATGTAGATACCGTTACGTTCAACGAAAATATATTTTTTCATTTTCGGGTTCCAACGGCGAGTCTGGTGACCGAAGTGTACACCAGCTTCAAGCAATTGTTTCATAGAAATTACTGACATGTTTGTTTCCTCCTGATAGGTTATTTTTCCTCCGCATTTTTCTTCTCTGAACCGTTACTTTTGCAAGCACCTGCGGAACAGATCAAAATGCGTGTGTATTTAACACCATTTGAAATTATACCACGGTCCGTGTTCGTTCCGCAACAAGTTTCTCTTATTAATTGAGGAACTTAGAAAATGTCCGTTTGGATTCCGAAAATAATTTTAAGTTTTAGTCTTCGAAAAGTAAGATTTTGAAGCGGAATCCACTCCGGATTATTTTGCATCAAACAAAAAAGGCACCGGAATCAATCCAGTGCCTTTCAATCATTGATCAGTTCATTTTCAATTGTTCAAGTTCAGCTAGGAATTTCGTGTTCAATACTTTGATGTATGTCCCTTTCATCCCTAAAGAACGCGATTCAATTACGCCGGCACTTTCAAGTTTGCGAAGTGCGTTAACGATAACTGACCGTGTGATGCCGACACGGTCAGCAATTTTTGAAGCGACCAGCAAACCTTCGTTGCCGTCAAGCTCTTCAAAAATATGTTCGATGGCTTCAAGCTCACTGTAAGAAAGTGAAGAAATCGCCATTTGAACAACTGCTTTGCTGCGTGCTTCTTCTTCGATGCGGTCGCCTTTTTCGCGAAGGATTTCCATCCCTACTACAGTAGCGCCGTATTCGCCAAGAATTAGATCATCATCGTGGAATTCGCCGTTTACGCGCCCTAAAAGAAGCGTTCCTAAGCGTTCTCCTCCGCCGATGATCGGTACGATGGTTGTCAACGCTTCTTTGAACAATTCACGCTCTTCTACCGGGAAGATTGTGTGCTCGCTGTTAACATCCAAGTTTTCAGTTGTTTCGTGGATATTTGATAGATTTTGAGTATACTCAGTTGGGAATTGGCGCTCTTCAAGCATTCCGATCATGCGCTCGTTTTCGATTTGCTGGTTGATTGCATATCCAAGAACTTTACCTTTGCGGCTTACGACGAAAGCGTTGCATTCGATTACTTCGCTTAAAGTTTCCGCCATGTCCTTGAAGTTTACAGGTTTCCCTGCAGCTGCTTGCAGCATTGAGTTAATACGACGTGTTTTTTCCAATAAATTCATTTAAATGAACCTCCTACTAATTTGCGAACAGTATTTATTTAATATTCTAAAGGTTTTTACTACTTAATGAAACTATTTTGCATGAAATTACAGAATAAATTGTGACAAATCTTTATTTTTAGCCACATTTTCAAGCTTTTCGTTCACATATTGAGGCGTGATATCAATTTGAGCCGGTGTAATCTCCGACGCTTCAAACGACAGATCCTCCAACAAGCGCTCTAAAATCGTATGGAGCCTTCTGGCACCGATATTATCTGTATCCTGGTTCACTTCATATGCTATTTCCGCTAGTCTGATAATTGACGCATCATTGAAGTGTACCATAACTCCTTCAGTTTCGAGAAGCGCTTTGTACTGATTTAACAAAGAATGTTTTGGTTCTGTAAGGATTTTGACAAAATCTTCGACTTCCAGCTTCTGAAGTTCGACGCGGATCGGGAATCGCCCCTGCAATTCAGGGATCAAATCAGAAGGTTTCGACATATGAAATGCTCCAGCTGCCACAAACAGCATGTAATCCGTTTTCACCGCTCCGTATTTTGTCGATACGGTCGATCCTTCGACAATCGGCAAGATATCGCGCTGCACCCCTTCGCGGGAAACATCGGCAGATGAAGAGTTATTCTTGCTCGCAATTTTATCCATTTCATCAATAAAGATAATGCCATGCTGTTCAGAACGCTTGATCGCTTCTGAAGCCACTTCCTCATCGTCCACTAATTTCGCGGCTTCTTCGGCTGTTAATATTCTTCTGGCTTCTTTCACTTGCAGACGGCGTTTTTTCTTTTTCTTCGGCATCAATGAGGATAAGGCATCTTGCATATTTGCACCCATTTGTTCCATTCCCGAACCTTGCAGGGCATCAAACATGGATGGCATGTTTTCAGTCACTTCTACCATGACCCATTCATCTTCCAGTTTTCCTGCCTTCAAGTCTGCAGCAATTTCCCGCCGCTTTACACGGACTTCCACTTCAGCTGTCGGATCTTCCTCTTCCTGCTGATCCATTTTTTGTCCAAAAAGCATCTCCAATGGATTTTGGCCGTTCGCTTTTTTCTTTCGCGAAGGCGCCAACAGCTTAACGATCCGCTCATTCGCTGCTGATTCCGCCTGGAATTTGACGGCTTCAAATTTCTCTTCTTTGACGATGCGGACAGCCGCTTCCACTAGATCGCGGACCATCGATTCCACATCACGCCCAACGTAGCCCACTTCCGTGAATTTTGTCGCTTCCACTTTCACGAACGGAGCCCCTGTCAATTTGGCGATGCGGCGAGCAATTTCGGTTTTCCCGACGCCCGTCGGCCCGATCATTAAAATGTTTTTCGGAATCACTTCATCCCGGAGCTCTTCATCCAACCGGCTTCTGCGGTAGCGGTTTCTAAGCGCGATCGCAATTGAACGCTTGGCTTCTTTTTGTCCGACGATGTACCGATCCAAATGGTCGGTGATTTGTCTAGGAGTTAAATCTTGTTGTGATTTCATTTGCCCAACTCCTCTACGATAATTTCGTGGTTTGTATAAACGCAAATATCCGCTGCTGTTTCAAGTGCAGACTGAGCGATTTCTCTGGCAGTCATTTGATCCCCGGCATATTTTTTCAATGCACGCCCGGCTGCCAATGCGTAATTCCCGCCTGAACCGATCGCAAGTATGCCATCGTCCGGTTCGATCACTTCACCTGTACCGGCTACGAGAAGCAGCTCATTCTTGTTCATGACGATCAACATCGCTTCTAATTGGCGGAGGATTTTATCTCCTCGCCATTGTTTGGCAAGTTCCACAGCTGCGCGCTGAAGATTGCCATTGTATTCAGTCAGTTTGCCTTCGAACATTTCAAATAGCGTAAAAGCGTCCGCTACAGAACCGGCAAATCCGGTCAGGACTTGGCCATTGTATAATCTCCGAACTTTTCTCGCTGTATGTTTCATGACGACCGCATTGCCGAAAGTGACTTGCCCGTCGCCAGACATGGCACATTCGCCGTTATGCTGCACGGCAAATATGGTAGTTGCATGGAATTCCTGCATGGTAAATCCCCCTCTAAGCTCTTGGATGAGCATTTAAGTATGTTTTTCGTAAATGTTCTTTAGTCACATGTGTATAGACTTGCGTCGAACTTAAATGTGAATGCCCGAGCAATTCCTGGACCGTCCGCATATCAGCGCCGTTATTCAGCAAATGCGTTGCAAATGTATGGCGGATCATATGGGGATAGATCGTGGAATTGATCGATGCCTTTTTCATGCACTCACTCAAAATATGGCGAATGCCTCTATCCGTCAGCAGTTCGCCCCGATTATTGACGAAAAGCCCTTGATGGTCCTGTTTCTTCATTAATTTAGGACGTGCTTCTTCAATATAATGTTCCAGTGCTTCGTGGGCAAACTGGCCGTAAGGGATGTAGCGTTCTTTCCGCCCTTTTCCCATGACTTTGACTATCTGCATCTGGCGGTCCAAATCTTGCATGCGGATATTTATGCATTCACTGACCCGCATGCCGGTTGCATATAACAGTTCAAGAATCGCCATATTCCGCAGCGACAGCTTGTCCTCGCCTTGAACAGAAAGGAATAAAGCCTCCATTTCTTCTTCATAGAAAAATTGCGGCAGGCGTTCTTCTTTTTTAGGGTGGTAAAGCGACCGGAAAGCGGCTTCACTTAACCCGAATTCGCGATTGCCGTATTTGAAAAAGGAACGGATGGATGAAATTTTTCTCGAAATCGTCGTGCGCGACAACGTCATTTCGTACAGATTCGTGACATAGTTTCTAGCGTGCAAATATTCTACATCCCGTATATCCGGAATCCCTTCTTTTTCTAGGAACAGAAAAAAATCCTCCAAGTCTTTTTCATAATGGTGGACGGTGTGTTCGGAATAATTTTTTTCGAGTTGAATGTAGGTCATAAATGATTTGAGCATCTCTTCTTTATTCATCCGATGGACCCACCTTTTTTGGCAAATAGAAAAGCCTCTAAATTATAACAACATTTAGAGGCTTTTTTCAATTAAACAGTCACGGTATTCATAAAATTGTGAATAGCTGCCAGTGCACGGTCAGCATGTTTTTCAGCGCGTTCCTGCTTGGATTTTACGCGTTCGCCTAAATCCGGGAACAATCCGAAGTTGATGTTCATCGGCTGGAAGTTTTTGCTGTCGGCTTCTGTAATATAGCGTGCCATGCTTCCTAAAGCCGTTTCTGCCGGGAAGACGATTTGCTCTTCTCCAAGTGCAAGTTTAGCTGCATTGACGCCGGCAAGCAATCCGCTTCCTGCTGATTCAACGTAGCCTTCAACGCCTGTCATCTGTCCAGCAAAGAAGATGTTCGGATTTGCCTTCAATTGATATGTCGGCTTCAATACCCGCGGCGAGTTGATGAATGTGTTGCGGTGCATCACACCGTATCTCACGATTTCCACATTTTCGAGCCCCGGAATGAGACGCAACACTTCTTTTTGAGGTCCCCACTTCAAGTGCGTTTGGAAGCCGACAATATTGTAAAGGGTTCCGGCCGCATCGTCTTGGCGAAGCTGCACAACAGCATAAGGGCGTTTGCCTGTTTTCGGATCTTCGAGCCCTACCGGCTTCATCGGTCCGAACGTCAACGTTTTTTCTCCGCGAGCCGCCATCACTTCAACCGGCATGCAGCCTTCAAAATAAATTTCTTTTTCGAATTCTTTCAACGGCACGACTTCCGCTTCGACCAAAGCCGTGTGGAAACGTTTAAACTCTTCTTCCGTCATCGGACAATTCAAGTAAGCCGCTTCCCCTTTGTCATAACGGGATTTCAAATAGACTTTATCCATGTCGATGCTGTCTTTTTCAATAATCGGCGCTGCAGCATCGTAGAAATAAAGGTATTCCTCACCTGTCAATTCTCTGACTTTTTCAGCCAAAGCCGGAGAAGTCAATGGGCCGGTTGCGATGATCGTGATGCCTTCCGGAATTTCCGTTACTTCTTCGTTAATGACTTCAACTAACGGATGGTTGCGGACTTTTTCCGTCACCAATCCCGCAAACTCGTGGCGGTCAACGGCTAGTGCTCCGCCTGCCGGAACAGACGCGCGGTCTGCAGATTCGATAATGACCGAATCCATATGGCGCATTTCCTCTTTGATTACGCCAACCGCATTGGTAAGCGAGTTCGCCCGCAATGAATTGCTGCAGACAAGTTCTGCAAATTTATCTGTATGGTGCGCTGGCGTCTGTTTTACTGGGCGCATCTCATAAAGCCGCACATTAATTCCTCTTTTGGCAACTTGCCAAGCCGCTTCACTTCCTGCAAGGCCAGCTCCGATCACGTTTACATATTTCGTCATAGTTAACACCTCTGTCTATTATTGAACTTCTTCTTTGTAGTCGCAGTTTGTGCAATTGATCTGCACGCCTTTTTTCACTTTCTTCTCTACAAGCAACTCGTTGCATTTCGGGCACGGCCGTTCAATCGGTTTATCCCATGAGACAAAGTCGCATTCCGGATACCGTTCGCAGCCATAGAAAACCCGGCGTTTCTTGCTCTTGCGCTCTACGATTTCGCCTTCTTTGCATGTCGGGCACGTGACGCCGATATGCTTGACGATCGCTTTCGTATTCCGGCAGTCCGGGAAATTGCTGCAAGCCATAAACTTGCCGTACCGGCCAAGCTTAAAGACCATCGGAGAACCGCAAACTTCACAATCTTCGCCAGCAGGTTCATCTTTGATCTGGACTTTCTCCATTTCATTTTCAGCCACTTCGAGATCTTTTTCAAAATCCTTGAAGAACACATCAATGATGGCGCGCCAGTCGATATCGCCTTCTTCTACGCTGTCCAGGTCATTTTCCATTTTTGCCGTAAACTCGATATTCAAGATATCCGGGAAAAAATCGCTGACCAGTCCGTGGACGATTTCCCCTAATTCTGTCGGGATAAATCGTTTGGCATCCAATGCGACATACCCGCGTTTTTGAATCGTATCCAATGTCGGAGCATATGTGGAAGGCCTGCCTATCCCCAATTCTTCCAAAGTGCGGACCAAACGGGCTTCGGTATAGCGCGGAGGCGGCTGAGTAAAGTGCTGTTTCGGATCAATTGCAACAGCTTCTACAATATCACCTTCTGCCATATCGGGCAAAATATTGTCTTTGTCTTCCGTCTGGTCATCTGTACCTTCGATATAGAGTTTCATGAATCCCGGAAACTTCACTTGGGATCCGTTGGCACGGAAGACCGCTTCCCCGTTCTGCAATTCCGCCATCACCGTGTCCAGAATAGCCGGTGACATTTGGCTCGCAACAAAACGGTCCCAAATCAATTTATACAAACGGTATAAATCGCGCGACAAAATGCTTTTTAACGATTCCGGCGTCCGCATCACGCTGGTCGGACGAACCGCTTCGTGGGCATCCTGTGATTTGGCCGACTGTTTGGCGGCCGTTGTTTTGGTTACATAATCTTCTCCGTAATTGCTTGTCACAAAATCCATGGCATCTTTTTTAGCGGTTTCGGAAATCCGGGTGGAGTCTGTACGCATATACGTAATCAAACCGGTAATGCCTTCTTTGCCGACTGCGATGCCTTCATATAATTGCTGTGCTAACATCATCGTTTTCTTCGCACGGAAGTTTAATTTGCGGGCAGCTTCCTGTTGGAGGGATGAAGTTGTAAAAGAAGGGGAAGGATTTCTCTTTCTTTCTTTTTTCACAACGCGGTTCACGGTGAACTTTTTATCTTTCATCGAAGACATAACTGCTTTTACATCTTCTTCGTTTTGCAATTTCATTTTTTCAGTGGCAGAGCCGTAATACTGCGCTTCGAATTTCTTCTTCGCTTTTTCAAACTCGCCTGTAATGGACCAGTACTCTTCCGGTTCGAAATTTTTGATTTCGTTTTCCCGGTCGATGATCAAGCGCAAAGCGACGGATTGAACACGTCCCGCCGACAAGCCTTTTTTCACTTTTTTCCACAGGATTGGGCTGATGCTATAGCCTACCAAGCGGTCCAGTATCCGTCTCGCTTGCTGGGCATCCACCAAATCCATATCTATTTTTCTTGGATGTTTGAATGATTCTTTGATGGCATCTTTTGTAATCTCGTTGAACACTACGCGGCATTCCGTGGTCTGGTCCACGCCGAGCGCATTTGCCAAGTGCCATGCAATCGCTTCCCCTTCGCGGTCCGGGTCAGCTGCGAGAAAGACTTTCTTCGCTTTTTTTGCTTCTTTTTTCAAATCCTGCAAAATAGGGCCTTTGCCTCTAATTGTGATATAACGCGGTTCATAATTATTTTCAACATCCACGCCCATCTGGCTGCGGGGAAGATCCCGCAAGTGGCCAAGTGAAGCCCGGACTTTATACTTTTTCCCTAAATAGCGTTCGATTGTTTTCGCTTTAGCCGGCGATTCTACAATCACTAAATAATCCGACATGAATATTCCTCCTCATAGAGGTTTCTTAAAATGAATAAAAGAATTACCTGATGCAAAATGTATAACAGTTTTTGTCGGAATGCAAGGTTTTTCATTTTGCTTAGTTATAAATCCTCTGTAAGTTGGGGGTATTCTTCCAGTACCCGCCCCCCGTTCCATAGCGGTACAGCGCCTTCTGCAATGAGTTTATGGGGTCCCGCGGATAAAGGTGAGTAAATATTCCCTGGAACCGCAAAAACGTCCCTGCCATGCTCCAGTGCATGTTCTATCGTGCTCATCGTTCCGCTCTTCTCTTTCGCTTCCGTTACAATGATCCCTTTTGACAGCCCGCTGATGATGCGGTTTCTCATCGGGAAATTCCACCTGAGCGGCTGCATATAAGGTGGATATTCCGTTATGACTAAATGGGTTTCTTCTATTATATTATTGAGCGGACGATTTTCTTTTGGGTAGGGATGCAAAAAACCGCTTCCGGTGACTGCAATGGTCCGGCCTCCACTATCGATAGCTTCTTGATGCGCCATCGCATCTGCACCAACCGCCAGACCGCTGACAATAACCGTTTTTTTCGCAATCAAAGGCGGGAGCAGCGTCTGAATGGCGGCCCGCGAATAGCCGGTAGCTTTTCTAGAGCCGATTATGGCGATTTTAAAGGGTGCTAAAAGCAGGCGTGTATCGCCTTTTGCGTATAGGATGGCTGGCGGGTCAATCAAATCCAGCAAACTTTCGGGGTAATGGGAGTGGAAATAAGATATGGGGGTTATCTTATGTTTTTGATAAAGTTCATCAAAAGGGATATGCAAGGAATCGGCATACGCTTTTTTCAATGAGGCGGCTTGAGCAATTGATATTCCAAGCAATGCCGACCATTCGTTCGGCGGCCTGTATGTCAAGCGGCCAAGTTCAGGGTCATCTGCCATTAATCGCTGGAGCCGGTTCAGTGGCTTCGGATAAACATAATGAAGTGCATAGAATCGCTGTAAAAATTCTTCAGTCATTTTCTGCCTCCTCTATTTTTTTGTATAAAAATAAGGCGCATCCAAAAGATGCGCCTTATTCTGTTAATCAATGCGTTTTACATTTGTCGTAAAGGCCTTTTTCTTTGATCACTTTGATCAATGTTTCGCCAATTACTGATGGAGTGTCTGCAACTTCGATTCCAGCTTCGTTCATTGCTTTGATCTTGTCTGCAGCTGTTCCTTTACCGCCAGAAATGATCGCACCGGCATGGCCCATACGTTTTCCTTCTGGAGCAGTTTGTCCGCCGATAAAGCCGACTACAGGCTTCGTCATGTTCGCTTTCACCCACGCAGCAGCTTCTTCTTCAGCTGTTCCGCCGATTTCGCCGATCATTACGACAGCGTACGTATCTTCATCTTCGTTGAAAGCTTTCAACACATCGATGAAGTTTGTGCCGTTTACTGGGTCTCCGCCGATTCCGACAGCCGTAGACTGGCCGATGCCTTCTTCAGACAATTGGTGAGTCGCTTCATACGTCAATGTACCAGAACGTGAAACTACGCCGACATGCCCTTTTTTGTGGATATAGCCTGGCATGATACCGATTTTGCACTCATCAGGTGTAATAACGCCTGGGCAGTTCGGTCCAACCAAACGAGTTTTCTTGCCTTCCATATAGCGCTTCACTTTTACCATATCCAATACTGGAATGTGCTCAGTGATGCAGATCGCCATATCAAGGTCGGCGTCAACAGCTTCAAGAATCGCGTCTGCAGCAAAAGGTGCCGGTACGTAAATTACTGATACGTTTGCGCCAGTAGCTTTAACAGCATCTTGTACAGTGTTGAAGACAGGTACGCCTTCTACTTCAGTTCCGCCTTTGCCAGGTGTTACGCCGGCAACGATTTTCGTTCCGTATTCAAGCATTTGTTTTGTGTGGAAAAGGGCAGTTGACCCTGTAATTCCTTGCACAAGTACTTTCGTGTCTTTGTTAATATATACACTCATTTTTGTCCCTGCCCTTCTTAGCCTACAAGTTCTACGATCTTTTTAGCGCCTTCTGCCATCGTTCCGGCTGCGACAATATCAAGACCTGATTCGTTCAGCAGTTTTTTACCTAATTCTACGTTTGTTCCTTCAAGACGAACAACTAGAGGTACATTCAAGCTAACTTCTTTCGCTGCTTGGATAACGCCTTCTGCGATGATGTCGCACTTCATGATACCGCCGAAAATGTTAACGAAGATCCCTTTTACATTCTGGTCTGAAAGAATGATTTTGAATGCTTCCGTTACTTTCTCAGCAGTGGCACCGCCCCCAACGTCAAGGAAGTTAGCGGGTGTTCCGCCGTAGTAGTTGATCGTATCCATTGTTGCCATAGCAAGTCCGGCGCCGTTAACCATACAGCCGATGTTCCCATCTAAAGAAATGTAGCTTAAGTCATACTTAGAAGCTTCAATTTCTTTTGCATCTTCTTCGTCGTAGTCGCGCATTTCCATCACGTTCTGATGACGGTAAAGTGCGTTTGCATCAAAGTTGAATTTCGCATCCAATGCTACGACTTGTCCGTCTCCAGTCACCACTAACGGGTTGATTTCAACGATGGCTGCATCTGTATCCACGTAAGCCTGGTACAATCCAAGCATCAATTTCGCTGCTTTGTTTACCAGTTTAGCCGGGATATTCATGTTGAATGCCATACGGCGAGCCTGGAAGCCAGTCAAGCCTACAACCGGGTCGATTTCTTCATAGAAAAGGCGCTCCGGAGTATTAGCTGCCACTTCCTCGATGTCCATTCCGCCTTCTTCAGAACCCATAAGAGTTACGCGAGAAGTTTCGCGGTCTAATACCAAACCAAGGTAGTATTCTTTTTGGATGTCGCTTCCCGCTTCAATGTACAAGCGTTTCACTTCTTTGCCTTCAGGACCTGTCTGATGCGTAACTAGCACTTTGCCAAGAAGTTCCTTCGCATATGTACGCACTTCATCCAAGTTCTTCGCAAGTTTAACTCCGCCGGCTTTACCGCGGCCACCTGCGTGGATTTGGGCTTTCACCACAACAACATCAGTACCAAGTTCTTTAGCCGCTTTCACTGCCTCTTCCGGAGAAAAAGCTACATGGCCTTCAGGAACTGCTACTCCATATTGCTTTAGGATTTGTTTTCCCTGATATTCATGGATATTCATCTGTCATCCTCCAATCAAACATCTGTCTCGTAATTTTATTGCCTCTACCATTGTATTAAAGTTGTCATCGAATGTCCACAGTTGATGATTATCGCCCTAAAAACTTAGACTATTCAAAATCCAGCCGCCCGATTAAAGCTTGTTTGATGCTTCCATCGATTTGATCGGCTCGAAAGTTTTTCGGTGGATTGGAGTGGCGCCGTACCGGGCAAGCGCCGCTAAATGCTCTTTTGTACCGTAGCCCGCGTGATGTTCAAACCCATATTCCGGATATTCTTCTGCGTAGCGGTCCATGATGGCGTCCCGCCCTGTTTTTGCCAATATGGAAGCAGCTGCAATCGCCAAACTTTTTGCATCGCCTTTGATGATGGATTCGCAAGGTTGGGCTGTCTCCAGCTTCATCGCATCCGCTAGGATAATGTGCGGCTGCGGGCCCAGGGATTGGGCTGCGGCTGTCATGGATTCTTTTGTCGCCTGGAATATATTCAAGCGGTCGATCGCTTCCGGCGATTGAATGTGAACCGCGTAGCTCACAGCTGTCTCTCGAATAATTTCAGCAAAATGATCGCGTTTCGCTTTTGATATTTTTTTGGAATCGTCCAGCCCGACGAGTGCTGTACAATCTTCCGGCAAGATGACGGCCGCTGTAACGACTGGTCCCGCAAGCGGCCCCCGTCCCGCTTCGTCAATCCCGGCAACCAATGCTTCCGGATGCGTTTTGAATGATTCATCAAAATCCAATTTCGCTTGGTGATTATGTATTAGTTTGACTTTGGCTTCTTTTTTCCGCTGCCATGTTTTCACCAATGCCCGGACGCTTGAACGTTCATCTTTTGCCAATTCATCCATCCACGCATCCCATTCTTCCAAAGCCGCCAACTTTTCTTTTATGTCTTTTATTTTCTGCATTGTTTCAACCCGTTTCTGCTTAGTCTGCTGCGCTTGAACGGCATTAGAAAAGGCTGTGCCCAATTGCTTGAGAACAGCCCTTTTGTTTCCGGTCACGCTTCGTCTTCTGTAATCATTTCATCCTTATAATCGAATGTGATTTTTCCAAGATGCTGATTCCGGATGTCGCGGACGATGATTTCTGCAGTCATTTCATAGTCCACTTCCCCGTCATTCGTCAAACATCTTCTCCTCTTGCCGATTTTATCGAAAGTCTCGACAATCTCTTCATCTACCTGCTCAATTCCGTATCTTTCCAATAACCGTTCCGGATAGCGCTGTTCCAGGAAGTTCAATGAATAGACCGCGAGTTCCTGCATTTGGATGACCGAGTCTTTAATCGCCCCGGTGACAGCCAGCTTAAAGCCGATTTCCGGATCTTCAAATTTCGGCCAGAGAATCCCCGGCGTATCGAGCAATTCGATTTCTTTGCCGACTTTGATCCATTGCTGCGCTTTTGTCACTCCGGGCATATTGCCGGTTTTCGCCAAGCTTTTCTTGGAAAGGCGGTTGATGAGCGTCGATTTCCCGACGTTCGGAATGCCGACGATCATCGCACGGATCGCACGGGGCTTGATGCCTTTCGCAATCATCCGATCCCATTTTTCTGCAAGAATTTCCTTAGACGCTTTTGTCACTAATTGCAGCCCTTTGCCTTCAAGCGAATTGATGGCAACGGCTCTTGTTCCTTGATCTTCAAAATAACGAATCCACTTTTTTGTTTCAGCATCATCTGCCATGTCCATTTTGTTCAATATGATCAAACGGGGTTTTTGCTGAATCACTTGGTCAATCATTGGATTTCGTGAAGACAAAGGCAACCGGGCATCCACAAGTTCGAAAATGATATCAACCAGTTTCAGTTTTTCCGTAACTTCTCTTCTGGCTTTGGCCATGTGCCCAGGAAACCATTGTATCGTCATTAAAAACACTCCTTAATTAATAACCCCTGCTTCTGCTACTGGCCAAAACACGAAATTCGTGCTGCCAATAACTTCGTCAATCGGAACAATTCCGATATGGCGGCTGTCTTTGCTGGCCCTCCGGTTATCGCCCATGACGAACACATAACCTTCCGGGATCGTACTTTGGTTAATCTTCTCTTCTAAAGTAAAATCTTCTGTTAATGTTCCAGTAATGCCTTTTTTATACTCATCTAAATAAGGCTCATCGACCGCTTCTCCATTAATGTATAACTGATCTTCTTCGTAAGCGATGTGATCGCCCGGCAATCCGATGATCCGTTTAATGTAGTCTTTCTGTTCCGGTGCATGGAAAACGACAATGTCGAATCTGTCCGGTTCCCCGACAATATATCCGATCTTATTGACAATCATCCGGTCTCCATGTTCCAAAGTCGGCATCATGGACTCTCCGTCCACCACAATCGGGGTGAAAAAGAAAAAGCGGATAATTGCAGCAATACCGAACGCGATCAGTAAAGCTTTAGACCATTCCCAAACCTCATTTTTTTTCTTCACTTCACGTTCCATCCATGTTCCTCCCTAAACTTTCTGTTTTAATTGTACAAGGATAACAAACTTTTAGCAAAGACAAAGAAAAGCGGAAACGGCCGATTAGCCTCGACAAGCTTAAGGTGGATTGCCGAAGCGGCGCTTTTTGCCGCACAGGCAAGACGACTTAAGACCTCGAGAGGCTGGCCGTTGGAGCTGGACAAAGAAAAGCGGAAAGAGCCGTTTAGCTTCGGCAGCTAAGAGATGGTCTAAACGAAGTGCAGTCCATCTCTTTGCGACGAAGCACGAAGTAATGCAGGAGCAATATATGTTTTAGACAGACTGCGAGGAGGCTGTGGCCGCCGCAGCGGGCTGGCTTATAGCCGAGAAGCTGGCTCTTGCAGCTGGACAAGAAAAGCGGAGACGCCTTGTCAGCCCCGAAAGGCTTAAGGAAGAACACGAAGGAAATCCTGATTTCCGGTGTGGGCTGACTTAGGATCCCGAGGGGCTAGCTGCCGGGGCATCAGCAATCCCTCCAAATAAACAAAAAGAAAGAGGGCGAATTCGCCCTCTTTCATTAGTGCAATCTTATCGAATTTCTTTGATGCGTGCTGCTTTACCGCGTAGGTTGCGCAAGTAGTACAATTTCGCACGACGTACTTTACCACGGCGAGTAACTTCAAGCTGTGCAATTTTTGGTGTGTGTACAGGGAATGTACGTTCAACACCAACACCATAAGAGATTTTACGGACAGTGAATGATTCACTGATTCCGCCTCCACGGCGACTGATTACGACTCCTTCGTATACCTGGATACGTTCGCGAGTTCCCTCGACAACTTTCACGTGTACACGAACAGTGTCTCCCGGACGGAAATCTGGAAGATCCGTACGAAGTTGTTCTTTTGTGATGTCTGCAATAATGTTTTGCATGTTTTTTTCTCTCCTTCTACAGATGCTCTTGCACACAATTGATTGTTGCAGCGGAACACCGTGATCCTGTACTTCACATAAAAGTACAGACTCCATAGTACCACCAAATCTTTTGTTCTGCAAGAGAAAATCCGCTTATCATTTTTTATTTTTCAACGCTTCTAAAAGCTTTTCTTGCTTCGGCGTCAATTCAAGCTTTTCCAATAGATCCGGACGCCGCTCCAATGTCCGCAGCAAGCTTTGCTGCTCTCTCCATTCGTCGACTTTCGCATGATTTCCTGAAGTTAAGACAGCCGGAACTTTCCAGCCTCGGAATTCTGCCGGACGCGTGTACTGAGGGTGTTCGAGCATGCCGGTAGAGAAGGAATCCTTCACAGGGGAATCGGAGTTCCCTAGCACGCCCGGAAGAAGTCTGACGACACTGTCGATTACGGTCATTGCAGCCAGCTCTCCGCCAGTCAGCACAAAATCGCCGATGGAGATTTCGTCCGTCACCAAATGCTCGCGGATCCGTTCATCATAGCCCTCATAATGGCCGCAGATGAAGATCAGCTCTTCTTCGTTTGAAAGCTCTTCCGCTTTTGCTTGCGTAAAGCGTTCGCCTTGCGGGCACATAAGGATAACGCGGGGTTTCCGTTCTTTTGCCACAGTTTCCACTGCATTGAAAATCGGCTCCGGCTTCAGCACCATGCCTGCGCCTCCGCCAAAAGGATAGTCGTCCACTTGGCGTTTATTGTCCGCAAATTCCCGGATATCAACGATTTCCAAAGAAACCGCTCTTTTTTCCTGGGCTTTTTTCAGGATGGATTGCTGGAAAACGCCTTCGAACATGGTCGGAAATAGAGAAAGGACGTGTATATTCATCACGACAACAAACCTTCCAAAACTTCGATGACGATTTTCTTCTCATCAATGTCGATTTCTTTGACGACATCTTCAATATATGGGATGTAATGCTTCTTGCCTTTCTTCGGCGTGACTTCCCATACATCGTTGGCACCCGTTTCCAGAATTTCCGTCACTACGCCGATTTCTTCGCCTTCTGTCGAAAAAACCGTACATTCCAGAATTTCGTGGTGGTAATATGCATCGTCTTCTAACTCGGTCAGGTCATGCTCCGCAATCCGCAAATAGGATTCCTTGAATTCCTGGACATCGTTGATGTTTGGATAGCCTTCAAAAGTCACTAGCTCAAAGTTCTTATGCTGGCGATGGCTGGCGATTTTCACCATGATCGGTTTTTTCGCATCCGGTTTGAACAACCCCAGCTTCATGCCGACCGCAAAACGCTCTTCCGGGAAATCCGTACGGGACATCACCCGGACCTCGCCGCGAATGCCGTGCGTATTGACGATTTTCCCTACATTAAACCATTTCACGCTAAAACATCCTTCCACTTCGGTTTTGGCTGCAAAAAAGGAAGGAACCTAGGCTCCTCCCTTTTTGTTAATCCACAATATCGACGTAAGTTTTTTTCTTATGGTAATTGCCTGCTGCTGAATAGACCACTGAACGAATCGCTTTCGCAACGCGTCCTTGTTTACCGATCACTTTCCCTGTATCTTCTGAATGCACGGAAAGCTTGTAGACGATACGGTTTGCATTTTCGTCTGTTACAACTCGAACTTCTTCCGGATGATCGACCAACGGTTTCACAATTGTTTCAATCAGCTGCTTCATAAGAAAGACTCCCTTACTTGCTTAATTTTTCGTTATGGAATTTCTCCATAATGCCGTTTTGAGAAAACAAGTTGCGTACAGTGTCAGATGGTTTAGCGCCATCGTGAAGCCATTTCAACGCTAATTCTTCGTCGATTTTCACTTCAGCTGGAACTGTCAGCGGGTTGTAAGTACCTACTGTCTGGATTTGACGGCCGTCACGTGGAGCACGTGAATCAGCAACTACGATACGGTAAAAAGGAGACTTTTTAGCTCCCATACGTTTCAAACGAATTTTTACTGCCATTTCTTAAAGCACCTCCGAATAGTTTCACACAAGATATTATATTAGCAAGCTTTAAATAGTTTGTAAAGTATTTTTTCTTAACACCTGAAAATTTATTTGAAAAGCGAATCCAATCCAGGCATCGACATCTTCTTTTTGCCTTTTTGGTTCATGCCGGACATCTGTTTCATCATCTTTTTCATGTCTTCAAACTGCTTCAGCAGGCGATTGACGTCTTGGATCGTCGTGCCGGATCCGCGGGCAATCCGCTTACGGCGGTTTGCATTAATGATTTCAGGGGACGTTTTCTCTTGTTTCGTCATCGAACGGATAATCGCTTCGACACGCCCCATTTGGCTTTCGTCCACTTTCGCGTTTTCAAGCCCTTTGATTTTATTGGCTCCTGGGAGCATTTTCAGAATTTCATCCAACGGCCCCATTTGTTTGACTTGCGTCAGCTGATCCAGAAAATCATCGAATGTGAACGAAGACGTGCGGAATTTCTCTTCCATTTCCTTCGCTTTTGCTTCATCAATATTCGACTGCGCTTTTTCGATCAACGACAGCATATCGCCCATGCCTAAAATACGGGACGCCATGCGTTCTGGATGGAACGGCTCGAGCGCATCCATTTTTTCGCCCATCCCGACAAATTTAATCGGCTTCTGGGTGACTGAACGGATGGAAAGTGCAGCACCGCCTCGTGTATCGCCGTCCAGTTTTGTCAAGACGACGCCGGTAATGCCGATTGCCTCATTGAAATTCTGTGCCACGTTGACGGCATCTTGACCGGTCATTGCATCCACGACCAAGAAAATCTCGTCCGGTTCTTTCAATGCACGGATATCTTTCAATTCCTGCATCAAGTTTTCATCCACGTGCAGGCGGCCGGCCGTATCGATAATGACCGTATCCAAATGCTCTTGTTTTGCGTATTCGATTGCCTGGCGTGAAATCTCGACTGGCGAGATATCTGTGCCTTTCGAAAATACCGGCAATGACAATTGCTTGCCGATCGTTTCAAGCTGCTGGATGGCAGCTGGACGATAGACGTCTGCCGCAACCAATAGGGGCTTGCGGTTGTTCTTTTTGCGCAATTGGCTCGCAAGCTTGCCCGTAGTCGTCGTTTTACCGGCCCCTTGAAGGCCGACCATCATGATGACTGTTGGCTGCTTGGTGGAGAACTCGATCTTGCTTTGCTCTCCGCCCATTAATTCCGTCAACTCATCTTTAACGATTTTAACGACTTGCTGGCCCGGCGTTAAACTTTGCATAACGTCTTGGCCAACAGCGCGTTCGCTGACTTTCTTTACGAATTCCTTGACGACTTTCAAGTTGACATCCGCTTCAATTAATGCGAAGCGGACTTCGCGCATCATTTCTTTAACGTCTGCTTCAGACACTTTCCCTTTGCCTTTGATCTTTTGGATCGTGCCTTGCAGGCGTTCAGCTAAGCCTTCAAATGCCACTATTTCCGCCTCCTAATCCAACTCTTTTAATTGATTGAGAAATTCCTGGACCCGCTCATCTGCAATCGGTTCTTTTTCAAATTCCGCAACCAGCTGCTGGCGTTTCTGGAATTTCCCGAATAATTGCAGCTTTGCTTCATACTCTTCAAGCATCGCTTCTGTCCGGCGGATATTGTCATAAACCGCTTGCCTCGTTATATCATAAGCCTCGGCTATTTCACCTAATGAATGATCGTCCAAATAATAGAGCATCATATAGCTCCGTTGCTTGGGCGTCAGCAACTCCTGATAGAAATCAAACAAATAATTCATGCGTGTCGTCTTTTCCAAACCCATCATCGCTGCTCACCTCGCTTGCTCTACTGACAACAATACTGAAAACTGCCTATTCCGTCAAGTAATTTTACTTGTCTGCCTCTTCCATCTCTTCTTCTTTGTCGAGGCCTTCTGCAAACAGGCCATAGACGTATTTTTGCGGGTCGAATGGCTGCAAATCGTTCATTTGTTCGCCGAGGCCAACAAACTTCACCGGGATTTTCAGCTTTTGGCGAATCGCTAAAACGATGCCCCCTTTTGCCGTCCCATCGAGTTTTGTCAAAACAATCCCTGTAACGTTGGTTGCTTCTTTAAATGTCTGAGCTTGGATTAAAGCATTTTGCCCTGTTGTGGCATCCAGCGCTAACAGCACCTCATGCGGCGCTCCCGGCACTTCGCGCGAAATGACGCGATGGACTTTCTCCAGCTCGTTCATCAAATTGACTTTGTTTTGAAGACGGCCTGCCGTATCGCAGATCAAGACGTCGACGCCGCGCGATTTTGCTGCACGGACCGCGTCGTACATAACCGCAGCCGGGTCTGACCCTTCGCTTTGTTTGATGACATCCACGCCAACGCGCTGCCCCCAAATATCCAGTTGATCGATCGCTCCTGCACGGAACGTATCGCCGGCTGCAAGAAGCACGGATTTCCCTTCACTTTTAAGGCGATGCGCCAATTTTCCGATGGTCGTCGTTTTGCCGACGCCATTGACGCCGACAAACAAGATGACTGTCAAACCATCGGCGAATTTCAATTCATTGATTTCTTCGTCGCCGCCCTCGTAGATCTCCACCAATTTTTCAGATATAACGGATTGGACGCGCGAAGTATCTTTTACATTTTGGCGCTGCACTTCGAAGCGCAGCTGGTCCATCAATACCATGACCGTTTCAAAGCCGACATCCGCCTGCAGCAGGATTTCTTCCAATTCTTCGAAGAAATCTTCATCCACTTTGCGGTATCTTGCCACTAAGTCGTTGATCTTAGATGTAAATCCGGTACGGGTTTTCGTTAATCCCTCTTTATATTTCTCTGTCGACTCTTCGGCTTCTGCGTTGCCGGCAAATCGATCTTTTAACTTTTTAAAGAAACTCACAAAACCACTCCTTTTTAAATTTCTTCCTGCAGTTTAACAGAAACCAGTTTGGAAATTCCCGACTCCTGCATCGTGATGCCGTAGAGGACGTCTGCCCCTTCCATCGTTCCTTTGCGGTGCGTGATGACGATAAATTGAGTGTCTTCGCTGAATTTCTTTAAGTACCGGCTGTAACGGACAACGTTCGACTCATCCAGCGCCGCTTCTACTTCATCCAGCACACAGAACGGCACAGGGCGCACTTTCAGGATGGCGAATAAGAGCGCAATGGCCGTCAACGCCCGTTCCCCGCCGGACAATAAATTCAGGTTTTGAAGTTTTTTGCCGGGAGGCTGCGCAATAATATCCACACCGGTCATCAGTAAATCGCTTGGATCGGTCAGGACAAGGTCCGCTGCACCGCCGCCGAACAATTCTTTGAACACACGCTGGAACTGCGTGCGGATGGCATGGAACGTTTCATCAAAGCGGCTGGTCATTTCTTCATCCATTTCGCCGATCACGGTGCGCAGCGTATCTTTCGCTTCATTCAAATCGTTTCGCTGGTCGGTCAAGAACGTATGGCGTTCAGATACATGCTCGAATTCTTCGATGGCGCCAAGGTTGACCGGCCCTAACTCTTCGATCGACTGCTTCAGCAATTTTACTTTCTTGCGGACATTTTCTTCCTCATCCTTCAATTCAAACCGCTTCGCTTCTTCCAGCGACAATTGATAAACGGTCTCCAATTGGGCAAGGAATGTCTGGATTTGAACGTCTATCCGGGTCGATTTCACTTCACAAATGCGGATCGCTTCGACGAAGCCTTTATAGAGGCGCTGCTGTTCTTTAAAACTTTCGTCGAGTCCGTTCATTTCCGTTTGGCTCGCTAGACGCTCTGCTTTCAAAGCTTCGACCGCCGCTTGCTCCAGCTGTTTCTTTTCCGACCATTTTGCAATCTCGGCAAGGATTTCTTCATCCGAATAAACCTTCGCGGCTTCTTCCGATTGGATCCAATCCAATTCTTTTTGAAGATCCTGCAATTTGCGGTCACTCTTCAATTTTCGCTCCAGAAGCTCCGATTCGCTTTGGACCAATTGGGAGACGCGTTCTTTGACCACCGCAAATAAAGATTTCTGGTCAGCGAGTTTGGCCATTACGGCATCCCGGGCCGATTCGTTTTGCTGCTTGAAATGCGACAATTCATCGATCTGAGAAGAAACCGATACGAGCTCTTCTCCGATTTCACCCAGGCGCTCAGCAGCCGTTTCTTTCCGCTTCGCCACTTCAGTCAGATCAAAATCTTTATTGCTTTGTTCTGCCTGGAATAAACGGAAGCGGTCTTTCGTCGATTTCAATACGGCTTCCACTTCACGCAGCGTCATGGCACGTTCCGCTTCTAAATCCCGGTATTTTTCGCCTTCAGAACGAAGGTTGTTCAAACGCTGTTCCGTTTCATGCACCTGCGACTGTTCTTGGCTCACAGTTTTCTCCGCCTGGACGATAGTTTCCGCCAGTTCTGCCGACTGAAGGATCAATTGCTCAAGCTCCGCTTTTCTCGTGAAAAACGAGGCCCCGGTTTTATTGGCTCCTCCGGTCATCGAACCGCCGGCATTGACGACATCGCCATCCAGCGTAACGACACGGTAGCGGCTCATGGTCAATTTGGAGATGGCCGAAGCCCCTTTTAAGTCTTTTGCGACAATGACATTGCCCAGCAGATTTTCAATAATCATTTGGTACTGGGCATCATAGCTGACCAATTCGTACGCCATATTGACGAATGAAGGATGCTGCTTGATAGCTGAAATGGAAGACTCTGCAATTTTGCGGGATTTCATCACCGTCATCGGCAGGAACGTCGAACGCCCCGCCCGCTTATTGCGGAGAAATTCGATCGCTGAACGGGCATGCTGCTCATTTTCGGTAATGATATGCTGGCTTGATGCCCCTAAAGCGGTTTCAATCGCTTTTGCATAGTTCTGGTCCACTTGTGCGATTTCTGCTACGGCTCCAATAATTCCCTCGAGCAAGCCTTTATCACGAGCTACCAGCACTTCACGCACGCCTTGGAAGAATCCGGAGAAATCCACTTCCAATTCCTGTAAAGTCTGAATGCGTGCACCTAGCTGCTTTTGGGATTGATACGCCTGGAAAAGCATTGCCTGCTTTTTCTCATAGCCTGTTTTGAGCTCCGTAAAATGAGTTTCGGTCGATTTATAAAGGGCCCGTTTTTCAGCCAGGAGCTTCTGGATTTCTTGATGTTTCTTTTCGGCTGAGGCCTTTTCTGATTCCAGTTTAGCCAGTTCTTTCGAAAAATCCGCTTGCTGTACGGCAATGCGGCTGCTCGATTCCGATAATTGCAGCTCCTGGAGTTCAAGGTTTTTCAATTCATTCCGGACCGTTGCCTGCTCATTCATCAATTCGATATAAACCGATTTCTGTGATTCAATATCTTCTTCAATATCCCCAGGCGTCCGGTTTAATTGATCCTGCAATTGCTTGATCGCAATCTGGGCTTTTCGCTGTTCGGCTTTACGCTCTTCCAGCAGCTGCAATTGAGCCCCATGCTTCTGCTGCAGCTGGCCGTTTTCCTCTTGCTCAGCAGCGAGCGACTCTTGTAGCTGCTGCGCTTGGCGATGAGCGTTGCTTTTCTTTTCCGACATCAATAATTTGCGGCCTTCCCATTTCTCGGTTTCGCCGCTCGCTTGTACCAAACGGTTTTGGGAAGCATCAATTTCAAGATCCAATTGGGCTAATGAACGGCGGATTTTTTTCACAGCCTGTTCTTTTTCTTCAATTTCTTTGCCCAATTGCTGTTCTTTTTCGGTATGGCTCTTTGTTTCTTCTCTTAGTGAAGCCATTTCCTCTTCAAGGCGGCTAATATCAAAAGCCAACAGCGCAATGTCTGCGTCTTTCAGCTGCTCGCTCATGTCCAGGTAATCGCGCGCTGTCGAAGCCTGGATTTGAAGCGGCTCCATCCGGCTATCCAGCTCATGCAGAATATCGAGCACGCGGTTCAAGTTTTCATCTGTTTCATTCAGTTTCAGTTCCGCTTTTCTTTTGCGCTGCTTGTATTTTAGAACACCGGCCGCTTCTTCGAAGATCGAACGCCGTTCTTCTGCCTTGCTGTTTAAGATTTGATCGACGCGCCCTTGGGAAATGATTGAAAAAGCCTCTTTCCCAAGGCCTGAATCCATGAACAGATCCGTGATGTCTTTTAAGCGGCAATTTTGCTTGTTAAGCAGATAGGCACTTTCGCCACTTCGAAAAACCCTCCGCGTTACACTGATTTCACTGTAATCGAGAGGGACTCGGCCATCCGTATTATCGAGTATTAAGGTGACTTCCGCAAAATTCAGGGCTTTTCTTGAATCGCTGCCGCCAAAAATCACATCTTCCATCTTTGCTCCGCGCAGGGACTTGGCGGATTGTTCGCCGAGCACCCAGCGGATGGCATCGGTCACATTGCTTTTTCCGCTGCCGTTAGGGCCGACTACCGCGGTAACACCTGGAACAAAATCGATGCCGATGCGATCGGCAAAGGATTTGAACCCCATAATTTCTAATCGTTTCAAAAACATTATTGATCCTCCACTGCTTCCTGCAATTTTTGGATTGCCAGTTTAGCTGCTTGTTGTTCCGCCTCTTTCTTCGAGCGGCCATTTCCGATTCCTAATTCTTTCTCTGCCAGCGACACCCGCGTCACGAAAATGCGGCTATGGGCTGGCCCTTTTTCTTCGATGATTTCATAGCTCAATGCACCGTTGTTCTTCTGCTGCACGAGCTCCTGCAATTGGCTTTTATAATCCATCACATGCGAAAAAGCACCGGTTTCCACTTTAGGGAATAAGACGACGTCCAAAAAGGCCACTACCGGCTCCAGCCCTTGATCCAAGTAAAGAGCGCCGATAAACGATTCGAAAACATCCGCCAAAAGGGCAGGGCGAGTGCGTCCACCAGTCAATTCTTCCCCTTTGCCGAGAAGAATGTAACGGCCGAAATTCAATTCATTGGCAAATAAAACCAATGAAGGCTCGCAAACGATTGCTGCGCGCAATTTGGTCAATTCGCCTTCGCTCATTTGTGGATATTTTGAAAACAGGTAATGGGATACCGATAATTCCAGGACAGCATCACCCAAAAACTCCAGGCGTTCATTGTCTGTGTAATATCTTCTCCGATGCTCATTCACATAAGATGAATGCGTAAATGCTTGGTGAAGCAATGCAGGTTGATTGAAGTGAATATTCAATTGTTCTTGCAGCTCAGTAAATGCGGCACGCTCGCTTTCTTTTAGCGTTCCGTTTTTCTGCTGGGTAGGTTTTCTTTTCATTGCCATCTTTTATCTGCCTTCCTTTGACGTTCTTCGTTTAATTTTACCTTTTTTCAGGACATTGTGCAAAAAATGTCTTAACTGCGCTGTTACAGTTCTTTTATCATCGGAAGCATGAAAAAGCCAATGAGGAAAAAGCACGGCCTTTTCCTCATTGGCTTTATTTTTCGGCCCATTCAACAGCCTTCTATATTTTGAAAAAAGATTATGCTTGTTTTTTCTCAATATAAGCTACTGCGTCGCCTACTGTAGACATGCCTTCTGCGTCTTCATCTGAAATTTCCATGTCGAATTCGTCTTCAAGTTCCATAACCAATTCAACCACGTCCAAAGAATCCGCTCCTAGGTCACCTGTGAATGAAGCTTCAAGTTTCACTTCGTTCTCTTCTACTCCAAGACGATCTACGATTACTTTCGTTACTCTCTCTAGTACTGTTGCCAATGTCGTCACCTCCCCTCAAATCAGTATACAAAATTTCCTGCTACATGACCATTCCGCCATCAAGATGAAGCGTCTGGCCCGTCATATAAGATGAATCGTCAGATGCCAGGAACAGTACCGCCTTCGCAACTTCTTCCGGTTTGCCAAAACGCCCTAATGGAATCTGGGCCAGCATCGTTTTTTGGATGTCTTCCCCTAAAGCATCGGTCATATCGGTTGTGATGAATCCGGGCGCTACTGCATTAGCCGTAATATTGCGGCTTGCCAGTTCCCGTGCCGTTGTCTTCGTCAAGCCGATCACGCCAGCTTTGGCAGCTACATAGTTTGCCTGCCCGGCGTTGCCCATGACGCCGACAATCGATGCAACGTTGATGATTCTGCCTGACCGCTGTTTCATCATTTGGCGCGTAACGCCTTTCGTGCAAATGAAGACGCCTTTTAAGTTCGTATTGATCACGTCATCCCATTCGTCGTCTTTCATGCGCATCATCAAGTTATCGCGCGTAATGCCCGCATTGTTGACGAGAACATCAATGGATCCAAAAGCTTTCATTGTTTCATCGATCATCGCTTTAACCGCATCGGAATCGGAAACATTCGCTTTCACGGCAATGGCTTCGCCGCCGTTTGCCCGGATATCCGCTACAACCGCTTCCGCTTTTTCTTGGCTTCCGCTATAGTTTACAACCACTTTTGCGCCGGCTTCTGAAAATCTGCGGGCGATTTCAGCGCCGATTCCTCTCGACGCCCCCGTAACGATGGCCGTTTTGCCTGCCAGTTTGCTCATTTCCCCAGCTCCTCTACCGCTTTTTCAAATGATTCCAGGTCATAGACCGGCAATGTCTTCACAGACCGGTCAATTTTCTTCACCAGCCCGCTTAGGACTTTTCCAGGCCCGACTTCAACGAAAACCGTAACGCCAAGGTCGATCATTTCACGCACTGACTGTTCCCATAAAACCGGAGAATACAATTGGCGCACAAGCAAGTCCTGGAATTGCGTTGCATGCGTTTCGCTTTTCGCCGCAACGTTTGTGATGACCGGAATTTCAGCATCTTTTAAGTAAATCTGGCTAAGCACTTTAGACAGATCCTGCGAAGCCGGACGCATCAATTCTGAGTGGAAGGGACCGCTGACATCCAACGGAATCGCCCGTTTAGCCCCGCGTTCTTTCGCAACGGCGCAAGCTTTTTCAACGCCGGCTTTTGTTCCGGAAATAACAATTTGACCCGGACAGTTTAAATTGGCTAATTGCACTACACCGTCCGTATCCGTTACTTCGTTTGTCACTTTTTCCAGTGCTTCGCTGTCCATTCCCAAAATCGCAGCCATCGTTCCTTCGCCTGCCGGAACCGCTTCATTCATGAACAATCCGCGTTTATGGACAATGCTGACCGCTTCTTCAAAAGGCAAAACGCCTGATGCAACTAGCGCACTGTATTCGCCCAAGCTATGGCCGGCCGTATAGTCCGGTACGATGCCGGCACGGTTCAACCGTTCGGTAATCATGGCGCTGACTGTCAGCAGTGCCGGCTGTGCATGGTATGTAAGTGTTAAATTTTCTTGAGGTCCTTCAAGCATCAATTCCGATAAATTGACGCTTAGCGCCTCGTCCGCTCGATCAAAAAAGCTTCTGCTTGTTTCATCCGATAGGAAGCTTTCGCCCATCCCGACGGCCTGAGAACCTTGCCCAGGGAAAATAAATGCAATTTTACTCATCTTGGCTCTCCTTTTTCAGCGTACTGTAAATCGTTCCCGTCACATCAAATTCCACCATCGTGCGGGTTTGGCGGATCGCATTAAACAAAGCCGTGGAATTGGATGACCCGTGCGCCTTAATCACTGGCGCTTTTAGCCCGAACAACCCGGCTCCGCCGTATTCGCTATAATCCAGCATGCCTTTCAGCCCGCCGATTTCGTCTTTTACGAGAAATGCCGCCACTTTTGTTTTGGCAGATGACATAAAGACCTTTTTAATCATGGAGAAGACATTCATCGCCGTGCCTTCGATCGTTTTCAATACCATATTACCGGTAAATCCATCCGTCACCACGACATCCGCTGCGCCGTTCAATAAATCACGGGATTCGACGTTGCCAATAAAATTGAGAGGCGCTTCTTTAAGCAGCGGAAAGGCCGCTTTCGTCAAATCATTTCCTTTTTTCTCTTCCGTGCCGATATTTAGCAAGCCAACCCGCGGATTTTGGATCCCTCTCACTTTTTCAGCATAGATGCTGCCCATGACGGCATACTGGACTAAATGTTCCGGCCGCGCTTCCGCATTCGCTCCCATATCAAGCATGACGAAGCCTTGTCCGTCCATCGTCGGCAAAGTAGGCGCCAACGCCGGACGGTCTACTCCTTCAATCCGTCCGACGACAAACAAGCCAGCAGCCATTAAAGCTCCTGTATTCCCTGCACTGACGCAGGCATCTGCCCGCTGCTCTTTGACAGCTTGCGCCATTTTGACCATGGAAGAATCTTTTTTTCTTCGAACGGCGCGAACCGGATCATCCGTTCCTTCGATCACTTCTTCGCAATGAATGATTTCCAGGCGCTCATGGTCTTTTAGGTAAGGCTGCATTTTTTCCTGATGGCCGTATAACTGCACCGCCACATCCGGAAATTCATCCAATGCCTTATAGACGCCTTCTATGATTTCTTTCGGGGCGTTGTCTCCGCCCATTCCATCTACTGCTATTTTCACTCTTCGTCACCTTCACTTTGTTCTGTCATTCGGTACATCTCAAATGTACCGATAAAAACGGTCACTTGATCCACCGAAGAAACGACTTTTACATAAGCCCGATTTTTTTCCGGATTGCGATCCACTACTTGCGCCTTCGCTACCAGCCGCTGCCCCGCTTTGACCGGCTTCAGAAATTGGAGCTCGGACTTGACCGTCAAAGCCAATTCGTCGTTCATTACGGCAACTGCCAAGGAATTCGCCTGGGCAAACAAGTGGTGGCCGCGGGCAATTTGGTTGCGCTGGAAAACATGCTCCGGCTTCACATCAAATATCGAGATCGCTCGCTCATCCAATTCTATATCTATGATTTCGCCGATCACTTCATCGATCGGCAACGATTTCACTTCGTCATCAAATGTTTTTACAGCTACGTGCTTAATCCGTTCCCGAAGTTCCGGAATGGATAATTCCAGGCGGTCAAGCCGGATCGTCTGCACGCTGACGCTGAACTCCGCCGCCAACTCCTCGTCTGTTACAAACGGGTTTTCTTTGATTGACTGGATCAGCGCTTCCTGCCGTATTTTTTTAGGTCTTTTCACATTGTCACCGCCCGCTATTAGCACTTGGTACTAATATGAGTATATAAACAACAAAAAAAGAATGCAAGGATTATCTGAGTCCCTGCATTCTTAATCGAGCCTTCCAAGAGCCAGTGCTCCCGATTCTTCCAATTGTTCGCGTAGGCATCTTGTCTCTTCGCTGACCCAGAATTCTTTACTGTTAATCATTGTTTCCGCATCTTTTCGGGCTGTTTCAAGCGCCCGGTAATCATGCACGAGATCGGCCATTTTGAATTCGGGCAATCCGCTTTGCTTCCGGCCAAAGAAATCCCCAGGACCGCGAAGCTGCAAATCTTTTTCCGCAAGCACAAAACCGTCATTCGTTTCCGTCATGGAAGTCATCCGTTCTTTGCCGACTTCCGTCTTTGGATCTGCCAACAACACACAGAACGACTGGTCGCTGCCGCGTCCGACCCGTCCGCGCAATTGGTGGAGCTGCGACAAGCCAAAACGCTCAGCGTCATAAATCAGCATGAACGTGGCATTCGGGACATTCACTCCAACTTCGACCACAGTGGTAGAAACAAGGACGGCAATTTCGCCTTCTGTGAACGAGCGCATCGTCTCTTCTTTTTCGTCCGCCGGCAAACGGCCATGCATCAATCCCACCGTATGTTTGCCGTGGAAATAGCTTGAAAGCTGCTGGAACAAATCGACTGCATTTTGGAAATCCAGTTTGTCGGATTCTTCGATCAGCGGGCAGATGACATACGCTTGCCGTCCCGCAGCCAGCTCTTTTTCCATTCGGCCGACAATTTTGCCGAACATGTCTTTCTTCATCCAAAAGGTCTGGATTTCTTTTCGGCCGACCGGCATTTCGTCGATCACCGACACATCCATTTCCCCGAAAGCGGAAATCGCTAATGTTCTCGGAATCGGAGTAGCCGTCATAAACAGCACATCCGGATTATAGCCTTTGTCTTTCAGGACTCTCCGTTGGTCGACGCCGAAACGATGCTGCTCATCCGTGATGACCAGGCCCAACTTTCTAAAGCGCACATCCGGCTGAATCAACGCGTGCGTCCCGATCAAAATGTGGATCTCGCCTGCCGCCAGGCTTTCCAGAATCAATTGGCGTTTCTTCCCTTTGACGGATCCCGTCAACAATGCAATATTCAGCCCGAACGGTTCGAACCACTGGGCGAGCGTATTGGCATGCTGCTCCGCTAGAATTTCAGTCGGCGCCATCAATGCACCTTGAAGACCTGCTGTCACTGCCGCATATAAAATAATGGCCGCAACGACCGTTTTCCCGGATCCTACGTCGCCTTGCAAAAGCCGGTTCATGCGGAAAGGCTCTTTCATGTCTTTGCAGATTTCATTGACGACCCGCTTTTGGGCGTCCGTCAAATCGAACGGCAAGGCCTGAATAAATTCTTTGAGGCGATTTAAATCATAATCGATAAACGAGCCGCCTTCTTCTTCCCGGTTCTTTTTTCGGAGCGCTTGCATTTTCAATTGGAACATCAGCAATTCTTCATAGACAAAGCGGCGCCTCGCTTGCTTCAACGCTTCGCCGTCCGTCGGAAAATGGATCCACTCCAGCGCTTCGCCGACGGACATCAAGTGGTAATTTTGCCGCAGGCTTTCAGGCAAACAATCTTCCAAATCGGTTTTCGCAATATCCAATGCTTGCCGCATCAATTTGCGGAACGTTTTTTGGTAGATGCTGCCTTTCAAACTATAGACCGGTTCAAAATCCACTCCGTCCGTGCGAGGTCCGATTGTATGGCTGGACACCGTAATCACTTGGCGGCCCCGGTCCCATTTACCGGTCAACGTAACAATTTCGCCAATATGCAATTTCGCTTTAACATATGGCTGGTTAAAGAAAATCGCTTTGATGAGGTGCCGGCCGACCATCACTTGCACTTGCGTCCGGGATTTGTTCTTCCCTAAAAAAAGGACGGAAGGTTCACTTTCGACCCTTCCCTCCACTGTTACCCGTTCATTATGAGGCGTATCAGCCAAATCTTTCAGCTGAAAATCTTCATGGCGGTAAGGAAACGTCATGATAAGGTCATGGATCGTTTCAATTTTCATTTCCTGAAGTGATTCGGCAGCTTGTTTGCCGACCCCTTTTAACGTGGCGACAGAATCTTTACTGCCCACTGCCTACCACTGCTCCACCAAAAATTTTGGACTCCAGCCATTTGCCCGTAGGCGTTGCAGCCAAACCGCCTTTAGCCGTTTCCCGCAAAGCGCTTGGCATCGATTGGCCGATTTCAAACATTGCGCCGATCACTTCGTCGCAAGGAATGCGGCTTGTTACGCCGGCAAGCGCCATGTCAGCTGCTACGACGGCATTTGCGGCGCCCATGGCATTCCGTTTCACGCACGGCACTTCCACTAATCCCGCCACTGGATCGCAGACAAGACCGAGCATGTTCTTCATTGTAATCGCAAAAGCTTCGGATGATTGCTGCGGTGATCCGCCAGCCATTTCCACAATTGCCGCCGCAGCCATCGCTGCTGCCGATCCGACTTCCGCCTGGCATCCGCCGGCAGCCCCTGAGATGGACGCATTGTTTGCCACGACAAAACCGAAGGCTCCCGATGTAAATAAATACCGGATCATTTGCTCACGCGTTGGATTTAATTTGTTTTTCACCGAAAACAGCGTTCCTGGCACAACGCCGGCAGATCCTGCAGTCGGGGTCGCACAAATAGTGCCCATCGCTGCGTTTACTTCATTTGTCGCCACTGCTTTGCTGACAGCATCAAGCAAAAGGTCGCCTGACAAGGCATTTCCTTTTTTCATATATTCCTGCAGCAGGACAGCATCTCCGCCGGTTAACCCGGAAACGGAATGGACGCCGTTCAAGCCTTTTTCAACGGCTTCTTCCATGACGGTCAAGTTGCGGTCCATCTGTTTCATGATGTCTTCCCGTGACCGGTCCATCAATAGCATCTCTTGTTCAATCATAATTTCTGAAATCAATTTATTTTCCTGTTCCGCTCGTTCAACTAATTCACGTACATTGCGAAATAATGCTTCCACAGTTGAAACCCCCTTCTCAATCGGCAATTCTCGTCACTTGCGTGATATTCGGCAGTTCCGAAAGTTCATCCAGAATCGCCCGATCGACGTTCTGGTCGATTTCGATGACCATCAATGCCATATGCCCTTTTTCTTTGCGTGAAACTTCCATATGCCCGATGTTGATGTCGTATTTATATAAACAATTTGCTACGTTTGCAATACAGCCCGACCGGTCTTCATGAACCACCAGGATGGCCGGATGGTTTCCGGACAATCGCAGTGGAAAGCCGTTCAATTCCGTAATCTCTATTTTGCCGCCGCCTATGGAAATGCCCATTAACGACATTTCAGACCGTTCATCGCCAATAACGATGCGCGCGGTATTCGGATGGTCCACATGGCCCGTTTCCGGTATGAATTCAAAGCTCATCCCCAGCTTTTCCGCTTCTTCAAACGAAGTTTTGATGCGTTCATCAAATGTATCGTAGTCCAATAATCCGCCCACAATCGCTACATCCGTGCTGTGGCCTTTATAGGTTTCAGCAAATGACCCGTATAAATGGATTTTCGCCCATTTCGGCTGCCGGCCGAATAAATCTCTCGCCACTCGTCCAATTCGCGCAGCTCCTGCTGTATGCGAAGAAGAAGGGCCGATCATGACCGGCCCTATAATATCAAAAACAGATTTGAACTTCATTGCCCAAACCCCTTTCTATCAGTTACTTATAGCTTCAGTTTACATGATTTTGAGCTATTTAACAAAAATAAAAGGAATTGCCCCAAAAGTAATTTGGGACAGCTCCTTTTGCAGTGAAACTAGTGCAGCGATGCAACGGCAATCTTATTCTGCTCCGCTTTATTCGAAATAAAGGGCCGGCCAATAAGTCGTTAGTCGACTTGCAGGCCAGCCCTTCCTCGTTTCTATTCCACAGAAATAATATAGGGATATAACGGCTGTTTCCCGTTATGGATCTCTACTTCTACCTCATCATTTAACGATTCGATAAAGCTGCCTAACGCTTCAGCCGCTTCTTCCGTCGTGTCTTCTCCGTAAAGAATCGTGACAATTTCCGAATCTTCATCAATTAGCTTTGCCACCAATTCTTCTGTGACCCGTTCAAGGTCGGAATCCGAAATGACGATTTTGCCTTCCGAGATGCCCATGAAGTCATCTTTTTTGATTTCGATGCCGTCAATCGACGTATCGCGGACTGCAAAAGTCACAGATCCTGATTTCACTTGTTTCGATGCATTCTCCATCAGTTGAAGGTTTTCCTGGACCGATGCTTCTGGATTGAAAGCGAGAAGCGCAGACATTCCTTGCGGCACGTCTTTTGTCGGCACGACTGCCGCTTCGATATCCAGCAATTCTGCTGCTTGCTCCGCTGCCATGATGATGTTTTTATTGTTCGGCAAAATCAGTACGCGTTCCGCATTGATCGAACGGATGGCATTCACGATGTCTTCTGTAGAAGGGTTCATCGTTTGCCCGCCTTCAATCACATAAGAAGCGCCAATGCTGCGGAGAAGTTCCGCAATCCCTTCGCCCATCGCTACGGTGACGACAGCGTACGGATGCGAAGTTGCTGCAGCCGGCTGTGCTTTTTGGAAGCCTTCTCCCACAATATCAATATGCTGCTGGCGCATATTTTCAATCTTCATGCTGATCAGGCTGCCATAGTTTTGTCCATATGTAAGAACTTTTCCAGGCTCTTCCGAATGGATATGGATTTTTGCGATTTCATCGTCTGAAATGACCAGAAGCGAATCTCCATACTCACTTAAATCCGTGCGGAAAGCAGCTTCATTGAATTCTTTTTTGCCTTCTTCGAATTTCACCATAAATTCTGTGCAATAACCGAATTTAATATCAGCTGTATCCATGAAGCCGGCGATGTTTTTATGGTGCTCCGCACTCACAAGATCGTCCATTGTATTATGGGCATGCTTTTCAGGCAGCTGTTCGCCTTTTAGGCATGCCAAAAATCCTTCGTAAATATAAACGAGCCCTTGGCCTCCGCTGTCGACAACGCCGACTTCTTTCAATACCGGAAGCAAGTCCGGTGTGCGTTCTAGTGAAGCTTTCGCTTCCGCTACCACTGCTTCAAATAAAACAACAATATCTTCTTCTTTATTCGCCAGCTCCATTCCTTTGGCAGCGGCATCTTTTGCAACGGTTAAAATAGTTCCTTCAACCGGTTTCATCACGGCTTTGTAAGCTGTTTCCACTCCATGCTGAAGCGCTTCTGCCAATTTCGCTGCAGAAAGTTCGGATTCGTTTGAAATGTATTTGCCGAATCCACGGAATAATTGCGAAAGGATAACGCCCGAGTTCCCCCGCGCGCCCATCAAGAGCCCTTTGGATAAAGCCCCTGCCGTTTTGCCGATGTGTTCTTCTGCGTTCGCTTTTGTCTCTTTTGCGCCCGACGTCATCGACAAGTTCATATTGGTTCCGGTATCGCCGTCCGGCACCGGGAATACATTTAATGCATCTACATAGTCCGCATTCTGGAACAGATGGTGAGATCCCATCTGTACCATTTCCGCGAATTGAATTCCATTTAATGACTTCATAGCCGTTTTTTCCTCCTCTTACGGGTTCGTGACGCGAACCCCTTGAACATAAATATTAACTGCCTTGACTGGCATGCCAAGCGTTTTGGTTATCGTATATTTGACTTTGGACTGCACTTGATAAGCGACTTCAGAAATCTTTGTGCCGTAGCTGATGATGACATACATATCGATTGCCAAGTCGCCATTTTCTTGGCGGACAATGACCCCTTTAGCAAAATTTTCTTTTCGCAGGATATCGGTTAATCCGTCGCGGATCTGATGCTTCGTCGCCATGCCCACAATTCCGTAGCATTCGATAGCAGCTCCTCCAGCGATTTGCGCAATTACATCATTGGAAATATCGATTTGGCCATATTCGTTCTTTAATTCAATCGACATGAGAATTCCTCCTTGAGTCCTATTTCACTTCTTCCATTCTACATGAAACCATTATACAAGAAAAGCCGCCGTTTAGGGTGTAAAGGTTTTTTTCTTGAAAGACCCTCAAAATTAGTTGCAAAGCGATAATGTGTGTGGTAAATTATTAAAGTATGTGAAACGAAAAACGAACTGAAATTCTATTATAATTTTCAGCTTCACTTGTGAGGAGGGACTTACATGCCTAAAGTATGTGCAGTTAGTGGACGCAAAGCTCGTTCTGGAAACGCCCGTTCACACGCGTTGAATTCGACAAAACGTACATGGGGAGCAAACCTTCAAAAAGTTCGTATCCTTGTAGACGGTAAACCGAAACGTGTATGGGTTTCTGCAAGAGCATTGAAATCAGGAAAAGTTGAGCGCGTATAATCGCTCATGAATAATGCCAGGTTGACTTCTGTCAGCCTGGCATTTTTTCATGCGTTCATTTATTGCGTTGTTCCAACTCGTCCGCTCTATCCGAACTTTCAATCATCGCACAGCTGCCTTTCGAAAAGGCGACGATGCCTTCTGTTTCCAGTTCATTGCTGATAAAACGGGTAGAGCCGAAAGGTAGGGTTTCATCGGCAACCTCGTATTTGAAATGGGTCAGTGAAAATCCTTCGACTGCTTCGGCAAACGGATAAAAAGAAATATAGCGGTATTTTTTATCGGCTTGCACTCGATGTGATCCCGGCGACAAGAAGCGGATGCGGTTCTGCCGGTTGACCAGCATGAATTCCGTATCCGGAAATTCTTGCTGCATCCGGTAGACGGCGTGCAGCGAACTCATATAATGGTCCAGCCTGCCTCCCGTCACTCCTGTAACGATCACTTGGCGGGGCGAAAACTCCATCGCCTTCACCAATGCGAGTTCCGTGTCGGTCTCGTCTTTTTCGGCCGCTGCCCGGTCAAGAGCCGGAAACAACGTTTCAATCCGCTGCATCTCTTCTTCTGTCACCGAATCAAAATCGCCGACTGCAGCAATTGGACGGATGCCTTGGTCCAGCAGCACGACTGTGCCAGCATCGACGCCAATAAACGCAGCCTCTTTCCATTCCGAAAAATCCGGCATTTCGGAACGAGGGCCCCCTGCTATCACAACGACAATCACGAAATCGCCTCTTCTCCAGCCTTCTTAATTTTCTGCAATGCCGCAGCGCGGTCCGGTTTGCTGTAGATCGCAGATCCCGCCACGAATACATTCGCTCCGGCTTTCGCACATGGAATAATGGTTTCTTCATTGATGCCCCCATCAATTTCAATGTCGATGGACAAGCCTTTGTCGCGGATAATCTTCGACAATTGCTCCACTTTCGGCACAACCGAGTCAATGAATTTCTGGCCGCCGAAGCCCGGATTGACCGTCATGAACAACACAAGATCGATGTCTTCCAGAATCGGCAAAATCGCTTCCACCGGCGTATGCGGATTTAAAACCACTCCCGGTTTAACGCCGAACGAACGGATCAATTGGATCGTTCGATGCAAATGAGGGCTCGCTTCCACATGGACCGTGATGTAATCGGCTCCTGCTTTAGCAAAATCCTCGATGTAGCGGTCTGCATTCTCAATCATCAAATGGACATCAAACGGCAAGTTCGTCAACGGACGGATTGCGTCCATTACGACGGCTCCAAACGAAATATTGGGCACAAAATGGCCGTCCATTACATCAATATGGATCCAGTCTGCTCCTGCCGCCTCGACTTCGCGGACTTCTTCGCCCAGTTTCGAAAAATCTGCTGCTAATATAGAAGGTGCAATTTTAATCATTTGAATACCTCGGCTTTCGGCTCATAATTTCTTCTAAAAACTTCAAATAATGTTTGTAGCGGTAGTCTTTGATTTCTCCGGTTTCCACAGCTGCTTTTATGGCGCATTTCGGTTCATTCAAGTGAAGGCATTCCCGGAATTTGCAGTCATTCGACTTGTCCGCCATTTCAGGGAAACACGCTGAAAGCTCTTCTTTTTCCATCGTATCAAATTCAAATGAACTGAATCCCGGCGTATCTGCCAGCAAGCCTCCGTTCACTTCAATCAATTCCACATGGCGGGTGGTGTGCTTCCCGCGGTTCAACGCTTTTGAAATATCGTCCGTCTTCAGTGCTAATGAAGGCAAAATCGTATTCAACAGCGTCGATTTCCCTACACCGGACTGGCCAGCCAGAACGCTGACTTTTCCTTCTAAAGTAGGCATGAGCCGCTCCTGGAGCTCAGCGTCTCCTTTATAGGTCGGAATGACTTCATAGCCAATTTTTTCATAATCCGCAATAAATTCGCTGATCCGCTCTTGTTCATCTTCTTTCAGCAAATCCATTTTCGTTAAGCAAATGATCGGCTCGATGGAATGGGATTCGATCGCCGTCAAAAAGCGGTCCAATAGGAGTGGATGGAAATCCGGCTGCTTGGCCGAAAAAACGAGAATGGCCTGATCAACATTTGAAATAGGCGGACGGACAAGCTCATTTTTGCGTTCGTATACGTGCAGAATCGTCCCTTCCAAATCGTTGTCCGCTTTGTAATCGACGTAGTCTCCAACAAGCGGCGAAATTTGGCGATTGCGGAAGACTCCGCGCCCTCTGCATTGAATGTAGCGGTCTCCATCGTCGTCCAATACATAATAAAACCCGCTTAACGCTTTTCTGATTTGACCTTTCGGCATGCTTTCACTCCTTTTAAATTGAGGTAAAGAAATCCCCTCTTTTTGGAAAAGAGGGCGTTTCTTTGAATCGGCTATTCCACTGAATTATAGGCAATTGTTTCTTCTTCAATAACGCGGTCGTCGCGCACAATTCGATAAACCGCACTTTTCCCTTCGGCAATCTGCAATTCGATGCGGCGCGAAGTGTCTTCTGTAATGGTAAATTCCTCTGCCGGTTCAGCCATGGTCGTATTTTCATCCTGGATATAGACGGCAACTTTTTGTTCTACGGCCGGTTCCCCTTCAGCTGCCGGTTCAGCCGGCTCATATGGAATCTGGATCGTGTGGATATACGTTTTCATCGGCAATGCAGCCGGGCCAGACGAAACCGTCACTAAAATATCGCTGCCTGCTTCGAGTTCTTCTCCGGCAGCCGGGTCCTGTGATAAAACGACTCCGGCTGCAACCGAATCAGACGGGGCTTCATCAACAATCCGAATGTTAAATCCGGATGAACGCGCATATTCATTGAGGTCCGCTTCCGTAAAGCCGGATAGGTTCTGGACTTCCCGCATGTCTTTGCCTTTGCTGACCGTAAATTCAATTTCCGTTTCCGAAATGATGACTTCAGTCCCTGCTTCGGGCTTTTGGCTCAAAATGGTTCCAGCCGGTTCATCCGAGAATTCTTCTTCTTGGTCGATCGATTTATAATTCTGTTCTCCCAGCAGTTCCCGGGCTTGGTCAATCGTGCGTCCGACATAATCGGCAAGTTCCGCTTTTTCTTTTCCTGTGCTGATGAACAGCTGGATTTCAGATTCGCGGTTGCGCATTTTACCGGCTTCCGGTATCGTCCTCACCACCCGGCCTTCGGCCACTTCTTCCGAGGTCTGCTCTTTTTCTTCTCCAATGATAAATCCAAGCGAACGCAATTCTTCAATCGCTTCGTCGCGTTCCATGTCTGTGACGTCCGGCACCGCTACTTGGCGCGGTCCGAACAGATCCGGAAATGCGATTGCCACAATTAACCCTGCCAAAATTAAAAATACTGCTATGCCCACTATCCAAGGCCACTTTTTCTTCTTTTTCTTCGGCGGCGGTTCAACCGGTTTTTTTGCCGGTTCTTTTTTGCTCACCGGCGCTATTGTTTTCGTTTCTTCGACGCTGCCGTATACCGCTGGGTCTTTGATTGCTGGCATGGCCCGGGTGGCGTCTTCATCAATAGGAGCTGAAAACTTCGGTTCATTCAAACGTTCAGGCAGCAGCACCGTCGACAAATCCTCCTCCAGCTCGCTGGCAGATTGATAGCGGTGCTGCGGATTTTTGGCCGTGGCCTTCAACACGACGTTTTCCAAACTTTGAGGCATGCCCGGAACAATTTCACGCAACGAAGGCGTTTCGGTCTGAAGATGCTTTAACGCAATGGAGACGGCCGATTCTCCCGAGAATGGCAATTTTCCTGTCAACAATTCGAACATGACAATCCCTAGAGAGTAAATATCCGATTTTTTATTGGCGGTGCCGCCCCGTGCTTGTTCAGGCGATAAATAATGGACCGTTCCAAGCACGGAATTGGTCTGAGTATAGGACGTGGCGCTTAAAGCCATCGCGATTCCGAAATCCGAAATTTTGACGTTTCCTTCCGCATCCATCAAAATGTTTTGAGGCTTAATGTCCCGGTGGACAATCTGGTTTTGATGGGCATGTGCCAAAGCAGATGCCAGCTGTTTCATAATCTTGACCGCCTGTTCCGGCGCGACGGGAGAATTGTCGATTATGTATTCTTTCAAGGTTTTTCCTGGAACATATTCCATGACTAAGTAATGCAGTGAACCTTCTTCGCCGACATCAAAAATGTTGACGATATGCGGATGTGCCAAACTGGTCGTAGACAAAGCTTCCCGCTGGAATCGCCGGCGCAGCTCTTCTTCATTTGAAAAATCGTAGCGCAGAATTTTAATGGCAATATCGCGGTCTAAGATCATGTCGTGGGCCAAATATACGTTGGACATCCCGCCTCCGCCGATCAGTTCTAAAATTTTATAGCGGCCATTTATGCTTCTGCCGATTAACATGGCTACACCTCCTCAACCTTTGAGGACAGAAGAACGAATGAGATATTGTCTTCTCCTCCTAAATCATTGGCGAGCTTCACCATCTCCTGCCCTTTTTGCGAAAGCGGCTTGGATGAACGGACGATCGACGCGATTTCATCTTTTGAGATTTTATTGCTCAAACCATCTGAACAAATCAGCAAGTAGGAATAATTTTCCAAGGTAAAATGAAGGATTTCTCCGTCAATATCCGGTTCGGTCCCCAGCGCTTTGACGATCCAGTTTTTCTTTGGATGGTCTTCTGCTTCCGCTTCGCTGATTTCCCCGTTGTCGATCAAGACATTGACATAGGAATGGTCCCGGGTGACTTGCTCGACCGATCCGTCGATCACGTAAGCTCGGCTATCGCCGATATGGCACATGACGCATTCTTCTTTATCCAAAATGGCTGCGATTAGCGTAGTCCCCATCCCTTTGCAATCCGGATGCGTTTCTGCGTACTCATAGACAAGCCGGTTTACCGATTGGACATTCAAAGAAAGCCAGGATTTCCGCTTTTCGATCGACACAAAGGCATCCGGCTGTTCTTCATTGAACAAGCGGCTCAATGTACTGACTGTCAATTCGCTGGCAATGTCTCCGGCGTTATGGCCGCCCATCCCATCCGCTACTATGGCAAGCATAAGCCCCTCAGGCCTTTTCAAGACTGCTACCCGGTCTTCATTCACTTTTCTTTTCTTTCCCGTATCGCTTTCCATGACGTATTGATACAAATCCCGACACCCCATTTCTCCTCAAATCAAATCTTTTCCTGTGTGAATTAACTTGTTTGCGTTTTGCGGAAAGCGGAAATGAAAAATCCATCTCCTCCAAAATCCTGCGGGAATACCTGGACAAACCCGGAATTTTTCAACCCCAGTGCTTCCGGCAGGGAAACTTCCATTTTTTCCATGTATGGATGTTCTTTCAAGAAGCGTTCAGCCGTTCCCCGATTTTCAGTCGAATCGACTGTACAAGTGCTGTAGACGAGAATGCCGTCTTTCTTCAGCAGCTGCGCAGCTTGGTCCAATAAGTCGGCTTGGATATCCTGAAGCCGTGAAAAATCATCGGCTGTTTTGGAATATTTGATATCCGGCTTGCGTTTGATGACGCCAAGCCCGCTGCAAGGAGCATCTACCAAGATCCGGTCAAATTGCTCCGGTCCAAAACGCTCCACGCTTTTCTTGCCATCTCCGGCAGCTGTTTCGATAATCGAATGGCCTAAGCGTTTTGCTGTTTCATCAATCAATTTCACTTTATGCGGATGGAGATCCATGGCAAAAAGCTGCCCTTGGTTGCCCATCTTTTCAGCGATATGCGTCGTTTTCCCACCAGGGGCGGCGCACATATCGAGGATCTTCATGTTGGGCCCCGCTTGCAGGGCATAAGCCGGCAGCATGGAGCTCTCGTCTTGAATCGTGATAAACCCTTTTTCAAAAGTCAGGCTCTTCGCCGGCTGTCCGTTTGATACGATGAGGCATTCCGGCACTAGCGGGCTTTGCACAGCATCCAATCCTTCAGAAACGAGCATTTCGATCACTTCTTCCGGTGTCGCTTTTACGGTATTGACTCTGACCGTCTGTGCCGGTATTTTATTGTTTTCCAATGCCATTTCACGCGTTTTTTCGAGGCCGAACTGCTCGGCCCAGCGTTTGATCATCCACTCAGGATGGCTCGTCTCGATGGAAATTTTCTTAACCGGATCACTGATCGCATTAACTGAACGGACGCCGTCGCGCTGAACGGAACGGAGAACGCCATTTACTAAGGAAGCGACTCCTCCGTGGCCGCGCCGCTTGGCAATTTCCACGGCTTCGTGGACGACTGCATGCGACGGAATCCGGTCCAGGTAAACGATTTGGTAAAGAGACAGCCTTAAGAGGATTTGGACCCAAGGCTCAATTTTCCCTTTGATAAACGGCTCCAAATAATAATCAAGCGTCATTTGATGCTGTAAGGTGCCGTAGGTGATTTCCGTCAGCAGGCCCCGGTTTTTCGCTGAAATGCCGTAATTTTCAAGGGTTTGATGCAAAAGCAGGTTGCTGTATGCCTGTTTGTTCTCAACTGCCCAAAGAATCGAAAAAGCGGCATCCCGGACATTGCCGTGAAGTTTTTTGTTTTTCATTCGAATCGATCTCCTACCTGGATTTTCGGTCCTTTTAAATAATCTTTCGCGGACATCCGCTTTTTGCCAGCAGGCTGGAGTTCGGTAATGGCAAGAATTCCTTCGCCTGTCTGCACCAAAATTGCTTCATTGGCCAATTCGACCACTTCTCCGGGTTTGCCGCTTTTCGAAGAATCGGCTTCTTCGGCCCACCAAATTTTCATATTAGCATCTTGGAATGTCGTATAAGCGACCGGCCAAGGGTGCAATCCGCGTACTTGGTTGTAAATCGCCTGAGCCGATTTTGACCAGTCAATGCGTTCCTGCTCCCTTGAAATATTGCGGGCAAAGGTCACTTTTTCTTCCTCTTGCGGTATGCGCTTATTCGTTCCTTCTATAATAGAAGGCAAAGTTTCTTTTAACAGTTGGGTGCCCGCTTCACTAAGCTTTTCGAACATCCGGCCGGTATGGTCCGTTTTTTCGATTTCAACAGCGGTTTGGGAAATGATGTCGCCTGCATCCAAACGGTCGACCATATACATGATCGTTACGCCGGTTTCCGTCTGGCCATCGATAATCGCCTGATGAATCGGGGCACCGCCGCGATATGCTGGCAGCAATGATGCGTGGACATTGATCGCTCCGAGTTTCGGCGCTTCTAAAACGGCCGTCGGCAAAATCTGGCCAAATGCAGCCGTGACGATCAAATCCGGTTTCAAATCCAGTACATGCTGCAGCTCTTCCGGATTTTTTAGTTTTTCCGGCTGATATACGGGCAGCCCTAAACGAACGGCTTCTTCTTTTACCGGAGTCGGCGTCAAAACTTTTTTGCGTCCGACTGGACGGTCAGGCTGAGTTACCACTGACACCACTTCATACCCTTCTTCTACAAGCATGCGCAGGATTGGGGCAGAAAATGCCGGAGTCCCCATAAAGACGATTTTCGTCAAATCTGTTCCTCCTCTTCAGCTGCCGCTTCTGCAATCATGGCATCCAATTCTTCTTGAGTCACGTATTTGGAAATTTTCGAGGTGAACAAAATGCCGTCCAAATGGTCAATTTCATGCTGGATGGCACGTGCTTCGTAGCCTTCAGCTTCCAGTTCGTACCAGGAGCCGTCGCGTTCCTGCGCTTTGATCTTAATATGGTCCGGGCGCGATACTTCACCGAAAATTCCAGGGAAACTGAGGCATCCTTCGACGTCCGTATCTTCCCCTTCAAATAACACAAGTTTCGGGTTAATCATTTCGATCGGTTCCTGGCCTTCTGCAAAATCCACGATGGCTACGCGCAAATTCACGCCGACTTGCGGTGCTGCAATGCCCACGCCGTCGTTTTCAACCATTGTTTCATGCATATCATCCAATAAAACCGCCAATTTCTTGTCAAACTTTGTCACTGGCAGGCATTTCTGTTCAAGGATTTCGTTCGGGTGTTTCACTATATCTCGGATTGCCATTTTGTTCTCTCCATTTCTTTACATGACGGAAGTCGGATTCATATCGATTGCTAAGGTCGCACCTTTTTTAATCCATTCTGAGCGGTAGATTTTAATCAACTGCTGCATGACTTCAGCCAGCTTCGGTTCTTTTTTGTATTTTATCAAACATTGGTAGCGATATCTATTATTGACACGGGCGATCAGCGAGGCTGAAGGGCCGATAATCAACGTATTTGCTGACAGCTGCCCCTTTAAATAGCTCACCGTTTGCTCCGCATAGGATGCTGCTGTCATCAAGTCTTCATGGGTAAACTGGATATTCACGACGAAATAATAAGGCGGATAGCCGCTTGCTCTGCGCATGGCCATTTCGCGGTCATAAAACGGTTCATACAATTGGTCTTTCGCCAAAGTGATCGCATAATGCTCCGGTGTATAGGATTGCACAATAACCGTTCCCGGCAAAACATCCCGCCCTGCTCTCCCGCTGACTTGCGTCAACAGCTGGTACGTCTTTTCTGCAGCCCGGAAATCCGGCAAATGAAGCGTTGTATCCGCGGATAACACGCCGACTAAAGTAATATTCGGGAAATCCAGCCCTTTTGCTATCATTTGCGTGCCGAGGAGGATGTCCGCTTTTCCTTCGCCGAATGCGGAAAGGATTTTTTCATGAGCGCCTTTATTGCGTGTCGTATCGACGTCCATCCGGAGAACCCGGGCTTCCGGAACTAAACGCGCCAGCTCTTCTTCCACTTTTTGGGTGCCTGTTCCGAAAAAGCGGATATGTTCGCTTTCGCATTCCGGGCACGTGTGGGGCACCGGCTCATCGTATCCGCAATAATGGCATTTCATCATTTCCGTAGACCGGTGGTACGTAAGCGAAATGTCGCAGTTCGGACATTGCATGACTGTGCCGCAGTCCCGGCACAGCACAAACGAAGAATAGCCGCGTTTGTTCAAGAATAAGACGATCTGCTCTTTCCGTTCGAGCCGCTCCCGGATCGCTTCTGCGAGCGGTACAGAAAACATCGAACGGTTGCCGCTTCGAAGCTCTTCGCGCATATCGACGATTTCGACTTCGGGAAGCGGCTGATTTTTCGCTCGCTGCTCGAGCACCAAAAGTTCGTAGACCCCTTTTTGCGCACGGGCATAGGATTCCAAAGAAGGCGTGGCGCTGCCCAGTATGACCGGGCATTGATGGTATTCACTGCGCCAAATGGCCACATCGCGCGCATGGTAGCGCGGCGAGTCGTCCTGTTTATAGCTGGATTCATGTTCTTCATCCAGAATGATTAAGCCGAGGTTGCGAAAAGGCGCAAAAATGGCCGATCTGGCACCGACCACCACTTTCACTTCGCCGCGCTGGATTTTCCGCCACTCGTCGTATTTTTCGCCAGCCGACAATCCGCTGTGCAGAACCGCGACCATATCGCCGAAACGTTCTTTAAAGCGCAGCGTCATTTGCGGCGTCAACGAAATTTCAGGCACCAGCATGATCGCTTCTTTGCCTTCTTTCAGCACTTGGTCGATGGTCTGGAGATAAATTTCCGTCTTTCCGCTTCCCGTGATGCCGTGAAGCAAGAACGTTTTGGAAGTACTCAGCGACCCGTCGATTGCATCAAAAGCAATTTGCTGCGCATCCGTCAGCTGCAAGGAAGGCTTTCGTTCGATTTCCGACTGCAATTTCGGATCCCGGTAAAGCTCTTCATTATTGATGATAGCAGCCCCTTTTTCGACCAAACTGTAAATTGTCGGCAAAGTGGTGCCGGCATCTTTTTGCATCTGGGAAGATTCGATGGATTTTCCCAAATTCTCTTTCATATAGTCCATTAACTTCAGCTGCTGTTTCGCATTCGGCCGGATTTCAATCGATTCCAATGTTTCAAGCGAATCTGTGATGTGGATCATCCGGACTTTTTTCACAGCAGTCTGCTGGGAAATATCCGTGTCTGCGACAATCGTGCCTTTTTCCAGTTCTTTTTTCAATAACCCATAGACTTCGACAGCTTCCTGGGCGCGGACAAATGGCCGCTTGCCAAAATAGGCCTGCAAAGGCGCCGCAATTTCTTCGATCGGTGCATTCAGCACAAAACGCTTTTCGTATTTTGCCCGGAGCGCAGAAGGAATCATCACTTGAAGGGCATCAATTTCAAAGCAGACGGTCTGCTTTTTCATCCATTTCGCCATGTCCAACAATTCTTCATTGAGCACCGGCACGACGTCCATCAATTCATGGATCGGCTTTAAGCGCGCCGGATCAAACGCTGTCGTATCTTTTATCGCGGTAATGAACCCGAGGACTTTGCGGTTGCCAAATGGCACTTTCACCCGCATGCCCGGTTCAACTAAAACTTGCAAGTGTGCAGGAATGGCATAATCGAATGGCCGGTCAATGGGATGTGCGGCGACGTCGACAATGACTTCAGCGATCATGGCGCTCTTCCTGTTCATGGATCATCGCTAAAAGTTGGCGTGCCAGTTCTGCTTTCGGCATCATTTCAAAGGACTGTTCAAATCCGCCTTTGCCGTAGACAGTCACCCGGTTTGTATCGGATTCAAAGCCCGCCTGCGCTTCACTGACATCGTTCGCAATGATATAATCGGCATTTTTTCGCTGAAGTTTGTCTTTAGCGTATTTTGCCACATCGTTTGTTTCCGCCGCAAAACCGATCAATAATTGATGGGTTTTCTGTCCACCCAAATAATGCAGAATATCGACCGTCCGCTCCAGTTCAATTGTTGAGCCGCCTTCTTGTTTCTTCATCTTTTGGGGATGCACGGCAATTGGGCGATAGTCGGCAACCGCTGCCGTTTTAATGACCATATCCGCATCATCGAAATGCAGTTTGACAGATTCCAGCATGTCTGCTGCACTTTCCACGGAAATCCGGGTAACTCCATTTGGCACTGGCAAGGAAACAGGGCCGCTGATCAAAATCGTTTCAGCTCCCATTTGCGCTGCCGCTTCGGCCATGGCATAGCCCATTTTGCCGCTTGAGAAATTCGTCAAGAAACGTACAGGGTCTATCCGTTCTCTTGTGGGACCTGCTGTCACGACCACTTTTTTGCCTGCCAATGGTTTAGGGGCGGCAAAAAAATCTGCAACCAGCGCGGTAATTTTTTCAGGCTCTTCCAGACGCCCTTTTCCAACATAGCCGCATGCCAAAAAACCTTCAGAAGGTTCGATGAAGCGCACACCGTCTTCATGAAGCTGCTGAATATTGCGTTTAACTGCCGGATGGTCGTACATATGGACATTCATCGCCGGTGCCATCCAGATAGGAGCCGTGGCTGCGAGCAACGTCGTTGTGACCATATCGTCGCCGATGCCATTCGCCAGTTTGCCGATGACATTGGCTGTTGCCGGAGCCACGAGGATCAAATCTGCCCAATCCGCTAAATCGATATGGGCGATGACTGATGAATCTTTTTCGTCGAATGTATCAAAATAGACATCGTTTCTCGACATCACTTGAAAAGATAAAGGCTGGACAAATTGGCGGGCTGATTCGGTCATGATCACTTTGACGGAAGCTCCCGCTTGGGATAGCTTGCTGACAAGCGCAACCGCTTTATAAACGGCGATCCCTCCGCTTACACACAATAGAATTTTACGATTTGCCAACAATATAAACACCCTTTCTAAACAACAAACTCCCAAAGAACAAAGTTGCTCTGGGAGTCGTCGGTTACGATTAATCGTTAAATTTCATCTTCATAAATTGCAAATTCATCTTGGTGTTCCGGTTTTAGGGCTCCGGCAGCGACTTCTTCAAGCGCTCTGCCGACGGACTTATGGGAAACGTATTTATCGAGCTTTTCGTCGCCGTGTTCGTGCAATTGGCGTGCCCGCTTAGAAGCAAGCGCAACCAGTGAATATTTTGAATCGATTTGAGTTTTTAGTTTGTCAACAGAAGGGTATAACATCAGGCATTCTCCTTTAGCATATCAAAATATCTTTTTTCAACACGTTCACGTTTGCAATGTTCTGCGATGATGATGGCATTGATGCGGTCACAGGCATGTTCAACTTCATCGTTTTCTACAACATAATCGTATAAGTTCATCATTTCAAGTTCCTGGCGGGCAGCCCCGAGACGCGAAGCAATCACTTCGTCCGTTTCTGTGCCCCGGCCGATCAGCCGCTCTTCCAGTTCAGACAAACTCGGAGGCGCCAAGAAAATGAAGAGGCCATCCGGCACTTTCGAACGCACCTGCGCCGCTCCCTGCACTTCAATTTCAAGAAATACATCCCGGCCGGCATCGCGCATTTTATTGACGTACTCAAGCGGTGTGCCGTAATAATTGCCGACAAACTCAGCCCATTCGAGCAGCTGGTCCTGTTCGATCAATTCTTCAAACTCATTGCGGGTTTTGAAGAAATAATCGACTTCATCCACTTCGCCTTCGCGCGGCGATCTCGTCGTCATCGAGATGGAATATTCATAATTTGTATCCGGCTGTGAGAACAGCTCTTTCCTGACGGTGCCTTTGCCGACACCCGAAGGCCCTGATAGTACAATCAGAAGTCCGCGTTGTTTTCTCATTTTATCCCTCATTCATCTCGTCATCGTTTTGTTCTGCCCGCTGCATGACGGTTTCTGCAGATACTGCGGAAATCACCACATGATCACTATCCATGATCAATACGGACTTGGTCTTTTTTCCGCCAGTAGCATCGACCAGCAACCCTTTGCTGCGCGCTTCCTGGATCAGCCGCTTCGACGGTGCGGAATCCGGCGCGACAATAGAGATTATGCGACTTGCCGAAACGGCGCTGCCGCCTCCCAGAGAAATGAACTTCACCATTTTCTTCACTCCATCACCGCCATTTGCAGCTGATCATTCTTCTTCGTTTTCTATCTAACTGTCTTATTATATCATAATATGCGGTGAAAATGATAAGATAGAACAAAACGATTTGAAAGAGGGATTTTTCATGGCATTTGATGGATTATTTACAAAAGCGATGACAACAGAGCTTCAGCAGCTGGTGTCAGGCAGAATTTCAAAAGTTCATCAGCCTAATCAGCTAGAACTGTTATTGCAGATTCGTTCACAGCGGCAAAACCATAAATTATTAATCTCCATTCATCCTTCCTATTCGCGCATCCATCTGACAGGCATGGCAAATGTCAATCCATCGGAGCCGCCGATGTTTTGCATGCTGCTTCGGAAACATATTGAAGGCGGCGTGATTACAGAAGTCGTCCAGCACGAAATGGACCGGCTGATCATTTTAAAGATCAAAGCAAAAAATGAAATCGGTGATGATATCGAACGCGAACTCCATGTGGAAATGATGGGCCGCCATTCGAACGTCATTTTGGTCGATGCAGAGCGCATGATGATTCTCGACAGCTTGAAGCATTTGCCGCCGAGCGTCAATTCGTTCCGCACGATTTTGCCGGGACAGCCTTATGTTTTCCCGCCTTCCCAGGAAAAAAAGGATCCTTTTGGCGCAGCTGGGCAATTGGGTGGACTAACTGAAAAAGAAATTGTCAGCGAGTACGCCGGATTTTCTCCGTTGAATGCACGGGAACTCCATTACCGGATGGCGCAGGCAGACGATAAGCAAAAAGCGGCTGAAGAATTTTTGGCTGCGTTTTCCGCGCCTAAGCCTCTTGGCTATTATGTAGAGCACGAAGGAAAAAGTTATTTTTCTGCTGCATCGCTTACCCATACCGGCGGCACTGAGCTTCGGTTCGGAAATTTAGGCGAACTCCTGGACCGCATGTATTTTGCGAAAGCGGAGCGCGACCGGGTCAAACAGCAAGCCGGCGATCTGGAGCGCTGGCTTCAGAACGAAGTGGCAAAGCTGAAACTGAAATTGAAGAAATTGAAGAAAGAACAAGACCAAGCGGAAAAGCGGGATTTATTGCAATTAAACGGTGAATTGATCATGGCGAATCTCCACCGGATCACAAAGGGCATGAAGGAAATCGAAGTGGACAACTATTATACAGATGAAAAAGTGAAGATCACTTTAGATCCGCGGAAAACGCCGATCGAAAATTCCCAAAAATACTATTCCCGTTACCAGAAAGCCAAAACTGCGCTCGTCAAGACGCAAGAGCAGATTGAAAAAACGGTGGACGACATCAATTATTTTGAAACGCTGATGCAGCAGGTCCAGCAAGCAGGCATTTCCGATATTGAAGAAATCCGCGAGGAACTCGCAGAGCAAGGATTCATGAAAGCCCAGAAGTCGAAGAAAAAGAAAAAACCGACCAAGCCTTCCGTCGAACCGTATGTATCCAGTACAGGCGTGCCGATTTCCGTCGGAAAAAATAATAAACAGAATGACTACGTGACTTTCAAAGTGGCGTCAAAATCCGATACATGGCTCCATACGAAAGACATCCCGGGTTCGCATGTCATTATCCACAGCAGCGACCCGGATGAAACGACGATTCTTGAAGCGGCGGCCATCGCCGCTTATTTCAGCAAAGCCCGCGAGTCTTCTTCCGTGCCGGTTGACTACACTGAAGTGCGCCAAGTGAAGAAGCCGAACGGTGCAAAACCGGGATTTGTCATTTATTTCGAGCAAAAAACAGTCTTCGTCACACCAGACGAAGACCTGGTCATTAAATTAAAGAAATAAGTTTGTCCGACCGCAGGCATTAAACGCCTGCGGTTTTTTATATGTTCCGATCTTCCATTAATTGGACAAACAGACAAATTGCCCAAACTTCTTGAACATGCTATCTTTTATAGGAATGACAATTAGGAGGAATACATAATGTTGAAAGCGTTGACACTGAAGAACGGAATGGCCGCTATTGGCGTCCTTTCCCTTGGATTGCTCGCTGGCTGCAGCAGCAGTGACCAAACGGAAGAAACAGCGGAAACGAAAAGTGCCTGGGACGAGATACAGGAGAAAGGTTCGCTTAAAGTGGCGACTTCCGGCACGCTTTTGGCCACTTCTTTCAGAGATGCCGAATCCAATGAACTGACGGGATTTGAAGTGGAAGTCGTACGGGAACTTGGCGAGCGTCTCGATTTGGAGGTTGAATTCACGGAACTGGGGTTCGATGAAATGTTGACGAGCGTCAACACCGGACAAATCGATATGGCAGCGAACGATATCGAAATCTCCGAAGACCGCTTGGACAAATTCATTTTCTCCACGCCGATCAAATATTCGTATGGAACGGCTGTCGTGCGAAAAGATGACCTGTCAGGCATCAAAACCCTGGAAGATTTAAAAGGGAAAAAAGCGGCTGGCGCTTCCACCTCGATTTATATGGAAATCGCGCGTGATTACGGAGCCGAAGAAGTGACTTACGACAATGCAACAAATGAAGTTTACTTGCGCGACGTCTCTATCGGCCGGACGGATGTCATCTTAAACGATTACTACCTCTCCACTTTCGGGGTTGCGGCCTTCCCGGAGCTGAACATCACCATCCATCCGGATATTAAATACAGCCCATCTGAAGTCGGGTTGGTCATGAATAAGGACAACGAAGAATTGGCGGACAACGTGAATCAGATGTTGGAAGAAATGCTTGAAGACGGCACCATTTCCGAAATCTCTGCTGAGTTTTTCGGCGGAGCCGATGTCTCCGTCAAACCCGATATTGAATAGGCACGCGAGGAGGATATTGAATGGCTGACATCGAATGGGGCTTGCTGTTTGACCCGCAGCTTGCGATCGAGTCTCTTCCTTACGTCTTGGAAGGAATCTGGTACACACTATTGATTTCACTGGTGAGTATGGGCCTCGCTCTTATCATCGGATTTTTCCTGGCACTTGCAAGAACTTCGAAATTCAAGATTCTTGAATGGCCAGCCCGCCTCTACATTTCCTTTATGCGCGGAGTACCAATTTTGGTTATTTTGTTTTTGCTCTACTTCGCGTTGCCCGTCATCGGCATTGAGTTTTCAGCATTGCAGGCGGCGCTTATCGGCTTTACCATCAACTGCGCTGCTTATATTGCAGAAGTTTTCCGCTCTTCCCTCGCTTCTGTCGACAAAGGGCAATGGGAATCTTCCACGGCGCTCGGCTTGAGCTATTGGCAGACGATGCGGCGCATCATTTTGCCCCAATCGGTCCGCATTGCGGTTCCGCCGCTTTCCAATGTGTTTCTCGACCTCATCAAAGCCTCTTCCTTGGCTGCGATGATAACCGTGCCGGAAGTTTTCCAGAAAGCGCGGATTGTCGGAGCGCGTGAATACGATCTCTTAACGCTCTTGATCTTAGTCGCTTTAATCTACTGGGCCATCTGTTCAGTGATGACCGTTTTCCAAAATTACATGGAAAAGCGCTATGCAGACTACTTGTAAGAGCAGTAGAAGAACGAGAAAAAATGCCTGGAACATTCTGTTGGATAACAGACGTTCCAGGCATTTTTGTTGTCAGCTTTCCGGCATATACACGACTTCCCGAAGATGGCCATCGAGGTCCTGGAAGCTCCAGCCATACATATACTCATCGTCCATTTTATCGTTCGAAACAGCGCCGCCTGCTTCAATGGCTTTTTCGACCATTTCGTCCACTTCTGCTTTGCTGTCTGCAGAAATGGCCACAATGACTTCAGTGGATGCTGCGGAATCCGTTAATTGTTTTTTCGTAAACTTTTGGAAAAACGGTTCCACCAATAACATGACATACATGTGATCGCCAATAATCATGCAGCTGGCATTTTCATCAGTCATTTCATCATTAAAGCCAAATCCTAATGCGCTAAAAAAGTCAACCGACTTCTGCAAATCCTTCACCGGCAAATTAATAAAAACATCCTTCACTTTTCTGGCCATTTTATCCCTCCTTTCCGATTTGATCATTCAGTGCTTTTATTCGCCGAAAATCATCCGAACCCATTATTTTTACATCTGTTCAGGCGCACCGATGCCAAGCAGCTTCAACCCTTCTTTCAACACAATGGCGGTGGATGAAACCAAGGCCAATCTGGTTCCCAATTCCTCATCTTCCTCTAGAATTTTCACATGGCTATAATATTTATTGAAATCCTGCGCCAATTCGATCAGAAATTTAGCGATGGCTGAAGGTTCATTGTGATGGAAGCTTTTTTCAATGACGTCCGGGAACTCCAGCAACCGCTTCACCACTTGCCAGCTATACGCATCATCCAAGCCCTCAATCGGCCCATGATGGCCGCCCGCTTTCCGCAAGATTGAGCAGGCACGTGCATGCGTATACTGGACGTACGGTCCGGTTGCCCCTTCAAAACGAAGCATATCTCGCAGCGAAAACTCCACATTCGTCATCCGGTCGTTGCGGAGATCGTGGAAAACCACGGCGCCGACCCCAACCATCTCAGCGACTAGCTGCTTTTCTTTCAAAGCCGGATTTTTCTCCTCAATATTTTTTGCTGCCAGCCCAATGGCTTCTTGCAGAACTTTTTCCAGCAGCACAAGGCCGCCTTTTCTGGTCGACATTTTCTTGCCATTTTTCAAGATAAATCCGAACGGAATATGCTCCATTTCGTTTGCAAAGGAAAAGCCCATCTTTTGCAAAGCCTGAAAAACCTGCTTGAAATGCAAAGTCTGTTCCTGGCCCACCACATACAACGCTCTAGCGAATTGATAGTTTTCATGACGGTATAAAGCGGCTGTCAAATCCCGCGTCGCATAGAGAGTGGCGCCGTCCGATTTTCGGATCAATAGCGGGGGCATGCCTTCCGCTGTCAAATCCACCACTTCAGCCCCGGCAGAAGCACTCAATAAATTCTTTTCGGCCAATAAAGCAATCGTCTTCTGCATTTTATCGTTGTAGAAAGCCTCACCGTCCAATGAATCAAACGACACGCCAAGCAATTGATAGATCTTGTTGAATTCCTGCAGCGATTCTTCTTTAAACCAAAGCCAGAGCCTGCTAGCCTCTTGGTCGCCGTCTTCTAATTTCTTAAACCAGCTTCTTGCTTCCTCGTTTAGCTTCGGATTCTTTTCTGCTTCCTGATGAAACCGGACGTAAAGTTCCAGCAATTCCTTGATGGGCTCTTTTTGCACCGCGCTTTCTTCTCCCCATTGTTTGTAGGCAACGATCAATTTGCCGAATTGCGTCCCCCAGTCTCCCAGATGATTGATTTTCACTGTTTGATAGCCGCATTTTTCAGCGATTTTCGCGAGCGAATTGCCGATGACCGTTGACCGTAAATGCCCCATGGAAAAAGGTTTTGCAATATTGGGGGATGAAAAATCGATGACGATATTTTTTCCGTTTCCGAATTCATGTTGCCCATACGTGCTGCCTTTTGCCATAATCTCTTCAATGACAGCTTTGCTTGCCTCTTTCTTTTGGAAAAACGCATTGATATAGGCGCCGTCTGCCTGTACTTTTTCGAATGACGGATGGCTGATAAGCGGTGCAAGTTCTTCTGCGATTTTGCTTGGTGCTTTCCGCATTGTTTTGGCTAGCGCAAAACAAGGGAAAGCTAGGTCGCCTTGCCCTTCGAATTTCGGCTGTTCGATCAGCCGTTGGATGTCGGTTAAATCCAGTTTCCCCTCGATTTTTTCATCGATGGCCATTGCAAACACTGCTGAATTTTTCATGCTCTCTCTCCTTTTCAAAAACAATAGAAAAATCCCGCCTCTAAATAAATTTAGAGACGGGATTCCCGCGGTACCACTCTGATTGCCCAAACAGGCCAGCTTAAAAAGATAACGGATTCCTCCGACTGCACCCTACTTTCATTTCAGGGAGTTTCTCAGAAGTGCGCTTCATTTTGAATTCGGCTATCAGGCTCCCACCACCCCTGACTCGCTGCCGCTCCCTTCAAAACTACTCTCTTCATCACAGAATTTTTTGGTTATTTTTGTTATTCTAAGCGAAAACCGGAAAAGAGTCAAAGTTATTTTGGAATTTTTTCGATTTACATCTTTAAAGAGTCCACGTAGTTTTTAGCATCTAATAAGGACAGGCCAAGATATTCACGCGCCAATTTTACGGCTTGTACATCTTTCCCTTGGGCCAACAGCTCACGAAGTTCTGCATCGACTTTCGGGTCTTCAACAGGCCCGCCTTTCCTTAAAGCGTCTATGGTTTTCCGCATAGCGGCCATCTGCTTTTCCATCGTTTTAAACCGTTCGTTCACCGAAGCGTACAGCAACAGCATCGCTGCCAACACCACTCCTACTATCAGGATATTCATTCCATCTCCACCTTTCGATTTCAAAAAAACCCATTACAATAGTTTTTTGCCTTTTCCGTAAAATTGCACTCGTTCATGTTCCGGTACGAGTGCTCCTCCCGTAGCCCAGACAATATGGACGGCTTTTGATTCGTCTATTTCGTGCTTCTGCAAGTAATCGGTTTTCACTAATTCGGTTGGCCCCCATAGCCCTGCAGCTGCTGAAGGCTCGATGAAGACCCCTTCACTGTCAGACAAAAGAGCCAACCCTTTAAACAGCTCTTCATCTTCAATTGTATAAATGCCGCTGACAAGATGTTCACTAATGGAAGAAGCGAAACTGGATGGGCGTCCTACCGCTAAACCGTCCCCTTCTGTCCGGTTGTCTATGCCGAAGTCCTGGACACAGACCCTTTCTTTTTCACCGGTAGCCAAGCCGATCAGGACCGCCGGCGAATGCGTCGGTTCCACAAAAAAGCAATGGACGGCATCGCCAAAAACCTGTTTCAGGCCGAACGTGATGCCGCCGGGCGCACCGCCGACGCCGCAAGGCAAATAAACGAATAGGGGATGTTCGCGGTCAACCCTGACATTTGCTTGAGCCAATTGTTCTTTTAAATGAAAAGCCGCAACGCTGTAGCCAAGGAACAACGGCTTTGACTTTTCATCATCTACAAAATAAGCTTCCGGATTTTTCCGTGTCTGCTCTCTGCCTTCTGTAATGGCTTCGCTAAAATCACCTGAAAATTCATGGACGATGGCACCTTTTTGCCGAAGCAATTCTTTTTTCCACGGCTTCGCATCTGCCGACATATAAACCGAAGTCTGGAATCCAAGCTTCGCTCCCATGATGCCAATGCTCAATCCCAGATTTCCAGTGGATCCGACGCCGACCGAGTACTGGTGAAAAAATTGAATAAACTCATCTCCAAGGAATTTCTCATAGGAATCCTTTTCAGCTAAAAGCCCTGCATCCATCGCCAAATTTTCTGCGTGCTGCAAAACTTCGAAGACGCCGCCGCGCGCTTTCACCGACCCTGCGATCGGAAGCTCACTGTCGCATTTCAAATATACATCACCGCGGACGGTTGCCGAACTCCGCTCATTTAACGCCTTTTTCATTTCCAATATTCCCCTCATCGGCGATTCAATGATCCCATCTCTTGTTTCAGGAAAAGCTTTTGCAAGAAACGGGGCAAAACGTCCCCATAATTTGGCGGCTTGCTCCATGTCTTTTTTAGAGACAGAAAGCGGCGGGAATTCCTCCACTTTTTTCAGTTTTGGATTTTGCCAAAAAAGCGGCTCCAAAGACATCGCTTTCTCCACTACCGGAAAATTTCGCTGCCATTCATTGAGTTGCTGTTGGGTAAAAGGCATAAAATCGTCCCTCCTTGTTGTTTAGACCATAACAAAAAACAGCTGAAAAATCATGAGTTTCCTCAAATTTTTCCGATGAACGACAAAAAAGCCGGCCCCTGCGGCCAGCTTTTATGAAGTTCTATCTTTACGTCAAAGTTCCCGCTTTTAAATTCTCATGCCAATCAGCAAGCATCGGCAAATCTTTTTCCTGAATCGCTCCAGCCGCTGCCGCCTCTTCAACGAGCGCTGGAAAGTCCGTCAGCGTATGGAATGTAAGCCCAGCTTCAGTGATTGCCTCCATCGACTGCGGCAAATCGTATGTAAAAATTGCGGCGATGCCAAGCACGTCAAACCCGGCCGCTTTTAACCCTTCAGCTGCTTGGAGGACCGAACCGCCTTTTGAAATCAAATCTTCGACGACGACCACTTTTTTTCCTGCCTCGATTTTCCCTTCAACCATATTGCCTTGCCCGTGCTCTTTCGGTTTTGAACGGACGTAGACCATCGGCAAATCGAGTCTGTCGCTGACCCAAGCGGCATGCGGAATGCCAGCTGTTGCCGTTCCTGCTACAACTTCACACTCCGGATAAAATTCTTCGATTAAGCCAGCCAGCCCTTTGGCAATTTCTTTTCGCACTTCCGGGTAAGACATCGTGAGCCGGTTGTCGCAATAAATCGGGGACTGGACGCCTGATGCCCAGGTGAACGGATCTTCCGGCCGCAATTCAACGGCTCCAATATTCAGTAAGTGGCGTGCAATATGCTGTTTCATCATCGACCGCTCCATTCGTTTTTAATTTGGCTGTATGCCGCAACCGGGTCTTGCGCTTTTGTGATGGCTCTTCCGACGACGATATGCGTCGATCCTTGTTCTTTGGCCGCTTTTGGCGTCGCCACCCGTTTTTGGTCATCTGCCGCGGCTCCGGCAATGCGAATCCCCGGCGTTACTTTCAAAAACGCTTCTCCGCAGTCCCTTGCAATCGCTGAAGACTCCAGCACGGAACAGACAACGCCGTCTAATCCGGCACGCTTTGCCTGTTTGGCATAATGCAAGACCGACTCTTCCAGGCTGACATAAATCAGCTGGTCTTCGTGCATCTGCGTTTCATCTGTTGATGTCAGCTGCGTCACCGCAATCAATTGCGTAGTGGAACCGGCTAAGCCTTTTTTCGCCGCTTTCATCATTTCCACTCCGCCTGCAGCGTGGACATTGGTCAAATCGACGCCGAGTTTCGCAAGCCCGCGCATAGCGGATTCTACGGTATTTGGAATGTCGTGAAGCTTCAAATCGAGGAAAATCTGATGGCCCTTCGATTTGATCATCCTCACCAATTCCGGCCCTTCCTGATAGAAAAGCTCCATGCCTACTTTTACAAATAGCGGCTCACCAAACAGAGCCAAAAATTCTTCCACTTGCTCCTTTGAAGAAAAGTCTAATGCGATGATGGGTTTGTTCACAGGCGGTGGCTCCTTCCGATTAATTCTTCTGCCGAATCAAATCCGAGTTCATGCAGCCTTTTTGGCAGCTTTTCGATGATTTCCGGACAAACGAACGGATTGACGAAATTAGCCGTGCCCACAGCTACTGCGCTTGCGCCTGCTGACAGGAAGTCGATGGCATCGTCGACATTCGTTATACCGCCCATGCCGATAATTGGCAGATCCGTATGCTGGCTCACTTCATAGACCATTCGCAGCGCTACTGGCTTAATGGCAGGACCTGATAATCCGCCGGTAATGTTGGCAATGACCGGCCGGCCGGTTTTCGGGTCCAGGCGCATGCCAAGCAAAGTATTGATCATCGTGATGCCGTCCGCTCCACCTTCTTCAACCGCTTTGGCAATCGAGACGATATTTGTAACATTCGGCGACAATTTGATATACACCGGCACAGAAGAGACCGTTTTGACTGCTTGTGTTAGTTCCCGCGCCACATCCGGATCCGTTCCGAACGTAATGCCGCCTTGTTTGACGTTCGGGCAGGAAATATTGATTTCAAGCGCATGCACGTTCGGTGACGTTGAAATTTGCTTTGCAACCTCCACGTAATCTTCCGTCGTGGTGCCCGCTACGTTCGCAATGATCGGCACGTCGAATTGTTCTAGCCATGGAAGTTCTGAGCCCATGACTCCTTCGAGCCCTGGATTTTGCAGGCCGATGGCATTCAGCATGCCGGACGCAGTTTCTGCAACGCGTGGCGTCGGATTGCCGAGACGCATTTCGACTGTCGTCGCTTTGATCATGATCGCGCCAAGTTGGGCCAAATCGTAGAGCTGCGCATATTCTTTCCCGAAGCCGAAGCAGCCGGATGCCGGCATGATCGGATTCTTTAACTTGAGTCCTGGAAGCTTTATCGCTAAATTCGTCATGAAATCACTACCCCCGCCTGAAATACCGGTCCATCTGAACAAACCTTGATGTAATCCGTTTCGCTTTTCGTCGTTCGGCAGACACAGGCGAAGCAAGCGCCGATGCCGCAGCCCATCCGCTGTTCATAAGACAAGAACCCTTTTTTCTCCGGATATGCCCATTGCACCGCTTCAAGCATCGCTGTCGGTCCGCAGCTGAAATAGGCATCGAAATCTTTCGGCAGTTCGTTCAAAATATGCGTCACAAAACCTTGGGTTCCGTGCGAGCCATCGACCGTCGCAATATGGGTGTCGCCGAGACTTTTAAATTCTGCTTCATAAAAAACAGCGTCTTTGCTTTCAAAACCTAGAATATGCACCGTCTCAATGCCGCGTTCATTGAGCGCTTTCGAAAGTTCGTATAAAGGCGGCACGCCGATTCCCCCGCCGATCAAATAAGCTTTTTTCGCAGCTTCTTCGACCGGAAAGCCGTTGCCAAGCGGCCCCAGTACGTCGAGGCCATCACCCGGCTTTTTTTCAGCCAATAAATTCGTGCCTCGCCCTTCCGCCCGGTAAATCATCGTAAATTGGCGCTTTTCCTTATCGTAGGAAGCGACCGAGATCGGCCGGCGGAGGAGCGGCTCGTAACTGTCCGCTACCCGGACATGGACGAACTGCCCTGGAGCCGCCATGTCGTTTACAAGGTCTCCTTCAACGGTCAATTCAAAAATGCGATGGGCGATTTCCTTCTGGCTGACGACGGTCATGTGCTGTTGCCGAATCATACGCCTGCCCCCATTTCCTCTGCAGAGAAAGTCATCGATTCAATGACGCGGAGCATCGCTTCTGCCGTATCAAGCGACGTCAGGCACGGAATGCCGTTTTCCACCGATTCCCGGCGAATCCGGAAACCGTCGCGTTCCGGCTGCTTTCCTTTCGTCAACGTATTGATGACAAGCTGGGCGCGGCCGTTTTGGATGACGTCGATCAAAGTTTGGCCGTCTGAACCGATTTTCCCGACCGTCGACACATTGATGCCTGCGCTTTCCAACGTGCTGGCTGTCCCTTCAGTCGCCATGATGTGGTAGCCGATCGCTGTAAAACGCTTCGCGAGGCCGATTGCCTCTTCTTTGTCTTTATCGGATACAGTCATCAGTACGGTACCATGGTCTTTTATTTCCATGCCAGCGGCAACCAATCCTTTGTAAAGTGCTTTTTCGAGTGTAGAATCTCTGCCCATCACTTCTCCGGTCGATTTCATCTCTGGGCCGAGGGTAATGTCGACGCGGCGCAGTTTCGCAAATGAGAACACCGGCACTTTCACGTAGACGCCTTTTGACAGCGGTGCGAGCCCTGGCGTGAATCCTTGCGCTCGGATGCTGTGGCCGAGTATCGCTTTCATCGCTATGTTCGCCATCGGAATCGCCGTGATTTTGCTCATGAACGGCACAGTCCTGCTAGAGCGCGGATTGACTTCAATGACAAACACTTCGCCTTTCGAGATCACATATTGGATGTTCAAAAGTCCGATAATGTTCAATCCTTTTGCGAGGCGGGCCGTATAATCCACCAGCGTATCGAGCAGCTGCTGCGAAATGTTCTGCGTCGGGTAGACGGCAATCGAATCCCCTGAATGGACGCCGGCGCGTTCAATATGCTCCATGATGCCGGGGATCAGTACGTCTTTTCCGTCTGAAATGGCGTCCACTTCGATTTCAATCCCGGTCAAATAGCGGTCGACAAGTACGGGATGTTCGGGACTTGCTTCGACCGCATGCTCCATGTAATGGCTCAAGTCGCTTTCATTGTAGACGATTTCCATCGCCCGGCCGCCGAGCACATAGGATGGGCGCACCAATACCGGATAGCCGATGTCATTTGCAATGATAATCGCTTCTTCGGCAGAAACCGCTGTTTTGCCAAGCGGCTGCGGGATCCCGATTTCGTGCAAGGCCGCTTCGAATTTGTTGCGGTTTTCAGCCCGGTCCAAATCTTCCAGAGAAGTGCCAAGAATCTTCACTCCGTTTTGCTCCAGCTTTTCAGCAAGATTGATCGCCGTCTGTCCGCCGAACTGGACCACCACGCCTTTTGGCTGTTCGATTTCAATGATATGCATAACATCTTCCACCGTTAACGGTTCAAAGTATAATTTGTCCGAGATGGAGAAATCCGTCGATACCGTTTCCGGGTTGTTGTTGATGATGATCGCTTCATAGCCTGCTTCTTTGATCGCCCATACAGAGTGCACCGTGGCATAGTCAAATTCAACCCCTTGGCCGATGCGGATCGGGCCGGATCCAAGGACGATGATGCTTTCTTTTTCCGTACGGATCGACTCGTTTTCATCTTCGTATGTGCCGTAGAAATACGGCGTTTCCGATTCGAATTCTGCTGCGCAAGTATCCACCATCTTATAGACAGGCATCAATTCCTGTTCTTTGCGCCAGTTGTAGACTTCTTGCTCTCCTACTGCCCACAGCTTTGCAATTGTCTTATCCGCAAAGCCCATGCGCTTCGCTTTTTTTGCTGTTTCCCGGTCGAACCGGTTGGCTTTCAACACATTTTCAAATTGGACCATATCTGCGAACTTCTTCAAAAAGAAGAGATCAATCTGGCTCCAGTCTTGGATTGTTTCGATGGAAACTCCGCGGCGCAGTGCTTCTCCGATAAAGAATAAGCGCTCATCGCCAGCCCGGCGGATTCGTTTCTCGATCCATTCATCGCTCATCGTCTCCGCTTTCTTCAGCTCCAAATGAAATTGGCCGGTTTCAAGCGAGCGAACGGCTTTTAGAATCGCTTCTTCAAACGACCGGCCCATCGCCATCACTTCGCCCGTCGCTTTCATTTGGGTTCCTAAATTTCGTTTCGCGGACTCGAACTTGTCGAACGGCCAGCGCGGAATTTTAGCGACCACATAGTCAAGCGCCGGTTCAAACGCCGCATAAGTCCGGCCCGTTACCGGGTTCATCATTTCATCGAGTGTCAGCCCTACCGCAATTTTTGCAGCAAGCTTCGCAATCGGGTAGCCGGTCGCTTTCGAAGCGAGCGCCGATGAACGGCTGACGCGCGGATTGACTTCGATGATGTAGTAATTGAAGCTGTAGGGGTCAAGCGCCAATTGGACGTTGCAGCCGCCTTCGATTTTGAGTGCACGGATGATCTTCAGTGACACATTCCGCAGCATTTGATATTCCCGGTCAGACAAGGTCTGGCTCGGCGCCACAACAATCGAGTCGCCCGTATGGATGCCGACCGGATCGATATTTTCCATGTTGCAGACCACAATTGCCGTGTCGTTCGCGTCACGCATCACTTCGTATTCGACTTCCTTAAAGCCCGCAATCGATTTTTCCAGCAAACACTGGGTAACCGGGCTGTATTTCAAGCCGCTTGTGACGATTTCCTGCAGGTCCTCATCGTTATGGCAAATGCCGCCGCCTGTTCCGCCAAGCGTAAATGCCGGCCGGACAATGACCGGGTAGCCGATGCGTTCAACAAACGCTTTCGCTTCCTCCATATTGTGGATGATGTCAGAATCCGGAACCGGTTCCCCCAAATCATTCATCAAGGTGCGGAATAAATCCCGGTCTTCCGCTTTATGGATTGCTTCCAGTTTCGTGCCTAAAATTTCGATTCCCAGTTCGTCCAGAATGCCCGATTCATCCAGTTCAATCGCCATATTCAGCCCCGTCTGGCCGCCAAGCGTCGGAAGCAATGCATCCGGCCGCTCTTTGCGGAGAATCCGGCTGACAAAGTCCAATGTAATCGGTTCGATATAGACTTTATCCGCGATTTCGGTATCGGTCATGATCGTTGCCGGGTTGGAGTTGATCAAAATCACCCGGTATCCTTCTTCTTTCAGCGCGAGGCACGCTTGTGTCCCTGCATAGTCGAATTCTGCTGCTTGGCCGATGACGATCGGACCGGATCCGATCACGAGTATACTTTGGATATCTTGTCTTTTAGGCATATTGCTGCTCCTTTCGAGTTGCGTTCATGATGTCGATGAAACGGTCAAAGAGGTAATTGGAATCTTCCGGACCCGGCGATGATTCGGGATGGTATTGCACGGTGAAAGCCGGATAATCCAAATGGCAGAGGCCCTCATTTGTTCCGTCATTGACCGCTCGGTGCGTCACTTTCAGCCGCGTCCCTTGCAGCGTCTCTTCGTCAACGGCATAGCCGTGGTTCTGTGAAGTGATTTCGATGCGGCCCGTCGTCAAATCTTTGACCGGGTGGTTGCCGCCGCGATGGCCGAATTTCAATTTGAACGTTTCGGCCCCGCATGCGCGGGCGAATAATTGATGGCCGAGGCAAATGCCGAATATCGGCACTTCACCCAACAATTCGCGGACGACTTCTACGCACTCTTCCACATCTTTCGGGTCTCCCGGTCCGTTCGACAGCATGACGCCGTCCGGCCCCCAAGCGAGAATTTCCTGGGACGTCGTATTATACGGCACTACAATGACGTCGCAATCGCGTTTATTGAGCTCCCGCAGAATGCCGTGCTTCATGCCGTAATCAATCAATACGACCCGTTTGCCGCGTCCCGGGCTCGGATACGGCCGAGATGTTGATACCTTGGCTACTTGATCAGACGGCAATTCGGTCTGCTGTAATTTCTCAACAACTTTTGCAACGTCCACCGCTTCATCGGCTGCTGTCAAAACGCCTTTGATCGAACCTTTTGAGCGGATCAGCCGCGTCAATTTCCGCGTATCGATTTCCGCAATTCCCGGAATTCCTTTGATGCGGAATAATTCATCCAAGGTCGTATTGCAGCGGAAATTTGAAGGGAATTCCGCCGCTTCCCGGACGACCATTCCTTTGACAGCCGGTTCGATCGATTCGAAATCGTCGCTGTTGATGCCGTAGTTGCCGATTAGCGGATACGTCATCGTGACAATCTGCCCGCAGTAAGAAGGGTCTGAAAGGATTTCCTGATAGCCGGTCATGCTTGTGTTGAACACCACTTCGCCCACGGATGCTTCTTCGCTTCCGAATGCCGTTCCTTCAAATACCGTTCCGTCTTCCAAGATTAAATAACGCTTCATTATTTGTCCTCCTCCTGCCAAACGATTTGTCCTCCGAAAATGGTCATTGCCGGCCAGCCTTTGCATGCCCAGCCATTGAAAGGCGTATTCTTGCCTTTTGATAAAAACGTATCCGAATCGATTTTTTCTTCTCGCTCAAGATCGATTAAAACCAGGTCTGCCATGCCCCCTTCTTCTATCGTGCCGTGCGGCAAGCTGAACGTTTGGCTCGGCTTCACCGTCAGCCAATCGATCAATTGCGTGAGCGTCCATTTACCCGTTTCGACAAAATGCGTATAAAGAAGCGGAAACGCGGTTTCGAATCCGACAATGCCAAACGGCGCTTTCTCCATGCCGTTCGATTTTTCCTGAACGGTATGCGGAGCATGGTCCGTTGCAATAAAATCAATCGTGCCGTCCAGCAAGCCTTCATGGAGCGCTTCTAAATCTTCTTTCGCGCGAAGCGGCGGATTCATTTTGTAGTTTGCGTCGTTCCCTGGAATGTCGTCTTCCGTCATTAACAGATGATGCGGCGTTACTTCCGCTGTCACCCGGATGCCCGCCCGTTTCGCATCCCTGATCACCCTCACCGATTCTTTTGTCGATACGTGGCATACGTGGTAATGGGCACCGGCAGCTTCAGCGAGCAGCACGTCCCGTGCAATATGTACAGATTCTGCGATCGAAGGAATGCCTTTTAGCCCCAGCTCTTTGCTGCGCTTCCCTTCATGCATCACCCCGTCGTATATGAGGCTATTGTCTTCGCAATGTGCGACTACTGCCATGTCAATCTTTGCTGCACCCAGCATCGTTTCGTACATCATCCCGGCTTCCTGGATTCCTACTCCGTCATCCGTGAAAGCAAATGCGCCATGCTCTTTCAATTCCTTGAGGTTCGTGCGTTCTTTTCCTGCTTCGCGGATTGTGATCGAAGCATAAGGCAATACCCGGATCCGGGCGTTTTTCTCAATCAACCCATTCACATGCTGGAGATTTTCTTTTGTATCCGGTACAGGCCGCGTATTTGGCATCGCGCTGATCGTTGTAAAGCCACCTCTTGCCGCAGCATGCGTTCCGCTTTCGATCGTTTCTTTCTGCTCGCCGCCAGGCTCCCGCAAATGTACGTGTACGTCAACGAATCCCGGAGCGACCAAGCGGCCTTTGCCGTCAATTTCAGGTTCTCCTTGTGCCGCCAGTTCAGCGCCGATTTCTTCAATCCGTCCATTTTTGATGCGGACAGCGGCAGGTGCCAGCTCTCCATTTTTCAGCATGTTTACGTTTTTGATGAATAAGTCCATTGTCAAACTCTCCCTTTCATTGCGTATTCCAGTACTGCCATCCGGATAAAGACGCCGTTTTCCATTTGCTTGAAGATCCGTGAGCGGCTGCATTCCACTAAACAATCCGAAATTTCCACTCCTCTATTGATGGGTGCTGGATGCATGATGATCGCCGAATCTTTCATTTTTTTCTCCCGCTCTTCCGTTAAGCCGAATTGCTTATGGTAGTTCTCCTTCGAAAACAAAGCGGATACAGCATGGCGCTCATGTTGGACGCGGAGCATCATGACCACGTCCGTCGTTTCAATAAAATCATCGAACTGTTCGGATGTCTCATATCCGCCGCCCCATTCGTCCGGACAGACAAAGGAAACGTTTGCGCCAAGTTTTTCTAAAGCAGCTGCGTTGGATTTGGCTACCCGGCTATGGGCGATATCGCCTACTATCGTTACATGGATGCCTGCGATTTTGCCGAACTCCTGATAAATCGTGAACAAATCGAGGAGTGACTGCGTCGGGTGCTGGCCGGAGCCGTCCCCGCCGTTGATGACTGGAATCCTGCAGCCAGCAAGCTGTTCGTAATACGCTTCTTCTTCGTGGCGGATGATGACTCCATCGACTCCGATCGCTTCAAAAGTTTTGACTGTGTCGTAAAGCGTTTCTCCCTTCAACACGCTCGAGAAAGCTGTTTCAAATGGCAGGACCGTCAAACCCATTTTATGCTCCGCCATTTCAAAGCTCATTTTGGTCCGGGTGCTCGGTTCAAAAAACAAGTTCACGACCGTTCCGCTTAGCGGCTGGCTTTTGCCGCTCTTGAATTCACCTGCACGCTTCAGCAGATGCATAATGGTTTCGTTGTCTAAGGTGTTCATTGTCAATACGTCCGGCATGTTCATCCGCCCTTTCCTCATTTCAGCTATAAAAAAACACCTTCCAAGGGGCAGGAAGGTGTGAGGAAATAAGGGCATAGCAAGCCCATGATCCAAACCTTTCCATGCCTCTCTGGACATTCATTAAAAGGTGATTATTCAGTTCCGTCGTCAAGTTCTTCCTTATTGCGCCCCGGCAAGATCAGGTTCAGCAAAACCCCGATGATGGCAGCCAACGCCATGCCTTCCACTGAGAACGCTTCGCTAAATTCGATTTTCGCTCCGCCGATCCCGATGACCAGGATGACCGACGAAATTACGAGATTTCGTTTGTCCCCGAAATCGATGCCGTTATCGACCAGCATACGAAGGCCGGATGATGCGATGATCCCGAACAGCAAAATCGATATGCCGCCAAGCACCGCTGTTGGAATGGTATCAATCACCGCCATCACTTTGCCAAGGAACGAAAAGATGATGGCGAAGACGGCAGCGCCTAAAATCACGTAGACGCTGTAGACGCGTGTGATGGCCAGTACGCCGATGTTCTCGCCGTAAGTCGTCTTCGGTGGTCCGCCGACCAGTGAAGAGATAAAAGTTCCAATGCCGTCGCCCAGAATCGAGCGATGCAATCCTGGATCTTTTATGTAATTTCTTTTGACGATTTTTCCGAGCACGAGCTGATGCCCGATATGTTCAGAGATCGTGACAATCGCAATCGGCACCATCACAAACAGCAATGTCGGCGTCACCGTAAAGGAATAGTCGGCTCCGGGAATCAGGAAGTCCGGCACCGCGAACCAATTCGCTTCGGTGATTGCTGTGTAATCGATGATTCCGATCATCGCGGAGTAAAGATAGCCGATGATGATCCCGATTAAGATCGGCATTAAGCTGATGATATTCTTGAAATAGATATTGCAGATGATGGCCGTAATCAGGGTAACCAGCGCTGCTGAGAAATGCTTGAAGCTGTACTGGCTGACTTCGTTGACCGTAATGTTCATCGCCATGTCGACTGCCGTCCCGGACAAAGCCAGGCCGATCACGATGATGACCGGTCCCACCACGATCGGCGGCAAGAGTTTCATAAGCCAGCGATAGCCGGTCTTCCAGATGATCAGAGCGACGATTGCGTAGACAAGTGACACAAACATGGCGCCGATCATTGCGGATCCGATGCCGCCAGTTTCCGTCGCGATCGTGATCGGAACAATGAAAGCGAAGGACGATCCCAGATAAGCCGGCACTTTAAATTGGGTGATGATGATGAAGATGATGGTCGCCATTCCGCTAGTCAGGAGTGCAATCGCCGGGCTTAAGCCGACTAATTGCGGCACCAGGATCGTTGCGCCGAACATGGCGAACATATGCTGCAGGCTCAAAGAGATCCATTGGCCCGCTTTCGGTTTGTCTTTTATATCTAAAATTGCTTCACTCACACTCTTTCGCCCCTATTCTTAAACATGTATGGCGACGCGGTCATTGCCGTCGCTTTCCAACATTTGGACCACAATCCGTTCTTCGCTCGATGTCGGAATGTTCTTCCCAACAAAGTCAGCCCGGATCGGCAGCTCGCGGTGTCCCCTGTCAATCAATACTGCGAGTTGGATTTGCGACGGGCGCCCAAGGTCCATGACGGCATCCATTGCGGCTCTCACCGTTCTTCCCGTATAGAGCACATCGTCCACCAGCACCACTTTTTTATTTGAGATATTGTGTTCGATGTCTACTTGCTGGACGAGCGGTTCCTGGTTTTTGTGCTTGAGGCTTAGATCATCTCGGTAAAGCGTGATGTCGAGCTCCCCTTTTAAAATCGGCTTGCCCTCGATCTGCTCGATCCGTTCGGCGAGACGCTCGGCGAGGAACGTTCCCCGTGTTTTAATGCCGACCAAAATGCATTCATCGATGCCTTTATTGCGTTCAATAATTTCATGCGCGATGCGGGTAATCGCTCGGGCAATGGCTTTCTCATCCAAGATTTCAGCTTTTTCGACCATGATTTTCTCTCCTTTTCCAAATAAAAAACCTCTTGCCCGAAAGGCAAGAGGATAGATGCGCAGAAAAATCCAGCACGGAAGACAGTCTTCCGGCTTAGCGTATGTACCTTCTCAGCCTCTCTGGACTGTTATTAAAGGTGTTGCTTATTCGATTAGTTTTTTCAAGTATAAAGAACAACTTGGCGGTTTGTCAATCCTTCTCTCGAAGAGATTCCAAAAGCTCCGCGAATTCTGCAGGCATGTCCGCTGAGAATTCCATGTATTCGCCGGTCTTCGGATGATTGAATCCGATCACTTCTGCATGAAGCGCCTGCCCGCCGATATCCATCGTTTTCCGCGGACCGTACTTTGGATCGCCGACTAGCGGGAAGCCGATATATTTCATATGGACACGGATTTGATGGGTACGCCCAGTTTCCAAACGGCATTCCACTAGCGTGAAATTGCCAAAACGTTCTAATACGCGGAAATGTGTGACAGCATGCTTGCCTTTATCCACCACCGACATGTTCTGGCGTTCTTTCGGATCGCGTGCGATCGGTGCATCAATCGTTCCTTTGTCGTGCGGTATATGGCCATGGACAAGCGCCACATATTTACGCGTCACGGTTTTTTTCACCAATTGGTCCACGAGCGATTGGTGGGCTGCATCATTTTTAGCGACCATCAATAAGCCCGACGTATCTTTATCGATTCGGTGGACAATTCCAGGGCGAACGACGCCGTTAATGCCTGATAAATCGGTGCAATGATGCATCAATCCGTTGACTAATGTGCCTTGAGAATGGCCTGGAGCTGGATGGACCACCATTCCTTTTGGTTTATTCACGACTAATACATCTGCATCTTCATAAACAATCTCCAAATTCAAATCTTCCGGAACAACGTCCAGCTCTTCTAGAATCGGCGGAGTGGCAATAATGACGTCGTCCAGCCGCACTTTATAATTCGGTTTGACCGTTTCGCCGTTGACTTTGATGGCACCGTCTTTGACCCAGTTCGCGATCTGTGAGCGCGACCAGTCTTCATCCATTGCTGAAACGACTTTATCAATGCGTTCTCCAGCCATTTCTTCTGTAATTTCTAACGTTAAATCTTCCATTAAGACACCTTTTTCTTTTCTTGTTTTTCGTCATAAATGACAAATATAATCATCAACACCACACCGACGGTCAATGCTGCATCCGCTACATTGAAAATCGGAAAATCATAGTTGATGACCGGGATTAATACATCTACAAAATCGACAACTTCCCCTCGGAACATCCGGTCGATGAAATTTCCGACCGCTCCACCAAGGATAATCATTAAACTCAATTGGAATAATGGCTGCCCTTTTGCGTGTTTATGGAAGTAATAAAGAATGCCGATAATAACTGCTATCGTAATAATGGCGAAAAGCCACATTTTCCCTTCCAGCATTCCCCAGGCTGCCCCTCGATTGCGGTGCGAAAGCCACGCTAAATAAGGTTCCATTACCGGGATGCGTTCGCCTAACTCCATCTGTTTCAATACTAGCCATTTTGTCCACTGATCAGCTGCAACGATCAGCAATGCAATTCCATAATAAATAAACATGTGTTTCCCCCGTCAATTCATCAGTCAGTTTATTTTAACACATCCCCCGCTAAAAAAGTATGCAGGCTAAAGCAAGTGCTCTTTTTCTCGCAAGTTGAATGAATATTGGTTTGGGATCCATTCTTTTCATTTACTTTCCAATCCACTTTTCTAAAATAAAAAACAGGAAGAACCCGATTCGGCTCTTCCTGTTCCAAGACTTTTAAGCGTATTGTGTTTCTACAACACTTGCGCAGCGCGGGCAAAGCGTCGGATGCGCTTCACTTTGGCCGATTTCTGTTGAAACCGTCCAGCAGCGTTCGCATTTTTCGCCTTCCGCTTTTTCTACGACTACCGCTACATCATTCAAGTGCAATGCGTTTTCAGGCGCTTCTGCACCGCCAAATTCGTATTGGGAAACGATGAACAATTGTGCCACATTGTCATCTACAGAAGATAACAAGTTTTGCAATTCTTCATTGCCGAAAACGGTCACTTTCGCTTCGAGCGACTTGCCGATGACTTTTGCAGCTCGTGCTTCTTCCAGCGCTTTCAAGACAGCATCACGCACGTCCATGAATTGGGACCATTTTGCTTCCAAATCGGTGAATGCCGGATTCTCCTGGCTTTCTGGGAAGTCGGTCAGCTGAACGCTTTCCTCTTCCACAAATCCTAGGTAGCCCCACATTTCATCCGTCGTATGCGGAATGATCGGCGTTGCCAATTTCAAGATCGCCATCAATGAATCAAACATGACCGTTTGCATGGCACGGCGATGCGGGTGGTCAGCTGCTTCGATATAGACAACGTCTTTTGCAACGTCCAGATAGAACGAACTCAAATCGTTTTGGCAATAGCCATTCAATGCGTGGTAGATCGATGAGAACTCGTAAGTTTCATAGCCTTTCTTCACTGCATCAATCATTTTGTTTAATTTCATGACCATGTACTGATCCATTTCACGCATGTCTTCGAATGCTACGCGATGCTCTTGTTCATTGAAATCCGCCAAGTTGCCGTGAAGGAATTTCAGCGTATTGCGGATTTTGCGGTAAACTTCCGATACTTGCTTGAAGTTTTCATCCGATACGCGAACGTCCGCGGTATAGTCGACAGATGCTACCCAAAGACGCAGAATATCTGCACCCATTTGGTTCATCACTTTCGCAGGAACGATGACGTTCCCAAGAGATTTACTCATCTTGCGGCCGTTGCCGTCAAGCGTGAAGCCGTGGCTCAACACGCCTTTATATGGCGCGATTCCGTTGATGGCTACACTTGTAGACAGGGATGAGTTGAACCATCCGCGGTATTGGTCAGACCCTTCCAAATACAGATCAGCCGGATATTGAAGGTCTTCGCGCTCGTCCAACACGCCTTGGTGAGACGATCCAGAATCGAACCAAACATCCATGATGTCCGTTTCTTTTGTGAAAATGCCGTTCGGGCTGCTTGGATGCGTAAATCCGGCCGGCAGAAGTTCTGCCACTGAACGTTCGAACCAAACGTTCGATCCGTGTTCACGGAACAAAGCGGAAATGTGGGCAATCGTTTCATCCGTGATGACCGGGTCGCCATTTTCAGCATAAAATACTGGAATCGGCACGCCCCATACACGCTGGCGTGAAATATTCCAATCGCCGCGGTCGCGCAGCATATTGAATAATCTCGTTTCGCCCCATGCAGGAGTGAATGTCGTTTCATTGATCGCTTTTAGGATCTGGTCGCGGAATGCTTCAATTGATACAAACCATTGAGCCGTCGCGCGATAGATGACCGGCTTTTTCGTGCGCCAGTCATGTGGATACGAGTGCGTGATGAACGAAAGTTTTTCAAGCGCTCCTGCTGCATCCAATGCTTCTGTGATCGATTTATTGGCTTTGTCATAGAATTCGCCTTCGAATCCAGGCGCTTCAGCCGTCATGACCCCGCGCTCGTCAACCGGGCAAAGAACATCCAAGCCGTATTTTTTGCCGACTAAGAAATCGTCTTCCCCGTGCCCTGGCGCCGTGTGTACACAGCCGGTACCGGAATCCGTCGTAACGTGGTCGCCAAGCATCACCAGTGAAGTGCGGTCATATAATGGGTGTTTCGCTAAGATGTGCTCGAGTTTCTCACCCTTCATTTCACGGACCACTTCATAATCTGACCATTCCAGTTCCTTAGCTACATCTTCAAGCAATGCACGTGCAATGACGAAAAGTGAACCGTTTACTGAAACTTCTACATAATCCAGATCCGCATGGACCGTGATTCCCAAGTTTGCCGGGATTGTCCAAGGCGTCGTTGTCCAGATGATCAATTTAGTGCCTTCTGCCAATACGCCTTTCCCATCTATTACCGGGAATGAAACATAGATCGAAGGAGATTTTTTATCCTGATATTCAATTTCAGCTTCTGCTAAAGAAGATTCACTTGATGGGGACCAGTAAACCGGCTTCAAGCCTTTGTAGATATAGCCTTTGCTCGCCATCTTCCCGAATACTTCGATTTGGCGCGCTTCATAAGCAGGCTTCAATGTCACATATGGATTTTCCCAATCGCCGCGGACACCGATGCGCTTGAACTGTGAACGCTGATTGTCGATCTGCTCATATGCATATTCTTCACAAAGCTTGCGGAATTCAGCAAGCGACATTTCTTTGCGATTGACGCCTTTATTGGTCAATGCCTGTTCGATCGGCAAACCGTGCGTATCCCAGCCTGGAACATATGGGGCATGGAAGCCCATCATCGAACGGGAGCGGACGATCATATCTTTTAACACTTTGTTCAACGCATGCCCCATATGAAGATCGCCGTTTGCATACGGCGGGCCATCGTGAAGAATGAAGAACGGACGCCCTTTTGTGCGTTCTAATGATTTCTGGTAAATGTCCATGTCATCCCATTTTTTCTGCATTTCCGGTTCCCGGTTCGGCAAATTGCCGCGCATCGGAAAGTCGGTTTTCGGCATCAATAACGTATCTTTGTATTCCATCAAAATTCCTCCTGTAGACATAATAAAAAGCCCCCCATCCCTGGAAAGGGACGAGGAGCTTAAACTCGCGGTACCACCCTTGTTGCAGCTCGAATAAGCTGCCACTCGATCGCCGTAACGTGGCGTGGACGGTTTTGGCTACTCCAGTTCACCAAAACTGCTCAAGAGTGATTTCTTCACAACATCCTTCACCAGGCTCCCACTATCCCTGGATCGCTTTGTCGAATTGAAATGAATACTGTCTCTATCAATGCGTTTGTGTATAGTCGTTTTTAAAACTATTTCATGTAATTATAAAAGCAAGCTACGAAAGCGTCAAGTTCAGTATTCTTCTTTTTTCGCTTCCAGCTTGTCCAAATTAGTCGTATCGATGTCATATTCCATCAAAGTTTCCCAATCATCTGTATCAATCAGATCCAGCTGGGCTTCAACAAGCATTCTGAAACGATTGCGGAATACTTTGGATTGCTTCTTCAATTCATCGATTTCCATGGCGATGCGGCGGGCTTTTGTCAGAGACTCATTGACGATGCGGTCCGCATTTTTCTCCGCTTCGCGTACGATCAATTTCGCTTCTTTCTGGGAATTGCGGCGCACTTCTTCTGCCGCTTCCTGCGCAACGACAATCGATTTTTGCAAAGTGGATTCAATGGTCGTAAAATGGCCGACGCGTTCATCCGTCTGTTTCAAACGCTCTTCGAGTTCCTTTTTCTCTTTCAGCAAAAGTTCATAGTCTTTGATGATCTGATCCAGGAATTCATTGACTTCGTCTTCCTGATATCCTCTGAATCCTCGGCTAAATTCTTTATTATGTATATCCAGCGGGGATAATGGCATTTCGTGCACCTCTCCTTAACATCTCGTCGTAATTTACATTATACAGTCCATTGGCATAAATATCAGTAATATTTCGTAATTTTTCAGTTGCGCTTATTTGTTGCTTTCCAAACGACCGATTTGAAGGCGGATTTTATCTTTTTTCGTACGCCCTTCTACTGCCAGCACTTTCACTCGGCCAAGCCCTCTCGATGACAGCATGTCGGATTCGTGCAATTCAAACGAAGCCTGCTCCTGAACGGTCCAATTTACTTTCACTTTGCCGCCGGTGATCAATGAAGACGCTTTCTGGCGGGAAATATTGTAGACAGAACTCATGACGGTATCCAGTCTCATCGAACTGACTGTATGGTTTTCCTCCGACCATTCTTCTTTTACGGTGAGAAATTCTTCTTCATTTGCCACTTCTTCCAAATGCACTTTCACTTTGGAAGCGGAAGTGAAATTCGCATGCAAATAAGCGCTCACTTCTTCAGCGACCGCCAATTGAATCGTTTGCCCGTCAATCCGGATATCGCCGAATTTGCTGCGGTCTAGCCCAATCGCCATCATAGACCCCAGCACTTCCGGGTGCTGCAGCGTGACGAATTTCGTCGGATACTTCAGCTCATAAACGGTTATGCGGAAATCTTCTTTTTGGACTTCGTAATACGATGGATACAGAAGCACGCGCTGGCGTTCAGCGTCTTCAAACAAGCCGGAAGCAGCCATTTGAATATCGCTTGAACCGAGCACAGACTGTACGATAAAACGCTGGCGCGGGTCAAGAAAATCCGTCAATTTAGGCGTATAGCGATCTTCCACATCAATCATCCATCCTGATACTTGTTCGATAAATGGCTGTTCGTCTTTACGGAAATGCTGGAATAGAGAATCCATGCCAAGTGCCCCTTTCGTTTTCGATTGGTCTGACAAGTAAAAAACCCCACAACTGTGAGGTAATTAATAAAAGTAATTAAATAGAACAACGATTCCCCGGCTTGCCAAATTCAATGCAAAAATCGCAACGATCGGTGAAAAGTCAATCATGCCTAGCGGCGGGATAAACCTTCTGAAAATATCCAGGTAAGGATCTGTTATGCTCGAAAGCATTCTTCCGAAACCGGACTCTTTCGCATTCGGCAGCCAGCTCATCAAGATACTGGCAATTAAAATGAACGAATAGATGTTTATAGCAACTAATAATAAATTTACGATAGCTATCATTGGTTCTTCATGCACCTCTTTTATTGTTGATCATCGTAGTAATAATCCGAAATGGCACCGTCGACTTCAACCGTGTCCGGCACACATAGGAAGATGTCAGTCCCTATACGCTGGATGTCGCCGCCTAGCGCGTAAACCGTTCCGCTAAGGAAATCGATGATGCGAAGGCCTTGGTCTTTTTCAATGCGCTGCAGATTGACCACAACGGCTCTTTTGTTTTTCAAATTCTCGGCTATGTCCTGAGCTTCGGCATAGACTCTTGGTTCTGCCAAAATCACTTTTGAGGATTTCACAGCACTTTGCAAACTGACTAGGTTAGGCGTTGCGGTTGCATTTTCCACTGCTTTTTGTCTCCGTTCTTTAGAAGGTTTTCGGACTTCCTGCTGGGCTGCAGCCGGTTTTTCATAGCGTGGAGCCGGCTGTGGCTTCGGCTCTTGCTGAATCGGCTCATCATCTTCATATTCTTCCAGATAAAAGAAGTTCTTGAATTTGTTTTTAATGCTCATCCCGTTGCCTCACTTTCAGATCCTACTAATGCGGTTCCAATACGGACAAAAGTTGCTCCTTCTTCAGCAGCGATCAAATAATCATTGGACATGCCCATTGAACATTCTGTACAGGGTGCATGCGCCCATCCTTTTGATGCAACTTCAAGCTGAAGAGATTTTAAGCCTTTGAACACATTGCGGATCACGGATTCATCTTCTGTGTTCGGTGCCATGGTCATTAGCCCCACGACTTCAATTTTCTCAAAAGACTGCAAGGATTCAATGAATGCCAAAGTTTCTTCAGGAAGCAGGCCGCTTTTCGTTTCTTCTTGCGAAACGTTCACTTGGACAAAGCATTTGACCCGTTTGCTTGCACGTTTTTCAATTTCTTTTGCAAGGCTCATTCGGTCTAATGAATGCAAGTAATCGATGCGATCGATCACATCGCGAACTTTTCGCGTCTGCAAATTTCCGATAAAATGCCAAACTGCATCTGAAGCGATTGAGTCCTGCTTAGTTTTCAAACCTTCCGGCCGGTTTTCTCCTAAATGCCGGATGCCCGCTTCAATCGCTTCAAGCGTACGCTGCACACTCACTTGCTTCGTTACTGCAACGATTTCAACGCCGGGCCGGATGCCTTCTAATTCACTTTTTATCTCTTCGAATACTGGTTTTATGGATTTCATCATTTCACAACTTTTCTATAGATGTTCAATTTATTGTACCAAGGACAGAGATATTTATCAATTAAGCCCTATTTGAAAAAAACAGCCGCCCACTAGGTAGGCGGCTGTTTAGAATTCAATGATTAACGTCTCTTTTGGCGATTGCGCAAGAACGTCGGAATATCAAGCGCATCGTCGTGCTGCTTTTCCTGGCGCTGCGGCTGAGGATCTTGCTGGTATGCCGGAGCTTGCTCCTCCCGGCGCTGCTCTTCACGGCGCTGTTCACGAAGCGATGGCGGCGGAGTCTGCTGTTGGATCGATTGGACTCTGCTAGAATTCAATCCCGATCCTCTTGGCGTTCTCGGCTGCAATTGTTCTTCGTTGAATCCTGTCGCGATAACCGTAACAACAATTTCATCTTTCAGATTATCATTGATAACAGATCCGAAAATCATATTTACATCTTCATCGGATGCAGAAGCAACGATATCTGCAGCTTCCTGCACTTCATAAAGGCTCAGATTAGAGCCGCCTGTAATATTCATTAAAACGCCTTTAGCGCCATCAACTGAAACTTCAAGCAATGGGCTGGAAACCGCTTTTTTCGCTGCTTCAGAAGCACGGTTCTCGCCTGATGAAACACCGATACCCATTAAAGCGGAGCCTTTGTTTGACATGATCGTTTTAACATCCGCAAAGTCGAGGTTGATCAGACCAGGGACTGCGATCAAATCTGAAATCCCTTGCACACCTTGGCGTAGGACATTATCCGCTTCGCGGAAAGCTTCAAGCATCGGTGTGCTCTTATCTACGATTTCAAGCAAACGGTCGTTTGGAATAACGATTAGCGTATCTACTGATTCTTTCATCGTACTGATTCCGCTGATTGCCTGAGTAGAACGTTTACGGCCTTCAAACGTAAATGGACGCGTTACGACCCCTACAGTCAAAGCGCCAAGTTCTTTAGCGATTCCGGCAATGACCGGAGCTGCTCCAGTTCCTGTACCGCCGCCCATTCCCGCTGTGACGAAAACCATATCCGCTCCGCGCAGTGCTTCTTCGATCTGTTCCTTGCTTTCTTCAGCCGCTTTTTTCCCGACTTCAGGATTAGCTCCGGCCCCTAGCCCACGAGTTAACTTTCCGCCAATTTGAAGGCGAACTTCCGCCTGGGAAAGATTCAATGCCTGCGCATCCGTATTTACGGCGATGAAATCCACGCCTTGAACACCGTGTTCGATCATGCGGTTAACGGCGTTGTTTCCGCCGCCGCCGACGCCGATTACTTTAATAACTGCCAATGCATCAACTGATGTATCAAATTCCAACATTCTTTTTCCTCCTAAAATTGCTCTGCCTCACCATCAGAAGCATGGAACAATATTCATTTTATTCAAAAAATCGATCGAATATCTTTTTGGCTTTTGTGACTACGCCTTCACTTTCCGGTTTAGCCGGTTTTTGCTTTTTAGGCTGATGCTGCTGCTCTTGCTCGATTTTAACTGACTCGGACAACGCGGCTCCGCTGCCAACACGCCCATAGAACATATCTTCCATATATGCGTATTGGATCAATCCGACAGCCGTCGTATACTGCGGCTCGCGCACACCGATGAATTCTGGTACGAACAGACGCACACGCGTTTGAAGAATGTGGCGCGCGAGTTCAGACAACCCTTCTAACTTCGCCATTCCGCCGGTTAGGACGATGCCTCCTGGAAGGTCCTGGACCCCAAGCCGGTAAAGCTCATCTAAAATCAGTTCGAAAAGTTCTTCCAGGCGAACTCCGATTATTTCAGATATGTATTTTTGGCTGTATTGCTCTTTCGTATCCGATCCGATCACAGGAACCTCAAAAAGTTCGTCTTCCGATGCATCATCATAGAACGCATGGCCGTATTCCAATTTGATTTTTTCTGCTTGCTCAGTCGGCGTTTTCAACACGATTGAAAGGTCTTTTGTAACATGGTCGCCTCCGACCGGGATGACAGATGAAGCTGTCAAATGGCCGTCTTGGAAGATCGCGATTGAAGTGGAGCCTCCGCCGATATCAATGCAAGCGGTGCCGTGGTTTTTTTCATCCTCAGTCAAAGCATAGTATCCGGCCACTAAAGGCTGGACATAGATGTCTCTGATTTGCAGGCCTGCACGTTCAACGCATCTCAATACATTGTGTAAAATCGTCTTGGAAGTTGTTACCATTGTACCATCCATTTCAAGACGGATCCCGATCATGCCTCTTGGATCTTTAATTTCATCCAAATGGTCAACGATGTATTGTTTTGGAATGATGTTGACAAGCTCGCGCTCAGGCGGAATTGAAATCACTTGTGCAGCATCCAACACCCGGTCCAGATCATCGTCTGAAATTTCGCGGTTCTCGCTGTTGACTGCTACCACGCCTTTTACGGGCTGAAGCATTGCCTTATTGGCAGGAATCCCCAACACCACTTCATGGATGGATTTGCCGATCATGCGCTCCGCTTGGTCTACTGCTTTTTTTATCGATTGGACTGTAGCATCTATATCAACAATCGCACCTTTTTTTATTCCACTGGATTTTACATTTCCTACGCCGATGACATGCAACGACTTATTGGCCATTTCTCCGATTAAAACTTTCACGGATGACGAACCGATATCTAAGCTTACATATAATTCTGATTGACTCAATTCGTGGCACCTCCTTAATAAACTGCTGTTACATACATTCTATTGTAAATTGTACGCCTTGTCTAAGTAAAATAGAGCAACTTTGTAAATTTTCCTTCAATTTAACTGGGTGTTTCGCTCACATGCTTTTTTTCAGCCCATTTTGCCAAAATGATTCGGCGAATGACCGCGATATTTTGGAATAATCGAACCCCAAAAGCGAAGATGGCTGCCAAATACAGATCGACGCCTAAGTGGACGCCCAGGAAAGCCAGTCCGGCCGCAAGAATGATATTGAAGAAAAAGCCGGAAACAAATACTTTATCATCGTAGACTTGCTGCAAATGCGCCCGGATTCCTCCGAACAAAGTGTCCAATGACGCCAAGACGGCTATCGACAAATAGTTCGCATACTCCGGAGGAATTTGGATATCCGTCAGCAAGCCAAGCGAAATGCCCAAGATCAACCCTAAAATTGATAACCACATTGCTATTCCTCCTCCGCTATTTTCAAATGCCGATAATTGAGTTCCTTCTCATAAGGCTCAATGGTTACTTGCTCTTTTGGCGCTGAAATTTCAACCGATAAATTATCGATGTAGAAATCGTCCAAGATCCTCGATGACAATAAATGATTATACAACTTTTCGGTGTCTTCCATCGAGTTGGAAGCGATCTTAATTTTAAAAGGGGGCGTTTGTATCGGAATTGCATTGACTGTCGTTAGGCCATTAATATCACGGATGGCAGTAGTATTGACTATCCGGTTTCCATCGACTGAGACATACAATCCATTATTGCGGTTTATCTCATTTACCAAACGGATCAGCAGATCGGGAGCAATATAATCGATTTCTTCTCCAAAGGCTACCGCTTCGGCAGAAGGTTCAATCGTCATTTCAATTCCCGTTGCGGTCATTTCGGTAAGCCCCGCCAGTCCCCTGAGCTCTTCAACTGTATCTTTCAGCGCCTGCTCCGGACTTTCAGAAGAGATTTCGTCGTATTTCGATAAGGTGGAATCAAGTAAGCCGACTTCTGATAATAATTCAGAGTGGAGTTGCTTTTCCCTTGAAAGCTCTTGCCTGATTTCCCAAACATCGCGTGTATCCCTGGAATCAGGTTCATTGATCGTATTATATTGAATAGCTGTCATCAATCCGATGACAAACAATATGATTGAAAACCGGGAAAAGATTTTCCTTTTCATGCAACTCCCCCCTCAATTATGATTCTGTTAACAATGCTGGCATCGTGATTTTTTGTCCCGCATCCATCGTTACGATGATATTGTCATTGACTAATTGGTCCATGACCCCGCCCGCCAATTTCATCGACGATTCCAAAGCATCCGGTTCACCGATGGCTTCAATCGTAAATGGCGCCGGATATTGAACGCCGTCGACAGTGATCACCGGGCCTGTGCAGACGATATAGGAGTTCGCATGGATGCGCTGTCCGTTAATCGCAATCGCTTCAGCACCGGATATATAAAGTTCGTTGATGACTTGGAATACATGGCTTTCATGGACAATATAATCATTGGGATTAGCCGAATCTAAATTGTATTCGCCGTCTTGAAGCGTCACTTTCAATCCGTTTCCTTCGACTGGCAATACCCCTAAATACAAGCGCAGCGCTTCCGCTTCTTTCGCATAGTCGGCAAAATGCTCTTCCCCATCTGCGAAGGACTGCTCGAATTGCTGGACGCTTTTCTGCTTTTCTTCAATTTCTGCACGAAGCTCTTTATTGCGCTCCTGCTGCTCAATCAATTCTTCCCTAACCCGCTCTTCTTCTTGGGAAAATGCGCTTCCCGTAAATTCCGAAGCCTCTTGTTTTGCCTGCGACAAACTGTAGGAGTAGGCCATAATAAACCCGAGCACAAGAAAGACGAGTGAGAAAACAATCGATTTGCTGAAACGATAGCGCTTATTCTCCGGCTTCTTCTGATTGTTCTGCTTCTTCAATATCGTCACCTTCCTTCGGCGGGCCATAGACATCATCATAGGACCGGAAAAAGATTCCGACTTCCATATCGATGACCCCTTTTTGCCCGTCTTCCAGCTGTGCAATGACCGAGGGGTAATAATTCAACTTCTCGGTAAGGCTCTGCAAAATCCCTCTTACTTCATTGCCATCAGACATGTACAAGGTAACAAAGGCTGCCTCTTTATCACTTGGGTCTAAAATCACCTGGGAGATCAAGTTAAAGACTTCCGAATCGACTTCGGCCAATTGAGAAACCAGTTCCTCTTTCGTTTCCTGCGTTTCGAAATTTGAAAAGATGGGGCCGTCGACTACAGAAATCGCCTTATCCAAGGCATAGCCATTGGAAAGCAGCATTTGATAACTATTGCCCTGATCTAGATAGCCGATTTTCTCGAATTCCTTAATTTGGATAGTAACACCGGTCAGCCATTTTTTCTGAACTTCAGCCTGCTCTATCCATTCAAGGCTATTCAATTTTTCTTCAGCTTCGCCTTCCGTAAACGACCACATCGAATCGCCTATCGAAAGTTCACTGATTTCCTGGTATTCTTCTTCACCGTAAAGTTCCGCGCCTTCGACCGAGATTGTTTGGATCTCACTATATTTCGTTTGGCTGTAAATGAGAATGGCAAGCAATAGAAGAAAAAGTAACAGCAAGGCAACGAACTTGCGATTGGTTCTTTTTTTCCGCCGCTCTCGAAGCGTCGGGATGCGTTCTTCGATATCAATCACTTTGTCCATAATTGCTGCTCCTTTCCCTTTAGTCGTTTGCTTCCGTTACTTTACGGACCGCGTCTATGAACGCATCCCCGCGAATTTCAAAACTTTCATATTGATCCCAGCTCGCACAAGCAGGAGACAGCAGGATCGTATCTCCATCTGCTGAATATTCGACCGCTTGTCCAACTGCTTCGTCCATATTCGCCACTTTTTCGATTACCGGCACTCCGCACTCTCCTGCAAACTCTGCAAAGCGGTCAGCTGTTTCGCCGAACGTGATCAATGCTTTTACCCGATCCATATAAGGCCGCAATTCTTCAAGAGAATGTTTGCGTTCCAGTCCGCCGGCCAGCAAAATCACATTGCTTGGAAACGCTTCTAAAGCACTTTTGGTCGCCAAAGCATTTGTGGCCTTGGAATCATTGTAGAATTTGCGGCCTTTCCACGAAACGATGAATTGGGAACGGTGCTTGACCCCTGTAAAGGACGATAGGACACGGACGATGGTTTCCTTCGTACCGCCCCAAAGCAAAGTAGCCGCTGTTGCCGCCAATATATTTTCAAGATTATGCTGTCCGCCCAACATGATTTTTGAGCGTTCCATTATTTTTTCGCCTTGCCAATAAATGAATTCGTCATCGGCACTGATGCTTTTTTCCGTTTTGCCTTTTAAAGTGAACGGCACGAGCTGTGCTTTGCTTTTTGCAGCATACGCAGAAAGCACGGGCTGATCGGCATTGTAAATGAAATAATCTTCCGCCGTCTGATTTTGCGTGATTTTCATTTTGGAAGCATTATAGTCTTCGATGGAGCCGTGATAATCCAAATGCGATTCGTAAAGATTGGTGATAATGGCGATGCGCGGGCGGAAGTCTACCGTCCCTTTTAGCTGGAAGGAAGAAAGTTCTGTTACGATGACGTTCTTCTCTACCGCTTTTTCAGCTACACCGCTTGCCACTGTTCCGATATTCCCAGCGATTAACGGCTTCTTCTCATCCTGGTTCAGCATGTGGAAGAGCAGCGTCGTTGTCGTCGTTTTGCCATTAGATCCTGTAATGCCGATAAATGGCGCTTCGCTGATCAAATAAGCCAGTTCAATCTCTGTCCAAACGGGGATGCCTTTTTCCAGCGCTGAACGGATCAGCACATTGGTATAAGGGATGCCCGGGTTTTTAACGACCAGCTCAAACCCTTCATCAAGCAAATCTTCCGGATGGCGGCCGCAGATGACCGTGACGCCTAAATTCAGCAAATCTTGGGCTTCAGGGTTTTCTTCGAATCGTTTGGAATCATTGACGGTTACAAAAGCGCCCAAGCCATGCAAAATCCGGGCTGCTGTAAATCCGCTTTTCGCAAGTCCAAGCACTAATACTTTTTTATGATAAAGTTCCGGAATCTGTTTCATTTACATTACCTCCAAAGCAATTGCAATAACTGCTGCGATAAGCCCTACTAGCCAAAAGACCGTTACTACTTTCCATTCTGACCATCCGCTCAATTCGAAATGATGATGAATCGGGCTCATTTTGAAAATGCGTTTCTTTCTTAATTTAAAGCTGCCGACCTGCAAAATAACAGACAGGGTTTCAATTACAAATACCAGGCCGATCAGCAATAACAGCAATTCCTGTTTCAATAAAATCGAAACCATCGCCAAAGCCCCGCCCAGTGCCAGGGATCCGGTATCGCCCATAAATACTTTTGCAGGATACTTATTAAAGACAAGGAATCCCAGTAACGCACCCGTTACGGAAAAAGTGAAAATGGCAATTCCCGTTTCGTCTTGCATAATGGCAAGGACACCATAAGCGGCAAATGCGATTGATGCTGTTCCGGCGACCAAGCCATCCAGTCCGTCTGTCAAGTTGACCGCGTTCGAGAAGCCAACCAGCCAGAAAATCATGAACAATACATATACCATCGACAGCTCAAGTGAAACGGATGTGAATGGAATCGATACAGCCGTATCAAATCCAACGCCGTTCAGCAAGAAAAAGGAGATGGCCGCAATGACGATTTGGCCAATCAATTTTTGGAGGGAGGTCAATCCCAAGTTTCTTTTCAAAACCACTTTGATGAAATCGTCCAGGAATCCGATCAAGCCGAACCCGAACAATACCAACAATAAGACAAATACTTTAGCGGTCAAAACATCGGCAATCATTCCCACAATAAGTACAGTCGCAATAATAGCAATCAAATATACGAGGCCACCCATGGTAGGTGTCCCCGTTTTCTTCATATGGGATTCAGGTCCTTCTTCGCGGATGCTTTGCCCAAACTTCATACGTTTTAATAGCGGGATAAAGATCGGCATTAACACAACAGTTAAGAGCAACGCTAATCCAAGGCCCAGCAACATGTAAATATCCATTATAGTGCTCCTTTAAATAGTAAATTATTCCCCGGTTTCTTCGGTGATTGTTTCTTCCAAGCTTTCTTCTACAATACTGCCTTCTTCGATGACCGGTTCTTCAGCCGATTCCTCGAAGCCGGCATTTTCATCTAGTTCTTCGCCCTGGCCATCTTGCCCCGTGCTTTCTTCGGAAGAACTCTCTATGTCTGCATCCGGTATTCCCTCAGGTCCATCTGCCATAAGCTGGTTAAATGATTCTTCCGGCGTCTGCAATTGAATGACAATCGGTTCTCTCGGAGCAACTTCTGCTCCCTGCGACAAGCTTTGGCTGACTGCAAACCCTTGGCCGGCGATTTCAAGAGACAATCCGCTTAATGATTGGAACGCAAGCAAATCGCGTTTTGACCAGCCGGTGAAATCAGGCAGCGGCGGCACGCCTTCGGTTTTCAGGATCACTTTTGCGCCTTCGGCCACAGTCTCGCCTTTGGCTGGATACTGGGCAATCACTTTGTCCCCTTTTCCGGCAGGCACTGCTTCAATGCCCTGTTCAGCCAACTGAGTAGTGATGTCTTTCACGGATTTCCCCGTATAATCTTCTACTTTAAACGTTTTGGCTGTTTCGGCATTTTCCGGTTCAATGTTCATGTACTTCAAACCATTCTCCATCACAGAAGTGAAAATCTTCGAAACCGGAATGGAGCCATATTCATCCAAAGGCAGCTGCGGCTGTTGAACGCCGATATAAATCAGCAACTCCGGATTTTCCGCTGGCGCCATGCCCAGGAAGGAATACAGGTAATTATTTCTTCCGACCATATAGCGTCCATCTTCACCAGGAATTTGCGCAGTTCCGGTTTTGCCGGCTACTGTATAGTCCTGCAATGCGAATGGCCGTCCCGAACCATGTTCCGAAGTGACCGTTGAAGCAAGAATTTCCCGAACTTTTTTGGCCGTTTCTGCAGAGATCGGATTCCCGGCTTTTTCCGGTTCACTTTTCACGGAAACTTCCCCCGTATCCGGGTTTTTAATTTGATCAATTACGTAAGGCTTCATCATCGTCCCATCGTTCGCAATGGCCGAAGCTGCCTGGATCATTTGGATCGGCGTGACGGTAGATCCTTGTCCAAAAGCAGTCGTCAGACGCTCTACAGGGAAATTATTCAGTATAGTGCCAGACGATTCATTCGGAAGGTCGATCCCGGTTTTTTTGCCAAAACCGAATGCATCAACGTATTTCATGAAGTTTTCCGGTCCGATGCGTTCAAGCAAATAAGCCATGGATACGTTAGAGGAGCGTTGAAAACCTTCCAAGAACGTTATGCTCCCCCACCCTCTCCTACCGTTATGGTCACCGATGGTCGTCCCAAACAGCGTATAAGATCCTGAATTGTAATATGCATTGGGATCCCATTTTCCTTCCTGGATCGCTGATGCCAAAGTAAACATCTTCATTGGCGAGCCCGGTTCAATCGTCAATTCGATGCTCTCGTTCAGCCAATTGTCTGAAAGGCCCTCACGCGTATTCGGATTGAAAGTTGGACGCTGCGTCATAGCTAAAATTTCACCGGTTTTAGGATCCGCAATAACCGCAATCATCCTTGTAGGCGAATATTCTTCCTGTACATTATTCATTGCATCTTCCAAAAAGTTCTGCAATGTTTTATCCAAAGTTAACTGCAAATTTGAACCATCTATGGCCGGGGTTACGATCGAATCGCTATTTGGCAGCAAGTACCCCCATTTATCCGTATCAAACTCCATTTTGCCGTTCTTTCCAGTTAACACCTCATCATGAATGGCTTCAAGCCCCATTTTTCCTTTTGTTACGATTTGCCCATCTTCCAATTCTTCTTTCAGCGCAAAACCGATCAAGTGAGAGGCGAAACTGCCATTGGGATAGAGCCGCTTCAAATCTCGCACAAATAAGATGCCTGGAAGGTCTTCTTCTTTTATTTCCATCATTTTCGTATGGCTGATTTCCCGTCCGGCAGAACCGAATTCAACCTGGTACCGGTCTTTTTCAATTCCGGCCTCTAAAATCTTTACTATTTCACTTTCTTCCATGTCCAAGTATTTGGAGAGAACCTGTGCAGTCATTTCAGGGTCAACGACGTGATTTGGGTCTTCCGGATTTTGCGTAGCGGACTCTTCGATCACAGCCACAAGTTTATAGGACAGTGTATCTTCCGCAATCACTTCTCCGTTGCGGTCGAGTATTTTTCCGCGTTCGGCGGAAAGTACTTCTTCCTGGCTGTACTTGGCTGCTGCTTTGGCAGCCAGCTCCTGGCCTTCAACAGATCCTGTTGCCTGAATAGTGACAATTCTCAGCGCCAAAATGAAAAAGAGCCCTGCAAAAATCAAAAATAGCAGAAAGGCTCCCCATTGAAATCGAAACTTTTTTTTCATTGCCCAGGCACTACCTTTACATTTTGCTCATTTAATTTAAGGCCAGATTCTTTTGCTTTTGACCAAATGCGCTCATATGTAGAAAGTTCACTGACTTGCACAGACAAATCTGTATTTTGTTTCACTTTTTCATCGATTGATTGTTCAATTGTTTGAATTTCTTGAGTAGATGCCTGAATTTCCGATTGATTCTGTAAAATCATCAATGCACAAAAGACAAAGGCCGCCAAGAAAGACAAATAAAGGACTTTCTCGCCTTTTGTGATTAAACTTTGTTTTTTGACCGGCTGCCGACTCGGGTTTTGAGGAACGGCCGGCTGTTGTATGTATGCTTCTTTTCTAGCACTCAACGCCATTTGAACACGCCCTTATTCTCTGATTTTTTCTGCTATCCGCAATTTCGCTGATCGCGAACGGTTATTTTGCTCTAATTCTTCCTCTGTTGGCAAGATCGGTTTTCGGGTAATGAGCTTCAGCATCGGTTCCATGCCATCCGGGATAACCGGTAAATTCGGCGGCAGTTCCGGAAGTGATGAAGCTTCCTTGAATATCGTCTTGCATAAACGGTCTTCTAACGAATGGAATGTGATGACACTGATCCGGCCGCCTACTGCAAGCAACTCTAACGCATGCTGTAAGGATACTTCGGCTGCTCCGAGTTCATCGTTTACGGCAATGCGGATTGCTTGGAATACGCGTTTTGCCGGATGGCCGCCTTTCCGCCTTGCAAAAGCCGGAATTCCGTCTTTGATGCACTCCACTAGTTGCCCTGTCGTTTCAATCGGTTCGGTTTCCCTGGCCGCTTCGATTTTTCGGGCAATTTGCTTGGAAAACTTCTCTTCGCCGTAGCGGTAGAAAATGCGGACTAAGTCTTCATACGGCCATTCATTGACCACATGGTAAGCACTTAAGTGGGCTGATTGGTCCATCCGCATATCGAGCGGTGCATCGTTATGGTAACTGAATCCCCTTTCAGGAGTATCCAATTGGGGAGAAGAAACCCCTAAGTCATAAAGAATGCCATCGACTTTTTCGATTCCGCGCATTTCCAATTCTTCTTTTATCGATTTAAAATTCGCATGGATGAAAGTGATCCGGTGCAGATAATCTGCCAGTTTTTCTTTTGCATGCTCAATCGCTGTCGCGTCTTGGTCAAAACAAAACAAATGCCCTTCATCTGATAATTGCTTTACTAAATACTCACTGTGCCCTGCTCCGCCTAGCGTGCAGTCCACATAAATGCCATCAGGACGAATGTTCAGTCCATCGACAGTCTCTTGGAGTAAAACCGTGGTGTGGTTGAACAATCCATTCCCCCCGTTCAATTTTTAAAAATCAAAGTCTGCTAAATTCTCTGCAATATCATTAAATGAATCTTCTGATGCTGTAAAGTATTCTTCCCATGCATCTTTCGCCCAAATTTCAAAGCGGTTCGACACTCCGAGTATTATGCATTCTTTGTCCAATTTTGCGTATGTTAGCAATGTTGAAGGGATATTGACGCGCCCTTGTTTATCGAGTTCAACTTCAGATGCACCCGAGAAAAAGAATCGTGTAAAAGCACGTGCGTCTTTTTTAGTGACCGGCAGCTCTTTCAGCTTTTCTTCGATCTTTTGCCATTCATCCATTGTGTAACCAAATAAGCATTGATCCAGGCCACGGGTAATTACAAAACTTTCGCCTAGCTGCTCGCGAAACTTTGCAGGCACGATTAAACGTCCCTTTGCATCAACGCTATGTTGATATTCTCCCATGAACATGCCCGTCACCCCACTTATTGATTTTAATGTACCACAATCCCCCACTTCTCACCACTTGTTTTTGAAATATTTCACGTTTGTTACAAAAATAAATCTCAATTCTACTTCTTGAGACAAAAAAAGCCTGCCGTGGCAGACTTTTTCAGCTTACATATAGATGATTTTGTGATTTTTGTCATATTTCAAATCCAGCTTTAGCATGTCCTGGACGAGCGTCTTTCCGTATTCATTCATATATGGGAAGGGACTATATACTCGTTCTTGCAAACTATTATTTGGAATTAACTCATTCTCCAGCGTTTCAAAATGGGTGAATTGCGTGCTGTTTTGAAGCATCACTTCATCTTCCAATTTGTTTTTCAAAAAATCCAATTGCTTTAAATGGATTTTCAAGTTCTTTTCCACAATAGGCGTTAACCCTTTACTTATGGATGAAAACTTTTCTTGAATAGCTTCATAGTCTGCCTGAAGCTTCGTTTTCAATTCTTCCACCATTTCTTCAGCATCTTTATCGCGAATCGAGTCCATCAACTGGATTTTCAGTTGGCTGACTTTCCGATCATTGACGATTCCCTCGAAGTCCAGTCCGTATTTCTCCATTAAACTTTGCACTTGGCGATTTACAAGCGTCATGCCAAGACGAGGCAAGATAATCGGCAATTCCATGCCCATCAGCTTGAATGCCTCTTTTAAAGCTGCCCAATAGGAAATTTCGCCGGGGCCTCCAACAAAGGCCAGTACCGGGAAGACCATTTCTTGCATCAGGGGTCTAGTCACCACATTATTGCTTAACCGTTCCGGATTGTTTGCCGCAATTTCTTTCAGCTCTTCAGCTGTAAAAGAAACCGCTCCGTTATTGCCGGTAAAGCTGCCTTCGCTTCTTTGCAAGAGAATGCGTTCACCTTGCACAGTAATAAAGAGATTGGCTGCATCCGCTTCCGCTTCAATGGCAGCCGAGTAGCCTTGTGCAACCAGCGATTGCTCCGTCCGGTGAACCGCCGCTGCAATGGCTTCCGACTTTTCGACCATTTCGAGGAAATAAGAAGATTCATAGTGGCGCAATTCCGGAAACGCAGCGTCAATGAACAGCAAACCTTCTTCCTCGAAAAAGTAATGGATAAAAGCAGAAAAGAAATCCGTAAATGAATCCGATGCCTCCAAAAAGCGGAAAGCCATTTGATGCAATTCTTTCGAGTGCGCCGTTTCGGGCATGCTGCGGAAATATTCTTCCAAAAACTCCGTGATTTTCTTTTTGTTTAATTTTGCAGCAGAAGCGGAGCTTTTTCCGTATTCCACGTGCGGAAAGTTCAATTTATCTACCCGTCCATTGACTTCGCGGTACAAATGGCTGATTTCTGCTAAATCATGGTCTTCTCCGGCAATCCAGAATACAGGGACCACCTTTTGATTGAGCCGGCCGCTTGCTTCTTTCGCCAGGACAATAACCGAAATCGCTTTATGCACGGTATAGAGCGGCCCCGTCAAAAGGCCGGCTTGCTGCCCGGTCACAACGACAGGCGCCCCATTTTCAAACGCCTGCAAATGCTCGGCTGCTTTTCCAGAAATGCCGTGGCGGCCCATATAATTCCTTAAAATCGAACTGAGCCGCAGCCTGTCTACCGGATGTTCCTTAAGGGCTTCCATGCGTTCAGCGAACTTTTCCAAGGCCGGTTCATAGGAAAAATAGTCGTAAATTCCGTTCTCGCCATTTATGTAATCATTCATTAATTTATTTGCCGGTGCGGCATATTGTTCTTCAAGCCTCATGAAAAAAAGTCCCCTTTTCCCTATACATTCAAACTTACTATATCAAAAGGCAGTAAGAAATAAAAAAAATCAGCTTCATATCCTAAAAAAATGCAAAAGCGAAAGAACAATCCCAACGGCCCAGATCGAACTATAGGCAAGAGCAAGAAGCACGAAATACATGCGCCACGTTTGCCGAATGTATCTTAAGATTTCAATTTCCTTTGTCTGCCGCCATTCGATGACAAGCAAAACGATCGCGATCAGGATCGCAATCAAATAGACGAGTGCCGTGATGTCGATCTCCCAAATCGCTTTGATCGACACAGGCACTGAAAAGAACAGCAAAAAAGTAGTTAAATCAGCAGCAAGGCCGATTGATTGGTATTTCATTTTTTTGCGGGCAATCAGCACCACCAGAAGAAAGGCAATAAATGGAGCAAAGATCAAGACTGCCCCTATCGTGTATAGAATATCCATCGCTTATACCTCAGTCGCTTTTAATAGATTATATAAGGTTTTCAATAAGGGCAGTTCAAGTTTTGAACGCCGCATTGTATACAGCAAGATCGTATCGAGTTCCATTTTCCTTTTATCCAACTTATCAGCCAGCATGGAGGACGTATTCGTCGATGTCGAAGCGCATAAAGCCGTCACTTCCTCAAAGGGAAGCAATTTTTCGATTTCAGGAAATGCAAGATACAATTCCGTGTATAGATTTTTCAGCAATTCATAGGCATGATAATTCGTCAGCAATTCGCCATTTTTAATTTCCATCAAAGCGGTCAAGGGATTGATCAAACAATTCAGCAGCACTTTACGGAATAAGAGCTGGTCGGCATTTTCCACCCATCCGCTTTGAAAACCCTGGATGCCGGCTAAAGGCTTGAATGTGGTGGCTGCTCCTCGCGCCAGCGCAAATTTCACCGTTCCGAGCCCTGTATGCTTTATTTCTGTCGGCCCCACTTTTAGCGCACCATGTTCGACGCTGCCTAAAGCGATTTGCTGATGCGGCATCTCTTCGATCAACTCCAGGTGCAGCATGCCGTTTTGAAGGAAAATAAGCGGGTTGTCCGGACATTCACGGCTGATCACCGGCACCAGTTCTAAAAGCGCATCATACTTCACGGCCAATAAAATATAAGTGTCCGGTGAAATCAGCTGAAATTCTGTTATGGCGGGTATCCGATACAGCTTATGGTCTTTCAAAATGCCTACTGTTTCAATTTCTTTTGCTTGCTTTTCAGTTTTTGGCATTAACAGAACTTCTTCTCCCGCGTCTTTTAACAGACAAGCCATGAGCATGCCGATTGCTCCAGCGCCTACCACTGCAAATTTCATCCGATTCCCTCCCCTATCCAAACCGATTATGACTCTCTCAAAAAAGAAGCCTGCCTTATAAAGGCAGACTCCAGGATATTTTCATTATACAGGATTAATCGCGTGTTTTCGATATGGCAGCGGCAAATCTTTTGTTTCATAGAAAGATAGGCGCTGTGAAAGCACATTGCGCAATTGGCTTGGCGCGATAATTTCATCGATAATCATTTCTGAAGCCAGCTTATAGATATCGATTTCTTCTTTATATTCCTGATGCTTCTCTTGAACAAACTTCAAACGTTCTTTCGGATCTTCAATTGCCTCGATTTTATTCGAGTAGACGGCATTGACGGCTGCTTCGGGTCCCATGACAGCAATTTGGGCCGTCGGAAGCGCGATGCAGACATCCGGTTCAAAAGCCGGGCCGGCCATCGCATAAAGTCCTGCGCCGTAAGCTTTCCGGACAATGACGGAAATTTTCGGCACAGTGGCAGAACTCATCGCCGCAATGAATTTGGCGCCATGGCGGATAATGCCTGCCCGCTCCACTTTCGTGCCGATCATAAATCCAGGAACGTCTGCAAGGAACAATAAGGGAATGGAAAAAGCATCGCACAGATTGATGAATTTCGCACCTTTGTCTGCTGAATCGCCGAACAAGACGCCACCTTTGACTTTCGGCTGGTTCGCTAAAATTCCGACGGCTTGCCCGTCAATGCGGGCAAGCCCTGTAATCAATTCACCGGCGAACAGCTTTTTGATATCGAAGAAACTGCCTTCATCGACTAATTGATCGATTAATTCATACATATCAAAAGGCGCATTCTGGTTTTCCGGAATGATCGCTTCTAGTGAACGGCCAGCCTTTTGGGCTTTTGATTCGATTCTTTCCGGCTTCACAGCGAAATTCGCAGGGAAGAATTGCAGGTAGCGGCGGGCTTCTGAAATCGCTTCTTCTTCCGTCGAAACCAATACATCGCCCACTCCGCTGACGGTGCAGTGCATGCGGGCACCGCCCATTTCCTCCAGCGTCACTTTTTCGCCGATTACTTTTTCCGCCATACGCGGCGACCCCAAATACATGGAAGCATTGCCTTCCACCATGATGACAATGTCACAAAATGCCGGTATGTACGCGCCGCCTGCTGCTGATGGGCCGAATAGGAGGCAAACTTGCGGCACCATGCCAGACATTCTGACCTGGTTATGGAAGATCCGCCCAGCGCCTCTGCGGTTCGGGAACATCGCGAGTTGGTCGGTAATGCGGGCGCCTGCCGAATCGACTAAATACAGCATCGGCACTTGCATCTTCTCTGCTGTCTCTTGGATGCGGATGATTTTCTCAACCGTTCTGAAACCCCATGAACCGGCTTTTACCGTCGAATCATTGGCCATGACACAAACTGTTTCGCCGTTCACTTTGCCGATTGCTGTTACAACGCCATCGGCTGGAAGGTCTCCCGCTTCCACATTGGCAAAGCGTCCGTCTTCAACATAATTTCCATCGTCAAATAGGAGTCGAAGGCGGTCGCGCACAAATAATTTATTGCTTTCCTTCATTTTTTCATGGTATTTTTGCTGCCCCCCAGCAAAAATCGTCGCCAGTTTCTGTTCTAAACGTTCGTTATACCCCGTCGTTTCGGTGGTTTTTGTCATTTCTGCATCCCCTTTGCATGGAAATCCGTTGTTATTCGCCGAATGTGATTAACGTATCTTCTTCATTGACAAAGCCGCCGACTTCAACGTGGATTTTTTCCACTTTGCCGCCCGTTTCCGCTTCGACTGGAATTTCCATTTTCATGGATTCCAACGTTAAAATTGCTTGCCCTGCCGATACGGCATCCCCTTCTGCTACCAAAATGTTTAATACAGTCCCTGCCATCGATGCTTTTACTTCTTTCATAATCCCGATTCCTCCTTTGATTTTTCCATCCAATTTGATAATGTCGATGTTGCATAGTCTCCCGAAACGAATTCCGGAGATTCAATAAATTCGTGGAACAACGGTATGTTCGTCTTCACTCCCGCTATTGTAGCATGATTGAAAAAATTCTGTGATTTGCGGAGCGCATCAATCCGGTCTTCTCCCGTTACAATGATTTTGGAAATCATCGGATCGTAGAACGGCGTTACTGCATTGCCTTGTTCGTAGCCCGATTCAATGCGGGCATCCTGCCCCCAAATGATTTTTTCAAGCGTTCCGGGCGACGGGAAGAACGTCTTCGGATCTTCTGCATAAATCCGGTATTCAATCGCATGGCCAGCCGATTCAATTTCAGTTTGTGCAGGCAGATCTTCTCCGTTAGAGACTTTCAACTGCCATTCCACCAGGTCAAGCCCGGTTACTTGTTCCGTTACCGGATGCTCGACTTGAAGCCTTGTGTTCATTTCCAGGAAATAGAACTCATTATTTTCATCCACAATAAATTCTACCGTGCCTGCATTTGTGTAAGCGACTGCTTTGGCTGCCTGTACGGCTGCTTCGCAAAGCTTTTCCCTAACATCCTGCGGCAAATTCGGCGAAGGCGACTCTTCAATCACTTTCTGGTTGCGGCGCTGAACAGAGCAATTCCGTTCAAAAAGATGGATGATATTGCCATGCTGGTCTCCAAAAATTTGAACTTCGATATGGCGGGCATTCGGCAAGAACTTCTCCAAGAAAACGATGTCATCGCCAAAATAGGCTTTCGCACGATTTTTCACCGATACAAACTGTTGACTGAGCGCTTGCTCACTATCACAGCGCACCATGCCAATGCCTCCGCCTCCGGCACTAGCCTTCAGCATAACAGGATAGCCGATGGCTTCCGCTTCTTTGATTGCCTCTTCTAAAGTGGCTACGCCGTTTTCTGTCCCAGGCACTACTGGAACATTGGCCTCAATCATCGTTCTGCGCGATTCGATTTTATCGCCCATTTTTTCGATTATATCAGCTGCCGGACCGATGAAAATCAATCCCGCTTCTTCGACTTTGCGCGCAAACTCCGCATTTTCGGACAATAGGCCGTATCCGGGATGGATAGCCGATGCGCCGTGCGCTTTTGCTGCTTCAATAATTTTGTCCCCTTGCAAATAGGATTGGACAACCGGATTCGGCCCAATCAATACATGTTCCGTTGCTTCACTCACGTAAGGCAGATCCCCATCAGCCTCGGAGTGGATGGCAACCGTTTGGATCCCCAGCTTATTGCACGTGCGAATAATTCGGCGTGCAATTTCGCCGCGGTTGGCAATCAGGATTTTATTCATATAAGAAATACCCCCTGTGTTTTTCTCCCTTCTCTAGCATATACGAAATTTGTAAGCGATTTCAACTATTCTTATAAAAATTATCATTTCGGAGTTTCACGGAAACTTTGCTAAGAATTGAAAACAACGTTAAAGCCATACTGAGATTCCAGTATGGCTTTAATGTTGTTTTATTTATTTCTTTTTATTTAAGAATCTTTCGACCGCATCGTGGTGGGCATCTGCTTCCCACAATTCTGCACACAAGCGGATTTCTTCGTTTACACGATCTTTTAAATGAGAACTTTGCCATTTGCGGATGGCAATTTCTTTATAGGCCCGGTGAACTTCCGGACGTATCTTTTTCATCGATTGGAAAAAGGCTTCTACACCGGCCTCGGATTCCACCACTTTAGTGGCCCAGCCGTTTTCAAGCAATTCCTGAGCTGTATAGACTCTCGCTTCACTCAGCATTTTCAGCGCTTCGGCATGGGGAATGGTTTCCATTGCATACGTGCCGCCGCCCCAGCCGCTTGTAATGGCGAGCGTCCCTTGGATAAAGCCGCATTTTGCATGGCTTCGGACTAGGCGGTAATCGCAGGCAGTAGCGATTTCACAGCCACCGCCGACGGCCATGCCGTTGACCAGCGCGACCACCGGGACCGGCAAGGTCTTTATTCGATAGAGAACGTCGCCCATTTTTTTCAGCATAGGATAGGCTTCATTCCGCGTACGCAAATGCTGATAAACGGACAGGTCGCCGCCGGAACAAAAAGCTTGTTCCCCTGAAGCGGTGATAATGACAAACTGCGGGTCATGGTTATGTACTTGCGCGACTAATTCTTCAAGGCCTTGGATCACTTCATCATTGATAGCGTTTCGGATATGGGGACGATCGATGGTAAAAGTCAATATGCCACCTGACAAATCTATTTTATAAGACATCAAACCACTCCTTTTAAATCCAGATAGAGAAAAAGGCTATCGAGAGCCATGGCCTCTCAATAGCCTTTTAGCAGCAAATACTGGTTTATTTGCTTGCTACAACTTCTTTCCCTTTGTATGATCCACATGCTTTGCAGACGTGGTGAGCCAATTTCGATTCGCCACAGCTAGGGCAAGTTACCATGCCCGGCACTGACAATTTGAAATGAGTACGGCGTTTTCTTTTAACGGTTTTGGACGTTCTTCTGAACGGTACAGCCATTGGTGACACCTCCTTACAATGATTCTATTCATCTGACTGATCAAAATACTTTGCTAAATCAGCAAGTCTTGGATCCGGTTTTGGTGGTGCTTCTGCTTTCTCGGCTTCCACTTGCTCATCCGTTGAATACGACCAGTCATTGCCGCCAGTTATAACGGCTTCGTCGGCGTCTTCCTTAAAGACTTGCATCGGTATCTCAAGCAAAATAAGCTCTTCCAGGATCGGCTGAAGATCGAGTGTTTCAGCGTCTACAAAGTGAACATTATCTTCCCTGCTTTCCCGGTCTTTTTCAGACCAAGAAAAAATTTCAACCGATTCTACGTCAATCGGGAATTCAACGTCTTCCCAAGTTCGTGCACAAGGCAAGATCAACTTGCCTTCGAGATGGAGCTGGCACGTTATTTGTTGCGAACCAACTGTACAATGACCGGTGACATGCATAGGAGAAACATCACGAATATCACTATTGCGATCTTTCACTGCATCTAATCGGATCGTTTCGTCGATTGGCATTCCGTCTTTGCGAAACTTTTGAAGCTGTTGAATCGCCATTTTCATAAGTATCACCTCTAAGACAACAAAGTTGATTATATAATGTACAGAAAAAGATGTCAAGATAAAATCTTGTCAGGGGTTTCTAAACATCGGTATACTGTAGATTAAGTTTACCAAAGGGGAGAGCCAAATGAAAGCTACAGGTATTATTGTTGAATACAATCCATTTCATAACGGACATCTTTACCATGCAGAACAAGCCAGAAAAAAATCCGGCGCTGATGTCGTCATCGCTGTCATGAGCGGACAATTTCTCCAGCGCGGCGAGCCGGCTTTTGCCGATAAATGGACACGTTGCGAAATGGCGCTCCAAAACGGCGTCGACGTGGTTATTGAACTTCCTTACGTCTACGCTACAGGGCAGGCTTCCGATTTTGCAAAAGGCGCCATCCATCTTTTAGAAGCCATCGGCAGCGAATCTTTCTGTTTCGGCAGCGAACAAGGCGCTATCGAACCTTTCTTAAATTCCTATGCCTTATTAACCGCTCACCGCGCTGAATATGAACGTCTGATCCATGAAGCTATCCAAACGGGCATCAGCTATCCAAAAGCTCTAAACAACGCTTATAAAGCTCTTACAGGCTCGGATGCGGGATTCGCTGATTTATCTCAGCCCAATAACATTCTTGGCTACCATTACATAGAAGCGGCGAAAAACAACCGGTTCGCGATTCGTCCGTTGACCATCCAGCGGATTGCCGCCAACTACCATGATCCGGTCAATAAAGATTTGACGATTGCCAGCGCAACAGGCATCCGAAAAGCATTTTTTGAAGAGGGGTCGCTCGAAGAGCTTTCCCGTTTTATGCCAGCTGCTTCCATCCACTCCCTTGTTTCATTTCATGAACTTCACGGCAGGTTTGGCAGCTGGGAATTATTTTATCCCAAGCTTCGCACGATTATTCTCCGGGAACGGCCGGAAAGTCTGAAACGGTTTGCTGAAGTGACGGAAGGCATAGAAAATCTCATTTTCGAAGCTGCAAAGAAAGAAGCTTATTTCGAACCTTTCATTGCGCGCATCAAGTCCAAACGCTTTACAAGAACACGCGTCCAGCGGATGCTTACCCATATTTATACGGGTTTTACTTGGGAACAACTGCGATCTTTTGAAAAACCGGCGTATCTTCGTTTGCTGGGCATGACAGAAACCGGGCGGCACTATCTCCATGCACAAAAAAAGAATATCGAACTTCCCCTTGTCAGCCGCGCCGCTGACCTCAACGACGCGATGGGAGGACTCGATATCCATGCAAGCTACATGTACTTGTCAGGCATGGGAATTTCCGATCTTCAAAAGGAATACTCTACTCCGCCTTTCTACTTGGCGTCTAAACCCGCTAAATAATCAAGCGCATCGTTAACGTTTTGAACCGGAACAATTTCCATGTCCGACTTGATTTTTTCAGCCGTTTCTACTGCTACATCGTAATTCGTTTCATCTATGCCTTCGGCTTCATCATCCGGAGCGAAGAAAATTTCGATTCCTTCATTGTCGGCAGCGATGATTTTCTGGTCGATGCCGCCAATTCTTCCTACACTTCCGTCACTGGACATCGTGCCAGTGCCTGCTACGTTATAGCCTTTCGTAATATCCTCATCCAACAATTGATTGATGATTTCCAACGTGAACATCAGACCGGCAGAAGGGCCGCCGATGGAATCGGAATCAATTTCCACTTTCGGGGTTGTCATAATATCTTTATTTTCTACAAAAGAGATGCCAAGGCCAACACGTTCGGGTTCACTCGGCAGCGGAGCCAGTTCGATTTCATTGGTGATCTTCCGGTCGTCGCGTTCATAGACAACTTCTACAGTTTCACCTTCTTTTTTGCTCGAAATGTAATCGACAAAATCCTGCTGGGCAGAAAATTCATTGCCGTCTATAGACAGCACCTGATCTCCGGCCTGCAAAGTCCCATCTGCTGCTCCGCCTTCCAGCACATTCAAAACGAATACGCCGTTATTGGTCACCTCGTAAGGCAGTTCCGCTTGTTCAAAAGCTACTTGCAAAGCGTTGATTTGGGAATCCGACATCAGCTTGAGTTGGCGGACGTTATATTCCTCGTCGCTTTCATGCGGGCTTCTGACTTCTTCCGGCTTTAAAATCTTGTAGCCGTCTTTCACTTTGGCATATAAATAGAGGGAAGGCGTCGCATTCAACATGGAAACCGTCATCAGGCTCAATGTCCCTTCGTCATCTTCATCTCCCCCTTCAACTTTCACAAGAGGGCTCAATTCGTAAGCACCGCCTGGCCGAGTGATATACAAGTCTAAGCGGTACGTTGAAACGAAAATAGCCAGTGCGGCTACAATTACTACCATAATCAATTTTTTATTTTTCATACGCTGCTCCTTCCTTTTTAGCAGCCCAATTACAAAAAGCCACGCAAAACGTGACTTAAATGAATTTCTGCTTTAATGCTTCTTCTACCGCTGCCGGCACTAATCCGCTGATATTGCCGCCGTATTTCGCTACTTCTTTGACAATGCTCGAACTTAGGAACGAGTATTGGTTATTGGAAATCATAAATAAGGTTTCGATGTTTTCATTCAAGAACCGGTTCATGGAAGTGATTTGCATTTCGTATTCGAAATCCGATACGGCTCGCAGCCCCCGGACGATGGCGTTTGCTTTCACTTCAATGGAATAATCGATCAACAGCCCCGCAAATGACTCGACTTGCACATTCGGAATCGATTGGGTAACTTCCGAAATCAACCCGATTCGTTCCTCGACATTGAAAAGCGGGTTTTTCGACGAATTGTTCATGACCACCACTTTAACTTCATCGAAAATAGTGGAAGCCCTCTTAATAATGTCTAAATGCCCCATTGTAATCGGGTCGAAACTTCCTGGCACAACTGCAATTTTACTCAATCTCTTCTCCCTCTTCCCCTTTGAAACGGTAAATTGAAATGATGGTGCTGCCATAAGGCTCATGCTTGAACCGTTCAAAATACTTAGTCTCTGCACCGAGCGCCACTTCTTTGGCGTGTTCGCAGACTACAATGGAATCTTCCGTCATAATCCCGATCTCTGCAGCTTTGTCCATTAATTCATAGGAAGCTTCCATATGATAAGGCGGATCCAAAAACAGCAATCTAGCTTGGATGCCGTTTTTCTTCATCGCCTTAATGGCTCGTTCCGCTTCCACTTTATAGACTTCTGCCCGCTCTTGCAACTTTGTCTTCGCAAGATTTGCGCGGATGGTCTCAATCGCTTTCCGGTCTTTATCGGTAAAAATAACCCGGTCAATGCCGCGGCTTAGCGCTTCAATGCCGAGGCCTCCGCTTCCGGCAAACAGATCCACTGCAATTCCGCCGTCAAAAAACGGGCCGATCATATTGAAGACGGATTCTTTCACTTTATCTGTAGTGGGCCTTGTCGAAGTCCCAGGCACCGCTTTCAATGGCAGCCCTTTTGCTGTTCCTGCTACAACACGCATACTATCGCCTCTTATTTGCTAAATTTCTTCTGGATAAGTTGTTTGGTAATGGTAAAATGGATTTTGGAAAGGACGTGATCTCATGATTCAACGTTTTATCGAACTTGGAGAAGGTTACGGAGATATATACGAGCTCCGGGAACTGATCGCCACAAATTCACACCGTTTTCTTCATGGATTCGTATTTGCCTCCAAAGACAAGGAAGGCAAAACGGTTCTCTCGATTGCGGCTGCTTTTAAACCTGCAGAAGAAGGCAATTTCATGCCTATCTACCTTTGCCGCGAAGGAATTCCAGAGGACTCCAAACGCCTGGCTATTTTTCAGGAGGCTGTAGAAAAACAAGGCCATACACCCATAAAAATGGAAGTTAAACATTCTTCCGTTTATGTGGACAAAACCATGTACTTCGGCCACTTGATTGCCATTTTGCGGTTAAACCATTATATTCCGCCGATGCAATAATCAAAGTCCGATCTTATAGTCGTATTCTTTCGCTTTATCGGGCTTGGCATTTTCATACTCAGTTTTAATGAATGGCCGATATGATTCAAGCACTTGCTTGACATAAGGAAGCTTCGATAATTTAGCTTTTGTCGCTTCAATCGCTTCCTGGTCCATATAAAGTACGACATACTTCAGCTTTCTCGAAATAAAGTGAACATGTCCGAATTTGCGCAATGATTTAGCTTGTTTCAGATGATGCACGTAGACAATGAGGCCTTGACGATCTCGCATAAATTCCCCTCTTTTCTACCGATTTAACGGCATATCAATCCCGCACCCCGAAAAGTTCGGAGGCCAATGGAACATAATTCTGGCCATTTCAGCACACGCTAAAGCAAAACATGAATATGCTCGTGTGCAGGCTCTTTGCATTTAGTTTAGGATACCATAGGAAAGAAAAATGCCGCAACCAAACAAATCCAGCAATGCCGCTTCAAATCCATCAAAAAACTGTATGCAGACCCCAACTTTTTTGAGCAGTGAGAATGAAATGGATTTTTTAGGGTATAGTGAACAAAACGCTATCGGATTAAACTAACAATAAAGTAGTTAATTCGCTATAATGTCTATAGTTATATTTTGAGGGGGTATTACATAAGATGGGGAAGAAAACGAAAATTGGCCTTGCTGCCGTAGCGGTTGGAGCAGCAGCCTGGGCAGGGACAAAAGCAATGGCTAATCCGCAAAAGCGTCCGCAAACTGAAGCTTTGGATTATGGCCAGCCTATCGTATTGGCTCACCGCGGCGGCTGTGGTATCGCCCCTGAGAGTTCGATGGCCGCATTCCAGCAATCTGCGGAATTAGGCGTACAAGGATTTGAAATTGATATCCGATTGACGAAAGATGAAGAAATTCTAGTTTTCCATGACGAATATGTGGACCGTACAACCGACGGAGCAGGCCGCGTAGCGGATATGACGTTGGAAGAACTGCGCGGGTTTGACCTGGGCTATCACTTTATCGATGCCGACGGCCGCCATTCTTATCGCGGGAAAGGCGAGAAAGTCGTATTGCTGAAGGAATTATTCGAGAAATTTCCGCATATGCTCATCAATATTGATATTAAAGATTCGCCAGAAACGTATGAAGGCAGCTTGATCCCTTCGAAGTTATGGCGTTTGATCGAGTCGATGGACGTCCAAAATCGCGTAGTCGTGACCAGTTTCTTCGACGAGCAAATTGACCGGTTTAATTTATACGCACAAAACCGCGTCGCAATTGGAGCTGGCGAAAACGAAGTCCGCAAAGCGTTCACGGCTTTCAATAGCCAGTTCGGCCATCTTTATCAGCCAAGAGCCGATGTCTTCCAAATTCCGGTTCGATCATCCATGTTCAGACTCGACTCCCAGCGATTTATCTCATTCTTGGAAAACCTGAACGTTTCCGTACATTATTGGACAATCGATGATGCGGAAGAGATGAAAGCCTTGATAGCGGCTGGAGCGAAAGGCATTATTACCCGCCGTCCTGATATTGCAGTCCCGGTTATTGAAGAACTTCAAAACAAATCATAAAAAAACTGTGCAACGAAATCGTTGCACAGTTTTTTTGAGGGCTTAACCGTCTCTTTTGCCGCAAATTAAGCGGAGCAAGAACAGCCGCCGCCAGTGCCGCAGCTTCCTCCACAAGAAGAGCCGGATGAGAAAAAGGGATTGCTTGAAGGGATTTTAACCGCTTCGGATACCGATCTTCCAATGATGAAGCTCACTTGATCCATCAAATCCTGAAGATCGTTTTCCGCAAGCCGCAATTCCGCTATCTGTTCATTCAAATCAAGCCGCCGCTTATCTACGCGGATCTGCTTCATCACCCGTTGATAATCAGGATGATATTTGCCAAAACGCTGGACTTCTTCATACTGCTCTTTCAATCTTGCAAACGCGTGGATTTCTGCTGCAAGATCTTTATCGCTATAAACGGAATTATAAGCATTTCGGTAAATCTCTGCTTGTTCCGACTGCAAAATCATTTCACTCAACTCTTCGGCAGAGTCAGTTATTTCAACCCATTCATAGGTCATAAACATATTGATTTCCTCCTCTACGCTATCATCATAGCAGAAATCCTGTCATTTTCCTATATTCAGAAACGCTTCGGCGGGAAGCAGCAATCTCTTTGCATCAATTTTTATTGTTTTTCCGCACTGGCCGGTTCCTGGTAAATAAAGTTTTGGGTATAGTATTTCCCAAATACCCCTACGCCGATCTGATTGAATTTATCGGAAAGCAAGGTTTCCCGGTGGTCAGATGAATTGATCCAGCCATGGACAGCTTCAGCTGCATCAAAGTATTGCGTCGCCGTGTTCTCTCCTGCTTCATCAAACAGAATATTCGCTGCAGTTAACCGGTCATTTAAATTTTCCAGCTCGATTTCTTGGGAAGAAAAATCTTTTTTGGCGGTATTCTCACTATGTGCTCTTGCCAATAAATTAATGGAAGGATTTTCATACAATGGTTTTCGCTGATGATGCAGCCGGTACACATTCGTCAAATCAACGATTTGTTTGGCGTTCGCATCATCAATGGATTGCTGCAAGCTGGAGGAAGGCGTAATCGACGGCAGCAAATCTCCTACAAACATCATGTCATATGGCTGATGCCTAATGAGCGTTTCCGCATCCATAAAACGCACTGCTTCCAGCTTGTCATCTTCCACATCAATATAAAGCTGTGCATAGACTTCATCAAAACTCACTAACAATCGCCTGTTGATGTCTTCTGCACCTAAATTGAAGGTGTAGATATTCGTTCCATATTTTACGGTTATTTCATTTTCAACAATCGTAAAGCGGTATAGCTCATCCAATGTTTGCCCGATTTCATACGGAGCTGCATTTGTAGCGGTTCCTGCCGTATATACTTGGACAGTCTTACTATTCTTTACACCTACCATCATATAGTTGGAGAAAGAGCTATTATAAATCCACCACTCGTAGCCGAAAGCGGAAGGTTCGATCCGGTCTGGCATGCCGTAGTCGTTCAGCCATTCATCTGTATCCTGCCCGATGTAAGTCGAGATGCCTTCTGCAGGGCGCTCTACATCCAAATCTTTTTCTACAATATCTTTTGCTGGCAATGGGTCCATTGTCGGCGGTGCTTCCAGCACTTCGTTTTCTTCTGTCGGCGAATCAAAATAAAAAAACACGATTAAAATAATCGAGAGAAAAATCATGATTTTCAATAAGTCCTTCAATCGACCAGCTCCTTAAATCCACTCGTTTCATAATTATAACAGTCGTCTGTATTCTGACACAATCTTGCCATTGCAACAAGTTCGAATATGATCTATTATTAAAGAAGCATTGAGTCAGTTTTGATTTAGAGGAGGAGATCCTATGTATTTTGAGAATACAGGACTTGAAGGCATTCGAGTAGATTTCACATTGCTTGATGACATTATGAGAAAACATGGTTTAACTAAAGAAGGTCAATGGGACTATGAACGCGTAACTTTTGACCGGAAATTCAAAGTTCATGAAGGCACATTCTACCTGCGCGTATTCGCATACGCCATTGATGGTGATATTGATGCTGGAGACGCAGTAGTACACGTGTTAAAGCCCGTTCTAGGCAAACACTACTACCCGCACGGCGTTGAATACGGTGAAGATGAACACTTCCCGGAACACTTGATCAAATCATGCACAGAAGTGTTGAAATCGATTCAAACGGATATTGAATCATTCAAAATCAAAGCGTAATAAATGGCCGCAGTTCATTGAACTGCGGTTTTTTTATTTTTCTTCGTTCGTTTTACGTGGTTATTGGTATACTAATATTAATCAATTATTAGGAGGTTCATTGTGCGGAAATGGCTAAATAAAAAAGTGCTGACCACAGCGCTTGTACTCTTAGCGTTAATTTTGATATCCATATACATATTGCCGATTTCAATCCCTTTGATCATCGGCCTATTGACTGCTATTTTTTTGGAACCGTTTGTCGGATTTGTCCAAAAACGGTTGAAATGGCGAAGAAAAAATGCAGTGTTGACGGTGTTCATCTTATTCCTGCTCATCGTCTCCGCCATTCTTTACTGGACCGTGACCCAGTTGATCGGCCGGATCATCCAATTTTCAAAAATGGTCCCAGACTACATCAATTCCATCTCAGATATGTGGAATGAAGTCCAATCGTTCTTTTTCCATTCCACAGAAGAATTGCCTGTAGAAGTAATTTCCTCTTTTGAAACCGAACTTGCCCAATTTCTTGAAGGCATTCGGGAATGGGTGCTCACCATTGTCAATTATGATACGGTTACCAACTTGCTGACAGGCATCCCTTCGTTTTTGGTCAGCTTCATCGTCTTTTTAATTGCATTGTTCTTATTTATGCTTGAATTGCTGAATTTAAGAGAAATGCTTTTCAAACGCTTGAAGGATTCCACCGCGGAAAAAGTTCGGTTTATGGCTTCCCGCTTAAACAATGTCATCTTCGGCTTTCTCAAAGCGCAGTTTTTAGTGTCGGTCATTATTTTCATCGTCTCATTGATCGCTCTACTATTTATAGCGCCAGAGTATGCAATCATTATGTCCTTGGTCATCTGGCTCATCGATTTTATTCCGATTCTTGGATCCATCATTGTGCTGACGCCTTGGTTTGTCTACCAATTCATCATCGGGGATGTTTACCAAGGTACGCAGCTTGCAATATTGGCATTGGTTCTCCTGATCATTCGCAGAACGGTTGAACCGAAAGTGATGGGGACCCATATCGGCCTGTCCCCTCTTGCAACGCTGATCGCCATGTATATCGGCCTCCAGCTTTTCGGGGTGCTCGGCTTCTTCATCGGGCCGCTTATCGTCATTCTCTTCACTTCAGCACGAGAAGCCGGAATGATTAAAATTGATTTTAAAATATAAAAATGCCGTCCCAAATTCTTGGGACGGCATTTTTTTATCCACCGAGTATCGCTTTAAAGACGGAAGTTGTATGGCCGCCTTCGTAGATGACGTATAACAACAAGTAAACGACTACCCCTGTGATGGCTGTAGCGAACCAGATAACGCTTGTAATCGGCCCCAATTTCCGGTGCTTATCCAAACGGTTTTTCCAGCCCAGCCAAATAGTGATGAGTCCCATAATTCCACCGGTTGTGGCTAAGGTGATGTGGAAAATCAAAAAGATCGTATAGATCAGTTTGTATTCATCCGGTCCGCCAAAGGCAGTATTGCCGATGAAAATCGTGCGGGACATATAAATAATAAAGAATGTCAATGCGGATACTCCAGCTGCCCACATGACTTTTTTATGCGCTTCAATTTTGCGGTTGATCACTAGGTACCAGCCAATCGCTACCAAAATTGCGCTTAATACGATAAAAAATGTACTGATGGTCGGTAATACCGGCAAATTCATCTAGATTTATCCCCTTTTGAACTCATTAAGCATTATGCCTGTGATAAGCCATTTTTTTTCTGTCTTGAATAGATTTCGCTGTAATTTCATCAGCATTATCATTCTCATTTCTTAACCATTCATAGAATACCAGCCATAGGAAAACGGTGAACACCAGCTCCTGCAAGACCTTCATGACAATGCCGCCAGTTCGCTGGTCTTCCACAGTTGACATATTGGTAAATAATTCCGGACCGGATAGGTTTAGCTGTGACAATGTTCCAGTAGGTACACATAATGCCATTGCCTGAAGCCACGCTTCTGCATCTGAATACGTAGCGTAAAACGGGCTGCTGCTGAAAATGATCAGCGCACAAGCAGGCGTCATCAAGACGCTCAAGCCAAACAAATAACCAAGCTTTTTCAAACCATGGAATTTATAAGAGCCTTCCAAATTATTCACAACCGGCCACCAATAGAAGATTGCTGAGATAAACAAGATGCCATTTACTACTGCATGGAGGGAGGTACTCGTTTTAACAAAATCAAAAACAAGTGGAATATGGTAAAAAGAAAATACCAGGCCAAACAAAATCAGGGCCAACATCGGCTTAGTGAAGAAATGGAAGAGCGGTTTAACTACCGGCAAGTTGATAAACTTTCTCCATATCCACGAAGGAACCCCCATAATAAGGAGCGGCGGAACCAGAAGCAATAGAAATGCCATCTGCACCATATGCATCGAGAAGATGATATGGCCGAGAAGATCGGTTGGAGAACCTTTAATGATATAAAGCAACACCATACCTGAAACAAAAAGAATCGCTTCTTTCGTTTTTAGAGGCTCGCTGTCTTTAAATTTGTCTTTCCATTTTATCGTAAGCATAAAATACAAAATTGTAATAAGAACGAGAACTGCTAAGTAGTACGGACTCCATAGTGCCTGAAATCCGAAAATACTGATCGGCATGCTTGCATACCTCCTTTATCATAAGTACCCTCATTATATAGTGTGGTGTGAACTATATCAATGAACGAACTATGACAATTCATTTAAGGAAACCTGCTAGAAATTCTTTTCCTCATTTAAGGGTTCATGTGCTATTCATGCTTTTAAGACACCCGTCACGTGTGCCGCTCTTTTAGAAGATACTTAAACTTTATCCTATTAAACAAAGCTAAAAAAAGCCCCCTGTCAGTCGACAGAGGGCTTTCTCATTCTTACCACCAAACAATTGTAACTAGCGCAAGAATCGTGATGAATGCTACGAACATTCCGCTGAACATAAAGAATGCAACCATGCCATGCCCTTTATTGCTCATATGCATGAAACCATAAAGTTGAAGCACGACTTGAACTGCAGCCAATAACAGAATGATTGGCGTAATCAAGTATGGAGAAAAGTCAGCAGCTACTGCTGTAAAAGCAATCAATGTCAAGAAAATCATGATTGCGAAAGAGGTTAGCTGACCGCGCATTTCTTTTGATCTTTGACGGCGGATATATTCATATTCAGTTTGTGATCTTACATGAGTATGGGTTTCGTGTGCCATATTAACCGATCACTCCCATCAAATATACTACTGTAAAGATAAATACCCAAACTACGTCGATAAAATGCCAGTATAGTGAAACCAAATAGAACTTCGGCGCATTATACATATTCAATCCACGTTTTGAGTTGCGGACCATCAAAGCGATAAACCAGCTTAAACCGAATAATACGTGGGCTCCGTGAGTACCGACTAGTGTATAGAAAGCGGCACTGAACGCACTATGCGTATAACCGAATCCTAAATGGACGTAGTGGTTGAACTCATAGATTTCCAATCCAAGGAAAGCTGCACCAAGCAATACGGTAATTCCAAGCCATGCCTGCATTGCTTTGAAATTATGGTTCTTCATGTGATACATCGCGTAAACACTTGTCAGCGATGAAGTTAAAAGAATCATTGTCATTGCAAATACAAGTGGAAGTTCAAATAAATTAGAAGCAGCAAATTCCATGCCGCTTGGACCTTTGTCTTTCAATGCAAGATAAGTTGCAAACAAAGAAGCAAATGTCACCGTTTCTGCTGCTAGAAGCAGCCAGAAACCGACGAATTTATTTTTACCTTCCATAGTCGCCGTTTCAGGATGATCCGGCCACGATTGAGGGGTATATTTTTTATTTAAGTCCATCTGATTTACCCCCTTTAACATCTCTCAACAATTCTTCTTTTGAGATATGGAATCCTAGGTCGTCTTTTAATGAACGGAATAACATTGAACCGAATGTGATCACGAGTCCGATAATGATGACTGGAATCGTCCATCCTTTGTCTCCGTCCATATTGTAAAGAGCACCAAATGAAGCGACAAATAAACCAAATGACATTACGACAGGAACAAATGAACCGTTAGGCATGTGAATTTCTTCTAATGGTTCAGCGTAAACCATTCCTTCTTTGTTGCCTTCCATTTTTTCAATCCAGAACGTATCTAGACCACGAACTAATGGAGTTTGAGCAAAGTTATAGAATGGCGGCGGTGAAGCAATTGCCCACTCAAGTGTACGGCCGTCGCCCCATGGGTCATTGCTGACACGTTCGTTTTTGATGCTTGTCATTACGATGTTCACCAATAGAATGATGACTCCAAGCGCCATGAACAAAGCACCTACAGAACTGATCGCGTTAAACAAATCCCAGCCTTGGTCTGCGCCAAACGTATAAACGCGGCGCGGCATTCCCATAAGGCCAAGGAAATGCTGGATGAAGAATGTTAAATGGAAACCGATAAAGAATAACCAGAAAGTCACTTTACCTAATTTTTCGCTAAGCATAGTACCGAACATTTTCGGCCAGTATAAATGAGTAGCCGCTAAAATCGCTAACACTACCCCACCAACGATAACATAGTGGAAATGGGCAACGATAAAGTAAGAATCGTGAAGCTGGTAATCGAGTGGTGCGATGGCTTGCATAACGCCTGTTACCCCACCTGCAACGAATGAAGGAATAAATCCAATCGCATACATCATAGGAGTCGTGAACGAAATGCTTCCTCCCCAAATGGTCAATAGCCAGTTGAAGATTTTAACACCCGTTGGAACAGCGATGATCATTGTCGCTAATGCGAATACCGCGTTAGCAGTTGGCCCTAAACCTACAGTAAACATGTGGTGAGCCCAAACCATGAATCCGTAGAAACCGATCAAGATTGTTGCGAACACTAAAGCTGTGTATCCGAATAAACGCTTGCGAGAGAAAATCGCAAAGATTTCAGAGAAGATACCGAATGCAGGCAAGATCAAGATGTAAACTTCCGGGTGGCCGAAGATCCAGAACAGGTGCTCCCAGATGATCGTATTTCCTCCCATAGTTACGTCGAAGAAATTAGCGCCGAACATACGGTCAAATACCATAAAGAATACTCCAACTGTAAGTGGAGGGAACGCTAGTAAAATTAAAGCAGAAGCTACGAAAGTCGTCCAAGTGAACAACGGCATTCTCATGTACGTCATCCCTGGAGCTCTCATATTAATAATGGTAACTAAGAAGTTGATCCCCGAGATCAACGTACCGAAACCGGAAATCGTTAACCCAAGTGCATAGAAATCAATTCCGTGCCCTTCAGATGCGATAGCGAGCGATGCATAGTTCGTCCACCCGGCATCCGGTGCGCCGCCTAAAAACCATGAAAGGTTTAGGAAAACTCCACCAAAGAAAAACAGCCAAAATCCTAATGAGTTCAGGAATGGAAATGCTACGTCGCGTGCGCCGATCTGCAAAGGCATGATGGCGTTCATAAACGCTAGCAATATTGGCATGGCAGCCAAGAAAATCATGGTCGTTCCGTGCATTGTCAATACTTCGTTATACGTTCCAGCACTAAGGAAATCGTTTCCGGCTTTCATTAACTGGATTCGGATTAACATCGCTTCTATACCGCCGATTAGGAAGAAAATCCCTCCGGAAGCAAGATATAGATGTGCGATTTTCTTATGGTCTACTGTTGTCAAGTAGTCCCACATGGCAGCACCGAAGCCCTTTTTCTGAGCAATAGAACTCACAATGTAAACCTCCCTTTTTTAAGCTCCGATTCTTTTACTCTTCAACGGATAAAGACATCAAGTAAGCAGCAAGTGCATCAAGCTCTTGCTCTGTAAATGGCTTCCCATCGTTCAAAGACTCTGGATCCGGCATCAAGTTGCCTGGTTTGTATTCTTGTGGATCAGAAATCCATTTTTTAATGTTTTCTTCATTATGTTCTAGGTAGCCCGCTACACGGTTGCGGTCTCCAAATGTTGCTACGTTCGGTCCAACGCCGCCAGCAGCTCCAGACCCTGAAACAGCGTGACAAGCGATACAGCCAGCTCCGTCAGCTCCAAAAATCTGTTCTCCTTCTTGTGCAAGTGCACCTTCAGCAGGAGTAGCTTCTTCTTGCATTGCCGCTACCCATTGGTCGAAGCTTTCACGGTCCATTGATTTCACTTTGAAATCCATCAGTGCGTGTGAAGGCCCACAAAGTTCAGCACATTTTCCGTAGAAAACGCCGTCTTCCAATTCAGCAGACTCTTGATCGAACGTTAAGTAGAAAGTGTTTACGTTTTCAGGGTTAGCATCCAATTTCCCACCAATTGATGGAATCCAGAATGAGTGCTTAACATCAGCAGAAATTAAATTGAAGTAAACTCGTTCATTGGTTGGGACAACCAATTCTTGAGCAGTTACAATACCTTGTTCAGGATATTCAAATTCCCACCAGTACAATTTCGCCGTAACGTTTACTGTCAAGTGGGTCATTGCATCACTATCTTCAGCTTGAACGTCCATTGTAGAAACGTCAGCCAAGTCGAAAGTGGAATAAACTGTTGGTACTGCAAGGATCAAAATCAGGACAATCGGAATCGCTGTCCATAAGAACTCAAGTTTCGCGCTTCCTTCCACTTGTTCCGGGATGACATCTTCCCCGATTTTTGAACGGCGGAATTTTACGATTGCCAAAACATAAATAATCGTTACGACAATGATTACGAATGCCATAACTATAGTAGACAAAATCAATAAGTTAAATTGATCTTGCGCAACTTCACCTGCCGGCAATAATGTGGAGATTTCTTCTCGTCCACATCCCGCAAGAAAGACCAGCAATGCAGTCATCAATGCGAAAAGGCGCCATTTCTTAAGCCCTTTAATCATAGCTCTTCATACCCCTCTCTCTCATTTGGTTAAAATTTTACTGAAATGCTGGAACTAGGCGAAGACGGCAAAAATGATCATCGAAACAAATAGGATGGTCATATAATTCAACGAATAGATGAACATTGTCTTCGCCCATTTCAAATCATCCGCCACTTTGAAGCCTTTAATGGCTAAAGCCAGCCACCCTACGTTCAAAAGTGTGGCTAAGATGAGGAAGCCTATTCCGAGATCCATTAACAGGAATGGCAGAGGGAACAGCAGCAAGACCCAAGCGAGCATCGACTTTTTCGTACGGTGGAAGCCTTTCACCACAGGCAGCATTGGAATTCCGGCAGCACGGTATTCTTCCGTGCGCTTCATGGCCAATGCATAAAAGTGTGGAGGCTGCCAGACGAACATGATCAAGAACAATGCCCAGGCACCCATTCCAAGTGCCGGTTCTACTGCAGCCCAACCGATTAGCGGCGGAATCGCTCCAGATATGCTTCCTACTATTGTATTGCTGACATGCCTTCTTTTAGACCACATCGAATAGAGGACGACATACGCTAGTATACCCGCAATTCCGAAAATACCAGCAGAAACTGAAGCAGAAAATAAAAATATTTCGCCTATAACGATGAAAGACAAAGCAAGTGCCAGTACAGCGGACGGCTTAAATCTTCCTGTTACAGTTGGACGCGACTTTTTGCTGGCCATTAACGGATCGATATCTGTATCGATATAGTTATTCATTGCTGCAGAACCTGCTATGATCAATGCTGATCCGACCAAGGTGTAGACGAGGATGTCCAACTCTTGCAGGAAGTGCCTGTCGGAAAATTGGAAAGCCAACCACAAACCTGTAAACACAGTGATTAAATTCGAGTTCACTATTCCGATTTTAATCAGCGCCAGAAAATCCTGGGTGAAGGTGGTCGTTTCCGGCGCCTGATGCGTTTCCGCAGACAAAGACCGGCCGTTTGACATATTACCCCCTCCTTTCAAAGTTGTAAGCATATTCCGCTAACCATAACTATATCTAAATTCCAGTTCTTTTTCTACATCTAACTGAAATTTCCTGATAAAAGCATGGTTTTCATGTAATTCGACTCAGAAATACGCTCTTCCTATCATACATGAGTCTCTTAATTATTTTAAGATAGAATAATAATTGTTTTTGAACAGTTTGTGAAGCATGCGCTAATATGTCCAAATCTTGAAAGTTTGTGCTCACTCCCATTTTCCATTGTGTTTTTCTGGAACTTTCGCTATTATCGAGTATGTATGTAACGGACGTATAAAAGTTTTATCCAAAAAAAGTAGGTGGCATAATTGCAACAAGGCAAATATATAAAATGGTTTGCAGTAGCAGCCACCATCGGGATGCTCTTGATCCTTCTCGGTGGTGCACTCGTCACGAAAACGGACAGTGGAATGGGCTGCGGCCGCAATTGGCCGGATTGCAACGGAAAATTGATTCCAGATGAGATCACTGCTGAAGTGCTGATCGAATTTTCTCATCGCCTCGTCACCGGTACAGTCGGCATTTTGATTGTCGTCCTTGCTGTTTGGGCTTGGAGAAAATACGGACATATCCGCGAAACTAAATTCCTGGCTGTCATGGCTGTCTTCTTCTTAGTTCTTCAAGCATTGATCGGAGCTGCCCAAGTTTTATGGGGCCAAGGCGATTTTATCTTAGCGCTTCATTTCGGAATCTCGCTTCTTTCATTCGCATCGGTCCTCTTGCTGGCCTTGCTGATTTTTGAAGTTGACCGGAAATTCGATGCCGACCGGTTAGTCATCGGCAAAAAATTGAAGCTCCATACGATTGGCGTGACTCTATATTCGTATATCGTAGTCTATACCGGAGCGCTTGTGCGCCATACCGAGTCGAGCCTAATTTGTGCAGATTGGCCAATGTGCCGGAACGGCGATTTCTCAATGCCGAACAATATGTACGAATGGGTTCAAATGGGCCATCGCTTCGCGGCTGGCTTGATTATCATTTGGCTTGGCTATATCGCTTGGCATGCGTATAAAAATTACAAGCAGCAGCGGGTGATCTATTGGGGTTGGATCATCGCATTCATCATCGTGCTCCTGCAAGCGACAACCGGCATGCTCGTTGTCTTGACTAAATTGAATTTAGCTGTAGCTTTGCTTCATTCCCTATTGATTTCAATGTTGTTCGGATTGCTTTGCTATATGATTTTGCTGGTATCCAGAAGCAGGCTTAAAAAATAAAAAAGTAGCCCGCGCAAAATGCGCGGGCTACTTTTTTATTTTCTTTCCATTTCAATTAGCAAATCACCTGTCGAGATGCCGTCTCCTGCCGCTACATGGATGGCTTTGATCGTACCATCGTAAGGCGCTTGGACCGTTGTCTCCATTTTCATTGCTTCCGTAACCAGCAAATGATCTCCGCGGTTTACTTTCGCTCCAGTTTCCGCAACAACTTTCAATACCGTTCCCGGCATTGTTGCCGCCAAATGAGATTCATTGGTCATATCCGCTTTTGGTTTGGCCTTGCTGTCGGTTTCCACGGAAATATCCTGGATGTTCACTTCCCGTGGCTGGCCGTTCAGCTCAAAGTAGATGGTCCGGTGGCCGTCTTTTTGAGGCTCGCCGATCGACACCAATTTGATCATCAAGGTCTTCCCTTTTTCGATCTCCACTTCGATTTCTTCGCCTAGCCGCATGCCGTAAAGGAAAGTAAGCGTATCGAGAACCGAAACATTGCCGAATTGCTTGTTCGTCGCCAAATATTCTTCGATCACTTTCGGATATAGCGCATAAGCCAACACTTCCTGCTTGCTTACTGGACGCTCCAGTTTCTCGAAAAGAATTTTCTTGATTTCATCAAAATCAGCAGGCTCCAGCAATTCCCCAGGGCGGACTGTGATCGGTTTGCGTTCTTTCAAAACGACTTTCTGCAATTCTTTCGGGAATCCTCCATGAGGCTGGCCGATATACCCTTCAAAGAATTCAATAACGGACTCTGGGAAATCGATGGTCTCTCCCCGCGATAAGACCGTTTTTTCATCGAGATCATTTTGGACCATGAACAATGCCATATCTCCAACAACTTTCGAAGAAGGCGTTACTTTCACAACGTCGCCAAACAGCATATTGACTCTGGAATACATGGACTTCACTTCTTCCCAGCGCATGCCGAGCCCGACAGCTTTTGCTTGCTGCTGCAGATTGCTGTACTGGCCGCCAGGCATTTCGTGGACATAGATCTCGGAATGCGGACTATTCATGCCGCTTTCAAAATCGCTGTAGTATTTGCGGACATCCTCCCAGTAATGGGACAGTTTTTCAATGGATTCAATATCCGTTTTCACTTCGCGTCCCGTGCCTTTCATGGCATAGTACAGGGAGTTCGCACTCGGCTGGGAAGTCAAACCGGCCATAGTGCCTAGAGCCGTATCAACGATATCCACTCCTGCTTCAATCGCTTTTGCGTACATATAGATGCCGTTGCCGCTTGTATCATGTGTGTGGAGATGGATCGGCAACGAAATGGTGTCTTTCAGTTCTGAAATCAAACGGTAAGCGGCTTCCGGCTTCAATAGGCCGGCCATATCTTTAATAGCCAGGATATGGGCACCAGCGGCTTCCAGTTCTTTTGCCATTTTCTTGTAGTAATCAACCGTATATTTGTCTCTGCTCGGATCCAATATATCGCCTGTATAGCAAATAGCCGCTTCTGCCACTTTGCCGGATAAACGGACTTCATCAATTGCCACTTCCATGCCTTTAATCCAGTTTAGGCTGTCAAAAATCCGGAAGACGTCAATGCCGGCTTCTGCCGAACTGCGGGCAAATTCCCGGATGACATTATCCGGATAATTTTTATAGCCGACGGCATTGGCGCCGCGGAAGAGCATTTGGAACAGGACATTCGGCACTTGTTTCCGCAGCTTTTCAAGGCGCACCCACGGGTTTTCTTTCAAGAAACGGTAAGAAACATCAAACGTGGCGCCTCCCCACATTTCCATAGAGAATAAATCATGCTGCAAACGTGCTGTTTCGTTGGCGATATTGAACATATCGTGAGAGCGCACGCGCGTCGCCAATAACGATTGGTGTGCATCGCGGAAAGTCGTATCGGTCAAGAGCACATCCTTTTGTTCATGAATCCACTTCGTCAGCCCTTCAGCTCCTTGCTCGTCCAAAATCTGCTTGGTGCCTGATGGCGGTGCATCCGCTAGAATGATCTGCGGCTTTCTTGGAGCTGTATGGATCGGCTTCGCCTTTTTCTCGATTCCCGGGAATCCGTTGATCGTCACATTGCCGATATAGCTTAACAATTTCGTTCCGCGGTCTAAGCGAACCGGGAATAGGAACAGTTCAGGCGTGGAATCGATGAAACTTGTATCAAACTCCCCTTTAATGAAGTTTTCGTGTTTTACCACATTTTCAAGAAACGGGATGTTTGTTTTGATCCCGCGGATCCGAAATTCCTGGAGATTTCGGTCCATTTTCGCCGCTGCTTCTTTGAATGTCACTGCCCAAGTGGACAATTTAACCAATAAAGAATCATAGAAAGGCGAAATGACAGCTCCCTGGAATCCATTTCCGGCATCCAGACGAACGCCAAAACCGCCGCCGGAACGATAAACCATCAGCTTGCCGGCATCGGGCATGAAATCGTTCAGCGGATCTTCTGTCGTCACTCGGGACTGGATGGCATAGCCGAAAAGCGGAATTTCTTTCTGCTCGGGAATGCCAATCACTTCACTGTGCAGCTCATGGCCGCGGGCGATATTGATTTGGGCATGGACGATATCGATTCCGGTAACCATTTCCGTAATCGTATGTTCCACTTGAATTCTTGGGTTTACTTCAATGAAATAGAATTCATCGTTCGCTACCAAGAATTCAACGGTTCCCGCATTTATGTAATCGATATTTTTCATCAGTTTAACAGCAGCGTCGCAAATGCGGTTGCGCAGTTCGTCGCTTAATGAATTGGAAGGAGCAATTTCCACGACTTTTTGATGTCGCCGTTGAATCGAGCAATCCCGTTCATACAAATGGACAATATTGCCGGCCGTATCCCCTAGAATTTGAACTTCAATATGTTTCGGTTTATCGACAAATTTTTCTACATACATTTCGTCGGAGCCAAACGCCGCTTTCGCTTCTGATTTCGCCCGTTCGTATGCAGATGCCAATTCTTCCTCCGTTTTGACGATGCGCATGCCACGTCCACCGCCGCCAAGAGAAGCTTTGATCATTAATGGGAATCCGGCCTTTTTGCTGAATTCAACCACTTCATCCAGCGATTCTACGGGTCCGTCTGTCCCTGGAATTACTGGAATGCCGGCTTGTATTGCCTGTTCGCGGGCTTTAACTTTATCCCCGAACATATCGAGGTGCCTAGAAGTCGGTCCGATAAAGGCAATCCCTTCCTCTTCGCAGCGCCGCGCAAAGTTCACATTTTCAGATAGGAAGCCATAGCCCGGGTGGACCGCGTCAGCTCCTGAATCTTTGGCAATACGAATGATGTCTTCAATGTCCAGATAAGCGTCAATCGGTTTTTTCCCTTTGCCGACCAAATAGGATTCGTCAGCTTTATAGCGGTGATAAGAACCACTATCTTCTTGCGAATAAATCGCAACTGTTGGAATTTTCAGTTCAGTACACGCGCGGAAAACCCGAATTGCGATTTCTCCGCGGTTTGCTACTAAGATTTTGTTGATTTCTCTCACACCGCAGCAACCCCTTTTATTTTTTCGATTTTTCAACTTTATGGAACATGGAAACATTCATCAATACTCCCATAGCTAAAGATAACAAAATTACGGACGTTCCGCCATAACTTATAAACGGAAGCGTCACCCCTGTCAGCGGAATCAGCCCAGTCAAGCCGCCTAAGTTAACAAAGGACTGGATGCCGATCATGCTGGCGATGCCTGCGGCCAGCATGCGCGCCAATGGATCTTTCGTTGTCATGGCGATGGAAAGTCCGCGCAAGATGATAAAAGCCAAACCGCCTAAAACGAATAATACTCCGAACACACCGAGCTCCTCGGCAATGATCGACATGATGAAATCCGTATGCGGCTCCGGTACATAGCCAAGTTTTTGGATCGATTGGCCAAGCCCAAGCCCTTTCAACCCGCCTGATCCGATGGCCAAGTAGCCGTTGACGATCTGCAGCCCAAAGCCCAATTCATCTGTAAACGGATTGAAGAAAGCATCCAGCCGGCCCAGCCGCTTTTCGGTGAAAATGGCGTCTGAAGCAAACACCATAATCGGAACGATAAAAATGGCTGCTGCACCAATTACGATAGAAGCAAGCTTTGCAAAAGATTTAAAGCGGATGCCGCTTGCTGCCATTACCGACAACCCGACAGCACCAATAATCATCATAGAACCCAAATCGGGCTCGAAAAACACTAAAATCAATACAAATGTCAAAATACTGACAGGCGGGATGATGGAATTGCCCAGTTCATTGATGGTGCCATTTCGGTATTTATTCGAGAATACGCCTGCCAAATAGAAGATGATGCCGACTTTTGCCACTTCTGACGGCTGGACATTCCCAAAGCCCAAGTTGATCCAACTGACGGCTCCACCGGCTGCCGAACCGATAAAGTGGACGAGAATCAAGCCGAGAAAAACAACTCCAAGCACGGTCATCATCATCCATTTTTTGTTGAAATGCTTATAAGGAAAAAACGCCGCTACGACAAAAACCGGGAAAGCGAACGCCAAGTTCTGGATCTGCTGTATGTAAAAACGGTCGGGCTCGCTGCCATACCGATTCACCGACCAGGCCATGCTCGAACTGTAGATCATGACCAGTCCGAAAAGGGTTAGCGCTATGTAGACAAAAAATAAAGGGTAGTCAAAGTTCTTTGCATATCTCTTGATGTATTGTTTCATGATTTCTATACCTCGATTTATTGGATTAGTAAAAAAACTCAAACAGGGTTCGTTTGAGTTTTAAGTCATTTATTTGTGTACGCATCATGAAGGATGGAAAGTTTCTTCTCCAGCGTATCCATTAGAATTTTGCCGGTTTCACGTTCAATAAGACCCAGCTTTACTGCAAAGTCGATTTCGCGCGAGAGGCCGAACATCTGAGTATCGAGCACTTCTTCGTATAAGGGGCATGAAGGCAAAGTCAAATGGTCCATTTGGACTTTGATCAGTTGCTCGATTTTTTCCGCATCTGCTTTGAGGAGTTCCAAAGCCTTCGCCTGATATGTTTGTTCTTCTGTATGTTCCATGAGGACTCCCCCATTAATTGATATTTATACCTAATAACCTGTTTAAAGTGTATCTTTTAATAGATGAAAATGCAAGCGTCTATCGGGCATAGAATTAATCCCTTTAGGATTTTGGCAGGAAAAGGTATACTTAATGGAGATCGATTATTTGATGGAGGGTTTTAGCATGGAAACTATCGTACCGTTTAAAGGTAAAGTGAAATTTAAGATTACATTGGATCCGACTGTTTGGATTTTTGATGACCGCAAACTTGATCTTACTACGTATTTCAGTGAAGAACGCATCATAAAAGACGAACTGGAAGAATATAAGCGCGGAATGGGTGAACATTGGTCGCGTGAAATTATGGAAGGCGCCACTGTACCGCCCACGCTGAATTCCGAAAAAAAATACAAAAGACAGGAAAAGCAGGAGATGATGACCGGAACTTTCGGCATGGTCTTAAAACCGTTCATTGAAACCGCAGAACCGGGAAAAGACGCGTCAAAAGCCGTCTTCGAAACCGCTTCCGGGGAATACAGCTTTCCTCTTGAAAGCGCCAAAGAACTGATTTTCAAGTTCAGCGAAAACGGAAAGCCGTTAAAAGAAAACGGCCCTGTCCACATTTTGCTGCCGGATGGATCGAACCAAGACGAGCCAATAACGGATGTGTTCGCCATCCGGGTTGAGTAGGAGGATGGAATATGCGAGTCCAATGTGTAATCTGCGATAAAATGGAAGAATTGGTCGATGATACGCTGGAGGCAAAACGCCTGCGCAACCGGCCCATCCATACCCATATGTGCAAGGAATGCCATGACCGGATATCCGAGAGAACGAAAGAACGGCTCGCAACGGGGGCGTTCCATTTTTACCGGAGTTCCCGCCAAATTGAGGATGACTTCTGATGAAGGCACTAAAAGGCATATGGATCGGCTTTTGGAGCGGGCTGCTTCTCGGGCTGCTCTTGAAGTGGATTCAGAAGGTCACAGGCGAACAAGTATACACGTTATTATTAAATGTTGATTTCATCCCGGTCATTGGAAAGGTCAACTGGTCGGAGCCGGTGGAATTCACTTTTCATCTGGCCATCTCCCTGTTAATCGCCATTGTCTATGTATATTTGGCGAAACGCCGTCCTTATACCTTTGGCCAATTGACCTTGCTGAGCCTGTTTTTGTGTATTCCGACTTTTATCCTCTTTTTCCCTTTGTCTTCTTTGGCCGTTCGAACCGATGTGCCGGCCCTTACCGATATGGGCGCCTACCTTTACTGGATATTGGCGCATTTGACTTATGCCCTTGCGCTTCCCATTCTTTATAAAACATTTGAACGCAAAAACGCTGCATCTCAATGAGATGCAGCGTTTTCGCGTTTTTCACGCCATAGGCGGATTTTGTAGAGAATCAAAATCAACGCAGCAATGACTAATCCTTCTACTACCGGAAGGAAGAAGGCCAAGAACGTTAAGCCTAATCCCCCGACAAAAAGGAAGATGCCGATTACCACATTTTTTCCGATAGGTAGTTTTTTTGCAAATCCTAGCTTATAAACGAAAGCCGACAGCAAGAAGATGACTGCAAAAAGTGCATATCCCGCAACTGTAAAATTCGGCAGATTTTCATATAAAACTCGGGCTACGGGATACATTCTGTCATAGACAAAAGCTTGCTCGTCCACAGATTATACATCCTTCCTATAAATCAATTATTCTTCGATCGCAACTTTCTTTTTCTTAGCCATGCGCTCGCGTTCGTTTTTATCTAGAATTTTTTTGCGCAAACGGATGTTTTGCGGCGTGATTTCGCAGTACTCGTCATCCGCCAAATATTCAAGCGCTTCTTCAAGACTCATTAAGCGAGCTTTTTTCAAAGTAGTTGTCTGGTCTTTGTTTGCTGAACGGATGTTTGTCGCAGCTTTAATTTTGACGATGTTCACTGTCAAATCGCTGTCGCGGTTATGTTCGCCGACAATCATGCCTTCATAAATTTCCGCGCCGACTTCAACAAAAGCCGTACCGCGGTCTTCAATGCCAGTTAGGCCATAAGTTGAAACTTTTCCGCGTTCCATAGAAACCAATACCCCTTGACGGCGTCCGCCGACACGTCCTGAAACCACTGGCTGGTAGCTGTCGAACGTATGGTTGATGATTCCGTATCCACGCGTTTGAGTCAAGAACTCAGTCGTGTAGCCGATCAAGCCGCGCGCTGGTACGTTGAATACCAAACGGACTTGGCCGTTTCCGTTGTTGACCATATCAAGCATTTCGCCTTTGCGTTCACCAAGCGATTCGATGATTGATCCTGTATACTCTTCCGGTACGTCGACTTGAACTCGCTCAACCGGCTCACAGCGAACGCCGTCCACCATTTTAACGATAACTTCAGGTTTTGATACTTGAAGCTCGAAGCCTTCACGGCGCATGTTTTCGATTAAGATGGATAAATGCAATTCCCCGCGTCCTGATACGATCCAAGCGTCTGGCGAATCTGTCGGGTCAACGCGCAACGATACGTCCGTTTGCAATTGAGCATCTAAACGTTCCTGGATTTTTCTTGATGTAATCCATTTACCTTCTTTACCGGCAAACGGGCTGTTGTTTACTAGGAAAGTCATTTGCAATGTCGGCTCATCAATGCGAAGGACCGGCAATGCTTCCTGATGGTCTGCCGGGCAGACTGTTTCTCCAACGTTGATATCTTCCATACCAGAGATGGCAATTAGATCGCCAGCTTCTGCTTTTTCAATTTCAACGCGTTTAAGGCCCATAAACCCGTGCATTTTCGTTACACGGAAGTTTTTGACGCTGCCGTCCAGTTTCATCAAGGCAACAGATTGGCCGACTTCGATCGTTCCGCGGAAAACGCGGCCGATTCCGATACGTCCAACATAGTCACTGTAATCAAGAAGTGCTACTTGGAATTGAAGTGGCTCATCTCTGTTATCGATTGGCGCTGGCACATGTTCCATGATTGCATCATAAATAACCTGCATATTTTCTTCTTGATCTGCAGGATCTGATGAAAGACTTGCAGTACCGTTCATACCTGAGGCGAAAACTACTGGGAATTCCAATTGTTCGTCATTAGCTTCAAGTTCGATGAACAATTCGATGACTTCGTCAACCACTTCTTCCGGACGAGCGAAATCACGGTCAATTTTGTTGACAACGACGATCGGCTTCAAATTCTGCTCAAGAGCTTTTTTCAAAACGAAGCGTGTTTGCGGCATACAGCCTTCATATGCGTCAACTACCAACAAAACACCATCAACCATTTTCATGATCCGTTCAACTTCGCCGCCGAAGTCAGCGTGTCCCGGTGTATCCAAGATGTTGATTTTAGCATCTTTATATTGAATCGCAGTGTTCTTCGCAAGAATAGTAATCCCGCGTTCTCTCTCGATATCGTTAGAGTCCATAGCACGTTCTTCAACGTGTTCGTTTGAACGGAAGATTCCGGATTGTTGTAGCAGCTGATCCACTAGAGTTGTTTTACCATGGTCAACGTGGGCAATAATAGCAATGTTTCTTAAATCGTTACGTAAGTTCGTCATACTTTCACTCCAATATTCTTTTTTCATGTCCATAACTGTGTTAGTATAGCACATGTAGGGGAAAAACCCTAAGATTTTATTTCGACTATAGGCGGCAGGAGGAAAAAAGATTGAAAAATATAAAATGGATTTTCGTATTCTATTCGTTTGCAGCTCTTGTATGCATGGCCGCAATCGGTGTTGCCGTGGGCTTCCGCAGCATTCCAGGAATTCTTTTTGCAATCATATTGCTTTGTGCAGTCATGGGAATGGGCTTTAAAAAGAAAAAAGAGATGCGGGAAGCTGGATTGCTGTAAATCCCCTCCCCTTAAATCTTCGCGCAATAAAGGAGTTGGCTCTGGAGAAAATCCAAAGCAACTCCTTTTTTTATTTCCTTTGGCCAGTGTCGGGTCTCACCGGAAGCCATTCCGCTTTACTTGAGGCGGATGTATTCCGACAATATACGATGATGGATCGATGGATTGGCTACAATAAACGTATCTTGCTTCATCAGATTGGCGGGCTCTCCCTTGAAATTGGAAGTGACAGCTCCGACTTCTTCGGCAATCACTTTTCCGCCTGCTATATCCCAAGGCGATAAGCGCATCGAAATGTAGGCGTCCATTCGGCCGCTCGCGACATAGGCAAGCTCAAGCGCAGCAGATCCGTAAGATCTTGTGCCTCTGACATGCTGGACTAAACGGATGGTGGCTTCATGGTCAATATAGCGGTTTGGCGTAATCCACGTGGCATTGATGCCGACAATCGATTCTTCGATGGAAGTATCGAACAAAGGCCGCAGCCGTTCATCATTGTAATAAGCACCGCCTCCTTGGATTCCATGGTACAAGTCATCATTTACCACATCGTATATGTATCCCAATTTGCCGATTCCATTCTCATAAATCCCTAACGAAATGGCGAAATTTCTTTTTTGATGCACAAAATTCATCGTGCCATCAATTGGGTCGAGCATCCAAACAACGCCGTCCAGATCTTCGAACGTATCTCCAAACCCTTCTTCCCCCAATATGCGGTGACCGGGAAAATCACGCCGAATGCGGCTAATGAAAAATTGTTCGATTTCTTTATCGATATTCGTTACCAGGTCATTTGCATCTGATTTCGTTTCAATGGTGATATCCACTAAAAATGAATTTCTGATGCGGTGGCCCGCTTCTTTAATTAGCGATTTAATATAAGTGTCCATGCTGTGCAAATCCAAGTTATTGCCTCCCTTTTTCCCTTCATTATAACGAAAAAGGCACTTACTGTCTTATCTCAGTAAATGCCCTTATATAATCAGTTTATTAAAGCGCATGAAGTGCCTCCAACTCTACATGTATTTCTTGAAGACGCTTTTTGCTTTTATCTTTTTGGTGTTCATCTTTTTGCTTCATAGCATCGAACAAAGAAGCAAGTTCGTAATCAAGTTCCAATTTCAAAACATGGATGTATTCTTTTTCTACTTCGGCTTTGCGAATGATTTGAATCATCTGTTTCATACTAAGCACCCCTTTCTCTCCACTTTTCGATAATTCAGTTTAATAATATGATTATTAGACCAATACCCCTTTAGCAGCTCAGGAAAACTTATTTATATTCTTTCTTCCCAAAGTTCGTTAAAATGAAACCTATGATTGCTATTTAAGGAGGAAAATAAGTGGAAACTTTTTGGACCCAACAAGACTTCGAAGTATTTGAAACGCCAGGCTTGGAACAGCGGATGGAACTGCTGGTTTCGAGGGTGCGCCCGAAATTTGAACAGCTGGGCACTGTATACTCAGCATTCTTTTCCGGAAAATCCGGCGAAGAGTTTTTCCCTCACGTCGCAAAGCATATGCGCCGTACGGTCAATCCGCCAAATGACAGCTGGGTAGCATTCGCTCCACACAAAAGAGGATACAAGGCTGTGCCCCATTTCCAAATCGGCTTATGGGAAAGCCATGTTTTTATTATCTTAGCCGTTATTTACGAAGCCCCTAACAAAAAAGCGATGGCGGAAGAATTGCTGGCATCTGACGTGCTTTCTTCACTTCCGAAAGATTTTATGCTTTCCGGCGACCACATGAAACCGGAAGCCCAGCCGCTTGCAGATTTGGAAGAGGCAGGCGTTGAAAAACTCGTGACAAGGCTTCGCGATGTGAAAAAAGGCGAACTGGTTATCGGACGCCATATTTCAAGAGACGACGCTGCGGCTATGTCGCCTGAAGATTTTCATGCTTTTGCCGAAAGAACATTTACCGAATTATTGCCGGTCTATGACACGATGCTACAAAAAATAAAAATTCCGCAGTGCTAAGCTGCGGAATTTTTTATTTCTTCATTTTAATGATGTCTTCGTCGCTTCGCACTTTCATTTCTTTGATGACCGGAAAACTGGCATAGCCGCTTTCTTCTTCGAACTCGCGGAAATACGTTTTCTCTTCCGCTATCGACGGCACGATTTCTTTGAACCGGCGGTATTTTGCCATTAGGCTTTTCCGTTTGACTCCTTTCTCGTAGGCAAGTTCGATTGCTTCGAAAAAGGCAACGACATCCACAATTTCTTCCGTAGTCCAATCAATTGAAAAAGGGTATGAATAATCCATTTTACTTCCTCACTTTCGTGTCATGATGGCCATGACCATTTTTTCCGAATTTCTGTAGCTTGCGCTACCATTCGGTCGATTAATTCCTGTACAGAAGGCACGTCCTTGATCAGTCCGGTAACTTGTCCGGCCCAGCCAAATCCTTCTTCCTGCTTTCCTTCATATATATATTTCTTGTTGGCTTCTCCACTAACATAGTCTTTGATTGCTTCATAGCTCGGCTGTTCCGCTTCAATCTCCAAAATCCTGTCGGTCCAGCCATTTCTTAGCGTCCGGGCTGGGCTGCTGATGCTTCTTTTAATGATGACCGTGTCTTGCTCAGAACTTGCGATTAATGCGTTCTTATAGACAACCGAGGCGTGGACGCATTCTTTCGTCGCGATAAAGCGCGTTCCCATTTCGATCCCTTCTGCCCCAAGCGCATGGGCGGCCATCCAGCCGCGGCCGTCTCCAATGCCTCCGGATGCAATGACGGGAATGGAGACAGCATCCACCACTTGCGGGATGAGCACCATCGTCCCGATATCGTCTCTCCCTAAATGCCCGCCGCCTTCATGTCCGACCACCATCACGGCATCGGCTCCAAGCTCTTCCGCTTTTTCCGCCTGTCTTCTGGCTGCTACCAGCACGAGCTTTTTAATCGGCGTTCCTTCCAGCTGCTTGAAGATTGGCGTCGGATTTCCGCCAGTCATCGAAACGACCGGAACGTTTTCATCAATCGCCACTTGAAGCATATGGGAAAATTCACGGCCGTGGTCACCGATTGCAAAGTTGACGCCGAAAGGCTGGTCTGTCAATTCGCGGACTTTGCAGATTTCCTCTCTTAATTGTTCTGGCGTTGCAAGGCTCATCGCCGTGATTTGCCCAAGTCCTCCTGCATTTGATACGGCTGCAGCGAGGTCTGCATAGGCAAGATAAGCAAGGCCGCCTTGAACGATCGGCAGACGGATCCCGAGTAGTTCTGTTATTCTTGTTTGAAACTGCATGAAATCATTCCCTCCTCTGTCTTTATGTTATTCGGCAGGCAAAAACAATTTCCTTTTATTTTTATAGTATAGCGTTAATCAACATGCTATAATTCTTTTTGTTTTCATTTTTATAAAGCGAGGTGGCCCTTTGTGTCTCAATTAGAAACTCCGTTATTCGATGCGCTTCTTAAGCATCGCAACCGGCACCCCATTCAATTCCATATTCCTGGCCATAAAAAAGGCCAAGGCGTCGACCCGGCTTTTCGGGAATTTGTCGGCGATAATGTTTTATCGATAGACTTGATCAATATCGCCCCTTTGGATGATTTGCATTCGCCAAAAGGTGCGATTAAAGAAGCGCAGGAATTAGCTGCTAAAGCATTCGGCGCAGACCATACATTTTTCTCTGTCCAAGGCACGAGCGGGGCGATCATGACGATGATTTTAAGTATTGTTGGACCAAACGATAAAATCCTAGTGCCGCGCAACGTCCACAAATCGATTATGTCGGCAATTGTTTTCGCCGGCGCGATTCCGATTTTCATCCACCCCGAAGTGGATCCGGAACTTGGAATTTCACATGGCATTTCGGCAGAAGCGGTTGAAAAAGCATTGAATGAATATCCGGACGCAAAAGCGGTCCTTGTCATCAACCCAACCTATTTCGGCGTCGCAGCTGATTTAAAGCGGATTGTGGATATCGCCCATGAGCGCGAGATACCGGTTTTGGTAGACGAAGCACACGGTGTCCATATCCATTTCCATAAATCGTTGCCGATTTCCGCGATGGAAGCAGGTGCTGATATGGCAGCGACTTCGGTCCATAAACTCGGCGGTTCCATGACGCAAAGTTCGGTGCTGAATGTCCGCGAAGGCCTGGTTTCTGCCAAGCGCGTTCAGTCGACGCTTTCCATGCTGACCACGACTTCGACGTCCTACCCGATTCTGGCGTCCCTGGATACTGCCCGCAGACAGCTGGCAATCCACGGTTTTGATTTGATCGACCACGCCATTCGCTTAGCGCAGGATGCACGAAAGCGAATCAATAAAATTCCACATCTCCATTGCGTAGGAAAAGAGATTTTAAACAGCTCCGCCACCTACGATATGGATCCGACGAAATTATTGATCAGCGTGAAAAATCTTGGCATCACCGGCCACCAGGCAGAAGAATGGCTGCGTGAAAATGCCAATATCGAAATCGAATTGTCGGATCTTTATAACATTCTATGCTTGGTGACTCTTGGAGACAGCCGAAAAGAATTGAACCTCCTGATCAATGCCTTGCAAAGAATGAGCGAGGCTTTCGAAAGCGACGCCGCAATCATCGAACCGGTCGTTCTCTTGCCGGACATCCCGCGCCTTGCTATGACGCCGAGAGATGCTTTTTACGCGACCACAGAAGTTATCTCGATTGAAGAAGCCGTAGGCAGAATTTCAGCTGAGTTCATCATGGTTTATCCTCCCGGCATCCCGATTTTTATTCCCGGTGAGATCATTACGCAGGAAAACATCGAGTATATCGATATGAACATCAAAGCCGGCTTGCCGGTACAAGGGCCCGAAGACGATACGCTGAAAATGCTGCGGGTCATAAAAGAACAGCAGGCGATCCGGTAATAGGAAAAGCGGAAGCAGCCGTTTAGATCCGAAAGGCATAAGACGGGCTGGCGCAGCGGCGGTTTTCAGCCGCTTAGCTAGAACGGCTTATGACCCGAGGATCTGGCTGTTGGAGTCTGGACAAAGAAAAGCGGAAGCGCCCGGTAAGCCCCGACAAGCGCTGGAGGGCTTTCAGGCTATGGCGTTCTTTGCCATTGCCTGAAAGACCGAAGCGTCTCGAGGGGCTGGGCGCTGGAGTCTGGACAGAGAAAAGCGGAAGCGCCCGGTAAGCCCCGACAAGCGCTGGAGGGCTTTCAGGCTATGGCGTTCTTTGCCATTGCCTGAAAGACCGAAGCGTCTCGAGGGGCTGGGCGCTGGAGTCTGGACAGAGAAAAGCGGAAACAGCCGTTTAGGTCTGACAGGCAAAAGAATAGAAAAAAGTCCGGAAGCTAAAAGCTCCGGACTTTTTTTACTTAAGGCTGAAGTTCGATTTCATGCGGATCGACAAACGTGTAGCCTTTAGCTTTTAGACCTTCTACAATCCCCGGAAGGGCTGCGGCCGTCCATTCCCGGTCATGCATCAGCAAGTTTGAACCATTGCGTAGAAACTCTGTATTGATCATGATATCCGTTAGAGCCGCTGGGTCCATATACTGTTTTTCCCAATCGTAGCCATAGGACCAATTCATCAACATCATACCTTCTTGTTGCACCAGGGCACGGCTGAAGTCCGTATTGGCTCCATGTGGTGCACGGAAGAATTTCGGCTTTTCGCCGATTACTTGTTCAACTGTTTCATTAACAGCTAAAATCTCTTCTTTTTGCTGTTCATCGGAAATCGTCGTTAAATTCGGATGGGTCTGGGTATGGTTGCCGATCGCAAAGCCCATGTCATGAATTTTTTTCAAATTCTCTTTTTCTTCGTCACTATCCAAAAAATGGCCGTTGACAAAGAAAATAGCCGGTACTCCTAACTCTTTCAATGTAGTCGCCATTTCCACCGCATGCTTGTCGGGTGCATCATCAATGGTCAGCAATACCGCTTCTGCCGGAGCATCTGCAATCGGCTCCACTCCCCAAGTAGCAGGATTTAAGCGATATTGAGGTTCTGGTTCTGCCTCTACTTCTTCTTTTTCAATTTCTTCTTGCTCCGCTTCTTCTGCTTGTCCACTTTCTTCTTCATTTGCATTTTCAGTTTCCGCAGGCGTTTCTTCTGCCTGTTCTTCTACTGGCGCTGTTTCTTTTTCATCGACCGTTTCAGCCTGTTCATCGCTGCACGCTGCAAGCAGCGAAATACCAACTGTCAGTATTAACCATTTCATATGTACCATATCACTATCACCCTTTCGGTGCCATTCTATCATGAATAAAGGCATAAAAAAAGAAACCCGCATGAAAATGCGGATTTCTTCTTTCATTATTTAATGATATGGATTGGAGTTCCAAGTGCCACTTCTGCAGCTTCCATTGTAATTTCAGCCAATGTTGGGTGAGCGTGAATCGTCATTGCGATGTCTTCGACTGTCATACCCGCTTCAATAGCAAGGCCTAATTCAGCGATCATATCAGACGCACCAGCACCAACGATGTGAGCACCAAGCAATAAACCATCTGATTTGCGTGAAACGAGTTTCACGAAACCTTCAGATGCATTAAGTGCAAGTGCACGGCCATTAGCTCCGAATGGGAATTTAGCAGCAGCCGCTTCAAATCCTTGTTCTTTTGCCTGCTCTTCAGTTAAGCCGACGCTTGCAAGTTCAGGATCTGTAAAGCAGACCGCAGGAATTGCCAAGTAATCCACTTCTGATTTTTCTCCAGCAATCGCTTCTGCAGCGACTTTGCCTTCATAAGATGCTTTATGAGCAAGTTGAAGGCCAGGTACAACGTCTCCGATTGCATAGAAGTTAGGGATGTTTGTACGGCATTGTTTGTCGACTTCGATCAGACCGCGTTCAGACATTTTCACGCCGACTTCTTCAAGTCCCATTTCATCTGTGTTCGGACGGCGGCCAACTGTTACCAATACGTAATCCGCTTCAACGGTTTTTTCTTCCCCGCCAGCTTCGTATTTTACAGTAACGCCGTTTTCAGTTTCTTCTACACCTTTAGCAGATGCTTTTGTGATAACTTCAACGCCTTTTTTCTTCAAGCCTTTTTTAACGATAGCCGTCATTTGCTTTTCGAATCCAGCTAAGATATCAGGGGCACCTTCAAGGATAGTTACTTCAGATCCAAGGTTTGCATAAGCAGTTCCAAGTTCAGTTCCGATATATCCCCCGCCGATAACGACAAGTTTTTTAGGAACTTCTTGAAGTGCTAGAGCACCTGTTGAGTTGATGACGCGTTTAGAGAATTTGAAAGTTGGAATTTCCACTGGGCGAGATCCTGTCGCAATGATTACATTTTTAAAAGTGTAAGTTTGCGAAGACTTTTCGTCCATCACACGTACTGAATTTTCATCTACGAAATAAGCTTCACCGCGAACGATTTCAACTTTATTTCCTTTTAGAAGCGATTCAACACCGCCAGTCAATTTTTTCACAACGCCGTTTTTGAAAGCCTGCGCTTTTTCAAAGTTAATGGATACTTCTTTTGCGACAATACCCATATCATCTGAATGCTGAGCTTCTTCAAAACGGTGACCCACTGAGATTAGAGCTTTCGAAGGGATACAGCCGACGTTCAAGCAAACGCCTCCGATATATTCTTTCTCAACGATTGTTACTTTTTGGCCAGTTTGCGCTGCGCGGATAGCTGCTACATATCCCCCAGGGCCTGAGCCGATGACGAGCGTATCTGTTTCGATTGGAAAATCTCCTACTACCATAATTTTTACGCCTCCATTAATAATAATTCAGGTTCGCTTAATAAGCGTTTGATGTGATTCAATGCGTGTTGCGCTGTTGCTCCATCAATCATGCGATGATCGAAGCTCAATGATAATGCTAACACAGGTGCAGCAACAATTTCACCATTTTTAATTACAGGCTTCTCAGCGATGCGGCCGATTCCAAGAATTGCCACTTCAGGGTGGTTAATGACTGGAGTGAACCATTGGCCGCCGGCAGAACCGATATTCGTGATTGAGCACGATGCGCCTTTCATCTCAGCAGCAGTCAGTTTGCCTTCACGCGCTTTTGTTGCAAGTCCATTGATTTCATCAGAAATGGAGAATACGGATTTACGGTCTGCATTTTTAATGACAGGAACCATTAAGCCTTTCTCAGTATCTGCTGCGATTCCGATGTTGAAATAGTGTTTTTGGATGATTTCGCTTGTTTCATCATCGAAAGATGTATTCAATGCCGGGAATTCACGCAATGTGCTCACTAAAGCTTTAACGACATAAGGCAAGTAAGTCAGCTTGATTTCTTTTTCAGCTGCAATATCTTTGAACTTTTTGCGGTGTGCTACTAGTTCGGTAACGTCCACTTCGTCCATTAATGTAACGTGAGGAGCCGTATGTTTTGAATGCACCATCGCTTTTGCAATCGCTTTGCGGATGCCTGACATCTTCTCGCGCGTTTCCGGGAAGTCGCCTTCGGGAACAGCCGGCGCTTTTGGAGCTGCTGTTTCTTTAGCTGATTCTTTTTCAACCGCTTCTGCTTCAGGAGCAGTTTCAGCTGCCGCTTGCTCTTGCCCGCCGCTCAAGAACGATTCGATATCTTCTTTCAAGATGCGGCCATTATTGCCTGATCCTGAAACTTGTGTGATATCGACGTCTTTTTCTCTTGCAAATTTACGGACTGAAGGCATCGCGATCACGCGTGCATTCGGATCAGCTGGCGTTTTTGCCTGAGGCTGTTCGCCGGCTCCCGTTTCCGCATTTTTAGGCGCTTCTTCTTTTACGGGTTCTTTATCAACATTCTGGGCAGATTCAGCTGTTCCAGCCTGAACTTGCTCTTCTGTTTCTTCTTTGCTTTCAGAAGGGGCTGCATCTCCGCTTCCTTCGTTATCTGAAGCATCGTCGCTTTCGATCCGGACCAGCACGTCACCAACAACTGCTACTGTTCCCTCTTCAACGATGATCTCTTTGATTGTTCCTGATACAGGTGAAGGCATTTCGACAACTGCTTTGTCGTTTTGCACTTCAAACATGATGTCATCTTCTTCGATTCGATCTCCTGCTTTTACGAACCATTTTACGATTTCACCTTCATGGATACCTTCTCCGATATCCGGTAAACGAAATTCAAAAGCCATTAGTTTCACCCTTTCTTTTCTAAACGAATTAGAACGTTAACACTTTCTTAGCTGTTTCTATTATATCCTTCGAGTTTGGAAGCCAAACTTGTTCAGCTTGTGAGAATGGGAAAATGGAATCTGGAGCTGCTACGCGAAGTACAGGAGCTTCTAAGCTCAAAATCGCACGATCCATGATTTCAGCTACAACGTTTGCAGCAATACCTGCTTGTTTTTGGGCTTCTTGGACAACCATTGCGCGTCCAGTCTTTTCTACTGAAGCGACAATCGTTTCAATATCCAAAGGCTGGATCGTACGAAGGTCGATTACTTCTGCAGAATAGCCTTCTTTTTCAAGTTCTTCAGCTGCTTTCAAACTTTCTTGCACCATTGCACCGTATGCAATAATCGTCAAATCTTTGCCTTCGCGTTTGATATCCGCTTTCCCTAAAGGAATTGTGTAAGCTTCTTCCGGAACTTCCTGGCGGCCTGAGCGATATAATTTCAAATGCTCAAGGAAAATAACCGGGTCGTTGTCGCGGATTGCAGAAATTAACAAACCTTTTGCATCATACGGAGTTGACGGCACAACCACTTTTAAACCTGGCTGTGAAGTCATCAGCAATTCTAGAGAGTCTGCGTGCATTTCAGGTGTGTGAACACCACCGCCGAAAGGTGAACGCAGCGTAATTGGTGCATTTAAGCTACCGCCGCTGCGGAAGCGCATACGAGCCATTTGGCCGCTGATTGAATCCATTACTTCATAAACAAACCCGAAAAATTGGATTTCCGGAACCGGACGGAAACCTTGCAGCGCAAGACCGATAGCTAGGCCGCCGATCCCTGACTCAGCTAGAGGCGTATCGAATACACGGTCTTCACCGAATTCTTTTTGCAATCCTTCTGTTGCACGGAAAACACCGCCGTTATTTCCTACGTCTTCCCCGAAAACAAGCACATTTTCATCGTTTTGCATCTCTGTTTTCAGAGCGTCGGTAATTGCTTGAACCATCGTCATTTGTGCCATCGCTTACTTCGACTCCTTTGCTTTGTAGATATCAAGTTGCTCTTGGACGTTGAATGGAACCTCTTCATACATGATTTCCAATAGGTTAGTAACCGTCTGTTTTGGAGCACTATCGGCTTTTTTAACTGCCGCTTTAATTTCTTCTTTAGCTTTTTCAATTACTTCGTTTTCTTTTTCTTCATTCCAAATGCCTTTCGCTTCTAAATATTTACGGAAGCGGATAAGCGGATCTTTCTTTTCCCACTCGCTGTCTGTGTCAGAAGTACGGTAGCGAGTCGGGTCATCGCCAGCCATTGTATGCGGGCCATAACGGTAGCAAAGCGTTTCGATCAAGGTCGGACCTTCGCCTCTGATAGCGCGTTCGCGTGCATCGCGTGTTACAGAATAAACTGCTAATGGATCCATTCCGTCAACCAGGACGCCTGGGATTCCGGCAGCTACAGCTTTTTGTGCAATTGTTTTTGCAGAAGTCTGCAATTCACGAGGTGTAGAAATCGCATATTGGTTGTTCTGTACAAAGAAGATGGCAGGCGCACGGAATGAACCGGCAAAGTTGATGCCTTCGTAGAAATCTCCTTGCGAAGAACCGCCGTCGCCTGTGTAAGTGACAGCAACTGCTTCTTTTTTGCGTTTTTGCATACCTAATGCTACACCTGCAGCCTGGATGTACTGTGCCCCGATAATGATTTGCGGCGGCAAGATGTTTAAGCCTTCAGGCATTTGGTTCCCCATGAAATGTCCACGCGAGAACAAGAATGCTTGGTGCAATGGCCAACCATGCCAGATCAATTGCGGAACATCACGATAGCCCGGCAAGATGAAATCTTCTTTTTTAAGGGCAAAATGAGATGCTAATTGAGACGCTTCCTGTCCAGCGGTCGGAGCGTAGAAACCTAAACGGCCTTGGCGGTTCAATGAAATTGAACGCTGATCCAAAATACGTGTATAAACCATGCGGCTCATTAGTTCCTGTAATTCCTCATCGGATAACTTTGGATCTGCCTGTTCGTTGACGATTTCACCTTCTTCGTTCAGAACCTGGACCATTTCAAACTTTTCTTCGATTGCGTGCAGTGTTTCCACTGGATCAAATTGCTGTGATTTTTTCGCAGCCATAAAAGCAACTCTCCTTTTATCTGTATTAAGATTTCTTTATTGATATAGTAATACAATTGCACATTCCTTTTCAGTATACGTTACTTGAATTGCATGGTCAATCATTGCGAACCGTTAGTTATCAAGCCTATCCTATAGAAGGAAATGCTTTGCGCTTAAAAACTGTACTACCGTTTCCAATAGCCCTGTATTATATCACAGGAAGAGTTAATCCTTCCTTTTATAGGACAGAAAAAGAGCTGCCCAAGTCTATAAGGCAGCTCTTTTCGTCTCTCTATTTAGGGTTTCTAAGCATTTCTTCATTTCTCTTCTTTTTCAAGCTCTTCAATCACATTGTCTTTCATCTCATTGAACTGTTCGGTCCGTTCATTGAAAACTGCCACAGTTTCTTGGACCGCTGTGTTTTTCTCATTTACTTCCATCGCTTTTTCCTGCAAAGCTTGAAGTTCTGTTTCTTCGTTCAGGAGCATATCGTAAAGCTCTTTTTGAAGGGCTGTCAGTTCTTCATAAGCTTCTGCAAAATCCGCATGCGCTTCGAAGCGTTCCTGCATTTTCGTTTTCAGCTCCGTTAAATCCGTTTTCAGCGAATCTTCATCGGTTTCTTCGATTACCGTGTCAATTGCCTTAAATTCTTCTTCGGCATTCTGCATCGATTCGTTTTCATTTTTCAGGAGTTCTAAACGCTGATCAGCCGATTCCATCGCCTCCTGCGCTTGGCTGCTTACTTCTTCTTGCTGCTCCTGAGTCAAGCCCATAATGGACTCGAATAATTGCTGTTCGTTCTTTTCCAGCTTTTCCATTTCACTTTGCGTATCCCGGTACTCTTTTTCAGCAGAAAATGTGTCTTGTAATACATTATCCAATTGTTCACCGGCGTTTTGCCCTGAACAAGCACTTAGCAATAAAGCACTCGAAAAAATCGTTGCCATAAAAACTTTTTTCACAAAAAAACCTCCTTATTACATAAATTAACTATAATATTCGTGATAGAAAAGCGCAAGTAGCCGTGTAAGTTCGACGGGCATAAGACGGATTGCCGAAGCGGCGTATTCTGCCGCACAGGTGAGACGGCTTAAGTCCCGAGAACTTGGCTGCTGGAGTCTGGACAATGGAAAAGCGCAAGCGCCCGGAGAGCGCCGGCAGGCTTAAAACAGAGCAGGCAAATTTTTAGCCTATAAAATAGGAGCAAACGCAAATTCACGGGCAGTGTTGCTTTTTTCTTTCCGGCTTTCCCGTTCGTGCGTTATACTTAAGTGTAATGTGTCAGTACGAAAGGATGAATACACTTGATACTCATGAAAGATATAATCCGCGAAGGCCATCCTACGCTCCGTCAACGTTCGGAAGAAGTAAGCTTTCCGCTTTCCGAAGAAGACCGTAAACTTGCCGAGGACCTTTTGCAATATGTCATTAATAGCCAAGACGATGAAATGATCGAAAAATATGATCTGCGCCCAGGTGTTGGGATTGCAGCTCCTCAAGTCAACCAGGCGAAACGGATTTTCGCGCTGCATTTTGATGAAACAAGCGGCGAAAATCTAAGCTTGATTGCCATCAATCCTAAAATCGTCAGCCATTCTGTCGAAAAAGCTTATTTGACTGCTGGCGAAGGCTGTTTATCCGTAGACCGCGCTATTCCGGGATATGTTCCCCGCCATGCCCGCATCACCATCAAAGCTTTCAATCTAGAAGGCGAAGAATACAAAATGCGTTTAAAAGGGCTGCCGGCTATTGCTTTCCAGCATGAGCTCGATCATTTGAATGGCGTTATGTTCTTTGACCACATCAATCCTAAAAACCCGTTTGCCGAAATTGAAAATGCCATGCCAATAGGAAGAGACTCGGATGAATAATCCGAGCCTCTTTTTTTTGCTTATTCTATTTAAATTAGCTTCAAATGTTTGAATGCATTGGCGAGCCCGTCTTCATCCACATGATCCGTTACATGGGTTGCGCGCTTTTTCGTTTCTTCATGGCCGTTTGCCATCGCTACGCTAATGCCTGCCTTCTCCATCATCTGCAAATCATTCAAGCCGTCGCCAAAAGCAATTGTGTCTTCGAGGGTGTGGCCGGTTGCGCGGATTAAATGTTCAATGCCGCTCGCTTTTGTTCCGCCTTTCGGCAAGATGTCGCATGACACGCGGTGCCAACGGACAAATTGCATTTCCTTGAATGTATCATGATATTGCTGCTCTTCGTCTTCCTCACAAAAAACAAGCGCCTGGTAAATGTCATGGTCTTTATGAAAATCTTCCACCATTTCAGGATGAGGGAATTTTAAAGTTTTGATGCTTTCATCGATATCAGGATGGTAGTCAATGGATGAAACCATTTTTTTCTCATTCATGAAAACAATCGGGTGCGCGCGCTTTTCTGCAAATTCAACAATCGATGACAAAAGATCTGTATCTAGCGCTTCCCTGTGGATGCACTCATCTTCATGGACAATGTATTGGCCATTAAAAGTAATATATGTACGAATGCCCGTTTCTTTTAAAACTTTATTAATCATAAAAGGAGCCCGTCCGGTAGCGATAGCCAAATCATGTCCGTTTTCTTTCGCCTGGATCAATGCAGCTTTTGCACTTTCCGGAATTTCTTTTTTCGAATTCATCAATGTTCCATCAATATCCAATAACAATAATTTACTCATGCATCATTCTCCTATCAATTTTTTATTATAAAACAGCCCTCAATCTTTACATTTATCTGAAAATACAGTATAATGCACTTAAGGAGTGAGATAGCCATGCTGAAACTGAAACGTATGAAAAGAAGACTTCTCAGACAGCTAAACGGCATTATGAACAAAAAGAAAATCGCATAATCGGTTTAGCCCTTCTTAATAAATAAGGAGGGCTATTCTTTATTTTAAAACACGGTCATGATAATATAAAGAAAGTGAATTTAATTGAACGTGCAAAAGGAGAGCAAATTATGATTTTTAAAGTATTGTATCAAGAAAACCGTGCAGAGGTCCCAGTTCGCGAAAACACCAAGAGCCTCTACGTAGAAGCATCATCCGAGCGAGAAGTAAGATTCCACTTGAAAGACCGCAACTATAACATCGAATTTATCCAGCTGCTTGAAGGAAGCCATTTGGAATACGAACAAGCCAGCGAAAATTTCGAAGTTGAGAGCTTGGACTGACTATGAAATTTGTTAAGAATGATCAAACAGCTGTATTCGCACTCGGCGGACTAGGCGAAATCGGCAAAAATACGTATGGTGTCCAGTTCCAGGATGAAATCATTCTGATCGATGCGGGCATCAAATTTCCGGAAGACGATTTGCTCGGAATCGATTATGTTATTCCGGATTATACTTATCTCGTAAAAAACGCAGACAAAATCAAAGGCTTGTTCGTGACACACGGACATGAAGACCATATCGGCGGAATCCCTTACCTCTTGAAAAAGATCAACATTCCGGTCTATGGCGGCAAACTGGCTTTAGGCTTGCTGCGCAAGAAATTAGAAGAACATGGTTTGCTTCGCCAAACTAAAATGATTGAAATCGAAGAGGAAGATGTCATCAAATTCCGGAAAACTTCAGTCAGTTTCTTCCGTACGACCCACAGTATACCAGATGCTTTCGGAGTCGTCGTCAAAACGCCTCCCGGCAACATCGTCCATACTGGAGATTTCAAGTTCGATTTCACGCCGGTAGGCGAACCTGCCAACTTGTTGAAAATGGCTCAAATCGGAAGCGAAGGCGTGCTATGCCTGCTTTCTGATAGTACAAATGCTGAAGTTCCCGACTTCACGATGTCTGAACGCAAAGTCGGCGAGTCCATCAAGGACATTATGAGAAAAGTGGATGGCCGCTTAATTTTTGCAACATTCGCATCTAATATTTATCGCCTTCAGCAAGTGACAGACGAAGCTGTGGCTCAAGGCCGCAAAATTGCGGTATTCGGCCGAAGCATGGACAACGCGATAACAATCGGCCGTGAACTTGGCTATATTACCGCACCAGAAGATGCTTTCGTAGATACGCAAACATTGAACCGCCTGCCTGCCAATGAAGTGCTGATTCTATGTACAGGTTCCCAAGGCGAGCCGATGGCAGCTCTTTCAAGAATTGCCAACGGGACGCATCGTCAAATCCAGATCCAGCCGAATGATACGGTCGTTTTCTCGTCTTCCCCGATTCCGGGCAATACGAGCAGCGTCAACCGGACGATCAATTTGCTGTTCCGCGCCGGAGCAGATGTGATCCACGGCTCATTGAACAACGTCCATACTTCTGGACACGGTTCACAGCCGGAAAACAAATTGATGCTTCGTTTGATCAAACCAAAATTCTTTATGCCGATCCACGGCGAACACCGCATGCAAAAAATCCATGCCCAGTTAGCCGTGGATTGCGATGTGCCGCTGGAAAACACGTTCATCATGGAAAACGGCGATGTCTTGGCACTTAGCCAAAATGAAGCTTCTGTTGCCGGACGCATTCCTGCCGGAGATGTTTACATCGACGGAAGCGGCATCGGCGACATCGGCAATATCGTTCTACGCGACCGCCGTGTGCTTTCTGAAGAAGGATTGGTCATCGTTGTAGTCAGCGTTGATATGAAGAAAAACAAAATGGTATCCGGTCCGGACATCATCTCGCGCGGATTTGTCTACATGCGTGAATCCGGAACGATGATCTACGAGGCTCAGCAAATGCTGAACCGCCATTTAAACAAAAAGATCCATGGCAAAAACACTGAATGGGCTGAGCTGAAAAGCGATATCTCAGACGTGTTGGGGCCGTACCTATATGAAAAAACAAAACGCCGCCCAATGATCTTGCCGATCATCATGGAAGTCTAGAAAAGCGGAACCACCTGTTCAGCCCCGACAATCGCTGGAGGTTTTGAAGGCAATGGCATTCTTTGCCATTATCGGCAAGACCGAAGCGTCTCGTGGGGCTAGGTGCTGCAGACTGGACATCAGAAAAAAATTTCAACTATCATCAACTAAAAAAGCGTTCGTGTCAGGAATTCCTGACGCGAACGCTTTTTTTCTATTATCCTCCGTTTTCAGTTGAGGACTTTCTTTTCAAATCGGTTGATATCCGCATCCGACCCGATAATGATCAATACGTCGGCCAATTCGATTTCCATATCGGCCTGCGGCGATACTAAGATTTGGCCTTCTCTTTTAATGGCGACGATATTAATGCCGTATTTTGCGCGTATGTCTAAACCGATCAACGTTCGCCCTGCGAGCTTTTCATTGGCTTGGATCTCGGCAATGGAATGCTCATCCGATAACTCTAAGTAATCCAACACATTATTGGATAACATATTATGGGCGATTCGAATCCCCATATCCCGTTCCGGATGAACGACGTGATCCGCCCCTATTTTGTTCAACACTTTCGCATGATAGTCGTTTTGGGCTTTAACGGTGATCTTTTTGACGCCTATTTCTTTTAGCATTAATGTCGTAAGGATGCTCGCTTGGATATTTTCACCGATGGCGACAATGACATGTTCAAAATTGCGGATGCCGAGAGATTTAAGTACCGCTTCATCTGTCGTATCAGCGACAACTGCCTGCGTCGCGATGCTCGCAAATTCATCAACCCGTTCAGTATCTTTATCAATTGCCATTACATCTGCATCTTGTTCAATCAGTTCGCGGACGATGCTTCCACCGAATCGCCCAAGGCCGATGACTACAAATTCTTTCTTCATATACATCCCCCAAATTCTTTTATAGCCATTAGTTTAGCATATTCCCATCCAAAAATAGCGCTTAAAAAAAATAAACCCCCACTATGTCAGCGGGGATCCAATGGCCGTTTCGGCCGTTTTTCGCAGTATTCACAATGGATGTCGCTGCATTTTTCTTCACGCCACTCATTGCAGCTCGAGCAATAGCTTGCGTCGAATTCGTCGTCGAAAGTCAAAGCAGACAAACACGTATGGCAATAAGTATGGACATCCATCCAATTGATAAATTGTTTATTCGCTACTAGGTAAAGACCTTGCTGGTCCTGTTTATAATTCATGATTGAAGATTTTTGGACAATACGGTTTTTAGGGTCCAGGAAAAAATTCATTTTGCCGTTCAAATTGATCACTCCCGAAAGATAGGTTACACATGGTCATCTTTTAATTATCATATCATCATATTTCAAAGTTAAAAGTGTTTTCTTTGCGTATTCACGTTTTACTCCATTTCTTTATAATAATAAAGTTTTGCGGTAAAAAGCAATGTTTAAGAAAAATTTCTTTTAAATTATTTATTATACTTGAAAAACGAACGGGTTTTTGTATAATGATAATTGCTGTTAGTAAACTTAAAGTATATTTTTAATAAACTTAATTTATTCAAAGTTTACTATTACTATATAAAACGAGGTGAAGCTGCGTGCAAATCGGAATGAAAATAAAGCGGCTGCGGCTAAAAAATGGATTGACGCAGGAAGAACTCGGCGAGCGGACAGATTTGAGCAAAGGCTTCATCTCCCAGTTGGAGCGGGATATGAATTCCCCTTCGATTGAAACGCTATTTTCGCTGCTGGAAGTTCTCGGCACGACGCCGAAGGAATTTTTTGATGACTCCGATAAAGAAGTGAAAGTTGTTTATACACCAAGTGACCATACAATCCACACGGACACGGAATCCGGCTATGAAATTGATTGGCTCATCACCACTTCCAATGAAAAGGAAATGGAGCCTGTCTATCTGACACTGGAAGAGAATGGGCAATTCAAACACTTTGAACCTTCCCTTGCCGAAACCTTCATTTATGTGCTTGAAGGCCGGGTACGCCTCGTCCTTGGAGACAACGAGTATCTTGCAAGTGCTGGAGATTCCCTTTATTATGAAGCTTCTGACCATCATCAGCTTATTAATGCCCATTCTGGAAAATCAGAAATGATCATTGTTGCCACACAATCATATTTGTAAATTTGGAGGGATACCTATTGGATACATCAATTATTCGTTTTGAAAATGTTTCGCAAATCTATGACGGGGCTGGCCCTGTCTTGAACGATGTCAGCTTTGAACTTGAAAAAGGAAAATTCTATACCCTTCTCGGCCCTTCCGGCTGCGGTAAAACGACGATCCTGCGTTTGATCGCCGGGTTTATTACACCGACCAAAGGCGATGTCTATATTGAAGGAAAAAAAGTCAATAACATTCCCGCCAACGAACGCCAAGTAAACACAGTATTCCAGGATTATGCCCTCTTTCCCCACCTTAACGTATTTGAGAATGTGGCTTTCGGGCTCCGCATCAAAAAGTTAAAAAAAGCGGAAGTTGAACGCCGTGTGAAAGAAGCTTTGGAATTCGTGAACTTAAAAGGATATGAAAATCGGGAAATCAGTGAAATGTCCGGCGGGCAGCGCCAACGCGTCGCGATTGCGCGGGCGATTGTCAATGACCCGGAAGTGATTTTGCTTGATGAACCCCTCTCTGCGCTGGATCTGAAATTGCGGACCGAAATGCAGTACGAATTGCGTGAACTTCAGCAGCGCCTTGGCAAAACCTTTATTTTCGTCACACATGACCAGGAAGAAGCACTTGCCATGTCGGATGAAATTTTCGTTATGAAAGCCGGCGAGATCCAGCAAAGCGGTACGCCGATGGACATTTACGATGAGCCGATCAACCGATTCGTGGCGGATTTTATCGGCGAATCCAATATCGTCGCAGGTGAAATGATCGAAGACTACCGTGTCCGTTTTGCCAATAAAGAATTTGAGTGCGTCGACCAAGGGTTAAATCCCAATGAACAGGTTGAAATCGTCATTCGTCCGGAAGACCTTGAAATCACTTCCGTAAGCCAAGGAAAAATGGCCGTCACAGTCGATACCCAGCTATTCCGCGGCGTTCACTTTGAAATTTCCACTATTGATGAAGTCGGGAACGAATGGCTTGTACACTCCACCAAGAAAGCGGAAGTCGGCTCCCTGATCGGCTTGGATTTTGATCCGGAAGCCATTCACGTTATGCGCTTGAACGAATCCGAAGAAGCGTTTGATGCACGTCTCGAATCATATGGAGCAGAAGCCGATGAAAAGTAAAGGAGCACGCAGTTTCTATCTGATCCCCTATTATATTTGGATTGCGCTGTTTGTCATCGCGCCGATTGCATTGGTCGTCTATTACTCGTTCTTTGACCTGCAAGGAAATTTAACGCTCGAGAACTACCAGAATTTCTTTTCATCCGTCTATCTGCGGCTGACGCTGAGCTCGTTCTGGTATGCATTTCTGGTGACCTTCTTTTCGATTCTGATTGCTTACCCGACTGCCTACTGGCTGACGAAAACAAAGCATAAGCAATTGTGGCTGCTGCTGATCATTATCCCTTCATGGATCAATTTACTCTTGAAGACCTACGCCTTTATCGGAATCTTCGGCTTGTACGGCCCGGCCAATAAATTCTTGGCAGCCATCGGCATTGGCGAGCAGCAAATCCTGTTCACGGATTTCAGTTTCATTTTCGTATCGGTTTACATTTTTATTCCGTTCATGATTTTGCCGATCTTCAATTCCTTGGATAAATTGAATCCGGCGCTGATGGATGCATCACGTGACCTTGGCGCCTCATCCTGGATGACATTCAGAAAAGTGATTTTCCCGTTGACCATCAACGGCGTAAAATCCGGCGTCCAAGCCGTTTTCATCCCAGCGCTGTCGCTATTTGTCATTACGCGTTTGATCGCGGGCAATAAAGTCATCACGCTCGGTACAGCCATTGAACAGCAATTCCTGGTGACGCAAAACTGGGGGATGGGTTCAACGATTGCGGTGTTTTTAATACTCTTCATGATCATCATTATGATGCTGACCGGGCAGCGGGAAAAAGGAGGCTCTGCAAATGGGAAAACTAAGTAAAAAAGCAAAAGTCTATTTGGCAGTTGTCTTCTTTATCTTATATGCACCAATTTTTTACTTGATCTTTTATTCATTCAATAGCGGCGGAACGATGTCGAGCTTCGACGGGTTTACGATGGAACATTATGCAGCAGTCTTTAACGACACGCGGCTGCTCATCATTTTGATGAATACGGTCATCATCGCTTTGCTGTCGTCATTGATTTCAACAGCGATTGGTGTTCTTGGGGCCATTGGCATTGTGTTCTTGCGAAATCGTAAAATGCGCAATGCGGTGCTGTCGCTGAACAATATTCTGATTGTCAGCCCGGACGTCATTATCGGTGCATCGTTCCTAATCCTGTTTACAATGATCGGCGTTAAGCTCGGATTCGCTTCTGTCCTGATTTCACATATCGCCTTCAGCATTCCAATCGTCGTCATCATGGTCTTGCCGAAACTGCAGGAAATGAGCAGCACGTTAATTGACGCTGCAGCAGATCTGGGTGCTACGAAACGCGATATTTTGACGCGGGTGATAATTCCCTACATCAAGCCGGGGATTTTCGCAGGATTCTTTTTAGCGTTGACCTATTCATTGGATGACTTTGCGGTTACGTTCTTTGTTACAGGAAACGGATTCTCAACGCTTTCCGTTGAAATCTATTCGATGGCGCGTGCCGGAATCACATTGACGATCAATGCACTTTCCACCTTGATCTTTGTGGTAACACTCGGCCTTGTTGTCGGCTATTACTTCTTTAACCAACGGGCACGGAATAGCATCGGAACAGGAGGCCATTAAGATGAAAAGCATAATTCAAGCTACAGTCGCGATTCTGGTCGCTTCTGCCCTGCTTCTTTACGGCGTATCCGTCCTTGAGAAAAGTTCCGCAACCACTGGCGGAGGATCGATTACCGTCTACAACTGGGGCGAATACATCGACCCGGAATTGGTCCAGCAATTTGAAGATGAAACCAATATCAATGTCGTGTACGAAACCTTCGATTCAAATGAAGCGATGATGACAAAAATCGAGCAAGGCGGTACGTCTTACGATGTCGCAATGCCTTCGGAATATGCCATTGAAAAAATGAAGGAAAATGATTTATTGATCCCGATCGATCACGAAAAAATTCCGAACTTAAAAAACATCGATCCGTATTTCCTTGACCTTCCTTTTGATCCGGGCAATGAATATTCCATCCCTTATTTCTGGGGAACTGTCGGTATCGCTTATAATCCGACTTTGCTGGAAGGCCAAACGTTCGAAAGCTGGGATGATTTATGGGACCCTACGCTGAAACAGGAAGTTATTCTAGTGGACAGTGCACGTGAAATTATCGGAATGGGGTTGAACAGCCTTGGCTACTCCCTGAACTCGACAGATGTTTCAGAGCTCCGGGAAGCCACGGATAAACTGAAAACGCTCGGCCCGAACACAAAAGCCATTATCGGGGATGAAATCGTCGAAATGATGCGGCGCGAAGAAGCGGCTGTTGCTTTGACGTGGTCCGGACAAGCGGCAGATATGATGTGGATCAACGAAAACATCGATTATTCAGTGCCGGAGGAAGGCTCAAACTTATGGTTTGACAATATGGTCATTCCGAAGACTTCCAGCAATGTAGAAGGCGCCCATGCATTCATCAATTTCATGCTGGGAGCGGAAACGGCTGCCCAAAATGCAGATTATGTCGGGTATTCCACACCGAACCAAGCAGCGATTGAAATCATGGATCCGGAAGTGACAGGTGACGAGCGCTTCTATCCGCCTGAAGAACTTCGGGAACACCTGGAAGTGTACGAAAACTTAGGGCTGGAAATGCTCGGCATCTACAATGAATTATTTTTGGAATTCAAAATGGATATGGAAAATTAACAGGCAGCCAGCTGCCTGTTTTTTCTTTTGGCAAAAGGGTATGGTATTGAGTATCTTTGTGATAAAATTTAGGAACACGAAATATATACAGTGAAAGAAGGATACGCTATGGCCGCTAAATCAAATAAATTCGCGTTGTATGTATTGATGTTCAATATGTTTATCGCAATGAGCGGCATCGGCCTCATCATCCCGATCATGCCGGAATACCTGGCCACGTTCGGTGTCGCAGGCCAAGCACTTGGTACATTAATCGCCACTTTCGCTCTTGCCCAATTTCTTTTCTCCCCTTTATCCGGGCAATTGTCCGATAAATACGGACGCAAAAAGCTGATCATTGTCGGTTTGATCATTTTTGGGCTTTCGCAGCTTGTCTTCGGACTCGCTTCGGATTTATGGATCCTGTACTTGGCACGTTTCTTTAGTGGCTTGGGAGCGGCTTTCCTGATTCCTCCGATGATGGCTTTCGTTGCCGATATCACCACTTTCGAAGAACGCGGCAAAGGCATGGGCCTTCTTGGTGCATCCATGTCGCTCGGCTTTATGGTCGGACCCGGCTTTGGGGGATTCCTGGCTGAAGTCAGCCTGCAATTTCCATTTTATGTGGCCACAACCGTCGCGTTACTTGCAGCAGTCATTTCCTTTATCGCATTGCCGAACGTCGCACCGACGATTCCAGCGGCTCCAGCAAAATCGGAGAACCTCTTGCAGCAATTAAAAAGTTCGACCACAACTCCCTACTTCGTCATGCTATTGGTCATGCTGATTTTCGCTTTCGGATTGGCCAACTTCCAATCGACGATCGCTCTATATGTCGACAAGAAATACCAATTCACTCCGAAGGAAATTGCGGTCTTGATCACCATCGGCGGATTTGTCGGCGTCATCGTTCAAACTTTTGTCATCAATAAATTATTCAAGCGCTTCGGTGAAATGAAAGTCATCCTCGTCAACTTGCTCGTTTCTGCTGGAGCGATGATAGGGATTCTTTTTGTCAACACGTTTTGGACGATTCTTTTAGTCGCAGCTGTCTTCTTTACAGCGGCCTCGCTGCTGCGCCCGGCCATCAACACCTTGATATCAAAGCTTGCCGGGAATGAGCAAGGATTTGCCGCTGGCATGAACAATGCGTATATGAGCCTCGGGAACATGTTCGGGCCTGCGATGGCAGGAATTCTCTTTGATATCGACATGAGCTTCCCTTATATTTTCGGAACAGCTATTTTGATTACGTGCTTCTTTATTGCAAGCAACTGGTCAGCGAAAAAACAGCAGCTGCTCGCAACAAGCAGAAGCTAAGAAAAGCGGAAGCGCCCGTATAGATTCGAAAGGCGTAAGACAATCTGGCGAAGCGGCATCTTTTCAGCCGCATAGCCAGAGTGGCTTATGTCCCGAGAATCTGGGCGCTGGGAGTCTTGACAATAGAAAAGCGCAAGCCCATTAAAAAAGCGAAAAAGAGGTCACTCCCTCTTTTTCGCTTTTATTAATTGTTCGATTGTCTGCGGCGGTGCTTCTTGAATTGGCGAAGCGGCCGCTTTTGTTTTTTTCATCGAAGGAATCAATCGAAGGCCGAATCTGCGGATCGTAATATCCGCGAAAAATAGCAGCATCGCAAGCAGCAGCAGGAAATGCTGGATCGGCTGATTCGTCCCGCTTTCGTAGGGGATATCCCGAAGCGACTCTTCCAGCGATTCTAAAACTCTCCCTCCGCTTCTCTCAGCTATTGAAGCAAGCAAAGCGGTGTTCGGTCCACTCAGACGATATTCCTCGCCGTAAGGGATTGTCAGGCCGGTCTTATAAGCTTCCCGGTCTTCATTTCGGATGCTGAAGAAGACCAAGCCCGGATCTGCATCCAGCTTCACTTCCAATTTTCCTGGCGCCACCGGTTCACTTTGCAGAGGGATTTCCATTCCTGTTTCGTCGATAACGGCCACTTCCATAATGGCCGATTGCCGAGTCGGGTCTTCAATGGTGTAGACGCCTTGCTGCTTTCGGGCCACAGTAAAGGGGATTTCATCAAACGACGGCAAAAGTTCAGAAACGGAACGGTTCCAAAACGACGGCCAATTTTTCCAAGCTTGAAAATCTCCGCTCCATGCACTGCTTCCCGACGTATAGGCAATCGTTTTGCCAAGGCCGTAATTCCACGACGCAAGCACCGGGTCCCCTTCCTCACTTTCCAAAGCGACGGAAGCTGATGGCTTAGCCGTTGTGGCAATATATGCATTCATTTGCGGCACGCCATCAGAAAACAAATCACTCCAAGGGCTGTCATAGACGATCGGATAAAACGGTTCATCTACGATATAAGTCCGGGACATCATGATTGTTTCCCTCGAAAGAATGGCCGGAATCGTCGTGGCATCCGCCACTTCATAAAACCGGCCGTTGCCGGTTGCAGCCAATTCTTCGAGCAACCTGCTGTCCGCGTCTTGTCCGATTGAAACCGTCGATAACGTAATATTGTCCTCCTTGCCGCCTTCGATCAAGCTCGTGTAATCACTCGGCGGGGATTGTCCGTCCGTCAGCAAAATAATGTGTTTCCGCTGAAGCTCCAGCCCTTCCAACTGCCCGTAAGCTTCTGACAATGAACGATAGATTTCTGTACCGCCGCCTGGCGTAACAGAAAGAATCTTATCAGCTGCCTCCTTTGGATCCGCCAGTTTTTCCGTGTCGACAATTTGCCAAGGCTGATCGTCAAATGCGATTACGCCGACTGTGTCATCTTTCCGAAGAAGTTCGACAGAACGGGCGGCCGCTTCCTTCGCCAATTCCATTTTCACGCCAGCCATGCTTGCGGAGCGGTCCATAACGATGACGAGCCCAAGAGAAGGCAGTTCGTGTTTGCCTTTGACTTCCATTTCGACCGGCAACAGCCGTTCAATCGGCGATTTAAAATAGCCGCCTAGCCCGTAGCTTTGATCTCCGCCGATCATCATGAATCCGACACCGAATTGTTTGACTGCCTGTTCGATGACTTCCATTTGCTGGCCGCCGACGGAAGTTCCGGAAACGTTGTCAAAGATGATGCCGTCATACTGCAGGATCGAAGAAAGGCTCGTCGGAAGCTCGTTGGAGTCGATAGTTGAAGTCCGGATATTTTCACGATCCAGCAAACCCGGAATCGGACTCGGAGTGCTTCCACTCACGACCAATAATTCAGGCTTCCCTTCTACTTCCGTGACACTCACCAACGAATTATTTTCCAAATAGCGGTCTTCTCCCATTTCCAATCGGGCTTCATATTTCAATAATCCTTCTTCATTTGCAGGATAGCGATAGGCAAACAAATTTTCTCCATCAACTAACTGGATGCGATGCCGGTCAAATTCTTCATCATTTTTGGAAAGAACCAGCTCCGCTTCCCGTTCTCCATCTGACTGGATGTTTAAGGAAAGGGCCTGGGATTCTCCTATAAAGGCCTTCGCAGGCGTCTCAAACGCAGTAATCGCCGCATCTTGTGAACTCGCCTGCTGGATAGGCAAGACATCAATTTGAATCCGATCACTTTGAAGCCGGTTCAGGCTTTCGAGCGCAGATGCTTTCGTTTCATTGCCATCGGAAATCAGCACGAGGCGTGTTGCCAAATCCGTATCGCCGCTATGGGCAGCAAGTTCCAAAGCTTGTGCAATATTTGTATGATCAGCCATTCCCGTACTTTGATCGAGCGGCAATGCACGCTGTTCCGGAGACACCGGCAACAGCGTCTGAAAATCTTCTGCAAACGTATAGACGCCGATATGCTGGGTATCTTTCTTTTCCGCCATGGCTGCTTCGATCGATTCCGCGATCGCCGTTTGCGCTCCTTCCATGGAAGCGGAACGGTCCATCAGGTAAATGATTTGCTGGTGTTCGGCTGGCCGGTAAATCGACGGCACGGCTAAGGCAAAAATCAATGCAGCTACTGCCGCCATGCGCAGAACAAAAACCAGCCGGAATAAAAAACTGCCGAGTTTGAAGTTTCGAAATCCGCTATAGGCAAAGTAAATCAATGCCGGTACAAGCAGCCAAAGAAAGAGAGGTTCATCTAATCGCAATTCCACGGCGGTACACCTCCCATTCGACTAGCAGCAATAATAAGACAATGGCAATAGCCCAAGGAATCAAAGGATAATGAATCGTTTCATCCTCTTCTGATGCTTGGCCGATCGCATAAGATGCACCGGATGCCAATGTTTTTTCTTCTGAACTCAACTGAACAATCATCTGCATGGATCGGCCGTCCCCGTCCACTTCATAAACGCCGGGCTCTGCTGGGGCTATAAAAGGCCCTTCCCCTTCTAAATAAGAGCCGACATATTCTTTGCCTTTGAACAATTCCCATTCTCCTGCATCAGAAGCAAGCGGGACGGAGCGATGCTCATTCGGCTGAAAATAGCCTAAAAAAGCTTCGCTTCCCGTCAATTCATTTGCGGCACTCCATAAGAATAATGGAAAAGAGGGATCCAGCGGCCAATTGGTCGATTGGATATCCGAAAGAATCGCAATATCGCCTTTCGGACTTAGTTGGATAAAAGGTTTTCCATCGATTTCTGCAATCGTTTCATAAGCATCAAATCCCGGGTAAAGCGCTGAAACGTAGACATTTTCCAAATCGGCATAAGTAAACAAAGGATGTGAAGTGGTTTCAATTGCTCCTGAGACTTCTATTGCTTCGGCATCATTTCTGCCGATCAACAGAATCGGTGAATTCAAATCAAGCAGTTCGGTTTGATTGGTTGCAAGCATTGAACCGGTCCGGTCTTTGAACTGCGACGGATCGGCAGCCGCCACCTCCATGCCAATGGATTCAAACCCTTTCGACACCAACGAATGGAGCGACGAATCCACTACCACCCCTGTCGATTCTTGCTGCACAAACGAGAGCATCCTGTTATCTGCCGCATAGTCATCATTGACTTGGATTTCAGCAGTCCATAAATCTTCTGCAGGCAGGTTTTCAAACGGCACCAATCGTTCCTCTCCCGCCTGCAGCTCCAATTCCGCTTCTTTTGAAACGCCGCCAGCAGATAGCGTGACCGTCCCTTTCATCTGTTCTTCGCTTTCATTGACGACTTGCACAATCGCCCGCAGGCCTTTTTCGGATTGGGACAATCCAAATTGCCGGATGGATGCATTAGCCAATTTCTCGCTGCTAGAATGGACGACGAAAGACTGCTCTGTTTTTGACGCTAATGCTTCACGCGCTAATGCATCCGTGAAGATATGGATGACGGTCGATTCATCTTTCACTAAAGATTCCGCAAACAGGATCGTTTGGTCCATCTGGGCTTCTTCATAGTTAACCTCCAGATTTTCGATGCTTGCTAAAAGCTTTTTCTGTTCCCGTTCTTCTCGGACAGCGACTTCCGGTGTTTGGCCGGTCTTAATAACCGTGACGGGTTTCCCGCCTGCTTGGCCGACCAATTCCGCCATGGCGGTTTTCTGCTGATCGAAGCGGCTTGGCGAACCGGCAAGCATAGATGCAGAAGTGTCTACTATAAAAATCAATTCATTGCCTTGGACCGTCTCTGACTCCCAATACGGTTCGATCAATCCGAAAACGCAAAGAAGCAAAGCAGCCATTTGCAGGTAAAACAGCAAATGATGCTGTAATTTTTTCAGATAGGGTGAGGCTTGAATTTCTTTCATCATTTCTTGCCAAAATAGAACAGATGAGACATTTTTATTTTGATATTTTTTCCGGAAAAAATAATAAAGGAACACAGCAAACGGCATGATTGCTGTCCAAATCCAAATCCAATTTGCTATTCCCATGCGCCGCTCCCCCTATTCAATCCATTTTTTCCGAGCCAATTGATGAATCATAACTTGTTGGATGCCGTCTTCAATTAGGATGGGCATATAATGGACGCCGTGTTTTGCACATAGCGCTTCCAAAGCCCTATTGTGCAGTTCCCGCTTCTCCAGATAAGCCTCAATTGCCTGGCGCGTCATCGTTACATTTAAATCTGAACCGGTTTCCTCGTCAATAAGGCGCATATCCCCATCAAAATTCGGAAGCCTTTCTTCAGCAGTGGATAGATGGAGAAAACGGATATCGTGCGCGTATTTCGGCACTTGCTTAAAAAACAGTTGCCATTCTTCCAGCTCTTCCAAACCATCTGAAATAATAAAGAGAACCGTAGAATCTTTCGCACTGTAAAAACTCGCATTTTTTGCAAAAAAATGGCTTTGAGGATCGGGAAGGCTCACCATAAAATGTTCAAAGAGCTTTCTCGCCGACTTGCCTTTTTTCTTAAAAGGCGATGCTGACGCCTCCCCCGCTGAAATGCTCAACCGGTCATCCTTGCTTAATACCATCGCCCCCAATGAAAACGCCAACTGCTTTGAGAAGAGCCATTTTTCTCTCATCGATTTCGAATCATCCATTAAGATATGGACCCGCATTTCCTGTTCATCCAAATACCGTTTGATGTAAACTTTTTCCGTCCGGGCAAAGACATTCCAATCGATATGCCGAACATCGTCTCCAGGATGGTATTCCCGAAAATCCGAGAAATCGAGCGAAGACCCGAATCGGCTGGAACGGTGCGACCCTTTATGATGGCCGCGGATCTTTGCTTTCGTGGCGATGGAGTATCGGCTTAACCGCTTCGCCCAATCCCCTGGCAATTGCAGCCCACTCATTTTAATGCGCCTCTTCCGGCAGTTTCCAAAATTGTTCCGATGAGGTCATCCACCGTTTTTTCAGCCGCTTCTCCTTCATAATTCAACAAAATCCGATGCCTTAATACAGCTGGGGCAACATATTTCAAATCACCGATCGATACATGGAAACGGCCTTCCGCCAGTGCCTTCGCTTTGGCCAGTTTGATTAGGCTTTGAAGGCCCCTTGGCCCGCTGCCATATTGGACAAATTGTTTAATTTCATCAAAATGGGTATACTCCGGATTTGACTGCTGGATGATGTCGACCCCCACCATGAGGATGTCTTCCGCAATCAATACCTCTTTGACCATTTGCTGCGCTTCGATTAAAGAGGCGGTATTCATTTTCTTGACGAGCGAAACCGTTTCGGCCCCGGTTGTTCTTCGGCTAATTTCTGCCAGTTCTTCGCGGTTTGGATATGAGACGAGAATTTTGCAGAGAAAACGGTCCATCTGGGCTTCCGGCAACGGATAAGTCCCTTCCATTTCAATCGGGTTCTGCGTTGCCAAGACGAAAAACGGGCGCGCCATTCTTTTCGTCTCCCCTAAAATCGTCACCGTTTTTTCCCCCATCGCTTCGAGCAGGGCGCTTTGTGTTTTTGGCGTTGCCCGGTTGATTTCATCCGCTAAAACCATCTGATGGAAAATCGGGCCTTCCTTGAATGTGAATTGCTGCCTGCCTTCCGCATCCCTTTCGATAAGGCTCGTGCCAGTAATATCAGAAGGCATTAAATCCGGTGTAAATTGGATGCGGGAAAAACTCAAGTCCATTACGTCTGAAATTGTCCGGATCAGCATCGTCTTCCCAAGTCCAGGCAACCCTTCGAGCAACGCATGGCCATCCGCTAAAATCGCATACAAAGAAAATTCCACCGCTTGATCTTGCCCGACGATAAATTTGCCGATTTCATCCTTGACATCTTGCAGTCTATTGCTCATTTCCTTAAAATCTTCCGGTGTGTACGCCATAAATTCCCCTGCTTTCTATTATTCAGATTCAACTGTTGAGAAATACTGTTCCACGACCTTTTGCAGGTCTGGCGGCAATGCCAAACGATCGGCACTTGTAAAATAAGAATCGGTGTAGTCGCCCACTACTTCAGAATACGGACGGACCGTCCCTTTTGTAGCCGGGACAACTCCTTCTTGTTCTTCTGCAGCATTGCCTTCGCCAAGCTCTCCCTGATCGACAGTCGTTTCACTATCTCCGCCTATCCGAGAAGGGACGGTCAAAAGTTCCCGGCTTCCTTGCCCAACTCCGAATCCGGAACCTCCTTGGCCTTGACCCTGTCCTTGGCCTTGACCTTGTCCTTGACCCTGGCCTTGACCCTGGCCTTGACCTTGGCCTTGACCCTGTCCTTGGCCCTGACCTTGTCCTTGACCCTGGCCTTGGCTTTGCCCTTGTCCTTGGCCCTGGCCTTGTTGCTGACTCTCCCCATTGCTGCCGCTTTGAGATTCAGTATTGGCGTTGCCGCTGCTTCCGCCGGATTTGTTTTCGGATGCTGAAGAACTTTCTGTGCCTTCTGATGCTGCTCCTTCGTTATTGGAAGCTTCTGGATCTGCGGCTCCGGCAATTGTCTGTTGAAGAGGAAAACTTACGGGTTTTCCCATATTGCTTAAAACGGTCTGTGTTTTTCCCGCTTGTTCAGCGAGCTGTTTCGCTGCATTTTCAACATCCGCATGTTCCTGTTCTGCCCTTTTCCCTTCTGCAGCTAATTGCTGTTCCTGCTGGGCCATTTCCTTTTGCTTCTTGACCACTTCTTTCAGGGCTTCTTCAGCAGTTTCGCTTTGTTCCACTTTCTTTAAAACTTCTTGCAATTCCTCTTTGACGATTTCTGTTTGGGCATCCTTTTGCAGATCTGCAATTTTTTCTTTTATTTCTTCGATCACTGCTTGTTCCTTCTCAATATCTTTGGCCTGTTCCTGAAGCGTACTTGGAAACAAAAACGAGATCATCAGCAGCGATCCGGTGATCAGCGAAGCCAGCAGCCATTTTCCCTGAAACCATTGCTGCGGCTCTTTTTTGAATAATTGATAGCTGTAAGGGATGACTTCCGCAGTCTGTCTGGTCAGCGCTTCCGTCAGCTTGTTTTGTTCCTGTATTTTCCAAGAGGTCAATAGAAGATTATGGGGCGTAAAACGATCCAATTGTTCTACTGCTTGGCCGATTTTCGGCATGTCCTTATAGGAAAAAACAAGGCCGCCAATTAAAAAGAGGGAGCCGGCAGCATATGCATAAAATTCATAATAAGGAAGGACGAACAACCGGGAAACGAGAACGAGTAAAAATGCAGATAAAAGCCCTAGGAATAGCGCTATTTGAAAAGACCGGGTCATGTGCACGAGCTTTAACCGAACAGCAGCTTTTTTTACATAGCGGATCAATTCCCGATTGTTCATGAATATCCCTCCTTATTTGTATTTATTCATATTTACGCGCAAACGTTTAACGGCTAGCCATAGCGCGCCGGCTGTCAGCAAACTGTAAAATACCAAATAGCCGACCCATAGCGGCAGTTCGATTGCTGTCATCGTCTGGATTTCCTGGGCAAATCCCGGCTGCAATAGCGTGAGCATCACGATGGCCGGATTGATGCTTGCCCATAAATAGGAAAATGGCGAAAATGTCGGTGTGCCGGTTCCAAGCGTTGAAATTTGAATGGACAGCAGCAGAAAAAATGCTGTCACGACTGATAAAAAAATCATGGTTCCGTACGTGACGATCATCGAGACGATTGTCTTTCGGATGATGGTCGAATACATGACGCCAATGCTTCCGATGGCCAGCAGCGTCAGAAAATAGAAAAGAAAGATGACGACAATCTGGAGCGGATCAACGCCGCCGTACAAGAATACCAAACTATAGATAGGCAGTCCGGATACGATCATCAACAGCAGGAACGCGATCGATGAAGTCATTTTCCCAAAAATGATTTGAAAAGATGTTTGCGCCGTTGTCAATAAAATATTCAAGGTCTGCTTTTCTCTTTCGGTGCTGATTGTCCCTGCTGTTAAGCCGGGGGTGATGAAAAGAATCAATCCGAGCTGGATATAAGTCATCATGCTGAATAAGAGAAAACTTTCATCCGGACGGAAAAATCCGCTGCCGGTCAATGAAGTCGTCAAAAAGATGAAGCCGAAAACAAATATGCTCATCGCCATTAAATAGAAGAGAATGCCGGTGAAGCTCTTCATGCTGCGGAAACGCAATTTCACTTCTTTTATGAGTACAGGATTTGCGAGGAGTGTTTTCATTTAACTTCCACTCCTTTCGTAATGGCCATGAAGACATCTTCCAGATCTGTCTCTTCTTCGGCAAATGACAAAATCGGGAGCGAGCGTTCCATGGCTTGCCGCAGCAAGCGGATTTGGTCTTCTTCGGTTCCCCGGTATAAAAATTCGATGGACTGCTTTTCCGGTTTTTCAACTAATTTTGAAACAAGCGGGTCATTTTCAAAGAAAGCCATCGCTTCTTTTGCCGGCCCGGCCAGTTTTACTTTCAATACCTTTTCGCTTTGCAGATGCGCTTGGATTTCATGCACGGAACCTTGGGCGATCAATTTTCCAGCGTCAATCACGCCAATGCTGTCGCACATTTCGGCAAGTTCCGGCAAGATGTGGGAAGAAATCAGGATGGTTTTGCCCATGGATTTCAATTCCTTTAAAATATCCCGCATTTCGACGCGGGCTCTTGGATCAAGCCCAGAAGCCGGTTCATCCAAAATAAGGATTTTCGGATCGTGGATCAAGGACCGGGCCAGGCATAGCCGCTGTTTCATTCCACGGGACAGCAGGTCAACGTAATCATATCGTTTATGCTCTAAATTGACGAGTTCCAACAGCTTAGGTATAAGGGCTTCACGCTCTTTCGGCGTTAATCCGTAGCTTGCCCCGTAGAAGTCCAAATACTCATTTGCTTTTAACTGATCGTAGACGCCGAAGAAATCCGGCATATAACCAATTTGTTTTCGCACTTCATGCGCATTTTTGGTAACGCTCATCCCATCGATAAAAGCGTCGCCGGCAGTCGGCTGAAGCAAAGTTGCCAAGATGGAAAACGTAGTGGACTTGCCAGCTCCGTTTGCCCCTACAAATCCAAAGACTGTGCCTTCTTCGATCGTTAAATTTAAATCCTGCAGCGCATAAAATGAACCGTATTTTTTTGTTAATCCGACGATTTCAATCACGGAGCAACCACCCCTTTCAACTTGATTTTAGGCAGCGTGATTTCAGGCGCATTGCCGTCAGTATTGGCATCGACAACAAAATTCACTACCCCTTCTTTTGAAATATAGTCGGTTAAGTTTTTTGTCAGGGCGGACTGGTTTTCTTCTATTTTTTCAAGTTCCCCTGTAGAAAGATTGCGAATGGCCACTTCGCCTTTTGTATTGCCTCTCGAAATTTCCAGTGTCTGCCACTCTGTTTTATCGAGCTGCAATGCTTTCGGCGTCTGATAAGTCATTTCAATCTGGCCGCCATCCAAATAATACAGATAAGGGTCAGGAGCAACATTTTCAAAATAAGTCGACGGATTTGCAGCTGCCACTTTTAAAGTCAATGCTTCAGCCGGCAAATCAAGTTCTCCAGTCAAAGTCGTTTCCGGGCTGAAAGGCTGCGCAACCAAATTCATCGCAGAAACGGATGCCCGCTGATCTTTAAGCGAGACCGGAACAATTGCATCTTTCGTATAGGCAATCACATAAGGCGAACTGTCATCTGCCTGCATTTGGTTATATGAGGCGGATAAAATCGTTTGCTTTCTGGCAGTTTCCAATTCCTCTTTGTCTTGGATCTGCTGATATGCGTAATTTGTGGAAATCGGCGAAATGGAGGCCAAAATATCCGATTGGACTTTTGCATTTACCGCCAATTCTTCTCCCGGATTTAAATTGCCTAAAGACATGATTCGGGTTCCTGTCCAAATGGAAACGTCTTCGAGCGCAAATGGGAAGTTATTTTTGACCGTTCCTGTCAATTGTTTGTTCTCCACTTTCAGCTGAACATCAAAATCTCCGGTATTCTCTATATACGATTGGCCTAGAATCGATCCCACTGACCAATAGCGCATATTCCGCATCGTCAATTGGTTGCCTGAAGCTTGACGCTCCAAAATCGCACCGTCTTGCGGCGACGCTTCTGAAAACTGGTTATTCAACAAGCTCGTCATAGAAGTCGAAGAAGGAGCCGTAAATTGATAATTCCCTCCTTTATTTGACAAGAGGGTATTCATGTAATAGCCATTTAATCCGCCGTCCGTGTCGACTTTAAAGAAGCCGGTCTGTTGGATTTGCGGATTGGCGATGCGGTCTTTCGCTCCTACCGCAAACAAGCCGATTGACGTAATTACAGCAATTGCCGGAATAATCACCCATGCAAGTTCACGTTTATCGCGTTTCTTCAAAAGAATATACAGCACCGGGATAATTAATACGATGTAGAAAAACACGATGGCAACTGTCCAAAATTTGGAAACCGCAAAGCTTTCGAACAGTTCATTCACATTGCCAACTTCATACGACATGTATTCCAATGTCGATTGGCCTTGGTTAAATTGTTGGTTGCTGATGGATATCGGCAATAAGCCTTCCATCATTTCCGCATACCCTTGCTGCGAACTCACTTGGCTGTCTCCAAGCGAAAAAGCAGTTTGCGTAATGGAACCTGCCCCCATTTGCTTCTTGGCTGCCAAGACAGCAGAACCTTGGGTCAATAAAGCTTCTGCCCCTTCATTCAATGAAGCTTGGAAAGCAGGAAGCTCTTTTTCAAGTCCAGGAACCGCCAATTGAACCGGCTCTCCAAGGCTCAATGGCAAATCTTCTGAGAGTTCACCCATCGCCGCTTGAATATTTTCTGTTGAACCGACAACTAGACTGCCTCCCTGTCGGACCCACTGCATAATCGCATTGCGATTTGCTTCTGGCAGATCACTGAATGAAAATTCATCAATCAGCAAATGATCAATGGTTTCCCACGCCATCGCTTCTGTCGGCAACGCAAATCGATTCATTTGATTTAAATGAAACACTTGGGTCGACTCGCTGCCCGTCGGCGCTACTTTACTCAACTGCAAAAGCCGGTCCGAGTTTTCCGTCAATGTGGCAAGAAACAGGGAAGAAGGCGAGTAGAAAGAGGGAGTCAGATTTTTATCCCCTTTAACTTCGATTTGTTTTCCATCTTCCCAACTGCCTTCATACAAGAAAATGCTGCGAGAAGCATTTCCCATCGACATCATATCGGATAATCCCGGCACTGCCACTTGGATCGTTTTGGTTTCTCCTTCGGCCAGTTCAACCGGCACGGAAATCCCAGCACCCAGACTGTAAGTTTCGCTGTACCCTAAAACTAAATCTCCTGAAAAATTATCGCCATTGTTAACTAATGTAAATTGGATAGGCACTCCGCTTTCATACTTCACCTTATTGGCAAATCCCGCTTCTGCATCGACGGAAATATTTGCAGCCGCCAAAGCAGTTTGTGGCAGGACAAAAATGAGTAGAATGATTGCGCTGGCACTGATTGCCAGCCATCGCTTGAACATATGAACCCCCCCTATTATTCTCTCTATTAAGTAGTACGCTGTTGAACGGATTTAGTTCCATCTGCATAGAAAAAAAGCGGCCAGCTGCACGCCGGCCACTTTTAAAGTTGCTTGAAAAATTGATGGATAAACTTCGGCAATATTTCCAGCACCGATTCGTTTGGATTCAATCTGGAATGATGCAGCCCAAACTCCGAATCTACTCCAGCCCAAAACATGACACCTGGCAATTCCTCTGTAAAATAACCAAAGTCTTCGCCGGTCATAGCCGCCTCGCTTCTTTTTGCCAAAATGCCAGTATAATTTTCAGCGAATCTTAAGAATGCTTTGGCCAATTCTTCGTTATTGTTCACTTCCAAATAACTTGAACCGTAGTCAATCGATATTTTGCATTGATAGCCTTCTTCAATTGCCCGGCACATCGCTTCTATCCGCTGTTTCACTTTCAGCATCGACGGCAGATTCAAGGTACGGATGGTTCCTTCAAGCCGTGCTTTTTCAGCGATGATATTTTGGACCGTTCCTGCAGTGAACTTCCCGACCGTCAGGACTGCTGAATCCATCGGGTTCACGTTGCGGCTGATAATCGTCTGCAGCTGCATCAGCAGCGCGGCTCCCGCAACGGCCATGTCTTCCGTTAAATGGGGAAACGCCGCATGTCCGCCTTTCCCATGAAGGTCGATAAACAATTCAGAGGTATTCGCAAATAACAGTCCGGGTTTTGTCGCGACCGTTCCAACCGGCAACTCAGGAGCAATATGCAAAGCATAAATTTGGTCCGGCAAAAACGAAGGCTGTTCGTTTTTTAGCCATTCCCGGAAAGGCAAGGCACCCCCCGGCCCTTCTTCTGCAGGTTGAAATAAAATCACGGCATCATCAGCAATCGGATCTTCTATCAGCCTCTCAAGAAGCCCGATGGCATTGGCCATATGGATATCGTGTCCGCAGGCATGCATAAATCCAGGATGAGTGGATTGAAAATCATGGCCTGTTTCTTCTTGTATCGGAAGGCCGTCAATATCGGTGCGCCAACCAATAAGCTTTGTTGGATTCAAGCCCCGGACTTTAACAGCCAGTCCGGTTTTCCATTGGATGATTTCCAGGCGCTCCTGTGGAAAAGCCGATAGAATATCCTTTAAATACGATTGCGTCTTCACTTCCTGAAAACCGATTTCCGGAATTTGATGCAGTTCTCTTCTGATTTTCACTAAATCCATCTGTGTTCCCCGATTACAACTGGCGAAGTTCGTGTTTGATTTCCGTTTTCGCCCGTGTTTTTTCATCCATCAATTTTAAAACGCGCGCCGGCGTGCCGCCAACCACTGCATTTTCAGGAACATCTTCAATAACGATTGCGCCTGCTGCGACAACTGCGCCTTTTCCGATGCGAACGCCTTCGAGTACCACAGCGTTTGCGCCGATCATGACATTATCTTCCACAATTACCGGTGTTGCAGATGCCGGCTCAATAACGCCCGCTAGTACTGCCCCCGCGCCAATATGGCAATTCTTCCCTACCGTTGCACGGCCGCCAAGGATAACGCCCATGTCAATCATTGTGCCATCGCCGATGACTGCACCAATATTGATCACAGCACCCATCATGATGATGCAATTATTGCCGATTTCAACATTCTCACGGATAAAGGCACCTGGTTCGATGCGGCTGTTGATGTTTTTCATATCCACTAACGGAATCGCTGAATTTCTGCGGTCATTTTCAACTACTGAATCTTCAATAACTGCCGCGTGCTCTTCTAGCGCTTTCTGGACGTCAGCCCATTCACCGAAAACAACTGCGTTATTGCCTTCGCCAAACACTTTAGCTTCTTTTCCAAAATCCAAGGCCGCTACGTTCTGGCCTTTTATGTAAACTTTCACAGGTGTTGATTTTTTTGCGTTCTGTATGTACGAAATAATTTGTTCTGCATTCATTTGTTCCATTATTCTACCTCTTTCCATAAGTTATGCTGTAATTATAACGGACATAGCGATTAAATTCATTACTTTAGCTTAATAAAGCGGCATGTTTTTTGACTATATCGACAAATGCCTCAACTTGGCGAAGTTGAAATGCAGCATCATAGCCGATCAGCCACGTATCCCTTGTCAATTCCAACTCTTCTGCACTGCTCGAAAGCGGCATCATATGGACGCCTTCTGTCCCGCTTAAGGTAATCGACGGCAAAATTGCATAGCCGATGCCGTTGACGGCCATCTGCTTGCACGTTTCAATCTGGTCAACTGTAATTTGGCGTTTGGGATTGGATGAGAAATGCTTTTGCCACCATTGCTGGATTTCTTCATAGTAATTCGAATCGCTTTTAAATTGGATAAACGGCCTTTCCGTTTTTACAACTTCATCAAGCGACTGGATCTCCTTATCAACCAAATACAGCGTATCTTTGAACAAATGGATTTTCGGCCCTTTCCAGTCCGTATGCCCTCGCACAATCCCGATATGGGCTTCGCCTTCATAAAGCGCACGGACAATTTCTGAGCTCCATCCGGTGATCAGCTGTATTTTCGCCTCCGGATAGAGCGTCACGAAATCTTTTAAGACTTTCGGCAGCCAATTTTGTCCGATGATCGTGGCACAAGCGATTTTTAAAGTCCCGTGGACTTTTGACGTCAAGGTGTGAAGAATTTCAAAAACTTCTTCTTTGCGCTGAATCATTTCATTCGCATATTCAATGACCAGCTCGCCCGCAGGCGTCGGGGTCAGCCCTTTTTGTGAGCGGATGAACAGTTGCTCACCCCAATCTTTTTCGATCGTCTGAAGCCTTTGGGAAAGCGCCGGCTGTGAGAGAAACAACCGTTCCGCCGCTTTTCGCATATTCCCTTCTTCCGCTAAAATTTTCAGGATCAATTCTTCATTCGACATCAGCGCCTACTCCTTTCTTTCTTGGCAAGCCGAAGATTAGCAGGAAACTGATGCCGGCAAATAGAGCCGTCACGGCATAGACATTATGCAGCGCACCGCCGAGAGCTTCCTGCAAATAAACCATAGATTCGGCGGGTATCATTTCCCTTCCTTTTTGAGTCAGCAATTCGTTCACTGAATTTAAATTCAAATCCAGGTTATGCTCCTTGAAATACTTCAAAAGAGATGAATTCAACAGGCTTCCAAGCAAAGCTACTCCGATGGTACTTCCCAAATTCCGCATGAATACATTGGAAGCTGTTGCCGACCCGCGCTGCTCGTATGAAACGGCTGCTTGGATGGAAACGATAAACGAAGTGCTTGTCAGCCCCATCCCGACACCTACAAAGAAACTCGACATTGCCGCCCATAACGGGCCAAATCCCGGTTCCATGAAGACAAAGAGAAGTGTGCCAATGACGAGAAAGACACCCCCAGCCAAGGAAGTTTTAAAATAGCCGAACTTGATCAGCAGCCTTCCTGAAAAGAATGAGGCAATCGGCCAGCCAATCGACATCGCAGTCAAAGTGAATCCAGCCACTGTCGCCGACTGCTCCATCACTCCTGTGACATATGTAGGCAGATAACTCGATACCGCTATTAAAATTATGCCGGTAAAGAGCGAAACAAGATTCGCATATAAAATGGAGCGGTTCCGCCAAATATCGAACGGCATCATCGGATCCGCTGCTTTTCGCTCAACAAGAATGAAGAAAGCAAAGGCGATCAATGCCCCGCCGCAAAGGGCTGCGGACTGAACCGACACCCATGGAAATCCGACGCCGCCTTCTACAAGCCAATATAAAAAGGCCGTCAAGGAAACCGTTAAAAGAAACGCCCCCATATAGTCGATTGAAGGCTTCGACTTTTTAGCCGGCTCTACCAAAAACAGCATGACGCCAAGCAAAGCCAGGATGCCTAAAGGAATATTCACCCAGAAGACATATTCCCATCCGATGGTTGCTACGAGAACTCCGCCGATCGCGGGACCCGTAACAGCCGAAATGCCCCAGACACTTGATAGATACCCTTGGATTTTCGCCCGCTCTTCCGCCGGATAGATATCGCCGACAATCGTGGTAGCAATCGGCAAAACGGCACCCGCACCAATTCCTTGGATAAAACGATAAAATATCAGCACTTCCATTGAATCAGCTAATCCGCAGAGCAAAGAACCGAACAGGAAAAGCAGAACGCCGATGGCAAAAATCGGCTTTCGCCCGAATATATCCGATAATTTCCCGTATAACAGGACAGTAACGGTACTCATGAGCAAATAAGAAGAAAAGACCCAGCTGTATTTTGCAAAACCGCCCAAATCGGCGGAAATGCTCGGCATAGCGGTTGAAACGATGGTTGCCTCTACTGCCCCGATAAACATGGCAAGCATGACGGCCGCAAGCACCAATGGCCTATTTGTTTTTTTCATTTCTATGACCCTTCCTTCAATTGACAGAAAAAAGGCCTCAAAATGAGACCTTCTTAACACTTCAACATTATTTTCTTAATTGATAGATCTGCTTTTTTAATTGCTTTAAGATAACGCGGCGCGTAAGAATCCCCATAAACATGCCTTCAGCATCCACTACACATAGAAAGTTTTGGTCAATCAACAAATCCAAAGCGCGTTGAAAACGTTCCGTGATATTGATCAGCGGCAAATCTGTCTGCATAATTTCGTCGACTTTTATATCGGGCAAACGTTCATATTCAATGTGTTCCAAGCCTAAAATCGCATCCGTAATCCGCTGGGCATTGATCAAACCGCAAAAACGGTATTTAGGATCCAATACAGGAATAGCGGAGTAGCCTGTTTTTGTTAAGACAAGCAATGCATGTTCGGCGCTATTGCCAAGCTGCACATGTGCGACTTTTTCCGATGAAATGATAAATTCTTCAATTGGTGTATCTAAAAAATCTCTGCTAGGTAATGAAATCATGTACTCTTCTCCTTTTGCATCCTAAACGAGTCACACTATTTTCTTAGATTTCATCATAACATCTTTAGTCGAACTATTCTATTTTGTTCTTTCGCTTTCCGTATTAAAATGGAAATTTATTTAACCATTGACCGCCGTCCAACGTAACAATTTCGCCGTTCATATAAGATGCTTTGTCTGACATCATGAAAGCCGCCAGTTCTGCCACTTCTTCCGGTTTGCCCAGACGGCCGATCGGAATCGACTCCAATGTCCGCTTCGCCGCTTTTTCGGATTCCCATAATTTGTCCGCTCCGCCTGTACGTTCAATCGGGCCAGGGGCAATGCCGTTTACCCGAATGCCGAACTGCGTTCCCCACTCTACAGCCAGCGTCCGGGTCAACGACATGACGCCGGCTTTTGCTGCAGCGGAATGGGCCACGCCAGCGCCTGCATTCCAGGCATACGTTGCCAGCATATTGATGATGTTTCCTTTGATGCCGTTCTCGATCCAATAATTGCCGACCGCATGCGAACAGAAGAATGTCCCGTTCAGCACAATATCTATGACGGACCGCCAGCCATTCGGCGTCAGCTTTTCAGCGTGGACAATGAAATTTCCGGCGGCGTTATTGACCAGGCCGTCAATACTGCCGAACGTTTCATGCGTGAATTTCACCATCGCCTTCGCATGCTCCGGTTCCCGGACATCCATTTGAAAAGCTTCCACCGACCCCTTCTGTGCAGCAATCGTTTTAACCGCTTCATTCAGTTTTTCCATATCGCGTCCTGTAATGACAACATTGGCGCCTTCTGCTGCAAATTTTTGTGCCATATGCAGCCCCATTCCGCTTGAACCGCCTGTTACGATGATCGTTTTTCCCGTTAGCATGATCCATTTCCCCTTTTCATTAGTTTCCCCATCCTACTGACTCGCAAAGAAATTGATTTTTGTAAATTCACTCTTTGCGTCGGTATACACCCGTACCGATTTTTGATATGATGAATCTGTATTGCACTGTAAAAGAATTGCCAAAGAAAGGAATGAGTCCATGTCCATAAAGAAAACAGATTCTGATATCGCCCAAGCCATTTTCACGGTGAACAGGCACGCGAAAACCGCGCCGGACAATCAATATCTGTATGCATTGAAAAAAGAAGCACTTTCCATGATGATTCTTCAAGAACGTGCCCAAAAGATCGGGCTTCACTTCAGCAAAAACCCCCGGAAAAGTCAACAGCAATCTTCAGTCCTCGTAAAATGCGGAGATTATTATTTCCACATGCTTCCGAAAAAAGAAGACTTTGAAAATCTTGAACATTTGGGCCAGCTCGATGAATCTTACCGCAATCCGCCTAGCCGCATGAACTTAAAGATGGCGAAAGAATTATTGAGTGAATTGACCGGCCTGACGCCGAAGAAAAAAGAAGAACCGAAAAAGCCATTCACGAAATCCTATCAGCCCCGGCAGCTGGATCGATTCTATACGCCGAAAAAATCCTATTTCGATTGATTTACACACCGAAAGCCTTAACGGCTTTCGGTGTTTTATTTTTTTACCGTTTTTAGGATTCTTTATAGTAGTGGATCAAAGCCTGCGTGCCGTTTTCTTCAAAGCCTTGACCGGCCAGCTCTTCATACATCCCCAGAGAAAGGCGCAGCCCCGGCAGGTCTAAGCCCATCCCTTCCGCTTCTTCTGACGCGATTTTCATGTCTTTTATAAAATGCTTAATATAGAAGCCCGGCGCAAAATCTTCGGCAATCATTCGAGGAGCCAAATTGGATAAGGACCAGGAACCTGCTGCTCCCGATGAAATCGACCGCAAAACGGTTTCAGGATCAAGGCCTGCTTTTTTGGCATAAATCAATGATTCACAGACACCGATCATATTCGTTGCAATATTGATCTGGTTGCACATCTTCGTATGCTGGCCAGCGCCTGCAGGCCCTTGATAGACAATATTCTCACCAAATAATTGCAGCAGCGGCAGCGATTTTCTAAAAACCGCCTCATCCCCTCCGACCATAATCGAAAGAACCGCATTCTGCGCTCCAATGTCACCGCCTGATACCGGCGCGTCCAAAGCTTCGATGCCTTTTGCTTTCGCTTCTTCGAAAATGCGCTTCGCAAGATTCGGTTTCGAAGTGGTCATATCTACAAGCGTACTCCCTGCTCTTGCGTTCTCGAGCAGCCCATTTTCACCGAAATACACTTCCTCAACATCCGCCGGGTAGCCGACCATTGTAAATACGACCTCTGACCGTTCTGCCACTTGTTTCGGCGACTCCACCAAAATTGCGCCTTTCTCCACCAGTTCTTCCGCTTTTTTAGCGGTGCGCGTATAGATCGATACTTGATGCCCCGCTCCGAGTAAATGCTCGACCAAACTTTTTCCCATGACTCCGGTTCCGATAAAGCCTATTTCCATATGTAACATCTCCTTCAAGTTGTATATTCAGTTTAGCAAAAATCTTCAGATCATTCATCCCTATTTCTTAGTTTGCACGCTTTCCCTTTCAGCATAAATTTCAAAATGGCAAGCCTGCCTAAAAAAAGGCAAAAAAAGAAGCCGACCCGTATACCGGACCGACCACAAAAGGGGGAAATGAGAATGTTGCTGTGTTCAAGTATACTATGCCCGCTGCTAACTCCTTTTAAACATTTTTTTCAAAAAAATTTTCTTTCAATTTTTGGATTTCATTTATAAACGGACAGGCATCTTTTTCGGATATCGCCCCTTCGCCATAGCGGACCAAATCATAGGTTTCGAGAAACTCTTCAGAAACCGGCCACGCCATACGGTTTGCCCACTCTTTGACCGTTTCAAACTCTTCCCGTCCTTTGCCTGCTGCTGCAGCTTCCTTCGCAAAAGTACGGAACGCTTCTCGGACTGCTTGAAGATCCACTTCACCATAAACCACTTGGCTCTTCGATTCAGTTTCTACGGTTTCAGGAATGGTTGCAAAACGTTCGACCGTCACTTCGTTTTCAGGTTTTTCGCTTCCTTTTTCCACGGTCACTTTCTTTAGCCAAAAGATCAACGCAATAATCGCCGCTGCACCCCCTACAGCCAAAAAGATTTCAGACGGAAAATCAAAACTGCCGGACGCGATCATTTCCTGCGCCTGTTCTTCGCTTTCCTCCGGCCCCAACTTTTCTAAAGTCGCTTTCATTTCGGATTCGGTAGACAAACCGGACAGGTAGTCGGTCAGTTTTTCCATAAGTCCCGCAAACGGCCATAGAATGACACGAAGGATTCCGGCAAGAGCCATCGCCGCCCCTTGCCGTACCTCATCCCCCAAAAGCCAGACAAGCAAAGAGGATCCTCCAGACAGCCCAAGTACCGCCAACACAGTACCAACTGCCTGAACTGGTTTTGCCCCTTGCGTTCTCGCTTCCAAATAGCGATAAGCCATCCGGAACAGCACGTAAAACACAAGAGCACCTGCAACGATGGCGAAAATGGTCGTTGAAGAATTTGCTAATGGGCTGAACAAGTCGACAACCAGGCTCGCTGAAAAGAGGAGAACGAAAACAAGCAGAAATTTTCCATCTGCATTTGTTCCATCATCATAAATGGAGAATCGGGCATGCAGCCGGTAAAGAGTTAAGAGGCCCATGAAAACGGCCATCCAACCGGATGCGCCCAGCAAAACAGCGATTGGTATCACAGCCGCAGATAGGGCAATTATAACTCCTACCTGATATGGTCTTTTTGCAAAAAAGATGAAACTTAGAATGGCAGCCGTAAAGCTTAACACGAGCCAAATGAAAGCGAGCGGCAAGTCCGCTTCATTTCTTAGAAAAACGAGGAGGAGCGAAATGGCGAATGCATCGAGCATATAGTTGCCCGCCGAAAGGAAACGTGCGTTCATCATGCACTTTCACTTCCTTTAGCGCCATTCAGCATTTTCAAGTCTGTCCTCTTGCTCCATCTGGAAGCAAACTCCATTGCATCTGTCGGATCTTCCAACAGAAAATAGGTCGTAAATGGGAGCTCTGTATGGATATCCAAATGCGCCAGCATCGAACGGAACGGCATGGTGGAATGGTTCTTCGAGATCAATGAAAGAACATCCAACGCTTTTTGGCGCTGCGTCTGCCCTTCGCCGGAAGCCAGATACAGATACGGTGTTTTTCCGGCGGAACGGATATTAATCGCTAACGAATACGGAATGCCTTCTCTATAGCAATGTTCTATATAGGAAGCCACTTCTTCAATTCGCTCTTCTAAATTGGTGATGGTTGCATAACGGGAAGCGACATTCATGACAAACAAGATCGACTCATTCGCCACACGTTCAACGATTCTCGTTTGATAAGTCTGCATTCTCGCACTGGCTTTCCAATGGATTTGATTGAATTGATCCGACGGCACGTAGTCTCTTGTGCCGATCGGCTGGAACGGATCTTCAAACAGCGAATGCTTTAAATTGAATTGGCCAGGCCGTTGATGGGAAGGCGCATAATGGAAGCGATTCTTTCCGAGTTTTGGGTAGACGAGCTGCTCCTGCAAAATCATCGGTTTGTATTCCAGTACAACATTTCCTTCGCCGAAGGGATGCGGGACGCTGAGCTCCATCTTTTTCAAGCGAGCTAAACCGCGCTGCTTTGCGATCAAAGGCACATTTAACACAACTGTCTCATTGTGCCCCACCGTTAAAGGCAAATCCATTTCGACGAGCTCCCCGTAATTCACCAACCCATCGCTCTTGGGCTGAACAGCGTCAGAAAACCAGATTTTCAAGTTGCCGCCCCAAATCGGCAATCCTTTATTCGCAAACACCAAATCCCAGGAAGTTTCACTTCCGTTCAGCACCCGCTTCCGCGTCTTGTCGTTTTTAAATTCCAGCCTACTGCCGACTTTTGTAAAATACAGCCATTGAAGACCCACAATCGCAGCGATAAAGGCAATAACGGCAGCAGCCCTGAATTGCAGAAAAACCAATGACAGGAATAAAAACACCAGCAAGAAGCCGAAAATCCATTTTGTGTTTTTGGCATGATCGTCATGACGGGTCCACATCATGTCAGATCGCCTCAACAGGCAAAGGAATGGATTCTGAAATTTCCTGAAGCACATCAGCCGGCTTTAAAACCAGCATGCCTTCTGCTGAAAGGAGCAGACGGTGCAAAGCGACTGGCTCAAGCACATATTTCACATCGTCAGGCGTAACATAATTCCGGCCATCGATAAACGCTTTTCCTTGGGCCGCATGGACAAGAGCCAGTGCTGCACGCGAGCTCAAGCCCAATTCGATCATTGAATGCTCGCGTGTAGCGCGGACCAGGTTAAGGATGTATTTTTCAACATCTTCGTGGATTTTCACTTTTTTCGCTTCCTCTGACCAGCGGTGCACGTCTTCAATCGAGGCTACTGCCTGGATCGCTTTCTTATGGGAGGCATTGTCCCGGAAGTTTCGGATGATTTTCATTTCTTCCTCTAAGGTTGGATAGCCGATCTCCAGCCGAAAGAGAAAACGGTCCAATTGAGCGGCTGGCAACGGGAATGTGCCTTGCTGCGACTCTACCGGATTTTGGGTAGCGATCACAATGAAAGGGTTGGGCAGCTGCAGCGTCTCTCCATCAATTGTAGCCTGCTTTTCTTCCATAGCTTCCAGCAGACTCGATTGGGTTCTTGGAGTCGCCCGGTTAATTTCATCTGCCAATAAAAGATTTGTCAAAACGGCTCCCGGCCGCAATTGGAATTCCTGGATCTTCGGATTAAAGAAACGGATGCCTGTCACGTCGGATGGCAAGACGTCCGGAGTAAACTGCAAACGCCGAAAGCCGCCGGTAAACGATCCAGCGAATGCTTTCGCCATCCAGGTTTTCCCCGAACCCGGCACACTTTCCAGCAGGACATGCCCTTCCTGGATCAGCGCAATCAACATAAAATCGATTTCTTTCTCTCTGCCGACAATCAAGCCGTTCAAATGATTTTTAACTTCTCTCACTGTCCCCATAGTGCTCCCCCTTGTATGTAAAGCTGCTTATTTCGATGGTTCTTCTGTATAAGTATAAACCGTGATGCCGTGATGATAAGCTACCCCGCGAAAATGCTTAAAATCCGGCCGTTCAATTAATATTTTGCGGAATTCCAAAAAGTTTTCCTTTTCAATGGTGATGGATTCCAATTCGCCATTTTTTAGCTGCTCGAGCATTTCTTCATAATTGGTCATAGAATATTCTCCTTTCGCCCCCAAATGATGGGTTGTCGTCTGTTATAATAATTATTGGATATCTTAAGCTTTCATGTGTAATATAGGCAGCTCTATCCTTTGGATCGAATCGTTTTAAAAAATTGGTCTTATTTAACAGTATACAACATTAACATAACTTACACAGTCTCAGCCAAGCCGTTCTGGATTTTTAAAGACGGCTTTTCATTTTTAGGAGGATTTTTCATGTTCACTTTTTTAAAAAATCATAAATTGATTTTATTTATCCCGGTAGCCCTGTTTTTATATGACTTGGCTTTTCAGGATACTGCCATTTTTTGGTATATGTACACTTTTTCCATTTTGGTCTTGATGTCTATCGCGATGCTCTATACAAAAATATTGGATGAAATGCCGACATGGAAGTCTTTGATCTATGGCATAGTATTCGGCAGTTTAATCTATGGCTTAATCGCAGGCGGATTTCAACTGATGCACTGGTCTCCGCTGCCAGTGGAAAGATCCGTGCAATCGTTTCTCAACACGTATGCTCCTACCTCAATTTGGCATTATTTGCTGCTGATGTTTCTTATCGTGCCGGGAGAAGAAATTTTCTGGAGAGGATTTGTCCAGCAGGAGCTGAAGAAATACGTATCCGGGAAATGGACGATCTTCCTTTCAAGTGCCCTATTCGCGCTAGCGATCGGCATCAGCGGTTTCTGGCTTGGCGCCCTTGCAGGCTTCGCTGCCGGCCTTGTTCTTGGCGGCTTATACGAATGGAAGCGCAGCATGCCTTTGCTTATCATCACTCATCTCGTTATGATAGTATTATTGTTTCTTATAGCGCCATTGGCTGCCTAAAATGAAACATATTGGCAGGCTGATGCGTCAACTAGAGTAAAGGGAGGAATTTTTTATGAAAAAGAATTTATTATTTGCGGCATCTATTCTAGCAATCGGCGGTTTCTTGGCTGCATGCGGGTCGGAAGAAACCGCTGATGAAAATACCGGCTCATCTCCGGATCAGGCAACGGAAGAAGTGGTAGACAACGAAACTGCTGAAGAAACGCCGGCAGAAGAGGCTGCTGAGGATTCAGAAGCCGTTGAAGAAACGGACGAAGCAAATTCTGAAGAAACAGAAGCTCCTTCTGACGCTGACAGCGATACAGAAGAAGCGGCCGAAACGGATGAAGCAGCCGAAGAGCCGGAAGCAGAAGGCACCGTTATCCAAAGCCCTGAACAGGCATACGAAATGACGGTATTGCCAGCTTACGAGCTGACTTCTGAAGAGCCTGGAAAAGATTCTCTTTTCCTTACTTCCGATTCTTCCGTCTTCATGCGTGTTGAAACTTTTTCCCCTGAAGATATCGACTTTGCTTATGCTGAAGACATTATGAAACAAACCGTCCAAGCTTCAAGCAGCGAAGGCGAATTGACTGAAGGTGCAGCACTTCAAGGAAACGATTTCATCAACTCCTCGGTTTATGAAATTCCGGGCGAAGAAGGAAAAGTGACAGGCGTCGTCTTTGAAAAAGAGGACCTCATTGTCCGCCTGACAATTTTCGATAAAACTGCGGTTGATGCAACGCCTGACTTTATAAAATGGGCCAAACCATCGACTCAACCAACTAAACAGCAAAAAAGCAGCCCTTGCAGGCTGCTTTTTTTGGTGCCAAATATGGGTTTAGACTCAAAGCTGTAAAAAGCTCCGCTTTTATTAATAAGACAAATCCTTGATGGACAATCCAAGTTTCTTCATCAATTCAATCGCCTGCTCTTTTTCTTCGCTCGACAAGGCATTTGTCAGCTCATGAAGATGCTTTTCATGTTCCGGGAAAATCCGGCTCATAAATTCATTTCCGGCTTCAGAGATTTCCGCATAAGTGACGCGGCGGTCTGACGGGCAATTGACGCGCGTAATATAGCCTCTTTTTTCCAGCTTATCAATTACATACGTGATGGACCCGCTCGCTAACAGAATCTTTCCGCCAATTTTCTGCAATGGCTGTTTGCCTTTATGGTAAAGAAGCTCCAACACCGCAAACTCGGTTGGGTTCACGCCATTTGCTTGGAAAAATTGATTGGTCTGTTCAGAAATCGCTTTATGGGCTCGCGACATCACGATAAATAATTTCAACGATTGCTTGATATCTTCATTCATTCTTTTCACTCATCTCCGATTAAAAATCTATTATACCAATTATAATGGTTAAATCGAAAAAAGGCACGGTTTATAGTCTTTTTGTGGCTTTTCTGTATATAAAGGCAGCAAATCATTACCCGATGATCACGCGCTCTTTAGGATAATGGAACTTTGTTGGATCCGTCTTTCCACCTATCGTGAAGAGGAACGATATCAAACCGACACGCCCGATAAACATCAAGGCCATGATGATGAATTTACCGGGACCTGACAAGTCTTCGGTAATGCCAAGCGACATACCGCAAGTCCCAAACGCTGAAGTGATCTCAAAAACAATTTCAATCAGGCTGGCTTCTGGTTCTGTTAAGATCAACGCCATGGTAGCTACCAAAACCATGAATCCTGCCAGAATAATCACGGCATAGGAGCGAAATACATCGATCAGTTGAATTTCTCTCTTAAAGATTTGAATCGTGTTCTTTCCTCGCGCAAAATTGATCAGGAACAATATCGCAATTGCAAAAGTCGTTGTCCGAATACCGCCGCCGGCTGAACTTGGCGATGCCCCAATAAACATCAAGGCACTCATGAACAGATTGGTCGCTTCACTAAATTGTGTAATATCCATCGTTGTCATTCCGCCAGAGCGGGAAGAAACGGAATGGAACATCGCAGCAAAAAGAGTTTCATGCCAAGAGTAGGCTTTGAAAGCTTTAAACGATTCGAAAGCCAACAAGACAAGGGTCCCGATCACGAGTAAGGCTCCGAACGTCGCAGTCGTAATTTTAGTGAACAAAGAAAAGCGGAATTTCTTGTTTTTATGGGATAAAAATTCTTTCAGCTCGATCAATACCGGGAATCCGATTGCCCCTAAGATGATCAGGATCATATTAATGATCTGCACAAAATAATCATTGAAGTAAGGAGTCATCGACTGGCCAGTAATATCGAATCCGCCGTTGGTTGTGGCACTGACGGAAGCAAAAATTCCGTGAAGCAGAGCCTCGTCGAATCCATCAAAATACTGGGTGAAATACAACGTAAAAATTACGGCTCCAACTGCTTCGATCAGCAGAAGGATTTTAATGATTTCGCGGATCAGCTTGACCGCTCCGGACATATTGAATTGATTGTGGTCTACCATGATCAATTGGCGTTCTCTAAGCCCGATTCGTTTCCCCACCAATAGCCAGAAAAACGTTCCAATGGACATGATGCCGATTCCGCCTAATTGCAGGATGAACAGCAATACCGCAATGCCAAAAATCGAATAGGTTTCCGAAATATTGATGACCGTTAATCCGGTTACGCTAACTGCACTTACAGCTGTGAATAATGTATCAATCCAACTGATTTTAATCCCGGGCAAATGCACATTCGGCAAGCTGAGCAGCAAAAAGGAAAAGGCAATCGCTACGAAATAATACGAAACGATTACCTGTGCAGGCGTCAAAGACTTTATTTTTTGAAGCGTTTTATTCATAGATTTTAATTCCCTTCGGCCTTATCTTCTTTCCTTATTCTATGAAAAGAATGTTAAAAAAGAAAGGGGAAAATAAATTACTTTTCTTATCCGAACAAAAAGAGCAGAAGCTGAGCTTCTACTCTTTTCCGTTTTTCCCTTTATGATTTCCAGGCGGTCCATTTTGATCCTTTTTTTCCTGTCCCGGCGGTGCTTGTTTTTTCTCTTGGCCAGGCGGACTCTCTTTTTTCTTTTCCTGCCCTGGCGGTGCCTGCTTTTTCTCTTGGCCCGGTGGAGTCGCTTTTTTCTTTTCCTGCCCTGGCGGTGCCTGCTTTTTCTCTTGGCCCGGTGGAGCCGCTTTTTTCTTTTCCTGCCCTGGCGGTGCCTGCTTTTTCTCTTGGCCCGGCGGAGTCGCTTTTTTCTTCTCCTGCCCTGGCGGTGTTTGCTTTTTCTCTTGCCCCGGCGGAGTCGCTTTTTTCTTCTCCTGTCCCGGTGGTGCCTGCTTTTTCTCTTGCTCTGGCGCCGGTGCTTCTTTAGGCTGCACAGGGGACTGAGGAGCTGCTTTCACGGGATCTTTCCGGCTGTCTTTCTGCTCGCTCTTCTCTTTTACAGTGGGCTTCTTGTCCGCCGGAATTTCTTTCGCTTTTGAAGTTTCCTTGAAAACTTTAAAATCTTCTACTTTTTGGCCTACCGGCACATTGTCCTTAACCGCTTTTCTCCATTGGGCTGGACTTGCTTCTTTTAAATGGACTTCTAATTTTTCTTTTGCCACTTTGGCTGAAACAGCCATTACTGCCGCTTCAAGGCCTTCCGAATGCTCCTTTTCATCGCCCGTCACTACCGTCGTAATGGTCACTTCTTCGGTCGATTCCCGCAATGATAAACGGATGGCTTTTTCCAGCACTTCATCCAGCGAGAGATTCTCCCAATCCTTTATCTTTGAAACGACTTCCATTCCGTCTTTATTCAATTCCCTTAAAGACACGACTTGGAAATTATCGTCTATCCCTATTTCAATACTTGGGTTCACTTCGATCTGTACATACGCATAGGCTTCTTGAGATGGAAGCAACGCCGATAAAACTAACATAAGGATTGCAGCTGCCAATACAACAGGAGCCGCAATGGACTTCAGGCGGCTTTTGGTTCTTTTAACTTTCGGAAAGAAATACACTTCTTCTCCGACAGCCGCTCCATCTGCCGGGCGCCCTTCTACAAATCTGCCGTCCTTCAGGATGAACACGGAGCGGTCATTATTCAATTCCAGACAAATTCCTTTTTGCATTTGCATTAAAGCAACCGCTCCTTTAAATAATCTTTTAAGTAATACAAATCGCTTTTCAGCAGGATGGCTAGGGCAATGATGTACTTCCGATTCCGCTCAAGCGTTTTACGCGATACTTTGACATGCTGTTCGATTTCTTTGATCGGCAACTTCTTTTTTTCTTGCAAATAGCCAAAATACTCTTCTGTCTCAGTAATCATCTGGGCAATTTGCACAGCTGTTTTTCTGGCATCTTCGTGAGCTGGCGATATTTTAGCCAATTGTTGAAAATCGAGTTTGTATATAGCAAGCATCTTCTCATATAAGCCAATTTCTTCTCTGCGGATCTCAGCTTCCTTTTTTGCATCGTAATGCTGAATAGCTGAAGTCGCTTCGATCCAGTGGTTTGGCTCATCCTCATCTGTCGGCGCTTGAAAGTCATGTGTGAATTCAGAACGGGTGCTTTCTTTTCGAATAAAATCGATCATTCTTCGGCGAATGATCAAATGGGCAAATGTGAGGAAGGAAGCATTTTTCTCTTTTTCATATCCTTTGACCGCTTCATGAAACGCTGACAATGCAATGCTCCATTCGTCATCGTGATGATCGATGAATCGTTTGCATACTTGTGCTGCAGTTTTTTTGACAAAAGGGGCGTAGGATTGGAGCAATTCCGTTAACGCTTCTTCATCCCCGCTCTTGGCGAGCAGTGCTAATTCTTCAGCAGAAAATTTGCTGTCTCGACCAAATAACCCTGTAATTGCAGACAATAGCATGACCATTCACCTCTTTTCATTTCTTTGCTACTCTTGATTGTAACGGCAGCATATCGAAATGAAAAGGAAGAGGTAGCCAGTTCCTTATATATATTCGGAGAATTTTACGTCTTTATGTCCGCATCTTAAGAATAATTTTCCATAAGAAAAAGCCTCCCGAAGGAAGCTTTCGATTAAGCATTTTCTTGTTTGTTTTTGCGGACCCCTAAAATGGCACTTACTACAACAATACCAATCAGTACTGTCCAGAAGACAAGTGTCCATGGAGTGGAGTGCGGGAAATCATGCGGCAAAATGCCAACTTTTTCGTGCGCCAAAGTCATGACTAAAAGTTTTACCCCTACCCATCCTACGATGACAAATGCACCGGTTTCGAGCTGTGGGTATTTTTCAAGAAGCTGGACAAATTTATGAGCTGCAAATCGCATAATGATTACACCGATTAAACCACCCATCAGCATTACGACGAATTGACCGGAGTTAATGCCTCCGATATCTTCGAGTCCAAAAAGGTCCAAATGCGGCAACGTAACGGCTAGGGCAACGGCTGCTAGCATAGAATCAATTGCAAACGCAATATCCGCCAGCTCTACTTTTAAAACCGTCATCCAGAAACTAGAACCTTTTTTCTCCACTTTATCGCCATTGTCATCAAGAATATGATCATCTTCGCCTTTACGCTGTTCGTAAATACTTTTGATCGAGATGAACAAGAGATAAGCTGCTCCGATGGCTTGAATTTGCCAAATATTCACAAGCAATGTAATCATGAATAGTGCTGCAAAGCGGAAGACGAAAGCTCCCACTAAACCGTAAAATAAAGCTTTTTTCTGTTGATCTTTTGGCAAATGTTTTACCATTACCGCCATTACGACTGCGTTATCCGCAGCAAGCAGCCCTTCAAGACCCACTAAAACCAGCAGGACCCAGGCATACTCCAATAATATTGCTTCCATTCTCTTTCTCCTCCTAATTTTTGCCAGCAAAAAAGACCCCTGCCTAATAAAAGGCAAAGGTCTCGCTAAGCAATTAAAATCGCTATCATAACCGATGGTTACTAACCATGTATTGACGATTATGAAATAGGTTTCCCTAAAGCTACTCCCCCTTGACTGAAAGCCAAAGTGTATTGAGTTGTACTATCATTATAGCACCTTTTAGGATGAAGTAAACTTCTAACCTATCGTCACATGAAAATTTTTGTTAAATTTATGAAGTTCGTAAAATCGGACCATGGCCGGTATCGTTTCCAAAAAATCAGCGCAAACGATATCGGATCCTTCGAGGAGCCGCTGTGCGATTGCGGTATCAAAATGGGCGTTCCAGGTTAAATAATCCAACGTTTCTGCTTCCACTCCTAAAAAACGCTGCAAAGAAACACTTTTCAAAGACAAGGCTGCCACTGCATGCGGCAGGCGAAGTTTAGGCGTCTTACCGGTTATTTCTTGAACCATTTTTCTGTAGACTTCTTCAACCGGATGCGGACTTGGATCCGTCAAATGGACGGTCTTTCCTTCTGCTTCCTTGTGATTGCTCAAATAGACCGAGGCTTTCAATATGTAATCGACCGGAACGACATTGATAAAAGCAGTAGACCTTCCGATATAAGGGATAATGGGCAGTTTTCGAAGCCGGTCAATCATATTCAAAAAGAAATAAGGGCCATCGAATTTGATGGTTTCGCCGGTTTCGGAATTCCCTCGGACAATTCCCGGCCGGATGATGGTTACAGGATACGCTTTTTTCATGGCTTCAACTAAAAGCTCCGCTTCAAATTTCGTCTCTTCATAGAAGTTCTTGAAATTTTTTGGCCGGATCAATTCGTTTTCATACAAAGTTCCTTCTCTGTCACCTGCCACATATGCCGTGCTGAAATACATATAGCGCTTTAGCCGAGGCAGTTCCGAAACAAACCGATTTACATTTTTCGTCCCTTCCACATTTACTTTCCATGCGATTTCACGGGGAACAGCGAGGTCATAAATCGCTGCAAGATGCCAGAATACCACTTCTTTTTCTTTTAAAAAGGCCGCATCTGCATCGTTCAACCCCAGTCCTTCTTTTGTAATATCCCCTTGCATCAACCGGATGGGCTCGCAACGGGTCAGGCGCTGAATTTCAATCGCCTCCTTTTTGGCTTTCTCCATTTCTGTCGGCAAAACGATGGCTGCTGCACTCGTTTCTTTTTTAAGGACCGTGCGGATTAATTGGCTTGCAATAAATCCAGGAAAACCTGTGAAAACGATCTCTTCCATGAACCCAACTCCTCTCACCCCAAACATGCCAATCATTTGAAGTTGATTTTCATTGATTATACTAAATATTCCAAATAAAAAATGCAAAAAAAATAAAAAGCAGGGAGTTATCCCTGCTTTTTGTTCATCTTTCTGGTGTTGCGGTCGAATAAGCTGTAGACAATCGGCACGATGTAGAGCGAAAGGAATGTGGAACTGACCATTCCTCCGATAACGGTAATCGCCATCGGCTGATTGATTTCTGTGCCTTCTCCGATGCCGATCGCCAGCGGAACCAATCCTAAAATCGTGGTGAGGGCTGTCATCAATATCGGACGGAGACGGTCTTTTACTGAAACGATAATGGCTTCATACGATTCCAGTCCAGAAGCTTTTCGCTGATTGATATAATCGACCAAAACGATTCCGTTATTGACAACAATTCCGACCAGCACTAGCAATCCGATTACCGCAGTAATGCTGACTGGAGTTTGTGTAACGAAAAGTGCGATGGCCACCCCAATAAACATCAACGGAACGGTGAACATAATCACGAGCGGATATTTGAAAGACTCGAACTGGGCCGCCATGACAATATAAACCAGGACGACTGCCAGAATGACAGCCAATAGCATATCGTTTATCGCATTCTCGAACAATTCCCGGTCACCGCCAAAGGTGATGACCGTATTTTCATCGAGATCTAATTCTTCTATCACTTTATCCACTTTATCAGACATATCACCTAAGCTAATGTCCGACTTATATTGCAAGGTAATCGAAACACTTTCAGCTTGGTCCACACGCTGAATGCTTACCGGACCTTGTTCGATGCTGATATCAGCTAGTTCCTGCAATTCAACGAATTGCCCAGCCGGTGTACGCAATTTAAGCGTGCGCAATTTATCAACACTATTTTTGTATTCTTCATCAAACTTCACGAATACACTATATACTTCATCGTTTTCGGCAAGTATTTGAGAAGCTTGCACCCCTCGTGTCGTATTATTGACTGTTTGTGCAATTTGGACAGGCGCAAGCCCGTATTCTGTTGCTGCTTCTTTATTGATCACCATTTGAAGTTCATCAATCGTTTCTTCCCGATCGCTTGTCAGTTCCGTGACATCCGAAAGTTTGCGAATCTCTTCGCTCAGGCGGCTGATGGCTTCGTCTAATCTGGCTTTATCTGTATCAGTAACTGTAAAAGTTAAACTATTCGGGGTGGAACCGGCAGCTGTCTGCAAATTAAAGCTGACTTCAGCTTGTTCCCCTATTGTATCAAGAACCCGCGGCTGGACTTCGTCAACGAATTCAAATACCGAACGATCCCGCTCATCCAAAGGAATCATTTTTACATAAATTTCTGCCGTATTCGTTGCCGAGGTTCCCTGCGATTGCCCTTGTTGAGTGGTTCCGATCAGGCTCACAAAAACATCTATATCTTTTTCTTTTTTCAGTTCCTCTTCTATCTGATTGACAACTTCATCTGTGGCTGACCGGGAGGCTCCATTTTCCAGCTCAACGGACACACTGACAAATCCTTCATCGGTAGCTGGAAGGAATTCTGTACCTACTTGCAGGATCCCCAAAGTTCCAATGCCTAGAAGCACCAATGCAGCTAAAATTACGGCTAATCGATGAGCCAGAGCCCATTTAACGGACCGTTCAAATTTTTTCAATCCCTTCGAACGCCGTTTTCTGGCCTCGATGTTCCCTTTTGGCTTGCTTAACATGCGGGAAGCAAGCATAGGGATTACGGTCAAAGCGACAGCTAAACTGGCAAAAAGACTGAATGAAATCGTCAAGGCAAATTCGGTGAAGATTTCGCCGATCAAGCCCGTAATAAAGATGACTGGTACAAATACGGCAATGGTCGTTAAAGTCGAGGCAATGATAGCTGTTGAAACTTCTTTGGCACCGTCAGAAGCAGCTTGCCGTGAAGTTTTGCCCATGGCCAAATGGCGCTCAATATTTTCGATAACGACAATCGCATTATCGACGAGCATCCCGATGCCGAGTGCCAGCGCTCCAAGCGTCATGATATTCAAAGCAAAATCTGAGAAATACATTAATACAAACGTAACAATCACGGAATAAGGAATCGCTACTCCGATAATGATCGGGCTCTTGATCCCACGGAGGAAAAAGAACAACACAAGCATGGCAAAAATACCGCCAAATATTAACGTTTGCCCTATATTGCCAACTGCCAATTGGACGTAATCGCCTTGGTCAAATAAGATATCCGCTTCTACTCCGGCAAACCTTTCTTCTTTAAGAAGTTCATCCAATCTTTCTTGAAACGCATTGGAAACATCCGCTGTATTCGCGCCGGATTCCTGAAGTGCTGATAATAGGACAGCAGGTGCTTCATTTGCCCGTGTTTCTGAAGTTCTTTCCCGTTCTCCGAGTGTGACTTCTGCTACATCACCGATGGTAACATTTTCTCCATCTAACGGATTGACAGTAACTACAAGGTTCTGGATATCTTCAACACTTGTCAAAGTACTGACTATCCGGGTAGTTAAATTTCGTCCATCTTCCGTTTCAATCGGTTCACCAGGCAAAGAAATATTATTTGCTTGGATTAACTGGACAATATCCGATTGCTGCAGCCCTTTTTCTTCCAAAGTTTCCGGATTTAACGCAACATTGATTTCCTCAATTAATGAACCCGAAATATTAACATTGGCGACTCCATCTGTCTGCAATAATTCGGTTTCCAATTCTTCTGCTAAAATCCGCACATCTTCATCAGCTTCAGTTGCACGCAAAGATAATTGAAGGATCGGGAATTGAGCCGGGTCAAATTTCAAAAACCGTGGCGGGTTTGAGTCATCGGGAATCGGTGTTAAATCGATTCGCTGCGTAATGTCTGCCTGAACATCATCCATATCTGTGGACCAGTCAAATTCAAGCAAGATAAAGTTGGATCCTTCCTGGGACGAGCTTTGGATGGATTCAATTCCTGGTAATGTAGACAAATTCGCCTCTAGCGGCTTTGTCACTTTTTCGCTGACCTCAGTCGGGCTCGCACCCGGGTAGTTCGTTACGACCACTCCGATGGGAGGGTTTAATTCCGGTATTAAGGTAACAGGAATCTTAAAGAAAGATACCGCACCAAGAATAATCACCAACAGCATGATGACAATCGTAAAAACAGGTCTCTTAATTGAAAAATCGCTTAATCTCATCTATTCAAAACCCTCTCTTAGTCTCATTCTTTTATCATATGTAAAATCACTTCGAACCGCAAATTTAAGTACCTTCTTTTCGCATCATTTTCAAAGAAAAAAGCCTGCAACAGCAGGCTTTATAAAAGGCTATACAATTTGATTTCAGGATTTTTGTCCTGGAACCAGCGCGTCGCAAATTCATTTTCAAATAAGAAGACCAGATTGTCATGGCGGTCTTTCACTAACATGGAACGGCTGCTGGACATCGATTCTTTTACATCTTCTTCATTTTCAATCCAACGGGCAATTTTATTGCCGACCGGCTCCATGCGGACATCCACATTGTATTCATTTTTCATGCGGTGTTCGAACACTTCAAATTGCAGTTGGCCAACCGCTCCAAGAATAACTTCTTCGAGATGAAGCGTTTTGTAATACTGGATGGCGCCTTCTTGGACCAATTGCAAAATCCCTTTATGGAAATGTTTTTGTTTCATGACGTTTTTCGCCGTTACTTTCATAAACAGTTCCGGCGTGAACTGCGGCAGGCTTTCGAACTGGAACTTCTTGCCGCTCGTGATCGTATCGCCGATTTGGTAGTTGCCGACATCGTGCAAGCCGATGATGTCTCCTGCTACTGCTTCCGTGACCGTTTCACGGTCATCCGCTAAGAATTGAGTGGTTTGGGATAATTTAAATGATTTTCCGGTTCTTGCAAGGGTAACATTCATACCTCTTTCGAATTTTCCTGAGACGATGCGGACAAAGGCAATGCGGTCCCGGTGAGCCGGATTCATATTGGCCTGGATTTTAAAGACAAAGCCAGAAAACGGCATTTCAACAGGGCTGATTTCTTCTTTCTCCTGCGTTTCGCGCGCCTGGGGCGGCGGAGCAAATTGAAGATACGTTTCCAGGAACGTTTCGACGCCGAAATTCCCTAAAGCAGACCCGAAAAACACTGGCGTCAATTCGCCTTTTTTCACACGGTCGATGGAAAATTCGTTGCCGGCTTCTTCCAGCAATTCAATGTCTTCCATCGCTTGAGTATAATAAGACGTTTTCGTCATTTCATGTTCTTCAGCTAATTGGCCATTTTCATCCAACGCCAAAAAGCGGTTGCCTTGTGAACGGAATGGCTCGATCCGCTTGTTGAAACGGTCGTAAATTCCAAGGAATTCTTTCCCCATGCCGATTGGCCAGTTCATTGCATATGACTGGATGCCCAATACTTCTTCCAGTTCTTCCATCAATTCAAGGGGTTCTTTCCCTTGGCGGTCCATTTTATTGATGAACGTGAAAATCGGAATGCCGCGCATTTTGCAGACTTTGAATAATTTCACTGTCTGAGCTTCGATCCCCTTTGCTACATCGATAATCATGACCGCACTATCCACCGCCATCAGCGTACGATAAGTATCTTCACTGAAATCTTGGTGTCCAGGGGTATCCAGGATATTGACGCGGTGTCCGTCATAATCGAATTGCATAACGGAAGAAGTTACGGAAATTCCGCGCTGCTTCTCAATTTCCATCCAGTCGGAAGTCGCAAATTTACCGGACTTCTTTCCTTTTACTGTTCCGGCATCGCGGATCGCGCCACCGAATAAGAGCAATTTCTCCGTTAATGTCGTTTTCCCGGCATCCGGGTGGGAGATGATTGCAAAAGTTCTTCTATTTAATATTTCATTTTTTAATTGGTCTGACATCATATACGCTCCTTTAATTCTACTCTATTCATATTAGAGAAGCCGAAGGAAAAAGACAAGGATATTTCACCGCCTCTCCAGAAAAAAAGAAGCCATGTTAGGCTTCTTTTCAGCTGAATTTCTTTAGAGCTTCTTTTACGGCAATTTCTTTATCGCTATGCGGATATTTGGTTGATCCGATAATTTGGTAATCCTCATGGCCTTTGCCGGCCAAAATGATAATATCGCCTGGCTGTGCCTCGGCAACTGCGTGCTTCACCGCTTCTGCACGGTCTCCGATGCAAGCAAATCCGTCATGTTTCATCCCCACTTTTAAATCATTCAAGATGCTGTCATTTTCCTCAAAACGCGGATCGTCTGTTGTGAGGACCACGTACTCGGCAGCAGAGGCTTTCTCTGCCATGATCGGGCGCTTCGTCTTATCCCGGTTGCCGCCGGTGCCTACAAGGAAAATAATTCGATTCGTCTTAAAATCTTTTACGGCATCAATTGCTTTTTCAATTGCATCCGGTGTGTGTGCATAGTCGATGAATATGGAAATCGGTGCTTCCAGCTCCACTTTTTGCATCCGCCCTTCAACCGGCTGGATCCGAGACAGTGCCGCAATGATTTCTTCCAACGGATAATTTTCAGCAGCTAATGCCGTAATCGCTGCTAGTGCATTCGAAACATTGAAGCGGCCGAGCAATTTCATTGAAACGTTGAATTCACCTTGAGGGCTCGTCAATTTAAAACGCGTCCCTTGATGGTCCATCTCAATATCGCTCGCTTTAAACTGGGCAGGCTGCTCAATGCCATATGTATAAACTGGATGAGCTGTCATGGCTGCGTATTTTTCAGACCACGGATCATCTGCATTCAATACCGCCTGCTTTTTCTCCTGCAAATTTTGTCCGAGTTGAGAAAATAGCAGCCCTTTCGCATGTCCGTATTCTTCCATTGTACCGTGGAAATCCAGATGGTCGTGGGTCAGATTCGTAAAAATGGCTGTATTGAATTCCACGCCTGCAAGCCTTCCGAGCACTAAACCATGAGAAGAAACTTCCATCGTCATATGGGAACACCCTGCCTCTCGTGCGCGGGATATCATCGCTTGGGTCGTCAAGGCATCGCTTGTCGTATTCGCTGATTGATGGAGTTCGCCGTTTAAATTAAACCCGATCGTCCCGGTCAATGCCGATTTTTCATTCAGCTCCATCAACATCGAATGAATCATTCCAGCAACACTTGTTTTTCCGTTTGTACCGGTGACACCGATCATTTGAAGCGATTTTGAAGGATAGCCGTAAAATTTCGCTGAAAGCAATCCCAGTGCCCGGTCAGTATTTTCCACAATCACAGTAGCTGCCCCTTCAATGTCCAAAGGTTTTTCAGCCACAAAAAGCACTGCACCCTGGGCAGCCGCTTGAGCAGCAAAATCATGCCCATCCACGGTATAGCCTTTGATGCAGATAAATAACGACCCTCTTCTCACTTCCCGGGAATCCATCGTTAAATGTTCAACCGTTTCCGGTAGCGCGCCGATTATTTTGGTATACGGCACACTTGTGAGCAATTCTTCTGTTTTCATGATTTTCCTCCTACTCTGTAACCATCGGTGAAAAGACGTAGGCATGCAGCAAGCCAGCCGCCGCTTTCAGCGAATCAATATGGGTCCGTTCATAGGAATGGGAAGCTTCGATTCCTGGACCGAATAAAGCATGTTTAATATCATGGCCAGCACTGACCGCAGCAGAAGCATCCGATCCATAGTACGGATAAATATCGACTTTATAGTCAATTTGATGCTCTTTCGCTAAAGCGATCAAATGGCGCGTCAAGCCATAGTGATAAGGTCCGCTTGAATCTTTAGCGCAAATGGATACCGTGTATTCATCCGACGCCTGGCCGTCTCCGATGGCTCCCATATCCACTGCAATATATTCAACCGTTTCAGGCGTGATATTGGAATTGCCGCCATAGCCGATTTCTTCATTATTCGATATGTAAAAATGAGTGGTATACGGCAATTGCTCATCCGTATCGTTTAAATGCTTCACTAGTTGAAGCAAGAGTGCCGTACTGGCTTTATCGTCCAAATGCCGCGATTTGACATAACCCGATTCCGTTTCAGTGTAGCGCGGGTGGAAAGAAACAAAATCGCCGACTTCAATGCCCAGATTCCGGACCTCTTCTGCTGAAAAAGCTTTTTCATCCAATCGGACTTCCATATTGTTTTCATCGCGATCCGCAGACCCCGCGTCTTTATATACATGGACCGTCGTTTGATGCATTAAAATAGTGCCGGATACAACCGAACCATCCGCTTTGTGGACCAGGCAATTTTCGCCTTCGATTGCGTTGAAACGGAACCCGCCGACTAGCGAAAGCTTCAATCGGCCGCTTGGCTTAATGTCTTTGACCATCGCTCCAAGCGTATCGACATGCGCCGTCAATAACCGATGGCGCGAGTCGTCTTTTCCGCGCACTGTTGCAATCACGCTGCCTTTATTGGTCGTCGTGTATTCAATATTCCATAAGTCGAATCTTTTTTTAACTGCTTTCATCACTTCCATCGTGTATCCGGAAGGACTTGGAATTTCTACTAGCTCCTTTAAAACACTGAGCGTTTCCTGTTTATTCCATTGGTATGCCATAATAAACGCCTCCTGTCTATTTATCATATCAAAATCAACCATGTTCTGACAGGGAATTATATAGTAATATTGAGACTAATCCCATAGACGGAGGTGTAGCATGGAACCTTTATCATCCAATATTAAGAGAAATCAGCTCTTTATTTATCTATACGGCTGCGCGGCACTCCTGCATCTTTTCGGCAGGTGGCTATTCACTCCGGAAACCGGGTACGCTTCTCCTATTTTTGGTCTGCTGACTTTTGGCATCCTCTGGATGCTGCATACCCTCCAATTAAATGTTCGGCTGATCCAAATCCTGATTCTTGCAAGCATGAACATTTACGTTTTCATGTTGAATTTTGAGTCGCTGTCAGCCGTCACCGTGATTTATTTTGTCATCCCGATCATTGCTTCTGCCTTATATTACGATACTTTTCCAAACATCGTTTTCGGTTTTATCACTTTTACAGAGATCCTCCTTTTAGCATTTGTTTTCAATGAGCTGGACGGCAGAGCTTCCATTACCTACATCCATGTGTCGCTTTTCACTTTTGTTTCGAGCGTCCTTATTTTGACGACGATCCATTCCATTTATTTCAGCCGAATTTGGTCTCAGCTGGAACAAAAGAACAAAACGATGGAAAAGGCCTTGATTTCCAAAGAAGGCTATCTTCAATTATTTTTTGAAACAGCGAAAGACGCCATCGCGGTCTATGATTCAAACAATCGGATCATTGCCATCAATCCGGCGTTTGAAAAATTATACGGCTGGACTTCCGAAGAATGCATCGGAGAACCGCTCAGATTATATCCATTGGAAAATGCCGAGAATGCTGAATACCGTACACGGCATGTCCAGGAAGGCGGCAGCTACTCGCTGCTTGAAACGGAAGATGTGAAAAAAGACGGCACCCGCTTTCTTGCTCAAATCACGTTGTCTCCCATCACTGACCAAAATGGCAATGTGGTAGCAACATCCGTCATTTCACGCGATATTTCCTATCAAAAAGAAGCGGAAAAACTCATTCTGCAATCTGAAAAATTAAAGCTAGCCGGCGAAATTGCAGCGGGGGTAGCCCATGAAATCCGAAATCCGATGACCGTCATTTCCGGCTTTGTCCAAATGATGCAAAGCGATCCAGACTACCCTTACAAAGAATATACGAAATTGATCCGTTCCGAGCTGGACCGCATCAATCTCATCATCAGCGAATTTTTAGTGTTGGCAAAACCGCAAGCCTCCTCTTTTAAAAAGGTCAGTTTGCGAAAGATCCTGGACGAGACCATCGCCTTATTCGGGCCGGAATTGAATTTGCATGGCATCCTTTTCGATTATTGCTGGGAGCTGGAAGACTTTATCATTGAAGGAGAAGAGCACCGCATCAAGCAAGTTCTCATCAACTTAATGAAAAATGCAATAGAAGCTAGCCAAAATCCTGGGGAAATTTCGTTGATCGTGGAACTGCGGGATGAAAACTCGGTGGCCATCCAATTGCAGGACCACGGCAAAGGCATTTCAAAAGAAGAGTTTGGCCAGATTTTCGAACCTTTTTATACAACAAAAGAAACAGGAACGGGCCTCGGTTTAATCGTGTCCCAAAAAATTATTCAAGAGCACGGAGGCACACTGACCATTGAAAGCGAGCCGGGATGCGGCACATTAGTTACGGTCATCTTGCCGATAAAGTAAAAAGGAGCCCACGCGGCTCCTTTTTTCATTGAATCTCTATTAATCTCTATCGTCATCGTCGTCTGTTTCATGACCTACAATGCTTCCATCCACTGCATTGACATAGATTTCGTGCTCGGTTCTGCCGTCTTCAATTTCAACTTCGTAGTAAACCATCCCGTCTTCGCGGTCCAACTCGACTTTGTCGACCGTACCTTTCGCGACGGCCTGTGCCGCTTTAATGGCTTCGTCTGAGCTGATCAAGTTTTCATCCGCTGCGCCGACTTCTTTGTCATCGAAATCGTCGTCACGGTCTTCTCTTTCTTTTTTCTGTTCCAGCACTTCTCCGGTTACCGCATCAAATTTCAAATCGTACTCATAGCCATCGGCCCAAATGTCTACTTCATAGTGAGGCGTTCTCGCTGTTTGATCCAATTCAATATCTGTGATCGTTCCGTTTGCGATCCCAAGCGCTTTTGATGATACTTCATCGAAAGACAGGAAATTCTCCTGCACGCTGTTGCTGCTCGTTTGATTTTCCACCTCGTTTGTTGTTGGGTTCGTCGCCGGCACCTCCGAGTTTTGCGTGTTTGCAAAGACGACTCCGCCAAATGCCAAGGCCCCAATCGCTGCTGGAATGTAGATAATTTTTTTCATGTTCTTTTCTCCTCCTCATTTGTTCTATCTTTACTATAGCCTCCGCTTCTGAGAGGACTGTGAGAGCAAAATGAGAATTTGATGAGAACTGCATGAAATCCTGTTAATCTTCCCATTCGACCGTTAAGGTTTCCCCCCGGACAGCATGGATTCGGACTGTCACTTCCCTGTCCGTTTCGTCATTTTCGATTTCGATCAAATAAAAGCCGCCGTCCTCGGTCTCTGTAAACTCCAGATCCTGAACTTCGCCGTCCAATGTTTGTTTAGCGATGGCGATGGCCTCCGCCTCCGTGATTACCCTGTTGCGAAGCGTTTCATCTTTTGGAATCGCTTCTTTTTTGACATCCAGGACTTCCCCGCCCTCCGCATCAATCAGAATGGCGGCTCGTTCCCGTTCATTTTCGATTACGATTTCGTATTGATTCCGTGTTTTTGAGAAAGTCGATTTCACAATTTCTCCGTCTAGTTGCTTGAACGCCAATTCACTCGCTTCTTTTTCGGTAATAACGGGATCAGACACCGCTTTTTCCAGCAAAATCAGCGATTCGATGCGCCCTGTCGATTGGTCGACTTCTGCCGCATACTTTCTATTCTCCCGATTGAAAACGATCGTGTAGCCGTCTTTTGCTCGCTCTGTGCTTTCGATTTCTCCGCCGTACAAATCAATGACAGCCGCACTCGCTTCTGTTTCGGTAACCGGATTTTCATCCGGGCCAAAAATCAGCACGAAAGCGAAGGCAAGCAGTCCAAGCAGAATGGTAGCGCCGGCCATCATCAGCTTTTTACTCATGACCATCCCTCCTGCTTTGATTGTACTTCCTGGACATTAAAATCCGCTGAGAAAACGATGGAAATTGTCGTACCTACGTCTTCCTCACTTTCAATTTCCAAGCTCACGCCCATCGCATCCGCCAATTGTTTGGCCAGTGATAAGCCTAAACCAAAGCCCCCCGTTTCTCGGCTTCTCGCCTTATCCACCCGGTAAAACCGGTCAAATACATAGGGAATCGATTCTTTCGGAATGCCAATACCGTAGTCGCGGATTTGCAGCATCGGAATATTGCCGTTTTTGACAATCAACTCAATCCGGTCCGAACTGTATTTTCTCGCATTGTCCAAAAGGATGTACATAATTTGTTTGATTTTGGCGAGATCGGTTGTTACCAATACGGAGGTTGCGGATGAAACGAGCTGAAAATCCCGGTTGTAGGAAGTGGACATCGCAGCAGCTGTCTGCCTGGCCAATTCGATTAGATCGACAGGTTCCCACACCAATTGGGTTTCGCTTCGCCTTGCAATATGAAGCAATTGTTCAATCAATGCTTTCATCCGGTCCGTCTCTGTCCGGATCGCTAAAAGCCCTTCTTCTGCAAGCTTTGGATCTTCCATTCCTTGGCGCTCCAGTAATTTTGCGTAGCTGCCGATCACCGTCAAAGGTGTTTTCAATTCGTGCGAAGCATTGGAAACGAATTCTTCCTGTTTTGTATAGTTTTCCTCGAGCAGCTCCATCATGCTGTTGAAAGTGCTCCCCATCTGGCCGACTTCATCTTTTGAGGAATCCGTGGCCGGCAGCTTTTCAAACTGGCCGCTCTTTTGGATCCGGGTCATTGTTTTGGTCAAATCGGTTATGGGTTTTGTCACGACTCTGCCCAAAACGACACTGGAGACGAAAATCGGAATCATCGCGAGCAAACTGACGGTTACAAGCACAAGCCCAAGCGTCCGCGCATTATTGACCACTTCTTCCAAAGACTGCGCCACAACCAATTCTGCAATTTCCCCGTCTGTCCAAATGATCGGCGCTGTGACATAGGCAAACAAATCGTCTTCCACTTTCAACGTACCTGATTGTTCCGGCAGCTCTTCTGGAAAGTCGTCGGCAATATCCGGGTCCTGGATAGACGGAATCAGATCCGTTCCTTCCCGCTTTGCCTGGATCAAACCGTTCGGCGGAACATAGCCCCTCAAAACGTCACTTGGGTCCGCTGGGTCGCTTGTATTAAAAGTCGACACCAGGGCATCGACATCCGCCTGAAGCTGGCTGACTTCAGTCGAATAGACGAGCCGGCTGAACGAAACATAAATGATGGTCATCAAAACGAGCAAAATGAGCAGCATCATCCCTGTCGACCAGATATTGATCTTTGTTTTAAGCTTCATTCGCATGCTCCTTCAGGACATATCCGACTCCCCGCACCGTCTGGATATATGTTGTTCCCTCGCCTGCATCGATTTTCTTTCGCAGGTAGCGGATATAGACATCGATGACGTTTGTATCCCCGTAATAATCATAGCCCCAAACCGCATTCAGCACTTGTTCCCGGCTAAGTACTTGCTGGGGATTCTGCATTAAATACAAAAGAAGGTCGAATTCGCGCGGCGTTAATTCGATTTGGCGGTTTTTTCTCACCACTTCTCTTGTTGCCGTATTTAATTGAAGCTCGTGGAACACAAGGAGATCCGTGTTTTTCTTGCCTGTCGAAAGCCTCAAACAGGCACGGATTCTGGCCAGCAATTCTTCAATTTCAAAAGGCTTCGTCACGTAGTCATTCGCACCTAAGTCCAATCCTGCCACTTTATCTTTCACATCATCTTTTGCTGTCAGCAAAATGACCGGTATCTCGCTTCCAGCGGAACGGATCCGCTTCAGTACATCTAAACCGTGGATTTCCGGAAGCATCAAATCCAGCAGGACCAAATCCCATTCGTGCTCCCTGAACTGGATCAATCCTTCAGCGCCGGTCAGCGCGACTCCGGTTTGATACCCTTCAAAAGTCAATTCAAGTTCCAAAACGCGGGCAATGCTTTTTTCATCTTCGACGATTAAAATCCGTTCTTCCATTCGCCTCACCTCTTCTTTTCATCATAGCAGGAGTAAAATGAAAAAAGCGACCCAATGGCCGCTTATTTCATGATCGTTTTCACAAATTTCACTTTTTGTTTATAGGGAGGATATAACACATTCGTTGACAGTTTAGTCGACCTTTTCAAAATCGATTTGGCATGCGTGAACGTTTCGAAGCTGTGTTTGCCGTGATAAGAATTGACGCCGGAAGTTCCAATGCCGCCAAATGGCAAATACGAGCTGCCGACATGCGACACCGTGTCATTGATGCAGCCACCGCCAAACGGAATTTCTTCAAGGAAGAACTCGATGGCGCGGTCATTTTCTGAGAAGAAGTATGCGGATAACGGCTTGGGCAATTTACGGATTTGGCGAAGCAGCGCCGGCAAATCCGTATACGTAATCACCGGCAAAATCGGCCCAAAAATCTCATCTTCCATGGACGGGCTTTCCCAATTGATGTTGTCGAGAATGACCGGTTCAATGTAAAGGTCATCGCGGTCTCTTTGGCCGCCGTACACAATTTGGCTTTGTTCCCGGTCGATAATAGTGGATAAGCGGTCAAAATGCTGCGTGCTGACAATGCGGCCGTAATCGGGACTCTTCTGTGCGTCTTTGCCGTAGAAATTCCGGACGGTCTTTTTCAGCTTTTTCATAAATTCGTCTTTAACGGATTCATGGACGCAAATATAATCCGGCGCTACGCATGTTTGGCCCGTATTCATCAATTTGCCCCAAGCAATGCGCTTCGCAGCCAAATCCAGATTGGCTGTCTGGTCGACGATTGCCGGGCTTTTTCCGCCAAGTTCCAAGGTGATCGGCGTTAACCGTTCAGAAGCGGCTTTCATGATGACTTTTCCGACATTGACGCTTCCGGTAAAGAAGATGTAGTCGAAGCTGGCATGGATCAATGCCGTCACTTCCTCTCTTTCCCCTTCCACTACGCGAATATAATAAGGAGGAAATACGTCTTCGATAATCGTTTTGATGATGGCCGTCACATTCGGCGTCGTCTCCGATGGTTTGACGATGGCGCAGTTTCCGCCGATAATTGCCCCGATTAGCGGCTCCATGATCAATTGGAACGGATAATTGAACGGTCCAATGATCAGGACGGAACCGTATGGCTCACGCATCACAAAACTTTTAGCCGGCTGCAGATAGATCGGCGTTTTTACGGGTTCCGACTCCATCCATTCGTCCAAGTTTTTCGTCATATTGGTGATGCTGTCGAGCACGAATCCTACTTCTGTCGAGTACGCCTCAAATTCACTCTTCCCTAAGTCCTTCTTTAATGCATCCAGTACTTCCTGTTCATGGTTCTTGATCGACTGCTTTAGCTGCGCCAATTGGGCTTTGCGGAAGTCAGCCGGTTTTGTTGCCCCTGTATAATAATAATCGCGTTGTGCTTCAATCATCTGTTCCACATCGTTAGCCGTAAAATTCATATCATTCTCCCCTTTTGGTCGTTAAATTTGCCTTCAGCTCTTTACCCGTTCCCCGTTCCCCCAAATCACTCGGTTTCAAGAAGCCGGTCGATATGCCGCTGAATCGTCAGCCCTTCTTCAAAAGGAACAAGGAAAGTCGATTGATCCCGCATCGAATCAAACAAGCTTGGAACTGCCGGGAAATCGGTGATTTCCTTGCGCTCTTCTCCCTTTTCCGAAAGGTACAGTGCTGACCAATTTTGGAGCGTCAATACGCCTTTTTCTCCGTGCACTTTAAATTCAAGCAATTCTTTTTGTCCGGTGCCGCTGATGCCTGCAAGCAATAGCGGAATCTCACCAGCTGTGCGGCCATGAGCAATGATGCCGGTCTCGCAAAGATCTTGCCGTCCGGGATAAGTGATCTGATGCGATTGGATGGAAATGCCGCCGAAAATCCGGTTGATCAATTGCAAATAATGCGGAAAGACTTCCCGGACAAATCCGCCTTGGCTTCTTGAAGCAATCCACGGATTTTGCTGCCACGGACGCGGCCAATCCGGAAAGAAAGTCTGCAATTCAATGCGCATAATTTTGCCGATGCTTCCATTGCGGATTCGTTTGACCATTTCGTGGACGGCCGCTGAATACATCAGCGGAAAGTGCATCGCTGTTTGGATGCGGTTCTGATCCGCTGCAAGCGCCATTTCTTCACCGGCAGCTGCCTGATGCGCCAGCGGCTTTTCGCACAGGATGTGGACGCCGGTGCGGGCAGCTTGAATGGCGATTTCCGCATGGAAAGCCGGCGGCGTCCCGATATAAAGCCAATCGATATCTGCATGAAGCAAGGCTTCTAAAGAATCATAGCCTGGAATGTTGTATTCTTTTTCCAATGCAGCCACTCTTTCCTGTTGTGCATCGTAAATTCCGCGTATTTCAATGCCCTTTTCCTCAAGCATCTGTTTGATGATTCGTTCCCCCACGATTCCTGCTCCTACAATGCCGATAGTTATCATCGAATCCCTCTTTCCTAAAGGCCCTTTGGCTTAATTTTTGCCTATCTGTTTAATAGTGTAACCTTTTGGGGTATTGAATAGTCAAACGATTAAGACAGAAAATTCAAAGGAGGAATTGAACATGGAAAAGCAAGCAAACTGGTGGGAACCTATTTTTTCTGGAGAACTTGAAGTGGGATTGAACAAAGAGAAATTGGCAGATCTTGAACAAGAGTCCTTTTTGTATTTCGATCCAACTTCCCCGGTCGACATGGAGAATCACGCTTAATTGGCCGCATCACACATCGCATTTTGCCGCATCCGTACATAGCATCGCCTTTTCGAGTCATAATGGAAAAGGCGTTTTATTATGCCCTTTTTTATTCGATGCTTCGCCATAAATACAAAGCAGCATACGATAGATAAGGTTCCCATTCCGGCAAATGCGCTGTGATTTCTTCAATTTTCGGCTTTTCGCTCCGCTCCCATTGTATTTTCAAAGCATTTTGAAGGCCGATATCTGCTAATGGAAATAAATTAGGCCGCCCGAGACCGAACATGAGAAAGCTTTGCGCCGTCCAAGGGCCGATTCCTCTATAGGCGACAAGTTCAGCTGCAATCTCTCCGTCCTCGCGATTTTTCATTTCTTCAAGCCGCAAGGTGCCGGCTGCAATCGCCTGCGACAAGCCGATGACATATTCCGCTTTTCGGGTACTGAACTGCAGCTCCCTTAAATCAGGCGGTTCAAGCTTCGCTATTTTTTCAGCGTTCGGGTAAGACCAGACCCCTTCCTTTTGCTCACCGAAATTTTGGACAAACCGGCTCGTTAACGTATGGGCAAACGCAAGGTTCAGCTGCTGATGTATGATGCTTTTCATCAAAGCGCCATACAAGGAAAATTCGCGAACGAGCGGCGTACCGCGATGCTCTTGAAAAAGATGGGCGAGGTTTGTCGACTGAAAATGCCGATGGATGTTTTCAAGTGACCGGTCAAAGTGGAAAATATTTTTGATTTCTTCCAGTTGATCAGGATCCGCTCCTGTGATTTCAAATTTCGGCTGGTCGGTTGAACCCGTCGCTTTTACTTTCACAATATTTCCTTCCGGCATCGGCAGCCTGACCGCTTTCTCTGAAAGGTCGATTGCATGCAATGGATCGAGCGACAAACGCTCCAATGTCCGGTCAAAATCGTAAGTGAACGGCAGATTGATTTCCATGGAACCCCTCCTTTTTTCTAAACGTAGCCGAACGTGTTTTCGATTGCAAGCCAAATCGATTCAAAATATAATGAAAAAATGGAAGCAGGGATGTAAATGAAAAAACTAATTGGTCCGATTTTTTTGTCCCTTCTTTTGAGCGCCTGTACATTCGTTTCCCTCGAAGAAGAAAACGGCTCATCAGAACGGATAGACGTTAAAGTCATCTCTGTCATTGACGGAGATACGATTAAAATCGACTTCGAAGGAAAAAACCAGACAGTGCGCTATTTGTTGGTCGATACACCGGAAACGAACCATCCGACCATCGGCAAACAGCCGCTCGGTGCGGAAGCTACAGCTGAAAATAAACGGATCATCGAGTCCGGTGAAGTTTCGATCGAGTTCGATGAAGGCGGACGCTACGATGACTATGACCGGCTTCTCGCCTATATCTACGTCAATGGCGAAAGCGTCCAGGAACAGCTGCTTGCCTCAGGCCTTGCGCGTGTCGCCTATATTTATCCGCCGAATACGCGCTACGTCGAAGAATTCAAGGAAGTTGAAAAACAGGCAAGAGAAAAAGAGATCGGCATTTGGGAATCCCCCAATTACGCAACCGACCGCGGCTTTAACGCAGCGGCTTACGGCTCTTCTGCCCCGTCTGCCGGCCAATCGTACGATAAAAGATGCAACATCAAAGGCAATATTAGCCGCAGCGGCAGTAAAATTTACCATATGCCCGGACAAAGTTCATACGACCAAACCAATCCGGAAGAATGGTTCTGCACAGAACAAGAAGCACAAGATGCCGGATTCCGAAGCACCGGAAGCTGATTTAGGAGGATACGCATGCAAGCCATTGTTTTAAGGTTCGATTATCAATCATCGGGCGCCATCGAAAATTTGCAAAACCAAGCCAAAACGGTGAGCATCAACCCAAACCAGATTTTCCCGCCGCACATCACGCTGCAAACCTATACGCAAGCGCATCCGCTGGAACTCAAAAAAGCGGTTGAATCGTGGGCGGAATCTTTCCAGCAGCTTCCGCTGTCGTTCGATTCACTTGGATTTTTCAAACAGCAAGGCAGCTTTTTTCTGGCTCCGGTGTTTACCAAAAGCTTGGCTGAACTGCACCGCGCGGTGAATCTTTCCACCCGGGAGTTTTCGGGCCAAAACCGTTATTATTTGCCTGATCACTGGGTACCGCACGCAACGGTCATCAATAACATCGCTCCGCCTTTTTGGGGACCGCTCTTTGCCCGTCTCACTTTAGAGTTCACGCCATTCCAAGGCAAAGGAATCGCACTTGAATGCTGGTCGATCCGGCAGCAAAAAGCGCAAACTGAGTGGTGCATTTTTCTCGGCGAATAAAGTATTGACTTTTTTTCGGGGCACGATATAATTAGACTTGTCCTGGAAATTGAGATTCCTTAGCTCAGCTGGGAGAGCGCTACCTTGACAGGGTAGAGGTCGCTGGTTCGAGCCCAGTAGGAATCATTGGGTGCCAAACCCGCAGCAGGCTTTAGGAACAGAGCCTGCCATAAAAAGCCATCACATTTATGTGGTGGCTTTTTCCATACCCAAAAAGACGGCTGAAAGCGAATGCTTCCAGCCGTCTTTTCTTATGCTTCTGAAGTTCTAATTTCTTTCTTCTCGCGCCCCATCCATTGGATAACAAATAGGACGATGAAGACGACCGCACCGATTGCATCTGAATAGCCTTCCGGATAGATCAACGCAAGTCCTGTCGCGACAGCGATAATCCGTTCAAACCAGTACAGTTTCCGGTACCAGAACCCGATCAATCCGGCTCCGATCGCCAGCATCCCTGCAATCGCCGTGATTAAGACGACAATTAATTGAGGGATCGTCGTATCAATCATCAGCAGAGCTGGATTCAATACGAACATATACGGAATTATGAACGCGGCCGCAGCCAATTTCGCAGCAATAAAACCGGTTTTGATCGGTTCTCCGCCGGATATCCCGGAAGCTGCAAAAGCTGCTAAGGCAACTGGCGGTGTGATATCGGCAATGATGCCGAAATAGAACACAAACAAATGGGCAGACAACGCAATGACTAACGGCACAGCCGCCCCTGCAGGTTCACCGATCATCAGCAAAGTAATGATTGCCGGTGCCGCAATAGTCGATGTAATAACGTAGTTTGCCGTAGTCGGCGAACCCATCCCAAGCACAATGGCTGCAAGCATTGTAAAGAAGAGCGTTAAGAGGATATTTCCGCCCGAAGCAGAAACCAGTCCGTTTGCTAAGCTCAATCCAAGTCCAGTTTTTACAACTACCCCAACGATGATTCCTGCTGCGGCTGTTGCTGCCGCTACTGCCAGTGCAGTTCTTGCCCCGTCGACAAGTGCATGGATAATATCCTTGATGCCTAAACGGGTTTCTTTATTGAATGCACTGACAAAAATGGTTAAGACGATGCCATAAAGCGCCGCGTGCATCGTCGGAATCCCGATCAATAAGAACACGATGATGGCCACAATCGGCAAAAGTAAATAAATTTTCTTTAAGACTTCTTTTCGGTTCGGCATTTCTTCTTTTGTTAACCCTTTTAAGCCGATTCGCTTCGCTTCAAAATGGGTCATGATCCAAACACCGGTAAAGTAAAGAAGTGCTGGAATCGCAGCTGCTTTTGCAATCTCCCAATACGTAACTCCACCGATAAATTCAACCATCAGGAAGGCCGCTGCCCCCATGATCGGCGGCATCAATTGCCCGCCTGTCGAAGCCGCCGCTTCAACGCCTCCGGCAAACTCTTTCTTATACCCTAATTTTTTCATCATCGGAATCGTATACGATCCAGAAGTTACAACGTTTGCGACAGAGCTCCCTGAAATCGTCCCTTGAAGGGCACTGGAGAAGATGGCGACTTTTGCAGGACCGCCAGTCAAATGGCCTGCAAGCGAAACAGCGAGGTCATTGAAGTATTGCCCTACTCCTGTTTTCACCAGGAAAGCCCCAAATAGCAGAAAGACAAAGATAAACGTTGCAGAAACACTGATCGGCGTCCCAAGTATCCCGTCAGTTGTATAAAACATTAACTGGATGACAGAATCCAGATCCTGGCCTCTGTGCTTTAGGAAGCCCGGGAAATAAGGGCCGAAAAAGGCATAGGCCAAGAAAGCCGAAGCGATGATCGTAATCGGCAAGCCGACTGCCCGGCGGGTAGCTTCCAGTGTCAGCAAAATCGCCAAAATCCCCACAATAAGATCCAATTCGGTCACGCGCCCAAGCCGGAATACTAAATCATCGTACATAATCGGCCAATACAAACCGACTCCGATCGCGAGTAATGCCAAAATATAATCGTAAATCGCAACTTTATGTTTTATTCCTTTTCGCTTAATCGCCGGAAACAGCAGGAATATAAGGGACAACGCAAAACCTAAATGGATGGAGCGCTGAATATAAGCTGTATATTGGCCGAAAATCGCCGTGTAAAGCTGGAAAATGGAAAATGCCAAAAGGCCGAAAAATACAATATGTTTCATAATTCCTGCTAAGTCGCGGGTATTGGACTCCGGATCGTATTTCTGCAAAATCTCTTTTTGCTTTTCTTCGGAAATATAATGTTCATCTTTTGGTGGGAGTTTCATTGGTTCCCGTTCTTCCGGCGGAAGTTTATTGCTCATTTAAATTCACTCCTTCTAGTTGCTCAAATAGGGACAATCGCTGGACCTTGACCGTGTAGGATTTCCCCCGGTCCAGCGTTTTCTTTAAATCGTATTCTTGGCCATTTGCCAAAAGAAACAAATCCGCATCAATATCACCGACGAATAATCGAAAATCGCTTACTTCCTTGTTCATATTGGTGATCAGGTATTTTCCATCTTTTTCGACAAATGTTTCGCCTTCTCCTGCATTGGATGGCATACCGATATTAAAATCTTCATATTCCAATTCCACCATGCGGAGGTTATCGTCCGGCGACAGCTCATAGCTTTCCAATACATCGGAAAGATGGATGGAATGCGTATAATTTATTTGAAAAGCATCCCCTTCAACTTTGATAAAAGCCGAAAGCGCCGCTTCCCTGTTATCGATAAAAACTAAATTCTTTTCCATGGGAATAAATACTAATGCGGAGAGAATAAGAATGAGGGCTAGTACCGAAAGAAGAATCCATTGATTTGTCTTTGTTGGCATCTTAGTTCTCCTCTACTAAATATGAATCTCTACAAAAATAACGACGATAAAGCTTTCGCTTTATCGCCTATTATTTTGGTTTGCTTATTAGTTGACTTCATCGAAGTATTTTTGTGCACCCGGATGAATATCGATTCCGATTCCATCAAGCGCCGTTTCCGTTTTAATGAATTCAGCTTTCGCGTGTTGGATTTGGTCTGTATTTTCATAGATGGCTTTTGTGATGTCGTATACGAGATCTTCGGAAAGATCGTTTTGAACGACTAACATGGCAAGCACTGATACTGTCGGTACATCTTCAGTCAAACCGTAAGTACCGGATGGCACTGTATCTGTTGCATAGTAAGGGTATTTTTCAATCAATTCCGCAGCTTTGTCTTCCGCTACCGGCACAATCACTACATCTGCTGTTGCGCTTAAGCTTTCAACTGCTCCTGTCGGTGTCCCGGCAGTAATAAATGCCGCATCGATTTGGCCAGCCTGCAGACTTTCTTGGGATTCGCCGAAGTCAAGATTCTGTGCTTCGATGTCTTCCATTGTCATGCCGTGGATTTCAAGCAATTGCTCTGCGTTGATATAAGTACCTGAACCTGGTGCTCCTACTGAAATGCTCTTGCCTGCTAAATCATCAAAAGAAGTAATGCCGGAATTTGCAGTCGTTACCAATTGAATCGTTTCCGGATAAAGTGCTCCGATCGCTGAAACGGTATCGATGACTTCCCCTTCAAACATATTCGATCCTTCAGCTGCATAAAAAGCTGTGTCGGTTTGGACAAATGCGATTTGTGCATCTCCGTCCGCAAGCGCTGTCATATTGGCGGCAGATGCTTGGGAAACTTCAGCTGTTGTATCGATCCCCGTTTCATTTTCCACAATTGTAGCCATCGCTCCGCCAAGCGGATAATACGTTCCCGTCGTTCCACCTGTTAAGATGCTCAGGAATTCCGGATCAGCTGAACCGCCAGAACCGCCGTCTCCGCTGTCATTTGCCGCGTCATCTCCGCAGCCTGCAAGGAACACAGATCCTGCAAGCGCTACCGCTGCAAATAAACCAAATTTCTTTTTCAACATAAAATGACCTCCCCTTTGTTTGAAAATTTCTATATTTCCAATTCTATCATAACATGACTTTGTATCTAGGAGTCAAACTGATTTTTATAGAAAAGAGAAACTAAGGAAAAAGTTCGGTTCATTTGCATTAAATTTCTGCTCCGTCCACCTGGGTTTCCGGCGCCGTTTCTTCAGGTCTCAAGTCTTCAAATGTTTTGCCTTGCTCTTCCAGATCGCGCGTCCGGTGTGCAATGCGGGCAGAGGCGCAGGCTGCGATGCTCGCAACCAGATCATCGAGAAACGTATGGACAGCTCCGCCGACTTTCGTATCCAGCTTGCGGATGATGCCGACTTTGTTCTTGTCGAGATGGCCGAATGTGGTAACCGCGATGCTGCCGTAAGTCAATACCGCACCTAAGCCGATCATTTCATCAACGCCAAACAGCCCTTCGTCCGCTCCGACGATTTGCTGAAGCGGAGCAGACAGCTTCCCTTGTTCGGCAAGTTCATCAAGTTCAATGCCGACAAGCAAAGCATGCTGCATTTCCCGTTTGCGCAATACGCTTTCTACGGATTCTATACAATGCGAAAGCGTCAAGCCTTCGTTATAAGGCAATTGCATTTCCAATACGATCTTAGCGATTTCCTCTACTTCCACACCGCGTCGAGCCAGTGCTTCATGGGTCGCTTTTGTCACTTCTTCTGAATGTACTCGGAATTTCCCACCATCCATACTAAAAATCCCCTTTCCAATTTAGCGTTCTTACTAATTATACCTTGTCCGAATGAATATGTTACAATTTTCGTACAGAATAGTATAGGAGGTTCATCTATGAACAGAGGCACAGTGGAAGATTTAACGATTTACAGTGAAGCGCTGCAAGAAGACATGCAATTGTTGGTCTACCTTCCCCATAATTACTCACCTTTATATAAATACACATTGGTCATCGCATCCGACGGCAAGGACTATTTTCAATTAGGCCGTGCTCCTAGAGTGGCAGATGAATTATTGGAGAATAAAGAAATTGAAAATATTATTTTTGTCGGCATCCCGTATAAAAGCGTGAAAGAACGCAGCATCAAATACGAACCGACCGGAGAACAGCACGGGGCTTACTTGCGTTTCTTAGCCCACGAACTCGTTCCGTTCCTTGACGAAAAATATCCGACCTACCAGGTAGGCATGGGACGAGCTTTGATCGGCGATTCGCTTGCCGCGACCGTTTCATTGAGTGCCGCCCTAACTTACCCGAATATTTTTGGCCGTGTCATTCTCCAATCGCCAAAAGTCGGCGAGGAGTTGTTGGAGAAAGTATCGAATTTCAAATCTGCGCATCCTTTTACAGTCTATCACGTGATCGGGACCGGGGAAACCGCTGTGAAGCTCAGCAATGGCGGCACCGCCGACTTCCTGGAACCTAACCGGACTTTGCACAAATTGCTGAAAGAGAAAGGATTTTCGGTCTTCTATGAAGAATTCGATGGAGACCACACTTGGAAGCATTGGCAGCCCGACTTAAAGCGTGCGCTTGTACAAAATTTCGGCGTTTGACCGGCCATTCACAATTTTCAAGTTTCTTTTGGTATAATAAAATAAGAAATAGGAATTACTGACGAGGAGGTCATATTATGAAATACGGAGTTGTCGCTTTTCCATCCAAAAAACTTCAAGATTTAGCAAACTCATACCGCATGCGGTACGATCCGCATTATGAGCAGATCACGCCGCATATGACGCTCAAAGATGCGTTTGAAGCGGACGATGCTGAGATTAAAGATATTTCAGAAGAATTATCTAAAATTGCGAAACGGCATAAACCTTTTAAAATCCATGCCACCCGCGTCAGCAGTTTTGCACCGTTGACAAATACGCTTTACTTCAGAATTGAAGACAATTCCCAAATTACAGCGTTGCATGAGGATCTCCATTCTGACTTTTTTGGCGGCCCGGCACGTTTCTCATTTGTGCCGCACATTACAATCGCACAAAAAATGTCCGATTCCGAGCACGCGGATATCTTCGGCCAATTAAAAATGGTCGGCGTCAACCATGAAGAAGTCATCGACCGCATCCACCTGCTGTACCAATTGGAAGACGGATCTTGGACGGTGTACGATACATTCCGGTTAACAGGAGATGAGGAATAATTGCAAAAAGCTAAAATCGCAGAAACTCCTTTAGAAAAAGAACACGCTTTTGACATTAGACGAAAAGTATTCGTAGAAGAACAAGGCGTCCCTGTGCACCTTGAGCTGGATGAATATGACGACACAGCCGTCCATTTTATCGGCTATGAATTAGAACAGCCAATCGCTGCAGGGCGCATCCGGGAAACGGACATGGGCGTCGGGAAAATTGAACGTGTTTGCGTGCTTCCGGAATACCGCGGTTTGCATGTCGGGGTGTTGATGATGAATGAAATGGAGGAATACGCGCGTAAAGCCGGGCTTCTAACCTTAAAGCTTAATGCCCAGTCTTACGCCATTCCATTTTATGAAAAATTGAATTACACCGTCACTTCCCCCGAGTTTATGGACGCTGGGATTCCCCACCGTGCCATGGAAAAAAACGTTATGTAAAAAGAGGCCATCGCTTTTATGCGATGGCCTCTTTTTTCTTCACTTATAAGATATGATAGCCGCTGTCTACGTGAATCGTTTCGCCCGTGATGCCCCGAGACATATTGCTGAAAAGGAAGACGGCGGTATCGCCGACTTCTTCCGGCGTCGTATTGCGGTGAAGCGGTGCTTTTTCTTCAATTTCGTGAAGGATGCTGTTGAAATCACTCACGCCTTTAGAAGACAACGTCCGGATTGGCCCGGAAGAAATAGCATTGACCCGAATTCCTTGGCGTCCAAGATCTGCAGCCAAATAACGGACAGACATTTCAAGAGAAGCTTTTGCCACTCCCATGACATTGTAGTTCGGCATAACGCGTTCTCCCCCAATATATGTGAGCGCGATGATGCTGCCGCCTTCTGACATAAGCGGTTTTGCATGGCGGGCAATAATCGTCAATGAATACGAACTGATATTTTGGGCCAATAAGAATCCATCTCTCGACGTATCAGAGAAATTCCCAGCCAGCTCTTCTGTTTTCGCAAAAGCGATGCAATGCGCCAACCCATCAATTGTGCCGACTTGTTCTTTAATAGTAGAAAAACAGTTTTCCACGCTTTCATCGTTCGTTACGTCACACGGCAAAATGATGTCGTGGTTCCCGTCAAGCGTCGCGACAAGGTCGCGGACCGATTTTTCAAACCGTTCTCCTGCGTAAGTAAAGATAAGGCGTGCTCCGGATTGATCCAAAGACCGCGCGATTCCCCAAGCGATGCTTCGTTTATTGGCTACTCCCATAATTACGTAAGTTTTGCCTTCCAATGATATCGACATTCCGATTCCTCCTGCAATTCTTATTCTAATCATCATTTGTAGCTTTATATTATTACCTGGTACTAATATTACCTCATAAAAAAGAAAAGTGCAATTCGCACTTTTCTATAGCTGCCCTAAAAATGTTGTAGCCAATCCTAAATAGATCAAAATCGAAATGATGTCATTCAACGTGGTGATGAAAGGCCCTGAAGCAACAGCAGGGTCGATTTTTAGCCGGTGTATCAACAATGGGATAAAAGAGCCGGCTAAAGTGGCGACAAAGATCGAACCGAAGACCGCTGCTCCAACAAGAGCGCCGATCAGCAACTCGCCTTTCCAAAAATACACCAGGCCAACCACGACCGCTCCGCAGACGATTCCGGTAATCAATCCAGTGCCTGCTTCCCGGAACAGGAGCCGCATCTTGCTTTCTTCTTCGATATCGCCTGTCGCGATCCCGCGGACGGCAACGGCCAGCGCTTGGGTTCCGCTATTCCCCGCCATCCCGGCAATTAACGGGATAAAGACGGCAAGGAGCGCCACTTTATCAAGCGTCGCTTCAAACATTCCCATCAAATTGGCAGTCAGCATTCCGAGGAATGTCAGCAAAATCAGCCAAGGCAGCCGTTTTTTCGCTGCCGTAAACGGCCCCTTATCAAACGTATCCATATCAGATACTGCAGCCAGTTTCGAGTAATCGTCTGAAGCTTCTTCATCTAAAACGTCGATGATGTCATCGACTGTAATGATGCCGAGCAAATGCTGCTGAAAATCAACGACCGGCATCGCCAGGAAGTCATAGTCTTTGATCATGCGGGCAACTTCTTCCTGGTCTTCGCTGACCGAAACACTGACCACCCGTTCGTTCATGATCGAACCGATCAGCGTATCTTCATCCGAAACGATCAAATCGCGCAAGGTAACGATTCCCGACAAGCGTTTGTCTTCATCGACAACAAAAACATAGTAAATGGTTTCCGCATTCGGCGCGGCATTCCGCAGGATATTCATCGCGGACCGGACAGTGGAGTTTTTCGGGATGGAAACAAACTCCGTCGTCATGATGGAACCAGCCGTATATTCTTCGTAATGGAGCAAATCTTTGATTTGCCGCGCAGATTCTTTTTCCATAATCGTCAAATACGTAGCCACTTGTTCTTTGTTCAGCAAATTTAAAATATCCACTGCATCATCCGTGTACATATGTGATAGCAAGTCCGATGCGTAATTGGCATTCATTTCCTTGAAGAGATCTTCGTATTCATCGTCATCAATTTCAATGGCTTCAAAAATATCCGCCATTTCCTTCGGAGAGAGATACTGATACATCAAATGCCGGATATCTTGATCTGCCTTTTCATAAAATGTCGCCTGATCATAGGGATGATGCGTCAAAAACTCTTCTCTGAAGCCTTCGACGTCCCCTCGATTCAGAAGACCTAGAATCATTTCATGATCCATTTCACGATCATTCTGGTTCATTTCTTCCATTTGGCGTACTCCCTCCTTCCCTAATCTCAACACACAATTTCACCATTCTATACGTTACACTATGTATAAAGATAATCAAGATTAAAGAGGTGTTTTTTCATGGGATTTGATATTATTGGCGATATTCATGGCTGCTACCAGGAACTTCTGGATTTACTCAGTGAACTTGGATACCGGGAACAAGGCGGGCTTTACTTGCATCCAGACGGCCGCCGCCTTGTGTTCGTCGGAGATGCAATGGACCGCGGCCCTGCCTCGCTTGATGTCCTGCACCTCTTATTTAAAATGCAGGACGCAGACATCTTATACTATTCCCCAGGAAACCATTGCAACAAACTCTATCGGTTTTTTAAAGGCAATAAAGTCCAGATTGGCCACGGACTTGAAAATACGCTCGACGAGTGGCAGCGGCTGCCAAAAAAAGAGCAGTCGGAGTTCCGGACCCGTTACTTGCAGTTCTACGAAAAACTGCCGCTCTATCTGCAGCTGAGCCCAGATTTGGTAGTTGCCCACGCCGGCATCAAAGAAGAAATGGTCGGAGCAAAAATCAGCAAAGGCATTGCGGCTTTTGTTCTTTATGGAGATACGACCGGCAAATTCCATGCCGATGGCCGCCCCGTCAGAAGAGACTGGGCGGAAAATTACCAAGGCGCTAAATGGATTGTCTACGGCCATACGCCGACAGAAGAACCCTATATCATCAATCGGACGGCCAATATCGATACCGGCTGTGTGTTTGGCGGCTCGCTCACCGCTTTTCGCTTCCCGGAAAAGGAACTGGTTTCTGTCCCATCAAAGCAGCCGTTCCAGCCTGAAAAATTTCACCGCTATACGTGAATCAATTGCTCCATATCTTCGTTTAATGGAGAAGAAAAGGCGAATGGCTCTTCCGTGACCGGGTGCAGCAACTGGAGCTTGCTGCAGTGCAAAGCTTGGCGAGGAATGATGTCGCGAATGCCCCCGTACAAATCATCGCCCACTAAAGGATGGCCGATGTGGGCTAAATGGACGCGGATTTGATGCGTTCTGCCCGTATTCAATTGCAGCTTCACCCGTGCATAGGCATCGAATTGCCGAATCACTTCCACTTCGGTTTCAGCAAACTGCCCGTCTTCACGGACTTCCCGTTCAATGATGCTGGAGTTTTTGCGTCCTATCGGCGCCGTAATCGTAAATTGTTTCTCTTCAAAAATTCCATGGGCCAGTGCATCGTATTGCCTTTTCATGATTTTTTCTTTTTGCTGCATCGAGAGCATATGATGGATATGGCGATTTTTCGCGATGCATACGAGCCCTGAAGTATCACGGTCAAGCCGGGTAGCAATGTGCAATGTTGCCGGCACGCCGTGGTCTTCAAAATGTTTGGCGACAATATTGGCCAGGCTCCCTGTAGGATGCTCCCTTGAAGGAATCGTATTTTGAAGCGGCGGCTTATCTACAATCAGCAGAGCTTCATCTTCATAAATGATCTTCAACGGGCCGCTTTCCGCCTGCAGCCCTCCTCCCAATTCCTCTTTAGGAAAAATAACGGTCACGGCATCGCCTTGTTCAACGACATGCCGGACCGTTACTTCACGACCATTCACCAGGATTTTTCCGCCGCCATATTTTACAGATGCCAAAGTCCGCTTGGAAATCCCCCAGCCGCTCAACGCATCGCGCAGCAGCATGGAGGTTTTCACGGGATAAGTTAATTGAAATGCGTTCATTTGTTCCACTTTTAAACCTCGCTATCGATAAATGAATCGTGTACACGTTTCCAGAATGGGAAGGCACGGAAACGGGCAAATCGGACATTTTCATCCGCTACCCGGTATTCGATGGACTTCACATCTTTATGGAGCAGTTGCAGATGGTCAACGGTGACCATGAAATCCGGCGCTTTCACCGGCCGAAGCGCGCATCTGTGGTGGGCTGGCAGCACTAACGGAGAGCCGACCGTTCGGAAAACGCGGTTGTTGATCGATGCCATTTCCGTCAGCTGCATCGCGTGAAGCGATGGATGGATAATGGCTCCGCCCAGCGCTTTATTGTATGCGGTACTGCCCGAAGGCGTGGACATGCAGAGCCCGTCTCCCCGGAAACGTTCAAAATGCCCTTCATTTAAAAAGACATCCATTACTAGCGTGACATCCGGCGATTTGACGGTCGATTCGTTCAGTGCCAAGTACACGGACGGTTCGGCTTTGTTTAAATAGTGGATGCTGACTTCAAGCAAAGGATACTCGATAACTTCGTATTCTTTTTTCGCAATCGACAACACTAGCTTTTCAATCTCGATCGGTTTCCAGTCTGCATAAAACCCTAAGTGGCCGGTATGTATCCCGACAAAAGCCACTGTATCCAATTGATCCCGGTATTTATGGAATGCATGCAGGAAAGTTCCGTCTCCGCCAATAGACAGCACAACATCCGGCGCCTCTTCACTCCATTCCAACCCAAAGTCCTGCAAATATTCCCGCGCAGTCGCCATCAATTCATTTGAAAGTTCATCGGTTCTCGATATGATAAAAAATTTCATCGCTTAGATGGTCCCCCTTCTCTTCCTGTAGGAAAATGTGTACCTGAAGATTCCTTGAATTCCGTAAAGTAAGCTTGCGCTTCCTGGATTTCGTCACGGATTTGCGACATCTCTTCATCCAGCTGGAAAGCCGCTTCTGCAGCACGCTGCAGCCTGTTTTTGATTTCTTCGGGAAAAACGCCTTTGTATTTATAATTCAGCGAATGCTCAATGGAAGCCCAGAAGTTCATCGCCAGCGTCCGGATCTGGATTTCAGCGAGAATCAGCTTTTCCCCATTGATCGTTTGGACCGGGTATTCCACAATGACATGATATGAGCGGTAGCCGCTTTGTTTTTCATGGGAGATGTAGTCCTTCTCTTCAACGATCCGCAAGTCGTTCCGCTGCCGCAGCAAGGTGACGACGGTTTGGATATCTCCGACAAATTGGCACATCATGCGAAGCCCTGCAATATCCTGCATCTGATGCGCCAATTCCTCCGACGGTTCAAATGCGATCCCTTTTTCAAGGGTTTTATCATAAATGCTTGCCAACGGCTTTACACGGCCTGTGACGAATTCAATCGGCGAATTTGTATTGTCCGTTTCAAATTGTTGGCGCATGCCTTTAAATTTAATCTTCAATTCATCCACCGCTTGTTTATACGGTGCTAGAAAACGATCCCATTGGCCCATACCCAATCCTCCTAACCCTCTTTAAGCTTGTGAAGCCAATCTCTCATGAAAAACTTCTTCGACGGCCGTACGGAATTCTTCTGCATAATTATCGTTGCCTTCGATATTTTCAAGGAGCATGCCCAGTTCTTCGTGAAATGCATCCAAAGGCATGATTTGTTTTCCCCAAACCAATAGAGGAACAACTTCCGTTCGCTTCAACGCTTCCGCTAAAAGCGGCCAAGTGTGGTCTTTAAAATGCACATAAATATATTCGGTTCCGGTATCGGCCAGATAGACAAAAGCACACGCTTCTGTATCCGTCAGCATTTTCCCGGCTGCTTCAACTGCTTCCGCAGGTTCAGCCGCATTCACTTGAAATTGGATGGTTTTGCCTTCGATGAGGCCCGCTGATACTTCTACTAATTTACGCAAAGGGATGCATCCTTTCCAGTTTTTATCTACAGTCATATTTTAACACAGCTCCCCTGTCCGTTGCAGTTCAGCTAAAATTATCCCATAATAAATACAAATGATGAGGTGAAGCTAAAATGACAAAAGAACTTGAGATTGAATACAAAAACATGTTGGACCAACAGGAATACAGCCGCTTATTGAAAACTTTCGACGTGAAGGCGGAAGAGATCCAAACGCAGACCAACCATTATTTCGACACAAAAGAGTTCGACTTAAAAGCGAAGCGCTGCGCACTGCGCATTCGTGTAAAAGATGAAAACTTTGAATGCACTCTGAAAACCCCCGCTCCGGAAGGAAACTTTGAAATTACCGATTCCCTAACGGCAGAGCAAGCCCAGAACATGCTGGAAGGCGTTTCGTTTCATGCGCCGGAAGTCAGCGCGGCTCTAGATGAATTGGGCGTCGAGGAAAAAGGCCTTGAACGATTCGGTTCTTTGACGACCCACCGGATCGAATTTCCTTATAAAGATGGCTTATTGGTCATTGATCACTCCGAATACGGCGAATCTGAAGACTATGAAGTGGAATTTGAAGTGCAAAATGCGGAACGTGGCCGCAAACAGTTTCTGGAATTCTTAAAAGAACAGGATATCCCTTTGCGTCCTGCCGATAAAAAAATTGCCCGATTCATGAAATCCATTCAGTCTTGATCCAAATTTCAGCCTAACCCTATTCCCTGTCTTTTCCACTTTCAATCGATTTATTTGAGAAATTTCCGTTGCGTTGATAGAATGAATCTACAGCTAAAGCAAAGGAGACTCAATAATGACTGGAAAACCAATTATTCCGTACGAAGAAATTGGTGCGGAACGCTTGTCGCAGTTAATTGACGCGTTCTATGCGCGAGTGGCAAAGCATCCCAAGCTTGAGCCTATTTTTCCTAAGGATCTTACTGAAACAGCTCGAAAACAAAAACAATTTATGACCCAATATTTAGGTGGACCCAATATATATTCTGAAGAGCACGGCCATCCGCGGCTAAAGGCACGCCATCATCCGTTTCCGATTACGCCGGAGCGGGCACAGGCTTGGCTTGAGTGCATGAGCGAAGCGATGGATGAAGTGGGATTGACAGGCAAATTCCGCGAAGTCTTTTACCAACGTCTTGTTTTGACTGCTCACCACATGGTGAATGAGCAAGATAGCGAGGAGGAGTTAGTGTGAATCAATTAGATCTGACTCAGGAAAGCCCGGATCTCCCGAAGCCGGCGAAGCCCATGGAACTTTACATTTTTCTCGATCCGTTAAATCCGCAATGCTGGGAGCTGCAATCCATCGTCCGTAAACTTCAAATCGAATACGGCCAATACTTTTCGATGCGATTCGTTTTAAGTACAAAATTGTTTAATCTTAATAATGCTGCCCAAGCACCGAATATCGATACCGAGAACCTTTCCCATCCTGTCCTTGCTTCCGTAGCCGTGAAGGCTGCTGAACTTCAAGGGAGACGAGCAGGCAACCGATTCTTGCATAAACTTCAGGAACATCTCTTGTTGAAGACAAAAGATGTTTCTTCTTATGACGTTTTGCTTTCGATTGCCGGCGAATCTGAATTGGATTTAGAGGAATTCAAGCAGGATTTCCACTCAGTCAATACGGCGAAAGCGTTCCAATGCGATTTGCAGATCACACGGGAAATGGAAATTGACGAAGTGCCGAGTGTCGTTTTCTTCAATGAATGCATTGAAGACGAAGGTGTCAAAGTGACTGGACTTTATTCATATGATGTCTATCAAACCATTCTTCAAGAAATGTCCGGAGAAGAAAATTTAAATCGGCAGTCTCCGCCTTCTTTGGATGAATTATTTATCAAATATTCCACAATGGCTACAGGAGAAATTGCTTCCATCTACAATATTTCGGAGCAAAATGCGGAACGGGAATTGAAAAAGCAATTGCTTCAGCAAAAACTCGAACGCATCAATTTGCCCGGCCAGACTTTATGGACATTAAAATAGCCTTTCGCAGCTGCGAAAGGCTATTTTTTCTATTTAAGTGAAAAAATCGGCAAAGTGAAAGGCGCCTTCCACGTCCGGAAGGCGCCTTTCGGTATTACACAAAGGGGATGGGAGAAATGTTCACGCTCAAACAAAGGGGTGTATGTTTGTATGTGATTTATTTCACAACCTAACTTTATCACGGAATAATAGTTAATGCAATAATTCACAAAGGATTTCACAAATTTGTCATATTGCTGTAAAGATAAATTCTTAAATGTCCCTTTTTATTATATTGATATACAAAAAAGAAGCCGGCTGGTACTCCGGCTCCTTTTGCATTTATTTATTCAGCAATAATTTTTCCAGTTCGTTGAGTTTTTGTTCAAAAACTTTGCAAGCTTCTTCCACCGGTTCAGGCGATGTCATGTCGACGCCCGCTTTTTTCAACACTTCGATCGGATAATCCGAGCTTCCTGCTTTTAAGAACTCGTTGATGTACCGTTCAACTGCCGGCTGCCCTTCTTCTAAAATGCCTTTGCTGAGAGCAGTCGCTGCACTGAATCCTGTAGCGTATTGGAAGACGTAATAGTTATAGTAGAAATGTGGAATCCGCGTCCATTCCAAACCGATTTCTTCGTCGATTGCCGCGTCTTCCCCGAAGTATTTCTTATTCAAATCGTAATAAACTTCGGTCAAGCGGTCAGCCGTCAAAGCTTCTCCGTCCTGGTTCATCTTATGGATTAAATGCTCGAACTCTGCAAACATCGTTTGGCGGAAGACGGTGCCGCGGAACCCATCCAACCAGTAATTCAACAAATACATTCTTTCCTGGTCGTCCTCAGTAGTCCGCACCATGTATTCATTCAATAAGGCTTCATTCGTCGTCGAAGCTACTTCAGCGACGAAAATCGAATAATCGCCGTAGACGTACGGTTGGTTTGAACGCGTGTAGTAGCTGTGCACACTATGCCCGAACTCATGTGCCAAGGTATAAAGATTATTGACGTTGTTTTGCCAGTTCATCAAAATATACGGGTTTGTGCCGTAAGCACCTGACGAGTAGGCTCCGCTCCGCTTCCCTTTGTTCTCTTTGACGTCTACCCAGCGGTTTTCAATGCCGTGCTTCACAATGCCGGTATATTCCTCACCTAGCGCTTCCAGGCCTTTAAGCATGATTTCTGTCGCTTTTTCATAGGGGATCTCCATTTTCACTTCTTTAACAAGCGGCGTGTACATGTCCCACATATGAACTTCGTCAAGCCCTAAAACTTCTTTGCGCAATTTCACATATCGGTGCAGCAGATGGAGGTTCTTATTGACCGTCTCTACCAAATTATCATAAACGCTTTCCGGAATATGGTCGTCAGACAAAGCGGACTGGCGAGCGGATTCGTATTTGCGGATGCGTGCATTTACGTTATCGCGCTTAATATTTCCTGATAAGGTGGAAGCAAAAGTATTGCGGTATTTGCCATAAGTCGCATATACCGCTTTAAATGCGTCTTCGCGGACTCGGCGGTCAGTGCCTTCTAGGAAATTCGAATAGTTTCCGTGAGTAATCTGCACTTTTTCGCCTTTTTCATTTTCGATCTCCGGAAATTCCAAATCTGCATTGTTCAGCATGCTGAACGTTTCAGAAGAAGAGTTTGCCACTTCGGACATTTGCGCAAGCAAGGCCTCTTGTTCAGCAGGCAACACGTGCGGACGCATATTATTCAATTCCTCGAGGGCATGTTTGTATAATTTTAACCCGTCATGTTCTTCAATGAATGACGCTAACGTCGATTCTTCGATTGCCAAAATTTCTGGAGTCAAGAATGACAAGCCGGTCGCCACTTTTGCATAAAATGCTTTAATGCGGCTGTCCATTGCCTGATAGGTTGAATTGGTCGTGTCCTGGTCATAACGCATGTGCGAAAACGTGTATAGGCGCTGCAGGCGCTGGATCAATTCATCTTTATACACCAGCACTTCGTACAAAGCATTTGCCCCGTTTTTCAATTTCCCTTGATAGGATTCGGATTTCTCCGCGAGTTCCGCCACTTCTTTAAATTCTTGTTCCCACGCTTCATTGGTTTCAAATATATCTTCCAGTTTCCATGTAAGTTCTGCAGGTACTTCATCTCTGAGCAATAATTTTTCAGCCATTCCATTTCCTCCTTTTCCCGCTCTTTCGGGAGTCGAACTATAGCTTATTTTCTCAATTTTCATACGCTATTGCAATAGTAATCATATAAAAGCTCATACATCATTGTAAAGTTATCTGGCTGGCTCGCCAAAATAACGAAAAGCTCCAAGTATTGTTCCAGCAAGGCTACCGCTTTCTCAAAATGGCCCGGATCTGCCAATACAAGTTTGCCGCTTTCAATTAGCTTTGCCATTGAAATCTGCCCGTTGAACGCTTCAACGGCAAGCAACTGCCACAAGACGGCATGCTGCGGAAAGATTTCTGCACCGATAAACGGATGTCCAATGGAAATCGGTAGCTTTTTCATATCCAGCTGGAGCGTATAGCAGGCACGCCAAAAAAGATTTTGCATCCGGTTCTTTGCAAACAGCTGGCTTTGAATGAATTGCTGCCGAGTTTTGGAGAATAGTCCACAAACCTGTGCGAATTCTTCTTTGCTCAGGCGCTTTGGTACAGCAAATGGAAACGATTGGCGTGAAGCATCCAAAGATTTCACTTTGCCAATTCTTCGGCTGCCGCTCACATAAAACAAATTTGAATAATAATAAAAGCGATTCTCGCTAGGGCAAAAAGCCAGCAAATATGGATTTTGGCCCTTGTGCTGAAACAATTCGGTTTCATAGGTTTTCAGCCGGATTATTTGGATGGATTCATTAGGGGGATCATCCAAGCCGCCAATCCAGATAGGCTCAATTCCAAGCTGCAAATAGCCTTCTGTCCGATGAACCACATCTTTTTGGGGAATCGTACTGCATTGGAATTCGATCGCTGTTCGCCCTTCTACGAGCAAGTCTGCCCGTTGGCGAATAGCCGGCAAGAATTTTTCAAGTTCACATTGTAATTGACGGTTTTGGAAGAATTGAAGGAGTGAAAGTTTACCGTGAAGATGCAAGGAAGATTCAGGTTCATGGGAGTAGTCACAACCTGAAAGCGTTTTATGGGCAAAATGGGGGATTTTTATGTCGCCGACTTTTAAGACGACCGGTGTATGGCACCGGGAACAATAGAACCGTTCTTTTTCCCGAAGAGCCAGAAGACTTTCCTTTTGATGAATGTGTGAAAGATTAATAATGGATCGATTGGCTAATGATGCGATTAATATCGAAAACACCTCCCACTCAATTGTAAGAATATTCCCGAATATAAGCAATAAAAAAATCCCCTCGAAAGGGGATTTTATCCGAAATAATAGAGAACGTTCGACAAAGCATCTTGTTTAAAGATCTCTTTGCCATATTCCTCTAACCGGTGAATTGTTAGAGGTGAACTTTGTAGGTACTCGGAAATGATGCTTGTATTGTCTTTGACATCGTCTTCAGAATGAAGCAGATCGTCAAAGCTCACATGCAAGTAGTATTTGTTTTCGAAATGATACAAGGCAGATTCAATCGGCACATACATTAAGCGCCGTGCAATTGGCAACAACTCGTCTACATCGTTGAAAGCAAAAGTAAATTCAAGTTTTTTCACATCCGGTTCATCAAAAACCGGTTCGAATTCATCGAAATCAGCTGTGTTGGCATCATCGCTTGAAAACATTTTACGGCGTTCTTCTATATCATCAGGCATATCGATCTTCTGCCCGTCTTTCGTTAATTGTGCACGGGTAACCGTCACTTCAAGTCCTTTATCCATCGCCTGGACTTGGATCCATAAAGGCCCTTCCATTATAAAGTCGGCCTCTTCATTCACTTCATCCATCATTTCCCAAAAAAGCTCTTCACTTTTATCTCTGTTAAACCATATTTCATCACGGCTAAAACCCCGTTCTTCAACGTCGAGATAGGAAATGTAAAATTTAACTGTATTGTCATTGATTCTTTCGATTTCCATTTTACACCTCTCCTTTCGAAATGGACTAAGAGGATCGTCCTTCTATGCCGTGCTTGTCTTATCTTACTAGTACTAGTATATCGTGTTTCCTAAGAGAAGAAAAAGTTTCTGCCTGAATCATTCAGGAACTCTTAAGTACATACGAGTCTAGATTATTTCACCAAATTATGCAACTATTTTAGATAAAGAAAAGCTGTCCATAATTTCCTTATGAAAGTTCATAAAGACTGGACAGCTTACGTAGCTTTTTTAGTTCACCATACGCTGCGCTTCGAGCAATTGGTAAGCACGAACTTTGCGCGGAAGGAAACGGCGAATTTCGTCTTCATTGTATCCAACCTGGAGACGCTTTTCGTCCATGATAATCGGACGGCGCAACAATCCTGGATGTTCTTGGATTAACTCATATAAGCGTTGTAGAGGCAGGCTCTCGACATCAACATTTAATTTTTGGAAAATCTTCGAGCGAGTCGAAATTATTTCATCTGTACCGTCTTCTGTCATGCGCAAGATTTCTTTGATCTCGCTGATTGTTAACGGCTCAGAAAATATATTGCGTTCAGTATATGGAATTTCATGTTCTTCTAGCCACGCTTTTGCTTTCCGGCAAGACGTACAGCTTGGAGAAGTAAATAGAGTTACCATCATAGTGGAACACTTCCTTTCGGATTCAAGTTAAATCATATTAGAAATTTATTAAATTAGAATCACTATAATATAGAAGCTCTACATTCATTATACAATATTAGCTTTCAATTGAACATACCTTAGACAAAAAAACTATTATTTTTGTAGGGTTTGTCACATTATCGTTATAATTTCACGGCTTCATTCTCTCGTACATATTATTAAAAATACCCGCATCCTGTCCCTATTAAACCCTATTGTGAAAAAAATTTATTCTCAATTACAAGTGAAGATTTGAAAATAAAGTCTTCTCTTTATAGTACGTTTCACCTTTTAAATAGTTTCGTCTGCTTGAGAAAAAGTCCGGAAGCTTTTATTTTTCTTATTCACTAAAAAGCCGCAAGAGGAATTTGGCGCTTTTCCTCTTGCGGCTGCATCATGCTGCTCCATTATTCAGGTGTATAATCCACGCCGGGTGAATAACTATTGCCGGCATTCCATAGAAGGTATTCGTCAATGCCATTATCATGCAAGGCTCTGATCTGGGCTTCCACTTCCGCTTTCCCGTAGTTCAAGTAATTTCCTGCCCCTAAATAGGAAGCGGTAAAGTCTTGAAGCCATGGACGCGATACCGGTGGATCTTTCAATTCGCCCAGTTTTTTGTTTTCCACTTTTGCATATTCAGAAACTAGCTTATAAGGCTCCAAATCGGGTTTCGCAATGCCAAAATAAGAAGTCCAGTGGCTTGGATAGATCATAGAAGAAATGACGTCCACGTTCTCAGAAATTCGAGAGAAGTTCTGTCCAATTCCAGGCGCTTCCGGAAGTGTCGCTGAATAGCCGAAGATGTCCACCGAAACTTCTACATCATACGGTTTAAGCTGTTCTCTGGCATAGGCTACAAAATCTGTGACAGCTTCTACTCGTCTTTGAACAGGATCTAAATCAGAGTCTGCATATTCACCCATTGAATATTGAAGCGTGTCTGCACGTTTTTCAAACCCTTCAGGAAATCTCACATAATCAAACTGGATTTCCTTAAACCCAAGCTTCGCCGCTTCGATTGCAATTTGGACATTATAGTCCCAGACTTCTTTCAAAAATGGATTGACGAACGACTCGCCTCTCCCGTTCTTCCATACTCCATTGCCTTCGACAAATGAAAGCTCGGGTTTAGCATTTGCCAATTCCGAATCTTTAAAGACAACCACTCGTGCAATTGGGTAAATCTTTTTTTCTTCCATTCTTTCCAGTACTGCCCGCGGATCTTTTATAAAAGGCTGTCCAATGCCCAATTTCGCCAGCGGTGATCCTTCTTCCGGCTTGTAAGTCAGATAACCCATATCTTCTTTAAAATCGATTACCATGGCGTTTAGGTCCGTTGTATCGATTAAATCAACCAGCTTCTCAAAACGCTCGCCCCCAGCAGAATGCCCCGTTACAAAAATGCCTCTTACTGCATCAGGATATTCAAAAGTCAGTCCGGAATCGTATTTAAATAATTGTGAAGTAGCTAAAATTTCTTCATTCACTTCTAGTGAATGATATGTACGTGTTGTAAAGTCAGGAGCTGCCTCTTTATCTTCAGCCGCCATAACTGTAGTGGATGCCAATGTGCTTAGCATCAGTGCGCTAGTAATTGTTAATTTTGTCCATTTCATTGTTGCCATGCACCCTCTCCCTGTTGTAGTTTAATTTTATCATTATTTCAATAAATTGAAAGAAAAAAACGATGATTCCAAAGTATGGAATCATCGTTTACTTTATATTATTTTACCGCAGCAGATGCTTTCAAGGACTGGAATTCGCTTTCTGAACATTGTACAAAATGCCCAGGGGTGATTTCTCTCATCTTCACATCGTCTTTCTCCGTGTAATTATGGATAGCAGGGTCGTAGGATTTACGGACCCGGTTGCGCTCATAATTCGGATCTGGAAGCGGAATGGCTGAAAGCAAAGATTGAGTATAAGGATGCATTGGATTGTTATATAAATCTTCTGCTGGAGCCAACTCAACCATTTTACCGAAATACATAACGCCGATACGGTCTGAAATGTATTTAACCATCGACAGATCGTGGGCGATAAACAAATACGTTAACCCTTTTTCTTCTTGCAATTCTTTCAATAAATTAACCACTTGCGCCTGGATAGAAACGTCCAGGGCAGAAATCGGTTCATCGGCAATGATAAAATCCGGTTCTACCGCCAGTGCGCGGGCGATTCCTAAACGCTGGCGCTGTCCACCTGAAAATTCATGTGGGTAACGGTTCGCGTGCTCTTTGTTCAATCCAACTGTTTCGAGCAAATCAAAAACCATTTTCTTGCGGTCTGCTGCATTTTTAGCCAGGCCGTGAATATCAATGCCTTCAGCTATAATGTCCATGACTTTCATACGAGGATTCAAGGAAGCATAAGGATCCTGGAAAATCATCTGCATTTTGCGATTGAACTTTTTCAAATCTTTCTTGGATTTCTTGCCATGTACGTTTTCGCCTTCATAAAAAACGTCGCCTGAAGTTGCATCGTACAATCGGATGATCGAGCGGCCAGTTGTAGATTTCCCACAACCGGATTCCCCTACCAATCCAAGTGTCTCACCGCGATAAATATCGAAGCTGATGCCGTCTACCGCTTTTACTTCATTGGGTTTGCCTACATTAAAATGCTGTTTTAACTCTTTGATTTCAAGTAATTTTTCTGCCATCAAATTGCGCCCCCTTCATAATATCGGCTTCCCGGAAATTTCTTCATGCGCTCGATAACCGTCGCAGGAGGATCCACTTGCGGAGCATCCGGATGCAAGAGCCAAGTTGCAGCAGAATGTGTATCGCTGACTTTAAAGAATGGAGGGTTTTGCTCCATATCAATTTGCAATGCATATTCGCTGCGAAGTGCAAACGCATCTCCTTTAGGCGGATCCAAAAGGTCCGGAGGAGTTCCTGGAATGGCATATAATTTCGCTTCTTCTGTATCCAATGAAGGCATTGAACTTAATAGTCCCCATGTATATGGATGCTGTGGATTATAGAAAATTTCATCCACTGTTCCAATTTCCACAATCTTGCCGCCGTACATAACAGCTACACGGTCAGCTACATTCGCAACAACCCCTAAATCATGGGTTATGAAAATGATCGATGTGTCGATTTTTTTCTGAAGGTCTTTCATCAGCTCTAGAATCTGCGCTTGGATCGTAACATCGAGTGCCGTAGTCGGCTCATCCGCAATCAAGATTTGCGGATTGCAGGCTAAGGCGATGGCAATTACGATACGTTGGCGCTGACCGCCTGAGAATTGGTGCGGATATTGCTTCATCCGCAATTCTGGCTTAGGCATCCCAACAAGGCGAAGCAAATCGATCGCTACTTTTTTCGCTTCTTCTTTGCCAATTTTTTGGTGTTTCAATAACGGTTCAGTAATTTGACGGCCAATCGGCATCGTCGGGTTTAAAGAAGTCATTGGATCTTGGAAAATCATCGAAATGTCTTTTCCACGAATCTTCTGCATTTCTTTATCGCTCAATTTCGTCAGATCACGGCCGCCAAATAGGATTTCTCCATTTTTAAATTCAGCTGAATGATCAGGCAATAAACGCATGATCGATTTTGTCGTAACCGATTTACCAGAACCGGATTCTCCTACAATTGCTAACGTTTCACCTTTGTATAAATCAAAGTTAACGCCTCGGATCGCTTTGACTTCCCCACCAAATGTGTTAAAGGAAAGCTCGAGGTCTTTTACTTGTAAAATTTTCTCCATTTAACTTTCCTCCTTAATCTTTCATCTTCGGATCCAGCGCATCACGAAGACCATCGCCGATCAAGTTGAAGCAAATCATGATAATACTTAATAGGACAGCCGGGAATGCTAAGATATGCGGCTGGTATTGAAGCAATTTATAACCATCGTTGATCAATGTTCCAAGCGATGCATCGGGTGCTTGAAGACCAAGTCCAATGAAACTTAAGAAAGCCTCGAAGAAAATGGCGCCAGGAATCGTGAACATCGTATTGATGATGATGATGCCTAACACGTTAGGCATTAAGTGTTTCCAAATAATGCGGGAATCGCTCGCCCCTAATGTGCGGGAAGCCAAAACGAATTCCTGGGATTTGTATTTCAGTACTTGTCCACGAACTACTCGTGACATCCCCGTCCAACCGGTGATGGTCAAAGCGATAATGATCGCGAGAATCCCCGGATCCATGATCAAGATGAAGAGAATAACAACAACCAAGTTTGGAATACCTGTTAAAATTTCGACGACACGCTGCATGATATCATCAATGCGGCCACCGAAGTAACCGGAAATTCCGCCGTAAATAACACCGATAAGCATGTCGATTGCGGCAGCGACAAATGCGATGAATAGGGATACTTGCGTTCCTTTCCATACACGCGAGAACATGTCACGGCCAAGCCCATCAGTTCCGAACCAATAGTTGACTTCGACATTTTTCATATCATACAAGTCGACTTCTTTGCCGCCAAGAGAACCTGTTCCGTCCATGATCCCAAGTTTTTCAATTCCTGGAATCTTGGGCGGCAAGTTTGCATGCGTGATTGTTTGAGCATTTGGCTCGTAAGGGCTGATCATTGGTCCAACAAAAGACATGATGACAATCAATCCGAAAAGGATGATACTGACGATTGCCCCTTTATTTTTCTTTAGGCGCATCCAAGCATCTTGCCAGAAGCTGACACTCGGCTTCGTGATGCGTTCTGCCTGTTTTGTGTCTACCGTGATGCGTTCAAATGAACCTTTTGGCAGTTTTTCTAGATTTTGGGTCATTAGTTTTTACCTCCTGAAAGACGGATGCGCGGATCGATAACGCCGTACAAAATATCGACAATCAAGATAACGATAATTAGGAAGACTGAGAAGAAAATCGTTGTTCCCATAATGATTGAGAAGTCATTCACCATGATTGATTTTACAAACTGCTCCCCGATTCCTGGAATTGCAAAAATTTGCTCGACTACTAAAGAACCAGTAAGAATACCGACTGCCATTGGTCCAAGAACCGTAATTAACGGAATCAATGCGTTGCGGATCGCATGTTTAAATGCAATTTCTGAACCGCTGGCGCCTTTTGCTTTTGCTAAAGTGATATAGTCAGAACCTAAAACTTCAATCATTTCTGTACGAATGAAACGAGCCGCTGTTGCAAGCGGGAACATTGCCAGTGCGATTGATGGCAGGACGCTGGACATAAAGCCGTCTTTCCACAAAGCAACAGGGAACCATTCCAGCTTTAAGCCGAACCAATATTGCAGCAAAGAAGCAAATACAAACGATGGTATTGATATCCCAATAATTGCAACTAGTGTACTGGAGTAGTCAATCCACGTATTTTGCCTCAAGGCAGCAACCATTCCAAGCAAGATGCCGAGAATTGTTCCCAGCACCATACCTTGGAAACCAATTTGAGCGGATGGACCCATACGGCTAATAATCAGGTCTGTAACATTTGCTCCTTTAAATTGGTTAATTGAAATACCTAAATCCCCTTTTAACAAGCCAAACATATAGTCAAAATATTGAACAGGCAGAGGTTCATCTAAACCATACCGTGCTTCTACTACTGCCCTTTGTTCTGGAGATAATTTATCTGCGGAAGCGATAGGGGAACCTGGTAAAATCTTCATTAAGAAAAATGTAAATGTTGCAATCAATGCCAATGTGATCACCATATAGATTAATCGTTTGCCGATGTATCGTGCCATGTTGCACCTCCAAAAAATAATTCTATTTCACAAGCTATGTGCATTGACAATAGGCTTGTTCTTTTCGATAGTTAGCAGAAAATGGTCAATTTTCGGTGAATTCGCCTGCATTAGAAAAGAGAGTATATCGTCCAAATACCAGCGATATACTCTCTTTCTATTTGTTTTTCACAGAGGCCGGGTAATTAACTTATTTACCTGAAATGTAAGCCCATTTGTAGCTGTAATCTCCGCCGAATGGGTGAGAGATAATGTCATGCACGTAAGGTTTTTGAAGAGACATCAAACCGCGTTGGTAAATTGGTGCGATTGCAGCATCTTCTTCGATCAAGATTTGTTCTGCTTTAGCCATAGCTTCCCAGCGACCAGCAAGATCTTGAGCCAAATCGCCTTTCGCTTGATCAACTAAAGTATCAAATTCTTCGTTAGAGTAGGACATTTTGTTTTGAGCAGATCCTGTTACGAATAGGTCAATGAATGTCATTGGATCCTGATAGTCAGGGCCCCAACCAGAGTTTTGGATATCATAGTCTTGTGCTTCATCAAGCTCTAAGCGAACTCCGAAAGGAACAGCTTTAAGCTCAAGAGTCAAACCTTCAAGGTTTTCTTCAAGTTGAGATTTCATGTACTCGTCCATTTTCTTAGCAAGCTCTGAATCTCCACCTAGCATTTCAAGTGTAACTTCAGTCAAGCCAAGCTCTTCCATTCCAGTTGCCCAGAATTTCTTCGCTTCTTCAGCGTTGAATTCGTTCATGTCGCCGTTAACTTCACGGAAGTCCGCATTGTTTTCATCGAATGTGAATTCAGTTGGTACTAGGTAGTTAGCTGGCAATGAACCGTTTGCTAATACTACATCAACTAGGTCTTGTTTGTTGAAAGCCATAGAAATCGCTTTACGGATATTTACGTTTGCAAGTGGAGTCTGTTCTCCATTGCGCTCTTGGTTAAATTTCAAGTAGAACACAGTTGGTTCTAGTTCTCTTACAACATCTGGATCTTCAGCATATTGCATTGCGAATTCACCAGATAGACCTGTACGGTCTTTTTCGCCTGAAGTATAAAGGTTGATTGCAGTGCTAGTTTCTTTAACAACGTCTACGTTGATTGTTTCAAGTTTAACTGTTTCTGCATCCCAGTACTCAGGGTTTTTCTCCATAGACCAAGTCAAGCCAGTGCCATCCCAGTTTGTTAACATGAATGGACCGTTGTAAAGCAAGTTATCTGAGTTAGAAGCGTAAGCATCGCCTTTTTCAGTAACGAAAGCTTCGTTCAATGGGTAGAAAGTTCCGAAAGCCATTAGTGACATGAAGTATGGGGTAGGGCGCTCAAGAGTAACTTCTAGAGTTTTCTCGTCAACAGCTTTAACTCCCAATTCAGCTTTGTCCATTTCGCCTGCAGCAATTGCTTCAGCGTTTTTAATCGTACCAGCCATCATGTATGGGCCGTAAGGTGATCCAGTCGCAGGATCGATCGCACGCTGCCAAGAGAATACGAAATCGTTAGCAGTTACTGGTTCGCCGTTAGACCATTTAGCATCACGTAATTTGAAAGTGTAAGTTAATCCATCTTCGCTGACTTCTGGTTCAGCTTCTGCAAGAGCAGGTTCAGCAACGTTTTCTTGGTTTAAACGGAATAAACCTTCGTTAACGTTGTTCATGATGTTGAAAGCAACGGCATCCTCAGCCAATGATGAATCCATTGTTGGGATTTCTGCACCTTCCATCAAGTTAAGTACTTGTTCAGCATCTGGTTCTCCTGCTGGTTCTTCTCCGGCTGCTTTATCGTCGCCGTCTGTCTCTGGTGTTTCAGCTTTATCGTCATCCCCGCCGCCACATGCAGCTAGGAAAGCGCTAAGAACTAAAACAAGGCTAAGTAGCCAAAATAACTTGCTGTTCTTCACTTAGGTGACCCCCTTAAATTTTCTGAAAAATTGGTACACTGTTTATTATACATAATCTTTTTTTCTTGTACAGTACTTTTTTTAAAAGTATTTACACTTTTGTAACAATTGTGTTTCAACATTATTACACAAAAAGCCGTGATTATTGAAGTTATCAGCATTTTCGAGGTGGAATTATTTTCATTATTTTTTTGATTTTTTTTTCAAGTTCTTCTACAATTAATAAGAATTGAGGTGCAAAAATGAAAAAATTGGTGATAAGTGTCATTGTTGTGCAGGTGCTAATTTTACTGACCATGCTCATTCGAAGCGAGCCTTTCTCCCTGCTTTCTTATATAAATAATTCGTTTATTTTTGGAGGGGTCCTGGTTTTTATCGGTTTATGGGTGTTTGTCATCAGGACAGGAGTTTTCGATATCTTTACACTCAGTATGCGGAAATTCTTCAAAGTCAGATCCACTCTCGAAGATGATGAAATGCGGGCCCCTTCCGAAATTTTCTCGCTGTCGGCTACACCACTATTGATCATCGGCGGCGTGACATTGCTTTTTATGGCGATTTCCTTATTGATTTATGAACTTTAACCGTTGCACAAAAAAAGTTTTTTGTATTATACTTAGAAAATAAACATTGAGCGATGAGAAAGAAGAGTAAATGCAGTTTCTTCTATATAGAGAGCCTGTGGTCGGTGGAAACAGGCAGAGAGCTGCATTGAATGGACTTTTGAGCTGAAACAGTGAAGTAACAGTAGCTGTTTCCGTGATCTTCACGTTATGAAGAAGAGTGGCCAAATACGGCAACTAGGGTGGTACCGCGGAAAAACACATCATTCGTCCCTTTTTTACAGGGATGTGTGCTGTGTTTTTTTATTAGGAGGAGGAAAAGAAATGAAGAAAAAAATCTTTTCAGGCGTTCAGCCTACCGGTACAGTCACACTAGGAAATTACATCGGTGCGTTTAAACAATTTACTGATCTGCAAGATGAATTTGACTGCATTTTTTGCATTGTCGACCAACACGCCATCACCATGCCGCAAGAACGGTTAGAACTCAGAAAAAATATTAAGGCTCTTGCAGCTCTTTACTTGGCTGTCGGGATCGATCCCGAGAAAGTCACCCTATTTATCCAATCTGAAGTTCCCGCACATGCCCAAGCCGGATGGATGATGCAATGCGTCTCTACTATTGGCGAATTGGAGCGCATGACCCAATATAAAGATAAATCAGCGAAGACCGCTTCTGTGTCTGCTGGATTATTGACTTATCCTCCGCTAATGGCTGCTGATATACTGCTCTACCAAACAGATGTTGTGCCTGTTGGCGATGATCAGAAGCAGCATATTGAACTGACGCGCGATTTAGCAGAACGGTTCAACAAAAAATACAACGATGTTTTGACCATTCCGGAAATCCGCGTTCCGAAAAACGGCGCGCGCATCATGTCGCTGCAAGATCCTACTAAAAAAATGAGCAAGTCGGATGCCAATAAAAAATCTATCGTCACGTTATTGGACGATTTAAAAACGATTGAAAAGAAAATCAAATCAGCTGTGACGGATTCGGAAGGGATCGTCAAATACGATCCAACAAACAAACCAGGGATTTCAAACCTCTTGACGATTGAAGCCGCACTTACGGATGCAAGCATCGATTCGCTTGTTGCTAAATATGAAGGCGTCGGCTATGGCGACTTCAAAGCTTCCGTCGCGTCAGCCGTAACTGCTCACTTGGCTCCTATCCAAGAACGCTATAAAGAATTATTGGACTCGGAAGAATTGGACCGCATTTTGGACGAAGGCGCCGAAAAAGCGAATTTCTTAGCCAATAAGACATTAAAGAAAATGGAAAATGCGATGGGCTTAGGCCGCAAGCGCAAATAAAGAATGAAAGAGGCTGCATTTTGCAGCCTCTTTCATTTTTTCAGGATTTCCTGCGTGAAGCGCCTTATGCCTTTCGGGGCTGACGGGCCGCTTCCGCTTTTCTTATTGTCCAGACTCCAGCGGCCAGCCCCTCGGGATCATAAGTCCCTTCGCTACGGAAATCAGGATTTCCTGCGTGAAGCGCCTTATGCCTTTCGGGGCTGACGGGCCGCTTCCGCTTTTCTTATTTCCCAGAGATGTACGCCCATTTATAGCTGTAGTCTCCTCCAAACGGATGCGAGATGATGTCGTTGACATACGGTTTCTGCAAGGACATCCGGCCGCGCTGATAGATCGGTGCGATTGCCGCATCTTCTTCTATCAGAATCTGTTCAGCTTGCGCCATTGCTTCCCAGCGTCCTTCAAGGTCTTGAGCCAGCTCTCCTTTGGCTGCATTGACCAACTCATCAAACTCAGGATTTGAATAGGACATTTTGTTTTGAGGGGAATCGGTTACGAACAAGTCGATGAATGTCATCGGATCTTGATAGTCCGGACCCCAACCGGAATTTTGAATATCGTAATCTTGTGCTTCATCCCGTTCTAGGCGAACACTGAACGGGACGGTATTAATTTCAATCGTTAAGCCTTCAAGATTTTCTTCAAGCTGGGCTTTCATGTATTCGTTTAATTTTTTTGACGTCTCGGTGTCGTCTCCTAAATAATCCAAGGTCACTTCACTGACACCGAGTTCTTGCAATCCGGTTTCCCAATATTGCTTCGCCTCTTCTGCATTGAATTCATTCATGTCTCCGTTGATGTCTCGGAAATCTTCGTTATTTTCATTGAACGTAAATTCTGTCGGTACAAGATAGTTCGCAGGCAAGGATCCGTTAGCCAGCACGACATCCACTAAATCCTGCTTATTGAAAGCCATCGATATGGCTCTTCGGATGTTTTCATTGGCGAGCGGCGTCTCTTCCCCATTCCGTTTCTGATTAAATTTCAAGTAGAAGATGCTTGGTTCGAGTTCCGTCACAACTTCCGGATCTTCTGCATATTGCATTGCGAATTCTCCTGACAATCCAGCCCGGTCTTTTTCTCCGGATGTATAGAGATTTACAGCTGTGCTCGGTTCTTTAATCACGTCCACATTGATGGTTTGAAGCTGAACCGTCTCTGCATCCCAATATTCCGGATTCTTTTCCATTGACCAGGTTAGCCCCGTTCCGTCCCAGTTCGTCAGCATAAACGGTCCGTTGTACAGCACATTATCGGAGTTGGACGCATATGCATCTCCCTTATCCGTTACAAAAGCTTCGTTCTGAGGATAGAAAGTGCCAAATGCCATCAATGACATAAAGTATGGCACCGGACGTTCAAGGGTTACAACTAACGTTTTATCATCAGTCGCTTCTACTCCCAGTTCGGCTTTGTCCATTTCACCAGCTGCAATCGCTTCTGCATTTTTGATGGTTCCTGCCATCATATAAGGCCCGTATGGTGAGCCGGTTGCGGGGTCGATCGCCCGTTGCCAAGCAAATACAAAGTCATTTGCAGTAACTGGTGTTCCATCAGACCAATTAGCCTCACGCAAAGTAAAGGTATACGTCAAACCATCTTCGCTGATTTCAGGTTCGCTTTCAGCGAGAGCCGGTTCAGCCATATTTTCCTGATTCAACCGAAACAATCCTTCATTGACATTGTTCAAGATATTGAAGGCTACTGCGTCTTCCGCTAAAGCCGAATCCATTGTTGGAATTTCAGCGCTTTCAATTAAATTCAATACTTGTTCCGCATCAGGTTCTCCTGTTCCTCCGCCCGTACCGCCTTCATTATTCCGGCTGCCCTCATCGCTTCCTCCATTGCCGCCACAAGCTGCTAAAAACCCACTTATCACCAGCATGAAAATAAGTAAGATCGGTCTTTTCTTGGTGAACACGGGAATGCCTCCTTATTTTTCCGAAAAGATTGATTTTTTTAATTATAACTCTTCTATTATACTTTTGCACTTTATTTTGATAAATATTAATATTTTGACTTATCGCTTTTTATTCTATAAAAAAGAGCCGCATTGGAGGCGGCTCTTGCTTTTAACGAAGTGATTTGGGGTTAAGTGCATCTTTCAATCCTTCACCGATAAAATTGATGGATAGAATCGTCAATGTGATAATGAAAGCCGGCGGCATCCAAATCCAGGGTTTGCCTTGCAATACGTCAGGTTCATTTGCCGAGGACAGCATGTTGCCCCAACTTGGGGTGGCTTGCGGAACCCCGAATCCTAAATAGCTCAATGCGGCTTCCGCAACAATCATGCTGGCAAAGATCAAAGTGGCCTGCACAATGATTGTCGACATGACGTTCGGCAGCAAGTGCTTCCGGATGACTTTCCACGGCGAACAGCCGATGGACAACGCCGCCAAAATGTATTCATTCTCCTTCTCAGCGAGAACTTTGCTTCGCACCAGCCGCGCAACCCCGCCCCAGCTCAAGACGCCAATCACTAAAATCAGCACCCATAGGCCGTCTACTATGCCATACAAAATCGTATTTAAAACGATAACAAATACCAAAAATGGGAAGTTCAAAACGAAATCCGTAAAACGCATCAGGATATTGTCTACCATGCCGCCGAAAAATCCGGCAATTGAACCGACGAGCGTTCCTAGAGTCACTACGATCAGAGTCGCGCTAAAACCGACCAATAAGGAAATGCGCCCCCCGTAAAATAATCTTGTCAGGACATCCCTCCCGCTCTTATCGGTTCCAAGCAAATGCTCCCCGTTCGGCTGAATGTTCATCGATCCAATATTTACTTTTGTAACATCTGGGAGCGGCGATAAAAAATTCGCTACGAATGGTGCAGATAAAGACATGATGGTGACCAGTAGGATGAAAATGCTGCTAGCCATAGCTAGTTTATTCCGCAAAAATTTCTTTCTAGCAATCTGCCAGGGAGACAAGCTTCTTTCCGGCTTCTTTTGCTGTGAGATGGTAGTAGTTGATGCCATAATTGCTCCTCCTTAGTCCAGACGGATTCGTGGATCCACGATTCCGTATAAGATGTCTGCGATTAAATTCCCAGCAAGTGTCAAGAACGACAAAAGCATTGTTAAGGCCATTAAGGTCGGATAATCCCTGCTGGTAACTGAATCAAGGAAAAGCTGGCCAATGCCCGGATATGTGAAAATGGTTTCAGTAATGATGGCGCCGCCGATAAGTGCAGCAAAATCAAACCCTAAAAAGGTAACTAATGGAATAATAGAATTTCTTAAAATATGGACATTGTAAATTTTCTTGAGCGGCGTCCCTTTTGCACGCGCTGTGCGCACAAAATCTTTTCGGGAATTTTCAATAATATCATTGCGCAAGAACTGGGTATATGAAGCGGTACTCATTGCTCCTAAAACTAAGGCAGGCAGCAATACATGATGAAGCCGGCTGAACCAGTAGTCGAGCGTACCTTCCTCTACTAAAATATCGACAGATCCTCCGAATGGGAACCAATTTAAATGGAAGGAGAAAAAGTATATAGCAAATACAGCTGCGACAAAGGAAGGAATTGCGAGCATGATATAATTCACTCCAGCTATCGCATTGTCTCCGATTGTATACGGTTTACGCCCTGAATACATGCCCATTAGAAATGCAAGAATATAGGTTATGAGCAAGGACATGACCCCAAGAAACAGCGTATTGGGGATTTTCTCGATAATCACATCTGCTACCGGAACTTTAAAGCGCGTTGATTTTCCGAAATCGCCTTGCAGAAAACCGGTAATCCAGTCGAAATATTGAACAGGAAGCGGTTCGTTATACCCTAATTTTTCTCTCATTTCTGCTATGTATTCCGGATTCGTATTGAGTGGATCGATTTCGCCGCTCAAGGAATCTCCCGGCATCAATTTCGCTAAAGTAAATACCACAATGGATATCAGGATGAGCATAGGTATCATTCCAAGCAACCTTCTAATCGTATATTTCAGCATATATACTCTCCTTGTCTGTCATATTCTCAGCTGCGCTCCCGGGCACGGTAAGAATTGTTTGCCATCAAACATCCCTTACCGTGCATAAGAGCCAATAATGATTCAACGATGGGCGACTTGCTGCGCCCACCGTTGAATGAAAATCTACTATTATTATTCTGTTACAAACCATTCGGCTGGGCTGTTAGAACCTGATACATCAAATTCAGTTCCGCCAACACGTTCGTTCATAGCTACAATTTCTTCCAGTTCAGCAATATAAAGCATTGGCACTTCTTCGTTGACGATCTTCTGCCATTCGATGTAAAGGTCCGCACGTTTTTGCTGATCTGTTCCCACAATGTCAATATTTAAAGCATCATCAAGCAATTGATCTGCTTCCGGATTGTTGTAGCGCGGGTAGTTCCATAATTGATCTGCTTTCCATAGTCCAGATGGATCCGGGTCTGTGCCAGTTCCCCATCCGCCGAAGAATGTTTCGATTGAAGGATCATCTTTTTCAATCATGTCGTAGTAAAGGTTAACTTCGACCATTTCAAGTTCGGATTTGATGCCGACTTCTTCCCAATATTGCGTGATTGCTTGTGCGCGAGACTCAAATGTCGGATTTCCAGTTGCATAGTGTGAGAATTTCACAACGAACTCGTCGCCGTTCGGATCTTCACGGAAGCCGTCATCATTTGTATCTACGTATCCAGCTGCATCTAACATTTCTTTTGCTTTTTCCGGATCGTATTCATAAGTGTTTAAGTCTGCTTCCGCATCGTCTGCTGCGTTCCAATGTGAAGTTGGAACCGGTTTGTTCACGACATTTGCATAGCCGAAGAAGAATGCATCCACCCATTCTTGGCGGTTGATCGCATACATCATCGCTTGGCGAAGCTCTTTGCTTTGGTATTTCGGAAGTTCTTCCGTGATGGTTTGTGTCGCATTGTCGAATTTGCCAAGCTTGAATCCTACATAATAGTAAGAAAGGCCAGGATATGTGACAATTTCAACGTTTTCTAACGGTTCTACTTCAGGGCCGGAAACCGGTTGAAGCGAAATCATATCGATATCGCCATTTTGCAATGCCCCTACAACAGAAGAGTTGTCGATGACGCGCAAGACGATTTTGTCCAAGTTAACTTCGCCATTCCAGTATTCATCGAAACGAGAAAACTCAACCGATTCGCCGGGAACAATTTTGTCCACTTTGAATGGCCCGATTCCGATTGGTGTTGAACGCACCCATTCAGATGCTGACATTTCAGCTACCGGCACATCGCCAAGAACGGATTCTGGAAGCGGGTAAGACCAAAGGTTCGTCAAGTTGTTCACACGCGCTTCGTCAAATGTGATTTTCACTTCGTAGTCGTTTATCACTTCCACTCCTGAAATCGTATCAGCTTCTCCGTTGCGGTAAGCTTCTGCTCCTTCAATCGTTTGGACGTTTGTATAACGGGGACCGTCATAGTCAGGATCTGCTAACGTTTCGAAAGCGAATACCCAGTCATTGACTGTCAATTCTTCGCCGTTGTGCCATTTAACGCCTTCTTCAAATTTAAAGTTGAAGACTTTGTTGTCTTCTGTTGTCCATGAAGCTACGTTCGGCTCCGGCTCCAGGTTTTCGTTATAATTAATCAATGATTCATCGAATAAGGAAATAACATCAAAGTCTGTTTGAATCCCATAAAATGCCGTAGAAAATAATCCTTCAGGTGGAGCATCGATTCCGTAGACTAACGTGCCGCCTTTTTGCGGTTCTCCGTCAGCTGCCTTATCTTCTGTAGTGCCGTCTTCTTTCTTTGAATCTTTGCTGCTTGTATCGCCATCATCTCCGCCGCAAGCCGCTAGAAATGCGGAAACGACAAGGATCATCGCGAAAAGCCAAAGTAAGGATTTGTTCTTCTTCATACTTTTCCCCCTCAAAAAAATTTTTTTGATTTAATACAGAAGACATGCTGCAAAATGGCCTGGCCGCACTTCTTTTAATGGAGGCTTTTCTTTCGAGCATGCTTCCATTGCCATCGGGCACCGCGTATGGAACGGGCAGCCGGTCGGCGGATTTTGCGGACTTGGCACATCTCCTTCCAGCACAATCCGTTCTTTCTTGATCGCCGTATTTGGTTCTGGGATCGCAGAAATCAAAGCCTGTGTGTAAGGATGCAAAGGTTCTCTGTATAAATCTCTATTTGAAGCAAGCTCAACGAGATTGCCCAAATACATTACTCCGATTCGATCGCTCATATGCTTTACGACGCTCAAATCATGCGCGATAAACAAATAAGTCAAATCGAACTCGATCTGCAATTCCTTCAGCAGATTCAATACTTGCGACTGTACAGATACGTCCAGTGCGGACACCGGTTCATCTGCGACAATCAATTTCGGGTTCAAAGCCAGTGCACGGGCAATCCCGATGCGTTGGCGCTGGCCGCCGGAAAATTCATGGGCGTATTTATAATAGGCCTCTTCCGGCAGTCCGACTCTCGTCAATAATGCTTTGATTTCTTGCTCCAACTCTTTTTTATTGCGCTTCTCGTAATTGAGGATAGGTTCTGCAACAATATCTCCCACCATTTGCATCGGATTTAAGGAGGCATAGGGATCCTGGAAAACCATTTGGAAGTCTCGCCGTGCTTTTTGCAATTTGGAGCCGGTGACTTTCGTGATGTCTTTTCCTTCAAATAGGATTTTTCCATCCGTCGGTTTCAGCAACCGGAGAATCGTCCGGCCAGTTGTCGATTTGCCGCAGCCCGATTCCCCAACCAGCCCTAAGGTTTCACCTTTTCGGATGCTAAAGGACACATCATCCACCGCTTTTACGTTGCCGACGACCCGCTTGAAAAATCCGCCAGTTACCGGATAGTAGGTTTTTAAATTCTGTACATCAAGCAAGACTTCACGATTTTCTAAGCTATCGATTCTTTCCTGGATAAAATCTCTCGTTGTCATAGAACAGGTACCCCTTCTCTTTGGCGTTCTTCTCCTGCCGGCCAGCTTTCATCGTAAAGGAGGCATGCTGCTTCGTGCTGCGGTTCCACTTCTCCCAATTGAGGAGTGACCGTTAAGCATTCCGGCATCGCTTTCGGGCAACGGTTGGCAAACCGGCAGCCGATTTGCGGCATATTTATAATAGAAGGAACTAATCCATCAATTGTTGCTAATTTCTCTACATCTTCATCCATTTTCGGAATCGCCTTCATCAAAAGGTCTGTATAGGGGTGCTTCGGATTGTTGAACAATTCATCTACCGTCGCCTTTTCGACAATCTTCCCTGCATACATAACAATCACTTCATCACAGATTTCCGCTACTACGCCAAGATCATGTGTAATCAGGATTATGGACATATCATTGGTTTCCTGAATATCTTTCAGCAGTTCCAAAATTTGGGCCTGCACCGTAACATCCAAAGCGGTTGTCGGTTCGTCTGCTATGAGCAATTTCGGTTGGCAGGCGATGGCCATCGCGATCATGACCCGTTGTCGCATTCCACCCGATAATTGATGGGGATACTCGTTAACGATTTTATCCGCTCTTGGAATTCCCACACTTTTCAGCAAAGCGATTGAACGGAGCCTCGCTTCTTTTTTAGAAATCGATTCGTGGTTCAAGATCACTTCTTCTATCTGGTAACCGATGGTGAATACGGGATTTAGCGAAGTCATCGGTTCCTGAAAAATCATTGATATCTCTTTGCCCCGTATTTTATTCATCTTTTTATCGCTTAGTTCTGAAATGTTCAATCCTTCAAAGTCAATTTCTCCGCCGCGGATTTTGCCGATGCCGTTCGGCAATAGCTGCATAATGGACAATGACATTACGCTCTTTCCACACCCAGACTCTCCCACGATCCCGACAATTTGTTTTCTGTCGACATTGAACGAGACATCTTCGACTGCATTGTAAAACTTCCGGTCAATTTTAAAGCCCGTTTGTAAATTTCTTACTTGCAAAAGGGGTGTCGTTTTTTTCGTTGTGTAGTTCCCAGTCATGTGAACACCTCAAAATTCTTTTTTTTCTGTCAATTAACTCTAAACAAAGTTTATTACAAAAACATTACCAAGGCAACGCATTTTTTATAATTTTACAAATTATTTAACAATTTCTATAAATATGGTAATTATAGGCATCCCCCCCTCTTATTCAACAAAAGAAAAACCACCAGCTGAAAAATAGCTGATGGTTTTATTGGCGCAAATCATTATTCTGCTAGTTTTTTAAATACTAAAGAAGCATTGTGTCCGCCGAAGCCAAGCGAGTTGCTCATAGCATAAGCAAACTCTGCTTTGCGGGCTTCATTCGGCACGTAGTCCAAATCACATTCTTCATCCGGTGTTTCGTAGTTCATTGTCGGCGGCATGATTCCTTCTTTCAAAGCCAAAGCTGTGAAAATCGCTTCGATTCCGCCTGCCGCTCCCAATAAGTGGCCTGTCATGGATTTAGTAGAGCTCATTCCTAATTTATAGGCATGCTCTCCGAAAACCGTTTTAACTGCCATCGTTTCATATAAATCATTGTATTGGGTACTGGTTCCGTGGGCATTGATGTAGCCGATCTCGGTTTTATCAACACCGCCGTCTTCCAGCGCTTGCGCCATTGCTCTTGCTGCGCCTTCGCCGCCAGGTGCCGGAGCCGTAATATGGTGCGCATCGCCAGTTGAACCGTAGCCAATCAGTTCGGCATAAATTTTCGCACCGCGTGCTTTTGCATGTTCATATTCTTCCAGAATCACAATCCCTGCACCTTCCGCAATAACGAATCCATCACGGTTTTTATCAAATGGGCGTGATGCTGTTGCCGTATCTGTATTTGTCGTTAAGGCTGTGTTCGCTGTAAAGCCGGCTACCGATAAACGAGTGATCGGCGCTTCGGCTCCACCTGAAATCATGACATCCGCATCGCCGCGCTGGATTACTTTGAATGCGTCGCCGATTGAGTTTGTGCCCGACGCACAGGCTGTCACCGAACAAGAGTTGATCGCTTTTGCACCAAAGTGGATGGAAACCTGGCCAGAAGCCATATCCGGAATGATCATCGGCACAAAAAACGGGCTGATGCGGCGAACGCCGCGATCATTCAACACATCCATCTGATTTTCAATCGTTTCCATTCCGCCGATGCCGGAACCGATCCAAACACCAGTACGAAGTGCTGTCTTTTCATCCAGCTCAAGCCCGGCATCCTTCATCGCCATGATGGATGATGCGAGCGCATAATGAGTGAAGCGATCCATCTTGCGGGCTTCTTTCCGTTCAATATAATCTTCGATTGAAAAGTCTTTAACTTCTGCAGCTACTTTAGCTGGATATTGATCTGCATCTAAACGAGTCAGCGGCCCTACACCGGATTTCCCCGACTTTACCGCTTCCCACGTGGTTTCGATATCATTTCCTAAAGGAGTCACTGCCCCAATACCTGTAATTACTACTCGACGATTAGCCATTCTCATTTCTTCCTTTCGCATATCTCTTATTTGCCCCATCTCATTGCGATTGCGCCCCATGTCAATCCGCCGCCAAATCCGACCATGACGACGACATCATCCTCTTTAATCCGTCCTTCTTCCACATCTTCTACAAGAGAAATGGGAATCGAAGCTGCAGATGTATTGCCGTATTTATGGATCGTTTTCGACATTTTCTCTACCGGTAATTCCAAACGGGCCCGTGACGCCTCCATGATGCGGATATTGGCTTGATGAGGAATTAAAAAGTTGACTTCTTCTTTCGTTAATCCTGCTTTTTCAATGACATTGATTGCAGATTCACCCATTTGGCGAACAGCGAATTTAAACACTTCTCTGCCGTTCATCACCAAATGCTTGCCTTCTTGGTAAAGGTTCGAACCGCCGCTGCCATCCGCTCCGAGTTCGAAGGAAAGAATTCCGCGCCCTTCGGATACTTTCCCGATGACTGCTGCTCCGGCTCCGTCGCCGAACAGCACAGCTGTATTGCGGTCTTCCCAGTTCGTAATTTTCGATAATTTTTCCACGCCTACAACGAGAACATATTTATAAACATCGGAATCAATGAATTGTTTAGCAGTAACGACGCCATACATGAAACCTGCGCAGGCAGCTGAAACATCCATAGCCGCAGCATGTACTGCCCCAATCTCCTGTTGGATGACGCATGCCATCGAAGGAAACGGCTGATCCGGTGTAACCGTTGCAACCAAAATCAATCCGATTTCAGCAGGATCGATGTCAGCATCTTTAATTGCTTTCTTCGCTGCCTCTAATGCCATATCGGACGTGTCCTGTTCATCTCTTGCAATTCGGCGCTCTTCAATCCCGGTCATCGTACGGATCCATTCATCAGAGGTATCCATCCGTTTTTCCAAATCGAAGTTCGTTAATTTATCTTCCGGCAAACATCTGCCAATGCCGATAATTCCTGCATTCATTATGGGTCCCTCATTTCAATTTAACATCAATTATTAGTACCTGGTATTAATAATACGCCATATCCTGTTATTTTTCAACTAACTGACATACTTCCGACAAAATATCTTTGATTCTTCGAAACTTTCTTTGTGTATGGAGGACGGTATGATATGATTAAGCTAGATATTTTATGTAGAGGTGAGATTAGATGCAATATATTGGCACATTCTTTTGGTCGTTCTTATTGATTTCTTTATTGAACTATGTGGTAAGCGCTGTACAAAACGTCCATTTCGACTTCATGTTAGGCGTTTATATTTCTCTAATTGTCTCTGTCTTGATTTTTGTTATTTCCGCAATCATCCCAGACGAGCCAGCAGCAGAAAAGCATTAATTAAAAATACGCCATCCGGAATTATCCGGATGGCGTATTTTTTTAATTTCTGGTGATCTTCAAATGCCCCTCTTCCATTCCTAAATGCAAGGTGGCATTTGCTTCGATTTCCCCTTTGATCAATTCCCGGGCAATCTTTGTTTCAATTTCCCTTTGGATAAAGCGTTTTAGCGGACGGGCTCCGAATACCGGATCGGTTCCCGCTTCCACAATATACTCAATGACCGAATCATCGACCGCTAATTCCAATTGCTGGCCTTTCATGCGCTGTGCCAGTTCTCCCAGCATCTTTTTCGCAATTCCATAGAAATGAGAATTGCCGAGTGCGTGGAAAATGACAATATCGTCAATGCGGTTCAACAATTCCGGTTTAAAATGCTTCCGCAATTCGGCCATGACAATGTCTTCAAGATCGTGTTCAGTATCCGTTCCGCCAATGAAAGCGGAGCCGATATTCGAGGTCATGATCACAACCGTATTCGAGAAATTGATCAACCGGCCTTGGCTGTCTGTAATCCGTCCATCATCCAAGATTTGCAGCAAAATATTGGCGACGTCCGGATGCGCTTTTTCGATTTCATCCAAGAGCACCACGGAGTACGGATTTCTGCGAACTGCTTCTGTCAACTGGCCGCCTTCTTCATAGCCAATATAGCCCGGAGGAGCCCCGACCAGACGGGAAACGCTGTGTTTTTCCATATACTCCGACATATCGATGCGGATAAAATGGTCTTCCGAATCGAAAAGGTTCGCAGCCAACGCTTTAGCGAGCTCTGTTTTCCCCACCCCGGTAGGACCTAGGAAAATGAAAGAACCGATTGGCTTTTGTTCATCTTTAATGCCCGCACGAGCGCGCCATACGGCTTCTGTTACCAGTTCAACAGCACGGTCTTGCCCAATGACCCGCTCTTTTAATGTTTCATCCAGTCTTAACAGCTTCTCGCGTTCCCCTTCGACTAACTTCGTAACAGGGATGCCTGTCCATCTGGCGACGATTCCGGCAATTTCATCTTCGGTCACTTCTTCGCGCAAGAGGCGTTCTGCACCGCCTTCATGCAAGTCTTTTTCAAGAACTGCCAGTTCTTTTTCAAGTTCTGGAATTTTGCCGTGGCGGAGGACAGCCGCGGCATTTAAATCGTATTTGTTCTCTGCTTCTTCCAATTGCCGACGATACTGATCCAGCTTTTCACGCTTTTCCTGAATCTTTTTCAGCGATTCTTTTTCTGTGTTCCATTGGTTCTTCATATCTGCCGTGGAAGATTTCAAATCCGCAATTTCTTTTCTCAAAATGGCCAACCGATTTTGGCTCGCCGGATCTTTTTCTTTCATTAAAGCTTGTTCTTCAATTTCCAATTGCATCAAACGGCGAGTAACTTCATCCAGTTCCTGCGGCATCGAATCGATTTCCGTCCGGATCATTGCACACGCTTCGTCGATCAAGTCAATCGCTTTGTCCGGCAAGAAACGTTCGGTAATATAGCGGTCTGACATTGCCGCTGCGGCGACAATGGCCCGGTCATGAATGCGGACCGCATGGTGCAGTTCAAACCGTTCTTTTAACCCTCTCAAGATGGAGACCGTGTCTTCGACAGACGGCTCGCGCACCAGGACCTGTTGGAAACGGCGTTCTAAAGCCGGATCTTTTTCGATGTTCATCCGGTACTCATCAAGTGTCGTTGCACCGATGCAGTACAGTTCGCCACGCGCAAGCATCGGCTTCAGCATATTCCCGGCATCCATTGCCCCTTCGGTTTTTCCTGCTCCGACAATCGTATGGATTTCATCGATGAATAAAATAATTTGGCCGTCGCTGTCTTTTACTTGCTTCAGCACACTTTTTAAGCGTTCTTCAAACTCCCCCCGGTATTTGGCACCGGCAATCAGTGCACTCATGTCGAGTTCGTAAATGATGCGGTCTTTTAACCCTTCTGGCACATCATTTCGGACAATCCTCTGCGCTAATCCTTCGACAATCGCTGTTTTCCCAACCCCAGGCTCTCCAATCAGAACCGGATTGTTTTTCGTTTTGCGCGAAAGAATCCGAATGACATTGCGAATTTCCTGATCCCTTCCGATGACCGGATCCATATTGCCATTTTTCGCTTGTTCCACCATATTTCGACCATATTGTTCCAATGGGGATTTTTGTTCTTCGTTCGTAAATTGAACCATAAAATCACTCCTTAATAAGTTTGACCTTATTTGACTAATTTAATTATATAAAATTACAATTTCTTTGGCAAATAATAACCATAAAAAAACACCGTAAAATCAGATGATTTTACGGTGTTTTATGCTCTCATTATCGAACGCCAAGCGCCATTTTTGCATAACGCGACATATGGTCTTTGCCCCATACTGGCTGCCAAACGATTTTCACGTCTACTTCTTCAATTTCTGGAAGTTCGTACAACGCACGTTTGACCATATCCACGATTTGCGGCCCCATTGGGCATCCCATCGAGGTCAATGTCATCGTCACGACCGCAAACCCATCTTCTGAAAGGTCAAGGTCGTAAACAAGCCCTAAGTTGACGATGTCGACTCCAAGTTCCGGGTCCACTACTTGTTCCAAGGCACCCATCATGCTATCTCTCATGTCTTGATCCATCATAATCCCTCCCTATTCTGCTCTTCTCATCTTACCAAATTTTCTTGGAAAAAGAAATTCAACCGCTTATTCAGCCACATGCTCAGCTAACCAAGCCATAGCTGCAAGCATTCCAGGACGGCTCACCGCATGGCCGGATTCTTTTTCCCGCATAAAACGGATTCGCTCCGGCACTTCGGCATAATCTTCCTTTAACGCGTTATAGAAATTAAAAGTCGGCTCAAAAGGAACCGTCGTATCCTGTTCTCCGTGCCAGAAAAATAAAGGACGCTGTTGGAAGACAGCCCGGTTTTTTGTTCCGTCAAAACGGGCAAGCGTATCCAGCATCTGTTTCCGTTCGTCATCCGTAATCGGCAATTTAAATCCTTTCGATTCAAATTGGGCCATTTGCGCTTTTGCCAATTGGACATAATTGGCAGCACCCATCATGACCGAGGCCGCTTTGATCCATGGATATACTGTCAACGCCCCTAAAGTCGTGATGCCCCCCATCGACGTACCGCCAATGCCAATCTCGCCTACAGCTAAATTCTTTTCGTAGATGGCTGTATGTATTATCGCTAATTCTTCTATTGATGTCAGAACAATCTCCCAAAAACGCAGGCTCATTTGGATTTCATCTAAGCCTTCATCCCGGTCTCCATGCAAATGGGCATCCGGCAAGATGACGCGCATGCCTTCGTTTGCCAATTGATAAGCGTAATGCAGATTATGTTCTTTTGCACTCATATGCCCGTGAAAAAAAACAACTGTCGGCAAAGCTTCTGCAAACCGGTCTTCAGCTGCAACATTCAGGAGCGGGATGCCTTCCCAAATTTCGTGTACCACTTTCACTTTACCCACATCCTTTTTCTTATTCTCCCCAATCGTACCAATGTTCTCCTTCTCCAGCAAACAATCCGCTAAAGCTGACAGAACTTTTTCGAAGCGCCGCATTCCCATGGAAGTTTTTTTGACGAACTGCTTCCTTTATCGCTAAACTATACATAGAGAGAAAGGAGACGGTTTTTAATGAAGCAGCATTTAATAGTGTTAGATTTAGACGGCACCTTATTGACCGATCAAAAAGTCATTTCAGATAAAACAAAATCCACTTTACAGAAGGCCCAGGAGCAAGGCCATCAAGTGATGATCGCCACCGGCCGCCCTTTTCGTTCCAGTGAAGCATATTACAAAGAATTGGGACTGAGCACGCCCATCGTCAATTTCAACGGCGCTTTTGTCCACCATCCAATGGATTCAACTTGGGGCACTCACCATACCCCGATTTCTTTGGATGTTGTGCATGAAGTGGTCGAATCAATGCATCAATTCGATTTCTATAACATCGTCGCAGAAGTATTAGACGATGTATACGTCCACCACCATGATGAAAAATTAATGAATATTTTCAGTTTTGGAGATCCAGAGATCACTACCGGCGACTTGAGAAACTTTTTGAAAGTGGATCCTACCTCAATGCTGATCCATGCACCGGTTGAAAAAGTGCCATTGATCCATGACCATTTATCTTCGGTCCATGCGGAAGTGATCGACCACCGCAGATGGGGCGCTCCATGGCACGTCATCGAGATTGTCAAAAGCGGTTTAAGCAAAGCGGTCGGCCTCGACCGGGTTTCCAAATCGCTCGGCATTCCGCGTGAGAATATTATCGCGTTCGGCGACGAAGACAATGATCTTGAAATGATCGATTTTGCAGGCGTCGGTGTGGCTATGGGCAATGCCATTGAGCCATTAAAAAACATTGCCAACGAAATCACCTTAACGAATAATGAAGATGGAATCGCTGAATTATTGATAGACCGGTTAAGCTTAAAATAAAAGGAGGATTTATATGCGATTATTCGCTGACAGTGCATCAGATTTGCCAAAATCTTTTTTCCAGGATGAAAATGTGGTTTTATTTCCATTGCGGGTCCATATCGGAGATGAAGAGTTCGAAGACATTCGAACCGTACATTCGAAGAAAGTGTTCGATGCCATCCGGGAAGGCATCCATCCAAAAACTTCGCAAGTATCGCCGGATGAGATGCTGAATGCCTTTGAGCAGTTGGCAAAAGAAGGAGATGAAGGATTCTATATCGCTTTTTCTTCTGAATTATCCGGAACCCATAATACAGCTGCTATGGTAGCAGAACAGGTCCGTGAAGATTATCCTGAGTTGAAATTAACGATTTTGGATTCAAAAGCGGCATCTTCCGGCTACGGGCTTCTTGTAAAAGAAGCGGTTAAGATGCGCACAGCAGGCGAATCTTCTGAAGCCATTATCGAGAGAGTTCGGCACTTGGCAAATCACCTTGAAAGCTTGTTTACTGTAGAAGATTTGGATTATATGGCGAAAGGTGGAAGAATTTCAAAAGGCAGCGCGTTTGTTGGAGGCTTGTTGAATATTAAGCCTTTGCTGCACGTGGAAGACGGCAAACTGGTGCCAATTGAAAAATTGCGCGGGCGCAAAAAGGTCCTTAAACGAATGGTCGAACTTATTGAAGAACGCGGCAATAATTTGAATGAACAAACGATTGCCATTTGCCATGGCGACGATTTAGACTTTGCCATGCTCTTAAAATCCGAAATCGAAGAACGCTTCCATCCGAAAGCGATTGAAATTGATATGATTGGATCTGTAATCGGCGCCCATACCGGCCCCGGCACACTCGGTGTGTTCTTCTTTAACGAATGGAAAGCTTGAGGTGGCAGCGATGAAGAAAATCGTGGTTGTCGGAGCCGTCGGCGGTGGCGCTACAGTGGCTGGCCAGATCCGTTTTTACGATAAGGATGCCAAAATCACAGTATTTGACCGCGATTCAACCATGTCTTATGCTGCCTGCGGCACTCCTTATGTGATTGGCGGCGTCATTGAGGATACTGAATCCTTGTTGATGGCCGACCCAGAGCAGTTTAAGGAAAAACGAAACATCGATGTATGGTTAGAGCACGAAGTGATGGAAATTAACCGGGCTGAAAAATCCGTTTTGGTGAAAAACCTTAAAACCGGTGAATGCTTCCACGAACCCTATGATTTTCTCATCCTCTCTCCCGGCGGTTCCGCAATGGTCCCTGCCTTAGACGGTTTGGCTTCTACCGACCATTTTGTTCTTAGAAGCTTTGGTGATATGGAACGGATCATGTCTTATATCGAACAAACGCAACCTTCAAGCTGTGCGGTTTCAGGAGCTGGGTTTATCGGCATTGAAATGGCAGAGAATTTAAAGAACCTGGGCCTCCACGTCCAAATGGTGCATAAATCTTCACACGTCATGTCGATATTGGATCCGGACATCTCTAATCAAGTATTAGCGGAGTTAAAAAGCAACGGTGTGGTTGTACATACGAACTCTGTAATCACGAAAGCAGACCAAAAAGAGCTTCTCTTATCTACGGGACAGAAACTGCACGCTGATTTTCTCATCCTGAGCACCGGATTAAAACCGAATACGGAACTGGCCGAAAAAGCCGGACTTCCAATTGGCGAAACCGGCGGCATCATTACAAATGAATTTATGCAGACGGCCGATCCCTCGATCTATGCGCTGGGAGATGCTTCTGAAAATACCGATTTTGTAACTGGCGGCGCAAAACGCGTACCGCTTGCTTCGCCTGCTCATCGCCAAGCGTTTATCGCTGCCCAACATTTAACGGGGCATGCGATTCCAAAGACCGGTTTGCTTGGCACATCGATTGTCAAAGTCTTCGCGCTCGATGTGGCCATGACCGGTTTGAATGAACGATCCCTGATCGAAAAAGGATTGCTTTATGAGACTGTATTGCTTAAAGGCAATTCAAATGCCGGCTACTATCCGGACCATAGTGAAATCACTTTGAAAGTCCATTTCAACCCTGAGACGAGAAAGATATTAGGTGCCCAGTGCATCGGCAGCAAAGGCGTCGATAAACGAATCGATGTCCTGGCTACTGCGATGTACGCCGGCCTGGCGATTGAAGATTTGCAGGCGCTTGAACTTTGCTACGCGCCTCCTTATTCTTCACCAAAAGACCCGATCAATATGGTCGGCTATAAAGCCATCAGCAACCAAAAAGGAACCAATGCCTAAATCGGTATTGGTTCCTTTTGGTTAACGATTATTTAGTTGTGTTTCTATTTGCTTTCCGTTGCTTGCCTTTTCTCCAGACTATCCATAAGAATGCCATGAATACAAGGTAAAGCACAGCTAAAGCGGCAATATACGCTTTATTGAATCCCGTTTCGTCAATGACGTGGAAAGTTTCCCCTAGTTCGCGGTCCAACGTAATCCGGTAATCGCCGTTCGCTTCCTGGCGGATAATATCGCTTTCGAATAAACCGCGAAGTTCTTTATCGCTGCCGATCACATCAGCCGGAAGGTTAATCGTTTTCGTTTCGGCCGAGTTATTAATCGCAACGATCCACGTTTCTTCTTCATTTGACCGTTTGTAGACTAGCCAATTGGGTTCTTCCAAAATGATTTCCGTTTCTCCTGTGCGAAGCGCTTCCGAAGAATTGCGCAGCGAGTTCAAATCGGAAATATGCTCGATTAATTCTTCATCTACCGACAAGTTCAAGATCTGATGCGACTCTTGCGGAGTGATTCCGTTCATCGCTGTTTCCGATCCGTATTGAACGACTGGAATCCCCGGCATTGTCAGCAATTGAGAAAAGATGACCCGCATACGAGTCGGCGGAAAACCCCGTTCTGCCACGACATCCGATACAAAGCGCGACCCCAGCAATGAATCAATCTGGATGAGCTTGCCTTCGCTCGATTCCACCAATTCCCCTAAACCGGTGCTGTCCGCCCCAAAGTTTTTATAGCTTTCGCGCAATGTCTCTTCAGCGCCTGGCAACACCATGGCATCAAAGCCCGCAGTCTCTTCCATTTCTACATCATTTAATAAATAAACATCGCGAATTTCTTTCATCGCTTCTGAAAACTTCTCAATAAACTGTGGATCCAATTGATCGGCATCAGATAGACGCAATCCATCCACTTGATATGTACGAATGAAATCGCCCATAGCGGCAATCAATTCATCCTGCACTTCAGGATTTGAGGTATCCAAAGCCAGCGTCCCCTCTTCATTTTCCGAAAACCATTGCGGATGTTCAGCTGCCCAAATATGGTTGCTGCTGACTTGCTGCGTCGGCACGTCCACCATTAGTTTCAGATCAAATTCATGTGTCTTCTCAACGACTTCCTTTAACTCTTCTTCCGTCCCGAAATGCCGTTCCAACTGCCGGTAATCCAGTACTTTTTTGCCATCATACGTATCGGTTGCAAAAACCGAGCCGATTGATAAAAGCGTAAAGCCCATGTCTTTTACATGCTGCAGCTGTTCGATTACGCCGCCAAAATCACCGCCATTGAAGGCTGCTGGATTTTGCGCATCCACTTCAAAATCGTTTTCGATTTGTTTATTGAAAAAGCGGTCAATCAACACGTCATATATAATTTCATCTTCAATCGTCTGTTCTTCTTCTGCAAAAGCTGCGGGTTGGATCAATCCAACTGCCAACACTCCGCTCAAGATGCCTGTTAACCATTTTGCTTTCAATTTAAATCCTCCCTTAATGAGGCTACTCTATTCCAGTCCACCCGATTAATTTTATCAAACCCTTGGCCTTGCCGCTATGGATAATTCCCGAAAACGTCGAGACGCCTTCCCACTTTCGTCTAAACTGTGAATGGACTAAAGATTATAGCTTAAATCAGCCCATAGAAAAACTGCACTTCCATCGTCAGTTGCAACTAACAATGGAAGTGCAGTTCAATTCGGCATTCACTTAAACCTTAAGCTAAGAAATTGATGCCGACTGGCAGTTTAAATCCGAAGAACATGGTTACGAAAAGGAAGACCGCAAACAAAACCCAGAATAATGTAACCGGTTTTTGTTTTTTCGAACGGACCAATACCATTTCCATCATGCCAATCGTCAATAAACCGAACAAGAATTTCAAGCCATATTGCATTGCATCAGATGATGACCATTCGATAAACAAGGCCAATCCTGTAATGATGATCAGGATATAGAACAAACGCAAGATCATGTGGACAATTTTGCGGCCCTTGCTGTCGCGGTTCATGAATGCAGCTACTAGAAACAGTACGATTCCAATAACCCATGTTGTAATGTGTACATGTGTAGTTTCAGTTAAAAAGTCCAAAAGCTCACCTCATTTAATAGTGTCCTTAACAGTTTAGCATAGTTAAGGTGCTAAAAGACATGCCTTCTGTTATGACAAATGTGTGACGAGCGTACCAATTGACTCGATTGAGACTTTGATGGTATCTCCTGCTTTAAGAAACTTAGGCGGATTATATCCTTTTCCTACACCTGAAGGCGTGCCTGTTAAAATCACGTCTCCTGCTTCAAGCGGCACGTATTTGGAAATCTCTGAAACAAGATCATCCACACGGCGGATCATATCTCCAGTGTTGCCATTTTGGCGAACTTCATCATTCACTTTTGTGACAATCGATAAATTTTGGGATTGCGGAATTTCATCTTTTGTGACAAGGTAGGGACCCATCGGGCAAGACCCTTCCAAGCTTTTGCCCAAGAAGAATTGTTGATGTTTTTCCTGCAAGTCACGTGCAGTTAAATCATTTGCTATCGTATAGCCGAAGACATAGTCGTATGCCATCTGCTTCGGAATGGATTTTCCTGGCTTGCCGATGACAACTGCCAACTCACCTTCGTAATCATATGCATCCGTTAGATCTGAATGGACAGAAACAGTCTGTTCATCTGCAGCGATCGTATGCGGCGCTTTTGTAAAGACCACTAAATCGACAGGGCCATCGCCGCCCATTTCCTTAATATGCTCAGTATAGTTTTTGCCGACGCAAATGACATTTTTCGGTGTTTTTGATATTGGAGCTAACCATTCGATATCCGAAAAAGAGAGTTTAAATTGATCTGGATTTTCAGATGCTTTAGCTGCTTCGCTTAATTTGCGCATTTGCTCTACGAATTCCATCCCTTGGGGAATTCCTTCAATCAGTGTAGCAGGAAACGAAGGCAAAACTTCTAATTCCTTTTGAATCGCTAACACATCCCAAACAGCTTCCTCTTTTTTCACTTTTGGTCCAAAACGTTCTTCTTCTTGATATCGAAAAGATAACAGCTTCATTCGTCAAACACTCCTTTTCTTTGATTCCATTCATTATACACATTCATTCTTTTGAATTGTTGCTTTTTTCGAAATTTCTGCCATAGCTCGCTTTGCGCCATAAGAATTCAATCGGGCCTTGCTTAAACTTGGAAAACCAAACTTCTGCAAAAATAAGCTGAATAGCAAAAATTCCAAGCGCAATCCATGTGCCGGTCAATAAATCCACTTGGCCATACAAACCTAAGCCGTATGAGTAGAAAATCAACGTGGCAATGACGGACTGCATTAAATAAGTCGTCAGCGACATCCGCCCCGCCTTGGCTATCGGATTGAACAATTTTTTCGCTCGTGCATTTTGCGCAGCCAATATAATCAGGGAAGCGTATCCAACTGCTACGATCGGTCCGCCAAAAGAATCCTGCAAATAACTATAAGCATAATTATTGTCGATTAAATATGGCGTTGCTTTGAGCACCAACCCAAATGCCAGCGTACTGATTCCGAGGATCCGCCAAAACTTCGTCAACTCTTTCGCGCGTTCGACCAACCGCCATTTGGCTGCCGCTGCACCGATCATGAAGAATGGCAGAATCCGGACAATCAATTCCAGATAATATACAGGATTATTGCTGTACATCCAATCATCAAACCGTTGGCTGAAAATTTCTGCGAACGTTCCGGTCGGATACGCAGCCAAGGAATTTTGGACTTCCTGCATACCAGTGTAGAAGTTTGGATCGATGCCAACTGCCACAAACATCAGCGCCAAAAAGAAAAATTGAGGAACCGCATAAATCACAGCCCCTAGGCCCAGGAGCCAAGATGCAGGAATCCGCATCATGCCAATCAATAAGAAACCGGTGATGGCGTAGGTAATTAAAATATCACCATACCAGATTAAAAATGCATGAATGATCCCGATGATCAGCAAAATCGCCAATCTTTTTGCCGCAAAAGGTGCAAATGGCTGGCGCCGCTCCTCGGCTTTCATAAACTGCATAGTTAAACCATACCCAAAAAGGATAGAAAATAACGGATAAAAACTAGCTTGGACGAAGATATCCAAAAAAACGAAAACTTCATCATCCCAAGCTCCATCGAACCAACTGTAAGGATCGATATATGAAAATGGCGAATGGAACGCCAGCATATTAATCAGCAGGATTCCGAGAAGAGAAAACCCGCGCATTAAGTCCAGCGCTGCAATTCGTTCTGTTGCTGCAACAGGTTGTGCTTTCACTTAAATCCTCCTAAATCTTCACTTCTTCGCCTGATGAAAACAAGTACAGCAGGCGTTCTTTAATTGGAATTTTCAATATCGCTTCAACCGCTTCTTGATAAACCGATAATTGAACCTCATACCGTGCCGACATTTCTCTTGGAACATCTGAAATTTGGCTTACCCGGTCTGTTTTGTAATCGAGGAGAACCCAACCATCTTCTTCTTCAAACAAGCAGTCGATAATCCCTTGGACAATTTGATAGTCGCCTGCCTCGTCTTGTTTGGCATAAGTGAATGGAACTTCTCTTTTGATCGTTAAAGCGTTCGAAAGGCGTTCGGCAATTTCACTTTTGTAAAAAGCCTCGATGTCTTTGACACGAATAGCTTTTGCCTCCTCAGCGGATAAAATTTCCCGCCCTGTCAAAGTGCCGATAAACGCTTTAATTTCAGCAGCCTCCATTTTCTCTTTAAATGAGATATGCTGCATGACGGCATGCACCGCAGTTCCAATATCGGCAGCCGACAGCCGTTTATCCTGCATGAAATCCGGCCGGTGCATAATTGTTTTTTGGGCAGGGGCATTTGGCTGGATGAATGATTCCGGCTCATCAGAACGCTGAAGCATCTGCAGCCGCTTCATTTCGGAAACGGACTGTTTTGACCGCTTTTCCACAGCGTGCATGAACGGATAACGATAATCAAAACGGGCTTTGATTTCTTCCGTATAGTCTTTTTCATCTGCCGTAATTTGCAAAAGTTCATCCAGATCCAACAGAGCCGGCACCAAGGATTGCGATTCAACAATATTTAGCTGGAAACGCGATTGATGAGGCAACACGCTTCCAAAATTGCCAATCGCCTCCGTGATATCCGGATGCCGGGACAGTGCCGGTCCGATCCAATCCAGATAGCCTTTTGCCCGTGAGCGCATGAAATCGGGCAGCTTAACATCCGAAGAAGATACTTTCCACTTTTCGATCGTCTTCTCGATATCTTTGACAGACGCTGTTAAGTAAAGGCGTTCTTTTGCCCGAGTCATGGCAACGTACAATACGCGCATTTCTTCCGCTTTCATCTGGAGCTGCTTCATTTCCTTCACAGCCAGAAACGGCAGCGAAGTGTATTCAATCCGCGTATCCGGGTTGACAGCTTTCACCGCCAAACCGTAGTCCTGGTCAAATAAATACGATTTATGGAAATCCATTTCATTGAACTGGCGGCCAGTCCCTGCAAAAAACACAACTGGAAACTCCAATCCTTTCGACTTGTGGACGGTCATTAAGCGGACCACATTTTCTTTTTCACTCAATGATTTTGCAGTGCCGAGGTCATCCCCTCTTTCCCGCATCCGATCGATGAAACGCAGGAAGCGGAACAAGCCGCGAAAAGAAGTTTTTTCATATTCCAGCGCACGGTCATGCAATGCCCGCAAATTCGCTTGCCGCTGTTTGCCGTTTGTCATGGCGCCTACCATTTCGTAATAGTTTGTATCCAAGTACACTTGCCAAATCAATTCAGCGAGCGATCCGCGGCGGGCCAGATTGCGCCAATCTTCCAATTGATACATAAACCTTCTGAGTTTCTCTGCTGTCGCCGGATGGATGCCAGACCCTCCACGGATAAAAACTTTTAACGCTTCATAGAAAGAGGCTTGCGGAGCAGCCAAACGGATGGCCGCCAGTTCATTTTCCCTAAGCCCGATGAACGGCGAACGCAAGACTGAGACGACCGGTACATCCTGATACGGATTATCGATCACCCGCAGCGTATTCAGCATGATCATCACTTCCAACGCATCAAAATAGCCGCCGGACAGTTCTGCGTACAAAGGAATGCCGGCCATCTTGAATTCGTCTACAAAATCGCCAGACCATGTCATTGAACGCATGAGCACGACAATATCGCTGTACTCCAATGCCCGCTGCGTCTTTTTCCACGGATCGTAGATTTGCGTTTCCTTTTCCATCAATTCCCGGATTTTGCCTGCAATGTAACGGGCTTCCCATTGTGATTTCAACAGCTCATCATCCGGCTCTTCTTCCGTTTCCGGTTCGTGGATCAGCGTCAGTTCTACCGGAACTTCCTGTTCGGGATAAGGGGCCTGATGCTTCAGCGCAGCTGCCTCGTCGTAATTGATCTCCCCTACACGCTCACCCATGATTTGAGAAAAGATATAATTTGTGCCGTCAAGCACTTCTTTGCGGCTGCGGAAATTGGCATTCAAATCGATTCGCATGCCCTGGTCTCCGCCGTCATGGGCAAAACGGTTGTACTTGCCAAGAAACAGCATCGGCTCTGCCAGACGGAAACGGTAGATGGACTGTTTGACATCTCCAACCATGAACAGATTACCGTCGCTTTCGCTGCCAGATTTGACGAGGGAGAGAATGGTCTCCTGCAGCATATTGGTATCCTGGTACTCATCTACCAACACTTCTGCAAACTGGCGGCGATAATCTTCTGCAATTGCGGAAGGCTTTCCATCATCCATAAGGATTTGAAGCGCATAATGCTCCAAATCGGAAAAATCGACAATGGCGCGTTCAATTTTCAACGCTTTGTACTGCGCGGCGAATTGTTTTGTCAATTCGACCAACGTCCGCATCAATGGAGCCATTTCACGCATTTCATCGAGCAGACGGTTCGGCGTGCGAGTGAAATAGGAGTCGAAGACGCCATTGACGATTTTCTTTACCTCATTCCGGCGCTTTTTCGCTTCGTCAGCAAGAGCCGGGTCGCAGCTGTCTTTTCGAATGGAAGCCGCTTTTCCGAAAGTAAAATTCTTGCTGTATTGGTAGAGGCTCTCCCATGATTCTTCTAATGCAAAAATAGCCTGTCTGACAAGTTCTTCATCCAGATCAAAAGTCTCTGCCAGTATAATCGGGCCATCCGGTTCGCGTGTCAGCTGCTGCCCTTCATGGATCAACTGAAGCGCTTCTTCTAATGCATGGTGGATCGTCATTTTCAAATCACCGATAAATGGCAGATCATCGATAGCGGATCCGCTTGGAACATCGTATAATTCCGGGACTTTCTCGAGCCACTGCTCTGGAGACGGATGGACGCGCGAGTAATCGTACAATTTGCTGAGCAGCACTTCCATTGCCTGGTCGCTTCTGTCGGAAGTGAAGCTGTCTGCCAGCCGGTAGACCGCATCTTGCCCTTCGCCTTCATAAGCCCGTTCAAGCACTGCTTCCAATACATCATCCCGCAGCAAAGCCGCCTCGGTCTCATTGGCAATCCGAAAACCGGGATCGATTTCCAAAAGGTACGCATATTGCTTCACGACTTGCAGGCAGAACGAATGCAGCGTGGAGATCTGAGCTTTATTGATCAAGCGCAGTTGTTTCCGCAAATGCTTCGATTCCGGATTTTCAGCTACCGCTTTTTCCAAAGCCGCCGACATCCGGTGGCGCATTTCTGCAGCTGACGCGTTCGTAAAAGTCACGACCAGCAATTCATCAACGGAAACCGGATCTTCTTCAGATAAAACCCGTTCAATCATCCGATTGATCAGGACAGCCGTTTTGCCGGATCCAGCTGCTGCTGAAACCAGCATATCCTGCCCTTTTGCCCAGATGGCCTGCCATTGTTCATCTGTCCAAGTGGCATCACTCGGTTTGATCGGTATCATCTGCGATCGTCTCCTTTCGAATCAATTCTACAGCCTTATCTGGCGACAAAGCCGGTAATTTGCGGTAATTTTGTTCAGGATCAGTCGGATCAAACTGGCAGATCGACCGGTAAGAGCAAAATTGGCAAGGGGTATCTTCTTTCACTTTATAAGGCGTAATTTGCGTATCTCCATCCAGAATGCCGTTTCCTGCCGCTTCGTGCTTACCGCGGACAAACTTCCGGATAAAATTCATATCTTCTTTCAAAACCGTTTTTGATTGGGATTTTGAAATCACGCCCTTTTTATTCATGCGCACCGGAATCACATTGGAGAACCCGTCAATTTCATGGTCCATTGCCTGGATCACTTCCGGGTCTTCCACGACCAAGCCGTTCATTTTAAAGGACCGGGCCAATTCCTCTTCCAGCTCTTCTGCGGTTACCAGTTTCGTCAACTTCAACATCGGATTGTGCATGTGGAAATAGAGAACGCCTGCCGGTTCAGCTTCTGCTCCGAGCCAGCGCTCGGAATGAGTCAATGCTACATCCAGATAGGTGAATGTCTGCAGCGACAATCCATGGTAAACATCGCCTAAATCCAATCCCTGTTTGGAAGATTTGTAATCGACTACCCGGATATAAGGCTTTCCGTCGATCTCGGTCGAGTCAATCCGGTCGATGCGTCCCCGGACATTCATCTTTCTTCCGCGTTTCAAATTGATTGCAAGCGGCGGAATCTGCTCTTTCGGCCCAAAACCGACTTCAAGCGCTACCGGTGAAAAGCCGGTCACTTTGGCATGGCGGCTCAGCATAAACGCCGTTTGGCGAATAATGCCTTCCAATTTGTGCTGGATGTAGCGGTAGCGATGCGAACTGATCAAGATATGGTTGACAAAATAAGGCGAAAGTTGATCCATTGCATTTTTGGCCAACTCGCGGCATTGCTTTTCAGTAAGCGAAGACCAGGAGACATTCAAGCGGTTCACTTCATCTGAAATCCATTTGATCGCCGCATGGAAAAGATCGCCTATTGCCGGAGCCGCTAATTTATACTGGCTGCGTTCTTCTAAACGAAGGCCATATGTGACATAATGCGCAAAGGCACAGCCATAATACGTCTCCACTCTTGAAACACTTGATGCAATTGGTGTGCCATATAGAGGTTCAGCGATATCTTCCCTTAATTGTTCCGCAATATTCGGCTTCAACGGTTCCAAAATTCGTTCAATGACCGATGCCCATAGAGGATCCTGCTGATAATAATGGAGGACGGCCCGCCATTCGGGCGACAGTTCTCCGCCACGCAGCTGGGAAGTCAAATAAGACAAACTTGCCCGGGGATGAGAAATGTAAGAAAGATGGGCCGCGTTTCTCAATTCTTCCGGATCAATTACTGCTGGAGTCAGATCGAGAGAAAGCATATCGCTGAGCTTCTGGATATAAAGAGAAGGCAAAAGCGCTTTTCCTTCTTCATCCGCAATTGGATACGACACAGTCAAATAATCCGAAGAAGAAGTAAATGTCCGATAAGCCATGTAGGTTTCATCCATAAGCCGCATTTTCGAAGTCGGAGCCAATTCAAAGCCGATTTGGGCAAACCATTCTCTTTCCGTATCGGTCAGCAGCCCTTCCTGTTCGACGCGCTGAGGCAAGATGCCGTCATTGGCACCGATGACAAAAACGGATTTAATGTCCATCAAACGGGCTAAATCCATTTTAGATACGGTCACTTGGTCTAATGAAGGCGGAATGCGAGAGAATTCGAGTGTTTCAAATCCTTCGTCCAAAATTTTCAACGCAGCACTCAATTCGACTTTCTTATCGCCGAACATGAGGACGAATTGGTCTAAAACAGCTGTCCACTGCGTCCATGCCTGTTCATGTTCCGTTGCCGAAAGCAGGCGGTGTTCCGCCTCTTCTCTATCTTTTAGGGCTTGCAGTTTTTCATAGACATTCAATTGCTCCATAAAGACATATAAAGTTTCGGCAATTTCTCGGCCGGTATTGCATCGTTCCAAATCGCCTCTCAGCTGAAGCAGCGGTTCTCTAATCAAATCACGGACGGCATGAAGCTCTACCTGAGCCGCCAATTCCTCATCCGTTTGAATGCCGGTATGGAATTCCAGCCCACGGTATTTTTTATAGAACCAGCGTTTTTCATCAAACCAGCGCTCTCCATAGATGCCGTTGGCAATGACGAAGTTTTCAAGAATATCACTCCGTTCACGCCATTTGGAGACGCTGCCTTCCGGGAAGAACAAATCGGTCTTGACTGCTCTAAACACCGGTTCGTAGGAAAAATTCGACAGCACCGCTTCTAAGACGGAGCGATTGAATTCAATGAGCGGATGGTGCAGCATGGATTTTTTTCGGCTGATAAAATAAGGGATTTCATATTGCGGAAAGACTGTATTAATCAATTCGTCGTAGACTTCCGGCTGCCGGTACAATAAAGCAATGTCCTGGTAGCGAAGCCCATTTCGAACTTGGGCGCGGATTTTTCGGGCCACGGCATGCATCTCTGCCCGGCGATTCGAAGCCTCGACCAATTCAACATTTCCTTCAGAGACGGCTGTACGCAAAGGAAAATCGTCAAAATGTTTTTCGAGATGCGCCAATTCACGGTTATTGAAGCGCCGCTGCTCTGTCATATAAACGGACCTATCGATATCTACGGCTTCCGCTTTTGCCAATTCCGTCAACCGGTATGCAGTATTCGCCGATTGATAAAAGAGGTCCTGTTCATCCTCTGGATTTGATTGGTCATCCATCGGAAGTGCTATAGTCACGTTCTTCGCGTATTTCATGAGTTCAGTTAGTATTTCATATTCACGGGCTGTGAAATTGACGAATCCATCAATATAAATGGTCGAAGCTTTGATCATTTCCGAATGTTTAATGCGTTCTGAAAGCATCGCTAAATGCCCTTCAGAATCTACAAAAACCGTACCAAGGCGATTTTCGAGTTCCGAAAGGATGAGTTCCAAATCCGAAGCTTTATCAAGCAAAGTGCGGGGAGCCCCCACTTCGGTCAATGAATTGCGGATGCCAGTCAGGTCGCCGCAATCAACGCAGTATCTGGAAAATTCTTTTACCAGCTGTTCAATCTGGTCGGTAAAGCCTCTTTTTCCAGCGGCTCTCCGGAATAATTGAAATTCTTCTTTATGTTCTTCCAATAAACTGCGGATCAGCATGCGATAACCGAAAGTATCTACTTCTCTTCTGCTGATGCCGCCCACTTCCTGCAGTACTCGCCAAGCAAGGCGCTTAAATGTTACAGCTTGGGCACGGATCATGCCTTGCATGCCGTAAGCGGATGAAAGCCGATACTCGGTAGAAAATGACATTTGATCCGGCACGATGAAGAAAATCGGATCGCCGTCAGCTTGCCGCTTTAATTCATCGGCTATTTCTTCCTGGATGAATCGTGTTTTTCCGGAACCTGCGCGTCCGTATACAATCCGTAATGCCATTATTTAACCTCCAATAAGAACGTTTGTTCTAATTATATAAGAACTTGGCCATTTTTGCCATTCACAACCGCTATTCAACTTTTCCGCTTTCGCGCTCTTTTTTGGCTTGCCGAAAATCCGCTTCCACTCGCTTATTCAGCCTTTTCTCCAGCACTTTGCCGATCACATAGAGCAAAATAATCACCACTACAACGACAGCTGTCCGGATCGGTTGCGTAAATAATGCACGGATATCATAGCCGACATAAGAAATCATTAAGACCATTACGAATTTCCCAGCCATCAGCGTCAGCAAATAATAATGGCGGCTGATATTAGATAGCCCTGCCACTAAATTGACTAATGCGGATGGGGTGAAAGGAAAACAGAGCAATAAAAAAAGCGGACCGAAGCCATTCCGTTCAACCCAATGAATCAGCCGCTGTACACGCTCATGTTTTGTCATGAAATTCATGAAGCGGGCCCGGCCATATTTCCGGATAATCAGAAAAACCACATAAGATCCAGCAACCGCCCCGCCCCAGGAAATAAGGAATCCGATCCACAAACCATAGGCTGTCGCATTCGCAAACACAAAAACGAACAGGGGAAGAAACGGAAGAAAGGCTTCAATGAAAGGCAGCAAAAAACCGATTAACGGGCCAAAAGCCCGGTAAGATTGGGTCAATTCAATAATATTTTCCATCGTAAAAAAATCAGCCATGAACTCAATCCTTTTAGGTGCTCTAGTTTTCGAAAAATCGTTTCTATTTTCAAATAATTTTATGCTATGCTTATATTCGTATATTAATTACTTTACACTCTTTCTCCTCATTTGGAAAAGAGAAATACTTTGTGCGGGGAGCGATTTGAATGGATGATCGTGGATTTTTTTCCGGGATCAAAGCTGGAACAAGCATTGCCGTAGGTTACTTCCCGATTGCCTTGACTTTCGGATTGTTAGCTAAGACCACGGGCTTATCTTTGATCGAAGCTACTGCGATGAGCATCTTCGTCTATGCAGGTGCAGCCCAATACATATCTCTTTCGTTAATCGCAGCGGGCGTCTCTCCGCTTCTCATTGTTTTAAACACGTTTGTTGTCAACATACGCCACTTTCTTATGACGGCTTCACTCAACGAAAAGATGCAGCCTGAAAAAAAATGGATAAAAGCGCTTTATGCTTTCGGCGTGACGGACGAATCTTTTTCGGTGCTTGCGACGCAAAAAGGCGGCAAACTGCGGACGTCTTTCGGAATTGGCGTCATAGTTGTCGCATACGGCAGCTGGGTCGTCTTTACAGCAGTCGGGCATTTGATCGGAGCCAATCTCCCCCATTTCCTCCAAGCAGCCATGTCAATTGCGCTTTATGCCATGTTTGTCGGTCTCTTAGTCCCTTCCATGCGCGAAAATCGGAAAGTTGTCAGTTTGGCACTAATCGCGGGGTTGATCAATTCTTTCTTTTATTTCACCGGTTGGCTGTCGACCGGATGGGCGATTCTGGTATCGACTCTGGCATCGGCGATCTTGATTGAAATTATTTCTTCGAAAGGCAGGCGAGTTTAATGGGCGCTTGGTATTGGTGGATGATCATCGGCATGGCAATTGTAACGTACTTGCCGCGCGCGATTCCCTTGGCTTTTTTGGAAGGGCGCGAATTGCCGCCGGCTATCCAGAACGTATTGCGCAACATTCCCTACGCCGTATTAGGGGCACTCATTTTCCCGGCCATCTTTTTTGTACAGGAAAATATTTGGTTCGGCATTATCGGAGCCGCTGCTGCTTTTGGCATTGCTTTTGCCGGAGCCAATGTCATGACTGTGGTATTGGGCTCTATTGCAGTGCTCGCCGTCTACAGTGTTTGGTTTTTATAAGGAATTAAAAAAACGCCGTTACTCATCTTTATGAGTTTCGGCGTTTTTTCTGCGTTGGTACATCGTCGAAGCATACCAGAATCCAATGGTCAGAGAAGCGGCATTGACGACAAACAAGAGCCACGTGTGGGTATAGCCCGCATACACAGCAGCTGCGATCAGCGCCACTGTCAATATCAATCCAACGATATGATTGAAGGTCACACGGGTAAACAGCACAACGAGCAAACCTGGCACCAATAAAGATAAGAAAAATTTTGTTATCATTGAGTCCATTTAAATTTCTCCTTAGTTGACCACAATCAACCCTAGACGATGGTGATCATGCCGGAAAATGACATGCTGGCGCAATCGGACTTCCCGGTTGTGGTCTAACACTTCCAACCGGCAATGCGCCGCATTCACTTGAATCGCTTCATAGAGCTCGGTTTCATTCGAAACAGACAAACCATTTACTTTTCGGATGACTTCCCCTTTTAACAGCCCCATCTTATCTGCCGGAGAATCCGGCAAGACATCCACGATCATGACCCCCATCGATTGAGGCGTCACTGCATGGTTTCCTTGGCGTTCTTTGATTTCGAAGAATAGCGTAATGGCCAATCGGCCTGCCGCACCTGCTAGCAATGCGACGAAAGCCATCGGTTCCCATAAGAATGAGCCGAGTGCCAAAACGATGATAGCGATTCCCAGTTTCCACGTCAGGCCGCCGATTTTCGGAAAAAGATAAATCGGCAACGTTTTTCTGGAGCGGTTTTGGAAGGCTAAAATAAACGGGACCAGCATGAATGAAAACGAGCTTTGCCCGATTGTAAATTGCGGCCAGTAAGGTGCGTACGCATCAAGTAGGCTTCCTGGAACCACAACCAGTACCGGAATCATCCATAAACGTTTGACGTCATAGACAGCTGCCATCAATCCGCGCGATGTACTTTCGCGGCGGGGAGAAGCTGAGCTGGCGCCTTTTTTCGAAATCAAAATCCCTTCAGCGATCACAAAGGCTCCGGCAATCAATGCTATTGGCACGAGCCAGCCCCAATCAAGATAATGGCCGCCATATTCAAAAATCCCAAAATCGATGGTCCACCCGTTTCGTTTAAAGAGCCAGCCAAGCCCAACAGCCGCTAATGCCAAGTAAACAAATGAACCGAGGTAGAAGACGCCAGTGACCATCATTATAATGCTGATGAGGCTAAGTGCTACGAGCCATTCGAGCGGAACAGCCAATCCAAGTGCACAAAAAAACAGGGAATAAATCAAGATAAAGATCGCGCCATCTTTTAGAAGGCCTGAGAATTCAGTCCATCCCCAAACAATTCGTGTCCGAAACATTTTCCGTTCTCGTTTGACACGGAAATATCCTAACAGAACCGCAGTCAACAGTGCTATGTAAAAAGCAGGGTTGATAAAAAATCTTCCTATGTCCAGTAACGCATCCATTATCACTTCTTCACACCATCCTATCACGGGCACTGTCGTTTCTTTCCATTGTACCAAAGAACCCGATGTTTCTGTAGATTTTTTCGGTTAACGGAAAGCTCCGTCCAATTGTTTTAATAGATCTTCTGTCCCTTCAATTCCTGCAGACAGGCGAACAACTTGCGGAGTAACGCCGATTTTCTGTTTTTCTTCTTCCGTCAATGCTCTGTGCGAGGTGCCGTATGGGTAGGAAACGGTTGTTTCCACCCCCGCAAGGGTAGGAACGATTTTTATCCATCCTAACGAAGAGAAGAATTTAGAGATGTCCATGTCTTCCGGCAGCTCAAATGTAACGATAGCGCCTTTTCCGGGATACCATACTCTCGCCTTTCCGTGCAGAAATTCTGCCATGGCTTGGGCATTTGCCGTTTGGGCTTTCATCCGCACTGCGAGCGTTTTAAGGCCGCGAAGAGTCAGCCAGGCTTCAAAAGGGCTTAAGTTTAGCCCTAAATTAACAACCCGTTTTTCCGCTTCATCGATTAAATCGGCATTTCCAACGAGGACACCGGCCGTAACATCGCTATGGCCGCCTAAATACTTTGTGGCACTGTGGGCTACCAGATCGGCTCCTTGTGCATAAGGCGCGGTCGTATAAGGCGTCGCAAAAGTATTGTCGATCATTACTTTCACGCCGTAGCGTCCCTTGAATTGCTCCAATGTTTGAAGATTTTCCACACGCAGAAATGGATTGGTAATCGATTCGCTGAAAATCAATTTAACTTCCGGAAAATCAATCAGGATTTGCTCCATTTCATCCGTATTTGTAAAATCGGCAAAGTGTACATGGATGCCCATCCGCAGCAGCTCTTCTCTTAAAAGATGAAAAGTTCCCCCGTAGACATCTTCTGCTGCCAGTATATGGTCACCCGCCTTCACTACCGCGAGCATGCCGGCAAGTATGGCAGACATGCCTGAAGAAGCCGCGATGCCTTTTGGGGCGCCTTCCATTTCGGCCACCGATTGCCCTAAAGCATCGGTGTTCGGATTTGCAGTACGCGAATACAAATAGGTGCCGTTTCCTTCATAATAGCCTTCCAGCTCTTCTAAAGAAGAAAAAGAAAAAGCGGAGGTCTGGTACAAAGGCATTACTTTTGGTTGAATGAAACGTTCTTCCATTGCCGCAGTGTGGACGGCTTTTGTTTCAATTGAGCGCATGCTAGCATCCCCTTTAATCCATATTGGCGATCATTTCTTTCATCATGGTTTCATTCATCGGCCCAACAATTTTATTTTGGACTCTGCCATCCGTATCGATCATGTAGGAAGTTGGGATGGTCACCGCCTGATAAAGTTTTCCGATTTCGCCTTCCTTATCCATCGGAATCGGAAACGTCAGCTCATATTCCTTCACAAAGTTTTGGACTTTATCGATTCCTCGATCTTCCGTCGTTAGATTCACTGCTAATACTTCGACATTGCTGCCAGCAGCATGCTCTTCAAAATAATTTTGCATATGCGGCATTTCTGCCCTGCACGGCGGGCACCACGTGGCCCAAAAATTCAAAATCACTTTTTTCCCTTGATAATCGGATAGCTTTACTGTTTCGCCTTCTAACGTTGTCAGCTCAAAGTCCGGAGATAATTCGCCTTTGGCCAGCCCTTCATCTGTTGGAAGAAAATCGACATCGCTGCCGAGAGCAATCTTGGCAAGTTCATCTTTGTTTTCAAGATTCGTTTTGACAATCCCAGCAACGGCAATACCGATTAAACAGGCAATAAGCAGTAAACCAATCATTTTTTTAGACATTCGCACGTCACCTCATTCATCTTTCATCATACGATAAATCGACCCTTTTGTTCCACTTCTGTCTCATCAGAACTGCATAGAAAAAAGCCGGCATCAGTGAACGATGCCGGCTTTGGTATTAAAGTGAAATGTAATTTGCAGGATTGACTGCGTTCGTGCGTCCGCCATTCCATGGACCTACATGGATTTCGAAATGCAGATGCGATCCGAATGAACGGCCGGTATTGCCCATAGCGCCGATGCTTTGGCCTTGGGAAACCGATTGACCGACTGATACGCCAATTGAACTCAAGTGAGCATATACAGTCGCATGGGTTTGTCCGTTCAAGGAATGGGTGATGATAATGACATTCCCGTACCCGCCCATAGAACCGGCATATGAAACAAATCCGTTTGCAGCAGCCATGATGTTCGTTCCGACACTATTGGCAATATCTACGCCTTGGTGGAATTCAGGGCCAGCTCCGATATCTCTCCAGCCAAACTTCGAAGTATAGCGGCCTGAAGTCGGGTTGATGAACCCTGAACTTTTTGCCGGCTGTGCTGCTGGCGGCGTATATGCAGGCGCGGCTGGGGCTGCCGGCGCGGCTGCGCTCTTAGCGGCTTTCGCACTTGCAGCTGCTTTGCGCGCTGCCGCTGCTCTTGCTTCTGCAGCAGCTTTTTCTTGGGCCGCTTTTTCAGCAGCCAGTTTGCGTTGGCGCTCTTCTTCCGCTTTGCGTGCTAGTTCAGCCAGTCTTGCCTGTTCAGCAGCAATTTGTTTTTCCAAATCTGCGCTGACATCAATTGTTTCTTCACGCTGCTTTTCAAGTTTCGCTTTTTCATTTGCTAAACGTTTTTGTTCAGCTTCAAGCTTTTTCACTAATCCTTTTTGCTTCGCTTTTTGCTCATCCAAAGATGATTTCAACGAAACCAATTCTGCGCGGCGCTCTTCCTGCTGCGCAAGCTTCGTTTCAACTTCCGCTTTTTGTTCAGCTAGAAGCTGTTTGTCTTCCGCTTGTTCCCGCATGATTTTGCGGTCAGCGTCGATTAATGTATTTACGGCAGAAAAACGGTCAATGAAATCAATAAAGCTGTTGGCACCAAGCAGTACATCTATGTAATCCACTGATCCTCCGCTTAATTGAATCGCACGTGCACGTTCTTGCAGCAACTCGGTTCTTTCTGCAATTTTGCGCTCAAGTTCTTCAATAGAAGCTTTTAGTTCTTCGATTTCATCTTTTGTGACATTGATTTCGCCTTCCACACTGGCAATTTTCGCTTCAGTTTCTTGAATTTTCCCATTCAATTCCTGAATCTGCGCCATAATTTTTTCTAATTCGGATTGATTTACAGAAATCGCTTCAGACTTTTTGTTGATCCCTGAATTCAATTCGCTTTGTTTTTGCTGTGCTTCTTGCTGTTTTTGTTCTAATTCACTCAGTTTATCCGCACTGGCTGTAGGCATGATTAGCGATACAGCTAGCAGCGAAGATAACCCAGTCAACATCCATTTCGACTTCGACATCAAGTTCGTGTTCCCCTTTCGGATTTACGTTCTTTTCTCTCTGTCTTAAACACGCAAGAATTTACGTATTGACATAAAGCTTCCCCAAACTCCTATGAATATGCCCATCAATAGAATCAATGCGCTCACTTGATAGATAAATGGCGAGAATTCCAATAGCTGGAAGATTTCATTTTTTAATCTTGGTTCTGCATAAACTGTAACGTTATAGTATAGAGCGGCTACGAGGCCAATCGGGATGATCGAGCCAAGCAATCCAAGCCACATGCCTTCTAATATGAAGGGAATTCGTACAAACCAGTTTGTCGCGCCCACTAATTTCATAATTTCGATTTCATGGCGTCTTGCAACAATTGTGATCCGGATCGTGTTGGAAATTAAGAACATGGCTGTAAAAAGCAATGCAAGAATTAGTACCAGTCCAACATTGCGGCCGGTATTCAAGACATTGAACAGTTTTTCAATCTTGCCGGCTCCAAATTCCACTTTTTCGATTTGATCGATTTTGGAGATTTCGCCTGCAACTTTTTCAGTCTGCTGCGGATCAATAGATTTTACGTAAAAAACATCAAACAACGGGTTGTTTTGTTCGTAAAGGCTAAAATCATCTCCGAAGTTAAGGATGAGGTCCGTCAATTCTTCCTCTTTAGTAGAGAAGTCTACTGATTCGACCCCCGGCAATACACTGATTTCATTTTCAAGCCGGTCAATATCTTCTTGACCAGTTTCCAACGCGATAAATACTTTCATTTCCACATCATTTTCTACATCATCAGCTATTTTGTTTAAGTTCATCATAATCAAAACAAAAACACCGACAAGCAATAACGTGACGGTTACTGCACTGACTGATGCAAAAGTCATCCAGCCATTCCGTCCAAGGCTTTTCAGGCTTTCACGGAAATGGCGCCCTAATGTTCTAGCCTTCATAGCCGTAATCACCTCCGGCTACGTCTCTTACGATCAATCCGCCTTCAATGGCGATAACGCGATGTCTCATTGAGTTTACAATTTCCCGGTTGTGGGTTGCCATCAAGATCGTTGTTCCGCTTTTATTGATCTGTTCAAACAATCTCATGATGTCCCATGAAGTTTCCGGATCTAAGTTTCCAGTAGGCTCATCTGCAATAACCACTTTCGGTTTATTGACGATCGAACGTGCGATGGATACCCGCTGCTGCTCCCCACCCGATAATTCCGTCGGGAACATGCGTGCTTTATGTTTTAATCCTACTAAATCCAAGACTTTCAATACGCGCTTGCGGATCTCTTCCGGTTTTTCTTCTATTACTTCCAGCGCAAACGCTACGTTTTCGTAAACGTTCAGTTTAGGAAGCAATTTAAAATCCTGGAAGACGACGCCGATTTGGCGGCGAAGCAACGGTACTTTAGAGTTCTTTAATGTAGCGATATCAATGCCGTCTACGAACATTTGACCTGAGGTTGGGCGTTCTTCCCGATACATCATCTTGATAAATGTCGATTTCCCCGCTCCACTCGGACCTACTACATATACGAATTCGCCTTGGTCGATCTCAACATTCATTCCGTTGAGTGCCACAATGCCGTTCGAATACTTTTTGTAGACATTTTTCATTTGAATCATTTACTAACCACCTATATATATTAAGAGTTTCCGTAAATCTTGAGTTCCATGAAAATTTCTAGCAGAATCATTATAACACCTTAAACCTCTTTTTTTATTACATTTATGTATCAATTAAAATTCAATATGAAATATTTTATAGATAAATAGTAATGTGTTTTTCTAAAATCAAACATCAAATTAGTATCATTTTACTCTATTTTAGCGCATTTTTTCACCAAACTGAATTTATGACATTTTTGTGAAATAGAAAAAACCGGCTATTCAGCCGGTTTACTTCTTCTCGGATAACCATTGGGCTACTGCATCTGCTTCTTCGCCTTCAATGATATCTGGAGGCATTGCTCCTCGTCCATTATCAATGACATCACGAATTTCTTCTTCTGATAATCGGGAACCGACATCATTCAAAGATGGAAAATTGCCTGCACCTTCCAGGTTTTCACCGTGGCACGAAATGCAATTTTGCTGTACCACTTGCTCCGGGTCTATCGATGAGTCATCTGAACCGCCGCTATCTGGCGCATCTGCTGAATCATCGCCCCCGCCGCATGCACCAAGCACTAGCGCTGAACCGAATAATAAAGCCATTAGCTGTTTCTTCATGCTGGGTCCCTCCTCTCGTTTTTGCCTACCTATTAGAGTATACCAAAGTTATGCGCGTTTGAAACCTTCCCCAAGCACCTCTGCAGCATCCGATACGATAACAAAGGCGGACGGGTCAATAATTTTCACCAAGTTCTTCAACCGCGTAAATTCCGTTTGATGAACGACAACCATGATCATCGGCTTTTCAGCTTCGGTATAGCCGCCTGTAGCCGATAGCTTCGTAACGCCCCGGTCGATTTCTTCATAAATTGCATCGCGGATTTCCGCCTGCTTGTTCGTAATGATGTAAACCAATTTCGATCGGCCAAATCCGACTTGGACCAAATCGATCGTTTTGGTCGTTACGTACAATCCGATCAAGGCGTACAACCCTTTTTCGATATCGAACACTAAAGCAGCTGCTAAAACAATCATTCCATCGATTAACGCTACGCTTGTCCCGAGCGTCAGCCCCGTATATTTGGTGATGATTTGTGCAGCCAGATCCGTCCCTCCTGTAGACGCTTGTCCGCGAAAGACGATTCCGAGCCCAAGCCCTACCATAATTCCGCCGAACAAAGAACCGAGCAAGGGATTCATCGTCCAGGGTTCCCACGATTCTGTCATAAACACGACAAAAGGAAGAAATACCGTTCCCACTGCTGTTTTGATTCCGAAGTTCTTGCCGAGCAGTATGACACCTGCGATAAAGAGCGGAATATTAAAAGCCCATTGCACAAAGGCGGGCTTCCAATCAAAGACACCTTTTAAAATGGTACTGATTCCACTGACACCGCCCGAAGCCACTTCATTCGGCAGCAAAAATACATTAAATGAAATCGCTACGATTGCCGAGCCCAAAATGACACTGGCGTATTCTAAAATTACACTAAGAACCGGATGCGGCTCTTTTCTTATTCGCTGATTTTTTTTCCCCATTCAACTTTCCTCATTCCTGCCTAATCTTGAGTTCAACCCTGTCAGAGTATATCAAAGCTCCAGCTACTTGTGAACTTCATCAAGATAAAGAGAAAGGCCTCGACAGCGCTAAGCGTTATCGAGGCCTTATTATAATAGGAGGATACTTTCTTAAATTAACCGAATCTGCTCGGTCTCGGGATTATTATTTGTCGCGGCTAACCGGCCACCTCCGCTTTTCTTACTGCATCTTCGAACGCAGCAACGAGTTGATGAAGCCGTCGATATCTCCATCCATCACAGCTTGCAGATTCCCGGTTTCGTAATTTGTGCGGTGGTCTTTTACCATCGAATACGGGTGGAACACGTAAGAGCGAATTTGGCTGCCCCAGCCGATTTCTTTTTGTTCTCCACGAATTTCAAGAAGCTCGGCTTCCTGTTCTTGGATTTTCAATGCATAGAGTTTAGCTTTCAGCATCTGCATCGCTTTTTCGCGGTTTTTGATCTGAGAGCGTTCTTGTTGGCAAGTCACTACTGCCCCTGTCGGCAAGTGAGTGATTCGAACGGCAGAATCGGTCGTGTTGATGTGCTGTCCGCCGGCGCCGCTCGCCCGGTACGTATCAATTTTCAAATCTTCCGTCCGGATATCGATTTCGATTTCCCCGGTGAATTCCGGCATGACTTCACACGATACAAATGAAGTATGGCGGCGGCCAGAAGAATCGAATGGAGAAATGCGGACTAAGCGGTGAACGCCTTTTTCCGCTTTCAAGTAGCCGTATGCATTGTGCCCTTTAATGCCCAATGTGACAGATTTTACGCCAGCTTCATCTCCCGCCAAGTAATCAAGCGTTTCAACTTTAAACCCGCGTTTTTCCGCCCAGCGCGTATACATGCGCAGAAGCATCGAACACCAATCCTGCGACTCCGTGCCGCCTGCACCTGGATGCAATTCTAAAATAGCATTGTTTTTATCATAGGGTTCACTTAACAGCATCGTTAATTCGTAGTCCCCCAGTTCTTTTTTAAAGGTTTGCATTTCTTCGCTGATTTCTTCGTGCAGTTCTTCGTCGTTTTCTTCACGAAGCAATTCCAGCGTCATTTCTAAATTTTCCTGGGTTTCCGTAAAACGATGATACGCATTCACAATATCTTTCAATCCGTTCAATTCCGAAATGACCGTTTGCGCCGACTCTTGATCGTTCCAAAAGTTCGGATCCAGCATCATTTCATCCAATTCCTGGATTCTGGCTTCTTTGTTTTCTAAGTCAAAGAGACCCCCTAAAGTCCGCCAGTTTGCTGGCTGATTTATCAAGTTCGTTTCGGATGTCTGCTAATTCCATCATTATGTTTTCCTCCTCAAAATAACACCGAAGAGCAGATGCTCTTCGGTCCTGTGGCTTGCTTTTATTTATTTCATTTTAACGGCTTTTTTGAATCAGAGGCCGCTTTTAAACTGTTGCCCCATGGCAGTTTTTAAACTTTTTGCCGCTGCCGCATGGGCATGGTTCGTTGCGTCCGACAGCCATATCGTTGCGTACCGGAGCTTTTTTCTTTTTCGGTGCCGGCCCATCTTCTTTCGGATTGACTGCTTGCCCTTTTGCCACTTCTTCACGTTCAAGATTATTGCGGATTTCCGCTTTCATGGCATATTTTGCAACGTCTTCCTCAATGGATAAGACCATTTCCTCGAACATCGCGAATCCTTCGTTTTGGTATTCACGAAGCGGATCGTTTTGGCCATAAGCACGCAAGTGAATACCTTGGCGCAATTGGTCCATTGCATCGATATGGTCGATCCATTTTGTATCGATTGAACGAAGCAAAACAACTTTCTCAAATTCGCGCATGCGTTCAGAAGTCATTTCTTCTTCTTTTTCATCATAGCGTTTCACAACTTCCGCTTTGATGAAATCAATCAATTGTTCTTGGGTCTTTCCTTTTAAATCTTCAACTGTAATTGTGTTTTCAGGCAACAAGTTTGCTGAAGCCACATCTACAAGCGATTTGTAATTCCAATTTTCCGGGTTCTCTTCCGAAGTATGTGCATGGACCATACGTTCAATGGAACCATCAATCATCCGTTCAACGAGTGCACGCATGTTCTCGGTTTCAAGAACTTCCATCCGTTCTTTGTAAATAATCTCACGCTGCTGGCGCAAAACATCGTCATATTGAAGCAAACGTTTACGGGCATCAAAGTTATTTCCTTCAACCCGTTTTTGCGCAGACTCAACCGAACGGTTGACCATTTTAGACTGCAGCGGCTGGGAATCATCCATCCCTAGTTTGCCCATCATATTGCGCATGGCATCCGATCCGAAGCGGCGCATCAAATCATCTTCCAAAGAAAGATAAAATTGCGTTACACCCGGGTCGCCTTGGCGTCCAGAACGGCCTCGGAGCTGATTGTCGATACGGCGGGACTCATGCCGTTCCGTACCCAGAACCGCTAAACCGCCTGCCTCGGTCACGCCTTCGCCAAGTTTAATATCGGTTCCGCGTCCAGCCATGTTTGTTGCAATTGTTACTGCGCCTCTCTGGCCGGCATTCAAAATGATTTCCGCCTCATGCGCATGGTTTTTCGCATTCAGTACGGAATGCTTGATGCCTTTTTTCGTCAAGTAATCAGAAATGATTTCCGACGTTTCAATTGCAACCGTACCGACTAGCACCGGCTGGCCATTTTTATGGCGCTCCGCAATATCATCAGCAACAGCTTTATATTTTCCAGCAATGGTCGCGTAGATCAAATCGACTCTGTCATCACGGATGATCGGTTTATTTGTCGGAATGGCAATAACGTTCATATTGTAAATATTGCGGAATTCCTCTTCTTCCGTTTTCGCTGTACCGGTCATGCCGGAAAGTTTATCGTACATACGGAAAAAGTTCTGGAATGTAATAGTCGCCATCGTCATGGATTCGTTTTGGACTTCCAAACCTTCTTTGGCTTCAATTGCCTGGTGCAATCCATCTGAATAGCGGCGCCCTTTCATCAAACGGCCCGTAAACTGATCGACAATCACGACTTCCCCGTCTTGAACCACATAATCAACGTCTTTATGCATGGTCACTTGCGCTTTTAACGATTGGTTGATTGCGTGGTTTAAACGGACATGGCGAATATCGAATAAGTTATCGATATTAAATGCTTTTTCCACTTTTTCAATGCCGTCTTCTGTCAACACAACGCCTTTTGTCGTTTCATCATACGTATAATCGGTATCTTTCACCAAAATCCGGGAGAAAGCATTCGCTTGCATATACAATTGCGCTGCTTTCGCCGCCTGTCCTGAAATGATAAGCGGCGTACGCGCTTCATCGATCAAAATGGAGTCAACTTCATCAATTACTGCAAAATTCAATGGACGCTGAACCATGTCTTCTTTGTAGAGCACCATATTATCCCGAAGATAATCAAAACCAAGTTCGTTATTGGTGCTATATGTGATATCTGCTTGATACGCTTGGCGTTTTTCATCTTTCGTCAAGCTGTTCAAGTTCAATCCGACCGTTAGCCCAAGCCACTCGAATAACTGGCCCATTTCACCGGCATCCCGGCTCGCCAAATATTCGTTGACAGTTACGACATGAACCCCTTTTTTCGAAATGGCATTTAAGTAGACGGCCATGGTTGAAGTCAATGTTTTACCTTCACCGGTTTTCATCTCGGAAATATTGCCTTCGTGAAGTGCAGCTGCACCCATGATCTGAACACGGAATGGGTACATGCCCAAAACGCGCTTAGAAGCTTCACGAATCGTCGCAAAGGCTTCAGGCAATAGATCGTCCAATGACTCACCCTTAGCAGAACGTTCAATAAATAGTTCGGTTTTCGCTTTTAAGGCATCATCCGATAAAGCTGCATATTCTGAAGCTAGCGCTTCGACCTGATCGGCTGTTTTTTCTAATCTTTTCAAGTCCCGTTTGTTCGGGTCAAATACTTTGTTTAATACTCCAAGCATCTATAACCGCTCCCTGCGTAGTGTCCGGCTAAAACAAGTCCAGCCGGATCGCTTTTGCTTTAATATTCTTATTCATTTTGAATTAGTCCTTAATGACTAAAATATTCAAAATCTCTTAGTCCTTGGCAAAAATTCTCACTACTTATTTTAACACTGCAGACAACCGCGTGCAAACTTCCTGTATGCCACTTAAAATTGCTATAAAGAGCAAAAAAATAGTTTCTTTCCCTATAAAAAGAAAAAAACCTCTCACAAGGAGAGGCTTTTTGACTATTATTAAGAGCTTGTTTCAATCAAACCGTAGGTGCCGTCTTTTCGTTTGTAGACGATATTGGTTTCATTCGACTCAGCATCAGTGAAGACGAAGAAATTATGCCCAAGCATATTCATCTGCAATACGGCTTCCTCTTCATCCATCGGTTTTAGTTCAAATTGTTTTGTACGGACGATTGTCAAATCTTCATCGTCTTCATCTGTATAGGAATTTTCCGCATCATTTGAAGTTTGAGTCACTTGTTCAGCTGAAGCAAACGCAATGCCCATTCCTTCGCGATCGCGGAATTTACGGTTGATTTTCGTTTTATATTTTCGAATTTGGCGCTCAAGCTTGCCAATGATCAAATCTACTGCTGCATATAGTTCATCGTGCCGTTCTTCTGCACGCAATACGAGATTTTTCATAGGGATTGTAATTTCCACTTTGGTTTGGCTGTGATTCAGCGCTTTTAAGTTAACCATCGCAGTTGCGTTTGTACCTTCCGGAAAGTATCTTTCGATTTTGTCCACTTTCTTTTCGATGTACTCGCGGACTGCTGGAGTTACTTCCACATTGTCTGCCTTAATATTGTATTGAAGCATATGAACTCCTCCTTCTTTTGTGCTTACCTTTACATTTCTATATATCCCCTGAAGTTTCCTGCTTAAAACTAAAAAGTTTTAAGGAAGTTAAATTCAGGTAAAGTAAATCACAAGGAGATGAAAGCCATGTTTACAAATAAAACAGTAGTGGTGACCGGTGCTTCCCAGGGCATCGGCCGAAGCATTGCAGAACATTTTTTAGCGAAAGAAGCAAAAGTCGTCGGACTCGACATCCAAGGGGGTGATTTGCCTGGAATGGATTTCCGCAAATGCGATGTCGGGAATTTCACTGAAGTCATCAAGGTATTCTCAGAAATCCATAAAGACTACGGAGCCATTCATATTCTGATTAATAACGCAGGGGTTTCAAAGTTCACTTCCATCTGGGAGATTGAAGAACAGGACTGGGATGAGCTTCTCAATACAAATTTAAAAAGCGTATTCATATGCAGCCGTGAAGCTGCACGCTATATGACAGAAGATATCCGTTCAATCGTCAATATGGCTTCGACACGGGCATTTATGTCAGAACCGAATACAGAGCTTTACTCCGCTTCAAAAGGCGGGATTTTTGCGTTGACCCATTCACTGGCAGCTACTTTAAGCGAAAAGGGAATTCGGGTAAATTCGATTGCCCCTGGATGGATCCACACCGGAGAAGAAGAACTCCGGAAAGTCGACCATGAGCAGCATTGGAGCGGGCGCGTCGGCAAACCCGATGATATTGCCCGCGCCTGCCTTTTCTTGTCCAATCCTGAAAACTCTTTCATCACCGGAGAATGCCTCAATATTGACGGCGGCATGACCAGAAAAATGATTTATGAACATTAATATAAAATGGCCGGGCGTTGTTAAAGCGCCCGGCCATTTTATTCAAATTCCAGATATGCTTTTAATTCATTGTTGATCAGCATTTCTTTAACCGGATCTTTATGGAACTCCATGCCATACATCCATCCCTCAGTTGTGCTTTCTTTCCATAATAGGATGGCTTTTAAATGAAGCTTTTCATGGTTTAAAGTGAACTCGACATCGATTTCTTCTTTTATTTTTTCCAATTCCTTCTCCAAAAAGAATTTTCCGCCTCGCGGAGAGACATCAAGCAAAAGTCCATAATGCAAAGAAGTTCCACTCGGTTCATTCGAACGGATGAGTAATTCTTGCGGATGGCCAAACGCATACCGATAATGTTCCTGCCTGTTATAAAACATTTGCACCCCTCCAAAATGTTTTTGAATCCCTTTCAACCGCGAATCAAGCAAAACAATTCGATTTCCTCCGCACCTGCCGATTTCAGAACTTTTGCTGCATGGCGCATCGTCGTGCCTGTCGTATAGAGATCGTCGACCAATATAACTTTTTTCGGAACCGCTTCTCCATTCCACTGGAATAATGGAGCGGAAGCCATTCTTTCGGTTTTTGTTTTTTTGCCTTGGACATCTTCGTTCTTTGTCAATAAATGTTTGTACGGGAGCCTTGCTGACTCCAGCATCGCGTCAACTTGGGCAAAGGTCCGCTCTTTCAACTTTTTCGGATTCATGGGGATCGGGACAATCACAGCTTCCACTTTTGCTAATGCGTGCTGCACTTCTTTTGCAAAAACTTCGGAAAGAATTACATCCTGCAGAAATTTATATTGGTGAAAATAAGTCTGCATCGCAGCATTGTATCGATACAAGCATTGTCCTTTCGTGATCAATCCGGCATATTCCGTCTGCTCCCAATAAAGGCAGTCTCGACAAACCCCATCTTCAAGCGCACCACAATATAAGCAAGCGTTTCCCGTGATGCTTTCAAATTCCGCTTTGCATTTCGTACAAACTGCTTCGTTCAAGTCATTCATAAATAAACTTCTCCATGATGCCTGCATGGGCAGCTTCCTGCTGCAAAGGAGGCAATTCATGAAATGGTCTTTCTATTATAAGCGATTATTGTCTTTTTGGCTCTATCCATTTCTCTCGTTATGCCATTATGGAAAAAAACAATATCCCCGGTTGGAAAGTCCGCTGCCCTGCCCGTCCTGCCGGAAATTTGGATTAAAGCTGCTGCATCGAAAATTTCTTCTTCTGCTCCAATTACCGCCACTTGAACCTTCGGTATCGTAATCCCCCGCTCCAGGATCGTAGAAGTCAGCAGCCCCGGAATTTTTCCTTGCCGCAATGCCATGACTTTCTCTTTTCTGTTTGGATCTTTGGAATGCACTGCTTCAATACCAACGTCCAATTCTTTAAATAAAGGGATGTTTTGGTCAATCAATTCTATCGTCGGGAAAAATAAAAGAAACGGTTCTTGCCGGGAAATCCTCAAACGAACCCATGTTTCCAACTTTTTCGGGATGGTCTTCTTTTTTAATTGCTTGTTATAATTCCAAAGCGAATCGAAGCGCGGCACCGGCAAAGGCTGTCCATGATACCGCCTAAAAATTTCTGAACGGCCTGGCGTTTCTTTTAATAGCCGGGCAGATGGGGTCGCTGAAACGTAGACAACCGGCGCTTCCGGTTTTTTCGCTTTCATCACTGCTCTTTTCAAAGCGGGATCCATCGAATAGGGAAAGGCGTCTGCTTCATCCACGACCATCAGATCAAAGGCATTTTGAAAACGGTAAAGCTGATGTGTAGTGGCGATGACGATTTCAGCAAATCCCGGTTCATCCCTCGAACCGCCGTAAAGTGTGTGGACAACAGCTTCAGGAAAGACTGCACGGATACGAGGAGAGAGTTCCAGGACAACATCTGTCCGCGGGGCCGCAATGCAAATCCGGTCACCTTTCTTTAGCGCTTCGTAAATAGGGGCAAATAGCACTTCTGTTTTTCCGGCTCCGCATACCGCATAAATAAGATGGGAGCGATTGTTTTGAATACTTTCAATTACTTGTTGGGAAGCTAGATTCTGAGAAGGGGTTAAACGGCCGCTCCATTGAAATGAGCGGGTTTTGAGGGGTCTAGGAGATGGGGCCGCCCAAGTGATCAGCTCCGTACAAGAACTGATGCGTCCCATTTTGAGGCAATGGCGGCAATATAAACACTCGCCTTCGCATTTTTCACAATAAAAAGATATGAGGTGTGCCGACTTTTCTAAACATCTGCTGCATTCCTGTTTCTCGCTAATGCCTGGAATGCACGCAATGAACCCTTGGGCAATAGCTTCATCAATTTCATTTTTAGGAAAAGGGGTGAATTCTTTCAACCAGATTCTTCCGGTCAAAAAATCTTCTATTTCTTTCATAAACGGCCTCCTTTTTTGAAAAATGGACCTTGGCCGGTTATTTTCTTACCCAGCCAAGCCCCATTGAGCCTTCTCCTAAATGTGTTCCAATCACAGGGCCGAAATAGGAAATGACAAATTCCACTTCCGGGTACTGCTCGTGCAATTCTTCATACCATGCCTGTGCATCATCCGGACGGTTTGCATGGATGATAGCTGCTTTAAGGGGAATTCCCGCTTGTACATCTTCTCCGAGCATTCCTTCGATTCGCTTCATCGCTTTTTTCCGAGTCCGGATTTTTTCAAACGGCACAATCAATTTGTCCTGAAAATGAAGCAATGGTTTAATTTGCAGAAGCCCGCCGACGATGGCTTGAGCATTGGAAAGCCTTCCGCCTCTCCGCAAATGATTGAGGTCTTCCACCATAAAATAAGCGCGCATCGTTTTTTTCATTTCGTTAAGCGCTTGGATGATGGTGGCAGCATCCGCTCCTGCCCGGGACAATTCAGCCGCTTTCAACGCATAAAAACCTTGCATGGCACAAGAAATTTCTGTATCAAAAGCAAAAACTTCCACATCTTTGACCAGTTCATTGGCTTGCTGCGCTCCTTGGAAGGTTCCGCTGATGCCACTCGACAAATGAATTGAAACGATTTCATCATACTCTTTTGCAAGCTCTTGATATTTGGTGACAAATTCACCGATCGGCGGCTGTGATGTTTTAGGTAATTCCTGTTCCGCTTTTTTATAAAAATCATCCACGTGCAATTCTTCCTCTTCAGCGAACGACTCATTTCCAAACGTCACTTGAAGCGGAACCATATGGATATTTTCAGCTCTGCGTATTTCTTCAGGTATGTACGCGGTACTATCTGTTACTATCGCTGTTCTCATTTTAATCAGCCTCCATTGCCAGTTTACCAAATAACGCATTAAAAATAACCCTTAAGTTCAACTAATTCTTTTTATGGTAAGCGAAAGAAGTTTTGAGCTTCTATATCCTGCCCCAGAGATGAAAATCGGAGCCGAAAAATAAAAACTTCCCGGAACTTCCGGGAAGTTTTTATTGGTTTCCGATAAAATGCAGGCTTGTGACTTTCCAAGCGCCGTCTTCATTTTTAAAAACAACCACTTGCCGTCCTGACTGCTTGGCCGTTTTATCCGAATTCGGCTCTGCCATCGACACATCGATTTGAGCATAAACTTCCGCCCGGCTCTCTTCATATTCCACAATGGTTTCATTGCTTGGTGTATAGGTTGTATCAAAATCTGCAAAAGCTTCAGTCAACGCAGCGCGGTCGTCTTCCCGGTCAAAGCCATCCGGCTCCTCTGCGATCACTTCCATATACCGATCGACGTCTTCTGCATTAAAAGCATCGATATATTCTTGATAGGCAGCCAGAATCTTTTCCGCTTCAGCTTCTGGGACTTCGGCAGCTTCCGCTTCACCTTTATCGTTCAACGTAAAACCGACTTCGTCTTTCCCTTCATCTTCCACATCTTCGACACCATGGTCCACGGCGCTATTTTCATTCGTTCCATTTCCATCATCTGCTGTATTGCTGTTTACTGAAGGCTCTTCAGAATCAGAACAAGCAGCAAGCAATAAAGCCACACTTGCGGCCAAAATCATCTTTTTCATCATACATTCCTCCTGCGCTTCATTTTGCCATACGCACGAAAAGAATACAATGAAGAAACTGTGTCGAATGAGAAAAGCGGAAACGGCCGTTTAGCCCCGACAGGCATAAGGGGCTTTACGCAGGAAATCCTGATTTCCGGAGTGAAGAAACTTATGATCCCGAGGGGCTGGCCGCTGGAGTCTGGACAATGAAAAGCGGAGCCGCCTCGGTAGCCGCGACAAGCGCTGGAAGCCTTATCGAAAATGGCGGTCTTTGCCGCACCCTGTCCCTTCACATAAGAAAACCCCTGCATCAAGGATGCAGGGGTTCGCTTAATTAGTTAGCGCACTTCAACCCAGCCATTTTTAATGGCTGTAACAACGGCTTGAGTACGGTCATTTACTTGCATTTTTTGAAGGATGCTGGAAACGTGGTTTTTCACCGTTTTTTCAGAAATGAAGAGCGTTTCGCCGATCACACGGTTGCTTTGCCCATCCGTCAATAATTGAAGAACTTCACTTTCACGCTTCGTCAATAAATGGTATGGACGGCGAATTTCGGTTTGATGGAAAGAACCTTTGTTTTCACGTTCGCTCAAGCGACGGAATTCCATCACCAAATTGCGCGTTACTTTCGGGTGAAGATAAGATCCTCCTTTTGCCACAACTTTAATGGCCTGGATAATCGCCTCTGCATCCATTTCCTTCAGCATATAGCCAAGAGCGCCTGTCTTTAATGCATGCGTTACATAAGATTCATCATCGTGAATTGACAGCATAATGACTTTTGCATCAGGGAAATTCTCAATCAACTCGCCTGTTGCCTCTACCCCATTTTTTTGCGGCATATTAATGTCCATTAATACCACATCGGGTTTATATTCTTCGTATAATTTGACGACTTCCGTCCCGTCTCCGCCTTCTGCTACAACTTCAAACGAATCTTCAAAATCAAGAATCCGCTTTACGCCTTCACGGAAGAGTTGGTGATCGTCGATAATAATAATTTTTGTCATTATGTTGTCCTCCTCGAATACCGTATCTTAACTGTCTAGAGTTAATGGAATAATAAACATCAGTACTGTGCCATTTCCTAGTGAAGAATTGATGATAAAATCTCCATTTATCAATTCAATCCGTTCTTTCATGCCCATCAAGCCAAAAGATTGGCTTTTCACGATGCTTTTATCGAATCCTGAACCGTTATCTTTCACGATAATGGTCACCTGTTTTTCCAGCCATTCAACATTCACATCAATTTCAGAAGCTTTCCCATGCCGAACTGCATTGGTAATGGCTTCTTGAACCAATCGGAAAATAGCCGTTTCGTAATTGCTGGGAAGCCGCACTTCCTTTCCTGTTGATTGGAAATTCATACGTGTTCCTTTGTTATACTCTTCTGTCGTATCAATATACTTTTTTAATGTAGGAACTAATCCCAAATCATCTAAAGCCATCGGACGCAGATCATAAATGATCCGTCTTACTTCAGTCAAGGCATCCCTTACCATCTCTTTTAAGGAAGTGATTTCTTTGAATGCCAATTCAGGACCTTTTTCACGAAACGTCCTGTCAATCAAGTCTGAACGCAAAAGCACATTCGCCATCATCTGGGCCGGACCATCGTGGATTTCGCGTGACAAGCGCTTCCGCTCTTCTTCTTGCGCTTCGATGATCCGAAGGCTATAATCTTGCTTTAGCTTCACATTGTCCTCTGCTTCATCAACTTTTTCAAGATCTGAAGTCAGGTAATTCATTGTAACGTTCAAACGGTTGACCAGATATTCCGCACGTTCAATTGTCTGAAGCAATGATTGGAGGCGCCGCTGCAAGCTGTCGCGTTTTTGGCGATATTGTTTTTCTTCAGAACGATTGATTGACAACTTGACCTGCAATTCATTAGCCTGTTCATAAGCTTGCCTGACTTGGCTCTCAGTAAATGAATTAAAGAATTGAGAAACTTCGGCAAGCCTCCTGCGTGCAGCACGGGTCTTTTCTTCCAGAAGGTCTCCCGTTTTTATCACACGTGCAATATTTGTTCGCACTTCTTGAAGTTCGTTTTTCATATCTTCATAACTTTGGCGACTTTGTTCACTTATGACGAAAATATCCTGCTTGGAACGTTCCATTTTGTCCATTACTTCGTCAAAAATGGAGTCTAATGCTTTCACGTCGAATTTTTTAGCCATTATAAAACCGCCTTAGCTATACTAAACTGTACATAGAAGAAAAATCCTTGCACCTTTATGCCTGCCACAGCTGTAATAAGTATATCACTTTATAAGCAAGGCCATGTTAAAAACACATTACAAATTATCTGATTACATTTTACACCAGGAGGCTCTAAAATGCGAGAAAATTACAAAACCATCGGCAATGGAAAAGAATCGGAAATTACAATACAAAAGTCCCGTTTTATTGCGCACGCAAAAAGAGCAGAAACAGAAAAAGAAGCATTGGAATTTATCGATTCCATCAAGGCGCAGCATAAAAGCGCCAATCATAATTGTTCAGCATACATGATTGGCGAACATGATTCAATCCAGAAGGCGAATGACGACGGAGAACCGAGCGGAACGGCGGGAGTTCCGATGCTGGAAGTTTTAAAGAAGCAAGGTTTAAAAGATACGGTCGTTGTCGTTACCCGATATTTCGGCGGCATTAAACTTGGCGGAGGCGGATTGATCCGCGCTTATGGAAAAGCGACCACAGAAGCGATTGCCGCAGCCGGCGTAGTGGAACGGCGGCTCCACTGCCTGATGAACGTTCAAGTCGACTATACGTGGCTCGGAAAAATAGAAAATGAAATTCGTCAATCCGACTTTCCTTTAAAGGAAATTCTCTACACGGAAGGCGTTGAATTATTGATTAATGTACCTGTTGAACAAGAACAGCAATTTAGCGATTGGATCAACGAAATGACGAACGGACAGGTAAAGATCGTGTGCCAGGAAAAAGAATTTCTTGAATTCAAAATATCCTGATCTTTTTTCGTTTACGTATCTTTCAACTCGCTGTATAATAGGTTGAATCAGAGTATGCATGCAACTTAGACTATTGTCATGCGTCTACTATCATAGTAAGATTGGATCGACCCGAATTGAATACTCGGTTAGCCCATTCCTAATTTAGAGGAGTTATAACCATGAACCGTAAAAGTTATCGCAAGTCGAAATCGAGCAAAAAACGGACAGCGATTAAAATAATCGTAACTTTGGCCTTATCTTTGCTCATATGTGGATCCGCATTCGGCATTTACCTCGTCAAGAAAGCGGAAAATGCAGCGGATCGAGCTTTTGAAACCGCTGGAGACCGTGAAATGTCGGATTTAAGGGAAGAACAAGTCGAACCGCTGCATGATAATATATCGATTCTCTTTATCGGTGTAGATGACAGTGAAGCGCGGGATCAAGATGATCACAACATCCGCTCAGACGCCTTAGTTCTTGCCACTTTAAACAACGAAGACAAATCAATCAAGCTTGTCAGTATTCCTCGGGATACTTACACTTATATCCCAGACGCTGGATACAAAGACAAAATCACCCATGCATACGCACTTGAAGGGCCTAGTTCCACAATCGAAAGTGTAGAAGAACTGCTGGAAGTGCCAGTCGATTACTATGTGCGCATGGATTTCCAAGCGTTTATCGAAGTTGTTGATTCCTTAGGCGGAATCGAAGCAGAAGTACCATACGATTTAGAAGAAAAAGATGAGAATGATATACACGGCGCGATTGTCCTAAAAGAAGGTTTACAAGAATTGAACGGAAGCGAAGCTCTTGCCCTTGCAAGAACCCGCCATTACGATAATGACATTGAGCGCGGCAAACGCCAGCAAATGTTGATTGAAAGCATCATGGATAAAGCTTTATCCGCAACTTCCATTACTAAATACGGATCTGTTATTGATGCAATCGGAGATAATATGCGCACCAACTTAACTTTCAGAGATATGCAGTCGTTTTTCGAATATGCGAAAAATGGCAAACCTGATATCGATACGCTTTCATTAAAAGGGTATGACGATATGTCAACAGGCATCTATTATTGGCAGTTGGATGAAGAATCCCTTCTCGAAGTCCAAGATATACTTCAAAGCCATTTAGGGCTAAAACCTGATACATCCAGTTTGTCCGACAACAGCGACACGAATTTAGCTGAACGCACAAACGTAGAAGAAGATTATTAACCGCAGCCAAAGCTGCGGTTTTTCTTTTGGAACAAAACAAAAAAGGCGCGATAGCAACTGTGCTATCGCGCCTTTCCTATTTACTTTCCGATGAATTTCACTAGATTGATCAGCGGGCGGTAATTCTTTCCTGCCAACCCCACTACTTCGACAAACAATTCAATCGCAATCAACATGACACCGAGCAGCAGGATGCCTCCCCATAAGGTAGCTTGGGAGAACAATAAAGCAGCTAAACCGAATAATGCGGCAATGCCGTAGATGATCAATACCGTTTGGCGATGCGAGAACCCGATATTCAACAAACAGTGATGCAAATGCGATTTATCCGCTGCTGAAATGGATTGCTTCTCACGCACACGCCGTACGATGGCAAAGAACGTGTCTGAGATTGGTACGCCAAGCATGATGATTGGAATAATCAAAGCGACGACTGTTACGTTTTTGAAGCCCATCAATGCGAGCACCGAAATCATAAACCCAAGGAATAAAGCTCCGGTGTCCCCCATGAAGATTTTCGCGGGATGGAAGTTATAGAAAAGGAAACCGATTGAACTGGCAGCTAAAATCGCAGCCAACGACATAACAAATGGGTCACCCATGATGAAGGCCATAATAGCCAGTGTAATTAACGCAATCGTTGAAACTCCTGCCGCTAATCCATCAAGCCCGTCAATCAAGTTGATCGCATTTGTTATACCCACGATCCAAAGAATCGTCAGCGGAATACTGAAGTAACCAAAATCCAACTCTCCGCCGAATGGCAAGTTGATGAATGAGATTTCAAGTCCCCCACCTACTACAACGATGGCAGCTGCAGCCAATTGTCCTAAAAGCTTCGCTTTTGCAGTGATTTCAAACATATCATCCAATACACCAGTAACAGTAATTATCACAGCTCCGATTAAGATGGCGGTTGAAATCGGGATAAAAGATGCATCCACTGCATTCGAAACTGTTTCTTCCGGACGCAAAATGAAATAGCCGATAACAAATGAGCCGAATATTGCTAATCCGCCTAAACGTGGCATAATTCTCGCATGAACTTTTCTATAGTTAGGCCGATCGACTGCTCCTACGCGAAAGGCAATTCGCTTTACAATGGGAGTAAGTACGATTGAAGCGATAAATGCCAAAACCAAAGTAAGGTATAGCATGTCTTTCCTCCTTAAAACTTCTAATTCAACATATAAATCCAATTTCATTATAGCATGTCTCTACAGGAAATAAAGTATTTATGTGTGCATAATTGCTCTCCAGTCTATGAGACGCCCGCAAACACAAAAGGTTTCCTTTTTGTTAAGTGGAGTTTGTTGGTAAAGTTTGATAAAATAATCAAGTAGCAATGGATGTACATAAAGGAGACTATTATGCATGGCAACGTTATTCAAGCGTTCTAATAAACCGAATTTAAGACAACTTAAAAAATACAAAAAAATTGTTGAAGAAATCAATCGCTTGGAGGAAAACTATCAATCCATGAGCGATGAAGAATTGAAAAACATGACTGTTTCTTTCCGCGAACAATTAGCCGATGGAAAGAAAATCGAAAAGATTATTCCCGATGCATTTGCTGTAGTCCGTGAAGCATCGAAGCGTGTGTTGAACATGCGCCATTTTGATGTGCAATTGCTCGGCGGCCTCGTGCTGGCTGAAGGAAACATCGCGGAGATGCCGACTGGCGAAGGGAAAACGCTTGTCGCTTCCCTCCCTTCCTATACACGGGCGCTTGAAGGAAAAGGCGTCCATGTCATCACTGTCAATGATTATTTGGCGCAGCGGGACTTTGACCAAATCGGACAGATCCACCGTTTTCTCGGATTGACTGTTGGCTTGAATCTGCCGTTAATGGATACTGACGAAAAGCAAACTGCCTATAAAGCCGACATCACTTATGGAGTTGGAACAGAATTCGGATTTGATTATTTGCGGGATAATATGGCGGGCACGAATGAAGATAAAGTTCAGCGCCCCTACCATTACGCGATCATTGATGAAGTCGACAGCGTCTTGATCGATGAGGCAAAAACGCCTTTGATCGTTGCTGGAAAAGCAAAAGCGAGCGCAGAACTCCATCAAATAAGCGCACTCTTAGCTGCCCGCTTTAAAGAAGGCGTCGATTATGATTTTGATGCTGAAACAAAAGCGACTTCCCTCACAGACAAAGGCATTGAAAAGGTGGAAAAAGCTTTTGGTGTCGATAATCTGTACGAATTGGAGCACCAAACCCTCTACCATTACGTAATCATGGCGGTCCGCGCGCACGTGATGTTCCAGCGCGATGTCGATTATATTGTCAAAGACAACAAAATCATGCTCGTTGATATGTTCACCGGACGTACGATGGAAGGCCGTACTTTGTCAGATGGCCTCCATCAAGCGATCGAAGCAAAGGAAAAAGTGGAAATCACGGATGAAAACAAAGCACAAGCGCAAATCACCATCCAGAACTATTTCCGTATGTACCCGATTCTATCCGGTATGACGGGAACCGCGAAAACGCAGGAAAAAGAATTCATGGAAGTTTACGGCATGGAAGTGATCCAGGTTCCGACGAACAATCCGCGGGCACGCGTGGATATGCCGGACCGGGTTTTCGAAACAGCTGATCAAAAATACAAAGAAGTTGCTCGCCAAGTAAGCGAACGCCATAAAACAGGCCAGCCGGTCCTAGTCGGAACCACCTCCATTTTGCAATCTGAAATGGTCGCTGATTACCTCGCAGCGGAAAATCTGGAATTCCAATTGCTAAACGCTAAAAGCGTCGAGCAGGAAGTCCATCTGATTTCCCAAGCAGGGCAATTGAACCATATTACGGTTGCTACGAACATGGCCGGACGCGGAACGGACATTGTGCTTGGCGAAGGCGTAGCCTCCATTGGCGGTTTGCATGTCATCGGCACAGAAAAACACGAAAGCCGCCGGATCGACAACCAATTGCGCGGACGCTCTGGCCGCCAAGGAGATCCGGGATCAACTGAATTTATTATTTCCCTGGAAGACGATATGTTTAAACGTTTCGCAAAAGAAGAAACCGAAAAATTCATGAAGAAAATGGCCACCGACAAAAACGGGGAAATTACGAACAAAGACGTCCACGAATTGACAGACCGGACACAGCGCATCGTAGAAGGCTCCCACTTCTCTATGCGGGAATACAATTTAAAGCTGGATGATGTCATCAACGAACAGCGGAAAATTGTCTACGGTCTACGCAATCGGGTCTTGAACGGCAATGAAAACACGCATCTCTTAAAAGATATGGTGGCTGATGCTGCCGACTTCATCATTTCGGAATCGCTGCCGGAAGACGAGGATTATACAGCTGCCCATCTGCGGGATTTGGAACATTCGCTGCAGCAATTGCTCGGGCCGGAAGTGGCACTTTCAGTTAAATTGGATAAACGCAAAAAAGTGGATGCTGCCGTAAAACCGGTTCTGGATTCCGTCAATGAATTGATCGAAGCCTATGCAGACAACGAACGCGTCATGGCCACGATCCCATTTGTGATGAAATCGTATATCGACCAAATGTGGGTTAAGCATTTAGAGAGCATGTCCCATTTAAAAGAAGGAATTGGCTTGCGCTCTTACCAACAAGAAGATCCGATGCGGATTTATCAGCGTGAAGGATTGGAGCTTTTTGCAGGCAATTTCCAAAATCTCCGTTATTCAATCGCATCCGAATTACTGGGCTTTTTGCACATGCTTGAGAACGAAGAGAAGGAGGCAATCGAATGAGTATTTTTTCATTCTTCAATAAGACAACAAAAACCGGACGTGATGCCACCATCTCTTCTACCGAAGTCGTAGAAGGCACGGCTTCTCAGACAGATACTGAAGGCGAAATTCATACATCGCTTTCCATTTCTCCTGACTGGAAGATCAGCAAAGAACAGGAATATGTCTTAAAATTCTTGTCGAATGATTTGCAGCCGCTGAAGAAAGACCAACTGTCGCTGTCCGGCATCGATATTGAAATGGACAAAAGAACTGGAAACTGGAATGTTCAAGCATTCCTCCGTTCTTCTTTAGACCGCCCGATGACTTTAGGAAAAGCTGAACTTCTTCTATTAGATGGAGACAGCCAAGTACTTGCAGCACAAGAATTCGATTTATCAACGCTCGGGGCCATTCCGGCATTATCAAATCGGCCGTGGGTATTCCAATTCGAAAAAGCGAACATCAAAGCTCTCGAAGTGCCGGCAGAAAACTGGACGTTAGCCTTTAATGTCCAATCTTTAGTTCCCCACTCACTGGACCTTGATCCAGCTTGGGAAGAAGCACTCCCGGAAGAACAAAAAAATGCACTTAGCGCAATTGTGAAAGAATTGCCCGCTTTAAATCCAAGAGAAGTCAATATCACTGGATTCCAGTCAAAATTGACCCCTGAAGGGAATTTAGCCGCTTCAGTCTTTATTCGGAATGGGCATACCCAGCATATCCAATTAGAGAAATTGCCGCTTGAAGTGCTCGATGCAACCGGACAGCAAATCGTATCCGGATCGTTCGAGCTTAATAAACTTGAAGTGAAAGCCAATACGTCTAAACCATGGACGTTCATTTTCCCGAAAGAAATGCTTCAAATCCAAGAGCCCGATTTGTCCCGATGGACTGCCCGGGTTCCAAAATAACACCTAATAAAAAAGCTCAGCGCTATGCTGAGCTTTTTCTTATTGGATTTTAAATTCAGTAATATGGTCTTTCACCATTTTGATGTTTGACGAGTTTGGCACGAAATGCGTGACAATCAATTGGTAATTTTGTCCGCTCTTATAGCCGCCAGCCGGCGCTTCCACAATTAATTGGTTTGGCGCAGCACCTTTCTTAACTGTCACTGCCTGGCGTACCCCGTATTGATCTTCCACATACACATACTTCCCGTGAATAAATTCCGGGTTCATAGGCTGTGAAAAAGTCACCGTGAATTTTTTATCCGCTTTTTCAATGCGTACAGATGGATTTGGAACAAAGCTTTGCTGAACCGTTTTGTCGGCCGTATAAAGGGCTTGGAGGCCGTCGATCCATACAGAACCTTTCGTCTTCTTCGTCGATTTCGTTTCCGCCACGTAGATTCTGTTTAAACTGAGAGGAGCTGCGGCAGTAGCCGGGATATTCGCTTCAACGTATTTCCATCCAACCCAATCCAGTTTATCTTCCGCCGTAAAATCAATGACCACTTCTTTGCCGTTGGCATCGGTCAAAGAACCGCGGAGCCAATGGTTCATCCCGTCTCCATATACCCATGCACCGATTCGCTTCGGCTGATTCGGTATTTGGTAAGGGCTGTTCCACTTCAAGTAAGCTGCTGAAACGCCGTCTTTATAGGAAGTGAAATCATAGGCTAATTTAATCGAACCGCTTCCCTGCTTTGGCGCAATTGATTTCTCTAAAGAAATTGCTGCCGCGGCACGGACAGCTTCCGCAGATAAACTGCTCGTTGAATCCAACGTGCTTAATGCCACCGCTTTATCAGATACTTTAGGGCTTACTGTGACCGGAATCGTGATGGATGCATTTTCATATTTAGCAGAAACCGTTCCGCTGCCTTCTTTAACTGCGATGAACTGGTTGTTTTCAATTTTTCCAATGCCTCCAGAAACTGAAATCAACTTCAATTTTGCCTGGTCAATCGGCAAAGTATTGTAATATTGGTCCAACACTTTATCCACTTTGAATCCAAGCGCCGAATCTACCGGAATGCTTCCAGCTTGTTTCGGTGAAGCGGTCACGTAAGTGCCAACGCCATATGGTGCAGTGCTGACTGCCTCTAAAATGGCAGAAACTTTTCGTTCATAGCCTGTAGACGGCCGGTTCACCAAGGTCGGCAAACTATCGCCGTACTTCCGGGCAGCCATGGTAGTAGAGCCGCCGCCGTCCAGGTTGATGGCATTGTATGCGCCGATCGATTTCAAATAACTTGCGAATTCAGTCAAAGTCATTCCTGAACTGCCAGTGATACCACTATCCACTGTTACAAAATAAGCATTTGAACCGTCGGCATTCGTCGCTACAGCTGTTCGGGCTGTTCGCTGCGTAACCCGGGGACTGTTCAAATCAATGGACAGATCCACTGCACCATTTTGGACAAGCAGCGGGCCAGTCGCCAGCATGAATTTCGATCCTTTCCATTGCTTTTCAACATCCACCGTCAATCCGACAGCATCGCCGATTTTCAAGTCACGGATCTTATCGACTTCTTCTTTGTCAACAGCTGAAATAACATAGCCATTCTTCGGAATCGTCGCACTTGTATATTGTCCATAAGGGCGGATTGCCGTTACTTTCCCGGGAACCGTTTCCCCGAATTCATTGCCCGTATTAACTGAAGAAGAAGTGGAAACCACCACTTCAAGGCCGGTACTATTAGTCCGTGTGTTTTCATACGGCCAGCTTGAAGTATAGAGGATGCTTTCCCCGCGTTCTCTTTCCCTGTTTAAGGAAGTTAGCTCTGAAGATTTTCCATTATGCGTAATTGTATAAGAAAGATTATACTTCCCGACTTTCGCTTTGTTATCGGCCGTAACGCCAAAAGCGGCTGGGGTATGCATAAAGTCATTATAGTTTGTTGAAACAGCCCCCAAATTAACGATGTTATTGCCTTCTGCCAATAAGTAAGTAGGCAGCCCCGATTCGAAAGTGAAAAGCGAAGCGTTAATTGCGCCAATTACGTGATTTTGTTCTTTCGTATGTAAGCGGCTCAGGCTCGTAGTCGTTGACAAAGCCGTGAATGGATTCGATATCCCCATATTGATTGTGGTAAAGGGTGCATTCATATTAATCGTCATTCGGTTGATGCGTTGGGCTTTTCCCGATACGCTTTTGCTTTCATTTACATAATTCACGCCGGGCGACAGCATATCTGCACTTGCCGGTTTTACTTGCATCGACAATAATAATCCCGCGGCCAAAGACACAGTCAGTAACTTTTTAAATTTCATCCAATAACTCCTTAAACTATATTTTTTAAGCACCATTTAAATTTCCACAAAAAAAAGGAATCCACAAATAACATTGTGGATTCCTTTTCTCGCTTCAACCAAGCCATTGCACTTTTATAGTAAAAACAGGTTAATTACAATTTCTATTTTACCATACCTATCCTTAATCACAACCATTAAAAGTGCAAATTTCAGAAAAATATCAATCCACTGATATTACTTCCGGCGGGGTCATATCTTTCGAAAGATTGTCTCCCTTGAAGATGAAGATGGCGAATTCTCCACGCGTTATATTATCGTTTGTTCCAAACTTTGTCGGGCCTTTTCCGTTCGTTATTTTCGCTTCCACAAGAGCCGCAACCGCACTTATATAACGCGGATTGACATCAGTGAATGGAACCGAATTCGAGCTGGCAGATAATTGATAAGCGGAAGACAAGACAATTGCCATTTCCCCGCGCGTCATATTTTGGTAGCTGCCAAACGAAGTTGCTGTCTTTCCATTGATAACGCCTGCTTGGTATAACGCGTTGACGGCCCAAGCCCGGTTATCCGGCACATCGGTAAAGCCGGCAGACGGAACAGCTGAAGATTCTTTAAAACCGAGAACTTTTGCAATCATGACGGCTGCATCCAAACGCGTAATTTGGTTGTCCGTGCCGTATTGAGTCGCACTAATTCCTTTCGTATAGCCTTGATCCACCATATGGCCAACCGCTTCTTTATAGCGATCGTTTACATCCGTAAAGCTTCCAGCTGCTTTTGTGTTAAAAATCGGTAAAGAAATAACCAATGCCAAAACAACCACTAGAGACAAAATAAAAGATAATTTTTTCAAAGAAACATTCCTTTCAATTTCCTGAACCCAATATACTATATGTAAATATTTGTTACAAGGTTCTTTTGATGTATTCTTCTTAGAATATTCCCTATTAAATACAGTTATGTAAAATGTGAAAAACCGGCAATGAATTAAATATGGATTGAATAATTAAAAATAACCTGTTTCTAAAGAATTTATAAAAGGACAAAGGAATAACTAAATGGCTCCATAAGAAATATGGCACTCCAATTCGAAAAAGATTAATAGTCAATATAGCCCCCTGCCTCATTAAATAACTTTTATTTTAAATTATATATGATATAATATTCTTATAAATCAAAAATAATTCACTATAGGAGTGAAGCCTAAACAATGGATAGCAATATCGATTTTTATGCAAGCTTACGTGACTGGTCGCCTTGGGATGAAGCGGATGTTCTGAAAATGGAATATGAAAATCGTGCCCAACTAGCCAAATCGATTTCTTGTGTAGGATTGCTTGTTGACTTATCCCTCGATCAACATGCTGAAGTGCGAAAAGCGGTTGCAGAAAACCCGGTCACTCCACTCTCCACATTAAAGCGCCTGGCAGAACAAGATTTGTGCATCAGCGTACAGCAAACCGCCAAAAATACTTTACTTGCTTTATCAAAAACATAAGAACGCAAAGCCATTTCAATGTAATTTGAAATGGCTTTTATTTTGTGCCACTCGAAGTTCCTCCAGGCAATTGTTTTTATCTATCTATTTATTCTAGATTAAGTTTTCAAAACTTATTGAATTCAGCTATAATAGATTTCTATGTAAACAGATAATTTAAGGAGTTTATTATGCAAAAGAAAACGCTTACGTTGAAAGAGTCCATCACAGTCGGCCTTATGCTCTTCGCGCTTTTTTTAGGAGCCGGCAATATTATTTTCCCACCTTATCTTGGGCAGTTAGCAGGAGAAAATATCGGCATTGCGATTTTCGGCTTCCTGCTAACCGGAGTCGGGCTGCCTCTACTGGGGATATTAGCAATTGCGAAAGCCGGCGGTGACTTGCAAACGATTGCCGGCCGAGTGCATCCGTATTTCGGTTTGATCTTCACCTTTATCGTTTACCTGGCCATCGGGCCTTTCTTCGGAATTCCCCGAACAGCTACCGTCTCTTTTGAAATCGGAGTTTTCCCCTTTCTGCCAGAAAGTATGGAAAAATCCTTTTGGCCCTTATTAATATTCAGTGTTGTCTTTTTTACCATCACTGTGCTATTCGCTTTAAATCCAACTAAGCTTGTCGACCGGATCGGCAAGATATTGACGCCCATTTTAATCCTGATCATCGCATCCCTCGTTGTGAAAAGCCTCATCACTCCTCTTGGGCAAATCGGTGAAGCGGTGGGCAACTATCAGACGGAAGCATTTTTTGAAAGCTTCCTCCAAGGATATTTAACCATGGATGCGATTGCTGCTCTCGTTTTTGGCATCGTCATAATCCAGTCCGTTCAGGCAAAAGGCGTAACAGATAAGAAAAGCATTTTAAAAACTACGGTATTTGCCGGAATTATTGCCGCTTCGGGCCTGGCGGCAGTCTACCTCTCTTTAAGCTATATCGGGGTGACCAGTGTAGAAGCCGTCGGATTCCATGATAACGGAGGCACCATTATCGCTTTGGCTTCCAGAGTCCTCTACGGAGAATTTGGCGGGATGATTGTGGCGGCAGCTATTTTCTTTGCCTGCTTGACCACTTCCATCGGTTTAGTCTCAGCTACGGCCCAATTTTTAAATAAAATCTTCCCAAAATTTTCGTACGTCACTTATGTATTCCTATTCGCAGGGTTCAGCACAATTATTGCGAATATCGGCTTAACCCAGTTGATTTCTGTGTCATTGCCAGTCCTCTTGATGATTTACCCGGTCGCTATTGTATTGGTACTGCTATCGTTCATTGACCGCAGTTTTGGCCAGCAGCCGTTTGTCTACGCAATGGCGCTCAGCGTGACCGGAATCATTAGTATTTTGGATGGTTTAAAAGCGGCGGGCATTCGCTTTGCCCTCATCGACGAAAAATTGGGCTTTCTTCCATTCTACGAACAAGGCATCGGATGGGCAACCCCTGCTGCGATTGCCGCAATTCTCGGAATTCTAATTTATCAGTTCAAATCAAAAAAGCAGCCTCATTGATTTAAATGAGGCTGCTTTCTTTTAAAATAATCTGGGTGTTGGAGGAGTTCCCGTCTTTTTCTCCACGTCTTCATGGAGCTTACGGCCATCTCTTGGATTCTGTTCATGTTCGTAGTCGTCGCGTCGAGGCGTATCATTTAAAAGATGCTCTTCCTCCGAATCCCGGCCAAATGGTGCCGGCCCTAAATTTGGATCAACCCCAGGAGACTGCTCGTCTTCTCTGCGATTCACGCCGTCCTGCTGATCCAAAAGGCCGCTTCCTTCGCCTGAAGCAATTCCAGGTTCGTGTTCCATCAATTTCTCTTTCGGTTTGCTTTCATCAGCTGTTTCAGATCCGGTCGTAGGATGGATGTTTTCGCCTTTGACACGCGAATCTTTCGCTTCATCCTGATATCCCGGAACACCGTATTGTTCTTCACGCGAAACTTCAGAAGTGTAGATTTCGTCTTTTCCATGATTTTCTTTTTCATTAAAAGCCATTGTATTTCGATCTCCCTTCGCTAGCGATTTATCCATGTATAGCAAAATCGCTCCGTTTTCCAAATCTTCTGCATAGCGGTCAACTTGCCACTCTTCCAGCTCCATTTTTTTCAGCTGTTCTCTGACTGCATCTTTTCCAGTAAACATCGTTTTAAATGTATTCCCCAATGTACCTGTTTCATGTACATCAATACGGCTGGTGTCTTCTGCATTTAAAACTGCTCCATCATCAACCAGCACGTGAAAATCTTCCTCACGATAGCCTTGGGATTTCAGTTCCTCTATTTTGCTGCGCATTTCTTCCTGGCTGTAAAGCACAATAAATTCGCGATTTGTCGGTTCCATTTATTTCAGCCTCCTGTTTATCGTCTTACTGTTTTGTGTACCCGGTAAAAAGGCTTGCTGAAACATTCAGGAACTCCAGGAATCTTATTTGTATTTTTTGTCACTGGATGAATGTTTTTCAGCAGTCGACATCGATCCGCGCTCTTTTTCAATTTCCGGCTTTTGTTGGGTACTGAAAGACACATGGTGCGGATCTTTCATTAGCGTCGGATCTTGCTGGAATGTTTCTCCCCGTGCAAACCGGTCTTCTTGCTCATCGAAATTATTATCCACCGAATTCACAAATTCATTTTGTGAAGGTTCCACAGGATTTCCCTCCCGGTCTTTAAAAGCGCTTTCGCCTACAACATCTTCAATGCCTTTTCGTTCATCTGCATAGATTAAAATTCCGCCTTTCGCGAGATCCTCTGTATAGCGTTCGGTTTCCTCCTTAGAAAGGTCTAAAGATTTAACCGTACCAAGCACGCTGCCTTCACCTGTTATGAAACCTTTGAATTTATCTTTAAAAGAACCCGCTTTTTGTACATCCAGATCGGTTCCGCCTTCAAGGCCGTCCAGGCGATCTGAATCCTTTGCAAGAATGTGGAGATCCTTTTCTTCATATCCATCTTTCTTGAGTTCTTCAAGTTTGTGGAGCAAATCATTTTCAGAATAAACAACCGCTAATACTCTTTTATCTGTAGCCATCCTCAAAACCTCCATCCATGTATTTGTTATTGCTTTCCCCTTCCCATCCACACCTTAAACAAGACGGTATATTTTACGGGTATTTCTTCTCTATAAACGATGAGAAAATTTTTTATTTTAATTTATGTAATGCGAAATTAATCATTTTAATATTTATTTAATATGTTATTATAAAAGCCGAGAAAAAGATTTTTGATATATTAACCATTTCATCCAATTACTAATTTTCTGCCTAGGTCATTCTTCCTTTATATTTAACTTACAAAAAATAGGTATTAAAAAGGCAGTATATTTTGAAAATTGATGATATCATGGATTTAGGATATTGCATTTTCGTATAATATAAGTTGTGGAGGCGGAAACTATAGTACTTAACAATCTTTCTATGCACTACTTCCCGGAACCGACGTCAAAGCTGGAAAGAAACTCTCCTACATGGATGCTTGAAGTTCTGCCCATTCAAACGGAAAGGAGAGAATCAATGGACACTGGACTGCGCCTGAAATATCATCGATTAAAGAAGAAAATCAGCTTAGAGGAAGTTGCTTCCGGTATCCTCTCTCCCAGGGAATTGAAAAAGATCGAATCCGGTTTAAAAGAACCTTCTTTGGCTGACTTAGAAGCATTATGCAAAAAACTCGAAATTCCACTGGCTCCTAAAGACAATCCAGTCGGAAAAGTTTTGGTTAAAAATTTTAAATCTTCATTAGTCCACCCTCAGAATAAAGGGAAGATCATGGAGCAATACTCCGACATTAAAGATCACCCACTGCTGCATGTGAATGAAGATATTGAATTAGAATATAGCATCCAACAAATTCGGTATTTTATCGTTATAGGGGATTTAGATACCGCAGAATTGAAGTTAAAAGAGATGGAACGTTTCAAAGAATTCATGAATCAAGAGCAATTTTATCTTTTCCATAAATATAACGGAAACTACCATTATATTTTAAACGACCATGAAACAGCTTTGAAAACTTACCTGATGGCTGAAAAAATTGCACCTTCTACTACTTCTCCTTCTGAGCTAGGAGATCTATACTATTCTATTGGGATTTCTTCTTCTCAATGTTGGGAAACTGAATTAGCTTTTAAATACACAGATTTAGCTTTAAAAATATATCAGCAAGAATTTGTTCCAAAGCGTATTGTAGAGTGCCATTTAAATATAGCGATGACCCAACAGCGCATAGGTAATTTCAAGATAGCTACTGAACATTTTAAAAACGCATTAACAATTGGTAGAAAGCTTGAAATTGATATTTTGAGATTCACTACAGAATTTAATGTAGGCTATTCGAACTTTCTATTTCAAAATTTCGAAGCTAGTATTCATCATGTAACTGCTGCATTGGAATTTGTTCCCGCCGAATATACTGCAGATATATTATTGAGTTATTGTTTAATAATAAAGTGTAATATAGAGTTAGAAAATATTGAAGAAGCTCTTAAATGGCAAATGAAGGGCGAGGAAATAGTAGTTGAAAAGCACCTTAATTTAAATTTGCCGACTAATCATGCTTTTAAAGAGGCTATAATGGAATTCTTCTGTTTGTCCCATTATTTAAATGGCGAATATGATCAATTCGAATCCTTAGTTGTAAATACTTTTTTGCCAAGTTTAAGTGTAAATGATAATTTTTATGAAATTGGTTATTATTATGGATTATTGGGTAATCTATACTATAATCAAGAAAGGTACAAAGACTCGTCTTTTGCCTTTAATAATTCACGTTTGGCTTATAAGAATCTTATTACCATTAAATAGGAGTGAATTCAATGAGGAAATTGTCTAAACTAGTCTTGGCTTCAACACTAATTCTCACAAGTCTTTCTGCTACTGCCTTCGTCAATCCAAGCGAAAATGACGTCACTATGCAACACCGTGTTCCGGAGCCTTGGTCTATTCGCAAAGATGTAGCTATGCAACACCGTGTTCCTGAACCCTGGTCTATTCGTAAAGATGTAGCTATGCAGCATCGTGTCCCTGAACCCTGGTCTATTCGTAAAGATGTAGCTATGCAGCATCGTGTCCCTGAACCCTGGTCTATTCGTAAAGATGTAGCTATGCAGCATCGCGTTCCTGAACCTTGGTCTGTAAAAGATAAATTCCAAGCATAATCTCTCATAAATCATAAAAAGCAGCTGCCTTCAAAATGAGGCAACTGCTTTTTGCTTGTTTTTATTTTTCGTATCCGGGCTTGCCAAGAAGCTGGAACATGTTTTGTTTGTACTGCTCTACTCCCGGCTGATCGAATGGATTCACGCCCGAAAGGTAAGCGCTCATGGCACAAGCTTTCATGAAGAAGTACAGCAAATATCCTGTATGATGGGCATCTAGTTTCGGAATCTCCAATTGCAGAATCGGCACGCCTCCATCGTGATGGGCCATGGCGGTAGCATTCAGCGCTTGCTGATTCACTTCATGCAAGGTTTTATCCACCAGATAGTTCAAGCCATCCCCATCCTCTTCATCAAAAGGAATTTGGCTTTGCTGCTGGTCTTCCGTAAAGCTGACCATCGTTTCAAATAACATGCGGCGGCCGTTTTGCAAGTATTGGCCAAGCGAATGCAGATCGGTCGAATAAATGACGGATGCCGGGAAAATTCCTTTTCCTTGCTTGCCTTCACTTTCGCCAAACAATTGCTTCCACCATTCGTTCATGCCAGCCATCGCCGGTTCAAAACTTGCCATGACTTCTGTCGAATAGCCGCGCGCATTTAACACTTGACGGTAAGCTGCATAAGCGTAAGCTGCATTCTCCTCTAAATTCGTAGAGATCAAGTCCGCCTCTGCTTGTTTTGCTCCGCTTAGCAACTGGCGGATATCAACGCCGGCCGCCGCCAAAGGCAGCAATCCTACCGGAGTCAATACCGAATAGCGTCCGCCAATGTCACCTGGAATGACAAAAGAAACATATCCTGCTTCATCCGCCGTTTTCCGGAGGGCTCCAGCTGATTCATCCGTTGTTACGATAATTCGGCTAGCAGCTTCCTGTTCACCGTATGCTTCGTACATCCACGCTTTCAGTTTCCGGAAAGCGATGGCTGGTTCTGTTGTTGTACCTGACTTCGAAATTACGTTAACCGCCACTTTTTTGCCTTCAATATAAGCAAGCAATTCTTCCAAGTATCTGCCGCTTATGTGCTGGCCTGCATACACCACTTCAAGTCCTGTGCGGCCGAAAGCCGGACTCAACAAGTCCTGCACTGCTTTGGCTCCCAAATACGAGCCGCCAATTCCGATGACAATCAGGACATCGACATCCTTGCTCAATTTTAAAGCCGTTTCTTCAATGCGGGAAACTTCTGCATCATCCATCGTAGAGGGCCAGTTCAGCCATCCAAGGTAATCAGCACCTGCTCCTGTTCCTTCATGGATTTTTTTGTGGGCGCTTTCAACGAAATCTTGTAAAGCCGTCAGTTCATCTTTTTCTACAAACGATTGAATGTATTTGTCATTTAAAGATATAGTTCCTATGGAAACCACCGCCTTTTTTTAATGTATTTATTTTACCATGATTCCTTAAAGATCAGGGATAATATGTCGAAAGTCGCATATTATTTACAGCAAATAAAAACCGATGCCCATAATTAAATAAGCAGCCAGCAAGGTCAAGCCTTCGAACCAATTGGATTCTCCATCATTCGTTGCGTTAATCGTAAGAAATACTGCCGTGATCATTGCGACGAGTTCAGGAATCGTGAATACCAGCGGCATCTGGACAGGCATGAACAAAGAAAGCAACACGAGCACCGGCGCTACGAACATGGCTACCTGCAAAGTCGAGCCGATGGCAATTTCAACTGCCACATCCATTTTATTTTTCATTGCCATCATAAGTGCTGAGGCATGTTCTGCTGCATTGCCGACAATGGCAACCACAATTACACCGATAAATAGTTCAGACCATCCGAATTGTTCGCCGACTTCTTCAAATGTATGGACGAGGTTTTCTGAAATAAAAGCGACCACTAACGTGGCAGCAAATAAAATAATAATAGCTTTTGGTTTCGTCCATTCGGGTTCTTCACGCACTTCTTCCACATCGGCGTCCGAATGTGTGTATACCCCTCTATGGGTAACCAATTTGAAAATTAATCCTGCTAAATACAACAGAATCATAATAATCGAAATGCCGGCGCTTAATTGAATGGTTTCACGATCCGTCATGGTCATCGAAAAAATTTCAGGTATGACAAACGCGACGACAACCGCAAATATCAACAATCCCGAATTATGCGAAGCATCATGGACGCTGAATTTCTGTCTCTTGAATTTAATGCCTCCCAAGAAGAAAGACAGCCCTCCCACAAGTAGAAGGTTCCCAAGAACAGATCCCGTCAAAGAGGCTAGAACGACGCCAACCAATCCCGCCTGCAGCGCAAAAACGGAAATGATCAGTTCTACCGCATTGCCGAATGTAGCATTTAACAAACCGCCAATACGCGGCCCGCTGACGATCGCTAAACTTTCAGTCGCACGCCCCATAAAGCTGGATAAAGCGATAATGCTGAGGGAACAGAGGACAAACATCACGATACTCGGCCATTCCAGAAACGAACCAATGATGGCTAAAGGCACGGTGATGATTACCAATATGCTAAAAATCCGATTCATTCTTCTCACCTCCTGTATTCGTTTTTCCATACCCGATGCCCGTACGTTCGACACTTATTAAGACCAAAAGAAACTAAGAAAAGGCATGCGCCCGGTATCGACCGGACGCATGCCTTTTCACTTTAACGATTCGATTCTATTTCTGGTTTTGCATTTTATCTTTTCTGCATTCTTTTACGAAACGTTCAAAGATTTTTTTAGAAGCTTCATCGCCCTGCAGCGCAAATTCTTCGGGATGCCACTGGATGCCCATCACAAACTGGTGATTTTCGCTTTCCAGCGCTTCCACTAATCCATCGGCTGCGCGCCCTGCAACTTTCAGCTTGTCCGAAACATCTTTGATCCCTTGGTGATGGAACGAGTTCACGTTAAACGTTTTTTCTTCCATGATTTTAATCAATCGGCTATCGTCTTCGAGGGTCACGGAATGGGTACGGTGTGTACGCATAGCCATTTGCTTATGCTGGTACAAGGTCCCTTCATATTGCGCTTCCAGATCCTGATAGATGGTTCCGCCCAGTGAAACATTCAGCATTTGCATGCCTCGGCACATGCCAATAAAAGGTTTATCCAATTCGAGGAAATTCAAGATTAATTCTTTTTCGTATTGGTCACTGCCTGGATAAACAGCTCCTAAACGGATATGCGGTTCTTCTCCGTAAAGCGTCGGATTAATATCCCCGCCTCCCGTCACAATCAATCCGTCCAATCGTTCACAAAGCAAGGGAATATCTTCTTCGTCCACAATCGGAACGATTAAAGGCAAGCCTCCTGCTTGCAGGATTGCCTTTCCGTAAACCGGATCCAATGTGTACATTTGATCTTTTTCTACACGTGCTGTAATCCCGATGACGGGTTTATGCTCATTTTTCATTCGTAAAATCCTCTCTTGTAAAAAGCCACAGTACTATTTCTACCCCTTCTGCTAAAAAATAAAACATAGATAAGCCGTTGGCTAAGAGAGAAGTTCGAAGTCATATCCGCGGATCGTATCGATATCTCTCTAAATCGACAATCCCATTCTGCGCCACATCGACGCCTTCTTCTTGAAGGAGCTGAAGCTGGGCAAAACGGGATTCTTCGTCCTGCAACACTATTTTCCCTTGGGCATTGATGACCCGGTGCCAAGGCAATCCATGCTTCCGGCTCATGCTGTGGAGGAGTCGCGCAACCTGGCGTGCGCCTCTTGGACTTCCAGCACAGGCAGCAATCTGCCCGTAGGTCATCACTTTCCCTTTCGGAATCTGAGCAATCAGTTCGATGGCTTTTAATGTAAACGGCTGCATCTGGTTCAATCCTATCTCGTTAATTTTACTTTTCGGCAACTGCCTTTTCTTTTACTTCCCTGAGCAGCTCCCCGCTGCGATAACGTTCAACGACGCCATAGCTGAATTCATACAAAGGCAAGTTGGCTGTCTCTGCTGCCAATCCTTCCGTTTTGTAATGAAGGAACTTATAATAGCCAATCATTCTTTCGATCAATTCTTCCAGCCCTTTGATGGATTCTTCCTTTTCGTATTGAAGCGGCTTTGAAAAATCCACGGCTTCTGCATCAACTGCATACAGCTCTTGCAGGCTTTCCAGGCCATTAACAGTTTCGTCAAAAAGCATCTGCCTCGGCTCCAACCGGTAATATCGCTGCCAATAGGAAAAAACTTCCTTGGCGATCCCCAGTTTTTTTGCGCCTTCGGATGCAGTCAGCCCTTCTTCTACACATAATTCATGCATCACTTTTCTCAACGACTTTTTATATTCCCGTTCAACTAATCCTTTATATTGCAAGTATCTCATAAATGGCCCTCCCCCGTAATAGATAGACGTTCGAATATCCGGCATTCTTTTTCCTATAAATTGCGATAGCGCTTTATTACATCGGATTCTTCTTCAGAGATCAATTGTTTATAGATCGAACGATTGTGCACTTTCTTGCAAATATAAAACATGGAAGCTGGCATATTGCTTATTTCTTCTTTTATGCTGGCCCTTTCTTCTTGGTCTTCGGAATAGTCACCGCCAAGATGAAAGAATTGATAATAATTGTCCCTTCCCCATTCTGCTATTTTCATTAGAAGCATTTTCGTCGCATCCAAGGATTCAGGCTCTTCCAGATCCCCTTCAAGATGATGGTAAATGGTGTCGCCCAAAGTCAGCACATAGGAAGCAGAAATCAATTTATTCTCGTGATAAGCACCAAACAAATGCAGGTTCGGACCTAAGGAACTAATGAGTGCTTCAAAATAATCATTGGTAAAAAAATAATAGCTGTCCGCATCTTCTTTTCTCCTGACACCTGAATAATAGAGCACCAGAAACTCAAACATATGCCGGACTGTTCCCAACTTTTTTATGACAAAGCCGTTCTCCCATTGCTCGGTTGACTGAACAGAGGAAGTTTTTGAACCGGGATCGATTTGAAGAGTAAAGGTCTCATAAATAGGCAGCAGGTTTAAATGTTCCTTAAACAGTTCGGCATTCCCTTTTAGCGGATGGAAACGGATATATTCGACAATGATATTTTCTTGCCGGCAATATTCTGAGAAGACAGCAAGAAAGTTTTGGATCAATAACGGGATATTCTTGACCGCTCTAACTAAAGGACCGCCATAGCCAAAAGGCGTAGTAATGTCAAAATAAGCTGAAGATTGTCCTTCAATCGCCCTCTTGATGAAAGGATAGGCGATTTCCCCTTCTTCATCGATATAGTAAAACATCAGCGCTTCTCCCGGATCCAGTTTCATGGCGCTTAAAAAATATTGGCTTGTGTAATAGATATCGGATGCCTGAAAAAGATGCAGTATCTTTTCCCAGCGCATATGGTCATGTATGGATACAACCTCAAACATTCTCCTCACCCCTGTTTTCAACTAAAAAAATTCGTCTTTTTCTTCCGTTCACGTTTATCTCTATGCGGAGCGCTTCTCTTCAGCCTTCTATCCAATCAATCCAACCTAAGTTCCACCAGAAAAATGATAAAAGAGAGGTGAGGGCAGAATCCAATCTTTCCTTGAACTTTTGATACAATAGCTTAACTTGTACCGCTAAAGTTTGGAAATTCGCTCAGTCGGCTGCTCTTTTGGAGCAGAGGATTGGAACAGGGGAGTAGTCTCGAATCACTAATAATTGTTTATTTCTAAAAATTCAGATAATTATAGTTCATTTATATCATAAAATATTAGTTCTATCCACACTTTTTCAAAAAAAAATGAAATTTTCTTTCTATCCTTTGAGCATTTAGACTTTGAAAACAACTTAATAAACAGTTAAAGGGCTTTAAATAGTCTCAATGAACTATTCATCGTATATTTTCAGGCTGGAGGCATTCAAAGCATTTTTAACAAAATAAACTCCCTCTTCTTTTTCGAAGAGGGAGTTTATTTTAATCTTTCCATAGCCCGATGATGCCATTCCGGCGATAAATGATTTGTTTGTTTTCCAAAGTTTTTAAAACTCGGGTTAATGTTTGGTGCGGTGTATTCATCTCAGTCGTGATCTCTTTGATGGTCTTAAATAATACTCCTTCATTTGTAGCGTTTTTGATAAAATACTTCATAAACTTTTCGCCTGTATCAGCTATCCGTTCAGACTCGTTTGTGAAACAATCTCTCGATCTCTTTAAGATCTTATGCTCCGTAAAAGCACGAGAATCAGACACTTGGTTAAATGCAGATACCATCTTATCGCCTCCCAGAAGTTTACTATTATTATTGTTCTTTTACATATATACCCTGTTTCCCATCAAATAGACATCAAAGTTTAAATTTTTGTATTATTTAAAATAAAAATCCCGCTTTTCATTGAAAGCGGGATTTGAACAAGTTAATTTCAATTAGAATTTGTAATGGTTTCACCCATCTTTTTTTCAATAAAGTTTTTTAACACATGAATCCCGTAAATACAGTCATTCAAGGATGACCATTCTTTCGGATTGTGGCTGATCCCGTCTTTGCTTCTGACAAATAGCATGGCGACCGGAATGTGGCGGCCTAATATCATGGCATCATGTCCCGCCCCACTTGGGATATAGGCGGGTTCAATGCTGAACTCCTTCAGAGAATCTGCGAGTTGCGCTTGCAATTCTTGTTCAATCGGCACCGGTTTTATCTTCGTGTTCTGTTTAATCGCGAGCTGGATATCCCGATTCTTCGCAATGTCCTCTGCTTCCTCGATAATGCGGTTAAGTAGAGCATCCCGTGTTTCTTCATAAATGTCCCGGATATCCACATGCAGCACCACTTTTTCTGGAATCACATTGATGCCGTTTGGAAGAACTTCCATTTTGCCGACTGTTGCCACAGCGGTTTCACTGATTTCTCCTGGAAATTCAGGAATCCGTTGAATAAAGTCAGCAGCCGCAACCAGCGGATCTCTTCGCCCGATCATCGGGGTATTGCCGGCATGGCCTGCTTCGCCTATAAACTCGACTTCCAGCCAAGCTGGCCCTGCAATTCCGCTTACGATGCCTACTGGCTGATCCGCTTTTTCCAATTTCTTGCCTTGCTCAATATGCACTTCTACAAACAATTCCAATTCCTCAATATCTCGTTTCGCTTCTTTGAATTGTTGGAGGCTGCTGCCATAATGCGTCAATACTTGTTCCAGGCTGTCTCCATTGTAATCACGCAGCCCTTCTATTTCTTTATCGTCGATCGCACCGATCATCGCTCGGCTTCCGCTCAAGCCGCTGTTGAAGCGGGAACCTTCTTCATCTGAAAAAACGATGACTTCGTAAGGCTTTTCTGGAACGTAATTTGTTGCTTTCCATGCTTCAGCTATTTCCAAAGCGGATAAAACGCCAAGAGGTCCATCGAAGTTCCCTCCATTCGGCACACTGTCTACATGAGAACCGGAGGCAATCGCTTTCGCTTCTAAGTTTTTCCCAGCAAGACGGCCTCTAATGTTGCCCGCTCCGTCTTCTGTGACATCCAGACCCGCTTCAACCATCCATTTTTTCACCAACGACTTAGCCTTTTTCTCTTCGTCTGAAAATCCCGGCCGCTTTACGCCGCCAATTTGGGTATAGCCGATATGCGACAGCTCGTATAATCTGCTTGCCACTCTTTCTCCGTCTATCCCTGAATGCGTCAACCGGCTATCAAAGTCTTTCATTAATTCTTCGAATAGCGGATTTTCCAAAGCCATAAATTTGTGCCTCCTATTCTACTATTTAGTCAAGTATGCCCACGCATATTGGGCATATAATTCAGCTCCAGTCGCCATAGCCTCTTCGTCGATATTGAACTTGCCGTGGTGATGTGCCCACTCTGTATCTTTTTCTGCATTTCCGCTTCCCACTAAAGCAAAGCTCCCTGGCACTTCGTCGAGATAAAAAGAAAAATCTTCCCCGCCCATCGTTGGCTTTTCCTTATATAGAGAAGCTTCACCAAAGGCTTCAGAGGCTACTTGCTGAACAAATAGGGCACTTTCTTCTCCATTAATGACCGCTTGAGTTCCTCGAATATATTCAACGGTTGCAGTTCCGCCGTAGATCGCCGCTGTATTGGCTGCATATACTTCCAGCTGTTTTTCGATGTGGTCCCGAGTTGCAGCATCAAAGCAGCGGACTGTTCCTTCAATCTCAGCGTTTTCCGCAATGATATTGAAGCGGGTGCCCACAATCATTTTCCCGATCGTTACAACTGCCGGCTGCTGCGGATCAATGGTGCGTGACACAACGGACTGGACGTTCATCACAAATGATGAAGCAATGACTGCTGCATCGATGCAATCTTCTGGAATTGCCCCGTGTCCGCCTTGCCCTTTAAAGTGGACTTTGAAGATATCCGCAGAAGCAAAAGACGGTCCCGGGTTGCAGGCAACTGCCCCGGTTGGAATCTGTGACCAAATATGAATGCCAAAAACCTCATCGACCGCTTCCACCGCGCCTTGTTCAACCATTGCTTTAGCGCCGGTCGCTACTTCTTCTGCAGGCTGAAAGATAAAGCGGACAGTTCCTGGGATTTCGTCTTTAACCGCCGCTAAAGCTTTGGCAGCTGCCAATAGCATTGCCGTATGGGAATCGTGGCCGCAAGCATGCATTTTTCCAGGCTCTTTTGATTTATATGGAAGATCGGTATTCAACTCTTCTACGGATAAAGCGTCCATATCAGCTCGAAGCGCTACGGTCTTTCCGTCTTTTCCGCCTTTTAAGTTCCCGATCACGCCTGTCGGTTCCGTTTTTCTGCATTCGATGCCGAGCGCAGTCAAATAATCGTAGACGAATTGAGACGTCTTTACTTCTTCCCACGAAAGTTCCGGTTCGCTATGCAGTTTTCTTCTAATCTCGATCATTTCTTCATTGTTTTCTTGGATGGCGTTCTTGATGATTTCATTTAGCATAAAAACTCTCCTCCACTGATTGATAGAGTCTTTCTTCTATTTAAATACAGGTTATAGGAAACCGACAAATATTCCCGCTAATATGACGGATACGATGGTTACGGTGATAAATCCAGCGACAAGCATTGGCGGCAGCATATGGCTAGTCAATACTTCGCGCTCTTTCTCATCCTTCGTTAAAGAATTGATGACTTCGTTAGTAATAATGTAGTCAGCCGGGAAACCGTAAAGGGCGGTCAATGAAACAGCAAATGCCATTTCTTTGCTCACTTTCAGCACTTTTCCCATAAAGAATGAGAAGACATACATGCCGGCCACGCCGATGACAATACAGCTGACCAACGGATACAAAATTTCAAGCATCATGCTTGGCGTCGCTGTTTTCAATCCATCAAAGATGTATAGCAATAGGGCCATGATAGCAAAACCAAAGCCGTTTGCTTTCATCAATGGATGTTTTTCCAAGAATCCGGCCGAACGGGCTATGACCCCGAAAAGAAGGCAAAGGACGAATGGGCTGATTTCCACTACGGGTGCAGCTACAGTAGACACCAAATACGCCAAGTACGCTACAAGCGATAATCTAAAGAATTTGAAGAAATCGGTATTGTATTTTTCAGGCATTCTTGCGAACATTCTCGGTTCTTTAACAGGCTTTACAGGTTCAGTCGTTTTCTTAGATGCCACTAAATTCTGCTCAGGCAATTCATTATTGCGGTATTTCTTTAACAGCATTTTCCCTTCACGCTTCAGCATGATGGATGTTAAAGGATATCCAGCGAAACCTTGGACAACATAGATGACGATTGCGAAAACAGCCAATGTCGGCAAACCTGCAGCTGTTGCCCCTTCAGACATGATCAAGGCAGATACCAATCCGCCCACCAATGGCGGAATCGCTACAACGACCGTTTGAAAATCGAAAAGGAACGTGCCAATCGCAAATAAGAACGCTACAATTCCAAGTATTCCAGAAAGTGCAATTAAAATGGTGCGCCATTGATTTTTCAATTCTTCAAGAGACAATAGCGTCCCCATATTCGTAATCAGCAAGTAGATAAGCATGGTCGCCACAACCGGCGGCACGCCCGCTAACGAAACAATGTCTTCCGGAAAGAATGTCCAGTAGCCAATGAGGAAAAGCACACCGCTGACAAAGATAGACGGAATCCATGCTTTTGTCCGTATTGAAATCATTTCACCGATAAAAAGTATAAAAATCATTATTGCCAAAGCCAGCATTTGCGCCATTGTGCTTCCTCCTCTTTCTCATAACCAAATAATTTTCTCTCGCTTTATCAGGGAAGTACGCGCTGGCCAGTACGACGTCCTTTCCCCCGTTAAAGTAATGTTGCAATATTAGCATAGTTTTTAAATTAGATAAATAGAATAAAATGACTATTATGAAATTACGCACAAATCGAGAGGCTTCTTTCGATAAATGAAACCGATTCCAACAGCTATATATTGCATATTGTAGACACCTACAAAAAATTAAAAAAATTTTTTAACTTTTTTCTTTTTTTCAGCATTTTTCGTTTTTATTCCAAGAAAACGATTTTGTTTAAAGCAATCCCGTAAGAGGTAAAAGATATAATTAGAGTACATAAGAATAAGAGGAGGAATGGAACGATGGAAGGCAAACATTATATCAACGGCGAATGGACTATATATGGCGATGAAGTCATCCAGGTCATGAATCCAGCTACCGGCGAACAAGTGGGCACGGTGCCAAACGGCGGAGAAGCGGAAGCAACTGCAGCTATTGAAGCTGCAGCTGCTGCATTTCCCAGCTGGTCGAAGACGACCGTTTATGAACGCGCAGACCTTTTAATGAAATGGCATGACCTGCTCCTTGAACATAAAGAAGAAGTCGGAGAAATCTTGACAAAGGAAATGGGAAAACCGTTGGCTGAAGCAATCGGTGAAATCGAGTATTCCGCTTCTTTCATTTCCTGGTTTGCAGAGGAAGGCAAACGTTTATATGGCCGGACGATTCCCGCCAGCAAAGAAGGAAAGCGAATTCAAATCAATAAACAGCCGGTCGGCGTTGTGGTTTCCATCACGCCGTGGAACTTCCCGGCTGCCATGATGGCCCGCAAAATGGCCCCGGCTCTCGCAGCCGGCTGCACCTTTGTTGCAAAACCGGCTAAACTTACGCCGCTTACTGCTGTTCGGATCTATGAACTGGCGGAAGAAGCAGGATTTCCAAAAGGCGTCATCAATTTGGTCACAGGAAGTGCGAGCAAAATCGGCAAAGTCTTCACGAGCCATCCGGATGTCCGGAAGCTGACTTTTACCGGATCCACTGAAATCGGCAAAGAACTGATGAAGCAAAGTTCAGAAACAATGATTAATTTGTCTCTGGAACTTGGAGGGCATGCGCCGATCATCGTTCTGGATGATGCCGACCTGGAACTCGCTGTCGAAGGCGTGATGGCTTCGAAATTCCGCAATGCCGGGCAAACTTGTGTATGCGGGAACAGGATCTATGTGCAATCAAACATTGTCGACAAGTTTTCAAAAATGCTTCAAGAAGCGACTGCTAAACTAAAAGTCGGCAATGGACTGGAAGAAGGCGTAACAATTGGTCCGCTCGTTGATAAAGACGGCTATGAAAAAGTGGAAAAACATGTACAAGATGCCGTTTCGAAAGGTGCCAAAGTGTTGATTGGCGGCGATGGCAAAACGGAAAATGAAGCCTACTTCTACAATCCGACCGTTTTGGTGAATGCCAATTCCGATATGCTCGTGATGAACGAGGAAACATTCGGGCCAGTGGCTCCCATCATGTCATTCGAGAAAGATGAAGAAGCGGTCAAACTGGCGAATGACACGCGTTTTGGCTTAGCTGCCTATTTCTTCACCGACAGCATGTCGCGCGGAACTTACCTTGCTGAAAACCTGGATTATGGAATTGTCGGCTGGAACGATGGCTCTCCTTCAACGGCTCAAGCGCCATTTGGCGGCATGAAAGAAAGCGGAATCGGCCGCGAAGGCGGCCAGGAAGGACTCGAAGCCTTCGTGGAAACTAAATACATTTCCATCAAATTATAAAAAAAGAAGGTCCAGGGGAAATTCCCCTGGGCCTTCTTTTTGTTATAGGACGGTCTGAACGGACTTGATCCCCGATTCAGAAGGTTTAGTTAAGAGGCATTCATAATGCGTGAATTGCTTGCTTAAAATCTCGCTCAACCTGTGCTCTTTTCCCTTTTCCGTCATGACGAAAAGAGACGGGCCGGCCCCGCTGATCGCCACGCCATAAGCACCGGCTTTTCTGCATACGGACCGAATTTCATCGAATCCAGGAAATTTTGCTTTTCGATACGGCTCGTGGAATTCGTCTTTCTCCATCATGCGCCCTGCTGTCTGCCAATCTCCCCTCGCAATCGCGGCAGAAACGACATTGGCAGCCGCACTACTGCTGACCGCTTCCTTATAGTCCAATTTTTCCGGAAGCAAGCCCCTGGACTCACTTGTCAAAAAAACTTCCTGCGGCACTAAAATGATGATTCCAATATCCACTTTGGGTACGTGTACGACAGCGAGTTCTTCCCCATTTGCGTACGAAATCGTTGCGCCGCCCAGCAAAGAGGCAGAAATATTATCGGGGTGCCCCTCCATTTCGGTGCCGATCCTCACCTTTTCCTGCATCGGAATCTTTAGTCCGAGCAGGCAATCGGCCAGCTCGATTCCACCCGCAATTGCTGATGCGCTGCTGCCAAGCCCCCGTCCTAACGGAATATCAGTCTCAATCAGCAATTTTGCTGAAGGCAATTGCTGCCCATATTTTTGCGCCACTTTTTTAGCTGTCTGCACAATCAGGTTGTCTGACGAGCTTGGAAGATGGCGATATTCTTCATCCGCATATTCCACTATCCAAACCGGATTTTCTGAAACGTGAATGGTCATATGAAGGTCAAGAGCCAGGCCAATCGAATCAAAGCCCGGACCAAGATTTGCGGTTGAAGCTGGAACGGTTACAGTGAAATCATTCCATTTCATAATTTCACTCCTTTTTTCAGATCCTCCCAAAAACGTTCCATGTCTTCAGGGACCAGCTGCGCTTTATGTTCGTTTACGGAAATGGCCGTTTCCGGATCTTTCAATCCATTTCCAGTCAGTACAGCTGCAACCGTCGATCCTTTTTCAATCATGCCGCTTTCGACTTGTTTCTTTATGCCGGCAATTGATGCACAAGAAGCAGGTTCTGCAAAAACGCCTTCTGTAGAGGCAAGGAGTTGATAGGCCTCTAGGATTTCTTCGTCTGTGGCAGCGAGTATCGTCCCATTCGATTCATCCAGTGCATTTAAAGCGAGTTGCCAGCTGGCCGGATTGCCGATGCGGATAGCAGTTGCTACTGTTTCCGGGTTTTCCACGACGTGATTATTGACGATCGGCGCGGCGCCTGCTGCTTGAACACCTAGCAATACCGGACGTTTTGCTCCTTTTTTCTCGGAGTATTCACTAAAGCCTTTCCAGGCGGCAGAGATATTCCCTGCATTTCCAACCGGAAGTGCGAAAATATCCGGCACTTGCCCTAATTGATCGATGACTTCAAAAGCGATCGTCTTCTGCCCTTCCAAGCGATATGGATTGACTGAATTCACTAAAGCGATTCCTGCTTCCTGTCCGACTTCACGAACCATTTTCAGCGCTTCATCAAAATTGCCTTTGATTTCAAGAATTTCCGCTCCGTACATTTTGGCTTGAGCCAGTTTGCCGAGTGCAATACGCCCTTCCGGAATAACGACGATGGTGCGCATGCCGGCTCTTGCACCGTATGCCGCTGCAGAAGCGGAAGTGTTGCCGGTAGAAGCACAGACAAGAACTGTTTTTCCTTCTTCTTTTGCTTTTGCCACAGCCATCACCATGCCGCGGTCTTTAAACGAACCCGTTGGATTGGCTCCTTCCAATTTCACGTATAAGTTGATGCCCCATTCTTCGGATAATTTCTCCAAATGCACCAAAGGTGTATTTCCTTCTTGCAATGTCAGTGCCGGCGTCGCTTCGCTTACCGGCAGCCACTCTTTGTATTGTTCAATCAATCCTGGCCATCTCATGCTGTTTCCTCCCCTTCAATGCGGTAATGGCTGATGACGCTTGCCGTTCCTTCTAAATCTTTGAGTACATCCAAATGCTGCTGCCGCGAAATCTGATGCGTCAATAAAATCAGTTCCGCCTGGCCTTCCTGCCCTGCCGGATTTTGGATCACGGATTGCAGGCTCGCACTGTTTTTGCTGTAAATCGAAGTTAGCTTTGAAAGAACGCCTACTTCGTCATTTACAAGCAGCCGGTGGAAGTATTTTGAGTACCGGCTGTTTTCCGGTTTAATGACTCGTTCATGCTGTGCGGAATGCATGCGTTTGCCGTTGACTTCCATTAGAAGATTGCGGCAAGCAGCAATGATATCCGAAACAACCGAAGTCGCAGTCGGCAGCGAACCTGCCCCCGGGCCATACAGCATGGTTTCACCGACTGCATCGCCATATATGTATACCGCATTGAATTCATTATTGACTGAAGCTAATGGATGTGAATTGGCAAGGAAAATCGGTTCTACAGAAACTTCGATGCCTTCTTCGTCTTTTTTCGAAGATCCGACCATTTTCATGGTGTAGCCGAATTTTTCAGCCATTTCAAGATCCCCATCCTGGATTTCCTTCATGCCTCTTACCAAAACATCGTCCAAGTGGACTTCCGTCGAATAAGCTAATGAAGAAAGAATGACCATTTTCCTTGCTGCATCCACTCCGTCTACATCAGAAGAAGGATCCGCTTCTGCATAACCGAGCTTCGTCGCTTCTGCGAGTGCATCTTCGTAGCTCATCTTCTCTTTTTTCATTTTCGTTAAGATGAAATTCGTTGTTCCGTTCACAATCCCCATTAAACTTGAAATTCGGTCAGAAGCCAATCCATCCTCAAGCGTCCGGATGATCGGAATGCCGCCTGCGACACTTGCTTCGTAAAATAAATCACATTTCTCTGCATCGGCAAGCTTTAACAGTTCATGTCCGTATTCTGCCATGACGTCTTTATTGGCTGTCACGACTTGCTTGCCTGACTTCAGCGCTTCTTCGATCGCTTTCTTTGCGCCGTCAATGCCTCCCATGACTTCGACAATGATATCAAGGGAAGAATCATTCAAGATTTCCTGAATATCGGTTGTGAACACGTTCGGATCCAAACTCGATAATCTTTCCTTATTATGGTTTCGGACCAGCACCTTTTTAATGGTGACAGGTACGCCTAGTTTATGGTGGAGATCCTGCTGATGCTGCTGCAGAATTTTAGCTACACCGGTCCCTACCGTTCCCAGTCCCAGCAAGCCGATTGAAATTTCATTTTTCATTGACGATTCCTCCCAAGGTGTGTACACTGTGAAAATACAGTTGTTTTCTACATAGAGACATTATAGTATTATATAAAATTTAACACAACCCTAAATTCACTATTAACAGATAGGACTTGATAAGATGAAGGTATGTAAATTCGGTGGAACATCCGTAGCAGACGCTCAGCAACTAAAAAAAGTGGCCTCAATCATCCGTGAAGATCCGTCCCGAAAAGTGATTGTGGTATCGGCTCCCGGGAAACGTTTCGATGGCGATACAAAAGTAACCGATCTGCTCATCGATTTAGCCGAGGCGGCATTAGCAGGACAGGATACGGTCCCTGCACTCCAAAAAGTAGTAGACCGTTATGCACAAATCGCAGCGGACTTAGGCTTGGATAGCGAAATTATGGCGATTATAGCTGCTGACCTTGCCGGCCGTTTATCATTCAGCAAAGAAAACCCTTCCTTGTTTTTTGACCAATTGAAAGCAAGCGGCGAAGACAATTCCGCAAAACTGGTCGCAGCTTATTTGACAGCTATCGGCCTGAAAGCCGAATACATCAACCCCAAAAATGCAGGGCTAGTGGTAACCGAAGCACCTGCGCGGGTTCAAGCGCTGCCAGTTTCAAATGACAATTTGTCGGCTTTGCGCTACAAAAACTCCATATCAGTCTTCCCCGGATTTTTCGGCTTCACAAAAGATGGAGAACTGCGGACATTCGACCGCGGCGGATCTGACATCACCGGCTCCATCCTGGCGGCAGCCATTGGAGCGGATCTCTACGAAAACTTCACAGATGTGGATTGTGTCTTTGCAGCAAATCCGCGAATCGTTGAAAACCCTGCGGAAATTGAGCTGATGACTTACCGCGAAATGCGCGAATTGTCTTACGCAGGATTTGCTGTCCTCCATGATGAAGCATTAATGCCGGCCTTTAAAGCTTCTGTGCCCGTCTGCATCAAAAACACAAATAATCCTGGAGCCCAAGGAACGATGATTGTAGCCGAGAGGGATTATTCCAAACGCCCGGTCACTGGCATCTCAGCCGACAGCGGCTTTTCCACTTTATACGTCAGCAAATATTTGATGAACCGGGAAGTCGGCTTCGGCCGGAAGCTGCTGCAGATTCTCGAAGATGAAAACGTTTCTTATGAGCATATTCCGTCCGGTATCGACAACTTATCCGTCATCATTCGGAGCCATCAATTGACGCCCGAAAAAGAATTCCGCATTGTCAGCCGTGTGAAAACTGAATTGAATGCAGATGATGTCCACTTAAACAGCAACTTTTCGATGGTGGTTTTAGTAGGTGAAGGCATGAAGTATACAACGGGGCTCGCTGCCCGTGCAACAGAAGCCATCTCACGGACGGGCGCTAATATCGAAATGATCAACCAAGGCTCTTCCGAAGTCAGCCTGGTGTTCGGCGTCCTTCAAAAAGACGAACAGAAAATCTTGAAAGAATTATATAATGAGTTTTTTGCCCCTTCCTATGCGCTATAATACATGAAAACGCCTCTGACATTTCCTGTGTCAGAGGCGTTTTTTTCTGGTCCGGTTAGGCTAAACGGCCGTTTCCGCTTTTCTTATGTCCAGCTGCAAGCGCCAGCTTCTCGGCCATAAGCTGGCCCACTGCGGCGGCAACAGCCTCCTCGTGGTCCATCTTATGACTGCCGAAGCTAACCGGCTCTTTCCGCTTTTCTGTGTCCAGCTGCAACGGCCAGCCTCTCGAGGTCTTAAGCCGTCTCGCCTGTGCGGCAAAAAGCGCCGCTTCGGCAATCCGTCTTAAGCTTGTCGAGGCTAAACGGCCGTTTCCGCTTTTCTTATGACCAAGTTGACAGCAGCGGGCCGTCTTCTCCGTGCACTGGGTCAAGCTGCGGCAATGGGGCGTTTAAAATTTCTTCGAGTACATCGGGGCGTTCCTCCTGCTCACCCAATTTTTTATTGGGCTCGAGACCGCCAGGATAAGCTCCGACTACTTGAAAATCTTCCGTGCTCTCCAGCAATTTATGACCGGTTCCGGCAGGCAAAACTATGACATCCCCCACTCTGACATCGAACGGCTTCCCTTGTTCTCCGCCAAGCTGGATTGTAGCTGAACCTGATCGTACACCCAGCACTTCGTGTGTATTGCTATGGTAATGATGATAATTGAAAACGCCGTCTGTCCAGCTATTGGTCCATTCATTACGGTTAAAGGCCGCCTCGATTTCTTCTGGGTTCGTTTGGAATGCACCTGGATAAATAACCACCGGCAGCCTTGGGTTATTCGGGATCGATCCATCATCTTCGAAATGTACAAACTGTTCTTCTGGCATCTGTTTCACTCCTTTTCTTTCTTATCTCCCTTCTTCCCTTGAACCCTTCGATTAAAACGGTAAAAATCTAAAATCCTAAACGTTCCCTCACTGAACTTGTGTAGTTTTGGCTGACCGGCAGAACCGAGCCATCTTTCATGGTCAATAAATAATTGGAAGAAAAATCGCGGGAAATTTCCATGATGTAGGAAATATTGACAATGTAAGAGCGATGAATAGGCAAAAACCAATCAGGAAGCCGATCTTTCAAATACTTCAAAGTATGGATTGAACAATAAGCTTCTTCGTCTGCATAAAACCACGTCTTCTTTTGGCTGCTTTCGATATGTGAAATTTGTTCGACCGGTATCGGTTTCCATGCCTCATCCACTTTCCCAGTTAGAAAACGTACCGGCTGCTTTTGCCGGATCATGTAGTCCGGCGGGAGGATAATGACAAGCACCCCGGATTTTCCTGCTGCTTGAACCGGGTAGCCAATCCCAAAATAAGCAGCGCCAAGCACAGATTCTTCGACCAGCATTTCTATGCGTTTTCTTTCTGTATATGTACGGTCAGCTACACTTCCCGGCAACACTTCGTCGCCAATGCAGATTTTGAGTTCCCGCTTTCCGGACTTGTAGTAAACGTAACGCCCATCTACTGCAACTGCGATTGAAGCTTCTTCCGGAATCCAATCTCCCATGATAAATCCCATTTGTTTCAATGCCAGCTTTTCCATACACCGATTCCCCTTTCAAATGTCTTTGTCGTGAAATCTTTTCTTTTATCCGCAAATAACGTGTTTTATCCAATATTCAGGACAGTCAAACTATTCTGTTATATATTAATATACATCAAAACAAACTGTATTAATACAGTTGCAATAAAATTTTTTATTCGAAAGGGATGGATGAAATGGCCAACAAACAATACCAAATTGAAGAATTGAAAAAGAGCTGGGAACAGGACAGCAGATGGAATGGAATTGAGCGTCCCTACTCCGCAGAAGATGTTGTGAAACTTCGCGGATCCATTCAAATCGAATATACATTAGCCAAAAAAGGAGCCGAGCGGTTGTTCCGCTCCATTCACGAAAAAGATTTCGTCAACGCTTTAGGCGCATTAACCGGAAATCAAGCCGTCCAGCAGGTTAAAGCCGGATTGGAAGCGATCTATTTGAGCGGTTGGCAAGTTGCTGCGGATGCCAATTCAGCGGGACAAATGTATCCGGATCAAAGTTTATATCCCGTCGACTCGGTTCCGACCGTCGTCAAAAAAATCAACCAGGCACTCATGCGCGCCGACCAGATTGATAACGTCGAAGGCAATGAAGGATTTGATTGGTTCGCACCGATCGTGGCAGATGCAGAAGCGGGCTTTGGCGGCCCGTTAAATGTCTTTGAATTGATGAAAGCGATGATCGAAGCGGGTGCAGCAGGCGTCCACTTTGAAGATCAGTTAGCATCGGAAAAGAAATGCGGCCACTTGGGCGGGAAAGTTTTGCAGCCGACGCAGAATGCCGTCCGCAATTTGGTTTCTGCCCGATTAGCATCTGATGTGCTCGGCGTACCGACGGTCTTAATTGCCCGCACCGATGCAGATGCAGCGGACCTGATCACAAGCGACATCGATCCAGCTGACCATCCATTCATCACGGGCGAACGGACGCCGGAAGGATTCTACCGGACAAAAGCCGGAATTGAACAAGCGATTGCGCGCGGCCTCGCTTATGCCCCTTACGCGGATTTAGTGTGGTGCGAAACTTCGCATCCCAATTTGGAAGAGGCAAAACAATTCGCCGATGCGATCCATGCGAAATTCCCTGGCAAGCTGCTTGCCTACAACTGCTCGCCGTCCTTCAATTGGAAAGCGAAGCTCGATGAAGAAACCATTGCAAAATACCAGGTGGAGCTTGGCAAGATGGGCTATAAATTCCAATTCGTTACACTGGCTGGCTTCCATGCATTGAACCACAGCATGTTCGAGCTTGCGCATGATTATAAAGACAACGGCATGGCCGCCTACTCGAAACTGCAGCAAGCTGAATTTGCAAGCGAAGCAAAAGGCTATACGGCTACTCGCCACCAGCGTGAAGTCGGAACCGGCTACTTCGATGAAGTATCCCAAATCATTTCCGGCGGCACGAGTTCGACAACAGCGATGAAAGGCTCGACTGAAACAGCCCAATTCCAATCGGTGAAATGAAAGGATGAGTTGATTGATCACGAAACCAAATGTCTCCATTAAAAATACCGTAACGCCTGAAATGGAAACGATCCTCACTCCAGAAGCGCTTAGCTTTATTGAAAAGCTGCATGTGAACTTTGATGAAAGGCGCCGCAGCTTGCTTAAACGGCGGCAATTTCGCCAGCAGGAGATCGATGCCGGAAAGCCGCTCGATTTCTTGCCGGAAACGAAACACATCCGCGAAAGCGAGTGGACCATCGCGCCGCTGCCAGACGATATGAAAGACCGGCGTGTGGAAATCACCGGGCCCACTAACCGGAAAATGCTGATCAATGCGTTGAATTCCGGCGCGAAGATGTTCATGGCCGATTTGGAAGATGCGACCGCACCGAATTGGTTCAATGTGATCGACGGGCAGATCAATTTGCGGGATGCGGTCAGGCGGACGATTTCTTTTGAAGCGCCTGGCATCGGAAAAAAATATTTTTTGAATGAAGAAACGGCTGTTTTGATGGTCCGTCCCCGCGGCTGGCATTTATCCGAGAAGAACATTGAGATTGAGGAACGCGCTGTTTCGGGAAGTTTGGTCGATTTCGGCCTTTACTTTTTCCATAACGCGAAAGAGCTGATGGCGCGCGGCACTGGCCCTTACTTCTACCTGCCGAAGATGGAAAGCCATTTGGAAGCGAGGCTTTGGAACGATGTTTTCGTTTTTGCCCAAGACGAGCTCGGCATTCCGCAAGGAACCATTCGGGCGACAGTGCTAATTGAGACCATCCTCGCAGCTTTTGAAATGGATGAGATTTTATATGAACTGCGCGACCATTCAGCCGGTCTGAATTGCGGCCGCTGGGATTATATTTTCAGTGTCATTAAGCGCATGCGGAGCCGGCCGGAGTATTTATTCCCTGACCGGTCGCAGGTGACGATGACCGTTCCCTTTATGCGAGCTTATACGCAATTATGCATCCAGACTTGCCATAAGCGGAACGCTCCGGCACTTGGCGGAATGGCCGCGCAAATTCCGATCAAAGGAAATCCCGAAGCGAATGAAGCAGCTTTCCAAAAAGTGGCGGAAGACAAACGGCGGGAAGCGAAGGATGGCCACGATGGCACTTGGGTCGCCCATCCGGGAATGGTCAAGATAGCAATGGAGCAATTCGATGAACTGATGCCGGCGCCAAACCAGATCCACCGAAAACGGGAAGATGTACAAGTGAGCGCTGAAGCTCTGGTGGAAGTGCCGACCGGCAGCATCACCGAAGAAGGCTTGCGGTCCAACATTTCCGTCGGCATCCAGTATATCGCTTCCTGGCTATCGGGAAATGGCGCTGCCCCAATCAATCATTTGATGGAAGATGCGGCGACGGCCGAAATCTCCCGGTCCCAAGTGTGGCAGTGGATCCGGCATCCGGATGGCGTGTTAGAAGACGGCCGGGACATAACGCTTGAGTTGTTCCATGAAATCATCGAAGAAGAAGCGAATAGGATCAAAGAAACTGCCGGAGATGCCCTTTACCTTTCAGGACATTTTAAAGAAGCCCGTGAATTGTTTACAGAGCTGACGTTGCAAAATGATTTTGCCGAATTTTTGACATTGCCAGGCTACGAAAAACTAAACTAATTACTGGAGGAGATTTCAATGAAAACGACAAAAACTTATGAAACACGCTCTAAGAAAGAATGCCGGGAATGCGGATGCGAAATCAAAGAACAGCGCGAATCCATCATCTACGAATGCGAGCGCTGCATCGCAAGCAAAGACGAATGATTGGTTAGGGCCCTCCTCAAATGGAGGGCCTTCTTTTCAGGCTGTACACCACGGTTTTTATTGGATGATTGATCACAGAACGGCAGAAACCGCTCATACACAAAAAAAGCCGCCAATTTGGCGGCTTTTTCGTTTAATCTTGTTTGGAAGATTGAATGCGGTATCGTGAATCTTCTTCAAGTTTATTGAAAATCTCAATAAAACGGATGCCTTTTGTTTTTTCTTCAGTCGGCGCTTCTTCAGCATCCAACACATCCGCAAGTGGTTTTGCTTCCGGTTCAATGATGCGCGAATCGAAGTCTTCCATGAGGCTTTGCAGGCCATCATAGCCATCCAATTCTTTGTCTTTGCTTACTTGTTCATACAGCTTTTGCGACTCTTCTTCCGTCAATTCGATATAGCCAACCATAATCCTTCTTGCAGCCATCCGATAACCTCCTGTCAAACTCGTTACGTTTCCTTTCTATACCCTTCATTGGAAACGGGATAAACCTCCGGCCCCTTTTCATCCGGCTTTTGCACTTGCCAGAACAAAGGTGCATTTTTCGGCAGCTTGCCATAGACGAAGCTCGCAAAAGGAATAAAACGATGGAACCACCAGATCACGAAATAACAGATGACGGCGACCAGAAGATACTGGAAGAATATCATGAAATGCCAAGAATACCAGCCATCCCTGATAGGGAAATAGATATTCACTTGCGTGATGACATACGGATGCATTAAATAGAACCCGAATGAGTAATAAGCGATATTTTTAATTTTTAGCGTCGTTGTTTCTGCAAACGCAGTTACAAATCGCTCACAGAGATTAAAGAAGAACCATCCTCCGACAACGAGGAAACCGATGCCGATCAGCTTGTATAATTCTTCCGGAATCGGCACACGTGTATTGAAGGCGTTCTGATAACGGATCAACACGTACGGAATCGCCATGGAAAGGAAGGCAAAGAACAGCCAAACCGTTTTGGTCCGCGTGACTTTCGCCGCCAACTCTTCGTAATGCAGACCGATCCAGGCCCCCAGCAAAAAGGCAGCGATTGTAGACATGAAAAACGGACCTGTGACGAGTTGATATTTCAGGTTGGCGAAATAATAGACAAATTCTAAGACAATGCCGACGAGCCACAAATACTTTCGCAGGAAAGCGGACTTCTGGACAATGAACATCAGAACTGGAAAGATCAAATAGAACTGAACGACCAGCGAGATAAAATGGAGTTGGTACTTGCTGCCTCCGTCAATAATATTGTCGATGATGCCAGCCAGATCAAAGACTTTATGGTTGTAGTGGATGGCATCCGCTTCATAGATGATGCACCAGACAACGTATGGAATCAATATGTATACGACTCGTTTGCGGAAATAATCAAAAAGGACTTTCGGTGTCCATTCGCGGTTCCGGTAATTATAGAAAAAAACAATGCCCACAAGCATGATGAACAAACCGGCTTCCACCCGCACAATATTATTCAGAAAATGATAGGACATATGTTGAATCGTATTTGGTGAGAACAAATGGCTGTACGGTGCCGTCACATGGACCAGAACAACCATCATCATCGCAAACACCCGTATGTAATAAATCGATTTAATTTCTTTTTTCAAATTCCATTACCTCCGGAAGAAATTGCAAAGTGAAGGTGCCACTTTTGCCTCTCCCCATCTTATCATAAAATTAGCATGTTTATCTTCCATTAATCAAATGGAGAAACGAGTAGAACAGGTTCCTTATTTCCGTTATGATGTTCTTACAAGAAATTAATAAGGACCGGAGTGATTCATATGCGTGTAGCGATATTTGACTTTGACGGAACCCTGTATTCGAAAGAAACTTTTCAATTGATGATGGACCATTTAAAAACCCACCCGACACACAGCAGCCGGTATCGCCAGTTTTACCGGGCAATCATGCCGCCCTATATCGGTTCGAAATTAAAATTAGTCTCTGTCCAGAAAATGCGCGAGCGCTCTGTTCAAGCCTATTTAGCCGCCTTGAAAAGTTTTACGAAACAAGAAATGGAATCTTATTTCAAAGAGATGGCTGACAAAATGCATGCTGATTTTAATCCGAAAGTTGTGGAGCGCCTTAAGAACCACGTGGACAAAGGCGATTATGTGATGCTCGTTTCAGGCGCTTTTACTCCTTTGCTTCATTCGGTGACGGCTGAATTGCCGATCGAAACCATTATCGGCACGGAGATTCCGTATGCCGACAGCATTTTGGACCATCAAGCCAAGATCAATCATATTCAAGGGCCGATGAAAACCAAAAAAATCCATGAAACATTGGCCGGAAAAGAAATCGACTGGGCAAATAGCTTTGCCTATGGCGACAGCCATTCGGATCTCCCTGTACTGGAACTCGTCGGGCATCCCGTAGCTGTGCAGCCCGAATCGCGCCTCCGGACAGTCGCCGAACAGCGCAAATGGGAAATCATTTAAAAAAGCGATCTGCCAACCATGCGGCAGATCGCTTTTTCTATTCTGCTGCCATTGCTTCAATGCAAAGGCGAATGCCCTTTGCTAAATCGCTGTGCGGCCAGCTTGGAATGCTCCCATGCTGAATCCCTAATTCATGCGAGGCCGGTATATGAATAAACCCTGTCGGCATATTCAATTGCTTCACAGAAGCCAGATGGAGACCTTCGTACATAATGTTATTGCATAGATATGCACCGGCTGTATTCGAAATCTCTGCAGGCAAGCCATTTTGAATCAAGCGTTCAACCATTTTTCGGATAGGCAAAGTCGATAAGTAGGCAGGCTCCCCTGCTTTTTCAATCGGTTCATCTACCGGCTTATGGCCTTTATTGTCCGGCGCACCGTCTTTGAAATTGATCGCAATGCGCTCCGGAGTAATCTTATAGCGGCCTGCCGCTAATCCAAGCGATACCGCTGCTTCCGGTTTAACTTCCTCTATGTACGACAGGAACAATTTGCCGGATTGGTTAAAATCCACCGGCAACACTTTTCCGACGATTTGATAGCCTGCAATATTTTCCCCATCCAGCTCTTCCACTATTTTCATCGTTGGATTGACCGTATAGTCCAAAAATGGTTCAAAGCCGGTCAACAATAGTTTTTTCATCCTTCTCACACCTTTCCCATCCATTATAGCTGAAAATACAGAAAAGTTAAAATACATTTTTATTCAATAAATCGAATAAAAAACCCTTTATTATTTTGAAGTAGTTTGTTAAAATTCATTTAGTTGAATAAATATTCGAAAACTTGGAGGAATTACATATGAAAAAGAAAAACGTTTTATTGGCTATTGCTGCTTCTGCTGCTTTAATGCTTGGAGCATGTGGAAATGATGACTCAGCGTCAGGCAGTTCGGATGCTTCTGACGATGCAAAAGTATTGAAAATGGGCACTTCGGCTGAATTTCCGCCTTTTGAATCCCGCAATGTTGAGGGAGAAATTGTTGGATTTGATATCGATTTGGCTAACCACATTGCCGATGAACTGGGCTATAAACTCGAAATCAATGATATGAAATTTGACGGCTTGATCGGTGCTCTTCAAAACGACCGGGTGGATATGGTCATTGCCGGCATGTCCGCTACTGAACAGCGCAAAGAGAACGTCGACTTTTCGACAGAATACAATCATTCCGGCGAAATGTTCTTGACGCCTAAAGGATCGGACGTAAAAACGCTTGAAGATCTGGAAGGAAAAGTTGTAGGCGTTCAGCTTGGAACGATTCAGGAAGAAGGGGCAAACAGCATCATCAAAGATGAAGGAATCAATTTCGAACTGAAATCCCTTGATGATTCCGGCGCATTGATCCAGGAAATCTTATCAGGCCGCATCGATGCCGCTTACATGGATAAAGCTGTGGCAAAAGGCTATATCGATGCTCAAGATCTAGATGCATTTGATGATCCGACAACCGCTTCGCCTGGAATGGCTGTCGCTTTCCCGAAAGGCGGCGATCTTGTAGAAGATGTGAATAAAGTTCTTGCCGAAATGGAAGAAAGCGGAAAAATGGATGAACTAAAAGAGAAATGGGAGATTCTAGAATAATCTTTCTTATAGAAAAGAGTTGGATATTATGAACTTGGATTTTTCACAAATCGTCCCGTACATCCCTTTCATGCTGGAAGGGATTTGGGTGACATTAAAATTTGTCTTCTTTGCGATTATATTAGGAGCCATCCTCGGAACGATTTTAGCTTTGTTCAAAATCGGCAGCATCAAACCGCTGCGCTGGTTCGCTGATGCCTATACGTCAATCTTCCGCGGAACGCCGTTGATTTTGCAATTGATGATCATTTACTATTCCATCCCGCAATTAACGGGCTATGACATCTCGCCTTTCCTTTCTGCTATCCTGGCATTCGGATTAAATTCTTCCGCCTATATCTCAGAAATCATCCGGGCCGGCATACAGGCTGTGGATAAAGGGCAGATGGAAGCAGCACAGGCGCTTGGCATCCCTTATCGCGCGATGATGAAAGACATCATTTTGCCGCAGGCATTGAAGAACATCCTCCCTGCTTTGATGAATGAATTTATCACCTTGACGAAAGAATCTGCCATCGTCTCGACCATCGGCTACCTCGATTTGATGCGCCGCGCACAAGTCGTCGGCTCCGACCTTTTCCGCAACTTCGAACCCTTGTTGTTTGTCGGCTTGATTTACTGGTGCCTGGTCATGGGCTTGACGGTGCTTGGCAGATTGTTCGAACGGAGGTTGAAACTAAGTGATTAAAGTAGAGAAGCTATATAAGAAATTTGGCAGCAACGAAGTCCTAAAGGACATTTCCACTGAAATCAAAAAAGGCGAGGTGGTTTCGATCATCGGCCCTTCCGGCTCCGGAAAATCGACGTTTCTCAGATGCCTGAACCTGCTTGAAACACCGACTTCCGGTACCGTGATCGTGAATGGCCAGAATTTATCGGGGCCGAAAAAAGACATTCAGAAAATCCGGCAACAGATCGGCATGGTGTTCCAGCATTTCCACCTCTTCCCTCATCTGACGGTTTTAGAGAATTTGACGTATGCCCCGATGAAAGTCAAAGGCGAGAAAAAAGCTTTGGCCGAAGACAAGGCGCGGACATTGCTAAAACGCGTCGGATTGTCGGATAAGGAAAAAGCCTATCCAAGCAGCTTGTCCGGCGGGCAAAAACAGCGTGTAGCCATTGCCCGGGCTTTAGCTATGGAACCGGAACTGATGCTTTTCGATGAACCGACTTCCGCGCTTGATCCGGAAATGGTGAAAGAAGTGCTCGAAGTTATGAAAGACTTGGCAAAATCCGGCATGACAATGGCCGTTGTCACACATGAAATGGGCTTCGCCCGCGAAGTGGCAGACCGCGTTCTTTTCCTCGACCACGGTGTATTGGTCGAAGACGGAGAACCTGTTGAGTTTTTCAGCAGCCCGAAAACCGAACGAGCCAGAGATTTTTTGGAGAAAGTGTTATAGGAAAGCGCCCATTGCGGCGCTTTTTTTATTTCCGAACGACTTCCTATGCCTTCTGAAGGGTCCAGCCTACTCTATGGGCAGCTCTTTTTCTCACCGGCACTTGTTCATCCGATGCTCATATCTCCTCCCGCTTATTTTGATTCCCTCGTGATATAATCAAAGCAGTTTGAAATAATAGAGGTGGAAAATTTGATTCGAAAGATTATACTCTCAGTCGCTGTGTTCTTTTTCATGGCGCTGATCCTGTTTACCGGCATGATGTTTTTGAAAAACGAAGCAGAAGTGTACTCGCAAGGTGAAGTGAAGCTGACGGTGGAAAAGCCGACGTTTTTCACCCTGTCAGAGGCTGAGCCAACAGAAGATGGCGAAAACCTGGTTTATGAACACGCAATTACCTTTTTCGGGATTCCGCTTGGAACTTACACTCTTGTTGAACGAACGCTTGAAAACGGCGTAGCGATCGTCTTTGAAGAAATCAACAACACGAGCTGGATGCCTTATGCGCTGTCATTGAATACAAACGGTTTGAAAGAGGCCAAAGTAAAATCATGGAATGAAGAACCGATTTCTCGCGAAGAAGATCCCGTATACGGCAATGACCCTACCCGCAACCCTTTTGGCACAATCAGCTCTTCCGAGAATGAGATATTGCAAGGGAATTTATACGTATCCCGGCAAATCCCTCTTGGCAACGGCAATAAAGTCCAGGAACTGCGCCATGAAATCCCGGATTTGACTTTAGAAGAAGGCAGCTTGCTAAAAAGCTTCTGGCTCCCCCCAAAACATCAAGCGCAAACGTGGTTCATGTTAGGGCAAACGCCTTTCTTTGAATCCGAAGAGAAGGAAGACGAATGGATTCAATTTGCCGCTGAAAATCGCCGGCAGCAGCTAAACTGGCTGACTCCAGCCGGTCCTTTGGTTAAAGTTGAACAAACAGACGACCTTCGCACCGAGCTCGCCTATGATTTAAACGAAGATCGGACAGCAGATATGGTTTCAGCAGAATGGAATGAAAAATCTCCTTCCCTCTTTTTTGAATCGATGGAACTGAATGCTGAAATCAATTTAAGTAAATGATTAAAATCCGCAAAAGCGAAGCTGCTTTTGCGGATTTTTTGTATGAAACACTTCCCTTCGCCCCGCCATTTGAAAACAGCAGAAAAGCCAAGCCCATTCACTTCCAATAAAGCAGAATAGTCAGTATAATTGATTGAGAGAGAATAATTCATCCATCATCCTTTTAGCGAAGTATATAATTCACGAGGAGGTTATTTCATCATGGAACGCGCGCGAGTGGACCAAAAAGAAATTTCCCGTCTCTTGGAAGAAGATTACTATGCTGTATTGAATATGATTGGCGAAGGTGGACCGGATTATGCGGCTATTGAGGATGATGCGCCTGAAGAAGTGAAGCGCGACGCTAAAAAAGCAGAAGAGCTTCAATAAACTTCAGATTTGCAAGTACGATAAGACCCCGGGAAAGCAATGCTTTCCCGGGGTCATTTTTCTGTTATTCCATTAACTCGGCAACAATTTCATAAGAACGGAGCCGGTCTTTTTGGTGGAAAATCTGCGAATTGATGATCACTTCGTTCGCCCGTGTTTTATTGATGAAACTGCGCAGTTTTTCGCGCACCACATCCGGCGTTCCGACAATCATGGATTCCGAATCCAATTTCTCGCGGAAAATCGCAATTTCGCGGTCTGTCCATTCCTCTTCCAAATTGTCGATCGGCGGCATAAACGTCGTCGGCATCCCGCGCATCAGCGCAAACATCTGCTGCTGGCTGGAAGTTGCTAGCCACTCGGCCCGTTCCTGGGTATCTGCCGCAATCACATTGACGCCAACCATTGCATAAGGCTCTTGCAAGTCTTTCGATGGTTTAAAATTCTGATGGTACAATTGCATCGCCTGCATCGTATAGTCCGGTGCAAAATGGCTGGCAAATGAGAAAGGCAAGCCTTTCACTGCTGCAAGCTGTGCGCTATAGCCGCTTGAGCCTAATAGCCATAATGGAATATTCAACCCGATTCCTGGATAAGCCTTGACGCGGCCAATCGGGTTATCGGAAAAATAATTCTGCAGTTCAGCGACAGATTGCGGGAATTCATCCACATTGCTTTGCAAATTTCTGCGGAGCGCATAAGCCGTTGCTTGGTCGCTGCCTGGTGCCCGGCCAAGTCCAAGGTCGATGCGCCCGGGATAAATCGTCTCGAGCGTTCCAAATTGTTCAGCGATGACGAGCGGAGAATGATTGGGCAGCATTACGCCGCCTGATCCCACTCGGATCGTATTTGTATGGCCAGCAATATGGCCAATTAATAAAGACGTAGCCGAACTGCCGATTCCCGGCATATTGTGATGCTCAGCAAGCCAGTAGCGGTTAAAGCCCCATTTCTCTACATGCTGGGCAAGTTCCACACTATTCGCAAAAGACTCAGCCGTCTCGCTGCCTTCATTGATTGGCGCTAAATCCAAAACGGATAAGGGAATATTTTCAAATTTCTTTTGATTCATCTGATTTTCACTCCTTGTCCCTCATATTGTAGCGACTTTACGAGATAAAGGCATGCAATCAGCTCATACACGAAGCACAAAGTGATGCAGGAGCAATATATGTTTTAGACGGACCGCGAGGAGGCTGTTGCCGCCGCAGCGGGCTGGCTTATAGCCGAGAAGCTGGCTCTTGCAGCTGGACATAGAAAAGCGGAAGCGGCCGGGTTGGCTTATGATCCCGAGTGGCTGGCGCTGGAGTCTGGACATAGAAAAGCGGAAGCGGCTCGCTATACAAATCCACCTAAATAAAAAAAGCCAACTCGAGATTTTCGAGTCAGCTTTTGCTGGTTTCTGGACGCAAGGCAATGACTTCCTGCAGCGAAGAAGCAAATTTTACATACATTAGCGATTGGAGATGGTGCAGCTTTTTTGCATGGCTCGGCTTTACGCCACAAATAATGCTTTCTGTTCCCATGACGGAGATTGTCTGTAGAAGGGATTCTAAGCTGGTCAATCCTTGGCTTGTAATTTTCGTTATAGCCGTAAAATCCATAATGGTCGTTTCCGCATTCACTTGATAAATATTTTCCAGCAGGCGGGCACTCACGGCTTCCACTTTTTCTCTGGATAATTCTCCAAATACCGGAATCAGCAGCCGCATGCTATCCAATTGGATGCATGGGGCTGACAATTCCTGGACTTGCTGCAGCAAATCAGCTGTCCGCTCTTTTTCCAGGAATAAATCATAATCGGTTTCATTCAGCCGGGAACGAAGCTGGGCGAGCTGCTGAACGATGCCTGCCAGTTCATCATCTTTCGGAACAAGGATGACGGATAAGCTAAATTGGCTGTCCCATTTAGCAAAAACATCGGCCAAAATCAGCTTGCTTGGCTGCGCAATTACATTCAGCTCAAACTTTTCAACTGCCATTCCAGAAGCCAGCATCTTCCTTGCCTTATTCGCACTTGCTTCATCGACAATTTCCAAGAATGACGAAACCTTGCCGAATAGGCGCAGCGCTTCTTCGGAACAATTGACTACTGAAAGCTTTTCATTTAACCGAAAAGCCGGGAGCGGCAAGTCATCATATTGAAATTCTGTATTCATCGTCCGGCTCCTCTCCCGTTTTGATCCAGTGTTCCAGTTGCTCAAGGTCTTTCACTAAAATGGCGCCTTCCTCAATCAGGATGCGGCTGCTTTCAAAGGCAGCGGCCCGCCCTCCGACGATGATTGCAGGAGCATGCGCCAATTCTTTAAATTTATTTATATACGCTTTTAAAGTTGGCATGCGATAAACGAGCGCTGCCGATAAAGCGATGGCGTCCGGCTGCCACCGATTAGCAGCTTCCATTGCGTGGTCAAGCGGCATATTGGGCCCTAAATAATTGACGGACCAATCGTGTTCCCGAAAAAGGCTTGAGACCATTTTCAATCCGATGTAATGCTCTTCCCCTTCCGGTCCCAGCACCATAACTTTTCGTTTTGCAGCGTGTTCTTCTTCTCTGCGTTTATCTATGACCGAAACGACAAAATCACAAATAGCTGTCGCAAGGTGTTCGTCTGCCACTGAAATTGCATTGGTTTCCCATAACTCGCCAATATGGTACATGGCGGGCGTTAATAGCTGATCAAAAAGTTTTTTCCGATTATGGCTGTCGAGAAATTGCTGGACTTGCTTCAGCGCTTCCCGGTCATTGCCCTGCAAAAAAAGTTCTGCCAGTTCGGTTGGTTGAATCATCTGATCAACCTCCCTTCTTCAAATTGCTGCCTTTCAATAAATCATTTGCTTCTTGAAGGCATTGCTGCATAAATTCTTTTTCTTTCTGTTCAGCTTCTGCTTCAATGAAGCCTATAAGTCTCTCAAAGTTATCTATGATCAAATCGGCTCCGACATTCCGGCTCGTTAATACCTTTTCCAGCCATATCGTGTAATCCAAAAACACTTGTTTATCGTTTAAATCATACGCTGTTTCCAAATGGTCAAGATGATGCAGATTGTCTTTTTCCGTATGTTCAAATCCACGCTCACCGAAACGATCCCATAAAAATGGGTAGGCTTCATAGATTTGATTGGCTGTGCTTTTGGCGATTTGCTTCTTTAACGCTTGATTCATTCTGCTACCACCTCATACTGATGCACTTTCGGTACAATTCCGGCCAGCGCTTTGTCGGGGTAATGCTTTTCGAGATCATGGATTTCCTTGAATTCGCTGCTTCTTACCCATTCCATATAAGCCTCTTTCGAATGCCATTCCAGATGGACAGTCAGTTCATTGCGCTTCTTTGTATTCTGGATCAGCCGGAAAGAATGGAATCCCGGCGCTTTATCGACCCGTCTCGAACGTTTTCGGTAAATATCAATGAGGTCCTGAGTCTTCTCTTCAGGCACCACAACAGTGGACGTCACAATATACATCAGATTACCCCTTTGAATTAAAGTGTTGATATCCATTATAGCCTTTCGTCTTTCGAATTAAAAGGAATCCCCTATTTGCGGTTAAAGCATTAGGATATTAACGTTTCCCCTTTTTATTAAAAGAATATTTTAATAATTTTCCTTGCAGTTTCTGTCAAGATGGTTTAAGCTTGAAGACATCGCAGCATCCATAACTTCATATTATGTATTTCTTATCAAGAGAGACGGAGGGATTTGGCCCTTTGATGTCTCAGCAACCAGCCTGAAGAAGGCCACGGTGCTAATTCCAAAAGGCTTCGGCCTTAAAGATGAGAAGAACGCGTTCCTTATGAAACGGAGCTTTCTTCTTGCTGAAGAAAGCTCCATTTTTCGATTCACGAATAGGAGCCGTTCTTTACAACTAATAGGAGGTTTTTATGATGACCAACCACTTAGAGACTCGTTTTATCCATTCAACCGGCGTAGACAAAGAAACAGGGGCGGTCAATGTCCCTATTTATTTGTCTTCCACTTATCATCAGCCCAATATTGATGAGTTCGGACCATTCGACTACAGCCGATCCGGCAATCCGACGCGCCAAAAGTTAGAGGAAACCATTGCAAAACTTGAAAATGGCACCCGCGGGTTTGCCTTTTCTTCGGGCATGGCCGCCATCTCCTCTGCTTTCATGCTCCTATCTGCGGGAGACCACGTCCTTGTTTCGGAAGACGTTTACGGCGGAACTTACCGTTTCGTCACAGAAGTCCTGAACAAATTCAATATCGACTACACATTTGTCAATATGACCGATCTCAGTGAGATGGCTTCGGCTATCCGCGAAAACACAAAGGTCATCTATATCGAAACGCCTTCAAACCCGGTGATGAACATCACCGATATTGAAATTGCGGCTAAACTTGCCAAAGCAAACGATTGTTTAACTTTTGTTGATAATACATTCATGACGCCTCTTTATCAAAACCCGCTTGATCTTGGAGCAGACATCGTTTTGCATAGTGCTACAAAATTCCTTTCTGGCCACAGCGACATCATTGCCGGGCTTGCCGTGACAAAGGATGAAGAACTCGGCAGCCGGCTCGCTTTTATCCAGAACACATTCGGTTCGATTTTAGGGGCGCAAGATTCCTATTCACTCCTTCAAGGCATCAAAACACTTGGAGCCCGTATGAAACAGTCTTCCGCATCAGCCCGCATCATTGCTGATTATTTGCATAGCCACCCCGTTGTTGAAGAAGTCTATTATCCAGGATTCCGATTCCATCCAGGGAATCCGATTCATGAGCGACAAGCACGTGGGGCTGGCGCGGTTTTGTCTTTGCGGCTTGCCGATAAAGCGGCTGCTAAAGTTTTTGTCGATAGTTTGCAAATCCCGGTTTTCGCGGTATCGCTCGGAGCCGTTGAAACGATTCTGTCGTATCCAGCCACCATGTCTCATGCCGCTATGCCCCAAAAACAGCGTGAGCAGCGCGGCATTACCGACGGCTTGCTGCGATTGTCCGTTGGGTTGGAATATACGGATGACTTGCTTGAAGATCTCGAGCAAGCATTGAAAAAAGTCCATCAAACCAGTCCACAAGCCATATTCTCTAAATAAATGCTGCCCAAATCAAAAAAGCCGTCCATCTTCTAAAAGGTGAACGGCTTTCTTCTATATTATATATGGTTACTCTTTTACGATAACCGCTGTGAAGTCATCAGCACTTTCAGCATCAAGATTCGGACAAGTGGAATAGTTTGCTACCCCTGTTTCAATTGCCGCCTGGGCTACCGCTTTGGCAACTGCTTCAGCCACGCGCAGATCGAAGGGAGCCGGAATGACATAGTCCTCCCGGAGTTCATGCTCTCCAATCAAATCGGCTATAGCTTCCACTGCAGCGATTTTCATTGCATCATTGATTCCACTGGCTTGCACGTCCAGCGCTCCTCTGAATATGCCCGGAAAAGCTAATACATTATTCACTTGGTTCGGAAAATCTGAACGCCCCGTGCCGATTACTTTGGCTCCTGCCCGCTTAGCTTCATGGGGCAAGATTTCCGGGTTTGGATTGGCCATTGCAAAAATGATGGGATCTTCTGCCATCTCCCTCACCATTTCTTCGGTTAACGCGCCTTCTGCAGAAACTCCAATAAAGACGTCCGCACCGATAATGACTTCGTGGAGCAATCCTTCCTTGCGCTCATAGTTGGTCATCTCCGCTACTTCTTCTTTAAAAGGATTCATTCCATAAGCTCGGCCTTTGAAAATCGCACCTTTTGTATCGCACATCATCACATTCGTAAAACCGAATTTACTCAAAAGCTTGACCACAGCAATCCCCGCAGCGCCTGCTCCGTTCACAACGACTTTCGTGTCGGCAATTTCTTTGCCGACCAATTTTAGCGCATTGACCAGGCCAGCTAAAGTAACAATGGCGGTTCCATGCTGGTCGTCATGGAATACAGGAATATTCATCTCTTCTTTTAAACGCTGTTCCACGATAAAGCAAGCCGGTGCTGAGATATCCTCTAAATTCACACCACCAAATCCGGGTTCCAATAGCTTCACGGTCTGGATAATGGTTTCGGCATCTGTTGTTCCAAGGCAAATCGGAAAAGCATCCACTCCGGCAAACTCTTTAAAAAGCACGGCTTTTCCTTCCATGACAGGCAAGGCAGCTTTCGGACCAATATTTCCAAGTCCGAGTACAGCAGTGCCGTCTGTGACAACGGCGACTGTATTGCCTTTCATCGTGTAGTCGTAGACTTTGGCCGGATCCTGCGCAATTTCCTTGCACGGTTCAGCCACTCCTGGAGAATAAGCGAGGCTTAAATCGCGTCCATTTTCTACTGCCACTTTTGACCGGACTTCCAACTTCCCTTTATGCTGCAGATGCAATTGCAAAGAGTCATTTCTCAGATTCGACATCGCTTCATCTCCTTCAATACATAATGGTTCATTATAGAGGGATTTCGAAAAATTAAAAGACTTTTTCATAATATTCGGACTTTTGACTGATGGGTTAAAGAAAGGAAGCGCTTTCTCTTATCGCTTCCTTCCTATTTTTTATTGTGCGGTATAGCCGCCATCCAAAATAATAGCTTGCCCCGTCATTCCTTTAGCAGAATCACTTGCCAGATAGAGGGCTAAATCGGTAATTTCTTTAACATCAAGCAAACGCTTTTGCGGCACTAGTGGATAAAGCACTTCTTCCAACACTTGCTCAAGCTCAATATTCCGTGTTTTTGCTAAATCTGCAAACTGATTCCGCACCAGTAAAGTATCCACGTACCCTGGACAAATCGCGTTTACGGTAATACTATCAGCAGCCGCTTCAAGTGCCGCCACTTTCGTTAATCCGATGACACCATGTTTGGCGGAATTATAAGCCGCTTTTCCTGCAAAGCCGATAACGCCGTTAATGGACGCCATATTGAGAATGCGGCCGAATTTCTGTTCGCGCATATAAGGCAAAGCATATTTGGTCGCAATAAATGGAGCTGTTAACATAATTTTAACGAGCAGTTCAAACTTCTCCGTCGGAAAATCTTCCAACAGGGAAACGTGCTGCATTCCGGCATTGTTAACCAGAAAATCTAAGCGGCCAAACGTCTCAACCGTATAATCTATTGCATTTTTGATATCTTGCTCCTTTGTCACATCGCAAACAATGCCCTGCGCTTCTCCAGGCATTTTTGCCGCAGCTTCATCCACTGCTTGTTGTGTCAAATCCGAAATAACCACTTTGGCGCCTGCTGCTGAAAAGGCATGTGCAATGTCAAATCCAATTCCCCTCGCGGCTCCTGTAATAAACAAGACTTTCCCTTCCATTTAGAACCCTCCTTTAAATAGCGGTCCAGCCGCCATCCACTTTGATTGTTTCACCCGTAACGAAATTTGCTAGATCCGATGCTAGGTACAAAACAGCACCTGAGATATCTTTTGGCTGAGAGAGCCCGTCCAATAAGATACGGCGATTGACGTCTTCTTGAAAATCCAGATCTTCGAACATCTTGGAAGTCAGCTCGGTTTCAATAAACGTCGGCGCCACCCCATTGACGTGAACACCGTGTTCCGCCCATTCCACAGCCAAAGCTTTCGTCAATTGAACCAGGCCGCCTTTGCTTGAACAATAAGCTGCCCTTTTTACATAGCCGACAAATGCCATTTGAGATGCGATATTAATGATTTTCCCGCTTTTTTGGGCAATCATATACTTGGCGGCGGCTTGACTGGCGAAAAAAACAGACTTTAAATTTAAATCGAGAACGGTATCCCAGTCTGCTTCTGTCACTTCCATCGCTGGCTTGGCAATATTGACTCCTGCATTATTAACTAAAATATCCACCGTACCAAACTGTTCGGCGGCTGCATCAATTAATTTACGGACGTTTTGAATTTCGCTTAAATCACCTTGAACCGCGAAGCAGCTGCTGTTAAACTTCTTTAGCTCTGCTAAAGCTTCATTTAATGCCTCTTCACTGCGCCCAGAAATGACCACATTGGCTTTCAGTTCAGCAAAAGTCAAAGCAATTTCTTTGCCGATGCCTTTGCTTCCCCCAGTGACTACCACTGTTTTTCCTGCAAGTTCTGAAAAGTAATTCTTCACGGACGGATGCCTCCGGTTCTTTTAAGATCATTTTTCAAAAAATGGATCAGCGTCTGTTCGCGCTCTTCATTGATTTTGTCTGAGGTTTCCGCTTCCCAATCATAGAATCCCTTGCCGCTCTTATCACCGAATTTATTTTCCTTCACAAGTCTTGTCAATGTTTCACCTGAATGTTGATCTGTTGCTAAATCTTCAAACAAATAATTTGAAATGGCCGAGAATACATCCAACCCGCCTAAATCTGCAGTCATTAACGGACCTGTAACAGGCAGTCGCCGGCCAATGCTGTATGTAACGGCTGCATCAATGTCTTCTTTGGTTGCGGCTCCTGAATCCAGCAGCGCTTGCGCTTCACGAAACAACGCATATTGAAGCCGATTGCCGATAAAGCCGGGCAATTCCTTTTGCAGCAAAATCGGCTTCTTGCGCATGGAATGGATCATGGCCATTGCCCGCTCTACAGTTGCATCAATCGTTTTTTCTCCTTTTACCACTTCGACTAAAGGGATAAGATGTCCAGGATTCCAAAAATGAGTTACGATGAATCGCTGAGGGACTTTCATATCCGCTGCCAGCAGGCTCGGCATGAACCCGGACGTATTGCTTGCGATGATGACATCTTCGTCCACCAATGCTTCTAACCGTGCATACATTTCTTTCTTCAACTCAAGAACTTCTGGAATCACTTCAATAATAATGGTACTTTCGGAAACAACTTCTTCCAAAGAGGACGAAAAATAAATCCGGCTGTTGATCCGATTTGCTTCTTCCTCATCAAAAAGTCCATTGGCAGCCATAACTTTCAATTTTCTGTTGAGCCCTTTAGCTGCAAGAGCCAAATCTTGCTCATCAATTCCGTAAACGTTTATATTTTGCCCAAACCATGCAGCTGATAAAGCAATGGAATGCCCCATTGTCCCACAGCCAAGAATCGAAATTTTTTCCATTCTTTACACCCCTTTTATATGTTATGAAACGAAGTATACCCAAAAAACTTTTGGTCGAAAAAAAGTTTTTTGGGTATCGCTTTTTTATAAACCTAGTGAAAATAGAATAACAGCCAATACGGTTCCAAGAATCGGAACGACTACAGTCAATGCCCCGAATGCCGGATACGCGTCTTTATGCGTTTCTCCAGCAATTGATCGTATAGTGGTTACCACGTATCCGCCTTGCGGCAAGGAATCCAGAGACCCGGAAGAAATCGCGACTGTCCGGTGCAACGCTTCCGGATTGACGCCAAGATCCAAATAATGAGGAGCCAGCAATGGCAAGGCAATGGCTTGCCCGCCTGATGAAGATCCTGTAAGTCCTGCGATAATGGCAACCGCCAACGCGCCGCCGATTAATGGGCTTCCTGGAATTCCAGTCATCACATCAACAGCTGCTTCAAAAGATGGCGTGGCTTTTACCACACCGCCAAAACCGACTACTGCAGCCGTATTGGCAATTGCAACAACAGCGCCCATTGCGCCGTCCCCGACCGCTTTTCCAAAGTTGTGGAAATACTTCCGATTGATTAGGTACGTAGCTAAAATCCCGCCGGATAACGCAATGATTAACGCAGAAGTCCCTAAACTATTATGGAAGATAAATGAAATGATGAGGACAACCGCTAATGGAATCATGCTGAGCAATGGATTCGGCAAATCTTTTCTGGTTTCCTGCGTTTCATCCGTTGCACGTGCGACAAAACGTTCTCCATTTGCCAATGCTTTGTTGATCATTTTTTTCAGCCACCAATAACCGAAAATCATCATAAATATAGCAACGAAAATACTGACTTCCCATCCTGCATAAGGAGTTGTCTTTAAGAATTCAATTGGAATCCAGTTTTGAATTTCCGGAGATCCCGCTGAAGTCATTGTAAAAGTCGTAGAACCAAATCCAAGCGCCGCCGGAATAAAGCGTCTCGGCAAATCTGCTTGTCTGAACAAGCTCAGTGCCATCGGATAAACAGAAAACGCGACAACGAATAGGCTGACGCCTCCGTAAGTCAGCACGGCACAGGCAATGACAACCGCGAGCGCCGCCCGTTTCATGCCGATTTTTCCAACAATCCATTGGGAAACGCTATCAGCTGCACCGCTGTCCTCCATAACTTTTCCAAATATAGCACCAGCTAAGAACATTAAATACCATGAAGCGATAAATCCAGTAAACCCTGTCATATAGTTCGTTAAAAAGTTTGCCGCTCCCTCTTCCGCTAATTGCGGAAAAATGGGCAATCCGTTGAATATTGCTACTAACAGCGCCGTCAATGGGGCTGTAATAAGTAAATTCATCCCTCTCATTGTTAAATAAATCAGCAGAGCCAACCCGCCGAACATTCCAATCATGCCGATAATGCCCAACATACCTTTCCCCCTCTTCTTAAAATCCCAAGCCCTGCTCCCCCTAATGTAAATCACGAGCAAAACTTTTCTGCACCATGTGTCCACTTTATACAGAAATCAGCGGGAATTGATTTCCCGCTGACGGTTGTGAAAAATTATTTGTTGCCGTATCTTCTCACACGCAATAGTGCCTGTTCGGCATGCCCAGCGAAGTTTTCCAATTGGCATAGGCGTGCTGCATATTCACCAATATAGGCGCTCGCTTCCGGAGTGGTCACTTTTTGATACGTCACGGTTTTGATAAACTTTCCTACCCATAGTCCGCCTGTATAGCGGGCTGCGCCTTTAGTCGGCAGCGTATGGTTGGTTCCAATCACTTTGTCACCGTATGCGACATTTGTTTCTGGCCCTAGGAATAAGCAGCCATAATTCGTCATATTTTCTAAGAAATAATCGGGATCTTCCGTCAGGATTTCAACGTGTTCGAAAGCTAAACGATCCGCTTCTATACGCGCTTCTTCAATGGAGTCAACCAATAAAATCTGTCCGTAATCCGACCAGGATACACGTGCAACGTCTGCTGTCGGCAAAGTTTCCAATTGGCGTTCAATTTCTTTTACGGTTTCTTCAGCCAACTCTCTGGAAGTGGTAATCAATGCCCCAGGAGAAGTCGGTCCATGTTCACCTTGTCCTAAAATGTCTGTTGCGACCATTTCTGCATCCGCTGTATGGTCAGCAACTACCAATGTTTCCGTCGGCCCAGCAAACAAATCAATTCCTACGCGTCCATAAAGCTGGCGTTTTGCTTCCGCAACAAATGCGTTGCCCGGACCAACAATCATGTCGACAGCTTCAATTGTTTCCGTGCCAATGGCCATGGCCCCCATCGCCTGGATGCCGCCAAGCAAGTAAATTTCATCAGCGCCTGCCAACGACATCGCTGCGATCGTCGCATGTGGAATTTCTCCGTTAATTGGCGGTGTACAAGCGATAACCCGTTTGACCCCAGCAACTTTTGCTGTCATCACACTCATATGTGCCGAAGCCACCATTGGATAGCGCCCGCCAGGAATGTAGCAGCCTACACTGTTTACCGGAATATTTTTATGGCCTAAAATAACGCCTGGAATATGCTCGACCTCTACATCATTCAAGGAAGCCAATTGCGCTTCTGCAAATGCACGGATATTTTTTTGGGCAAACTTAATATCCTCTATCACCTCTGATGGAACTTTGGAAACGATTTCATTTATTTGCGCTTCACTTAACCGGAATGATTCCGGAGCCCATTTATCGAATTTCTCAGAAAGCTCTTTTACTGCTTTGTCTCCTCTAGCTTCTACATCCTTTAAGGCCTCGGCAACGATTTGAGAAACTTTCGAATCGCTAGCGTTTACTTCTTCCTGCGATTTACCTGCTTTTAACACTTCAACCATTTGAATCCCTCCATTTTTGCATACGTATGCAAATTCAACTCTACCTAGAAGAATATTTCAATTATTTATAAAAGTCAACATTTTTTTAAGTTGTCAGTCGTTCAATTAAAGCACCATTCACTTCTACTTTTCCTGATTTCCCTGTATATGCAGCAATTTCATCCATTAAGTATGAAATTGTAAAATGAATCATTTTCTCTACTGGCTGCCGCCAAGTTGTCAGTTGATAGGAAGGCCAATCAGCCATTTCAATATCATCAAATCCAATCACTTTCGTCTCTTCAGGAATTTTCACCCCTTGTTGTTTCAAAGCATCTACTGTTCCAAGTGCCATAATGTCATTGGCTACAAAAAAAGCTGCCGGTACATGTCCCGATCGGATTGCTTTAAGAGCTGTTTGGTAGCCTCCTTCATACGTATAATTTGAAGCATATTTTGTATAAGGAATCTGTCGGCTTTCAAGCACTTCAAAAAAACCTCTTTGCCGCTCACGGCTTGTCGAAGTATCTTCATTGCCGCTGATATAGACCATGTCAGTTACCCCTTTTTCTAACAAGTAAATTGCTACTTTACGTCCTGCATCCAAGTTGTTGCAGCTGACGGAATAGAAATCATCGTTCTGCAATTTACGGTTAAAAAAGACGAGCGGAATTTTATTTTCTTTAAATTCATTTGCTACATTTAATGACATTGTCGCATCGGTGATAATAACACCTGCTACGTTGTAATTTAATAATATTTCAATATCTTCTGCTTCCAATTCTTCATTGTTGGTATGAACGAATAGTACACTAAATCCCAATGCTTTGAACGCTGCTGTAAACCGGGTCAATACCTGCGGATAAAAAGGATTGTCCACGCCTTTCATGACCAGTCCGATAATCCGGGTCCGGTTGGTGATTAAACTTCGGGCAAATTCATTGGGCCGGTAACCCAATTGTTTAGCGGCGGCCAATACTTTCAATCTTGTTTTTTCCGACACTTTAGCTCCTTCAAAATAGACGCGGGATACAGAAGATTGTGAAACGCCTGCTAGTTTGGCGACGTCTTTTGCAGTGACTGTATGATTCATGTCCATCAACCCATTTCCGATATATTCGAATAATAGAATACACTATTTCCCATTCTTAAGCACTAATTGCTTCTAGCATTTCCGAATATAAAGCGGCTTATTGATAAATTGATCTTTCAGTTTACGGTTTCTGCATCTTTTTCTGCCCATTAGAAAAACCCAGCAGAAGCAATGGAGCTTCGTACTGGGCCATCTTCACAAATGAAAGGATTCATCATAAATCGGCTTCATATGCAAATCGAATTTGCCTTTCACTTCTTCAATATCATAGATGTTTCCGGGAATTTCACCTTTTTCAATTTTTTCGATATGGGTTTTTACCAGATCCGCAAAATATTTGCCGCAAGCGACATCATTTGGATATTGCGCTTTCACTCTTTCGACAAGTTCTTCACTCATAATTTCCTTAAATGCGTAGTACAAGGCTGCATTGATGAGCGTCAATGAATCTTTGCCTGCATAGGAAACGAAATAATAATTGCCATACCGGTCTTTCAACAAGTCTCTTTTCGCTACAACTTCCATTCCGTCCACTCTCCTTCAGTCCTTTGCCATTCCATACCCTTAGCCTTTCTTCCAAAAACGTATGCCTGCAGATTTGACGCCCCAATCTGTCGGCTTTCCATCCAACCCAAAAACCAGCGGCGATCGCCACTGGTCTTTTTTTCATTTACACCGATATGAATCCGCCGAATAAAGAGATCAGCAATAAGCTGACCATGCCGACGGAAATCGCTGCAATAAACCCGATATAGAACGGCTTGATGCCCATGCCTTTGAAGACTTTCAAGTTCGTGCCTAGCCCGACGGCTGCCATTGCAAGCCCGAGCATGTATGTGGAGCCAAAAGAACTCCAGAAACTATAAAAGCCTTCCCACGCCGCCGGATCAAATAGGCCAAAAGCCAAACCGGAAGAAGCAACGGTAGAGTCGCCAATTGTCCGCAGCAACGACAGCAATAGAAACCCTAAAATAAATAATGGGAATAATTTATACCATTTCGGCAATTGAGCTGCCTGCCCATTTTCCCGATTGTTCCGGTAGAACAAGAATGAGACAAACGGGATGACCGCGATGATGAACACATTGCGGGTAAGTTTCGTGATCGTTGCGACATCGACTACTGTCGACGAATTGTACAATTGATCGTAGATTAACGCTGCCCCTGTAACTTGCGCTGTATCATGGATGGCCGTACCCAGGAATAACCCCGCTTTTATCGGCTCATCAGCGAAAAAAGCATTGGCCAGGTATGGATAAAACAGCATGCCGAGCAAACCGAAAATCGTAATATTGGCAACTGCATAGGATATTTCATTTTCCTTTGCTTTAATAACAGGTGCTGTCGCCATAATGGCGGTAACACCGCAAATGCCGGTGCCTGTCGCAATCAACGTCCCTAATCGCTTGGATTGATTCATTTTCGCGGTAAAAAATAAGGTTACAAAAAGTCCGACTGAAATACATGCCACGATGAGCGGCAATCCCCAAGCTCCTAATTTTAACGCTTCTGTCATGCTCAGGCGCAGTCCGAGCAAAATAATTCCCGCGCGCAATGCATATTTAAGGGCAAAACTGATGCCTTTAGCAAATGCATCCGGCAAACCGATTGTATTGCGGATCAGAATTCCAAGCACGATGGCTACAAAAATCCCTGATATTGGGCTAGCGCCGCCCTCCGGCAAAATTGCTGCAGCGCGCAATGCAGCGCCAATCCAATCTGCACCGATGATCCCCGCCATCATGACGATAAAACAAAGCAATAATCCTGGAATCAGACGGAGAAAAGATGCTTTCTTAACATTTTTAACCATAATCCTTCTTCTCCTCACCTCTAACTAGTCTTTCCTATCGTAACATTTTCAAAGCATTAGAGGGAATGAACAGGCTTCTAAGGCACTCCACGAAAAAAGAACAGGGATTTCTCCCTGTTCCCAGTTTTCCTATCACGCTATTTGGCCAATTTGTTAATGACTAATTGAAAATCATCTTTAAGGCTTCGTGGCATTTCTTCAACCACCCGGATATTAAATTTCGTATCCTGGCTGAATGCGGACTGTAAATTTTGGTGAATCGTTTCAGTCAATTCATTTGTATAGGACTCTCCAGCTTCGACAAACACTTCAATCGCTTCTTTTTTGTGTTGGAAAAAATGGATTTTCTTTATGCCGTCGGATAACTCATGGCCGGTTTCATCCAATTGCGGAATATCTACTTTGGCGTTATCTGCTGTACGCAAACGGCTGGAATCAGGATCTTTGCGGCTTTTAATAACAGGTTGGGTAGATCCACAGGCACAAGGAGACTCCGCATCCTTCACTTCTGCATATTCCCCTGTTCTGCATCTTATAATCGGCGTCCCATAGCTCATAAAATTCGTCACAATCATTTCTCCATCTTCAGCCAGTTCAATAATGCCGGCTTTAGGATGGACGTGGAATTTCCCTGCCTCGCATTCGGACATGACCGGAAATTCATAAGACGGAAGAAACAAATTTCTCACCGGACAGCCAAAAGCTTTTTCGATTTCTTTTCTTTGAGCAGCCTCCATGAGTCCCCCTTGCAAAAAGAGCGCTTGCGGCGGGGAAGCCAGCTTCTCCTGCGCTTCGTTCAAAAAGGCAGCCAGCTTGTATAAGATGGGAGCAGTCCCGATGATAAGTGCCGGCTGGAAATCGTTCAAGTTTCGAATGTATACTTCCGCATTGCCATTTGTGCAATAGTAGTTTGAATACAACCGGATCTTCTCTGGACGGTTATCCCTCCAATAGATTTTCTTTTCCTGAGCTTCCGGCACGATTTTTCTCGAAGTGAAAATCGCTTGTTTCAGTCCTTTAGAGTCAGCGCCGTTCTGCTGTTTAAAAAAATCCATAAAGGCATTGCGCTTTTGGATATCTTCCTTTGTAAGCAAAAACTTAAGCGGGATCCCTTCCCGGTCAATTTCATGGGCTACAGCCGCTGCTGAATCATCCGCTGCATGCATCATCTGAATATTTTGATGGATGGCTTCTCTTTCTACTACGGGAAGCTTCGGCAAGTCAGAAAGACCTTTGAGAGCTTCTACATTTATGCCTTTATAAAACTTCCGATAAAATGGGCTATGCTCGATTGAATGCTTCAGCAATTTGTGAATTTCCTTCCACTGGACTGCTTCTCCAAATTCATCCGCTCTTTTTGATGCAAGCTCCCGCAGCAACTCGGCATAGATTTCACCATACCGCTCTTTTTTCACCTTTTTGTTTTCGGAGCGCACATAAAGGTTTTGGAAGTATATCGGCAGATGCTTATAGAGCATCGATGAGAAATTTCGCAATGCTGCTTCCTCCTTAGTCCGAATGATAGCCTTCATAATAATTCCGGCTTTTTCCAACTTCGTGGTTATTTAAAATGACCCCTAATATAGTGGCTTTTGCGGCTAGCAATGCTTCCTTTGCTTTTACTATTTGCTGTTTATCGGATTTTCCGCTGCTCGCTACTAAAACTGTACCGTCGCATTTATTGGCTAAAATTTTCGAATCTGCAATGGTTAAAACCGGAGCCGAATCAAAAATGACTATATCGTAATACTTTTTCATTTCAGCCATCAATTGTTCCAAAGCGGCGGCTCCTAACAGTTCCGCCGGATTGGATGGAACATGGCCGCAAGGAAGCACTTCCAAGCCGACTATGCCCGTTCGCTTGACCGTATCCAAAAGTTCGCCTTTTTTCATCAGCAAACTCGAAAAGCCGTTGCGGCTTGAAATGTCGAAAAAATGATGCAGGGCCGGCCTGCGCATGTTGCCATCCACAAGCAGCACTTTTTTGCCTGATTCTGCGTAGACGATGGCTATATTTAAAGCGGTGGTCGTCTTCCCTTCCCCGTTAGTTGCTGAAGTGAAGAGAATGGTTCTTACATTCGAATCTGGCATTGTAAAATTCAAGTTTGTGCGGATGCTTCTATATTGTTCTGCAGCGAGCGAATTCGTTTTGGGTATGTCGAAGCGCTTTCTTTCGCCTGCATGCTTTGTTTTCTTTTGAATCCCCATCGGGTTCCAACTCCTCCGTGCTGCAAGATTTCCCCTCTCCTTTCGATAGGGCAGGTGTATCTTGGCGAACATTGTTTGCTGGGCTGTATGCCATTGAATTCAATTCGCGCTATGCGCAAATTTATAGCCGAATCCTCGGATGGTGCGGATATAGATTGGATTGGCCGGATCTTTTTCGACTTTCCTTCTCAGATTGCTGATATGGACCTTAACTGTTTGAAGTTCTCCGGCAGAATAATAGCCCCATATTTGGTTGTATAGCTGTTCGGCTGTCCACACACGATTGGGCTGTTTGGCCAGCAATAAAAGCAGCTGAAACTCTTTGTGATTCAAGTGAATAGGCTTTCCGGCTACATACACCTGCCGTGCATCTGCATGGATATGTAAATCACCAAACCGAAGCATCGCTAAATCGTCCGTTTCTTTCGTCCATCCGGTTCTTCTTAGTACAGCACGAATTCTTGCTTCAAGTTCATTGAAATCGAAAGGTTTTGTAATAAAGTCATCTCCGCCCGCATCCAGGCTTTGTATTTTGAAAGATAGCTCTTTCCGGTAACTGATGAAAAGGATAGGCAGCCTTGACCGGGAGCGGATTTTCGCACACACTTCCAAACTGTTGATGCCAGGCATTTCAGCATCCAACAAAATCAAATCCGGTTCTCTTATTTTGAGCAGTTCAATAACCTCAGAGCCTTCATTTACTTCGATGACTTTGTATCCTTTCGTCTTCAAAAAAGCATGGATCAACTCCCGCACCCATTTTTCCTCTTGAATTACCATGACTGTCGCGCTCATCATCCTATTTCCCCCTATCTGAAATCCGCCAGACCGGTAATGGATACCTTTAAATTTAATTAAATATTCAGAAATATTAGAATCACCTATATTCCATTATATGGACCGAGTGTAGGTGTATTCGTACAAAAATCATACCATTTTTATCATTAAAAAAGTATATTATTTTTTCTGAAAATTCAAATAAAACTATTGACCTAATATCTAATCCGGTTTACGCTATGAAAAAGAATGCATTTGGTCTAAACGTCCCTCCTTCATTTCTTAAAATTTCTTTAAAAGGAGAATGAAAATGGCTCAATATCCTACGAATCGCAAAAAGAAAACTTTTACTAAGTGGCTATTGATAGCTCTCGCTTTGCTCGTTGTTACAGGGTCTCTCGGGTTCATTGCGCTATTCCCGAAAGCTACGAGTACGTTGGAGGAAATTCATGAACCGCTGACCCGGCAAGTATCGGCGAAACGCCCAGAAAAGGTTGCTCTGGAAGAAAAAGAACCCCTGTCCATTTTGCTGCTGGGAGTTGATGAGCGGGAAAACGATAAAGGAAGATCAGATACGATTGTGGTTCTGACAGTCAACCCCTCTACTCAGTCCATTAAGATGGTCAGCGTTCCAAGAGATACCTACACTGAAATTGTTGGTTTTGGCAAGCACGATAAAGTAAATCATGCTTTTGCTTTCGGGGGAGCCGAAATGTCTTTGGAAACGATTGAGCATTTGCTCGATATTCCCATTGATTATGTCATGCAGGTCAATATGGAAGGGTTTAAGGATATTATTGATGTTCTGGGCGGCATTACCGTTACAAACGAATTTGCTTTCGATGGATTTAGCGAAGGGGAAATTTTGCTGAGCGGCGAAGATGCCTTGGAGTATGTGCGAATGAGAAAAGAAGATCCGGACGGCGACTTTGGAAGGCAGAACCGGCAAAAGCAAGTTTTGAAAAGCATATTAGCTAAAACGGCTTCTGCTAATGCTCTCTTTAATTATTCTAAAATCCTGGATGCTTTAGGCGACAATGTCAAAACGAATATGAGCTTCTCGGAAATGATGGATGTCCAAAGCAACTACCGTTCGGCCATCCAATCAATCGAATCGATCAGTTTTGACCGCGGCCGCGGCGAAATGATGGACGGCATCTGGTACTACCAGATGGATGAGCAGGAATTAACTGAAGTTCAGCATCTTTTAAAAGAACATTTGGAGATAGAATAAAAAACAAGGCTCTGCCAACAGCAGAAGCCTTGTTTTTTCATTATCAAGTTATCCATCATGAGCCCTGTGAACAGGCTATTTATTTCTTTGGCGCAAGCTCTACTGCTTGCCGCAAAGCTTCTACTAAACTCTTTTCATCCGCAATTCCTGTACCGGCAATATCAAACGCTGTGCCGTGATCCACGCTTGTGCGAATAATCGGCAAGCCGACTGTAATATTCACTCCTGCTTCCAACCCCAGTACTTTGACAGGAGCATGGCCTTGGTCATGATACATGGCAACCACGATATCGAAATCGCCTCGCACGGTGCGGAAAAACAACGTATCGGCTGGCAGCGGCCCTTGAACATCGATGCCTTGGGCTACCGCTTTTTCGATAGCCGGGATCACCTTTTCTTCCTCTTCGCCGTAGCCGAACAAACCATTTTCGCCCGCATGCGGGTTAATTCCGCAAACCGCAATTTTCGGGTTTTCGATTCCCGCTTTCGTCAGTGTTTCATGAGCCAATTGAATGACATGAAGCACCCGTTCCGGATTAATCATCTTAATCGCATCAATAATCCCTACATGAGTGGTTACATGAATCACCTTTAGATTTGGTGCGGATAGCATCATCGAATATTCTTTTGTTCCTGTCAATTCCGCTAAAATCTCTGTATGGCCAGGATAGCGATGGCCGCCTTTTTGCAGTGCTTCTTTATTCAATGGAGCTGTGCAGATCGCGTCGATTTCCTGGTCATTAGCTAAGCTGATCGCTTTTGCCAAATATTGAAAGGCGGCATCACCCGCTGCAGCCGATACTTCTCCAATCGGCAAATCGATCGGCAATAAATTCAAGTCCAGACAGTCAATCGCCCCTTTTTCAAATCCGGCTTCAGAAGGATGCGAGATGCGGTTGATGGTTTTCGTACTGCCTGTATATTGTTTGGCCCGCTCTAAAATAGCGGCGTCTCCGATGACAAATGAACGGCTTGTTTCAAATACCACATCGTGTTCGAAACTTTTCAAAATAATTTCCGGCCCTACTCCGGCCGCGTCCCCCATTGTAATGCCTATAACCGGTTTAGTTGTTTGCATCTGATCCTGCTCCCTTCAAATAATCCACTGTATTTGCCAACGATTCGGCAACTCCAAAGCCTCCCGCTTTTGTCACAACAATCATTTCGCTGCCGTTCCTGTTTGCCAGGCCAAGCGGCAGCCCCGCTTCTACTTCAAAGCGCAATTCCATATCGTAAATTCCTAACACATTGCAAATATCTTTGGCTGTGTCTCCACCTGTCATCACGAGCGCATTAAACGCTGACAACTCCATCGCTTCTTGGACAAGAAGGCCCAATCCGTTTGAAATTCCTTTAGCCGTTTGATGTGCCGAACGATTGTGGACCGTAGCCCATTCTTTTACTTTATCGCGATTCTCTTGGTGAGCACCCACATAAATCACTGCACTGTCCCAACCATCTTCCTGTTTTAATGATTGAAGCATGGCAACTGGCTCGAGCGAATTTTCAAGCAGCATGACGGGATCTATCTCGATCATTTTTGTGCGCGGCCGCTCTGTCAAGACTTCAATTTGCTCTTGAGTCCGAGCGGATAGGCTCCCGGATGCGACGAGAACTTTGTCGATCGGCATTTCAAGAACGCGCTTGAATTGCTTCTCGTCCCCTAGCTCATTATAGAGATGATTAATCATCCCGGCTGATCCGGCCCATCCAAGATTCAGATTAAGGTTCTTTTCAATGTTTGCCAATAAGGCGAAATCTGCCTCTTCCTTCACATCGCAGACAATCCATTGAACCCCTTTTTCCACTTGGCTGAGCACCCATTTTTCTGGATGATCGCCCTGCAGCATTTCTCTTCTCAATACAGCAATCGAAATGCCATCAAGAGCCAATAAATCGGGAATGTAGCTGTGCCGCACCGGCGTCTTCGGGTCCCGGCCGAATTCTGTATCGGCGACCGGTATGCCATTTACATATAGAGTGCCGTTTTCAACCGTTCTTCCCATGCTCGGAAAAGCAGGTGCAATAAAGATGACATCCATTTTTGCGGCTTCTTGCATCGCTTTAAGTTCAGCCGAAACAGAACCCCTTAAAGTCGAATCCACTTTTTTATAAAAGTGGCTGACTCCGCGCGCTTTCAGCTGGCCAATTTCTTTTAAGACTGTTTCATAGGCTTCTTTTTCTTCCATAGCCCGGCTGTTCGTGTCTACAATCCAGACATCAATTTCCTGATTCGCCTGGGTATTTTCATTTTCGCGCTTTGCCAAGATGACGCGGGATTTCAGGCCTTTCTGAGCAAGCCTAACTCCTGAATCATTTGCTCCTGTAAAATCATCCGCAATGATGCCAATCTGAGTTGCCATATTCCGCCACTCCTTTAAACTTCTTTTTTGAGCAAATTACCATTATCAAACAAATAGCCTTTTTTCTCAAGTCTCTTTACTAAAAACGCTACATAAAGCGGCAATAGAATAGCAGTTGTCACAGTGGATGCCGCTACCTGGACCGTTGCAATGTCAACAACCGAAGCAAACCCTGTGCTGGCTGCTGCAATAGCAGCCGGTGTAGCTACAGCATTTCCGGCTGTCGAACCTTCCGCAGCTCCGACAATCGGATTCCATTTCAACGCTTTAAATACTAAGTATCCCGCTGTACCCGTGATAAACACGGTCATCAATCCAAGTGCGATACCGCCAAGCCCGCCTTCAATAATGGCCTTAAAGTTAATGCCCATCCCTAGTGCGAATGCAAAGAATGGAATCAGCATCGAGCTTCCCTGGTCCAAGAACGAGCGCATATCTTCATCCAAATTCCCTAAGATCATCCCAATTAAAATCGGCAGTAAAACTGCGATAAATGAAATTGGCGAAAACAGTCCATCCACAAAGCCCATCGCACCAAAAATGGTTAACGCCACCATCGTTAAGAATGGCCCGTCATTTAAAGCTAATAGCGAGTAGGCTGCCCGGTCTTCCTTGCTGCCGTATTGGCCGACTAGCGCCACAAACAGGCCGCCATTGCTGTTGGTCATTGCTGCAATGACTGCGATCGGGGCGATGCCCAGCCACAATCCATTATCTCCGGCTAACATATAGGCGATTAACCCAAAAATGGCACCGACCACCCATTTTGTAGTCAGCAGCGTTGCTCCTTTTGCCAATGAAACGCCAAACGTTTTTACATTGATTTGTGCGCCTGTACATAGTAAGAAAAGTGCAATCAACGCATTCGCGCTATCTACAAAAAGTGCTTGTGTAAAACCGCCAATGCGCAATAAATCCGGCGCCAATGTGTTAATAATGGCTGCCAATAGCAATGGAACTACCATCATACCCCCTGGAATGCGTTCAAGTGTCGCTTTAATCTTCATCCTAACCCCTCTTTTCTTTAAATAAAAAATATGCGAATTTCTTCTTGAGTAATCGCTTTCATTTGTAACTATAAAAATAATTGTATAAAAAAGCAACATTATTTTTAAAATAATATAGTTATAAATAAAAATCGTTTAAAAATGCAACACTTATACCGATAAAAAAACGCAAACTCATTTATTGAGTTTGCGCCATAAAGTGGCTCGGTTAATGCCGAGGCGTTGAGCTGTTTTCGTCTGGTTAAAGTCTTCTTCCTCCAGAACTTGTTCAATGATTTGCTGTTCTATTTCCTGTAAACTCATGTTTTTGAAGGAAGCATCTAATTCTTTTGATTGGCTCGTTGAATGAAACGGCATGCTGGCAAGCGTCTTTTGTTCAATCACGTACTCTTTTTCGAAGAGAGCCAGTTTTTTTACGTACATTTTTAAGTCAATCAAATTTCCGGGCCATTCGATTTGTTTAATTTGCTCCATGGCATCTTCTCGGACTTTGATCGCTTGAGTGCCGAGGTTTTGATGGAACTCCAATAAAAATTGGCGAACCAATGGAGGGATATCTTCTTTTCGCTCGGCTAAAGAAGGCACTGTTATTCGGATCGCATCCGCCAATCCAATTTTCGATAAAAGTTCAGCAGAGATTTTCGTACCAGCCAAGATCACCTGAACATTTTTTTCACGCGCCCATTCCAGTATGGAACGCATTGCACGTACCGGTTCCCCTGCCTTATCGGTTTTCAAATGAATCAGCAGCGTAGAGGCTTCGGAAATGTCAAAGCGGCTTGGAAAATCTTCAAACTCATCCAAAGCGAGATGAATGATAAATCCACTTTTTTGATGGAAGTGATGGAGATAGCGCACGATTTCCTTTTTCCCAGTTCCCAGCTCTCCTTCAAGCAATAAGGGCTCTTTCCCCATTGCTGGCTTTTCAAGAAGCTTCTTTATGCCTTCCATCACGGGGCTTTCTGCTACGAGTGAAGGCAATAAGGAAACCGGCTCCATGCGGATCCCGGGAATCGCCATTTTGTAGTTTTCAGGATGTTTGATTGTGCAGATAAACACATTCCCTTCGCGGTCTTCCATCTGTTCGGCCCGTATTTCAACTACCACGCCATCATTACCGGCCATTTGGACAACCGTCTTTTCTTTCCCTCGAACTTGATGATGGATTTCCGTTAGTTGGGACGAAGAGAAAGGCGATCCGTCAAAAGAAACCCAATTCTCCAGGAGCGTCCGTCCATCTTCTGAAAAAATCAATATATCCTGTTTTTTTATTTCCAGGAGATTTCGCATCACCCGCAGCAATTGTTGGCTGTCTTTCTGCGACTCAAAAATTCTTTTCGCTTCTTGGAAAGACTCCACAATCGATTCTTTGCCCGACTGGAGCAGCAGCCCGTTCAACCCGAGCTTTCCAGCCGCTTCAACAGTGACCACATCGCCAAGGATGCTCTTATAGCCTGCATCTTTTAGTTTTAGTAAGACTGCCTCTACTTCAGTTGCTTCTTTAAGCGTCACAACTTCCATCTCGATGTCTAAAAGACTGACGATGGAAGCCGCTCCCAATGTAATATTCGAGAAGCCAACCAAAGCCTTTTTTTCGCCGGAATAGCCATTGGCAAGCATGATGGAGCGCAAAAGGTCATAGCCGGAGATATGGACATCAATCACTGGCACAGAGACAGCTTCCCGAATTAAATTTGCTGTCCCGCCCCGGCTAATTAACAGGTCAATGCCTTGCTTTTCCATGGCCAGCGCATAATTGACGCCAGCCGCCAGATTTCCGACTTGTATGGCCACTTCAAACTCGTCCTGACCTTTCTTTAATTCATCGATTAGCGGAACCATCGCCTCGTACGGCGAAATAAATCCTAATCTGATTTTCCTCATTGCGGCAGCCCCCATTTAAAACGCTCTTTTGCCATTATATCAAGCTGTCCGAAAGCAGCAATTAAAACGAATAGAAAAAGCCATCCCGCTAAACAGGATGGCACAAGGTAAGGCACACATAACATAAAGTTAGTGTAGCAAATCAATTTGAGGGATTCAAGCTTAATTGTGTTTATTTTAAAAAATTTTCTGTCAAATTATTCCTTGATAACTTAAAATTGGTGAGTAAAAAATCAAACAACCGTTAACGGTTTAATTGAAAATTATTCTTCCCGGCATTTTTGGCTTCGTATAACGCATGGTCCGCTTTCTTCAATACATCAGAAGGATTGGAAGCATCCGCAGAAGCAATATGAATGCCGATACTGGTCGTAATTTTTAGTTCAACACCTAAAGCTTCCCATGATATTTCCATAGACCGGCGTATGATTGAAGCTTTTTGAATGGCCTCTGCGGAAGTGATCGGCCCTTTGTATAGAAGGACAAATTCATCGCCGCCGAGCCTTGCGGCCAAGTCATTTTCTCCGATGTTCTGCGATAGCCTATGCGCAAATTCCTGGATGACTTGATCTCCTATTTCATGCCCCCAACCATCATTAATCTCTTTGAAATCGTCGATGTCTAAAATCAGCACGGCAAACTCTTCGTCGTGTTCAATTTTGCGGTACATGGCTTCTTTCAGCATGCGGCGGTTGGGCAGCCCGGTTAAGGCATCATGGTAAGCGAAAAACTCAAGTTTGGACTCATACTCTTTTTGCTTTGAAATGTCACGCAGCAGCAATACTTTATGGCTAAATTTCCCGTCCTCATCGAAAACGGGCGTTCCCAATAGCTCCGACCATACCCACCCGCGTGTCTTGTGCTTAATGCGCAATTGCATTTTCCATAACTCTCCGGTTAAAATCGATTCCGCCAGTTTTCGATCCAATTCTTCCGTTTCTTCCGGATGGACCAGGGATAATAGAGGTTCGGCTTCGATTTCTTCTCTTGTTGCACCATATACATTGAAACAGGAGGGCGAAATATACATAAACTGTCCGCTATTGTTTAATAAAATGATGACGTCATGGGCATTTTCAGCAATGATTTGAAACAGATTTTCGCTTTCAGCAAACTTTCCTGCCATTTTATCGAGCTCTGTCATATCTTTCAAGATGGCATAAATGCCGACACGATTCCCACCGACTATAATTGGAACCAGTTTGAGCAAGCAGCTGATCTGGCTCCCGTTGTTTGCCAAAAAACGGATTCGGGTGTCTTCTAACGGCGTGGATAATGCCTGGTCCAGATAATCCCGAAACTTCTCGGGATCTTCTGCAATGACGTAATCCAAAAAACGCTTATCTCTCAGTTCATCGATGAGAAATTCGGTCATATTCGCAGCAGTCTGATTTCCTTCGAGGATTCGTCCCTTTAAATCCAATGTAAACACGGCATCCGTGTTATTTTCGTACAGTGAGCTGTATCTGGAGCGGCTTTCTTCAATTTGCTTCCACATTTCAAGCGCATCCTGATCTGCTTTTCTTTCTTTCGTCACTTCTCTTATAAATGCCGAAACATGTGTGCATTCTTCTTGTCCATTCAATAATGGCGTCAAAACCATTTGGTACCAGCGCACTTCACCGGTACTCAATTGAAAAGCATCTTCGATTTTCAACTTCTTTGCACTCTCGGCCGCTTGCCGGTAATGGCTTTCCAAGCGCTTCCCTATTTCGGGAGAATGGACTTCACGCACACTACGGCCAATTGCACTGGCGTCAAGGGCGGTTTGGTTTATCGCTTCCTGGTTCAAGAATTCATAAAAGAAATTTCCAGAACGGTCTACTCTTACGATAAAAACCATTTCTTGTGTACTATCCATCCACACCCGTTCAACTAAAAGTTCCTCAGTAACCCCCACAGCCATGTTCCTCCCCAATACGCATTCAATCGTAAAATGATGTTGCTAACGCAAATACTTCTCTTCAAAATCCGCTACTGTCAAGGGCTTATCAAAATAATAGCCTTGGAAATGAATGCAATCATGTTCCTTTAGAAAGTCCACTTCCTCAACCCTTTCCACGCCTTCTGCCAACAGTTCGCATTCGATGCTTTTGGCCAAATGGATCAACGAGGCAAGGACCGCTTCCGACTTTTTGTCTTCACCGATTTTTTGAATAAAAAATTTATCCAACTTGATTTTATTGATCGGAAATTGCGTCAGATAAGCGATCATGGAAAAGCCTGTGCCAAAGTCGTCTATGGCGATGGAAATACACTTCGATTTGCATAGCTGCAAGTTTTCCAAAGTACAGTCGGAATAGGTCAATTCCGCTTGTTCTGTAATTTCGATTTCAATAAGCTCTGGCTGGATCTCATAGCGGTCGATCAACGCAAAGAAATCTTTGAAAAATTCCGGGTTGCCAAGCAAGGATGGCGTCATATTGATCGCTGTCTTTAAGTTCCATCCGTAACGTTTTTGCCATTCTTTCAATTGTGTAAAGACTTCATGTAATAGATGGGTTGTCAACGAAACAATCGTCGACGATTGTTCAGCGACTTGGATGAATTCCAAAGGCGAAAGCTCCCCTAACTCGGGATGATTCCACCTGGAGAGAATTTCAACTCCAATGACCTTGCCGGTTGCTCCATCAATTTGCGGCTGCAGAGTAAAATAATACCCATTCTCTTTCAAGTCTTCCTGCAATCCTTTTTCAATTTTGATTTTTCTTTCGCGTTCTGAATTCATGGCTTTCCTGAAAAAGCAGTAACTTGTTTCTTTTGTTTTCTTAGCCTCGAACATCGCGGTTTCTGCAAAAGAAAGCACTTCTCCTAAGTTTTGGGCGTCATAGGGATAGCAGGCAATTCCGATGCTTGCGGCAATATTGACGGATTGCTGGTTTTCCAGCTGAAATGGATGCATGAAGATTTCTTTCAGGTTCTCTGCGAAATTTTCGAGCCGTTCTTTCCCTTGCGGTTGGCGGATCACAACGAATTCATCTCCGTCCAGCCGGCCAATTTTACTATAGGGACCTGCCAGTTCTTTTAGTTTTGCAGCGACCGATGCGAGCACTTTATCGCCAGAATTGAAATTGTGCATGGCATTGACCACTTTTAAATTGTCTAAGTTAATAAAAAATAACGTGAATTTCGTTTTGCTTTGTACCAATGATTTCGCGAGTTCCGACATGGCTCTGCGATTGGGTAAACCCGTTAGAAAATCAGTGTAGGCATATTCCCAGAGCTTTTCTTCCGTTACTTTCCGTTCATTTATATTTTGGAAATACAGCGCCATGCCGCCGCTCGACAGCGGATACGCATTCAAACGGAACCAAGTTGAGAGCGGTTCATAATATTCCTCGAAATGGACGCTGGTCCCTTTCAAGATCACTTTGTCAAATTCCTGATGAAACTTGGAGCCTAACGCATCCGGGAATAGATCCCACCAGTTCATGCCGACATTTTCTTCCCGCGGGCTTTTCAATACTTCCTCTCCATACGCATTCAAGTAATGGATTTTATAATTTTCATCCAATAGCGCAAATCCTTCATCCATATTTTCAAGTACACTCTCAGCGGTGATGGCTTGAATGGTGTGAAGGTTGACCAGCTTCAATGAAATAACCGTCCCATTTAAATTTTCGTTCAAGGTTTTCATGGGACGTGCTTTTATAGAGAACCATTGTAGGGAATTGTCTTTTAAGATGACAGGGATGATGTCCAGATATTCCTTCAGGTCTTTGCCAATCACTTTCTGCAGCGTTCTTAATTCATCGCCTTTTCCAAATTCTTTGATGAAATTAAAAAAATTCACGCTGTTTTTCCAATACTTTTCAGGAAGGCCATGCTCTTTCCCGAACTCTGTCCATCCTTCGATGTTTCGGATAATCTTGCCGGTTTCATCCAGAATGAGAACGAGCTCGCCATGGTTTTCAGTCATTTCCTTTATCGCATTTTTATCGCTCTCCATCTTATAAACACCGCCTTCACACATCATGAAAAATCAAATATGTACTTTAGTAATAGTCATTATATACTAAATGCGTTTATTTTATTGGATTATTTTTCCTATATTATATAAAATTTCTTATACGTTTCTACTTATCTATTCCCCCAAAAACTTTTTGCTAATCAATAACTTCCGTATTTGCCTCAAAATTTTCAATCTTCTTTTCTGTTTTCATTTTACTTCCTTCTATATAATGAAAACAAAAGGAGTGAAGGCGATGTGCTTAATCAATTTCAGTTTCCAGGATCACCCCCGCTACAAACTGGTGATTGCCGCGAACCGCGACGAATTTTACAAAAGGCCAACTGAAAAGGCGCATTATTGGAATGATGCACCGAATCTCTTAGCCGGCCGTGATCTGTTGCAGATGGGCACCTGGCTCGGCGTCACGAAGACCGGAAGAATTGCAGCCCTCACGAATTTCCGAGACCCTTCCATGCCGGAAACCGGAAAATTATCACGTGGTGCGATTGTGCGGAATTTTTTAAGCACCAACGCTTCCCCTGAAGTTTTTTTAGGTTCTTTAATTGCTGAAGATTATACAGGCTTCAATTTGATTGCCGGCACAGCGGATGAACTTTTCTATTACAGCAATATTGATAATAGACTTTCTTCTATCGATCAGGGCGTCCATGGACTCAGCAATCATTTTTTGAATACGCCGTGGCCTAAAGTCGTCAAAGGCAAAAAGCATTTGGAGCGTTACCTTTCCGCCCATCTGGAGCTCGACCTGGACCAGCTTTTTGAACTGCTCGCAGATGCAGAACAGGCGGACGAAACAGCATTGCCCAATACAGGCGTTGGCTTGGAATTTGAAAAAATACTCTCCCCGATGTTCATTAAAACCGCTGACTACGGAACCCGTTCTTCCACCATCGTAGCTGTCGATATGGATAATCACCTGACGTTCGCAGAACGCGTTTATCAGAATGGGCATTTAAAAGGGGAACAAGTTTTCAATTTTAAAATCAGCCATTCCTAATAAAAGCCAAAGCCGATTTCTCATCAGCTTTGGCTTTTTCCTTATCCTAACGAACCGGTCAGGCTATCCAGCAGCCGTTCATATTCCGGAAGTTCTTTTTGCCATTCCTGATCTCGGTCGATCTCTGCGCCATCCAATCGCGCTTGAATAACATCCAGGCACACATGCCAGCCCGTAAGGTCTTTAGCCGTGTGAGGCGTAATTTGGCGAATCGTTTCGATTAACAGAAGCTGGGTGTCGCGATTCAGAGACCGCACTTCAAAATGGACTTGGTCTTTCCACCATTCAAAACCCAGGATGCTTCCTTCCTCATACTCCAGAATCGCCAATTCCTCATAAGACCCGTCTTCGAAATCGAATCGCATCGTTCCGCCTTCCTTTAAGTCCTCTACCGATAACTCGGAGAACCATTGCTTAAGCTTTTGATTGTCGGTCAGCATTTGCCAAACCGATTGGGGTGTATGCGCCAATGTGCGTGAAAATGTTGCTGTATAGCCTTGCTTATCTTGAATAATTTCTGCCCTCATCAATTCCTGCCTCCTCGAAATATTGCTTTTCCTCTCCTTTACCCTTGTAGAAGGGATTTTCTCCAAAAGCCCTAAATTTTTTTGTATCCGATAAACCATAGGAAAGTTGGGTATACAGCTTTTAAGGAGTTGAACAATATGAGGCTGGGTTATGCTTGTATGAATACTGAATTGAAAACCGTTTTCCGCACTTTGCGTGTTGCAACAGCAGAAGCTGAAGGCACAGCAAAAATTAAAGAGTTAACGCTGAAAAATATGCAAACGACTTTCGAAATCCTGCAATGGAATCTGGAACATGATATTTTTTTCTATCGTGCTTCAAGTTCGATGATTCCTCTTTCCACCCATCCTATCAATGATTGGATTTGGTGGGAAGATCCGGACTTCCTTTCGATCGCCGCTCAAATACGGGAACTGGCAGAAACGCATAGAATGCGCATTTCCATGCATCCCGGCCAATACACGGTCTTGAATTCCCCGAAACCGGAAGTGGTAAAGAAATCCGTCGAAGATTTGGTGTATCACGACCGGCTCATTGCATTGTTAGGCGGCAATGACTTGATTGTCCACACTGGCGGTGCCTACGGAGATAAAGAACGGGCCAAAATCAGGTTTGCAGAAAACTATGCTTTATTGCCAGCCAGTATTAAAAAACGGCTCCGTTTAGAAAATGACGATAAAACCTTTACGGTGCGCGACGTCCTAGATGTCAACAAATTATGCGGAGTGCCGATTTGCTTTGACATCCATCACCATAATTGCAATAACGATGGAACCCCTGTCGACTACGCCGAAATTCTGGCCACTTGGGAAGGCTATGGCATTCCCAAAATCCACATCAGCACCGGAAAAGAAGGGTTTACAGATTTGCGGCATCATAATATTGTTACCCAAGAAGATTTTGATGAACTGCTGCTGCTTTTAAAAGGGACGGATGCTGACATCATGTTTGAAGCCAAGCTGAAAGAACAAGCCGTCCTTCCTTTTGTGAAACAGCAAACGGATAAGAAACCATAAAAAATTCCGGAGAATTTCTTCTCCGGAATTTTTTATGGTCGTCTCAAACTTTAAATTTGCCAATTGCCTGACATGGGCCGCTAAAGCGTTGCTATCGCCTAGATAATGCGATTTGGTCCGGGCCTATATTTTCTTTTAGCTTTTTTAATACACGCTCCCTTCTTTTTTTCATGCCAGCCAGCGAAACTCCTTCACTGGCGGCGAGCCCTGTTAAACTGGTTCCTTTAACGAAAAGTTCTTCCAGCAATCTTTTTTCGCCGTTCTTTAAATAGCGGGCATCGATCCATTCCGGCAGTTCATCTTCTACGATGCAGCCAGCCAAGTCATCAAATTCATGGTTTTGCTGCACGAGATTCCGTTCAATATATTTCGCCTCTTTCTTCAAATGGTCTAGCATCGCTCCATGAATGGTCCGATAAGCAAATGCGGTAAAACTCCCTTTCGATTCATCATAGCGGATGCTCGCTTGCCAAAGCGCAATTTTCCCCACTTGGCGAAAGCTTTCGTAGTCTCGGTATATATGGAGCTTCCGCATTAGGGCGTTGATCATGGGTGCATACTGAGCATCTAATTCTTCGTATTCTTTCAAGTTCCCATCCTTCTGGATATCCTTTGTATTCCCGGGTATCACCAGAATAGCGGTTAAATTTTCCAGCAGCAAAAACCGGTTTTGGGCATTCAAGCCATCATGCAGCTGATTTAAACGATTCAATTTCCCTATACGGTTGAGTAAACCTTTCGTTTATCACACCGTTCCGGATATTCAGAACCATTTTTTATGCGATTTCATCGCGCAAAATTAAAAAAGATAGCTCAATTTCCCATTTGGTTAAATCCGGTTCCGTTTCAGGATCTGTTAAATACTGTTCGAAGCGCCCATTCCAAATTTCAATATCCCCTTCAAAGCGTTTATCGAAAGACAAGCCTTCCTTTTCCGCCCATTTTTCTACTTCATGCACGGAATCCGCAAGCATATCCGGATGCCCTCTATGGATAGCACAAACATAAGACCCTTCAGGAATCGAACTGGCAATGACCCGTTCATCGCCGGCAACCATCCTTTCCAGTGGCACTCCAACTTCCAGATCGAATTCACTTTTGCCAACTTCCAGGCACCAATATCGATAGAACGGTGCGCCTGCCGGCAGTACGTTTTTGTTCTCCAGCCATTGAAAGAGTTCAGGCACTAAAGCGGTGGTTTTATTCCACTCCTCTAAGGCCGCTTGAATGGGGATTGCTGCGTACGGCTGTTCCACTCTATATTCCACAGTCGGTCCAGACAATAAATACGAAGCCATTTAAAACCTTCCCTTCTTCGAATTACTTTTGATGGAATGCTGCCAAGTATTTGCTGTTTCCTTTCTATTTACCCTAATTTTTCGCGGCAAACGCACTGTCCGTTCAGCGCTTTTTCAAGAAACAAAATAGACACACGATATAAGTCCCTATAAATTGACTCAATTTTTTTCAAGCTTTATCCTAAAGTATGACCGAAGGGTTACTTAAAATGACCAATTGGTTTTAAGGAGGGGTGTTATGGACAAACGGCAGGAATTGATGAATCATGCTGTACATTTCTTTTCCATCAAAGGATTTCATCAAACGTCTGTCCAGGAAATAGCGAAGGCAGCGGGAATATCAAAAGGCGCTTTTTACAAGCACTTTGATTCGAAAGAAGGCATCTTCGTTGAAATCCTCAAACAATACCACGAGGATTTGACGAGAGATTTAAACAGCGCCGACTTCGAACCCGGCTTGACTAACCGGGAATTTTTCAAGAAAAAATTATTGCTTGAAATTGAGCGGACAGTGATGAACAAGGAATTCTTTTTAATGGTCTTCAAGGATTTCCCGGCAAACGACAATGAACTTATGCAAAATTTGCTGCAAGAACTTCGGATGGCGCAGTTAGTCTTACATAAATATAGTTTGCTCGAAGTCTATGGGGACCGAGCCAAACCTTTCATCTACGATTTGGTGACCGTCTATGAAGGGATTAAAAAAGAGTATTATTTTTATTTGATTTTTGAGAACCGGCCGATCAACAAGGAGCTTCTGGCTGAATTTATCGTTGCCAGCCTTGATGCCATCGTTAGCCACTCGGAAAAGATCCAACCCGTTCTGACCGGCTTTACCTCCACCATTTCTCCACTTGAAGAAGCTTACAACCAATTGGAAGAACAGATCAAACAAACTTCTTCTCAACGGGAAAAGCACTTATCCGCTTTTCTGATGTTGAAGGAAGAAATGGCCAAACAAGATGCCAAGGCATTTTTGGTCGAGGCCTTACTGGACTATTTAAAACAAGAAGAATCATTAGCAACCGAACTTTCAACTTTAGAAAAGTTCATTTGAAGGAGTGTATCGATTGAAGAAAATCATTGATTTTTCACTGAATAACAAGTTTGCTATTTGGATTTTGACGATCATGGTTGTTGTCGCCGGCCTTTATGCTGGATTGACCATGAAACAAGAATCCATTCCAAGCATCACGCTTCCTGCAGTGACTGTTGTCACGACGTATCCAGGTGCTGCACCGGATGAAATCATGGAAGAAGTCACGATTCCGATGGAGCAGCGGATTCAAAATATGAATGGCGTCGAACTGGTGACATCGACTTCATTGGCAAATGCCTCTACGATCCAAGTCCAGTACGCTTTTGAAGTGGACATGGACGAAGCGACACGCCAATTGGAAGATGCTTTGTCCCAGATTTCCATTCCGGAAGCTGCAAACGATCCGGAAGTATCCCGCGTCAGTTTAGATGCTTTCCCGGTCCTTGCGCTAAGCGTAAGTAAGCCCGGCAGCTCTTTGGAAGAATTGACGGCAGATGTGGAAGAACATGTCCTCCCGGCTGTCGAAGGCATCGACGGATTGTCTGAGGCTCAAGTTTCTGGACAGCGTGTCCAGAAAGTGACCATGACTTTCGACGAAGCGGCTTTAGCACAGTATGGATTGACAGAAGAAACGATTCAACAATTGATCCAAGGGTCAAACTTGACTTTCCCATTAGGATTGACGAATTTTGATGGCGAATTGAAAAACTTGGTCATTGATGGAAATGTAACAACCGTTGATGATTTGAAGAACCTTCAAATTCCAGCGATTCCACAGGCAGCGCAAGCCCCATCAGGCGATGCAGCAGCCGGCGCACAAGAAGATCCAAGCGCTGCACCCGAGGCACCATCTGCAGCACCGGCAGCGCCTTCTGCTGAAGTGCCGGCCTCAGCCGCAATTCCGACTGTCGCATTAAGCGAGTTAGCCGAAATTGAAGTTGTCAGTGAAGCAGAGTCCATCTCACGGACGAACGGCGAAGAATCAATCGGCCTTTCCATTGTGAAATCTCCGGATGCCAATACCGTGGAGGTTGTAAACGGCGTCAAAGATGTCATCACGGATTTGGAAAAAGATTTCGATTTAACTGTGGCAACAACATTTGACCAAGGAGAGCCGATCGAACAATCAGTTGAAACTATGCTGAGCAAAGCCTTATACGGCATCCTATTTGCCGTTGTCATTATCCTGCTCTTCTTGCGCAGCTTTAAAACGACTTTGATCTCGATCATTTCGATTCCGCTTTCATTATTGATGGCGATTTTCTTATTAAATCAACTCGATATTACCTTAAATATCATGACGCTTGGCGCTTTGACCGTAGCAATTGGGCGTGTCATCGATGACTCGATTGTCGTCATTGAAAATATTTACCGCCGTATGGCATTGCCAGACGAAAAACTGCGCGGCAAAGAATTGATTCGCGAAGCAACACGCGAAATGTTCCTTCCAATCTTTTCTTCTACTGTCGTAACGATTGCCGTATTCTTGCCGCTGGCGCTTGTCAACGGACAGATTGGTGAATTGTTCTTGCCATTCGCGCTTGCAGTGGTCTTCGCACTTGCAGCATCCCTGCTCGTTGCAGTCACAATCGTTCCGATGATGGCCCATTTGATGTACGGCAAACAATTGAAAAATTTGGATGCCACTAAATCAGTGACAAAAGAACACAAGCCTGGAAAAATGGCTGCTGGCTACAAACGCATTTTGGAATGGTCTTTGAACCATAAGATTATTACATTCGGCGGAGCTGCTGTCCTTCTTGCAGCGAGTCTTTTCTTGGTGCCGGTCATCGGGGTAAGTTTCTTGCCTGAACAAGAACAGAAACTTGTAATGGCTACTTACAGCCCGGAACCTGGACAGACGCGTGAAGACGTGGAAGAAATTGCGCTTGACGCAGAAAGCGCAATTGCAGATCGCGACGGCGTCACTTCATACCAATACTCGCTTGGCGGCGGCAATCCGTTGACAGCGATGGGCGGCGGCGGAGACAATTCCGCGTTGTTCTATATTGAATACGATTCTGATTTTGAAGAATTCAGCGAAGAAAGCACAAACTTGATTGATTCGCTGAACGAAAATACAGAAGCCGGCGAATGGAGCAGCCTTGACTTTGCGGCCATGGGCGCCACAGGACTTGAATTATTCGTCTACGGCGACAATCTTGAAGACATCCAAACCGCTATTGATCAAATCCAGCCGATCATGGAAGATCATAAGGAATTGGAAAACACGGAATCAAGCTTGACTGAAGCTTATGACCAGTTTACTTTAGTCGCGAATCAACAAGCGCTGAGTGAAAAAGGCTTGACGGCTGCTCAAATCGGCATGGCATTAAGCAATGTCGGCGAAGCGCCAATCTTGACGACTGTTAAAAATGATGACAAAGACATTAATGTTTATATTGAAACTGAAGAAACCACTTATGCAGGAATTGATGATGTAACAAACGTCCAAATCCCGACAGCCCTTGGCACCACCGTTGCTGTTGGCGATGTGATGGAAGTGGAAGAAGGCAAATCGCCTGATACCATTAACCGCAGAGACGGCCAAATATACGCGTCATTGACTGCAGATGTACTTGGAAACAACGCAGCGGCCATCACGACGGAAATTGATGAAAAAGTGGCGGATCTTGACTTGCCTTCTGGCATTTCAATCGACCACGGCGGTGTGACCGAACAAATCAATGAATCGTTCAGCCAGCTCGGCTTAGCGATGCTAGCTGCGATCGCCATTGTCTACTTCGTACTGGTCGTCACATTCGGCGGCGCATTGGCTCCGTTTGCAATCCTGTTCTCGCTGCCATTCACGGTTATCGGTGTGCTGGTTGCGCTTTGGATTACCGGTGAGCCATTGAGTGTCAATGCCTTAATCGGTGTCTTGATGCTGATCGGTATCGTAGTCACAAATGCCATTGTATTGATTGACCGGGTTATCCATATGGAAAAAGCCGGACTTACGACTCGCGAAGCCCTGCTTGAAGGCGGCGTAACGCGTCTCCGTCCGATTTTGATGACGGCCCTTGCAACCATTGGCGCATTGATTCCGCTTGCTATCGGCGCTGAAGGCGACGGCGGCGGGTTGATCTCTAAAGGACTTGGCATCACCGTAATCGGCGGACTTGTCAGCTCCACTCTATTGACGTTGGTCATTGTGCCGATTGTTTATGAAGTGACAGCGAAGTTCCGTAAAAAACAGCACGATTAACTAGAAGCAGCCCCTTTCAAATTGGAAGGGGCTGCTTTTTTTCCTTAAAAGGGGACGAATGAAGGCGAACGCACCTCATTGAGAAAGTTTCGCACCTCAGACCAGTTTTTTCGCACCTCGTATCCCTAATTTCGCACCTTCAACAAAAAACCGCTTGTATTCTATGCGAATAAATTCAGGTACTTGAATTAGGTCTTTTTATATGTATTTTCTTAAAACAATAAAAAAATGTTATTAAAAATTCAGAAAAATGATATAATAGAATCATAAAAAGAATGCAATTGAAAGATTCGAGGTTATAAAAAATGTATTCATTCCATGCTTATACATACGCACTCAACTAAATGCGTAACGATTAAAGGGGTGGATATGATGTATAGCAAACTTCTCAAAATTGCCGCAGCCTTCTTATTAATTCTTTTTGCCGCCCTCTCCTTCTCGCCGCCTGCTGAAGCTGCCAGTTCAAAATTCATCTCAAAAGCGACTACTTCAAGCAAAGTTGTCGCACTCACATTCGATGATGGATCTGACGGCACCAATATCCAGAAAATCCTGAATACTTTATCGGCGAATAAAATCAAAGCGACTTTCTTTCTGACGGGATCCGGTGCCAACAACCATCCGCAGGCCATTAAAAACATTGCATCTAGCGGCCATCAACTGGCCAACCATTCTTATTCTCATCCTGACTTTACAAAACTGAGCGCTTCTCAAATAAAAACGGAACTGGATAAAACTGAAGCCGCTGTGAAAAAAATTACCGGCAAATCAACGAAGCCTTTATTCCGTGCACCATTCGGCGCTTCAAATTCAGCCGTTTTGGCGGCAGTCGGAAATGCCGGATACACCCACACCATCCAGTGGAACATTGATACCTTGGACTGGAAAGGTGTATCTTCCACAGCCATCACCAACAAAGTCGTCAACAATATCGTCCCAGGCTCTATCGTCTTGATGCATACAGGTGCCGGGGCATCCGGAACTCCTGGCGCCCTTCAAGGCATGATCACCAAATTAAAAGCAAAAGGCTATTCTTTTGTGACGGTCTCGCAATTGCTCAAATTGCCTTCCGCTCCTCCGCCTGCCGGCACTAAATACACGGTCAAGGCAGGAGACACACTTTACAGCATCGCTAAACGCTATAACGTCACGGTCAACGCTTTGGCTTCAGCCAATAAAATTTCAAGTCCGTATATCATCCGTGTCGGCCAAGTATTGATCATTCCAGCTAAGGCCGCCCCTCCTGCTGCATCAGTGAAATATACGGTCAAAGCAGGAGATACGCTTTACAGCATTGCCAAAAAACACAATTCCACTGTCGCAAAAATTGCCGCAGCCAATAAAATTCCAAGCCCTTACATCATAAAAGTTGGCCAAGTGTTGGCCATCCCCAAATAAATGTTGAAAGCAGCCATTTGCACCGGCTGCTTTTTTATTGGAAAATTTCCCATCTTTCTTTAAAATTACCTCTTTCAGCCTAAGTAAAATACAATAATTCCAAGATAATTTACGCTATAATGAAAGCTGAATTTAATTTTGCTTGAGAAAAGAGGAATGCTGGTGCGAAAAATTCTATTTTCCATCCTCGGACTTATCATTGTAATTGCTTTGCCTTTCGTTTTCTGGTTTTTGCAGGAGAAAGAAAATTTGCAAGTTGCCATCATCGATAAAACGGTGCCATCCGAAACGTATCGAGAACACCATGGTTTGACATGGCTCTTAAATCATATGGGTTATTTAAAAAACGACGATTCAGCCTATGAAGCCAGTAAAGATTATTACGGCTTTAAGCCTGACGAACGAAATGAATCTTATAAGTTGAGTGAGGTTCCGGAAGATTTCGGCGAAACCGATATGATTTATTTAGCCGATACATACGGAGTCTATGAAGAAGACCTAGCTTGGCAGACAGCGGGACAAGAAGCGAAAGAGGCTCCTTCTTTGGTTTATGGCGGACTTGAAATGGCTGAGTGGCAAAGCATCCAGAATCAAGTTGATAATGGAGGCAGCGACTTGGTAGTGGAATTCAACACGCTTGCGTCCCCCACCTCCATTGAAGTCCGGGATGCAGCAGCTGATTATTTGGGGATTCAGCCGACTGGCTGGAGCGGACGGAAATTCAATGAACTGGATAAACAGCAAGATGAAGTTCCTCCCTGGGTCATCTCCCGTTTTGAAGAAACTGGAGACCGCTGGAATTTTGCCGGCAGCGGCTTTGTGTTGGCCAATGACCTATCAGGTGAGATCCTGGTTCTGTCTGAACAGGAAGGGCTGATTGGCCCTGATGGGATTCAATTGGATTTTACAGAAGCGGGACAGGAATTCTTTTCAATGGAAGACTCTCCCGAATTTACTTATTGGTTTGATATTAATGAAGCAGAGGAAAGCAGCATTTTAGCGAATTATGATTGGGATCTTTCGGAAAAAGGGAAGTCCCTGCTCGTTGAAAATGGCATACCTGCCTCTTTCCCGGCCATCGTCCACCAGCAAAAAAGTGCGGCTGACACGTTTTATTTCGCTGGAGATTTTGTCGACATTGCAGAAGTCCCGAGCTTTTATCAATTTGCCGGATTTGCGAAAGTGCGGTCATGGCTATCATTTGAAAGCCTTTCAGGAGAATCCGGTTTCTTTTGGAAAACGTATGCTCCAATGATGAAAAAGATTCTCCAAAACAGTGCTGCTTCTAAAACGGCGGCGGCTGCTCCGGAATTAGCCAAAGACGAAGGAATCGCTTTCCCAGCCAGAGTCAATGGGCAGGATTTCCAAGTCTTTGAAAACGGCGAGTGGAAAGATTTCACCGTCAAAGGAGTCAATATGGGAATGGCAAAACCGGGCACTTTCCCCGGTGAAGCAGCCATTTCACGAGAAGAATATGACCGCTGGTTCGAGCAGATCGGGGAAATGAATGCCAATGCCATCCGGGTCTATACTTTACACCCGCCCGCTTTTTATCAAGCATTGAAAGCTTATAACGAGCAGGCTGACCAGCCTCTTTACGTCTATCATGGCGTCTGGATTGACGAAGAACCGCTTGTGGAGAAACTTGATGCTTTCGATCCTGAAATTACCGAAAGGTTCCAAACAGACATCAAGACGCTGATAGATGTTGTCCACGGCAGTGCAGAAGTCGAACCGCGGCCCGGACATGCGGCTGGAACGTACGATGCGGATATTTCCCCTTACGTCATCGGCTGGATTGCGGGCATCGAATGGGATCCGTCCATGGTGGACCAAATGGTGAACACGTATCCCGATCTTGGCGACTTCAAAGGAAAGCATGTCTACACAGAAGGCGCCAACGCCATGGAAAATTGGATTGCGCAGCAGTTGGATATGCTCGCTTCATACGAAATGGATCAATACCAAAGTATGCGCCCGCTAAGCTTTACCAATTGGGTGACTACGGATAATTTAGAGCAGCCTTCAGAGCCAAGTGAAAAAGAAGATATTGCAGAAATCGATCCCAATCACATTAAATTGGCAGGACAAACTGAAAATGTCGGGATGTTTGCTTCTTATCATATCTACCCTTACTATCCTGACTTCTTGAATTTAGAGGAAAAATATACGGAGTTTATCGATCATCGCGGCGAGAAAAACAACTACGCCGGCTATTTGAAAGACTTAAACGACTCGCATGAAATGCCAATATTAGTAGCCGAATTCGGTGTGCCCGCTTCCCGCGGAAAAACGCATGAAAATCCATCCGGCTGGAACCAAGGTTTCATTTCCGAGAAACAGCAAGGTGAAATCGCCCAGCATCTCTATGAAGATATCTTGCATGAAGGCATGCTTGGCGGGCTAGTATTTACCTGGCAGGATGAGTGGTTTAAACGGACATGGAATACGATGGACTACGACAACCCGGATCAGCGTCCATTCTGGTCAAATGCCCAAACAAACGAGCAGCAATTCGGCATCTTGAGTTTTGACCGGCATAAAGTGAAAGTAAACGGCGTGGATGACTGGGAAGCGGGTGAAACACTTTACGAGAAAAATGAAGGAGCGATGCAGTCGATCGAAATGGACCACGACGAACGCTACCTTTACATCAAAACCACTTTTGATGAAAGCCGCAGGGATTGGTGGAACCAGCAGCAATTCCACTTGTATTTCAATATTCGGGACGGCCAAGGAATTCCGGTAGACATTGGAACGGACGCCACATTCAAAGCCGACTTCCATTTGCAGATCAACGGCAAAGATTCTGCCCGTCTATTGGTTGCCGGAGATTACGATTCGTTCTACTACGATTATGCAGAGAGGCTCAAAATGATACCGGAATCGAAAGAGGACATCTCAACGGTCTTCCATCCGATCCGCCTCGCCTTGAGCAAAGAAATCACGCGCCCGGATACCGGAGAAGTCCTTCCGTTCTCTTCTTACGAAACCGGCGTGCTGCAATTCGGAATCGCAGATCCGGAAAGTGAGGACTACGACTCCTTGAACGATTATTTCTATTCGGAAGACACGGGTGTGCTTGAAATCCGCATTCCATGGATGCTGCTCAACGCTAAAGATCCAAGCCAAAAAGAATTTGCCGGCGATTTCTGGAAAGACGGCCTTGAATCGTCCATGTCAGCTGACCGCATTGCCGTCGCTGCCACTTTAACCGATCAGGACAAAATCGTTGATGCATTCGCTGGCGAAGAACCTGCGGCGTACACGTGGGAGCCATGGGAACTTCCTGAAACAACAGAACGCTTGAAACAATCCTATTACATCCTCCAAGAATTCTTTGGAAAAGTGGAATAAAAAAAGGAAGCCCTCAAATGAACTGACCCAAAATTGTTAGACACAACTAACAATGGAGGTGCAGTTCACAAATGGGCTTCCTTTTTAGGTTGGCGTATCGTCTGAGAAAACGCCTTTTCGTTCCATGTCTCCCCACGCATGCTTTTTGCGGAGCGAATAAATTAAACCCTGCACACGCCAGAAATTGGCCAGGATCCGGTACCAGAATATTTCGGTTAACGCATAGACATAGAGGATGAAAATGCTTTTGACGTCCGGGTATTTATGGTACGTCCATTCCTCCAACAGCACCGCAAGGGAGGATAAAAGAGAACCGTACAAAATCATGACGAGCAGCATCACCAAAGCGATGTCGGTATCCACGAACGAAAACAGCAATCCGCTGATAATGATGCCGTAGCCGATGACTTCAAAAACCGCGCTTAACAGCTCGATGAACAAATAATAGGGCATGGAAAACATCCCAATGCCTTTATATTTCGGATTAAACAGCATCTTCCGGTGAATCCAGATGGTTTCAGCCAATCCGCGCTGCCAGCGGATTCGCTGTGCCCGCAAGGAAGCGATGGTGCTCGGCGCTTCTGTCCAGCAAACTGGATCTTGGATGTATTCGATGCGCTGATTGGACTTTTCCTCTTTGATCGACCGGTGGATCCGAACGATCAATTCCATATCTTCTCCCACCGTATTGGTGTTATAGCCGCCGACTTTGATGACCCGGCTTTTCTCAAAAACCCCGAAAGCTCCGGAAATGATCAACAAAATATTCGCTCGGCTAAAACCGAGGCGCCCAATCAAAAAGGCGCGGAAATATTCAACGATCTGCATGACTTCAAGCGGCCGTTTCGGCAATTTGATTTCCGTGACTTCCCCTTTGACGATTTTGCAGCCATTGGCGATCCGGACCGTCCCGCCCGTAGCCGTGACCCTTCCGCTTGAATCAATGATCGGTTTCATTGTTTTTAATAGTGCATCTTTTTCAAGAATGGAATCGCCGTCGATTGCAGCGAAATAAGGATATTGGGAAAAATTCACACCGGCATTCAAGGCATCCGCTTTTCCGCCATTTTCCTTTTCGATCAAATAGAGGTGAGGATGCAATTCGGATTGATAAGCGGCCGTCAGCTTGCCCGTTTTAAAATAGCTTCTTGCGGCCAGCTCGATCCGTTTCATCTGAAAGACATCCATCAGTTTTTCGCTCGTTTTATCGGTTGAGCCGTCATTGACGACAATAATCTCATATTGCGGGTAATTCAAAGACAAGAGCGAACGGACGGTACTGGCCACTCCCGCCTCTTCGTTGTAAGCAGGGACTAACACAGAAATCGGATAGGTATCTTTGTTGATCATTATCTCTTCAATTTGCTCTGTCCGATTCAATTTTTTCTCCCGGTTGATTTTCGGTCCGGCTACCAGGAAAAGCACAAGATAGATACCTCCGGCCGCCAGCATATAAACAATGATGCCTAAAGATATGATTTCAATCGCGTTCATCGATTTCCGCCCCCTTTCTTCGTCAGCATATGCCTTGCGACATCGCGGGCATAGGCATCTTCACTGGTTGAAGCAATTTCATGCAGCAGCGCATTGCCATCTTCAAATTCCTGAAGATTGTCTGCCGCTGCAAAACGAACCCACCAAACCGGATCCGTGAATAATTGGATAAGCTGTTCTTTAAAATCGGTCAATTTACAAGCTCCCGCTAACTTAGCTGCATACATGCGCTCTTCCCAGAAAAGGGAGATGAAGAAAGCGGACAATTTTTTGGGGTCTGAAAGTCTGCCGTAATGCGTCAAACTTTTCATTGCTTTGATCCGCACTTCTTTCCGTTCGTCGGTCATCAATTTTTCGACAAACGGGAAAAAACGTTCACTTTTCCGTTCGCCATTCAGCATAATAAATGCGTACAGCAGGTTTTCAGGCGCATCATCTTTCATAAACATCCGCGCCATGATTCTTTGATGCAGTTCCTCATCCATTCTCATTAATAATTCTTTGGCAAAGCCGACCGATAAATTCGACTCTTCGAACAGTACATCCACGACTTTCGGCTCTTGCAGGATGGCAGCCGCCCGGAGACATTGCCAGTACTCATCATCTTGTTTAGCCAAGCTCTTAAAATGGCTAAATACTTCTTCTTTTAATGAGGCAATGCGAAAATCTTCGATGAAATAAAGGGCATTGATCCGTTCTGCCCATCCCCCATTTTTCAGGATGGATTGATAGCGCGGAGCCAAGTGGCGTTCTGCCAGATCCGTGATGCGGTTTCGTTCTTTTTGATCTTTATAAGTCTCTTGAAAATCAATGAGCATTTCTTCAATCGCCGCTTGCCTGATCGATTTATTTGAAGGAAGTTGGGGTTCCATCCACTTTTGTTCGGGAGCTTCGATAAACTGGCGGTAAATCGGCATGACCTGCCCTTTGACCCACGCTATTTTCCGTTGCCGTTTAAGCGCCTTCTGTTTGCCAACAATTAATACGGCCAATAACACCAATTGCACCGCCAGCAATCCCACCACTACCCAGAGGAATGTCTGTACCATTCTCATACGCCCCTTCCATTTAACCCTGCTTCTATTTTTTTCATACCCTATTTTTTCTAAAATAAGTTAATTTCATATAATAAATTGTAAATATCCAACAATTGCAAACTTAATTCTACAATAAAAACCAAGGAAAAAACTACATGAGAAAAGCACCTTATTGGTTCTAATAAGGTGCTTAAAATTAGTATTCCAGGCTTTTTATCCATTTATCGTAACCGACGCCCTTTAAATGGATGCCGTCAATCGTCAGATCCTTTTCCAACTGCCCATTTTCCCCTTGAAATTCCGGCTGCAAATCAACATAGCCAACCCCATACTCCTTAGATAGGGATACGAGGATTTGATTGAAATCATCGACTTTCTCATTAGACAATTCGTTATTGAAATCCTGATTGTTGATCGGCAAAATCGACTGCAGGACGAGCTGAGTCTCCGACAAATCGAATGCCTCGATGATGCGGCGCATATTCTTTTCGTAAGCTGTCGGACTTGAACCCGCGCCTATGTCGTTAATGCCAATCATTATGTATACTTCTTTCGGATGCCGATCCACGATTTCATCGATGCGGTTCAAGACCCCTTTTGATGTATCTTCTGCGATTCCTCTGTTCACTACATTCTCATCCGGGAAGTATTCCGGAAATTCTCCATGGTCGGTGATGCTATCGCCGAGAAAGACCTTATCCGGCGCCTCCGTATCCAGTGACTCAAAGATCGCTTTCTTTTGCACATAGTAATCCGGGAATTCCTGATTCGAAGTCAGCGAAGCCCATTGTTCTTTCACAAAACCGATGCCGCCTTGTTTTGCAAGAAAAAACCCGGCCATGACGATAAAGGCAAGATTTAACGCCACGGATATTCCTAAAAACATTTTGATTTTTTTCATGTTGTCCACTTCCTGTTTCTCTAGTTGCTTTTCGTTGCACAATAGAAAGTATTTCCTTCTTAGCCCGGCGTTAAACCCGCCTAAACCGCTTTTGGCTTGGAAAAGAAGCGGCGATAAATTTTCAGGAAGATAATTGCCAGCACAATCAAGAAGACAATCGCTAATATCGGAATGATGAAAATCAGGATGGGTACAGCCGTGGCCGTCGCGTCTTCGATCCCTGCAACGGCCGGGCTCATCAAGACGGTTTCACTTGCCCCTTTGACGGATGCTACTGCAGCATGGGAAGTAGTGGCAATGCCTCCGCCTCCAATAATGGCGATGCTCCATTCCAAAAATGGACTCATGTCCCCGATAAATGAAGCCGTCAGCAAAATCCCTGCCAGTGCAGCGAGCGGCGTCTCCAATACTTTCATAAACGAACCGACAGCCGGAATATAGTTGACCGTAATTTCCAGAACCGTCGCTACGCCAAATGCGATCAATGCCGGAGTACTGCCAATCCAGCTAAAGCCTTCAGCAAGCGACAGCCAATCCGCCCTCACAAATAAGCCGGTGATCAGTAAAGGCGTGAATACACGGAAACCCGTAGTGGCGCTTAATGCCAGTCCAATGCAAATTGCGAGTATCATTTCCATCCTAGCCCTCCGTTCTTTAAAACGCTTTGCTTTACTATGACCTGATTAGCGCTGCTTCAAACACTCCCTGGATATCATCCGATAGCACGCTAATAAAACGATAAGTTGATGACATGGATGAAAAAAAAGATTATTATAGCTATTACACTAGTAAATGAATGGAAGTTTTCAATCCACTCGCCGTATTTAGCCCAAAACCCTGCCTTATGTTTTAACAATCTTGTTTCAGACAGTGTACCATCGGATGATTGAAATTGACCGAGGAGGACATTTGAATGCATTATGCAGTGACTTCAACCTTGTCTGCAGAATTTACGGGGCGCACAGAAGCATTATTAAAAAGAACGCGCTTGTTAAGTGCGCACGGCAAGTTTCCGGCTGCCATTATATCCACAGACTATAATCCGGATTTAAACTCGGTTTACAAGCTTTACTACGAAAAAGCGTTGATTCCAAAACAGGTGCAATTTTTGAATATCTACGATTTCCTTTCCAAAAGAACTTATGATGTACGGGAAATTGAACATCCGCTAGAAGAAAAAGGGTTGGTATGGTCAGCAGTAGAAAATGGCAAGGCATACCGCTATTTTGATAATGGCAAATATGTTTTGTACAAAAATTACGAGACCCCCGATAAGCGCTTGAAATTTATCGATATGCTGGACCCTTATCAGCATAAGAGAAAGGTCCGGAAAGAATACAACTGTGCAGGGCTCTGCCATAAAGAAATCCATTATCGGCAAGGCACTGTATATGTATTGGAAGAAATTTACTTAGATGAACTTGGGAAGGCTTATTTGAATAAAATGTATGACGGAACATCCGAACAAAAATTGCAAAGCATTTACGTTTTCCAGGACGGAAAAGCACTTGAATTTCAGTCAGAAACCGAATGGATCCGCTTTTGTTTGGGACAAATGATAGAGGCGCATTCCACCGTTGTTTGCGATGAACGCTTGTTGGATCGCCCCGTTCTCGAAATGGAGGTCCCTAAAGTCAAAAAGATTTTATTCCTCCAACATTTAGAGCTAAATAGCGTAGAGCATTCCTTTTGCCGATATACGCGGGATCACCTCGACCAAATTGATGAACTCGTGGTTTTAACAAACGAACAGAAAGAAGTTTTAAGAGAAGCTTTACCGCATATAGGCAAAGTCACAGTCATCCTCCACTCCCCGGAAGAAGCGGACGAAAGTATGGGGGCCCCCTACTCGGATGCACTATTTCTTCAAGCGTGGCGCTCGTTGTTAAAAGCGCCAAAACCTGCCAGCCCATTCAACAAGTTTTTTAGACGGGCATAAGGAAATAGCCGATTGGATAAAGACTATGAAAGCGGCTTTATCCAATCGGCTATTTTTCACTATTTTGCCCACTCAATCTCCAGTATATTCAACGAATGGACATGTACACAAATGCGGACTTCATCGCCATTTTGATAAAATACCGCTTTCTCAATGGAAAGCTTATCTGAAATTTTATCCGGTTCTTTGAAAATGGCTGAGAAATTTCCGTGTTTGGTCCGGTAAGTTTTTACATCAAAATAGCCGGTTTTTGCCGTCCCGAACAAGCCGAAGGAATCTTCGAAATACCGGGCATCCGCCATTAACCGTGTCTGGATTTTATAGCCTTCGAATGCACTGATTAAGGAGAAATCAAAATAATGCGGTTCTTCGATTTCCCTGACAAATGACAAATCAAGTACAGCATGAAAATAGCCATGTTTTTCTTTTCCTTCCGGCACAGTCAGCAAAGGCATCCCCGCGCTATTCTCTGAAAGCCCGGACTTCGCAGGGATCCGGTAGACTTCATCTATGTCGCGCCTGCTCATCATCAGCGTCAAAAAAGGCGCTTCCGGGAAAAAACGGCTATGGTATTGATGCCCTTCAATGATAAAGTTGACCAATTATACCAGTTATCTGAAAATTTAATCAATTTAAAAACCACCGCCCTTTTTTCGGACAGTGGTTTTAATGAACTTACTTCAATAAATCTGGATAAGCGGTTTCGGCTACAAGTTTCACTGCTTCTCCGATTCTTGGCCCCGGACGTGAGGTGATATCTGAATCCAACAAGAAGACTTGCTCATTTTGGACAGCCGCAATTTCCGACCAGCTATCGCGGGCTTTGATTTCATCTACAGCGTTCTCCACATAGGATACCGTTGTAAAAATCAGTTCTGGGTTCCGGTTCACCACTTCTTCTTCAGAAAGTTGCGGCCAGCCTTCCAAATCTGCAAATACATTTTCCACTTGAGCGTGATTCAAAATTTCCTGTTGGAAGGTCTTATCGCCAGTTGTATAGATTTCAGGCAATGGACTGATTTCAATATAAGCTTTTTTCTTTTGTTCAACTTCAGCAAGCTTGTCTTGGACATCTTTGATTTCTCCTTGAATGGAAGCGATTAGTTCTTCGCCTTTTTCTTCAACTCCCATTACTTGAGCGATTTGTTCAATGTCACCATATACATCTTCAAACGAAGCGGCAGATTCAATGACGAAGACAGGAATATCCGCTTCTTCCAACACCTCGAGTCCGGTCGGGCCGCCAGTCGAATAAGCAAGGACGATATCCGGATCCAATTGGATGATACGCTCTGCATTGAATTTCACGGAATCGGAAACCCGCTCGACTTCCATAGCTTCTGCCGGATAGTTGTCAAAATCCGTAGCGCCGATCAATTTATCCCCTTCTTCTAACGCATAAAGGATTTCCGTATTGCTCGGAATTAAAGAAACGACTGTTTCCGGGACTTCTTCAAATTTTATTTCATTGCCTAGATCGTCTGTCACTGCATAAGATTCAGCCGCTTCGGTTTCTGTGCTGGTTTGGTCTGTTGGATTGTCGGCGCCTGTACTTTCCTCACTTTGGCAGGCACCAAGAAATACAGCGAGTGCAAGTGTTCCGCTCAATAGATAAGATTTCTTCATTTAACTTTTTCCTCTTTTCTCTTTTTCGGTCTTGTCGGATAGGATTTGCTGATGAACGGTATTTCTTCCATGCCGTGTTTGCGGTTGGCATAAACCGCCATCGCAAATAATACATTGGCAAGCAATTGCGCATAATCAAATAAAATCTCGGGCACTTCGCGCTCTAAGCTGACTTTATGCAAGGCCCGCACGGATTTTTTCGCCTCGCTGCGGCATACATGCAAACAGCAGGCAGCGGGCGTCCCTTGCGGCAAGACAAAATTTCCGATGCTGTCTTCCACTTCCGCCACGTAAGCATCGTATAACCCGCTTAAGATTTCGAGATCTTCCGCAGCAATAGCGATTTTCCCCCGCACTGAACCATTCAGATGATAAGCCATGGGCTGCAGATAGCGGAGGTCCCGCTGCAGTTCCGGGATGTCTCCAGCCAAGGAAATGGCTTCTCCAATTCGGGTTGTCAATGAATCGGTCCGGATTTCAAAATCCACTGTGGATGCGGACTCCCGCATAAACGGATAGCAGATATAGCGCATATCTTTTTTCATTCCAATCACCTCTTCTCTTTATGGGCTTCGTGGTAATCTGCCGCATCGCACTTCAGATAAACAGCAAAAAGCCGCCCTCATAAAAAGGGCGGCACAATACCAATTAAACGGCTCGTCAATAAAGCCGCAAGAGGAAAAGTTGCCATATGATTCCCTTATCTTCCGAAGAGTAAAAATACGTTCAAAAAAAGGTAGGTCTCCTGGCTTGTGCATCGATTTACTCTAAGAACCTTCCCGTCCAGATTATCTTAGACAGTGGCATTTTCTTATTTCATACGCACTTACAGTTGCGGAAACAGCTCCGGATTCACACCGGATTCCCTGTTATGCTGACGAATCAGTACCTTTTTTCTGCATGATTATTCACTTGTTTCCAGTGTAGCATATTTTATTCGGCAAAGATGCACATTTTCCGTTTAGAAAGCGCTTCCAGATATTTGAATAATACGACTTTTACTTCTGCTATCGCTTATTAATCGTTTATTGGGTAAACTAATAATCAGATAAGTCGAAAATATGAAATAGGACTGAATTTTCAAAGCCGACCAATGAGGGGGATTATTAGATGAAAGAAAAGATTCATGAGCTTCTGAAAAAAGAAAATTATGCATTTGATAATGAAAATTGGAAGTCGATCGAAAATGTGCCTTTTCTTTTGAATGATGAGACTACCAAATTGCTGAATAAAATCAAACTGAACATGGGGATGGCAAAGGGCATTTACATTTTCTGCGATTCCAATCAAAATATCCTCTACATCGGAAAAGGGGCACCGATCTATAACCGCATCCGCCGCCATTTTGCAAAATTGAAAAAGGCAACTCATGCCCCCCACGGATTCTTTCAAGCGATTCAATCACCTATCACGATTCATTGGGTGGAAATCGAACAGCCTGAAAAAAGAGAAATTGTTGAACATATGCTTGCCTACACATTAGAACCGGTGTACAAGAAATGGTATGTAGGATAATAAGGAAGCCTGTAAATGACATTTTGGGTCTTTTAAAGGCTTCCTTCTATATTAAATTGCCTTCATTTTTTCATTCAGCTTGGCAAAAAGCGCCTCTACTTTCTCTTTCGGCACCGTTTCGTACAAATCCCCCATGCTGACTTCATAGGAACTGCCGCCGTTTTCCAGCTCTTTGACGTAGCTGGTCAGCCCGATTCCGGTTTCCTGATGGAGATCAGCCAACAGCGCTTCCATCGTTTCTTTCGGGTGGCTGAAATGGACATGGAACATATTCGATACAGGTTCGACGGGCAAAGTGCTGATGCCTTCACAGCCATTGAACAAGCGGGCCAGTTCTTTCGCCTGCTCATAGTAAGCTGCCATTTTGCCAGAGCGTTTGTCAAAATAATAATCTGCAGAAAGGATATACGGATACAGCGAGATCAAATCTCCGCCGTGGCGCCGTTTCCATACTTTCGACTGGTCCGTAAATTCCTTGTCCCCTGCCAGGATCGCTCCTGCTATGCCGCCGATTCCTTTATATAGCGAGAGGTAGACACTGTCAAAAAGGGCGCAGACTTCACTTGCAGTCTTATCGTAATACGGAAGCACTTCCAACAGCCGCGCTCCGTCCAGATGCAGTTTGATCCCTTGTGCGCGGCAGTGAGCAGAAATCTGTTCCAATGTTTCATAGCTTGGCAATTGCCCGCCGATTTCACGCTGCGGCAACTCGAGCAGCACACATGCTACTTCGTCTTCCATTTGAAGGACATCTTCCAGCTCAATTACACGTGTCTTATCGGCGAGCAGCACCGATTCGATTCCATGCAGTTCTTGCAGTCCTTTTTCTTCGTGGATTTCCAGATGGCTCAACGGATGGTAAGCTACTTTCCGAATGCGTGCTGCGTCGCACCAAATACGCAAAGCAATCTGCTGGGCCATCGTTCCGCTTGGGAAAAACACCGCACTTTCTTTCCCCAATAAATCCGCCATTTTCTCCTGGAATTTTTCGATAACAGCTCCTTGGCCGTACATGTCGCTTTCCACATCGCCGTCTATCTTCTCAAATGCCTCTTTTAATACGTGGACGTCCCGTTTGCCATGCCCTGCCAATACCTGCTCAGCATCAAAATAGCTTTGCTTTAACCGTTCATTGGATTTCATTTTCTAGCTCCCCATCTATCAGAATACTTGCGCTTTTCTCCACTATATCACTTTTAAAGACACGGGCAACTCGCTAAAAACCTGGAAAAGCGGATACAATTTAAGAAAAAGCGAGCAAGCATTAAAAAAAGCCGCTCTGATCCGGATGGATCAGAGCGGCTTGCTTATGAAATTAGGAATTTGCTGCAGCTTTAAAAGACGCACTTGAACGGCTGCCGCCCACTTCAACCGGGTGCACAGCTTCATATAGAAGGCCTTCCAGTTCATTGCTGTAGGCAGTTGCCTGTTCTTCTGTCCAGCCAAGCACTTTGCCCATATATGCATTTACAGATGCTTTATTGGCATGTACCCAATTGATGTCGAAGAACAACGCGCCTGTACGGCGGATAAAGAAATCGACTGGTTTGTAAGCCGCTTCGTATTCCAAAGCGTAGCGCAGCATTGCGAACGCGATAGGATCGATTCCTTCTCTAGCCGCTTCTGCGTCTCCGGTAAACAAGAAATTAAAGACTTGGTCCACATTGGATCCGTAGCGCTGAACCAGTTTGCGTGCTGCTTCCGGAGAAAGGCCGCGGCTTACGCCTAAACGCACACGGTCTTCAGAGAACTTCACAAATCCTTTTGAACCGCCTACTTCGCCGCCTGAAATCGGCAAGTGTTTGGTCGATACTTTTTTGAATTTCAAGCCATGTTCTTTTTCCAATTGCTCCGCTACCATATCAACGATGCTTTCGCCCATTTTACGGTATCCTGTCAATTTACCGCCGGCAATCGACAGCAAGCCGGAATTGGAAACAAAGATTTCATCTTTCCGTGAAATTTCAGAAGGGTCTTTACCTTCTTCATGAATCAACGGACGAAGTCCAGCCCAGCTGGATTCGATGTCTTCAATGCGAATGCCGACTTCCGGGAACATGAAGTCAATCGCTTTTAAGACGTAATCGCGGTCTTCTGTTGTCATTGTCGGATGCGCAATATCTTGTTTGTAAACGGTATCCGTTGTACCCACATACACTTTTCCTTCGCGCGGAATCGCAAATGCCATCCGGCCATCCGGCATATCAAAATAGATCGCCTGTTTTAACGGGAAGCGGCGGCCATCAAATACTAAGTGGATCCCCTTTGTTAATTGCAGCGTCTTGCCTTGTTTTGAATGGTCTTTGTCGCGCAGTGTATCCACCCATGGTCCAGCTGCGTTGACGATTTTCTTCGCATAAATTTCATGGATTTTGCCATCGATTTGGTCTTCTACACGGATGCCGACCACTTTGCCGTTATGGTAGATGAAGCTGGCAACTTTTGCATAGTTCATCGCCAAAGCGCCTTTTTCAACAGCTTTTTTCATGACTTCCATTGTTAAGCGCGCATCGTCTGTTTTGTATTCGACGTAATAGCCGCCGCCTTTAATGTCTTTCTTTTTAAGCAATGGTTCGCGGCGCAACGTTTCTTCTTTTGACAGCATTTTACGGCGTTCGTCTTTCTTGACGCCTGCCAAAAAGTCATAGACGCGCAAGCCTACGTTCGTGCTTAGCGGCCCAAACGTTCCGCCTTTGTAAAACGGCAATAGCATCCATTCAGGAGTCGTCACATGTGGTCCGTTTTCATAAACGATCTCGCGTTCTTTCCCGACTTCAGCCACCATTTTCACTTCGAATTGCTTCAAATAACGAAGACCGCCGTGAACGAGTTTAGTAGAACGGCTGCTTGTGCCTGCAGCAAAATCCTGCATCTCAACGACTGCCACTTTCATGCCTCTCATCGTGGCATCAAGCGCTGTTCCGGCGCCTGTAATCCCGCCTCCGATAACAATCAAATCAAGAGGCGTGCTTTTCATTTTGTTATACGTTTCCGTCCGGTTAAAACTAGAAAATTTCATATTATACCGCTCCTTTAGTTTTTTTTTACATTTTTTGGAAATGAAACAAAAGAGACCAAGCTACAGTCGCGGAATTTCTTCAGCTGAACTGGCTTGGTCTCTCGATATCTCCGGCCAAATATTAACTTTTACTTAAGAATTAACAATTGTTTTTGATTCAGGTTTTTTAAATGTACGAGTTGCAGCTACTGCATTTTTCCAACCTTCGTAAAGTTCTTCACTTTGCTCAGCTGGCATCAAGCTCGTAAACGTTTCTTCCACTTTCCACTGTTTCGCGATTTCTTCTTTGTCTTTCCAGAAGCCGACCGCTAGGCCTGCAAGATATGCAGCACCAAGTGAAGTTGTTTCTTGAATGACCGGACGTTCTACCGGTACATCAAGTATATCACTTTGGAATTGCATCAGCAAATCATTTGCAACGGCTCCGCCGTCAACGCGCAAAGTTTTCAGTTCAATTCCAGCATCTTCGATCATGACATCCACAACATCTTTTGTCTGGTAAGCCAATGATTCAAGCGTCGCACGGATGAAGTGGGCTTTTGTCGTACCGCGAGTTAAACCGAAGATCGCACCGCGTGCATCCGTATCCCAGTAAGGAGTTCCAAGGCCAACAAATGCCGGAACCATGTATACGCCGTCTGTTGATTCGACAGAAGCCGCATACGCTTCACTTTCAGGCGCATTGTCCAGGATTTTCAAGCCATCGCGAAGCCATTGGATAGCTGATCCAGCGACAAAAATACTGCCTTCAAGCGCGTATTCGACTTTGCCGTCTACTCCCCACGCAAGCGTTGTCAATAAGCCATGGTCTGAAACCACACCTTTTTCACCAGTGTTCATCAACATGAAGCATCCTGTGCCATAGGTGTTTTTCGCCATGCCTTTTTCAAAGCAGGCTTGGCCGAATAATGCAGCTTGCTGGTCACCCGCGATGCCGGCAATCGGCACTTCGTGGCCGAAGAAATGATAGTCAACCGTGTTTGCATAAACTTCAGATGATTGGCGTACTTCAGGGAGCATGCTCTTTGGAACTGTCAGAATTTCCAACAGCTCATCATCCCATTCCAAATCGTAGATATTGTACATCAATGTACGGGATGCGTTGCTGTAATCCGTGATATGCGCTTTGCCGCCGGATAATTTATAAACCAGCCATGAATCGATGGTTCCAAACATCAAGTCGCCGTTTTCCGCTTTTTCGCGGGCGCCTTCTACATTGTCCAAAATCCATTTTACTTTTGTTCCAGAGAAATAAGCGTCGATCAGCAAGCCCGTTTTCTTGCGGAATGTGTCTTCCAGGCCTCTTTCTTTCAAGTCTTTGCAGATGCCGTCCGTTTGGCGTGACTGCCAGACGATTGCACGGTATACCGGTCTGCCGGTTGTGCGGTCCCACACGACCGCTGTTTCCCGTTGGTTCGTGATTCCGATCCCTGCAATCTGATCCGGTGTGATGTCTGCTTTTCTTAGCACTTCTGCGATACAGGCAAGGACCGACGTCCAAATTTCGTTGGCATCGTGCTCAACCCAGCCTGGCTGCGGGAAAAACTGTTCGAATTCCTGCTGAGCTGAATTGACAATTTCCCCTGCATGGTTGAACAACACCGCACGTGAGCTTGTTGTTCCTTGGTCAATGGATAAAATATAATCTTTTGTCAAAACGATCTCCTCCTCCGGATATTAAGAAATGATTTTTTCTTCTAATTTATCAGCTGCTGTTGAGCCTTTTCTCAATTCTACACTTGCTGCTCCGAATAAAACCAGCAAGAAGACTGCACTTAGTACCCAGAATAGCAAATTGAATTCGCCGACAAACATCGCTTTATAGAATACTGCCCCGTAGATACCCCCGAAAATCGGTCCGACGATCGGCACCCAAGCGTAGCTCCAATCGGAACCGCCTTTGCCTGGAATCGGCAACAAAGCATGGGCAATTCGTGGCCCCAAATCACGGGCAGGGTTGATGGCATATCCTGTAGGGCCCCCTAAGCTTAATCCAATCGCAAGGATCAATGCCCCAACGATCAGCGGGTTTAACCCTTCTGTAAATTCGTTTGCTCCGATGAACAATAAGCCCATTACCAAAACAAATGTTCCGATGATTTCTGAAACCAAGTTCGAAAACGGCTTACGCACAGCCGGAATTGTCGCAAATACGCCAAGCTTCGTTTCTTTGTCTTTTGTACGCTCCCAGTGCGGCAAGTAATTGAAAAAGACGATAGCTGCTCCAATGATCGCACCGATTATCTGCGCCAAAATATAGACAGGAACTTTCGACCATGGGAAGTCGCCGACTGCCGCAAAGCCAAGTGTAACAGCTGGATTCAAGTGGGCTCCCGAGAAATTGCCGACAGCGTAAACCCCCATCGTTACTGCTAAGCCCCACGCGATTGTGACAACAATCCATCCGCCGTTTTCTGCCTTGGAATCCTTTAAGGCGATGCCAGCTACAACTCCGGCACCAAAAATAATCAAAATCATGGTACCGATTACTTCAGCTAAAAATTCCGTCATTTTTCAACACTCCTTTATCATTTTGTTTAAGAACCGAAAAGATAAAAAAGACCTGCACTGAAATGAGCAGACTTCTACTTCAGAAGTACTCATATCAGTGCAGGTCTCCATTTCTCCAACACAGCTCTTAACTTGTTAATCCTAAATTAGCACTTACTGAAAGCGCTGTCAACATGATTTTTTCAAAAAGTTTCTGGATTTGACATATTTCAATCCAGAAACTTTTTTCTTGCAGGCAGCGCATTTATTTATCCCATAATTCCGGTTGGGAAGTTGAAATTGCTACAGCTCCGCCCTTATAAGCCAGGCTAATATCTTCTGCAGTCCGGATCAAACCGCCGGCAATTACAGGAATTCCCGTTTTTTCTTTTACTTCTTTGATAACCGTAGGAATGATTCCAGGGAGAAGTTCAATGTAATCCGGCTTCACTTGATTGATCAGATTGATATTGTTTTCAAGCGCTTGGCTATCCAGCAAAAAAAGCCGCTGGATGGTCATCAGTTTATTCTTTTTCGCCAGCGTAATGACATTGCTCCGTGTGGAAACGATGCCATCCGGTTTAATTTCCCTAACCAGATATTCGATGCCGTACATATCCGCTTTCAGGCCTTGGATCAAATCGACATGAAGGATCACTTTTTTATCCGCTTTTTTCGCCGCTTGCACAAGCGTTTTCAGCTGCGATAAACGCACTTCCAAATAAATAATGTATTCATGGTCGCTTTTCAATAAGCGCTCAAATTCTTTCATATTGCGCAATGCCGGCAAAACGCCTTTTAAGTCAGCCACGAGTCAATTCCTCCTTTCAACGAAAATTGCTTGGGAGATCCATTCATTCCATTATCCACTGCTTTGCAGCGCCTATCAACCGTTTTTAAAATCCTTTTCTGTCCATTTGCCGCAGCATGGAAAATCCCTGCATCGCCAAACTGCGATGCAGGGATTTTAACGGTTCTTAGTAAGCATCTTTCGAGCCAAACAGCACCAATACGGTTTTCAGAATTAATTTGATATCGATAAATGTATTGCGTTCGCAAATGTATTTCAGATCTAAATAGACCCATTCTTCAAATCCAATATTGCTGCGGCCATTCACTTGCCAGTAGCAAGTCAGGCCAGGTGTCACACTGAGCCGTTTCATTTCATACGGCGTGTATTTCTCGACCTCATCCGGCAAAGGCGGACGGGGGCCAACCAGGCTCATTTCGCCTCTCAATACGTTCAAAAGCTGCGGCAGTTCGTCGATGCTGGTCTTTCGGATAAAGCTGCCGACCTTGGTCACCCGCGGGTCGTGCTTGATCTTAAAAACCGGTCCTGAAACTTCGTTTTGGCGCAGCAGCGCTTTTTTTAGTTCTTCTGCATTGCAGACCATGGAACGGAATTTATACATATAGAAGGTTTCTCCGTCTTTCCCTACTCTTTTTTGCTTGAAGAAAACCGGTCCCGTCGAATCCTCAGCCTTTATAAAAATAGCGACCAGCAGGAATAGCGGGCTTAAACAAATGATGCCAACCAGGGCACCCATCAGATCGATCAGCCGCTTCGTAGCTAAATACGCGTAATTTTCATTGGTAGTGACCTCTTCAAAGGTCAATTGCGGCATCTCATTCATCACCGGTTCTTTTGTTTTTTCAGGAGTGGAAATTGACAATAAAATCACCACTTTCGCCTAGAAGTTAAATTTCACTATTCACAGAGAGGCAGTTTCAATAATTTCAATAACAGAAGGCCTTCCAATCGAATGGTACTCGATTCTCGCTTCTTTCATCGCATCGAGCGAATAACAGTTTCTTCCATCGATGACCAGCGGCTGTTCCATTTGTCTAAATACAGAGAGATCCAGACGCTTAATTTCATCCCACTCCGTAAGAATCAAAGCGGCATCGCATCCCGCTATAGCTTCTTCCACTGAATAAGCATACCGGACAAGCGGATCTAAAATGCCTTTCGCATTGTCGATAGCGATCGGATCATAGGCAATGACGTCTGCACCTAAGTTCAGCAATTCATTTGTCACTTGGATAGAAGCTGCTTCTCTCATATCATCCGTATTCGGCTTGAATGCCAACCCAAGAATGGCGATTTTTTTGCCTTGCAGGCTGGAGAAGCACTGCTTCAACTTATTCACTAAGACCCGCTGCTGTTTTTTGTTGACGCTGACAACGCCTTTCAGCAATTTAAAATCGTATTCAAAGTCTCCGGCGATCTGGATAAGCGCTTTTGTATCTTTTGGAAAACACGATCCGCCGTAGCCGATTCCGGCTTTCAGGAATTGGCCGCCGATGCGTTGGTCCATCCCCATGCCAGCCGCTACATTTTCAATATTGGCTCCAACCAGCTCACAAATATTCGAAATTTCATTGATGAAGCTGATTTTGGTAGCTAAAAATGCATTGGAAGCATATTTAATCATCTCTGCACTTTTAATATCCGTTTTGTAAATCGGAATCCCGAACGGCTTATTGATGGTTTCCATCACTTTGAAAGCATGTCCTGTTTCAGCACCGATGATAATGCGGTCGCCATGGAAAGAATCGTAAATAGCAGAACCTTCCTTTAAGAATTCAGGATTTGAAACGATGTCCACCCGCACCGGATGGAGCAGGTTCTGTTTGATGATTTGCAGCAGTTTATGATTGGTGCCCACTGGAACCGTGCTTTTTGTAACGATCGTGACGGGTCTCGCAATATGCCTAGCGATATCAATAGCCGCCTGTTCAACATAATCCAAGTTCGCCGCCCCGCTCGGCTCTTCCGGAGTCCCGACGGCAATATAAATCACTTCCGCATCCTTAAAGGCTTCGACATGGCTAGTGGTGAATTTCAAGCCATTCTCCAAAATGTTTTTATTCATTAACTCACTGAGGCCAGGCTCATAGATCGGTGAAATGCCTCTCTTCATTTTCTCTATTTTCTTCTCGTTTAAGTCTACGCAAGTGACCTGATGGCCGATTTCCGATAGGCTGACACCCGTCACTAGCCCGACATATCCCGTACCGACTACCGAAATTTTCATCCTCATTCCTCCCAAGCTAGATTAATGATGCAGCAGATTTTTGGCTAAGCAGTTCTTTCATGATTTCTGCAAGAGGTTCTGAAAATTCTTCATTGTCCAAGGCAAATTCAATGGTAGTCCGGATAAAGCCGAGCATCTCCCCAACATCATAGCGCTTGCCTTCAAAGTTATAAGCAAAAACATTCTGGATTTCATTCAATTTTTGGATGGCGTCCGTCAATTGGATTTCTCCGCCAGCTCCCAATTTCTGTTGGTCCAGGAAGCTGAATATCTCCGGCGTTAGAATATAGCGTCCCATGATCGCCAAGTTCGATGGAGCGGTTCCTTGTTTCGGCTTTTCTACGTAATTGCTGACCTGGTAGCTCCGTCCGTCTACCGCTACGGGATTGATAATGCCATAGCGATGGGTTTCATTATCCGGCACTTCCTGGACGCCGATAATAGAAGATTGCAGGCTATCGTATTGATCCATCAACTGCTTTAAACAAGGCTTGTCCGCCTTCACCACATCGTCTCCAAGAAGCACGGCAAACGGTTCGTTGCCGATGAACTTGCGTGCACACCAGACGGCATGACCCAGACCTTTTGGCTCTTTTTGCCGAATGTAATGGATTTCCACTTTTGAACTGGCACGGACTTTCTCCAACAAATCGTATTTGCCTTTCTTGAAAAGATTATCTTCCAGTTCGAAATTCTTATCAAAATGATCTTCAATGGCCCGCTTTCCTTTTCCTGTAACGATAATGATGTCTTCAATCCCGGAAGCGATGGCTTCTTCTACAATGTATTGGATCGTCGGTTTATCAATGATCGGGAGCATTTCTTTCGGCATGGCTTTCGTAGCCGGCAAGAAGCGTGTTCCAAGGCCTGCTGCCGGAATAATGGCTTTTGTAACTTTTTTCGTCATTGGATTCCCTCCTGAACTTAGCAATTAATTATATTTCGGCTATTTATCTAGCCATTTTAAGAATGCTTAAATGCTTTTCTCCTCCATATTGAAATGATTCTATGCTTCACTTAGTGGTTAAGCATAAGTTTTTATTAATTTTTCTGGAAAAATCCATTATTATTTTGATGGGATAACCCCACAAATTAACTAATACTTTTTACCTAAACAAACACTTTTATTCAAAATCACTCTCCTTTTGTGGTTATATATAATTAGTAATATTCTTAATAATCAATTTATTTAACTATTTTAACATCCATAGTCCTAAATAGAAAGCTTTTTCAGTGAATATATTACATTTTTCTAAATTTTCTAGTAAATTAGAATATTGTTATGCAGAAAAATAAAAATAGCTTGAGTGTTCGCCCGTTGCCGGACCTGCACTCAAGCTATTTTTAATCAATGTTTCGCTGCGCTTCTTTTTCTTTCGGGATTTCTCTGTTCATCAGTTCTTCCCGGTGCTTTTCAGTTATTTTTTCTGCCCGAGAACTTGTTTTTGCGAAAGAAAATGCAAATCCTGCCACTACCGCTATTCCTGCCGTTAACGCCATCCACATAATTGACTCCTCTTTTATCTGCATATGTATTTTTCTGTCCATTCAGCTTCCTGCACAAGTTCATTGCCGATCTACTGATTTAATATCTTTAGTTTACCATCTTATTGGGAGTTTTTTGTAGATTACGTAAAATTTTTTCTTAAAAAATGCTGACTGCACACAGCTTTCAACGACTGCATATAAAAAAGCGATTGGAAGTTCCAATCGCCCTAGACTAAATATTCAGAAATTAAAGTATGGAAAGATGCACAGTTGAACTTCATTTTAACCCGATTGCAGCGTTTGATGTATGCGAAACGATCATTTCCATTTCCCCGCTGATGCAATAATCTTTGATGGTAGCCGGCACAATAAAATTGTCGCCTTTTTTTAGCGTCATTTTACAGTCTTCGCTGCCAAATTCGCCGGCCCCCTCGATGACGCTGACCATCAGAAACCCCGCAGCTAAACTTGCTTCCATTTTGCCTTTCAAGAGCCAATGGTAAACCGTAAAATACGTTTCTTCCACTAATCGGGTAGATGTCAGATTCCCTTTCTTTTCACGCAGTTTCTCGCATAGAAAATCCTGATGCGGATACATCGTGCATGTCAAAGCATGCTCTAGGTGCAGCTCCCGTTTTGCACCATGCCGATCCGTACGGTCATAATCATAGACGCGATAAGTAATATCGGAACTTTGCTGGGTTTCCAAAATGACAATTCCTTTGCCAATCGCATGCAAAGTTCCGCTCGGCACGTAAATAAAATCGCCTTTTTGAACCTTCATGGTCTGGAGAAGATTTTGCCATTCGCCGTTTTTCACCATTTCCTGAAATTCCATTTGGCTGCGCGCTTTATGGCCGATAATAATTTCCGCATCTTCGTCGCAATCCAATATATACCAGCACTCAGTTTTTCCGCACGGTTTCCCAACGACTTTTTGAGCATACTGGTCATCCGGATGGACTTGGACAGACAAATTATCATTGGCATCCAAAATTTTGACCAACAGCGGAAATTCATCATCGGAAGCGTTGCGGCCAAATAAATTGGGGTGCTCTCGCCAAACATCCGATAATTTCTTCCCTTTCAACGCACCATTCCTTACCACAGAAGGGCCATTTTCATGCGCAGAAATCACCCAAGCTTCGCCTGTCAAATGAGTGGGGATTTGATAATCGAATAACGTTTGCAGCCGGCTGCCTCCCCATATCCTTTCCTGAAAAACAGGATCTAGAAAAACCGGTTCCTTATACATGGACGCACCTCCCCTAAAGATCAGAACTGCCTTTTTATTGTTGGATTGCCGATACTCTTCCTTTGCAGACCGCTTCGATTTCTTCCCACTCATTCAAAGCGCGGAATATATCTTCCTCAATCAGTTCGCTGCCCGTCTGGACTTCAATGATCTCCATTTCAGTCGTCGCACGGAGTGTATGCTTTGCGGCCAAAGGAATATGGATGACGTCGCCCGTGCGCACATGGCTGAGCTGGTCATTGATCACAAAAACCCCTTCTCCTTTTACAATCGTCCATACTTCACTGCGCTTATAGTGAACTTGGTAGCTGAAATTTTTGCCTGCATGGACGCTTAAGCGCTTAATCAGCACTTCATTGCCTTCGGGGTACTTCGTATACTCCAACACCCGGTACCATCCCCACCGGCGTTCTTCATACATCGGGCGGCCGCCGAAGCCGTCGACATATTCCTTCACTTTTGTGCTGGCATCTTTATCCGTCACAAGAATTCCGTCCGGGCTCGCTGCCACGACGACGTTATCTAGCCCGAGCAGCGTAATCGGCACATCTAGTTCATTGACGATATGCGAATTAGTCACGTTTTTGCCAATGACGCCTTTCCCAGTAATCGAACCGCCCATTTCTTCCGTCAGCGTATTCCAGGTTCCAAGGTCTTTCCAGTACCCTTCATACGGCAGGGAAATGATCTGCTTCGCCTTTTCCACCACTTCATAGTCAAAACTGTTTTTCGGCAAAAGATGATAATTTTCAAGAAGCCCTTCATAGTCCGTCGGAAGGCCCCGTTCAATCAGCTGGTCGATAATATAATCGAGGCGGAACGCAAACACCCCACAATTCCATAAAGCATTTTCAGCAATCAGACTTTCCGCTTCCGCTTCACTCGGCTTTTCTTTGAAATAATCAACCGTTAAATAATCCTCGCCATTTGACGCTTTCGGAATGATGTATCCGTATTTCGCAGAAGGATAGGTCGGCTTAACTCCCATCAATGCCAAATCGGCACCCGATTTTTTCAGCGATTCCTCCAAATCGCGGACACGATTGAAAAAAGCGTTATCCACATACGGATCTACAGGAAGCATGCCGACTACTTCGTCCAGCCTGCATCCTTTAACCGAAAACAAGTAAACGGCAGCGAGTGCGATTGCCGGGAAGGTATCTCTTCTTTCCGGCTCTGTCACGATATGGACAGACGGCCCTAATTGAGTTTTAATCATATCCACCTGGGAATAACTCGTCGCAATAATTGAATGATCGGCTAAGTTTGTTTCCCGAAGCTGCTGCCATACCCGCTGGACCATCGATACCTTATTGCCTTGCTGGTCATTCAGAACCTTCAGGAACTGCTTTGACCGCGCATCATTTGACAGCGGCCAAAGCCGTTTGCCTGATCCCCCTGACAATAAAACAAGTCTCATATAGAATCCTCCCATCGCCTTCGAATAAGTTTTGTGCACTTTAATCCAACCGCATGATTATTCGCGGCTCTTAATTAGGTACAAATAACTAAAATAAAAATAACCAAAGATTCTTTTTACCCTCATAAGAAATTGATATAACCCCATTGTACTCACAAATATCTGATAATTCAATATAAATATTCAAATTAGTTTGAAATATCAGATATTATAAAATTATTTATTGGAAAATATCATTCATTTTTATAAGTAAATAGGATTACTTATAGCGTTTATTGGATTTCAAAAGATAAATGGTATATAGATATTTAGATTTTTTAAAGCAAATAAAAACCGCCTCTTCCACAGCGGGACTAGGCGGTTTTTTCCTTATAATGACTTCAAGACTTCCCGGTATTTGCCGATTGAATTTTCCCTTGTGAGATTCTCTTCTAAATACAGGCGGCCATTTAATCCCATTCTTTGCAGCTCGTCCTGGTTCATCCGGTAAAGCTTCTTGATGGAATCGACAATTCCCGCATAATTCTGCGGTTCCACCACTACTCCCGACCCACTTTCCGAGATCAGCCGCTCCACTTCGCTTCCTTGCTCCAAAACACCCAAAATAGGTTTTCCAGCTGCCATCACGCCATAAATTTTGCTCGGAACCGACACGCCTTTGATGCCTTTTTGATTTACCACTAAATGGACGTCGGCTGCATTCAAGGAATAGCGGATAAACTCTTTTGGCTGATAAGGGAGAAACATCACATTCTCTAACTGATTCGCTTTTGCAAATTCCTGCATCCGTTCCTTCACTGCACCTTCGCCGATGAACAAGAAAACAATGCCTGTTTCTTCCTTAAATTCTTTGATGATTTCTACGATATTTTCCAGATCGTAATACAGGCCTAAATTTCCCGAATACATCACGATGAATTTATCCTGCAATCGGTGCTTCGCCAAAAAGTCAGCCACCATCGGCTGTTGTTTATCGAGCGGCAGGATTTCTTTCTCGTTGGTCCAATTGCTGATGACGGAATGGTCAGGAACGCTTTTATTTGAAAAGCGCTGCCTAAGCGTTTCCGCCATGTCCCGCCCGACGACCAGCACATGGTCAGCGTAGCTGCAATTCCACTTGTCGACCATTTTTGCTGCTTTAAAGATCAGTTGGTTGTTTGTATAAGAAACAGCTTGCGCCTGCTCAGGATTAAAATCATGGATACTGTAGACATGCTGAGCCCGCTTAAGAAATTTTCCGATCGAACCAATCAGCCCGCCTAAAATAGGAGGCTGAGAAATCGTAAAGATGATATCTATGCCCTTTTCCTTTAATAGCGCGATATTTGCGAGCGCAAAATACGAAAGAATATAGCGGATCCGGCTGAGCTTCGAATTTTTATCAACTTCCGGCAGCTTAATCCGGACGATTTTAATCTGTTCCAGGTAATCTTCCTCGAAAGTCTCTTTTACTTCTTTCTTTTCTCCAGCATACCCAGGCTGGGCAGCGATAACCGTAATCGAAAAATCTTCCTGGAGGTCTTTCGTGAGTTCAGTCAATAATTGGCTCGTAGCTGCTAAATCCGGATAAAAGTAATTGATGACAAAAACAATTTTCTTTTTAGGTTCCATAAGTCGCCTTCCTATCCTAAAGAATTAACAGAGATTGGTGCTTCCTGATTATCAAATTCATTGAAAATAGCGATGAGCGAATCGGTATACTTGTCTTCTGTGTAATATTCTTCATAGATTTCCCGGCTGATTTTGCCAAGCAGCTTCCGCTCGTCTTCATTTACAGCGAGCCGTCTGATCGCTTGTTTGATATCCGCTACTGCAGGTTCCACCAAAATGCCGCAGTCTTCGATCAACTCAGCAATGATCCCACGGTCAGACGAAATAATCGGCAGTCCCGCTGCCATCCCCTCGATAATGGACATCGGTTGGCCCTCCACCTTGTATTTTGTAGGTAGCGCCATCATATCGGCCTCGAGGAAAAACCGCTTTTTCTCTTCGCCGCGCTTTGTCCCATGGTAGATGATCCGATCAGCCATCCCGTTTTTATCAATGAACCGCTTTACTTCCTGGAATTCATTTTCACTTTGAATGGCCCCTACGAGATTCAGTTCAAGATCCAATCCTTCTTTTATCAAGCCGACAACAGCGTGGATCAATTCGACATATCCTTTTTCAGCCATCAAATTACTCAAGTACAAGATGGATAATCGCTCTTTCTTCCGATTAAAATTAATTTCATTTTTTCGGATGAAGTGTTCAGGTATTCCATTTGACACGACTTCTATCCGCTTTACGAGATTTTTAAAATTAGGCGCCAACTTCCCGCCCAAAACGATGCCGACATCCACTTTCTTTAAAGTATTCTCAATAAATTTCCGGAGTCTCCCTGAGGTAGCATCGATGGTTCCGCCGAGATTATTGCCATGCAAATGGGCAACTACTCGATTTCTATTGGAAACTTTGGCAAAGCGGATGAACAGGCAATCTCGGATCAGCCCCATTTTCGTTTGGGAAATCGAAATGTACAGGATGGCATTTTTATTGAAAACACTGAGAAAAGCGGTATATGCAAGCTTAATCGAATCAAAAAACAGCTTATCCATCGCCAGGCCGCCAGGATTTTCAAAATCTTTCCGGCTCAAATTCATTTTTTTCACATCAAAGATTTCATGAAGCTTCTCTGCTTCATACAACGATTGAAGAGCGATGCTTTCCCCTAAAATCGGCGGCGGCAAAGGCCCGACAAAGATCAGCGTCTTCTTTTTCACATTCCCCATTTGATTCACCTCTCCATTCAATGGATCGCTATTTGAATTTCAGCACAGGCTTTCCGGCCAACTCTTTTTCCAAGGCGTTTATCACCAAATAGATCAAGATAAAGACTGGCACGATGACCAGCATGGGTTTTATATAGTAGATATAGCCGTACCAGAAAACACGTGCGATTGTCGTGACAATCAAGTAATAGCCAAGAGAAAATCCAAAATCTCCAAATACCTTCCGCAGCAGCAACGCCGGAACAAAAACCACAAGATACGTCAGAAACGGAGCTAAAATCACGCCTATCACTTGATAATTCAAGAAATACTCTCCGTAAATAAACAATCCGTAATTGGTATGGATCGACTCAGCCACAAGATGCGCTGCCCCCGGTCCCGCTTCCGATCCCAGGAAAGAAGGCATCAATTGCGGAATATACCCGAGAAGCGTTGATGACGTTCCATGGTCGTAGGTCACTTCAATTGCAGCAGCAGTGGAGTAGACCAAATCCTGGACTGTTGGATAATTCACTAAAACTGCAAATGAATCCAAAATGGCTGCTGCATCAAACACCAATCCGTTATGCCGCACAATCCCTAAATAAGAAAAGACCAAAAGCCCGATGGCAATGATGCTGAATTTCTTAAAATTAAAATTGGCCTTAAAAATCTTCCCTTTTTTCATGTTCGTAATGATGACGTATAAAATCAGGATCAAGCCCAGAATATCCACCCGTGCATAATGGGAAAGCAGCCAAAAAGGCACAAACAGCAAAGCAGCTTTTCGCAGCATACTTCCCTTAACCCCAATCAGGACAAAAAAGTAAGAAATGGCAACCACTGAATTCCAGGCATTCCCCGGCAGCAAGCTCGGTGAGAATTCATGGTAGGCGCGCCCCGGAAGATCCGGCAGATAAATGATGGCGGAAGCAATCGCAACAGCGCTGAAGAACCAGGTGGACAACAAGCTATTCGTCTCTCTAAAAAAGAACTTTAAAATGATCGCATCATACTTCTTAAACGATTTATTGTCGAGCACCAGCAGCAGCGACCAAATAAAGTAAAAAAACAATGCAGCAAAAGCTAAAAGGTAGAAATGTTTTTCAATCAGCTGCGTCCGGTCGTTGAATAGCGGCTGCACATTGCCGGAAGGCGCAAATCCGAGAATGCTCAATATCGGCAAAAACAATAGAAGCAGCGAAAAAGAAGCAAAACCGACTTTAAAGATCGCCACATCCATCACAAATTTAACGGCAAAAATTCCTAATATAATAAAATGAAGCACATCCTTCGCCTGAAACAGCTGGCCGATTTGCGCAAAATAATACAGCATGGCGATTCCAGCCAGGATATTCACAGCCACTTGAAAGACCCGTTCATTTTTATTGTCTGATTCACTGTAGTTGTTCACCATATGATCATCCCTTTATCCTTATAATGCTCTTCGGTATTCGATTAACGTTTACGTAGAAAGAATTTCAGAGAATTTATAGTTCTTTTTCGATTGCTTATACATGATTTCCAGGACTTTCAACGGCAGGAAAGTGGAAAGATAATAGATGCACGCTTTTACCGAGCTGTTCTTTTCAAATGCCGCTTCGATCAGCACTTTTCTGGCCAATTTAACCGCTTCTTTATCGCAGCTTGTAATGGCCACTTTCAATAAGGTTTTAAAAATATTGATGGAGAACTTTTCAAAAACTCCGTTTCCCAATTCTTTCGCTAACTCTTTATAGGCTTTGAAAATATACAGCTGGCCATTGAGCACCGCCTCGTTGTTCGTCGAAATGCGCTCTCCCGAATGTTGGAAGAACAAGACCATCGAATCCTTTACAAAATCAAAATTTGTAATCTGCGACAAACGAAGATACAAATCCCAATCTTGGCAGCTGGGCAAAGAGGATTCAAACCCGTTAATTTCATGGAGCAATTCTGTTTTGACCAGAACCGAAGAAGTCGTATCAATGCAATTGGATTCCATAAGCATCGGCAAAATGTTGCCCCGGTAGCGGGGAACAATTTCCTTCAGTGTCTGGCTGTCATTGACCAATTTGACTCCGGTGTAGACGGCGCCGACTTCCGGATTGCTGCGAAATATCGCTAATTGCTTTTGCAATTTATCAGGAAGCCACTGATCATCGGAATCCAAAAAACCGACGTAATTTCCTTTAGCCAGCTTAATGCCTGTATTCCGGGCTTCGGAACCCCCTCTATTGATTTGGTGCCGAATGTACTTGATGCGCGGATCCTGCATTTCTTTCACTACCGCTTCTGTATCATCGGTTGAACAATCATCCACAATGATGATTTCCAAATTTTGATGCCGCTGGTGCTGGAGGCTATAGACGGCTTTCTTCAATAATTCAGAACGATTATAGGTAGGGATTACGACACTTACTTTTTCACTTGTTTTTCCCAATCGAGTCCACTCCTTAGCGTCTGTCTCCTCTTATAAATTGAACATACAATTTTTGGGTTTTTTATTGCACATTTAACTCTGATGCAGGATTAAGACAGAATTTGACTCGACAGCAGCCGTACAGTTCTTGTCTGTAATCTGATTTCTTAGTTGTCTGAAAATAGAGAATACTTTATATGGTGAAAAAGATGCAGAGCCCTCTTCCAGCAGCTCCGCATTTTACCTTAAAACTCTTTTGTGCTATATGCTTCTTGCTTTTCCTTGCCCAATAAACGCAAATCGTTTTTAACCATAATCTCAACCAATTCCTCAAACGGCGTTGCCGTAGGATTCCAGTTCAACAGGCGTTTCGCTTTTGACGGATCGCCGAGTAATTGTTCCACTTCGGCTAAGCGGAAGTAATCCGGATTCACTTCAACAACCACTTCTCCGGTACGTTTATTGATTCCTTTCTCTTCGACCCCTTCGCCTTGCCATTCGATTTCGATGCCCGCATGCAGAAAAGCGAGAGTCGCAAATTCACGCACCGTATGCATTTCTCCTGTCGCAATCACGAAATCTTCCGGCGTGTCGTGCTGCAAAATCAGCCACATGCACTCGACGTAATCTTTTGCATATCCCCAGTCCCGGCGGGCATCCAAATTCCCAAGCGACAGCTTTTGCTGTTTACCGCTGGCAATCCGGGCAGCGGCCATGGTAATTTTGCGGGTTACAAACGTTTCTCCCCGGCGTTCTGATTCATGGTTAAACAGAATGCCGTTCACCGCAAACATCCCATACGATTCCCTGTAATTTTTGGTAATCCAAAAACCGTATAATTTGGCCACTCCATATGGCGAGCGCGGATAAAATGGCGTCGTTTCTTTTTGCGGCACCTCCTGGACTTTTCCAAATAATTCGGAAGTAGAGGCTTGGTAAATCCGCGTTTTCTGCTGCAAGCCAAGGATCCGTACAGCTTCCAAAATTCGGAGCGTGCCGATGCCATCTACATCTGCTGTATATTCCGGCGTCTCAAACGACACTTTTACATGGGACATCGCAGCCAAATTGTAAATTTCATCCGGCTTAATTTCGCTGATCAACCGAATCACATTGGAAGTATCGGTCATGTCACCATAATGGATAAAGAAGTTTTCACTTGTTTTCAATTCTTCGATATAAAGGTGCTCAATTCTTTCTGTATTGAAACTCGAGCTTCGCCGAATAATCCCATGAACCTCGTAGCCTTTCTCTAAAAGAAAATCTGCTAAAAACGATCCGTCCTGGCCAGTGATCCCTGTTATCAATGCTTTTCTCATCGAATCCCCCATTATTTAACCGTAATAGTTTCATTGCTGATATTTTCCAAAAACCATTCATAAGCCAATTTCAGCCCATCGTCCAATGACGTCTGGGCTTTCCAGCCAAGATTGTGGAGCTTGCTCACATCTACGAGTTTTCGCGGCGTCCCATCCGGTTTCGATGTATTAAATCTGATTTCGCCTTCGTAGCCCGTAATGTTCTTGATTTTTTCAGCTAATTCCTTAATGGAAATATCCTTGCCGACACCGATATTCACCAGTTCGCTTTTGCTGTAAGTATTCATTAAATACACAGCTGCATTCGCCAGATCGTCCGAGTAAAGAAATTCTCTCCTCGGCGTTCCGGTCCCCCAAACTTCAACGGTCGGCGAAGAATTTACTTTCGCTTCATGGAACTTGCGGATCAAAGCAGGCAGCACATGGGAGCTGTTTAAATCAAAATTGTCATTAGGGCCAAATAAATTGGTCGGCATGATGGAAATAAATTCAGTTCCGTACTGCTTATTGTAATACTCGCACATTTTGATTCCGGCTATTTTCGCAATCGCATAGGGCTCATTTGTCGGCTCCAGTTCTCCAGTCAATAACGAATCTTCCCTCATCGGCTGCGGCGTGTATTTTGGATAAATGCATGTGCTTCCTAAAAACAGAAGCTTTTTTACTCCATTCTTATGGGAGGCATCAATTACATTCGTTTGAATCATCAAATTGTCTCGAATGAAATCAGCAGGATAATCGTTATTGGCTACAATCCCCCCTACTTTTGCAGCAGCTAAAAATACATATTCCGGCTTTTCTAAGTTGAAGAATGCGTCAACTTGGCTGCGGTCTGTCAAATCTAATTCGCAATGATTGCGAAAGACAAGATTATGATAGCCATTCTTTTTTAAATCTCTGACAATAGCGGATCCTACTAGGCCCCGATGCCCTGCTACATATATCTTTGATGACACATCCATTTAAACCCCATCCTTTTCTATGGTCTCTGAAGAGAAGGCTTCCTTACTTGCATGCTGGCAAAGAGCCGACGCTGCCGTAATGCTGTTCTTGAAAAATAAGGCTTTTTAGACCCTCTAAAATTATTCCTGCATTTTTGTACATATTTACCAATACTAAATGCTTATCGTATGCCTTATTTTTATCATTTTAGCATACTTTAGACTTAATAAAACAGATTATTTAGATTATTTTATAAATTTGAATATTTTTCTTTAAGCCAGCCTTTTCTCTGCCTTCTGGATAAAGAAACTTTTGACTTCCAGCAATAATTTTTTCTGGAACATCATCATTAAAAATCCATAGATGAGCAGACCTGCACAAAAACTGATCAGAATGATGGCAATGTCATTTGTTTTTGCCAAGATACCGATCAATCCCTGGAGCAACAAAATCATTACAACTGAATGAAAAATTGGAACAAAGATAGATTTCATCAATTCATTGAAGCTGTTTCCAATGATCAACCGGATTCTGCTGAAATAATTGATGAAGAATAAAACAAACCGCAAGAGGCCCATAGCCAATGCCACCATTGCCAGTTCACCAGTTAAACTTGAGAAATAGACAACGACCGGAACTATAAACAGCAGCCCCAACTGCCAGTAAAAGCTCCAGCGCACTTTCCCAACAGCAGTGAACAAGCTTCCGCTTGGATTCCCCAAGGCCCGGAACAAGGCATAGAAGCAAAGAATTTGAACAATCACTATTGCCTCTGTCCATTCTTTTCCTAGAAGAAGCGGCACAAGAAAAGGTGCTAACACAATAAGACCGGAAAAAAATGGTGCATTTAACGTCATAATCAGTTGAATGATAAAGAGGTAAGCTTTTTGCAGCCGCTTTTGATCCTGTTGAATTTTAGCGAAAACCGGAAATGAAACCCGGGTAATCATCGGGTTCAATTTCTGGATCGGCTGCATGATCAAGTTCATGGCCATGCTGTAAATCCCGAGAATTTGCGGCCCCATTAAAATTCCAATGATAATTTGGTCGATTTTCGTATTGAAGTAATTGGCCGTTGTCGTTCCGAGGCGATACAATCCGAAAACAATCAATTCTGTGATGCTTTTCCAAGAAAACACCAGTGCCGGCCGTGTTTCCGGATTTCTAAAACCGGCAACTGCCCAAGGCACCGTCCGCACAAGCGAACTGGCGATGTGGCCAAAAACAAGCGACCAAGCTCCCGCTGCCATAAAAGCTGCCAAGAAGATGGTCAGAGAAACCCCGATGAAAGAAGCGGCGATTTCATTCTTCGTAATTTGGCTGAACTCCAGATTTTTGCTGGCAATCGTTTGGAACTGCAACCCAAAAGGGATAATGACAAAGCTGATGCCCACTACTTGAATCATCCCTTTTAGTTCTGCATGGTCAAATAAGCTGGCGAGAAGCGGTGCCGCAAAAAAGAGAAGAATAAAGATTCCGATCCCCGTAAAAATTGAAACCCAGTAAAGGCTCGATAATTGAATTTTGCTGATTTTCTCCTTCTGAATGATGGCATCTGTCAATCCCATATCCATATACATTTGGGCAAATTGGATAACGATCTGCACGAGCGCCAAAATGCCATAGACGGCAGGGCCGAGAATGCGTCCCAGAACCACTAACTGGACAATCTGCAGAAGGCTCGTGATTAGCATGGAGAGTGATGTGAGTTTCATGCTGGCGGCCACTTTCTTTTTTAAGGACGACATCGCTTCAACTCACTCCCATCTCAATAAAGGATTTTTTTCCACAGATCTTTTCGGCTTTTCAGATCGATGCCATACGGGATGTCCGCCATGAAATTATCGGGATATCCGATAAAATCAAAAGATTCATCAATTGTTTTCGGCTTGTGATCGTATTTATACAAGAACTCAAAATCGATGATCCGCGGCCCTTCTTTGGTCATTAAAATATTTCCGGGATGGAAATCAATCAACGCAAAACCTTTTTCATAGAAAAAACGGCTAATGCCCAATATTTCTTCTTTGTATTTTTTCAGCATCCATTTCTTCACCCGTTTGTTCTCGGCAATTTTCAAGGTATCCAGCAACGGAACAATCAAGTAGTTATCGCCGCTGTCGAGGAGTTTCGGGATAAACTCGCATTCTTTGCTAAGTTCTCCGTACACATAGACTTCACGTTTCAGAAAACGTTCTTTTCCTGCCTGATAGGTTTTTTTGACTGCTTTTTTGCCTCGGTATTCAATCACTTCTACCTTTGCCCGCCGCCGGTTGCCGGACAAATCTTTATAGACTTTCTCTTTCGTGACATAGGCTTTATCCCATTCCCTGATAGTATCTCGGACATAGGACATGATTTCTGGAACAACCATATTGATGTAATCCAGCGCTTCAATTTCATCGTCCGAACTATGGATCGGATTCGTCTTTTCCTCGGGCTCAAGATTTGAATTGATTTCTCTCCGGACTTCTTCTTTAAAGAGATAATGTTCGTTCGACACATGCGGATATTTCTTTTTAAATTTTTCTTTTAGAGGATTTGGATGATAATCATACATGACTAGCAAAACAGCAGGCTCTCCTCCATTTACCGGCCAAGGCCCCTGCCCCCAATTTCCTCCGCGCAGCCGTTGGGATGCCTGCCTTTTTTGTTCGCGATTCAATTCGATGGCTTTCACCAGATTCAATCCGCTTTTTTCCAGCCAATTGATGATAAATCCGGTCAACCCTCTTTTATAAGCCCAATCCCTTATGACGAATACCATCACTTCTCCTGATTTTTCAAAGTCATCGGAGGAACGGGCAATGGTTTCTTTCAGCCAAGACGCATTCTCATCCGGCAGCTTTCGAATCGTATCGGTCGCCGGTGCCCAGCCTTCTGCTGCCAATAAGTGATGGAAGTACATGAGATTAAGCTCTTTTAGTTCCATTTCATTTTTCTTAGCCAATGCTTGTAAAATATTCAAATATTCATGATCCGCTAATTCCTGTCGGGCGAAGCTTCCGTCTCGAACCGGAATTCCGGACTTTATCCCTTTATGGTAAACCGCGTGATAAAGAAGGCTTAAAAAGTAATGGCGTTTATCCGGAACAAAGAACCGATTTTCCCAAAGGGTCCTGGCAGACAGGATTTTTTCAGCCAAATTCGGCGGATAATAGGCCATATTTTTGAAGCTGCTCCCAGGCAAGCCGCTCACGCTATAAAGGTCAAAAGGCAGAATGCCTACTTTTTCATTTAATGCTTGTTGGACTTTATGGATGTCTTCGTCGGCTACCAGGAGATCGACATCTTCCTGAATGTCCGAGAATGGAATTTTATCAAACCATCGAAGGACGACGTATCTTAACCGTTGCTCATTAAAGCGCTTGAAAAGCGAGTCAATGGGTGTCTCTGGAGATAGATAATGGCGTGCTTTCTTTTCTTTTTTATATTGGCGTTTAAATAAGATGCCTCTACTGAATTTCCCGTTTTCTTCAGCGAACACCTTAAAGCTCATTTCCCATCTTCGCTTCCGGGCATATTTATAGGCCCACACGGCCAAAAAACTGAAATTATTCACTAAGTTGCTTGGTTTAAAGACAATCAATTCTGCTGAAGAATTAAACGCTTTTTTAATATCATCGAATCCTGCCTTCCCTAAAATCAGGACATCCGCATTGTTTTTATAAATGACATCGTTGCCGTTTACCGGATAAGCATAGCCGCTGAAAGAATGGGAAATATCTGAAACGACCGCTAAATAATTATCATAACCCGCTGCAGCGAGCTCCATTTTCAATCGGTCGTCTTCTGCGTTGTAATGCAGGATTTTCACTTTTTTCTTATCGCTGTTAAGTTCTCTCAAATAATCGCTGACGCGCATACTATTCTCCATTACTGCACCTCCCCGCTTTTCATAAACCGCTGTATAAATCAAAACAGAAGAGCCCCATCCAATTGTCTTCTAAAGGATGACGCCCCTTGAAACGATATGGCTTTCTTTTTTCCTTATTTGCTGATGGGCTCCAAATCCGGTTTAGGCTGGCGCTGCCGTTTTAGGATATGTTCCCACCAATCCCGGTTCTCCAAATACCATTGAACGGTTTGCTGTATGCCGCTGTCGAAACGATACATCGGCTTCCAGCCCAGCTTTTCTAATTTGGAAGGATCGATGGCATAGCGGCGATCGTGGCCAAGGCGGTCGGGTACGTATTGGATTAATTCTTCGGTTTTTCCTAACGCGTTGAGAATCGTCCGCACCACGTCTAAATTGGATTGTTCATTATGGCCTCCGATATTATAGACTTCTCCAAGTTCCCCTTTATGCAGAACCAGATCAATTGCGGAACAATGATCCGCCACATGCAGCCAATCCCGAATATTTTTGCCATCTCCGTAAACCGGCACCGGCTGGTCTTTCAAAACATGGGAAATGGCCAAGGGAATCAATTTTTCCGGAAAATGATAAGGGCCGTAGTTATTGGAACAGCGTGTAATATTGACCGGCAAGCCGAAAGTCTCAAAATACGAACGGACCAGTAAATCCGAAGATGCTTTGCTTGCACTATACGGGCTATTCGGCTGGAGCGGCGTCTCTTCTGTAAAAAACGTAGAAGGGTCAAAATCCAACTCTCCGTAAACTTCGTCAGTAGAAATATGGACAAACTTTTGGACCTCAATGCGTTTTGCCGCTTCCAGCAGAATTTGCGTGCCAAGTATATTGGTCGTGATAAACACTTCCGGCTCCCGGATCGACCGGTCAACATGGCTTTCCGCAGCAAAATGGACCACATAATCAAACTGTTCCTTTTCAAAAAGCTTATGGATTTCCAAACTTTTCGTAATGTCTGTATGAACGAACGTATAATTGCTCCTCTTTTCAATTTCCCGGTGTTTCGTTAAATCTCCGGCATAAGTTAGAGCATCCAAATTAAAAATATGGTACTCCGGATACTTTTTGACCATATATTGAACGAAATTACCGCCGATAAACCCGGCTCCACCCGTAACCAACACTTTTTTCATCAGCAAGACCTCTATTCTCAATTGTTTAATTGAAAGGATTTTTCTGCTGCAATATCAAGCAGATATTTTCCGTAATCGGTTTTGATCAATGGCTCTGCCAACTCCACTAATTGCGCGCGGGAAATATAGCCCCGGCGGTAGGCAATCTCTTCGATGCAAGATACGTATAATCCCTGTCTTTTTTGGATGGCTTCGACAAAATTGGCCGCCTGCAGCAAGGCTTCATGGGTTCCGGTATCCAACCAGGCGAGCCCGCGTCCCATAAGGTTGACGGTCAATTCACCTCTTTGCAGATAGACATCGATAATCGAAGTGATTTCCAGCTCCCCCCGCTCGGAAGGCTCTATGCTTTTGGCGATTTCAATCACCTGGTTATCAAAAAAATACAAACCTGGAACTGCAAAAGAAGATTTTGGTTCTTTCGGCTTTTCTTCAATTGAAAGGACTCGGTTGTCATCTCCAACTTCCACTACGCCGTACGCTCGCGGATCAGCAACATGGCAGCCAAAAATAATGCAGCCCTGCTCCAGTTCAGATGACTCGATTAAGCGGCTCCCAAAATCCGAGCCGTAAAAGATGTTATCCCCGAGAACCAGGGCCACTGGCGAGTCCCCGATAAAACTTTCCCCAATGGTAAAAGCTTCTGCTAATCCTTTTGGCTCTTCCTGAATGGCATATTCCAATTTGATGCCAAGTTTTTGCCCATTGCCCAGAAGGCTTAAAAATCCGGCAACGTCCCGTGGAGTTGAAATGATCAAAATTTCTTTAATGCCCGCAAGCATCAATACCGAAAGCGGATAGTAAATCATCGGCTTGTCATAAACCGGCAGCATCTGTTTCGAAATGGATTTTGTCAATGGATAAAGGCGCGTCCCGGATCCTCCGGCTAAAATGATCCCTTTCATAACCAATCCCTCTTTTCTTAGATTCGAGTCAAAGCCTTTGAGCTTTGCTGAAGCTCTTTGATCAACTGGCAAATTTGATTGACGGCTTCAAGCGGCAATTTGCCGTAATACGGCATAGATAAAACTTCCTTCACTGCTTTTTGGGCCTTCGGCAAATTTTCCGGTTTGGCAGATTCAAGCTGCCGATACCATTCAAAATCACTGCATAGCGGATAAAAGTATTTGCGGGTATAGACATTGTATTTCTCCAATTCCCGGTGCAGCCAGTCCCTCGAAAAGCCGAATTCCTGTTCATCCACTTCGATGACAAAATACTGATAGCTGCTCTCTTCCCCTTCGAGAACCGTAATCGGACGGATGCCTGGAATTTCCGCCAAGTTGTGCTCGTAAAGCTTCATCAATTGATGCCTTTTCGAGCGTTCTTCTTCTACAAGTTTGAGGACTTCGATGCCGATTCCCGCCTGGACTTCGTTCATTTTGGCGTTCAGTCCTGAAAGCACCACTTCTTCGGGATTTAAGATTCCAAAGTTTTTCAAAAGATTGAGCTTCTTCAGCACGTCTTCACTTTTGACTGATAGAGCGCCGCCTTCGATCGTATTGAATAATTTGGTCGCATGGAAACTGAACATCGTCATGTCACCAAAGTCGCTGATTGGCCGGCCGTTTAGTTTTGCACCAAACACATGCGCTCCGTCGTAGATAACTTTCAGCTTATATTTTTCGGCAATCTTTCCAATCTGTTCTACATCGCACGGATTTCCGAAAACGTGAACCGCTAGAATAGCGCTGGTCCTTTCTGTAATTAATGCTTCGATTTTTGACGCATCGATATTCAAAGTAATCGGGTCAATATCGCAAAAAACAGGTGTCAGGCCGTTCCAATCCAACGCTTGGACGGTAGCCGGAAAAGTAAAAGGCGTCGTAATAACTTCCCCTGTGAGGCCAAGCGCCTTTAAGCCAAGCAATAGCGCCAATGTCCCGTTGTTGAACAACGAAAGATGCGGGGCTTGCAAATAGGCTTCCAACTGTTCGGTCAATTCTTTGTGCTGTTTCCCGTTATTCGTTATTTGGCCGCTTTCCCAAATTTCACTGATTTTATTCGCTGCATCTTCTGCATTCGGAAGCAATGGACTGGTGATATAGATCGGTTTTTCAAACGGATTTGCCATATTCTTCATCCCCCACGATCACACTTTTTTTATATCGCTTGATTTGGCAAAGCTGATTTTCTTTAGCATCGGCTTTAGCAGATCGAAAATAATCGTTAATTCCTGGATTCTTAAAAGCTTGCTGATTGCGATGTATAAGGCAATGCCCAAACTGATTTGGAACAGCAGTTTCCATAAATCGCTTTCAAATAGGTATTCGCCGGCCATGTAAACAGCGAATCCCATTGCAAGGGAAACGAGATACATCGGCAGCAAGTCTTTTATCTGCTCTTTTATGGAATAGGAAATTTCACGGGCAGAAAAGTAAGTATTGAAATACAGAGCCACATACGAATCGAGGACGATGACCCCGACAAGCCCCATAATGCCAAGTTTGAACCAAATCGCTAAAAAGATGAGAAGCGACAAGACCACCATTTTGGCTATTTCCAAGTACAGAAACAAATCTGAGCGACCGCGTACTTGAAGGATATTTAAATTCAAGGCGTGGATGGGATAAAGCATTCCAGCAATGCACAGCAGCTGAAAATAGATCACCATCCCTGCCCATTGCTCTCCCAGCACCAAATGGATGAGCGGCCCGGCTATGGCAGCAATTCCTGCCATGATCGGGAAAATAATAAAACCGGATAATTTTATGATTTTACGGAATGCTTGCTTGATCCGATTCTCATCCTCTTGCAGGCTGCTGAGGACCGGATACGTCACTCGCTGCAAGGTGGCTGTCAAAGTCTGGGCAGCGACATCACTGAATTTGGAAGCGTTCGTGTAAAATCCAAGGCTTCTGGCGGAATATTGTTTCCCGATGATCAAGAAGAAAATATTGTTGTAAATCGTATCGATTAATCCTGAAACCAATAATTTCCACCCGAATCCGAATAATCGCTTAAATGACTTCCAGCTAAATGCAAGGGAAGGCAGCCATTTTCTTGACAGAGACAAAAAAAGCGATTGCACTGCATTCATCGTCAATTGCCGGATGACCAAGCTCCAAACGCCCAGCCCGGCAAAAGCCGCTCCTACCGCCAGGACTCCCGATGCGACACTCGCAGTTAAATTCACTTTTGCCTGGACTTTGAAATTCACTTCTTTCGTGAACATCGCCCTTGGGATGATGGCAAAAGAATTGATGATGACCCCAATCGAAAGCACCCGGATCAGCATAGTCAACTCAGGCTGGCTATAAAAAGAGCTGATGGCTGGCGCTGCCAAATACAGGACGGCATAGATAAACAGCGAAACGGCGATATTGAAGTAGAAGACCGTGGAATAATCCGTTTGCGTCACTTTCTGCTCCCGGATCAGTGCCTGGGTAAATCCGCTGTCGGTGATGGAATTGGAGATGGCCACAAAAATCAAAATCATGCCAATCAGCCCAAAGTCTTCCGGCAGCAGCATCCGGGCCAATACAATTTGGATGATAAACTGTCCCCCTTGGTTTCCAACCAAGTCACCAAAGCTCCAAAGCAAACCGCTTATTGTCTTTTTCTTTAAGGAATTTTGCTTTTCCATAAGCTGGCTCCAATCAAAATAAAGTGGTGTCCCTCTTATTTACGTAATCAGCTTCCATTTCACAGCCTTTAACACACGGGCAATCCGCGGAAATGAATGCTTCACTTTCAAGGCAGTTATTCTTTTCAACCCTAATTCCTTGTAAAGCTCGCTGTATTCCGGTTTTTTCACTTCTTCTTTTTCACCCATTTCAATCAACAGGCAAAGATAGTTTTTCCTCTTTGTCCGGTTGATCACCGCATCGTATTGAAAATGGGTGTAGGCATTGATTTCGTCCAGCATCGATGCAATATCATAGACATGCTGTGTTTTTTTGCTCAACGTGCCGAGCTCCCTATCTGTCCAAGAGCCATTTACACCGATGCGGTAGGCGGACATGATTTCGTCTATATAATAGACATTGCCTTTAAGGGCCGCGTAAATCACTAGAGGGTAGTCGCCCACTACGGCATTCAAGTAGAACTGCGGCATTTCCCCTACCTTTTCACGGGCAATCATGATTGAATTGGTCGCAACAAAGTCGCCTCCGCCTTCAATCAATTCTTCTACGGTAAAAATTCTGCTTTCCGTGCTCGGCCGCACCTTCGCTACTGCCTTTTTCCGGCTCGATGATACTTTGTAGGCCGCGTGCACACACATGCTGCACTCCGGGTGGGCTTCCATATAATCCACTTGCTTCTGGAGCTTGAACGGATCCGTCCAGTAATCGTCGCCTTCACAAGTGGCTGAATATTTTCCTTTGGCCCGGCTCGTATTGATCAGTTCAACATTGACGCCTTTTGAATATTGATTCTCTGTTTGGTAGATCGGCTTTATAATGTCCGGATATTTCCTCTCATACTCTTTAATGATTTCTGCCGTTCGATCAGTTGAAGCGTCATCATGAACAAGGATTTCAAACGGAAAATTCGTTTTTTGCATGAGAAAACTTTCAAGTGCATCTGCTATATATTTTTCATGGTTATAGGCTTCACAGGTAATGCTCACCATTATCTCTTTTTCCATCCTTATATGGCTCCTCTTCAATTAAATTCTTTCTAGTAAGAGATCGCTTCTATCAGGCCATTTTCTTTCTGGCAATTTGATAAATGCTTTTATCATTCTTCCTTTCATCTAAAATCCACTGCAGCTATTAAGAGCCATTAGTAACGGCTTTGTTAAAATAATCCTTTTTGTTCGGAATAATACTAATACTTTCTACTTAAGTGATTCTATTTAATTTTCATTCTATCATAGAATGCACCATAAGTAACAGATTATTTAGATTATTTTATTTATTTAGAAAACTAAAACCCTTTTCTTCCTGTATGTCTAATTTGTTTATCCTACGGAGGAATCTCTTACTTCCTCTTTATTTTTCTGAATAATCTGTTTTATTATTCACTTTTCCTTTCCCTCTTGCTATAATAAATTTTAAGATTTCCTGATTCAGGAATTTTTAGGAGGTTTTTAGTGTCATTCGATTCGTTTTCTTTGAAAACAATAAAGATAAAATAAATGGATTGAGGTGTATGCATTCGTGGATATATACTATAAGAAAAATTACGGGCTCTTGTATGAACAGATTGAAAACGGCACATGTGAAGTATTTGATTTTAAGAGTTCCACTGGTTCAGTCAGGCATCTGTTCATCAAGAAAGAAATTCCCCTTCTGCTAAACGGCAGCCAATACTTTGATATTTCTTCCCCGTACGGCTACGGAGGACCGCTGATCACATCATGCCAAGAAGGAAAAAGAAATTTACTTGCCAAAGAGTTTGAAGCAGCATTTTCCTCCTACTGCGAAGAGCAGCAAATCGTCAGCGAGTTCGTACGGTTCCATCCTCTATTCTCCAATGCCCGGGATTTTTCAGCCTGCTATGAACTTGCTTTCAAAAGTTTCACTACCGGCACGGCATTAGCCCCTTATCAAGACCCGATCCAACATGAATTTTCGAAATCCACCAGAAAAACAATACGCAAAGCGCTGAAAGCCGGCGTCACCTATCGAATTACAAAAAATCCCGATAGCCTGGCTCCATTCCGAACTATGTACGTGGAAACCATGAAAAGAATCGGTGCCCACGACATCTATTTTTTTGATGATAAGTATTTTGCCAAATGCCTGGAATATTTCGGCGATCAAATCATCCTGGCCGAAGCCATGTACGAAGGAAAAGTGATCGGCATGGAACTTCATTTCCATTTCAATAAGTGGATCCACACCCACCTCTCGGCCACGATAGAAGAATTCCATCATCTCGCTCCCGTATACGTCCTGACCTATGCCATTGCAGAATGGGGCAAATCGAACGACGCCGAATTGATCCATTCTGGAGGCGGCAAAACGAGCGATCCGGATGATAGCCTCTACCTCTTTAAGAAAAAGTTCGGGCAGAATACGCAATTTGAATACTATACCGGCACGAGGATCTGGAACGAAAAAATCTATAGCCGCCTATGTGATGAAAATGGTTCGATGGAAAGTGATTTTTTTCCCGCTTACCGTAGCCCTGCCGGAACCATTTCCACTGTTTAATCAATTTAATAAAGTTAAAAAGCTGCCAGCCCTATAATAAGGGACGGCAGCTTTTCACTTTTATCGTTCGACGGCGATTGAATTATTCAGCTCTTTCTTTAATAGACCCGCCATGTATTCCATATCTTCCAAGCTGTAGCGTTGGTCGCATGGAAGCGGCAGGATATTGGCTGTGTAGCGGTTCTCGACAGACGTTTCCTCCGTATCCGCCAAAACATTCGGCCATAGCGTCGGAATGTAAATTTTTTGCCCTGCTAATAGCTTTCTAATTTCAGGTCCGTTTTCGCAATAGAACGGGTAGGCAAATGCACCGTCTGGAGAAGAGATATTTAAAGGATTCCACTCCTGAAATTCATTTGCCAAATAACTGAAATTGCGGCTGCGCGCTTCTCTCGCTTTTTCATAATCGACAGCGCCCATGATATTCTGCGTCAGTTTCGACATATGCTTCAACGGCTCCAGATCAAATAATTCGTTGACTTCATGGTATTCCTTGTAATAATCCGAAGCTTTCCCTTCAAATCGCCCTAACATGTATGGATACCGGTCTTTTGAAGCGTCCATAGCCAGTTCTTCATCCAAAACCGCATCCGTCGAAAGGTAAGCGCCATCCGGCACACCAAAAAACTTTCGGCAGGAGTAAATGGTATCGATTCCCGGGAGCGGCGGCTGAAAAAAAGCATGGGTATTGTCGACAATAAGAGGGCCGTACAGCGATTCAAATTTTTTGATTGTGCCATTTGAATGCTGGCCATAATGATTGACAATGTAAAGGTAAGCCCCGTTGTCCAGCTGATGATCGATTTTCGGCATAAAATCCTGGTCGATGTGGTAATAGCCGAAATCGTATTGGTGATTTTGCAGCGTATCCCGTATGCAATCGCATAAATAATAAGGAATGTATATTTTTTTGATCTTTCTCGCTTTCATGACATATAACAAAGCATTCCGCGCACTGTTCAAAGCCAATAAATTCGGATAAAATTCATGCCGCACTAAATTCTCAAGCTCAAAATATCCCCCGATTTCCTTCACACCAACACCCCTTCATCTCTTTGCCTACTTTTCATTAAAGTCAATCCACATAAAAATTTTGCTTTTCATATTTCGCAAACATGTCTGAATCTGTGATGATCAAATTCCCTTTGTTTACGGTATTGCCTGTAATGACATGCCCTTCTCCGATATCGACGAAAATTCCGAAATGCGAGTCGCCTCGCGGGTTGGTCGCAAAATTATTGGTGATGACAATGTCATGGCTTGGCGTCAAAAGATTTTCGCCGCCATCTCCCGGGCGGATTGCGATATTGTATTCGTTGTCAAAAACATTATTGGAAGTGATGATATTCGATTCAGCGCCATTTTTGATATCAATGCCATAATAAAACCCGTTGACGGTATTGTTTTCAATGCGGCTGTTTTTTTCGCTTTCGACGGTAATCCCTTGTTCGATTGTGTGGTCCGGCCGGTCTTCCGTGACTACGCAATTGACTACTGTATTGTTTTCACCGACTCCATATAAGGAAAGATGCCCATCGCTTGAATTCCTTACCGTGCAGGAATCAATGATGTTATTGTTGGATGAGAAATTAATAATGCCGGAGCCATAGTTGTATTCCGAAGTGACGTTTCGGATTAAATTATTGTCCGCATCATGCAAATGGATTCCTTGCGAGTGGTTTTTCGTGTACGTATTTTCAATCGTACTGTTTTGTGTTTCATGCAAGAGCACCGCGATATTCGAAGTCAATTCGGCATCATGCGGAAATTTATCCCCTATGAGCGAGCCCCCCTTCAAATGGACATCCGCCGTATCATGGATCCAAAAGATTCCGTACCGCCCGTCCGTTTCCGTTTGGATTGTCACTTCATCCATTTCAATTGTGAGAGGCTGGGTGATTTCAAGCGCAAAGTGGCTTTCCCCGTATCCCGTGACAGCCTTTAAAGCTGGATTCCGGCTCACTTTATAGGTGCCAGCAGGCAATTTCAGCGTCCCGCCCGGCGGCACAGCATCAATGGCTGCTTGCAGCGCCGCGGTATCGTCCGCTATACCGTCTCCTACTAAACCGTTCTTATCCGCCACCGCCTTTTCATCCTCCGGTTCCTCCGTACCTTCCGAATTATTCAAGTTCATATATAGCAAATAACTAACCCCCATAATTCCCAAAAAAACGACCATCCACCTCAACCATTTTGCATTCTCCAATTGGATCCTCCTTCGGCTTTGAAAATTGATGTTCTTTAGAACAGTTGCCATTTTGTTTTAGGAGAATTCCCACACCCCTCTTAGTAAATATCATGTATTTAATATTATCAGAGAAATGCATAATTTAAAATATATTATTTGAATTTTCTAATAGTTAAAGGCAATAGAAAAGCCGTTTGCCAAAGGAGGTGGATTTCCTTCCAGCTGCGGCTTCCTGGTGCTTTTAATATTGATAATAATAAGTTTCTTTCGTTGAAGTAAAATTATTAAGGACGATTCCCAGAAGTTTGCTGCTTGTCATTTCAATCATTTCCTTCGCTTTCAGCGCGCCGCGTTTTTCAGTGGTGCCCGAATTGATGATCAAAACCGTGCCTTCACAATGGTCCGCAATCAATTTCCCATCCGCTACGGATAAAATCGGGGGCGAATCAAAGATGACCAAATCGTAGGATTTCCCTAAATGCTGAATCAGCTGAGCCATCGTTTCTGAAGCCAGCAGCTCAGCCGGATTAGGAGGAATCGGTCCGCATGTCAGTAAATGCAAGCCGCTGATCGGCCCTTTTTTAATCGCTGCCTCCACCGGCAAGCGGCGAGTCAATACGCTTGAGAGTCCGACGGTATTGCGGATTTCAAACGTATGATGCATCGTGGGTTTTCGCATGTCGCCGTCGATCAAGAGAACTTTCTTGCCTTCCTGTGCAAAAACGACGGCCAAGTTGGCGGCAGCGGTGGACTTGCCTTCTCCCGGAGCTGCGGAAGTAATCGCAAGCGACCGGATTTCTTTGTCCGGCGTTGAAAAATGAATATTCGTCCGGACATTCCGGAATTGTTCTGAAACGAAGCTTTTCGGCATCGTATACGCTACAAGCTTTCTGCCAGTCCGATCTATTTTCTTTTTCGATTTGCTCATGCTCTAAACGCCTCCTTTTCCTTAAGAGATATTTGTTCAATCTTTCGGACTTTATGGCTGTCATTCATCGGAGATACGACGCCAAGTATCGGCAGTCCGAGCAATTCCTCCACATCTTCCTCGCTTTTCACCGTAGTGTCTAAAAAGGCCAATAAGAAAGCGATGCCGATGCCGAGGACAAGCCCGCCTGCAGCGGCTGCTGCAATATTCATCACCAGATTAGGCTCAACCGGTTCCGGATTTTCACTCAGTGTAGCAGTTGAAAGAATATTGACATTGTCTACATTCATCAATTCTTCGATTTCCGCCTGGAAAACCGTCGCAATCATATTTGCGATTCTGACGCCTTCGGCCGCATTCGCATCTCTCACTGAGATGTCGATGACTTGAGACTCGGATGCGGAATTCACGGTTATTTTATTTGTCAATTCTTCCGCTGTCACCGTTAATCCCAAGCGTTCGATGACCTGGTCCAATATAAAAGGCGTTTTAATGATGACGCTGTACGTATTGATCAACTGAAGATTTGTTTGGATGTCTGTATTGGTAATAGGCATCGTTTCGCTTTGCTCGGAATTGATGAGAATCTGGGTCGAAGTCTGATAGATGGGCGTCACAAGATAAATGGTCGCTGCCCCTGCCAATACTGCAGCTAAAATGACCAGGCTGATAATCATCAAAATCCTCTTTTTAATAATTCCATATACCGTGCGCAAGTTTATTTCTTCAATCATACCGCTGTCCCCTTTGCTCCTAAATTTCTTTTTTAGTTTATATAGGCCAATAGAATCCCTAAATCTTCATTTTCAAAATTAAATCTAATAATTCAGATTATTTAAGAGGTTAGCATTCTCCTCATATAAAGGATCTTTGGCGAGATGGATCATCAACGAAAGCTTCTCATCCCAGTCCTGCTGCTTCGCTGTTTTTTGCCTTTCTTGAATCAAACTATCCGAATTTCTCAGCTTAATGCTTTTGAGGCATTCAGAAATAAACTCCAAATCGCTCTTTGCATAGGAATAGACGCCCGCCTGCTGATACTTTTCAGTAGTGGGCACCCCAATGCCGACTACCGGAATTCCAGCCGCTAAGTATTCGAACATCTTTAACGGACTGACAGCTTGATTGTATTCGATTTTCTTATAAGGAAGCAGCCCGACGTCCATGGCTTTTATATATTCCGGAACTTTGGTGTATTTCACGCCGCCCAGGCTATGGACATTTCTCAAAGACAACAGCTTATCGAGCGATTCATTTTTTTCTTTCGCTGCGGGCCCGACAAGTACAAGCTGGACTGACGGCGCTGTAATCGCCAATTCGTAGAGAAGCTCAAAGTCGAGTTTGCTTTTGATGCCGCCTATGAATCCGAATCTCGGCGAAGGAATTTCCGCCAATTCAGCAGTGGCGGCATTGGCAAAGTCATTGTATTCCACTCCATTTTCAATAATGGCAGCCGGTTCGCCTGTGATGCGCTCGATTTTATCCCCCAAAAATTGCGAACTCGCAAAGCGGACAGCACTGCTCTTCGCCACTCTTCTCTCGGACAGCTGGATCATTTTTTTTAAGACAGCCGGTTTCACTCGTTTCAGGCCCCTCGGCTGTACCCACGTGCTCCCCCAGGAATCACTGCAATCGTAAACAATGCGATTCCATTTTGCGGCAGCCGCCAAATCGCTGAAACCCGGATAAGTGAACCAGAGAATCCGTTTCTCTGCCCTGCTGACTTCCTTAACAATTTTGTTGAAAGTAGAAAGCGCCATTCCGCTTTGTAGAGTGATGATATTCTTGTAGTCATTGATTTTCAGCTCTACCAGTTTTTCTGACTGGTCCACTCTTCTCCAGCGCTTTTCTTTCCTGAAAAGTTCTCCTTTATTGCCTGTCTCTATCGGCGAGATCCAGAAGACTTTCCCCGTATCCGGATCCCCCAGCAATTTTTCGACGAGCCGGTGCCTTCTATACTTTAATGCGTCATCTCCAATGCCAGACGGCGCTACCACAAAATGATCAATTTGCATCTCCATCACTCCACTTCCCAATGCTTAGGTGAATTGCAAAAGACTGCTTCTACAAATGATTTGGTTCATTATAAAGAAAATATGGCTGAATGGACATAGGTTTTATTGCTAATAAAATCATTATAATACGAATTTAACTGAAATACCTAATAATTCTGAAAATATTTGAAATAAATTTATCTTTTTATAGTTAGAAGGACTAAAATCGTTTCATACGAAAGGAGCAAGAAGGGGTGTAAAAAAAACAGCCTGCCCTTTTATAAGGGTAGACTGCCAGATCCATGGAAAAGTTTCTTTCGGCTCGATTAAATTTGGCGATTATAGCTTTTGCTGTGCCAAGCCCAAGCGCTCTGGATCATTTCTTCTAAATTGTATTTCGGGGTCCAACCAAGGATGTCCTGAATTTTTTTGGAAGATGCGACCAATACGGCAGGATCGCCGGGGCGGCGCTCAGTCCATTCAACTGCTGCTTTTTTGCCGGAAATCTGCTCGCAAAGACCGATCACTTCTTTTACGGAATAGCCGAAACCATTGCCCAAATTGAAAATCTCATTCTCCACTTTCCCCTTGACCAATCCTTCGTAGGCTAAAATATGCGCATTTGCTAAATCAGTGACATGGACATAGTCCCGGATGCAGGTGCCGTCCGGCGTCTCATAATCGGTGCCGAAAACCGAAATCTTTTCGCTTTCTCCAAGCAGATGCTGCAAGATAATCGGGATTAAATGGCTTTCAGGATCGTGGCTTTCTCCAATTTCTCCAGAAGCATGCGCGCCTGCTGCATTAAAATACCGCAAAATGACGTACTTGAAATCATGCGCTTTCGCCGTATCTGCAAGAATCCGTTCAACCATCAATTTCGAACGGCCATATGGATTGATTGGACGGACCGGATTTTCTTCTGTAATGATTGCGCTGTCCGGAATTCCATACGTCGCTGCCGTAGAAGAAAAGATGAATTTATCCACGCCGTATTCCACCATTTTTTTCAAGAGCGTAATCGTAGACCCGACATTGTTTTCATAATATTTTAAGGGCTGCGCGACAGATTCGCCTACCAGGCTATTGGCTGCGAAATGGAAAACCGCTTCGATGCTATGCTCTTGGAAGACTCGGTCCAACGTTTCCTCATCGCCTAAATCTCCATGAATGAAGGTCGCTTTTTCATCCAGCAGGACAGGAAACCCTGTAGTCAGATTATCGAGTACGACGACCTCATAATTGCCGATTAATTCTTTTACCGTATGGCTGCCGATATAGCCGGCGCCTCCACAAATCAGAATAGACATCAAATTCCCCCTTATTTTTCAGACGTTTAGTTTTTACAAAATATGTGAAAAGCATAGCATATTTTGGGGCGGAATGGGCAATTCCTCTCGAATAAGGGGCAGCGTGAACCCACTGCCCCTCCCAACCATTCAGATTTAAAAAGCTTTATCCAACTCCCGCCCTAAAAAGGAGGCCGCAGGATGCATCGATTCTTTATAGCCAAAGGGATTTTTCGCCTGCCAGTTCCAGGAATCGCGGCACATTTGCATTAAATCTCTTTCCACTTTCCAATCTAAGACCGATTGGGCTTTTGAAGGATCTGCCCAATAGCAGGCAGCATCTCCGCTCCGTCGGGGAGCAATTTGATAAGGCACATCAATGCCCGTTGCTAAAGAGAAGGTGCGGATCAAATCTAATACGGAATAGCCTTTTCCGGTCCCTAAATTGAAGGTTTCAAGCCCTTCATGCGTCTCTAAATAATCCAGCGCTTTCACATGCCCTTTCACCAGATCGGTAACGTGGATATAGTCACGGACTCCGGTGCCGTCATGGGTATCGTAATCGTCGCCGAATACTTGCACCACTTTCCGCCTTCCTACAGCCACTTGCGTAATGAACGGCATCAGATTGTTCGGCTTGCCTTTCGGCTCCTCTCCGAGCAACCCGCTTTCATGCGCTCCAATCGGATTAAAATAACGAAGCACCGCGATGCGCCATTCAGGATCCGAGACGAGTAAATCTTTCAGGACTTCTTCCGTCATCGATTTGCTGCGCCCATACGGATTTGAAGCAGCGAGCGGCGATTCTTCGATGAGCGGCGTATCATCTGAGACATCGTAAACCATCGCCGAGGAGCTGAAAATCAGTTTTTTAACCCCGTGCCTCTTCATGATTTCACATAAGTACAACGTACCCGCTAAATTATTTCGGTAATAAGCGAGCGGATCCGCCTCGGATTCCGCCGCCGATTTCAGCCCCGCAAAATGCATGACTGCCGAAATGGGATGCAAAGTGAAGATTTCGTTCAATTTCTTATAATCCAACAGATTGACTTGATAGAAAGGAAAGTCTTTGCCTGTGATACTTTTAATGCGCCGGATGGCTTCGCTCTGGCTGTTGATCAACGTATCCGCCACAACAATTTCATGACCCGCTTCCAGCAATTCAACTGCCGCATGGCTGCCAATGAACCCCGCTCCGCCTGTTATAAATATCATAGTGGTCCTCCTCCTGCTCCAAGGATTTCTAATGACTTCCTATACTAAATGGCTTAGGTTAAATTAAAGTTAAATAGACGAAATTATCTAATAATTTTAAATTCTTTAGGTTATTGGACGGTTTCTGCTGTAAATAATAGAAAAAATATTTAATGTAAAAAATCGTCCCTTAACAGGAACGATTTTTTTCAAGAGGAATTCAATTTATGGAACGGGAATCCCGCTTCGGGAAAAACCATCTTCGGAAGAGCCAAAACAGCAGGAGGCCAGCAGCTGCTCCTGCACTGTCGATTCCGACGTCCCGCATTTCACCGCTTCTGCCGGGGATAAACAACTGATGAAATTCATCGGTTAGGGCATATCCCGCTGCTATGCAAAACGCAAATGCATAACTGCGGAATCCAGCTGCACCGCTTTTTCGCAGCGCATTCAGCGCTAAAATGCCCAGCAGGAGATAAGCCGCAAAATGGGCGCTTTTGCGGACTATCGTATGCAGCTTTTCTACAGAATCCCCGAGCGCCGGCGAAATCTGTTCAGCTGCAGCAATGATTTTTTCCGTAATGGCGGAACTTAGTTCCCCTGATTCGCTCCCAGGTTGATGGGACAAGAAAAAAATGGCGGCCATCCAGATCAGGACAGCCGCCCAAGCTGCTTTTGGTATGTTTTTCATCAATCGATTAGCCTCTTTTTCCAACAGTTTTGGCTCCATTATACCATTTCAGCGGTTCTCTTTCCCATCAACTCATTGTCTTTTCAGTTTTTGCGGCAAGCCGGTAAGCAGGCAGGATGTCCTCGCTCTTTTCCGCCCCCGCCTTTTCACATAAAAGCGCGTATACTTCGGGATCCCAGATGCGGTGGCCAGTAAAATAATCCAGCTCTGCACTTTTGCTGAATTTCTTTTTAAATTGATAGAGTTTGTCGTCTTTTTCCCCAGTTCTCCCTCCACCATGATGGATCCGTTCGTAGCCATGTTCTTCTCCCCATAAGGCAAGTGCGTATTGCAGCACATAGGCTGGCGCTAGCCGGTGGTATTCTTTCAGCGTCCCGGTGAGATGGGCATGGATCGCGTCGCCGCAAGCAAAGCTGATACTCATGCCGATCGTCTTCCCTTCATACATCACTTCCACTGTGACCAGATATTCACCCAGCAGTTTCATGCAGTTTTCAAAGTAATCATCGTCAAAATAGTAAATGGAGTCTGCATCATTCCGGTTCATCGTCGAATAGTAAATCTTTTTAAAATCATGAAGATCGTCCGGGTTTTGAACAACTTGGAATTCCACTCCCGCTCTCAGCGACTGCCGAATGTCTCGTCTGCAGGAAGAGGAATATTCATGCAGAATCAAATCATCCCATCCTTTCAACCAGGTCTGGATGGTTTTCCTTTTGAAACGGATCTCGTAGCATTCTTTGAAATCCGCTGCATTATTGAAAAGCGGATGAAATCGGACAAATTCACACACCACGTTGTTTTCATTACAGTACCGCTGAAAAGCCGCTTCGTATGCTTTTACGAGCCCGTCTCTATCGCCATTTTTGCAGTCGAGAATGATCGGGCCGCCGTACCCGTAGGGAGTCGTCAAGTCATAATACGGACCGCCTTCGACTTCAAGCGGAATTTCTCTTTTGATAAATAGATTTTTAACGGTTCCTTCTGGCCCCTCGTAGCAAAATTCTTCCGCTGCGCCGCCCTCGATTTTTTCATAGAGCCGCGCATAATCTTTTTTAAAATAGATATCGTTCATTTTTCAAAACCTCTTTTCTTCTCTCTCTTTATATAAGCGCCCGTCTCAACCGCTACCCGCGATACAGCGGGAAATAGCCCGGATGTTTAATTCCTTCCTGCGCTTTTTTCGCTTCCGATAATTGATCATAGGCTTCCGGCATACGGATTTTCTTCCCCATAAGCAATTCTAATGGAGGAGCTTTTGTAAAGTTCCGTTTAAAACGGTAAAGGTTTTCATCCGACCCGGCCCCTCCAAGGTGGAGTTCCTTTTTGCCGTTTTCGACTCCCCAGCGGCATGCTTCTGAAATGACCAGGCTGTTCCCTGCTAGCGGATAGGCGGAAGGGTCATTTGCCGCCAGATGGTAATGCATATAGTCCCCGTGGTGAAGAATGAGCGAAGAGGAAATGTAGCTGCCTTCATGAATCGCGTTTATGAAAAATTGCTTGCCTTTGAACACCTCGAACGAGGCATGCAAAGATTCCAAACTGAAAAGATAATAGTCCTCTATGTTATTTTTTCGGGCCGTCAGATCATAGAGCCGGTGAAATTCACTGGCGCTTTCACCCGTGAAATCCAGTTCGATGGACACATTGTTCTTAACCGCTTTTCGCACTTGCCTTCTGCTCGAAGAAGAGAATTGCTCCATAAAATAATCTTCCCCTGTCAAATCGATATAGAGCGTATGCCCATTGTCGCGGAACTCATAGTAATCCTCAAAATCAAGCCGATTCCGCAGCCACGGATTAAAGCGGATGTATTCACTGACAATCCGCTCCTCTTCGCAATATCGCTGGAATTGCTCCTGAAACTCTGCAGCCAGCTGCTGCCGCTGCCCTTCTTCACATTTCAAAATGATTGGTCCGCTAAATCCGTACGGCGTAATAATATCGGAATAACGTGCCCCGTCTACCTGGACCGGCGTTGGCCTGACAATGAATTGATAATAGACATGCCCTTTTTCATTTTCCGTCTCAAATACACGCCATTCTCCGCCCGCCTCTTTTGTCTCAAAAAACTTCCCCCATTCGGGCAAAAAATAAATGTCCGGCACTTGCACGTTCATTCCTCCCTTATTTCCTAGAACTAATTCAGGATAATTAAGCTATATCTAATCAAATATTTTCTAAAATATTTGAAAAGAGTATATCATAAAGACCTATACCAAATACAGATAATTCTGAATTCAATATTGAAAAATTAAGAGAAATCGATTTAAATAGAACTGTGCAGCTTAACCTGATCCATTATTTTGAGAAACGAGGGTGATTGGATTGCCAGACATCTATTTTGAAGAAGCATACGGAAAACTTTATGAAGAAATCGAGGGCGGAGTCTGCGAAACTTTTGAGTTCACCCATTCGCTTGGCAGCGTCAAACACCTCTTTATTAAACGTAAAATTGAAATTGAACCGGACGGCGCTGCCTATTATGATCTCACAACCCCATACGGATACGGCGGACCGCTCATGTTCTGTGAAAATATAGCCGATCGTCCCGTTCTGGCAAAAGAATTTCAGAAGGCTTTTCAGCAATACTGCCAAGACCGCAATATCGTTAGTGAATTTGTCCGTTTCCACCCCGTCTTTTCCAATGAACAAGATTTTGGAGAAATGTATGAAGTGGTTTGGAGAAGAAAAACGGTCGGCACCAACCTCGCTGATTTTGAAAATCCGGTTCAAAGTGAATTTTCAAAATCAGCGAAAGAGAACATCAAACGGGCCCTGAAGGCTGGAATTGAGACCCGCGTGACCCGGCATCCCAAAAGTTTAAAACTGTTTAAAGAGTTCTACTATAAGACTCTGCAAAAAAATCATGCGGAAGACATCTACTTTTTTACGGATGAGTATTTCGAGAAATGCCTGGCTCTACTCGGCCCTTCCATTTTACTCGTTGAAGCCCTCTATAAAGGGGAAGTAATTGGAATGATCATGAATTTCGTCCACGGAGATTATGTGCATATCCACCTGTCCGGCACGCTCCAGGAAACAATTCACTTGTCGCCCGTCTACATCATGATGCAAACACTCACCATCTGGGCAAAAGAACAGAACATGAAACTCATCCATTCTGGCGGCGGCAGAACGGCAAGCCCGGACGACAAACTGTTCCAATTTAAAAAACGCTTCGGAAAACATACGGAGTTTGACTATTATTTCGGCTACAAAATTTGGAACCCAACTGTTTACGAACGGCTGACGGCCGCAGTTGGAGCGGTTCCACCCAATCCATGTTTTCCGGCTTATCGGGCTCCGGCAACGAAAGAAGTCGGATAAAAAAAGGCGCAGATGGGGAGAATTCCACATCTGCGCCTTTTTGATAGGGCTGGCATTTAAAGAAGCTTTTCTTTATTGACCTCTTCCATTTTCCTGTCGTATTCTTTCTGGATCACGCCTGAGAGGAGATGGCTGAAAACAATCGGAACGGCCATCATGAACACGGCTGCAAGAAATAAATTCAGGCCAAGATGTGCATGAAGAATGCCGAAGATCACGAAACTGAATGGCGCGACTCCGAAAACAATGGCAAGCGACAAAAACAATTTCATCGATTCGAATTTTCTGCGTTCCCGCTGCGCCGAACGCGAATATGTATCTTCCGGGTTCTGCACTTCGCTTACGGATAAGTTTTTCGCGTATTTCTTTTCAATCATTGGCAAGAATGCATCTTTGTTCATCAATACTCCCCCTTTGTCGGTTTTACTCCAGTGACAAGCTCTTTTTGTAAGATGAGGCTGAGGCTAAAGAAACTAAAAAAATATTTCCTAGTTCTATGATATCATATTGTTTGAAAATTAGAACTACTTTATTCAGTGTATTTCTTTCTGTTCCATAAAAAATGTTCCTTATCTGAATTTTCAGTATTATTATTCCGTGATTTTGTATATACTAATAGTTAATATGCTTTTTCAATTGTAAAGGAGCGAATACATGACTTTAAAAGATATTTATTTTGAAAAGCCTTACGCCCGTTTATACGAAGCCATTGAAAAAGGATCTTGCGAAGTATTCGAATTTAAGCACCCATTAGGTTCAATTAGGCATCTATTCATTCGGTGCGAATTGGAAACAAAACTAGAAGGGCACACCTATTACGAACTTAAAACGCCTTACGGCTATGGCGGACCGATGATTTCGGATTGCCTCGAGCGCGACAAGCCGGTGCTCGTTAAAGAATTCCAAGCCGCTTTTCAAAAATACTGCGTAGAGCAGCGAATTGTGCGCGAAATTGTGCGCTTCCACCCTGTTTTTTCAAACGCCGAAGATTTCAGAGGCTGCTACGATGTTTCTTTTAAGCGGAAAACGACCGGCACCAACCTGGAGTTATCGGAAGACCCGGTCCAAAGCGAATTTTCGAAATCGTGCCGAAGGAATATCAAAAAAGCTTTAAAAAGCGGTGTCAGTTTTAAATTGACTCTTCAGCCAGACAGCCTCGGAAATTTTATGGAACTTTACTACGAAACCATGAAACGCAATCAAGCCGAAGATATTTATTATTTTGATAAAGCTTATTTCGACAAATGTCTAGCTAATTTGCGTGAACATATTCTCTTGACCGAAGTAATTTATGAAGGAAAAACAATTGGGATGGGGATCAATTTTCTCTACGGCAAACTTATCAGCACGCACTTGTCGGGAACATTCGAGGAATACCATCATCTTTCTCCTGCTTCGATTCTGCAATACGCATTAACAATATGGGGGAAAGAAAACAATTTCACTTTGATCCACGACGGCGGCGGAAGAACAAGCGACCCAGAAGATTCGCTGTTTCTTTTCAAAAAGCAGTTTGGAAAAAATACCGAATTCTCCTACTACATCGGATATAAAATTTGGAATGAAGAAATTCACCGGGAATTGAACAAATTCGCTCAACTCACCCAGACTAACTAATAAAGACGATTCCAAAAGGCAACATGAGCCATTTGGAATCGTCTTTTCTTCTTTTATGTATACGTATTCATTTTATGTCCAAACACATCGGTAGCGCCCTCGCTGATCCACTTGAATATCATATAAGCGAATCAATTCGCACATGCAATAAAATACATTTAAATTTTCCATCGAGAAATCTTTTATTTTTTCATCATCTATGTAAGTGACGAGGTTATCGTCTTTTCGGTATATGTATTTTTTTTCTGTGTATAAAGATTCGTTGTAAATCGACGACCCTTCTTCCAGAGACGTCTGGAATTCCGACCATTTGTAAATGGATCCTTCCATATGGTCATACTCCCAGGAAAAAATCAGGACGAGGTCGTAGTCTTCCAGAAAGTACACTGTCTCCTCCCGTGTTTTCAACATTTCCTCTACGGTTTCCCCTACAATTTTCTTGAATTTACTTGTATCGAATTCTTCTACTACCGGTTCTCTTTTGAATATAAACATGAATTCCTCTCCTGTGTAAAAATATTTTCTTTTAGAAAAGCATCGCAATTTATCAATACAGGCTTCGGCTGTTGAAGTCTCCTAAATCATTGGCAAAAATCGACTTGAAGTAATATACAATAAAATAACCCTTTAGACTTTTTATCTTTTCTTTATATTAGGCATTATATACCTTTGATTTATTTTATAGAATAGACTTAAATACTCATCATTATTATTTCTAAAAAATTCTTACTATTTCTTTGCGATAATCTTTTATTATATGATAAGACAAATTATTGTCATCTTAAAACGGATCTTTAATCAAGGTTCGAGAACCTTATGATTCATATGGACTATTATTTTCAATTTCTTTCTGAATCTATGAAAGGTAAAATCCATAAGAAGGTATATGGGTTTACTCGCAATTCGAGATTTATGAGTTAAAGTGTTTTTCTTAGCTTTGGAATTTTTGATGCCACTAAAAAACCATCCCCCAAATACATTTGGGAGATGGTTTTCACACCATTATTCTTATTTCGCTGCCTGTTCTTCAACGGGCTGTTTTTTTGAAAGATCTTCAAACTCACGGGAGATCCGCTCCAAGGCTTCCTGGATCAACGGGCGCGGGGATGGAATGCAGATTCGCTGGTACATCTCCCCTTCCTCTCCGAACATATTGCCGTCTTCAAGCAGGACGTTGGCTTTATTGAAAATCCGGTCATGGATTTCCTTTGCGCTGATGTTATAGCCGCTAAAATCGAGCCACATGACATACGTGCCTTCCGGAATGACCACTTTCACTTCCGGCATGTGCTGAGCCATATAGTCTTTGACCATCTGCATCGTGCCATCGATATAGTCTTTTAGCTGCTCAAGCCAATCTTCGCCGTCGTTGTAAACGGAGATCAACGCAGACACTGCAAACGGCGACGGCAATTGCATGCCCATTTCCGTTGCAAACGTCGCACGCAGATCTTCATTCGAAATGATGACGTTTGTACAGTGCAAGCCAGCGACGTTAAAAGTTTTGTTGATGGCTGTGAACGTAATGAGCTTATCCGTAAATTCCGTAGCTTTCGCCATCGGGACGAATACTTGGTCTTTGCGGATCAAGTCGCCATGGATTTCATCCGCCACAATCACCACATCATGGCGATGGCAAATTTCCGCCATGCGCGCCAGTTCTTCCTTCGTAAAGACGCGGCCGGTCGGGTTATGCGGGTGGCAAAGGACGAACATGGTCGTTTTTTCGTCTTTTGCTTTTTCTTCGAAATCCTCAAAGTCGATCCCGTACTGGCCATCTTCTCCTTTGACCATCGCATTGTTGACAACTTTCCGTCCGTTCCCTTCAATCGCGGAAGTGAACGGCGGGTAAACCGGACGCTGGATGATGATGCCATCGCCTTCACTTGTCAAAGCCTTCACCGCTACGTTCAAGGCATGAACAGTCCCAGGGCTGTAGACGATTTCCTCTTTGGCAATCTTCCAGCCATGGCGCGTTTCGAACCAGCGCTGGATTGCTGTATAATATTCTTCTGGAAAAACAGAGTAGCCAAAAATGCGGTGATCCACTGTTTTGTGGAGCGCATCGACAAGCGGCTGCGGCACCGGCAAATCCATATCCGCCGTAAATAACGGAATGGTGTCTTCATCATAGCGCTCGGTCAAACCAAACTCTTTGATCATGTCGCCGCCGTCCCATTTCATCGAATAAGTGCCTCTTCTATTTACAAACTCATCGAAATTATATTTCATTCCACTACTTCCTTTCTGTTCTACATCTAGTTTGGCATATGGACGCGCAACTCGTCTAATCATACACATTTCCACTTAAGCTATTCTTGAAGCATAAGGTGAAATCCTGCTGAGATAAGTCCGCCTCATATTATTTGTTTGAAAATTAACAAAAGAAAATGCTGTATCCGTCTTTAAGAAGGATACAGCATTTGGGTATAGCTTAGAAATTAAACGTTTCAGGATCTGCACCGCTACGGCTGTTGATATTTAAGCCGTTGATTTCTTGCATATCTTCTTCTTCCAATGAAAAATCGAAGATATCTGCATTTTCAATGATTCGATGTTCTTTAATTGATTTGGGAATGGTTAAGACATTATTTTGGATGTCCCAGCGTAAAATAATTTGCGCGGGGGTTTTTTGATGCTTTTCAGCAAGCCGTTGAATAACCGGGTCCCCTAGCAATTCGCCTTTTTTCAATGGAGACCACGCTTCTAACTGAATGCCTTCAAGTTCACAGAATTCTCGTAGCTCCACTTGCGTCAGATGTGGATGGTATTCAACTTGGTTGATCACTGGCTTAACTTCGCCTTCTCTCAGAATATCTTCTAAATGATGAATATTAAAGTTGCTGACGCCAATCGCTTTGACTTTCCCCTCTTGATAAAGCTTTTCTAGAGCTTTCCACGTTTCCACATACTTGCCTCTAACAGGCCAATGAATCAAGTAAAGATCTAAGTATTCTAATCCGAGTTTCTCTAAGCTGATATCAAAAGCTTTTAAGGTGTTTTCATAACCATGGTCGCTGTTCCAAACTTTTGTCGTAATGAATAAATCTTCTCGAGGAACGCCAGATTCTTTAATTCCTTTTCCTACTCCTGCTTCGTTATCATAAAACGATGCTGTATCGATGCTTCGATAGCCATTTTGAATAGCCGCTTTAACTGCCTCTGTTACAACATTTCCGTCTTCCACCTTAAAAACTCCAAGCCCCATAATCGGCATCTTAACTCCGTTATTAAGTGTTACTGTATCTTGTAAACTTTTATACATTTCCTAGCCTCCAATTTTATCAGTTTATTTTTGTTTTGCCATGTCTTTTAATTCTTTGACTAGATTTGGCGGATTTTGCCCTGTAACTCCTGCTACTAAATTATGCGCTGCCGTCATAGCCATTTTGAATCGTGTCGCTTCTGTAGCGGAACCCATGTGCGGCATAGTCACCACATTATCCATTTTTAACAAAGGATTGCCTTTATCTACAGGCTCTGTTTCATATACATCAAGGCCAGCACCTTTGATTGAACCGGTCTGCAACGCTTCGATCAATTCTGCTTCTTTCACAATTTTTCCGCGGGAGCAATTGAAAAAGAAAGATGTTGGCTTCATCAAATCAAATTCTCTTTTGCCAATTAGCCCTTCTGTTTCTGGACTAAGAGGAAGCATGACTAAAACAAAATCCGCTTTTTGAAGTAGGACGTCTAACTCTGTATAGACTGCTCCATACTTTTCTTCTGCTTCCGGACGCCTAGAGCGATTATTGTAAAGTACCTGCATATCAAATCCTAAGGCAGCCCGTTTAGCGATCTTTTCACCAATATTGCCCATCCCAATAATCCCTAAAGTGGCATGGTGAACATCTTGCCCTAAGAAATCTTCGTCGTCTAAACGGGACCAGCTTCCGTCTTTTACGTATTGATTCAACCGCCCTAACTTTCTAGCCGTCATCAAGATTAGTCCCAATGCCAAATCGGCAACACTGTCATCCAGAACATGAGGAGTATTGGTGCCTAGCACATTTCGTTTTTTCATCAGTTCATAATCGAAGTTTTCATAACCGGCTGCGACATTGCTGAAAATCTTCAATTTTGGTGCATGATCCAAGAATTCTTCTGAGACTTTCCATTTCGAAATCATTAATCCGTCGACATCAGCAATCTCTCCATATAGAACGTCTTGGGGAATCGCTTCTTTTTTATCCCAAATTTTATACTCGCAGTACTGGGCAATATATTCTTCTACTTCAAGCGGAATCGGTTTAGCAATATATACTTTAGGCTTCATCTTTTCCCCTCCCATTTACCACTCGGCAATGCTGCCATCTTGATGACGCCAAACTGGATTTTTCCAGTTATGGCCGATTTCACTTTGCTGTCTCACGTAATCTTCATTTATCTCGATTCCAAGACCTGCGCCTTGTGGAATTTTCACATAACCCTCTGTATATTCAAATACAGAAGGGTCTTTAATATAATCCAAGAGATCATTCCCTTGATTGTAATGGATGCCTAGACTTTGTTCTTGAATAAAAGCGTTGTGTGCGGTCGCGTCTACTTGTAAACATGCGGCCAATGCAATTGGCCCAAGTGGACAGTGCGGGGCAAGCGCTACATCAAATGCTTCTGCCATCGTAGCGATTTTTTTGCATTCAGTAATGCCGCCTGCATGAGATAAATCCGGTTGGATAATATCCACATAGCCTTCTGTAAGAATCTGCTTAAAATCCCAGCGCGAGAACATTCGTTCTCCTGTCGCAATCGGAATTGTCGTATGTTTCGCAATTTCTCTCAACGCTTCATTATTTTCTGCTAGTACCGGTTCTTCGATGAACATCGGCCGGAATTGCTCAAGTTCTTTGGCTAAGATTTTTGCCATCGGTTTATGTACACGTCCATGAAAATCGATGCCGATGCCAACATAAGGGCCAACTGATTCTCTGACCGCCGCAACTCTCGCAAGTGTTTGATCGATTTTCTCATAAGAATCAATGTATTGGAGCTCTTCGGTGCCGTTCATTTTAATCGCTGTAAATCCAGCATCCACCACTTTTTGTGCAGCTAACCCAACATCAGCTGGACGATCGCCGCCAATCCATGAATACACTTTAATCGAATCGCGGCAAGCCCCACCGAGCAATTGGTAGACAGGGGCATCAAAATACTTCCCTTTAATGTCCCACAACGCTTGATCAATACCGGCAATTGCACTCATCAGAATTGGACCTCCCCGGTAAAAACCTGAACGGTATAACATATTCCAATGATCTTCAATTCGTAAAGGATCTTTTCCAATCAAGTACTCCATCAATTCATGGACGCAAGCTTTGACCGTAGATGCTCGACCTTCAATTACCGGCTCTCCCCATCCGATAATTCCTTCATCTGTTTCAATTTTTAAAAACAGCCACCTCGGTGGAACTTGAAACAATTCATAGCTGATGATTTTCATTTAAGATTCTCCTTCCGTCGTCGGTTTTTTCACTTTTCTAGTCAATAGCGGAGAAAATAATGTTATAACCGCCAAGATGAGCAAGACCACTGTAATAGGTCTAGTGATGAAGATGTCAAAGCTTCCTTGAGACATTACTAAAGCCCTTCTGAAATTACTCTCCATTAATGGCCCCAGTATAATCCCTAAAATTATTGGAGAGGCAGGGAAGCCGAAGCGCATTAAGAAGTATCCTGCAATTCCTGAAATCAACATGACGAGAACATCAAAATAATTATTTCCAAGAGAATACGCTCCAACTACACAAAGCACTAAAATAATCGGCGTTAATACAGTCGTTGGCACCAGTAATATTTTTGTGAAAAGCCGGATTCCAAATAACCCGACAATCAGAATCATTAAATTTGCAACCAACATCCCGACAAATAATGTATAGACGATCGGACCGTTATTTTCGAACAACATCGGACCCGGCTGAATTCCTTGTACCATTAAAGCACCTAATAGAACTGCGGTAACGGCATCACCTGGAATGCCCAAAGTCAGCAAAGGAATCATTGCGCCGCCAGTTACACCATTATTTGCTGCTTCTGGAGCTGCCACACCTTTCATTTCCCCTTTGCCGAAGCCGTCTTTATTTTTCGAAAAACGTTTTGCTTCGTTATAGGCAACAAAAGCGGCAATGTCTCCGCCCGCTCCTGGAATCATTCCGATAAATGTTCCGATAGCCCCTGAACGAAGGATTGTACCAATTAAAATTTTAAATTCAATCCATTTCAACTTTACTTTCTCAACTACAATTGTAAGTTTTCGTGTCGAGAAAATACTCCCCATCGCCCTGAAAGCTTCCGAAGCAGCGAACAGCCCAATCATTACTGGTATCAAATTAATACCGCTTGAGAGATTGACATTGTCAAAAGTAAAACGTGGGAAGCCACCAATTGGATCGATACCGATAGTGGCAATTAATAATCCGATAAAACCTGCAATCAGGCCTTTGACCATAGACTTACCAGCAATGCTTGAAATAATGGAAATTCCGAAGACTGCCAATGCAAATGTTTCCGGAGCACTGAATTTCAAAGCGAACGTAGCCAGCTGCGGTGCGATAAAAATTAAAACAATGACACTTAATATACCGCCAATAGCCGAAGAAACTGTTGATACGGTTAATGCTTTATGCGCTAAACCTTTTTTTGACATCGCATAGCCATCTATTGCAGTAGCAGCAGAAGATGGAGTTCCTGGCGTGTTGATCAGAATGGCTGTGATGGACCCGCCGTATACGGCTCCGAAATAGACTCCAATCAATAAGAGAATTCCGGTAACCGGCTCCATTCCAAAAGTGACTGGCAAAATCAGCGCCACTCCCATCGTAGCTGTCAGCCCTGGAAGTGATCCAATTGTGATACCAGCAATAATGCCCATTAAAAGGATGAGCAGTACATTTAATTGAAATACACCTGTTAAACCTTCTAATAATAAGTCCAAACTATTCACCCCTAATTAAGAAAATAACGTACCCATCGGTATCGATACTTTCAGCAGAATCTGGAAGAAAACGAAAATGAAGAGACTGGTTCCAACCGGTATCGTAATAAGCAGGATTTTGTTCTTAACTTTAGAGAACAGCAATAATCCTAACACCAGCAAAAAAGTCGAGATATAAAATCCGATATATGGAATGACAACAACATACAAAATAACAAACAACATGGCTCCGATTGAATATTTCATTGTATTCTCTTGTTCATCCGATTCTTCCTTGTTACGAAATGTCTGAATCAGAAGAATGGAACCTAAAATAATCAACATAACGGAATATACACGCGGCATAAATTCTGCGCCGATTAATTGGTTTTCCAATTTTGGAAAATTGAAAGTTAACGAATAGAAAAAGCCAGCAATAATGATGATGATCAGTCCACTAATGTAATTGGGTTTCTTCACGCATTTCACTCCTTAAAGAAGGGGCTTGACAAATGTCAAGCCCCTTTCATGACAATCGTCTGGGTAAGTTCTTTAAATTTTTCAGCGGATTTTAGTTAAGCCCTAATTCACCGATGATTTCACCGAAATCCTGTTCATTCTGCTTCATGTAAGCTTCAAATTCTTCAGAACTTTTCAATTCAATTCCTAAGCCGTTCGTTTTCATGAATTCTGCAAAATCTTCATCTTCTGCAGCTTTCATGAAACCTTCTTCAAGCTTCGCTACCACATCATCCGGCGTATCTTTTGGAACAGTCAATCCTCTCCAGGTACCTGTTGGATTGATTTCAACTCCCGCTTCAGCGAATGTCGGAACATCCGGGATAATATCGGATCTTGTGTCTGCCATTACCGCAAGAGTTTTCACATTTCCAGCTTCAAGCTGTGTTTTAACTTCTGCCGGGCTGACAGTAACTGCATCAATATGGCCGCCTACTAGAGCCGTTACTGCTGGAGCTGCACCTTCGTGAGGCACGTGGTTGACTTTAATTCCTGCCGCTTTTTCAAGGCTCGCTGCAGCAATATGCCAAATCGATCCTGTTCCTGAGTTGCCGACACTCACTTCGCCCGGATGATCTTTCGCATAAGCGATAAATTCTTCAAGCGTATCGTATGGAGCATCTGCTGCTACAGTTAAAGCTGCTGGATCGAAGTTAATCATTCCAATCGGCTTAAACTGGTCATAAGTCAGCGGCGATAAACCTAGGTGTTTAAACATCGTCAACTCAACGAAAACCATCGTCACTTTATAGCCATCAGCTTTTGCATTGGCACCTTCAGACATGCCGACTGAACCGCTTCCGCCTGTCTTATTTAATACACCGATGGATTGTCCAAACACGTCTTCCGCTTCATTTGCCAGCGCACGAGCAGTAGCATCCGTCCCGCCTCCAGCAGCTGCTGGAACAATAATTTCAATAGATTTCTCTGGGAAATTAGAAGCGTCGTCTGAACTCGCTCCCGAACTTGCTCCGCATCCCCCAATAGTTAATGCCAACACGGATAATGTCACTGCACTCAAAAATTTCTTCATCATAGAACCCCCTGTTTTGTTTTAGTAATCGCTTACATTCAGTTCATTGCCTGTCAGATAAACTGATGCGACTTCTTGTGCTCCGAAGACCATAGAAGCAGCCACCTGCTGATCATTTGCTTCGATAATGCGCCAACCATTTCCTAAATACTTTAATAAATGCACAAACGCTTTTCGCAAAGGATCTGACCCCCCGACGATAACCCAATCCACTTCATTGTGTTCAGTTGTCTGCATCAGGGCTTTAATATCGTCGTGAATGACAGCTCCGACAAAATAATTAGCACGCTGATTCTCATTTAAAGTTGAAAACATCTGTAATAGCCGAATATGATAGAAACTTCTTGTAAATCCATATTTTTTTGATGCTTCGTATCCTTTTTCTAACATTTCTATATCAATTTCCTCCACAAGGCTAGTTGTAAGAGATTTTGATAAAATTGTCTCTTTCTGGATAGCGTGAAGAATTTCTCCTCCTAGAGTCGAAAGGCACGACTGCAGATTTTTTTGGTTATCGACTGCGACGTATTTTGTGTGGGAACCCGGCAAAACCATAATCCCATTCCCTTGGACCTCAATCTGTTTTAATAAGCCGATTGTTTCAACTTCTTCTCCCCTCATCACATCATAGTCATTGATAAATACCAGAGAGTCTGAAATATCCTCAGTATTATTCTTCATTCCCGGTACGAAAATACAAGGAATCGAAAGGAATTCCTCAAGTTTGATAACTACGGATTTTCGGGCAAAATCATCGAAGCTGGCCGGACTGGTAATGTGAGGAACCTCATGGACGCCTAAATCAGAAGTAATCATTCCCGAAGCAACCATGTACCGAATATCTTTCGACGCCAGCGAATTTCTTTCCAGAATTTTTTCAATAGCATCTTTCAAGCCACTCTTTAACTGTTCATTATGGCCATCTATTGCCGTGTTTCTTACGCCGATATTTATTTTTAGTTGATCTAAGATTTCACTGCTGCCTCTATCTACGAGACGAAGCCGTGAATTCGTTGTCCCTGAATCTATTAATATCGTTTTCATCAAATCCACCACTTTTTATAATTTCTTAGACAATTCAAATCGATTGGCTAACTCGACAAATTCTTTAGCACGTTTCTCAATTTCATCAAAATCTCCTTGTTTAACTAACTTATTATCAACGAGAGCGCTGCCGATACCTAAAGCGGAACTGCCAGCTTCCAAAAACTCTTCTGCATTTTCAAGAGAAATTCCACCAACAGCCATAATATCAAGATGTGATAAAGGCCCTTTGAGATCGGTGATATATTTAGATCCAACTGATCTAGCAGGAAAGATTTTAATCATGCGAGCACCATATTCATAGGCTGTTAATGCTTCTGTTGGTGTTAAAACTCCTGGCACGATAAAAGTGTTATATCGATTGGCCATTGCAATTGAACTTTCTTTCAAAGTTGGAGCTAGTAAAAAAGTGGCTCCGGCCAATATGGCCTGACGGGCACTTTCAGGATCCAAAACTGTTCCGGCTCCAATGGCCAAGTCAGGATACTTTCCTTGAAGTGAAGTGATTCCTTCTAGCGCTCCGGGTGTGTTCAATGTTATTTCAACAATCCGTATGCCTCCTCGATACAAACTTTGGACTGTTTGTTCCAATTCATTAATTGAATCTGTCCGGATAATGGCTACAATTTTATGCTTGTTGACTTGGCTGATCACATTTATCATTTCCTGCCCCCTTTGTTCCTTAATAAGGAACTTCGTTTCACAAATAATTTTTATTTTTGGCGTTCCTTACTAAGGAACGCCGTTTTGTTTAGTAGATTCTTTTTCAGTATATTTAATAAAGAAAGCGCTGTCAATGAATATTTTGAATTTTCTTTATGCCCCTAATAATTTTGAAAGTTCATTAGAAACGCGCAGTACTTCTCTAGCCATCATCTCTAATTTTTCTTCTGTTACCCTCATGATCGGACCAGCCACACTAATTCCGGCAATCACTTCTCCATGATGGTTAAATATCGGTGCTGCAGCGCATTTAATGCCCGCCTCATGTTCTTCGTCATCAATCGAGTAGCCTCTTTTGCGAATCAGTTGAATATTTTCTAACATTTTTTCTTTGGTCGTTAAAGTCTTTTCCGTAAATTGGCGAAGGCCGGCTTCATTGATAACTTCTTCGATTTTCTCATCAGGCAGAAAAGCAAAAATGGATTTGCCGATCCCCGTACAATGAATCGGGGCTCGCTTGCCAATATTTGAAAACATGCGTATTGTCGCGTTGCTTTCCAACTTATCAATATAAACGATTTCGTATTTGTCCATAATTGCCAAATGGGCAGTTTCTCCTGTGATTTCAGTCAATTGATGCAAATACGGAGAAGCAAGTTTTCGAATATCCAAATTATCCGTGACCACTTGCCCGACCTCAATAAACTTCAAACCAAGCATATACTTTTCCGTCTGATGATCTTGTTGGACAAACCCTTTGTTGTATAAAGACATTAACAAACGGTGTGCTGTACTCTTAGAAACGTCCAGGCGATGTGATAATTCAGTTACCCCGATCCCTTGTGGAATTTGCTGCAAAATCTCAATAATTTGTAAAGCCCGGTCAACAGACTGAACGGTAATTGCCTCTTTTTTCATATATTTTCCTCCTGCAATATAACAATCATCTAATAAAGATTCTTCCTAAATTCTATAGGATAGCCTCCTAAATTCATACAATAAACTCTATCCGTTTGTTTCGGTAAGTAACCTCTTTAAAAATTGTTTAGCTTGCAGCTCGGTAGAATGGGCATTTTCATTCTCGTTTGTCCGTACTTCTATAGAAATCCGAAATGGCTTTGCAACAAAAAGCCCCTGCATTTTTACTTTTTCGAGAATGCTTACAGCTCGTTCATAAGTTAAAAAACCAGGTGCCCCTAAAGGAATATGATGATCTCCATAAAGCGGATCTACCGGATTTAAAACAGCATTCGATAGATGCAACTGGTTAATAAGCGGACCAGCCAACTCAATTGCTGTTTCAATTTCTTCTTCATTTAATGCGGCATGGGCCGTATCAAATGCGTAGCCAATATTGGGATGATTTTTTTTAACAGTTGATAAAATGTTATAAGTGTCTTCTGTAGGGCCAAGAAACATTTTTTTATGGGCATGCCGGTCCAAAGGTTCTACAAGCACTTCTATGCCATAAGATTTCGCTTCTACACAAATTGATGAAAGGCTTTTTATCAAGTTTTCTCCTGCCTTTTTTCGCAGTTCCTCTCCTGGATCCGGTCCAGTTACCAATGCGATATTCGAGGCTCCCGCTTCATTAGCCCATTCAATATTTTTTATGATTTCTTCCACCGCATACTGTCTTTCTTTTTCATCAACAGCAGATAAGTTCAATCCTTGCTCCGTAATAATAGCCGTCATCCATTGCGTAACAATTAATTGTGAAGCAGAAGTGACTTCACGAATTTGCTTTCTTTTTTCTTTATCATGAATGCTTGCAATTTCAATTCCTCGATAGAAACCTTCTTCTGCAATCTCCTCGATTTTTGAAACGAAAAAACTTTCATCTCCAGTAAATGGGCGATAAATTTCTGGCATAAGAATGGTTGGCAAAAAATTCATCGACTTTTCCATATTATTTCTCTCCTCGGCTTATCGGTTTTAGATTCGACTTTACGTATTTGCTGATATCGACTACTGCCTGTTTCGGGTTTGCAGTAGATTCTTCAGTTTCTTCTTCAACCATGATCCATCCGTCATATTCCGAATCCGTTAGCAGTTGGACAATGGCCGGAAAATCAATGTCCCCAGTCCCCATCTTTTTCCATTGAAAATCTTTAGCAGCATCTTTGAAATGGACATGCTTGATGAAAGGCAAATACTTTTTAAAAATTTCCAATGCATCCATCCCGCCGAATACAATATGTCCGGCATCAGGCGTATAGCCAATATAATTAGTATCCAGCCCTTCAAATAGAATTTCATAATCTTCCTTTAAACGGAATACAGAGCCTGCTGGTGAATTTGGGTGAAACGAACAAAGCACTCCTTGTTCATGCGCTCTCTTAGCTAACTGATTTGCACAACGAATGATGTTTTGCTGCCGCGCCACTAAGTTTTCCCTCAAGTTCCCTGTTCTTGGCGCCACATTTAATAAGGCATTAGGAAAATGTTTTATGTATTCGATATAATAATCGGCCAATTCTTTTTCATCATCTGTTTCTTGCGGTTCCAACCAACTAAACGGAATCGTTAAAGCAGCCAATTGAAGGCCACGCTGATCTAGTTCTTTTTTTAATGCACTTGGATTCTCTTTAAATCTCCCCAGTAAAGAGACTTGAATGTCCACTCCCTGAAATCCCGCATATTCAACTACATCTGCTATTTCAGGGAAATAATCCGATTCTTTATCGTAGTCCAATTCCCAAGTTGATCCATGACAACCATATTTAATAGCCATTATTTCGCCTCCTAAATTTTCAGCATTGTTCCGCTATAAGGAACGATGTTTCATTAATTGAATCTTTCATCAATTGTAGGCAAAAAAGAAAGCGTTGTCAATTTCATTTAATTATTATTTTTCTCTTAATGCTTTCATAAAAATAAAAAAACCAGACACAAAGTGCCTGGCAAAGAACGACAGATTAACTTGTAGTAGGGGCAAATCGATAGGCCGGAAAGGATTCGGCCGTTTCTTCCACGTGCAGCATACGGCATAAGCGGCGGTAAATTTCCGGATTCCAAATTTTGCGGCTGACATAATAGCGGAAATCCGTATTCCTGCCGAACTGTTTTTTCAACAAGTAGAGAGGATCATCCAAACCTTGGCCTTTTCCACCGCCTTCGTGGATCAGTTCCGTTCCCTGCTCTTTTGCCCATAATGCCAGTGCATACCGCATAACAAAGGCAGGAGAAAGATGGCGGTAGTCAAAATCCATTCCGGACAAATGCGTATGAATCAGCTTGCCATAGACAAAATTCAAACTCATTCCAATCACTTGGCCATCGTAGAGAACTTCAACAAGCAAAATGTGTTCGCCCAAGTCCCGGAGCAGCTGGTCAAAATACGCCTCGTCAAAATAATAGACGGCGTCCGCTTCTTTCCGATCCATCGTCCGTTCATAAATCGCTTTAAAACCTGTCAAGCTCGAAGGGTTTTGAGTGATGCGGTATTCTACACCGGCAGCTAAAGCCTTCTGAATGCTTTTCTGTTTGGATTTCGAGAACTCGGCTTGGATCGGGTTTTCAAAATCCCGTAAATTGGTGCCGGTCGTATAGCGCTGCAGGGTCAACTCATAACAATTGCAAAAATCCTCGGCATTCATTAAAATCGGATGGAAACGGACGAACTCACAAATGATGTTCTGGTCCAGGCAATGCTCCTGGAAGGCACGTTGAAAAGCCTCCACAAGACGTGCTTTTCCCGCTTCTTTTACTCGGATGATCAGCGGCCCGCCATACCCGTAGGGGGTTACCAAATCATAGTAAACTTCACCCTCCAACCGAAATGGAATTTCCTTTTTGATATACAGATGCCGAACTTCCCCTTCTTCTCCTATATAATGAAAGACTTCACATTTGCCATTTTCAATTTTCTCGTATAACTGGCCGTAAGCTGTTTCAAAATAGATATCACTCAACTGGAAAACCTCTTTTCGTAAACTGGAGCGTCCTTTGGAAAGCATTTTTAAATTTTTGCCGTGTATTTCATTACTAAATGCAGTACGGTTGTACCTGAATTAAAGTATTCTAATAATTCAGATTATAATTATTTATTTTAGCTGTTAATCTACGAGGCGTCTAGTGATTTCTCGCATAAAATGTAAATTTGATGGAAATAAAATTAAAAACGTTCCTCTATATAAAAAACCTGAAATCCTGACTTAACAGGATTTCAGACCATCAAATTTTATTCCAGTGTTACAAACTTTTAATTTCTCTCGTCAGCTCATTGAATCTGCCATCCAACAAGGCATACTCCTTATCGTTCGGCGTCATGAAACTCAATTTCCCCAGCACCGCTTGGCGTTCTGTTTCTAGTTTCAGCCGCAATTCGTCGATAGCTCCCCGCTCCGGCGCCATTTGCTCCAATTGTTTATGGATCGCGCCTTCTTGAATGACCAGTTTGGCAGACGTCGTCTCTTCGATAAAGGTTTTGTCGTGCGATACCACTAACATCGTTCCTGAGTATTCCGCTAGCGTCGCTTCCAATTGCTCACGCGATTGCAAATCCAGATGGTTGGTCGGTTCATCCAAAATCAATACGTCTTTTTCTTTCAATATATATACCATCAATTTGCATTTGATGCGCTCACCCATGCTCATCAATCCGATCGGCTCCGTCCACTGCGCTGCGGTAAACCCGAGATGCTTCATTAAGTTTTGAACTTTGCCTCGCGCTGCGAATGTCTCTTTATAGAACAATTCCTCCGGTGTCTTCTCTAGCGGCAAGTCGAATACTTCTTGAGTCAGATAGCCGATATCTGCTGAAGGAGAAAGCCAAATCTCGCCTTCCGTTTCCTCTTCTCCCATAATTATTTTCAGTAAAGTCGTTTTGCCGCTGCCGTTGGGCCCTTCGATGGAAACCTTTTCACCATGCTGAACGGTGAAGCTAGCGCCTTCGAATAGCGTGCGATGTCCAAATGCCTTCGATAAGTTCTTTGCTTCCAAAAAGCGCTTGCCAACTTTTTCATTGGCCTTCATGGAAAACGCGACTTCGTATTCCGCTTCCGGCGGCGCTGCTTGATGCTTCTCCAATTCTTTTTCAAGGCGTTTCTGCTTCGACTTCACTTGTTTGTCCATGCGCTTCGCTTTCTTCCGGTAATATTCTTTTGCCCCTTCCTGCTTCGTGGATTCCGCATGCGCTTTCTGGGACCAGGACGTGAGCTCTGCCATCTGCCCTTCAATCCGCTCCACCATTTTCTGCTGCTTTTCGTAATCGCGCTGCTGCGATAACCGCTTTTGCTTTCTTTCTTCTACATAACTCGTGTAATTCCCAATATGCTCAATCAGTTTTTCGTGTTCAATCGACCAAATTTTTGTCGCAATCGCATCCAGGAATGTCCGGTTATGCGAAACTAAAATGATCGTTCCTGGGTAGTGTTTGAGCTGCTCCAGCAATAATTCGATGCCTGGCTGGTCAAGATGGTTGGTCGGTTCATCTAGCAATAGCAAATGGGCCCCTTTGGCAATTCCCGCCGAAAGCCGGGCCTTCAATTTCTCGCCGCCGCTCAAAGAAGAATAATCGTGTGCCGGTACTTTCCATTTCTTTAGTAGAACCGTTTCCGCTGAATCAATCTGATTCACTTCATGCGATTCCGCTTCCTGTTCGACATATGCGATTTCCAGGCGATCCGCCATGTGGTGAATCCGCCCTTTGCTTGGTGCCAATTTGCCAGCTATCAATTCAAGCAATGTCGATTTTCCTGCGCCGTTCTTGCCGATGATCCCAATAACCTCCCCTTGGCGAGCACTCGCATTTACATCTTCAAAAATCACTGTATCTTCTATTTCATAACTCACTTGCTGCAATTCCATCAATTCTTTCATCTAACCATTCCCTTCTGAATAAGGGAGAATTAAAAAATCCTCCCAAAAATTTCTTGGAAGGATTAGCCGATATTTGCCTACCTTAAATAAGCCATTTCGATAAATGAATAGCTCGACAGTTTTATAAGTGGGCAGACTAATCCTATTTCACGTGATTTGAAATATCCATTTCAAATGAAGAAAATAAGATTAGTTACGCATTGTCCACCCATCAGCCTTTCTGTCGCTTAGTTGAGATGATTATAGCATAAAAGGATAATTAAATAAAAGAAAATCGAAAAAACAGAACATTTGTTCTTTTATTTTTCTTCAAATGGGAGTATACTCTTTTCAAGAGCTGCACAATAATCCAAACGAAAGGTGAGGATTTTAGTGGATGCAAATCGGACGAGGGAAACAACATCATGGGCCATTGAAGCGAAAGGGCTCGTGAAAGTATTTGGGAAGCACCGGGCCGTCGATGGTGTGGATTTAACGATTCAGGAAGGGACTGTCTATGGATTTTTAGGGCCAAACGGCGCAGGCAAAACGACAACGATCCGCATGCTGGCGACTCTTTCTAAGCCAGACGCAGGAACCGCACGGATATTCGGATACGACCTCGCCACTGAAGGAGACCGCATCCGAAGCCGCATCTCATTGACGGGACAATACGCCTCTTTGGATGAAGATTTGACAGGAATGGAAAATCTGGTGATGATGGCCGGCTTGATGGGCTATGGCCGAAGGGAAGCCAAAACGCGCGCCAAAAAATTGCTCGCTGCTTTTGGCTTGGAAGATGCGGCGAAACGTCAAGTGAAGAATTATTCTGGAGGTATGAGAAGACGCATCGATATTGCCGCAAGCTTAGTGGTTACGCCCGATCTGCTATTTTTGGACGAGCCGACTGCCGGACTGGATCCCCGGAGCCGCAACCAAGTTTGGGATATCATCCGTACATTAGTGGCTACAGGAACCACCGTCCTTTTGACCACACAATATTTAGAGGAAGCTGACCAGCTGGCAGACCGCATCGCTGTGATCAACCAAGGGAAAATCATCGCTGAAGGCACAAGCAGCGAATTGAAAGCTTCGGTCGGCACAGGAACGCTCACGGTCCAACTCGTAAACGCCGAAGACCGTGGCCGGACCATTGAATTGCTGAAGCGCAAGCTTGGGGTCGGCATCCATACCGGTACCGATCCAACGATGCTGACAGCTCAAGTAAGCGATCCTTCATTAGTTGCAGAAGCTTTAGGTGACATTGCACAAGAACGGATTGCCATCAGTGACTTTTCACTCGGGCGCCCTAGCCTAGACGAAGTCTTTTTGACTCTTACCGGACAAGCCGCAGAAACAGAAAACGTGTAACGAGGAGGAGAACACATGATTGACTCCACGGAACTTCGCAGACAAGTTACAGTAGATGAACGGTTGCAAGACGCCATTTCTTCCACTAGCCGACCAAAACGCCCGAGCGCGGTTTCGTCAACTATGGTATTTGCCACCCGCGCCTTATTGCGCATCCGCCATGTCCCTGAGCAAATGTTCGATGTGACGCTTTTCCCGATCATCTTTTTATTAATGTTCACGTACCTGTTCGGCGGTGCGATTGCCGGATCGACTGCGGATTATCTCCAGTTCCTGCTACCTGGAATTTTGGTCATGACCGTTGCGCAGATTACGATGTATACCGGGATCGATTTGAATAACGATATCCGCAAAGGCATTTTCGACCGTTTCCGGACCTTGCCAATCTGGCTGCCGTCTGCATTGATCGGCGCTCTTTTGGTCGATGTCATCCGCTATTCCATGGCTTCTTTCATCATGATTGGACTGGGACTCGCGCTTGGCTTCCGTCCGGAAGGCGGACTTTCTGGTGTTCTAATGGCCATTGGAATGATTTTAATCTTTTCATTCAGCCTTTCTTGGATTTGGACAACCTTAGGATTAATCGTCCGTTCAGAAAAATCTTTAATGATGCTTAGCTTTTTGGTCATGATGCCGCTGACTTTTGTCAGCAACGTTTTCGTGGATCCGCGCACATTGCCTTCTTGGCTGCAAGGATTTGTGGAAATCAATCCGATTTCCATTTTAGCCACTGCGGTCCGCGGATTCATGCACGGCACGGCCACCTTTGAACAAGTGATGTGGGTGCTGATTGTTTCGCTCCTATTCGCTGCGATTTTCGCACCGCTTACGATGTATTTGTACCGGAATAAGAAATAATGCTAGCCTCCGAAATCGCTTTATGCCAGATACTGCTTATTTTCCTGGAAATTCGGGTAGAGTGTCTTTAACTAAATCTTTTTTCGGAGGAGAGTTGAGAATGAATCATGTGATTGCGTTTCTTATTAAATTTGTTATGAATACAGCTGTTTTACTTATCGTATTGACGTGGATCTTTGATGTGTCATTTGTTGACACCCTAATTATCAGTTTGGGATTGACGGCGATCGCTTATTTGATGGGCGATTTGCTGATTTTCCTGAACGCCGGCAAGCCGGATGACCAATCCACCCGCAATACGATTGCGACCGTTTGTGATTTTGTTTTAGCGTTCCTCGTTATCTGGTTCGTTGGGCAATTGATCAGCGGCACAATGGCAGAAATGGTGGCGCCTGCCCTAGTCTCCGCTTTGATTCTCGCTGCGGGCGAATGGTTTTTCCACCTGTACATGGACCGCGGCGTCATGCCTGGGTATAACGATTACAAAGCTGCAAAATAAGAAATGCACCTGCTCTCGTCTTTATCCGGCGAGAACAGGTGCATTTTTTATTGATTATTTCGCAAGTCAAAGTAAATGCGTTTTAAAAGATTATTCATTACACTAAAAGGGTAACGAATAAAGCGCTTGAATTTATTTTGAAATGGGGTAATGGACAATGGAATACGTAACATTAAACAACGGTTTGAAAATGCCGCAGCTTGGCTTCGGCGTGTGGCAGGTTCCGGATGATGAAGCGACTGCCGCAGTAGCAAATGCATTGAAAGCGGGCTACCGCTCAATCGATACAGCAATGATTTACCAAAACGAAAAAGGCGTCGGCAAAGCGATCAAAGACGCTGGCCTTCCGCGCGAAGAATTGTTCATCACGACGAAAGTCTGGAACAGCGACCAAGGCTATGAAAACACGTTGCGTGCTTTCGACGAAAGCTTGGAACGTTTAGGGTTGGATTACGTGGACTTGTACTTGATCCACTGGCCGACTCCGCAATTCGACGAGTATGTGGATACATACAAAGCGTTGGAGAAACTGTACAACGACGGCCGCGTTAAAGCGATCGGCGTCTGCAACTTTGAAATCGAACATTTGGAGCGCTTGCTTTCGGAATGCGACGTGAAGCCCGTGTTGAACCAAGTGGAATGCCATCCGTACTTGGCTCAAACCGAATTGAAAGCGTTCTGTGAAAAGCACGACATCTTTGTTGAAGCGTGGAGTCCGCTTGACCAAGGCGGCGAAGTGCTGCAAGACGAAACCGTCCAAAAAATCGCAGAAGCGCACCAGAAATCACCGGCACAAGTTGTGCTGCGCTGGCACCTGCAAAACCAAACGATCGTGATTCCAAAATCCGTGACGCCTTCCCGCATCGAAGAAAACTTCCAAGTCTTCGATTTCGAGTTGTCTTCCGATGAAATGGAACAGATCCATGCGTTGAATAAGAACCGCCGCAAAGGCTCTCATCCAAATGAAATGAACGTACGCTAAACAATAAACAGCCGCTGGAAGGAATGCGATTCCTCCAGCGGCTGTTTTGTTTTATTCGAATACCGGCGCTTTGCGCTTTTTCGTCGCTTGTTCATACGAATAGGCAAGTTCAATCAATCTTGGTTCGCTGTATGCTTTTGCCGAAAAGGTTGCGCCTAGCGGCAAACCGGTGCTCGTGTAGCCAGCCGGCACCGTAATTGACGGGTAGCCCGCTTTAGCCGGAAGTGCCGCCCCGCGGTTATTTTCAAATAATAAGGCGTCCAAGTTGTGTTCCGCCATTACGGCATCGATGCCTTCGCGGCGGGAAATCCGGATATCCGTTTCACGGTGGAAGACGTATGTCGGATCTTTCGGATCGTCACTCAGCGCTTGTGCTTTCTCCAATTCCACTTGGCCGTACTTCATCCGCTCTTCCGGCTTTTCCTTATTGAACGCAATGACGTCTTCCAAAGACTTCACGGGCACATCGCTTGGAACTTTGCTCAAGTAAGCATTGACGCCGCGCTTGAATTCGTACCAAAGCACCTCGGATCTCGCATCGACCTGCGGAATTTCGACATCGATTATTTCTGCGCCAAGTTCCGCGAGTTCAATCACGACGCGTTCCATCAAGTCGCGCTCTTCTTTTCCGATTTCGCTAAGGAATGCGCGGTCCACACCAATACGTGCACCTTGCAGGCCATCCGCTTTTAAATGCGGCGTGTAATCAGCCAATGCGTTTGTGTCATTTAGCAAGGTCGCTGGATCTTCCTCGTCGACGCCTGTCAAAACGCCAAGCGTAATCGCTGCATCTGCAACCGTGCGCGCCATCGGTCCAGCGGTATCCTGGCTTTCAGCAATGGGGATAATGCCCGTGCGGCTGATCAAGCCGACGGTCGGTTTGATGCCTACAAGTGAATTGGCACTGGACGGACTCAAAATCGAACCGGATGTTTCCGTGCCGATGCCGACCACCGCAAAGTTCGAAGCGATGGCTGCACCCGTCCCTGAACTCGAGCCGCCGACGCTTCCCGCTTCAAATACACCGACACCGTAAGGATTCAACACTTGGCCGCTGAGGTTGCTGAAGCCGCTCGGCACATTTTCCGTCATGAAATACGCCCATTCGCTCATGTTCACTTTGCCTAAGATGATCGCTCCGGCATTCCGGAGCTGCGCCGCAACAAACGCATCTTTCCGCGCAAAATTTTCTTTGAGCGCAACGGTTCCAGCCGTCGTCGGCATCGCATCCACGGTATCGATATTGTCTTTCAATAGGACCGGAATGCCGTAAAGCGGCCCTTGCCCCTCTTGCCCGCGCATTTCATCGAGCTCCGCCGCAATTTTGAGCGCATTTGGATTGATCGACAACACCGAATTGATCTTCGGGCCGTTCTTGTCGAATTGCTCAATGCGGTCCAAGTATGCTTGCACCAGTTCCACCGAAGTCAGCTCGCCGTTTTTGAATGCTTGCTGAATATCGCTGATGGTAATTTCCTCTATTTCATAAGCTGTTTTTTCCATGATGCCATCCCCTTTGCCTAATAAAATCGTCAATCTTCTTCTATTATATAAATATCCAGAAAAATTAGTCTAGATTTGTCCCTTTATTTTTATTTTGAAGGTATATTTTGCCTCGTGGATAGTATTTATTCTCGAACGGACAGTATTTACATGATTTTGGACAGTAAATGCACGATTTTAGACAGTATTTGCGCGATTCTGGACAGTATTTGGCTTTTCATGAGAACTAAATTCAATAATTAGAAGAGTTGATAAAAATTTTTACTTTATTTCCCTAAAATTCACTTCTCCGAGATAAGTTCCTTATCAACTTACGTTTATCTGAATGAGTCTGCGCTTTATTTAGTTTATAGAAGTTTGAGGACACCATTCAAGTTGGCTACCCAATAAACAGAAAAGCGGACTGCACGTATGCAATCCGCTTCTCATTTATTTTTTCAAGATTCCAATCACCCGGCCATTAATATGCACATCTTCGCTCCGCATCATAATGGGTTCGTACGCAGGTTCTCAGACATTAAGAGAATATTGCTGCCCATCGGCATGTATTTTTTCATGGTTGCTTCCTGGTCAATGACAGCGATGACAATATCACCGCTTGAAGCTGTCGTTTGCTGATGGACGATGACTTGGTCGCCCTTTTCAATGCCTGCCCCGGTCATGCTGTCGCCTGTGACTGTGAGTGCAAATGTTTCGTTCGGCGAAACCACCCAATCACGCGGCAAATAGATTTCGGCCTCGAAGGATTCGGCTGCGAGAATCGGAATCCCAGCAGCGACATTGCCGAGCAAAGGGACTCTCACTTTCTCATGTACTTGCATAATGACTTCCTGTCCCGATTCTTTCACTTCGATTTGATCTGCTTCGTCATGGTCCACGGCGTATTCGTATTGACGGTTATTCTTCAGGTTTAAATACTGTTGTTTATTTTTCGTTTCCGGCAAGAACTGCGCGCGGCATTTTGGCAAGTCTTGGACTTCTTCGCCATTTCGATCGATGATTTTAAGTTCAAGCCCATCTGTTGCGATGCCGTAAAACGCTCTTCCATCAGCTTCAAGATAAGACTTCAACTGTTTTAGCGCTTCGTCGGTTCCACTGCCGAAACGCTTAACTTCTGCAATGATATACGGACTGGCTTGCCCTCCGGAATAAACCAATACAGCTATATCGCAATAGCCTTTTTTCGAGAATTGTTGGACTGGAAACTCCAGTTCCAATAATTCTAACGGGTAGCCGTAAGTCTCCTTTAATTCCCGGATCAGCCATTGCCTGATGACTTCTTCCTTGGAGTGGAGATCCACTAACTGATTCGTTAATTGATATTCTGCCATGCTGATCGATTGAAACGGCCGAAGAGCAGCATCTTTTTTCATCCGCAGATGCTTTCGGTCGATCTCCTTGATAAATTTTGAAGGCTTTTTAACCGAGGACATATACAATAATTCATTTGCACGCGTCATGCCGACATACATCAGCTTTCTTTCATCCGAATCCACCGTTTTTTGATCCTCTTCATCTGCATATACTTCCATCGGAATCAATCCACTATTCAAATCAATTAAGAAAATGACTTTGAACTCAAGCCCTTTTATGGAATGCATCGTGACAAGTTTGACGTTATCGCTCTCGAAATCCGGCTCGCTGCGTTGAAGGACTGTATTAGGAATCCCCGCCTGCTCCAAACCGACTGCAACATTTTCGATATAACGGTTCCCTTTCGCCACAATGCAAATTTCTGATAACGCATAATCATTCTTCAAGATATTGATTTCATTTATCAAAAACTGCAGTTGTTGATCCGAGGTAAGGAAAAAACGGTAAATTGGCGGGTGGCCATGCCGATCAATTAAAGCCGGCTTGACAAAGTCGACATTCGAGCGGATATGTTCATCTGCTTCGATCAAATGAAAAGCAGCGGTTGAAATTTCCGTTGTCGTCCGGTAGTTCTTGCTCAACGTCCGTGATTTTCCACTCATATCATAACCGATGGTCGTGTAAGGTCTGCCTTTCCCAAGCCATGATTGTGTATAAATACTCTGCGTGTTATCCGCCACAAACATTAGCGAAGAATATTCTTTTTCCTTATACAGCTCCTTCAGAAATTCCAGCTGGACACGCGTCAAGTCTTGGCTTTCATCAATGAGGATATGCGTGTATTTGCCCGTTTGTCTGCGCCCGATTTCTTCTAATGCCAATAAATTCATCTGTTTGTAAGTAATTAAATTTTCTTTTTCTAACAGATTTTTATATAGCATGCACACTTCAAAAATAGCTTCTCGAAGCTTTGAATTCTTTAATAGCTTCTGTGGAGTGCTGCCATCACCGGAAGCTCTTCCAATCCGATCAGCCGATTGATACGTCTCCAGCTCCCTTATGGCACAAGCTTGCATCCATTCCTCTTCTTCTAAAAGAAACTTACTATTTTTGGGCGACAATAGTTTTATCTCTGGATATGATTTCTTTGCCAGGTGAATCGCCTGGACCATCATCTTATGCATTTGATCGGGTGGTGCAATTTCTATTTTCTTGTGCAGCCGATTTTGATAGCGCATAAATTCTTTGTACATTAAACTATCAATTGTGGAAATGTCCACTTCTGCGTCCGAAGCGAAAAGCTGCAGTCCAGACTCAGCATCAGAATCGGCCATACGGGCATATTGATGGCGTATGTAATTGAGCAGCGTTTTATTGTAAGTGACCATCAAAATCTTATCGTCAGATTCGTGGCAATAATGTTCTTTTAAAAAATTGATACGGCGGATTGCAACCGTGGTTTTTCCAGACCCTGCTACCCCTTTTACAAGCATCGGCCCAGACGGTTCCAGTTCGACAATCCTGCGTTGTTCAACATTCAGCTTCAATCTTCGCACCCCCTTGTCATTTACAAGTTCTCCCTATAGTTTATGAATATTGTCATAAAATAGCAAGTTCTTGGATAATTCAAAATGCCGGCAAAAGAAGAAAATATCGAACCGTTAAATTGGTGATCAAGCAGGTTCCTTATCTATCGCTTAGTCATCTAAACCCCTTATTTGACCTGGCGTGGTTTAATAGTAAGAAGAAACTGATATAGTGTCAGTATAAATGAAATTAGTGCTGATTATAATAGAATGAATGTCGAAAGAAATGGGAATAGTGCAAGAAGGAAACGATAAACTTTGCCACAAAAAACGGGCCGCCCAATCGGAAGTCCGCTACGTTCTTTCTATTTAACTGAAAGCTGGAATCGCATCAAAGAACGCAAAAAACCATTCTCGATTTAAAACCGAGAATGGTTTTTTAATTAAATAATCTTCCGCGGCGAACGGTGCGGATCCAGAAACCACCATGGATCGTCTTGGAATCATTCGCTACGACAAATGCCTGCGGCTCCAATTCCTTAATGGTCTGATAGAGCTTCAGCTCCCGTTTTTTCGGAGTCAAGATTTGAAGCGAGCGGCGCGGCCCCTCATGTCCGTTGGTTTCCCAATCTGTGACACCGTAGCCTTCTTCACGCAATTGCTTGGCAAGGTGATCCGAGTTATCCGGCGAAACGACAGTTGCCGTCACATAGCCCAAGGTCAATTTATCTTCGATAATGGAGCCGACCACGATTCCGGCACCGAAACCGACCGCATAGGAAATCAAGTTTTGGATTTGTGAAATGTTCTCCAATACCAAGCCTAGACCGAGAATGTTAATAATGACCTCAACGATAGACAAGGCAGCCGCCAAATAACGGTAGCCTTTCATCATCAAAATCATGCGGACCGTCGACAACGTGACATAGACAATGCTGATCATGAAAATAACAATGACTAATACAATCGGATTTAAGCCCAACTAGAAACCCTTCTTTCGAATAGTTTATATTTTCCATTCTTATTTTTTAGTTATGTTTCTTTTCCCGCTTGCCTGCGCGTTAAACGTGAAATGGCAAAAAGCAGGGAAACCAATATAATCGTAAAATATCTTCTAAAATTAAAAACCGCCTTCCCAGTTAGGAAGGCGGCTCTATTCGCTTAGACGGTGACGTTGCGTTTTGGATGCGGTTTTGTCACATCAACTGCATAGACTTTAATCTTATTGACCATCAAATCACGGATTCCGTAGATCGGACGATTGTTTTTTTCAATCGCTTCGATGTAGGCATTCATATGCTCTTGGACCAAAACCCCAACCGGTTTGTCCTTGTAAGCATCGTTCATTTGAACTTGGAATGATTTTTCAAAATAAAGATTGGACACTTCAAGTGCTTTCAAGGTGTCCCCCTCTATATGTGTGCCGACGACTTCGTAGTAATTTCCATATTCGTCGCGCACCAAATCAGAAGCAACAATATGCTGCATGCTCATCGATTCCAGCTCCTTTAATCTATAAGTATCGGAAGAATTAGCGGCTTACCAAACCCGTCTAAATCTATCTATCCTTTATTTACGTTCCCATCCTTCCTTGCCGTTAAACGTTTTCTTGGTAATCCAAAAACAAAAGCTCCCGGATTTCTCCAAGAGCTTTTCTGTTTACAGCACCTTGCTCAAAAACGACTTTGTGCGTGCATGCTGCGGCCGGGCGAATAATTCAGACGGCACATTCTCTTCGACGATGTAGCCGCCGTCCATGAACAAGACGCGGTCGCCCACTTCCCGGGCAAAGCCCATTTCGTGCGTGACGACGATCATCGTCATGCCTTCAAGCGCGAGCTGCTTCATCACTTCCAGCACTTCCCCGACCATTTCCGGGTCGAGTGCGGACGTCGGTTCATCAAACAGCATAACACGCGGTTCGAGCGCTAGGGCGCGTGCAATCGCGACGCGCTGCTTTTGGCCGCCGGACAGGGAATCCGGGTAGGCATTGGCTTTTTCGACAAGCCCGACTTTCTTCAATAAAACCAAGGCCTTCTCTTTCGCGACCTTCGGGCTTTCCTTTTTCACCTTGATCGGCGACATCGTGATATTCTCTAAAACCGTGCGATGCGGAAACAGGTTGAATTGCTGGAACACCATGCCGACATCGGTCCGGATTTTATTGATATTCGTCTTTTTATCCGTGATGTCAACGCCTTCGATGTAGACGTGTCCGTCCGTGATGCTCTCAAGCAAATTGATGCAGCGGAGGAACGTGGATTTTCCCGAACCGGAAGGGCCGATGACAACGACCACTTCTTTCGGCTGAATATCCACAGAAATGTCTTTTAGGACTTCGTTGTCTCCGAATGTTTTCTTTAAATTGACGACTTTGATCATTCTGTAGCCAACCTCTTTTCTAAACGGCCCAACAGATAGCTCATCGACAGCGTCAAGATGAGGTAGATGAGCGCTGCCGTCAAGTAAGGCTCCCAAATTTTATAATATTGCCCCTGAAACGCGCGTCCCCAGTACATCAATTCCGGTACGGTGATGACGGCGAGGAGCGAAGAATCTTTCAATAACACGATGAATTCATTGCCAAGCGGCGGGACCATCCGCTTGAACGCCTGCGGCAAAATGACGTAGCGCATCGCCTGGACATGCGTTTGCCCAAGCGACCGCGCCGCTTCCATTTGGCCCCGGTCGATCGACTGGATGCCCGCACGGAAAATCTCAGCGATATAGGCGGCCGCGTTCAGCGTCAACGCCACAATTCCGGCGACAATGGCATTGGTCTGTCCGAGAACGAGCGGGATCAACCCGAAGTGAATCAATAAGATTTGAACGAATAACGGCGTCCCTCTAAAAAAGGTGATATAGAGGATAAATGGCAGCGCCAGCAATTTGTTGCGCATGATTTTCCCCATGCCGATTAAAAGCCCTAAAATGGTGCCAAGCAAGATGCCGACAAGTGAAACGCCAATCGTGTATAGTGCGCCTTTCAGGAAAAAAGGCATGTAATCGATGATCAAATCCATCCGAAAATCCATAAATCGCCCTCTCTTTCTTTATTCCGCGCCTGCAAAACTTCCTGACAAAAATTGCGCAACACCGGCAATCGGAGCTGCGCAATTGGAGCGTTTCTATTCTTGCTGCGCTTTTAAGGCTTCAAGATCCGGTTCATTGCCGAACCATTCCTGATAGATTTCCGTATAGGTGCCATTATCGATAATGGCTTTGATCGCTTCGTCGAAATCCGCTTTCAGCTCGCTGCCTTTCGGGAACAGAATGCCGTAGAACTCCTCCGCAAAATCGTCGTCCGGAACGACTTTCAGCTTCTGCTCAGGGTTCATTTGCGTATAATATTCAACAATCGTATTGTCGGCAATTACAGCATCCGCTCCTCCAGCTAAAAGTTCCTGGATCGCCAAGTTATTGTCCGCGAATTTTAAGACGTCGGTGCTGTTTTCACCGGCAATCGTCTCAGCCGCTTCCTGGCCAGTCGAACCGTTCAACACCGCGATTTTCTTGCCTTTCAAATCTTCGCCGCTTTGTACGTCACTGTCTTCCGGCACCATGATCATGTTCGTAGACAAGTAGTAAGGAACGGAGAAATCGTACGTTTCCTTCCGTTCATCATTAATTGTGATGGACGATACGGCAAGGTCTGCTGTTTTCCCTTCAATCTCCACAAAAATCGGTTCCCAGCCGATGACTTCAATATCCGCTTCATAGCCGGCTTCTTCCACCACCGCTTCTGCGAAGTCAATCCCAAAGCCCGTAATTTCACCGTTGTCCAAGTATTCCATTGGAGCATACGCGCCGTCTGTGACCAGGCGCAGCTTTTCTTTCTCGCCGCCGGAATCCCCTGAACTGCCATTTGCCGTGTCCTCTTCCCCACATCCCGCCAGTGCGAGCGAAAGTGCGCCCATCAATACGAAACTGATCATCGACCTTTTCTTCATTTGTTTTCCCCCTTTATCTCTATACATTTCTCCCACCCATTAAAACCATTACTTAATCCCTTGCAAAACCGTCTAAAAGAAAGACGAAATTACTATATTAAATGAAAATTTTTAATTATTAAAATATTATCAATCGAACGGGATTCCGTCAAGCCTATCTTTTGCTAGCGGTTTTTGCGCTAAAAAAGCATGAACCTCCATCGGTCCATGCTTCTCAATTATTATTGTGGAGAGCCTATCGTTTCGTTTCATTCTTCACAAAAGTCTTTTCCCCGGTGCGGTGGTCTTCAATGATCTTGTCTTCTGTCGGCACGTCTTCCGACCCTTCATCCGGTGCATTCTGGAAATTTTTATCCGTCAACGCATCCGGATCTTTATCGCCCCGAACCATTTGCTTCGCCTTCTTCGCAAATTTGTCGATGCCTGATTCTCCGTGTTCAGCCATATCGGATTCCTCCTCGCACGTTTTTACTTCTTTACCCGGGCTGGCAAGTTAAAAACGCATCCCGCAGGCTTTCCATTTGAATAAATAAATGAAAGGGATAGAATGAAAGACGGAGTACATATTTTTTATGAATTCCGACAAATCAGAGGAGGGATGATCCATGGGAAGATTGGAGAATAAAGTAGCAGTGATTACCGGGGGGGTGCTGGCGGCATCGGCAAAGTGACAGCCAAGCGCTTTTTAGACGAAGGGGCTTCTGTTGTATTGGTCGATCTTTTTGAAGACGCTTTAGCGGACGCGAAAAGTGAATTAGGCGAAAATGTCTTAACGGTCCAAGCCGATGTTTCGAAAGAAGAAGACGTGAAAAACTATGTCGCAAAAGCGCTCGAATCGTTCAATAAAATCGATATCTTCTTTAACAATGCCGGCATCGAAGGAAAAGTCGCGCCGATTACTGAACAGAAAGTAGAAGATTTTGACCAAGTCATTTCAGTAAACGTTCGCGGCGTATTTCTCGGTTTGAAACACATCCTGCCGGTCATGACGGCACAAAAATCCGGCAGCATCATCAATACATCCTCGGTCGCGGGGCTCGGCGGCTCCCCAAACGTTTCGCCGTACATCACATCGAAGCATGCCGTGGTCGGACTGACGAAAGCGGCCGCTGTCGAAAGCGCACCGCACGGCATCCGCGTCAATTCGATCCACCCTTCTCCAGTCAACACCCGGATGATGCGGTCGCTTGAAACCGGACTCGGCGCAGACGAAGCGACGATGGCGAAAAGCATTCCGCTTGGCCGCTACGGCGAGTCCAGCGATATTGCAAGCCTGGTTGTCTTCCTGGTATCAGACGAAAGCACATTTATCACCGGCTCGCAGTACCGCATTGACGGCGGGATGGCTGCGCTGTAAAAACGAATGAACGAAACAAACTGTTCAAGCAGCCAGCGAATCCATGATGCTGGCTGCTTTTTTCATTTGAGCTGTTCAAAAAGGCAAATCCCCGAGCCGCTTGTTCTTCGCTTCCCGCTCCTGCTCGGTCAGGAATTCGCTGAAATGTTCCCACGTCGAATATTTGGGATCAGCCGCTTCATGCGATGTGAACATTTCGGCCAGAAATTTGCCGAAAGCATCGGGCCTCGCTTCGTGGTCCCAGACCTTTTGAAAGTTCTTGCTGTAGGTGACGCGGTTGAAGTTGCCGAAAATCTGTGTGAGTGCGCTGACCAATGAACGGATTTTTGACAGCGACGGCTTCTCCATGAAACGGTTGTCGCTGTAGACGAGCCCGTCCCGGTCCATGAGCCGTACACTGAACGACAAGTCGTAATCCTCCAACACGAGCACCAAATTATTCTTTCCGAACATCTCCTCACCTCCTGTATCTTCACCATACAAAAGAGTCCAGCTCCGCGCAACTGCCGAAGCTGGACTCTTTTGCATCTATAAACCCTTACCGCACATTCACGAGCTCCAATTCCACGCGGCCTTGTGCGTTGACCGATTTGACGGTTCCATAGCCTTCGACCATATAGTATCTCAGGCCATTTTGCGTCATCACTTCTGTTGCATTCTTGAAAGTCCGGTACTTGGTGACAACGGTTTTATTCACTCCGGTAATGGTGTTTTTAATGATTTCATCGCCGAGTCCAGTATCAAAAGTTTTGCCGACGCGAACCGGGTAAGCGAGGGCAACGTCGTATTCGGAATACGGATAGCCGAATGCAAAGATGTTGTAGTTTTCGAGCTCCAGGTATTCGTAGGAACCACCGTCGATCTGTGCTGTCCACATAAACCCGTAAACGAGGCCGTCGCGGTTCGGCACATTCTGAAAACGATGGACCGCGGTCGTGCCGTCAGACATTTGGTACGTATAGGTTTTCGTTTTGTCTTTCATATAGGAATCGGGAATCGCCGCATCGTTTTTAAATTTCGGTTCAAGTGCCCGTGCGAGAAACGCAGAAAATTGGCCTCGCGTGACCGCTTGGCGCGGACGGAAGGTATTGTCCGGATAGCCGATCGTAATGTTGGCGGCCAGGATCTTGCGGATCGCTTCGGAATAGACTGCATTTGGCCCGACGTCTTTGAAAGAAGAATTGAACGTGAACGCCAGATCAAAGACCCGCTCGACGATCATGGCCATGTCTCCGCGGATAATGGGCGCGTTCGGACGGAACGTGCCGTCCCCGTAGCCTTTCAAATAGCCCGCTTTTGCCGCTTCTGCAATATAGCCGCTCGCATAATGGGTGCTCGGCACATCGTTGAACGGTGTCGCCTGCTTCGCACCGCTAAAGCCTTTCAAGCGGCCGATCATGACTGCCGCCTGCGCCCGCGTCACTTCCGTATCCGGCTTCACGGTGCCGTCCGAATAACCGCTGACGACGCCTTTTTCCATTAAATACGTCATTTCATCATAGAATGCATGCGATTTCGGCAAGTCGGGAGCCGCTGCCGCTGCAGGCAAAGCCAGGAATAAAGAAAGCAAAACGATAACGAGAGACAAGAGCTTTTTCATAGCGCCACTCCTTTACTGGATCGATTGGTTGTTAGTTCCATTCTACAAGCGAAAGTTAGTAAAATCTATAATATTTATTAAAAATTCAGAAAACATCAATCACAGAATTCTTTCTTAGTATTTTTTAAGAAATGGAATGAAAGTAAACTATCAAAAGACCTTGTGCAATCGCTAACCTAAACTGGAAAAACCCATGACTCTGATTGCTTAACTTTAGGGCAGAGTCATGGGTTTCTCTTTGATTATTGAAGCAATATTCTTATACCCAATCCAGTTTAGGATTTCGTGTCACACAATCAATATGGACGTTTGTTTTGATCACTCCGCCAAACGTGTGGTTGGAGCCGAATGCGACATGAATCGTATTATAGGCTTTTTCATCTTCGAGGATATTTCCAATGACACGAGCGGCATGATTCGTTCCGATGCCAAGTTCACAAAGAAGACGGCCATCGCCATCTCCCAGCAGTTCCAGCAACTTTCCTCCTTGTTCACCGGTCGCTTTTATCAGACGCCCTTTGTCAATGGTCAGTATGATAGGTTCCTGCACCAAGCCTATTCCAGCTATAGAGCCATTGATTTCAATTTCCCCTTCCGACTTCCCTTCTACTGGAGCAATATATGCCTCCCCTGAAGGAAGGTTGCCGGAAGCGCCTTTTTCTTTAAATACGCCGGTACTCGGCACCCCATCGCGGCCATCCATTTCAATTTTCAGCCTCAGTCCGTTGCCCGTCTGGATAGACAAAGATCCAGCTTTTGTTAATTTTTCCGTCATATCTATCGTCTCTTTTTCCACCTTGCTGTAATCGGCACTCATCGCCCCGTTTAAAAACATATCTTCCGTTATGCCTGGCATCGTGATGACGCTGATTCCTTTTGCATTTGCTGTTTTTCTGGCGACTGTATGCGTTAAGGAATGTTTGGTCAGACAAAATACCGCATCAAAATTCAACATGAGATTTGCCGTTTCCTCTGGAGGTTCTTCACCCGATTTCGTTCGATCTTCCATAATATGAATTTCGATATTCCATTCATCTTTTTTCAACGCCTCGGCAAATTTAATGCCTAGAGACATCGTACTTTGGTCAGCCAGCACCAATATCGAGCTTTTCTTGTTCAATGAAAAATTACCGTTCATCAACTTTTTAACTGTCGTATTAAAATCCGTCATGTTCGTTTGCCCCTTTTTGAAAGATATAGTCCACCCAACACAAAAAACAATGCGATAAGCGTTCCTCCGCCAAGTGGTTCATGTAACAGGAATACACCTAAAATCAACGTAGTGAAAGGCATCAAATAAGTAATCAGCAGAGCGAAAACCGCCCCGCCATTTTTGACTAAATAATAAAAAAGAATATTGCCGAGACCTGAATTGAAAACCCCTAATATGAAAAAGAGCATTAAATTTGTCGAATTGAATAGGCCTTTATAGCTTGACGGGTCTATTGAAAGCATAAAAAAACTAGTGAAAACGGTCCCAACCGCCATCGCAACAAAGGAAATGGTGACAACAGAGTATCCCTTTAAATATTTCCCTGCCAAAACAGCTGATAGCGCATACATATTAACCGAAAATAATAAGAGCATTGCACTGCTCATTTGAAAATCGATCGCTTCTTCGGAACCGATAAGAAAAGCAATGGCAATGCCGGCGAAGCCAATCATTACACTTAAAACTTCTTGCCTGCTCACCTTTACTTTAAAAACCAGGCTGCTCAGCAAAATCCCAAAAATCGGTCCAGTAGCATTCAAAACAGAACTCACGGTGGTATCAAGTCCACCCATACTGATACTCATGAAAGTCCATGGAACACCTGCACTGATAAGGGAAATAAAAATCAGCAGGGGAACTCTTTTAAATTCATCTTTTCTTTTTTGCCATATGAAAAAAGGAAGCAAAGCAAGACCGCCAAATAGACATCTAAAAAAGACAATTGATACAGGATGGAAATCGGGCAGCAGCATCTTCGTCAAATAGAAAGTGGAACCCCACAACAAACTCAAACTCAGCAAAGCGATTATTGGCATCTAACTCCTCCTACCAAAAAAGATCCGGCACGCCGGATCTACTAACTTAAATATTCTGCAGCGATGCGAGCCACTAAAGTCCTCGGCAATAGGACAGACAAGCCGCTTCCTTTTACCGCTTCTTCTTTATGAAATTCGTTGTAGCCCATGCAATCCATGACAATGACGGAAGCGCCCTGTTCTTTCAGTTTTTGAGCTGCTCCACGTATGTCGCTTTCCTCATAGGGCGAAGCCACTTCAGTTTTCAGTTCTATATTAGGTTGATGCCATTTTTCCAACAAGCTTCCCCGTTGTTCTTCCAACGGGATAATCAGTCCAAGCGTACCATTGTCCATCAAAGATTGTACGGTCGCATTTAAAATTTTATCCGGATAAATAATCGGCTTAGCAGCTGTAAGGCTCGGGAAATCGCCCGTACACAGCATGATTGTGACCTCTGTTTGCTCTTCTAATCGACTCAGTTCATCTTGCAGCAAAGGCAACAGTTTCGATTTCCCAATTTTAATCGATGCGCCGTTTCTTAATTTAGAGATATAGGTCGTGTCTACAGTTCCCGGGGAAACCAAATGCATTTCATCGTCCTTTAAAATGTCCAATCCTCCTGCTTCGATGATGCCAACTCCCTCACCTAAAATACGCTGAATAGAAGGCGTTACATCAGTACGCGGTGACTGTCCAATCGTCAAAACACCAACTTTTGAGCGTGTCATGATTCAGCTTCTCCGTATGTTTGGAGATGGCGCATAGAACCGTATAAGCTTTCAAGATGATTAAATTCATTCCTATCATAGAAATCAATCTGGCCTTGGGTAAATTCTTTTGCCGTTTCAATTGCAAAACGGACTGCCTGAGCAATATCCACTTCATGCGTTGCCCCTGTTCCTGACCCTGGAACCGCTGATTTTGCCGTTATCGCAAGGCCGACCACTGGGGCCTGGGTTGCGACAGCTGGCTGAAGGATGCTATTAATATGATAGACATCATTACCGTATGGCGTTATATCCTGCATCGTCACTGCAAAAGTTACAGGCAGTTCGCCGGTTGTCATTTCCATGATGCGTAGCAATTCATTATTGAACTTCAGGATATAGCCCGATTTTACAGTCGGGGATAAGGCAATGCCCCGGTGATTGATGACTTTATTGCCTTTTGTCGTATCTATGGACAGCACAGCTTCCATTTCAGGCAATACTTCGTACTTGTTCATGCTTAAGATATCTACGGGAGATCCCATGAAATCGACAGGTTCATGCGGCTGAGTCGGCGCATCCGGACAAATATGCGTTGTAATATAGACATCTCCCGGTAACCGGTCGCCTCTTACAGACATTTTCGCCAATTTCAAAGCAGTGGTTACAGCGGCGGCTGCGCCATCGCCGTCTGATACAAAACCGATTCGTGCCGGCCTTGCACCTAGCCCGCCTAATCTCCCGACCACTCCAAAAGTAGGAGCATTTCCTCCATCCGCTTTACCTTCCGTTCCTTTAATAAGAATTTTCACAAAGTCTGTGTTCCCTTTTTCTCCTGTAACTGTCTGGTATGTTGCTTCGGCAAATTCGAAGTCTTTGAATAATTCCACTACATTTTTTCCGCTTGCTTTTGAATCGTCCAATAGTTCCAAGACGTCCATTGTGTCTTTTAAAGCCATGAGCTCCACTCCCTTAGATGATTTTCTTTTCGACGATCGGTTCGATTGCTTTCAATAATTTTAAGTTGAACATTGTAGAGCTTAACTTCAAATTTTCCTTAGGCACTGAGATTACAGCGATATTCATATTATCTTCAATTTCTGCACTGACGATCGGCATTCCCGTATCCGCATTAAACGTCATGATCAAATCCGGGAAAGTCCCTCTGCGTTCACCATTCATTTCAACGGTCATATATTCATTCCAGAAGGTCAGTTCTAAATCGTCAATTTGGACAAAACCGACATCAAAGCCGTTAATTGCTTTCAGTTCAAATTTACTTACTTTGCCCGAATGGATGATGCGTCCTTTCAAATAGGAAGCTGCCGTTTCAATTCGCTCCGGCCCTTCAGGAGCTCCCAAGAATGCGGCTCCTAATTCAATAGCTTGTGTAATCCCGCCAATGGCGGCATTTTCTTTAATGTAAGCAACATCAACCGGATTGCGACATACGCCAACCATCCCCCCCGCTTGAACGGATAGCGAGCGGATAGCACTCGATGATAAATCAAGGGAAGCAGTAACGACCCCTTCCACTTTTTTCGCTCCGGCACCACCTGAAAAGGTTTGGATCGATTCATAACCTTCCAGTTCCGATAAGTTCAACGATCCCATCGAACCTGTTGGATGAGCGCGCCCATTGCATGGCGCATCCAGAAAAGGCAATCCAGTCATGGCAGCTTGCAGCCATCCGTTAATCGTTGTTGCCGCACCATTTTCGTTTGTCATCAAGGCTTTTAATGGTTTAGGGAATTCCTTTTGCATACGGAGCACCGTATCCACCATTTGCTCAGCACTCACAAACTGCTCTTTAGCGGAAGGTGCTCCGACAAGAGAAACGCACGCGATGAAATCATCATCATTCAGCTCTTCTACTGATACTAAGTGTGGAGAGCCCGATTCAAAAATCAGTTCCGCTTTTTCAAGGCCGTCTTTGATCCAGCCTCCACCTCCACCGCCAAGGATACATCCTCCGTACACCGCGTTTACTGCATCTTCAATCGTTAAAATTTTGGTTGCCATTTCTTCTCCCCCTTATCTTGCTTTCCAAATCGACGTAAAGAAGCTGTAAATAGCATCTCCGGCGATAAATCCTGCTGCTGTTGTATACATGGCATTTTCCGCTTCCGGCCCTTTGACTTTCAAAATCGTAATGCGGATAAGAATTCCGATTATTACTGCCCAACCGGCAATCGGATTGACAATTAATAGACCTGTGGATAACATGATTCCCAATTGCCTTTTCGGCCCGCCGATTAATTGAATGATGGCACCTGGAATAGCCCATAGGAGCAACAGCATGCCGATATCACCCGTCAACCCCACTTCAATAGTTGCCGCATATACACGGTCGACCGGCGGTACGAGATCCTGCTCGAAAAAGGATTGGGCAAAGAGGCTGACCATTGCCACTGCGACGGCAAAACCGATCAGGGAACTTTTCAATTGCTGGCGTCGGCCGTGCAGTTCGGCGGCGATATCAGCGCCTTTACGGATGATGACACCGGATTTGAAGTCATAGCCTAAATCAGCAAATGCTGGACCTGTGGCTGCTGTAAATCCTGTTAACAATGCTAAAGCCACTGGCGGGAAGCCTAACATCATTCCAATCAGCAAAGCGATCAAAGTCACGGCAAAGGCCGGGAACCAGCCTGAATGCATTGCCGCAATTCCGACGATGATTTCACTGATAAGCGCTGCGAATGCTGCGAATAGGACAAACAAAAGCGTTTGCCATAACGGCATATCCGCTACGATGCCGCCCAGGACCGCCACCAAAGCGGCACCGCCAAGGTAAAGCGCAAAACCGATGCCGAAACCTCTTTTCGCATCTGCTTCAGAACGTGTATAGACATGGTCTCCTTCGACATGCTGTTTCACTTTTTCTTTGTTTGACCGCACCAACGTCATGACGAACTGCAAAAGGGCCACAATCCCAGCGCCAATCATCATGCCATGAGGAATATACAATTCGTTCAAATCGATTCCAAATAATTGCACAGAATAGCCTCGCAGCAATAAACCGATGCCGAACATCGCCAACGCCCAAATGTTTCCGATAAAAGCTACTCCGAAAGCGGACATCGCAATCCCGAAATGAGAACCAATCATCCCCCCTAAAATCCCGAGACCCAAGTACTTTGCTTTTGTTCCGCCTTCATCTCCGGCTTTCAAAGCTTCGGCTGTCGCGATTCCAGGCGGCCAAGGCTCATTTGAACCAAATAATTTCGAATCGAAAACTTTGTAAAGAATGAATACATCAATGAATAAGGCAATTCCTGCACCGATTAGCATCGGAACCATTAGTTCCGGCATTCCCATGACATAAGGCAGTCCAATCGGTATCAGTAAACTATTTGCCGCACCGAACGTCGCTGCTGAAATGGTCGTCTGAACCAAGTTCTGGTTTTCCAGTGAACGATATTTATAAAACATCTGCATTGGAATTCGAGCAATCATCATCGCAATTAATGCTCCAATGATCGAAGTATTCGGCGTAATCCCAAGCGAAGTAATCAACTGCATCCCGATGATGGCCCCGAAAGCGGCAATCACAATTGAAAATAAGATAAATGGCAAATCAAAGGTTTTTTTCATTTAGAATCCTCCTTGCCTATCAATTGATAGGCGATAGCCTGCGCTTCAACTAAATCGATAACCGGGATTTTAATATGCAGAGTCAAATAATCCTTTAAGCGAATGGTCGAAAATCCTGTACAAGCGAATAAAATAACATCTGCACCTTCATCTATTAGACTTTTTACAATACGCAATAACTCTTCTTTCGCTCCGTCATTAAATAAATCAGTGGTTTTCCGCAATTCTGATGAAAATCGATGCTTGAAAAACCGCTGGCCAAGCTCTTCTTTCATCCTGCTTGGCGGTTCATCTGTGATGCCGACGATCCCCACTTTGCTGCCGACCATTGCAGCAGCATGGGCACCGCTGACCCCCGCTCCAAGTATCGGCAAATCGACTTGCGCTCTTGTTTCCTCCAACGCCGGGTCGGCAGCACAGCTTATGGTAATGGCATCCAATTTATACTTTCTGCTCATTTCCTTCGCAAGCTCGACTATTTTCGGTATCGCTTCCCGTTCAGAAGCATCGTCAAAAATGCCATTCGGCTGACTTCCGATACAGTGGGTCACCGTCTTGGCGAAGGATTTTTCTTCGATTTTTTTCCCATGTTCTTGTAAGACCTCTTCATTATCTGTTGTAAGTACACGTATAATCCCTAACATGATTTCATCCCCCTTTTGAAAAATTATAAATAGTGACACTACTTATTTATATGCAAAAGATAGGAAAAGTATTCAATTGTCTATTGCTCACTTTTTCACCAAATCAAAAAGGCGGAATCGTCCGCCTTTAGTTTAACTCTTTCAATTTGATGCAAAACTGTAAAATAAACCGATGTTCTGCATTATCTAAATCCATCATCAACAGTTCCTGAATTTTTTGGAGGCGATAGGTCATCGTCCGCCTATGGATAAATAGTTTTTCCGCCGTGCGTGATACGTTTCCGTTTTCCTCTAAATATGTCTTCAAGGAAATAAATAATTCATTATCGGCCTGGCTGATTTCTCCAAGAACCGATTCAATATAATTCCTCACTTGAGGTTCCTCATTCAATTGAAAAAGTATTTCATACACGCCCAGTTTGTCTTGCGAATAAACGGGTTCTTTCGGCTGGATTTTCAATCCAATTTCCATGGTTTTAACAGCTGAACGGAGATTGCCGTTAAATTTCTTGGAATGGTTAAACGGCTGGCTGATAGCAAGCCGAAAGCCGTTATCTGGAAATGCTTCGTTGCTCTTCACTGCAATTTCAATCCATTGCTGGATGATTTTTTGGTAGTGTTCTTCTTTACAGACGATTAATGCATAATACTGCTGATATTTTTCAAAAATGAGAGTCGAGGCATTTTCCGCTTTTCTGCTACAGAATTGAAGCCAGTGCCGACACAGGCAGGAATAATCCAGCAGCGACATCACCGGGTAATTGCTGGCATCCATTGTCCGGCCCCTAAAGCAAAGCACCAACGCCCGTTCATCTGGCTGGATGCTGTTTTCTCCATTCGTAAACTTCTCTAAAGCTTCTAAATCCTGCATCCGATCTTTTTGAAAATTCAACTGTTCTTTCAGTATCAGTTCTGCCATGCTTACGCCCACTTGAGCAATGTGATGGGAAGTTAATGCCTCAAAGGCAGTCTGTCCCTTGTGCAATAAATGGAGGGTTCCAAAGACATTGTTTTTTGAAACCAACGGAATTATATAACGGCTTCGCTGCCCCTCCATTTTGAATTCAATAATTTTCTTCGTCTGAAATTCAATTCGCCATTGTTCCAGTACTTTAGGGTACTGTTCATAGCGAGGCTCCGAAAACAATAATACTGAATTACGCCACTTATCTGGCTGGAATCCATTGCATATATATAATAACTTTCCTTCCATGTCTTCGATATACACGGGTGAGTCTGTCAGTTTCTCTAAAAAGTTAAGTGCTTTCTTTACCGTAGGAAAATCAGTATCATCAAACTCACTAAACGGGTTGGCCGACTGGTCGATTTTCATTTTCTTTTCTTCGTACAGCCGCTCATATAATGGCGTTAATACATTGATATAAGACACATTTTTAGGCAAAGCAATAATCGGAAACGAAGATTCATCAGCTAGCCGAATCATTTCTTCCGGCAATTCATTCACGAACCTCCCGATTTTGATGACAATTCCCGCTGCTTTCTTGTCAATTAATGTTCGAAGCACCTCTACCTGCTTGTCTGGATTTTCACTGATGGAGTAAAAAGCAGTCATCACCAGAATCCCTTCATTAATCCAAGAAACCACTTCCGGCACTTCCATCACTTCAATCGACCTTATTTCTCTGGACCCTCCAGCTTTCCCAGCAATCAAAACCCCTTTCGCCAGCTCCCCAATCCGTAAGGCTTCTTCTATGATCATCGGAACCCCTCCTCTATATTTATATAATTTTATCAGAATATAAAAAGTAGTATATATAGTTAATCGATTTAATACTCATCCCTTTCTAGATTCAGACTAGTTGTTTATTTTGTTCAAATAAGGCCAACCTTTCAATCCATCTAAAAAATCCATTTCCAGAGAGGCCTCTTCTCCGGAAATGGACTTTAAGATTTCTTATTTGCTTGTAAACCACTAAACAAAGATTCCCCATACCGCCCCTTAAAAGCGGCATTCCATATCAAAGATCCGGCCCCGGCAATTACTGCCGCCGCAATCACCTGATGCTTCCCAGCCGTTGCATACAAACTCTTCGAGCGGACGCGATGTTGCCGGAGCTGAAGTTTTTTCATTCATGCTAATCCCTCCCGAAATTTGTATGGTCGTCTAATACCCGATCAGGAGGAGGTTATGCACTTAATCCGGCATTCATTTATTTGCCCAAAGTTTATTTCTTCGACCGCGATTTCTTATAATCCATTTTCGTCGAAAAAGACAGCGTCAGTCCCGCTTTCTCTTCATAGTTGACGCCATTCGTTGCCTTGAATAAATGATACGGCGTGTCCATCGCCAGCTCGTCCAGCAGCCCCAGTTCCCGCCGGACATCCATTTTGAAACGGAGCTCGTACGCTTTTCGCAGCTTATTTTCAAACGTCTCCAGGCTGATGTCGACGACAATCGTGCTGCCGTTGCTCAACGTGACAAGGGTTTGCTTGTTCTTCAACCCTTCCGTTGCATAAACGTGCCGCAGCGAAAACCAGATACAGTCTTTCCGGAACGGCGATTTGCACGGAAACAGAATAATTTCATGATCATAGTCGATAATGATCGGGTGCATGGTGATTTTGCCCAACACATCATTCGATCCTTCCATCGCCCCGCGCAGACTCGTTCCACGGTAAAGCAAATTGTAGTCGATCAATTGATACGGAGGTTTGGCCACTTCCACATATTTGTCTGTTCTGCAGACGAGCGAACGCAGCTCCCCGTTCGTGTAATTCGGCAAAATCATCATCGTCTCCCGCGTAATCGCGAAGTCTCTATTCATTCTCATTTCTTCAATTTCCCCCTTTTGAATTAAATGCTTTTTCAATCCAATAAAAAAGGAGTATACTAACACGTAGTTGGTATACTCCAGCTAACAGCCTCCGGGTGATGGTCCGCACAGACTTTCACACCCGGAGGTTTCTTTCGGTTTTCCTCTTCTCTTTCACTTCCCACCCCTTTCTGGAAATACAAGGAAGCAACGGAATCGAAACCTCATAGCTTCCTATCATTTCCTATTTCTGAAATAATTATATAGGCAATTCGAGATATTGCGCAACTATTTTTAATTTTTATACAACTTTATTTTTCAGTATTTTTCATACCAAAAATTACTTTAGGTTTTATACAGAAATTGTACGGTTTTGAGCCTTCTATTTTCACAAATACCGCTCTTTTGAATAAATTCAGCCAAGTTTTATGTTGTGAAAATCTCTACTTCTTTTTAAGAAATCCTTCTATATAATAAAGCGATCCGGCACCTCTTTTTAAAAGAAGTGCCGGATTTTTTTGTTATACAGCAATAGTCATAAATGTTTTATAGGCTAAATACAAAAAGGCAAAAGATGCTAAAACACCGGCGAAATCATCCGAAAGCTTTAATTTTCCTAAAATGTATTTTAAAACGATCGCCCCAATTAAAGGCAATCCAATAACAATCAATAGATTCATCAGCAAGTCATCCATGAACGGCTGCATCGGACTAAAATCCAATTCCATAATATCCCTCCTACTCTTCATAAGAACTATCGGCAAGAACGGCTTTTTGTTTACCGATTTATCGCAGAATAGGTGAATTCACTCTATTCCATGTTGAAATCCCTCTTGCTTCATTGTTAACTTCAATCGACACTAACTTGTTTTCTTTCGACACTATTTCCTTTTCTACTTGCACTATTCCAATTTGTACTTGAACTATTTCGATTTCTTCTGACACTAATCGACGTTCTTCTTGCATTAGCCTAACGCTACCCATCATTCGATCCATTCTACATAAATAAACGCTGCAGAATCCGGTACTCGCTATGAACTCCTGCCTTATTCGCCGAATTCACCCCATTTCCATTCGAAATCACCCTTTCGGCTTGCGAAATCACCCTTTAGACACCCGAAATTACCCCTCCGCTCCACGAAGTCACCCCTCCCCCGGAAAATCACAACCAAACAGCACCAAATTCCACCGTCCTTCGCCCTTTTCGCTTTTCGCAAAGCGGAAAGCCGGTTTTGGGCAATTAGGTTTTGTGGAGTGCTACTCTAAAAGTCGTATGGATTACCCGTAAACCCCAGCCCACAACAAAAAGCCGTCCCCAAAACCCAAATGGGTTCCAGAAACGGCTCTCCTATCTACTCACGTATCCAAAAAGCCCTTTCCAACTAATTCCCCAGCATGGAAAATAAATTCCGCTGCCAGCTTCACGCCATTTTCCAAATCACCCAGATCCGCAATCTCCACCGGCGAATGCGTATAGCGGGACGGAATCGAAATGACGCCGGACGAAACGCCGGTTCCCGTCATATGAATCGCGCCTGCATCGGTGCCAATGCCCATGAAGATTTCCTTCTGATAAGGAATCTCTTTTTCCACAGCCACCCGCTCCAATAACCCTGTCACAAGCGGATGCGCAATCAACGACTTGTCCGCAATCTTGATGCACGGGCCGGCACCAAGTGTCCGCGTGCCGGTCATCAGCACATCGTACGTGTCGCTCGTCGGCGTCGTATCGACTGCCAGCGCAAAGTCCGGCTGGAACGCCGGCGACAAGACGGACGCGCCGCGGAGCCCGACTTCCTCTTGCACTGTGAAGACGCAGTAGACGTCGCCGTGTGCGCGGTCCGTACTCTCCTTCAACACCGAAATGAGCTCAATCAACGTCGCACAGCCCGCCCGGTCATCCAGCGCTTTCCCGACGACGCGATTGCGCCCGATCCGTTTCAATTCAGCGCCGTAGCTGATTGGCTGGCCGACTGCCACACCCATCTCCGCTACTTCTTCGGGATTTGCCGCACCGATATCAATATACAGCTCCCGGTGGTTCGCCACGCGTTTCGGGTCGTCCCATTTCATGTAATGGGTCGAAAGTGTCCCGATGACACCGTCCACGTAGCCAGCCGTCCCTTTGATCTTCACCTGCTGCGCATGCAGAATGCGCGGGTCGAATCCGCCCAGCAATTCAAAACGAAGCGTGCCGTTCGGCTCAACCTTTTTGACAATAAACCCGATTTCATCGGCATGCGCCGCAAGCAAGACAGACGGCATGTTCGCATCCGTCGCATTGAGTTTCGCAATGACATTGCCTAACGCGTCGACTTCCACTGAATCTACCTGATCTTTGACTTTATTCCAAATGTAGCGCTGGACGTCCTGCTCAAATCCGCTCGGCCCAACGAGTTCGCATAATTCCTTCAACAATTGATACACAAAACCACTCCAAGCTCTTAGTTGTTCGTCAAGTACACATCTGTCAGTAAATCATTGCTCATCGGATGCGGCTCATAGCCTTCCACGTAATCCGCCTGCGCAAGCGGCGGCGTCGTATAGGCGAGCATCATCCACGGCGCGTCTTTCTGGAAGAGTTGCTGCGCTTGTTTGTAAAGCTCCGTACGTTTATCCTGGTCAATCGTTTCGCGCGCTTCAGTAATCAACGCGGTAAACTCTTCGCTGTCGTAGAACGCGATGTTCTGCGCCGGTTTCTTGATGTTCGTGTTGCTCAAGTTCGGGTACAGGAAGTTGTCCGGATCGGCCATAACGCCGGTCCAGCCGTAAAGCGCCATGTCGTGCTTCCCGGCACTCGTATCATCCAAATACGTCGCCCATTCCATTGAGACGATTTCCGCTTCGATGCCCACTTCCGCTAGATCCGCTTGAATCGCTTCCGCAATCTTCATCGGCTCCGGCAAGTACGGGCGCGGGTTGCTCATCGTATACAGCTTCGTCTTGAAGCCATTTTCAAGGCCGGCTTCTTTCAATAATTTCTTCGCTTCTTCCACGTTATAATCATACTTCTCTAACGAGTCGTCATAGCTCCAAAGTGACGGAGGCAGCGGGCTTGTCGCCGTATCTGCGAGTCCGCTATAGAACGCTTCAACGATTTCTTCTTTATCGACCGCCATATTGATCGCCTGTCTCACCAATGGATCGTCAAACGGCTCTTTCTCCATATTGAACGCCATGTAGCCGATGTTGAAACTTGGACGCTTCAAGAGTTCAAACCCTTCTGCCTCTTCCACGACCGTCGTATCGCCTGCATTCATGCCGTCCAAGACATCGATTTCACCCGTCTGCAAAGCATTCAAGCGCGCCGAGTTTTCCGGGATGACACGGTAGATGATGCTATCCAAATACGGTTTGCCTTCCATCCAATAGTCTTCATTTTTCACGAGTGTGATCGTATCGTTGCGGTTCCAGCTTTCAAACTTGAACGGGCCAGTTCCAACCGGGTGCTCATTTAAGGTATCGCCGTATTCCTCAATCGCAGCGGGACTTGCAATCCCGAACATTGAAATCGCCAGGTAGCTCAAGAAAGGAGCGGTTTTCCGCTTCAATTTAATCTCCAGCTCGTAATCGCCATTCGCTTTCACATATTCGATCAAATGATTCTCATCGCCTTTAAATCCGCCGTACAAGAACGGATAGTAAGCAAAATCCCCTTGGTGGTACGGGTTTTCCGGATCCATCCAGCGTTCAAAGTTGAACACCACCGCATCCGCATTAAAATCCGTGCCGTCATGGAACTTCACGCCTTCACGCAATTGGAACGTCCACGTCAAGCCATCTTCGCTCGACTCATATTCCGTCGCAAGCTTCGGCTGCAGCTCCAAATTCTGATCGTACTCAAGCAAAGTCTCAAACACATTGTGCGTAACCCGGATCGACTCGCCGTCCGTCACATTGATCGGATCCAGTCCCACCGAATCCGCACCGCGGCCATACACCAGCGTGCCGCCATTCTTATCTCCTTCAGCCGGCTCTCCACCGCTGTCCGATTCGCCCGCTCCGTCATTTCCGGAACAAGCCGCCAACAATAAAACCAAGATCAATCCGATTAAAAATGAACTATGTACCCTTTTCTTCATCTTGTCTGCCCCTTTCTTTGCTGTGAATGTTTATAATAATACAATAATTACGAATAATTAACCACATATTTTCTGAAAATAATTCGTTTTTCGAATTAAATATTTTCGTAAATCGTATTCTTATTTCCTTCTTCCGCTACCTTTTCCATTTTAATTACAGTAAAGGCGAATATTCTCACCTTAAAGAATACTATCGTTCACTTTCTTATGAAAAGCGAAATGCAGTATTTATGTATATTCCGATGATAACGAGATAATATACCGGACTGAGTAAAAGCAAAAATCCATGTATGAGAACGTTTCGTTCTCATACATGGATTTCAATCAGTTCTATAGAGCTTCCCATTTTGGCTACAAGAAATGTTTCCTTAAAATAAAAAAGCGCTCCCGATAGGAGCTGCATCTTTCATTATTCTTCAGTTAGTTCAACTGCAAGACCATTTTCTTCAGCTGATCCAGTGCCTTCTCGCAACGCTTTGGCGAAATCTTCTTGGCTCTTAAAGAAAATCACATCGTGGATACGTGTTTCCATAACTTGTGCTTGTGTTGTAGGGTTCATAATATTACCTCCGTGATTGAATATTCTCGGGTGAATATGCTTCGAATGAATGGCATATTTTGTTCCTACATTATATATTCCCTATATATTATTTGCTAAACCTTTCTATTTTCGCTTTTAGGAAAGATCTTGCTCATTCTTTGCCTACCTATCAATATTATCCTTCCATTGAATATTTTGTTCACTGGAAGGATATTTTTTCTATTCACTTTGTTTTTATAAAAGCTATCACTTGTTAGAAAATACTCATTAATAGTGCTACTCCTGCTGCAATAACTGTAGGATCTTTTACTAATTGAGGAGTTAATCCTCGTAATTCTTCTGTTATTGGAAATTTACTAGAGTCAATTAAGTTAAAATTAAAGTATTCTTCCGTCTTTTTATTTGTTTCAAGCATTTTAATGTCGAAGTTGTATTGATTATCCTTTCCCATTACCTCAAATTCCATCAAGTTTTTAAATAATTCTTCCTCAGTTTCTTCTTTATAAAACTCTTTTATAGTCCTAGACAAAACTTCTACCTCTTTATAGGATTTTAAATAACTGTACTTTCTTTCATCAAGCGATAATAGTGGCAGTACATCTGTTTGGAATCTTTTTATTTCTTGAACATATAATTCTGTGCCTATTAAGTCTTTAAAATCTAAATCACCATATTGTAAAGTACGTTGAGAAAAAACATCTTTCCATTTTTCTTTATATTGGTTTATTTTTTCATCAAAAATTTCGAACTCTTGTGTTACTGCATTTTTTAATATCTTTTTATATTTATCCAATGCTTTATCAACTTCCTGATGGTCTGCTTTTAAAAATTTCATATTTAGCTGCAATTGCTCTAAATGCAGTTTATATTCCTTGTCGGCTCTTATGAATTTATAAGTTTGAAAGAACTTTAAATATACTGTACTTATATCCTCGTAATGTTCTTCTCTTACTTTTTGTTTTAAAGGTAACATTCTCCCTTCTATTTTTACTTCTTCAAATCTTTTAAAGTATTGATTTAACGGAGGCAACACTATCTGTTTCCATTCTTCAAGTAATCCTTTGGAATCTCTAAATTTGTTTATGAATGGGGATGGATCAATTGGATTTAAAATATTTCTTTCCAAAAATAAATTCCACTCGATAAAAACCTGTTCCTTTTCAATTTGTTCGTTCAAAAGTTGCTTTTCAATTACTGAAGCATCTTTTGATGCTCTCTTTAACTCTATAAGTATTCTATCTCGATTACCTAAAATTAAGGATTTGCTTTTATGTCTTTCTAGGCTACCGCTTAGGTTTAACAAAAGACTCTTTAAACCTTGAAAATATTCATCCATTTTTTTCTCTTCAAATTTTGTAAACATTTCTTGTAAAACATTCGAATTTCCCCATTCGATCAATTGATTATTGTTTGCCAATTTTCCTTCGAGAATATCCTTTGCGGAAATACCGCTTAGCTGAGTTATCAGGGGACTAAGCCTTCTTAAATTATATTCATAAAAAGCTTCAAGATCTTCATCTTCGTCTAACCTATCAATGCTATTAATAAGGCCAAGAATTGGGATTTTTAAATTTTGTAGTTTTTTTAGCCATTCCACTTCTGAAGAAGTACCTACATTCAATGAGTTGAATAACCAAATGGCTATATCTGCTTGATTAAAAAACTGAGTTGTCGTATCCGTATGCCGCTGATGTAATGAAGTAAGACCAGGACTATCAATTAAAGTGTAATAATTCAGTAACTCAAACGGAAGTTGTATCTCTACAAATTCTATATTTAACCTCAACTCTTCAATTAGCGGATTGCCTTCTACTGTTAACTTTTTAAGTGATAAAATATCAAATTCTTTTTTTGTGTTATTACGAAAATGAACAATAACTTTCCTTTCAACACCATAGGTTAATTTAGTAATCATCGCTGTGGCGGGTGTAATATCACTGATTAAAATTTTCTCTCCTAATAAAGCATTAATGAATGTAGACTTGCCAGCATTAAATTCACCACAAATCAATATTGTTGACTTCTTTTTTAAACCTTTAGATATCTCTTCTAACTCTTTTACTGAATTTTCTCTTTCATCATAGCTTAAAAATTTCATATCGGCTTGAACTTTAAGCCAATGGTCAATTGTTTGAATAGCTTTTTTCGTACTTTCCACAAGATTACCTACTTCCAAGTTTTCAGAATGAGACCTATAGAAATCCACTAAAAAACACTTCATTTTAATGTTACTTAATTTGAAGAATTCACCTTTATAATAGAAAGACACGGATCAGAAAATCAGATCCATGTCACAATAAGAATGTTGCTTCTTCACTCATTTTGCTTAGTTATTTCAAATTGTTAAAAGGGTTTCCATCAGGATTAGATCTTACATAACCTCCGCCTTGATCAATTGTAGTATCGATATTAGGATTTCCATCTCCATCTCTGTAGTACCCCTCAACAAACGTTCCGTCAGAACGAACATACGAGTCAACATAATGAGGCTGTACAAAATGCGTGTTGGGAATATCTAAATTTAATGGTTCAAATTCAAATTGATAAACATGCTTTAGTGGATCATTAAAGTGGAAAATGTCTTGCCCATGGTATTGCGCAAATGATGTATCAAAATAATCAACTGGAGTATAATCAGCAGTCACCAACTCTCCTGTTCCCGAAAAATCATTATCAAAAGCATTTGATGTATCTGTTCCTGAAAATCCATCTGTCCAATTATCCATTTATCTCTACACCCCTTTTGTGATTTTCAATCCATTCCTCAAGTGTAATAAGCATATTAAAATCCGAATCTATATTAGTTGTTTCATTTTGATGTTTCAATACTTCTTGTTGTAGAATCATTTGATAGGAACGGAGCAGCCGATCGAACTCTTCTAACGTATTGTTTTTTATCTCCTCAACGGCCCTATTAATGTACCTCTTCAAATAGAACCCAAAGTCTTGCAATACAACATCTAGTTGCTTATGAACTTCTCTAATTAAATCGGGCTTAACGTTTTCTAATTGTTTTTCAGCAATTTTTTGCTGGACGAATGGTAGTCCCCCCATCGCAAAAATTGGTAAAAACAGAGGAGCTCCTAACACGAGAGCAACTGAACCCACCCCACCTAAAATCAGTCCTGCTTTAACATTGGCGTTTCCGCTTTTAGCATTTAAAATTGGTGCTTCAGTCTGGTAATGCAAATTTTCTCCTTGATGAGTTTGAACTTGCACTTGTTTTTGAAAAGAGCGAGATAGCCCAGTCGATACTTCCTTCTCTAATTTAAACAAGAGTTGTTGAATATTGCTTTCATATTGATCAATCCACTTAGTAAATTGACTCCGAATCGTGTAAGGAATTTGCTTTTCCACAAGGCCCTTAATATCAGCTCCTTGGAAAAGAAAAATTTGATTTTCAATATCTTCAATTAACTTATTGCCAAAATAGATTAATGACTTTCCGACTAAAAAGTTAATTTCTTCTTCTCTTTCGAGTAAATATTTCTGCAATTCCACTTCTTGACTGGCTATTTCTTTAAACCAAGAATCAACGGCTTTCATTTCTCGGTTTAATTGCTCAACCGATTTTGTTGATGCTATTTTCGCTGTTTCAATTTCTCGTCTAATTACTTCCATGATTGCCTCTAAACGCTCTTCAAAACGTTCTATTTTTTCTTGGCTTCTTGTACCTGACTCGATTTTCTGATAAATTTCACTTTCTATTTCAAGTAAGCCTGAATAAAGAAGCATTTCTTTATCATTCTGTAATCGGCCCATAAGTGCCTCTTTTGCTGAAACTGGATAAACCTTTGATAAGTTCTTGCCAACAATATTTTCTAACCGTCTTTCAACAAAATTAGTAACTTCTTCGATCTCTTCTTCATCAATAGAATCGGCAAAATTTGCTGCAAATATTGTTCTTTCAATGCCATTTTTCATTAACTGTTCTTCAATAAAAATTTGTTCGGAATGTTTAATAGGCGAAGTCAGGGAACACATAAAAATGACAACATCTGCCCTCGGTAGGAATTGATGTGTCACTTCCGTCCGCTGATCGCTCAAATCATTCACACCTGGAGTATCAATAAGAACTACTCTTTTTTTGAGAATTTCTGCATCCATAAATAACTTAATATACTTTATTTCATCCGAATCAAAGTCTTGTGCAGCTGTAAATTGATTTAGTACATTAATAGAATCAAATTTTTCGATAGACCCATTTTTCTTTATTACCTGCACTTCCTGTTGATTGCTATGGAAGACAGTATTTATGGTGGCAGTTGTGGGTGTAACTCCTCGCGGCATTACGTCTTTTCCTAAAAGTGCATTAACAAATGTCGACTTGCCATGTTTAAATTCTCCGACTACCATAATCGTATAGTAGTCATCTGCAATATCTTCTGCTAACTCTATCAAGGGGGCAATTTGAGAACTAATTGGCATTGCAACTTTAAGATGCTGCAGCGTTTCTTTTACTCTTTGACCAATTCTTATCTTCTCCTCCAAATAGTTCATTAAGATACCCCAACTTTCCCTTTAGATTGTTGATTTACTTTGTCATTAAGTGATTCAAGTGTGGAAGAGATATCTCTTAGCCTATACTCTCTTCTTTTTATTATTTCTAGTCTTTTCTTAATTTCATTTTCTTCTAATCCCGTTGTTTTCAGAAGCTGTTCAAGCTGTAATTCTACTTGTTTAACTTGCTGCTTGACTATGGCTTTGTATTTTTTTTGAATTCCAAGACTTATACTCTCATATTCCACTTTTGCTGAAATGGCTTTTTGTTTATTGGATAAGTTAAATTGATTAGACAAGTCAGCTCGGAATCGAGACTTCTCATCATCTCCAGTCCATATTGATAATCCCCATTTAAAGAGAGAAGTAATTCCATATGCTAAGGTGTTTGCCACATAGCCGATGCCTATACCTACTTGCCCTAATAAACTATTGCTATTAGTCCAAGCTTGGCCTAATTCATCATATATTTCATCGAAAATACTTGGTTGGTTTGATTTTTCTTTATAAATTTTAGGATAAAGGCTTTCATCATCCGTAGGTTCAGTCAAATTGAGCAAATCGTCTTCTAAAATACCCCATTGTTCACTGAAATCTTTCGTTCCTCTTTTCACACTATTAATAGCTATATCCATTATTTTTGTCTTTTTTGATTCAAAAATCGCTTTTTCTAACGGTGCTATGGCCGCCTCAATCCGGCTGCTAATTTCATGAATTTCTATATGTCGGAACTGATCGAAAGTTTCCATTGCTGTTTCAGTAATTTTTTGAAGTTCTCTCCTATACCATTCAATAAAACTGTCTTCTTCTTTTTTTATCTCCCGAGAGATTTTCTTTAAAGTTTCAGCCCCGCTTTTTTCTGCTTGTTTAACTTTAGGACGAAAGTTCTTAACTTTTTCCTTTAAGTTAACTACTTTCGCGTTTAAAACTTTTTTTTCAAAAGCTATATGCTTATTGTTTAACTCATTAATACTCATTGATAACCGTTGAAGAGGCTTTAATAGTTTAATTGCACCGCGCTCATATTGAAGAAATTCCTCTAAACTTTTTTCTAATTCCATAAAGCCTGTCTCTTCGAAATCCCACACAGTTATGGGTCTTCCGCGAGGTGATTTAACTTGCTCACCTTTTTCTTTTCTTCTAGCATTTAGTGCCTGTTTTGCAGAAACCATGTAAATTCTTGGATCGTTTAAAATATCTTTTAAATGTTCATAAGCAAACGTTCTTACCTTTTCTTCATCTTCTTTACTTTCTAATGCATCTTTAAAATTAACTACAATAAAAATTTTCTGGATATCATTCGCTAAGAGTCTATCTCGCAATAGACTTAATTCTGATTCGGATAGAATTTTCACTGCACTTAGCAATAGAATTGCCGCATCTGATTTTGGAATAATGGTGTTTGTAATTTGTTCTCTTACAGGATCGAGATCGTTTGTTCCAGGGGTATCAATGATTTCTACTCCACTTTTACAAATTTCTAAATCTCTTCCGATTTCTGCGTATTGAATAGTTTTTAGATAATCGACTCGTGTCTCATATTCCTTCTCTGAGAAAGAATCTCCTTGAACCGGGTCCATCGGAGCGATTAACGATGCAAAATCTGAATCTGTTATAATTTGAGCGGGTGATTTCTCATAATGAAAATGTAATTTAATGAGCGAATCTGCATTGTAGACAATCTTATTTAAAATTGTAGTAGTTGGTTTTGCTGACGAAGGAAGTATTTTTTCTCCTAAGAGTGCATTTATAAATGTCGACTTGCCTCTCGAAAACTCTCCGACAACCACTAATTGAAAATTATTCGTGAGAACTTCTCTTTTATAATTTGTCATTTTTTCATATTCATCTTCAAGTTTCATCTCGGAAAGAATTTCAGTATATTCATCTATTTGGTTGATTAATATTGTACGATTTTTTTTGTACTCATCTAATGAAATTCCCATCATATACCCCTTTTACTAAAACTCTATTTTTTCTACTATATTCAGATTTAGAATTTCATCTATTTTCATTTCAGCTTCTTCCGTTACTCTTATTAAATATTCTGCCTGGATTTTTTTAATGTCACTATTTCCTTCTTGATAGCGATATTCATCTTCCATTTCTAATGTTGCGATGTAATGGTTAGTATCGTAAATTTCAACACTTGTAACACTTACGTAGTGGTTTTTCATTGTCATGTTTTCGTTATTAGCTTTTTCAATATAGGCGACGGTCGGACTATATTCCTTTCCATCATAAGCGTAATATTCTTCAATGTAGTAGAAGCCATATTCATTAAAAGCGAGCTCTAAATCTGCGTAATATTTTGTCATCATCTGCGAAATGTCTTCAGGAGAAACAAAGTCGACTGTTTCTGTAAGTGAATAACCTTCATTAGTTAATTCACTGGACTTATCTAAAGTAATGATATCTTCGATAAGAAGTGTGTCTGCAGAAAGTGTTTTAACAATATATTCTTTCTCCCTTTGATTATATGACTCGACACCATCATCTCTGTCTAATAAGTTGAATTCTTCTTCAACCAGTACACTAAAACTGCCTTGCCCTAAATCTTCAACTTCTAAAACCGATGAGGATATAAATTCGAAAGTAAGACCTTCTCCTTTAATTGAATTTATGTAATCAGAAATACTATTGTAAATAGGCTGAGCAGGATCGTAATAAGAAGATACTGTTGAAAAATCCTCCATATTCAGCGCCTCTTCATACACTGCTCTATACTTTTCAATAAAAGATTGAAGTTCAAATTCACTAATGGCATAAACAGGCTCTTCATTTACCGGCTCTGTCGATTCTTCAATTAGTAATTCTTCATCCAAATCCGAATCAACTTCAGTTTCTTCTACTTCATAAATATAATCGGATGAATCGCTTTCATTCGTCATTATCTCCTCTTCAAATTCAGAATTCATTTCACTGCTCAATGAGTTGTAGTCTAGACTTTCATTATATTTTTCATTCTCTTTAAAGTAGTCACTTCCATAAGCAATGCCGACAAAGAGTAAAGTGCCGATAACGCTTAAGAATTCTTTATTAAAAAATAACTTGAACGATTTAGAAAAATGTTTAGAAGAATTTAAGGAAAGCTGCAGTTTTGGTAAGGGATTTTTTTTATACCTATATCTTGGTATCGCACTAATATCGATTGCTTCTAAATTTGCTATTGGAATTTTGTAAGATAAAAACTGGATGTAATTGTCAATGAACTTCAAAAAATCAAAATTCCCATATAAGTTGTTTACATCAGTAGATAACATTATTTCTTTTTGATAAAAAGATGATTTTTCTATCTCGACTATATCTGTCTTAAAATAATTTAGAACTTTATTTTTAAAACCTTCAGTAAATATAAGATGATTTTTGAAATTAGTTGCAGTAGATAAATCTGTATTAGCTATGCTATCGCTGATAGAGCTTTGAATTTCTTTCAGTCTTTTTTTAAGAGAATTCATATCTTCCTGATAAATTAAAATTTTTTTGTTAACAATTCTTTCTACACTTTGATTGAACGGAACAACCAATTTTCTAATATCATCTTGGCCTTCATTAAATTCTTGATATTGAATGTGCCAATTTTCAACTGATTCATTATACTTTTTTTCTTTCAAAAAAATGATATTCTTTTTTACGATATGTCTTATAGAAGAATTAGCCCGCTGCCATTCCACAAATAAGTTATGGTGGGCTTCTTCAAGTTCCTCGGCCTTCTGTTTAAGTTTTTTATATTCTTTTTCTCTCTTTAAAAGAACTGGTTCTATTTCAGAAGACCATTTTCTTTCCAAATAATTTAACTCGGCTAAATTGAAAATCACCTTTTTTGTAAAGCCTTCTTTATAATAATTTTCATTTACAAATTCATTCCACTCATGACCGATCTTTTTTCCATCATGGTAAAGCGTTTGATATTTTAAAGCCATTTCCTCAAATTTAGGATAGTTCGTATTCTGAAAAGCTTTTAACTTAAAAAGATTATCAGCAAACTCAAATGTAGCCTTCTTTTCTTTTAAAAGTTGAACTTGTTCTTCGAGTACCGGGTTTAGCTTGCGATAGAATTCTTCAATTTTCCGAATATGAGCGGGTTCAAATTGTTTAAAAAGCTCTATAAGATCTTTCGCATTTCCCCATTCAAATTCTTCCGGATTGTTGTTGATCTGCCCATTTAAAATATCTCTTGCTGATATGCCATAAAGTTTCTTTATAAATGGTTGAACTCTCCTCAAATTAAATTCAAGAAACGATTCCAAGTCTTCATCTTCTATTCGATCTATAGCATTGACTACTCCGTAAATAGGTACTTCGAGTGAGTACATTTTTTTAAGCCAAGTCAATTCTGTAGCTGTACCAACACTCAAAGAATTAAACAACCAAATAGCTATATCTGCTCTTTTCATAAAACTTTCTGCAACTCTTGAATGGTGTTCATGCAAAGCAGTGAATCCTGGGCTATCAATCAAGGTATAAGTTTTCAACACTTCATTAGGCAGCTGATACTCAACATAGGAAAGTTGACTCCTAATTTGTGCCCCCGCTCCTTCGCGCTCTGCAGTTAATTGTTCAACCCATGCTGTTTCATACTCTTTACTTGTACCGTCGGTATAGTGAGCTATTACTTTTCTTTCTTCACCATAGACTAACATAGTTATGATAGCTGTAGCTGGCGTAATGTCAGTTGTTAAAATCTCTTCTCCGAGAATGGCATTAATAAAAGTAGACTTCCCTGCATTAAATTCTCCGCTGATCATAATCATCAGATTGTCTTTTAAATCCGTAGCTAAGTTGCTAATTTTCTTACTTAATTCTGAACTATTTCTTTCATCGATTAAAGCATGCCAGTTTTCTAAACCTCTAATTGCTCTATCTTTCATAGTTTGCAGACCTGCCCTTTAGTAGTAATATAGTTACTAAAATTATAATTTATATAGACAATTTTTACTACTATTTTTTGGTAAAATACTACATTTTTTGAGTAAGCATCCAATACAAAGTATCTTAATCCTTTTCTTAGAAACCATGCATATATCTCTGGATACTTAGAGTATCAATACTGTAAATAAGAAAACAGCAGCCGGACGTCGTTAGACATTCCGGCTGCTGTTTTATCATTGCATCAATCTACTCATTTTTCTTCTCCTAGATCTAAAAAAGAGCCAACCCCCTCATCTTCCCACCCGATCTCATCATATGAATCCACCATCTCAAGCTTCAGCTGAAATCCCTCATAATGCATTAGCATCTTACCGACTTCCTCCCACGTATAAGTGGTACCATCAATGACAACCAACGGCACATCATCTCCCATAGGATTCCATTCGATTCTACCAGCTAACCGGCCGTTTCGAAGAGAATGATAGCTTTGGCCATTCGGAAACATTTCCTGACCACATAGTTTTCCGCCATTCCCCGTTCGGCTTTGGCAATCAACTCCAGCAGCAACTCCCCCTGATCACCATACAAATCACCTTGTATCTTAAATTCATAGCCGCTTTCCACCATTTCGATCGCTTCCATGAAAATGCCCAACGGATCAATCCTCTTTCTCAAAAGGAACTGATGGACTTTCCCTTCCCCATCACGAATCATGATGCCTTCGGGATAACTGGTTGCAGCTACTCCAACCTGCTTTTCCATCCGCCCATTATAGCAATCCAAACAAAGCTTTTCCTCATCAAACTGAACATATACATTGTTCTTTTGACACTTTTGACATTTTGTCATTTCATCCACCTCTTTTCTCTCCGTCCTATAATAAAACAACTCAATCTAAAACATTCTCTCTTCGCCTCTATCAACTGTGTTGCAAAATAGTAGTACAAAGAAATGCAACGAACATTTGCAGATATTCACAATAAAAATACATGTTGATTTAGCCGGAATTTATACAGAAGAGGGATGTTATAACTTGATTGGGAAGGGCAAAATTCTTTAGGCAACTGGCTTCTGGCTCATGAGTCCTTTCCGCAGAAACCCATGTCAAATCAACTTTGAGTCTGTATTATCTATTACAAAACCATATATCTTCTCTTTTTCAACTCTCTGTATTCTTCCATTGCAAAATATAGAATTTTTAAGGCCATTATATCCATCAATTCCTGACCAAACAATACCGTCTATATTTGAATATGTTGAATGCCATTAACAATATGCTTAGATAAATTTTAGAGTTTCCAAAATAAGTATTTTATGATATTATATTTTCAACTTCATCACTGAAGCCAATCGGATAACTCCTCATAACAAAAATTATGAGGTGATTTTAGATGATTGAATTCGTTTACGATGTAATTATGTTTCTTATTTTTTCTTTGGATTTGTACCTAATCAACTTCCAGATGTTAAAGCACTGGATCATCTACATCATAATGAAGTTGCGCCCCAAAGATTGACAGATCGATATATTCAACTGCATTATCCAGACCAACGAGGAAGTTAACCGATGGTTTTCGAAGCATAAATACTTGTTTCGAAAATCGTCGTTTAACTAAACTATAATAATATACAAAGAAGAGCTCACCTTTACATCTCAAAGGTGAGCTCTTTCTAATCTACTAGCATACTTCTAACGAAAAACTTACAACTTCTCTTTAACCTTCGCCTCTTCCAACTTCTCCTCAAACAACTGCAACATCTTCTCTCTCAACTCCGGACGCTTCAACGCAAACTCAATCGTCGTCTCGATAAATCCGAACTTCTCTCCCACATCAAAACGCTGCCCTTCAAATTCATAGGCATAAACCGATTGCACTTCGTTCAGCTTTTGAATGGCATCCGTTAACTGAATTTCTCCGCCTGCACCCAGTTCATGTTGCCCCAGGTATTCGAAGATCTCCGGTGTTAAGACATAGCGGCCCATGATCGCGTAGTTTGATGGTGCCGTTCCCGCTGCCGGCTTCTCGACAAACTGGTTCACTTCAATCAATTTTCCATCTGCACGGAGCGGATCGATGATACCGTAGCGATCGGTTTCATCGTCTTTTACTTTCTGCACTCCAATGACACTCTTGCCTGTCACTTCAAACTGGTTCATCAATTGCGCCAAGCATGGCTCATCATTTTCGACAATGTCATCCCCTAACAACACAGCAAATGGCTCGTCTCCGATAAACTTGCGCGCCGTCCAGATGGCATGTCCAAGTCCCAAAGCTTCTTTTTGGCGGATGTAATGGATGTCCACTTTCGAAGAGGCATGAACCGAATCCAGCATGTCCAACTTCCCTTTTTTCAATAAATTCTCTTCCAGCTCAAACGCATGGTCGAAATGATCTTCAATCGCTCGCTTGCCTTTTCCGGTAACAATGATGATATCTTCAATTCCGGAAGCAATGGCTTCTTCCACTATGTATTGAATCGTCGGCTTATCCACAATTGGCAGCATTTCTTTCGGCATGGCTTTTGTGGCGGGAAGAAAACGTGTGCCTAATCCGGCAGCCGGAATAATCGCTTTTTTCACTTGCATAGAGCATCCTTCTTTCCTGATAACTTGAATAAATTCTAAAATTTACCTTTAGAGGTTCAAAAAAATAAGATGGCGATTAAACCACCTTATAATAATCACAATACCAATCTACGAACTTTTGTAAACCTTCTTCAATCGAAGTCTTGGGCTTAAACCCAACCGCTTCTTCTAAAAGCTTCGTTGAAGCATAGGTTGCCGGCACATCTCCCAGTTTGATTGGTTCGAACTTCTTCTTGAACTCCGCTGTTCTGCCCAAAGTTTTGCTTAAGCATTTCTCAAGCGTTTCAATGAACACCATCAGCTTTTCAGGATTGCTGTTACCGATATTAAAGATCCGGTGAGGAACTTCTCCTTCTTCAATTTGCGGATTGGATAAAAGACGTTCAATCCCTTCCACAATATCATCAATATAAGTGAAGTCACGATATAAGTCGTTCTCGAAATCGCCGTTATTGAAAATCTTGATTTCTTCACCTGCAAAGAATTTATCCGTGAACCCGTAATACGCCATATCAGGTCTTCCCATAGGCCCATATACTGTAAAGAAGCGCAATCCGGTAGCTGGAATTTGATAAAGGTGGCTATACGTATGAGCCATCAGCTCATTGGATTTTTTCGTTGAAGCATAAAGAGACACTGGATGGTCAACGGAATCGGACTCTTCAAATGGAACTTTCTTATTCGCTCCATAGACAGAGCTTGATGAAGCATAAACAAGATGATCCACCGGATGGAATCTGCACGCTTCCAGTATGTTATAAAAACCAGTGATATTGCTTTGTATGTAGACATCCGGATTCTCAATTGAATAACGGACTCCTGCTTGAGCTGCAAGATTCATCACAATATTCGGCTTATGCTCTTCAAAAAGGTTCAAGATTAATTCTTTATCCGAGATATCGCCTTTTATAAAAGTGAAATTTTCATATGGCTCTAATCGCTGCAAACGCTCCACCTTAAGATTCACATCATAATAATCGTTTACATTATCGATTCCAATGACTTGGCATCCTTGCTCCAGCAAATTTTTAGCCAGATGATAGCCAATAAATCCTGCGGCTCCTGTGATGAAATAAGTCTTTTTAACGTCTAGAGGATTGTAAGTCATTCTTTGTTAGCTCCTTCAGTCCGCCTTTGTTGGCAGGGGCACGTCCAACTGAGTAATACTCAACTCCTGCTTCTTCCATTACCTGAATGCTGTGGAGATTCCGGCCATCATATACCAACGGTGTTCTCATCAGCATTTTATAGCCTTCAGGAGTGACAGCTTTCACTTCGCCCCATTCCGTGAAGATAAAGCAAACATTTGCGCCTTCTAGCGCGGCTTCTGCAGTATCTACATAAGTGATAGTTCCTTTAGAACTCTTGCCTTCCGGATAAACACGAGCGAAATTAGCAGCCCCCACAGGATCATAAGCATAGATATCTGCTCCTTGATCCAATAACAAAGGAACATTTTCCAATGACGGAGCTTCTCTTAAATCATCCGTTCCAGGTTTGAACGTCAAACCAAGAATTGCCACTTTAAGACCGTTAAAAGTAATCAAGCGATTGCTTGCTTTTTTATACAATAAAGTCTTCTGATCTTTGTTCACATCAATAGCAGCTTTCACTGTTTTCAGCACATAGCCGTTTTGAGATGCTAAGTATTCTAATGCTTTTGTATCTTTCGGGAAACAAGATCCTCCGTAACCGATACCTGCGTTCAGGAACTTGCTGCCAATACGATCATCGAAACTCATGCCTTCAGCTACATCTTGAACATCCGCTCCAACTAACTCGCAAAGGTTCGCAATATCGTTCATATAAGATATTTTCAACGCAAGAAAGTCGTTTGAAGCATACTTGATCATTTCTGCAGATTTCCGGTTAACCGAAACAATCGGAAGTTTAAATGGCTCATAAATCTTCTTCAATAATTCTTCAGCCCATTTACTTTCAGTTCCTATAATAATTCTCTTCGCATGTAAAGTATCATGGACTGCAGATCCTTGAGCTAAAAACTCGGGGTTTGAAGCTACTTCCACTCTTACATCATTAACTAAGAAATCATGGATGAATTGCTCTACCTTGTCATTTGTCCCTACAGGAACTGTGGATTTCACTACTACTAAACAATCTTTCTCAATATTCTCAGCAATTTGTCTAGCGACAGTTGCAATGTAAGAAAGATTAGCAGATCCATCTGCATTTTCTGGAGTACCTACTCCAATAAATACAGCATCCGCTTCTCTGTAGGCAGATTGGTAATCAGTTGTGTATTCGATTCTGCCAGCAGCATAGTTTTTCTGCATTAAATCTTCTAAATCAGTTTCATAGATTGGAGAGATCCCTGATTTCATCATTTCTACTTTTTTTTCATCTATATCAACACACGTTACTTGATGACCCATTTCGGCGAAAGCTACACCAGCTACTAGACCCACGTAACCTGTGCCTGCTACTGCTATTTTAAACATAATTATAGATTCTCCTATCACTAAGAATTACTAGAGTCTCCAAACAAGATATCCTTTCTCTTCTAATTCTGATTTGTTGAATATAGATTTTATATCAATAATTATCTTTTCGCTATTATTTTTAAAATCGCCAAACATTTTATTAATTTTTTCTATACTTAAATCTTTAAATTGAGTATGGGCTACTGCAAAAACTAAGCAATCTGCACCTTGAATATCTTCTATATTGCCTAAGCTAAATCCATACTCGCTCTCTACTTGATTATTTGTTACATTCGGGTCGACAATTATAGGTTCTATTCCGTATTCTTTCAATGTATTAATTATATCAATAACTTTTGAATTTCTAATATCAGGACAATCTTCTTTAAAAGTTACACCCATTATGACTACTTTGGATTTTTTTACAACCTTATCTGCTAGAATTAATTTCTTTATTATAGATTCACCAATAAATTTACCCATTCCATCATTAATTTTACGCCCTGATAAAATTATTTGACTATGATACCCTAAGCGCTCTGCTTCGTATAAAAAATAATAGGGATCTACTCCGATACAATGTCCTCCAACAAGTCCTGGATAAAATTTAAGGGCATTCCATTTAGTATTCATGGCTTCAATTACTTCTTGAGTATCAATATTCATACTATTAAATACCATAGCTAGTTCATTCATAAAGGCTATATTTATATCTCTTTGGCTGTTTTCAACAACTTTAGCTGCCTCTGCTACTTTTATTGAATTCGCTTTATATACACCTGCTTCAATAATTAATTCATAAACTTTTGAAATTATTTCTAAGCTTTCTTGATCAATCCCAGATACAATCTTAACTATTTTATCTAATGTATTTTTTCTATCTCCAGGGTTAATTCTTTCTGGAGAATAACCTACTTTAAAATCTACTCCACATTTCAAACCTGACGCCTTTTCTAAAATAGGAATACAAAAATCTTCAGTAATTCCCGGATAGACTGTAGATTCATATACTACAATTGAGCCCTTAGTTAAGTGGCGCCCAATTGTTTGACTAGCTCCTTCTACAGGTTTAAGATCTGGAGTTTTATCTGAATTAATAGGAGTGGGAACTGCTACGATATAAAATTTCGCTTCTTTTAAGTCTTCCTCGTTAGAAGTAAATTTTATAGTTGAACGCTTGATTTCTTGCCCGCCTACTTCATTAGTCGGATCTATTCCAGAATTGTATAAATCAATTTTACTTTGGTTTACATCAAACCCAATTACATTTACTTTTTTAGCGAATGCTATTGCTAATGGCATTCCAACATATCCCATACCAATGATAGCAATATTTTCTTTTTTTTCTTTAATATCTTTATAAAGAAGCATTATCATTCCTCCAAATTTCTAATGTTTATTACCTAATATTCTTAGAAGTCCCTCGTATATTAAAAACTGCAAAAGTATACAAGATATTTTTTTTAAAAAAGATTAGGCTCATTATTAATGTAATAATTAATGTCGATACACCTATTAGGAGTGCATATAATATCCAATCTACATAAGACAGGATTTTAAATTCAATTTGATTAAGTGTTAATATGCTAATAGTTATTGCAATTATATACACAAAAAGATTTTTAAATAATTCATTGAAAGATATACTTAATATTTTTTTTCTGCAATACCAAGTTATATATATTGTTCTTATTAGCGAAGCCACTATAGATCCAAAGAGAGCACCTTGAAATCCAAAAAAGTAGCATGCAAATGGTGTAAGAATTATAGCTGCGAATACTTCTAAAACTGCACTTCTACTTGTTTCTTTATATTTTCCTGTGGCTCTTATCAATAAGTTTGGTGTAAAATTCAAATTACTAAGAGATTCATTAACAATTAAAGATATGACAAGTAATGGCGCGTAATAACTAATGTCAGAAGCCTCACCTATGTAAACATCGATAAATGGAAGCGTCAAAAACCAAAAGCAAACAAAAAATATACTTGTTATAATAAATATCATATTACTCGAGTATAAATATATTCTTTCGTTTTTTTTCGCATCTCCTTCAATTACAATATTCCCCATAGTCGCTGAGATCCCATTACATGAAATGTCAACAATTGATCTACCAATATGAAATACCATACTATATATAGTAAAAATACTAGCATATTCAAATCCAAACATTATTGTAATAAAAATAATAGGAACTATAGTTTTAAGCATGTTTGACACGTTAATAGTTAAAGAATTCCACTTTTGCTTAATAGCAATATAATTTGGAGGTGCATTCTCGTCTAAAAATCTATAATACTTAATAACATGATTTTTCATCCACATTAATCTTATAATTGAAAAAAGCGGAGTCATAAGAACTACAAAAACTACATTTGTTTCATTTAAAATAAGAATAATCTGTATTATTGTAGTAACTATTCTTGTAATCGAGTTAGAAACAAGAGATATATACTGTTTTTGATCGGAAAATAAGATGAGATTATATTTAAAATATTTAAAATACCCTAAAGCCGTTATTATGCTACTCAGCATAATTATAAGAACCCCAGTTAAATAAGAGGTATTATTGGAAAGTGATAAGGGAAAAAGGAAAGACCAGACTATCACAAAAACCAACAGTACTAATCCTACTTTAACAAAGAATTTATTAACAGCTGAAAAAACACCATTTATCTCTGAAAAATCATTATTCTTTAGAGCTTTAAACAGAGGGTAGCTCGCTGCTGCAGCTACTCCACCTTCAAATAATGCAAAGTATTGAATTATAAGCAAAGAAGAAGACATTAAACCATTAATTTCTGAGCCGTAATAAGTAATAACTAATCTAGGTATAACTAATGCGATTGCTATAGATACAACCTGAGTAATTAAGCTGGCTAGTATATTATTCATAACTCTTTTTTTATTCATAAATTTTAGCACCGAAAGATTATTTCGTTACTTTTACACCGCCCTTATCAAACCATTCTTTAACTAATTACTCTTTTTCAATACTATTTTTTTATTTAACCAATACAATATTAGTGGAACAAATATTGAAAATGACATATCATTCATTTGTATACTCGCATTTTGCCCCATTAAAAATCCTAATCTAGCACAAGTTATTGTTAGAAAATAAATTAGCAACGTTTCATTTGTAGACTGTTGGATACCACTTAATGAATCACCTAATTTGACAAATAACAAGGTTAACATTGGAGCTAAAAACAATCCAAAGTAAAAATATCCTTCTCCAACCATTGGTATGATTTGGAACACTCTATCATCCATATACATCCTTGCATTAAAAAATTCATTCGAGTAATTTAATGGCAAGTCTTTAACCAAAAAATTCAGACCAAAAGTAGGTCTGGCAAAATCATAAAGAAGATTTAAAAGGTGTCTATGTTCTTCAAACATTTCAGAAGCTTCCACAGCTATCGCAACATTATAAGGGCTGCCTAAATATTGTTGCATTGTTCTGGCTAAGTTAATTAATGGATTTTCTCCATTTAGAATTCCATTCATTTGTCGAGTTGCAGTTATAGCAGGTATAACAATCGCAAATGCAGAACTCACGATAATAGTTATTAGTTTAAGATGTTGTGGAAATAAACGATAAAATAAATAGCTAGAGGCTACTGCCATCATTATAAAATCTGATCTATTCAGTCCAGAATAGATTGTGATATTGAAAAACATGGCAATTAAAGCAACATAAATCCAGACTTTATTATTATTTTTAGTATATAATTTATAAATTTTTGAAATTATCAATACAAATAAGATTTGTTTAGACACTGAAATACATAAGACTGCCGCTAACTCTAATGTTGATAATTCTAATGCATGCGAGTCATTACTATTTGGAATTACAAAATTAAAGTGATTAAGGGCATTAGGAAAGCCCAAAGCCATTAAAATTGTAAAAAGAAAAAATAAAATAAATATAAAATAATTGTTAGATATCACGATATCTTTATTTTTAGGACGGCTTATAATTTCTTTTTGCTTTCTATGTTTTAAATATAGCAGTAAAAAAGTTACTGCTATGAGCTCGTACAAGACTAAAAAAAAGGATATATCAAAAGCTTCAGCAGATGGCTGTACAGCAGATCTCCCCTCATATAAACCTGTAAACACCGTAAGCACAGGACTAATTAAATATCTAAAAGTCATTAATATAGCTAAAACTAAGTAAAAAACATTTAGTCCTTTGAATAAAGCTTTTGAAATAACCAAAGGAAAGCTAAAAGCAAATAGTAAGGGCATTAAAAATAACAGTTTGTAAGAAGGGTCTACATTATTAGATAAAATGTAGAGGCTAGCTATAATACTAAGCGTGAAAATAAAAAAATTAAAAAATACTTCACTGATTTCCTTATTACTTTTCTTATATCTTTTCACTTAAATCACCTTTCCAATGGCTTTACCTGGTACTCCCCCTATTATTGTATTTCCTTCAACATTACTAGTTACAACAGCTCCAGAAGCTATTAAACATCCTTTCCCAATTTCTACACCGTCAGTAATAACTACATGACTTGCTAACCATGTGCCCTCACCTAAAATAATTGGATTAGAATCTGCCTGATTGGAAGCTACTCCGTTTATAAACTTATGCTTTGATGTTGCTAGTACACTAAATGGACCGATTATGGTATTGTCTTGAATATTCAATCCTCCATTAGCATTAATCCAAGCGTTATGAGCTATATAAACATTTTTACCAATTACTATTTTTTCCGGCTTATTAATAATGACACCTGAAGCAATTTTAAATCCTTTCCCACAACTTTTAAAAAATGGTCTCATTAGAAACCCTCTAATTTTTGTAGTTAAGGAATGATTTGGCAATAAATTCGTCAATAAACTTATTATATGCAAAGGGATATTTCGGAAAACAAAGTGAAGTCCAGGTTTTATTTTATTCACTAATACTTACTTCCCTTCTGAATATTTTTTGAAAAATTTCAGTTCTTTTAGAATCGATCAGGTTAACATCAAATTGTTTTGAAAACTCAAAGTTCCTAGTACTTATTTCTTTTAAATCTTTATTTAAAATTTCTTCGATTTTTTCACTTATCGCTCTTGAATCAGCTTTTTTAACAATAAATTCCTTTGCTAGCAATTCAGGCATTCCCCCAACATCTGTGCAAATACACGGACAGCCTCTACTCATTGCTTCTATCAAAGATCTCCCTTGAGCTTCTGCTAAACTTGGTTGAATGTATAAATCAATCTCATCAAGAATGTCAAAAATCTCTTGATGCTTTACTGCTCCCATAAATTCCACTTTTTTTTCAACACCATATCTTTTTGCTACTTCCTGAAGCTTTGAATGATTACCACCACCAATTACTTTGTACTCGATATCATATCCTCTTTTTATTAATAGATTGATAGCTTTAATTACATACCTATGCCCTTTATATCGCATATTAGTTGCTCCAATAGAAGCAATCGTAATTTTCTTTTTATTCATACTGTCAATTTTTTCATGTCTATTAAGAATTATTTTTTCATCTACTGGTTGGAGCATTACGTTTGGACAAACATACTCTTTACCTAAGGTAGGATATCTTTTCTGTAAAAATTTCTCTGTTATATACATCACATTAGAAGCAGATTGAATTTCCCTTTTTGTCTTTGGAACTTTTAAAATAGCCATAACTTTCCCTAATATACTATGGTTCCATAAGCTATCCCACTCACAAGCAACCACCTCAATTAAATAAGGTTTGTTGAATTTTTTTGCATATTTCAATGCATTAGATCCAATAGTGCTTGGTAATCTAATTACTATAAAATCTGCCTTATACACTGCTTCCTTAATAATATGATTGGCTTCTTTACTTTGGGTTAATATTCCTTTTACACTAATTATATTTGGACATTCAATCACTTCCAAAGGTGACAATGTCAATTGAGACATTTTTTTTTCTAATTTTTTTTCTTTAACTTTATTAACTCTCATAAGTAAAGACAAAGTATCTGCAATAGCGTAGTACCTTATTAAAGATTGGTTATTATGTGATATCCCAAAATAATTATTCCGGTCATTCCTGTAAATTGGTCCATTGTGACAAAATAAAACTTTCATAAATTCAACTCTCTTCTTACACTAAATGTAATATAACAATTAATAAAAATTATTTAAATATTAGTGATATAATTTGTAAAAAAGTATTTTTCATTCTTTTTTTGCTTGTTTCGAGATTAGAACCTCATTAATTTCTTCTATATATGCATGTATAATAATAGAGCGATTAAATTCTTTTTCCACTTTTTTTCTTCCTTCAATTCCCATTTTCATTTTCATATCAATACTCAATTTTAAAAACTCTTCAATTTTTTTTATTAAATCTTCCGTGCTTTTCTGTTCAATAATATAGCCGCTGACTTTATTATCTACTATTTCTCGACATCCGTTCCTATCCGTAGTAATAATCGGCCTTCCGCTAGCTGCAGCTTCAAGCAAAACATTCGACATACCTTCTGGATAATAAGAGGGGTGAATAGTACAATGCGATATTGCATGAAATTTACGAACGTTTTTTTGCATACCGTGATATTTTATTATTCCTAATTCTTCCATTCTTTCTAACTTATTTGTATATTCTTGTTCGCAAAAACCTAAGACATGGAAAACAGTTTGAGAATATTTTTTTTTAATGTACTTTGCCGCTTCTAGATACTGGTCAATACCTTTTTCTTTCATAACACGAGCAATGAATAAAAAATTAATTTCTTTATCTGAGGGGTATTTTAATAGAGAATATTCTTCAAGGTTTACACCTGATCCTGGGATCAGCCTTGAATTATCTCTTATAATTCTTTTTTCTTTAAAAAAATCTTCATTTTCTTTATTCTGCATAAAAACGCAACTAGCTTTTTTTAGAGCTGACTTATACAAATTTAAAGTGATTTTTTGTAGAATTCCTTCTTTTTCTACTGCAGTACCTAAACCAGTAACATTGGCAATATAAGGAATTTTAGCAAGCCGGCAAGCCACTCCTCCATACACATTTGGTTTTATAGTATATGTCAGAACTACATCCGGTTTAACATTTTTAATTATTTGTCTATATTTCATCAGTAACTTTAAATCAGTTACCGGATTTGTTCCTCTCCTACTAATTGATGTGTTAATAAATATACAACCTAGCTCTTCTAGTTGTGGAATATAATCTCCATAAGGAAGTGAAATATAAACTTCATTTTCTTCGACTAATTCTATAAGAAGTTCTTTTCTAAATTTATATAAGCCTACATCATTATTAGCTAGTATTAAAATCTTTGCCATAGTTAATTCTCCTCGCTGGAACACCAACATAAACTCCAGTTTCATTTATATCCTTAAGTACTACTGCTCCAGCCCCTAGAATAGCACCACTTATTATTTCTAGATTATTACTTACTATGCTACCAATTCCTATCCAGGTTCCTTTACCAATTATCACTGTCCCCGCCAAGTGAACTCCCGGAGAAATATGCGCAAAATCCTCAATCAAATTATCATGATCTACTGTAGCACTAGTATTAATAATGCAACCTCTCCCAATCTTAGTCGAAGAGTTAATAACAACTCCTGCCATTATTACTGTACCTTCAGCAATCTCGACTTCTTTCCCAATAGCTGCACTGGGATGAATCAATATTGGAAAAGTTGCTCCTTGAGCCTGCAATTCAACTTGAATTTTCTCTCTGATAGTATTATTACCAATAGCAACAAAAATATCCCAATCATTAATATAGGCTTCGATATCTTTCGATGTTCCGATAATATCAAAACCAAGAGAAACTTTTAAGCTTTCATCATCATCTAAAAAAGCAATCCTCTGCCACTTGTTCATTTTAAGAGCAGTATCAGCTACTACTTTCCCATGGCCGCTGGCACCTATTATAAGAAGATTTTGTTTCGCAGATTCATTCATGTTTTTCAGTCCCTTTAAAAGCTTCCATAGTAACCGTAGTGTCCGAACTAATGCCATCTCTAACAAAAACCTTCCTAAAAGTAAGAAAGATGATCTTCCAATCTCCGATAAAACTAACTTGATCCACGTATTTAACATCTAAATTGAATTTTTCTTCCCAACTAATTGCGTTTCTGCCATTTGCTTGAGCTAAACCAGACAACCCTGGTCTAACTTCATGACGGCGTTTTTGATGTTCATTATAAAGTGGTAAGTATTGTACCAATAATGGTCTTGGCCCAATAATAGACATATCCCCTCTTAAAATATTAAAAAGGCCAGGAAGCTCGTCTAAAGAAGTAGATCTTAAAAACTGACCAAATTTGGTCAGGCGAATTTCATCAGGCAACAAGTTTCCATTCTGATCTTTTTCGTCAGTCATCGAACGAAACTTATACATGAAGAAGATTTCCTCGTTTAATCCTGGACGCTGCTGCTTGAAGAGTACTGGGCTACCTAGCTTTGTTCTGACTAAAATAACTACGATTAAAAAGACCGGACTCAAAACAACAATAGCCATCAAAGAAAGTAAGAAATCCATCGGCCGTTTAAAAAACCTTTTATATAATCCGCCCTTAGAAACCTTCATAATTATTCCCACAACCTTCGAATAATCTTCACAACTCTCTCCAACTGCTTATCCGTAATTTTCGTATCACTAGGCAAGCAAATCCCATTTTCAAACAACTTCTCAGAAACATCGGTTCCCACAAAATCATATTTCTCAAAGTAAGGCTGAAGATGCATCGGCTTCCACACTGGACGCGACTCAATATTCTCTTTCTCAAGAGCCTCCATCATATCAATCGGACGAACCTTACCAGTCAAAGTCATAGCGCTCAACCAATAATTCGGTTGATCCCACTCATTACTCGGCATGAATTCTACACCTCCAAGATCACTGAGATTGCGTATATAAAAATCGTATATGTAATTCTTCTTTGCAACTCGATCATCCAATACTTTAAGCTGCCCTCTGCCAATTCCGGCAACCACATTGCTCATACGATAGTTATATCCCAATTCGCTATGCTGGTAATGTCTTGCTTGATCTCTTGATTGCGTTGCCCAGAATCTCGATTTAGCAATTCGTTCTTCATTATTTGAAACGAGCATGCCACCGCCTGACGTCGTGATGATTTTATTGCCATTGAATGAGAAAATTCCGTAATCACCAAACGTTCCCGTATGCTGACCTTTATAGCAAGTTCCTAGGGACTCTGCTGCATCTTCAATCAATGCGACATTATATTTTTTGCAAAGGGCTGCAATTTTATCCATATCTGCCGATAAACCATATAGATGAACTAAAAGGACTGCTTTTACTTCCGGATATTTCTCAAATGCTTCTTCCAAAGCTTTTGGAGACATATTCCATGTTTCGTAATCGCTGTCGATAAAAACCGGAATCGCATTTTGATAAATGATCGGGTTTGCAGTTGCAGAGAATGTGAGAGTCGAACAGAAGACGATGTCTCCTTCTCCCACCCCTGCTGCTTTGAGTGCTAAGTGGATAGCCGCTGTTCCAGATGAAAGAGCTGCTGCCGCTTTTGAACCGACTTTTGCAGCCAGTTCATTTTCAAATTCGTTTACATTCGTTCCAAGAGGAGCAATCCAATTTGTATCGAACGCTTCTTTTACGTATTGCTGTTCGTAGCCTTCCTCACTCATATGAGGTGAAGAAAGAAAAATCCGTTCTGCCATTATCTGATGCTTCCTTCCTGATGTACCGCAAATTTCTATTGCGCCTTTAATGATTTATTTTGCAGCTTTTAATAAGTGATTTTCACTTACTTTTACATTCTTACGATTCGCTAGTGCAATTAATGTATCCTTTAAAACATCTACTTCCATATCCAATAACTTATCCAACAGAATCGTCAGCTCTCCCTCACTAACCGGGTTCGCCTTCCCAATATGGATTTTCGGAAATACTTGCTGGCTTTGGATTTCATCTGCATTCAATAATTCTTCGTATAATTTCTCTCCAGGACGTATGCCTGCGAACTTGATGCCGATATCTTCTACTTCATAGCCCGATAACCGGATCAGGTTTTCTGCCAGGTCCACGATTTTCACAGGTTCGCCCATATCAAGGACGAAGACTTCTCCGCCTTCAGCGAGAGTTCCTGCCTGGATAACGAGACGAGATGCTTCCGGAATCGTCATGAAATAGCGCGTCATCCGTTCATCTGTTACTGTGATTGGACCGCCTGCCGCAATTTGTTTCTTAAACAATGGAATTACCGATCCGCGTGAACCAAGTACGTTCCCAAAACGAACTGCTGCAAATTTCGTCTTGCTGCGTTTTGCCAAGTTCTGGACGATCATTTCGGCAAAGCGCTTCGTTGCCCCCATAACGTTCGGTGGGTTGACCGCTTTGTCGGTCGACACCATGACGAAGTTTTTAACACCCGAGAAATGTGCCGCATCTGCTACGTTCTTTGTACCAAAAATATTATTTTTGACCGCTTCCATCGGGTTTCCTTCCATTAACGGAACATGCTTATGCGCAGCGGCGTGATAGACGACATCTGGTTCGTAGTCCATCATGATCTGGATCATGCGTTCGCGGTCTTGGACGTCTGCAATGATCGGAATGATTTCGGTATCGCAGTCAATCGAATTGCGCAGTTCCATGTCGATCAGGTAAATCGAGTTTTCGCCGTGGCCGAGAAGCAAGAGCTTCTCCGGTGTGAAGCGTGAAATCTGGCGGCAGATTTCGGAACCGATGGAACCGCCTGCTCCTGTGACGAGAACGGTCTTTCCTGTCAGCTGGCCCTGGATTTTATTCATATCCAATTTCACTTCGTCGCGCCCAAGCAAGTCTTCGATTTTCACGTCTTGCATATCCGTGACGGACAGTTTTCCCGTCATCAAGTCTTCGATGAGCGGAATGATTTGCGTTTTGATGCCGGTGTCGACGCACTGGGAAATGATTTCTGCGGTTTCTGCTTTCGGGAGTGAAGGAATCGCGAAGACGATTTGTTCGATTTTGTTGTCTTTTGCAATATCGGCAATGGCATCGGTGCCGCCGACGACCCGCACGCCGTAAATTTCCAAACCTTGCTTTTTGATGTCATCGTCTACGAAGGCAATCGGCAACAAGCCTTTTTCCGGGTTGTTGATGAGCTGGCGGGCTACTAACGTGCCGGCTCTCCCCGCTCCGATGATCATCGTGCGTTTTTGGTCGTTTTTTTGGTGGTCGAGGAACATATCCCGGAGCAAACGCCAGGAAAGTCTGGATCCTCCGATTAATAAGAGGTGCAGCATCCATGTAATGGCCAGTGCCCGAAGCAGCACATCTCCCCGCACAAAGTATTGGACCAGACCGACCGCGATGACGGAGAAGGTCACCGCCTTAAAGATTGACGTCAATTCGCCGATCGACGCGTATTCCCAAATTTTCCGGTAGAGCCCGTAATACATCGCAAATGCGTGGTGCGCGACAAAGATCGTCGTAGCGCTCGCCAGCAAGAAGATGCTGTCAAAGGGGTTGGTCCATGGATGAAGCAAGAAATAACCGATAAAGATGGAGAAGAAAACAATTAAGGAATCCAGCAATACCAACAGGGATACTCGGTTTTTCAAAGACACGCTATTCACTCCTTTCCGTTTTAAGTACTTTAGATCTAGGCAATTAGACTATTCATCTATTTTAGCACACTAGTATTTGGAAAAGAATACATTTCAAACACAAATTCTTACTTTTTCTGTTATTAATTTCTGAGATAACTTACAATTCCTACAAATTCATGAATACGTAATCCTTAGTTCCCGAAAAGGAATACGTTTCGTTTTTATTTCAAATGCTTATGTATGAATAGTCCTGAGGAATGGGTCTAGAGGTCTAAAACCAGAAAATCCGTTTATAGGCCTTTTTCCGAGCTCGTTTAGGCATAGAAAAAAGCAAAAAGGGATGCCCTTTTTACTTTTCAGCTCCGTAGTATTGGTAATAGTAATTGTCTTTCGGCAAAATGAAGTTATTTAAAACAGCACCGATCAAGCGGCTATTGGATGAAGCAATCGCTTCTTTCGCTTTTAGGGCCATTTCTTTTTCCGTTGTGCCGGAGTTGACGACGAGGATTGTACCTTCGCATTTGCTGGCAAGGATCTGGCCGTCGGTTACGGAAAGAACCGGCGGCGCATCGAAAATGATGATGTCGTACGTTTCTTTTAATTGTTCAATCAAAGCGTCCATTGATTTGGATGCCAAAAGCTCCGCCGGATTTGGCGGAATCGGACCGCACGTCAATAGGTCAAGGCGTTCGATCTCGGTTTCCCGGATCGCCGCTTCCGCCTCGATTTGGCGGGTTAAGACAGATGACAAGCCTTGCGTGTTCCCCATATGGAACGTATAATGCGTCGTCGGTTTCCGCATATCGGCATCGACTAGCAAGACACGTTTTCCTTCTTGGGCGAAAACGACAGCCAAGTTCGCCGATGCCGTTGACTTCCCTTCAGAAGGAGCAGCTGACGTCACAAGCAGTGAACGGATATCTGAATCCGGAGACGAGAAGTTGATGTTCGTCCGGAGCGTCCTGAATTGTTCCGCTACGTAAGAGCGGGGATTGGTAAACGAGATTACTTTACGCGCAGTTTCCTGCAATACTTTTTTCTGTCTCTTTCTTGCCATCTGTTTTACGCTCCCCTTCTCTTAGATGAAGTTTTTGCAGCTTCCTGCATATCGGTTTTTTCTTCGATTGGTGAAATCATGCCAAGTACCGGAATGCCCAGTACGTCTTCGATATCTTGATCGCTTTTGATTGTCGTATCCAAGTATTCAAGCAAGAATGCGATACCGACTCCAAGCATTAGGCCAATTACAGCGGCAATCGCCATATTGAGCATCGGATTTGGTTTGATCGGGGTCGGGTCTTCTTTCAACATAGCCGGCGAAAGAATCGAAACGTTGTCAACGCTCATCAATTCCAGAATCTCGTTTTGGAAAACGTCTGCTGTCGTGTTCGCAATGTCTACAGCAATTGCCGGGTCTGCATCTTCCACGGAGACGTTCACGACTTGTGAGTTTTCTGCGTTGCTGACGGTGATTTTGCTGTTCAGCTGTTCAGCAGTTAAGCCAAGGTCAAGCTGCTGCGCCACTTGATCCAAAATGGCCGGGCTTTTGATGATGACTGAGTATGTATTGATCAATTGAAGGTCGGTTTGGATGTTCTGGTTCGTCAGCTGCGTTGCTTCCGTCTGTTCCTGATTGACGAGAATCTGCGTTGACGTCTGGTAGATCGGTGTCAGCAAGGTGTAGCTGACAACACCTGCGATGATGACTGCGATGACCGTCAAAGCGATGATCAAGACGAGCCTTTTCTTTAACGTGGTGAAAAGTTCCTGTAACGAGATGGTTTCTTCCATGTGCCGTTTGACTCCTTTTAAGGTAAATGTGGTAGGTTCTTACTTTAAATGACAGGACAGCCCCTCTTTTGATGCGGGAATCAGCTGGCGGTTAAAGTCCGATTGGTCTAAGCGGTGGTAAATAATTTCCTGTTCACCGGTTCACTTTATCTCAGTATAACATGAAGTTATAAGGGTATTGCGGTTTATTTTGGAAAATTTTCGTAGGTATTGTTTCCTTTATTGGGAAGGATGCAGGTATTTTCACATGCCCAGATGGATAAATTATGTCGAAAACCGTGCGTGGAGAAGAGATTTTTGAGTTTTTTAGCAGGACGATTAGAAACGAATTGGAAAAGAGATTCTTAATAAAAATAGTTGGAGCAGACTGACTTTATTCTTACCTATTTTGTATTGCCTAAGGGTTATAGCCTAGCCATTGGGGTTTGGCAGCCATGAGCTAAAAGAAGGAACACTTGGTTTTATTGTATGTATTTAGGAATTCACATGACTTCTCTTAGATTTCCTCCTATAATGAAAGTGACTAAGAAAAAGGGGCTTTTTGGCAATGACTTCTAAGATTTTAATCATCGTTCCCGCTTATAACGAGGAGCAGGCCATTGTTGGGACAGTCCAGCAACTGGAACAATTTGATGAATATGATTATGTGGTGATTAACGACGGCTCAACGGACCGGACGAAAGAAATTCTGGAAGCCCATAACTTTTCGCACGTGACGCTTCCTTTGAACTTGGGCATCGGCGGTGCGGTCCAAACCGGCTTCCGGTACGCGGAACGTTTCGGCTATGATTATGCGATTCAGCTGGATGCGGACGGCCAGCACGATCCGGAAGATCTTCATCATTTGGTGGCGGAGATGAAAAAGCGGGATGTGGATATGCTGATTGGTTCGCGGTTTTTGGAGAAGTCGAATTACAAAGGCAGTTGGACGCGCCGGGTCGGCATTCTTTATTTCAATTATTTGTTGCGCCTGATTGCCCGGGTGAACATCACGGATCCGACTTCCGGCTACCGGATTGTCAACCGCCGCGTGATCGAGTGGTTTGCGAAAGACTATCCGGTGGATTATCCGGAGGTGGAAGTGATTGTGAAGCTTGCGCGCAAAGGCTTTAAAGTGGAAGAGACGAAAGTCGAGATGAATGCGCGGCAAGGCGGCGCGTCTTCGATCACGCCCGGCAAGTCGGTCTATTATATGGCGAAAGTGACGTTCTTTTCGCTGATCCGTTCTTATATATAGGAAGGAGTTTTGTGAATGAATACGGTTTATCTCATTGTGATCGCTTCATCCCTCTTCTTTCTGTTTGTGGTAATCGGGATGACGGCGAAGAACAAGCTGACGGACCAGTACGCGTTTATGTGGCTGACGTTTTCGATCATTGGCGTCGTGCTCGCGTTTGCTTTGCCTTATTTAAATGATTTTGCCCGCGCGATCGGCATCAGTTATTTGCCGTCGCTAATTTTTTTACTGGCGTTTTTGGTGGTGTTGAGCTTGCTCATCTACCATACGCATTTATTGTCGAAGCAGGAGCATCGCATCAAAACGCTCGTGCAGGACGTTGCGTTTTTGCAGCGTGAAATACAGGAAGTACGGAAAGAGGATTCGCGTTCATGAATATTGTGTCGCTGTTGTTGGTATTGTGCAATACGTTGATATTGGTTGCCGGCCAGTTTTTATGGAAGGTCGGCATGGAGAAAAATACGGATGCGTTCAGTTCGATTTTCTCGGTGGTTAAATTGTTTTTCACGCCGTATATTTTTTCGGGCTTGACGATGTATGGGCTTGCTACGGTGTTGTGGCTGTTCATTTTGACGCGGGTGCCGCTGAGTGTGGCATATCCGCTGCAGTCGAGTGCGTATGTGATTGCGGTGGTTGGCGCGTTTTTTATTTTCGGTGAGGCGATTACGCTTTGGAAGATTGCAGGTGTGTGCTTTATCATGCTTGGGGTTTCGATTATCGGAATTAGTGAGATGCGTTGATGGTGAGTTTGGGCCTCCTTTTTAGGGGGTTCTTTTTATTTAGAGCGTTTTCTTGAGCCGTTCGGCTCGCTTAGGGGGTGACTTTCGCAAGAAGCCAAGCAAAGAGCGCTTGTCTTCTTGCTTCGCTACCCCCATGGCGCTCCCTCACTTTTGGGTGTGGCGGTAGTTTTGGTGAAATCACCTCAAAACCTGCTGAAATTACCCCAAAGTCGACTGAAGTTACCCTTTTAGGTGTCGAAATCAACTTTTCTCCTGTTGAAATCACCCTGCCCTTGCTTTTGTCGCTTTTCGCGAAGCGGAAAGCCGGTTTTGAGTAATCAGATTTTGTTGTTTGAGTTCCCCCTCGTTTATTCAGAACGGCATAAATGCCAGCGAAAAGTAGTCCATCTTGCTCTTTTTTTCGGGAAGTGTTTTGAGGTCTGTTTCATTTTTGGGTGTTTGGTTTAGAATGGGAGATAGGTTTTGTTTTCTTGGAGAATTTAGTAGAATGGATGGATTGTTTCATTCTTACAGATCAGAGGGGTTTCGTTGTGATATTTAATTCGTTTGAGTTTATCTTTTTGTTCCTTCCGATTGTTTTTGTTGTTTATTACATACTCGGCCGCCTGCATATTCCATTTGCGAAAAGTTGGCTGCTGGTCGCTTCGCTGTTTTTCTACGGTTATTGGAATCCTGCGTATTTGCCGCTGATTTTGGTGTCGATGGTAATCAACTATACTGTCGGGGCTTTTCTTGGCAAGGACCGGGCGAAGCCGCTGCGCAAAGGGATTCTGACGCTCGGGATTTTATTTAATGTCGGCTTGCTTGGCTATTATAAGTACTATGACTTCTTTGTGGAAAATATTAATATTGTGTTCGGTTCGGAGATTGTGCTGAAAGAGCTGCTCTTGCCGCTCGCAATCAGTTTTTATACGTTCCAGCAGATTGCGTATCTGGTGGATTCGTACCGCCTCGAGACAAAGGAATACAATTTCCTCAATTATGGGTTATTCGTTTCCTTTTTCCCGCAATTGATCGCGGGACCGATTGTACACCACGGCCAAGTGATGTCGCAGTTTACAGATAAGAAAAATTACCGGATCCAGTATGAGAATATTTCGAAGGGGCTCTTGGTGTTTGCGATCGGGCTGTTCAAGAAAGTCGGGATTGCGGATGTGTTTGCCGGTTGGGCGAACACCGGCTATAGCGATGTTGCGTCGCTGACGTTCCTCGACAGCTGGTTTACGACGCTTTCCTATACGCTGCAATTGTATTTCGATTTCAGCGGCTATTCGGATATGGCGATCGGGCTTGCCCTCTTGTTCAATATTCGCTTGCCGATCAATTTCAATTCGCCGTATAAAGCGCGCGACATCCAGGACTTCTGGCGGCGCTGGCATATTACGCTGTCGCATTTTTTGACCGCTTATATTTACATACCGCTCGGCGGCAACCGGAAAGGGCCGCGGCGGACGTATTTGAATATCTTCATCATCTTTTTGGTGAGCGGCATCTGGCACGGCGCCGGCTGGACGTTCCTCATTTGGGGCGTTCTGCACGGCGTGGCAAGTGTCATCTGCCGCTACTGGAAACTTGCGGGTTATAAGATGAACGGAATTGCCGCCTGGGCGACGACGTTTTTATTCGTCCACTTGGCTTGGGTGTTCTTCCGTGCGTTGTCTTTGGAAGACGCGATGACGGTGCTCGGTGCGATGTTCGGTTTCAACGGCTTCTACTTCCCTGCCGGCATTTACAAATTGTTCCCGGACTTCAATCCGGACTGGGTGATGCTTCTGCCGTTTGATACGCCGACGATTCATATGTATTTCTTATTATTGATTGGTTTATTGCTCAGCTGGTTTGCGAAAAACTCGATTGAAATCAAAAATGAGATGAAACGGAATGTGCCGATGGCGATTTTTGTGGCGTTGCTATTGTTCTACAGCACGATGCAATTGCAGCAAGTGAGCGAATTCCTGTACTTTAACTTCTAGGAGGAGATCCCGTGGACGATAAGAATTTTACAATGACGGTCATGGCGATCTTCGCCTCGCTGACCGCGATTGTGGTGGCGGTGAATTTTTGGATCGATCCGCTTTGGCATTATGCCCATGCGCACCTGTTCAACGATGTGCAGGTCGTGACCGATGAGCGCGAGCAAAAGACGGCGAATCAGAAGTATCAGCCAAAAGACGTCGATACGCTGTTGATCGGTTCGAGCCGCAGTACGTATATCCATACGACCGCTTTTGAGGATTGGAACGTTTATAATTATTCGGTAGCGAATTTATCGATGCGTGAATACCGCACGATGATCGAATATGCGTTTGAGAAGAATCCGGATTACGAACGTATTGTTCTTGGCGTCGATTTCTTTAAGTCGAGTACGCAGGAAGCGGAAGCGCCGAAAGATATTACGAATCATGTGGCGCGGACCGAGAAATCGTTTTACCGGACGAAGAATTTATTGTCATTGGATGTATTTGAGACATCGCTGAAGAATCTACGTTTGTCCGCGGCCAATGAGATTTCCGAAGACCGCTTGTATAACCGCGAAGGGAATGCGTTTGCGCGGCGCTTGAGTGCTGAAGAGACGGCGGCGGATACGGCGAATAAAATCGAGATGTTCGAGAAAAGCTTCTACGGTTCGCATTATGTGTACTACCCTCGCTATAAAGAGATCATGGGAATCGTGAAGGATACGGAGCCGGAAATTGAGAAGACGGTTTATACGACGCCGATTTCAACGGAGCTGTTCAAATCGCTCGTTTCGACGGATTTGTATGACGATTATGAGGTTTGGCTTCGTGATTTGGTCGACGTGTACGGCGGCGTGTGGAATTTCATGTATCCGAACTCGGTGACGAATGAAATCACGAATTATTACGACGGCCACCACTTTTATCCCGAGATCGGCAATTTGATCGCGAAGCGTGTGGAGCAAGGTGCGGACGCGGCGGTGCCCGAGGATTTTGGGGTGTGGGTGACGCAGGATAATCTTGAGGAGCATTTGGAAGATGTGCGTGAGCTGGTTGAGGAGATGGAGATTGAGTGAGGCGTTAGACTTTCTAAAGTCGTTCGTCCCGCTTAGGGGGTGACTTTCGCAAGAAGCCAAGCAAAGAGCACCTGTCTACTTACTTCGTCTTCCCCATTACGCTCCCTCACTTGGGTTGTGGTTTTATGTAAGGTGATTAGATAGAGAGTAATTTGTGAAGCTGCTTGTACCTTTTGGTGCGGGTGGCTTTTTTTGATGGCGGCGAAATCACCCTTTTCTTGTTTGAAACCACCCCTCTACTCCACGAAATTACCCGTCTCGCCTTCGAAATCACCCTACTCACTAAGGTTTTGCCTTTTCTCGCTTTTTGCGGAGCAAAAACGACGGTTTTGGGCAATTGGGGTTTAAGGGGTTTGGGCGAGTTGCTCTCCCCAAACGATTGTCTCTCCTGACATAAATTGCGAAATCACCCCACAGCATGCTGAAATTACCCTTTTCTTGTTTGAAATTACCCCTCCACTCCTCGAAATTACCCTTCTCGCCTTCGAAATCACCCCACACATCAAGGTTTTGCCTTTTCTCGTTTTTTGCGGAGCAAAAACGACGGTTTTGGGCAATTGGGGTTTAAGGGTTTGGGGGGCGAGTTGCTCGCAAACGGACTTGAGTTTCCTCACACTGCCCTTACCCAAAATAAAAACGCCTCCGCATTATGCGAAGACGTTCCACCATTTGGGTTTTGGGATGTCCTGGGGTTCCAAGACGATCAAGTTGCGGTTGAGCAGGATGCGTTCGTTGTTCTCGAGCATCAAGTCGACCATTTCGTGGCGATTCTTTTTTTCCAGGTAATCGAGTCCTTCATTGAATAGGAAGGGACGTTTGTCCAAGCTATGTACGTCGGAGCCGTAGACGTGGATCAAGTTCGCATCCAGCAAAGTCAATGCGTTTTTCTGGATGGCTTTGCCAAAACTTCCGGCGATGGAGCCGGCGGTTACTTGAGCGACTGCTCCGTGGAGGAGGAGTTTTCGCAGGCGCTCCGGCTTTTCGATGATGCCTTGGTTGCGTTCCGCGTGCGCGATGACCGGTACATAATTGGCTAAAATCAGCTGTTGGATGATCGGCACAGTGTAAGCCGGGATGCCGGACGACGGCAGTTCCAGCAAGACGTATTGCGAATCGGCAAGCGGCAGTGCTTCGCCGTCTTTTAGGCGCTGCGGCAATTGTTCCGACAGGCGATTTTCAAGGCCGCTGTAAACTTTGATCGGCAATTGCTGTTCTTCGATATAGGCATTCGCTGCGGCCAATTGGGTCCGGACGGCCCCGATATCGGTCTTGAAATTCGGGTGGTGGCCATGCGGTGTGGCGATGATGCCGGTGATTTGCTCTTCGACTGCTTTTTCAAGAAGCCGTTTTGTCTGTTCCATCGTTTCAGCGCCGTCATCGAGGCCTGCCAAAATGTGTGAATGCGTGTCAATCATAGGTGTTCTCCTCCGTTGCTTGAAAAATGTTGAGTGGAAGCCTTTCGCAGGTTTTATTAGTTGAGGGGCTTTCGTCTTTCATTTAAAAAACAGGCACTCCGGTTAAGAAGTGCCTATTCGTATGATTAGTTGATAAATTTAATTGAGTTAAGGAAATTATACAGGATTCTTGAAGTTTCTGCACGTGTTGTTTCATTTTGTGAACGGAACGTGTTGTCTTTGAATCCAGACAGGTAAGATGCTTGAAGCACGCGCTCAACATGCGGACGTGCTGCAGGCGAAATGTAACGGTAATCGGCGAAGCTTGAAACTTTTTTCGTTGTGTCTAATTTTACATCTTCAGACCCGATATAGTCCATTGCTTTGCTGATCATGATAGCCGCTTCGTTGCGTGTGATTTCGTTGTACGGTCCGAACTTGCCGTTGCCGTAGCCTGAAACGATTCCCGCTTCTACAACTGCTGCGATTTCTCCGTTGCGGTTAACCGCTTGCGTTGGAGATACGTCCGTGAAGTCTGCGGAGTTCACGTCTTCAGCTACTAAACCAAGTCCACGAGCAAGCACTGCTGCGAATTCGCCGCGCGTGATTGAAGTTGATGGCGAGAAGCTGTCTGCTGATTTACCGGAAACGATCATTTTCGAAGCCAATTTCTCGATATATTCCTCAGCCCAGTAGCCGCGGTTATCGATGTCTTTGAAGGTTTTTGCGTTTTGGATCACTGTATATGCTGAGTTTGCCGAGAAGTACAAGTTCGCTGTTTTTCCATCAATGTATGTTGGAACTGCTGTAAATGAACCGTCTTGGTTTACCCGTACGCCGACTGAAGTCGCTGCGTTAAGTGCTGTCGGAGTTTCGATTGAACGCAATACTGGGTAACCCAAGTATGTAATGTCAATAGATTTGCCGTCTGGAGCTACTGCTTTGATGCTGAATTCGATTGCGAAGCCGATTGAGTTTTCTTTCGTCAATTGGTTTGCGATTTTTGTCAATTCAACTGTGATGCTTAGTTCAGAAGAAGCAACGCCTAAATCTTTCGCAAGTTTTGCTGCATCAATTACGGATACTGGCAATTCGTATGAAGCTTCAGTTGAAGCGATGACGATTACTGCATCTGCATTTTTGTTTTCAAGCGCTGAAGCAATTGTCAACGGAATTGATACTGCTTCACCCGGTTTTACGTCAACTGCCAATTCTGTTACAGAAGGTGCGTTTTGGATCGCTTCGATAACTTCTTCAGGGTTGTTTTTCAACGTGTCCGGAGTTGCTTCGATTTCACCGCCTGGTGTAGTTGTTGGTGGTGTTACTGGTGGTGTTGGAGTTGTTGGAGCACCACCGTTGTTTCCACCGCCGCCTGTAGAAAGTGCAGCCAAAATCTGGCTTGTCATAGTATTTAATTGTGTATCAGTAGGCTTAACCAAAATTTCTTTAACAGAAGCAGGCGCTTCCGCTTGAACTTTTGTAATTGAGTTTTCTAATACGGTTATGATTTGACCAGTAGTAGCAGCTTGATTCAATTCAATCATTAAATCGGTGCTAATTGAATTAGCAAAATTAAACATATCTTGTAAGTCGCCTTCATCTTTCAAGTATGATTGGGCTTCTCCCAAGAAAGTTGTCATCCTTGCTAATGCCTCTGCCTCTACTTCGCTCTTTACTCGAGAAGTAGGAGCTTCGATTAGATTTGCTAAATCACCTTTTAAATCTTCATAATTCGAATAATTTGGATCAATAAAATCCCCAACGTTTACTGAAAGTACATGTTGTGTAGCATTTACAATGTTTTGTTTTTGAGTGGTTAATTTAACGTATTCTTCTGCTAATTTTGTTGCTGCTTCTTCTGGAGTAGTTGGCGCCGCATCTGCCGCAACCGGGATTCCTACTGCAACGACTGATGATAAAGCCATAGTTCCAGCTAGGAACATTTTCGTGTTTTTGTTTTTACTCAACCTTGCTCACCTCTTATTTGAAATTTGTGGTATTGTCTAATTGTAGCTTAATAAAATTGGTACTACAATATTAATTTCTGTAAAAAGTTAGTAATTCGGTGGATATTTGTATATAATTAGCAATTATTATGGCTATTTTGATTAGATTATTTATTTAGATATAGGAGGATGTAATGATGAAAAAACATTGGAAAAAGATTGTTTTGGTGCTGGGGATCCTCTTTCTAAGCGTCGCGGGTTATTTGGTGTATTTATTCCAGTTCAAAGAATACGATGTTGCGGATGAGCAGGTCGATGAAATTACGAAAGAGAATTATGAAGTGGAATTGCCGGACGGTTCTAAGATTATTGTTGACGGCGATGGAAATGTGATAGAAGAGGAAACTGGAGAAGCGGCTGAGGGGGGTTCAAAAGACTCTTCATCAGAAAATGCCTCTGGCGCGAATGGAAATTCTGCTGACGAATCCGGTTCAGGCGGTTCTGAAGGAAGCTCTTCTGCAGACGAATCGACGACTGGCACTTCTTCAGGGACAGCCGGATCTTCAACTTCAAACGGCGGAACAAGTTCTGGCGGTTCGGATAAAGCAAGCGGATCCGGATCAAATTCCGGTTCCACTGCCGGCAACACAGGATCAAATGGCTCTGGTTCATCTAATTCGGGCGGCGGTTCAGCTGGCGGGTCAGGAGGCTCCGGTTCGGATGCCGGATCTGGTTCCGGTTCTGGTAAAGTAACGGTAGCGCAAATCAAGCAGAAATATGAACCAAGTTTGGCGGATATCGAAAGCCAGGCAAATTCACGCATCAACGGGTTGGTCAGCCGTGCGAAAAGCGAGTACGACTCGAAAAAAGCAAAAGGCGAATCGATCAGCTACGGTTACTTCTATAATAAGTACATGTCCGCAGCCACTGAGCTTGAAGGCCGTACGGATACAGTCTTCTACGCAGTCCTTGGCTCGATGAAAAAGGAATTGAAGGCGAACGGCTTAGCTGAATCGCATGCTGATTCCCTTGTTTCTGAATACGAAGCACGCAAAGAACAGCGCAAGAGCGATTTGATCAGCAAGGCTACTGGACTATAAGGACAGCAAAAATGCCACCCACTTCCAAAAGTGGATGGCATTTTTTTATTTGTCCGGGCACACGTTTTGATCGGCGTGCAGCGCATGTTTGACTTCTTTTAAACCATAGTAGTTTCGGAAGTAGATAAAGACGCGGCGTGGAATTCCGAGTTCTTTCGCCCCTACGGACGGCCCGTAGTTTTTTGTAATGTAGTATTCGTAAATGATGTCTTTCATGGGCTTGCCAAATTGTTCTTCCAGTTGAGTTTGGTACATTTCGAACTCCTCCATAAACCTTTTTACCTACTCTCTAAAGTGTATTAGATGAAATTAAAAATTATCAGGGCTATAAGTTACAATCATTATAGCCCAATCAGTAATTTTTGCCTATAGAGATTCGGAAGTTTTTTGAGAAAAAATGGGTTTATTTGAAATTTACTGGTTAACGACATCCGAGATGTAATAAAAGCCGGAATCGTCCATAACGACAGTATAGGTTTTATTGCGTTCTTCTTTCGTCGCTTCTCCTGAAGCATTCAGGAAATCAAATGCTTCGTACGTATGGACGAGTGCGTGATCTTCGTTTATTTCCACGCCGGTGATTTCCAGGTCGGTGAATGTGTATTCCATGCCCTGGCCTGTGATTTCCGTGATGTAATCGCGGATGCCGATGTAGGCCGGGCTGTCATATAACAACATGTCTTCGACGTAGAAGAAATCTTGGCTGTTGAGTGCGATTTCGTAGTAATAGCGGAAATCGCCGATGAATTCACTCAGGAACACTTCATCAAAGACCAGATTGCCTTCGTGTTCGTAGTCGTATTCATAGTCTTCGCCTTCGTAGTTTTCGAAGTCGTCGTATGCCGGGAACAGCGCAGCGACTTGGGATTCTGTCATCGGACTGTGGACCCAGCTGTTGACGAGGTCGACCATCGAATGCATTGGAATCGAGAAGCCGATTTCGCTGCCGTCCATGAAGAGCAATGAGTTGATGCCGATGACTTTGCCGGTTTTTGCATCAATCAGCGGGCCGCCGCTTGAGCCTGGTGCGATTTGGGCATCGATTTGGTAAATGTCTTCATAGAGGAAGTCTTGTTCGAAATCGCGGTCGATCCCGGTTAAGTAACCGATCGAAGCGGTGTTTTCGAAGCCGGACGGGCTGCCGAGCGCGATGACTTCCGTGCCGACATCGGTCGGGTTCATTTCAATTTCAAGCGGCGCAATCCCTTCGTACGCATTGACTTTGATGAGCGCTACGTCGTATTTATCGGAAATGCCGATCACTTTGCCGGGCTGCTCCTGGCCATTGATGTTCCGGACCATGACATCGGTGAAGCCCGCGACGACGTGTGCGTTGGTCACAACGGTGCCGCTATCGGTAAATGAAAAACCGGATCCGTAGCCATTTTCTGTTTTGATGGTATAGACTTTTTGCTGCGTTTCTTTAATGATGGCCGTCTTTTCACGCGTCTTCGGTTCTGATGGCTCCTGCTGCTCCGCTGGCGGCTGGATCGTTTCGACTTTCGTCACTTCACCAGCAGATTCAGCGGGCTCCTCTTCTTTTGGCTCTTCCGGTTCCGGCGCTTCGTCCTCGATGACGTCTGCCGTTTCTTCAGCCGGCTGCTCGGTGCGCTGCCGCTCGTCGTCATCCCCATCAAGCAATTGCGCAGCTCCGATTCCGCCTGCAAGCAGCACCGCGGCGGCGATGCCGACATACAAGCCCTTTTTCTTCTTCGGCCTTTTCGAGCGCATCTCTTCCAGCGGTTCGCCGCAATTCTTGCAGAAACGTGCGCCTTCTTTATTTTTCTGTCCGCAATTCGAACAATACATAGTCGTTCCTCCTATTGGTTTTGCAAATGTTTTTTTGCTAATTATGCCATTCCCCTTTGATTATCGCCATTATACATGGGAAATAGTGCCATGAACAGATTACATAAGGTGTGTTTTTAGTAGACGAAAAGGGTGGGAGGAGGGTTCCTTTTCGAAATTACCTTGTGAGAAGGCGAATTTACCTTTTGCGGGTATGAAATTACCCCAACACCTTTCGAAATTACCCCAATGGCTTTTGAAATCACCCCCTATTAATTTATTTCACCTATATTTTTTCAGATTCTTCTAAAATCATATGTCGTTTTCGTTTCTGAATTGGTATACTTCAGAAGAAAAGGAGGAATGATATGTTTATTAAAGAAAGAATCCCGCCAATTGAGCTGGAAGTGTTGCCGCAGCTCATGCACCGGCTCCCTTTCCATCATAAAAGTTGGCCAGATGTGGAAAGAGCCCATTATATGATAAAAGCAGGACACGGCGGTGAAATCGAAGTTGATCGGCTGTTGAAACAGATGAGGTGGAAGGAATGCCTTTTTATCAGCGACCTTCAATTGAGCGAAGCTTATTGCCAGATGGACACTATTGTCTTGACACCTTATTTTGCAGTGATTCTGGAAGTGAAAAATTACTCCGGCACCCTGATTTTCGATGAAGAAAGCATGCATATGCGGCAAATCACGAAGCAAGGACAAGAAATTGGCTACCGCTCCCCCGTGACGCAAATCTGGAATGCGCGAGAAGAGCTGCTGGTTTTATTTAAAGAAATGGGCGTTTCTCTTCCTGTCTATGCAGCGATTGTCCTGCCTTACCCGACGACATTGGTCGAAAATATTCCCAAAACATTTCCTGTCATTTATGGCCATTCCTTAAATCGGTTCATCTTCACCCTCCCCCGGAACGGTCAGCCGCTTCCAAACGAAGAACTTCTTCGTATCGGCGAACTGCTTATCAAACAACACTCACCCTTCAGCGAGAAAAACTACCCCCAGACCTTTAAATACCATCCATCTGAATTAAAGAAAGGCATTCTTTGCCGACAATGCGGCGCTATCGGAAGCCGCCATAGTGCTCGAACTTATCATTGCTCTATTTGCCAATTAAGGATAATTGATGGCTTTCGTCACGCGCTTGATGATTGGTTCGCTCTCGTATCCCCGACAATCACCAATCGTCAATGCCAGGATTTTTTAATGCTGCATAATAAAAATGCTGCCCGCCATGTTTTGCTGCGTGCTGAGCTGAAACGCGTACGTAAAAAAGGGCAATTCTACTATTATAAATGATTTTGTGCGCTGGCCTTTTAGAAAGGTCAGCTTTTCTATTGGCTGAGAGTGTGAAATTACCCTGTTTCGTTTCGAAATTACCCTTTGCGCATGCGAAACTCCCCCGCTCCCCCATGAAATTACCCCATTCCTCCTTGAAATCAACTCTCCTCTTTTAAATGAGGCATTCGCCCGCGAATGCCTCATTCCTCGCGGTTCGCTGCAAGCGAAACGCAGCCATTCATGTACTTGATTTCTTCAGCGAGTGTGAAATTGCCCTGTTTCGTTTCGAAATTACCCTTTGCGCATGCGAAACTCCCCAGCTCCCCCATGAAATTACCCCATTCCTCCTTGAAATCAACTCTCCTCTTTTAAATGAGGCATTCGCCCGCGAATGCCTCCATACTCGCGGTTCGCTGCAAGCGAAACGCAGCCATTCATGCACTAGATCTCTTCAGCGAGTGTGAAATTACCTCATTTTGACTCGAAATTACCCTTTGCGCATGCGAAACTCCCCCGCTCCCCCATGAAGTTACCCCATTCCTCCTTGAAATCAACTCTCCTCTTTTAAATGAGGCATTCGCCCGCGAATGCCTCCTTCTTCGCGGTTCGCTGAAGGCGAAACGCATCCATTTGGGCTCTTGATTTTGCCTCAGAGCGTGAAATCAACTTATTTGCAGCCGAAATCAATCTTCGAGCGTGCGAAATCAACCTTTACACTCTCGAAATCAAACATCTCCTCTTCGAAATCAACCCACACCTTCCTCAACCCAATCAACCCAAACAAAAAAGCCCCCCACCAAAGGTGAAGGGCTCTCCCAAAAAAATCGCTTATTTGATTTCGATGCTGTACTTCGCAAATCCGTCTGCTGCTGCGCCTAGGTATTTGATGCCGCTGTCTGCTGGCACTAGTTTTTGGCCTTTGCCAGATGTTTCGAAGACAACATTCGGGTTGCCAGCGATTGGTGCGAATGACCAGTTGCTGTCAGCCGATGGATCGATGGTGCCGACTTCGACCATGTAATCCATGATGACTTGGCGGTTTTCGTAAGCGTAGTCGACTTTCTCACTCGCTTTTGTCACGCCTGGGAAGTTGCCGCTTGCGCGGTAGTTGTTTGTAACGACTAAGAATTCTTGAGTTGCTGTTACTGCTTTTCCATCATACTGCAAGTTTTTGATGCGGCTTGCTTTTTCGTTGACCAATTTGCCGTCCGCGTCGTATTTCGCTGGCTGCGTTACGTCGATGTCGTAAGTGACGCCGTCGATTACGTCAAAGTTGTACGTGCGGTAATCCGGGTTGATCAATTGCTGCTCGCCTGTTGCCGACGGGTTGATTTGCTTGAATTGGCCTGCTGACATTTCCAGCCATTCCGTCAAATCAGCACCCGTCAATTTCAATGTGAAGATGGTGTTGTCGAAGACGTAAAGGTCTGCAACGTTTTTAATTGCGATTTCGCCTGTGTTGATTTCTGTGTAGTAATCCGAACCATTGCGTCCGCCTGCTTTGAATGGTGCTGCAGCTGAAAGGATTGGAAGGTCAGCGTTTGGTGTGCCGGCCACTTTCTTCTCTACGTACCATTTTTGTGCATTGTTGACGATTTGGATCGATGGGTCATCTGTTACTTGGGAGAAATAGCTATTGATTGGTGCTGTCGTTTTGCCGACTGGGCTGCGGACATAGTCAATCGTCGCTTCGTGTGTCTCTTTAACTGCCTCGATGACTTGTGCTGCTACTTTGTCAGTTTTGGAATCGATTGCGCGAAGTGCCGCTTTTTCAGAAACGATTTCCCACTCTTCCCCTTTAGGCGAAAGTTTCAAATCGATAACGCCCAAGTGGCTGCCGAATTTACCAGGCATTACGATTGGCGTACCGTTGATCGTGCCTTGCTCTTGGTTGACGTTTTTCAAATCGCTGTATGATCCAGGGAAGACATCATGGTTATGTCCTGTGATGATGGCGTCGATGCCATCAATTTCAGAAAGCTGGTACGTGATATCTTCTTCGCCGACTTCATGCGTTTCATCGCCCATTCCGGAGTGTGAAAGAACGACGACCACATCTGCGCCCGCTTTTTCGACTTCAGGAAGGAATTTTTCTACAGATTCGACCGCATCTTCAGCAATCACTTTGCCTTCCAGGTTTGCGCGGTCCCATTTCATAATTTGCGGAGCAACGACGCCAATGACGCCGACTTTGATTGTATGTTTTTCGCCGTTTCCATCAACCACTTCCTGGTCGATGATTTCATACGGCTTGTATTTGTTTTCTTTCGTTGCTGCATCGTAGACGTTTGCGTTCAGTACTGGGAACGGTGCATCATCAAGCGCTTCATCCAAATAGTCGAGGCCGAAGTTGAATTCGTGGTTTCCGAGCGTCGATGCATCGAAGTCCAACGATTCAAGAGCCGCATATGCCGGGTGAAGTTCGCCGTCTTCCAGTCGGTCAACCGTCACTTTATAGCCACCGAATGGTGTTCCTTGGATCAAATCGCCGTTATCAAATAGCATCGTGTTCGGATTTTGCGCACGCGCTTCTTCGATTAAGACACCTGTTTTCGCAAGCCCTAAGCTATTCGATACTTTATCTTGGTAATAATCGTAGTTGACGAAATTCGTATGAAGATCGGACGTTCCAAGAATGCGGAGCGATACGTCTTCAGCATTTACGGGCTGGTATTCCTTCAATAAACGCTTGATGATTGCGCTCATTTCTTTCGGCGCAATTCCTTTTGCCGGTTTCACCGTGCCGTCGCTATAGCCTTTCAGCAAACCGATGCCGACAGCTTCTGATAAATCAGGCGTCAAGCTTTTGCTTAAGTAGCGGTTGTCTTTGAACGGCTTCAATAATGAACTCGGGTACTCTTTCCCTGAATCGACTGCGCGTGCAGCGATCGAGAATCCTTGCTCACGTGATAGTTTTTCATTTGGCGCGAACGTTGTCTTTGTCTTGCCGCTTGTTAATCCCAAATTGAAAGCTGCTTCCACGTAAGGTGCAAGTTTAGCATCCACGTCTTTAAAAGCGATTGTCGAGCCGTCTCCCAGCTTCACATCAAGAGCCGTCACCAATTGTTTGATGTACTCTCCGCGCGTCACTTCTTTTGTTGCAGCTTGAGCCGGTGCTGTTGTCGCCACTGCGCTCGTCGCTAAAACAAATGCCGCTAAAGCCATTGCCGCTTTTTTACCGATTGCCATTTTCCCATCTCCCTATTATTGAATAGTCTAGCTTTTTTATTATATGCCTAATAATAAAACAATTGAATACGTTTACATAAAATTTATAAAGAATTTGCAGTTAATTTAAATTTAATTGAGAAATAGCGAGACTTTATTGTTTTATAAGCGTCTAGTAGGAGGAAGGGCATGCCGGCTAGAAATATTTGCATAAAAAGACCTACTTACTAATTCTGGAATGTTTGTTACAGTATTATTACAGAAATGTTACGAAATGACTTTATTCCATGAAACGGTTTTATTCTCAGTAATTAGGAAAAAACAGGAATAGACTGATTGCTGGCCTGTCTCTTGAAGTAACAATTCTATTTGAGGGGTGTCGTTTTGAAAAAGTTTCCATTAATCACAGGTGCCGCATTAGCAATCAGCTTACTGGCATCACCCGCATTTGCAGCAACCGATTTACCGAAGAGCCACGGGTTCTACGACGAAATGACCTATTTGATCAATAAAGGTGTCGTTTCCGGCTTTGAAGACGGCACGGTGAAACCGGATAAAACCGTCAGCCGTGCAGAAGCTGCCATAATGATCGGCAAGCTGAAAGGCTTTAACGGAACACAAAGTGCAACAAAGTTCAAAGATGTATCGCAAGGCCAAAAAGCGAGCGGCTACATCGCGGCAGCTGAAAAAGCCGGCTACATCACCGGCTACCCGGACGGCACATTCAAACCGAATGCACCGATCACCCGCGGCGATATGGCCATCATCCTTTCGCGCGTCTTCCCGATGGCGATGGAAGGCATCGAAGAATTCAAAGATGTGTCGCCGAATATGCGCGCATTTGATGCTATTGGCGAAGTAGTCAGCGCAAACATCGCAGCGGGCTATAAAGATTTCACGTTTAAGCCGAATAACGCAACAACTCGCGCACAATTCTCCGCTTTCCTAGCTCGCGGGCTTGAGCCGAAATTCAAGAACGACACGCATATGGCGCATTCGTATTTGAAAGATAAAACAAAAACGTATACGTACCGCGAAATCACGGGCGAAGTGTCAACTGAAAAATATGTGGACAGCGCGAAATACTTCGACGAGCCGCTTGGCTTCTTCTGGTTGGTAGATTATAAAGAAGACAGCGAAGATTATTTCTACGGGGAGTACGAAAACCGCGAAATGTACATTACCGGCTTCCCGGAAGATGGATTTACAGCTAGCCTGGTCTATCCGATCACAAAAGGCAAAACTTTCGATAGCGGCGACACCGATTTACCGCCATTCAAAATTACCGGCGTGAATGTTAAAGTGACGACTCCTTATAAAACGTTCACCAACGCTGTCGAAGTTTCCGTTCTGGATCCTGAATGGGATGGCAAAAGCTATAAATACTACATGGCTGAAGGCTATGGGTTGATTAAAACCGTCCATTACGACGGCGACACGCTTTATGAATTAGTGGATGTAAAATAAACATCAAATAAATTATTGAAGGGAACGATTCTTTGAAGAAATTTCCGATGATCTCAGCAGCAGCACTCGCACTTACCCTACTTGTCTCGCCTGCACAGGCGGCGACAGATTTGCCCGCAAGCCACGGTTTTTACGATGAAATGACCTATTTGGTGAATAAAGGCGTCATTTCCGGCTACGAGGATGGCACCATCAAACCTGACAAGATCGTGACGCGCGCAGAAGCAGCTATCATGATCGGCAAATTGAAAAACTTTAAAGGGACGCAAACTTCTACTAATTTCAAAGATGTTTCGAAGTCCCAAAAAGCAAGCGGCTATATAGCTGAAGCAGCAAAAGCCGGCTATATAAGTGGTTATCCGGATGGCACATTCAAGCCGTACGCACCGATTACGCGCGGCGACATGTCGATCATTTTGGACCTCACATTCAATATCTTTAATGGCGTTGGGGCGTCATTCAGCGATGTATCCCCAAATATGAAATCGTATAATGCGATTGCTACCATGGTGAGCGGCAATATCACTGCAGGCTACTCAGACAATACGTTCCGTCCGAACCAAGCGATTACGCGTGGCCAACTTGCTGCTTTCATGTCTCGCGTCCTTGAGCCGAAATTCAAGAACGATACGCATATGGCAAACTCATACTTGAGAGACAAAACTAAAATATACAGCTACTCAACCAAGCAAGGCACGGCTACTTTGAAATTTGAAGAAGTTCCTGTAATTGAGGGCAATGACTTCGGCTTTATGTGGGTGACAAGAACCGATTGGAATTCCGCTACTACACTGTTAGTGGAGAACGAAACAAAAGATGCGCTGATTTATGGCTTGCCATACTCTGAAGCTGAAACAGAGATTGTTTACCCGATCCAAGTCGGCAAAACTTTTGAAAATGGTTTAGGCGAGCGCTATACTTCGACCATCACTGGTGTTAATAAAACCGTCAACACACCTTATAAGAAATTCACCAACGCTGTCGAAATTACTATTGAAAGTGGCGAAAAGTATTATATGGTTGAAGGATACGGATCAGTTAAATCATTGGACGCTAAAGGTGAAACAGTAAGTGAACTTTCAAGCGTGAAATAAGGAGTATGATTGAGGGCCTTCTCTATGGAGAGAAGGCTCTTTTTTATTTGGATAAGTTCCCGCAAACAAAAAGGCACCCGAATGGATGCCTTTTTCTCTTCTATTTCAATAACTGCATTTTGCCAAGCGCACGGTACAGGATGACGGCTGTTTCAGCGCGTGTCGTGTTTGCTTTCGGATCGAATTTATTGCCCGTCCGGCCTGTAATGATGCCGAGCGCATACGCTTTGGCCACCGCGTCTTTCGCATAGCCGCCGATTCGGTTCGCATCCGAAAATTGATGCGGCTTCCCTAAGTTTTTCAGCAACGATGGATTTTGGAACTCGACGGCGCGAATCGCCATGACGGCCATTTCTTCCCGCGTGATCGGGGCATCCGGGGCGTAGCTGCCGTCTTTTTTCCCGGCCACAATTCCGGCTCTGGCAGCGGCTTCGATGCCCGGATATGCCCACGCCTTGCTCACCCCCACATCTTTGAACGTTCCTTCATATTCCCGGAGCGGCAATTCGAGTGCCCGGGCAAGCAGCACAGCAAACTCTGCACGGGTCAAATCGCTTTCCGGCTCGAACGTCGTCGCTGTTTTTCCGGCAATGATACCGCGGCTCGCCAACGCTTCAATTTGGGTGCGGGCCCAGTGGTTTTGAGTATCCGTAAAGCCGGATGGGCCGGTTCCCCCTTTTCCGGAAATCACTTGCTTGCCGACATTTCCGGCTGCGTCTTCCACCCGGACGGTGACAGCATCTTTTTCTCCAGCCGTGATAGCGAATGTGAACGAACCATCCGTTGATAGCTTGATCGGCACGGGCGCTCCTTCTTTTCCGCCCGACGTCACGGTATACGTTGCCTTCAGTTTTTCATTGAGGGCAAATGCCGTTCCGTATTTCGTCAGTTCTTTGTAATAGTCGATGTATTTGTCGGTCACTTTGCCGCTTGCTTTTCCTCCGCTCACAACCCCTGAAATTTTCGGTGCGGTCGATTTGACGACAATCGGGCCGAGCGACGCGCTGACGACAGGCGGATTGCCGGAAACGGTCTGGCCCATGTAATCAATTGTATATAAGCCGTCCGGAATCGGTTTTTCCTCTGGGCCGCTTCCTGGAATGTAAGTGCCGTCGATGTCCATTCGGTAGGAGCCGGCTGAAAGCGTGGACGCTGCATACAGATAGCCGATATAGCCGTCTCCTTCAACGCCCGCTGCCGGATCCATGATGTTCCAGAGCTGGATGAAGTTCGTTTTGACGTCTTCCGTCAACACAAAACTCAATTCCGCTTTGTCGTTGATGCCGTCGCCATTAAATGAAAGATCGGTTTCCGTCATTTTGAAATTCTTCACTTCGGTTGGTGCGCCGCCGAAATCTGCAGCGAACGGCAAGGAAATTTCCTTGGAATTTCCGGATTCCGGTTTGATGCGGATATAGCCCAGAGCTTCATCGCCTAATTGGAAGTTGGCATTTTGAGATGCTGTCAAAGTCACTTTAATCCGTTGCTCGCCGTTTAAAGTGAACGAAGATTTGTCGACCGTGACTTTGGCGTCTGCAAACGTCTTCAGCGTGTCCACTGAAACGGTGTACTTCCCGCCTCCCCCGTCCATATCTTTCACTCGGATTTCTTTAGTGATGGAAATCGGTCCGGTTCCCGGATTCAGCGAACCGAATGTGATGGTGCCTTTGACATTCGGCACGCGTTTGCCGGTTTCATCTAAAATCGCTTCGTCTTCGGCATAAGCCAAAATATCGGGATGGAGCGCTTCGTACGGATCGACCCGTCCGGCGCCTTGGGCAAACACGTCATATTTTTTCGTATCCAAAATTTTCGCAGTATTGGATAATGCCACTTTCACGTCGAACGGCGACCAGTCGGGATGCTTCTGCAAAAGCAGCGCGGCAATTCCAGCAATATGCGGTGCGGCCATGGACGTTCCGCTTTCATTGCCATAAGCGAGATCGTAGCTTGCTTTCGGGTTGTCGGCTCCATACATCGGCAGCGTCGACATGATATTGGTGCCGGGTGCCATGACATCCGGTTTGATGTCGTAATTCGGCGTACTCGGTCCGCGTGAGCTGGTGTCGTTGATGTCATCGCCTTTTACAACGGTTTCGTTGAAATCACTGAACGAGACCGTGCCGGCATTTTGCGCAATTATGATTTTGATCGCTTCCCCGTCCCCTTTTGATAAATCGAACGTCGGCAAAGCATCAAGCCCTTCGCCGAGAGATGCGCCAGCCGGCTCGGAAAGGCTGCTGTTGTTATAGATGAGAACCGCTACGGCCCCGGCATTTTTAGCGTTTTTAACCTTTTCGACAAACGGAATGTCGCCTCTCGAAATGAGCGCCACTTTCCCTTTCACATTCAGTCCATTGAAGTTGTTCGCTTTGCCGAATCCGGGAATGGAGACGATTCCATAGCTCCCAGTCAGTTGCTTGGCCGGGTCCGCATTAAATGTGTTGAGCATCAGTTTGTTCACTTTCGAATAATTGAAGAGCCCTGCTTTAATTTGCACTTTTCCGCTGTAGACGGATTCAGGTGTCGTCGTGTTCCCGACCGCAATTCCGAGGCGCGCAGTAGACGGCGTACCGATCGTCCCGCGGTCCGGACCGAAATTGCCGGGGGCAGAAACGGCGACCGTGCCGGCAAGCATCGCATTATTGATGGCAAATGAACCGGCATCCGTTTCGGAATTGGTGCCGCCGCCAAGCGATAAGTTGATGACGTCGATATCCTGTTTGACCGCTTCCTCGATGGCTGCGACGATGCTGGAATTCAAGCCGCTGCCGTAAGCGCCAAGCACGCGGTAGGCGTAAAGGTCGACTTTCGGCGCGACGCCTTTCACTTTGTATTTATTGGCGCCATTTGCAGCAATGATCCCGGCCACATGCGTGCCGTGGGACGTATAGAACGGATCGCCGCTTTCATCGAATTCCGGCAAGTTGCCGGGACGTTCCGACGGGCGCGTTTCAGAGGCATCGTTGTCTGCTCGCGGCCGCGTGTAAATGGATGAGTGTTTAACGAAATTTTTGCCGCCTTTGTAAATTCCTTTAAATTCAGGATGGTCGGCATCAATTCCCGTATCGATGACGGCGACACTAATGCCTTTGCCGTCGATGCCTTCCGCCCAAAGCTTCTCGATGCCGAGAAACGGAGCGCTGACATTCATCGCCGGCTTGACTTCAGCATTGCCGGCTCCGGATGAAGCAGCCCGTACCGTGACGTCCGGTTCCACTAGCGTCACGCCGTCGATATCCATTAATTTATCCAAATCATCGGCTTTGACTGTTGCCGAAAAACCGTTCAACACGGTTTTGTAGCTGAATCCTACTTCATATGAAATTTGTTCGCTGGCCATTTCTTCTTTGGCCGATCTTTGCTGGCTCGCCACTTTCACTTCCGCTGAACTTTCAAGCGAAGCAGTGAAGGCTTGTCCGGCTGACTCCGCAATTCCTTTTTGCAAAGCTATCGGCTTTTCCGATAGATGGATGATGACCGGCACTTTTTGGCTGCCGGAAAGACCCTGCAAATCTTTATGTAACTTTGCAGTGCGATGGGGCAGTTGAAGCTGTTCGATAATCGCCGCTTGGGCTTGAAGATCTCCTGCAGTGCGGGCTGATTTGTTATACGGATTGGTTTCCGCAGCCTCCGCAGCTTCAAAGGGCACGAGCAATGAAAGAACCAGGGCAAGGGACAGGAAGCTGCTGAAGAATTTCACGTGCAAAACCTTCTTCATGGGACATAACTCCTTCTGTTCTATCATTATTATCTGAATAATTAGATAATTTTATAATAGCACATGATTCGAAAATCCCAAGTTTTATTTTAAATAATTTAAAAATTATTTTTATTAGGTACTTTAGTCCTTTTAAAGGCACAAAAAAACCCAAGCTTGCGGCTTGAGTTTGATTGGCTTCTTTATTCGTCTTGATAAGTGAATCCTTTTTCGGTTAATGCTTCTCTTAGTTTCGGCAGCGAAGACGGTCCGATGCCATGGAGCTGCAGCACTTCTTTTTCCGTGAACTTTGATAGTTCTTCAGCTGAGGTAATGCCATGTGCTTCTAATGCCCGCCTCGCCGGCGCTGAAAACCGGGAAAGAAATGGATCAACTGGGTTTGCCATTGAAATTCATCCTTTCGGTTAATGTTTGCCCCTAGTATAAATAAATCGGCGCGTATTGAAAAGGCGGCGAAGATTGCTGCTGAGTTGCTCATTATTGTGATTTTTTCTCAAGTCCGTGCGAGATTACCCCAATCGTTTCCGAAATTACCCCATTCCTGTTCGAAATTACCCCAAGCCTCCTTGAAATTACCCCGATCCGCTGCGAATTCACCCTTCTCCCATTCCTCGTCCTTTGAACTTTCGCTTTTCGCTGCAAGCGGAAAGCCGGCAACTAGGTTTTGATCTTTTGAATGAGTTTCTACCTTTTAAGGATGAATTCTATAAGGAAACTAAAAGCAACATCTGCCCCACTCAGGTACCCTGCAACCACCAAAAAGCCCGAAGCAGCTTCTGCTGCTCCGGGCTTCCCTTCTTACTTCACAGTTAACTTAATGGTAGCTTCATTGCCGCCGTACGAAACGGTGATCGTTGTCGAGCCTTTTTTCTTGGCTGTGATTTGGCCATTGCTCTTCACTTCGACAATTTTGCTGTCTTTCACTTTGAATTTCGCTTTTTTCGTGACATCTTCTTTGACTGGCTTGGCTTTGCCTTTTACCGTCGTTTGCGTCACTTTGATTTTTTCTTTCTTGCCTTCTTTTAATGACAGGTTCGCTTTATCCACTTCCAGCGTTACGACCGGCTTCGGATCTGCAACTGTCACATTGACGACAACTTTCTCTTTGCCATGCGAAACAGTGATCGTTGTTTTGCCTGCTTTTTTCGCAGTGATTTCACCATTTTTCACACTGACGATGGATGAATCTGCTACTTTATAAGAAGCTTGTTTCGTCACGTCTTTTGTTTTCTTTTTGCCGTTTGGCAGCGTTGTTTCTTCTGTCACCGATAATTTTTCTTTATCACCGACATTCAATTCAACATTGTCTTTGTTCACGCTTAAGTTCGAGCCATCTTGCGCCGCTGCTTGTTTCGTGATTGTGAAATCCAGCTCTGTGCGGTGGCCCGTCAAATCTTCAACGACCAATTTGTAGTCGTTGACGCCTTCTTCAAGCACTGGCACCGTTGTTTTGATGTTTTGGTCAAAACTCTTGCCGCTGTATGAAGCCATTTCGTGCGCAAAAATTTCGCTGTCATACAAGTAGACGCGGATTTGGTCGAAGTTGTCTTTAACGTTGAATGTAATTTCCACTTCATCCGTATCTAGGCCAACTGTTTTCGGCGCATCCACTAACGTGATGGTTGCCGCTTTCGTATCCACCAGGATCTGGCGGCGGATTTCCATTTCGTTATCGAATTCATCTACCGCTTTCACTGTTACATACTGCGAACCGTCTTCAAACGTCAAGGTATGCGTGAAGTTCGTGCCGTCGAATTCTTTTGCCGGCTCGCCGTTCACCGTTACTGTTGTGATATTTGAATCGTCTTCTACGCGTCCTTTTACTGTTACTTCGTTTTTATCATGCGTTGAAAGGACTCCAGGGGAATCAATGAAAATCACAGGCTCTTTATCTTCAGAACCGGTAACCGGCAATTCCACTTCGGTTTTATTGCCAGCGACGTCATAGAAGACGGCTGTCAATTTGTCGTCTTTTTTCAACTCTGCCGTTACGGTAAAGTCTGTTGTAGCCGGTGCCAATGATTCATCAGCCGGAGTTGCCGCATCTTCCGTCAATTCCTTGCCGTTCAAGTAGACTTCCCAGCGGTCAGGCGCTGTGTTGTCGGTAAAGCTGTTGACGACAACTTTTTTTGTTTTTGGATCAAATGAAGCTTTTGCTGTCGGCGCTTTCGTATCCACGATGACCGGGAATTCGATCGACTGCCATTCAGCGTTCGGGTAATCAATTACGGCGCGAAGCTGTAATTTGTAATTGCCGTCCGCTACCACTTTGCCCATCGCTTTTCCATCCCATTTGAAATCAGGCGAGAATACGTACGGTTCTGTGCTGTCGTAGCTCTTAACCATTTCTTCTTCCGTGCGGATCGTCCGCAATTTCTTGCCGTTTGCATCAAGCACATTCAACTCGAAGTTCTTTGCATTTCGCATAAGCGAGAATACCGGAATGACGCCATCTTGCACGCCATCGCCGTTTGGAGAGAAGGCAAATTTCGTTGGATCGAATCCTTCAAGATGCGTGCCGCCGTTCAGGATGAATCCTTGGTCATCTGCAAGCATTGTCTGTCCGTAGTACGTCATCGGATCCCAAGCGAAATCATCGAAAATGCTGGCATCGTCCCATTCGCCGTTAAAGCCGAAATACGGAACGACCAATTCGGTGTTGCCTGTCACTTCTTCATTTTCATCTGTCAAGATGACGAAACCATCTACAAAATAGCCGTTTGTGAAGATTTCATCCAGTTCTGCGTCAATCGCTGAAACGTCCACTGTTACCGGGATGTCGACGGTTTGATTTGCCGGAACCGTCACAGTTTTTGGAGCTGCGATCGAGACTTCATCTGATACATTGACTGAACCGATTTCGTTCGGCGCAGTTACTAAGACCCCGCCGCCATCTGTTGCCGCATCCACTTGCACATTGACATCCACTGCGAATTCCGCAGCTTCATCCGAATAGTTCTGGGCTTTCAATGTGAATGCATATTGGTTGTTCTTGATTTCTTTTAATGCCACTTTTCCTTCGTTTGTCGCTTTGTTGACGACTGTTACGTCCGTTGAAAGCGCATCGTGCAATTGCATCAATCCTGCACCTTGGCGGCGAGGCGATACGAATTGGCCTTCAGCGAATTCTACCGGGTTTGCTGTATTCATCATGATGTTCTTCGCGAATTGTACGCGGTCTTTTCCTTGTAAACCAAGTTCTTCAATGCGCTGGAACACTAATGCCGTTCCGCCCGCTACGTGCGGCGCCGCCATTGAAGTACCGCTCATCAAACCGTATTCATCGTCGTTCAGCGTCGAGAAGATGTTGCCGCCTGGCGCTGTGATTTCCGGTTTGAAGTCAAGGTTCGGCGTTGGGCCCCATGAAGTGAAATCACTCATTTCCCCAGCTGCCGGGTTTTGCGTTTCCAAATACTGTCCGTCAAATGAAACCGTGACAGTCTGTCCGGAAGCAAGTGCATTTTTCATCGCTAGGCCTGCGTCCTGGACCGTTGACATGAATGGAATCGTGATCGATGGATCAGAGGCCATATTGATCGTGCCTGATGTGTTGTTGTAAATGATGACGCCTGCTGCGCCTGCTGCTTGAGCCGCTTGGCCTTTTTCAACAAAGCTGATTTCACCGCGGGAAATCAACGCGAATTTGTTAGTGAAATCTTTGCCTTCAAAATCAGCCGGCAATCCAAGCCCTGCATCTACTAATTCATACGAGTCTTCCGGCAAATCGCGCGGATCTTTGTCATTGGCAAGCAAGTACAATGCGCGCCCTGCTTCAGCACCGCCGAATTGGTAGCCGAAGCTCAGTGCTGTAATGACGTCGTTTTCAAATGAAGCGACACCGAAAGAATCATAAGAAACACTCGGTGAACCGGTTAAGCCGTAATCCTGGTTTTCTGCATATGGATAGAAGTAACCCGATCCGAACATGTCCGAGTTCCCCGCAGAGATTGAAACCAAAATACCGTTATTTGTTGCACGTTCTACTGCTTGCTGCTCAGGATCTGATGAATCCACGAAGCCGCCAGTTGAACCGAGCGACATGTTGATGACATCCGCCCCTAATTTGATGGAATCATCAATTGCTTTAATGTAGATATCGCCATAAGTTGATGGGTAAAGCGGATCGTTGCCGAAGACTTTCAACGCCAGAAGCTGCGCTTCCGGTGCAACGCCTTGGATCCCGCCGTTTTCTTCATTGCCGTTCGCGCCGACTGTTCCGGCGACGTGCATGCCGTGCATCGAAGCTTCAGGCCCTAAGTCAAGGATCGTATCGTTGCCATCCATATAGTTGTAGCCGAATGGCACTTTTGCTGTGTAGTATTTTCCTGCTTCCAATGATTTATCTGAAAGCAATGCGTCGACTTCTGCTTTGGTGATTTCACCCGTTGCGTTGTCCGTCAACACCATATCTTTATGTGATGGATCAATGCCGGTATCAATGACGCCGACCACCATGCCTTCGCCTTTGTAGCCGTAATCATTCCAGACTTGCTGCGCCTGGACCAATGCTTTCGAATACTTCATTTCCGGTTTGATCGCCGGACGCTCGTATTCGGTTGCTTCATAAACCGCTTTTACGCCAGTTTGTGCTGCAATTTTTTCGACTTGCCCAGCCGGAACTTTTGCGGAGAAGCCGTTAAATACCGTGGTAAAGTTTTCGAGATATGTAATGCCGGGTGCTGCTGTTTTGATTTTGGATTTGACCGTATTTTGGTCCGTGACCACCGCCGACTCCAAGCTGTCTTTTGTGGAATCCGGCAAGCTCTTGTAAAGAACCCCTTTGCGTGTCGCATTTTCAATCGCCGGCTCTTTTTGGAGCTCGACAATGACGCGCACCTCTTTTTTCGGATCTTTCGGATTCGCCAGTTTGTCCGGCAATTTAACAGCCGGCTTCTGGTTGACTTGTTTCGAGACCCCTGCAGCCGAAGTGTTCGGTGCAGCGGATGCTCCCGTGAACCCGAAGGCCACTGAGCTGAACGTCAGCAAAACCACAAGCGCTGTGATGATGAGATTGCGTAAATTACTCAATTGTTTTCCCCCTTATGATAATGTGGTTGCTAAAGAAAAATTAGCGGCATATCAAATTTACCATATTATTAAAATATTCTAACTAGTCTGATGTGATTATTTCTTCTTTTTTCCAGCTCTTTTTATATAGGTATATGTAAGCTTTAAGACTATTCAGGCAAGGCTTTATGGACTATTTGAAAATCCATTACCGGGACTTATGGCGTTTTTTCCTAAACGAAACCTCGTCTCTGAGTATGAGACGAGGCTTCAAACAGGCTGCTTATGGCACAATATTCTTTATTACCGGGATTTTCTGCAGCACTAAAATGATCCCGAGGGAAATCAGGAATATCAGCATCCAGGAAACCGGGATGCCGAAGGCCGGATGGATCATCGTTTCGTTGATGCCGAAGAATTTATTCAAGTACAGCTGGATCAGCGGATGGATGACGTAGATGCCGAGCGTCGCCATGCTGATGCGGGTGATGATGGGATTTGGGTTCAGGCGGTCGCTGAGCTTTTGGAAAAGGACGAACAGGAACAGCGAAATGAAAAACGCGTTCGGCCGGTAATGCTCGTAGTAGAATTCATCCAATTCGCCTGCCTGATTGGTCAAGGCTGCCGTTCCCCAGATCGTCGCAATATAGCCGAGCACCGCCGCAGCGCCGAGCCAAACCAGGTGCTTTTTCGCCAGCGGATACATGACGAGATAAGCGCCGAGCATGAAGTAGCCGATATACGGCGAGAACAGTCCGGCCGGCACCGCGAGTTCAAAACCCAAATATTTCGGGAAGAACGGAAGGATGGCTGAAAACAGGAGCCAAAATCCGAGAAGCCATTGAAACGCGGCCTTCGACATGTAATGGACGAGGATGCGGAGGAACGGCGCCATAAGATACAAGCCAAGAATTGTATACATGAACCAAAGATGATAATAGACGTCGTCGGTCAGGAACAATTTGACCATTTCCCAGGCCGTATAGCTTTTGCCCAGTTCCATCACATTATAGACCATATAAAAACCGCTCCAGACGACAAGCGGGATCAATAATTTGCTCAAACGCTTTTTCAAAAAGTCGCCGACCGGCTCATCCGGATGCCGGGTCAGCAGCAGCGCGCCGCTCAGCATGAAGAAAATCGGCACACACCAGCGCAATCCGGAATCGATGACGTTCGCAAATTGCCACGCCCATTCATCGGTCGCCGCACTGTTGATGATTTTTGACACCACATGAACGCCGACCACCGCGACGATCGAAAACACACGAAGCCAGTCCATATAATCGTATCGTTCGTTCATAGCCCCGCCCCTTTGCAAAACTCTCTTTTCTCTACACATCCCCTTCCCGCCGATTCTTGAAACTCCCTTTTTGCTGAAACGAAACGGACACATCTTCTTCTCGACTCCCCCGCTTCATTTGATATAATAGGTGCCGTTATGACCAAAAGCATTTGAACGAAACGGAGCTATTGTCTTGAAGCAATTAAACGAAATCAATATGATCCGGGCCTTTGCCTGCCTCAGCGTCGTCTATAACCACGTGCTGACGAATTACGCAAAGTTTGCCGAAACGGATTTTACCGAAACCCCTGTATTTTTGGCCATCCGCTATTTATTTTTGTTTGCTACCCCGGTTTTCATTCTCATTTCCATCACCTTGCTGTCGCGGAATTATCCGGATAGGCTGCCGAAGGATTTTCTATGGAAACGGGTCCAATACATTTTCCTGCCGTACGTGTTGATTGGTCTGCTGTCGGCGTACATCACTGCCCAGCAAAGCGGCGGCGTCTTCTGGCCGACCGCTTGGAACATCATCGGTGCAGGCGACTGGCACGGTTTCTTCATTCTCGTCATTTTCCAGTTCTACCTCTTGTACTATTTGCTGAACCGGCTGCTGCGGAAGATCAATCCTTTTGCTGCACTCGCTTTCGCCTTCGCGCTTTCATTTGCCCACCTATATGCGCTGGAGCATCTCGAAAGCTATCGCCTGTTCATTTTTGAGGAATATCCGCTCTGGTACCGGACGTTCATTTTTGCCTGGCTGTTCTATTTTGTCGCCGGCTTTTATATCGGCGTCTATTACGATAAGATCTTTGCCTTTCTGGCGAATAAAATCTGGCTACCTTTGCTTGCAGCAGTAGCAAGCTTCAGCTGGATTTACTTTAATGCATCGGAAACCGATTATACCTTGGTTTCAAGCGACCGCTACGATATGTTTTTCTACACCTTATCGGTTTACTTCCTGATAACGGTGCTGTTCCAGAAAATGAAAAAGCCGCGTCCCTTGCTGGAAATCGTCAGCAGCTTTTCGTTTTTCATTTACTTGTCGCATATGCTGTTCATTTTGGCACTCGGCCGCATTGTGAAAGTTTTTGAAAACAGTTTCCTTCTATATACGGGATCGCTACTGTTGTTCACCGTCGGAATTTGCGTCGGCGTCGGCGCATTGCTGTATCTTTATCGTTGGACGCAGTGGATTACGGGACGCAACCGCTTGATGGACCGGCTCCTTGCGAGATTTGAATAAAGAAAGACCGATTCGATTTTGAATCGGTCTTTTTTTGGGTGGTTGTCGGAAGATGGGAGTCGCTTGTAAAAAATGCTGCCTTCTTTCCCGCTTTTTGCTATAAGCGGAAAGCATCCAATCGTTCTTTTGAACTTGGTCTTGGATGAGAGGCTTTTCCATTTGATGAATTGCTCTATAATTTGAATGAGTTTCCCGTAAGAACCTTTGAGTTTCCCTCAAATCCATCCGAGTTGCTCGCAAATACCCTTGGGTTTCCTTCATTTCCCTGTGAGTTTCCCGTACCTATAAAAAGGGACCGATTCCCAAACTGAATCGGTCCCTTTTTCTTTATTCCGCTAATCGGTAAATGAATACCGCTAGCTGGCCTCTTGTAATATTTCGCGAAACGCCAAATTGCTTTGGCGTCAATCCGTCGGTCACGTCGTTTGCAACTAAGGCGTTGACCGCATCTGCGTAGCGGGACGAAACATCTGTGAAAGCGGATGTTTCATTGCCTGCGTCGAGTTTATATGTCCGCTGCAGAATGATCGCCACTTCGCCGCGCGTGAGCGGATCGTAGGAACCAAACCGCGTTGCTGTCTTGCCGCCGATGATGCCCGCTTGTTTCAAAGCATTAACGGCTCCTGCTGCACGGTCCGGCACGTCGCCGAAACCGGATGGACGAGCGGTCGCTGTATTCAAACCGAGTTCCTTCGCGAGCCAGACCGCTGCATCCGCGCGGATGATGCTGTCAGTTACGCCGAACTGCGTCGCAGATTTTCCTTGCGTAATTCCTCGCTGCACTAAATAATCAACTGCCGGTGCATAGAACGATGGGACATCGTCGAAATGGATTTTATTCGGTGCCGCTTGAGGATTTGGACTGTTGACTATAACAGTCGCCGTTTGGCCGCCGAATGAGAGCGAGACGGTTGCCATGCCATAGCCTTGAACAGTGATCTTGCCATTCGAAACCGTCGCAATCGCTTCATTGCTCGAAGTCCAAACGGCTTCGTTCGTTACCATTTCTTTTTGGTTATTTTTAAACGTGGCTGCTGCAGAAACTGTGAACACGTCACCAGGTTTTCCAACGAGTGTCGTCTGGTCCGCTTCCAACTTCACAACAGGATTTGCTTCAGGCTGCGGAACCGTGATGGTCGCCGTTGCCGATTTGCCGCCGAAAGTCGCTGTAATGGTTGTGCTGCCATATGCCTTTAATTGAACCTTGCCGTTTGCAACCGTGGCAACCTTTACATCAGCGGACGCCCAGACTGCATCAGGCGTTACATTTTGTACACTGCCGTCTTGGAATGTCGCCGTCGCAGATAAACTGAACATATCGCCAGGTGCTCCCGTTATGGCTTTTGAATTCAATGCCAGATTGGCCACCGCATTTACCTGTTGAGAACGTGGTGGTGCTGTAAAGGAAGAAGCCCGGATGATGCCGTAGCCATAATACGGATCTTTTCCTGCCGGCCCTGCATCTCGGGTATGGTCGATCAATACTTGCCGCAATTCTTTATTCGTTAAATTCGGATAAGCTTGTTTGATCAATGCAAGTTCGCCGGCGACATAAGGCGTCGCCATCGATGTTCCGCTTAAGTAAGCGTACTGGTTGCCCGTATAGGTGCTTAAGATCCGCTCGCCCGGCGCCGTCACTTCGACTGTGCTGCCGGTTGAAGAAAAATCAGCCCGTTTTGAAGAGCGGTCAACCGCCCCGACCGCAATAACGGATGGATAGCGGGCAGGGAAATCGACCGTATCGCCTGCTCCTACTGAATCGCCGTCGTTCCCTGCAGCAGCCACGATTAATAATCCGCTGGCATATGCTTTATCCGCTGCCGATTTAAAAGCGGTCGAACCCGTCTGTGAACCTGCGCTTAAGTTAATGATGTCCATATCATTGGCAACTGACCAATTGATGCCTTCGATCATATCGGACACATAAGCCTGGCCCTTTGCATCAAAAGCTTTCACCGCATAAAGCTCCGCATCATATGCGACTCCTTTAACGCCGTAGCTATTATTCAATCCGCCTATAATTCCCGCCACATGAGTGCCATGCCCTTGGTCATCTGCGTAGGAATTTGTATAATCTACAGTCGATATGCCGCCAGCCAGCTTTAAATCTTCATGGCGCGAAATTCCAGAGTCAATGACAGAAATCTTGATGCCTTCTCCCGTAAAGCCGGAATTCCATGCAGCCGGGATGTTACTTGAAGCAATTCCCCAATCTTCCATCTGCGCTTGAAGTTCGACAACTGTATCTTCTTCTATAGAAAGGATTGCAGGATCTTGCCGTAATTCATTAATCACGGAATCCGTTAGTTCCGCTGAAGCGATATCAACTTCCTCGAATGCTTCTGTTGCCGTTCCACCCGCGTCCTCAATGATTTCTTCCATGTCGGCTTGCTCTTCAAAAACCACAATCATCTTTTGTTCCTTTTCGCCTTGTGCCGATGCCGGGATTTCGTCAGCCCCAAATACGAGCAGCGCCAACGCCATAAATCCACTTCCGATAACTTTCAATCGCAGAACTCCTTTATGAAATAAAATTTATAGAACGAATCCATAAATTTACATTATTTTTAACATCTTTCCATTATCAGTATATAATCTCTGCATAGTAGACGTCTATTTTATTCACTTTTTATTAAATTGTTATTTCAAAGTAGAGAAAATTATCAATTTATTGGGATGATGTAAGAAAAAGTAAAATCATCTGCGAGTCCAGGTAAAATTTTCTTGTCATATTAAAAATCTTAAAATTCAATTATTTCTTAATAAATTAAATGCTGCCTTTCCAGATCAGTGATGGATTGTGTAATAGTACACTTTCTTGTTTAACACGTTTGACTCGAAATATATCCTATTTTATCCCCTTATTTTTACATTTTTAAGGATCTAAACGAGCGCAAAATTGAAATATTTAGTGCATATAACCACTATTTCTGATTTTTAAACATTTGGAAGCGATTTTTTATTTCTTGAAAAACCTTGATATAACTGGGTTTATTAAACAAATTTTTCTTTGTAATAGAACTGTAATATAACTGCAATCTAACTGACGTTGTTTTTAAATACACAACTCTATATAGTTAGAAACAGATTCAGACGAAAACAAAAACTTATATTTAGATAATATAAAACGACAGGGGAAATAAATTTGAAGAAATTTGTCTTTTCAGTATTAGCAGCAAGTACACTACTCCTTAGCCAAACAGCCGCGGATGCACAAGCAGCCTTCAATACAAACGACGAGGTTCTTTCAACTTATGAATCCACTACTTCCGTAGATGCTTCAGTAGAAGTCGAGCAAGTTGCCGCAAGCAAAGCAACTGCAAAATCCGGAACTTTCAAAACGAAATACAACACGAACGTACGCCAGGATGCTGGCACAAAATACAAAGTTGTCACTCTAGCGAAAGCTGGCACTAAAGTTACTGCCACTCACCAAAAGAAAGTCGGCAAAGAAACTTGGTACAAAGTAAAAGCGAACGGCAAAGCCGGTTGGGTTTTGAGCTCACTTCTTACTTCAGCATCTTCTTCAGTCGCTAAAGTATCAAACACAGCTTCAGCTTCAACAATCGTTTCTAAAGCATTGGCACTTAAAGGAATTCCATACAAATTCGGCGGCACAACAACTGCTGGATTCGATTGCAGCGGATTCACTCAATACGTATTCAAACAAGCAGGCAAGAGCATTTCACGTACAACAACAACTCAGTTTGCTGAATCGACAACTGTTTCTACTCCACAAGCTGGAGATCTCGTATTCTTCGCAAACACTTATCGCGCTGGGATCTCTCACGTCGGGATCTACATCGGAAACAACCAGTTCGTTCACGCTGGCGGATCGAAAGCAGAAGTTGTTAGCTTAAACAACTCTTACTGGGGACCAAAATTCCACAGCTTCAAACGCATCAACTAATCAAATAGGAAAGAGCTAGGCAGTAATTGCTTGGCTCTTTTTTTGCGTTGTTTTATATGGAAGGAATTTTGTGGCGCGGGGTGATTTCGTCTGGTGATGGGGTAATTTCAAAGTGTCACGGGGTAATTTCGCATGTGCCGAGGGTAATTTCGAGGCTGATTAGGGTAATTTCGCACACAATCCAAAGATCAAGTGCATGAATGGATGCGTTTCGCCTGCAGCGAACCGCGACAAATGAGGCGAATTGATTTCAGCTTGAGAATGGTTGATTTCAGGAGTACGATGTTTGATTTCTCATGTGCAAAGGTTGATTTCGAATTGTAAATGGTTGATTTCACAAAAAAAGAGAGCCGGCACTTAAGCCGACTCTCTTACTTCATTTCAATATTTTTAATCTGGTAATCCCCATATCCATCGATCACCACGGTATAAATCGCTGTGTGCTCGATCGTCGCGGTCTCGCCTGTTTCTTCATCGTGATAGGTCAACGTAGCTCTCGCTTCTACAAGCGCTTCTTCCTCGCCGATTACGACACTGTCAATCGAAGGGACGACGGCATCGAATGTGCGCGTCTCGCTGCGGTTCGTTTCTACGAAGTTCTTGCCTTCTGTTGCTCCTTGGCTGTCCGGCAGCAAATACGACTCGTAGTACGCCAATTCCGGATCGTTCAACGAATATGGCAGCAATTCATAATAAGCGGTGATAAAGTCGCGCAGGATGGTTTCTTCAAAGAAGGCATCTTTGACATCCGGCAGGACAATTTCCTCTTCTTCGTACGTAATCGGATCAGCTGCCCATGCGTTCAGCTGGTCCACAACCGTATACATTGGAATCGCGTAGCCGATTTCCGGTTTGTCTTCCAAAATGATCGAGTTGATGCCGAGCACTTTCTCGCTGTCCAAATCAATCAGCGGCCCGCCGCTCGACCCTTTCTTCAATACGGCCGTCATTTCATACATATCTGTGTACTCGTAGCCGTCCGAGAAACTTGCACCGGTTGCAGTGATTTCCCCTTCTGTGACGGTATTGCTGACGTCTCCCGGGCTGCCGATCGCTACCACTTCAGTGCCTGGCTCTGCAGGCGATGTCGCGATGCCCATCGGCTGTTTGCCCGCCAACTCTTCCACCCGCACCAAGGCGATGTCTTCCGTTTCAGAAATTCCGGCAATCTGGCCGCTGAATTCCTGGCCGTCGCTGTTCTTCAAGACAATATACGACGCATCCCGCACGACGTGAGCGCTCGTCACGATATCGCCTTGCGTATTAAACAGGAATCCGGATCCCTGCTCCAAATCCGTGTAGATCGTATAGACATGCGCTTTGGCATTGGCGATCATCAACGAACTGTCTTTTTTCGGCGGGATGATGACGGTTTCCGTCTTCACCGGCTCTTCCGGTTTACTTTCCACCGCATTTTCGACCGTGCCCTGCACGACTTCTTCCGGCGCTTCCAGTTCTTCAATTTCACTTACATCAAATCCCGTATACACCATGCCCGCGAAATCTTCTTTCATCGGAGGTGCGGCATTCGATTTCGAATCCGGCGTAAAGGCTAAAAAGTAAGCCCCGAGCCCAATCGCTGCCAATAAAACCAAAGACAATATACTAAGCAGCAATCGTTTATTGCGCGATTGGTTCTGCTGTTTGCGTTTTCCTGTTCGGTTATTCATCGATTCCCTCAACTCGCTTCTGCTTTTCTCTTCCTATAATAGACGGCCCAAAAGCCATTTGGTTTCAATTCTTACCTATTATAGCAAGTCGATTGTGCGGTTGCCAGAATCGGGCATAATAAAAACCAGCAGAGATGAAAACTCTCTACTGGCTGATATCCGTTTATTTCTTATTTCCTTTTCCAGGCTTGTCATCTTTCATTTGCCCTTTGTTCGAAACAGCTGTGTAGTTGCCGAATTCGTTGATGGAAATAGTGAAGCTGTTTTTGTTTAGCTCACCTTGGAAGATTTTCCATTTGCCTTTTTGGTCTTCTTTCGCCCCGAACACAATTTTCGCATTGTGATTCAAATCAAAAGTCAAATCGGCCGGCTGCTTGAATTGGATGGCAAGGTCTTCGCCGTTTTTGTTGGTGATGCCTAAGTCAATTTGGTCGGCCACTGTCGGACGCTTGTCGACTTCCTCTTCTTCAGCATACGCAATTTCCAGCGTGAACGCGTCCCCTGCTTTTTTCGCAAGCTTAACCAGATTCGAAGCTTGCAAGGTCAAGTCAGCGGTCGGCATGTCGATGATCAAGTCTTTTCCTGATGCGATCAATTTAGCCACAGTATCTTCATTGAATAAAATATTCAACTGGCCTTCTTCATCTGCTTCTCCTGCCACCACTACCGCTTTTTCGCCGGAGTAATCCGGATCGGCCACTTGTTCACCTGGAACGGCCGGCTTGTCAAATGCGATTTGCATAAGAAGCGGATCGTGGTCAGATGCACGTCCGTGCTCTTCCATGAACATGGAATTGATGTGGACCATGTCCAATTCTGTTTGTTCCGCCAAGTTGTTTGTGACCAGCATATGGTCCAGAACTTGTGAATTCCCTTGGTAATAGTAAGAATAGCGATCTTCCACAGGCACATCTTCGACTTTATTCGTCAGAATGCTGCCTTTCAGCGCCGCCAGAGCCGGCGTGAACTCGAAGTCGTTCATATCCCCTGCCACCACGACATTCAAATCCGGATTTTGAGCCAATCCTTCTTCGATAAAGCCGTTAATCGCTGTTGCCAGTTCAATGCGCTCCGGCACAGATCCAAGGACTGGCGGCTGGTTCTTGCCGAAGAGCGGCTGGTCTCCGCCTTTCGAATTCAAATGGGCACCGATCACTACCACTTGCTCGCCTTGGAATTCAAACTGCGCAGCAATTGGTTTGCGCGTGTTCGGCATCGGAATTGGCTGAACGCGTCCAGGGTTCAACGCAAGCTCTCCATTCACCCATGAATTTGTCTCTGTTGCCGTTCCTTTTGTGCCTTCAGCCAAAGTGACGCGTTCCGGGTTGTACAAGTAGCCGACACGGATGTTTCCGCCCGGCTCCCCGCCGTCCTGGTTGTATTCAGGCGCAATATCCGTCCATTTGTATGCCGGACCTCCTGCTGCCTGAATGCCGCTGATCAATCGCTCATACGTGGCAGTTGCATCGCTGTTCCCTGAAGTAATCGGGCCGTCGTTGTCCTGCACTTCCACCATCACGATGATATCCGGTGAGTTCAGGTCATTGACGAACGATTCGGCAACGCGCTGTGCTTTCGCATCGGACGTATGGCTTGGATCAGCAGAGAAGTTCTCTACATTATAGGATGCTACAGTCAATTTATCTTCCTGTTTTTGGATCCATGTTTGTTCCGGCGCCGTTCCGCCATCTACCAGTGCCGGAAGATCGCTTTCTTCTGCCCAGATTTTGTAGTTGCCAAAGCCGAAGCCAAGAACACCTACAGGAGTGCCGGCAAACGAATCACCGGATTTCGCGATGAATTTCTCATTATCCATATCAATGGAAATGCGTTCCGGGTTGTAGTCGTCTTCAGCGATCAAAATGCCGCCTTGTTTATGGAAATCGTTGTTGGTCGCATGTTTGGAGACAACGAATACCTCCCCATAGCTTTGCGGGCCGACAATTTGCGCGTCAGCAACACCGACTCGCATCAATTCAAGCGATTCCCAGAAATCGATGCCGTCAACGTCAGGATTGAATTGAGTCAATCCATCTGTGTCAATTTTCTTAGTCGGCGGGAAAACGTCCTTCCCGATCACAATCGCTTCCGGTAGTTCCGCAGTGCCGTTTTTCACTGATTCCGTTGCACGGATGCGCGTAATCGGCAAATCGTTCTTTTTCATATCGGAGTAGCCTTCTTGGTAATGCTCCTCAACTGTTCCGCTGACCGTCACCAAATCTCCGACTTTCAAGCCGTTTGAAGCTTTGTTGACCATGATCGCTTCCGATGTTGTCAAATCGTCATCCGGGTTTGTGTCTTGGATAACGAAATTCGCTGAGTTGTAAAGATGCGTTACGACACCCGTAATTCCTGTCACTGTGGCATTCTGATAATCCGAATAATGGCCATCGCCTTGGATATCCCGGATTTTCAGATCTTTCGTTTTAAGGACCGTGTATTCAAACGAGAACACTTCTGAAGTCTCGTCTCCCACAGCAATCGCTTTGATCACAGTGTCTTTCGTCAATTCGATCGGCGCTGTGTATTTTGTGCTTGCTGGAGTTGGCGTTGAGCCATCCAGCGTATAGTAGATGTCTGCATTTTCCCAGCCCGATTGAAGAGTGATAGCTGTTCCTTCTGAAACAACTCCCGGGAAGATGTCTGCGTAAACTGCAGGTTTGTTGACTAAATCAAAGCTCTCGCTGCATAAAGTCTTCACTTGGTACGATGTGTTGAATTTTGAAGCGATCCCCGTTACATGAATCAAATCGCCTTCTTTGTATTGTTTCGTGAATTGCTCGAAAGTAAGTCCGTTGCGGTTATCGTTGCGCACAACAACCGCTTCGCCATTTTCAGCCGTTGCTGAAAATTCGAATGTGCCGAAATCATTGACTGATTTCAAACCGGTGATGGTTACATTTTGAAGTTCGATTCGTTCCCCTTGCGTATCTTCATTAACGCCTGCTGGAGTAATGCTCTGCAAGGCTGGCAGTTCGTTGCCTGAAGAAATTTTCTCGACTGTATTCGGCTGCAGCTGCAGTTCACCCGAATACTCTGAAACGGAACCCGTCAAACGGACTTTGTCGCCAGGGCTCACGTCCGCGTTGTTTGTATAGACATAAATTCCAGCAGTTTCATCCTGGACATAAAATGCATTGCCGCCCCAGAAACCAGTTCCTGTCGTTACAATGGCATCCACTTGAATCAAATCGCCTGCTGATGTACGCGCTTCAGCAATTGAAGCTACAGGAGCCGCTTCGGGCGGAGCTTCGCCTTCAGATAGAATCGTGAACGCAGTTGGTGTTTTTAAGCCAGCTACCTGGAAGTAAGCTTCTAATTTGCCGGTAATGGTAACTTCCGCTTTAAATAAAGAAGGGTTGTCCACCAAGTTTAGGCTTGAACGGATAGAACCCGACGGCAATTGAACCGGCAAAATCTTCGCAGGATCCGTTTCATCCGGTGAATCAGCTAATCCAAGATTCGTCGCTACTGTAAAAGGCGCTTCTTGGTCATAGCTTGAACCGCTTATAACTGTCCCAACAATAAACCCTTTCACAGTCTGAGTTCCTGTATTATTCGCAATTGCTTCTGCAACCGTAATCGGTTCAGCCGCTTTTGCAGTGGCCATATAAGGCAAAGCTGCTGACAGAACCAAAATTAGGCTCAAAAACAATTTAATCCATGCATTTTTTGTCAAACTCTTTCACTCCTTGGAATTTATTAGTCATACAAACCATATTATACAGAAGCAATGTAAGCGCTTCGTAAATTTTCTGTAACTTTTCCAACTATTTGCCTTAATAGCACATTAAAATGTTAATATATAGAATTTAATAATCTTAAAGGTTTATATAATTCCATCTTTCTCTATGTTTTTGTAAGGTTTTTGAGTTGGAAATAGATATATTTAAGCCTATAAATCCATGTAATAGCTGCCGTTGTAAACTAGTTGTAAAGATTAGGCATATCTAAATATCGTCTATGAGAAACTCATAGTCGGTTATAGGGAATTCAGCACTACTTGCGAACATCTCGATCTTCTCCCCAATCAAAAAAGCCCCACAAAGATTTCTCTCTGCAGGACTCTCCTAATCTCAGCTCGCATCCCAAATCGACGCTGCCCATTCGGGGTGATCGACAAACGGATTGCGGTTGCCTTGAATGTCTTGAATTTTATCGTTGCGCTGGCGCTCCCAGTCGCTGACGGGATCCTGCTCATGCCATTCAAGCAAAACAGACAATTTCCCGTGGTATGGCGCCGAGCCGTTATTCAATTGCTCGTTCAGCTCCAAATCCACTGTGTCGCCCGGTTCGTAGCGAACGGCCATGTAGAATAGCATGCGCGCTACATCACCTTTCACTCTATCCGGCGGCTCAAACGAATTCGCTGTTCGCAGACAGCCGTCACAGCCGCTCACTTTACTGCCGCCATAATCAAAATCAAGATTTCCGCGTGCGCCATTCACTTGCACATCTGTCGGACGCAAATGATGGATATCCGTTCCTGCGCCGCGTGATGTTCCAAAATTCCCGTGTGACTTCGCCCACGTGTGTTCCCGGTTCCAGTCGCCGACATTGCCGCCGTTCAACCCTTTCGAACGCGATTCTCCGCTATAAAGAAGGAGAACGTTGTTCGGATTGTTCGGGTCTTCATCCGTCACTTTCAACGCATCCCAAACCGCCGAGTAGCTCAGCTGATCATGGTCGTCGATGATTGCATGCAACTCATCCTTCAATGCATCGCCGCTCAAACCAGTAGCTGTTTCGTAATAGCTTCCCGTTGCTGGAACTTCTTCTGTTACCGTTACCGAGAACGATTGCGTGATGCTTTCTTTGCCATCAGTCGCCGTCACGCCGATAATATGGGAACCGGCCGGCAGATCCAATGTCAGGATAGAACCTTCTAAACTGCCTTTAGTGGAAGTAAAGGCGAGACTTTCCCCTTCCGGATCCGCGAAGTATTCCGTCAAGTCGTATTGCAAACTTTCCCCGCTTTTCACTTGTTCATTGCCAAATGCTTTCAGCACGACCGGCGCTTTGTTCTCTGCCGGCAAATGAGGCGAATTCATCGGCTGGCCAGCTGCGTCATAAAATTCGATGGCTTCATAATCTGCTCCGTTGGTAAACTCGATTGCCTTGACGTTTTCTGCCCCTCTAATTTGAGAAACTTTCTGGCCATCAACTACCACTTTTGCCACTTCGATCCCTTTAAAATCAAAAATGGATTCGGCCCTAACCGGACTCAATACCACTTTTACATCTTTAAAGCCCATTCCGTGAAATTCAGCGTATTTTCCTTTCAAGTAAACCGCATCGGAAATCGCTGTTTTTCCTTCTAGCGTCAATGACACGCTCGGCTGGCCGATATTCAATTTCTTCTTGTTCAAGTTCTTATAATGAAGGAACTTTTGAGGTTGAATCGGTTCTATCCCTGGTTCCGGTTCAGGATCTGGGGTTGGTTCCGGTTCTGGAGCCGGTGTTTCACCGAATCCCGTCATCGTATGCGCTCCAAGATGCTCGAACGTATCTATTGGATAAGCAATCCATTCGTCCGCAGGATTGAATGCATCATCCACAATGCCATCGCCTGCTTGGATATCGGGATTGCGGACCAGCGTAACATCTTTTGCATTTTCAATGCGCGTGCCGACTTGGCCAAAAGAATCGATCGGTGCACCGTTTTTCTTCAATACCAAAGCATCATCGCCATTAAAATTGATGACATTATTATTTTGCAGCTGCCCTTTGCTCTTGATACCTTCTGCTGCCTGGCTGTTATAGATGACGACCGTCTCGCCACTTGCTACTGTTCCGGATAAGTCCATTTCACTTTGCACTGTCGTACTGCCATTTGCGTACAAAGCTAGCGAATATGCGCTTAAGTCAATAGAATTGCCCGTCCCGTTGTAAAGTTCAATTACCTTATTCATGCTGCTACCTTCAATGTACTCCGATATAAAAAGATCACTTGCCGTTGCCGCCGCTTCAACCGGCGATTGCGTTGCTGGCACCCATAATCCTGCCGCCAATCCGAGTGACAATAGGACTTTCACAGGCTTGCTCCATTTTCTGTTGGCCATTTGTACTGTTCCTCCTCTGTTCTTTGTATTCCTATATTTATCTCATCCCACCAATAAATATTGTAAATTTTTAACTTTAAATAAAGTAAATTTACAATTTTAACTATTCTCTACTTACGACTTTAACCAACTGCCTTTCCTACGTCAACGCTATTCGGAAACTATTACATGAACTTAATAAAAGCAAAAAGCGCTGCAGGGAAAATTTCCCTGCAGCGCATCATCTTTTATTTCCCCGCCATCGGCTCTTTAATCGCTCCCATGAATAGGATTAATCCGGTTTCCACGTCTTCAATCGTAATGAAAAATGGCCGATCTACTATCATTTCAAAAGTCAGTTCGCTGCTCCCCGACTCCTCCACAATTTCTATCGAAGTCGCCGCAGCTGCTTCAGTGCCTTTTTCATTTACATCCAAGAATGTTTTCTGTTTTACTTTGCTGATGAATAATTCCTCGTTTTCTTTTTTCACCATTTGCGGGAACTCTGCCGTAAACCGGTCAAATGCCGAAGCCATTCCCAATCCTTTCAACGCGTCATTCAGCTCCACTTCATACTCCAGCTGGAACTTCGGCAGCTGGAGCGTCCCTTCCATATCTTGCGATGTTTCATTCCATTTATCCCAATTTTCACCGGTCAGCGATTTTTCAAAGTCGCTAAGCGAAGTGCCTTCTTTAGGCAGAAACACTTTCATCGCCATTTCTCCTTCACCGTAAGGCAAAGAAACAGCTTGAAAATCATCCGTTTCCAGATATGACAGCTCTTCATAAAGAGTCATTAATGGCATCTTTTTCAAAGTACCATCTACTAGATGGAAATCTTGCTCACTTGTTCCCTCTTCTTCGAACGGATACTGCCAGTCCCCTTTAAAATAAATCGCATTCAGCAATACCGTCACAAGTTTTGGATCTAAGGGAGCTTCCATCATTTCTTTAATCTTGCCATTGGTCGAGTCCTCTACCCATCCATTTATCCGATCGACAGATTCATTATCCGTTACATCGATTTCCTCAATCTTTGCATTAAAATAATCTTCATTGTTCTTCGCAAAATCTTCCTGGAACTGATAACTTTTATTCAGCCAAATGGAGTTGCCAATCGATAATTGAATCGCTTCAGAATCGCTTGCAAGTAAGTTCATTAGAGAGGCATTGGCTTGGTTCAATTCCTTTGCATCCATCCCTGGAACCTCCAAGACATTCAAAATCTCATCTTCCGTCACACCGTCCGCACCGTAATGGACCATCGATAATGCCATAAACAAACTTGGTGAAGAGATGAACCGATTTCCTTCTTCATTCGGTTCCACAACCGGCAGCAGCTTCCACCCGAGCTCATTGCTCGGTTCAATAATCTTTTGATAATCCGCTTCTCCGTACTTTACATCTTTTGAAATCTTTAAAGATCCAGAATTCATATTGGGCTCTGCAGTACCGCAGCCGGCTATCATCAATATGAATAAAATCATTGGCAACTTTCGCATTGTCATCACTCCTTATCTATTAGACTGGATATATGAGGATAAGTTACATATTTGAATATAAGAATTACCACTAAAAAAGCCGTCCTGCAGATGAGTTCTGCTGGACGGCTCTATTACTTTTTTATTAACGCTCACAAGCGATATTATCTTTATCGCGATCGCTTTTCTTGTTGGCATCATACAAAGCTTGAGAAACGAACGGTTTGTACTTCGATTTCCCGCCTTTGTTTGTCGCTTTTGAAGAACGGGCAATGCCGCCTGCATAGACCTTGTTGATCTCTTTGCAGTTAGCGAACGTCTTCACTTTTGTCCCTGCAGCATCTGCCTCCATTGGTGCTGCGCTAAATGTGAAGCTAAGCGCTACCATCAATGACATGAATGCAAAACTAAGTTTTTTCATAGTAATTTCCCCTCTCCCTTTGTGTTGTTTTTCATGACAGTATTTCGATAATTTTATTATCCATCAAATTACTGTTAGCTCAAATATTATAACAGGAATTTATTCCCATAACTATAGTTGTTATCTATTTGATGAAAACAATTTTATTAAAAATTAAAATTCATCTTGCAAGATTTATGTTATCTTTCAAGCTTTCGGTTAAATTGTTTGGGCACCCCAACAATTAAAGTAGAACTCAATTTAACAGCAATTAAAGACTAATTACTTCCACTCCTAGCTCCTATATAAATATGTAAAAAGCCGCATCTAAAACCTTAAGGGTTTCAGGTGCGGCTTTTTTGGTATTGTACAGGAATATAGCCAAGCTAATGCTCTATACAATTAAAGAATTTAACTAAATTATTGAGAAACAGTAAATCTAGCTGGAGTAATTGCATTTCCTGCAATGTCTTGTACACCAGTTAAATTAATAGTTTGCGCAGCTGTTGGAGCTGAAGTGAATACGACTCTGTACTGTCTTGGGCCAACTTGAGCAATGCTCTGAATTGTATTAGTTTCTACAACTTGGTTACCTTGTTGTACAGTGTAGTTGTCTGGGTCATTTACAAACTCACTAACTACGTTGTTAGCTGTCAATAGACCGCTAGTATTAGTAGTAGTTCCAACTTGTACAGCTTCATTAAAAGTTAGAATATAGTCGTTGTTTACAGTAGACTCTGGTGTAGTGTCTGGAACTAAAGTAGCTGTTGGAGCAGTAGTATCAACAATCACATCACGAGTCACGACTTCACTGTTGTTACCAGCAGTATCAGTTGAACGTACTACAATACGGTAATTACCATCAGTGTTTGGCAATGTATAAGTTGCTACAAACTCTTCGCTAGTTGAATTGAAACCACCGTCAACAGCAGTCACCCCTGTTGAAGAGAAAGCTTGAACTTCTGTTTCATAGCTACCATTTGAATCTCCATCACGGTAAACAGCGTATTGTACATTACTTACTCCAACTGTATCTGCAGCTGTTCCAGTAATACGAACATTTTTCGCGTTAGTACGTAAAGGCGTTCCGCTAACTACGGTAGTATTTCCAACTGTAAATGTAGTATTTGCTAATGTTGGTGGTGTAACATCACCAGTTCCTGCAGGTGCAGTAAAGTATCCTTGGTTTGCAGGCGTCCCAATATTTGTCGGGTTCGCATTAACTGGCTCTCCAGTGTTACCTTGTGCATCAACTGCACGAACTTGAATTCTATAGTTAGTATTAGCAGTCAATTGTGGAGAAGCGAAAGTAAATTCTTCCGTTCTTTCATTGAATGTTCCATCAACAGCTGTAGCATTTGTCCAATCTGTAGATGTAGTGAAAGCATTTGTAGTAGCGTTGTATGTTTGAACACGGTATTGAACGTTTGTTACATTGCTATTGATATTAGAATTAGCAATAAGATCGCTAGCAGATCCTTCAACAGATACACGGCGAGTAGTGTTACTAAATTCTGATTTAGAAATTGTAGTAGAAGGTGCAGTAATATCCGCTGCTACAATCGTTAATGTTAATCCAGAAGCAGAAGAGAAATTACCTAGTGTATCAGCAACTTGCACTTGTACCTGATAGTTCCCACCAGCATATCCCGTAGTATCAATTGAAGCTACAGCTGTTTCAGCAAGTTCGTCATAACGCCCATCTTCTGCATTTACAGAAACCCAATCAGTGAAAGTGTTATCTGGTTTTAGTAGACGGTAACGAACTGTAGAAAGTTCTACAACGCCTTCAGCAGCTACATCTAATTCTACTTTATTACCAGCATTTGCAGTAATTGAAGAACTAGTCTGTGCACCGTTTGTTAATGAAGAAGAAACGATTGCTGGATTAGCTGGTGTAGCAATATCTACCGGTGTGATATCAAGAGTAGTTGTTGGAACCGCTGCTCCTGATAAAGATTTAAGGTTTGAGATTGTAAGAGCTGCTTCAGCATCTTCTACAATTACACCAGAAGCAAATGTAAGAGTAACAACTTGATTTGCAGCAAATGGTCCATTAGCAGTTGTGCTTACATTTACTGCTGTAGGGAATGCTGGAGTATCATTCGTTCTTGTTACATCTCCATCGTAGCTATAGTTTGCACGGTTTTGTGCAGTAGTTAAATCTACTGGGCTGTTAAAAATTAAAGTAACAGTGTTTGTAGCTTCATTCGCAGCTGCTTGAACTGCAGGTACTGCCGCTGCTGCAATTGTAAACGATCCAGTTTTAGCTGCATCATCTTTATATTGTACAGAGTAAGCTACTGTTTGGGCTGCATTAGTTTGTGCTACTTCAGCAACTGAGAATGTAACTGTTTTAGTAGATTCGTTATAAACAAAGTTTGATGGTGTTACAGTTTCAGTTGCTCCACCATTGATTGAACGAGTTACTACGAAATCAGCAGCTACAGGAGCAGTTTCAGGAGCTACGTTAAATGTAGCAGTAACTGTACCATTAGAAGCTGTAACTGATTGAACAGCTGCTTCAGCTGGGTCAACAATGTACTCTTCCAAAGCGTAAACGAAGCGAGCGAAGTCTCCACGTTTGATGTTGTTAGAAGTACCGAATTGAGTAGCTGAGATACCGTTAGTTACGTCGTTAGCAACTAAAGCAGCAACTGCAGCTTTGTAACGATCGCTAACATCAGTGAATTTCACGTCAGCTGTATTTCCTTCAAGATCAAAAGCGTTAGCAAGCATGATAGCTGCTTCACCGCGAGTGATTGAATCATTGAAACCGAAGTTAGTAGCTGATTTACCGTTAACTACTCCAGCTTTTTTCAATGAGTTGATAGCTAGAACGCCACGAGTAGGAACGTCAGAGAATCCTGATGCTGGAGCTGTTTCGTCGTTAAGACCTGCAGCGTTTGCGATCATGATTGCCGCGTCACCACGTTTGATTTGAGCGCTAACTCCGAATTGAGTTTCGCTTAAACCTTTAGCAATGTTGTTAGCAACAACAAAGTTAACTGCTGCTTCGTATTGTTTAGCAACGTCCGTGAATGCTGCTGGTTTTACTTCGTCAGCAAATGCTGCTGGCACTACTGCTGTCGCTACTAATGTAGCTGTCGCTGCAGTAGCAACGAATTTCTTGTAAGACTTTGGTTGGTAAGCCATGTGTGTAATTCCTCCCTGTTTTAGGTGTTAATGTGTTAAATGATGAGTATTGGTTAACCCAATTTAATTATACTGATAAAAGCTCTTCTTTGCCACTTAATCCTAAAATATTATGACTAAAGTCTAAAATGTAATAGTAAAGATGATTAGGCAGTTCGAAAGAGATTATCAGAAAATTAAACTCTAACTTAGTTTAACAAAGATATTAAAGATTTCAACTGATAAATTAAAAATGTATCCTAAAAATTACACTTTATTGTAAAAAAGAGTCTATAGTATTACAAAAAATACAGAATCTCGAAGCTTTTCATGTGTTTTAGGGGTTTTTCGCCTATCATTTTGGAAGATCTCTTCTCTCTCCAATGTTTAATTATACATAAAAAACGAATTTCTATTCATCCATTATTGGTAATAATTTATTGCGTTAAACAAGCACTTAAAATTTAAATTTCCTGCATCAGATTATTATGAAAATTATTTATCATTTCGATAAAATATTGATTTATTATTCGTTTTCAAGTAAATCTCCTAGTTCGAAACGTTTAGTTCCGTCGTAATTTCAGGATTTTTTAAATTTTTCCATTTGTGACTAAAGAAGCGTTGTGAAAAACTAGAGATATTTTCCTTTTCTTAGTGAAATGGCTGAGAACTCTTCTTCTTTCCTTTATAATAGGAAGAGCTATGCATTTAGGAGGATATGATGATTACAAAGATTACAAAATTTAATCTCTGGCTTTGGATTCCGCTCGCCATCGGTTTTCTTTTCAGGTTAGCGATCCTTATTTATTACGGACCAAACTTGTCGCTTAATAGCGACGATTACTTTTATATCGACAGCGCGAAGTTTTTATTGGAAGAAGGCAAATTGGTTTATGTCGATCACTCAGAGCCGACTGTTCATATTATGCCCGGTCTTCCATTCCTAGTCGCCAGCGTGTTTTTCTTTTTCGGCACAGGAACTGTCGGTCTCGCTGCAGCAAAAATAGTGATGATTTTAATCGGCTGCCTCAGCATCTTCGGCATCTATAAAATCGGAGAGCGTTTGTTCAGCCCGATCGCCGGGTCGATTGCGGCTCTGATCCTCGCGCTTTATGTTCCGATTGTGGTGACAGATAATTTGATCGCTACCGAGTCGCCGGTCACCGCTGCGTTTATCTTCTTCGTGTATTTCTCACTGCGGCTTGCTGACACGCATTCGATGAAAGATTTCTATTGGGTCATTGGCTTGTATTTGTTCATGCTAATGTTCCGTCCGACGATTGCACTGTTCCCTGTCATCCTGCTTGTGTATTTGGTGCTGAAGAAATATCCGGTGAAGATTGCGCTGAAACAGTTCGGCATCGCCGCTGTTTTGCTGCTGCTAGTGATGGGGCCGTGGTGGGCACGAAATTACATCGCCTATGACGCGTTTATCCCGCTGTCTGGCGGCGCAGGCAATCCAACCTTGCTCGGCACTTACCAAGGCAACGGCTATAAATACGGACCGCCTTTTGACGTTGTCGTGCAGCAGCTGGTCGATGAACATCCGGAGGCCAGCCGCTACGAACAGAATATTTATCAAATGGAAGTGGCGAAAGAGCGAATCGACATGATGCGTGATCATAATTCCGAGTGGTTCTGGGAAACGTACACGACGGCGAAGCTGCGCATCCAGTGGGAAGAGCCTTTCTATTGGCTCCGCGTTTTCGGCATCGATAAAGCGACTATGCTTCCCGTCTATCTGACTTTATTTTGGACGGGGCTCGCTTCCCTTCTCCTGATGTTCGTTTTTAAAAAACCTATCTGGAAAGAATGGCTGTTCATCATTCTGTTTATCCTGTATTTCACGGTGATGAACAATCTGTATCTGGCTTACCCCCGCTACAACCAGCCGCTTCTGCCGTATTTCTTCCTGGCAATTGGCGGCATGTTCCATGTACTCGTGAGCTTTGTTAATAGAAACAAAATAAAAGAAGCTGAGTTGGAAGATCGTTTATAACGATTTTCCACCAGCTTCTTTTTTTATATAAAGACTATTCATGAATCTTACAACAAAGACCCGATTCTCTTTGAAGAAATCACTCCAGGCGGACGCTTTCCGCTCTTTCTTCTAGTATTGAAATTTTATGCTATATATGTTGAATACAACAATCTTGTATTTTTCATCTATACATCCTTACTACTTTACAATTATAAAAAGCGCCGGCGCGGTTCCGGACTGGGTGGAGCAATAAGACGAGTGCTCTTCTCGGCTTATTGTGGAAACCCTGTCCATAGCGCCGAAGCGGCTTATAGATGTTACTTCTTTAGTTCAACTTATAGAAACAAAAAAATCCGCATCAGAATTTCTGATGCGGATTTTTATTAGCTCTTCGATTTGATTAAATTCTCTTTCACGACCAGCATCGCAAGGATGGCTGCCAAGTAAATCGATACGGCCGGTGCTGTCAGTACGTGGCCCGCTGTATAGGCAATGCCGATGCCCAGCAGGAAACCGACGCCGTAAAGCACGTAGAAGTACGTGAAATGCGTTTTCAGGTTGCGGATAAAGTGGATCAAGTATTTGCCGGCGAAGTAAACAAACGGCGCCATCAAATAAATGAATCCGATAAATCCGAACGAATAAAACCAATCATGGAAGTCCATTTCAATCATTTTCGGTGTTTTGCCTGGAAGCTGCGGCTCATAGTTGCCCGCAAAGCCCATTCCGAATAATTGCTGGGAAATCGGTGAACTGTAGAAATCGTTTTTCATGACTTCTTTATACTTTTCACGCGAACTGAAAATCAAGTTTTGCACTTGGTCGTTTGTGATGACCGGTTGTTCCGGTTCAAAACCAGGTTCCCCTTCAACAGGCGCTTCTTCTCCTGGACGTTCGACAGCATCGCCGAAATTGATGCCAAATGAGCCAAGATGCGCAAACATGTTTTCATAAACCGGTGTAGCCGGAGTAATAACCGCTAAAATTACGGTTAATACGGCTGAAATCAATAAGTTTGATTTTACATTGGCTGTCTTTTTCTTCATAACGAACAGCATAATCAAACTACCGATCAATACGGATAAGAGCACAATGATGATCCCGCCATAGCCGACTTTCGTGCCAAGCGCTAACATGCCTAGTGACAGCAAAACAAACGGAATCCAAGCCCATGGCTTCTTCCAGGAATTAGTCTTTTCTACTCCATAAAGCGCCATGATTGGCAATACGATCGCCATGATGGCTCCGATTTCATTGCCCGCATAGAACCAGCCGGTGAAGCCGACTTTCGTATGCGAGTAGTTTGAAAGGCTTGTTCCAGTGATTTGCGCTACGATGAACACAATTCCGATAATCATGCCCGAAAGCCAGAAAAACTTCGTCGTTTTGCCGGAAATGTCGTAATCGCGGGCTTTTAACTCACGGTAAACGATCATTAATCCAAGCAAGACAATATGGAAATAAATTACTTTATTGAAAAATTTAAGCTCTTGGAATAAATAATACGGGTCTTTGACTTGCAGATTGACCAAAATATTCGCTGTGAGCAGGACGGCCAACCCTACCAAATAAATCGTAAAGATCCGGCTGATCTTGCTTTTCTTTGAAGCCCATAGAAGGACAAGGAGCAAAGCGACCATATAAGCGGCGCGGATTAGCACTCCCACTGTTATGCTGGTGTCCACAACGAAAATGGACGCGGTCGTCAGAACATCAATGACTGGCTGCAGGGCGATAAAAGCCACTAGGAGCATAAGAATTTTTTTATAATTCATGGTTGGGAATCCTCTTTCATTTTTTTAACCGAAGCTCGTGAAAAATCGCTGAAAGTTTCGATTGAATCGTTTTTTGTTCGTACTGTTGAGCGGTTTGATAAGCGGCTTGGCCGACTTGCTGCTTTTGTTCCTTTGAAAGCTTGTTATAGGCGGCTAAGCCCCTTGCCAAATCCTGCGGGTTGCCGGGTTCAAAAAGCCAGCCGTTTTCGTTTTCTTTCGTGTAATCCAAAATTCCGCCGATGCGGCTCGCGAGAATCGGGGTGCCGCAAGCCATCGCTTCAAGGCCGACAAGCCCTAAGCTCTCCCCTTTCCGGGTGGTCGGGAAAATGAAAAGGTCGATAATATTGTAAATCGCAGCAAGATCTGCATGCTTCATCAATGGGAAATGCACCACTGATTCTTCCAATCCAAGGCGTTTGCGAAGTTCGAAAAATGCGGCGTCGTCTTTGCCGGAGCCGACCATGATCAAGCGGGTCTTGGCTTTTTCTTCCGGATGTTCGTTCAGGAATGCGGCGAACCCGTTCAATAGATGGTCCCAGCCTTTTCCGACGTCCATGCGGCCGACATAGCCGAAATAGCGGAAATTCGGATCGAGTTTATACGTCGCCATCAGTTCGGCGTTATTTTCTTTGTTCGGGTAGAACACAGCCGCGTTGACGCCGCCGGAAGGGAAAATCCGGATCGGGGTGCGGACCTGGTATTTTTCTTTAACGAGTTTTTCGTAGTAATGGGAAGGTGTAATGATCATTGTGGATTGGCCCAGCAGTTTTTTGACGTTCGGCTGGAATTTCTCCTGCGAAGCCACTTCCGGCACCACGTCACTGCCGTGGACATTGGTGACAATGCGTACGGATGGCTTGAGTTTCTTTAGAACCAATAAAGGCAATGCGTTGTGGGCAGCGTAATGCACATAGATTGCATCATACTTGCCGCTCATCCCTTTTCGGACCACGTTCGCGTAATGCTGTGCATAGCCGAGCGCTTTTTGCGCCTTGCCGGTCTTTTTCGTCAGCACCGCTCTGTCGATGCTAAATCCCTCGTCTTTCAAAATGGCTTCCGTGTTTTGGACGAAAACGCCATAGCTAGGAAATGCCTCAGAAGGATACATATTCGATACCAATAAAATCTTCAAATTGTCCCTTCCCTTCCTGTGGATGAATGTTTTTTATGAGTGCGGTATGCAGGTAATAAAAGATATTCCGCAAAACAGCTTGCTTGCCGCGGGCGAGCACCGAGCCTCCTCGGTCGCTATCGCTCCTTGTGGGGTCTCGGCTGTCTCGCTATTCCCGCAGGCGTCTGCGCTGTTTTGCTCCATATCTAAAATTATATTTCTTTTTTTATAAATTATGAAGCGCCGCCGCGCTCATGGGCTAAGCGAAGTAAGAAGACAGGCGTTCTTAGCCTGGCTTCTTACGGGAGCTATGCCCTAAGCGGCGAAGCGACTATAGAAAAGAAACTTCTATTAATTACAATCCCTCAAGCTTCGTTTTCATGAACTTGATCAAGTCTTCGCGCAGGTCTGGGCGCTGCAAAGCAAATTCGAGGGTCGTTTCGACGAAGCCAAGTTTTTCACCGACGTCGTAGCGCTTGCCTTCGAAAGCGTAGCCGTAGACGTTTTGGATCGTGTTCAACTGTTCGATGGCGTCAGTCAATTGGATTTCTCCGCCTGCGCCGACTTTCATCTGGTCGAGATACTTGAAGATTTCCGGCGTGAAAACGTAGCGCCCGATGATTGCCATGTTTGACGGAGCTGTGCCGGCTCTTGGTTTTTCAACAAACCCTTTCGCGCGGTAAAGCTTGCCCATCCGTTCCGCTGGATTGATGATGCCGTAGCGGTATGTCTCGTTCTCCGGCACTTCCATCATTCCGATGACGGAGGATTGCTGTTCGTCGAACTGGTTGATCAATTGCTTCAATCCTGGCGTTTCCGCCTGGATGATATCGTCGCCGAGCAATACGGCAAACGGTTCGTCGCCGATAAATTTACGCGCCGTCCATACCGCATGGCCAAGGCCAAGCGGAGATTTCTGGCGGATGTAGTGGATATCGACTTTGCTGGAAAGCTGGACCGCGTTCAACAGCTCGAATTTCTCCGACTCCGCTAAACGCGTTTCAAGCAAGTGGGCAGAATCGAAATGGTCTTCGATGGCACGCTTGTCTTTTCCGGTCACGATGATAATGTCTTCGATGCCGGATTCAATCGCTTCTTCTACGATATACTGGATCGTCGGTTTGTCGACGATCGGCAGCATCTCTTTTGGCATGGCTTTTGTGGCAGGAAGGAAACGCGTACCAAGTCCTGCAGCGGGGATGATCGCTTTTCTGACTTTCTTCATTCGGTTTCCTCCTCTTAGTTTTTCGAATCGCCTAGCAAATAGACGTCAAATCCTGCAGCTTCCCATTTTTCGCGGTTGATGCAGTTTTTCGTGTCGATGATGATTTTATTCGCCACATTCGTCAATGTTGTCGGATCGATGTCGCGGAATGCCTGGTGATCCGTCAATACGACCAGCGCCGATGCGTCCTGGATCGCTTCATCGAAGCTTTGTGTCTGTTCCGGCAAGTTGTTGACTTTGATATGCGGATCGTGTGCCGTCAGTTTCATGCCGCGTTCGCGGAATTGCGATACGACTTCCACAGACGGACTTTCGCGCATGTCGTCGATGTTGCCTTTGAATGCAAGGCCAAGAACCGCGATTTTTGGGTCTTTAATGCCTTTAGCGTTCAAAATATCCGCTGTCAGCTGCGCTGTGTAAGACGGCATGCCGTCGTTTGTTTTGCGTGCCAAGTGGATGAGTTTCGATTTTTCCGGATCCAATTCAACTAGGAACCATGGATCCACCGCGATGCAGTGTCCGCCGACGCCAGGTCCTGGCGTGTGGATGTTCACGCGCGGATGGTAGTTCGCAAGCTTGATCGCTTCCCAAATATTGACATTGATTCCTTGGGCAATCATAGCGAGTTCGTTGGCAAATGCGATGTTGACGTCACGGTATGTATTTTCCATTACTTTGACGAGTTCCGCTGTTGTTGCGTCTGTTTCGTGCATCTTCCCTTCGACAAACGATGCATACAATTCAGAAGTCAGGCGTGCCGATTCTTCGTTGATGCCGCCGATGATGCGGTCGTTGGTAACGAGTTCCTGGAACACACGGCCCGGGATAACGCGTTCCGGCGAGTGGGAAACGAATAGCTCAGTTCCAATTTCAAGACCGGATTGAACAAGTTCCGGCATCATGACATCTTCCACCGTTCTTGGTGGCACAGTTGATTCCAAAATGACCAAATTGCCTTTTTTCAAGAAAGGCACAACCGAAGCGGTCGCTTTGCGAACGTATTCGAGTTCAGCTGTTTTATCCGCTTTGATTGGCGACGGAACTGCAATGATGAAGACGTCTGCTTCTTCCGGTTTCATGGAAGCGGTCAGCATGCCTCCATCGATGGCCATGTTGAGGCGTTCCTGCAATCCGTTTTCTTCTATATGAAGCTCTTTATTTTGAATCATGGTTACCGCTTTTTCATTGACGTCTACGCCATGGACTTTGTGTCCGTGGTTCGCAAACATAACGGCTGTCGGCAAGCCGATGTAGCCAAGTCCGACAACACAGATGGATTTCTTCATTTTGACATTATCTCCTTTTATCGTGATCGCAATACTTTAAATAAGAAAACCGGCAAGTTGAGCTGGCGTTTGAAGCGGGAAGGGCTGGCGAGAAGCCTGTACAGCCATTCGATTCCGAGTTTCCGGAAAGGTGCCGGTGCGCGTTTGACGGTTCCTGAGAACACATCAAAACTGCCGCCAACCCCCTGGAATACTTGGACGTTTGGCAAGCTCTTCAAGTTTCTTCTGATCCAAAGTTCTTGTTTCGGGCTGCCGAGCGCAACGAAAAGGATTTTCGCCCCGCTTTGGTGGATGCGTGAAACAAGCGCCGCTTCATCTTTTTCATAGCCGTTCGTGTAGCCGGCTACGCGGATATTCGGGTGCTGCGCTTGGATGTTCGCGATCGCTTTTGTGACCACTTCTTCCTTAGCACCGTAAAAATACACAGAATGGCCATCACTTTCTGCAAACTTCAATAATCTCGCCATCATATCGACGCCGGTGACGCGCGATGTGATGCCGCCGCCTTTGATTTTCGCAGCGAGCAAAATGCCGACGCCGTCCGCAATCTGGTACGTGGAAGCGTTGATCAATTCCTTCACGTTCGGATCGCGCTGGGCGCTCATCACTTTTTCCGGGTTTACCGCAATGATGGTCGACTGTTTGCCAGCCCCAATGCGGACCCTCAAATCATTTATTATACCTTCATATGACAGAGGCGAAACGTCCACCCCTAAATATTTTTCCTTCATTAGTCAAACCCTCGATTCAGTCGCTTTCAATTTTATTAGTATAGCAGATTTTTAGAGGAGTTGCACAGGCTGTTTGACAAGTGGTAGAATTTAGCGAGGACAAGGCTTGCGAGCTTTAGTTTGAGGAGGAAAATATGTGAAAATTGTACTATCTGGCTTCTATGGATTGGGCAATACGGGTGACGAAGCGATCCTGAAAGCCATTATTGATAACTTGCGTGCGGAATTGAATAACCCGGACATCACCGTCTTTTCTTTGTCACCGGAAAAAACGGCGAAAGAATACAATGTGAAATCAGTTTACCGCGCATGGCGCCGTGAAAATAAAGAAAAAGTCAAAGCGCTGCGGAGCGCCGACCTGCTGATTTCCGGCGGCGGCGGCTTGCTGCAGGATACATACCCGACGAAATTCCTGTTCGGTCCCCTTCCGTATTATTTGCTGATTGTGATGCTGGCAAAACTTTGCGGAACGAAAGTGATGTTCTTTTCACAAGGCATCGGGCCTGTCACTTCAACTTGGGGCAAGATTTTGATGAAAGTGTTTGCGAACCGCGCCGATTTCATCACCGTGCGCGACCAGTATTCGAAGGATTATTTGAAAAAGCTCGGCGTGACGCGTCCGGAAACGGTCGTGACGGCGGATATCGTGTTCGCGTTCAAAGCGGACGAAGAAGACCGTGCCTATAACTCACTGCCTTTGACAGGCAATGAAAAAATCGTCGCTGTGACCGTGCGCCCATGGTTCGACAATCCTGATTACATCGAAAAAACGGCTCGCCTGCTTGACCAGTTGATCGAGCTTCGCGGCGTGACGCCGGTATTCGTTCCAATGGAAGGAAAATACGACGTCCCCGCTTCAAACGATGTGCTATCGAAAATGAAGCATGCGGATAAAGCGATGCTGCTCGGCTCCGACTTTACGCCGAATGAGTTCTTGAACTTCATTCGCCATGCGGAACTGACGGTCGGCCTTCGCCTGCACGCGCTGATTTTCTCAGCCCTTTCAAATGTGCCGCATCTCGGCTTCAGCTACGATAAAAAAGTGGAAAGTTTCCTGAAGCGTTCGGGCATGTGGGACTATTCGTTCCGCCTGGGCGAAATCGATGAAACTAAACTGCTCGAGAATGCGTTATATCTATTAGACAACAAAGAAGCTGCGCAAGCGATCATCGAACCGAATGTCGCGACGCTTCATGCAGAAGCCATGCGCAATGTGGAATTATTGGAAGAGAACTTTGTGAAATAAAGGATTTATGGAAGGGACAGAATCATGAAAATTTTATTGGCAACATCTTACGATTACCCTCACCTCGGCGGTTTGTCGACACATATGACGACGCTGAAGACTGGGCTTGAGAACTTGGGGCATACGGTTGAGACGTTATCGTTCTCAGACGTCGCTAAATGGCGCCGCGATTTGATTGCCCGCGGGCCTTCGTTCGTTTTGAACAAAATGTCTTTAGGTGCTGGATATGTCTGGACATTAAACCGCCGCCAAGGTTTCTTGGAAGCGATGCTGAAACAAGAGAAATACAAATCCTTCGACATCGTCAACGGCCAGGACGTTTTCGCGACGCGCGCTTCGTTGAACGCGGGGCTTCCGACGGTCACAACGGCCCACGGCTATTTGACGTATGAAGGGATTTCAAAAGGTTCGGTCGCTGAAGACAGCAAGCACAAACAGACTTTGCTGAATGTTGAGTTCAGCATGTACAAAAAAACGCGCGCCGTCATTACGGTCGATACGCGCATCAAAGAATACATCAAACGCGAGTCTGGCGTAGATGCGACGATGATCAAAAACTTCATCGACGTGGAAGATTTCAAACCGGAAGTGGAACGCCGCGCAGAATTCCGCACTAAATACAATTTGCCGCAGGATGATTTGATTTTCTTCATCCCGCGCCGGTTGACGAAGAAAAACGGCGTCATCTATCCGATTCTTTCCTTCCCGCCTGTTCTTGAGAAATACCCGAATGCACGATTGGTATTTGCCGGAACCGGCGAAATGATGGACGACATGAAAGCGAAAGCGCGCGAACTCGGCATCGAAGAACGCGTGACAATGCTTGGCGCTGTTGACCATAAAGACATGATCCAATATTATGCTTTGAGCGATATCGCCCTTGTGCCGTCGATCTATTCGGCTGGCGTTGAGGAAGCGACGTCGATTTCCGCTTTGGAAGCGATGGGTTCCGGCATTCCGTTGATTGCTTGTGCCGTTGGCGGCTTGAAAGAAATCGTCGACCACGAAAAAGACGGCCTGCTTGTCGAAGAACGCAATGTGGAAGACTTGTCGAATGCCATGATCCGCTTGTTGGATGAGCCGGCGTACGGGCAGGAGCTTGCGAAAGCGGCCCGCGAAAAAATCGTCGCGGAATACTCGCATTTCGCAGCGGCTGAGAAATACGAAGCCATCTACAAAAAAGCGCTGAAGAAATAAGAACTTGAGCTTAAATACAACCGGCGGCTGACTCGAGACTTTCGGAGTCAGCCGCTTTGCTTGTCTGTGCCACGTGCGCACACACTTTCAGAAAGAAGGGAAATTGATGTCCAGTCTTAAAAAAGCGGCCATATGGACCACCGGGCTTGCACTTTTATTAAAATTATCCGGCTTCCTGCGCGAATCGATTGTCGCAAAGGAATTCGGGGCTTCCGATGCCACCGATGCCTACTTCCTGGCGTTTTCATTTATTACGCTGGTCGTCGCAATGATTGCCACCGGCTTTAACAACGTCTTTTTGCCGATGTACATCAAGCGCCGGAAATCCGGTGAAGATAAAGACGACACGAACGCCAATGCCTTATTGAACTGGACGATGATTCTGTTCGTCGGCATTTCGGTCGCCGGCTGGTTCTCTGCCCAGTGGCTTGTGCCGCTCATCTACCCGAAGATGTCGGAAGGCGCTGAACCGATTGCCGTTGAAATGACGGAAGTGTTCTTCATCTTCATGGTCTTTATCGCCCTAGCCGGCTTATTGGAATCCTACCTGCAGTCGCGCCGCATTTTCGTGCCGACCTTGATTTCGAAATTGCTGGCGACGTTGATGTCCGCTGTGTTTGCTTTATTATTCTCAGACATTTGGGGAATTTATTCGCTGGCATACGGGTTCGTTTTCGGGACGGTCGTCGGGGCATTGATCCAAATCTATTATTTGATCCGCTCTGATTATTCCTGGAAACCGACGCTGCGCCTGGAATCCGACTTCAAGAAAGCCTTTATCATCCTGATCGTCCCTTCCCTCCTGAACTCGGTGGTCGGGCAGATCAACCTTTTTGTCAATAAAGCCTTTGCATCCGGCACCGGCCTTGAAGGTGCCGTGACGTATTTGAACAACTCGCAATTGATCGTCAGCATTCCAAATGCGATTTATGCCGCAACGCTCGCGGCCATCATCTTTACGTTGATGTCGGAACAAATTGACGATCTGCCGAAATTTAAAGATACCGTCTTCCGCGGCATGGAAATTTCGTTCATCACGCTCGTGCCGATTGCGGTCGGACTTGCGGTTGTCGGAGATGCTGTCGTGTCGTTCATCTACGAACGCGGACTCTTTACCGCTGAAGACACAGCGAATACACATCTTGCTCTCCTGTTCTATTTGCCGATCATCATTTTCCAAGGGATGCAATTGATCCTGTCGAAATCGATGTACGCACGCGGAAAAACGGCTGTCGTTTTCCGCATTTCCGTGACGACGATCGCTGTCAACTTGCTGCTGAACTGGCTGCTCGTTGACCGCTACGGCTACACGGCGCTCGCTTTCGCCGCTTCCGCCGTTTCGATTTACTACTTCACGGTTTCGATGATTGTCGTGTATAAAGATTTAGGCTGGGACCAGTTGCGCCGCTTCGGCACAACAGCTTGGCGCATCCTGGTTCCGGCGCTTGTCATGGGTGCGGTTGTATGGGGCGCGAAACAGCTGCTTGGCGCCGAAGACTGGTATTCATTGATTCAATTGGCAGTGCTTGTACCGATTGGAGTCATTGTTTACGCAGGGATGCTGCGCATCGTCCACCCGCATGGCTTCAAGCGTTTCCTCGGGCTTGCAAGACGCGGGAAGAAATAAAATAGGTTGATTTGATTGAATGAAAGATCCGCTGCGGCGGGTCTTTTTTGTTTGGGTGGGCGTCAGAGGTGATTTCGAGAGTGTTTGGGGTAATTTCGGACGCTCGAAGGGTGATTTCAGACTCGAATGGGGTAATTTCGCAAGCTATCCGGGTAATTTCCGGTGATTGGTGGTGATTGCACTGCTATTTTAGGCATTTGGCTTCATCTAGAATAGGATGGGTTGATTTGGAGGCCGAATGGATTGATTTCACATGCTTAATGGTTGATTTCGCACCCACCAAGGTTGATTTCAGCCAAAATAGTAAAAAAAAGGGCAGCCGCAGCTGCCCCTTTTCTCAATTTCAGTTGATGACATCGACCAGGTCCGAACGGATCCAGCCAAAGCCATTGTTGGTATCGTGTTCCGGGTTTAAGTCGGAAATGACTTTGTACCAATTGTAGCCGTCTGTATGTTTTTTCGTTTCAACGATGACCACCGGGTAGCCAAAGGCATTTTCAACTCCCAGGTACGTGCGTTTGTATTGATACAGCAAAGCGCCTTCTGGAGCATTGCGTACATTTACTGACGCGGTATTCGTGATGCCGAGCTTGTATTTGTTGATGTCTTTTTGGCCCAGTTCCAAGTCAGCGCGATACATATGCCCCGCCACTTTCGATCCCCATGTCGGGTCAGAAGCGTAGCTGACGTTGAAGCCTGTGGTTTTATTGCCCGGAGCTGCTCCGTTTGCATAAGAGCCGTTCGGATTGACGTAATTGCGGTTCATGTATTCGCGCGCGAACGCGTCAATGCTTCCTTCCGGCTGCTTGTACGTCGTGCCTTCATGCGGCGAACCGTCGTAAACGCGGATGCCGAACAGGTTGTTCTTCGTCTGTGCGTTCGCGCTCATGCCATACGCACTTTCGTGCATCGCTGCCGACAGCATGAACAAGGCATTGATGTTGTATTTCTCCTGCATTTCAAGGAAATATTTCCCTTTGCCGATCAGTTTTGATTTCGTGATCGCGTCTTTGTACGTTCCTGACGAACTGTTCAAAGCAGTCAAACGACTCATGATGTATTTATCGAGTTCCGCTGCTGAGTAATTCGTTTTCGTGCGGACCGATTGGTATTGGAAGTACGGGTAGTGCACCACTTTCGACGATCCTGCTGTAAAGTGGACGCCGTCGTGGCTGTAGTATTTCACGCCTTGCTGCATCGATGAAGGTGCTGGTCCGATGGAATAGCTCGAGCCTTGTTTATTCACATAATTGTATTGGTAATGGCTAAGCGTCCCCCACTGGCTGACGATGTAGTAGTCGCGGTCTTTGATCAATTCATAAGGCACAAAATCCACTTCGCTGTGCTTCGCATAGCCGATCGTTCCGCCGACCTGCACTTTGACGAAATCAGCGTTTGAATCGATGTAGCGGATTTCACGGCCGTGTTCGATATACGTCGCTTGTTTCTTGAAATCGGTATCGTAGTAGATCGTTGTGACTTGCTTGACGCCGTTTAATACCCGGTCACCGAACGCAAGCCCGCTCTTCACGCGGATGATTTCATCGCCGCGCAGAATCGCTTTTGCGGATGCCACGTTCTTGAACGATTCCGCTGCGCTTAGATAATCTTTATGTCCGTATTCCTGTTTAACTAACTTCCCGTTTTCAACGTACCCTAAATAATAAAGGCTGTTGTCTGTTGGAGGCGTTGGTGCAGGAGTTGGATCCGTTGGTGCCGGCTGCTCAGGCGCCGGCGTCGGGGCTGCTTCATAAGCCGTTAAGAAACGGTAAATAAAGGCTGCTGCCTGCTCACGTGTCGCATTGTTTTTCGGTTTAAAAGAATAAGTCACAGGTGAAGTCTTGTAATCCGGATAGCCGAAGACAATATCGTAGTTGGCAATATTGTAGATGGCGCTTAACGTCACCGACGACATTTCATTTTCATCGGTGAAACTCATGCGTTTCGGATTTAACGTCATCTTGCTGTATTCCAGCATGTTCTTTACGGTGATGGCTACTTGATCACGCGTAATCAGGGCTTGCGGCTGGAACGAATCTTTTGTAATACCCTGCATGATGCCGGCGGCGTACACTTTGCCGACTTCAGCACCGAGGCTTGAATCGCTTCGGACGTCTTTGAATGTATGCGTCCCTGCCGGCAATTTCATGGCCCGGCTAATAAAAGCGGCAAATTGTTCACGCGTCACATTTTCAGTTGGACGGTACGTGCCATCTTTATAGCCTGAAAGGATGCCGCGGTTGATCATTTCATTCATTTCTTTTTCCAGGGCGCTGCCCGGGACTATGTCACTGGCCTGGCTTGGTGATGATGCGAACCCTAAAACTCCCATAATCAACAAGATAGACGCAACGAATTTACTAATGTTCTTCATGAAGTCCTCCTTATTTCTGCCTGATTTCAGTGTAATGCATTTTTGTCCTTTAAAAAAGGTTTTTTATGGCATGTTCTGAAAGAACGAGCCCTTTGCCTTATCAAAAATACAGTAAAAAAAGTTTCTTCTATAGAACTAGTTCTTTTGTTTCGAAAAAATGAGAAGAACGTTTTACAGTTGCCATGAGTTGCTCTCTAATTGTGTCGAGTTTTCCTCAAAGTGGCGTGAGTTGCTCGCAAATATTGGCGAGTTTCCCTCAAGACGGTTTGAGTTGCAGCTAAAAAAACTGCCGCCCAACCATTTTCATGGCTAAGCGGCAGTTCTTGTCTTTTATTATTTTGCGTTCATTGCGCTGTAAAGGGCTGCAGCGAATTCTGCACGGTCTGCATTCGATTCACCATAGTAATTCGATGTTTGGAAGACCGTTGTTTGATCGATTGCTTTCAATGTCACGATTGGCTTGTGCGCCCAGAAAGAAGTTGCCACATCCAAATATTTCACTGAAGCTGTTTGTGCTTGAATTTCTGCTGATGTCGACATCTGGAAGGCTCTTTCCAGGATGACTGCCAATTGCGTTTTCGATAACGGTGCGTACATTCCGAAAGATCCGTTTGTAAATCCTTGGAGAATTCCTGCTTCGTTCATCGCTGCAATATCTTTAGCAAACGAATGGTTCGCTGCGACGTCGCTGAATTGGACTTTGTTTTTCGCTGTCAGGCCGAGCACGCGGTTGATCATCGTTGCTGCTTGTCCGCGCGTCACTTCTTCTGATGGGCGGAAATCTTGTTGGTGGTAGCCGCTGATGACGCCCGATGTGTTCAATGTTTTGATGGCTTCATAAGCCGGGTGCGATGTTTTAACATCCACGAAGTTGCCGTCTGTTACTGGCGGCAGCGGTTTCGGCTCCGCTTTTACCGGAGCTGCGCTTTGTACGCTGCTCAAGCGTTTCGCGCCTGCATATTTCGGTCCCCAGTACGGGTTCGTGTTAATATTTGAAACATTGACTCCGCCGCTTTCAGCAGAGACCACATTGCCGTCACCTAAGTATATTCCTGTATGCGAAATGCCTTTTTTATATGTATTTGCGAAAAATACAAGATCACCTTTTTGCAGGTTGCTTTTTGATACGGACGTTCCTACGTTATATTGTTCTGCGGATGTTCTCGGCAATGAAATTCCGAAATGGTTAAAGACGTATCGGATATAGCCTGAACAATCGAACCCTGACGGCGTTGTTCCGCCAAACTTATAAGGGGTGCCTTTAAATTTCAAAGCGTATGCTGCTATATCATCTGGTGTTGTTCCACTGGCATCGGCTTTAGTTGTCATAAATGGACTAGCTGCTATCAATAGGACAGCAATCATCAATAGTATAATACGTTTTTTCAAATCGTCACCTCTAAGTATTATTGGCGATTCAAAGCGCTGATCAGGCACTGAATCTTTCTGTTTTCTTGACCTGTTTTAGATTCTAACAGAGAAACTGCCAATATTAGGTTACGATTCTATTACAGTTGTGTAACATTGCCTAGAATCAGGTTTAGAAACCGGGTAAAGCGGGCAAAATAAGGAGTTGACGCCTGATTATTGAGTCCTGAAAAGAAATAAAATCTTCTTTTTCCGAGTAAATCTTACAGAATTGAAATCTAAAAAACCGCAAAACGGCTCTTCCGTTTCGCGGTTTTTATAGTTAAATATTTACTTTTATTATTTAAATAGTAATGGATTTTCCGCTCTAGCTAGGAATACGCTGAACGAATAGCGGTTCATGTTCAGGCTTGGTCCAAAAGTTGTTTCGTTTACACCCAAAGTAATGCCTTGCTGCGTCATGGCTTGGATCGCTTGATAGCTTGCCATGTTCTCGTTGACGTCTGTGAACGGCATTTTTGCGGCTGGATCAAAATCGAATTGATACGTTTTTTGGATCAACAATGCCATTTCAGCACGCGTTACTGACTGGTAGGGACGGAACGTGCCATCCGGGAAACCGGACAAAATCCCTTTATCATAAGCAGACTGAATATAGCCGGAAGCTGCATTATTCGCGCTCACGTCTTTGAAGACGGTGTTGCGTGCTTTTCCGTCAAGCCCTTTGGCTCTGCCGATCAATATCAATGCTTCTGCGCGGGTGATTTCTTTTCGCGGTTTGAAGGTTCCGTCTGTGTAGCCGCTAATTCTATCGTTGCTGTAGAGGTAGCTGATATGCGGCGCAAACCAGGACGACATCGTTACATCTTTAAAGGCCGGCTCTGTCAGCGTGATGGACAGATTCTCCGACTTTTTCACGCCTTTTGCATCCGTGTAGCTGAACGCAAAGGAATAATTTCCTTTTGTTTTGTACGTTTCCCATTTGTTCGTACCTGTACTTTTCAATTCCGCATCCCCTTCTTTTAGAGAAGGCGAAGCTGCAAGCTCAGGATTTTTTAAGGTAAAGGAAATGCCGCCTTTTTTAATGGCTGCTTGGATAAACGGGACGGCTTTGATTTCTTTTTCGTATTGAATCGCCCCAAAGCCAAATACATTGTCGCGGCCAGGCGTTCCTAAATCTTTTGCGGTTGCTTGCGCCATTTCACGCAATTTCACGTTCGAAAGGCCCGGATACTGCTCTTTGTAAATGGCGAATACACCTGCTACGTGCGGAGCGGCCATCGAAGTGCCCGTCAAATTCCGGTAGCCGTCTATTTTATTGTCCCATTCGTCGAGCTCTTTCGGATAAGTGCTGAAAATCTCCGTTCCGGGAGCTGCAAATTCCATTGAAGGCCCGATCGACGAGTTTTGCTCTCTTGAAAAGTCATTGTTAACGGCGCCTACTGCGATGACTGACGAATACTTGGCCGGATACGTCATTGTGTCCATCTGTCCGGAACCGCCTTCATTTCCGGCTGCGGAAACGATGATCATGCCTTGTTTGTAAGCTTCCTGCAGCATCAATTCCAACGGCCGGTCATTAACCGAAATGGAAATGCTCAAGTTCAAAATATCGATCTTATTTTGAATTGCCCATTCCACGCCTTTCGTAATTTGCGCTGTCGATCCGGCTCCACGGTTGTTCATTGCTTTGATCGCGTACAATTGCACATTCGGTGCGATACCGATGATGCCGGAATCATTTTTTTGTGCTGCAATAATGCCCGCTACGTGAGTACCGTGCCCGAAATTATCATCGTACGGAACTTTGCTCGCACAAACAGCTGCCGTACAGACACCGCCCGCCACTTTCAGGTCGGGATGCTCCGTATCGATTCCTGTATCCAGGACCGCCACTTTCACGCCTTTTCCGGTATAAGGGGAAGTTTGCTTCGGCGTACTTTTAATCATTGAAAAAGAAGGAGAGACAAGGTCTGCTGCAGTTTCGTACTGCCGGTTCGGGTAGATCTCAGCGCTAGAAAATCGCTTTTGCAAAGCCGCTTTTTCCGATTCGCTGAGCTCTAATTCCACGAGCAGAATTTCTTCAAACGCTTCGGCAAGCGTCCCGAACTGTTCTTTAATGGCCTCCAATTCTGTTTCATTCGCATGAATCAAATATGTATCGGTTTCCTCCGCAAAAATGTGGGAAGGCAGGAATAGGAATGCAAATAATAAAGCAAGTAAGCCGACGCGTTTCATGGTGGCAATCCCTCTTTTCTCAGTATATTTCTCATGATACCCTAAGCGGGATTTTAAAAAACCGGACAAAAGATCGAAAAACGTATTTTTTTAACATTAATATTATTAATTTAAAATAAAAAACTAGCTTTTGCTATTTTCGTGGGTATTTGAGACAGCTGAATAGCTCGATTAGAACTAGAGAAATGGCAAGGTGAATAGAGGGAAATAAAAATTCCGCCTGGCAGCTGCCTGGCGGAATTGAAGGATTAATGAAGTTTTTTGGCTGGAGATCCGCTTACTGTGCTGTAGTAAGGAAGGATATCGGTACGCCCTTCATAGTTATAGAAGTAATCAAGTGTTCCAAGGAATAAGGCTCTCCCCATTTTCTTGCGTTCTGCTTCTGAGCCGATGTATTTAATATCCGTTGAGTTGTCGATGAAGCCCATTTCCACTAGAGCAGCCGGAACGGTATTTTCACGAAGAACCGCATAGTTGCCAGCGCTGTTGTTCGGGTTAACGCCGCGGTTTCTTAGTGTTGGCCAAGCTTCCATCATGCGGTTCTGCAAATAGATCGCTAAAGCGCGAGACTGTTTCACGTTTGGATTAGTTGCAGCCGTTTTTGCGTAATAATACGTTTCCTGGCCGTTCGCTGTTCCGTTAAATGCGTTTGTATGCAGGCTGACGAAAATGTCTCCGTTATTTTTCGAAGCGAATTTTGCACGGTCTCTCAATTCCATAAATGTATCGCTTGTACGTGTCATTTTCACATTGATCGGTGTTTTATCAAAATACGATTTTGTATGAAGTCCAATATTCAATACGACGTTCTTTTCCATATAGCCATTGCCGATGCCGCCGGAATCCTGCTTGCCGTGGCCCGGGTCAAGAATGACCGTCAAATCGCTGCCGCCGATCGGTGCCGGGCTTGGAAGTACAGATCCCGGTTTGGTTGTAGAAAGATAGCTTGTCGCCACGTAGCCGACTACGCCATTTACACGGATGTTTGACCAGCCGTTAGATGAAGTGCCAACGCCTACAGCCGTTCCGCTCTTTAATTTGCTGATGACTTTGCCGGAGTTGCTTGGTGCTGAACGCATGTTCAACGTATCTGAACCGGTATTCACGTACATTGTCGTGCTAAATGAAACCTCGCCTGGCTTCACACGGAAGCTTTCGTTCAAGCTGCGTGCCAAGAAGACGGCAAAATCGGCACGAATAATCGTAGCTTCCGTTCCGAACGTGCCGTCCGGGAACCCTTGGGCAATCCCTTTGTTCATCAAGTTCGTTGCGGCTGCCGATACGCTATTGCCGCCGTAGCCAAAGGCGCGGTTGATCAAAATCGCCATTTCTCCGCGTTTTAATACCGTATTTGGTTTGAATGTGCCATCAGGATAACCTGAAATAACGCCTTTTTTCACCATTTCTTTGATGTAGCCCGATGCAAAGTTGCCGGCGCCGACATCACTGAATCCCGTGTTTTGTTTCGTTCCGTTCAATCCGAGTGAACGGCCAAGCATCGCTGCCGCTTCTGCTCGGGTAACTTGTCTGCTTGGTACGAAATGAGTGTTCGAAACACCATTGACAAACCCTTTTTCCACCAAGAAGGTGATCTCCGCTTTTGCACGATGCGTGTCTCCGATGTCTTTAAAATTTGTACTGGCATTCGCTGGGCTTTGTGGGACGATTATTGAGGCAATTAATGCAAAACATAGCATCATAATCCATTTTTTCAAATCTCATTTCCTCCTAGGGTTTAATTCTCTTCACATACCTTAACCCAATTTATTGAAAATTTCTATGTATCATTTGGTCTAATTCGCCATTTAGACCTGACTTTTAGCTAGTTCGTGTAGGTAAAAAGAAGTAAAGCCCGCCCTCGCATTGAGGTCGGGCTTTCGATTTTATTAATTTCTTCATATCTCCTCAATTAAACTTTTACAAATAATTGAAGGGAATTAATTTGCTGCAGCTGCTGGATTTACATCCACGATGCGGCCTTCTGTTTTCGGTGTAACAGTACCGATTCTTTCCAATTCTTCTCTCAAGTTCTCCCAATCTGAAAGACCTAGATCGGTTACGCGGCCTTCTTCATAAGCTTTTGCAAAACTATCAAAGCCGTCGCCGCCTTTAGCAGTGAACGCATTTGTTGCCACTGTGTAAGTTGTTGCATCTTCAATACCCGTCAATGTGCCGTCCGCATTTTTCAATGAGATTGAAACGATGCGCTCGCCAGCCGGTTTAGAAGAATCGAATTTCACTTCTGCTCCAGATACGTGCAAGAATCCGCCGTTTTCTTTCGGATATTGGCCAACGCTGACTTCAAATGCCTCTTTCAATTCTGCACCTGTCACTTTCATCGTTGCCAATGTGTTGCCGAATGGAAGAACCGTGATGATTTCTCCAACAGTGATCGGTCCTGCATCAATGCCTGCACGGATTCCGCCGCCATTTTGGAAAGCCATGACGACATCTTTGTTATATGTTTTCGCTTTAGACAACATGCCGTCTGTGATGATGTTTCCAAGAGCCGTTTCGTTTTTACGGACACTTGGGGCATCCGGATTTTCGCCTGTACGCGGTGATTCAAGCGCTGCTGTTGCCGTTGCTTTTGTTGCTGTTTCAGAAACTTTCTTCACGCCTTCTTTATATGGCGCCAATACTTTCACTGCCGCCTCGTCTTCAGCCAATTTGCCGACTTCGATCAATTCTCCGTCATGGCTCACAACAACGCCTTTGTCATCGAACTTAACATCCAATGTCCCTAAGTTTTCGCCGTATTGGCCAGTTTGAACGATAACCGTCGGCTCTTCTTTCGTCCCTGCAACGACTGGTTCAGCCAATTTCGTATGGCTGTGGCCGCCAACAATGACGTCAATTCCTTGGACCGCTTTTGCCAATTCCAAATCGTTGTCGATTGCCGGGTTGTCGTCATAGCCGATGTGCGTTAAAGCGATGACTTTGTTAACACCCATTTTTTCAAATTCATCGACCATGTCCTGAGCTTCTTTGATATAGTCTTCATCAAACGAAACCAGTTCCGGGCTAGCGATGTCTTCTGTTTCTTTCGTTGTCAAACCGAAAATCCCCACTTTTTCGCCGTTTACTTCTTTGACGATGCCTGTGTAGATATTCGCTTTTTCAGGTGCAGAAGAAATTTTTGTTTGGAATAAACCATCGAATAATGGATCTTTCGAGAAGTCCACGTTTGCCGAAACGAACGGGAAGTTCGCTGCTTTTACAAATTCCTGCAACGCTTTATGGCCTTCAGGAGATGAACCTAAGTCAAATTCATGGTTCCCAAATGTCATTGCGTCGAAATTCATCAGTTTCATCAATTCAAGATCCGCTTGCCCTTTGTATTCATTGAAGTAAAGCGTTCCAGAGAACACGTCCCCCGCATGAAGCAATAGGGAATTCGGGTTTTCTTTGCGGAATTCTTTCGTAGCCGTCACCAATTTCGCTGCATCATCCAAATGGGCATGCGTATCGTTCAGGTGCATCAATGATAGTGAGAATGTATCATCTTCCAACAGGAGTTTCGCTGTTCGGTGAAGGAAAAGAGCAGCTTCGCCGCGTGTTACAGGAGCGCCTGCTCCGAATTGAGTAGCCGTCTTGCCGACTGCCAGTTTGTTTTTCACTAAAGCGTCTACGTATTTTGCAAAACGCTCGTTTACATCTGTAAATTGCGTTTTCTTCAAATCATTGTTGATTTCTAGTCCTGCAGCAGTTGCCAGGATTTTTGCTGTTTCGTTGCGTGTCAATGGATCGCTGGCGCCAAAGCGTTTCGCCGATTTCCCGTCGATGAATCCTTTTTCCGCCAATGCATCCACTGCCCATTTCGCGCTAGCTGGAACGTCTGTAAACCCAGAATCTGCATACTTGCCGCTTGAAGTGTAGCCGAGTGCGCTGGCAATCATGACTGCCGCATCTTGGCGCTTCACGCTGTGATGTGTACCATACGTTGTTGCTGTTTCACCTTTTACGATTCCGAGATCAAACAAAAATTGAACGGCTTCTGTATAACGGTCCGGCACATCAGTAAATTTCATCTCTGCTGCTGATGCTGGTGAAACTGCTGTTGCCACTGCCGCGATCGCTACTGCTGAAGCGACAAACTTTTTGTTTTTCAAGACATTTGTCATGTGTTCTTTTCCTCCTTAGGGAATGGGTTTTCTCATGCATCTCTACTTTACCAAATTTGTGACTTACGTTCTATAGAATTTGCGTAATTTTTACAATCTTACAACAGAGAATGTTGTTCTTTTCTCCTAGCTTTTATTTTCCGGAATAAAAACAGGCAGCTTAATGCGAGGAGGGCGCCTACTGTGTCAAGAAGAACATCGGCGGCCATCGGGCTTCTGCCTCCGGTCACCGCTTGATGCAGCTCATCCAAAACGGCGATGAAAGCTGTTATCGGCAAAGCAAACCACACCAATTTTTTCGGCAGGAAGCTGGCGATGGCTAGTGCAATCAGGCCGAAGATCGCCACATGCGCCCCTTTTCTGATAAAGAATTCGAGAAATAAATAATAGCCCCTTTCTTCAATGGAAATCACGCTTCCCCAATACGTAAGTTCGAGAGTACTGAGTGTGGAATAAAACGGCATGGACGGAAAATATTTTTCAAGCGCCGGTATTAATGATTGCTGCTCATAGGTCTGGCTTGAAGAGATAAATAACACAATAAATAAGGCGAGAACAATTATTAATTTTTTCATATGCAAATTGTATCATTAGCCGTACCGTTTTTTACATTTTTTCCCGCAAAAAAGCACATCTGCAATCGCAGATGTGCTCCTATTTAAATTCTCAATTAATCCCGGTGATGTTCTCCCCAGCATTCGGTGTTCTTCAAGCCGGGAATATTTTTCGCAAAGAATTCCGGATTCTTGCCGGCTTTCCGTTGATCGGTATAGTCGTGAAGCACTTTGAACGCCGTCTTCCCGAGAATCGCAATGACCGTCAAGTTAAGCACAGCCATGAGGCCCATGAACAGATCGGCCATATTCCAAACCAATTCGACTTTCGCCAATGCACCGAACATCACCATGGCCAAAACGCCGACACGGTATGCGGTCAGCCAATTTTTATGTGCATTGATGAATTCGATATTGGTCTCGCCGTAATAATAGTTCCCAATGATCGAACTGAAGGCAAAGAATAGAATCGCTCCAGCTAAGAAGTAAGGCGCCCAATCGCCAACATGCACGTTAAGTGAGGCTTGGGTGAGTAAAATGCCTTCCTGTTCTCCTGTTTTGTATACGCCCGCCAAAATGATGATAAAGGCAGTCGCTGAACAAATCACAATCGTATCGAAAAATACGCCGAGGCTTTGCACAAGCCCTTGCTTCGCGGGATGCGAAACGTTGGCAGATGCTGCCGCGTTCGGAACGGATCCCATCCCGGCTTCGTTGGAGAACAAGCCGCGGCGTACGCCTTGCATGATGGCGATGCCGATTGCCCCGCCTGCCGCTTCTTCAAGCCCAAATGCACTTTTCACAATCAATGAAAAGACCGCTGGGATTTCAGTGACGTTCATAATGATGACGTATAGCGCAACCAAAATATAAAGAATCGCCATGACTGGAACCAATACTTGGGTGACGCTCGCAATTCGCTTCACTCCACCGAAAATGATCAAAGCAGCCAGGATAACCAAAGCGATGCCAACCGTCCAATTCGGAATGTTGAAAACATCCCCAAATGATTCGGCAATCGTATTGGACTGGACCGAATTAAAGATGAATCCAAATGCCAAAGTTAAAAGAATAGCAAAAATAATGCCAAGTTTACGGTTGCCGAGCGCCATTTGCATATAGTAAGCTGGACCGCCGCGGAATTGGTCGCCGTCTTTAATTTTGTAGACTTGCGCTAACGTACTTTCTACAAAAGCAGTGGCCATCCCGATCAAAGCGACGATCCACATCCAGAAAACAGCTCCCGGCCCACCGATGGCAATCGCTAATGCGACGCCCGTGATATTCCCGGTCCCGACGCGGGAAGCCGTGGAAATCGTAAAGGCCTGGAATGCGGAGACTCCACTGTCGCCGTCTTTTTTCTCTGTGATAACACGGAACATTTCTCCGAACAGGCGAATCTGCACAAATTTTGTGCGGATGGTGAAGTAAACGCCAAGCCCGAGCAAAAGCGCAATCAGTATGTACGTCCATAATAAATCATTGCCTTCATTGACAATCCAGTTTAAGCCATCAATCAATGCATCCATTTTTAATCTCCTCTTGTTCATTTTGTAAATATCTATCTATACCCTAATATACCAGTGAGAAACAGATTGCTTATGTATTTGTAAAAGTGAAAAAATCCTCTGGTAAGAGAGGATTTCTCACTTTAGTTGATTGCGAAGAGGTGAACCCAATACGGAATGCCGTCTTCGTCTTCCACATAGCCCACGCCAATCGACGTATAGCTTGGAAGCAGGATATTGTCTTTATGGCCTTTCGATTCCATCCAGGCGTCCATCGTTTCACGGGAAGAAGCGTAGCCGAGCGCAATATTCTCCCCTACCTGGTTGGTCGGATAGCCGAAATGCACCGCCATTTCCGAAGGTTTGCCGTAAAGCGGGGATACGTGGGCGAAATAGCTATTGTCGACCATGTCTTCCGCTTTCAATTGCGCAATTTTGGATAACGCCGGATCTTCCTTAAGCATTTTCAATCCTTTTTTCGCCCGTTCTTTATTGACCATGGCGATTGTGTCGAAAGCAACTGAATTGATGCCGGAATACAATTTCAAGTTCGCATCATACGTAATGGACTTGTCTTTTACACGCTGGTCGAATTTCAATGCCCGTTCCGTAAACGCCGCCAGTTGTGCTCGCGTTACCGAAGCTCCTGGCTGGAACGTGGTGCGCGTTACGCCGTAAGAAATGCCGACTTCGGCGATGGTGATGATGTAATCATGCCCCCAATAATCTTTCGGTACGTCCTGGTAAGATTCCAAATGGTTGGAATCCACTTGGATGCCAAAGCCTTTGATAAGAATTTTCGCCATTTGCGCCCGTGTCAATGGCGCTTCCGGGTTAAACGAACCGGCATCCGAAAAGACGCCTTTTTCCGTTAAGGCATTAATCTGTTTGTACGCATAATGGGAAGTGGGCACATCTTTAAATTTCGCTTTAAAGCTGGTCTTTCCATCAATTTTCAACGCTTTGGCCAATACAATAGCCGCCTGCGCCCGTGTGATTTCCTGGCTCGGTTTGAAATTCCCGTTCGAATAGCCGGTTATTATTCCGGAATCCGCTAAGGTATGTACGGAATGATAAGCCCAATGCTTTTTCGATAAATCGGTGAAATGATGTGCACTCACCGTCATTGGCAATAGAAACAGGAAGAGGATAATGGCAGCTGACAGATATTTTTTCATTCGAGCACCGCCCTTTCTTTGATGTTATTGCCCAGGAAATAGCTTATTTTGGCTTCATACACTTTCTATACCCATTTTCACATGCTTTTTACACCAAAATATTAAAAAAGTCCTTTATTTTAACAAAAATAAATTATGTTCTTCTAATTGTTTCAGCAAGTACGCGCGCACCGATGTCCAGTGCTTCATGGTTGAATGCCATATCCGGATGATGCAGCCCCGGGCTCAAGTCCGCGCCGATTCCAAGCATGGCCGCTTTCAATTCTGGCTTTTTGATCGTATAGAAATGGAAATCATCCGCTCCAGTCGTTTCAATCGGCGGGGCTGTGCGTTCATCTCCGATCACTGAACGGATCGCACTGTCTGCCAGTCGTCTAGCGTCTTCTGACACTTCTGCTGCCGGCGTATAATCGGTCCACTCCCATTCCAAGTCTACGTTATGAAGCGATTTAATCGAATCAAATCCGCTGTCGATCCGGCTGCGGAGTTCGTCCATCAATTCGTTCGACTGAGAACGGACATCGAGTGCGAATGTGGCATTTCCCGGAATGATATTGAGGCTGTTTCCACCTGCTTGAACATTTGTCAGTTTCACCGAATACGATTCGAACGGCGAAAAGTAAATCGTTTTGATGAATTGATGGATCGCTGCAATCACATCGATGGCATTTTGGCCTTGGTGCGGCCGCGCCCCGTGGGCATCGCTTCCGCTGATCTTCCCTTTCAGGAAAATGCCCGATCCGTGATGGATGGCCGGCGCAACTTGGCCGAACGGCAATTCTTCGATCGGCCGCAGATGGACGCCGTACAGATGCGAAACGCCATCTAGGGCGCCTCGCTCAATCATCGCAAGCGATCCGTTTCCTTGCTCTTCTGCCGGCTGGAAGATAAAACGCACACGTTTCGTCAAGGTTTCTTCTTTCAAATACAGAAGCGCACCGAGCACCATGGCCATATTCGCATCATGGCCGCACGAATGGTTGGCTTGAACAGTGCCGTTCACTTCCTGCCAAAGCGCATCGATGTCTGCCCGCACAGCAATGACGTCCGGTCCATGGCCGATTTCTGCAATCAACCCGGTGACATCGTCGAATATTTTGTACTCGATTTGGAGCTCTTCCATGATTGCCGCCAATTTTTTCGTGGTCTCGAATTCTTTCCAGCTCACTTCCGGATGTGTGTGGAAGTGGTGGAAGTATTCCAGAATTTTCGCTTCATGACCCATGGGTCAAGCACCTCCTTCAACGATGCACGAAGCGGTCGTGAGCTTTTCCAATTGCGCTTCGTCTATATCGATGCCAAGCCCGGCCTTTTCCGATAAATGGACGTTCGGCAATTGATAGTTTAAGTTGCCGATCTCTTCTTGGAAAAGGAGCGGGCCGGTCAGCTCGGAGCTTTGGATGTTGCGGCGCGCCATTACTGCGTGATAGCCGGCAGCGGATCCTACGGAAGATTCGACCATAGAGCCGATTTGCGCAATGATGCCGGCGCTTTCTGCCGCTTTCGCCATCTGGACCGCCGGGAAGATGCCGCCGGACTTCATTAATTTGATGTTGATGTAATCGGCTGCATCTAGCCGGATGATTTCAAGTACATCTTCCATCGTCTGGATGCTTTCATCCGCCATGATTGGCGTCGAGGTTTTCCGGCGGACTTCCGCTAATCCGCGGATATCGCCCATACTGATCGGCTGTTCAATCCAAGTGAGCTGCGCTGCGTCGAGCTGATTGATTACTTGGACCGCATGCCCGACCGTTTTCCAACCTTGATTGACATCGATGCGGATCGGCATCACTTTTCCGACCGCTTCGCGCACGGCATAGATGCGCTCGATGTCTTTGGCTGAATCTGCACCGCCCACTTTCAATTTCAGGCTGCTGAAGCCTTGGCCGACGGCGAGCTTCGCTTTTTCCGCCATGATGGCCGGCTCTTCGATGCTCAAGACTTTGGGGTACTGAAGCTGTTTATGCGCGCTTCCGCCGATCAGATTATAGACCGGCTGATTCGCCGCTTTCCCCATCAAGTCGTAGCAAGCGATATCAATCGCCGCTTTCGCCGCCTGGTTGCGGACAATCGCGCCGTTCATGAGGTGATGGATGTGTTCAATATCAAATGGATTCTGCCCGATAATCTGCGGAATCAAAACGGTGCGCAAAATTTCGTACGCCCCCGCCACTTGTTCGCCGGTCACATGCTCGTCCGGCACCGCTTCCCCGTAGCCGACGAGGCCTGTATCTGTTTCCAGTTTGATGATGATCGCCGGCATGTTCGGGTACGTGGCGTAGGAAATGATGAACGGTTCTTTTAATGGAAATTCGACTGCGTGGATATGTGCTTTGGTAATTTTCAACGCTTCTGCCCCCTTGATTTATGTATAAGGTAAATTGTACACAGGATAATTGCTCCAAACAATGAGGATTCTGTAGGGTTTCGGGTGGTGGGAGGCGGCTGGAAATATTTTCTTCATGAAGTAGGAGGGTTTGTTCTTACATTATCTCAGTTTGTTCTTACACTATACCGCGTTCTTCTGACACTATTTTATTTTCTTCTTACATACCCATGTTTTAACCCTTAGATGCCTAAGCCAATTGCTTCGCAATCGGCCCTTGGTTCGCTTGCAGCGAACGAAAAATAAAAAACCTCCACAAAATATGCAGAGGTTTTATTGCCGTTTAAGATTTTCTTTTGGTTGATAGGTGCGAAAACATCGACTGCCGCTTTCTTCTAGATCCACATTTTTTAGTATACGCCTGGCGGTATCCGAATCCCTTAATCCGAGGAAATTCATGCATTCTTTTGCAGTGATGGTCGATTTATAAATCATAAACCATTCATCTAGTGCCATGAGATGCGCGTTTCCGCTAAAAAAATTACAGGTTTTGCAATGCCATCTGCGGTTAATCTTATTCATCTTTTTCACTCGACACTGTTCGCAAAACACACCGCTTTCTATCTCGTGGAAAGCTATATTGAATTTGGGGGCTAGCGGAAAAGGTTGATAGGGTTGGTGCATGGAGAGGAGGAGTTGTCCGATGGCATTCATTTGCTCGAGGGTAATAAGGGGCTCCGTACTTTGGAATCGATGCAGCTGGACCATCACTTCGTCGGCTTTCCACACATTTACACCGGGCGGTACACCCTCCATTGTCTGGGACGGATAAGCGAGGACGATGGCCGTTTCAATTTTCAATGGATAACTGAAGCGCTTCAGCACCTTCTCCATTTTGATCTTGGCTGTTTCCGCTTGCACCACCGGACTTTTATACGTTTTTTCTTGGCCATTTGCCAAGGTTTGGTGCAAACCGCTCGGATTCGTGGTGAGACGCAGCTTCCCGGACATGTTTTTCACTTCTAAAATCATCAAGAAACTTTGTGTAATCAATAAGGTATCGATCTGAATTTTCTCGGGCAAACTTAAATCGTGGATGAATAGATGCGGATAGGGCGGATCGAAGAACTCCAGCATTTCGTCTAATCGTTCTTCTCCGCCTATTCCCGCTTGAGCTCCTTTAAGAACGTCAGAGATTGTATTTCTCATCGGATGTTGAAGTGACATCCGCCTCAATAGAGCTTCGTATCCTTCAATTTTGATCGGCTTTTCCCTGTGTTTAATGATCATATTTCACACCTCCTTCTGTAAGTGTAGCAGGTAGGGTTAATACATTCCATAAATATCCAAATTCCATTTTTGATTACGATATACGGGGTAAAAATGAGATTTGAATGGTTTCTATTTGGTGATTTTTTATTTCTACTTTAATTGTGTCGCTTTGTACTTTAATTGTGTCGGGTTCTACACGAACTATGTCCATTTCTACTTGAACTAATCCGCTGCCTACCGGAATTGTGTCAGTTTCTCTCACAAAACCTAATCGCCCAAGCCGCCCGCTCCGCAGCCGTCCCTTGGTTCGCTTGCAGCGAACGAAAAACCAATTGGTGAGAAGATGCTGTTTTTCTATGGACACGAATGGCTTATCTATCGACACTGGTTCACCTTCTATCGACACTAGTTCCTCTCTTACGGATACTATCTGCGTTTCTATCAACATGAGCTCCCTCCCCACACACAAAAAAAGAACCCCCACCCTAAGTGGAGGCTCCCGCTTTTATTCAATGCCTGCTTTTAATAGGAATCGACAAGATCATCTCTTCCAGCAGCACCGGCATTTCTTCGAATGTGTTTTTGATGTGCAGGCGTTCGGTGCGCTTGTGGGCGTCTTTGCCGAAGGGGCCGACGTTTAGCACGGGTGCTTTGAGTTCTTTCATGGTTTGGAACGGGATGCTGTAGGTGTCGCCGTAAACGGGTGTGTTCCGTTCGTAGGTGACCCAGCCGTCGCCTTGGTCGCCGTAGTTGACGTAGCTCAAATCCGAGATGCCGTTGAAGTAATGGACTTGCTGCATTTCCAACCCGAATTTATTCATCGCGTTGGTTGTGACTTGTTCGACGCATTGCTTGACGAGTTCATCTTCCGAAGAATTGACGGCCGGGTAGTACGGCGGCGCATAGAGCAGCACAATAGCCGGCGTCAGTTCCTGGCAATTGATCAGCAGAATGTCGACGATGTGCATCGATTTTTCGCGGACGTCCCATTCCGGGTGCATCAGCGTATCGTATAGGGCTTCGTTGACGTAGTCGATGCCGAATTTGCCGATGGCGTAATCCATCAATTCCTGGTAGCGCATGACGCGGATTTCGCCGACCGGCTCGATGCTTTCGCGCTCGCACATCGCCAGGTAATCGCGTGTGCAATGGGCGGCGGCGTCTTTTGCCACTTGTTCGAAAATCTCGAACACTTCTTCCGCGTTGCGCTCCATCATGAAGACGTTATACATCGCGCTCGTGCGGTATGGCGTTTGCGCGGAGTATTCTTGTTTGATGTCACGCTGCGTCAAAGTTACCGGCAGCGGCGTTGTTTCGCCGTAGACGGTTTCTTTAAAGCTTGGATTCCATTCCATCCGGTGCGTCAAATACGTCGAAATGTAGCTTGACGTGATGCCGGACAGCGGCTCGCCGACGTGCGTTTCTTTGCCGTAGAACAGGGCGGACGGCATGATTTTGCCGATGGATCCCGTGTACAGATAATGAGCAGTGTCGCCCGGCTTCATCGCAAAGACCGGTTCGCCGTTTAGAAATAAAATATATTCGAGCCCGTGCTCACGCTCCAAATCCAGCAGCTTTGAAACGCCGTAGCGCATGCCGGCTGAATTTACTTCTTCGTCCGGCACCGTCATCAGCACGAGATTGATCGGCCAGTTTTCATGGGCCGCTTTTTCAATCGTCGCCATGTGGAGCGCAAGCCCCGCTTTCATGTCCATTGTCCCGCGCCCGAATAGGTACTCGCCGGAATCGAGGTCGGCCTGGGCTTCCGGATCGAGTTCATCGCGGACCAGCTTCAATGCTTCCCCGAGTTCAAGCGGACGGCAAGCGAGCGGCTCCAAATCTCCATATTCATCTGTATGGACCGTATCAAAATGGCTGATGAGCACAATCGTGTCGACCGCTTCCGGATGTTTGTAAAACGCCGTCACGTACTGGCGCCCCCAGTTGACTTCACCGAGAAACAGATGGTCCGGATTCTCCTGGAAATAGGGAATCGTCTCTAGTTTTTCTTTTAGCCGGCCGGCGAATTCCACTTCGCCTTCAGTCAGCGTCATGCTTTTCCAGCTCACCAGTTCACATAACAGCTCCTGCAATTTATCCGGCGTCCCCCACATTAATGCCATCTCTCTCTCCCCTTTCTAGTAATCCAAGGTCTTCAGCCAAGCCGCCATCCGCTCCATCGCCTGTTTGAGCGTCGGCATGGAGTACGCATAGGAAATCCGCAGGAAGCCTTCGCCGTATTCGGTAAACGCGGTGCCCGGCACTGCAGCAATCCCCGCTTCTTTCAATAAACGCGTGGCAAACTCAAATGAACTCATGCCGTATTTGGCGATGGAAGGGAAAATGTAAAAGGCGCCGTTCGGCTTCACTACCTCAAGCCCCATTTCGGTCAATTTTCCATAGACAAATTCCAGACGCTCCATATAGGCCCTGTTCATTTCCGCCGGCACATGCCGGTTATTTTTCAGCGCTTCGATCGCTGCGTATTGCGTCGGCACCGATGCACAGACCGTATTGTACATATGCACTTTCAAGATGTGCTTCACGTATTCCTCGGGTCCGAGCAGAAAGCCCATCCGCCATCCGGTCATGGAATGCGATTTCGACAGTCCGTGGATCAGGAACGTCCGGTCTTTAATGTCTTCAAAGCACGCAAATGACGTATGCGATCCGATAAATGTGTTTTCGCTGTAAATTTCATCCGTCAGCACAAAAATTTCATGCTTCTTTAATTCTTCCACAATCGGCTCCATCTGCTCTTTCGACAACGTCACACCTGTCGGATTGGATGGGAAATTAAATAAGATGGCTTTAGTTTTCGGCGTAATCAAGGCTCCAATCGATTCAGCCGTCGGCACGAGTCCGGTCTTCGACGTATCCAGCAGGACCGTTTTGCCGCCGTTCAAGGAAACAAGCGGTTCATAGCCGGCAAAGCAAGGCGCCGGAATAATGACTTCGTCGCCTTCGCAAAGAATGGTGCGGAACGTCGCATCAAGTGCTTCGCTGGCGCCGTTTGTCGCAATGATTTCCGTCTGTGGGTTGTATGTAAGGTTATACGTATCGCTGAAAAAAGACGCAATTTCCTGCCGAAGTTCAAGCAGCCCGGCGTTATGGGAATAGCTTGTCATATCAGCTGCAATCGCCGCTCTCCCCGCTTCTTTGACTTTTTCCGGCGTTGGAAAATCGGGTTGGCCGATCGTCAAATTGATTGCGTTGGGGTAGTCGACCAATTGATTGAAAAATTGGCGGATTCCCGAAATCTTCAGCGCTTCGGCGCGTGGATTCAATTGTAAGGACATGTTCATACTCTCCGTTTCACGTTTTGGCTTTCCTCTATTATATTGCAATAAATGAGAAAATAAAGGGCGGCGGGCTGAGAAGCCTTGCGCTATTTTCTTCCATTCCGAAAATTGCTTGGGCTTTTATTCAAACTCCTCATGCCTTACTACAAGAAAATCCCACCCGCAGTCAAATGACAGCAGGTGGGATCTCCTCTTTTATTCCATCCGTTTTCTTCTCTTTCGGAGCAGGTCTTCCGCAGCGCCTGAACCGAATAGCACGCCGATGATAATCAGCACCAGGCCGTAAATATGGCCGCTGGTGATCTTTTCACCGAGGATGACGGCCGCTCCAACGAGCGAGAAGAGCGTGTTCAAATTCATGAAGATGGCGGCTTTTGTCGGTCCCGCTTGTCCAATCGAGTAGTTGTAAAGCATATGCCCCATTGCCGTTCCAATGATGGCGGAGAAAGCGAAGCCCAGCCAGAAAATCGTGGGCACTTCTTTGAAGGCCTGAATTTCTCCAGGTTCCTGGATCAAGGAAATCATGAGCAGCACGATTGAACCGAGCACAAACATATAGCCCGTCAACACACGCGGATCCATGGTAGCTGCCGCTTTCGCGATGACGATATAGCTGAAGACTTGCACCAAAATCGATAGGAAGACAAAAATGTCGCCGATGTTCATGCCGGAAGCGGCTTCGTTTCCGACAAGCACCGTTGCCGATACTCCGGCAAGGCCGATGAAAACGCCGAGCCATTGAAGTTTCGACGGATAGCTTCGCATGATCAGCGACACCAGCACGGCTGTCAGCATCGGTCCAGTCCCGAGAATCAATCCGGCATTCGAACCGCTCGTAATGGATAGCCCGCTCGACAAAAAGTAATGATGGCCGACAACATTCAGCAAAGCGCCAAGCCCGATGTATTTCCATTCATTCCTCTTCGGCCATCTCAACAGCCGCATGGCAGCGAGGATGCCCATAACAGCCATTCCGGCAAGCATGATCCGGAAAGCCGTGAGCGTAATCGGATCGACAAATTCGATCATGTATTTGACGACGGGCAGATTAATGCCCCACATGAGCATGACGAGCGTTAAGAGCAGATAGATTTTCCATGGTTTCAAATCTGAAGACCTTCCTTCGCCCGGCCGATTATTTCGCTGCCCTCACATTATAGTCGTATGCTCCTCGCCCAATCAGCAAACTGAACACGATAAAAGCGACGAGTGAAAGCAGGACCGGCAGCGTGACCGTATGGACTCCGAACAAATTGCCATTCGCTTCATTGTACAAGTGAAGGAAAACGTAGCTTCCGATTCCCGTCACCATCGAGGCAATCGCTCCGTATTTATTGCCCCATTTCCAGTACAGCCCAAGAACCACCGGCCAGATGAATGCCGCTTCCAAACCGCCGAATGCAAATAAATTCAGGAAGATCAGAAGGTCTGGCGGATCCAACGCGAACAGGAAGACAATGATGCCAAGCGCCGCTGTGACGCCAAATGACAGGCGTTTGATCGCTTTCAAATCGGCATCGGGTTTGATGTAATTCAAATAGACGTCTTTGACAATCGATGAGCTGACCAAAATCAGCAAGGAATCGACTGTCGACATGATAGCTGCCATCGGAGCCGCCAGGACAATTCCGGCTGCCCACGGCGGAAGCGTTTCAAGCGCAATCATCGGAATGACTTTGTCGCCGATATCGATGCCCGGTAAAATCGGGCGCGCGAACACACCGATCAAATGCATATTCAGCATAATGAATCCGGTAACGATCGTTCCAATAATCAAGGCCCGGTGCATCGAACGCGAACTTTTGTAGGACATCGCGCGTACCGTAATTTGCGGCAAACCGACCACGCCGACACCGACCAGAATCCAGAAAGACGAAACGTAAGCTGCGCTCAAATTGCCGTCTGCCCCGTAAGGCGTCACCAAGTTCGGATTTTCGTTGATCAAGTCCGCCATGATATTCGAAATGCCGCCGCCTGCGATAATGACCGCAATCAGCAAGATCAAGGTTCCGATAAACATAACCGCTCCCTGCACCGCATCAGTTACCGCTACTGCGCGGAATCCGCCGATGGTAACGTAAACCAGGACGCTGACCGCGAAAATGAATAAAGCCGTATTATACGGAAGGCCCGTCAGCGATTCGACCAGGCGCGCTCCGCCGATCCACTGTGCCGCCATCGCAGAAAACAGGAAAATGATGATGCTGAGCGCCGATAAGATCACGACCCATGTGCTGTTGTAGCGCGCTTTTAGAAAGTCGATCATCGTGACCGCTTCGTAGCGGCGCGCCATGATCGCAAACTTCTTGCCTAGAATCATCAAGACAAAATAACCGGTGACCACTTGCGTCATCGCGAGCAATACCCAGCCGAAGCCCATCGTGTAAGCCGTTCCGGGCCCCCCGAGGAAACTGGAAGCACTGCCGTAAGTCGCGACCATCGTCATTGCGAGTACGAAACCGCCTAGTTCCCGGCTTCCGAGGAAATAATCATTGATGAAATTTGAACTTGCAGAAAGTTTGGTGCTCGACCAATAGCCGATTGCAAAAATGATTAATAGGAAAATAAACATCGGAATGATAACTGCATAATTCATCGATCATCGCCCTCCTCATCAAAAGGTACTTCTACAAAGAAAAATTTTACGATGACAATCACTAAAACGACGATCACTAAAAAACCTACTACGCAGCTCCAGAAAAACCAATCCGGCAAACCGAATACATAGCTGTACTCTTCAACCGGCCGGCTCCCCATTCCATATGCGAACCCGAACCACCAAAGAAAATTGAAGACAGCCAGCCCCAATCCAATCAACGCTTCCCGGTTCGCAATTTTAAAACGCCAATCCGTTTCTTTCATTTATTCCACTCCGTTCTATAGTCTTAATTCCCCTTTAGTCTTTTGACGCAATTTTTTCATTTTAAAAGTATGTATCTATTTCCTTTTTCTTTCATCAAAAGCTTATTAAAACGACCTTTTTCTTATCTTACCACTAACGATATACGTAAAATATCCTAAAAGTCTATTGACTGAATATTCTTTATCACCTATATTAAAAACATCTTACCTTTGGAGGTTGAAGCATGAAGCAACAATTACTGTCCGGTGTATTGGCTATCGCTCTATTCTCCACCGTCTCTCTTCCCTTGGCGGAAGCCGCAACGTATAAGGTACAACCTGGAGATACCCTTTACCGAATCGCCCAAAAACACAAAGTCAGCGTCGCGGATTTAAAATCCTGGAATAAGCTCAGCAGCGACTCACTTTACGCAAACCAATCGCTTAATGTCGGGAACGCAGTGATCGCCGCGCCAAAAAAAGTGAAAAACCCGGTGAAAGCAAAAGTGACGGCTAAACCAACCACTCCGGCGCCGAGTGCCGGCACCACCACTTACACGGTCAAAAAAGGCGATTCGCTTTACAGCATCGCGAAAAAATACGGGGTCACGGCAGACCAGATCATCGCTTGGAACAAGCTCGGGTCCACGAACCTTCTGGTCAACCAAACCTTGAAAATCGGCAGTGCCCAACAGCCTTCTAAAGTCGTTCCGGTATCCGCTGAAAAGCCCGCTCCGATTCCTACTCCTGCACCGATTGCAGCGCCTGTCGGCAATCAAGCTAGCTCCATTTATGCAGCTGCATTGAAAATCGCCTATTCATTAGAGCGTACACCTTATGTATTCGGCGGCGCAACCCCTGCCGGATTTGATTGCAGCGGATTTATCTATTATGTTTACTCGCAGGCAGGATTAAAAGTATCCCGCACAGACACCGTCGGCTTTTATAATCTTTCTTCTGAAATCGCCAATCCGGCGATCGGCGACTTGGTCTTTTTCCAAGATACATATAAGGAAGGCATCTCGCATATGGGCATATACGCCGGCAATAACTCCTTTATCCATGCCGGCAGCAAAGGAATCGAAGTGTCCAATTTGGCTACCCCTTATTGGAATCAGCATTTCGTCGGATTTAAACGCTTAAAAGCTTTGAAATAAGCCAATCGAATCATTCGTTCAGTTCTTTATTATGTATTCTTTCTGCCGAGCAGGCAATCTTTTCTTTTAGCTATTAGATGCAAAAACCCCTTGGCCTTATGTGCGGCCAAGGGGTTTTTCCTGCTTATCGTGCAAGCAAGTATTCGATATAGTTGCGCCAGTTCGTGTTTTTCGCAAACTCGAAATCCGGCTGTTCGCTTGGAAATGGCATAAAGACTGCCGGCGGAGAAGTGAAGTTTTCGAGCTTGCCGTCTGTGACAACGACTGTTCCTGGAACCACGCCTTCAGACAACACCGCTTTGCCATTCAAATCAAAATTGACCATAACAGGAACGGCGGCAGCATAGCCTTTTTCAGTTAAGGCATTGACTGAGCCATTCATGTCTGCCCGATCGAAGATCCACGATTCCGGCAAGGCAACAGCATCCGCTGCCTCGTTGGTGATGATCGAAGCGTTGGCTTTGCTGCCAAACGGCATGCTTGCTTCAATCGGCTCGTCAGTCATGATATGCACGGCATAAAATGCCAACGGATTTTTCTGCTCTTTCGGATCCAATGTCCGGTAAGCTTCCAGCCATCTTGTTTCTTCAGCAGGAACCTGTGATTTTTTCAATACCGTACCAGGCATTGCTTTCCCCATGCCTTCCGCATGGACAAATACCCGGTCCTGTTCGGAAACATCCTGCCATTCGTCTTCTAGCACATAAGTGACAAATGATCTTTCATTGGAATAAATTTCAATGCTAAGCGGTTCCGAGTTCCGCTGAATGGAAGACACGACGCCTTCCACCGGACTGATCAACGCCGGATTTGAAACACTTTGCGCCAATTGCGCTTCCACAACGGCCAGTTTCGAATCGATGGCTGCCAGCTGCTGCTCAGCTTGGGCAATGCCCGCTGCATACGAGCCGTCTTGCGGCACTTCTACATCGACCCCGACAGACAAGTCAACGTTCAGTTCAACCGTGTCGCCTTCTCCGTTTGTGACAGTCGAGTTATCCGAAGCGTCTCTCGACTCTGAACGGCTTTGCTGGCTGGAGCGAGCCGATTCAAGCGAAGATTTCGTGCTTTGGACTTCGCCTCTTTCCTGCAGCAATGCATCTCGTTCAGATTCCCAAATGGCGCGCTGGTCTTCTGATTCGGCTTCGTTCAACATCGCCAGTTCTGAACCCGCTTCAATCACGTCTCCTTCAGAAACAAGCCATTGCTCAATCGCTTCTGAGTCTTGAACGTAAATTTGCGTCGCACCAAGCGGCTCGATCAAGGCCTCTTTTGCTAACTTTTCGGTGTACGTATTCGCATATGCCCGTTCGTATTCACTGACGTATACGTCTTTTGCCAATATGCTTTTGTCGCCAAACATCAATAAGGCATTCGTGGCCAAAAATGCGGTGACAGCGACGGAAAGGCCGATGAAAAAGAATCTATTCAACGGAAGCGCCTCCTCTCGTGAAATCGGCAATGATTTCATCAAGCGGGATCAAGCTGAACGAGGCGACCGCCAAAGCCACAACCACGTGAATGAGAATCAATGCAAATAAAACCTTTTTCGGAGAGTATTCTGTAAAACTCCGGACATAACGGTATTGCACAGCAACGATGAGTGCGGTGAACAGCGTCAGTTGATTGAAGAAGAAAGTTAAAAACGGTACATCCAGGAATGATGCCGCCATTGGCCCAAACGATAGCATGGAAACGGGCAGCGTATAGCCGACAACTGCAAAAATCACGAACGTAATGGCTTTCTCAATAATTAAGAGGGCGAGGACGTACGTCTGCATGACCAGAGCTGACCGCCAAGGCATCTTCGTTATGCGGGCGAATAAATAAGCCACCCCGTAGGAATGGAATGCCAGGTAAAGCCCGGCCCAAATCAACGTTCCGGCAAGCGAAGTCCAACGTGCGAGCGTATACGTATCCCATTCGCCAGCGGCAAGGTACGGCGTCAACGAAGACGTATTCATCCCCCAAATTTCGCGCAGCGCAAAAACCAGCAAGCCTAGAGCGAAAATCCAGGCAAGCCGCTGATTAAATCGTCTCATCTCCGATTCGTGCAAATTATGTATAAGTTCTCCCTGTCTGGTAAAATAATGCCAGAATTTAAAATCAAATATCATGCGTTGTGATTCCTTTCGGTGCAAATGATGGTTCTGCATACTTTACTTTACCAAAAAACGCTAATCTTTGAAACGCAAAACCTGCCACATTTTTCAATATGCGGCGCTTTGAGCCAAAAGGCATAGAATAAGCACCGCCAAATCCAAAAAACGCCAGAAAGCTCTGCCTAAAATAAAAACCTTCCGAGGAAGCGGAAGGTTTAAATCTTAAACGATTTTATATTTCTTATGTGAAATTACGGTCATATTGGATGCCGCACCAATTTCTTTTGCATCTTCCGGCGAAATCTCGACAATTACCGAATTATCCATGATTTTAAAAATGGTTCCATTGACTTCCACGCCATTGCGAGTGAAGGAGATCCATTCGCCAATTTTGCGAGCTGCTACAAATTCAGAAACTTCTTTTTCATGTGGTTGAAATGCCATCGTTATCCTCGCCTCTCTTTATAGAAACAATATCTATTCATTATAGCATAAATCGACGAGGATTTCACCTCTTAAGGCGCTTTACATTTCGGGGGCTGACGGACCGTTTCACTTTTCTTTATTGTCCAGACTCCAACGGCCAGATTCTTGGGACATAAACCGTTCTGGCTGTGCGGCATAGATCGCCGCTTCGCCAGCCCGTCTTATGCCCGGCGAATCTACACGGCCGTTTCCACTTTTCTTTATGTCCAGACTCCAACAGCCAGCCCCTCGGGATCTTAAGTCACCCAGCTCTGGAAATCAGGATTTCCGACGCTGTGCGCCTTAAGCCTGTCGGGGCTGACGGGCCGTTTCCGCTTTTCTTTATTGTCCAGACTCTAACGGCCAGATTCTTGGGACATAAACCGTTCTGGCTGTGCGGCATAGATCGCCGCTTCGCCAGCCCGTCTTATGCCCGGCGAATCTACACGGCCGTTTCCACTTTTCTTTATTCAACGCCCGGCAGGATGGTCAATGTTTTTTCATCCGCATCGAGCCTTGCCTTCACGCCAAGCGGTACGGAAAAATGCGGTTCGCAGTGGCCGATCTTGAAGCCTTTGACAACCGGGACTTTCATTTCTTTGAAATAATCCTCTAAAACTTGATCCAAAGTCAGCGATCTTTCCGGCTTTTTCGGTTCCGCGTTTTTAAAATCTCCGATAACCACTCCAGCCACGCCATCAAATTTGCGGGCCATGCGCAAATGGTTCAGCATTTCATCGACTTGATACGGCTCTTCGTCAATATCTTCGATCAATAAAATTTTGCCGGCCGTGTCCAGATCAAATTTCGTGCCGATCGCTGAACGGATCAAAGACAGATTGCCCCCAACCAGTTCCCCTTCCGCCACACCGCTTGTCAACGCAGTCAAAGGCGAGATTTCTTCCGAATAAAACAATTCAAACGGCGCAAACAGCTGGCCGAACATCCGGGCGCTGCGTTCGTGGAAGGTATCTTTCCCAACATCAGAAGCAAGCATCGGCCCGTGGAAAGTGACAAGGTCTGCGTATTGGCCAATGGCCGTATGCAAAAACGTAATATCGGAATAGCCCCAAAACACTTTCGGGTTTTCTTTGATCATTTGAAAATCGATCTTTTCTGTATAGCGGGCTGCTCCATAGCCGCCGCCGGCACAAATAATTCCTGCGATTTCCGGGTCTTCAAACATGGCATGGAGATCTGCTAATCGTTCGTCATCGCTCCCTGCTAAATGGCCGTGTTTCGCTTCGACCGACTTCCCCATTTTCACTTTTAAGCCCAGCCCTTCTATAAAAGGCAATGCTTTCTGCAAGTTTTCAAGATTCGGCGGGCTTGACGGCGAAATGATCCCGACCGTATCTCCTTTTTTTAAACGTTTTGGCATTGTGCGCAAATCCATCCACTCCTTCTTATCATTTATATTCATATTCCTGATCGTTTTCAGCAGAATTTTGCTTGGTCGGCAAGTTCTGTCATGACGAGCATCGCGCGGTAGGCTTCCAGTATATCTTTTGCCTGGAACCGGACAACCGTGGTGCCTTCTTCAATTTCACAGCCTGGCATCATTGCGGCCAGCTCCGCTTCTCCGTAATTGGTGAATTCAATCCGCAGGAGCGGCGATTCCGGGGGCACGAGCGGCTCCACATTCCCACGGTTTTGAATCGCTTCTTTCGTCTTTTCTTTTAGGAGTTGCTGCGCTTTTTTCGGATGAAGGGTCTTCACCGCTGAACGCGTTATACTTTCTTTCACTGCTGCTGTGACAACATTCGGGATAAGTGCTTCCGCTTCCCGGCAAGCACAGTCATCGCCGGCGACGAATAACACCGGTACTCCAAAATGACCCGCTACATAGGCGTTAAAACCCAGCTCTCCAATTTCGGTTTCATTGATCCACATGGAGCGGACCGCAAAAACCATGGCATGCGACATGACGCCTTTTTGTCCAGCACGTGCGTGGTAGCCGGCCAACAGCAGACCGTCGAAACTGGAATCCAGCCCTTCTACCATCGATAGCCTCTTGACGCCGCCCGTGATCAGTTCCGCCTCTTCATGCAAATCTTCTGCAATGAGATTGTTCATTTTCGAATGGCTGTCGTTGATGACAAACCGGGCAGCCCCTTGTTCATATGCCCCCTGGATAATCGCATTGGCATCTTGGGTCATCAGACGGCGGCCGCGTTCATAATTCGGTTCTTTAGACATCACATATGTATAATCCGGAAGCGCTGTAACGCCTTCCATATCCATCGACAAATAGAATTTCATAACGGCTGATTTCCTTTCCTCTCAACTTCTTATTTACAAATGTAGCAATAGCAAGCGATGAATACAATTGCTATCTATTCCTTGAAGCAAGGAAAATCGATTCTTTTCATATGAAACGGACGAATTACAAATTATTTAGAATTTTTAGTCATTTAGATTCATGACGGATTCTACAAGATCTCTTATGATAACAATAAGCTATAAATAACAGGGAAATCGCAAAAGGGTTTCCGCTATAGCATACTAGATCTTCTGACAGCAAAGGAGCGATTGCAGATGAATTTTGAAAAAGTATTGGAACTGGAATTAGGAGATCTAGCACTTGGATTGGTCGGTTCGACGATATTTATGTTCATGCTGACGATTTTCACAGCTTTATGAGAGGTGACTTATGAAGAACCCTAAAGAATAAAAGCCCTTTTCCGCATATCCGGAAATAGGGCTTTTATTCGTTTTTGCGCACTTAAAAACGCCTGCTCCTCTTTAATGGCCGGGGCAGGCGTTTATCCATAATCCATATCCACTTTACAAACCTCCATTTTGTTGTTCTTCGAGCAAATGATGGAACATTTCTTCATTGCGCTCTGATAATGCATAGTCGATCATGCGGTTGAAGTTTTCTTTTTCAAGAAAATGAATCGCTTCTTCAGCTTCTTGCTTCGCTTGGTCGTTCACTTCCAGCAAGCCCGCTCTTTCTTCCTGCAAAATCGCCTGAAGGTGCGTGTGGATATCTGAAACCAGCAGCAGTTGATAAAGCGGCAAACGGATGAAACGGTTTCCTTTCTGGAACACAAACACTTCCGAAAGGTTTTCCACTTGGAAGGTGTTTAAATTGACGACAATTTCTTTTCCTTCTACTGGGATAAAGTGAAACAGCTCATCATCTTTCATGATTGAGAAATATTGATAAGCAAAGACGAATTTAATCAGATGATCTTCTTTCTTTGTATAAAAAGGCTTCATCAATTTCACGTGCAACATGACACTCCCCCCTTTATAAGAAATTAGAATTTTCTTACTACATCAATCATACCATGAATTTGCGGTTTCGGATATAAAAAAGCACGGGATAGCCAGCCATGCCAATTATTTTTCTGCCTTCAAAACAGCAGGCAACACCAAAAAATGCAATTGATCCGGGTGGACATGAAGAAACAGAGAATCGATCAGGCAATAAATAAAATCTTCAAATGCCTGTTCAGTCAACTGGCCCCTGTAAAAGACAATACGGTTGTTTTTAAAATCGAGCCGCACGGCTTTCAATGGACTATTACCTGAAACTCGTTTTCCGATGAATACGAAACTTTCCTTCATCGGCAATGCGAGCCAGGAAATTTTTCGGTATTCGTCATTGGCAATCAATAGAAATAATTCAAATCTTTCCACATCTTCTTGCTTTAACATATACCCAAAATCCGGTATCTCCAAAACATATGAATTGATCAATCTTACTCCCCCTTGGCTGGCTTCATTGTTTAGAAACTGTTCGTTTAGTCTGCAAATATTGCTTTGCCTGAAACTCTCTTAAAGCAATTGTTTTGTTCTAATTCAACGGGAAGGCGATGCCGTTTTCTCTCTTCCCACTCCTCCTACGCGCCTACATGACAGCATTCGTGATGATTTCATCAAGAAAATAACAAAGAGAATTCCGTGATTAAAATCTAAATACCTAAACAAAGACAGCAATTAACTTTCCTTCATCGTTTACGGAGAAGCTGTAAAGCCGTATAATAGAAGGAAAGTTTTATTTTGGGGCGATGTAAATGGCAACAGTTCAACACTTGGCAAAACGTTTTGATGATACGATCCACAATTATATGGCTGCTATCGACGACTCACTCAATCCATCTCGTGAAATGGATGAGGAAATGGTTCGAAAAGCAGTCTTTTTAGTGCGCCATGATGGCGTCCAGATTCTGTCGTTCAATGAAGAACGGCTCCTGCTCGAAGCCATCGTAAAAGACGCTCATACAGTTAAAGTTGTTTTGAATTTCGAAAAAATGACAGCGGTTTGCGCCTGTCCGCAGGAAGAGAACTGCCGCCACAAGCTTGCGGTCGTTTTTTCCCTCTACCAAAAAATCGGCTCGTTATCGGAATGGGTGGCCGCTTGGCGCGCCCGCCCAGCAGAACAGCTTAATTTGCTGACGGATAAACGGTCTCCGGTGCAATGGGTCCACATTATCCGCAATGCATGGCGGGAACCGGTTCCGGATTACACGAAACGCAATTATTTCTACTTTGAACAGTTATATGACGGCCGATTGAAAAACGCGTTGTCATTTGTTCCGCTTGAACGTGAATGGAAAGTATTCTACCGCACCTATGCCCATTTGGTTTCTTTGATGGAAGTATGGGAAACGTATATCGCCGGCACCCAGGAAGTGCACCATTCGTTCTTTAAAACGTGGTTCGATGATGAATTGCATGCGCTCCGTGATCTGTTGGAACAATTACGCGTTCAGCACCGCACATTTGAAGCGGATGCTTTTCTGGAACATTTGAGAAACTTGGTGCATAGTTTTGTTACGGTGAAAGACGGATCCTTTTCGCAGCGCTTTACGGTTTATCAGTTGTTCTGGACATCTCTATTTACGACAGCGAAGCTCCGGAAAGATGAGCTCGCTTCGTTTGCCCGTCCAGAACCGCGAATCGAAGCCTTTTTCGCCATTCTGCTTGGCGATAACGTCAAAGCAAAAAAACTGACACCGGATGAAACACCGGATTGGGTGCAGCTTGCCATCCTCGCAGAAAGCGAAACACATGAGCAAGCGTTGACCGCCATTTTGATGTCGATCAAACCGAACGTGAAAACCTTCCTATTTGAAGGCCTTTATACACAATACCGCCACCAATATGTGCGGGTATTGAGCAGGCTGTTTTCATTGATCCATTTAAGCGAAGCCGATTGGGAAGATTTGTTTAAACAGTTCGGCCATTACGGCCTCCCGGCTTATTCCACTTATTTAATCGAGAAAAAACAGTTCAAGCAATGGGCGGAACTTCACCACCTCCACAATTCCCCGCTTTATTTCGCGGAGGAATGCGGCTTGAAAGAAGTGCAGGAAGCTGCTCCGGATTTCGTCCTCCCTCTGTTCCACCGCTATGCGATGGATTATTTGGAAGAACGCAACCGCCCCAGCTATAAACAGGCGGTCCGGATGTGGAAGAAAATGAAAGCCGCTTGCAAGAAAAGCGGTCAACTGGAGTTCTGGAATGCGTATATCAATGAGATTCGTACGCAAAACAAACGCCTGCGGGCACTCCAGGAAGAGATCGAGAAAGGACATCTTGTATGAATCAGTTCCAAACCGAAGGAAACCGCACCTATTATTTAAAAATCCGGCGCTCGGAAGAATTCCGGGTGCAGGCGATAAATGAAACCGGCAACCGGATTCCGCCGGAAGTCTGGAAACCGTACCTATACTTCCTCGACAAAGAAAGCTTTTTCGGCTTGACTGCCCGGATCGACGGACTTGATCTGCTATTGACGCCTGCTGAATTTGTTCGTTTATTTCAGCGGGAAGCGCATCACTATGTGTCCTTTTCCGGCCAGACTCCAGAAGACGAAACGTGGCTGAATCTTGCGGGAAAAGTGGCCGATTCCTTAAACGATCCAAAGCTATGGGATCATATCTCGGTCGACGGAGAAGACATTTTGATCGATTCGGCATACGGAGATCCGGAAATCCAGGATTTTCTGAGCGATACCATCAAACATCAATTGCGCCAAAAAGGATTGTCCACGGCTCAGCTGCCATTCATCCAGCATTTTGTCCAGCAGGCCGGATGGGACGGTTTGCCTGCAAGCGACGACTACGTCATGGCAGTCCAACTCGGCGAACCGCAGGACGATGCTTTCTGGTCCTTTAAAGTGGTTCTTCGCTCCAAACGCGGAAGCGTCTACTGGACCCCTTCCAAACGGCGAATGGATGAACCTTTCGATAAAGTGCTGCCTGAAAAATGGCGGAACCATCAGCAGGAGATCAAAGAAAAACAGATGCTGATCCTGAGCCTCTGCCCTTCTGTAGAAAACTATGACGAAGACCGCCTTTACCACGCGGAATGGACAGATGCAGAAGTGCTGGAGTTCTTGCGCAATGATGCGGAAATTCTCCAATCATTCGGCATCGAAGTTTCCATTCCCTCTTGGCTAAAAGCGGTCCAAGAATCCAAAATCCGGGTGAAGGCCAATATCCATTCGCCGGTCAAAAAAGCTTCCGTAGTCGGCTTGGATCAAATTGTCCGTTTTGACTGGCAGTTTTCATTGAACGGCCACGAGCTCAGCATGCAGGATTTCCAACAGCTCGTAGCTGAGAACAAAGAATTCATCCGCATCGGCAATGAATGGGTACGGGTAGATTCCAATTTGCTCATGCAGCTTCGGAAAATGATCGAAGAAGCGGATGACGCCGATTGGACAATTAAGGACATGCTGTTCCAGAATGTCCCGGAAATTATGCTTGAGGAAGGTGCAGATGAAGAAGACCCGCTCATTGAGTTCCATCTGAATCGATCGTTGCGGACCTTGCTCGATAAATTGCTGGATAAGCGCGATTTGCCGGAAACACCGATTCCTGAAAATCTCCATACAGAACTTCGCCCTTATCAAAAGACTGGCTTCGATTATTTAGTGTTCATGCGCGAAGAAGGCTTCGGCCTTTGCCTGGCAGATGATATGGGACTTGGAAAAACGGTGCAATTGATCACTTACCTTCTGCATGTTCATGCGAAGAAGCCGGAGCAGCCTTCATTGATCATTTGCCCGACTTCCGTGCTCGGCAACTGGCAAAAAGAGCTGGAACGCTTTGGCCCGGACTTGAAAGTCGTCACTCATTACGGCAGCGCCCGGCCAAAAGGCGAAGATTTCCAGGCGTTCCTGCAGAATGAGAAACCGGATGTCGTGTTGTCTACGTACGGCATCGCGTCTTCCGATGCAGAAGAAATCCAAGGCGTCCACTGGACGAGCATCACATTGGATGAAGCGCAGAATATCAAGAATATGTATACGAAGCAATCCCGCACCATCCGCAAATTTAAAGGCGACCATCATATCGCTTTAACTGGGACCCCGATTGAAAACCGGCTATCTGAGCTTTGGTCGATTTTCGATTTTATCAATAAAGGCTATTTGTATCGCATCAAGCAGTTCCAGGAGAATTTCATGATTCCGATTGAACGCGACGATTCCGAAGAAACGAAAGAAAAGCTGCGGCAGCGCATTCAGCCATTCTTGCTGCGCCGTACGAAAAAAGATCCGGACTTGCAATTGAATTTGCCTGAGAAGCAAGAGCAGCTGGAATATTGTCCACTAACGCCGGAACAAGCAGCTTTATATGAAGGTTTAGTGCAGGACACGGTGCAGAAAATGGAGACGCTCACCGGATTTGAGAAAAAAGGCCTTGTTTTAAAGATGCTCAGCAAACTAAAACAATTATGCAATCATCCGTCATTGTATTTGAAAGAACCTTATACTTCCGCCGCAGAAATATTGCCGCGGTCTCAAAAACTTGAACGCATTGTGACTCTGGCGGGAGAAATTGCCGAGCGCGGAGAACAATGCCTGATTTTCACTCAATATATCGGCATGGGGCATTTATTGCAGCAAGCCATCAATGAATTATATGGCCATGAAGTTCCCTTCTTGACTGGAAGCATGCCAAAAAATCAGCGCGATTCTCTCGTAGCTGCTTTCCAGAACGGCAAATTTCCGATTTTCATCCTCTCGTTAAAAGCGGGGGGAACCGGTTTAAACCTGACAGCAGCTACTCATGTGCTGCATGCAGACAGATGGTGGAATCCGGCAGTCGAAAACCAGGCAACAGACCGGGCTTACCGAATCGGCCAAACCCAATTCGTGCATGTCCATAAATTCGTGACCATTGGCACAATTGAAGAAAAAATTGATGCGCTGCTGACTCAAAAGCAGACAATGTCCGAACAATTTATCCAGTCCAGCCAGTGGATGACGGAGCTGTCAGACAGTGAATTGAAGGAACTGTTTACGTATAATCTATAATGATCCGGCTGAGCCCCCACCCAACCGGATCTCCTTCTGGTTAGCGAAAACGTCATCCTTGCTGGACGGAACGGATGCTTTCTTTCAGTTCACCTAGTTCCCGCTCCGCCTCTGCCAAACGGCGATGAAGCAAGGCGGTCAGTTTGATTAATTGCTCCATATGCACTTCCAATTGCAATTGAACGTTTTTTGGCATAACTAAGTGCCTCCTTATCCTAATTAAGTGCTTATAACAGTGGCCGTTCCTGGCGGCTGGAAATCAAAGTCTGCTTCAGACCCAGGTTCCAGCGGTTTAGGAGCGGCTTCTTCTTTTGGCCGTTTTTTATCCAGAAAACGGATTTGATCCCCCAGCACTTCTGTGACATAAACGCGGGAACCGTCTTCTTTATCGTAATGGCGGGATTGCAATCTCCCTGTCACTGCTACCAAAGAGCCTTTGGTGCAGTATTTCGAAACGTTGTGGGCAGGCTTGCCCCAGGTGGAGCAGAGAACAAAATCCGTTTCCACTTCTCCTCGCTGATTTTTGTAATTCCGGGACACAGCGACGATGAAAGAAGTATGTACGCGCCCTTCGCTCATCACACGCATTGTCGGGTCTTTTGTTAAGCGGCCAACGATTCCGACTTGATTCATTTTTTCACCTCCTTTTGGCTTATTAACACTATACTAAGGAAAGTGAATATTGCGCAAAAGGCGAAATTCCATTTTTGGTTCGAAAACGACGATGAAATCTGATTTTTCATCCAATGCAAAAATTGTTTTTTTTCGAAACCCTAATGGCTAAGCGGTTTCTGAAGTCTTTTCTGGTTTGTGGAAAAATGGAATTTGGCATAATTACAGGAAAAATAAGCCGGATTTCCAACCGATAAGCGGCATGTTTTCGGCTATGCTATACTGAAAAAAAGCGATGTTTGGAGGAATTGGCGTGAAGACATTTAAAATGCTGTCACTTGGAGTTGTTAAAGACGACGAAGTGATCGATTATCCTTTAATTGACGGAATCATCATCAATCAGGAAAATAGCCACCGCTCGTGGGTGCTTGAAATGCTGATGGAGTTGGACTACAAGGAAAGCTTCGATCGCATGATGGAAACTGGGCATATTTACGATGTGAAAGTCGTTATCTCTTATCCAGGAAACGAACCGGCCACTTTTGAAGTCGCCATCTACGACGTGAAAGTCATGGGCCACCAAGTTTCCGTGCTCATGAAAGGAACCTTAAAACGAGCGCGCCGGAAATACGCGGAAACGCTATTGTCCGAACTGCTTGAAGACGGACTCGAAGGCGAGGAGCTGCTCGAGCGCTTCGAGTCGGACATGCGCACACGTCCAGGCTTGCGAAAAGACGAATCCAAAGCATAAGAAAAGGCTGGCCAAGATGGAATTCCATCTCGCCCAGCCTTTTATATAATTAGTTCTTCATGGCTTTTAATTTCGTTTCCACAAAAGCTGCTTCTGCTCTGCATGAATAATCGAAATGCGTGTCCATCGATTCCTGCATGATTTCAATGCGGGCGATCTGGTCTTCTGAAGGCGGCTCGTTCAAAATCTTATCGATGATCTGATTCATTTTATTCGCCACTTCTTCATGGAACTCCGGGCTTAACTTGACTTCAAGCGGAACTTTCTCATACCAAGCGGCTCTGTTTTCAATATAGTCTTTCCAGACTTTGACAAAGTCTTCTAAATTAAAACGTTCTTCATCCCACTCGATATCCGCCATGTAGGCTTCAAATATTTTTGAGATGGAGCGTGTGATGCTGCTTTTAACGCCTGTCGGCAATGTTTTGTACATGGTAAACCTCCTACACTCCGCAAGAAAGAATAGCACTTGCTTCCCGCTATTCCCCTCCTATGTATTTCCCTGAATCATTTTACAGGAATGAACTTTCAAATACAAATCCGAGTTTATTTTTCAACTACCGGCCCTAACGCGAATAAAATATCGCATTCACAAGCGATTTCGCCGTCGACTGTGGCAATGGCATGCCCTTTGCCCATCGATCCGCGCAATTTCGTCAATTCCACTTCCAACCGCAATTGGTCGCCCGGAACGACTTGGCGCTTAAAGCGGCAATTATCGATGCCGGTGAAGAATGCCAAGCGGCCTTTGTTGGCTTCCAGCTGCAATACAGCTGCCGCTCCAACTTGCGCTAAAGCTTCGACGATCAGCACACCCGGCATAACCGGATAACCAGGGAAATGGCCATTGAAAAATTGTTCATTGGCTGAGACGTTCTTTAACCCTACCGCTTTTTTGCCCGCTTCGATTTCCAAAATCCGGTCCACCATCAAAAATGGATAGCGGTGCGGTAAAATTGCCTGAATTTGTTCGGTCGTTAACATACTCCCACTCCTTCAACCATAAATTATGTATTTGCTTAAAACTCATACAAGCGGAAAAATTATTTCTTTCCGCTCATGATGTCTATGATATGCTGCCATGTTTCCCATTTCAGGGCATCTTTCGGTTCGCCGTCCCCAATGACGCCATAACCGACCATAGCCCCCAGAATTGCCGCCAGCACGATCAATGCCAGGACAAGAACAATTCGAAGCCAGATTGGAAATAAACGAATTTGGACCCACCAAGTCTGTTTATCATCCTTTTCCGGAGCCTTTTCGGCTTTTGCTTGTTTTCGAAGGGAGACCTTCTTTTTTGTTTCAGCCATTCACTCAGTCAACCTTTCTATTGATGCATGCCTATCTAAGGCAGTCAATCTTCAAGAATTCTATACGGCAGTGGCTACACCCTGTATCGCTTTTTAAGAGATCCGGATTCCCACTTCGGTAATATGCATTAATTATCATTATACTAAAGATTTTTACCATCGCCATAAGGCATTCTGCTTAAAAGTCGACTGATGCCTTTATACGGTTTTAACGGCGCGAAAGCTTCTGGATGTTGTCCAAAATGATGCCCGTTCCAAGCGCCACACAATCCATTGGCATTTCGGACAGAGAAACCGGGACTCTCAATTCTTCTGCAAGCAATTGGTCAATGCCATGGAGCAGGGCTCCGCCGCCTGTTAAAATCACCCCGCGGTCGATAATATCCGCTGAAAGTTCCGGCGGTGTTTTTTCGAGCACGCTTTTCGCAGAAGCGACAATCATGGCGACCGATTCTTTCAAGGCTTCTTCTATTTCAGCAGACTGAATTTTGATGATCCGCGGCAATCCGGTCATCATGTCACGGCCGCGAATTTCCATTTCTTCGCTGCGGCTGCCGCCATACACAGAACCGATTTCAATTTTGATGTTTTCTGCTGTGCGGTCGCCGATCAATAATTTATATTGGCGTTTCACATACTGAAGAATGTCGTGATCAAAAACATCGCCTGCCACTTTAATCGATTCACTCGTTACGATATCGCCCATGGATAAAACAGCGATATCCGTCGTCCCGCCGCCGATATCAACGACCATATTGCCGCTTGGCTGATAAATGTCCATTCCGGCCCCGATTGCTGCCACTTTCGGCTCTTCTTCCAAGAACACTTTCTTGCCGCCCGATTTCTCGGCTGCTTCCCGGATCGCTTTTTGCTCCACGCTCGTAATATTGGTCGGGCAGCAAATCAAGATGCGCGGCTTGCTCATAAAGCCTTTCACTTTCAAACGGTTCAAGAAGTACTTTAGCATCATTTCAGTCACGTCAAAATCTGCGATGACGCCATCTTTAAGCGGCCGGACTGCCACAATATTTTCAGGTGTGCGCCCGATCATTTTGCGGGCTTCTTCCCCCACTGCCAATACACGATTTGTTTTTCGGTCAAGCGCAACAACCGATGGCTCATTTAATACGATACCTTTTCCTTTTACGTGAATTAAAACATTTGCCGTCCCTAAATCAATACCGATATCTTTTGAAAACATTATTACGCTTCCCCTTCCAGCTTTCTGTACCTACTCTGTTGTCTAAAAAGACTCTCCTAAATGAACATTTTAGCATAGTGTGATTAGAAAAGAAAAAGAATTTTCAAGGAATAAAGACCCGATTCGAATCAGAAAATATTTCATCGACCATAAAATTTTGTGATAATGATTAGCGTGCTTTCAAAACCAAGCACAATAAAACCCGTGAGGCGAATTGGCCTCACGGGTTATTGAAAGAAAAATAAATGATGGTAGAATTAGACCGTTTGTTCCTCTTTGACTTCCGTTTCAACTAAAGATACGCGTTCAATATCTGCTCCCAAAGCGGCAAGCTTCGAATGGAAATTCACGTAGCCACGATCTAAATGCTGCAATTGGTTAACGCGCGTAATGCCCTCAGCAGCCAGTCCTGCTAGGATCAATGCGGCTGCAGCACGAAGGTCTGTTGCTGCAACTTCGGCTCCTTGCAATTGTGAAGGGCCTTCCATGATGACTGAGCGTCCTTCAATTTTAACCGACGCGTTCATGCGGCGGAATTCTTCTACGTGCATAAAGCGGTTTTCAAAAACAGTTTCTGTTAAAATCCCATTACCAGTAGCCGTCAACATTAAAGCCATCATTTGAGACTGCATGTCTGTCGGGAATCCCGGATGCGGCATTGTCTTGATATCAATTGAACGAAGCGGACGGGTTGAACGGATGCGCAATCCTTCTTCTTCCTCTTTAATCTCGACACCCATCTCGCCCATTTTAGAAATCAATGCAGCCATATGTTCAGGCACTGCATTTTCGATGATGACATCGCCTTCCGTGATCGCTGCTGCTACCATGAATGTTCCAGCTTCAACACGGTCTGGAATAATGTGATGAACTGCTCCGTGCAATTCTTCTACTCCTTCGATGCGCATTGTGTCTGTACCGGCACCGACTACGCGGCCGCCCATTTCGTTGATATAGTTTGCTAAATCTACAACTTCCGGTTCTTTTGCCGCGTTCTCGATGATTGTCACGCCATCAGCTAAAGCAGCTGCCGACATGATGTTTTCAGTTGCGCCGACACTCGGGAAATCCAAATAGATTTTTGCTCCGCGAAGTCTTCCGTTCACATTCGCTTCAACAAAACCATTTCCAAATGTAATTTGGGCACCCATTGCTTCAAAACCTTTTAAGTGCTGATCGATTGGACGAGAGCCGATTGCACAGCCGCCTGGCAAAGCAACTCTAGCGAATCCATTACGCGCTAAGAGTGGCCCCATCACCAAAATTGAAGCACGCATCTTTCTCACATATTCAAATTGTGCTTCACTGGATAATGTTTCTGATGAATCAATCACCATTTCATTCTTTTCAGGGAAGTATTCAACCGACGCATTTAAACTTTTAAGCACTGCTTGAATAGTGTATACGTCTGCTAGATTAGGTACTTCCTTAATGATGCTTTTTCCGGATGATGCGAGTAGTGCTCCTGCCAGAACTGGCAAAACTGCATTTTTAGCCCCTTCTACTCGAACTTTCCCTTTTAATTTTTGGCCGCCTTTAACGATAATCTGATCCACTGATATGCCCTCCATATGTTAAATATTCATCTATATGTACCCTTTAAAGTCCAATGTCATAGTTTGCAAACAAAACCTTTTCCATAATACCCGTTTTTTATTAATTATACAAGTAACTTAACGCTCATTTTAGTAGTTATATTATCCAGTTAGTATAACATTCGTATAATAATGAGTCCTTATGTCCGTCCCATAAAATTATATATTACAATTTGATTACAAACTCTAATTTCCCTTATTCTGACGAGCTAAACATGAATTTCGTTATTCCCCGGGAAATAATTTTTAAGGTTTGCTGTTTTGCCATATGCGCGAAAATCGCTCTCATGGCAAACTAGCAAACCTAGAATAGATAAGGCAATTGTCTTGACCATGAAGAGATGTTCAAAAAGAAAGTAGACACCGCTGTCCCAATGGCAATACTGAGGAAAATATACAGGATCTGCGCTTGCAGCACATGCTGTTTGCGGATCCATTTCTCAAACATCACTGCACGCAATGCGTAAAACGCGACACCCGTAAAAAAGATATGGCTGATAATTGAAATGAGGGCTTGCTGCCCAATGGCGGTTTCCATCTAACTGATCCCTCCTATTTAAAAAGCGGGCAAAAGTCAATTGCCCTTCTGCCCGCTCATAACATTCTACTCTTTTCATTTAATGTCTGAACTCCAACGGCCAATTCCTCAGCCGTTTTCGCTTTTCCTATTAAATGTTACCCTCATAAACGTTGATACGATTCTTCGCACGTCTTAATGCTAATTCTGCACGTTGAAAGTCGACTTCACCTTTGTTCGCCTGAAGCATCGCTTCTGCACGTCTTGCAGACTCTTGTGCACGCGCCAGATCAATATCTGTCGCAAGTTCTGCAGACTGAGCAAGAATCGTCACTTTATCCGGACGAACTTCCAAGAATCCGCCGCTTACAGCTGCTAATTCAGTCGAGTTCTCTTTCTTCAATCGGACTGCACCGATTCCAAGAGGAGCTACTGTAGGAATATGGCCAGGCAAGATACCCATCTCACCTGTCGCTGTAACTGCTATTACCATAGAAACTTCTGAATCGTATACCGGGCCGTCGGGAGTGACAATATTGACTGTAATGGTCTTCATTTTTTCCCCTCCTGGTCCCTTGTTTTAGACTTCTACGCCCATGCTTTTAGCTTTTTCAATAACATCTTCAATACGTCCTACTAGACGGAAAGCATCTTCCGGCAAGTGATCGTATTTACCAGCAAGAATTTCTTTGAATCCTTTGATCGTTTCTTGAACAGGAACGTAAGAACCTTTTTGGCCTGTGAACTGTTCAGCAACGTGGAAGTTCTGAGAAAGGAAGTTTTGGATGCGGCGTGCACGGTTAACCGTCAGCTTATCCTCATCACTTAACTCATCCATACCAAGGATGGCAATGATATCTTGAAGTTCGCGGTAGCGCTGAAGCGTTTCTTGAACTTGGCGGGAAATTGAATAGTGTTCTTCACCAACGATTTCAGGCGACAATGCGCGTGAAGTCGAAGCCAAAGGATCCACCGCTGGGTAGATACCCATTTCAGAAAGTTTACGCTCAAGGTTCGTTGTCGCATCCAAGTGAGCGAAAGTTGTAGCCGGAGCCGGATCCGTATAGTCATCGGCTGGTACGTAAATCGCTTGGATAGATGTTACAGAACCTGTGCTTGTAGTCGTAATACGCTCTTGCAATTGACCCATTTCCGTAGCAAGTGTCGGCTGGTAACCAACGGCTGAAGGCATACGTCCTAGTAGGGCAGATACTTCAGATCCTGCTTGAGTGAAACGGAAAATATTGTCGATGAACAAAAGAACGTCTGCGCCTTGCTCATCACGGAAATATTCTGCCATTGTCAAACCAGTCAAGGCAACACGCATACGCGCACCAGGCGGCTCGTTCATTTGGCCGAAGACCATTGATGTTTTCTTGATAACGCCAGAATCGCTCATCTCGTGGAATAAGTCATTTCCTTCACGTGTACGTTCACCAACACCAGCGAATACAGATAAACCACCGTGCTCTTGCGCGATGTTGTTGATCAATTCCTGGATAAGAACGGTTTTACCTACACCGGCACCACCGAAGAGACCGATTTTACCACCTTTGATGTAAGGAGCAAGCAAGTCTACTACTTTGATACCTGTTTCAAGAATTTCAACTTCTGTGGATAAGTGTTCGAAAGTCGGTGCTGAACGGTGAATCGGGTCACGGCGTTCAGTTGTTGGAATTTCTTCCCCTAAATCGATGACTTCTCCTAATACGTTAAATACGCGGCCTAAAGTTACTTCTCCAACTGGAACAGTGATAGCACTGCCTAGATCGGTTACTACTGAACCACGTTGCAATCCATCGGTGGAATCCATCGCAATTGTGCGTACTGAATCATCACCAAGGTGAAGCGCCACTTCAAGCGTCAATTTCACTTGTTGTTGGCCTGGACGATCAATATATACAGTTAGGGCGTTGTAGATCGCTGGAAGTTGGCCATTCGCAAACTTAACGTCTACAACCGGACCCATAACTTGAAGAACGTGTCCTGTGTTCATGCTGTTCCCTCCTGTCTTACTTTTTTCGTATGGTTAAAGGCTTCGGCACCCGGCTTTTCGTGGTTTAAAACCAAGCCGATCGGCTAGGCGCACCAGCTTTCTGTTCTATTCTAACGCGGCTGCTCCGCCGACGATTTCAGTGATTTCCTGAGTGATCGCTGCCTGGCGGGCACGGTTATATGATAGAGTCAATCCATCGATCAACTCACTTGCATTATCGGTTGCGCTCTTCATAGCGGTCATGGACGCAGCGTGTTCACTTGCCTTACCGTCAAGAACTGCACCAAAAATCAAGCTTTCTGCATATTGGGGAAGAAGAACTTCCAAAATCGCTTCGGCTGATGGGTCAAACTCGTAAGAAGCAGTTGAACCAGTCGTTTCGATATCCGTTAATGGCAAAACTTTCTTTTCGGTAACTTCTTGCTGAATAGCAGAGACAAAGTGATTGTAGTACATATAAACTTCATCATACGTACCATCTGAGAACATACCAACAGCTTTGCGCGTTATTTCTTTAATATCAGCGAAACTCGGGTGATCTGGAAGTGCGATTGCACTATCTAGAATCGTCATTCCCTGCTTAGCAAAGAAATCCCGTCCTTTACGGCCAATACTTAAGATAACGAACTCGTCATTTGAGGTATGGCGCTGACGGATTTTGCTCATCACTGTACGAAGAATATTACTATTGTATCCGCCTACTAATCCACGATCTGAAGTGATGACAAGATAAGCAGTTTTTTGTACGGGGCGTGTCGTCATCATTGCATGGCTCGTATCGTTTGATCCGGCCGCGATTGAAGCGACAACCTCCTGAATTTTTTCCATATAGGGAACGAACGCTTTCGCATTCAATTCAGCACGGTTCAACTTTGATGCAGAAACCATCTGCATCGCTCTTGTGATCTGGCTTGTTTTCTTGGTTGACGTAATGCGGTTTTTTATATCGCGTAAAGATGCCACTGGTATTTCACCACCTTATTATTTTTTCTTCTAGTCCGAACGAAAGTTTGTTTGAGGCACTTCCATTCAGCAGCAACTTATGAAGCTGCTGAATGTGAAGCTTCTCTTATTCTGATTTTGCGAATGTGCGTTTGAATTCGTTGATTGCTGCGCCAAATGCTTCGTCAGAAGGCAAACCTTGCGTAGTGCGGATAGTTTCTAAAACTTCTGTGTGGTTAGAATCCAGCCAGCTTGTCAATTCAGCTTCGAAACGTTGGATATCTTGAACTGGAATATCATCAAGGAATCCGCGAGTCAAGGCATAGAAGATGACAACTTGTTTTTCAACTTTGATTGGATTGTTCAAATCTTGTTTCAATACTTCAACTGTACGTTTCCCACGCTCAAGTTTTGCTGCAGTAGCTGCATCAAGGTCTGAACCGAATTGAGAGAACGACTCTAGCTCACGGTATGCAGCCAAGTCAAGGCGTAATGTACCCGCAACTTTTTTCATCGCTTTGATCTGAGCTGAACCGCCAACACGTGATACAGAAAGACCTGCGTTGATCGCTGGACGTACACCCGAGAAGAATAGATCCGATTGAAGGAAGATTTGTCCATCCGTAATCGAAATTACGTTTGTTGGAATGTAAGCAGAAATATCGCCCGCTTGCGTTTCAACGAATGGAAGAGCTGTAATCGAACCAGCACCCAATGTTTCATTCAATTTTGCAGCGCGTTCCAGTAGACGGGAGTGCAAGTAGAAAACATCCCCTGGATATGCTTCGCGGCCTGGAGGACGACGTAGCAATAGCGACAGTTCGCGGTAAGCCGAAGCCTGTTTAGTTAAATCATCATATACGATCAAAACGTGTTTGCCATCGAACATGAACTCTTCCGCCATTGAAATACCAGCATAAGGAGCCAAGTATAATAATGGAGCTGGTTGAGATGCAGATGCCGTCACGACGATTGTGTAATCCAAAGCACCGTTTTTACGCAAAGTTTCTACTACGTTACGTACAGTAGATTCTTTTTGTCCGATTGCTACATAGATACAAATCATGTCTTGGTCAGCTTGGTTCAAAATCGTATCGATCGCTACAGAAGTTTTACCTGTCTGGCGGTCACCGATGATCAATTCGCGCTGTCCACGGCCGATTGGCACTAGAGCATCGATCGCTTTGATCCCTGTTTGAAGTGGTTCATGAACCGATTTACGGGCCATAACCCCTTGTGCAGGGCTTTCGATCGGGCGAGTTTTTGTTGTGTTGATCGGTCCAAGACCATCAACTGGTTGGCCAAGCGGATTTACGACGCGTCCGATTAGTTCTTGTCCTACCGGTACTTCCATAATGCGGCCAGTCCGACGTACTTCATCGCCTTCTTTGATGTCTGTGTAAGGCCCAAGGATGATGATACCAACGTTGTTGGCTTCCAAGTTTTGTGCCATACCCAGGACACCAGTAGAGAACTCAACAAGTTCTCCAGCCATGATGTTGTCGAGGCCATGAGCGCGTGCGATACCATCACCAATCGTGATTACTGTACCGACGTCGTCAACTTTCATCTCAGATTGATAATTTTCAATCTGCTGTTTGATCAAGACACTGATTTCTTCAGCTTTGATGCTCATGTATTTCACCCTCTCATAATTTCCTGAATTAACCGATCAACTGACGCTGCAAGCGGCCCAATTTCGAGCTGATGCTGCTGTCATAAATGCGGTTTCCGATTTGAAGACGCAATCCACCGATTAGGGATGGATCAATGATGTTTTCGATGCGCAAAGATTGCTTACCGATTTTTTTAGCGAAAGTCGCAGAAATCGATGCACGTTCTTCTTCCGTCAACGGACGGATCGAATAAACTTTGGCATCTTCGATTCCCTGTGCTTCGTTCGATAAGTTAATGAACTCATCAGCTAATCCGCTGACTTCGTTCAAACGGCGGCGTTCTGCCATCAATTGAAGTGTGTTCATAACGTAAACGTTCACGCCATTGAATACTTCACTGATTAGATTTGTTCTTTTTTCAGCTGATAGTTTAGGAGAAACGATCAAGTTGTAAAGTTCCGGAGTCAAGTTAAAGACTTTCTTCACTTCACGCAAATCCATTTCTACTTTATCAACCACTTCATGTTTTTGAGCGATTTGGAATAAAGCTAATGCGTAGCGTTCTGAGACTTGGCTCATTGCACTTCGCCTGCCTTCGCAATCGTTTCGTTAATCAACTGGCGGTTGTCTTCTTCAGAGATTTCTTTTTCCAACACTCTAGATGCTGCAAGCAATGACAATGCCACAACTTCTTCGCGTACTGCAGAAATCGCTTTTTCACGTTCGTTCGCAATTTCTTGTACAGCTGCATCTTTCATGCGGCCAGCTTCAGCACGCGCAGTCGAGATAATGTCCTGACGCGAAACTTCGCCTTGTTTTTTAGCATTCTCAACGATTTCTTGTGCTTGCGTACGCGCTTCTTTTAACAAAGTGCGCTGTTCTTCAAGCATTTTTTGTGATTCCTGGCGGCTGTTTTCAGCCGTTACGATTTCACTAGCGATCAATTCTTCACGCTGCTGCATGATTCCCATCAAAGGACCCCATGCGAACTTTTTCAATAACAGCATCAAAATAATGAAAACTGCTAGTGTAGCGATGATATCTCCGACGTTCAAAAACTCCCCGGATGCACCGAGTACGAGGTGATCAAAAAACACGATTGTTTCACTCCCTTCAAGAGCCTAAAATTCAGTTTCTTCTATTATAAGATCTTTAATATAAGATGTTTATTCAAATTTGAAATGGGCCATACAAACATAAATGGCGAAAAACCTGCCGAAGCATTCCCGCCATTTACCTTGTTATTGTCCGGATTTTGATGTCCAGACTCCAACGGCCAACTCCTCGGCCTTAAGCTGCCCTTGCTGTGCGGCAAAAAGCGCCGCTTCGCAAGTTCATCTTAAGCCTGGCGGAGCTGAACGGCCGTTTCCGCTTTTCTCGATACTATTGGTTCATAACGATGAACGCGATAACTACAGCGATGATTGGCAATGCCTCAACCAATGCAACCCCGATGAACATAGTTGTTTGAAGAACGCCACGAGCTTCTGGCTGGCGAGCGATCCCTTCAACTGTTTTTGATACGATAAGACCGTTACCAATACCTGCGCCTAGTGCTGCTAAACCTACTGCGATTGCTGCTGCTAATAAACCTAATGAACCTGTCATTGTAATTTGTCCTCCTCAGGATAGTTGTTTTTTTCTGCTCAATTTGAACAGTTTATACTCAATGGTCGTCGGCAACTTTATGCGATAAATAAACCATCGTCAACATAACGAAAATAAATGCTTGGATTGCACCGATAAAGATCGAGAATCCTTGCCAAGCCATCATCGGAATGATAGCCGTTGCAAAGCCGACAACGCCAGCTCCGCCGAGTCCCGCTAATAAGCTAAGCAAGATTTCACCTGCATAGATATTACCGTAAAGACGCAGACCAAGTGTCAGCGTATTTGCGAACTCCTCAATGATTTTCAACGGGAACAAGAATGGCATTGGTTTTAAATAACCTGCACCGTATTCTCCCAACCCTTTGAGCTTGATGCCATAATAATGGCTCAAAATGATGACCATGGCGGCCAAAGTCATTGTCACTGTTGGATCAGCTGTCGGGGATTTCCACCACAGTTCGCCATAGACAATGATCGAGAACGGAAGACCTAACATATTCGAAACGAAAATGAACATGATCAGCGTAATTCCGAGTACGTGGAATCGCCCGCCGTCTTTCCAGTCCATGTTGCTCTTGATCAGCCCTTTTACGAAATCCATTACCCATTCCATGAAATTTTGCATGCCGGTTGGCTTAAGCTTTAAATTCCGAGTAGAAATGAAGGCAATTAGAAATACGATAACAGCGGCTACGATGAGCATCATAACGTTCGATAAGTTAAACCAGATCCCGAACACTTCAAGCATAGGAGCTTCATGACCCACGATAGTTTCACCTCTCTTTCCACTTTCTTAATGGTGTTTCACATGATAAACAATCCGTTCTGCCAAAAGCAGAACATAAGGGATCATCAACCCGATTACTGTACTGATCAAGTGAATATGCTCGGCGAATAATAACGCCATCGCTACAGCAGCTACACCTGATGCAAACCGTAATGCCGTTCCAAGCGAACGAACCTTCGAGCCTTCTGCCACCGCCCGGTCGAATTTTTCCATCCGGCGAACCAGAATCCACATATTATAAATGCCGAACAAAGTTCCGATCAACAGACCCGCGAATACCTCTTGATAAGGGGTAAACCCCCAACCAATAACGAAAGCCGCCAGGATGAAATAAATCATTCTTTTTAGTCTTGTATATATCTCCCTAAGTCCATCCATTTTTCATTTGTCTCCTGATTCGAATTTTCGGACGGTCTGCAGCATTGCCCACACACCGGCAAACATGCCCGTGAGCAAGCAGATGATTAAGAAAAGCGGGGCGGTTCCGAATTGTTCATCGAGCCACATACCTGTGAACGTACCGATGAGCACGGACCCGACAAGTTGTGAGAGGATAGCACTGTAAAGTGCCATCGCTTGTAAGGGACTTTTTGTTGGGCGCATGATAAACCCCTCGAGTTTCGTTTGATTTGACATTTTACCCCTATAAAAGAGCAGTCGCATCAGGCTTTCGGAACAACATCTATATGTAAGAAAACCTTCTCATGCATACCCTTTGTAAGCATACAATAGGGGTAAAATCATGTCAATTCCTAGAAGTGAAAAACTTCACAAGCAAATACCCTCCGACATATTCTTGACAAATTCGTGTCCGACATGTCCTCTCAACCATTTTGCTGCTTATTTCTCAGAAAAATAAGTGTGCAGCGCTTCAACGATCCGGCGCGAAGCCTCTCCGTCCCCGTAAGGGTTTGAAGCGTGCGACATTTCTTTATAGGCGCTTTCATCCGTCAACAATTCTTTTGCCATTGAATAGATGGTTTCTTCTTCTGTTCCGGCAAGTTTCAATGTGCCAGCATCGATTCCTTCCGGGCGTTCTGTCGTATCGCGAAGAACGAGTACCGGCTTGCCTAGCGACGGAGCTTCTTCCTGGACGCCGCCTGAATCTGTCAGTATAAAGAATGAACGTGCCGCAAAGTTATGGAAATCCAAGACTTCCAGCGGTTCAATCAAATGGATGCGCGAATCGCGTCCGAGAATTTCATCTGCCACTTCACGAACTGCCGGATTCATATGCACCGGGTACACGACTTGGATGTCATCGTGTTCTTGAATCAACCGTTTGATGGCGCGGAACATATTGCGCATCGGCTCGCCTAAGTTTTCACGGCGGTGGGCTGTCAACAAGATCATCCGGTCTTCGCCGATCTTTTCAAGGATCGGATGGCTATACGTTTCACGCACGGTCGTTTTCAACGCATCGATCGCTGTATTGCCGGTAATGTAGATGGTTTCTTCTTTTTTGTTTTCATTGCGCAAATTCTGTGCAGATTTTTCAGTCGGCGAAAAGTGGATATCAGCCATTACGCCCGTCAATTGGCGGTTCATCTCTTCCGGATACGGCGAGTATTTATTGTGCGTACGCAAGCCTGCTTCTACATGGCCGATGGCAATCTGATTGTAGAACGCTGCCAGGCTCGCCACGAAAGTTGTTGTTGTATCGCCGTGCACCAACACGATGTCCGGCTGCGCTTTTTTCATCACTTCGTCTAAGCCAAGCAAAGCACGCGTCGTGACGTCGCTCAATGATTGGCGGTCTTTCATAATATTCAAATCGTAATCCGGCGTAATCTGAAATGTCTCAAGCACTTGATCGAGCATCTGTCTATGCTGAGCTGTTACCGTCACAATCGGCTCGATTGTTTCCGGATGCTTTTGAAGCTCGAGCACTAGAGGCGCCATTTTGATTGCTTCCGGGCGCGTGCCAAAGATCGTCATTACTTTCCACTTTTTCGTCAAACTAATCAACCTCGTTTTCATATTATTTGAGTTAGGAAATGATTGCCTCTGCTTACAGCAATCGCTTCCGCTTTTCTTATTTCGTGCCGAACAATCTGTCGCCGGCATCTCCAAGTCCTGGAACGATGTAACCGTGGTCATTCAATTTCTCATCAAGTGCCGCAATGTAAATATCCACATCCGGATGCGCTTTTTGCAAAGCTTCTACACCTTCTGGAGCTGCGATGATGCACATGAAGCGGATCTTGACAGCTCCACGTTTTTTAAGTGAGTTTACTGCTTCAATGGCAGATCCTCCTGTAGCAAGCATCGGGTCTACAACAATCAACTCGCGCTCTTGGACATCTGACGGCATTTTAAAGTAGTATTCAACCGGCTGCAAAGTTTCCGGGTCACGGTAAAGGCCGATATGCCCGACTTTTGCTGCTGGAATCAATTTCAAAATTCCATCGACCATGCCGATTCCTGCACGGAGAATTGGGACGACGCCTAATTTCTTCCCTGCCAGTATTTTCGAAGTCGTCATTTGGACGGGCGTTTCAACTTCAATATCCTCCAACGGCAAATCTCTTGTAATCTCAAAAGCCATCAATGTAGCAATTTCGTCTACCAATTCGCGGAATTCTTTTGTTCCTGTGGATTTATCACGGATATAAGTCACTTTATGCTGGATCAACGGATGATCAAATACATGTACTTTTCCCACGGCACATCTCTCCTCTTTAAAATTTATCTTAACTAGTATAACAGAAAATTTAGGCCGCTTGGGCTTGTAGTTCGCATTGCAATTTTTCAGTTAATTGGCATCCGCCGCTCAAAAATCGGCAAAATAAAAAACCGAAGCGAAAAACTCCGGTTTGTTTATAATAGGTTGGCTTCTTCGAGCGACATCGGGCGGTAATAGAAATAGCCCTGCCCTACCCGGCAGCCGAGCGAAACTAATATGCTTCGCTGCTGCTCTGTTTCGATGCCTTCTGCGACAGCTGTCATGTTCAAGTTTTCCGCCAGTTGAATGATCGTTCTGACGATCGCAAGCGTTCCGTGTTCATGCATACTGGAGATGAATGAACGATCAATTTTTATTTCACTGACCGGCAGCTTCTGCAAATAACTGAGCGATGAATAACCCGTTCCGAAATCATCCACAGAGCTTGTGAAGCCGTAGCGGTTTAATTTCTTAAACACCTGATGGGCGGTTTCAATATCCACGAAGCCGATCCGCTCGGTGATTTCAAGTTGGATCCATTTGTGTTCAATGCCGTATTCAGCCATTCGGTCAACCAAATGCGGAATGAACGAATGGTGGAAGAAATGATCAGCTGAGATATTGACAGCGACCTGGCGCAATTCAAGCCCAAGTTCTTTACGCTTTTTCAGCCAAGTAAGAACCCGTTTAAAAACAACTTGTTCCAACAGACGGATTTTGCCGTTCTTTTCCGCTGCCGGAATGAAGACATCCGGTGCAATACTGCCAAGCTCCGGAGAATTCCAACGGGCCAAAGCTTCAAAGCTGATGATTTTTCCTGATTTCAGATCCACTTTCGGCTGAAGGTGAACATCGATTTCCTCACGGCGCAGCGCTGCCGATAATTCATTGGCGATCCGCAAGTCCCTCATCATGAAATCATCGTGTTCATTTTCAAAATAACAAATAGATTCCCCCGCCCGCAATTTTGCTTTTGACAGTGCGCTGTCTGCATAGCGGATCAGTTCTTTCTCATCCTGCTGTTTCGGCGTAATCAGTGCGACGCCCATTTTTAACGTTAAAAACAATTCCATATCTTGCACATTGATCGGTTCGATCACACATTGCGATAACTTTTCTAAATATGCAGGCACATCGCCTAACGGATTCAAGTTGACTAAAGCGATGGTCGAATCGGAAAAGCGTGCGATGACATGATTTGCAGACATGCCAGCTCTTAAGAAACGTTTGCCAATTTCCCGGATGAGTGCATCTCCTGCGGTATGGCCATACTGGTCGACTACTTTAATATATTCATCTGCTGAAACGAAAGCGACAAAGCCCTCTTTCTTTTCATCCAGCAATTCTTTTAACTCATTGATGAAATAATTCCGGTTCGGCAAAGCGGTTTCTTTATCGGTGTACGCTAAGCGCAAGATTTCTTCCTGCTGCTGCGAATACCTTACCGTCAAAGACACAATGGAGCCAATCTGCTCCACGAAGGCAATGTCTTCTTCAGTCGGCAATGTCTTGTCTGTGAAATAGATGCCGAATGTCCCGATTGCTTTGCCATTTGCGTCATCGATCGGCACCGACCAGCTGGAAGTGAAGTGAAGCTCCTCCACCAGGTATTGAAGGCCATTCCACAGCGGGCTCGTCTTCATGTCTTCCACTATGACTGTTTGATTGGTGTGGAAAGCGGCTCCGCACGTACCCGTCACCGGAGAAGACTGAATTTGCTCGACTTTATCATGAAATTCACTTGGCATCGATTTTCCGGCCCCTACTTGAAAGTAGCCGGCATCATTGACAAAAAGCACCGTGCATTTCGTATCGTCTTTGAAAAAAGATTCCACTGTATCGCATGCTTTTTGAAGCAAAAAGCTCAACAGATAGCCTTTTCCCATATCGTTATGGATTTGCTGCTGCAAATTGATCAATGCTTCTGCGCGCTTGCGGTCGGTAATATCCCGCTGCAGCATGATCGTGAACGTAAAGTTCGTTTCATGCATGATAATTGGCTGGATCGTGATTTCGTTCCAGAAAGGCAGCCCGTCTTTGCGATAATTAACGATTTCAAAAATGCCCGCTTTTTTCGATTCCATGCAGTTCCTGATTTTCTGTCCGACCCGTTTATCCGTTTTTGAGCCATGCATAAACTTGCCATTCTGCCCCAAAACTTCCTCTTCCTCATAGCCGCTCATCTCTAAAAAGGATTGGTTGGCATAAATGATCGGATGGTTTTCCAACTCTGTATTCAGCACAATAAAACCTGTCTGGAATTCCATTCCCAAACGCCGCAGCCAATTAATGATCACTTTTTTCTCTTCATGTATTTCGTGAGTAGGCATACGCGGTTCACCCAGCTTCCCTTAGTTAATGTATTCTATGTATTGCTGCTTTGTGAGGAAATTAGAAATAAGTAACATTATTAATAGAATTACCAGTTTTATACCAAATTTGCATTTTTATTATTCAAAAATCTTGGAAAAAAATACAGCTGCCCAAATTGCTCTTTGGCAGCTGTATTCCCTTATTTGTATAATGGAAAACTAGCTGTAAGTTTCGCAGTGCGTTCAGCAGCTTCTTTTTTCGCATTTTCATCCTCAGGATTTTTCAGCAAGGATGCAATAATCGAGGCAATTTCTAACATTTCCGGTTCTTTAAAGCCGCGTGAAGTGACAGCCGGCGTTCCTAAACGGATGCCTGACGTGACAAACGGGCTTTCCGGATCATACGGAATCGTATTTTTATTTGTCGTGATGCCGACTTCATCTAATACGTGCTCCGCCACTTTTCCGGTTAGACCGAGTGAACGAAGGTCAATCAGCATCAAATGGTTGTCAGTTCCGCCAGAGACGATATCTACGCCTTCAGCTTTCAATCCTTCAGCCAGTTCATTGGCATTTTTCACCACTTGTTCGATATAAGTTTTAAATTCAGGCTGCTGCGCTTCGCCGAATGCAACCGCTTTTGCAGCAATGACGTGCATTAACGGTCCGCCTTGAATTCCCGGGAAAATCGTTTTATCGATTTTCTTAGCGAATTCCTCTTTGCAAAGAATCAACCCGCCGCGAGGCCCGCGCAAAGTTTTATGTGTGGTCGATGTGACGAAATGGGCATGCGGAACCGGGTTTGGATGGGCACCAACTGCGACCAATCCGGCGATATGCGCCATATCCACCATTAAATAAGCCCCTACTTCATCCGCGATTTCACGGAATTTAGCAAAGTCCAGCTGGCGTGAGTAGGCACTTGCTCCAGCCACAATCATTTTCGGCTTGTGCTCAAGAGCGGCCTCCCGAACGGTTTCGTAATCGATCAATTGATTGTCTTCCGTTACCCCGTACTCAACGAAATTATACTGCATGCCGCTGAAATTCACCTTGCTGCCATGCGTTAAATGGCCGCCATGGTTCAAGTTCATCCCTAAAATCGTGTCGCCTTTTTCTAGAACCGCTGTATAAACGGCCATATTGGCTTGTGATCCGGAATGCGGCTGTACGTTGGCATGGTCCGCGCCGAAGATTTCTTTCAGGCGATCACGAGCAATGTTTTCTACGATATCCACATATTCGCAGCCGCCGTAATAGCGTTTGTTTGGATAGCCTTCAGCATACTTATTCGTAAGTACTGAGCCTTGGGCGTCCATCACTGCTTGTGATACAAAGTTTTCAGATGCGATAAGTTCGATGTTCGATTCCTGACGTTCTTTTTCCGCTTGCATTGCTTCATAAACTGCCTGGTCCTGCGTCTTAATCAATTCCATCTGTTATTCCCTCCTGTAGTTGAACAAGCTCACGATCGTACCTAGCGCGTTCCCCGCCAATCAATTTCGGCCGAGTGGTTGCAGCTGAGACAATCGCTTCTCCTACTAGTTTAACAGAAGTTCGCACAGGAACGGCTACTCTTTTTAAATGCATGCCAATCATTGTCTGTCCGATGTCGATTCCCGCATGCGCCTGCACTTCTTCCACGACAACCGGATCTTTTAAATTTGAATAAGCGAAGGCACTCATTGAACCGCCCGCTTTTGGCACCGGCACGACTGACACAGGCTCCCAGCCGTATTTTTCCGCTGCTTCCCGCTCGAGTGTCAACGCCCGATTGATATGCTCGCATCCTTGGAAAGCCAAAAAGATCCGGTGGCGGTCTGCAAAATTCTGCAAAGGTTCAAATAAACTTTCGGCTATATCCAGGCCGCCAGCTGTCCCGATCCGTTTGCCTACAACTTCTGAAGTTGAGCAGCCGACGACAAATACTTGGCCATTTTTAAATTGAATTTCCTGCTCCAATTCACTTAAAGCTTCTTCAAGCTGTAATTGCCATAAGGGTTGCATGCCAGCCACTCCTTCAGTTTTTTATTTTTCCAAATCCGAGATTTTTTGAACGCGTTTTTGGTGGCGTCCGCCTTCGAATTCTTCAGTCAGCCACGTCTCTGCAATTTCACGCGCGAGTCCTGGGCCGATAACGCGTTCGCCCATTGCCAGAACGTTTGAATCATTATGCCCTCTTGTCGCTTTTGCACTGAATACATCATGCACAAGCGCGCAACGGATGCCTTTTACTTTGTTAGCGGCAATGGACATGCCAATTCCTGTTCCGCAAATAAGGATGCCGCGGTCAAATTCTCCGCTGGCGACTCTTTCCGCAACCGGTGTTGCATAATCCGGATAGTCGACCGAGTCATCTGTATGCGGCCCAAAATCTTGATATTCCATGCCAAGTTCGTTTAATAAGTTGACGATTTCTTTACGAAGATTATTTCCGCCGTGATCTGATGAGATTGCAATTTTCATTAAAAACCCTCTTTTCTTTTCGGATAAAGCGAAACGCCAAACTGCATTCCACTTACTTTTGCTTCGCTGGGAGATTTTCGTTCACACGAGTTCCCTCAACGATGGTTCACTTTATTTTAACATCATTATATGAAAAAACATACAAACCCGCATAGGCTTGTATGTTATCGCTCCATTTCTCTATTCAATTTTCCAGCCACTTGGTTGATCAGGCCGTGCAGTTCATTGAACGTAGACTGATAAGTGGATAAAGAGCCGCCGTACGGATCGCTGACGTCTGCTGCAGAACCGTTTGCAAATTCTTTTAATGTGTAGATTTTTGTCGCGTATTCAGGAAAATTCTGCAGCAGGAATGTCCGATGCGATTCGGTCATCGTCAAGATCAATGTTGCCCATTCCATATCTTCAGGCATCAGCTGTTTAGAGGTGTGGGCAAAGTCGATTCCTTGATCGCCTAAAACCGTTTGGGCATGGGACGACATCGGCGATTCTCCAGCAAAGATGCCGGCGGAACGAACTTCCACACCCGGCAGTTGCTTCGCTGTTAAAATGGCTTCCGCCATCGGACTTCTGCATGTATTCCCGGTACAAACAAAGAAAATATTCATGTTACTTCCCCTCTTTTCGCATCATTAACTGAACCATTTATGGTCAGCTGCTTTTTCTAACCGATTCATCATCGCTTCACTTCGATTGGCATCTGCAGAAATTGCCGCCAAAATTAAATCCGCATCCGTTTGATCGCATTTGCGCAAGCTAGCATAAAGCGTTTCCGCTGAAAGCGGGAAACAATAATCCGCACTCGGGTGTTTCTCCGAACTTAGAATGGCCACTTTTTTGCCGTCATTTTGCACATGCGCTATCGCCTTCTCTATTAGCCCGTCTGTCTTTTCAATCAAATAGACCGGTGCTTCAGGCGCATAATGGATATATTTCATTCCCGGTGATTTGGGGATATTCCCTTGAATTTCTGAAGACAGCCGGACGGTGCCGATCACCGCTTCTAAATCTTTTTTTGTGATCTTGCCGGGACGAAGGATCACCGGCGGTTCACTGGTCATATCCAATACGGTCGATTCAATCCCTATCATCGTCGCACCGCCATCCAAAATCAATGGAATAGTCCCTTCCATATCGTGATAGACATGCTCCGCTAACGTCGGGCTCGGCTTGCCGCTTGTATTGGCACTTGGTGCCGCAATCGGCAATTTCACACGCTTCAGCAAATTCAAGGCTACCGGGTGGTTCGGCACTCGAATTCCAACTGTGGATAGGCTGGCTGTGACGTTTTCAGCAAAAACGCCTGGTTTCGTTTGCAGAATCAACGTCAGTGCTCCAGGCCAGAAGGTTTCCATGCATTGAATCGCTTTCGGGCCAACATTTTGCACGTAATTCAACGCACTTTCTTTTGAATCCACATGAACGATTAATGGATTGTCTGCCGGGCGCCCTTTCGCAGCAAAGATTTTTGCCACTGCCTCTGCATTTGTAGCATCCGCTCCAAGCCCATAAACAGTTTCCGTCGGAAAAGCAACAACTTCACCGGTTTGCAGCATTTCCACAGCCTGTGAATAAGTTTCTTCTTTATTCACATTACTATCCACAAGTATGGTTTCCGTTTCCATATAAACATCTCCTATTATCACTAGTTTTTGATGAAGTTATGCACAATTCGTGGATAACTTCATCTGTTCTGTTTAAAATATGTTAGCAACTTATTTGTTTATGCAAAAAACCATCCGGTCCTTTTTGTTGATATCTTTTTTTACATATACATTCGCTTCCGGAAAAGCAGCTTTTAGGAAGGCTCTCACGGCTTCTCCCTGTGCATAACCGATTTCAAAGCCGATAATGCTTGGTTTATCCACAATTTCCGGAAGTCCTGCAGCCATTTTTTCATACAATGCCAAGCCTTCATTTTCTGCAAATAAAGCAGTATGAGGTTCGAAATCACGTACACTGTCCGATAAATCAGGGGCTTCTTCGTAGCCGATATACGGAGGATTGGATAATACAATATCCCATTTCCGCTCTTTGATCGGTTCCAGCAAATCTCCTGATTCAAACGCGACATCTGCATTCAAACGCTTAGCATTGTCTTTCGCAACCGCTAAAGCTTCTTCTGAAATATCCGTTGCTGTCACTTTCGCAGCCGGCAACTCGCATTTCATGGTGATCGCAATCACGCCGCTACCTGTGCCTATATCCGCGATTGAAGGATTGCCTTCCGGGAAATAGCGAGCGGCTATTTTTAAAGTTTCTTCAATCAGCTCTTCTGTTTCCGGCCTCGGAATTAGCACTTGCGCATTGACTCGGAAAGAGCGTCCATAAAACTCTTCGGTGCCCGTTATATGCTGAACCGGCGTACCGGATGCATGCAATTCAATTTTATCCCAAAACTCGCGGAATTTCTCTTCTTCCAACTCTTCGCGCATTGAAGCAAGCAGCCCTGCATGGGAGAGTCCCAGCTCATGCTGGAGGATAATCCGCGCAGCCGCTTCTTCACGGCCATTGCTCTTTAAAAAAGAAGAAGCCCCTTGGAGGGCCTCGAAAATGTATTTTCTATTAGTCATTGTTTAAGCTTTCCATTCTGGCTGATTGCTCTTCAATGATCAAAGCATCAATGACTTCATCCATCTTGCCTTGAAGAATCTGATCCAGTTTTTGGATCGTCAAGCCGATCCGGTGATCTGTAACGCGGTTTTGCGGGAAGTTATACGTACGGATCCGCTCAGAACGATCGCCTGTTCCGACTGCTGATTTCCGGACCGCATCATATTCCGCTTGCGCTTCTTGTTGGAATTTATCGTATACACGGGCACGAAGCACTTTCATCGCACTCGCTTTGTTCTTGATCTGGGATTTTTCATCCTGGCACGTTACCACTGTATTGGTCGGAATATGGGTCAAACGGACAGCCGACATTGTCGTGTTGACCGACTGGCCCCCTGCACCAGATGATGCATAGGTATCGACACGGATGTCGTTGTCATGGATTTCAACTTCCACTTCTTCCACTTCCGGCAGGCAAGCGACTGTTGCTGTCGAAGTATGGATCCGGCCGCCTGATTCCGTTTCCGGAACCCGCTGCACCCGGTGGGCACCATTTTCATATTTCAATTTTGAATAAGCGCCTTTTCCGGTAACCATGAAGACCAATTCCTTGAATCCGCCGAGCCCTGTCGGATTGGAATCCATGATGCTCACTTTCCAGCCATTTGATTCAGCAAATCGGCTGTACATGCGGTAAAGATCCCCCGCAAACAGCGCCGCTTCGTCTCCGCCGGCAGCTCCCCGGATTTCCATGATCACGTTTTTGTCATCATTCGGGTCTTTCGGAATCAATAATACATGTAAACGGTCTTCAATCGCTTTCGCTTGCGCTTCCAATTCGTTCACTTCTTCTTTGACCATTTCACGCATCTCGGCATCAAGCTTCTCATCGAACATCGCTTTTGCATCATTCAACTGGGAAGTGATTTCTTTGTATTCGCGGTATGCTTCCACTGTTTCCTGCAAATCCGACTGCTCTTTTGAGTAATCGCGCAATTTGTTTGTATCGCTGACAATCGCCGGGTCGCTTAATAACTCATTTAAGCGGTCGTACCTGTCTTCTACTGCTTGTAATCTATCGAACATTGCTGCTTCACCTCTAATTCACATATTTATACTTAAACTATATAAGTTGGATGAAAGAAGTAGCATTTATACACCGCTTCGGCGCTATGGATACGGCTTAGCGCATGTCCCCGGCAAGCCCAGCTGTTTTGCGGAATATCGGTTTGTACAAATCATTAGTTCAACTTATATAACGATTTAATTAATATAACGGGCAAAAAAATAGTTTCACCTTGTTTAGGAAGCTTCCAAAATAAGCTATTTCGCCACTGTCACGCCAGCAGGCACTTCATGGTGATGGCGGCAGCGGGGCTCATAGGCTTCTGAAGCGCCGACTAATATGGTCGGGTCGTCAGAACCAGCGGGCTTGCCGTCAATCAGGCGCTGCGTCCGGCTTGCTGGAGATCCGCAAACGGTGCAAACGGCTTGAAGTTTTGTCACTTGTTCGGCGATCGACAATAGAATCGGCATCGGCCCGAATGGACGTCCTCTGAAATCCTGGTCTAAACCGGCAACAATTACACGAAATCCGTGGTCTGCTAATTTCTGGACATTCTCAATGATCTGTTCATCGAAGAATTGAGCTTCATCAATAGCGATTACGTCGAAATCATCGGAGATATAGTCCCAGATTTCCTTTGAATGCTGAATCGGCAAGGCAATCACTGTTGCGCCATTATGGGAAACAACCGCTTCTTTGCTGTAGCGGTCATCGATTTTCGGTTTAAAAACTGCAATCTTTTGTTTGGCAAATTGTGCGCGGCGCACACGGCGGATCAACTCTTCTGATTTCCCTGAAAACATGCTTCCGCAAATCAGTTCAACCCAACCGGATTGTTTCATAACGTACATAAATAAGCCCCTTTCAAACAACTTTATCATTATTCATCATACCCAAAATCGGGCTGAATTACTGCTTTTTTCTCCATTATGTAAAAGATTTAACGCTCAAAATGTGTCTTTAAACGAAAAAATACCTGCTTCGCGTTTTCGCGCAAAGCAGGTATATTCTTTACTATTACTGGTTGATTTCTTCTTTGATGCCGTATTTTTTGTTGAAACGGTCTACGCGGCCATCTGCTGCTGCGAATTTCTGACGTCCAGTGTAGAATGGATGACATTCAGAGCAAAGCTCGACGTTGATGTTTTCTTTTACAGAACCTGTTGTGAAAGAATTCCCGCAAGAGCAAGTTACTGTAGCTTGTTTGTAGTCTGGATGAATACCTGTTTTCATTATTGTTTCTCCTCCCGCCCTGAACCATCTGGAACAGAGTTTAATAATCTATTTTGACTATTGCCTTACATGGCTCTTTAGGCCATATATGCAATAGCACTGTTTTAATTCACTCTCATAATCATAACAAATCTTTCGCTTGTTTGCAACTAATTAGATCATCTTTTTAGTGCTTCGATGAGCTTTCAATTCGCTGTTAAGCTGTTCAAAAAATTCTTCATTGGATTTTGTTTGGCCGAGCTTTTTCAAGAAACGCTCCCCGAAATCCGGTGAATCCGAGAAAGTTTTGCGGATCGTCCAAAGCTTATCGAGCTGATCGGCTCCGATGAGCAATTCTTCTTTCCGCGTTCCTGAACGGCGGATATCGAGCGCCGGGAAAATGCGGCGTTCCGCTAAACTGCGGTCCAAATGCAATTCCATGTTGCCCGTTCCTTTAAATTCTTCGTAGATGACTTCATCCATCCGTGAACCGGTATCGACTAATGCTGTCGCAAGAATCGTCAAACTGCCGCCTTCTTCAATATTGCGGGCGGCTCCGAAGAATCGTTTCGGCCGGTGAAAAGCGGCTGGATCAATCCCTCCTGATAGTGTACGCCCACTTGGAGGAATGACCAAATTATATGCTCTCGCCAGACGTGTGATGGAATCCATTAATATGATAACATCCCGCTTGTGTTCGACCAAGCGCATTGCTCGCTCTAATACAAGTTCAGCCACTTTTACATGATTTTCCGGAACTTCATCGAATGTGGAAGAAACCACATCGGCATTGACGGACCGTTCAATATCGGTCACCTCTTCCGGACGCTCATCAATCAACAGCACAATCAATTCCGCTTCCGGATGGTTGGTCGTGATGGAATTGGCGATTTCTTTCAATAGCATCGTTTTGCCGGCTTTCGGCGGAGCGACAATCAATCCGCGCTGCCCAAATCCGACTGGGGCAACCAAATCCATGATTCGTGTTGATAAATGTTTAGGCGACGTTTCCAGACGGATATGGCGATCCGGGTAAAGCGGCGTCAAACCAGGGAAATGGACGCGTTCTTTTGCGACTTCCGGATCTTCGCCGTTCACGGCTTCGACTTGCAGCAATCCGAAATAACGTTCATTTTCTTTTGGCGGACGGACTTTCCCTGAAACTTTATCGCCATTTCTCAAATCGAAGCGGCGGATTTGCGACGCGGAAATATAGATGTCCTGAGAACTTGGCGAGTAATTGATCGGGCGCAAGAAACCAAAGCCTTCGGACTGGATGATTTCTAGCACGCCTTCCATGAAGAAAAATCCTTCTTGTTCCGCACGGGTTTTCAAAATAGCAAAAATCAATTCTTTTTTCGTCAATTTGCTGTAATTCGTCAATTTATATTCTTTTGCTAAATTATAAAGTTCTTTTAGCGTCATATTTTCCAATGCGGAAATTGTTATCGTTGTCATGTGTCAGACACCACTCTTAGTCATTTTTTAGGGTTAATTTGTTGAGGATCAGTCGTTGCAATGATTGGAAGATCTTTAAAGAAGGAGTCCGGCATAGAGCCGGACCCATTGAGAAGCAGGATCATTAATCGTGCATGACAAGATTCGGTTTTTTCTTCAAGCTGTGACGGCCTTCGATAAAGCGGACAGTTCCTGATTTCGCACGCATAACTAAAGTGTGGCTTTCTGCAAAACCGCCTTTTAGTTGAACGCCGCGAAGCAATTCGCCGTCCGTTACACCTGTTGCAGCAAATATCGCATCGTCGCCTTTTACTAAGTCGTCCATTTTCAGGACTTTCGTAACGTCGATTCCCATATCGATGCAGCGCTGTGCTTCTTCTTCGTTTTGCGGCAATAGTTTGCCCTGCAATTCGCCGCCGAGGCATTTCAGGCCGACTGCAGCGATCACGCCTTCCGGTGCGCCGCCAATTCCAAAGAGAATATCGACGCCAGTCTGGTCAAAAGCCGTATTGATGGCACCAGCCACGTCGCCGTCGTCGATCAGTTTGATCCGGGCTCCGGCTTCGCGGATTTCATGAATGATTTGATCATGCCGCGGACGGTTCATCACTGTCGCCACCAAGTCTTCTATGTCTTTGTTTTTCGCTTTTGCCACCGCCCGGAGATTCTCGATGACGGGTGCGTTAATATCAATTTTGCCAACTGATTCAGGACCCACTGCGATTTTTTCCATGTACATATCCGGTGCATTCAATAAATTTCCGCGGTCGGCGATCGCCAATACCGCAAGAGCGTTCCAGCCCCCGGCTGCGACAATATTCGTTCCTTCCAAAGGATCGACTGCCACGTCCACTTCCGGACCTTGACCCGTTCCGAGTTCTTCACCGATATACAGCATCGGAGCTTCATCCATTTCGCCTTCGCCAATGACGACGACTCCGCGCATCGGAATCGTATCAAATACATTTCTCATTGCAGTAGTCGCTGCATCGTCAGCTTCGTTCTTCAGTCCACGGCCCATCCACTTTGAAGATGCAATAGCTGCCGCTTCTGTAATGCGCACCAATTCCATTGATAAACTTCGTTCCATCATTCATTTCCTCCAGTTCAGCTAGTTGTTCATTTTTTGCAGCCTTTTTACATCAGCCAAAAAGAAGTCAATTCGCGCTGTGTCCGAAATCAGATTTTGCGCTGCTGACAGGATCGATCGTTTCTCGGCGGATATCAGCACCCAGCCCCTGCAATTTTTGGACAATCGCAGAATAGCCGCGTTCGATATGGTAAATTTCACGGATTTCAGTTTCGCCATCAGCCAGCAAACCAGCGATGATCAATGCCGCACCGGCACGCAAATCAGATGCTACAACAGTAGCGGAAGTCAATGGCGTCGGCCCGGTAATAATTGCAGCCCGGCCTTCCACACGCCCACTTGCATTCATGCGGCGAAGTTCATCGATATGTTTGAAACGAGCCGAATAAATTGTATCGGTAATCATCGAGGAGCCGGTTGCCTGTGTCATCAATACAGAGAACGGCTGCTGCAGATCGGTTGCGAATCCAGGGTACACAAGCGTTTTCACATCAATCGCCTGCAGTTTTTCAGCTTTTGGAATGTAAATGGATTCTTCGCCTTCTTGCACGTCCACACCCATTTCACGCAGTTTCGCGGTTAAAGCTTCCATATGGAAGGGAATAACGTTATCGATCGTGATGCCATCTCCAACGGCTGCTGCCATGATCATGAATGTACCGGCTTCAATACGGTCTGGAATGATCGTATGGTTTGTGCCATGCAATTCTTCAACACCGTCAATCCGGATTACATTGGTGCCGGCCCCTTTGATTTTCGCTCCCATATTCGTCAGTAAAGTAGCAACATCAATGATTTCGGGTTCTTTAGCCGCATTTTCGATAACGGTCTGCCCTTTTGCAAGCACTGCCGCCAACATGATATTGATCGTCGCGCCAACACTCACCACATCCAGATAGATTTTCGCTCCGCGAAGCTCATCTGCACGCAAATAAATCGCGCCGTGTTCGTTTGTAACTTTCGCTCCAAGCGCTTCAAACCCTTTGATGTGCTGATCGATTGGACGAGGCCCTAAAAAGCATCCGCCCGGCAAACCGATGGCTGCATGCTTGAACCGTCCAAGCATAGCGCCCATCATGTAATAGGAAGCACGGAGTTTTTTAACGTTTCCGTTTGGCAGAGGGATATCAACCATATTGGTCGGATCGATGTTCATGGTTCCGTCTTCGAAAGAAACTTCCCCACCGATCTCTTCAAGAATATTTTTCAGTGTCCAGACGTCAGAAATTTCCGGTAAACCTTCGATTTGCACGGGTGAATTCGCTAAAATTGATGCAGGAATCAAAGCCACTGCACTGTTTTTTGCGCCATTCACTTTAATCGTGCCCGACAAGCGTTTACCGCCTTTTACTTTATATACATCCATCAGATCTAATTTCTCCTTTGCCTTACTTCGAGAATCAGCAGGATTTAAACAAATGGCCTGCTAATTCTTGAAATTTGATTGCCGTGCCGTTTTATTTCGCTTCTTCTTCAACTGAGCGTTTTTCCCAATCTGCCAAGAATGCTTCGATGCCTTTGTCAGTCAATGGGTGCTTGAACATTTGCTGCATGACTTTGATCGGCATCGTTCCGATATGGGCACCGTTTAGAGCTGCGTCCGTTACGTGCTGCGGATGGCGGATTGAAGCGGCAATGATTTCGGCTTTGATGTCATGGATAGCAAAAATATCTGCAATTGTCGCAATCAAATCCATGCCGTTATGTCCGATATCATCTAAGCGCCCAAGGAAAGGAGAAACATATGAAGCACCGGCACGAGCTGCAAGAAGAGCTTGGTTAGCGCTGAAAATCAACGTAACGTTCACTTTGATGCCTTCTGCTGCAAGCGTTGAACAAGCTTTTAAGCCGTCTGGAGTCATTGGCAATTTCACCGTGATGTTTGGCGCAAGTGCAGCCAGTTCACGGCCTTCTTTGATCATGCCCTCTGCATCAAGTGCGATAACTTCGCCGCTGATTGAACCGTCGACCAAAGCTGCGATTTCTTTTAAGCGGTCATGGAAAGAAACGTTTTTCTCTTTCGCCACTAGGGACGGGTTTGTCGTTACGCCTGAAAGGATGCCCCATGAATGCGCTTCTTTGATTTCTTCGAAGTTTGCTGTATCAATAAAAAATTTCATTGTTGTTTTCCTCCTGTAATTTGGAAAAAGGAAGAAGAGACCACTCGGACGCTTCTCCCTTTCCCAGTTTTAGTTTATGGTTTTGCCGGTCAATCGATTACGCTTTGTTCGAACTTCCGAATTCACGCATTTTGCCGATGACTGTCGCTTTGATTGCATCGCGTGCCGGCGTCAAGTATTTGCGCGGATCATACATTTCCGCGTCTTTAGCCAATGCTTCGCGGACCGCTTTCGCAGACGCAATCTGGTTTTCTGTATTGACGTTGATTTTCGCTGTTCCAAGTGATACAGAACGTTGAATGTCTTTTGTCGGAATGCCTGTGCCGCCGTGCAAGACAAGCGGAACATCACATAGTTGAGAGATTTCTTCCATTTCTTTAAAACCTAAATTCGGTTCGCCTTTATAAGGTCCGTGGACAGATCCTAGAGCTGGCGCTAAACAATCGATGCCTGTCTGGTCGACGAGCTGCTTGCATTCCTGCGGATCTGCGTAGATCACGCCGTCAGCGATGACATCGTCTTCCTGGCCGCCTACAGTTCCAAGCTCCGCTTCAACAGAAACGTTGTGCTGATGCGCGTACTCTACCACTTGTTTTGTGATTTCGACGTTTTCTTCGAATGGGTGATGCGAAGCATCAATCATGACAGATGTAAATCCAGCATCAATCGCTTCTTTGCATTTTTCAAAGCTAGAACCGTGATCTAGGTGAATCGCCACTGGCACTGTAATTTTGTAATCATGCATTAAGCCTTTCACCATATGTACTACAGTGGTGAAACCGCCCATATAACGCGCTGCCCCTTCAGATACGCCTAAAATTACCGGCGAGTTTTCTTCTTGTGCAGCTTGTAAAATTGCTTGGGTAAACTCGAGGTTATTCAAATTGAATTGACCGATTGCATAACCTTCCTGTTTCCCTTTGATCATCATATCTTTCATTGAAACTAATGCCATTCACAATTCCTCCTAAGCTCTACTCTTATCCAAATATCCTTTATACTATACCAAAAACGCTGTGCTTTCGCCACTTCTGCGTGTATCAGTCTGCTAACAATTGCTTTACAGCTTCGCGTATCTCGAATACATCGAACGGTTTTGTAAAATAACAGGATGCTCCGTTGGTGATTGATTCTTCGATCAGGTCCAGTTCGCCGTAAGCGGTCATCATGATGACTTGGACGTCCGGCTGGATCTGCTTTAAATTCTTTAAGATTTCAATGCCGTCCATTCCTGGAATTTTCATATCGAGCAAGACGATATCCAATTGCTTTTCGTCTGCCGTTTGAAGGGCTTGGTTGCCATTTGCAGCCGTCAAGGTATCGTACCCCTCTTTTTTAAATACTTCATTCAATAAAAGACGGATTCCCATCTGGTCATCTACAATCAATATCGTTTTCAACCGCATTGCTCCCTTCTCTTCCAGCTTTCTCCACTCTAATTTCATTCTACTGAATCGCCGCTTTTATTTCCACCAATACTTTCCAGTTCTTTTTTAGCCATTTTGGATTTGGACAGCCGGAAAGCTTAATCTTTTCTTTTGTTTGGCTATAATGAAAAGAGAGGTGAAGGAAATGAAAATGTTGGCTACTCAAACCGCCGGGCTGCTTCAGCGCCTGGCAAAGCAGGAAGAAGCTGTTGAAGACACGGCAAGAGTGTTGGCGCAAGCTGCAGTCGGCGAAGGGAACATCTTTCTCGCAGCTTTCGGTGAAATGAAAGCCGTTGTCGAGACGGCGCTAAACGGCGTTGAACCGCTTGCAAGCGCCATCGATTGGAAGCCTGACAGCATTCTGACGAGCGCAGACCGTGTATGGATTCTGGCCCCGAATGATGAAGGCGATGAACTGGCTGGACGCTTGAACGATGCAGGTATTCCGTTTGCCATGGTGACGGGCGTTGCAAGAGAGCTAGAAGCCGATGCGTTCATTTCACTCGGCATTTCCAAGGGCCTTATTCCTACAGACGACGGCGGGCGCACGTTGGTTCCTTATGCAATGGGTGCCTTGTTTATTTACCACGCTGTCAAACTGATCATCGACGAAATGCTCGCCGAATAAAAAATCCTCCCCGGGAAATTTCCCGGGGAGGATTTTTGGGTTTAGTTATTTAAAGAAGCTCTAACAAACTCTCTGAAGAGCGGCTGCGGACGGTTCGGACGCGAGATGAACTCCGGATGGAATTGGCAAGCGACAAACCAAGGATGGTCTGCAACTTCAATAATTTCCACGAGGCGGCCATCCGGGCTCGTGCCGGAGAATTTAAAGCCGGCTGCTTCGAATTGCTCACGGTATTCGTTATTGAATTCGTAGCGGTGGCGATGGCGTTCGTAAACAATTTCTTCGCCGTATGCTTCATGCGCTTTTGAACCCACTTCCAATTTCGCCGGGTACAGGCCAAGGCGAAGCGTTCCGCCTAAATCTTCAATGTCTTTTTGTTCCGGAAGAAGATCGATGACCGGATATGAAGTTTTCGGATCCAGCTCAGATGAATGGGCGTCGTCAAAGTTCATGATGCTGCGTGCAAATTCGACTGAAGCCAATTGCATGCCAAGGCAGATTCCGAAGAACGGCACATTGTTTTCGCGTGCGTATTTGGTCGCCACGATTTTCCCTTCGACTCCGCGGTCTCCAAATCCGCCCGGAACCAGGATGCCGTCGCAGTTTCCGAGTTTCTCTTCCACGTTTTCAGCGTTAATGTGCTCTGCATTGATCCAATCCACTTCGATATCTGCATCAAATGCAAAGCCGGCGTGTTTCAACGCTTCCACTACGGAAATGTAGGCATCTTGAAGTTCCACGTATTTCCCGACAAGGCCGATGCGCACTTTCTTCGATAAGGATTTCACTTTTTCGACCAGTTCAATCCATTCGCCCATATCCGCTTCCGGCGCTTCGATGCCGAAATGGTCCAGGACGATCTGGTCCATGTTCTGTTCTTTCAAGCGAAGCGGCATTTCGTAGATCACATCAACGTCGCGGGATTCGATCACTTCTTCCGCTTTAATGTCGCAGAACAACGCAATTTTGTCTTTCATGTCCTGAGGCACTTCATGTTCGGTGCGGACCACGATCAAGTTTGGCTGAATCCCTAAGCTGCGCAATTCTTTTACGCTGTGCTGCGTCGGCTTCGTTTTCATTTCCTTCGCAGCGCCCAGGTAGGGGATCAACGTACAATGGATGTACATGACTTCTTCCCGTCCAAGATCTGAACGCATTTGGCGAATAGCTTCAAGGAACGGAAGCGATTCGATATCCCCGACAGTTCCACCGATTTCAGTGATGACCACATCCGCTTTCGCTGTTTTCGCAGCGCGCAGCAAGCGATCTTTGATTTCGTTTGTGATATGCGGAATCACTTGAACTGTTCCGCCCAAATAATCGCCGCGGCGTTCTTTTTGGATAACAGTTGAGTATACTTTCCCTGTCGTTACGTTAGAGTATTTATTTAAATTGATGTCGATGAAACGCTCGTAATGCCCTAGATCCAAATCCGTTTCCGCGCCATCGTCTGTTACGAACACTTCCCCGTGCTGGTACGGGCTCATCGTCCCGGGATCAATGTTGATGTATGGATCAAATTTTTGGATCGTCACGTTCAACCCTCTATTTTTCAATAAACGCCCAAGCGACGCGGCGGTAATCCCTTTTCCCAATGACGATACAACGCCGCCAGTCACAAATATATACTTTGTCATGCCTGCTTCCTCCTCTAATTTTTAAAAAATAAAAAGCGCCCCGCCTGCAAGTGCAGAGGGAGCGCGTAAACTGTATAAATCATGTCTCCTATTTTAAGGAGCCCAGTAAAATCTTATCCAGTCTCACCGCATAAGTCAAGGTAAAAAAATGTTCTGATTACTTCAGATCATCTTCCTCATCTTCATCTTCTTCATCAATGATGTTGCCGTCCAAATCTTCTACAAGGACGCCGTCATTGTCATCGTCTTCATCTTCCACGTCGAAATCAAGGACTTCCACTTCCGGAACTTTCAATAGTTCATCCGCGTCATCGTCGTCTTCCTCATCATCGTCGTCATCGCTTTCATCGAAGTCGTCGAATTCCAATTCATCTTCAAGTTCCAGATCCAAATCATCAAAGCCGTCGTCGTCTGCGACTTTCGCTTTTTTCTTGCGTGCCTTAACTGTCGGCGCCGACTCTTCTTCGATCTGCTCAACCGGGTACCACTCGCGAAGGCCCCAACGGTTTTCGCCCAAGATCAAGAAGCGGCCGTCAATATTCATGTCTGTGTAGAACTGAGCCAGACGTTTTTTCATATCCTCTTTAGATAAACCGAGCAATTGTTCAATTTCTGCAACAATCTCCGGATAAGTTTTTGTTTCGTGTGTTTCTTCTAAAAGTGCATAGGCTAAGTCGACAAACGACTCTTCCACTAATTCTTCTTTTGATAATTCACGGATTTTCAATCTGTGCACGTCCCTTCTTCTATCTTAACTTAATTCATTATATACAAAGTAGTTGCGCTCCGCTACCGTGTTTTCTTTTTTCTGCTCCCCAGCTGCCTCCAGCCGAAATAAAACAAGTATAACGACAAGATCAAAAAGGGAATTGATCCGAGCGCCTTGTTGTAGAGAAAGAAAGTAAGGATGAGGCAGAGGAAGATGATGAGATAGTGCGCATATTTCGACATGGATGATCATCCTTTTTGTTTTCTACGGTCAACTTTCTTCTATTATACAGAAAATAGCCCTCCTTATCGACTCGCAGTCCTCCCGGGCAGTGAATAAATTCGCTTGCTTCCGGCTAGAAAACCGCAAAATTCGGCTGAACGCGCGCAAATCGGTTTGAGCGCGCGTATTCCATCTTAACGGCAAAAACTGTTTAGTTTTATCCCACTAAAAAAGGTTCGCGGATGCTCCGCGAACCTTTTTTCGTAATCCAGCCCTGAACGGCCGATTCCGCTTTTCCTTGTCTAGTTGCAAGTGCCTAGCTCTTCGGGTCATAAGCCAGCCCACTGCGGCGGCAACAGCCTCCTCGCGGTCCGTCTTATGCCTGTCGGAGCTGAACGGCCGATTCCGCTTTTCCTATCACATATTCCGTCTATACTGCCCGCCGACTTCGTATAGCGCTGTCGTGATTTGGCCAAGGCTAGCGACTTTTACAGTTTCCATCAATTCTTCGAAGATGTTGCCGCCGGATTTCGCTGCGTGCTTCAAGCGATTCAGCGCTTCTTCGGAAGCATTGCGTTCCTGGAACGCGCGCAAGTTGGCAATTTGCGTTTCTTTTTCTTCCGTCGTTGCCCGGGCAATTTCCATCGCATTGATATCGTCATCGCTTTGCGGATTCGGATTCAAGTAGGTGTTGACACCGATGATCGGCAACTCGCCTGTGTGTTTCTTCATTTCGTAATGCATGGATTCTTCCTGGATCTTGCCGCGCTGGTATTGCGTTTCCATTGCGCCAAGAACGCCGCCGCGGTCGTTGATGCGGTCGAATTCCTGCAATACCGCTTCTTCAACCAGCTGCGTCATTTCTTCGATGATGAACGCACCTTGCAGCGGATTTTCGTTTTTCGACAAGCCATGCTCTTTTGTGATGATCATTTGGATTGCCATTGCGCGGCGCACCGATTCTTCTGTCGGTGTCGTAATCGCTTCATCGTAGGCATTGGTGTGAAGCGAGTTGCAGTTATCCTGCAGCGCCATCAATGCCTGCAGCGTCGTACGGATATCGTTGAAGTCGATTTCCTGTGCATGAAGGCTGCGTCCTGAAGTCTGCACATGGTATTTCAGTTTCTGGCTGCGTTCGTTTGCGCCATATTTGTCGCGCATCACGACTGCCCAAATGCGGCGTGCGACGCGTCCGATCACCGTATATTCCGGATCCAGCCCGTTCGAGAAGAAGAACGACAAGTTCGGAGCAAAATCATCGATGTTCATGCCGCGGCTCAAGTAATATTCCACGTACGTGAAGCCGTTTGACAACGTGAACGCCAGCTGTGAAATCGGGTTCGCTCCCGCTTCCGCAATGTGGTAGCCGGAAATCGATACCGAATAGTAGTTGCGCACTTTATGGTCGATGAAATACTGCTGGATGTCGCCCATCATGCGAAGCGCGAATTCCGTCGAGAAGATGCATGTATTCTGGCCTTGGTCTTCTTTTAGGATATCCGCTTGAACCGTTCCGCGGACCACTTGAAGCGTCGATTCACGGACTTCCGTGAACTCTTCCAGCGTCAATGGACGACCGAATTTCTCTTCGTTTATTTTCACTTGCTGATCAATCGCCGTGTTCATGAACATTGCCAAAATGATCGGCGCCGGCCCGTTGATCGTCATCGAGACCGAAGTGGACGGTGCACACAAATCAAAGCCTGCATATAATTTCTTCATGTCATCCAATGTACAGATCGACACGCCCGACTCGCCGACTTTTCCGTAGATGTCCGGACGGTGGTCTGGATCTTCGCCGTAAAGCGTTACGGAATCAAAAGCCGTCGATAAGCGTTTCGCATCATCGTCTTTCGACAAATAATGGAAGCGTTTATTTGTCCGTTCAGGCGTCCCTTCACCCGCAAACTGGCGTTTCGGATCTTCGCCTTCCCGTTTGAACGGGAATACTCCAGCTGTGTAAGGGAATGAACCCGGAACATTTTCCAAATAAACCCATTTTAAAATCTCGCCATAGTCTTCGAATTTCGGCAAGACGACTTTCGGGATCTTCAATCCGGATAAGCTCTCCGTACGTAAGATCGTGCGGATTTCCTTGTCGCGGACCGTAGTGACGAACTCGTCGCCGGCATACGCTTCTTTCAACTGTTTCCAGTTTTCCAGAATGCGTTTGGATTCCGCCGTCAATTCGTCGCGAACGCCATATGCGAGTGATTGAAGCGACTCGACCAATGCATCATCCGGCGCTTTTTCTTTGACCGCTTCGATGGCGCCTTCCAATTGGAACAAACGGCGGGCAAATGCTGCCTGTGCCTGAGTTTTCGCATGGTAATTGCGGACCGTATCCGTAATTTCGCGCAAATAGTAGCGGCGGTTATTCGGAATGATCAAGTTCTCTTTTTGCGTTTTGACGAATTGGTCGTAATCCGTTGTCCAATCTGTGCCGCATTTTTCGTTGACAGTGTGCACGAGCGCCGCAAAAAGCGAGTTTGTGCCTTTGTCGTTGAACTGGCTTGCGATCGTGCCGAATACCGGCATTTCGTCCAATTCCTTATCCCACAACAGATGGCTGCGCTGGAACTGCTTTTGCACTTGGCGAAGCGCATCTTCTGAACCTTTGCGCTCGAATTTATTGATGACAATCAAATCTGCGTAATCGATCATATCGATTTTCTCAAGCTGCGTCGGCGCCCCGAATTCGCTTGTCATGACGTACATGGAAACATCGGAGAAATTAGCGATTTCCGCATCCCCTTGCCCGATTCCGCTTGTTTCCACCACGATCAAATCGAAATCTGCCGCTTTGACGACATCGAGGACATCGCCTAATGCGCTGGAGATTTCAGTTCTTGAACCGCGGGTCGCCAAACTTCTCATGAAGACGCGTTTATTGAAGATCGCATTCATGCGAATCCGGTCGCCAAGCAAAGCACCGCCCGTTTTTTGTTTCGTCGGATCGATTGAGAGAATCGCGATTTTCTTATCCGGAAGTTCAGACAGGAAACGGCGGATCAGTTCATCCGTTAAAGAAGATTTTCCAGCGCCGCCTGTTCCGGTGATGCCGAGGACTGGCGTATTCTTCGTTTGAGCACGTACTGCCTGAAGCAATTTATCGGTATCCAGCTCACGTGTGTGTGCTTCTTCGGCTGCCGTGATCAAGTTCGCCAAAGCGACGGGTTCGTCAGCTGAAATCACATCAAAAGCAGGCGTCTCTTTGATCGTCGAGAAATCGCATTCTTTGACGATTTCCAGAATCATGCCTTCAAGGCCCAGTTTGCGGCCGTCTTCAGGCGAGAAGATGCCGGCAATGCCGTACTCTTCCAATTCTTTGATTTCGCGCGGAAGGATAACGCCGCCTCCACCGCCGTAAATGCGGATGTGGCCAGCGCCTTTTTCCTGCAGCAAATCGTACATGTATTTAAAGTATTCCATATGGCCGCCCTGATAAGAGGAAATGCAGATTCCTTGAACGTCTTCCTGGATGGCTGCATTGACCACTTCTTCGACCGAACGGTTATGGCCTAAGTGGATCACTTCAGCCCCGCTTGCCTGCAAAATGCGGCGCATGATGTTGATCGATGCGTCGTGTCCGTCAAAAAGGCTGGATGCCGTGACAAAGCGAACATGATTTTGCGGCTTGTATTTCGTTTCTTCTTGAATTGTCGCCATAATCTATTAACCCCCCCGTAGCGTAGTTTTTTCCCCTGCCATCCCCTGCAGCAGAAATTTCGTTTGAAGCTCGATGAATTCCTGAATCGTATAATCCCTAAGTGCCCAGCGGCGGAATGCCCACATCTGGCCCTGGACGAATAAATGATTGGCCGCCAGTTTAATTTCTTTCGGCGCCATGGCGATTTCTCCGCTGTCCGCACACTCTGTAAGCAACCGTTCAAATAGAGACACCATTTCCATTTCTTTATCCAGCACGTAGCGAAGCGCATCTTTTGGCAGCGATTTCGATTCCTGGTACATGACCACGTATTCGTCCTGCATATCATCGATTAAGCTGTAATAATGTTCGATTGCCGTAATCAGTACATCCAGCGAACCTGTATCAACGTCGAGCGCATCGAGCCGTGCATGCACTTCGTCGTAGATCGAGTCGCACACCAGATACAGGACATCTTCTTTCGTGCGAATGTATTCATAGAGTGTGCCGATGCTGAAACCTGAAGCTTTGGCAATTTCTCTCGTCGTCGTCCGGTGAAAGCCTTTTTCTTTAAAAAGCGTGACAGCGCCGCGGATCATCTGTGCACGGCGCTTTTCAATCAGGCTTTCGTCTTTTACGGAGGACTGAATTTCACGCTTTTTGTTCATAGAGCAGCCCTCCGGTTATTTAGTGACCATACGGGAAATGACCAAACGCTGGATTTCCTGTGTGCCTTCGTAGATTTGAGTGATTTTCGCATCACGCATAAAACGTTCTACCGGATAGTCTTTTGTATAGCCGTAGCCGCCGAATACTTGCACCGCTTCAACCGTTACTTTCATCGCTGTATCTCCAGCCATCAATTTCGCCATTGCCGATTCTTTGCTGTATGAAAGTTTGTTCGACTCAAGCCATGCAGCTTGGTACGTCAACAAACGCGAAGCTTCGATTGATGTCGCCATATCCGCTAATTTAAATGATACGCCTTGGTTCGCAGCAATCGGTTTGCCGAATTGCTCGCGCTCTTTCGCGTAGCCGATAGCAGCGTCCATTGCACCTTGTGCGATTCCGACTGCTTGGGCAGCGATTCCGTTGCGTCCGCCGTCAAGTGTCTGCATCGCAATTTTAAAGCCTTGGCCAAGTTCGCCCAGTATGTTTTCTTTCGGTACGCGGCAGTTATCAAAAATGATTTCCGTTGTCGGGCTTGAACGGATCCCGAGTTTCTTCTCTTTTTTGCCGACTGAGAATCCTTCAAAGTCTTTTTCAACGATGAAAGCGGTCGTGCCTTTATGCTTGGATTCTGGATCTGTCACCGCGAAAACGATGTAGATGTCCGCAATGCCGCCGTTTGTGATGAAGATTTTTGAACCGTTCAAGATGTAATGGTCGCCGTCTACTTTCGCGGAAGTTTTCATGCCGCCTGCATCCGATCCTGAAGCTGGCTCCGTCAAACCGTAAGCACCAATTTTCGTACCTTCTGCCATCGGGCGAAGGTATTTCTGCTTCTGTTCTTCTGTTCCGAATGTGTATACCGGCCAGCCGGCAAGCGACGTATGCGCTGATAGCGTTACGCCAGTTGAAGCGCAGACGCGGGACAATTCTTCCACCGCGATGCAGTAAGCCAAATAATCCGATCCGATTCCGCCGTACTCTTCCGGCCACGGAATCCCCGTCAATCCAAGCTCTGCCATCTTGTCAAAAATTTCGCGGTCAAAACGCTCTTCTTCGTCGCGTTCTTCAGCTGTCGGCGCCACTTCGTTGTTTGCGAAATCGCGTACCATTTTGCGGATCATTTCATGTTCTTCGCTCAATTGAAAATTCATTTTCATTTCCCCCAATTATTTTAATAGTTGCTTGCTGATGACAATGCGTTGAATTTCACTCGTGCCTTCATAGATTTCCGTCACTTTCGCGTCGCGGAACAACCGCTCGACCGGATAATCTTCCGTATAGCCGTAGCCGCCGAATACTTGGATCGCTTCAATGGAAACGTCCATTGCCGCTTTTGATGCAAATAATTTCGCCATTGAAGCTTGCTTATTGCAGTCTTTGCCTTGTGCATAAAGGTCAGCTGCCTGATAGACCAGCAATTTCGCCGCTTCCACTTGCGTTGCCATATCAGCTAATTTAAAGCCGACGCCTTGCTGCTGTGAAATCGGTTTGCCGAACTGGACACGCTCTTTTGCATAAGCTACGGCATGTTCATAAGCCGCTTCTGCGATACCCAGCGCCTGCGCCGCAATCCCGATGCGGCCGACATTCAAATTCGCCATCGCGATGCTGAAGCCTTTATTCTCCGTACCCAGCAAATTCTCAACCGGCACTTTCATATTATCGAATGTCAGCTGCACTGTCCGTGAACCGTGAAGCCCCATTTTCTTCTCATCTTTGCCGATGACCATGCCCGGAAAATCCTTTTCCACAATAAATGCAGAAATTCCACGCGAGCCCGCTTCCGGTTTTGTCGACGCGAAAACGATATATGTATCCGCTTCTCCGCCGTTTGTGATAAATACTTTTGAGCCGTTTAAGACGTAATGATCGCCGTTCAACACTGCTTTCGTCTTTAAGCTGCCTGCATCAGAGCCGGCAGCCGGTTCTGTTAGGCAAAATGCCCCCAAATATTCGCCTGAAGCCAATTTCGGAACATAGCGCTGGATCTGCTCTTCTGTACCGAAGTTCAAAATCGGATTGGTGCCGACTGACGTATGGACGGACAAAATCACACCGACAACTGCACTGACTTTTGATAATTCATGAATGGCGCTGATATAAGAAGTAAAGTCCATATCGGAACCGCCATATTTCTCAGGTGCGGTGATGCCCATCAAGCCAAGTCCGCCCATTTTCTTGATGATTTCGCGGGGAAATTCCCCTTCTTCCATCCGGTCGATAAATGGTGCTATTTCTTCTTTTGCAAAATCACGCACCATATTGCGCATCATCAATTGTTCTTCTGTAAATCGCAAATCCATTGCTGTTCCCCCTAAATTAGCTGTATTCATAAAATCCACGGCCCGTTTTCTTGCCTAACCAGCCGGCTTTCACGTACTGGCGAAGCAATGGGCTTGGACGGTATTTGCTGTCGCCGAATCCTTCGTGCAAAACTTCCATGATGTAGAGACAAGTATCGAGCCCGATAAAATCGGCAAGCTGCAATGGCCCCATCGGATGGTTCATGCCGAGTTTCATGATGTCGTCAATCGCTTCTTTCGTTGCGACACCTTCTTGCAGCGTGAAAATCGCTTCGTTGATCATCGGCATCAAAATGCGGTTTGCAACGAATCCTGGGAAGTCGTTGCATTCAACCGGCGTTTTCGAAAGTTTAAGCGTCATTTCTTCAACCGCTTGGTACACTTCATCAGAAGTTGCCAACCCGCGGATGATTTCAACCAGTTTCATGACCGGTACCGGATTCATGAAATGCATGCCGATCACTTGCTCTGGCCGGTTCGTCACTGCTGCAATTTCCGTGATTGGAAGCGACGATGTGTTCGATGCTAAAATCGCATGCTTCGGCGCCACTTCATCCAGCGTTTTGAAAATGCTGTGCTTGATTTCCATATTTTCTACTGCAGCTTCGATGACGATATCTGCATCATGGGCATCTTTTAAATCAAGAGATGGTGTAATGCGGCCGAGAACCGCTGCTTTCTCATCTTCCGTCATGCGTCCTTTTTCAACGTTGCGGGATAAGTTTTTTGTAATCGTCCCGATTCCGCGGTCATAGGCTTCTTGTTTCATGTCATTCAATTTCACGTTGAATCCTGCTTGTGCACAAACCTGTGCGATGCCTGAACCCATTTGGCCGGCACCGATTACCATTACGTTTTGAATCGCCATTGTCAGTTTGCCTCCTGTTTCGGTACTTCAATCATGATTGCATCGCCTTGGCCGCCGCCTGAACAAATGGCTGCGATGCCAATTCCGCCTCCGCGGCGCTTCAACTCATACGCGAGTGTCAGGATGATGCGTGTTCCGCTTGCTCCGATCGGATGTCCAAGCGCAACCGACCCGCCGTTCACATTCACTTTTTCAGCATCCAACCCAGCAATTTTCGAGCTTGCCAGCGCCACTGCTGCAAACGCTTCGTTAATTTCGAATAAATCGATTTCCTCTAGTGATCTGCCCGTTTTCTTCAATAATTCGTTGATGACAATTCCTGGAGTTTCCGGGAAACGGTGCGGCTCAATCGCCACTTCCGTATGCGCCAAAATATGCGCTAGCGGATTCTTGCCTTCTTTTTGTGCGCGTTCTTCGCTCATTAAGACGAAAGCCGCTGCCCCATCATTGATCCCTGGTGCATTCCCTGCGGTAATTGTGCCGTCTTTGCCAAATGCCGGCTTCAATTTCGCAAGTGCTTCGATTGTTGAATTCGCACGCGGCGCTTCATCTACATCAACTGTGATTGGATCCCCTTTGCGCTGTGGAATTTCAATCGGTGCGATTTCTTCTGCAAACAACTCTTTTGCATTGATCGCACGTTCATGCGAACGGACCGACCATTCATCCTGCGCTTCACGCGTCAAGCCGAACTCTTCTGCTGTCGAGTTGCCGTATGTTCCCATGTGCACGCGATCCGGATGGAAAGAGCAAGACAATCCGTCATGAACCATCCCGTCAATCACTTGAGCATCGCCCATGCGAAGTCCCCATCGGCCTTTCGGCAAATAATACGGCGCATTGGACATTGATTCCATGCCGCCCGCAACAATTACTTCTTCGTCGCCCAAACGGATGATTTGATCTGCAAGCGTCACACTGCGCATGCCCGATGCACAGACTTTGTTGATTGTTTCCGATTTAACGCTGTACGGAATTCCTGCTTTTTTCGCTGCCTGGCGAGAAGGAATCTGCCCCTGCCCTGCTTGAAGCACGTTGCCCATGATGACTTCCTGCACTTGCTCCGGCTCAATGCCTGCGCGCTTCATCGCTTCTTTGATCGCCGCTGCCCCAAGCTCGCTTGCTGTCAGCGTACTCAAATTTCCGCCGAATTTCCCGAATGCTGTTCGTGCCCCTTCGATGATCACTGTTTTTGCCATTTTCTTTTTCCTCCCCTTTGTGTAGGTGTAAACGGTTTCATAGCGGCCTAAAAAAATTCTTGATATGAATAAAATCAAGTTGTATATGGAGTGATTGTGGTTTTACATGATGTTTATGGATCCTTTGCATGAATTTCTGCTTCGACGCAAATTTTATACTTAGCATCGCTTCATACTATTGCCTCTGTTTCTGCATCGCTTCGCTGCTTCGAAACATGGAAGTGCGTTGCACTACTGCGCTAGCTTCGGCAAACCGTTTGCTCCTGCATCGCTTCGCTGCTTCGTCGCAAATTTTATACTAGCGTCGCTTCATACTATGCGCCTGCACCGCTACGCTAGCTTCGTCGCAAACATCTGATGCCGCGTTTCCTGCGGCATCAAATGTTGACTGAACGCTCGCTCGGATTTTGGTTCAAAAGAAAAGGGAGTGGTTAGACTCCCTTTCTTTTCTGTTACTTATGGTTCTATCTTATAGAATTTTTGTAGTTTTGGCAATAATTATTGAACGATTACCGGTTCAAGTTCCGGTGTCTGGCTGCCGATGACGGCCATTTCCAGAAGTTCGGCCACGTCGTAAGTGCTGACGGTTTCTTCTACTTCTTTCGCTTTCGTCCCGTCAGACAACATCGTCAAGCAGTACGGGCATCCAGAAGAGATGACCGTCGGATTTACTTCCAACGCCTGTTCTGTACGCGCTACGTTGACGCGGTGCCCTGCGTCTTCTTCCATCCACATCAATCCGCCGCCGGCTCCACAGCACATGCCGTCCTGGCGGTTTCGGACCATTTCGACCAATTCGACGCCTTCGATTGATTTCAAGATCTCGCGCGGTGCGTCGTAAACGTCGTTGTATCGACCGAGGTAGCAGGAATCATGGAAAGTGATTTTTTCATTTACCGGGAATTGCGGTTTCAGTCGGCCTTCTTGCACGAGCTCAAACAGCATTTCCGTGTGGTGGTAGACTTCCGCTTTAAAGCCGAAATCCGGATATTCGTTTTTGAAGATATTGTATGCGTGCGGATCGATCGTCACGATTTTCTTGATCTCCGCTTTTTCGAATTCTTTGATGTTCGCTGTTGCAAGTTCCTGGAATAGGAATTCATTTCCTAAACGTCTTGGCGTATCGCCGGAGTTCTTTTCTTTATTGCCGAGAATCGCGAATTTCACGCCTGCTTCGTTCATCAAACGTGCAAATGATAACGCGATTTTCTGAGAGCGGCTGTCGAATGAACCCATGGATCCAACCCAGAATAGGAATTCGAATTCTTCGCCTGCTTTGTTCATTTCTTTTACAGTCGGGATTGAGATATCTGGACGTGCATCTCTCCAGTTTTCTTTTTCTTTGCGGTTAAGGCCCCAAGGATTCCCTTGCTTCTCGATGTTTGTCATCGCGCGCTGAGCGTCTTTGTCCATCTTCCCTTCCGTCATTACAAGGTAACGGCGAAGGTCGATAATTTTATCCACGTGTTCGTTCATAACCGGACATTGGTCTTCACAGTTGCGGCAAGTCGTACATGCCCAGATTTCTTCTTCTGTGATGACATCTCCAATCAAGCTCGGGCTGTAAAGTTCGTCGATAGAGACCCCTTCAGCACCTGCAGCCATTGCCAGCTGGTTCCCTTTTGTGCCGTTGAACGCCATTGCCGGCACCCACGGTTTTTGGCGCGTCATAACTGCACCTGTATTCGTCAAATTGTCGCGAAGTTTTGTAATCAGGTCCATCGGAGACAGCATTTTCCCTGTTCCGGTTGCCGGACACATATTCGTGCAGCGCCCACATTCAACGCAAGCGTAAAAGTCGATCATTTGCGACTGGCTGAAGTCGGTGATTTTGCCGACGCCGAATGAAGGCATCGCTTCCTCATCTTCTTCATCTTCCATTGCTTCAAAATTGATCGGCTTCAAACGGCCGACATGGTCCACACGGTGGAACCAAGTATTGACCGGTCCAAAGATTAAATGCGCGTGCTTCGATTGCGGCACGTAAACCAGGAATGTTAATAGGAACAAGAGATGCGCCCACCACATTACGTAGAAAATTGCTGCTGCCGCTGTTTCAGGAAGTCCTGAGAAGAGCGTTGCAAAGACAGATGCCACAGGCTCTGTCCAAGCTGTTTCGTGTCCGAGCCAAATCATGCTTGCGCCGTTTCCGACAAGGACAGATACCATCAATCCGCCGATGAAAATCAGCACCAAGCCGGATTTCCAGCCGCGCTTCAAGCGCACCAACTTTTCGATGTATCTTCTATAGAACGCCCAAACAACCGCAACCAGAATCGTCAATGTGACGATTTCCTGGAAGAATGTGAACGCCGGATAAAGCGGCCCTAATGGCAAATGCGCTCCAGGCACTAAGCCTTTGATAATGAAATCGATGGCGCTTGCCTGCACCAATAAGAAACCGTAGAAGAACATAACGTGAATCGTTCCGCTCTTCTTATCTTTCATCAATTTCTTTTGGCCAAAAACGTTGACCATGACTTTGCGGAAACGTTCTTTAAAGTTTTCTTCAAATTCGACTTTCTTGCCGAGTTTGATGAAATCGTAGCGCGTTTTCAGCAAATAAATAAATAGATAAACTGCATACCCCAAGATGGCTATGAAGAAGACCCAGTTCGCAATGAGCAATGGCTCCATGATGTTATCCCCCTTTTTTATGTGTAAATTCCAAAAATTCCTTACGCGAAGTGTACTTGAACCCTTTTTAACTGTCGATGCTAATTTCTAGTTTAGAATATGAATGAGCATTCAGTCAACTGTTATTTGAAAGGGGTTTCATCTTTTTATTATACACAGCCCCCAAGCGAATAAAAGCTTTTTCTGGAATCGCTTCGGCAAGCTCATATCAAAGCGATGGGATGCTTCTGGATGTTTGCAAAGCACTTTTCAATTTCAAGGCTACTCCAAGTGATCAGCGAACTTCCGAAATTGCTCATAGAAAAAAGCAGCGCTTTACACGCTGCCTTCTTCCTTCTCTATAATCAACGGTTCTAAAAATTCGCCGAAAAATCGTTCCGTTTCTTTGACCCAATCTTTTTTCACTCCCAGCAGGACGCAGCATGCCGGGCCGGCGGAAGCGGCGAGGTCGATATCTGCTGAAAGGCTCGCCGTTTCGCCGAATAGCTTCCGGGCTTCCGCTGCAATGCCTTTAGAGCCAATTGGCCAGATCCGTTCTGCTAGCCCGCTTCGAATGGCGGTACGGATTTTCTTGAGATCAGCGACTGCTTTTTTTTGTTCGAGCACAGCTTTGCCGACCAGCGGCTTTCCGTAGACAAACCATTGCAATGGTTCCGATAGCACGAAGCGCTGCTGCCTTCCGAGCATCGTTACCGCAATTCCCGATTGGAGCGTTGCCATATTCGTTTCAGAGCTTCCGCCGATTTGCGGCACGGCCATTTCTGCTTCTTGAAAAATTTCTTCAATTCCAGCCTTATAGGCAAGCCACTGCGCATCGCCGCTAAAATTGTGAACGAGCACAGCTTCCGGTTCACTGCCTGCCGCCCATTGTTCCAAAAGAGCAACGCGGGCTGCAAATTTCGCAGCCAGTTGATCCGGCGCTTTGACGACATCCAATTCCTTGCAGCCGATTCCTGCTGAATTATCGGTTGTGATCACCCAGCCGTCCAGTTCAATGCCGTTTCGCATCAGACCACTTTCTCCGGAACGCGGAATATGAACGGCATGACAACTGCCGCGACGCCTGCGTTAATGGCGGCTGCAAGAAAGAGCCCCGGAACAGAAGTATAGAAAAATGCAGGCGACAATAAAAAATAGAACGGAATGGCGGCGATGATTCCATTCCCGATGACAAATGCCGGCCACCTTAATTTATTCCAGCCATATTCACTCATCTTCGCGAACAGCCAAACCACCGCAAACATTTCAAAGGCAATCAAGAAATGAAAAGGCCCAAGCGGAAAGCCGCCGAGCATCGCAGATAGCAGATGGCCGGATGCCGCAACAACCGCCGCAAGAGGAGCAGGCAAAAAGGAGGCAGCGATCAAGGCCGGCATGGAATCGAGGGCGATAGAAGCGATGCCGACTGGAATTTTCAATAAGCCGCCGATTGCAGATAAACTGATAAATATAGCAGTGAGGGCAAGCGTCTTTGTCTTCATATTAATCCTGCTTTTTCGCACGGCCGCCGTTTTTGAACACTTTCGCGCTTCGGATGTATTCGTTGTCCGGCACTCCGGCACGCGAGTTGACCACACGGGCCGCTGCAAATAGATAGTCGGATAGGCGGTTCAAATAGCGCTGAACGACTTGCGGGAATTCTTCCCCTGATTTCTTCAAAGTCACTGTCTGGCGCTCTGCACGGCGCGTAATCGTCCGCGCGATATGCAAAGTGGCTGCAGCCGGCGATCCGCCAGGCAGGATGAAACGTTCGAGCAGCGGCGGCTCTTCCATCAAATCGTCAATACGCGATTCCAGCACTTCCACCGGCTGTTCCGTCATTTTGTAATTCGGCTCTTTCCGCACATCTGCCAGATCGCCCCCGCAGTCGAATAATTCGTTTTGGATCGCTTCCAGGTCCGCCAGCAAATCTGCGTACTTTTCTGCATCCAACTCTGTCATCGCTTTGCCGATAAACGAATTGACTTCATCAATCGTTCCGTAAGCTTCAACGCGCGGTGCATCTTTATCCGCCCGCGCCCCGATTAAACCCGTCTGCCCTTTGTCGCCTGTTTTTGTGTAGATTTTCATCTTTCATCCCCGCCTTTTATGTTTTGTGGTATGCCGTACCAGATCCGTGTAATTTCAGTCGCTTCGGAAAATAAAAATTGATAAAGCCGTCCGAGCACGTCGCGCAATTCGCGTTCGATGGGGTCAATCGGGACGATTCCCCGGTTCATGTCGGTTAATATCCAAATCAGTTTGTAATTTTTATATTTAGCCAGCACTTGCTGAATTTCTCCAAGAATTTCACATTCAGAAATTCCGCTGGTCAATTGGGATTTGATGCGGTGTTCGATTCCAGCGACTACTATTGCCGCGGAAACCGCCGGACTTTTTGGAAGTTTACTCTCAACCCAATCCACTTCCTGGCCCGCTAACCGTTTTTTTACGTATTCACGTTTGCCATTAAAGGCACCGCCGAAAACGATGTGCATAAATCTCCCTCCTCCACGGCTTTCCGGGTTTTCCAAACCAATGTAATTCGATGCCCGTGCGATGCGGTTTGCTGCTGAATTGATTCGCCAGTCGCTCTGGCCAATAAATACCGGATTGGACCACCGTGAGTCAAAATGGTAAATTCATCTCCATCCGGCAATGCTTTTACAGCCCTTTCAATACGCGTCGCCAGCTGATGAAGGCTTTCTCCATTCGGCGGCGCGAAATGGAACGGATCATCAACCCAGTTTCGGTACAAACCGTTGCTCTCGAGTTCTGCATACGTTTTCTGCTCCCACTCCCCGAAATGACATTCGCGCCAATCTGGTGACGCATGATAAACCGCATTGGGAAAAAGACAGGCTGCCGTTTGCCGGCATCTTTTCAGATCACTTCCCCAAACGGCTATCTGCGACGCATCCGGTTCTGCCTTAAACGGCAGCACCGCTTCATCCGTCCAGCCGATATATTGTTTCGCCTGGTTCCCGGCAGTCGGTGCGTGGCGGATCAAATGAAGAATAAAAGAATTGCCCATAATAGCCATTCCACCCCTTCCAAATATGCACCAAACAAATCTCCAGTCACGCCTCCGAAATGGCGCTTGCACCAATTCCGGTAAAGCCCTATTGAAACAGCAAAGGCGATGAATTGCACAAAAGCCAGCTGCCAGCCGCACACGATAACCAGCACGACTAGTACAATTGCTATATAAATGAAGGAAACGGCGATCAAACTTTTTTTATTCGCTTTATTCTGAAAAAAGAAGGCGAGCCCATCCTTTTTGGCACTTCCAAGCGTACTGAATAGCAGCAAGAGGCCCGTTCGCGACAAAAAGGGAATGAATAAAACTGCTGTTAGCGAAACGTGATAAATAACTTCTGAAATAATAAGGATTTTTCCGATTACCGCAAACAGCAGCACCATCGTTCCGAAGGCACCGATTCGGGGATCGGCCATAATTTCAAGCCGTTTTTCCCGATGCTGATAAGAGAAATAGGCATCTCCTGCATCCGCCAGCCCGTCCAGATGCAAACCGCCTGTTAAAGCAGCAAAAAGAACCGTGATGAAGAATGCGGCAATTAATGAGCTGAGTTCTGTGAAATCCCTGAATACAAGCGCCATAACTGCCGCTGCACCGCCAAAGAACAGCCCGAGAAGGGGCAAAGCCATATACATTGCGGTGATGTCTTTTTTCTCCATCGGCAATTCCTTTTTCACTGGAATGGCTGAGAAAAATTGAAATGCTAATGCGATTCCATTCGCTAAATGCCGCATCCTGCCGTCACTTCCTTTTCTGGGCCATGCCGTTTTCCATTTCATACGCTTCGCCTGCCTGTGAAGCGATCCAGCAATGGATGCGCCCAAGCCAACGCTGATACGTTTCATCCCGGATGAAATCATCCAGCACTTCATTCGACACGATGACCAGCAGTTTTGTCCGGCTCTGCAGATTTTGGATCGTGTTCTGCAAAGCTGCCCATTTCGTTTCCATGCACCCCGGCTGGTCCGCACACGGAGCCCCGTTTTCCCAACCTTCATATAATTCATTGGCGAGCCAAGTCGTTGCACAGTCCCATAAGACCGCGTCGCCTCTCTCTATATACGGAAGCGCTTTTTCCAAGTGCAGCGGCTGTTCGATGGTGACCCAGCCTTGGCCGTCCCTGTCCTCCTGATGGCGGTTGATGCGCTTCACCATTTCGGGGTCATGGGCTTGCCCGCTCGCTAAATAAACTTTTCGACTTCCAGCCGATTCTCGAATTCTTCGTTCGGCCCAAGCACTTTTTCCGCTGCGGACTCCTCCGCTGACAAAGATCAATTGGCCATTAGCCATCTGTTGATCGCCTCCTGCAATTGATCCATTTGCGCGGGCGATTTCATGCCAATGCGGAACCATTTGCCGTCCATTCCGGAAAACGACTTAGTGTGGCGCAGCACAAGGCCTTGCTCCAGAAAATCCAGGAAAAAGCGGCAGGAATCTTTTCCTTCCGGCAGTTTGAAAGCTAGGAAATTCACGGCAGACGAGCTCACTTTGCAATGATGCTCTTCTAAAAATACGGTCATGCGTTCGCGTTCTTCATTCGCTGAAGCAATGACCCGCTCCCTGTAAATCCGTTCATTAAAGCATTCGGCTCCGACTTGAGCGGAAATGGCGTTGACGTTCCAGTGGGCCGCTCCTTGTTTTAGCGTCCGCATGATTTCCGGGCTGCCAATGGCATACCCGAGCCGCAGCCCGGCAATTGCGTACATTTTTGTCATCGATCGGACGATTATGGTTTGAGGGTAAGACGATTGGCGCGGAATAAATGAAAAAGCCTCCCCCGCAAAATCGATGAAGGCTTCATCGATCACCAATTCACAGCCTTCCTTTTTGCACGCCTCCGCAATAAACTCCATCTGCTGCTGTTCGATCAGCAGGCCGGTCGGATTATGCGGATTGCAAATATAAATAGCGGCACAGCCTTCAAGAGAAGATGCCAATAATTCCATATCAAGCTGCCAGCCGTTTTTCTCCGTCAATTGAACGGTTACGATTTGGGCTTCTTCCGCTTCCAGGGTTTTGCGGTATTCGGAAAAAGCCGGTTCAATGAGCACCACTTTCTTTTTTTGATACCGGCGGGCAAGCCATGTAAAAATTTCAGCTGCCCCATTCGCTGTCACTACTCGCTCCATTGGAACATCGTGGAAACGGGCAGCGGCACTCCGAAAAGGCTCCCCTTCCGGATCCGGATAGCGTTCGATCAATTCCAACAGCGAATGCCACGAATTCCGGATGAATTCCGGCGGTCCAAACGGATGGACATTTTCACTGAAATCCAAAATCCGTTCCGGATAGTCGATATTCAATTGCTGATAAAGCAGGTGCGGATTCGCTCCATGGTCAGGCAATTTCAAAAATCATCGCTCCTCCTGCAAATAAAATGTAAAACCAAAAGACAGCTAGATGCATATGCGCCACTGTTTCTTTAATATGATGGGCTTCCAATTTAAAAATTGGCGTCCCCATTCGTGCACGGACGGATTGAACCCCTTTGTAAGTATTGACGCCGCCTAGTTCAATGCCAAGCTGGATGGCAGTCGCAGCTTCCAGCCAGCCACTATTCGGACTTGGATGTTTCGGAGCATCGCGCAGCCATTCAGCAAAACGCTGACGTAAGGTAAGCCCTCTTTTATTTCGTGTAGACAGAAGAATAATCGCTCCCGTAATCCGGCTCGGGATAAAATTCAGCACATCGTCCAATTTGGCAGAAGCATAGCCGAATCGGCTAAACTGCTCGTTTTGATAACCGACCATCGAGTCGCAAGTATTGACCGCTTTATACAACCATAGCCCAGGTGCGCCCAGCAAAAATGCCCAAAACAAAGGAGCGGTAACACCGTCGCTTGTATTTTCAGATACGGTTTCGACGACGCCTCTTGTGATTTCGCTTTCGTTCAAGTGTTCCGTATCCCGACCGACAATCCAGGATAGCTTTTCGCGTGCTTTTGAAAAGTCCTTCCGCAAAAGCGGCTGATGCACTTCTTCTGCTGCGTCCTTCAAGCTTTTTTGTGCGAGTCCTACCGCGATCAATACAGCTTCAACAAAGAAGCCCACTATTCCGTGCACTTCATAAGCTAAGCTGACGATCAGATAAGCAATCGCAAAAGCACCGCCAGCCATTAAAGCGACTAGCAAGAAACCATTGCGAAACGCATGTGGCGCACGGTTCAACTTTCGAGTCAGCTTCATAATGAGCGATCCGATCCAGCGAACCGGATGCGGCCAATTCGGCGGATCGCCGATGGTCCGGTCGATTATGAGGCCAAGCGCAATCGCCGCGATATGCGCCATCATTGCGCTTTCGCCTGCCGATAGGATTCAAGTGCTTCTACAGTGCATTCAAAAACACCCGTACCAATCAATTTGCCCAGTTCTGTAATGGGTCCGGCATACGGCAAATATCCGCCTTGCTGCGTAGCGGATACGAGGCAGCTGTCTGTCGAAGTTCCAGTAGCAATCGTGCCTGTCAACGGATCTTTTACTCCTTCTTGATGAAGCGCTTTTGTTTTGGCTTCCGTCGCCGTAATCATCGCTTGGATAAACGCCTCGTCCGACAAATGGCCATTGACCATGATCCATGTATTGATCGTACCGACGCCAACTTCCCGTTCAACCGCTTTTGAGACATCGACGGCATTTCCTACCCCTGCGGTCACGGCAATGACGACGGACCCGAAATCTCCTTGATACTCTTTTACCACCGCATGTTCGGTTCGCACAGCCGTCATCATGCCGACGGTTTCTGTCGGCTTGAAGCCTTTATTTTCAATAAACCCGGTCATTTCCTGAACGCTGTCGTCGATATTGTAATTCATGTCCACATGGCGGTTGATAAAAGTACGGAACCAGCCTGAACCCGCATTGATGACCGCGGAAGAAACAGTTTTCAAAGGCATTTCACTTTGGTAGAGGACCATTTCAGGCGAAACCAGAAAATCCTCGGCTGCTATTTTCGCAGCGGCAGCTTTCCGCTCCACTCCAGGCAGCAAGGTAATCTGCGGTTTTGGGAGCTCGGGATGGGGATGGTTGCTGACGCGTGTATGGTAAACCGTTTCGATATCCTGCGCTCTTACAACTTCGTGCGGCTCGCCCATGCGGACAATTCGCCCTTGGTCCAAGAGCAAAAGCTGATCGCAATACATGGAAGCGATATTGATGTCATGAAAAATCGACACGACGGTCAAGTTTTTTTCGATCGCCTGTTTTTTTATGGTATCCAGCAATTCTTTCTGGTGATTGATGTCCAAATGATTGGTTGGTTCGTCCAACAAAAGAATGCGGGCGTTTTGGGCTAGAGCTTGCGCCACGAAAACCCGCTGCTGTTCTCCGCCTGACAGCTGATCAATTTGCGTCTTTTCATACTGGCTGATGTTCATCAAACGCATCGCTTCCTGCACTTCATTTTCATCTTCCTTTGACCAGGAAGAAAACCAGCCGCTTTGATGCGGGTAGCGGCCAAGCGCAATCGTTTCGCGGACCGTATGGGCAAACGCATGGGCGTGAAGCTGCGGCAGCACTGCCATTTCTCTCGCCAGTTCTTTCGCTTGAAATGCCCCTATTTCTTTGCCACCGATTTCGACCGTGCCGGAAGATGCCGGCAATACGCCGCTGATCAATTTCATTAAGGTCGATTTGCCGCTGCCGTTCGGACCTAAAATGCCGAGCATGGTTCCTTTCGCTACGGAAAAAGAGACGTTCTGGACAATATTCCGGTCCCCATATCCGCCGCTTAAGTTGTTTATTTTCAACATATTATGCCACTCCTTTGCGTTGGCGGAAAAAGATAAAAGCAAAAACGGGCGCGCCGATAAAGGCGGTGATCACGCCGATCGGGAGTTCCGTCGGCGAAATGATCGTACGGGACACGAGATCGCAGACGATCAGCAATGCCGCTCCGTTGATAAAGGAGAGCGGCAGTACATGGCGATGGTCTGAACCCCATAGCAAGCGGACCATATGCGGAACCACGAGTCCGACAAATCCAATCGTTCCGGAAACGGCTACGGCGGCACCGGTCAAAACGGACCCACTGACCAAAATCATCATTTTGCTTCTTTTGATATTGACGCCAAGATGCTGCGCCCGTTCTTCGCCGAAAAGCATCGCGTTTAATTCCCTGCGGTTCAGCCACAATAGAAACGAGCCGATGAGGAGGAATGGCAACGCCATTTGCACGTAAGGCCAGCCGCGCATGGAAACGGAACCGAGCAGCCAGCCGATAATCTGGCGCAGCTCTTCGCCTGTCAACGCGATCATCAACGAAATGACCGAGCCGAGAAAAGAGCTGAAAATAATCCCCGTCAAAATCACCGTTTCCATCTTCATCGATCGGTCCACTAATTTGGCAAAAGCCATAACCATCAGCATGGTGGCCAGTGCGCCCGCCATGCTGAGAACCGGTAACGTGAAAATTCCTAAAAAAGGGATGGTAATGCCGAAAAAGAGCGTCGTCACGGCACCTACTGAGGCACCGGAAGACACTCCTAACGTATAAGGATCGGCCAATGGATTTTTCAGCAGCCCTTGAAAAGCTGCCCCGGCAATAGCAAGCGCCGCTCCGACAAGGCCCGCCAGAACCACACGCGGCATCCGGATGTTCCACAGGATATTCGCTGCGGTTTCATCCGATGATGGATTCCACAGCACTTGCGGTGAAATTGTCACCGTCCCTACCGTTACACCCAGCACCACAGCCCCCGCCAATAAAAGGAAAGAGAGTGTGTAGGCGAACAGATTTTTATTCACCGTAGACCTCTGGATATACTGCCCGTGCAAGCTCCAGCAATCCTTCAGTCACGCGCGGGCCTTGGCGCGTCAATTTATCTGAGTCGAGGTTATAAACCGCCTCGTCCTGTACTGCTGTGATTTCAGCAAAACCATTGCGGTCCATAATAAGCTCGACTGCATTTGGCACGTATGCGCCTTCAGTAGTGACAATGACATCCGGATTGCTGTTGACGATCGCTTCCGGATCTATGCTGACCCAGCCTTCCTGATCGCCGGCGATGTTTTCAGCATTGATCGTTGACAGCATTTCGTCTATGAACGTGCCCGTTCCGGTCGTATAGATTTCCGGCGTACTTCCCACTTCGATAAACACTTTTTTCGGTTCTTTTACTTCTGCAGCCATTTCTTCGATTTCGTCCAATTGCGCTTCCATCTCTGAAATTTTTGCATCCGCTTCTTCCATTGTGCCTGTCGCTTGGCCGATGATGGTCATCGTTTCAAAAACTTCATCGAAAGTGGTAGCTTCTTCAACTACAAATACATCTAGGCCAGCATCTCGAAGCTGCTGCAGCCCCGCGTCTCCGATTCCTAAATTCGATTCATGCGCTAATACGATATCGGGCTGCAGGCTGATGATTTTTTCCACATTGAATTCCTGTCCGCCAATCTTCTCAACGCTTGCCGCTTCTTCCGGATAATTATCAAAATCGGAAACCCCGACCATTTTTTCACTCAATCCCAGTTCATAAGCGATTTCCGTATTAGAAGGCACCATCGAGACAATCGCATCCGGCTCTTCTTCAATCACCACTTCTTCACCTACAGCATCCGTTAAAGTTACCGGGAATTCGACTTCCGCCACCTCTTTGGGCGGTTCTGCCGGTGTTTCAATGTCCTGATCTTCTACCGGTGCCGCTTCTTCACCACAGCCTGCCAGCAGCAAAGCCGCCATACCCGCACTCATTCCAAACTTCCAAACTTTTTTCATTGCTGTATCCCCTTTTCTCTTGGTGTTCTGTTTTAATGTATTAAAAAATAAAAAAGTCCTTCCGCATAGGACTGCGGAAGGACGAAGGGACGGCATAAAGAAAACTATGCATCCAGCCGGTCCTCGCAGGCTAATGGGGCGTTTCATAAAGGCAGGTCTCCTGGCTCGTGCTCAACGCTTTCTGTGCCTTCCCGGAAATTTGTTCCAGTGGCCTCAACAGATTGCTCACACTTACAGTGGCGGGACCGCGCCAGATTCGAACCGGCTTCCCTTTTAACTCATGCTGTTACACATAAGCACCTTTATGATTTCAACTATTCAATTGATTTAGTTTCATTATACCCATTCATTTGAAAAACAGAAAGTTTACATTTTATCCGGTGCTGAAACGCCGATCACGTTTAACGCATTCGCAATCGTCGTCCGAACCGCTGTAATTAATGCTAGGCGTGCACGCGTCAAATCTTCATTCGACGCGTCAAATACTTTATTGGCATTATAGAAGCTATGGAAGTTCGAAGCAAGTTCTTGGATGTACGTAGTAATGCGGTGCGGTGCACGCAGCTTCGCAGCATCGGCAACCACTTTCGGGAAATCACCGATTTTCTTCAGGACATCCACTTCTTTTTCTGAAGATAATAAGTCCAAATGGTCAGTTGAAGCAGTAAATCCTTGCTCTTCTGCCTGGCGCACAATCGAACAGATGCGGGCATGCGCATACTGCGAATAGTAAACCGGATTTTCGTTGGACTGGGAAACGGCCAAATCCAAATCGAAGTCCATATGCGAATCGCCTGAGCGCATCGCGAAGAAGTAACGGACTGCGTCTAAGCCGACCAGCTCAACCAATTCACGCATGGTTACCGCTTTGCCGGTACGTTTGCTCATCTTCATCTTCTCGCCGTCTTTGTAAAGCTGGACCATCTGCACGATGTTCACTTCCAACGTGTCGCGGTCGTAGCCAAGCGCTTCGATTGCCGCTTTCATACGCGGAATATAGCCATGGTGGTCAGCGCCCCAAATATTGATCAATTTATCGAATCCACGCTGCAATTTATCTTCATGGTAAGCGATATCCGGAGTCAAATATGTGTAAGATCCGTCGTTCTTGATCAATACGCGGTCTTTATCGTCGCCGAATGCTGTGGAGCGGAACCATGTAGCGCCGTCTTCTTCATAGACATGCCCATTTTCACGGAGTTTTGCCAACGCTTTATCGATTTTTCCGTTTTCATAAAGGGATGATTCCGGATACCACACATCGAATTCCACGCGGAAATCCGCAAGGTCTTTCTGAAGCTTCGCCAATTCCACTTTCAAGCCGTGTTTGCGGAAAGCTTCAAAACGCTCTTCGTGCGTCATCGCAACAAATTTATCGCCGTGTTCTTTTACCAGGTCTTCTGCGATATCTTTAATGTCTTGTCCGCGGTAGCCGTCTTCCGGCATGCTGTCGCCTTGGCCAAGCGCTTCAAAATAACGGGCTTCGATCGAAAGCGCCAATTTGTTGATCTGGTTTCCGGCATCGTTGATGTAGTATTCGCGTGAAACGTCATAGCCTGCAAGGTCAAGCACATTGCAAAGCGAGTCGCCGACAGAGGATCCGCGGGCATGTCCTAGGTGCAAGTCGCCGGTTGGATTCGCTGAAACGAACTCGACCTGGATGCGTTCGCCTGCGCCTGAATTGGTGCGGCCGTACTCTTCCTTCTGCTCCAATACGGTTTTGACGACATCCAGCAAATAATCTTTTTTGATGGTGATATTGATAAAGCCCGGGCCTGCAATTTCCACTTTTTCAATATTCGCCGATTCTTTATCCATGTTTTCCACAATCGCTTCCGCAATCGCACGCGGCGCTTTTTTCGCGATGCGCGTCAATTGCATCGCAACATTCGTGGCATAATCGCCATTCGCTTTGTCCTTTGGCGACTCCAAATGGATATCCATTGGTTCGGTTGTTAACTCGGCTTTTTGGACCGCTTCGCTAATAGCCGTTTTGATGGCTTGTTGCACTTTTTCTACTGCATTCATGATTTACCCTCCATAAATTGTATTTCCATTTCGTATTCCCCAACATGGGACGAGCCCATCGCCAGATCGTATCGAACTTTGAAACGCGTATCGGTTGCCGACAATTCGTGCGCTTTGGTCGTCAGCATGAAAGACCCCTGTTCATTCGTTAAATTTCCCGTTTGCTCTTTATGTAATAAAAACGGCAGCCGCATCTGCAAGCCTCCGCTTCTCATAATTACTGCTTCATCTTCGCTGATTTTCACGGTCGTCCGGATGCTGAGCTCCTCAAGCTGCTCCTCATACTGCAAATAAAGCCGGTTGTTTTTAACCGTCTTTGTGCCTTCCGACCACATTTCCAACACTTGCTCTTCAACATCCGGTTGGCGGATTTTCGTTGTCAGTTTGATTTGTACGGATTTTTTCAAAACGCTTCCGCCTTCCTGTCGATTGATAACCTTTATATTATAGCCTGTATTGCACCCGTTTTTCAATTAAGTTTGGGAGAGTCGCCGCCTTTGCAATAAAAAAAGCGCACAGCCAGGCTGTGCGCCACTCGAATCCACTTTACCGCGTATACGTTTTGACGAAAGAAGGCCGCGGAAAAACATTCGGACGTTTGTCGATACCATCTGACGTGCCGCGTTTCGCATGCGCGTGGCTATATGCCTGCGACTGCTGCCAGTTTGTAAACGATTCTTCGTCTTTCCATAACGTCAAAATGATGTATGTGTCGGAGTTTAATGGGCGCAGCACCCGGATCGCCGCGAAGCCCGGCTCTTCTTCCACTTTGCCGGCACGGTTTTGAAAACGTTCTTCAAACAATTCGCGCCCTTCTTCAGATACCGGGATGTTGTTGAAGACTGCATAAAATCCGTCATTGATATCGCCGACTGCGTTCAAGATCTGAAATGCTTCAAATCCTTGCGGCGCTGTGCCCGCCTCTGCTTCAAACAACACCGTCGACTCTTCGCCGTCCACCAAATAAATCAGCCGGGAATTCGGCGAGGATGCAAGGATCGATATTCCCTGATCGCGCGGTCCGGTCCATTTGTATAATTCCATCGTCAGCACCTCTTTCACTATTTTCTCTTTCATCTTACCGTTTCTTTTTGAAAGATTCTATTTTGATGGTCTTATAAGCGGGTTCGAGCGTTCTATAATCACTTTTCTGGATTCTATGATCATTTAGCCCAAGTCTGCGTTCCACCGCTCCAAAATTTGCCGAAATAAAAAACGGCCTAGAAATTTCCAGGCCGTTTCCGCTTTTCTTGTTGTCCAGCTGCAAGAGCCAGCTTCTCGGCCATAAGCTGGCCCACTGCGGCGGCAACAGCCTCCTCTTGGTCCATCTTATGACTGCCGAAGCTAACCGGCTCTTTCCGCTTTTCTTATTGTCCAGTCTCCGGCAGCTAGCCGCTCGAGGTCGCTTCAGCCTTATCCGCAATGGCAAAAACCGCCATTACTGCTAAGGCTTCCAGCGCTTGTCGCGGCTGACGAGCTGCCTACGCTTTTCTTGTTGTCCAGACTCCAACGGCCAGCCCCTCGGGTCATAAGCCAAATCAGCTGTGCGGCAAAGAACGCCGCTTCGCTGATTCGTCTTATGCCTTTCGGGGCTAACGGGCCGTTTCCGCTTTTCTTATTGTCCAGCTCCAACGGCCAGCCGCTCGAGGTCTTAAGCCGTCTCGCCTGTGCGGCAAAAAGCGCCGCTTCGGCAATCCGCCTTAAGCTTTTCGCGGCTACACGGCCGTTTCCGTTTTTCGTTATTTCACCCAACCCAAAATCATTTCGCGCAGCAGTTTGCTCGCGGTGTTGGCTGTTTGATCGGAGTGGTCGTAAACCGGAGACACTTCCACCAAATCGAAGCCGACGACATTGACGCCGGAAGCGGCGATGGCGTGGATCGATGCGAGCAGTTCGCGGGAAGTGATGCCGCCTGCGTCAACGGTTCCTGTTCCCGGTGCATGCGCCGGGTCCAGGACGTCGATGTCAATTGTCACATAAACTGGGCGTCCGGAAAGTGTCGGCAACACTTCTTTTAACGGTTCCAATACTTCGAACATGGAAATGTGCATGCCGTTTTCTTTTGCCCACTGGAATTCTTCTTTCATGCCTGACCGGATGCCGAACGAATAAACGTTTTTCGGTCCGATATGATCTGCAATTTTGCGGATCGGCGTCGAATGCGAATATTCTTCGCCTTCGTAGTTTTCGCGAAGATCGGTGTGCGCATCAAAATGAATGATCGCTAAATCATCGTATTTGCTCGCCACTGCCTTCATCACCGGAAGCGATACTAGATGTTCGCCGCCCATGCCGATTGGGATTTTATTGTCTGCCAATAAGGTATGGATGTACGTTTCGATTTCCAGCAGCGATTTTTCCGGGTTGCCGAATGGCAAAGGAATATCGCCGGCATCGAAAAATTTCACGTCGCCAAGTTCACGGTCCAGGTAAGGGCTATACTCTTCCAGGCCGATCGACACTTCACGGATTTTGTTCGGGCCGAAGCGGGAGCCGGGACGGTAGCTGACGGTCCAGTCCATCGGCATTCCGTAAAGGACCGCTTTCGATTCTTCATAATTCGGATGGCTTTTGATAAATACTTTTCCAGAATACGTCTCGTCGAAGCGCATCTTATTCGCCTGCCATATCTTTCACGAATTTCGGCAAGACGAATGCCGCATTATGCAATTCTTTCGTGTAATACTTAGTTTCGATGTCATGGAAGCGTTCAGCTGGAACAGCTGTCGGATCGTATTTCTTCGAACCGATTGTAAACGCCCAAAGGCCTGATGGGTACGTCGGGATGTTCGCCAAGTATAATTTCGTGATCGGGAAAATTTCCTTCACGTCTTTTTGGACTTGCGTGATCAACTCCGCTTTAAACCAAGGGTTGTCCGATTGCGCAACGAAAATGCCGTCCTCTTTCAACGCGCGTGAAATGCCAGCGTAAAAGCCTTTTGTGAATAAATTCACAGCTGGGCCGACCGGCTCCGTCGAATCCACCATGATCACATCGTATTTATTTTCAGATTCTGCAATATGCATGAAGCCGTCGCCAACGATGACGTCTACACGTGAATCTTCAAGGCCTGACGCAATAGATGGCAGGAATTTTTTCGAGTACTCGATCACTTTGCCGTCGATGTCGACAAGCGTCGCTTTTTTAACAGAAGGGTGTTTCAGCACTTCACGGATCACGCCGCCGTCTCCGCCGCCTACAACCAACACGTTCTCCGGGTTCGGGTGCGTGAACAATGGAACATGTGCCACCATTTCATGGTAGACGAATTCATCTTTTTCAGAAGTCATGACCATGCCGTCGAGGAAAAGCATATTTCCCCATTCCGCCGTCTCAGCCATCTCTAAATATTGGAAATCCGTTTGCTCCGTGTGAAGCGTCTTGTTGATTTTCATTGTAATACCGAAATTCTCGGTCTGTTTTTCTGTATACCAGAATCCTGCCATTTATAATCAAACCCCTTTAACTTTCAGATTAAAATCTACTTAAAAAAGTATAAATCTTTTCAACGAAAGTGCAATCATTATTTGCACACTCTTCTTTACCCGAAATCCATCCAATTATTCCCAAAATAAAAAGGTTTTCTGTGCAGAGAACCTTTCCCTGTACAGAAAACCTTTTTATGCCTGACAGCGCGAAGAAAGAGACATGAGGCATTGGGCTTGGGTTTTCTCGCAATGGCTCACGTCACTTGTCCGCAATCAGGTGTCCTAGCTTTCTATTTAAAAGCTGTAGTTATAGTGTACTGCCTTTTTTAAACAACTTCAACTGCCTGTTGGAAGCAATTGCAAATGTCACAAATCGTACAAATTTTTTTGCCTTTTATGCGTTTAAATCTTGTTTCAGCTGATCAACGCTGCGCTCCCACATTTCAGGATTGTGGTTTCTTAAATACTCAGCAAGCACTTTTTTCGAACTGTCGTCCATCTGGTCGACAATAATTTTCCGCTTCATGGACTTGTCCATCAAGTTTACGTGGTCTGCGAGAATTTTATAGCCGCGGCGCTTTTCCCGGTTCACAACCATTTCGCAAGCCGTCACACCTGCGTAATACGGCCCTTCCGGATTAAAGTCAATCGTGATCCACACGAGCCAGTACGGTTTTCCGCCTTCCGAATCCTCCCGATTGACTGTAAATTTGATCCCCCGTTCGACTTGGCTGCGGGCGTGCATGGCGCCGATATCAATAAAAGCCTCCTGCTCTTCGATATCGATAAACAGCGGCGAGACGTTTTCGAGCGACAATGAACCGATGCCATAGCCTTTATGGCCATCCGTCGGGTCGTTCTTTATGATGGTGAAGCCTACTTTTTGTTTTGGTTTTTCTTCGTTTGCCATGTGTACATTCCCTCCGTTCTGATATGATAAGAATATCCCTAAAAAAGGAGCTGTGTCCATTATGCCATACGTAACTGTGAAAATGCTCGAAGGCCGCACGGAAGACCAAAAGCGTGCCCTTGTCGAAAAAGTGACCGAAGCCGTCTCTGAAACAACTGGCGCTCCTGTCGAAAACGTCGTCGTCTTCATCGAAGATATGAAGAAAACTGACTACGGCGTCAAAGGAAAACTGTTTTCGGATATCTAATTCCAATTTTCTAAAGAAAAAACTCCCTCAAGGGAGTTTTTTTAATGCACTCAATTCTTCAATAAAGGCAAATGCCTCTTCAATCTCTTCCTCTGTAAAGTTCAGCTTCCCTTTGACGACGTGAAGCTTCTCGATTTGTTCGCTGCGTTCCAGCTGGTCAAAATACAGAAGCGTGGCGGTCAATTCCAAAAAGCGCGCGCTTTTTTCATTGAGCTTCTCGGCATAAGCGGGGTCTTCCAGCACCGATTCTTTCAAAGTGCTCCGGAAATCGCCGCCTTCCTTTGTCACGCTGTATTTATATTGGACATAAGATCCTTTGTCTTCCATTTCCTCCGACAAAAATCCCATATCGCAAAGTTCTTCGACCCGGGCCGTCAGCTCTTCCGAATACGGTCCATAAATGTGGAATTCATATTTTTCCTGAAAAGGAACCCCCATTTTCTTTAAGATGTAGATCATCTTCTGCATCTTCTTGCGTCCGGTAATTCCTTCTGCTGCGGCAATAAAATCCACAATTTTCGCATGTTCCTGGAGCAACTAAATTCCCCCTTCTCTTAACATTTCCAGTATTTGCTGTTTGACGGCTTTTTTCTTGCCATCGATCAATAATTCAGCTGGAAAATACAATTTATAGTCTGTGCGCCGCTTCCCGGAGATCGCATCGACGATTTGGGACAAGCGGGACAGTTCTTTAATTTCACCGGACGGCATCAATAATTGGATCGGAAGGCGTTCTTCCTCTTCTCCCGGACGGTAAAAGTCATATGGCAAATCGGACGTAGAGTCATCAATCAAATAATAATCCGGGTCGATACCGGCTTTCCGGAACAGCTGCGCGAGTTCCCCGAGCTTCCGGTAGTCTTTCCCGGGATCAAAATCGACGTATTGGAATAAGCGCCGATTCACAAAACGGTCGCTCAAATCCGCCAAAATTGGATCGCGTTCCGTCATCCACAATTGGAAGTACGTCATCAAAACGCCTTCATCCAGCGCCAAGTAATCCTTCAGCGTGAACGTGCGGTCGAAAAATGACAGGAAATGCGTGGGTGGCTGGGCAAATTCATAGCCGCCTTCACTCAATTCTTTCGCCCGCTGGAGGATTTTCCGCAAAATGACTTCAGCGCTGCGGGCAACCGGATGGAAATACACTTGCCAGTACATCTGGTAGCGGCTCATGATGTAATCTTCGATGGCATGCATGCCGCTTGACTTGATCACCACTTGGTCATCTACCGGACGCATGACGCGGAGAATCCTTTCCATATCAAAATGGCCGTAGGAAACTCCCGTGTAATACGCATCCCGCTGCAAGTAATCCATGCGATCCGCATCGATCTGGCTCGAAATCAGCGAGACGACTTGTTTATTGCCGTAGGTTTTGGCAATGACTTCCGCAACTTTCGCAGGAAAATCCGCTCCCACTTTTGTGAGGACGCGGTTGACTTCGGTATCGCCAAGCAAAATTTCGCGGGTGAATTCTTCGTGGTCGACTTGAAATACTTTTTCAAATGAATGCGAGAATGGCCCGTGGCCAAGATCGTGAAGAAGCGCCGCACATAAAACGACAAGCCGTTCACTTTCATCCCATTCCGGGCGGCCATGGAAAATGTCGTCGGAAATCCTCCGGACGATTTCGTAGACGCCGAGGGAATGGCTGAAGCGGCTATGTTCTGCGCCGTGGAAGACTAAATATGAGGTGCCGAGCTGCTTGATGCGCCGCAGACGCTGGAATTCGCGTGTGCTCACCAAGTCCCAAATCACTTGGTCCCGCACGTGTATGTATCGGTGAACCGGATCTTTAAACACTTTTTCTTCAGCTAATTTTTGCGATGCGTAATCCACAAGCCCACCTCCAAATTTTCCTGCGTAACAGGTATTCTACACCAGCAAAAGGACCTCATTCAAGAGGCCCCGGAAGCATTTTCGCGTTGCGTTCAACGACGCGATTCAAATAAAATCCGTAAAGTTCAGTCTCATCAGGCATTAGCGGACGCGGCGCCGGCGACCCCAGCAATTCATATAAATTTATGACAACTTCCTGAACGGTTATTTCCTTATTCAACAATTCGCTCAGCGAAGCCATCACTTCCGGTTTGATTGCCGGGTAATCGAATTTGGTGTCTTCGCCTTGCAGCCCTTTTTCATAAAAGCCGCGAATCAGTTCCGCGCGTGCTGCACCAAAACCTTCCACGCAAAGATAGACTTGAACAGCGATCCCTTTGCGTATGCGGCGCTGGGAAATGCCCGCGAACTTTTTGCCGCCGATGCTGAGGTCGTAGGAACCTGGACAATACGAACCGACAATCTCGTAAGCTTCAATTGGCGCTTCCGGAAACAGTGCCTGCACCAGTTCGAGCATCATATCATAGCCGGCCGATATATCGATGGCGTGCTCTTTCTCCGAAACGACCAGTGAAATATTCAAAACGCCGGCATCAAGAACCACGGCCAATCCGCCGGAATTCCGTACAATCGGGTGGTAGCCGTTTGCTTCCAAGTATTCCATACCCGCTCCGACATGCGGCAAACGGTGATCTTGGATGCCAAGCACGACCGTATCGTCATGGACCCACGTCCGGACGGTCGGCTCGCTTCTGCCGCTGCCGACCAGTTCGCATAATGTATCATCCGCCGCAAATGATTCCAGCGCCGAACGTTTTTTGGCGCTCAAGGATTGGTCCCAGAAACGCCAATTGGTTTGCTGTGAAAATAAGCTCATATTCATTCTCCTCAAAAGCGTTTTGCTTAACTCTAGTCTACCCGACTCTTCGCCCGCTGAAAAGCTGCGGCAGCAATGACGAATTGGTGACAGCCTCCTGTTTTGGAGGAACTTAAATGGCTGTTGTGATAAACTGGATGGGAGAGATTCAGATCAAAGGAGTGTTTAGAGAATGAATGAAGCTGCAATTACATTAGACGGCTGGTACGTCCTCCACGATTTCCGTTCGATGGACTGGGTGTCCTGGAAAATGCTGACGGACGAAGAGCGCCAATTTGCGATCGACGAGTTCCAGGCATTTATGGACAAAATCAACCAAGCCGATGAAAATAAAACAGGTGCCCACGCTTTATATTCAATCGTTGGCCAAAAAGCGGACTTGATGCTGATGCTGCTTCGCGAAACGATGGATGAGCTGCGCGAGCTTGAGACCGAATACAATAAGCTGACATTGATCGCTTATACTGTCCCTACTTATTCGTATGTATCGGTTGTTGAACTTTCCAACTACCTGGCTGGAAAATCAGACGAAGATCCATACCAAAACCCTCACGTACGCGCGCGTTTGTATCCTGAACTTCAGCGTTCGCAGTACATCTGCTTCTACCCGATGGATAAGCGCCGCGAAGGCGACGACAACTGGTACATGCTGCCAATGGACACACGCAAAGAATTGATGCTGTCCCACGGCAAAATCGGCCGCAGCTATGCCGGCAAAGTCAAACAGATCATTTCCGGATCTGTCGGCTTTGACGATTACGAATGGGGCGTTACGCTGTTTGCGGACGACGTTCTCCAGTTCAAAAAATTGATCTACGAAATGCGCTTTGATGAAGTGAGTGCACGATATGCAGAATTCGGTTCTTTCTATGTGGGAACGCGTTTAGATGCAGAGCGCACAGCTAAATTTTTGGAAGTGTAAAATGAAAAACCGCCCTCGGGCGGTTTTTTTTATTGTTTGAGCTCCGAACGCACCTCGGAACCATATTTTCGCACCCCAATGCTGCATTTCCGCACCTCAAATCGATATTTTCGCACCTCAGAACGATTTTTCCGCACCTTATGGACCAATTCCTTTCCTTCATCCTCAAAATGCATGCGACAAGATCGGCGCATCTCGATTTTTCAGAATTCCGACACAGCTCTATTCTCCCAACTCGCCAACACTGCGCTATACTAAAAGAAAAATGGGGTGTTCAGATGTTCATGTTCGCCATGCGTCGAACCCAGTTTGCAAAATGGGCTTTACTTTTGCTTGCACTCGTCCTCACCAGCAATTTCCTGCTCTACCATTCTTCTTTCTCCAGCATCATCATTCCGGAAGAAAGCGTGTGGGTCGTCAGCGGCTCGCTGCTTGATTTAGCTCTGGTTGCGCCGCTCCTGTTGCTTGCTGCTTTCCGGTTGACCGCCAAACAGTTCATCGGACTGATTGCTTCGGGCATCATACTGGCCCGCTTGCTCATTCCTTCTTCTTATATTGAACCATTCTCCGGACTGGTCTACGCAGCAATCGGACTGGAAGTCCTGGTCATAGCGGCAGAGGCTGCGCTGATTTTCTTTTTATGCTATCATTTCCCCAAAATCTTGCGGTCCATTAAAAATCAAGAAGAGAGTCCGCTTTTTACTCTTTTTCCAGCGACATTCGCTGTCATGAAACCCAATCCGCTTGTTTCCGTTGTTCTCTCGGAAGCGTTAGTAGTCTACTATGCCTTCTTCTCCTGGAAGAAACGGGCACCTGACACGCCTTATACCGTTTCACTTCACAAAAATACGAGCGCCATCGCCTTTTACATCATGCTGATTCACGCAATCGTAATAGAAACCATCGGCATCCACTGGTTCCTGCACGAAAAATCGCTGATGCTCTCAATGATTCTGCTCATCCTAAACATCTATTCCGTGTTTTATTTTCTGGCTGAAATACAGGCCATCCGCTTAAATCCGTTGACGGTCAAAGACGGTTCTGTCCAATTGTCCCTCGGGTTGAGCAAACGGATGACGTTCCGCTTGGATTCCATCGAGTCCATCCGGTGGGGCGAACCTGCTAAAAAAGACACCTTGGAATTTATCGCAAACGACATCGAAACCGGCGAACCTCAACTCGTCATCAACTTCAAGGCGCCTCAAAAAGCGACACTATTCTATGGCCGTACGAAAGAGGTTTCCCAAATCGCCTTGAAAGTGGATAACCCGGAAAAATTGAAAAACTTACTGGAACAATAAAGGAGTTGTCCCAAAAATAATTTGGGACAACTCCTTTTTCACACAATTTATAATGCTTTTGCAGCTGCCACAACCACCAGGATCCACGCAGCGATAAAAGCTACTCCGCCAATTGGTGTAATGGCGCCCAGCACGCTGATGCCAGTCAAGCTCAAGACATATAGGCTGCCAGAGAAAATGATGATGCCTGCCAGCATCAAATAGCCTGCCCAGCTTAATGAACCCAAGTTGCCGATCAGCGACGAACTCATTAAGATGGCAATGGCTATTAAGCCAATGGAATGAAACATTTGATATTGGACGGCTGTCTGCCATGTGTCCAAGTATTTATCGGCAATGCGCCCTTCCAGCAAATGGGCTCCAAATGCCCCGAAAGCAACAGACAGCATGGCATTGACTGCTCCTGCAATTAAGAAAAACTTCATGATGGGTCCTCTACTTTCTAGTTAAAATTCAAACAATGAATCGCCGTTTGCATCTTCTTCTTTGAGTTTATTGACCGATGAGACGGTTTGCACTTGCGGAGACGCTAGCGGCATCGCTTTCGGCCTGCTGGATTCAGCCAGCGGTTCATCGTTCAGCAGCAGGTCGCATAAAGCCCGAATGGCCGCAACCGATTCACGGACTTTTGCCGGCTCCGCATTTTTCGCCTGTGCAGCATGCTTTTCGATCTCCGTTACGATCCGGACAGCTTCAATCGCCATTTGAACTCCCCCTCTCTACTTCTAATCATCCTATTTTATCACGCGCAGAGAAAAGCCGTCAGGCCAAACAGAAATCTATCGGCTTTTCTCCGCGTGCCTGTAACAGTTCGTTCACTTTTGAATACGGTTTGCTGCCGAAGAATCCACGGCTCGCACTTAATGGACTCGGATGCACCGATTCAATCACGTCATGCCGCTCCAAATCGATCAGCTGTTTTTTCTTTTGGGCCGGCTTTCCCCACAGCACAAAAATAACAGGCTCTTCGCGTGCTGATAATTTACGGATGACTTCGTCGGTGAAAATCTCCCAGCCACGATTGCGGTGCGAATTGGCTTCGCCTCCCCGGACCGTAAGCACTGTGTTCAGCATCATCACCCCTTGGTCCGCCCATTTTGTCAGCGTTCCATCTTTCGGCTTGTCGCAGCCGATGTCCTCTTTCAGTTCCTTGAACATATTGCGCAGGCTCGGCGGATGGGGGACGCCTGGCTGAACGGAAAAGCTGAGGCCATGCGCCTGGTTGGGCCCGTGATAAGGGTCCTGGCCCAAAATCACGACTTTTACATCCCGATACGCAGTATGCTCAAACGCATTCCAAATGTCTTCTTTCGGCGGATATACCGTTTCGTTTTCATATTCTCTTTTCAGGAATTCCCGCAATTCCAGGTAATAAGGCTTGTCAAATTCCGCACCTACAATTTCTTGCCAGTCGTTTTGAAAAATTTTCTTTGGCATGCCAGCCACTCCTTATTCTTCAAATTCTACCGTAACGTCATAATCCACTAAATTAAACATGCTGCGGACCGATTGGGCAGCATTTTCTTCTGCCAGCTCCAATACGCCTTGCCCTTTCGTTTCTTCCAGAATCAATTGCTTCGCTTCATCGGCTAATTCAAAAGCTTCGGAAATATCAGAGCCGCCGCTGAACAAACCCTCGTAAGTGTAGATTTCCGCCTGGTCCATAAACAATTCCGGACCTCCAAGAAAATCGGCTTTCGGCAAAGTCAATGTCGCCGTTTTCGCATCTTCATCGAGTTCGATGTCATTTTCCGTTAGTTCGGAGAAATCCACTCCTGCACGGACCGATCCTGGAATCACAACTAAAATCTGGCGTTTGGTCCCCGGCAGATCAAGCCCGATATCTTGGCCAAATACTTTATTGTCTTCCCGCTCGATAATCACTTTCGAAAAAGCTTCGGCAGTTGCTAACTCATTGAGATCCTGGATCTGCTCCAAAAATGCCCCTTTGCTTTCCGTAGCCGTGCTGCCTTGGATCATCCACCAAGTGCCAAGCGGCAACGCAATCAATAATAGCAGGAGGATAGTGATCAGCACCAAAAACGAATTGCGCCAAACACCCATCATCACTCGGATGCTTTTCCAGAATCCGGATTCTTTTGTATCTTCTTTCCCTTTTACTTCTTTTAATAAGCGTTCAATTTCCGTCAGTTTCGGATCTTTTGCCAAGTGCTCTCCCTCTTTCTTTTTATTCATTTCGTCTCCGCTCCATGATAGGATTAAAGAAAGGAGCGATGAGTATGGCGGACTTGCGTGAAAAAATAAAAACAATCTCCTCCACTAAAGGAGACCATGCCCCGGAAAGCGCCAAGCGCATCGGGTTATGGGTCATCGCCGCAATGGCGGCAGCTGTTTCCATTCTAACATTTATCATAGCAATTGGTCTTTTCAGAAACGGCAACTGGATATTAGCTGCCATCGCCAGCCTATTTTTTCTATTATCAGCTGCGACCGCGTATGTACTGGCGTTTCCCCATAAGCTGAATACTATGTAAATGCTTCGCCATTTGTTAAAATAAAGTGATAAACGAATCCATTTAAAAGGAGTTTTGATGATGTCATTGAAAAAGACTTTAACGATCGCTGGATCGGATACTTCCGGTGGAGCCGGCATACAAGCAGACTTGAAAACTTTCCAGGAACATGGCACATACGGTATGAACGCGTTGACCGTCATTGTCACAATGGACCCAAATAATGGCTGGAGCCACGGCATCCATCCGATTCCGGTTGAAACGCTGCATGCTCAATTGCAGACCGCCTTTTCTACAGGGGTTGATGCATTGAAAACCGGCATGCTGCCGACAGTCGACATTATCGAAATGGCCGGCAAAGCCATTAAAGACTCTGGCTTGAAAGACGTTGTCATCGATCCGGTCATGGCATGCAAAGGCGAAGACGAAGTGCTCTTCCCTGAAAATGTCGATGCCATGATCCAGCATTTGCTTCCGAATGCGAAAGTGGTGACGCCAAACTTGGTTGAAGCTGGCCAATTGTCCGGTATGGGCACGCTTCGCACAGTCGAAGACCTTCAAGCAGCAGCTGAAAAAATTCATGCACATGGTGCACAGTTCGTCGTCATCAAAGGCGGCAAGCAACTGCAGCATGAAAAAGCGGCCGATCTTCTATACGATGGCAAAAAGCATTATTTGCTGACAGCCGAAAAAACTGAGACGACTTACAACCACGGTGCGGGCTGTACATTCGCCGCTGCGATTACTGCTAATTTGGCGAATGGGCAATCGGTGAAAGATGCCGTATTAAATGCGAAGATCTTCGTTTCTTCAGCCATTGAGCATGGCTGGAAACTGAATGAATATGTAGGGCCGGTTATGCACGGCGCTGCCAACAAATTCCCGAAACCTGAAGTTGTCGTGACTGAACTTTAATCATAAATGAAGCCGAAAGAGGAGAGCACCGCTTTTCTCTTTCGGCTTTTATTTTTTTCTGCACTTTATAATTCTTTTGCCATCATCACTTGCTTCGTCGTCACTTGAAAGCCTGTTTCTGACAAAACTTGATGGGTGAATTTGTTCATTTCCACCGGAATATTCACTGCTACGCGATTGATTTCTCCGGAGAAGTTTTCAAAAACTTCGGAGATCAAACGGGCAGTCACGGACTTTGGATCTGCAGCCGACGGATCCGCTGCACATTGATAAAGCGTTGTCGCGATATGCTGGCCATTATCATCCTTAGCTTTCCGGAAATAGGCATAGCCCACCGCTTTGCCATCCACATCATAAGCAATCAGCGCCTCTCCGTCTTTGACGCTTTGCCATTGCGTTTGCCACGTAAAATCATGGCGATAGAAATCCAGGCTACCGGCATTTTCCGGACGGGCCGGTTTAATGATGATTGCTTGTGCGGATTCTCGTTCTTGCGGGTGCTTTGCCACTTTCCCTTTCAGTTGCATAAAGTCCACTTCATCCACTACTTCATATCCCATCTTCCGGTAAAGTTCGATTGCCGCTTTATTTTCATTGACAGCTTCAAGCGTCGCTAACTCAACTCCTGCACCCTTCAGCTGCTCAATCGTCTTTTCCATCATGCGTTTTCCAACGCCTTGCCCGCGAACGGATTTTGCCACACCTGTACCGCCGTTCCATGATACTTTTCTTCCGGCATTTTCGCGAAGCCCGTTTCGGACGATGCCTACCGGCTTGCCGCCATCAAATGCGACGATGGACAATTCTTCATCCAAGTCTTCCATTGCCCCTCTTTTTTCAAATGCTTCTGCCGTTGTATCCATATTAAAGTAATAGCCTTCAAATCCCTTATTCCAGGCTTCGACTTTTTCATCCATTGAACACTCAGACATCTTCTTCATTTCGAGCATTTGCTGTCCCTCCTCATTTGGTGAGCTTTCCCCCGTTAATTTTTTCGACAGACCCAGTTAAATTTCCTTTTTTCAACACGGCATGCTATCTTGCATAACAAACTAGTTGACGACTCCTCTTTTAAATGCTATCTTGTATTACAAAGTAGCACCTCCGCAATCCACTATCTTGCTTTGCGAGCTACCAGAGAGGAGCACGTATATGTCATCCAGCCAGATGCTAAAAGGAATACTTGACGGGTGTCTGCTCGGCATTATCCATAAAGGCGAAACTTACGGATATGAAATGATCGAAAAATTGGAGATCTACGGTTTTCGGATGGTCAGCGAAGGCAGTATTTATCCGGTGCTGATGCGCCTGCAAAAAGATGGGTTTGTCCGGTCGGTCATGAAAGAATCGCCGAGCGGCCCGAAAAGGAAATACTACACCCTCACCCCGTTAGGCGAAGAAGAATACGAACAGTTCAAAGAACGGTGGGAAAGCTTATCCCATTCTGTCAACCGACTTGTAAAGGAGGAAAACTAATGGTGTTATCAAGGGAAAGCGAAGAGTTCATTGCGAATTTGCGGATGTATTTGATGACTTCCGGAAAGAACGACCACGAAATCAATGAGATTGCGGAAGAATTGCGGGGCCATTTGGAAGATGCCGAAAGCCGTGGAAAAACAGTAGACAGCGTCACTGGCGGATCTCCCAAAACTTACTTGGAGACCATCCGCAACGAAATGAAAACCGATTATTTCGGTTTAACGAGATTGGCCCCTATGTTCATACTGCTGCTTATCGCTTATTTCATCACCGGTTCAGCTATTCGCGGCGATTTAAGTTTTTCCTTGCTGAAGCTCGTTGCTTACCCGGCTATTGCGCTTTTGAGCATCGGTGCTTATATTTATTACTTCCGGAAAATGAGTGCGGCTAACTATTCGACGAAAAAAGAGCTATCGATTTTTATCGCTATTCAAATCATCACCACCCTTTCGTTAGCGGCGGTTCTTTTCATAGACATCTTTTTCTTTGAGCCTTTCTATATACCTTCTCGCGAAACGATGTGGGTCATTGCAGCGCTTGGGGCTCTAGTTTTCATTGCAGGTGCCATCTGGACAAAAACGTGGATTACCATTATCCTTCCGCTGTTTCTATTCGGTCCGGATTTCATTCTGCAGTTCCTTCAATACAATGAAACGACAGAGCTGATCATTAGCGCAAGCGGCCTCTACCTTGGCATGGCCGTTGTAGTCCTTATTCTTTATTGGCAGAATAAAAAACAAAACCCTCACAAATCGTGAGGGTTTTTTAAACGGATCATTTTCTCCCGCAATTGTTCTTTATTCCATTCCACGATGTTTTCCGATGGCGAAGCGATGCCTTTGCGCTTTTTCACCTGAGGGTTTTTCGAACGCAAATATCCTTCCATCATGAAAGAGACGGACAATATTGCCAGGGCAATAAAAAAGACCGGATATAAAGGCAGCCACGGCGCCCCTTGGAGATAACGGAAAGTTGAACCGAACAGTCCTGCCCATTCATATGAAATGGACATGGGCGGATCGCCGAACAACGGATCGTAGCTGACTTTTGTCCCGCCGAGGAATAAATTCAGCAAACTGAGGTGAGCCATCACGATAAAAGTCTCCATCACCTGTTGGCCGTACAGAACCGCCAGTTTTTCACGCATTTGCGGATACAGGTGCTTTCGGATAATCCGGAAACGCCCTGCTCCCAATACACGGGAAGCGAGAACGTATTCTTTGCGGTATAGAAGCGCCGCTTCGTTCCCTACTAATACAGCCACGACCGGCATCGTCAATAATGACATCAAGACAACTTGGATCGCGATGCGCTCCCACACTCCATTTGCAAATCCTTCCGGCGGCATCCAAAGAACGGGATACAGTACATAAGCCGCAAATAAAGTCAAAGGGATGTAGTGAAGCGAATCGGCAAGTCCGCCAATCCATGCACGATGCTTTTGCAGGTAAGTCCCAAGCAAATAGCCGAACGGCACGGCAATTAGCATTCGAATTGCAGCGACTGCGAGTGCAGCGATAATGGTGTATTTTCCGCCAAGCATGATTTTGCCAAAGAGGTCATAGCCATACTGGTCGGTTCCAAGCGGAAATTCCCATTTCGGCGAAATCGGCGGCCCTTCCACGGCCCGTCCATTTTCTTCGATAAAAAAGATTTGCTTTGGCACATTGCCAAAAATCCATTCAAAGGCAAAGCTTCCGAAAAGGAGCAAAGCCATTATGCTGAAGCCAATGGCAAAATAAGGCTGCTTCCACATTTACGCCACTTCCTTTCCACGGAAATGGCGGAGGAAAAACCACTCGCCTACGCTGTAGAGAAGAAACATCGGCAAGAAAAAGCTGAAAATCGCCACGAGGAACACTTCAGGCGACATATTGTCGCGCATGAACAGCATAATACCCGGCATATTGAACATCAATTCTAAGACAAACAGATTCGACAACATAAACCAAATCGTTTTCTTGGATTGGAAAAATACCGAAATGATCGCATTCCGGAACATATGGATCCATACGATGAAAACTTTCGAAAAACCGAGCGACCGTGCAAGTTCAACATACATTTGCCGTTCTTCTTCCTGGAAAGTCAGCATGCACAGCCGGTAAAGCTGGATCATCGGCAATATCGCCAAACAGAGAACCGGAAGCCAATAGATCCGGTCGCCGCCTACTACCGCAATCTTAGAGATTAAGACATCCGTTTTTAAATAGATGAAAATGATGCCGAGCTGAGCTGCCATGATGATGAGCAGATCCGGAAGCGACTCCAGAAAGTACAAAAAGAGCTTTACCCGCTCTCGGGCCTTTTCCGATAACAGCATTGTCAGCACAGTAAATGCGAGAGCAAAAGCTGCCGCTGCCGCAAATGCTAAAAACAAAATTTGCAAAGAATAAAATATGTATTCGGCAATCGTTGGAAATAAGAACATTTCCCGTCCCGTCCGCAGATTCATCACAGAAAACTCCTGCAGCGGCCAAATTTCTTTCAGTACGCCTTGAAGCGACGAAAGATACTCGCTCAATCTCAGTTCGCCTTCCATCAATCCCCCGATAAGTACGGGGAAACCGCTGATTAAAACGATTCCAAGCAGCGAAAACACAAATCTCCATATAGTTCCCAATTCAGCCATCCCTTTTGTTCGAAAATTCTTTCATTCATTATGATAGCATTATTTCGGTTTCCGTAAAGCATCCTAATCGCATTCTTGCCCCTAATTCCCTATACTAAAAGAATACGGAATGTCTGAGGAGTGAAAGAAATGGAATTAGTTGAAGTAAAAAAATTGCAAGTCCACTTGGATGCCTTCGCTAATAGAGATGTCTATTTGCATCTGGAAACGACGAATGGCTCTTATGCGACTCATTTTAATGAAGGGTTTTTCAATGCCGGAGCTTTTATCCGCAATGTCGTCATTAACTACGAACTTGGCAAAGTGGTCGGTGACAGCCCGCACCGAGTCGGATTGAAGCTGCCGCATGGCTGGGTTTACGCCCAAGGCATTACGCACTATGAATTAGACGAGCACGGCCGATTATTGCTGGCTGGCCACGACGGATCAGGAAAATTGGCGGTAGCGCTTGAAATCAGCGAAACACCGTTCAGCTATTAAGGAGGCAGACGAAATGACAATTCCACAAGAACGCCACGTATTGGTGGTTTTCCCTCACCCGGATGATGAAGCCTTCGGCGTTTCCGGGACCATCTCGACCCATATTAAACGCGGCACCCCGGTTACTTATGCTTGCCTGACGCTTGGCGAAATGGGCCGCAATTTAGGCAATCCGCCTTTCGCTACCCGCGAATCGCTGCCGGAAATCCGCAAAAAAGAACTGCAGGCTTCGGCTGACGCGATGGGGTTGACCGATTTACGGATGATGGGGCTTCGGGATAAGACCGTTGAATTTGAAGACGACGAAAAAATGGTCGGCATGATGACCGACTTGATCAACGAACTGAATCCTTCCTTGATCATCACGTTCTATCCGAACCTTTCTGTGCATCCGGACCATGAAGCGACGGCACGTGCGGTTGTGCGTGCCGTACGGCGGATGGAAGACCGTCCGAAACTCCATTGTGTCGCTTTTGCCAATAACACATTGGAAGTTCTCGGCGCTCCGGACGTCCTGCATGATGTATCAGCTGTCCGCGACCAAAAGATGGGCGCGATGAAAGCCCATATTTCGCAGACGGTATGGATGCTTGAAGAAATGGAAAACAAATTGGCGCAAGGCGATCAGGAAACTGAAAACTGGCTCACGAAAGAACGTTTCTATAATTACCGCTGGGACCAGGATTTCGAAGAAACGTTTTAACAAAAATACCCTTATTTTCTTTTTGAAAATAAGGGTATTTTTCTGTGCTGTTTTCAGATAATATAAACATTGATTATACAGCGGTTTCATTGGGGATATTGTTGTATAATTAGTATTAATGTTGTGTTTTCATGCACAGAGAAAAGGGGATTTATTTGTGAAAAAGTTTTCGGCTTCAACTTGGATTTTGTTCCTGCTTCCTTCCTTGTTGGGAATTTTGCTCTTCTTAGTGCCAATTCCAACAAAAGATGGAGACGAAACGGTCTGGATGGTCACCATTGCCGTGTTGGCAAACCTGATGGCTGGTGCCATTGAATCCGTTGTCCCTTGGATTATGATGGGGATTTTGATCATTGCAGCTGTTGGTTCAGTAACAGCGATTGCAAAAAAAGTGAATGAGCATCACTCGGTATCATTTTTCGAAAAATTATTCAATGTAAATTTATTTTGGACAATTGTCCGCATTCTTGGTGCAGTTTTTGCTGTCATGGTCTTGTTCCAAATCGGACCTGAAGCTGTCTGGAGTGAAAATACCGGCGGAATGCTCTTATCCGGTGACGGACTTCTGTCTTTCTTATTTACGATTTTCCTCTTTGCCGGTTTGTTCTTGCCGCTCCTGATGAATTTTGGCCTTCTGGAATTCTTTGGAACCATGATGGTGAAAATTATGCGGCCTCTTTTCCGCCTTCCTGGCCGCTCTTCTATTGATGCATTGGCATCTTGGGTTGGAGATGGAACGATCGGGGTCTTACTGACAAATAATCAGTATATCCAAAACAAATATACGCAGCGTGAAGCAGCAATTATCGGAACGACTTTTTCCGTTGTTTCCATCACGTTCGCTATCGTTGTCATCCAGCAGGTCGGATTAGGCCAATATTTCTTGCCATATTACGGTACAGTTATTTTGGCAGGCATTGTTCTTGCGCTCATCATGCCGCGCATCTATCCGCTTGCCCAAAAGTCGACCAACTTCATGAATGGCGATCCGCAGGAATCTCAATCAGAAGAAGTTCCTGAAGGATACAGCGTTGCTTCTCACGGCGTTGAAAATGCCTTAACGAAAGCATCTGAAAACAAATCCATCAAAGAATTTTTCAAAGATGGCTTTAAAAACGTCTTGGATATGTGGATTGGCGTAGCACCGGTCGTTATGGCATTCGGTACTGTAGCGTTGATCTTAGCAGAGTATACGCCTGTCTTCTCTGTGCTCGGAACACCTTTCGTCCCTTACTTGAACTTGCTCGGCATTCCTGAAGCGGCTGAAGCGGCTCAACTGATGGTCGTCGGTTTTGCAGACATGTTCCTGCCTTCCCTTCTGGCTGAAGGCATTGAATCGGATATGACCCGTTTTGTCGTTGCGACGATGTCCGTGACTCAATTGATCTACATGTCTGAAGTCGGCGGTTTGCTCCTTGGATCGAAAATCCCGGTCAATATCTTCGACTTGGTCGTCATTTTCTTGCTTCGCACGATCATCGCATTGCCGATCGTTGCAGGAATTGCCCATCTATTGTTTTAGAATAAAGAAAATGCCCTTCGCAGCTGCGAAGGGCATTTTCTTTATTCGATTAAGCGTGCATGAATTTTTTTTTCAACTTTTCCAGCATGTCTGCCGTCATGGCATCCAGATCGTACTGGGCTTTAAAGCCCCACTCTTTTTGCGCAACTGAGGCATCAATGCTGTCCGGCCAGCTGTCTGCAATCGCTTGGCGAACCGGGTCGACACGATAAGTCATGTTGAAATCCGGAATGTGCTTTTGGATCGAAGCGGCAATCTGTTCCGGGTCAAAACTCATGGCCGTCACATTGAAAGCATTGCGGTGCTCTAATCTCGAAGCGTCTGCTTCCATCAAATCGACGATTGCTTGAAGCGCATCCGGCATATACATCATGTCCATATACGTTCCTTTTGCAATAAACGATTCGTAGCTCTTCTGCTCGACTGCCTTATAATAGATGTCCACGGCATAGTCGGTCGTGCCGCCGCCTGGAGGAGCTACATAGGAAATCAATCCAGGGAAACGGACGCCGCGTGTATCAAGCCCGAACTTCTGGAAATAATAATCGCATAGAAGCTCTCCTGAAACTTTATTGACCCCGTACATCGTGGTCGGACGCTGCAATGTATCTTGCGGCGTATTTTTTTTCGGCGTTGATGGACCGAATGCACCGATGGAGCTTGGCGTGAAGAATTGCATATCCAATTCGCGCGCCGCTTCCAGCGCATTCACCAGGCCGCCCATATTCAAGTTCCAGGCAAGCAGCGGCTTTTCTTCAGCCGTCGCTGACAGCAAAGCCGCCATGTGCATGATGGTATCCGCCTCAAAGTCTTTTGCCAAATCGTGCATCTTTTGTCCGTCTGTGACATCCAATACGTTAAAAGGGCCGCTCTCATCATTCGTTGCGCGGATATCTGTCGCCAAAACATTGTCTGCTCCGTAAATTGTGCGCAGTTTTGTGGTCAACTCTGAACCAATCTGCCCAAGGGCTCCCGTGATCATTATTCGTTTCATTTTATGTGCTCCTCTCAAATAAAACATTTGTCCTCTGTATAAATACATTAAATTCAATATAAACATTGATTAATTAAGCTTTTCTATCTAGCCATTATAATTTGTTCTCTTTAAAAATACAATGAATTTCACTGGATTTGTGCCGAAATAGGCTAAACAGTTCACTTGTATCTCCTGATTGGCCGATGCTATAATGAGAAAGTTGTTCCAGCCTATTTAAGGCCTGAGCAGAACTTATTAATCGCTTTTTTTTAAGTTTTAAACCAAGTATTCCACTGTGTTTTATTGCGTTAGTTTCCCTCTTCTGGAAGAGGGGTATATTATGCGAAACAGACGGGAATGCCTTTTGTGTGGAATTTGGAAAGGCCGTTAATAAACAGATAAGAATGGAGGCATTTATTTCATGAAAAAATTTAGTTTTGCACTACTATTATTGATTGCCGCACTTGTATTGGCAGCTTGCGGCGGGGGCTCTCCAGAAGAAGACCCGACGACAGACGATGCAGCAGGCTCTGGCGGTTCGAGCAGCTCAGAAGGCGATTTGCTGGCTGAAGTCCAAGAAGAAGGCAAATTGATCGTTGGGACGGAAGGCACATACCCTCCTTTCACGTTCCATGACGACTCCGGCGAATTGACCGGATTTGATGTTGAAATTGCACGCGAAGTCGGAAAGCGCTTAGGCGTTGAAGTCGAATTCCTGGAAACTCAATGGGATGCAATTTTTGCAGGACTTGATGCAAGCCGCTTCGATATGGTAGCGAACCAAGTCGGCATTAACGAAGAGCGCCAGGCAAGCTACGATTTCTCAGATCCTTACATCACTTCTACTGCTGTATTGGTTGTTGCGAAAGGCAATGACGAAATCAAAAGCTTTGAGGATTTGGAAGGAAAACTTTCCGCTCAATCTTTGACAAGCAACTACGCAGAAACTGCGCGTTCTTATGGAGCTGAAATCGAAGGCGTTGAAGGATTCAACCAAGCCATCGAACTATTGAATTCGGGCCGCGTCGAAGCGACGGTAAACGATAATTTGACTGTACTTGATTTTCTGAAACAACGCCCGGATGCGAACATCGAAATTGTTGATGAAGCAGACGATGCAGCGAAAAGTGCCTTATTGTTCCGCAAAGACAGCGGTGCAATTGTAGAAGAAGCAAATAAAGCCCTTGCCGAAATGATTGAAGACGGCACGTATGATGAAATTTCCGAAAGATGGTTCGGCGAAAATGTACTTGAATAGTATTTTTTCTGATCCTGTCCGGATGGAGCGGCTAGTCGACATCTCCCAGACGTCCTGGCTGCCCCTTTTGGAAGGGCTGATCCAGTTTACTGTCCCTTTGTCGATTATTTCTTTTATCATCGGTCTGATATTAGCAGTTTTGACAGCGTTGGCACGTATTTCTACGATCAAAATTCTGCAAGTGATTGCCCGGGTCTACGTATCCATCATCCGCGGCACTCCTTTGCTCGTTCAATTATTCATCTTATTCTATGGCCTCCCGTCGCTCGGGGTGACGATTGATCCGTTCCCGGCTGCGGTCATCGGCTTTTCCTTGAATGTCGGCGCATACGCATCCGAAGTCATCCGCGCATCCATCCTTTCGATTCCGAAAGGCCAATGGGAAGCTGCCGATACAATCGGCATGACATATGTCCAGTCGCTTCGCCGCATTATTTTGCCGCAAGCGGCCCGCGTTTCGGTTCCGCCGCTGTCCAATACGTTCATTAGTCTCGTGAAAGATACTTCGCTGGCATCACTCATTCTCGTAACGGAAATGTTCCGCATTGCCCAGCAAATCGCTGCGACCAACTATGAATTCCTATTACTATACGGCCAAGCCGCCCTGATCTATTGGGTCGTCTGTTTCCTTCTATCTGTCGGACAAGGCCGTCTGGAAAACCGGTTTGACTTCTACGTTTCACGATGATGAATGGTTATGGAGCGAATAATAAAGCACTGGCTGCAGTGAGGAGCGAACTATGATAACGATAAAGAATTTGCATAAGAAGTTTGGCGACCTGGAAGTCTTAAAAGGCATTGACTTGGAAGTGAAAAAAGGCCAGGCCTTTGTGGTCATCGGCCCTTCCGGATCCGGTAAAACGACTTTCCTGCGCTGTTTGAATATTTTAGAAACCCCTTCTGCCGGCGTTATTTCCATCGATGAACAATCGGTCGATTTTGCAAAGCCGGTTCCGAAGAAAAAAGTGAACGCTTTCCGGAAACAATCTGCGATGGTGTTCCAGCACTATAATCTATTCCCTCATATGACGGCGCTTGAAAACGTCATGGAAGGCCCTGTAACGGTACAAGGGCAGGACAAAGCCGCTGCCCGCAAAAAAGCGGAGCAATTGCTTGCGAAAGTCGGCCTCGGGGATAAAGTGAACGAATACCCGTTTCAGTTATCCGGCGGACAGCAGCAGCGTGTCGGCATCGCCCGCGCGCTTGCACTTGAACCAAAAGTGATGCTGTTTGATGAACCGACTTCAGCGCTGGATCCTGAACTTGTGGGCGAAGTGCTGCAAGTTATGAAAGATTTAGCGTCAGAAGGCATGACGATGGTCGTGGTCACCCACGAAATGCGTTTTGCCAAAGGCGTGGCTGATGAAGTCCTCTTCATGGACGGCGGACACATCATTGAACGCGGCAAACCTGAGGATATTTTCGGACATCCAAAAGAAGCCCGTACCCAGCAATTCCTGAACTTGATCCAAAAAACAGATGTTATTTAAACCCGCAGCCGTTATTGGCAGCGGGTTTCTTTTTGTATTATTATTCTATTTTCTTGTTTTTTATTCTCTCTAATGGTTTTATTGTATACTGAAACTATCAGATTTGAAGGAGAGTCGAAAGAATGAAACCATTGATAGAGGAAAAGATTGAGTCACTTTATGCAGAAATGGTGGAAACACGCCGCTATCTGCACATGCATCCAGAGCTTTCCCACCAGGAAGTCCATACGCCGGAATTTATCGCACAGCAATTAGAAAATATAGGGATTGAAGTTCGCCGGAACGTTGGCGGCCGCGGTGTAGTCGGTACCATCCATGGACGCCTGCCCGGCAAAACGATCGCTTTTCGTGCTGATTTCGATGCGTTGCCGATCACTGACCAAAAAGAAGTCGCTTATAAATCGACTGTGCCTGGCGTGATGCACGCCTGCGGCCATGACGGCCATACCGCAGCTTTGCTCGCTTTTGCGAAAGCGATGGTTTCAATCAAAGACCAATTGCCTGGCACGATTGTGCTGATCCATCAATTCGGTGAAGAAGTGGCGCCGGGCGGAGCGCAAGCAATGATTGCAGACGGCTGCCTGGAGGGAGTCGATGCGATTTACGGCGCCCATCTTCAAAGCAAGATGGAAAGCGGCAACGTTTTTGTGCGCGATGGCTTTTTACAGGCTTCTGAAGATACCTTGAAAATCGTTGTTCGCGGCTATGGAACCCACGGTGCAGAACCGCATACCGGTGTAGACCCGATTCTTGCAGCCAGCCACATTATGATTGCTCTGCAATCGATCGTCAGCCGGAATGCCGATCCGCTGAAAGAATTGGTGGTGTCAATCGGAAAATTCCATGCAGGCGATGCCGATAACGCCATTCCAAGCGAAGCGGTGCTTGAAGGGACAATTCGTGTATTCGATCCCGAACTGCGGAAGTTGGCAACCGAGCGGGTCCAAGCGATTGCTGAAAATGTGGCGCGGGCAATGGGTGCCGAAGCGGAAGTGACGATTGAAGCCGGCTATATTTCCTTATGGAATCATCCGGAGGCGGTTGAAGTGGTACGCCGAGCTGCTACCCAAGCCATTGGCGAAGAACGGGTGGTCGAAACGGAACCCATCATGCCAGTGGAAGATTTCGCTTATTTCACGCAAGAACGTCCAGGTGCTTACTTTTTCGTCGGAGCGAAAATGGCCGATGAACGTTTAAGCTACCCGCATCATCATGAAAAATTCGATTTCGATGAGCGTGCGATGCTTGTTGCGGCAAAAATGTTTGCGGCCCTTTATTTTGAGGAGCAAAATATGAGGACGGAAAGTATTTCTTGATTCAAAGGGAGTAAATGGCTTGCTTGGGAAAGTATTTCGCTTGGCACGGAAAGTATTTGAGCCTTCAAGGAAAGTAAATCCTTAATCTGGAAAATAAAACACGCCCAGCTGCTATTGGCTGAGCGTGTTTTCGTGTGTTATTGGATAACGCCAAGTTCTTTTCCGACGCGCGCGTATACTTCGATCGCTTCGTCGAGCATTTCTTTTGTATGGGCCGCTGTCGGCATGTTGCGGACGCGTCCTGTGCCTTTAGGAACCGTTGGGAAGACGATAGATTTCGCATAGACGCCTTCTTCAAACAAGCGCTTCGAGAACTGTTGTGTAAGCTTCTCGTCGCCGATGATGCAAGGTGTGATCGGCGTTTCCGAATCTCCGATATTGAAGCCAAGCTCTTTCAAGCCTTTTTTCAAGTAATCGCCGTTGTCCCATAGTTTGTCGTGCAGTTCGGTCGAATCGATGATCATCTGCAAGGCCGAAATGATCGCCGCTACGTCCCCCGGTGTTACCGCGGTCGAGAACAAGAACGGGCGTGAACGGACTCTCAGCCAGTCGATCAGGTTTTTCTTGCCGGCTACATAGCCGCCGACTACGCCGACTGCTTTAGACAAGGTGCCCATTTGCATGTCGATCTCTTTTTCAAGGCCGAAATGCTTCACGGTCCCTTTCCCTTTGCCGGTAACGCCCGAACCGTGCGCATCGTCAACGTATGTAATCAAATCAAATTCTTTTGCGATTTCCACAATCTCTGGAAGCTTCGCGATATCGCCGTCCATGGAGAATACGCCGTCTGTAATGACCATGACTTTATTGTACAAGCCGGACTCGGTCGCTTCTTTCGCTTTCGCCCGAAGGTCTTCCATATCCGAATGTTTGAAGGCGATGATTTTCGCTTTTGACAAGCGGCAGCCATCAATGATGGACGCGTGGTTCAGCTGATCGGAAAGAATGGCATCATTCTTGTCCATCACGGCAGAAATCGCTGCCATGTTGCAGTTGAATCCGGATTGGTAGGAAATGGCCGCCTCTGTTCCCTTGAACTCCGCAAGCTTTTCTTCCAATTTCACATGGATGTCCAATGTTCCGTTGATTGTGCGGACTGCACCAGCACCGACGCCGTATTTATCGATCGCATCTTTCGCCACTTGCTTCAAATCTTCGTTTGTCGCAAGCCCCAAATAGTTGTTTGAAGATAAGTTGATCAAATCTTTGCCGCGGACTTTGATGATTGCCCCGTTCGGCCCTTCCACTGGATCGATTTCATTATATAAGCCCTGCTCTTTTAATTCGCCAAGGTTTTGATCTAAAAATGCATCTAGTTTTTTTGACAATGTCCTCTTCCTTTCGCAAACGTTTTCACTTTCCATCTTACCATAACGGCAATCTTCTCCAAACTGAAAAGAAAACCGGCCAAAAGAAAAAGCGGACCGAGGTCCGCTTCCCGCTTATTTATTGCCATTGCCTTTTCCGTTGTTATTGCCCTTGCCTTTGTTCTTGTTGTCTTTTTTATCTTTTCCTTTTTGGTCTTTATACAGGACTTCGTAGCTGAATTCCTGCGCTTCTTTTTGGCCTTCTGCTGCTGCATAAGACGTAATCATTTTCACATTGCCTTCACGAAGCACTTGCTTCAGATCCAATGCCTGCTGGTTTGTCACGTTGTAAGGATTCACGTGGAATACGCGCTCTTTGCCGTTTTTCTTCGTTTGGATGAACGTCGTTGTGAAATTCACGTAGTCGCCTTTCAACTGTCCCAGCGACTGGAATGCGTCTGTTGAAGAACCGTCATTCGAGAAATTGCCAAGTTTCACATCTTTGATGTACCAGCCCGGGTTGTTTGAGCCCCAGTCTGTCAAATTGCGGAATGAAACCAATACGTCTTTGCCGGCATAAGCGGACAAGTCAAATGTTTCTGTCGCCCAATCGCCGTTCGTTCCTGTGAATCCTGGAACATTTTCTTTAATAGTCGGGTAGCCTTCTTCCACAACATCGCTGCGTGTATTTTGGTTTTCAAGCGATTTCCATGTTTCGCCGTTATCTGTTGAAACTTGGACCATGCCGAAGTCCCATTGTTCTTCAATATCGTAGTAGTGGTCAAATGTTAATGTCGGATTTGCCGTCGGAACCGTTGCACCAAAAATCAATGCCTGGTCTGCCTCGTCTCCGTTATTCGGATGCAGCACTTGTTTGCCGGACCCTTTAGGATCCGCAACTGTGCTCCATTGCAGCGGCAGGAAGTCGACGCCGTCAAATTTCAAGCCGCGTACATCTTTGCCGAAGTTAAATTCTTTAAAGTCGCCGCCCCATGCCGGAACGCCTTCTTTTTCATACGTTTTTGCGCTTTCAAAGTCGATTGTTTTGCCGCGCACTTTTCCATCCGTGCCAACTGGCAGGTTGCGGAGGTCAATGCTGTCGATGTTGTAGTCACTGTCGACTGCTGAGCTATCAAGCGTCAATGCCGTCATGAAATCCTGGTAGACTTCCAGGAAAGTTTTATTCGTGCCGTAGTCTTTCAGCACTTGGTCTACACTGGACATGCCCTGTTTTTCGCCGTTGACTGCCAATTCACGGATGAATTCCTGGCCAAATTTGTCATACATATAAAGGGTGAATAAATACACTTGTCCGTAATCCGCAATGGTTTCCGGACCGGTTTCAGCTGTGCCGTGTTCGTCCCAGCTCACGAGTGAGTTTTCCGGGTGGTCCAAGTAGAAGTTGATCGATCCTGCATCGTGGCCATAACCGCCAAGATACTCAGAGAAAGTAGACATCCCTTCGTTTAACCACGTTTCCTCTGATGGGTCGTTGTCCGCATGGATCAAATGCTGCAATTCGTGGATTGTCGTTCCGAAGAACGTCGTCTCAAGACGCGTTTCCCATGAGTTCGTATCGATGGTAATGATGTTGCGGTCTGTATAGTTTTCAAGCGTCTGCCAGAAGAAGCCGGCTACAAAGAATGGGTACGACGGGTTGTTCCAGCCTTCATCCTTTACGTTGTCGACAAGCATGATGACTTTGTCCGATCCTTCGTAATAATCATCCGGCAATCCGACCATTCCTGGAACCGTCGCATTTGAACCGTCGAGCTGATCCGGCATTCCGAAGAATCCAGTCGCTTTCGGATAAATATTGCTGTCGAATTCATCTTTCAATTTATCAACTTGCGCCTGCGTTACCACATCAGCGGGTTTCGGGTTGTCCGGACCGTAAGCCAGGTCATTGGCTACCCAGATTTCCACATTTTCGCCGACACTGCGCAAAGTAAAGTCTTTAAAAGACAAGTTGCGGTCAAGGAATTTCTTCGTTCCTCCATCATATGTAAATGGCCCATCAGCTGTTGCTTTAGCGCCGGAAGCTGCTACTTCACCCGCCTGTGCTTTGATTTTTTTGTCCGCTTGCTTCATGAATGCTTCGTCTTGCGCCATCTCATTCAACGTCTGGTCGATGTCGACACGGTCTCCGTAGCGCTCGCTGTTCCATTCCGCTTTTGTCGTTGATGTTGTTGCCGCTTCTGTTGGTGCAGCTGCTGCCGGCACCATTAGCGACAATGCCAGAGCACTTGCTGAAAGAATGGAAACCCATTTGCTTTTAACCATGTTCTTTTTACCCCTCTCGAATTGTCAGAATTTTATAGCTGAATAAAATAATAGCATGCAGACTATTCAGACGAATGAGGTAAATGATTTATTTCGGATTTCGGAATTTTAGGCATTTTTTTCTATGTTTTTTTCATCATTTTTAAAAATTCTTCCGTTTCGGGATTTCCCTAGTTCTTTAGAAATAAAAAAAACCGCCAAATGGCGGTTTTTTATCATCATTTAGTTCAATGCATTTTCAAGATCTTCGATCAAGTCTTCCACGTCTTCAATTCCTACTGAAATCCGCACGAGACCTTCTAGAATGCCAAGCTCTCCGCGGCGTTCAACTGGAATCGAAGCATGCGTCATTTGCGCAGGAACCGAAATCAAACTTTCAACGGCGCCTAAACTTTCAGCAAGTGTAAAGTAACGCAATTTCGCCAATAATTCATCAGCTTTTTCTTTGCTTCCGACATCAAATGAAATCATGGCACCGAAACCGGCTGCCTGTTTTTTCATCAATTCATGTCCGGTGTGATTCAGCAATCCCGGGTAGATGACGGCGTTGACCGCTTCGTGCTGGTCCAGGAATTCAGCGATTTTTTGAGCGTTCGATACCGCTTCTTCCATGCGGATTCCTAACGTCTTCAATCCGCGCATCAGCAGCCAAGAATCTTGCGGCCCAAGGATGGCGCCGACGGAATTTTGGACGAAATGCAAGTCAGTCGCTAATTGCTCCGAGTTGACGACGACAAGTCCGGCCACGACGTCACTGTGTCCGCCGATGTATTTTGTCGCACTATGCAAGACAATATCTGCACCCAATTTCAATGGGTTCTGCAAATAAGGCGTCATGAATGTATTGTCGACAATTGTTAAGAGGTTCTTCGATTTTGCATAAGCCGAAACCGCTTCGATGTCCGTTACTTTCAATAAAGGATTCGTCGGTGTTTCGATGAAAATCGCTTTCGTATTTTCTTTTACAGCAGCTTCAACCGCTTCTAAATCGCCTGTATCCACGAAAGTAAATTCAAGGCCGAAGCGGTTCAAGACTTTATTGACGACGCGGTATGTTCCGCCGTATACATCATCCGTCAAGATGATGTGGTCGCCTGCTGAAAAGAGCATCATCACGGAAGAAATCGCTGCCATCCCGGAGCCGAATGCAAATCCGGCATGCCCGTATTCCACGTCTGCAATCAATTCTTCGAGGGCATGGCGCGTCGGGTTTCCTGTCCGGGAATATTCATAGCCTTTGAATTTCCCAACAGCTTCCTGTTTGTATGTGCTTACTTGGTAAATCGGTGTAGAAACGGCACCTGTTGCTTCGTCTCCAAAAATCCCGCCGTGGATTAATCTTGTTTTTGGTTTCATGAATGATCCTCCTCAAATGTTCTTCCGTAAATATTCTGGCTCATATAACGTTCGCTTGAATCCGCAAAAATCGTGACAATGTGGCTTCCTGGTTTTGCTGTCTCCGCTTCTCTCATCGCAGCAACAAAGGCTGCACCGGAAGAGCTTCCGACCAATAAACCTTCTTTTCTCGCCAATTCGCCGACAGCGGCAAATGCTTCTTTATCCAGGATGGTGTGGATAGACTCGAAATGGGACGCGTCCATATAGGCAGGCAAAAACTCCATGCCGATGCCTTCCGTTAAATGAGGGCCGGATTCCCCGCCATTGATGATGGAGCCTTCCGGTTCCACAATTACCGTCTTGATGGTTTCCCGTTTTAACTTTAAAAATCGTGAGGTCCCGGCAAAGGTCCCGCCGGATCCAGCACCTGCTACAAATACGTCGATTTTGCCGTCGAGCGCTTCCCACAATTCAGGGCCAAGTGTCCGGACATACGTTTCCGGATTTGCCGGGTTCGAAAATTGGGAGGGAGAAAACGCATCCAGCTCTTTCGCTAATTCATTTGCTTTTGCAATTGCGCCCTTCATCCCGAGTTCCGTTGGCGTATTGATCACTTCAGCTCCAAGTGCACGCATCAACGCCTGCTTTTCTTGGCTGAATTTCTCAGGTACAACGAATTTCACTTGATAGCCTTTGCCGATCGCAGCAATTGCTAAGCCGATGCCTGTATTGCCGGCTGTCGGTTCGATCATTGTTCCGCCGGGCTTCAAAACGCCCCGCTGCTCTGCGTCTTCTATCAATGAAACGCCCAGGCGGTCTTTTACGCTGCCGCCCGGGTTAAAGAATTCGAGTTTGGCAAAAATCCGGCAGCCATTCGGAATGTCGATATTCGTCAATTCCAGTACCGGGGTGTTCCCGATCAATTGCTGAATGCTCGTTGCAACGTTCATGTCCATTCCCCTTAAACAGTTTCTTCGGCGAACACTTGGCGCCATTCGTCTTTTTTAGCCAGCATTTCACGCGCTAATTCTTTCGCACCTTCCAAGCTATGGCTAGCAGCCCATCCGCATTGGACTTCGTTGCACGCAGGCACTTCGTCAGCTGCAATCACGTCCGTCAACGTGTTTTCCAAAATGCGCAGAATGTCTTCGTAATCATCGTGGTTGATGACTGACAGGTAAAAGCCGGTCTGGCAGCCCATTGGCCCGATGTCGATGATTTGGTCTGAGTGGTTGCGGCTATGTTCTGCCATCATGTGCTCAAGCGAATGGAGGCCTGGCATATCCATGTGCTCTTTGTTCGGCTGTTTGAAACGGATATCGTATTTTTTGATGGTATCGCCATTTGCCCCTGTTTTTTCACCAGCTAAGCGTACATAAGGCGCTACTACTTTTGTATGGTCTAAGTTAAAGCTTTCAACGTTCATTTTTTTCAAGTGAATCGTCTCCTTTTCTTTTTTGTTCAGTCTCCAACGGCCAACTCCTCGGAGCTTAACGGCCGTTTCCGCTTTTCTTTGTCGCATCAATCAACCAGACGTAATTATTGAGCTGCGTAAATTCAACTTCAAATCCTGCTGCTTCGATCAATTCTTTCATCACCGGCAACGTCGTGTAATATTCGCGATTTAAATCTTCTACTAGATTAGCATACCCACGCGACTCTTCAAATTCAATCATTTGCTGTTTTGCTTCCTGCGATTTAAAAACGGTGTCTGCAAATACTACTTTTCCGCCTGCCGGAAGCTTTTCAGCATAAAGCTTAAATGCCTCCGTTTTCTCCGCATCCGTCAAGTGATGGAATGCATACGTACTCGTGAAGCTTTTCACTTCGACCGGCTGTTCAAACTCTAAAAAATCGCCGTCGATGATTTTCAGTGATGGGAATTTCGCTGCTGTCGCTTCGCGCATCGCCTGATTCGGCTCAATGCCCACTACTTCCAGTCCGCGATCCACCATCTTTTGCGTCAAATTGCCCGTGCCGACCCCAAACTCGATAACCGGGCTGATTGCCTGGTCTGCGACTGCTTGCAGAATCTCATTATATTTAACGAAGACATCTTCGTATTCTTTGTCTTTTCCATTTACAGAATCATCATACGTGTGAACCCATTCATCAAAAATTTCTACGAACTCTCGTCCCATTTTTAATTCTCCTTTAGTCGGTTTTTCTATAAAACCAATAGACTTACTAGGTTTTATTTATACCATAAAAAGAGCCCGGATTCAACTCTCTGAACCGGGCGCTAGATCTTCAAAACGGGCGGAACATCGCTTTTTCTCCCAATGATTTTCGTAAGCATTTTTTCGAATAAAGGCAAGGCGGCTTGAACGATTTTGCCGGTTAACAGGGCCACAGCAATTGTCCCGATCCCCACCGGACCGCCGAGCAGCCAGCCCGCTACTGCGGCAAATACTTCGATGATGGTCTTTGCCCAGCTGATGCTGATGCCCGTTTTTTCGTTGATGACGAGCATGAGCCCATCACGCGGCCCTGCACCGATTTTTGGCGCCACATAAATTCCGACGCCGTAGCCGGAGATGATGATTCCGGCAATCAAGATCAGCACTTGGCCAGTCCACGTTGCAATATCCGGAATCAGGAAATTGAAGATATCGATAAAAACGCCCACCAGCAGCATGTTCAAGAACGCGCCGATTTGCGGCAGCTTTTTCGTGAAAAGCATCGTGAACAAAATAATGGCAAGCCCCATGATGACGACCCAGCTGCCAATCGTCAAACCGAAGTTCAGGTGCAGCCCTACGTGCAGCACATCCCATGGGCTGATGCCCAGTTTGTCCGCTTTTAGGACCAGCGTAAAACCGAAAGACATGATGATCAAGCCGACAATGAAAAACAGCCAGCGGTAAAAAAGCGAACGCCTCATTTTTATCCTTCTTTCTGTTATGTATTATGAAAAATCCATCCACTCAAGTGAATGGACGGATTTTTCAATCAGCCTTAGTGGTAATTGCGGCGAATTGGGCGTTTGTCGCTTTCGCCAGCTCAGTCGGCTGAAGCTTTAGCTGCATGCCGATTTTTCCAGCCGATACGATCATTTTATCCCGATGTTCGGCGGATGCTGAAATAAAAGTGGGAAACAATTTTTTCATGCCGAGCGGCGAGCAGCCTCCGCGGATGTAGCCGGTCAAGCTTTGGAGATCTTTGACCGCAATCATTTCAATCCTTTTCTCGCCTGCCGCTTTGGCCGCCGCTTTTAAATCCAGCTCCTCGTCCACGGGAATGATGAATACATAATGCTGTTTGGAGCTGCCGACGGTCACCAAGGTTTTATGGACCAATTCTGCATCCTGGCCAATCTTGGCAGCAACGGAGACGCCGTCGTTTAACCCATCGCCGGGTTCGTATTGAAGAATGTCATAGGAAATGTTTTCTTTATCCAATATTCGGGCTGCATTGGTTTTTGCAATTTTCTTCGCCACTCGCACCATCTCTGCCTTTCCCTGTCCATTTTCAACAGCATATCATCAAATTCAACCGATTTCTAATCGTTTTGGTTCAATAATTTTTTCAAGGCTTCGGCCATCGCTGTGTTGGCCGGCGGCTCTTCCTGCTGTTTCAGGAATTTGTTGACGTCTTTTTTATTTGCTTTCGATTGGTTATTGTTGCGCCGTTTCTCGAATGCCGACAATTTTTCGCGGTGGCCGCATTTGCAGACGAAAATTTTGCCATCGCCTTCGCCTTGCATTTCCAGCTTTTTGTGGCAGTTCGGGCAGCGCGCATTTGTCAACACTGCCACTTGTTTCTTATAGCCGCATTCGCGGTCCTGGCAGACGTTCATCTTGCCGCGTTTGCCATTGACTTCAAGAAGCGGTTTGCCGCAGTCCGGGCACATTTTGCCGGTGACGTTGTCGTGTTTGAATTTTTTGTCGCTCTTCTTGATATCCGATACAGATTTCTGCGCAAACGCGATCATCTCTTTCATGAACTGCTCTTTTTTCAATTGCCCTTTGGCAATTTTATTGAGCTGCTGTTCCCAATCGGCCGTCAGTTTCGGAGATTTGAGATCTTCCGGCACCAGCTCCAGCAATTGCCGCCCTTTTGACGTAATCGTCAAATCCTTGCCTTTTTTCTCGATCAAGAACGTGTTGAACAATTTGTCGATGATGTCGGCACGCGTCGCCACCGTTCCAAGCCCGCCTGTTTCGCCAAGCGTCTGGATCAATTCCTTCGATTCGCCCGCCATGAACTGCGCCGGATTTTCCATGGCGCCAAGAAGCGTTCCTTCATTAAAGAACGCAGGTGGCTTCGTTTTGCCGTCGGTTAAGGCGATGCCTTTAATGGTTAGCTTCTGTCCTTTTTCAAATGGCGGCAATGTCGAATCGCTGTCGTCTTCATCGTCTTTGTAGATGCGTTTCCATCCTTCATTGCGGATCGTGTTGCCTTTTGTCTGGAACGTTTCGCCGCCCGCATTGATTTTCACCGTCGTCTGGTCGTATTCATAACCCGGATAGAAAACAGCCAGGAAACGCTTGACGATCATATCATATAATTTATGTTCTTTATCCGAAAGATTATGGAGCTGCGGCGTTTCCTCCGTCGGGATGATCGCATGGTGATCGGAAACTTTCGCATCGTCGATGACGCCTTTTTGTGCAGCTATCGGCGTTTTTAGAATCGTTGTGGCAAGCGCCCGGTACGGCCCGACCTGCACCGCTTTGATGCGATCTTTCAACGTATTCTTCATATCGGACGTCAAATGCTTCGAATCCGTCCGCGGATACGTGACGATTTTGAAGCGCTCGTACAATCCCTGCAGCGTATTCAGCGTTTCTTTCGCTGACCAGCTGTAGCGTTTGTAGGCTTCTTTCTGAAGCTCCGTCAAGTCGAATAAAGGCGGTGCCGGCTGTTTCTTCGGCGTCACCTTCACGTCGGTAACCGTTCCTTCTTGCGTGTTTTGCAGTTTATGGAACAGCTTGTCGATTTTTTCTTTATCGAACGACTGCGTCGAATTGCCGTCTGTCCAAGTGAAAGCGGCATTATCCGTAATCGCCTGCATGCCATAATACGGCTTCGGCTGAAAATTGCGGATCTGCTTTTCACGTTCGGCAATCATTGCAAGCGTCGGTGTCTGTACACGGCCTGTCGACAATTGCGCATTGTATTTCACGGTCAACGCGCGCGTCGCATTGATGCCGACGACCCAGTCTGCTTCCGAACGGGCAACTGCTGCCTGATACAGATTTTCGTAAGCTTTGCCGTCTTTCAAATTATTGAAGCCGTCTTTGATGGCTTTATCTGTTACGGACGAAATCCACAAGCGCTTGATCGGCTTGCGTGTTTTCGTTTTCTCCAAGATCCAGCGCGCGACAAGCTCTCCTTCACGTCCGGCATCCGTTGCGATGATGACTTCCTTGACATCACCTCTCGACAGCTGCGCTTTGACGGCGTTGTATTGTTTCATCGATTGCTTGATCGGCACGAGCTTAAACGGATTCGGAATGATCGGCAGGTTCTCCATCTTCCATTCCTTAAAGTCGTTGTCATATTGCTCCGGCTGCGCCTGCGTGACCAAATGGCCAAGCGCCCACGTCACAATGTATTGTTTGCCTTCCAAATACCCGTTGCCTTTTTGCGAACATCCAAGAACGCGTGCAATATCGCGCGCCACGGATGGCTTTTCTGCTAGTACTACTGATTTCATTGATTGTCACCCTCATTTCTATATGCATTGATTATAACATCTTCCGGATTTGCTGGCTTTTCGTGGGGGTTGGGTGTGGTGCAGAAAGTATTTCAAGCTTCAAGGAAAGTATTTATCGGATATGAGATAGTATCTGAACCCAGAAGGATAGTATTTCAAACAGCAAGGAAAGTAAATAAATAAATTCTTAAACCAGCTTGCTCTCCAACAGTTGGTGGTATATATTCAGATTAATAACATAAAGGAGATGATCGATTGATTTTAAAGAACCGCAAAGAACCTCCTGATATTTTCCAGCTGCAAAGTTTAGTGAAAAGAATCCCGGTCACCCACAGCCAATTCCCCCATTGGACTGAACAGCTCCGGCGCATCACTGCCGGATTCCACGGCGAGCAGCGAGTAGATTCCCTCTGGCACGAAATCGAATTGCCTTCCCCCTATTTTTTCATCCATGATTTATTTATCCAACAACCAAATTCTTCCTTCCAAATGGACACTGTGCTGGTCACAAGCCGGTTCATTCTGATTCTAGAGATCAAAAGCATTTCCGGATTGCTCAATTTCGATCCACAAACCCGCCAATTTTCCCGAACCAATAAAGACGGCAGCATCGACGGCATGCGAAATCCTGATGATCAGCTGCGGCGCCATGAAAAATGGATGAAGCGGTTTTTAGCTGATCGGCAATTCGAGCTTCCTGTGCTCGGTGCAATCGTCTTCACTTACCCGTCTTCGGTTATCCAATCGAAAGCCGGCAAGCGGATTATAATCCAATCTTCCGGATTGCCTTATTTAATGGAGCAATTACTTTCCAATCACCCATATGAACTTCTTTCCGATTCTGCAACTTCTACACTCTCACAAAATTTGCTTAATTTGCATTCTGCTAAAGAATTGGTGTTGCCTACTTTGCCAGACGCCGTCTTAACCGGTGTGCTCTGTCCACATTGCGTAGCTCAGCGATTAGCTTATGTCCGGAAAAGCTGGAGATGCAATGTCTGTTCTTATAAAAACGCTAAAAGCCATTTGGATGCGTTAGCAGAATACCGGCATTTAGTCTCTCGCACCATCACCAATAGAGAATTTCGCCACTTTATGCATCTCCCTTCCATAACTACCGCTTCAAAACTGTTGAAATCTTCAAAGATGCGTTCTACAGGCAGCTATAAAGACCGCGTTTATTTTATTCCCGAACAAATTGCCCTTTTGGAAAGTATTTCTCCCGGGACAGATAGTATTCGGAAGACATGAGATAGTATTCACCTTCGCAAGGAAAGTATTTCGGCGGTCAAGGAAAGCAAATCCAATTTATGGAATAAATTATTGAATACCGTAAAAAAAAACCTCCCACGGGAGGTTTTTCTGCTGATTACGGATTGTCGATCGTTTCTTTTGAAAGGTTCTTGCTCATTTCTGCATATTCCACGAAAACCCGTGCCAGTTCACGCAAGCGGTCGTGGACGTCTTCATTGATGATGGTGTTGGTTTCATCAAAATGGCTCGTGTGCGTGTAGACGTAGTTGGGTGTCACGAGGCAGCGGAAATAATCGAGAATCGGCTTCAGCTGATTTTCAATGACTAGGTGATGCTGATAAGTTCCGCCGTTCGCTACGATGGAAACCGGCTTGTAGCGCATCGTCCGCGGATGCAGCATGTCGAATGTGTTTTTCAAGACACCCGGAATCGACCCTTGGAAAATCGGCGTCGCAATAATGTAGCCGTCCGCATTTTCGAAACGGTGAACGATTTCCTGCATGTCTTTATTGTATTCGCCAAGCGGCCGGCCATCGACAAATTGATGCTCATATTCAGCCAGGTTCAATATCACCAATTCCATTTCCGGATTGAAATCTTGAATATACGTTTTCACCTGTTCCAAAATAGCGCCTGTTTTTCTCCCGATAATCGTACCGTCCACTAATAAAATCTTCATTCGAAAAGTCCTCCTTGAATGCCTATCTGTCGAGCAGCTTTGTTCCTTTTATCATAGCAAAGACGGGTTCGATATACGCATCGATAAATCTTGCGGACATTGAATTTCATTCTTTAGACTGAGTTTCGCTTTTCAATCGGTTCGTTTCCAATTTTTCTTGAATGCGATTTTCCTGATGGGCCGGCGGTGAAAAGCTGACAATCGTATCGCCGATTTTCGGCTCCATTTTGCTTTCATTTGTAAAAAACTCAATTTTCCCTTGCACGCGCTTAACAAAGAGAGGAATCGTCCCTTCCACTGACTTTTCCTTGAAGTCCGCATACGTGTACTGCTCCGTCAATTGCGTTTTGCGCATCGCGTAGCCTTCGTCAATTTTCGCTTCTAGCGCATGGAAGTTCCATTCCGAACCGAACAAAGTGCGGCCGCTGAGCGATGAATGAAAATCATCCGGATTGCCGATGTGGATTGCCGTCTGATACAAATTCACGCGTCCCAATTCCGGCACGAAATTATTTACTACCAGCGAGTTATAGGAATCGGTATCCGTTGCGACGATCATGGTTTCATAAGGCGTCAAATCGAGTTCATATTCTGTGTGTTCGGATAAGATTTCACCGGCAAAATTCGGAATGCCCAATTGGCGGGCAAGCTGCAGGCTGCCCCATGCCGGATCCATGATCAAGACATTTTTATCGAATGCCTGAAGAATTTCTCCGAGCCTCGTATTAAAGCGGCTGCTGCCGATGATCAAAATGCCCGGTTCTTCAGAGGAAGCAAGGCCCAGTTTCTTGCCAAGCCAGCTGATGCTGAACCCATGCGCCACTACAGTTGAAAATACCAAGGCAAAAGTCAGCGCCGTCAAAAGTTCTGCGTCTTCAAATCCCGCTTCAAGCAAGGTGCTGGCAAAATAGCCGGATACCGTCAAAGCGACGATTCCGCGCGGCGCAATCCAGCCGATCAAGGTTTTTTCCTGAGTCGTCAAGTCGGTTCCGATAGTGGATAGCCAAATGGATAATGGTCGGACTACAAACAGCATGGCCAAAACAAATGCGATGATCTGCCAATTCAAAATCTTGATGAGCACTTCCAAACTCAAAGAAGCAGTCAACATGACAAAAATGCTCGAAATCAATAAAACCGAGATATTTTCTTTAAAATGGCGCATCTCATTAATTGAGGAAATGTTCATATTCGCCATCATGATCCCCATCGCGGTAACAGCGAGTAGCCCGGTTTCATGCATCACCATGTCTGACACAGCAAATACTAAGAGCACAACGGCGAAGACCATCGGCGATTTCAAGAATTCAGGCACTTGCCCCTTCTCGAACATCCGCCCCATGCCCCAGCCGGCAAGCACACCGAGCACCACCGCAAAAAGGGCGGCCAAGAAGAACAAGCCGAATGCCGCAGCCGATTCTTCGCCCATGGCAAACAATACAAATTGGAACGCGAACAAGGCAAGCAACGCCCCGAAAGGATCGACCACAATCCCTTCCCACTTCAAGATCGCGGCAGGGCGCGCTTTTAGCTTCGCCTGGCGCAGCAGCGGCAAAATCACGGTAGGCCCCGTGACGATAAACAAGCCGCCGATGACGAAAGAAACGGCGATGGACAAGCCGGCTAAGTAATGGGCTGCGAGCGATCCCGCAATCCAGGCGATAAATGCTCCCAAGGTCACAATCCGCAGCACCGGTTTGCTGAACGTTTTTATTTCTTTGAAGTTTAAATTCAAGCTCCCCTCGAATAAAATAATGGCGACAGCCAATGAAATAATCGGATTGAATAAGTCACCGAAACTTTCCGATGGCGATATGATGCCGAAAAACGGCCCTACGATTAAGCCGGCAATGGACATCATTACAATTGCAGGAAGCTGCAATCGCCATGCAATCCATTGTGACAATACGCCAAGGAAAAGAATCAGCATGAGATCGAACAATAAAGAATCGATAATAAGTACCTCCATGTCCACAGTTTTAGGATGATTTTTTCTCAAACTTATTTGACCATTATAGTAGGTCCCCCTTGCGTTGAAAAGCGAGAACCGAGCCGTCAGGGATTTAATAATATGGAATTTGTGCTATAATGGAAAAAAATCTAAGGGTGAATCGTATGAACAAACAAGAAATCGAGTTTGAGATTGCTGATTTGAAAAGCGATTATGTCCGCCACCAAGGGGATATTGAGAAATTAGAGACCACTGGCCACGCACGGATGGTGGAACAGGCAGAAGAACGATTGGAAAAAATGGAACAGCGACTTGCGGAATTAAACAAAAAACTCGCGGAACTCTAGCCCGCGAATTTTTTTTTGGCGTTTCGCCCCGATTTTCTGCACTTTTAAAGGCCGTTTCCGCTTTTCGATTGTCCAGCTCCTGCGGCCAGATTCTCGGGTCATAAGCCACTTCGGCTGTGCGGCTGGAAACACGCCGCTTCGCCAAATCGTCTTATGCCTTTCGAACCTAAACGGCCACTTCCGCTTTTCGATGGCGCCTATACTTTTCTTAACTAATGGAGGAATACAATAAATGAGTTTATTAACAGTAGAGAATTTAAGCCACACATTCGGTGACCGCACGCTTTTCAATGACGTGTCGTTCCGGTTGGTAGAAGGCGAACATGTCGGCCTTGTCGGCGCAAACGGCGTCGGGAAATCCACATTGATGAACATTTTAACCGGGAAGATCATGTATGATTCCGGCCGCGTTGAATGGCAGCCGAAAACGCATTACGGCTATTTGGACCAGCACACGCAGTTGACGCCAGGGCGCACCATCCGTGAAACGTTGCAGGATGCGTTCCTGCCGCTTTATAAAAAAGAAGAAGAACTCAATAATATCGCCATGCAAATGGGCGACGCCGATCCGGATCGCCTGGAAGAATTATTGGAAGAAATGGCTGAAGTCCAGGATGCATTGGATGCTGGCGATTTCTACACGCTTGATGTAAAAATCGAGGAGATTGCGCGCGGACTCGGCCTCGATGCAATCGGGCTTGAACGGCCGGTTGAAGCTCTGTCAGGCGGCCAGCGAACAAAACTATTGCTTGCAAAACTGTTGCTTGAAAAGCCGAAGGTTCTTTTGCTCGATGAGCCGACCAACTATTTGGATGAAGAGCATATCCAGTGGCTCGTCAACTATTTGAAAAATTACCCGCATGCATTTCTGTTGATTTCGCATGATACGGAGTTCATGAGCAGTGTCACAGGCGTCATTTTCCATTTGGAATTCTCGCGCCTGTCCCGCTATACCGCATCTTACGAAAAATTCGTCGAGCTTGCCGAACTCGCGAAAAAGCAGCATTTGGATGCTTACGAACGCCAAGCCGAAATGATCAAGAAAACCGAAACATTTATCGCGAAAAACAAAGCGCGGGCGTCTACGACCGGCCGGGCGAAATCCCGCCAAAAGCAATTGGACCGCATGGACCGCATTGAAAAGCCGGAAATTGCAGCAAAACCGCAATTCTCGTTCAAAGAAACCCGCAGCCCGAGCCGCTACGTGGTCGAAGCGGAAGCTCTCACGATCGGCTACGATAAGCCGCTTCTTCCGCCTCTTACGTTCATGATCGAACGCGGAGAAAAAATCGCCCTTGTCGGCATGAACGGCGTCGGGAAATCGACGCTATTGAAAACCATGCTCGGCAAGATCAAACCGCTTGACGGCAATGTGCTGCGCGGCGAATATTTGACGCCTAGCTATTTCGAGCAGGAAGTCAAAGCGCCTACCCATACACCGCTTGATGAAATTTGGGCGGCGTACCCAAGTTTGGATCAAGGTCAAGTGCGTGGAGCTCTTGCGCGCACGGGATTGAAAAACGAGCACATTTCCCGCTCCATGACGCAATTAAGCGGCGGCGAGCAAGCTAAAGTCCGTTTATGCAAGTTGATGATGGAAGAAAGCAACTGGCTGATTTTCGATGAACCGACAAATCACTTGGACATTGATGCGAAAGCGGAATTGAAACGTGCGATGCAAGCTTATAAAGGCACGATCGTTCTCGTCAGCCACGAACCTGAATTCTACGAAGGGCTCGCCACGAAAGTCTGGAACGTCGAAGAATGGGTCAATGCCGGAAAGCAGTCGACTTTGTAATAAAGGTGCTCGCATCTTAAAAATCATTTCTCTTTAATATTAAAAAGGCTTTTCGCATCTATTTGCGAAAAGCCTTTTTTTAATAGGTCGTCAGTTTGAACAGCTTCTGGAATCCGTAGATGCCGCGCTGCAGGAATGAAAACGTGTCTTGGTACTCTTCGGTATCCAAGGTGTAAAGTGCATCTTCATTTTCCCAAAGACGATCAAAGTAATTGTTCATATTGTCCGTCAGCTCACTGTTATTCGGCGCAACGATGCGGATGTTGTTTTCCAGATTGTAATTGTCCAAGGCCCGCTCTGTATAATTGGCGGCACCGCCGGAAATGATCGTTTCATCTTTCGTTTCAATCATGATGGTTTTGGTATGGAACTGGCCAATTACGGTATTGTACCAGCGGACCTGGATTTGATCGTCCGATTCTTCAAGCATTTCATTGACCACAGGACGGTTTGGCAGCCCGGTTTTTTCATTTCCAAAAGCGTTCTGGTTTGGGTCCAAAATCAGTTGGACTTCCACTCCCCGGTCCGCTGCTTCTGTCAGCGCTTCTACAATATCGCTTTCCGCTACATAAAACATCGCTAAGCGAATGCGGTCGCCTTTTTTCGCTTTATCAAAATCTTGAAGCAGCGCTTCTAAAATCTTCCCTTCCGTTACATACTGAACTTGGTATTGTCCTTGCTGCTCTTCCACGTCCGCCCGGGGAAGTTCAGGGCCGCCTGACATTTTCGATGCGGCTTCTTCCGATTCCAAAATGTCATTCACAATAGGTCCGCTGACCTTAAATGCCATATTCCCATGGAAGCCGCTGGCATTATGGGGATTGGCCGAACTGATTAACGCTTCCTGCTCCGTCGCGATCGCCTTCCGGTGATTGGCTTTGATGTTCATCATTTTCAAGTAGGAAGCCAATTTTAGATCCGGCGCATCGCTCGACATGCCGTTCGGCAGCCAGCCTTTTCCATCCGTTTCAAACCATTGGAAAAATGCGCGGTAGAATCCCGAATACAATGGCGTCGAGTCACGCAGCTTGTCGAGATCGGTGACGATCACCTCTACACCGGCATCTTCCAATGCATCGAGCAGCTCGCTGTCATAGGATCCATAGCCTTGATTAAGCGGGTCCGTAATAAAATAAATCGGCATGTCGGGAAAGGCTTCTTTTTTCTTTAGAAGCTGCTCGGTCAACTGATCGGCGACTTCCGGGAATCTCACTTTTTGATCGTTATAATTATCAAATAGGAAAAAGTCCAAAACGATGAATTCTTCTGCACGGTCGATTATTCTGTTGATTTCGTCAAAAATCCTCAATTCGTGCTCCATTCCGCTTCCTTCTTTATCTTGGGCATACGAAAGATCATAAAACATCTCCACTTGTTCCACTTCATGCAATTCGCTTGTGTAGGAAACGCCTGGAGGAAGCGGTTTATAGGTATGCCAAACAATGATAGCTATGTATATCAGCGCGAGAACGCCTGCAGTGGCGTAGACAATTCTTCTGCGCTTGCTCCAATTTCTTGCTCTTTTCTTCAATCGATTCATCTCCTCTGCCTTTATTATAGCAATAACAACAGAAAAGGAATTTATTAATTAACTGTAAAAAAAAGCCAATCGAAAAGTCGATTGGCTTCAAAATTCTTTTGTTTACTCGTATTTAAGCTGTTTGGACATATTCCCGTGTACGTGCATCTTCCAAAAGCATATCTTTTAAGCGTTGTTTGCCTCGGAACAAACGCGATTTTACCGTTCCGATCGACACTTTCATCGCTTCTGCAATTTCAATCAATGACAACTGATGCACATAGAAATAGACAATTGTCGTCCGGTAAATGGCGTCAAGCTCTGAAATCTTGCTGCGGATCATGACCGATACATCCTGCTGCTCCAATAGTTCAGGTGCTCCTGCTTCATCTGTCGGAATTAAATCCAATAGCGAGACATCAAGCCCTTCCGGCTGCTGCTGGATGTGTTTGCTGCGGCGGACGTTTTTGCGGTAGCGATCACGGAAAGTGTTCATGCAAATCGTTGTCAGCCAAGCTTTTACATGATCGACTTCCTGAATGGATGATTCATAGCGCACGACCTTCAACCAAACCTCTTGCATTAAATCTTCTGCCTCCGCTTTGTTGCGCGTCAGTTTCAAACACAAATGATAAATGTAGCGGTTGTACTCTATATATAAACTTTCCATGATGATTGCCTCCATCCGATTTTTTCGCTTAGCAGCCCGGTGAAGGCCGCTCCCGTTTCTTGTTACCCTTATTGTGCCTGAAACGAAGCTTTCACTCTATCGCCTTCACTTTCATTTCACTTACAAAAGTGTAATATTTCCAAATAAAAACCAGAAGGTGTTATCAACTATACGAACATCCCTCAGAAAACAGCAAAAAGCATTGCCGAAGCAATGCTTTTGTTCTTTCATCTTTTATTCATTTCTTTGCCGGCCTTCCGACCTTTCGAATATCCGCCAAAATCAAAGCGCCCACCAGCAGCAGGCCAATGTAGCCGATCGCCGGATAGAGCCAGTTGACCAATTGGGTGAACCCGACAAAGCTTAGCCCAAAAGCAATTATGCCTGCCACAATCACAAAAATTCTAAATTTATTTGTGCCAATTGGGGTAAACCGGGCTGAGAACGAAAGCAACAAACTGACTGCCGTGTTATAAATCATACAAAAAATAACGATGGCCATGACAATGCCGAGTATCGGTGAAATATTATCCGCGATTCTCAGCATCGGCAATTCAGCTGTCCCCACGATGTCAACTTTTGAAAAAATGGCAAAATAGCTGAGTAAAATCAACGCGCCAAAAATAATTCCGCCAATCAAACCTCCGCGTGCTGCAACCTTTTCATTCTTTTCGGCGCCTCCAAGAACCAGTGCCATCGCAGTCGTTAACGCGATAGCTAACGAAACATAATTAATAGCTGAGATAAACCAATTAGGGCCAGCTGATAATTGCTCGTTAGCAATTGGATCCAACTCAGCAAAGCTCGTATCCAATGTGAACAAACTGTAGATGGCTATTCCGACCACCATAACAATCAAAAGAGGCGTAATGCTTCCGATAATCGTAATCACTTTTTTAACATTGAGCATAATCGTTAATATGACGAGCGAAATCATCGTAATCCTGCCGACTACTGGCGAAAGTCCGAATTGCTGAGAAAAAATTGAACCGGCACCGGCTATCATTACGACCAAAATGCCGAATAATGTAATGATTAACGTATAATCGATAATTCGCCCAATTACTTTCCCGCCAATCCGGAAGACTGCTTCTTCATGAGATTTTGTTTGCAGCCTGCTGCCAAGCCCTGTCAGTATTTTCCCTAAATAGCCGAACAGGAGGGTGGATAATATGACACCTGCCAACCCCCAATAGCCGAAGCTTGTGAAATACTGCAAAATTTCCTGGCCGGAAGCAAAACCCGCACCTACTATAATGCCAATAAATGCACTCGCAATCTTTAAACTTCTCTTCATAAATTGCTCCTTTCCAAATGCCTTATTTAATTGTTTTTTCTATGTAAAATTCCCTAGATATTCTTTTTTACCTTTTTAAGCACTCATATAAACTGGCTATTTTTAACATAATTAATGCACAAGAAGAGGCATTCCTTTTATTCAGCATAAAAAAAGCTCCGTCCGGAGACAGAGCTTTTAAGCAAATGCTTCTTCTTCATTTTGTTTTGTAATCGTCAACCGCATTATCCGGTTGCGGTCCATTTCGTTGATCCTTACATGAAGGTTTTCATAAGAGAATTCTTCGCCTTCATCCGGTACATGTCCAAGCTGCTGCATGACAAATCCCGCAATTGTATCATGATCATCCGGAACATCCACTTCAAACATTTCGTTTACATCTTCAATTTCTAAACGGCCATGGCAAACCAGCTGCGTATCGGTCATTTCAAAAATAAGCTCGTCGTCTTCAATATCGGTCTCATCTTCGATGTCCTGGCCGATCATTTCTTCAATGATATCTTCATGCGTTACAATGCCTAAAGTCCCGCCGTACTCATCCAAGATGACCGCCATGTGCTTTTTCTTCGACATCATCATCTTAAACACTTTTTCGACGCTCACCGATTGGACAACGAATAAGGGATTGTCATCCATCAACTCTTGCAATGTCAGATTGGGATCCATCGACCATTCGATCAATTTCTTCGAATAGAACAAACCGACAACATTATCCATACTTTCTTCATAGACCGGATAACGGGTATATGATGATTCCAAGATTAAATCTCGGACTTCTTCATACGTCGAATCGATTGAAATCCCGACCGTATCGGTACGGTGAGTAGACATGACATCCGAAACATCTTTATTTGGGAAATCAAGGATGCCTTTAATCCGTTCCGATTCGTCTTCTTCAAAGGTCCCTTCTGTAGAGGCAATGTCCACCATTGAACGCAATTCTTCTTTTGTTAATGTCGCTTCTTTGACAGTGCCTTTTGAGATGACACGGATAAAAATATTTGTGAACTGGGAAATCAGCCAAGTCAATGGTCTTAAAATGGCTACTAATATTGAAATGACCGGAGCCACAATATAAGCCATTTTATCCGCGAACGTGGCTGCAATTGTTTTCGGCAACACTTCTCCAAAAAGGATCAGCACCACGGTCAAAACAGCAGTCGCTACCCCTACTTCCCATCCGCGAGTGATCGCAATAGTTGTAACTAAAGTTGGCAGCATAATATTCGCGATATTATTACCGATTAAAATAGTAGTAATCATCCGGTCCGGCTTCGCTATCAATTTTTGCAGTCTTTGCGATCTTATATCGCCCTGCTCAGCGCGAAGATGGACCTTCATCCTATTTACAGCTGTTAAAGCCGTTTCGCTTCCCGATAAGAAAAACGACATCATTAAAAAGAATCCTAATGCAATAAACAAATTTGGTTCCTCCAGTGTATTAAACACAGATTTTACGAGTTCTTTCCGTATCCATAATTATACCATAGCGATTTTCCAAATGTCGAAAACCATATCTCGTATGTTATAATTTCCCCATAATAAAAATAGAAGAATTGAGGGATAATATGAACGCACAAGCAATCGACCAATATTTTAAAGACCATCGCGAACAACATTTAGAAGAATTGAAAACATTTTTGCGCATTCCTTCCATTTCTTCGCTGTCTGAGCATAAATCAGATATTCGAAAAGGCGCCGAATGGCTAAAAGAGGCCATGCTGAAAGCAGGACTTGAAAATGCAGAAGTTTTTGAAACTGAAGGGCATCCGGTTGTTTATGCTGACTGGCTCCATGCAGAAGGCAAACCGACCGTGCTAGTTTATGGCCATTACGATGTCCAGCCTGTCGACCCGCTTAATCTGTGGGAATCTGCTCCATTCGATCCGCAAGTCCGTGACAACAAACTTTTTGCTCGCGGTGCGAGCGATGATAAAGGACAGACTTTTATGCACGTAAAAGCTGTTGAAGCGCTATTGCAATTGAACGGCGAGCTTCCGGTCAACATTAAATTCATTGTTGAAGGCGAAGAGGAAGTCGGCAGCCCGAACTTGCCGCAATACGTCGAGCAAAACAAAGAGCAGCTGAAAGCAGATGTCATCGTCATTTCAGATACCGGCATGCAAGGGCCGGGACGCCCTGCGGTATGCTATGGCCTTCGCGGCCTCGCCGGCATCCAAATTGATGTAAAAGGGCCAAAAGGCGATTTGCATTCCGGCTTATACGGCGGCGCTGTTCAAAATCCGCTGCATGCGGTAGTGGAAATTCTGGAATCGTTCCGCGATAAAGAAGGCGTGATTCAAGTGGAAGGATTCTATGAAGATGTACTTCCCGTATCCGACGAAGAACGCGCTGAATTTGCGTCGCTTGAATTTGATTTGGAAAATGAGAAAAAAGAGCTTGGCATCACAGAAGATTTCGGCGAAAAAGGCTATTCGTTCATCGAGCGCACTTGGATCCGTCCAACGTTGGAAATCAACGGCATCACTGGCGGGTTTTCTGGCGAAGGCATCAAGACCGTCTTGCCTGCAGAAGCCAGTGCAAAAATCACTTGCCGCTTAGTTCCTAACCAAGACCCGGATGACATCGTCGCTAAATTGCGCGCCCATATCGAAGCCCACAAACCAGCGGGCGTCACCGTTGAAATCACTGATTTTGATAAAGGGAAGCCTTTCTTGACGCCATACGACCATCCAGCGATCCAAGCGGCCGGCCGCTCGTATGAAAAAGTCTACAATGTGCCGACTGCCTTTACACGAATGGGCGGTTCCGTACCCATTGTGGCAGTTTTCGATGAAGTTCTCGGCCTCCCCGTCGTATTGATGGGCTTTGGCCTCTCTTCAGAAAACTTCCATGCACCAAACGAGCATTTCCATCTGGAGAATTTCGATAAAGGCCTTCGCGTCATCAGCGATTACCTTTTCGAAGCTGCAAATTTATAAGATGCTTGGCCCCTGCTTTATTTCCTAAAGCAGGGGCTTTTTTTGCCTTCATATTAATTAGAATCCATTACTTCCTTCCTTCTAGAGCACAAGCTGTATAAAATAGAAGAAAAGACGGCATTCGGGAGGAAACTCATGATTTTGTATTGGATAACAGCGTACCTTATTGGAAATTTTTTAACAGCCTGGTGGATAGGCAAATGGAAAGGCGTCGATCTTCGGCAGCAGCGCAGCGGGAATTTGGGTGCGCGGAATGCAGGTGCCGTCATAGGAAAAACGGCTTTTTTTCTGACATTTCTCGGCGACGCGTTAAAGGCCGCTGCGGTCATTTGGCTTGGCCGTTATGTGGAATACGATGAATGGGCCGTTGCAGTCGGCGGTCTATTGGTCATTTGCGGCCACTTATTTCCCTTCTGGCTGAAAGGAAAAGGCGGAAAAGGAATTGCTTCCTTTATTGGAGCCACGCTCTATTTGACGCCCGAACTTTTCGCGGCTATGTTTATCGTTTTTTTCATCTTTTTACCGTTTGTGAAAAGCGCTACGTTAACCATGCTATTTGCTATGGCCGCCTATCTCATCGGGATTTTTCTCAGCGGTGAAATACCTTCCTGCTGGCCAATGGCTGCAGCAATGTTGCTCATTTTGGCGAAGCATCGGAACGACATTGCCGAATCATTCCACCAACGCTTTTCAAAAGCTTAAAAGTTATTCTGTAAAGAGTTATTTTCTTTCATTCGTTTAACCATTTACCTTCTTTCCCTGTTTTCTCTATCAGGAAAATATTATTCGTGCTATAGTTTAATTATTCAAAATTCTTAAATGATAGGATGATTAAACCTATGAAAAAACCAATTGCGTGGATTCTGGATACGACAGGCTATGTAACCGACGAATTCCAATCCCATCCGGATGTGTATGTCGTCCCATTGAATATCCACTTTGATGCTGAAGAATACATTGATGACGGAGTCGACCTTTCTAATACCCAACTGTATGAAAAAATCAAGAGCGCCAAAGAATTCCCTAAAACTTCACAGCCATCTGCCGGGAAATTTGCAGAGCTTTATGAAAAATTAAAGGATCAGTATGAATGCGCAATCGCTGTTCATGCATCTGCTAAAATGAGCGGCACGATCGCCTCTTCAACTGCTGGAGCTGAAATGACCGGATTTAAGGTTTATGCAGTGGATTCCCTTGCGCTCTCCTACGGACTGAGCGGATTGATTGAACGCGGAATGCTTCTTGCACAGCAAGGAAAAACGGCTGAAGAAATCGCGCATCGCCTGGAGCAGGAAACCCATGATTTCCGCAATTACATTTTAATCGGCAACCTTTCCCAGCTTTATAAAGGGGGACGGATGAGCGGCGCCCAATATTATTTGGGCAGCCTGCTCAAAGTAAAGCCGATTGTCCAGATTACTGCTGAAGGCGAACTGCAGCCGATTGATAAAGTGCGGTCGCATAAAAAAGCCATCCAATATTTAATCGACCTTGCAAACCAGGACCATCAGGAATACGGGATTGAGCGTTTCCAAATCATGCATGCCAATGTACACGGAGAAGCTGAAAGCTTAAAGCAGGAAGTGCTGAAAATCGCGCCGCAAGCCGAAATATTGATCGGAGACTTAAGTTCTTCTTTAGCGGTCCATGCCGGTGAAGGCACGATTGCTTTAATGTGGAGAAAACCTGCTATTTAATTGCTGTTCCACCTGTACACAAGCCATTTCCTTATTTGAAAATTTGCTTTTTTAGGCTAGTCATATCGGCTATTTGACAACTCGTCTGATACAATAGGAAGTAGAATGATGAGTGAGGTGGATTTAATGCAACATGTTGAACGGGAACTTACGGAAAATGTAATGCTTTGTGACGCAAAAGGCCAATTAAATCCCGGAGCGATTGGATATGCGCGCCAGCCGCTTGTCATCAGCAACTTGCGCGGCAATTTTATGCGAAAGAAAAAATGGAATTATTGGTGTGTTTTCGGAGACGAGATCATGTTTTCGGCAACCATCAGCCACTTGGACTACGCAACTGTCTGCTTTGTCTATTTTTTGAATTACGAAACCCAGCGCTTCTTCGAAAAAACGGTGGTGGTGCCGTTTACCCGCCAACTTAGATTGCCGAATGAAGTGCTGGATACGAGCCATTTCCGCCATGAGGAGATGGATATTAACTTTGAATACAAAGAAAGCCAGACCCGTCTCAACGTCCATGTCAAAGACTTTGACGGAGAGCCGCTTCAAGCATCGCTTGCCATTCAGCATCCTGAATCATATGAATCGTTGAACGTCGTCATTCCGTGGAATCGCCAGACCTTTCAATTCACTGGCAAACACCATTCTCTCCCGACTTCGGGCGAAGTAAAGATCGGCAGCCAGCGTTTTGAATTTGAACCGGATGAAAGCTTCGCTGTCCTCGATTACGGCCGCGGTGTTTGGCCGCGTGAATCTTCGTGGAATTGGGGAATGGCTTCCCAACGTTCGCTTGGAAAATCAATCGCATTGAATTTTGGCGGCAAATGGACAGATGGAACCGGTATGACGGAAAATGCCTTTTTCGTCAACGGCAAAATGACCAAAATCCACGAGGATGTCATTTTCCATTACAATAAAGAGAACTACAAGGAACCCTGGCTGATCCATACCAAATTCTCGGACGATGTCAAACTGACTTTTACGCCATTTTTCGAACGGGTTTCAAAGACGGATGTCCGAGTGGTTAAATCCGAAGTCCATCAGCTTTTCGGCTATTACAATGGCTACGTCCGCTATCCTGAAGGCAAAAAAGTCAAAATCCTTCAAATGCTTGGAGCCGTTGAAGAGCATTATGCGAAATGGTGAAATTCTGTACTTGAAAAAGCACTAATTCTTTCTTTATAAATCAAAAGAGGCGCCCAAGGGCGCCTCTTTTATTTAAGTTCAGCGAGTATGCGTTCCGGATAATCAGTGAAAATTCCATGGACGCCTATTTTCCGGAGCTCTGCTGCATACTCCAGGCTGTTTACTGTATAGACATAGACAATCGCGCCTTTACGCAAAGCGTCAGTAGCCATTCTCCGAAATGCGGAAGGCAAAGACAAATGGATGCGTGTGGTGCCGATAACGCGCGCATAATCATAAGCATCCACGAAAATCTGAGAGGTTAAAATGGCTGCTTCTACATCGGTATCCCGGCATACTTTTTGGATGTCTTCGTGATTGAACGAAGAGATGACAATGCGGTCGCCCATTCCATATTTCTCAGCACTGTCGATTACTTTGCCGACCAAGGAATCATACGGGAAGATATCCGACTTAATCTCAATATTAAGGCGATGCTGCGTATGTTCAAAAACTTCCAGTGCTTCATCAAGAGTCGGAATCCGTTCGCCTTCCCATTTCTCTGAAAACCAAGATCCGCAATCATATTTCTTCAGTTCCGACAAGGTCATGTCTTTTACATAGCCTTTTCCATTTGTCGTGCGATTGATTTTTTCATCGTGGATAACGACGACCTCGCCGTCTTTCGTCAAGTGTACATCAAGTTCCACTCCATCAATCGGCAATTCGGCCGCTGCTTTAAAAGCAGCCAATGTATTTTCGGGATGCGTCCCTGAACAGCCTCTATGTGCATAAATCTTCATCTTCTCTCTCCCCTTGCTTAATCACTTAAATATCTGAACGCAATTCCCAAAGTTCCGGGAAAAAGTATTGGTCCAGCACTTTTTTCAAATAATGGACGCCCGAAGATCCACCTGTCCCCTGTTTAAAGCCGATAATGCGTTCTACCGTTTTCATATGGCGGAACCGCCATTGTTGAAGGGAATCTTCAATATCCACAAGTTTTTCTGCCAGCTGATAGAGCTCCCAATGTGTGTCTACGTCCCGGTAAACCGTCTTCCATGCTGCTTTAACGCTTTCGTTAGGTTCGTAGACCATGGTGATATCCCGGTTCAAAACCGCTTCATCGATTTTAAAACCGCTTCTCGCTAACTTTTGGATGGCAGCATCGTATAATCCGGGCTTTTGAAAAGCCTCATTCAACGTCTCAGAAAGAGCTGCATCTTTTTCATAGATTTTCAGTACGTGTTTTGTTTTATACCCCAACGCAAATTCAATTAACCGATATTGATAAGATTGAAATCCGCTGGCATTGCCTAAATCGCCCCGGAATTCCATATATTCAGCAGGCGTCATCGTAGCCAATACATCCCAAGCCTGGATAATCTGAGTTTGGATTTTGGAAACACGGGCCATTTGCTTGAACGCAGGCTGCAGATCATCTTCATCGATATTTCGGATGGCCGCCTGCAACTCATGCAAAATGAGTTTCATCCATAATTCAGATACTTGATGAATGATGATGAAGAGCGATTCATCGTGATGCCCGCTTACTCCGTCTTGTGCATCCAATAATTTATCCAAATGCAAATACTCACCATAGGTCATGCTTTCCTTAAAATCTGTGCGAATGTTCTTTTCAGCTGCAGCTGCTATATTTTGGCCATTTGTATACTTGTCCATTCTAAAACTCCGTTCTGGCTCTTCTTCCACTAAGCTCGGCATTGATCTTAACTATTCTAAAATAACGATTAAAAAGCTGGAAATCGGGAATACTTACTACTAACGAATGATAATCGAAAGGATGACTTCTATGATTTCAACCAAAAAACCTTTATTGACAGCCCTCATGCTTTCTTCTGCTATGGTTTTGGCAGCATGCGGCGATTCAGATGAAGTAACTGAACCCGTAGCGCCTGAGCAGGAGACGCAGGAATCTGAAAATACAAGCGATGCGAGCCCAAGCGGCGGCGTTGAAGAAGAGAATATCGGCGGCGGAACATTCGGCTTCACTGAATTCAGCGTTGACGCCGATTATCCTGAACTCGATGATGCCATTGATATCAGTTATGAAGAAGATCGGGATAAAGTCGAAGCCGAATACGCCAACCGTTTCTCTGAACAGAATTTATCCGGGAATGATGCAATGGATGAACTTGAACCTGCCTTCCAGCAACTTGAAATTACAAAGGACTCCACGGATGAAGAAGCAATCCAGCAAGTCGTAGAAGCATTCGGCTTGGAAGACGGCTATACTTCAATGGAAGTTGAAGTCCGTTTTGAAGATGGTACTGAAAAAGAATTCAAAGCCCAAAATTAACGAATATGCCCAGCCGCTTCCAACCCGCCTGCATTAGCAGGCGGGTTTTGAAATGCCTGAAATTTATTCTTCTCTCTTACGCTTTTTGTTTTGTCCAATAGGCAATGGTCTGGACAGGTTCAAATTGTGCTTTTTGATAAACGTGCAAGGCATCATTGGCCGTCTCAACGTCCAGCATAATCTGCTCCATCCCTTGGACATGGGCCATGTAGCGGCTCCATAACAGAAAGGCTTTGCCGTACCCTTTTCTTTGCTGGGACGGATCTACCGCAAAAGCTGTCAGCCATAAAGCGCCTTCTTCCTGGACAAGCGTAGCTGTAGCAACCAATTCTCCGTCTTTTTTCATCACCCAGATTTCTCTGCCTTCTTCGGCTTGATTAAAAGCGATGACCGGCAAAATCCCTTCATCGAAAGCTGATACGAGCAGCGGTTCCAATTCTTCTATTGGGCCTTCAAATGGCAGAATGGCAAGCCCCTCCGGCAAAGCCATTTCTTTTAAAGCATCCGCAGCCATCTGAATTTCTTTGAAATCAGGCTCATACCCCAAACTCTGCAGAAATTTCTCTGCGTCCGGATTTTCAATAAAAGCTGCATGCTGAGCATCTGCCTGCCGCTGCGCATGCCCATGATGGATACCGTCAGCAAGTGCAGAACCGATCGACATCCGCCGGTATTCAGGATGTACGAGCACAGACCATTCATAATGATGGAGATTGACTATATCCACAGAAGTCGCAAAACCGATAAGTCGCCCATCTTCTGTATAAGCTAAAACAGCAAAACCTCGAACATTTGGCTGACTCCAGGAAGCTTCTTGGAGAACTCCCCTGTAATCCTCTTCAAATTCTCTCAGCAATTGCTTCATGTCTTGGATTGTATAGGAATCCAATGGAAATGATTCAATTGATAGCGAAATATTCATTTCCCACCATCCTTTCTTTAATTGCCCGCTATTTTTTTACAAAATTTAACATAACGTATTATGATGACATTCTTTAGCTTATGGTATCACATGATCACAGAATTTAACGAACTTTTACCGTTGTGTAACAACGGTTTAAATCGCCGCCTCTTCGGCTATACTATTCTGGTTAGCAAAATTCCGGAGGTAGTCAAAATGGCTAAAGCACGTTTAACTTGGGTAGATGCAGCGAAAGGCTTTTTAATGATCCTCGTTGTGGTCGGACACTATTCCGGTCCGACAATGACCGATTTTCCATTCATTAAATACATCTATTGGTTTCATATGCCCGCATTTTTTATTCTAAGTGGGTTATTTTTTAAACCTATCACCGAAAACTATAAATTAAAACCTGCCATCCATAAAAGATTGATGCAATTGATGGTTCCTTACTTGTTCTTTTTGCTTCTTCTCACATCTATTAAATATGGAATGGCTATTGGAGAAGGCACCTTTACCGCGGCTTTCTTAAAGCAAGACCTGATTGAACTGATTGTCGGGGGCCGTTTCCTACGCGGAGAGCACGGCGTCTTCTGGTTTATCACCGTGATGTTCGCTACTCACTTGCTGTTTCTCTGGATCACGCGGCTGAAGCGCCGGTTCCAATTCCTGATTCTCGCAGCGTGCTACGCCGCTGCTGAAATTGAAGGCGCCTTTGCGATGGGCCTAGCAAACGAACCTGATATCGCCTCTATGCAAATTCCGATGATTTGGAACCTGGATGTCGTCTTGATGGCGGTCGTTTACTTTGCCATCGGCTATTATTTCAAGAAATTCTGGATGAATATCCCTCTGTACGCACTAGCTGCAGCAGCCGCAATTGCTTTTGCTGCATTCCGTGCAGATGAAATGGGCTGGATCGATTACCATTTGAGCATGAAATTTCTCCACTATGACCATGCTGTACTGGACTTAGTCATTCCTTTGGCTTTTACTGTTGTCGTCGTCGGCTTCTTTCAAAAAGTCACGCCGATCTTTCGGATGCCTTGGTTTGAAAAAATTGAAGCCCATTCGATTTCAATTATGTACCTGCACATTTTCATCGGCTTTATGGTAGAAGATTTCTTGCCGTACAACGTCTTTACTTATTCTCTCTTTGGATTGATGGTTCCAATCACCTTGTCCATTCTGATCCCTAAAACCATTCCGCTTGGAGAAATCCTGATCGGCCGGTTCAAACCGCGATCCGCTGTCCAAAGCCATTAAAAAAAGCGATTCCATGTCCTATGGAATCGCTTTTTCGTTCTATAATTTCGCATCTGCGAGCATGTTTGCATAAATTCCGCCTTGTTCAAGAAGCTGCTGCTGAGTCCCTGACTCCACCAGCTGCCCCATTTCCATGACGAACACGACATCGGCTTTTCGGACCGTATTCAAACGGTGGGCAATGACAAAGCTCGTTCTGCCGACCATCAAGCGTTCAAGCGCTTCCTGGATTTTCAATTCAGTGACAGTATCGATGCTGCTGGTCGCTTCGTCCAAGAGAAGAATCACCGGGTCTGCGATCAATGCCCGGGCGATCGACAGCAATTGCTTTTGCCCTTGGCTGATCATCGAGCCGTCGCCTTTGAGAATCGTTTCATAGCCATCTGGAAGTTTTTCGATAAACTCATGGGCATTGGCTTTTTCGGCCGCTTCCCTCACTTCTTCTTCGGTCGCGCCCAGCCGGCCGTATCGAATATTGTCATACACACTGGCTTCGAATAAAAAAGGATCCTGAAGGACAAAAGCGATTTGCTTACGCAACGTTTCTCTCGGCATCGATCCGATTGGAGTGCCGTCCAAACGGATCTCACCTTCGTTGGCGTCATAGAATCTGGCCAATAATTGCATGATGGTTGTTTTTCCGGCACCGGTAGCGCCGACTAAAGCAGCTGTCTGGCCAATTCCGACATGAAAGCTGACATCGCGGATTGTCCAATCCTCTTCGGCGCCTTCGTATTTAAAGGAGACCTTATCGAACTCTACATACCCTTGCAATTCTTTTTCCGCATTTACTGCTTGGTCGTCTTTCTCTTCCGTTTCTTCCATGATGGCAAAAACGCGTTCTGCCCCGGCAATCGCCGATAATACCGTGTTGAACTGGTTGGCCAGGTCATTTAGCGGGCGCGTAAATTGCCGCGCATACTCTGTAAAGATCACAATCACCCCAATCGACACGCTGCCGTTGAGGGCCAATATTCCGCCAACTCCGGCAACGATGGCAAAACTTCCGTTGTTCAGAAAGTTCATCACCTTTGGAATAAAACCGGAGTAGGTCCAGGCCCAAAAGCCGGTTTGGCGCAGCCGCTCGCTTTTTTCCAAAAATTCTTCCATCACTCGAGGTTCCTGAGAAAAAGCTTTGACGATTTTTTGCCCCGAAATGGTCTCTTCGATCATGCCGTTCAATTCGCCGATGGCGTGCTGCTGCTCTTTATAAAGGCGTCCGGTGCGTTTCGTAATCCATTGCATTGAAACATACATCAACGGAATAATGATGAGCGTCAGTACCGTAAGCAACGGACTGAGCCAGAGCATGACCACCGCGGTTCCCGTCAAAGTCAGCAAACTTGAAAATACTTGGATAAACGAACTATTTAAGGTAGAAGAGACATTTTCGATGTCATTCGTCATCCGGCTCATCAATTCGCCGTGCTGCCGCTTATCGAAAAAGGACACCGGCAAACGCTGAAGATGTTCGAATAATCCGGTCCGCATCCGGTAAATGACTTGCTGGGCTATGCCGACCATCCAGTAATTCTGCAAATACAAGGACACGGAATGGCCGATATACACCACAACCAGCCAGGCAATGATGATGCCCATCCCGTCAAAAGATTCCGGCACAATATATTGGTCAATGATATGGCCGATCAGAAACGGCCCTAAAAGAGCCAGTGCCGAACTGACAAAAACCAAAGCCAATACAGCAATCAATAAGAGGCGGTGTTCGTCTACAAGTTTCCAGATCCGCAAAAGCGTTGATTTCCAATTATTTGCCCGTTCCGTCTTTTTAGCATCTTTCTTTTTCAAGTCTTCTTTTCGGATGACCGGTTCATATCCAAAAGGGCGCCGGATCGCATCAAACATATTCATCCACCTCTTCTTCCTGTTGTGACAAGGCTATCTGTCTGTATAAAGCGGATGCTTCCAACAGTTCGTTATGGGTTCCGTAAGCGGAAACCTCGCCTTCTTCCAGCAGCAGAATCCGGTCCGCTTTCATGGCTGTCCGGATTTTTTGGGTAACGACAAGCATTGTCGCGCGTTCCCGGTCGAGTTCTTCCCATAAAGCCGCTTCCGTTTTCACATCCAAGGCGCTTGTACTGTCATCTAAAATCAGGATGGACGGTTCCCGCACGAGCGCACGGGCAATCGATAGCCGCTGCTTTTGGCCGCCGGATAAATTGACGCCTTTTTGTCCGACCCTTGTATCGTAAGCTTTCGGGAAATGTTCGACCGTATCATGAATTTGCGCTTTCATGGCCGCATCCTCGAGTTCATCCTGCACGGCTTTGTCTTTCCCCCAAGAAAGGTTATCTGAAATCGTTCCCGTAAACAGGATCGACTGCTGCGGCACAATGCCGATGCTTTTGCGCAGCGCCGGCAATGACCACTCTTGGACGTCTATGCCATGTATCCGCACGCTGCCTTCAGTTGCGTCGTAAAAACGCGGAATAAGCTGCAGCAGCGAGGATTTCCCTGAACCGGTAGCACCCATAATCGCCAGTTTCTCGTTCGGTTTTATTTCAAACGAAATGTCTTTCAAAACTTGAGCGGAAGTTCCCGGATAAGAGAAGGAAACATTTTCAAAGACGACTGATCCGTTTTCGACAGCCGCCTGTTTCCCTTGTCCATCCTTCTCCAAGACATTTTCAGCCAAAAGAATCTCTTCAATCCGTTCAGATGAAGCCTTTGAACGGGCAAAAGCCATGATGATGAACGAAAACATGGAGAAGGCCCCGGTCATGCGCATTGCATAGTTGACAATCGCCACCAGTTCGCCTATTTGGGCGCCGTTTGCCTGAATGTGAGAAGCGCCGAACCATAAAACAGCGAGCAGCGAGAGGTTCATGCCAAACAGCAAAATCGGCAAAATCGTTTCCATGATCCGGAATGCTTTGACGGTATCTATTTTTAAGGAATCGGCCACTTCGGAAAAGCGATTCGCTTCATACTTGCCGCGAAGATAGGCTTTGATCAACCGGACAGCCTGCAGATTCTCTTGGATCATCCGGTTCAGGCGATCCAGCCGCTGTTGGACAAAGCTGAAATAGCGGACGCCTTTTAGTACCATGAAATACAAAAAAGCCAACAAGAAAGGAAACACCAGAACCAGATAAATCGCGAGCTTCGCATTGACCACCAGCGCCATAATCATGCTGCCGACAACAAGAAGCGGTGCACGCAGCATGATGCGCAATCCCATAAACAAAATCTGTTGGACGAGCGTCACATCACTGGTCAATCGGGTAATAAGCCCTGAAGCCGGAAACTTATTGAACGTCGCCAGTGAAAAGGATTGGATCTTGCCGTATACGGCCTTGCGAAGATCGAATGAAAAACTTTGGGAGACGTGCGCAGCATAGTAAGAATTCACGATGCCCGACACCAGAGCAATAAATGAAAGGGCCATCAGGACAATTCCGTATTGGACAATCCGGTCCTGATCCCCTTCCAAAATTCCATCATCAATGATTTTGGCGATGACGAGCGGCTGCATCAACTCAACCGTTAGTTCAAGCAACATAAGAAATAACGCAAAAATTATGGGGATTTTATAGGGTTTAGCATAGGCAAATACAGTCTTCATCGGTGTGGCCCCCTAAACATTTCGAAACACGAATCTTTTGTTGACTATTATGCCACAGTTTTTTGACAACAGGTAGCAAAAGTCATTAGAAAGTAAAAAAGAGAATGCATTTTTGCATCCCCTTCTTTTCCAAGTTTATGTATGTTTTTAAACTTCTTTTGTTTTCTTCTCACCGGCGAGTGACAGCCAGGTGACGAAAACAAGCATGATGAGCGCTCCTGTAAGTTGGAGCGGCGCCAGCAGCTGATTGAACCAAAGGATTGAAATCACCATAGCGGTCAACGGTTCAAATGAAGAAAGAATACTCGTTTCAACAGCTGTGATATAGCGCATGCTGCTTAAAAACAGGACAAAAGCAAGCGTTCCGATGACGATGATGGTGCAGATAGCGAGAACCAGTTCGCCTTGCGACAGCTTCGGCCATTCATCCGACAGAAAAATCGGATCTGCTAAGCCGAGGAACACCCCGCCAAACAGCATCGACCAGCCAACGACGAGCAGTACGCCCCATTCCTGCATCAGCCTCCCGGGGTATAAAGTGTAAAAAGCAAAAGCCAGTCCAACGAGAATCCCCCAGAACAGCGCTTCTCCGCTAATAATCAATTGTGTCGGCTGGCCATTCGTCAGCAGCAAAAACAGTCCGGTCAATGTTCCGATCATCCCGACTACTTGATAACCCGGCGGCCATTTTCGCTGGCGCAGCGAAATGAATAAGATGATGTAAATCGGCGCTAGAAATTGCAGCAAGGTCGCAACTACCGCATCGCTCGCTTCGATGGCTGCAACAAAACTAAATTGCACACCAAGCATGCCGAATAAGGCAAAGATGATCAACGGCAAAATCCAGATCTTCCCTCTGAAGATGGCTGTAACCTTCACCTTTTTCAATTTCAAAAAAAGCAAGAGGAGCAATCCTGCAACGGCCAGCCGAATGGTCAGTAAGAACGGAACTGAAATGCCGAACTCTGCCATTGTCCACTCCATTAAAGGGCCTGTTGCGCCCCATAGCATCGCCCCTGATAAAATCATAGCGATCCCTTTCAAACGTTCCATCCCCTCACTCCTTTTCATATGAAAAACCAATCCCGGGAGATTGGTTCCAGTTTTCATTGACTAAACACCAGTGTCGATGCACTGTTTTTTCAATAAGATATATTTAACATTAAACCGATATAAGAAGCAATGATAAATCCGCTTCCGCATAAAATCGACAGCCAGGGCGAAAGCGTGCGTTTATAGCCAATAACCATCATAGCGAGGAGCAATAGCCCAAGCACGATCAGCAATATGCCATTGACCGATAAATCCCAGCTTCCATCGATCGGAATATAAATTGGGCCTTTCAGCATTTCCAAAAATGGAGCCGGCCCTTCCGACCTGAACGTATTGTTGATGTTATGCGGCGGCGCTTGCTTGCTCATAAAGGCTGTGAACAGGAATACGAAGAGAAGTAAGCCGCTTTCCACACGGAGCCAGGCCCGTTCGTATAATTTCCGCTTATTCAAAAAGCCATTGATCGCTGCTGCGGCAAGCAGCGGCACGATGCTCAAATGCTTCAGCAGCAGGAGCTGGCCATAAGGCAGTGCCCACGAGCGGACATATTGCGACGGCTCGACGAAAAACAGCATGATCGCAATGCCGCTTGCAAACAAGACGGCGACACAAGCGATTGCAAACGGCGTAAACCAGGAAAGAAAATTTCGCCATTCCGTTTTGCTTTCCGCAAACCAGGAAACGTGCAGCAAAATCCCTGTCCAAACAGCCATAGCAAGAAAATGGATGGTATGGCTCACAAACCCGCCCCATAGATTCACTGTCGAAACATGGCTGAAATAGCCGACCGCTAATAGGAGAATACCTAAAAAATACACGGTGATGTGTTTTGAAACGTTGAACCAAATAGCTGCCGCTAAAAGGACACAGAATAGGCCTGTCACGATCCAACCATGGCCTGTCCGGTAATCCGTAAGCACCGAAAAGAAAGCAGCCGGCCAACTTTGGCCATCCGCAAGAAAATTCGTCAATTCGATAACCGGCGCCAAAGAAAACACAGCAATAGCTCCTACGCTCAACAGTTCAAGAACTTTCGATTCACGGAGAACCGGCTTTTTCGCAGCCGGTACAAATGTTAAAACAATCGAGCCTGCCAAATACGAAAATGCGATGTATACGAAAACATCAGACAATGCCGTAAAAGCGATCATCGTTTATTCTTCATGAGCTTCATCATTCCCGCTGCGACTAAAATAATTGCCGCAACAATCAATACAGTAACCCAATTATTGCTGCTTTCATCTTCGCTTTGTGCGGTTTCGGCCGTTTCCGCCATTTCTTTTTCAGCCGTCTCTTCTTCCACGGCCGGCTCTTCTTCAGCCGCTTCTTCCGAAACTTCTTCTTCAGGCGCTTCAACATCGACTCCGAAAAGAATCTGCCCTTCAATCGGATGGCCGTCTTCCCCGATAATTTTCCAGTCAATAATATACTGGCCATTCGGCAATTCGCCTGTTACTTCACCAGTCATCAGATTATCGGAAACAGATATTTCACTTAACTCAACGGATGCTTCCGGACCCTTTAACGTCATGGAACTGCCTTCTTCGATTACGGTTCCAAATTCCAGTTCAATTTTTTCCGGCTGCACAGACAACACTTCTCCCTCAGCAGGATTCGAGGCAGTCAATGTGGTGTGGCCCAATGCCGTAAATGGCAAAATAAAAATGAATAAGATAGACATAATGACAATTTTTTTCATGAATACTTCACTTCTTTCAATTTTTTCATTTTTTCTTCCCCCATTCTCTCATGATTGCTACAATAAATATAGTTAATGTATAGTAAAATAATTGATACAAAAATTGGGAAAAGGATGACGATAGTCCTTTTCTTCTCTATAATGAAGGTAGACTTACGAGAAGGAGCGTCATGGCATGAGCGAATTGCAACAAATACTTTCCGACAACCTGGTTTTTAACCATATCCCTTTTCCCATCATCATCATGGATAAAGACGGACTTGTGGTATGGTGCAACCGTCATGCGGAACGTGTATTTCAATTAGAACCTGAAACGATAAAAGGGACATTATATCCATACATGAATCCCGAAAAAGCAGCTCTTTACAAGCAAACATGGGATAACATCATACATAGCAAAGAGCCGATCCGTTTTGAAGAGGTGGAAGTCGGCCTTGGGGATGGAACACGTACGTATACGACTATTGTGACCAAAGCATTCGCTTCTGGCAATGAGCGGTTTGTGATGTCCGTCTTTGAAGTAGACGAATCTACAGAAGAGATATCGGCCAGCCGCGAATTAAACAGTCTGCGCGATGGTTTGGACGCTTCATTCATGCTGCTGTACTTTGATGAAGAATTCTTGATTACCTATGCCAATCCATTATTTTTGAAACTAAGCAAATGGACGCCAAAACGCATTCTCGGCAAGCCAATTTGGCAAATGTTCGGCGAAGAAAGCGAAGATGTCAGCTTTGTTGAAAACTTAGTCAGCACATTAAGAAGCGGCAAAGTATGGAATGGCCAGGCGAAGAAGCTGAAAAAAGACGGCGAAGAATATTGGGTGGAGCTGACAGCGATTCCGATGGATTTAAAAGGGGACGATACGTACTACATCTTCCTGGAAAAAGACATCACGGAAGCTAAAAAAGCCCAGCACCATTTAGAAGAAATTGCCTTTATCGACCCAATTACCGGGCTTGAAAACCGCCACCGCCTTGAACAGGTCGTTAACGACCATATTAAAGAAGGCAAACATTTTTCATTCGTTTTCTTTGATATTGACCGCTTTTATACACTGCGCGACGTTTCCGATACAGATACTGAAAACGAATTGTTAAGCGAATTCACGAAACGCCTGCGCATGTATTTTTCTGATTCGATCATTACACGGGCCGGGCTGCATGAATTTGCGTTGATCACGCCGCTCAGCAATTGGTTTATCGAAGGGTTCCTGCATTATCTGCAGCAGCATCCGATCTATATCCAAGGGACGGCGATTCCATTGACCGTGAGCGGTGCCATCACGCGCTATCCGGAAGATCAGCAATCCTTCGTCCACTTGATTAAAGCTTCACATGTCACCATCAAAAAAGTAAAAGAACGCGGCGGCAGTGCGATTTCAGCTTTGACTTCAGATGACCATGAACGGCTGAACCGCAAATCCATGATTGAAAAACGCCTGATCCATGCATTGGATCGCCATAATCTGCATTTAATGTATCAGCCGCAAGTCAATTTGAGCACGGGAATCGTCGAGCGCGTCGAAGCTTTGGTGCGCTGGGAAGATTCGGAAGTCGGCATCGTCACTCCGGAAGAACTGATTCCGATTGCTGAGGAAAATGGCATGATCCACGAAATCGGCATGTTCGTCCTTGAAACAGTTTGCGCGCAGATAAAAGACTGGAATTCCCGCGGCATCCACATGAACGTCAGCATCAACTCATCAATCCGTGAATTCCGCGATAAAGATATGGCGAAGTCCCTCTTGGAACAAATCCAGTTGAATAGCTGCGACCCAAGCGCTTTGACCATCGAAATCACCGAGAAATTCGCTTTGGAAGCAGAAGCAGAACGCTCCATCATCAAACAGATGAAGCAATTAAACCAGGCAGGCATTTCGTTCGCGCTTGATGATTTTGGAACGGGCTATGCATCATTCCGTTATATGCTGATGCTGCCGATTTCAAGCTTGAAAATCGATCGGGCCATTATTCAATCCATCACGAAACAAGAAAAAATGCAGAAAATGATCAAAGGCATGATTCAATTCGGCAAGAGTTTGGACTTCCAGGTCGTAGCCGAAGGCGTCGAAACCAATGAACAGCTGGAACTTTTGCGTGCGATGAACTGCGACATGATCCAAGGCTTCATCACCGGGCATCCAATGGAAGCAAAAGAATTGGAGAAATGGTTGAATTAGTATAGAAAAGCGGAGGTGGCCGGTTAGCCTCGAAAGTCATAAGACGAACCGGCGAAGCGGCGTTCTTTGCCGCACAGCCGGGACGGCTTATGATCCGAGAGGCTGGCCACCGCAGCTGGACAATAAGAAAAGCGGAGTCGCCTTGGTAGCCGCGACAAGCGCTGGAAGTCTTATCGAAAATGGCGGTCTTTGCCATTGCAGATAAGACTGAAGCGACCTCGAGCGGCTAGGCGGCGGAGCTGGACAGTGAAAAGCGGAGCCGCCTTGAAAGCCGCGACCTTTCCGCTTCAACACCTAAAAACTAAAAAATCGGCATGTCCCAAACTTCAGTTTTGGGTCATGCCGATTTTTCTTTGGATGCGTTTTGCCTGCCGCTTGAAAAAGAGCTGCATCAATACTTCTGCAAACACCAGTCCCATGGCGACTGCACCGGAAATCATCAAGGCTTCCGAAGCATACGTGATGGCCTCCAAATAATTATTCTCCACAATATTGCGCATAGCGTTATAGGCTTTGCTTCCCGGAACCAACGGAATGATGCCCGCCACACTAAAGATAATCATTGGCATCTTGAACTTTTTAGCCAATAAATGGGCCACCAGCGCCACGCCGAATGCCCCAGCGAAAGAAGCCTGGGTGGGATCATCCAAAACCAATACGTAACTCCGGTAAATCAGCCAGCCGGTCATTCCGACCAATCCACAGCTGAACAATGTTCTGCGAGGAGTATTGAAAATGACGCCAAATGAGCCGGCAGCCAAAAAACTAAGAAATGCTTCTAATGGCCAATTCATCCAATCCCCCCTTTAAAATGACAGTACCAATGCAATCCCTGCGCCAATCGCAAAAGCCGTTAAAAAAGCTTCCGCTCCTTTTGACAGGCCAGAAACGAAATGGCCAGCCATCAAATCGCGTACGGCATTTGTGATCAATAGCCCGGGCACCAACGGCATGATCGAACCGATAATGATGGTGTCGAGATCGGTTCCATAACCTGAATGCACCGCAAGCAGCGCAAGAATTCCGATGGCCAATGCACCGATAAATTCCGCAAAGAACTTGACGCGCGTTTGGATCAAAATCGTTTCCACAATGATGAAACCTGTTCCGCCAAATACGAAAGCAAACGGCAAATCGCTCCAGCTGCCGCCAAGCAAAATCAGGAAACAGCCGCTTGCCATTGCAGCCGCCAAAATTTGCAGCCCTATATGAAACTTATAATTTGTCTGATCGATGATTTGCAATTCCTCGTAGGCTTTTTGCAAAGTGTATTCTCCGGCTACCAAACGGCGCGATACCGCATTGACCAATGCCACGCGCTCTAAATCGGTTTGCCGGTCGTTAATGCGAACAAAACGGGTAGCCATTTCCTCCGTCGGCGAAAACATAATGCCTGTCGGCGTAACAAAACAATGCGAATGCGTCATTTTTTGCGAAACCGCCATCCGGATCATCGTGTCTTCCACCCGATAGGTTTCGGCACCATTTTCCATCAAAATCTTCCCAGCCAATAAAAAACAATCCAGGGCAAGCTCGCGCCTTGTCTCTCCAATTTCAGCCACATGCTTTCCCTCCTTACTTTTCACCATTCATCATAACGCATCCATGCAAAAATATAAACGCCTCTTGATGCAGAGGCGTTTATACTTTGTATTCCCATTATTCACATTTAAGGTTTCAAAATAACTTTTGTACAGTCGTCTGTATGGTCGTTGAAAATCTGATAAGCTTCGCTGGCTTTCTCAAGCGGCATAATATGGGAAATGATTTCTCGAGGATCAAATTCCCCTTTCTCGATTTTCTCATAAAGCATTGGCATCAAGTGGACAACAGGTGCTTGCCCCATTTTCATCGTAACATTTCGTTCGAAAATATTGCCAAGCGGGAACATATTGTAATTTAAGCCGTAAACACCAGTCAATTGAATCGTACCGAATTTGCTTACTGCATCTTTTGCAATATCAATGGCGCTTAATGTACCGCCTTGCAGTTTTAATTTCTGCTGCACAGCTTCTGCCGCTGATTTCTTGCCGTCCATGCCGACGCAGTCAATAACGACATGTGCGCCGCCGCTAGTGATTTCGTGGATATAGGCTCCCATATTATCATGCTGGGAGAAATCGAAAACTTCAACGTTGTTCATTTCTTTCGCCTTTTGCATGCGGTATGGAATTTCATCCACTGCAATCACGCGTTTTGCGCCTTTCATCCATGCAAATTTCTGAGTCATTAAACCAATTGGCCCGCAGCCTAATACTACGACTGTATCTCCTGGCTTCACACCAGAATGCTCAACACTCCACCAGGCAGTCGGAAGAACGTCCGACAGGAATAGGACCGACTCATCTTCTAATTCTGATGATTCCGGAATGACGAATGGCAGGAAGTTTCCATAAGGAACGCGCAAGTACTCAGCTTGTCCGCCTTGATAGTTCCCGTAACGTTCAGTAAAGCCGAAATAGCCGCCTGTATCAAAATGCGGATTTCCGTTTGAATTATCGCACTGGCTTTCCATATCGTGGGTACAATAATGGCATTGTCCGCAACTTACGTTAAATGGCAAAACAATTCGGTCGCCTTTTTTCACTTTCGTGACTTCCGGCCCGACTTCTTCGACAATCCCCATCGGTTCATGCCCTATCACATAGTCTTTTCTTGCCGGCAATGCCCCTTGATACATGTGCAAATCCGAACCGCAAATTGCTGTAGAAGTGATTTTCACGATAATATCGTCTTTCTTCAGTAATTCGGGATCCTTCACATTCTTGACTCTCATGTCTTTGACGCCTTGAAACGTTACTGCCTTCATCCATATCCCTCCATTATTCAGAATACTTCACTTGTTCCCTGTTTCAAGTAAATAAAAACGTCAAAAAAGTACGGAGAAGGATTTTCTTCCCCGCACTGATTATTTATAGCTTAAAGTTTGGATCAAGTTGAAATCCGCCAAGCCATAACTGCTTATCTCACTATTAGCGACGGTGTACAAACGGTCCTCAATATAGAGAATGCGTTGAACGCTCTTCTCCCAGTCTTCATATTGCATAGAGGCTTCTTTCATCAAATCCGCCGCTTTTTCAATTCCATCAGGCGTTATTTCAAAGAGCATCGCACCCGAGCCCTGGAATAGGATCGAGTCATTTTCGCCTTCTGCATATTCAGCAACCGGGAATCCGTAAAGATTGGATTCTTTATGGGTAAAGAGGGCCTTATGATCGTATTGCAGCGGGGAATACGTTCCCGGACCGCCAATGATTTCCGCATCTTTTTCCAGCGGATTGCTGAAATCGCTGACATCAAACAGAGAAATCTTCATGCCGCCGGTCACCACCCGCGGCTCTCCTCCTTTGACCGGCTCGAGTTTGGTGTCATAGCCAAATCCGATCAAATGGTTTTCATCCAAAGGGTGAAGATAGTTTGAAAAGCCAGGGATTTTTAATTCCCCTAACACTTTAGGCGATGATGGAGCTGAGACGTCGATGACGAATAAAGGATCGGTTTCTTTAAATGTGACCATGTATGCTTTATCGCCCATGAACCGGGCTGAATAGATTCGCTCTCCCTGTGCCAAATCTTCTACAGACCCTATTTGCTTCATGCCGCCATCCAAAACAAACAGATGGTTTTTGGAAGGCGCTGCTTCGTCCCAAGTAAACCCTTCCGTCGTAACCACCCGGAAATAGCCGTTGTATTCATCCATTGAAAATTGGTTCAGCAGCGTTCCTGCGACTTCATTGGAGGCGACAAACTTTACGCCATCTCCTTCCAAATGGAATTTAAAGATTTCCGTATTGGCAGATTGCGGCTGCCAGACAGACATGTCCAAGTCATTGTCTTCTTCCGCTTCGTCAATTGGCATATACACGGAAGCTGTAATGTACAGATTTTCAGCATTCATATACATCTGTTCACTTCCGCCCAGGTAGCCGTCAGTTGAAATGGAATTTTCAGTCGGGTTCGTTAAATCGATCGCCGTGATGACACTGTAGCGGCCTTCCATGGTTCCTGGGAGGATCGATAAATTATCATACGGCATCGGCTGCAAATCTTCGTTTTTTTGTGAATCGTAATGATGGGGCCGCAATTCAGGATCTTTTTGGCTTTCCATCATCCAGTAATCAGGATATACATTCGTAACGAAATACAGCATCTTTTCCGTCAGCCGCGCACCGTTTAAATCCCCTTCCGTCCCGAATTCACGGATCAGCTGTGGAGAGGAGGGATTTTGAATATCGTATAAATAAACCGAAGTCAGGCCGACATGCCGCTGATAATCATTGATTTTGCCTTCGGTCGGCAAAACGGAATATTGGCTTCCCAGAACGACCAGCGTGTTTCCAGACAAAAACAATTGCTGCGGATACATATCTTGTTTAAATAGAAGCTTGGCGGCTACATTCATTTCGGCCGGATTTCTGACATCCGATATTACCACTGAAGAATCACTGATGGAATAAATGAAAGAACCGTCTGTTTTCACAAGATCTGCTTCATCTACCCCTTCCACTTGGTTATTCGTAGAAGAAAAATCTCCGCCTTCACCGCCGGCAGCATCCGCCGAGCTCGATTCTTCGGAAGCCATGGAGTCAGCAGAACCGCTGACCGCCATACTCCCATCACTTTGCTGCTGCAAGTCTAGCAACCGGGCAAAATAAGCTTTCAACTCATCTGCATTTGAAAGTGTCTCCAATTCCTCTTGGACAACAAAAGAAACTTCTGAGAGGGCCAGGCTCTTTAATAAGCTTCCTTTAACCGCAGCTTTTTTAATATGGAGCTTGTATTCACCTGGGGCCAGCAAAGGAATTTCAATCGTCTTGCCGTTTTTAAGGAGCGTCATTTCCGCATCGACCGGTTCTCCGCTCGCATTGATTAAATACAAATCACCTTTTTCAATCGCATCCGGCTTCAGCGGCGAAGAAAAATTCGCCTTCCATCCTTGGTCAGCTAAGGCAATGGAAGAAGCACTGACTGTGACTTTATCCATCATAAACGCCACAGTCAGTCCAATCATCGCAAGTGCCGCTGCTGCGATCAGCCACAAACTCCTTTTCTTCATCTTAATCCCGCCCTTTCATCCGCCTTTATCCATTAGACAGAAGTGTGGAAAAAAAGTTACAGAATTTATTGTGTAATTTTCAGGGCCTTCCGGAAGGTCTCCAGGAAAACTTCTGGAGATGCTGCTGATTTGCCGCCGCCTTGCACAAATCCCGCGTTTCCGCCGCCTTTTCCATCCGTCAATGCCAATAATTCAGGCAGCATCGCTTTCATATTCCCTTCCGCATGCTCTCCTTTCGCGCCGACAAAACGGACATCTTCACCTTCCATTGAAATGAACAAGAGATAGGCGCCCGGATTCTGCGCAATGACCAGGCGAGCCAACTGCTGAACTTCTTTGATGGGACGTCCATGAAAAATTTGTTCAATAACTGTTCCGGCTTCAGAAGCCAAGCTTTCCGCTTCTTTTTCCAGCAGTTGCTGGTGCAGCTCTTTCATTTTTTTCTCGTTTGCCGCTTTTTCTTTTAATAAGTCTGAGGCAGCATTTCCTAATTCCTTGACCGGCGCATTTAATAGCTTCACCAATTCATCGGAGGTTTCCGCCAGTAGCTGAAAATAACTCATGGCGCGGTCTCCGCATAAAAAGTAAACCCTCGTTCCGCCTTTCGCTTTTTCATTGGCAATCAGTTTGATAAGGCCGATCTCAGCCGTATTTTTTGGATGGGTTCCCCCGCACGCATTCAAATCCACTCCCTCGATGGAGACTAAACGGATATCGCCTTCCACTGCGGGAGGTTTCCGAAGGTTCATTTCTTTCGCCTGCTCTTTTGCCACCCACTCCGTTTCGATTGGCAAGTGCCGCCGAATCACATCATTCGCTTTCTTTTCAACCGCTTTAATAGTCGACTCATCAATAGAAGGTGTATTCAAATCAATCGACACCCGCTCTTCTCCCAGATGAAAACTTGTCGTTTTCATTTGGTGGAAATCGTCAAAAACTGCGCTCAGCACATGCTGTCCCGCATGCTGCTGCATATGGTCATACCTTCTTTTCCAATCAATTTCAGCTTCGTACTGGCCGTATGGGATGAGGGCTTCTGTATAATGAAGAATTTCTCCGTCTTCAGTTTGGACGTCGGTTACTTGGATTTCTCCAATTTTGCCGATGTCGCCAGGCTGGCCGCCGCCTTCCGGATAAAAGCACGTCTGATCTAAAATAGCATAGAAACCGATGCCGTTTTGGCCATTCCCAATTACTTGGACAGTTGCCTTTTTTATTTCCGGATCCTGATAATACAATTTTTTTGTCATATGAATTCCTTCTTTCCATGGAGTTGAATGGCAATGCTTGAGTTTACGATTTGTTGCTTAGTGGAAAACATTCTGTAAGAAACGAAATTCAACTATTGCAGCAAGCCATTTAGGAGGAAATGAAATGCCGAGATTTGAACGTTCGGTTTTATTGTATAACGGAGCAGCAGGAGCGTCCATGAACCAGGAGATTTTGCCATTGGTCATCAGCCCGCTGGCGAAAGCATCAAAGCAGCTCACCTTGGTTCAAACAGAGACGAAAGAAGAATTTGAAGAAGCCTGCATAAGCTATGCGGATTCCGCTGATGTGCTGTTTGTGGCAGGCGGCGACGGCACTGTGCATTCCGCTGTCCAAGCCCTCTGCAACTTAGAAGATGCACCCATTTTAGGAATTTTGCCGGGAGGCACGTGCAATGATTTTGCACGGACTTTGGAAATTCCGATTTCACTCGATGAAGCTGCACAAGCGTTGGCAGACGGAGAAGTCAAGAACGTGGATATCGCTTTGGCCAACAACCATTCTTTCTTGAATTTCGCCGGCATCGGCTTGATCACGGACGCTTCATCGAATATTGATTCGAATTTAAAAGAACGTTACGGGAAGCTCAGCTATTTCATGAGTGCCCTGCAAATGATCCGACAAGCGGAAAGTTTTGCCGTTTCTTTGGAAATTGACGGCGTTCCCTATAATGAAAATGCTGTTCTTGTCTTAGTCATGAACGGCAAGTCGATCGGCACCCATATGTTTCCTTTAGCCGAGATTGATCCAACCGATGGACTGCTTGATGTCTTTGTTATTCAGACCTCTTCTATCGCGGCCATCCGTGAATGGTTCTCGCTTTCCCAACCGGATACGGTGACAGATGAACTGGAACATATCACCCATTTCAAAGGAAAGAACATCGTCCTTAAAACGGAAGCGGAAATGGATGTGGATACGGACGGAGAGATTTACCTGAAGACGCCTTTAGAAATTAAAATGCAGCCTCAAAATATAAAAATGCTTGTCCCGAAACCGCAGGAACAAGCATTTTAAAGAAGAATGCCGGCCCGCAAAGAGGCCGGTTTTTTTAGTCTTCGAATGGCCAAGCCGGCAGCATCCGGTTCAGTTTTCGGTCTTCGCGTTTTCCAAGCACATAATCCGCTTGCATCAAAGTATGGATTTCGCGCGTTCCTTCGTAAATGACTGGAGCTTTGGAATTCCGCAAGAAACGGGCCACCGGATATTCGTCCGAATAGCCATATGCGCCGTGGATCTGCACAGCGTCATCCGCTGCCTGGTTGGCGAAATCGCAAGCCTGCCATTTAGCGAGTGACGTTTCCCGCGTATTCCGGATTCCTTTGTTTTTCATTTCACCTGCTCGATAGACGAGTAATCGGCTCATCTGAAAACCGGCTTCCATTTTGGCAATCATTTGCTGGACCAATTGATGTTCGCCAATCGGTTTGCCGAATGTCGAACGTGTCTGGCAATACTTGACGCTTTCTTCAATGCAGGCCATCAATAAGCCGCAAGCGCCTGCAGCGACGGTAAAGCGTCCGTTGTCCAATGAAGCCATGGCAATTTTAAAGCCTTCCCCTTCTTCACCCAGACGGTTACTGGCGGGAATGCGCACGTCTTCAAAGAATAGTTCCCCTGTATTTCCGGAGCGGATCCCGTATTTCCCTTTAATCGCTTTGGAAGAAAATCCTTCCCTCGTACGCTCAACAATGAAGGCGCTGATCCCTTTATGCTTCAATGATTTATCGGTATAGGCAAAAACGATAAAATGGTCAGCCGCATCGCATAAAGAGATCCACGTTTTTTGGCCATTCAAAACGTATTCATCTCCTTCGCGTTTAGCCGTCGTCGAAAGCGCTGCAACGTCCGATCCGGCGCCCGGCTCCGTTAAACCGAATGCCCCGATTTTCTCGCCTTTTGCCTGAGGAACCAAAAATTGTTCTTTTTGTTCTTCAGTTCCCCACTGCAAAAGAGACATGGAATTCAAACCTGTATGAACCGAAACTGCTGTACGAAAAGCAGTATCCCCCCGTTCAAGTTCTTCACAAACGATCGCCAAGGAATTATAATCCATGCCGCTTCCGCCATATTTTTCCGGAATGCATACGCCCATCAGCCCCAGATCCGCAAGCCGCTTCCAGATTGCAGGATCAAAGGCGCCTCCTGCATCCCATTCAGCAATATGGGGCAAAATTTCATCATCGACAAACTTTCTAACGGTTTGCCTCAAAAGCATTTGTTCAGATGAAAAATCGAAATCCACAACAGCCCTCTCCTTTCATGCCTCAGCTTTGATAAGCTGAGCGATGAACCGTTTCTTTGATTTCCACTCCACGCTTTGCCATTTCTTGAATATATTCAGCTCCCGGAACGATCAATTCCGGCGGATAAGAACCTCTTCTGTCAATAATCCCTTCGCCGATCATCTGGGCAACGGCGGAAATCGTATAGGCAGTAGCCCGAGCCATTGCTGTGACGCCCGTTTCCTGGTCTCGCACCGTAATCATCGTATATTCATACGTTAACGCTTCATCATTTTTCAATCCTGAAACGAGCACCCGCAGGAGCACAGCATCCTGTTTATCGCCGAGCTCTGTGATTGGCGCCAACACTTCCCTTAGTACATCTCTCAGCTTGATTTCATTGCCGTTAATCGACACCGTTCTGTCTCGATCTGTAAATCCTAAATCGACCAGCAGCTGGAACTTTTCGGCATGCCCTTTATAGCGAAGCGTCTTGTACTCCAATGTGTCCACGTCTTCAAAAGTTTCCGTCAATGTCGAAGTTCCGCCGGAAGTATGGAAGGCTTCGAGCTCCCCAAAACCTTCAAATTCAATGTGCTCAATTTCCGACAAGGAATCCACTTCCAGCAGTTCGCCTCGGCGAATCACGTGGGAAGGATCGGTATAATGGTCGAATACGCCATCCAGTGAAAAAACATGGTTATATTCCAGCGGCGGTTCGGGATTTACCGGAATTCCGCCGACATACAATTTAATGTCTTGGACCCGATCAAGTTTGCTCGCTCCGTATCCCGTCAGGATATTGATCATGCCCGGAGCTACCCCTAAATCCGGAATCAGCGTCACGCCTTTCTTCTCCGCTTCTTCGTGCATACCCAATACGGCGTCTGTTGCCCCTCCGATATGCCCGCCTAAATCAACGGAGTGCACGCCGCATTCAATCGCCAATCGTGCAACTTTTTCGTTAAATGTATAAAATAGCGCATTGATGACTACATCCGCTTTCGAAATGACTGCTTTCAAAGCCTCGTCATCATTGGCATCTAGATAAACGGCTTCAATCTTTGCGCTGCCTAAATGTTCAACGAACAAATCAGCCTGCGCCACATTTAAATCTGCTAAAAACACTTTTTCCACTTTTTCATTGGCAATCAAATCCCCTGCTGCCTGTTTCCCCATTAATCCTGCACCCAATACTGCGACTTTCATCGTCATTCCCCTTTCCGGATTCAGATATCATTATCAATTTGTGCACGCTGCAATTTTCCACTGTAGTCGACATAGATGCTCTTCCATTCCGTAAACACGTCCAGGGCTGCAACTCCCGAATCCCGATGGCCGTTGCCTGTTCCTTTCGTGCCCCCGAACGGCAAGTGGATTTCAGCCCCGGTTGTCCCAGCGTTAATGTAGACAATGCCCGTATCCAGGTCACGCTGCGCTTTAAAGACCCGATTGACATCTGCCGTATAAATCGAACTGGACAGCCCATAAATAACCCCATTATTCACTTCAATCGCTTCATCAAATCCACCGACTTCGATGATCGAAACGACGGGTCCGAAAATTTCTTCCTGAGCGATGCGCATTTCAGGCGAGACATCTGTAAACAATGTCGGTGCGTAATAGTTCCCTTTATCATAAGCGCTGCCTTTAAGGATATCACCGCCAACAAGCAGCGTTGCACCCTCCTGTTGCCCAATTTCTACATAGGAATGGATTTTCTCCAACGCTTTTTGATTGATTACCGGCCCCACTTTTACGGATTCATCTGTTCCATCACCAATCGTCAACGTTTTCATTTTTTCCAAGAGGCGATTTTGCAGTTCTTCTTTTGCGTCTTTGTGGACAATGACCCTGCTGCAGGCTGTGCATCGCTGTCCGGCTGTTCCGAAAGCACTCCAAAGTATCCCTTCAACCGCCAGATCGAGGTCGGCATCTTCCATGACAATCACTGCATTTTTTCCGCCCATTTCAAGAGAGACTTTCTTCAGATGGCGGCCGCCCATTTCCGCTACTTGCCGCCCTGTATCCGTAGAGCCCGTAAATGAAATAACCCGGATGTCCGGATGTTCAATCATGGCCGTTCCAACTTCAGATCCAGCGCCAAATACGATATTAGCAACGCCTTCCGGAAGGCCGACTTCTTCAAAAATTTTCCCCATTTCATACGCCATCATCGGCGTTTCTGTAGCCGGTTTCCACAAGAACGTATTTCCTCCAACAATCGCCGGAAAAGATTTCCATGTAGCAATGGCGACTGGGAAATTCCACGGAGTGATGAGGCCTACAACACCTATTGGCGCACGCACGCTCATCGCGAATTTATCGGCGAGCTCTGATGGCGTGGTTTCGCCAAACAGCCGTCGTCCTTCACCTGCCATATAATAAGCCATATCAATTCCTTCTTGCACTTCTCCGCGCCCTTCTTCAATTACTTTGCCCATCTCTTTCGTGAGCACTTGCGCCAAATGTTCTTTTCTTTCTTTCATTAAACGGCCAATTTCGTATAAATAATCTGCTCGTTTAGGAGCAGGAACCTTAGCCCATTTTTTTTGCGCCAGCTTTGCCGCTCTGGCCGCTTCATCTACATCTGCTTTTGACGACATCTGAACTTGCGCAAGCTCCTCGCCAGTCGCCGGATTTAATACCGGCGTGAATTTTGCATTTCGTGGATCTCGCCATTTTCCATTGATAAAGTTAACCAATTTCATGTTCCTATCCCCTCCGCTGCAAATATATGTAACCGCTTTCATACCCATTATTTCATAAGCTCCAAAAGAATCCTACCCCCTTATGAACAAAATTCAAAATTTTCTTTTTTTATTTTTTATGTGAATAGCCCTGCTTTTTAGAAATGCAGAAGCTTTTTAATATGAACAAATAGCCATTTCTGTGAAATTATTTGAAATCTATTGACACTAACGGTGCGTCATAGTCTAATCTAAAAGAAGAGGTGATCATATGTACAAAGTACAGGAAGTGGCAAAAATTGCGGGTGTCAGTGTGCGCACACTTCACCATTACGACAGCATCGGATTGTTGAAACCATCGAATATTGGTTCAAACCGTTATCGATACTACAACGATGAAGATTTGCGTTTGCTCCAGCATATTCTATTTTTCAAAGAAATTGGTTTCTCGCTGAAAAAGATCCAGGAAATCGTTGCTGAAGGATTTGACTCTACTTACGCATTGACCACACATATTGACTTGTTGAGAAAAAAGAAAGACCGGCTTGAAAGCCTGATCAGCAGCGCGGAGCAAACGCTGCTTGAAAATGCAGGGGCCGCCCCTATGACGAATGCAGATCGCTTTGCAGCATTTGCCATCAAAAAAACTGACGATGACATTAAAAAATACAAAATGGCAGTTCCGGAACTTGAAGCGAAGGTTGATGCCGATTCTCCTGCCGCAACCAGCGAAGAAATTATGGAGGTCAGTGCAGAAGAACTTACGCCGTTTGTGAATTCGCCAGCAGAGCTGGAAGAGTTCGTTGAAGAAGTAAATTCTGTCGAAGAGCCACAGCCGGAAAAAGAAGAAGAAGATTTGGAAGAAATCAACCGGGAAGGAAACCGCATCTACCAATCAGTTGCAAGTTTGATGTATCTCCCTCCGGAAGCGGCGGAAGTTCAGAAAGAAATGCATGCCTATTTTACGTTGCTAAACCGCTTCTACGATTGCACGCCGAAAATGTTCCGCGGCCTCGCCGACCTGTATGCGGCTGATAGCCGATTTGCCAATAACATTGACCAGCACGGCGCAGGGCTGGCAAACTATTTGAAAGAAGCGATGTACGTGTACGCTTCCATTTTGCAAGATGCGTGAGTTGATCGGACCATGCAGCAGCTGCGGCAAAGATATCTATTGCCGGGACGGCTTTCTTGATGGGGTATACGTAGACGGTGAACTGATTTGCTTTGACTGTGCAGAAGAGCAGGAACAATGAAACAGAAAAAAACGCTGCCGATTTGGCAGCGTTTTTCTTATGTCCAGACTCTCGAAGTCTTAAACCGTTTCTTTTAATGCGTCTAAGCGCTCCTGCACTTCAGCACCGGTCAATCCGTGCTCAAATGCATAGCGGTTGCGTGGATGTTCGCGGCATTCGTCTGAACATGAACGCATATATTTGTGTTCGTTTTCTTCAGAAGCCAAAATTTTCTTGTTGCATTCCGGGTTGGCGCAGTTTACATAGCGTTCGCATGGTTCGCCAGTAAAGTGGTCTTTCCCTACGACAACATGCTCCACTTGGTTGATCGGCACAGCAATGCGCTCATCGAAGACGTACATTTGCCCATCCCAAAGCTGTCCTTTCACTTCCGGATCTTTTCCGTATGTCGCGATGCCGCCGTGCAATTGGGCCACATCTTCAAACCCTTCTCTTTTCAGCCAGCCAGAGAATTTTTCACAGCGGATTCCGCCGGTGCAGTAAGTCAAAATTTTCTTGCCTTCGAACATTTCTTTATTTTCACGGACCCATTCCGGCAAATCACGGAAGTTTTCAACATCCGGACGTACAGCGCCGCGGAAATGGCCTAGGTCATATTCGTAGTCGTTGCGTGCATCCAGCACGATTGTATCCTGGTCCTGCATGCGTTTATAAAACTCCGCAGGCTCTAAATAAGTTCCCGTCAATTCATGCGGATTGATGTCTTCTTCCAGTCCTAAGTGAACGATTTCTTTTTTAGGGCGTACATGCATTTTTTTGAATGCATGGCCATCTGCTGCGTCTATTTTGAAAATGATATCCGAAAAGCGTGAATCGCTCTTCACCATTTCCATGTATGCTTCTGTTTGTTCGATTGTACCGGAACATGTTCCGTTGATTCCTTCCTTGGAAACAAGGATGCGCCCTTTTAACCCCAGCTCTTTGCACGCTGCCAAATGTTCAGCTGCGAACGTTTCCGGATCTTCAATCGGCGTGTATAGATAATAAAGTAAAACATTGTGTGTATGATTTTGCATGAATCATACCCCCTATTCTTCAATTTGTCTTTTTAACCGTTTAAGGCTTAAAAACCTAGATTATTTTACATCATACGCCAGTAAATTTCAACTTTTGCAAGATTTCGCGAATGCTCCTCCAACAAAAAAAACAGCTGCCTCTCAGCAGCTGCTCTTCTTCTTATTTAGCAAACTCTATTTTTTACAGAACGCCCTTCCAAACAAGAATGGATGGCTTCAGCATTTAATGCCATCATCGAGAGACGCGTCTGGATCGCTGCACTTCCAATATGCGGAAGGACGGTGACATTCGGCAGGCTCAATAACGGGTGGTCCAACGGCACGGGTTCCTGTTCGAACACGTCCAAGCCCGCTCCCCAGATTTTTTCAGCCTTCAGCGCTTCATACAACGCTTGCTCGTCCACGATACCGCCGCGGGCTACGTTGATCAGACACGCCGTATTTTTCATGAGGGAAAGCTCGCGCTCCCCAATCATCCCTCTTGTCTCTTCTGTTAACGGCGTCAAAATGACGACAAAATCCGATTTCTGAAGAAGTTCATCGAGTCCTGCATATTTCACGTCTTCTAAGCTTCTTCGTGTTCGATTGTGGTATAGGATATTCATGCCGAAGCCTTGGCCGCGTCTGGCAACTGCCTCTCCAATTCGCCCCATTCCAATGATCCCGAGCGTTGCGCCGCCAACTTGCTGCCCCGCCATCCCCATTGGCGACCACGATTTCCAATCGCCTGAACGGACAGATTTTTCCGCCTCAATAATGCGTCGCGCTGTTGCCAGCAGCAAGGCAAAAGTCAAGTCAGCTGTTGCTTCCGTTAAAACTTCCGGTGTATTCGTCACCATGACCCCATGTTTCCGGGCTGCATCCAAATCGATATTATTATAGCCGACTGCTAGATTAGCAACGATTTTCAATTTTGGTGCAGCTTCAAAAACTTCATTATCAATCTGGTTGGACAACATGGCCCATAATGCATGCGCCTCTTTTACTTGCTTGACGATCTCTTCTTTAGGGGCAGAAGTTTGATCGTCATGCCACATACGGACCTCATAACTTTGCTGTAATTCTGCCACTGCCTCATCCGGCAGCTTTTGCGTTATATAAATGATCGGTTTCATATAGTACCTCCATTTTCTATTGTCAAACAATTATAGCAACTAAAAAAACTGCCGGCAAACGCCAACAGTTTTCCCAGTATCTTCAATCCATTTCCCGTGTTCTTATTTTTTTGAAATAATACCATATGACCGCAATCACAAAAAGCGCAATCAGCGCATAGACCACGTTTGAATAAATATCCAATTGCTTCAAAATCGCTTCCCGGTTATCGCCGACCGCTTCTCCGACGTATACAAGCACGGTGTTCCAAAGCAGCGTTCCGAGCGTCGTAAAGGTAAGGAACAGCCATAGCTTCATGTTGGACATCCCGGCCGGAATGGAAATCAGGCTTCGAACCAATGGGATTAAGCGGCCAAAAAAGATGGTCCAAATTCCAAACTTATCAAACCAGCGATCCGCGCGGTGGATGTCCGATTTTTTCACACGCAGCCAACTGCCGTATTTTTCAACGATTCTTTCCAGGCGCTTTACGTCTACCAGCAGTCCTACTCCGTATAAAACGACGGCTCCCACCACTGAACCTGCTGTAGAAGCGAGAATAACGCCCAACATCGTCATATCGGTCGTAGTCGTCATAAAGCCGCCTACTGTCAATATAACCTCAGAAGGAATAGGAGGAAAAACGTTTTCCAGCATGATCAGCAGGAATATCCCGATATATCCATAATCCGACATGATATCTGTAATCCATTGTTCCATTATTTCCCCCCTCTTATTTTGTTTCTTTAAAGTTCATCTTAATGGACCATAGCTCCGACCGGCTGCCGGTACGGATCGGCGGGCCCCAAAATCCAAAACCGGAGGAGACCAAGAAATGGGTGCTGCCTATTTTCCGGTAGCCATAATCCAGTTCAAAGACTTTTCGGGTAATCAAGTGGTTCGGCCACATCTGTCCTTTATGAGTATGCCCGGAAATATGAAAATCTACACCCAGCGGTATCGGCGTTTTCAAATCGGAAGGCGTATGGTCCATGACAATCCATGGCAAATCCTGATTCGGTTTTAGCAATCCCAGTGCATGGCGCTTTCCGTTCGTCCGATCTTCCCGTCCGGTGATGTAGAAACGGCCTCCCACCAAAATGGTTTCATCCCGCAGAATTTTCACCCCTGAACTTTCCATCAAACGTTCCAGCAGCGGAATTTTCTTTCCATAGTATTCATGGTTTCCAAGAACGCCATAGACACCGAATCTGGATTTTAATTTTTCCATTTCTTCTTTCATGCCGTAGCGGGCGTACCAAATCGGATCATCATCGACCAGATCACCGGCCAAAAGCACTAAGTCCGGATTTAAGCGGTTGGCTCGATCTACAAATCGTTTCAGGTGCCGCTTTCCGGATAAGACGCCTAAATGGAAATCCGATCCAATGACAATCTGCAGCGGCTCCTGTTTCGGCCCTTCCACTTCGATTTCCAATTCCCGGAGAACCGGGCTGTATGCGAGATAAGAACCCACTGCGAATATACCAGCAAATAAAATCGCTACGGCTGTACCTAAAACGAAAACTTCATCTTTCAGATCGAGCACTAACCCAATGATATTGGCCAAAGGGATGAGCAGAATCGCGTATTGCAAAAATGCAAACCAGTAGGAGCCGATGATGGTAAATGCCAGCCATCTATGCCCGAGCCTGCCGATGAAAAAGCTGAAAGCGATAAGCAGCCAAAGGAAAGAAAACAGCCCGATATTCATCCAAGGGGCTATTGTTTCTACCCATAGGTATACATTCCAGCCCAAGTAAACCACTAACAGCAGATAGATGCCGAGTGCTCCTATAATAGAACTTACTATCTTCATATGAAGTTCCTCTTCTCTTTTTATATAGAAGCTATTATAGCATCTTCCCTTTCATTCAGCCTTGCTGAGAGGCAGCTAAGCCTCAGGTCTTAGTGAAAGATGCAGTCAAGGACCGTGTTGCGGAATTTACCGCCTTGGTATGATTAAGGTACAAATTGAGAGGAGGAGTTAAATTGAATAAGTTTTGGATGATTACACTCGGCGCTATCGCCGGCATTATCGTACTTTCCAATCTTGGCGCCATTGCGGGATTGGCCATCTCCGGATTGATTCTTTACATGGGCGTACATTATTACTTGAAAAGCACAACAACAGCAGCAAAAATTTGGTGGGGCTTTGTCGGAGCCGTCGGAGTCTTATCTGCCATCTCAAATGTACCGGCTTTGATCGGTGTTGCCGCAGCATATGGCCTATGGATGATTTACCGCAAATGGAACGAGCAGCCGGTAACGGTTGCTAAAACGGATGACCCGTTTACGAACTTTGAAAAACAATGGAATAAGCTTTCAAAATAAGGAGGAATAGAAATGACATCAATTTGGGAACGCTTTAAATTCGCAGTAGCAACTGACTTGGATGCATTGGTATCCAAAAAAGAAGAAAAAAATCCGCTTGCAGTGCTGAACCGCTACATCTTAGAAGCAGAAAAACAAACAACCGACACCGGAAAATGGGTTGAACGGCAAGCGCAATTAAATGTTAAACTGGAAAAAGAATTAGATGAAGCGACGGCCATGCTCCAGAAGCGCCAATCTCAGCTTGAATTGGCTCAGGCATCGGGAGAAAGTGACTTATCCGTTTTTGCTGAAATGGAAGTGGCGGCTTATTCAAACCGGGTGTCGGAATTGAAGCGCAGCATTTCAGAGAACTTGGAAGAGTTGACCGGTCTTGAACAGCGCTACGAAGAAATGAAACACAAAGTAAAAGACATGAAAGTCAAACAGCTCCAATTGATGGGGAAAGAAAATGCGACACGCGCCCACCATCAAATGGATAAAGTGCTGAATCCGGAACTCGCTGCAGAACGCCTGGGATCCTATGATGATATGGCTTCCTACATTAAAAACCTGGGAGCCAAAGTAGAAGAGGACCATGAACGTTCAGCAATGGAGCGCCGCTTGGAATTATTAGAAAAAAAGAGCGCACAACAAAAGGAAATTGGTTAAACTAAAATGAGAAGAAGTGGATCTTCTTCTCATTTTTCTGCTACAAAGAAGGAGGCAAAAACTGCGATGCGCAATTTAACTACTAACAAACAGGCGTTTTTCATCTTAAGCGCTTTACTTCTCATATTCGTGGAAGCTGCATTTTTCCAAAATGGCAGCGTGTTTTTGGTTCTTCTTGGTATCGGACTGCTCTACTACGGAATGAAAAAGAGCACAAAATCCAGAAAATCGTATATCTGGACCGGCTTTATCTTAATCGGCATTTCCGTTCTGTCCATGTGGAGTTTACGCCTTCTCGTTTTCGGCGTAGCCATCTACCTGTTGATCAAGCTTTGGAAAGGCGAAGAATGGGAGCAAACCGTTCCAATTCAAGGAATGAGGGACAAAGGGCTGATCCAAAACAAGTTCTTTTCGGCGCAAAGCACCCCGATCGAATCTTACGAGTGGAAAGACATCCACGTCCAAGGATTTGTCGGTGATTTGCTGATTGATGCCACGCAGACCGTGTTGCCGAAAAAGACTTCTGTCATCTCGGTGCGCCAAGGATTCGGCAAAGTGAAAGTCATTCTTCCTTATGAAGTTCCCGTCCGTATTTTTTACACAACCTTGCTTGGGGAAGCCCGCTTTTTCACAGGAAGCAAGCAGCGCATCTGGAACGGGACTGTACACGCTGAAGACGGCTTTTCAGAAGACGGCAGCCGCACCGAAATGATTGTCACCATCACTACTTGGATGGGAGATGTCGAGGTGATTCGCCGATGAAAAAGCTCGTGCCGCGCAGTTTATTTTTCACCGCTTTATTTGCAGCGATCATTTTCAGTATTTTAATCGTCTTGCTGGGCCTCCCTTCTGTACGAACTTGGTCGGTGCTTTGGGAAGATTTCGTGGCCGGCCTGCCTTTTGGCATGTGGCTATTTGTCCTGATTTTGGCTTTGTCCGGAGGCATTGCCTGGTGGACAGAATCGTTGTCTCGTTCGAAAGTCCAGGAAGTTGAGGATATTTTCCAAGCACTGCTAAGAAATGAAGACCAGACTGTGATTGAAGCCGCCCATATGAAAACGCTCCCGGCAAATCTATCCACCTCCATTTTAAAACTGCAAAAACTGCTGGAATCACAGCGAAGAAGCTTGACCCGGATTTCAAATGAACGGGCTGAAACCCAAGACAGACTCATTCAGGAACGGCTTGTAATGGAGCGGCAGCGTCTTGCTAGAGAATTGCATGATTCAGTGTCTCAGCAATTATTCGCCGCATCCATGCTGCTGTCATCGATGACGGAACAAGACCAGGCTTCTCCGGGCTTATTGCAGACCGAGAAAATGGTACAGCAAGCCCAGCTTGAAATGCGGGCCTTGCTTCTCCATCTGCGGCCGGCTGCCCTGCACGACAAGAGCTTGCGGCAAGGTTTATATGAGCTCGTCTCCGAACTCAAAGAGAAAGTCTCTTTTAAAATCGAACACAAACTTGAAGAAGTGCCTTTGCAAAAAGGGGCTGAAGACCATTTATTCCGCATCGCCCAAGAAACTTTATCCAATACACTGCGCCATTCCAAAGCGACCGAAGTCCATATTCTATTTATTGAACGAGATGATTTTGCTATTTTACGCATACAGGATAACGGGATCGGTTTTGAAAGCGAGCAGTCGAAGTCTACTTCTTACGGATTAAAGCATATCGAAGAGCGGGCGATTGAAATCGGCGCTACCAGCAAAATTGTTTCCGTGCCTTCTGAAGGAACCATTGTCGAAGTGAAAGTCCCTATCGAAAGGAAGATTTCCAATGATTCGAATCTTATTAGTTGATGACCATGAAATGGTGCGCATCGGCGTCTCTGCCTATCTCCAATCCCAATCGGACATGGAAGTCGCAGGAGAAGCCGCTAACGGCGAAGAAGCCGTCAAAATGGCTTTGGAACTCCGGCCCGATGTCATCTTAATGGATATGGTCATGCCGGTCATGAATGGCGCCGAAGCGACGGAGGCCATCATCCGTGAATGGCCGGAAGCGAAAATCATGATCGTCACCAGTTTCTTAGATGACGACAAAGTTTATCCTGCATTGAAAGCCGGGGCTGTCAGCTATATCTTAAAAACCTCAAAAGCTTCACGCATTGCCGATTCCATCCGTGAAACCATGAATGGCACGCCGGTATTGGAACCGGAAGTCATGAGCAAGATGATGAAGCAAATGCGCCACGACCGTGTACTTCATGATGAATTGACGGACCGGGAGATGGAAATCCTTCTGCTTCTTGCAAATGGCTATACCAATCAGGAAATAGCCGATCAACTCTTTATCGCTCTGAAGACCGTCAAAACCCATGTCAGCAACCTGCTCGCAAAATTGGAAGTCCATGACCGCACCCAAGCGGTCATCTACGCTTTCCAACATAAACTGGTTTCACCGCCCAAATAAAAAACGCCGCCTGAATCCCAGGCGGCGTTTTTCTATAAGCTATTGATGGTTACAATGACTTTAAATAAATCTCCGTCCACTTCGATTTTCATTTCTCCTCCGTGGAGGTCTACAATGGACTGGGCAATCGCTAAGCCTAGCCCCGAGCCTTCAGTCTGCCGCGAAGTGTCGCCGCGTTTAAAGCGCTCAAACAATTCATCTGTATTCTCTCCCAATTCGTAGCGCGTAACATTTTTAATCGTACACTCCGCCTGGCCTTCCCGTTCCTGCAAATTGATATAGACACGGGTTCCAGGCATCGCATATTTGATAGCGTTTAAGATTAAATTATCGAGCACCCGCCACCACTTTTGACCGTCTGCTTGCACGTAAAGCGGACTCTCCGGAGAAGCGACGCGGAAATCCAATCCAGACGCTTCAATATCTTCTGCATGTTCTGCCAGAGCTTGAAGGAGCAGTTGGTTCAGGTCCAGCCGTGTTCGGTTAAGTTCCATATTGCCGCTCGCCATTTTCGAAACTTCGAATAAATCTTCGATCAGCGTTTTTAACCGCTGTGATTTGCGGTCCAGGATATTGGCATAGGAAAGCCGCTCCTCTTCCGATAAATTCGGTGTTTTCATCAAATCTGTATAGGTAATGATGGACGTCAGCGGCGTACGCAAATCATGGCTGACATTCGTAATCAATTCGGTTTTCAGCCTTTCGCTTTTCGCCTGTTCAGACATTGACAGCCTTACGCCTTCCTTCAGGCGGGTGAGCTGCCGGGCATGGTCGGCTAAAGGCGAATGGCCTTTAATCGGGATGTCTTGGTTTAAACGGCCTTCGGCCATTTCTTTTGTATTCCGCATCAAAATGTTCAAATAGCCAAAGCGGCTCATGGTGATCAATAAAACTGGAATCCCGATAAAGAGCGTAGCGGGAATCCAGACAATCAGAATTCCCCAACTCATAAACATGGCGGCTGTCCCCATCCCCCATAGGAAAATGATAAACAGCAAAATCAGCATTTGAACACCGATTGATTTCTTCAAAAAGGCCTGGCTCGCCGTTTTTAAGCTCTTGAAAATTGAACTGTTCTTGATATCCTGTTCCAAGTGCTGCCAGCCTTTATAAAAATTAAGCATCCAGATAATTTGAATAATAGCTAAAGCGATAAAGACGACAGCCAGGATAAACTGCCAGACCAAACCGCTGCCGTATCTGAGCATATTATCAGACCAGGAATACTGCAGCATATTGATAAATTTTCTGCTGCCATAAGGCAAGGCCAAAAGCAACGTCAGAACCAACAGGAAAAGGCGTGCTTCCAACGGCAAACTGCTCCATTTTTCATTCAACGGGCTGTCTGCAAACCACTTTCTGTTGAAAGGCAGTTTGGTCAAAAGCAGCACAACTCCTACAACAGCCAGGCCAGCCATTACATACAACATGTACTTTGTGAACGTAAAATGATCAAACAGACTGCCATTAAAAGATTCGCTTAACAGCTTCCGGTCAATTTGCAGCGTTCCTTCAAAATTCGCATCCGATAAAGGAAGTGGAAATTCCATGCTTTGGACTTCGCTTCCGTAAAAATACTCGGAATCCATGGTCAGTGGATTGCCAGGCGTATATTCTTTCTTAAAATAAGGATTGCTTTTCAACTCCCCTTTTTTAAAGGTTTCGCCTGTCTCTAAATTTGTCAGGCTATAAACGAAATAGTCATAGTCTTCCTTGAAAGAAAGTTTTTGCCGGTTCAATTCCTGGATGGTTTTCTCCACTTCATTTTTCCGTTCGGCAATTATTTTTTCTTTAACTACATTATCATCTGCAAAGTTACTGCGAATCGCTTCTATTTTGTTGTCCCGTTCTTCCGTCAGTATCTTCTCTACACTGGCATTCCCGTTTGCCTTTGCCTCGTCGATATCCGCTGCGTATTGATTTTGGATGCTTTGGACTTGTTCGCTTAAGGTTCCATAGCGCATCCGATATTCTTCAATCTGCTCTTGTGTAACAGCCCCCACATCTTCCGCGTTTACCGGATCCAGCTCCAGCGCAATCAAACTGTTTTCAAAATAGGAAAGGTCGTTGTCAAAATCTATCGTGTCCAGATAGGATTTGCCGAAATAACCTTTTCCCGACTCTAATACACTGAAAGAACTGACTAAAACGATTGCCAGAAGGATCAGCCATAACCATTTTTTCAATTCAGGCATCCCCTTTCGATAATGCACGGAGAGATGCCATCAGATCCGCAGCAGGAAAATTCACTAACAACTCAAAAATAAAAGATAAACAATAAGCCAAGCTGAACAATGCGATGACAACTGCGACGATCGACCAAAAATCATTTTTCAATTTTGTAGCCAACGCCCCACACCACCTTTAAATACCTCGGATTCTTTGGATCGGTTTCAATCTTCTCCCGGATTTTCCGGATATGCACCGCCACAATATTTTCTGCATTATAAGCCGGTTCATTCCAGACCCGTTCATATATATCGTTGATGGAAAAAACACGCCCCGCGTTTGCCATCAATAATTCGGTTATTTTAAATTCTATCGGCGTCAATTTGATCGAATCTCCGTGCAATGTCACTTCTTTCGATTCCGAATCCAGCACCAGGCCGTCAATTTCAATCCGCTGCGCCTTGTCTTGGTAGGTACCAAGAGTAACGTAACGTCTGAGTTGGGACTTTACCCGGGCGACCAGTTCCATCGGATGGAACGGCTTCGTTACGTAATCATCCGCCCCTACAGACAAGCCATGGATTTTATCCGAGTCTTCCGCTTTAGCGCTAAGCATAATAATCGGGATATTGCGCTGTTCCCGGATTTTAAAAGTGGCTGAAATGCCATCCAGTTTCGGCATCATGATATCCAATATGATGACATGCACTTCATGGGTTTCTAAAAGCTCAATGGCCTCCAAGCCATTAGCTGCTTTAAGCACTTGATATCCTTCATTTTTCAAATAGATTTCAATGCCGTCGCGAATGTCCTGGTCGTCGTCTGTGACCAATACTGTAAAAGGAGCCATCAGTTTCACCTCTTCCGTTTATAGTTTTATTATAAAAGGCAATTCTTAAGCACAACGAAGGAAAAATATGAAGAAATTCTTAAGAAAAGCGGAAGCTAGAAAAGCGGAAACAGCCGCTTAGGTCCGAAAGGCATAAGACAAATTGGCGAAGCGGCGATCTTTGCCGCATAGCCAAGATGGCTTATGATCCGAGGGCCTGGCTGTTGGAGTCTGGACAATAGAAAAGCGGAAGCGCCCGTTCAGCTCCGACAAGCTTAAGAGGAGCTGGAAATTGCAGCTGCCGCTTTCCGCTTCCCGAAAGTTAAAATGAGAATTCCGCCTAATAGCAGGGCCACTCCTATCCAAGCTGTGCTGGATAGCACTTCCTGCACGATGAAGACGCCGAGAATGGCCGCTGTCAGCGGTTCGGCCAGCGACAGGGTAACGGCCGACGAAGAAGGGATTTTTTTCAATCCTGTTGAAAATAAGATGTAAGAAAGGCTTGTCGCACCGATTCCCAGATATGCAATGACGCCAATATTTACAGGATCCGCGATGTAAGATAAATCCAGCACAAATAAAAATGGAAGTAAAAAACACGCACTTATCGAGAAAATAACGGCGACGGCAGGAACGGCTTCCATTTTGCTTAAAGCATTTTTACTAACCATTGCATAACCGGCAAAAGCGGCGCCTGCCCCTAAAGCCAATAAAACACCTGTAAGCCGAATGGCAGAAGAGTCCCCGTTTGTAAACAGCAATATACAGCCCACAATGGCAGCAGCTGTTGCCCAAGCCCACACGCGATCCGGCCTGCGTTTCAACACGATCCATTCGATCATTCCTGAGAACACCGGTGCACTTCCAATTGCGACTACTGTACCGACAGCCACTCCAGTTAATTGAACTGCCGAAAAAAAGAGGGGCTGAAACAGTGCCATAGCTGCCGCTGAAAGAAAAACTGCCGGCCAAGGAACCGCACGGAAAACAATTTTCTTAGCTGCAAGGGCTGCTAACAACAGGGCAAACCCCCCGATTCCAAGCCTCAAAGCACCGATTCCCAACGGATGCGCCGCCCCTACGATAAAACTTTGAGCCGTTCCGGTAGTCCCCCACAGCATAGCAGCCAGCAACACGTATATATAGGACCGAAAATACATCTAAAACCCTCCTGATTGCTTGCTCTTATAAGCTAGCTTACACGAATTATAAGATTTGAGATACCACCTTCCTTCTATTATAATTAAAAGAAAAAGAGGAGATGATCATATGTATATGACAGTCCCGGAAACTGCCGCGTTTTTATCGATGCCTGAAGAACAAGTCAACCGCTATGTATTAGAAGGCCGTATTCGTGCAGTCCATGACGGTGAACAGTACTTGATCAACACCTCCCAATTCGAAACGCATTTCCAGCAGTTGGAATTAGCCAAGGCCGAACTGGCCGAGTGGCGGGCAACGCCTATTCCGGATGATGTGGATATTAAAGACGAGGACTAAGATTCGCCTATGAGAAAAGCATCTCACCGCTGGAGCGGCGAGATGCTTTTTAGTTGGATTTCTTTAGCAAGTTGACGTGGTCAGTGGTACCGTCCTCCCCAAGAATAAACTGCAATTCGTAATCTCCAAGATAGTAGATAACATTGGTTTCTCCTGTGGCAGAAATGGTTCTTTCTTCTGCCGGCTCGCCAATTTCTTTCAGCAGATCTTCTTTCGTAATGCCGCCTAAATTCGTTTGTCTTTCCACATTCGTGCCATAATACCGTGCTTCTTGCATCACATTATTTTCGTCATATGCGATTTGATAAGAAGCTTGCCCCATCGAACCGTGGTAGAAATCGAATTCTCCTGCCTGCTCCTCAGGTTCCGAGATTTCGGCATACACTTCTTCACGCGTGCTTTCCCCTACCGTAAAACCGCTCGCAAAGCGATAAACCGTTCCTTTTTCTGCATCTTCTACAATGCCTTTCAATGTATCGATTGCCATTTGTTTTTGTTCATCTGAGATTTCTTCTGTTGATTCAGTTTCTCCATCAGCAGCTTCTGCGTCTTCTGTTTCGTTTGTTTCACCTGCAACTGCATCTTCTGAAGTTTCCTGCTCTGCTTCTTCAGCAGTTTCTGTATCGTCTGGCATCTCTTCTGCGATTGTCTCTTCTGTCGTGACGTCTGCCTGATCCTCCGGTTCATCCGAACAAGCCGCTAAACCGAACGCCAATAAAGCAACTGCACCCATCGAAAAAATTTTCGTACGCAAAGCGTCCACATCCTTTTATTAGAATAACTTTTATACTTAACTAGACGTTTCAGCTCGGAAAACGTCTCACTTTTACTCAAATTAATAAAAAAACAGGCTGCGGGATCCACAACCTGTTTTTTGAGCTACTTCTTCATTTAAAGTGGATACCGGACAAATTGTTTCTGGCTGTCGATCGACTTCTTGTTTTTTTCAGCCATCCGTTCGAAATTCAATGCAGTCATCGTTTCATAATCTGCATGTTCCGCCATGTCCAGATTGCGTAAATTCTTTTGCAGCATGTCTTTATTTTCCGCAATGCCCTTAACGAATTTCTGTTCTTCTTTCATCAAACGGTCCCATCCGTCCTGCTTCTCCAAATAAGCGGCAAAAGAACGGATTTCTTCATTCTTTTGGACTAAAGTATGAAGAGTGGTGTATTGGTACATACTCATCTGATTCGCCGTTTGCTGCGTTCTGAGCACGTCTTCTTCAGTGATTCTTCCAATTTTCAGCGCTTCATCGTAATAATTTTTATAGGCTCTTGTATCTTCATTGAATTTTTGTTGAAGCTCCCAAAGAACAGCGAACGCTTTTCGCCCGTCAAGCACTTTGGCATCAGCTGTAGAAACGGGAATATTTAAAGGATTGGTATAATATTCCGTTGGGATATTCAGCCGTTCTCCTCCGGCATTCAATATGCTTGAGCTCAAGTCCGCAAATAAAGAAAGATTGGACTGCGCTTCCATCGCTTCTTCCCTTACCTCGTCGCCTGTGCTGACATAAGCCGTCCCGACGACTTCATTATTTTTCGTGAACCCGCCCATATAATAAGGTTTGCCGTTCACTTCCCAATAAACCGGGTTTACGAATGCGCCTTCCGTCCACTTTTTATGTTTTTTCACTTTTTTCATTAAAAGTTTAGTCGTTTGATCATCCATGGTCGCCTTCATCTCCTTTGGTTGTCACTTTCTAGATGATAACATTAACCGAACAGTGCGTTCCAACCTTTAGAGATTGCTCCGCCCACTTTCGAAGCCGTATTTTTGATGCCGTCCCAGTTTTTCGCTACGTAGCCGGTCAGTTTTGATGCGCCCCAAATGGCTGCGCCTGCTACGACGAGGCCAGCGCCAATTGCCTGGCCGCCCGGAATCGCTGCAGCTACTCCGCCAGCGCTCATCAATGTAGAGCCGAAGCTTGCTGTTGCATCTGTCACAGCTGCTGTACGTTCTGCGCCTGTTGAATTGCTGTCTTGAAATACGCTAATGGCTTGAGCTGTGTTATTGTAGGTATCAACTGCTCCAAAAACTGTGCCCACTGCTGCCGTTGCCACGTTGAGCTTCCCCAGTGCGCCCATAGCCGATGATCCGGCCTGCGCTGCACCGCTCATCATGGAACCGGCAGCCGTTGTATTGGTTGCAATGTTCGTGCCGGAAGTAAGCGTCGAAATCGCGCCTCTTGCATCTTGATAAACGTCGACTCCATCCGAAACATCCGAAGCAAAGTCGAGAATCGGACTATCGATTCCAAGCTTCAATCCATTTAATAGTGACGAACGCAGGAAGGAGCTCGTGCTGCCTCCCATCGTATCGGCAGCATCTGCATTAAAAGATTCCGAAGCTAACCTTACTTGCCCCAAAATGACATCGTTGCCGATGTAACTTGTAACTTCCCAAGGTGTTGGTGAGTTGGGATTAGAACTGCCAGTGCCGCCGTCCGTCCCATTTCCGGAAGATCCGTCACCGTTCGTTCCATTGCCAGTGGTGCCGTTGCCATTTGAGCCGTTGCCGGACGTGCCGTCACCGTTCGTCCCGCTGCCATTTGAACCGTTGCCGGACGTGCCGTTGCCATTCGTCCCGTCACCGCTTGAACCATTGCCGGATGTTCCGTCGCCGTTCGTTCCGTTGCCCGAAGTTCCATCTCCATTCGTGCCATTGCCGCCGGTGCCATCGCCGGAAGTCCCGTCACCCGATGTTCCGTCACCATTGGTTCCATCACCTGAAGTTCCATCTCCGGAAGTTCCATCTCCGTTCGTGCCGGTGCCGTTGGTTCCATCTCCGTTTGTGCCGTCGCCTTGCCAGCTTTCGCCATTGGTTCCGTCTCCGGTCCACGTATCGCCAGACCAGGTGTCTCCTGACCACGTATTGCCTTCCCACGGCGTCCCTTCCCAAGTATCGCCGGACCAGGTGTCCCCTGACCACGTATTTCCCGTCCACGGCGAAACCGCAAATGCAACAGAACCGAAAAATGATTGGGCGACAATAAGCAGAATTGCGGTTAATGCAAATATGCGTTTGATCGTCGATTCCATTTCTTCCCCTCCTTTATTCATTCATTAATCTTGCATCGCCATATCTTGGTGATCAATTGAGAACAAACTTAGCTCTTCTTTCCACTTCAATACAAAAGATGCCAGAATTAGATAAAACAAAGGCAAAAATAAGGTATTCAAGAAGATATGGCAAATCGCGATAGCCAGGAAAGAGTTCGTGATATCCAGCACTAAGGCTTGGACGATTGCCGAAATAATAAATTCGCCGACCCCAAAACAGAAAATCAATAAAATAACTTTCCAATGCTGCCGTTTGAAAATCCGGCCGCTTTCCCGTATGGATGACCAAACCGATTGATTATCGATAATCGCAATAACCGGAGCCATCACAAAAATAGCCAATAGAATGACGCCGGGCAGAACAAACAATGCAAAACCAATTGTCACCAGCAAACCGGCGACTACCGAAAAGACAAAATAGTGAAAGCCCTTTAAAGCAAATTGAAAAAATGCCTGCCTTAACGGCCGGTCGTGCCCAATCTCTTCAAAATGCCAAAAGTATACGAATGGTACAAGCGTAAAAAAGAACAAAATAAACACAATGAAAGCCGAATAAATATCTCCAAAGCCAAACAGTGCACCATTCGTAGGGGTAATTGCCAAAATGTAGTTTGATGCAAAGAACTGCAGCAAAATGATCGGAAGCTGGATAAACAGGACCAACAACAGCAACCGCTCATATTTCTGTCCAAAAAAACTGAACGCCGAACGAATCGGATGTTCCATCGTAAAACCTCCTGTCGTTTATGATTGTTGAAGCTGCGCCAAATGATTTTTTCTCATGAATGGAAGTGCAAGTCCGACTGCGAGTGCGGTGAACGGGAAGCTCCCGTCACTGAACAGCCATTCTCCTACTGTCACCGGAACAAATATGGCATAAAAGAAAATCATCAATACAAGATAAATTCTTCTCCACTTTTTTTCTTTTTTCATTTTTCCACTCCTATTCCAACGAATACGTTCTGCCTTCCCACCCAGCTAATTTCTGGACGAACAGGATCTCAGGGCCTTTAGAAGACTTGGTTAAATTTTTAACGGCTCCGGCAAAAAAACCGTTATAGCCGATGGCACTGGCTTCTTTCGAAGATTTGACGACCACTTGGCCATTATCGAACACGGTCATTTGCGCCCCTGCCAATTCCCCGCCATTTGCCAAGATGGTATTTCGGGCACTTTCTTTCATCGAATTGATCCACCGGTATTCCATCTCATTATTCAACATTTTTTTGAGCAATCCACCGCCTAATCCTTTGTCCATTTCACTGGACAATACACGGTCAATCGCTTCATTTTGAATTTCGTTCAATGAATACTCCGCCATTTCACCTGACAGGTTGTTCACTTCTTTTTCAATCAGTTCGGCTATAGTGTCTTCTTCCTCTTCTGGTGCAGCCTCTTCAGGCGGTTCTGTTTCCCCGCCTTCTTCTTCAGCCTCTTCTGCCAGCATTTCCTTTAGCTTTGTCTCATAATCTGAAATGAAATCGGGAAGATCCTCATACAAACTAGCCGTTGCAGCTAAAGCCGCTTGCTGGGAAGTAGAGATGGCCTGCTCTTTTACAATCAAAGCGCCTGCTAAATTGAGAATGAGCACAAACAAGATGATCATGACGCTTAATAGGCCAATGACAAACAATGCGATATTCCCTTGCTCATTGTTTAAATAAGATTTGAACTTTTTCATTTGATCACCTTGCCTGACGTATCTGCAGTGTATGAAAAAGTGGGTTTTCCTCCTCCAAACATGCTGGCAGGAAGGAAGACAAAATCAATGTTGACGCTTACCGAGGCGGTAAAATTATTCGACCCCGAAATCGGCGCGCCCGCAAAGCTGATATAGCTGCCGCCTGCGTCTACGATATTTTGCGCAGCTTGCGATGCTTCGCCTGCATCCGCTGTGACCGAATAAACTTTCGCGGCTTCGCTCACCGCGGATTCTGCAATCATCAGCCCGTGAAATCCGGCGATAAACTGCCAGGCGATCATCATTACTGAAAATACGAGAGGGACCATGCCCAAAAACTCGATAGTTGCCGATCCTTCTTCATTGGTTAATGCTCTTTTCATGGTTTCCACCTCACCTGATAGACTCCCGCTTTTCCGGCTCATCTTGCAGGGGGCCGCAACTATAAGCCGGAAAAAGGGGAGTCCCCTTTTTGCTGTCATTCTGCCTCGTCTGGATATTTATCACTGATCTGCTTCCGCATTTCTGACAGGCCTTTCTCTTTCACTTCGTTCAATTCTGAAACGAGCGGCCCTTTTGCTGCGTTGGCTACATCACTGATTTCATACACTTTTTTCTCGAGAACGCTTTTTTGATCCCAGTTGATATAACCGGCTTCACGCAAATAACGCAGCCCTCTATTTAATGCCAGCTCCTGCTTCAAAGCGGAAGCGCTCCAATTATTTTCAAATTGCTGGATGGCCAGCCAGCTGTCATTGCTCGATTTCAAGACATCCAATTCGGAGTTTTGCTTCCAGCTCTTCCAGTTCTTCAATACTTCTTCAGATTGCTTAAACTGCGCAGTCAATTGCTTGCCGTCCGTCACATTTGAGAAGATCCCTTCTGCTGCTTTAGCGACGTCTTTCAATTGCTGCTGGGCTTCGGCATCTGCATTAAAGCCGATGACGTTGATAATTGGCGCTACGTCGCTGTCCGCCAGAGATTTTGCTACCGCTACCGGGTCTCCCCCGCAAGTTTCAATGCCGTCGCTGACCATATAAATCAAGTTTGTGTTCGTTTGGCTGTTCAGCCCTTTAAAACTTGCCTGAGCCGATTCCAATGCTCCAGCAACCGGCGTCCAGCCTGCAGGTTCAAATGTATTCAAAGCCTGCTCGAATTTTGTTTTATCATAGGTCCCGCGCTCGTACACTTCATCGATCGCTGCACATGAGGCCGCCTTATCTTCTTCAGAACCTGTACCTTCATGGCCATAGATCCGCAAAGACACATTCGCCTCTTCCGGAACTTGTGCCATGAAATTGCGGATGGATTCTTTCGCGAGCTCCATACGGGTTTTGTCGCCTACGTAATTAGCCATGGACCCGCTGGCATCCAAGATGACTTCCACATTGTAGTTTTCTTTAAAAGCAAAACGTTCATCTGCTTCCGGCGTTCCGGAAAGTGCAAACTCCAATTGATCCAGCACATCTTGTGGATTCTGGAAATCGTAGGCAACGATGGAATAAAGATAATTGAAATATAAATCTATTTCTTCCTCCGTTGCATCTTCTTTTAGAGGCGGCACTTCTCCGAATGCTTCGAAGAAGGCGGGCTCAATTTCTTCTTCATCTCCGCTTGATAGATCCAAATGTCCGATTTTGCCGACCGGCTGGCTGATCAGATCTTGATCGGTCTCGGGCAAAGCAATTAAATCCTCTTCTGAAATCACTTCTTCCAGCCCCGGCTCTTCTTCAACTTTTTCTTCGGGTTCAGCCACAGTCTTCTTGTCGGTTTCTGCAGTGGTTTGTTCGCCGGTGTCTGCCGCCTTCGGTTCTTCAGGTTCGTCTTGTTGGCAGGCTGCCAACCCCAGCACAAGCAACGATGCTGCTAAAATCTTGCCTAATTTCATCGTATGCTCCTTTCATGATGCGTATTCATTGCAATATCCGGCTTCAGGCGATAGCCCTTATACCAAGAAAAGCAGGGGGAGATTACTCCCCGCCGCCGATTTTTCCGATGAATCCATTAAATTTCTCTACAAGCGTCGTTCCAAAGTCGCCGCCTGAGAATGCTTGGGAAACTACACCTACTACGATGACAATAACTGCTGCAATCCCGATCCATTCCAACGTTTGAGATCCTCTTTCGTTATCTACTGCCGTTTTCATTGATGTCACCATTTGCAAGCTAAGGTCGTTTAATTTTTCTTTCATGTTAAATTCCTCCTAAAGTTTTATAGTATGTTGAAAATGCTGTTTTCTCCGTAAATCATATTCAGCAGCATCAGGCCTGCAATCATCATGATTGAAACCGGCGCCACTACAAATGTTGTTACCAAAGTGACTTTCGGCGATGCTTTGGCTGCCAGTTCTTTGACGCGCTCCTGTCTTAGCTGGCGCATATCTTCCGCCTGGATCTTAAAAGTCGTTGCGATAGGCACCCCTAGTTTCATGCCTTGGAGAAGAGATTTGATCAATTGCTGAAACTCTTCATTGTCATTGCGTTCCAGCAAGTTCCGATAAGCCGTTTCACGTTGCACCCCTAGGTCAATTTCCTGATTGAAGCGCATAAATTCCTCTCGGAGCGGACCGTCGAAAAAGCGTATCACCTCCCTTAATGCCTGGTCTAGGCTAACCCCAGCCTGAATACTCGTACTGATGGTATCCAGAAAATCGGGCAAATCCATTCTCAGTTTTTCCTGGCGTTTTTTCGCTTGCGACCTCACTAAGTAAATCGGGATAAAGTAGCCGATCAGCGGCAAGAAAACCAGGCCGTATTTAGAGAAGGGCAAGCCGATGATAAATGCGAGCATCGCTGCAAAAAATCCGATGATGAACAATAAAATCTTCAATCCTTGAAAGCGGGCAACCGTCAATTCATAAGGGTTGCCGGATTTTTTCAGCCAGTCGGCCACTTCAATGCTTTCACTAAAGAAATTGATGCGCTGTCCCAGTTCCGAAAATTCATCTGCATAGCCGCTTAACCGGCTGAACAGATTGGCTTTTTGTTTCTGTTTTTTCTTTTTCTTATCGAAACCATCAATCTGCGTCGTTTCGGAAACGTGCACGAGCACGCCCCTTTTTTCACTTACATAGACGGACCAGTTGCGGATTCCTAAAATCACCATGAACCAGAAGACAATAATCGTAAAAATAATGAGCGCATCCAAACCCTTCACCTACACTTTTATATTTGTAATTTGACGAATCAGGAAAAATGACAAGATGATTCCCAAGCCGAATGCAATCATCATAATGATGCCAATTGGCGTAGTCAGCGGATCCGTAAATCCATCAATGATGTTGTTCATGAACAAAAGAATGAATATGGGCATCGCCGGAACGATCAGCGAAATATAGCGCTGCTCAGAAGTCATCGTTTGGATGGTCTGATGCAGCAATTTCCGGTCTTCCAAGGTATGCGACATCGTTTCAAGCGTTGCCGCCAAATTGCCCCCTGTCCGCTTCTGAATCAGCAAGGTCGCGATAAATAATTGAAAGTCCCGCGAACTGTTCCTTTTCTGGACGGCCCTTAGCGCGGTTTCAAACGGCACTCCCAGTTTCAATTCATTCGAGAGCCGCTTGAACTCATCTTTCGCCGGTTCATTGACTTCCCTTGCCACCAAGTCAATTCCTTGGGTGATGGTCATTCCCGATCTGGCGCCATTCGCCAGAAGCCGGCAGACTTCACTGAGCTGTTCATTCAGGCGTTCTTCGTACTTGTTTTTTCGGATATAGAACAATAGAAAATGGCTGCTTACTAAAATACCGATGGTCAATATAATGCTTGGCAATGCCGCCATGCTGAAAATCATATTGAAAACCACGTAGAGCATGAGAACGCCCAGCACATGAATGCCGATGTATTCAGAAGCCAGCAGCGAAACGTTGGCGCTTTTGAGTTTCTTCGTCAGCTTCTCAGACATCGGAGATTCATCAAATCGGTCTCCCCAAACGCTGATGGCACTTTTTCTTTTTTCTTCGGGATACCAGGTTTTGAGCTTTTTCTTCCACTCCTGTTTTCCTCTGCGGTAGTCAAGGAACAAATAAACGCCAAAGAGCAGCGCCAAAACTGCTGCACTATATAAAATGGCAATGCTTATGTCCATTGAGCCACCTCCTCCTTGACCTGGAACATGGATTCATCCAAATCGATGCCGAATACCTTCAGGTGGTCCAGACATTTCGGAATATAGCCGGTCGGAGTAAAATGGCCGATGACTTCGCCATTTTTGCCGGTGCCGGTCCGCTTGAAAATAAACACATCCCGGATTTTAACGCCTTTGTCGTCATCTACATATACTTCTGAGATATTGACGATTTTGCGTTGCCCATCCCCGAGACGGTCAGCCTGGATGATATAATCCAGTGCTCCGACGATATACTCCCGGACGATTTCACTTGGCAAATCCATCCCCGCCATGATGACCATACCTTCGACCCGGCTAATGGCATCAACCGGCGAGTTGGAGTGGACGGTCGTCAGCGACCCTTCATGCCCGGTGTTCATTGCCTGCAGCATATCGAAAGCTTCCGCTCCCCGGACCTCCCCGACAATGATTCGGTCCGGACGCATGCGCAGCGAGTTCCGCACCAATTGGCGGATGCTGACTTCCCCTTGCCCTTCTACGTTTGGCGGACGCGCTTCCATACCGACAACGCTTCCCCTATTCAGCCTCAACTCTGCCGAATCCTCAATGGTAATGACCCGTTCATGGAGCGGAATCGATTTCGCTACAGCATTCAGCAGCGTCGTCTTCCCGCTCCCGGTTCCGCCGGAGATTAAGATATTAAGCTTTGCTTCTACAAGAGCCCGAATGAATTTGGACATGTTTTCATCCAAGGAAGAAAGCCGCAGCAAATCTTCCATTTCAAAGGGCTCTTTCCGAAATTTCCGGATCGACAGCAATGTACCGTTTAAACTGATGGGCGGAATGACGGCGTTCACCCGGCTGCCATCGGGCAAGCGGGCATCAACCATCGGCGAACTTTCATCAATTCGCCGGCCAAGCGGAGCGATTACCCGGTCGACAATGTGCCGGACATGCTCTTCGTTTTTAAAGGTGATATGGGAAGATTCCAGCCGGCCGTTTCGCTCCACGTGGATTTCTTTCGGTCCATTCACTAAAATTTCCGTAATCGTCGGATCTTTCAATAATTGCTCTAATGGGCCAAAACCTACTGTTTCATCTATTAAACGCGTCAAAAGCATTTCGCGGTCGGTTTTCGAGATGACCACTTTTTCTTCGAGCATGAACTGGCTGATCAGCCGTTCAATCGACAAGCGGCGCTCAGATTCTTCAGCGGCTATCAGCGGCTCTAAATTGGTTTCTGCCAGCAGGCGCGCTTTGTAATGCTCCAGCAATTCTTCCAAATATGGGCTCATTACTTGGGCGCTTTGTACCGCTACAGTCTCGCTGGCCGCTGCTGCTGATTCGGTTCTTTTCCGTTGAAAGAGCGACATCGCTTTCCCTCCTTCCTTCTAACATGGATTATTTCAGCATGGATACGACCCATTTCCGCATATCTTTTGCAGCGGGAGTAAGTTTTTTCTCTTTGGGCAATTTCCGGAGTGTCTCACCTTTGTTGATCGCGGTCTGTATTCCTTTTATATCGCGTCTGATTTCAGCTGCCACAGGGTATTCGATAAAACGTTCAATATCTTTCTTGCTTAATTCGTTTTCCCGTCCGACTTCATTCAGCACCAATTCCAGCCGGTCTGCAGTTGGAATCCCAAGCTTTTGGAACAATTCTTCCGTATGTTTGAAAACACGGATGGAAGGCGTATCCATTAACGTTGTGTAATAGATGCGGTCGGCTTCGACTAAGGCCGTATACGTACGTTCATCCATATTCACCGGCAAATCGACGATGATGAAATCATAGGCCCGGCGGCATACACGCAAAAGACGTGTAACAAAATCTTCTGTGATGTACTCAGCAAGTTCTGCATCGCAGGGACTGATGAGCAGCTCCATTTTCGATAGAGGCTCTTTTTCCGTTACGTTGCGTAAATGCTGTTCGGTCATTTCTTTGATGACCGGCTCCAAATCCAGAATATTTCTTGTGGTTTCTACACCCAAGTACGACTCCCCGCCTCCAAATTGCAGGTTGAGGTCGATATAGAGCACTTGAGCGGTGGACTCGAATTTTAAGGTTTGGGCGAAAGCAGTGCTCAATAAAGTTTTTCCGCTTCCTCCCTTGCCGCTATAGAAAGCGAATACTTGTCCGCTCCCGCGCTTGAAACTCAATTGCTTTTCTTTTTCTGGAGACTTTTCAAGCCGCGCAAGCATAATCGCCAATTGGTTTTCCAAGCCATTCAAATCTTCAGGAATGACGAAATAATCAATTGCCCCCGCTCTTACCAGATCGCGGAATAACTGAAAATCGTGGCTTTCGTGCACAAAGACCACCGGCGTCCCGTTAAGTTCTTGCTGGAGATAGGCATGGGTTTCCAAGTCCTTCCCAGGTTCGTGCAATAAAAGAACGAGCGCCGGATCCACGTTTTTCAGCTCCGAACGCAAATGGGTAGGGTCAAGCCACATATAGTCAAACTCACCTTCAAACTGCCGAGTGAGCAATGTAAATAATTCATTTTTCTGTCCGACAATCAATAGTTTCGATTCTTTCATATCCAAATCCCTCAGCTCTCCGGAGACGTTTCGGCTGCGTCATCCTGTTCTTTCTTGTCTGCTTCTTTTTTCTCTTCTGCTTTAGGTTTTTCTTCTTTCGGTTTTTCTCCAGCTTTTTCTGCCGGTTCTTTGGCAGCTTCCGTTTCAGCAGCTGTGTCCGTTTCCGGCGGGTCTTCTTTGCCAGCACCGACATTCGCTTTGATAATGCGGACACTATCTGCATAATTCTGCATATGTATTAACTTAGGTGCCTGTTCGAGTGAAACTTCCAGCTGCACGCCAGCAAACTTCTTATTGTCATTGGCTACACGCGCCACTTTTACGTCTTTCATGAAAATCTGTGTTTTGTTTTCATTGTCAAAACGGACAGAGACGATAATGTCAACCCGGTCCAAGGCTTCCAGCTCTTCGTCGAAAAACACACGATCCGAAGCCATTAAAGTGATGAGGCGATTATTCTCTTCCATTACTGCGGAAGCTTGCTTCAACATATTTTTCGTTATGAAGTCCCCTGCTGATAAAGGGATAACGGATACCTTATTTTGGAGGTCATCCGTGCTTGTAATATGCTGGTCGGTTAAAAACTTTTTTGGTATCTCTTCGACAGTTACGTCTTTCGGTGTGATGATGCTTCGAGAAGCGATATCCCCTTTGGCCGCATAGACTTTGACCATCGTCCCCAAATCGTTATTCAATTCCTTCACTTTCGATAATGTCAGGAAACCGGCCGTTCCTGCTAGAATGGCAGCTAGCACGAAAAAGATAATTGCTTTTCTTTTGGATTCAATCATTTTGGCACTCCCTTGGCATTAGGCATCTATTTCTCTACTTCTCGGCATTAGCAGGAAACTTTTTGCTCTTTGCTAAAATTTTCTTCGTTTAATAAAATTGGCAATATTATCCTTCACTTTTTATCTATATTTTAATTTCCTCTATATGCTTATCATTAAATTTATAAAGCTGTCAAAATCGTTTTTGTAAAAATGTACTTTTTACAGACAAAAAGTCTCATAGGTATTTTTTACCCTTCCGTGTCACAATGCCAACTATTCATTATCCTTTCATTTTATTTTGGGACCATCCTCCTTATAATGCTGCTCTATCCTTTTACCTTGCTTCTATACCTTTCATTCCCTTCTTTTAATCGGGACTTTTTAATCATTTTTTCAATTTTTTCATTATTAAAAAACCTCGAATTCAAGAGTTATTCAATAGAGATAAATACTCAAGACTTTGAGCTTAGTTATTCGCAATTGCCAATCTTGATACCAAGGTTTTTTCTTTTAATTTCCAATTATTTTTTCATTTTAATTATTGAATGTTTTTGTTCCTCTGCAATAAATCACCAAAAATAATAAAAAAATATAAAAAAGACAGAGAAGCTGGAAAAGCTTCTCTGTCTTTCGTCTGTCAAAATTAATCAGGTTGATAATTTAGACATGATTGCATATTCAAGTTTTTTTCTGATAAAGCCGCTCCATTTTTCAAATTCCACCAGAAATCCATCATGTCCAAACTTTGTTTCGATGATTTCCCAAGCGGCCCGAGGCTGAGATTCCAGCCATGGAACCATCAATTCACTCGGATAAAGAAAATCGTGCGTAAACGATAGCGCAAAAATTTCCACATCCAGAATTCCATCGCCTATATCATGGGTGTTCATCGCTTTTAAGAGCGTCAAATAACTATTGGCATCAAAGCGGTTCGCCAGTTTCTGCCCTTGATACCCCAAGTAGGATTCTACGTCATAGACGTGCCCAAAAGGTTTTCGGCCAAAGCGCTGATTGAACATTTCGCTGCTGCGGTATGTCACCATTCCGGCCATTCTCGCCACTTCAAAGCCTTTTATATCAGATGACTGTCTATAATAGCCGTTCTTAAAATGCGGATCGTTTTCAATCGCTTGAATGCCGATGTAATTGAAGGCGATGCCGTAGGCACTATAATAGGGGGTTACCGCAAGCGGAAAAATAATGTCCACAAATTCCGGATGGGATCTTCCCCATTCCAAGGTTTTCATGCCGCCAAGCGAGCCTCCAATAACTGCAGCCAAATGTGAAATCCCGAGTTCTTTCAACGCTTGATATTCCGCTTGGACCATGTCTTTTATCGTAATCGCCGGGAAAGCGGAACGATAAGCCTTCCCTGTTTTGGGATTGGTGGACAAGGGGCCGGTAGAGCCGTTGCAGCCCCCTAGCACATTGAACGTGATGACTTGGAAAACATTGGTGTCCACGGCATTTCCTGATCCGATCAATCCGGACCACCAGCCTGGAAGATCTGCGGTCCCTACTGCATGCTGATCTCCCGTCAACGCATGGCAAACGAGAACAACAGGACCGCCTTCGTTGCCGGTTCGTTCAAAGGCAAGCTCTGCATTTTCCAAGACTTCTCCAGATTCAAGAACCAAATTGCCGATGGATACACTGGTCATCCGTTTCCCCTCCTAGACGTTTTCAAGCACTGCCGATTTAATGGCCTGCTCCAGATCAGCGATTAAATCTTCCGGATCTTCAAGCCCGACCGACAAGCGGATCAATTCTTCTGTGACCCCTGCCCCCTCCAATTCTTCTTTGTTCAATTGCTGGTGGGTAGTAGATGCCGGATGGATTATCAGCGATTTCGCATCGCCGACGTTTGCTACATGCGACCACAATCCGACGCCATCAATCACTTTGCGACCGGCTTCACGGCCGCCTTTGACTCCGAAACTCACGATTGAACCATAGCCGTCTTTCAGATATTTTTTCGCCAGCTGATGGGATGGATGATTTTCAAAGCCGATGTAATTAACCCATTCGACTTGTGGATGCTGCTGAAGATATTCGGCAACTACCCGTGCATTGCTATTATGGCGCGGAATTCGCAAATGCAGGGTTTCAAGTCCCTGCAAGAAAGCGTGGGCGCTTTCCGGGCTTAGTGAAGGACCGAAATCGCGCAGCAATTGGACACGCAGCTTCGTCGCAAATGAAGCGCCTTCTGCATCAATGCCGTAGCGGATGCCATGGTAGCTTTCATCCGGCTCCGTGTAATTCGGGAATTTCGGATTGTTCCAGTTGAACTTTCCGCCGTCTACCACAACCCCGCCAATGGTCGTTCCATGGCCGCCAATCCATTTCGTCGCGGAATGGATGACGACATCTGCACCAAAAGCGATCGGATTGCTGCCGTACGGAGAAGCGAACGTATTGTCGATCAATAAAGGAATTTGGTTTTCGTGGGCGATTTCCGCCACTTTTTCCACATCAAATACATTCAAGCTTGGGTTTCCGATAATTTCACCGAAGATCGCTTTGGTTTTATCCGTGATGGCTGCACGGAAGTTTTCCGGATCTGTTCCATCCGCAAATTTCACTTTGATGCCGTAGCGCGGAAGTGTGTTGGAGAATAAGCTTACCGTACCGCCGTATAGATTGCTGTCAGCCAAAATTTCATCGCCCGCCTCAGCGACGTTTAAAATAGAAAATGCAATGGCCGCCATCCCGGAAGACAAGGCAACAGCTGCTGTCCCCCCTTCCAGCAAAGCGACGCGCTGTTCAAAAACGTCTACCGTCGGATTCATAATGCGCGAATAGATATTTCCGGTTTCTTTTAAACCGAAGAGATTTTGGGCATGCTCTGAACTTTTGAATACATAAGAAGTGGTTTTGTGGATGGCTACGCCTCTCGCGCCTGTCGTTGGATCGGGTTCCTGTCCGCCGTGCAATAAAAGCGTTTCGGGTTTGAAATTTGTCATTTTTATTCCTCCTAGTTTTTATTGATGAAAACCGAAGACGAGGAGGGAATAGAAAAAAGCCCTCTTCGTTAAGAAGAGGGCCGTCATATACGGAAATACCTCCTCTCATCTGCCAGACCGTTGCCGATCTGTAGGATTTAGCACCTTTCCAAGCAATTGCTTGGTGGTTGCCGGGCATCATAGGGCCTATTCCCTCCGCCTCTCTTGATAAGAGTATTCAGATTTAGTTTTTCATCTTGTTTAGCAGTATAAAAACATCGTCTACATTTGTCAAGCGGATAATTCAAAAAATTTTGAAACCTCCACTTCTCTTTAAACGTTTAATACTTTATAGAGGAGATGATGAGATGATTCTTTGGTTTACCTGCACTCTTATAATTGGTTATTTAATTGGTTCACTCCACGGATCCTCCATCGCACAGCTGATTTCAGGGATCAATGTCAAAAAAGAAGGCGTAAAAAACTCCGGCGCTTCCAACGCGGCAATTGTTCTCGGTTGGAAATTCGGCGCACTTGTCGCTTTGATCGACATTTCCAAAGGAATCGCCGCTGTCTTGGGGTTAAAGATTCTATTAAATCAGTTCAATTTATCTGGCGAATTGGCCTGGACATTGCTGTTTGTTATGAGCGCGGCTGTCGTCATCGGCCACAACTTCCCGTTCTATATGAACTTTGACGGCGGAAAAGGCACTGCGTCCATTATTGGCGTCATGCTTGCACTGGATTGGAAACTGGGGCTTGCCGGCGGATTGCTGCTGGTCGCTTGCGCTTTAGCAACAGATTATTTGGTCGTTGGCGTTCTCGTCCTGTATGGCATGCTGTTCGCCATCGCCTATTTTCCAGCAGACGGCATTTGGCCGCTTCTCACAGCCTTCGGACTTTTTGCCATGGCTTTCTGGAAACACATCGAAAACATTAAACGAATCAAAAACGGAACAGAAAGCAAAGTTTCTTCTGTCTTCCGCAAGAAAGCCGGGCCGGTTTAATGGCCGGCTTTTTAAATTTTAAATTATTTTTAAAAAGTTTCTTGACTTTTCTGCGTTGACGCACTAAAGTGAGAATTACAAATCGAATAGATACATCACTTTCTTATCCAGAGAAACCGAGGGACAGGCCCTATGACGTTTCGGCAGCGGATTCGCTTTTAGCGAAAACTGTGCTAATTCCTGCAAATGCATATATGTGCATTTGGAAGATGAGAATTGAGATGGTTTCAGTACGGAGCCCTCTTTTTTCTTATGGACAGGAAAAAAGAGGGCTCTTTTTGTTTTATTCTTTGCAGATTTGTATGATTTCGATTTACACAGCAACAGCATGAGGAGGCTATTTGAATGATTCAATTTGAGGGGGTTACAAAAACCTACCATTCCGGGAAACAGGAAATCCACGCATTGAACGGCATCGATTTAACTGTTGAAACCGGCGAAATATACGGCGTGATCGGCTTTAGCGGCGCGGGCAAGAGTTCGCTTATCCGCACAGTCAATTTACTGGAACGCCCCACAAACGGACGGGTGCTCATCCACGGCAAAGACATTTCCACCCTTACCAGCAAAGAAATCCGCGATACCCGAAAAGACATCGGGATGATTTTCCAGCATTTCAATCTATTGAATTCAAAAACGGTATTCCATAATGTCGCGATGCCGCTGATTTTGGCAAAAACGCCGAAAAACCAAATTAAAGAACAAGTGAAAAGCCTGCTTGAATTTGTCGGCTTGGCGGATCAGGCGGAAAAATATCCGGATCAGCTATCCGGCGGACAGAAGCAGCGAATCGGGATTGCTCGGGCATTAGCGACCAACCCTTCCGTCCTCCTTTGCGATGAAGCTACATCCGCCCTTGATCCCCAGACGACCCAGGCGATTTTGGACTTGCTGCGGCGCATCAACCGCGAATACAATATCACGATATTATTAATCACTCATGAAATGGGAGTTATCCGGGAAATTTGCGATAAAGTCGCGGTCCTCGAAGCTGGAAAAGTCATCGAGCAAGGTTCTGTATACGAAGTTTTCACCAATCCGCAGCAGCCGACCACTCAGCGATTTGTCCGCTCGGTCATGAACGATGAGCTGCCGGAATCGCTGTTGACGAAAATCCAAGATCCAGCGCAGAACCATTCCATCTACCGCGTCCAATTTACAGGCTCGTCAGTCGGACAGCCGCTCATGTCTCAAGTATCGCGCGAATTCAATCTTGATCTCAATGTCCTATTCGGAAATATCACGGAACTGCAAGGCGAACCATATGGCAACTTGATTGTTGAGTTTTCGGGAAGTTTAAGCGAGATCCAACGTGCGCTGACTGCGATCCGCAGCGATTCGGTCAAAGTCGAGGAGGTAAAAAATTATGCTAGTTAACAACGAACAGATAATAGAAGCCTTATGGGAAACGGTTTATATGACCGGCGCTTCGTTCTTATTCTCAATCATTATCGGTTTCCCGCTTGGCATCTTGCTTGTCGTAACTAGAAAAGGGCATTTGCTGGCAAACGAACCGGTTTCAAAAGTGCTGAACGTCATCATCAACATTTTCCGGTCAGTGCCTTTCATCATTTTGATGGTCGCGATTATTCCGCTCACCCGGTTGATTGTCGGTACATCCATCGGCACTGCCGCTGCCATCGTGCCGCTAGTGTTTTATGCAGGGCCGTACATTGCCCGCCTGATTGAAAACTCACTTCTCGAAGTCGACAAAGGGGTCATCGAAGCAGCACAGGCGATGGGTGCAACGCCGGGCCAAATTATTTTCCGTTTCCTCATCCCGGAAGCTTTAAGTTCATTGGTCCTCGCTTTAACGATTGCGATTGTCGGATTGATTGGTGCATCTGCAATGGCGGGGGCTATCGGGGGCGGCGGCCTTGGAGACTTGGCCATTACTTACGGCTACCAGCGCTTCGACACAGTCGTCATGCTGATTACCGTTGCTATACTCGTTATTCTTGTTCAAGGCGTTCAGTCTGCCGGCAACTTGCTATCTAAGAAAGTACGAAGAAGTTAACTATATTAAGTTGAAGAAAAGAATCCCTTATAAAAGTCGCTCGGCGCTTTGGGGAAGCTATCACAATAAGCCTGGCTGGAGAACGCCAGTCTTAATGCTAACGCTACCCCGGAGGCGCGCCGGCGCTAAGAGATTTCTTGATATGGAGCAAAACAGCGGAGACTCCTGCGGCTTAGCGATTCGACCGATACACCGCAGGAAGCGAAGCGGACGAGGAGAATTGGGCGGGAGCCCGCTGGAAAGCGCAGCTATTTTGCGGAATATCAGTTAGCGGATTCTTTAGCTCTACTTATATACAAATAATTTATTGGAGGAATACATCATGAAAAAAATTACATTGACGGTTTTATTCGCATTATTGGCATTGGTCCTTGCGGCTTGCGGCGATGATGCTTCAGGCGAAGAAGGAAACAGAAAAATAACGCTCGGAATTAGCGGATCCGATACATCCATTTGGGATTTTGTTGCAGAAAAAGCGGAAAAAGAAGGCATTGACCTTGAAATCATCACATTCTCTGACTACGTGGCACCGAACTTGGCGCTTGCTGAAGGCGAACTGGACTTGAACGCCTTCCAGACCATCTCTTATTTCGACGAGTTTGTAGCTGAACATGATATCGACATCGTACCGATCGGGTCAACCGTGATTGCACCGATGGGACTCTACTCTGACAAATACGAATCAATCGATGAACTGCCAAACGGATCACAAATCGCCGTACCGAACGAAGCAACGAACATGGGACGCGCTTTGCTTCTTCTTCAAGAAGCAGGCTTGATTAAATTATCGGACGATGCAGGACTTACAGGCACAGCTGATGACATTATTGAGAACCCGAAAAACATTGAAATTATGCCGATGGTTTCAGGGCATACGCCGCGTGCAATGCCGGATGTTGCCGGATCAATCATCAATAACGGCGTCGCAGTTGATGCTGGCTTGAATCCAACTGAAGATCCAATTGCTGCAGAAAGCGATACAGCAACTCCTTACATCAACCTGATTGCAGCAAGTGCTGAAAATGCCGAAGACGAAGACTTCTTGAAAATTGTAGAACTTTACCAGCAAGACGATACAGCTGATTTCATCGTAGAACATACAAAAGGCGCTTCCATCCCGACATTTATCCCAGTAGAAGAATTGGTTGATTATCAGTAAGAAAAGCGGAAATGGCCCGTTAGCCCCGAAAGGCATAAGACGAATCAGCGAAGCGGCGTTCTTTGCCGCACAGCTGGTTTGGCTTATGACCCGAGGGGCTGGCCGTTGGAGTCTGGACAGTAAGAAAAGCGGAAAGAGCCGGTTAGCTTCGGCAGCCATAAGATGGTCCACGAGGAGGCTGTTGCCGCCGCAGTGGGCCAGCTTATGGCCGAGAAGCTGGCTCTTGCAGCTGGACAGTAAGAAAAGCGGAAATGGCCGTTTAGCCTCGACAAGCTTAAGACGAATTGCCGAAGCGGCGCTTTTTGCCGCACAGGCGAGACGGCTTAAGACCTCGAGAGGCTGGCCGTTGCAGCTAGACAGTAAGAAAAGCGGAAAGAGCCATCCATACACCAAAACCTAAGGAGGAATTTCAATGACAGCAATCAAAGAAGCAGCTCAAACCATTTCCCAATCCATCGAATCAAACCGTGGGGTCTATATCGAAACCAGCCAAGCGATCCATGCGAAACCCGAAATCGGAAACGAAGAGTTCTTCGCCAGCGCCACTTTGGTGAAGCTTCTCGAAGAAGCAGGATTCACTGTAGAAACTGGCGTCGCCGGGCATGAAACAGCATTCTTTGCGAGCAAAGACAGTACGCTTCCCGGCCCAACCATCGCTTACTTGGCAGAATACGACGCTCTCCCTGGAATCGGCCATGCTTGCGGACACAATATTATTGGCACAACGAGCGTCGCTGCTGCGATTGCGTTAGCTGAAACCCTCTCGGCAACCGGCGGCCGTGTTGTCGTGCTTGGCACACCAGCAGAAGAAGGCGGCCCGAACGGAAGTGCGAAAGGAAGTTTTGTAAAGCATGGTTTCCTTGAAGGCATTGATGCTGCGCTCATGATCCACCCATCCGGAAAAACAGCCGTCACTGGCCCTTCCCTCGCAGTGGATCCGCTAGAATTCCATTTTTACGGAAAACCGGCCCATGCAGCGGGCGCTCCAGAAGAAGGCATTAATGCCCTTGACGCTGTGCTCCAGCTTTTCAACAGCATCAATGCCCTTCGCCAGCAATTGCCTTCAGATGCACGCGTCCATGGCATCATCACCCATGGCGGCGATGCTCCAAATATTATTCCAGAATATGCAGCGGCCCGCTTTTACATTCGCGGCGATTCATGGAAAAAGACTTCTGACACGGCCGCAAAAATCCGGGCGATTGCAGAAGGCGCTGCACTGGCTACAGGCACAACCGTTAAAATTGTGCGCTTCCAAAATGAAGTGCAGGACCTTGTGTTGACTCCCGCTTTAGATCAGGTAGTCCAAAGCGAACTGGAAGCAGTCGGCGAAGAGGTGGCTACTTCCCGCGCGAAAGGCCTTGGATCAACCGATGCCGGCAATATCAGCTATGCCGTGCCGACTGCGCATCCTTATATCAAAATTGGACCGGATGACTTGGTTGGCCATACTGCAGAGTTCCGGGAAGCAGCTAAATCAGATGCAGGCAATGAAGCGTTGATTAAAGGCGCCAAAGCGTTAGCGAATACAGGCTACCGTTTATTGACCGAACCGGCTTTGCTGGCTGAAGTAAAGGAAGCCCATGCAAAAGCCTTGCAGGATAAACAGCTATAACCCGAAAAGCCGGAACTTCCTTAATCGGAAGTTCCGGCTTTTTGTTTGTTTAGCCTCTTCTTTTCTCGTATTTCCAAAATTTATTATTTTCGTGCTAAAATCATAACAGAACATATTTTAGGAGGAATACGATGTTTGAAACTTTAATCGAACGGCTTATTCGCTATGCCAAGATCGATACCCAATCAGATCCCGAAAGTACAGCTACCCCTTCCACTTCAGGACAATGGGATTTGCTGAATGTACTTGAAAAAGAAATGAAAGACATCGGCCTCGAAGAAGTCGAAACAGATGAATATGGCTATTTGTTTGGTACGCTTCCGGCAAATACAGAAAAAGAAATGCCTGTTATCGGTTTTCTGGCGCATGTGGATACCGCTCCTGATTTTACAGGAAAAAACGTAAACCCGCAGCGTATTGATCATTACGACGGAAAAGATATTCCGTTAAACGACTCTGTCATCATGTCCACTACTGATTTCCCGGACCTCAAAAATTATGTGGGCCATACATTGCTGACTACTGACGGAACCACGCTTCTTGGAGCTGACAATAAAGCCGGCGTAGCGGAAATCATGACGGCCATGGAATACTTGGTGCAGCATCCGGAAATCGAACATGGAAAAATCCGTGTGGCTTTCACGCCGGACGAAGAAATCGGACGCGGTCCGCATAAATTTGATGTGGCACGTTTTGGCGCTGACTATGCTTACACGATGGACGGCGGCCCTCTTGGTGAATTGCAATATGAAAGCTTTAATGCCGCTGCCGGCAAATTGACGGTGCAAGGGAAAAGCGTACACCCGGGATCGGCTAAAGACAAAATGGTGAATGCACAAACCATCGCCATCCGTTTCCAAGAGCACATGCCAAAAAATGAAGTGCCGGAAGCAACCGAAGGCTATGAAGGGTTTATTCACTTGAACAACTTCAACGGCAATGTGGAAAAAGCTGTTCTTTCCTATATTATTAGAGATTTTGATAAAGAAAAATTCGAAGCCAAAAAACAGCTGATGCAAGAAACCGCTGAGAAATTGCAGCAGGAATACGGTGCTGAGGCAGTCACTTTGGAACTCGAAGACCAATACTATAATATGCGTGAAAAAATCGAACCCGTAATGGAGATTGTCGATTTAGCAGAGAACGCGATGAAAACGATTGGCATTGAACCAAATATTGTTCCTGTCAGAGGCGGAACGGACGGCTCCCAGCTTTCCTATATGGGCTTGCCGACGCCGAATATTTTCACTGGCGGAGAAAATTATCATGGCCAGTACGAATTCATTTCCGTGGATAATATGGAAAAAGCCACTCGCGTCATTCTTGAAATCGCGAAAATCCCACAATAAAAATAAGCGCCCGCGGGCGCTTATTTTTTTATAGAATCGCTCTTCCATTCTGGGCAAGTGCATAATGGATGCCGTGCTGCAAAGTTTGGAAGCAGTTAAATTTAGATAGATCGATACCAGATTCTGTAATAACCATGCTCATCTGAGGGGAAATTCCCACAAGAATGGTTTTGGTTCCGATCAAACCTGCCGTTGATCCCAATTTTTCAATGAGACTGGCAGCCTCCTGCGTAAAGCGGTCATTCAGCCCCGTTAGATCCAGCACTAAATAATTCGCTTTATGTTTCGGCAGATTTTGCAATGTTTTCACCAGCAGCTCTTCTGCCCTTGCTTGGTCATACGTTCCGAGAAGCGGCACCACGACAATGTCTTCCAGAACCGGGATAATCGGAGATGAAATTTCTTTGATCAAACTGTTTAGTTCACCTGTCTTTTCTTGGACCAATCTCTCCAGCTGATCGATCTGTTCGGCCTCTTTTAGCCGGGCAAAGCGGTGAATATTCTCTTCTATGTTTTGCTCTGACGGGAAATACTCGATAATCGTTTCCTCATATCCATCAATTTGATGATGGACGATGCTGTACCAAATGCTTGTATTGAAAAGTTTGCTGAAAATCCCGGCGTAATGGGCAGCCAAATAGCTTCCGCCTTCTTTTTTCCCTTGCGCTACATTAATTTTATGCTCCCAGCTATTCTTCAAATGCACACGAAGCGTTTGTTTGGCTTCATCCATATCCTGTATTTTCGCAAGTCCCCATCCAGCAGATGCATATGTATTCGTAATCAGATTGGCTGCTTCAGCAACCGACACATTCTCCATTTCCGAGAAATAATCCCCTACCAGCAACCCTTGCCGGAATCCCGTCGATTCCATAACAACGCTTGCCGCATCTTCTCCGGAAATCTCTTCAATCGAATCAAAAAAGATTTTCATGGCAGAAGCTGTCCAGAAAAGCACCGAATCCTGTCCTTCAAATATGAATCTTCCTTCTTCCAGGTCCCATTCAAAACTCAGTCCACCTACGTTTATTGAAGGTTTTGTTTCCATGATCCAACTCCTCTCGTTCACTCCCTCTATTTTACCATAATGTTTGACAAGCTATTAGAAATAGCCCGAATAGGCATGAATTTAGAGCATTTTGATGCCAGAGGCGATACCTGCATGTTTTAAAACTCTCTATAAAAGGAATAAACCAGTAACAGACAAAGAAAGAGGTGCTTTCCATGAGTGACAAAAAACCTTTCGAAGGAAAAGAGCGCGAAACAAAAGACGGCGCTCCTATGGATAATCCTGAACAATTCAAGACGGACAAAAAAACGATGCATGAAATGTTCAAAGAAGAACAAACAGTGGACTCCCTCCCTCTTGAAGATTTGAAGCAGGAAAAAGCGGAAGAAGGCAAGCCGCGCGCTACAAAAGAAGATTCATCCAGCGAAGAAAAGTTCCCGGATTAATAATCAAAATACATCTACTTTTCTGAAGAACCGCAAGGCTAATGCCTTGCGGTTCTTTTATGTTATGATTCTCTTTGGAACAGGAGTGGATACATTTGAAAAACTGGATATACCCAGTAATGGTCGTTGTTGCGGCCAGCTGTTATGGAGTACTTTCTACGATTATAAAAGTCGCCATGAGCCATGGCTTTACAACAGCCGAAGCTGTTACAAGCCAATATTTTACCGGTTTTGTACTAGCGGCTATTTTATTTGCCGTAACGCAAAGAAGCCTTCCGCGCCTACGCGGTTGGAAGATTCTTGTCTTATCCGGGTCGTTCACTGCAGCGACTGGAATGGTTTATAGCCATTCGCTTAATTACTTGCCAGCCTCGCTGGCAGTCGTGCTCTTATTCCAATTCACTTGGATCGGCATGTTCATGGATTGTATCGCAAACCGAAGATGGTTGAAGCGTATAGAAGTGATTTCGCTTCTCATATTGTTCGGGGGAACGATTCTTGCTGCCGGAGTTATTGACGCTGATTTAAGCGGCATCCCTTGGCAAGGATGGGGATGGGGAATTGGAGCTGCATTCTGCTTCTCAGCGTTCATGTTTGTCAATGGCAAGCAAATCGAAGGCATGGATACAACAACCCGCCTATTTTATGTGTCACTGGCAGCGGCTCTTGTCATCGCAGTCTTCCAGACGCCTGAAATCATGTGGAACGGAACTTTCTTCGGAGAAGGGTTATGGATATACGGCCTCCTTCTAGGATTCTTTGGAATCATCATGCCGATTTATTTTTTCTCAATTGCCGTCCCTCACGTAGGGTCGGGGCTAGCTTCCATTTTAAGTGCGATGGAACTGCCAGTCGCCGTTATTGCTTCGGTCATCATCTTAAGTGAATCTTTGACAGTGCTCCAGATTGTCGGCATCTTCGTCGTCCTTACTGGAATGGTGCTGCCAAGCATGTTCAACCGAACCCCAAAACCAGTCGAACGTGTTGAAGAACCTGCTTAACTAAGCAGGTTTTTTCTTTGCCCAATTTCTCCACGTTTATTTCCCGAGAAAACAGGAATACTAGAAGTAAGTTTAAATTCAAAGGAGTGGAAAATATGGATCAGCAAGAACTGAAGCAGCAGGCTTTAAAGATTTTAGAGGATAGTTATGTGGGGGTTTTGGCTACGGTGAAAGACAATAAACCGCATTCCCGCTATATGACATTCTTTAATGATGAATTCACTTTATATACAGCGACAAGCGATCAAACGCAAAAAGTCGATGAGCTTGAGAACAACCCGCATGCCCATATTCTCCTTGGCTATGAAGGCGAAGGCGTCGGCGATGCATTTCTTGAAATAGAAGGCACGATAGGCATCCATGATGATAAAAGCATCATCGACAAAGTATGGAACGAGCACTTAAGAGGCTGGTTCAGCGGTCCGGACGATCCTCATTTGGTGATTCTTGCGATTAAACCTTCGCGTGTACGCATTATCAATAAAAAAGGCGAAGAGCCGCAAACACTTGAATTGTAGACAAAAAACGGCTCCGATTTTTCGGGCCATTTTTTTATGTGTGGAGGATTTCACGCAAGCCTTCCCGGTTAAAAAGAAGATCCTCCAGTGTGTATTCATCCAAAATCGCTAAATAAGCATGGAGCGCTTTTCCTAATACGCCGCGCAATCCGCAAACCGGTGTTATGGGACAGCGGTTATGTTCGCGGTCAAAACACTCGACCAGATGGAAATCATCTTCCATCCGGCGCACAACCGTCCCCACATTGATATTTTGCGGAAGATCGGCTAAGCGGATGCCTCCCCCACGGCCGCGGACTGTTTGGATAAATCCGGCTTTCCCGAGTTCAAATGTCACTTTCATTAAATGATTTTTGGATATATGGTAAGCATCCGAAATTTCTTGGATGGTCGTCAATTTGCCTTCCGGTTTGGAACCCAAATAAATCAACACGCGCAATGAATAATCGGTATACATGGTTAGTTTCATCAATCTCACCTTCCCTGCCTCCTCATTATAGCCATTAAGGAGAGCCCGATAAAGCAATTGAGATTGCAGCGAACTTCACAAAGGAAAAAGGAGATGGTTTTCATGTTGTCAAATGAAACACGATCCATCATCAAGTCCACTGTTCCTGTATTGGAAGACCACGGCGTCACGATTACGTCAGCGTTTTATAAAAATCTCTTTGAAGCCCATCCGGAATTGCTGAATATCTTTAACCACGCAAACCAAGCGCAAGGAAGACAGCAGACAGCACTTGCCAAAGCCGTGTATGCGGCAGCCGTCCACATAGATGACTTGGCAGAAATTATGCCCGCCATTATCCAGATTGCCCATAAGCATGTAAGTTTAGGCGTAAAGCCGGAACATTACCCGATTGTCGGTGAACATCTTTTAAAAGCGATGAAAGAGGTGCTTGGCGATGCCGCAACGGATGACATCATCGATGCATGGGCTGAAGCTTACAGCGTGATTGCCGATGCCTTTATCGATATGGAAAAAAATATGTACCGGAAAACGGCTGCGCAGGAAAACGGCTGCGCAGGAAAACGGCTGGATGTATTTTAAAGACTTTGTAGTCGTCCGAAAAGAAAAGGAAAGCCAAGTCATCACTTCCTTCTATTTAAAACCGGTAGACCAATCGAATGTTCCTGCTTATATACCGGGGCAATACATTTCGCTGCGGCTGTCGATTCCAGGAGAGCCCTATACCATGATCCGCCAATACAGCCTGTCTCAAGCTTCTAAGCCGGACGAATTCCGGATTTCCGTAAAACGTGAAGCAGACAATGACCCTAACGGCGTCGTGTCGATTTACCTTCACGAAAAAATTCAGGAAGGCGACCGCGTGGAAATCAGTGCCCCTGCTGGCGTATTCGTGCTCGATTCGTCCAAAACAACACCCGTTGCGTTTATCAGCGGCGGTGTCGGCATTACGCCAATGATGAGCATGTTTGAAACCGTGGCCACTTCGACTCCTGAGCGGCCGACCACGTTTTTGCATGGTGCCAGAAATCGCTTGCAGCACGCCTTTGACGAGGACATCCGCTCTTATACAGACCGGATGGAATATGCGTATTATAAAACCATTTACGACGAAGAAGATGGCTTTATCACACGCAGAACTTTAGAAGAATACGTAGATCCTTCAGGCGACGCTTATGTTTGCGGACCTCCTCCCTTTATGGTGAGCATCATTCGGGAGCTTCGCAATATCGGAATGGATGACAGCCGCATCCATTTTGAGTTTTTTGGTCCGGCCATCGATCTGCCTGATTCCAACTAAAGGATTTGCTTCATTTCAAAAAAGAGTTCGTTGGTTACTCCATGAACTCTTTTTTTGTGTGAATTTTTTGTGAAGCAAAATGTGTCCAATTTTTAAAGATGTATTTTAAATATATCTTTAAAAGCATAAGAGGTTTATAGTCGAATTATAGAAAACAAAAGGAGCGAATGAAGATGCTATCTCAAGAAACAAAATCCATCATCAAATCTACGGTACCGGTACTTGAAGAACATGGCACAGCAATCACAACGGTCTTTTACAAGAATTTATTCGACGCACATCCTGAATTATTGAACATTTTCAATCATGCCAATCAGGCGAAAGGACGCCAACAGGCTGCACTTGCCAATACCGTTTATGCAGCTGCTGTCCATATCGACAATTTGGAAGCTATTTTGCCGGCGGTTGTTCAAATCGCGAACAAGCACGTCAGTCTGGGCATCAAACCTGAGCATTATCCGATTGTCGGAGAATACCTTTTAAAAGCGATTAAAGAAGTTCTTGGAGATGCGGCGACGGATGAAATCATCCAGGCATGGGCCGACGCTTACGGCATGATTGCCGACGCCTTTATCGGGGTGGAGCAAGGCCTGTATGAAAAAGCGGAAAATCAAGCGAACGGCTGGAAATTCTTCAAAGAGTTCGTGGTCGCCGACAAAGTAAAAGAAAGTGAAAACATCGTTTCCTTTTATTTAAAGCCGGCGGATGGCTCCCATGTGCCTGCGTATCAAGCTGGCCAGTATATTTCCGTACGCCTCGCTATTCCGGGAGAAGACTATTTGTTCAACAGACAGTACAGTTTATCCCAAGCGGCAAATCCTGATCAATTCCGCATTTCTGTGAAGCGTGAAGCGGACAATGATCCAAACGGGCGCGTATCGGTTTACCTTCACGAAGAATTAGCTGTCGGTGATGCCATTGAAGTCAGTTCCCCTGCTGGCGAATTTGTGCTGGATAGTGAAAAAGATTCTCCCGTTGCTTTCATCAGCGGCGGTGTCGGCATTACGCCGATGATGAGCATGTTCGAAACTGTCGCGGCGTTAACGCCTGAACGTCCAACCGTTTTCCTCCATGCCGCACGAAATGAGTCTTTGCATGCCTTTGACCGCGATATTCAAAATCATCTCGCAACAATGACGAACGCTGCCTACAAGACGCTGTATTCGGACCTTCCGGATGGCTACATCACCCGTGCGGTTCTGGAAGAGTTTGTGGATATTACAGGCGATGTCTATGTATGCGGACCCGTGCCTTTTATGGAAGCGATCATCCATGAACTGCGTGCCATGGGCATGAAAGAACAGCAAATTCATTTTGAATTCTTTGGTCCGGCCGTAGCATTGCGAACGGTATAAAATTTCAAGGAAAATTGAAGGATCGGCCAACGCTATTCCATAGCTTTTGGCCGATCCTTCTTTTTTCTCACTTTACGGAACCTTCTTTTAAAAATTCCAAACGGTTGCCGAACGGATCGAAAACAAAAAATCGTTCGACGCCAGGGATGCTGGCATCATTTTTTACGTCAATGCCTTCGCTATCCAATTGGCCCTTCAACGCTTCATAGCCATCTACGAAAAAAGCAGGGTGTGCTTTTTTCGCTGGAGAAAAGGGCTCTTCCACTCCTACATGCAGCTGAAAAGCGCCAAATTCAAACCATACGCCTCCCCGCGACTTCAATGGCTCCGGTTTTTCCACTTCCTTCATGCCCAATAAATCTCCGTAAAATTTTCGCGCCTGTTCTTCGTTCCCTTTCGGCGCAGCCACTTGCACGTGGTCGATTTTGCTGATCGAAAATGCCATTTTTTCGCCTCCCCTTCTGCCCTAGTTTAATAAACGAACGGGAAAAAGAACATTCAATTGTATGGATGAATTACGATAAGTTTTAGTTATCCCTTTGCAAATTCTTTCTTTTCCCTTAGCATGATAAGTAATTAAAGGAGTGAAAATCCATGGAAGCATCTCCAGAGCTTAAACTCATCCTCGCCCATTATTCAGTAGCCGCCGGACGCACACCTGAAGCACCGCTGTCCCATGACATGAAAACAGCGGTGCTTCAATTAAAGGAATGGTGCGGAAGCGTGAATGACGGCGCTGCGGTTTCGTATTTCTTCCGGCAGTATGCCTTATTCATCACGGCTCAATTTGATTTGATCGTTAATCATGGCTGTTATTTTAAAGGTTCGTTCAGTGATTTGCGTTTTAATCAGGTCCGCAATTATGGCTTTCCTTTGCTTGAGACTCATGCTGCCCCTGAACATCTTGCAATGATTTCAGATACCGGACGTTTTGCTGCTATGCACGAAGTGCTGTATGAGCAAGCTGACCGGGCCATTCAGGAATTCCGCCGCTATGTAAAAATTTCGCCCATTATTCTTTGGGAAAACATTTTAGGGTCGCTTCTGTGGTTCTATGCCAATTTTGAAAAACGCCAACCGCGCAGAGCTGCTGAAGATCTGGAGTGGCTGCTGGAGACAGAAAATTGGAAGCCGATCAAAACATCCTATCTCGCTAAACTTTTGGGCAACTCCTCTTTGGAGGCAGCCGTCACCCGCCCTTTGCGAAAAACCTGCTGTTTATACAAAGAACTCGATGCTTTTGAAACTTGCACCTTTTGTCCGCAGCCTCACCTTCATAAGAATGCATAAAAAATCCCCGGCTCCACGCCGGGGATTTTTGATTATTTTTCGAACACTTCATGCAGGATTTGCCCTGGTGAACTGTTGATCAAGTTTTTATAAACGCAGCTGTTCGGTTTTTTCATCAAAACCTTAGCAAACGATTTCGCATGTTCTGTTTCTCCCACAACATGGATTTCATCCCAATGACGTTCTTTTTTCAAATTCTCGATTTTGCTGCTCATATCTTTATAAAAACGTTCTAAGTTCTCACGCAACCGATGGTCTAAATCGTCCGCATGGCTTCCGCTGTTTCCGCCTAAATGCGCTCCACCGCCGCCCATGCTATTGCCACCGCCGCTTCTCGCTGCGGAATGGACGCCTTTTTGCTCCGTCCACACTTCTAAACCTGAATCAAATTCATAGAAAATCTCTTCGTTGATAATCCCCATTGAAGTATCCAGTACGCGGATCCCTTTAAAGCTAGGCAACACCACGCCTGCATACGGATAGGCTTTATACATATAGCGCAATTCATCCAGTGCCGGCTTCGCTTCCCAGTGGAAACTTGTTTTCACCGGCACTTGAACATAGTGCACGGACCATAAATCATCATGTGTAGATGCAAAAATAACGACACCCTTTTGGAGGTCGTCTTTATGGTCAAGTATTTCCCGCTCCACTTTTTTTCTCAGCTCTTTGTAGCGCTTCATTTCTTTTTCATCTTGCGAGGCTTCTAAATATTCATCCAATCGTTTCAAACCATTTTTGAGGTGAATTTTCCAAGCGCCATTTTGTGCGTTCAAATCCGCCGGGTTCGTATTCAAGTAGACGCTTAATACGCAACGGTCATCACAATTAAATGCCTTTAGTTTCTGGATTTCATCATATAATGTCATTCATCCATCATCCTCCTTAAAATACATCCTCTATAATTCCTTACCCTAAGTCTTCTACATTAAACGAAAGACTTCCTTCTTTTTTTATTATTCTGACGTTTAAAAGAGGTCTACCGAGGTAAACAGATAGTGCAATCAAAAAAAGGGAGTGTGGACCGAATGGAAAATATCGATAAAAAAGTAGACGATAAATTAAAATCTTTTGATGATGAGAAAAAAGAAGATATCTTAGCGAACTTTGAACATTTTAAGCAATACTTAAGCAGTAAAGTTGAAATGGGTGAAAAATTAGGATTGAGCGAAGAGCGTTTGGCCCAGATCACTGAAAAAGTCGCCAATTACTTAGCGAAAAACGAAGATCCGAAAAACCGCGAAGAATATCTTCTCCAGGAATTATGGAAAGTTGGAGAAAAAGAAGAGCAGCATATGCTTGCTCACATGCTCTTGCGTTTAGTGAAAAAAGAGTAGCATTATTGATCAGTCTATAGAAAAAGCGTCCCTATACAAGGGACGCTTTTTTGTCGAATAATTGGAACATCAGTAAATAGACAAGGCCGCTAGCTACTGCCAATAAAGCGAGAATGGCAAACGTCCAGCTGAAACCGAACCAGGCTGTCATGGGAATCGACACCGGCGCAATCATTCGCCCGATGGTATAGCGCATACTCGCAGCTGCAAAATACTGGCCTCGCATATCTTCTGGAGCCAGTTTCGAGATGAAGCTCTGCTGGATGCCCACGACCATCAGTTCAGCAAACGTAAAGATAGCCATAGCGATGACGAAGATCCAAAATAGTGAAGTCAGTGGGAAGAGAAGCATGGCAGCTGCATAGAAGCAGGCTGATAAGAAAAATACCCATTTTTCGCGGAACTTCGTCATCCACCTTGTGACTATCACCGTCATCAACGCAACTAAAAGGCCATTTTCCGATAACAGGAAACCGAATGAAGTCTCGCCTGTCACGGTCCATTCCTTGCTTCCGAAAGAAGCAATCGTCTGGACATCAATCGATTCTTTCAAGTAGATCGGAAACAGCAGATCCAGCTGCATGAATGTCTGGGCCCCCAGGATGCCGGCAATAACGAACAGGAGGAAAACCCGGTCTTTAAAAATCAATCCGTATTCTTTGAGTTGGCCGAGAACCGCTTTTGACAGACCCGCAGATTCCCCTTCTGCCCATTTGTCCTGCATCTTTTGAGACAATGTTTCGTTTGTGTAAAGGCGCAGCACCAACCCAAGAATCATCGAGATTACCGCCACCGTCAATAAGAGTTCGAAGCGGAATGAGAAAAATAGTACAGCACCGATCAGCGGCCCTACGACTACGGCAATATTCAAGGTGGTGTAGAAAATGGCAAACACATCGCTCCTGTATTTTTCCGGTACGACATCCGCTACCATTGCCTGGCTCGCAGGCCAATAAAGCGAGCTGCACATTCCTGCAATAGTGAAAGCCACAAACCCTAAAGCCGCTGAATCAAACCAAGGCGAATTGGCAAAAGCGAATAGCAGGAATGCGGCTCCCTGCGCAATGGAAGCGATGACAAGCATGCGCCGCCGGCCAAATCGGTCAGCGCAATATCCGCCAATTAAATTGGCTGCTACAGAAAAAACCTGGGAGACAATAAGCAATAAACCTGCTGTCCCTTTGCCAAATTCTTCTGCAAAATAGATCGCTAAAAATGGAAATACCATCCAATAACTTGTATTCATAAAAAATTCGCCGACAAGGCGCACTTTTAAACTTCGATCCCAATCTCTAATTTTCATTTTCCTGTCCCCGCGTTCCTAAGTTGAATGTAAAACGTGCTGTCAGTCAATCACTTCCAACAATTTGTAGCTCAAACAAATATCAATCATCAAGTCTTTCCGTTCTTTGGCGAATTGGATCGATAGCCGTTCATGATCCCGTTCAACGATTTTTCCCGTACCAAAAACACGATGCCGAACTTTTGCCCCTTCAACCAGCTCGTCATCTGCTTTGACAGCATTGGGATTATCCGGAACGTCCACTTTAATCGGGGTTCGAGCAGCCGGTTTCCGCTCCTTCACTGCTTTACTTGTTGTTTTTTCAGGAACGATTATTTCACGCACTTCATTCATAAAGCGAGATTCGTTATCATAGCTGATCAATTCCAAATGTTTTTTGGCACGCGTCATTCCTACATAAAACAACCTTCTTGCCTCTTCCAGTGTCGCTGGATTTTCTGCATCTTCTTCAGCGGGAATCACGCCTTCCACCAAATCCACCATATAGACCCGATCGAATTCAAGCCCTTTGGAACTGTGGAAAGTCGACAATGTCAGCATATCATCCGTTTTTTCCGCTTTGGCATTTTGCGTAATCTGCTCAAGCTCTTTCAGCCTTACTGCAAACTCTGTCATGGACTCCAAAGGCTCTGCAATTTGCTCAAGCTTCATGAGGATCTGCTCCAAGTACTGCAGACGCATCCCGAATTTTTCTGCCCGGCTCGAAAGCATCTGGTCATAGCCGAGATCTGCCCGGATCGTGCGGATGACTTTTAGCGGACGCATGCTGTTCAAGGCTTCAAACCATTTCTTTTGCTCGTTGAGAATTTTGATTTGGTAGTCCTTTAGCGTGACGCTCCGGTTAATCTCATCGAATGCGTTATGCTGCGTCGGCTTCATCCGGCTTAAATACTTCAATTGGCTGCCTGACCAGTACGCATTGGTTTTCGAAGCAATTTTGGCATAGATGTCCACCCGTTCCGGTTTTAAGCTAAAACGCATGAAATTCAGCATGTCTTCGACAATCCAATGGGAGAAAAAGCGGTTGTCTGCGTCCTTCATATAAAAAGGAATGCCATGGCGCTCCAATTCGCTCATCAACAAAGTGGAAGATGAATTATTGCGATACAGAATGGCCACTTCACCAAAATCGGTTAATTGCTTTAATTCTTTAAAGAGATACTTGAGCTGCGCTTCTTCTGATGAAAGCCGCTTTAACACAATGGGCTCCCCGGCCGGCTGTTTGGTGAACATATTCTTATCATGGCGCTGCTTATTGGCTTTGATGAAGACGTTTGCCGTATCGACGATATTCTTGGTCGAGCGGTAATTGCGCTCCATTTTCATCACATAAGCATCCGGATACACGCTCTTAAATTTCAGCAGATATGTCGGTTCCGCTGCACGCCACGTATAAATCGATTGATCATCATCGGCCACTACACAAAGATTGTGATGGCGAGCCACCAGTTTTTCTACAATCGCATGTTGGATAAGGGATGTATCCTGGCTTTCATCGGTCATGACGTATTCCCACTTATTCTGGTATTTCGACAGCAATGCCTCGTCTTTTTCTAAAGCTTCATTAGCCAAAGACAGCATGTCATCAAAATCCACTAACCGCTGGTCATAATTTTCTTTAAAAGCTTCGTAAGTCTTTAAGATTTCGTTAGCGCCGTCAAATGGCGCTTTCTGCTGGGACCATTTTTCACGGGGAATCATTTTGTTTTTGACAAAACTGATAAACGAAGTCAATTCCTCTAATTGATCATCTGTAATGGGCTCCCCTACTTCCGTCTGATACATTTCCCGGAGAAGCCGTTTCTTATGGAGGCCATTGGATTCGCTTCCTTCAATCATGATATAGCGGGAGTCCGCAAAATATTCACGGGTGATCTGAAAAGCTAAACTGTGGATCGTTGAGAAATCGACAGGCGAAAGTTTCGGAAAAAAGCGTTTATAGCGTTCGTTCATATCGGACGCCGAGGCTTTACTGAACGTAATCGCTTTGATCTTTTGCGGGCGCACGCCTTTTTCCTCAATCAAATAGCCGATTCTCATAATCATCGTTGTAGTTTTCCCTGAACCTGGACACGCTAAAAGAAGCAATGGGCCGTCTGTCCGTTCCACAGCTTTCTTCTGGATTTTATTCAGTTCCACTCCAAGCTCTTTCTGTTTCCGTTCAAAAAAATGGCTCATATGCTGCTCCTTCGCTGTTTCATTCCTTCTATTTTAACACACAAAAGGACTCAAATTAATGAGTCCTTCTTTGGTAATCCCTTAAAATTCAAATGAAGTTATTCTCATCCGGTTTACTGATCGGCTCTGCATTCCGTTTATCTTTTCGGGTTTTCGGATTTTCATAGTGCCGGTCATCGAGCCCTTCTTTTTGTTCATCTAATTGCTCACCGATTTCCCTCGGATCTTCTGAGTGAAGTTTTTCGTTTTGCCGTTCCGCTTTTTTGCTTTCCGGCGCTTCAAAGTGGTCTCCATGCTTTTCTTTATCAGCAAACATTTGCATGTCTCCTTTCAAGAATAGTATTGAAGTGTTACTTTGTTTCAAGAATTTCCGCCACTCGCCCGACTTGGCCATCTTCAAGCCGAACTTTAATGCCATGCGGATGGGTAGCTGAATTGGTTAAAATGTCTTTTACAATGCCTTTGGTCAACTTACCGGATCGCTGGTCTTGTTTCAGCACAATATTCACTGCAATCCCTGGTTTTACATCGATTCTTTTTTTGCCGTCCATTGTCTTCACTCCTGACTTTCTTCTATCATACCGCTCTTTGGCGAAATAAAAAAGGCGGGGATGGTTCCCCGCCTTTCTGCATCTGCTTACTCCAACGAAATTTTATAAGCGGTCTTTTCGGCTGTTTCTTAAATCATCGGCATCAAGGTCTTCATCAATATCCGCTTCTTCCCGGCGAACCGTTTCGCTCACTGTTTCCGTGTCTTGCACTTTGCGTTTACCAACAACAATTTCTTCATTCACGACATCCGTTTTCGATACGTTGACGCGTTCTTCTGTTACCGGAATGTGAATATTGTCGCCTTCCTGATAGGCATCTCCAGTCAAACCGCCTTCTGTGCTTTCTTCATTCACCGGACGGCGTTCTACATAAACTTCCTCGCGTTCAACCGGTACTTCAATGGTCTGCTCATCTTCCACCACGTGCTTCCCTACATTTACTTCTCCAGTCTGCACGCGGTCTTTGTTCACATGCAAACGCTCCTCATGAAGGCGAAGCCGCTCTTCTTCATCGTGCGAATGGTCTCGGTTCAAATCACTGTCTGTCAAGCCGCTTGTCGTACGATCTGTATCTGTAAATCCGCCGGCCGTATGATCCGTATCAGTCAAGCCGTCAGTCGTACGTTCTGAATCGGTCAAGCCGCCCGTTGTCCGGTTTGTATCGTCAAAACGGTCTTCACGATCCAATTCGTTAGTGGCTGAAAAATCATTCGCATCCCGGCTTGGCCGCGGCGTGTCGTCGACATTGCTGCCGCCGCCTAATCCGAAGCCAGTTCCTGTATCCCGTCCGACACCGGCTGTTTCATCATCAAGTCTTGACACCGCTGAAGTATCATCTGAATCCACCATATTCCGTTCTCTATGGAAATCAATATCATTGGCCTCATTCGTATCTACAGTCAAACCGTCCCGTGCTACGATTCCCGAATCCGAATGCCCAACGGCTCTTGTGTTTTCGACAGTCGGGTCTCCGTATACTGCACCGCCGGCCAATGTACTTTTGCCTTCGTCACGGCCTGTATAGCCTTCTGAAGTCCGGGAGTAATTGTCGCCGATTTCTTTATCAACAAACAATAAAATTCTGCCATTCTGCACTTCGTTGTAATAGCGGTCCGCTTCGTCGCCATCTACACCTAACCCATTAAAAGCCTCACGGACAGGTTCATTGCCGGACAAGAATCCCATGAATTTGTCTTTCCAGCTGCCTTCAGTGGATTTGTAATCAACATCTGTCCGGCCGCGCACCATAGAAATCTGTTCTTTGTCGCGTGCCATGACATACATATGGTCTTCACTCGTGCCTTGCGCTTTCAGTTCTTCGATTTTTCTTAACACTTCTGTTTCGTTGTCGAAAGTTCCCATAAATTTATTGTTGGCCATTTTCGATTCCTCCAATTTCAGTATGTGTAACTTGAAAAATCTTGCTTACAAAAGATTTACCCGCGCCTCTCCATCTCAAACATTTGAAAAACTGAATGAGCCATTTCACCCATACTTCTGTTATCTGTAAAGCCTTACTCTTTAGAAAAAATTTCAAAACTTGTTCCTTATTAAATCTTTAAAATTCTTTAAATCTTTTTCCATTTTTCTGTAACTTTTTGTATTCTGAAACGTCTGTATGATTAAAGCATGATGGCAGGGGGGATTGTATGCGCTCTTTAGGGTTGGCGATATTATTTTTAAGTTGTTTTTTCACGCTGGCCGGCTGTTCGGCAGAACCTGTAGCTTCCAAAAGCATTGCTCCGCCGAAACTGGATTACTCCACTTTACATATCGTACAGCATCCTGCTGAACAAGCCATCTTGATTGAAGGCACCTATTTTGAAGTGGCTCCCACCAGCCAGTTCACCCAAACATCAGGAGCGCCGCTCGAGCAGCGCCAGTTAAAAACAGGCGATTTGGTTGCCTTGACTGCCCACCGGGAAGCGACAGATACCTTCCCTGGAAAAGGCACATTAATTTCCCTTGTCCGCTATGATGATGAACGCAGCCAAAGCATCAGCCAAGCGATTGCCCATGTGATTGAAAATCAGGACACGGGCGTGGACATCATCGCACCGTCGATCAAAGCAGTCAGCAGCCACTCCGTCACTTTTCAATTTTATGATTGGGGAAAAACCCGGAAATTTGAGGGCATCGTGAACATCGGCAGCTTAGCCTTCCAGATAAAAGAACTGCCTTACGCTTCACAAAATGAAAACCCGTGAGCTTTTGCAGCTCACGGGTTTTTTCCAGTGTATTGAAAAAGATGGAAATGGAAAAGTTTTGTTTAAAAATTCGATACTCCGCAAAATGGCATTGCAATGAACTGGCTCAGGAGCAAGCGGTTTAGAACGATGCTTTTATAAGAATATCGTCTCCAATCCTTTGCTCCAAATCTTTGGAGAGGGCTCCAGCACCGGCGCGGTTCCGGACAGGGTGGAGCAATAAGACGAGTGGTTTTCTCGGCTTATTGTGGGAATCCTGTCCATAGCGCCGCAGTGCGGATTCCAGAAGCAGACGCTCGCACCTAACTAGTTCCTTGAGAAGTTGCAAAAACCCGTGAGCTTTTGCAGCTCACGGGTTTTTTTAGAAAATGCTCAAGTCCCACTCTTTAGAAATCTGGCGCAGCATCATGGTGCCAGCTGCACTGTTCCCTTGGACGTCGATTGCTGGCCCATAAACTCCGATGCCCGCTCCGGCCCGGAACTCGTACGTCTGGGAGTGGAGCTTAGGCGGAACGGCCGCCAAAATCCCACCAGATACCCCGCTTTTTGCGGGAATGCCGACATGGGCCGCAAAATTCCCGGAAGAGTTGTACATGCCGCACGTCACCATCAACACTTTTGCGACTTGGGCGATTTCATCTGAAAAATGATTTACTTTCGTGATTGGATTAAAGCCGTCATAGGCGATAATCAATCCGATCAATGCCAAATCTTGTGTGCTTATTTTAATGGAACATTGGCGGATATAAATATCGAGCGCTTCTTCGACTTCGATTTCAAGGAAGTTCGCTTCTTTCAAATAATAAGCAAGCGCCCGGTTGCGGTGAGAAGATTTCCATTCGGAATCATAGACTTCCCGGTCCATTTCGAGTGGATGCCCAACCAACCCTTCCAGGAATTCCAGCAAGTATTCGTATTTCTTTTGGCTGGTTTGCCCTGGAAGCAATGCCGATACAGTAATAGCGCCTGCATTGATGAACGGGTTGAACGGTTTATTCGGCCGGTGGATTTCAAAAGGGATGATGGAATTGAAGGCTTCACCGGTCGGTTCGACATCTACTCTTTCAAGCACAAAATCCAAACCGTAATGGCAGCACACCGCAATAAACGATAGCGCTTTTGAAATGCTTTGCAGCGTGAATTCCTGATCCGTGTCCCCGGCACAATAATAATGGCCGTCTTCATCCACCATGCAAATTCCTAAACGGCTCGGATCCACTTTTCCAAGCGCCGGAATGTATTGTGCGGTGGTTCCTAAAATGGCATGTCCTTTGTTTTCTTCGATCCACGCTTCCAGTTGCTCTTGAATATGCGGGTTTCTTTGCATGTCATGCCTCCTTGCCTTCTAAAAATCCCCTGGTTTCCACAAGGGGGTTCTGTTTATAATTGGCCGTACCAGACTTTCGCGGCTTCCACTTCCGGCATTGTCAATTGATGGCCGTAATTTTCCCAGTGCAGATGCACTTGTGCCCCTGCATTCTTAAGCAAACTTTCCAAATCAGTCGATTCCTCCGATGGACAGATGGGGTCATTAGTCCCTGCTGAGATAAATACGGGAACCCCTGCCAAATCCGGCAGTTCCGTCTCGCGGTTTGGAACCATCGGATGATGGAGAATGGCGCCTTTTAACGCATCCGAATAAGTGAACAGCAAATTTGCAGCGATGTTTGCCCCATTCGAATAGCCGATGGCGATGACATTGCTGCGGTCGAAATCATGGTCTTTTGCTGCTTTTCCGATAAATTCATTGAGCTCTTCCGTTCTGGCTTTCAAATCTTCCATGTCAAAAACGCCTTCAGCCAAACGCTTGAAAAACCGCGGCATGCCATTTTCGGAAACATTGCCCCGTACACTCAGCACAGAAGCTTCCGGATCGATATGTTTGGCGAGCGGCAATAAATCATTTTCGTTGCCTCCCGTGCCGTGCAATAGTAAAAACGTCGGTTTCTCTTTGTTGGATCCTTGATGGAATATGTGCTTCATCTAAATCATCCTCCTATTTCAGACACCTTACTCGTCTGTTTCCCTAATTGATTTAACTTAAACTTATCTTGAATTCGAGATAATTATACCACAGCAAAGAAAAATTCCCAATGAGAAGTGATCGCTGCAAAAAAACACCCGCAAAATTTGCGGGTGTCAAAAAATTATTTCGCTGTTTCAAGCATCTCTTCCAAGTTTTCTTTCGTGAAAAGATAGTTTTCATTGCAGAAATGGCATTGCGCTTCTGCCTGACCATCCGTTTCAATCATATCTTGAATTTCATCGGATCCAAGGCTGATGATCGCATTATGGATGCGGTCACGCGAGCACTGGCATTGGAAATGCACCGGCATGTCGTCCAAAATCTTCACGTTGTCTTTGCCTAATACGGCAAAAAGAATTTCCTCAGGCGTCATCCCTTGGCGCACCATGTTGGAAATCGTCGGAATTTCACTGAGGCGGCTTTCGATTTCCGTAATGATCGTTTCGCTCGTTCCCGGCATCAATTGAATGATAAAGCCGCCGGATGCCTGGATCGTGTTGTCCGGATTGACGATGACGCCAACGCCGACAGATGAAGGCACTTGTTCAGAAGTAACGATGTAATGCGTAAAGTCTTCGCCCAGCTCACCTGAAACGATCGGCACTTGACCGACGAATGGCTGCAGTAAGCCGACATCTTTGGAAACGGACAGCGTTCCTTCTGTTCCGACCGCTCTTCTCACGTCCAATTTCCCTTGTGCATTCAAATCAAAATGTGTCTGCGGGTTGGAAACGTAGCCTCTGACTTCACCTTTCGCGTTCGCATCGACTAAAATAGTGCCGAGCGGTCCGCCTCCATTGATTTTGATCGTCAATTTTTCTTCGCCTTTCATCATGGCGCCGAGCATGACGCTCGCTGTCATGGAACGGCCCAGTGCTGCAGAAGCTGTCGGCCATGTGTAATGGCGGCGCTGCGCTTCACTGACCGTTTCCGTCGTGCGTGCAGAATAAGCACGCACTTGCCCATCGTATGCTAAAGCTTTCACTAAATAATCATTCATCTATTTTCACTTACTTTCTTTATAAATTTAAATGGTTTTTGCTGCTTTTTCATGGCGGACTTTGTCCGGCGTTACATCGTTTCCGAGTGGATCGAGCACGGTCAATCCGGTTACCGTGTTCTCAACTTGCCCCCGGATTTCGCGCAAATAATCTTCCCGCAATACTTGCTGCTCGACTTTCTCAGCATTTGTCAGCCCGATTTCACGAGCTTTCTTTGACAGTTCATTGATTCGTTTCAATTGAGGAATCATCTGATCCACTCCTTTCCTCGTTGCTAGGCGACCATTTTTCTTTGCACCCATTGCTGCAAAGCTTCCGTTTTCAGCAGGAACCGCTGCTCATTCATTTTTTCAGCCAATGATGAAATGGTCTCCCGTTTCATGACCGATTTCCAAGCCACTTCCGCTTCTTCCATTAAATCCGTCAGGAGGCAGCAGCTTTCTTCCTTTTCCAGTTCCAGCAGATCGCCTAAAATGCCGCTGGACGAATAAAGCGACTGCCTTCCTTCTATCGCAAGGTAGATATCATAGACTGTGATATCTTCCGCCCGTTTGTTTAATTTGAATCCGCCTTTTACGCCTGGCACCGATGCAATGACTCCTGCACTGACCAATTTGCGAAGCAGTTTTTGGAAATACGTAGGCGATGCTTTCAGCTGCTGGCTGATTGCTTCTCCCGGAAGCACAGCTTTATCCGGCAGCATGTTCAACAGTAAAACGGCATAAACCGACTGCTCAACGCCTGTTTTCATATGCACATTCATCACCTCCGCTTTTTAAACGCGGACAATCCTTATCCTCGTTATCACATAATAATTTATTTTGAAATGAAAGTAAATCAATTGAACTTGGAGGCACTCCCGAAACTTTCAAGCCCAACCGTAAAAAAACACCTGCTAAAAAAAGCAGGTGTTTTCCATAATTAAATAAAACTGGCGAGTGCGCCCTATGACAATGCGAGAAGAACTACGAAAGCTGGATGGATTCCCCAGGCTTTAAGCACTCCACCTTTCGCACAAAATAATTTCTAGCTTTGTTTCATGAAATTGGTACACGTAATGCCCGCCGCCACTTCAAATCGGTCTTGTTCCACAAAACCGAAAGAATGGTAAAGATTTTTGGCTGGCTCATTGGCTGTTCCAGTGCTGACGATAAATTTATATCCCTTGTATCGCTTCATAAGATCAGCAAGCAGCGCTTTCGCGATTCCTCGTCTGAAGAAATCCGGATGAACGACCAAGCGGTAAATATCAATCAGATCTTCTTCTTCAATATAGGAGATAAAGCCTTTTAATTCCTCTTCTTTAAATCCGGTAAAGCTTTCGTTGCTTTGCTGTATGTCCTCAATCGATTCTGTTAATTGCGGAATTCCATGAAATCCCATCAACTCGGCTTCAATAAGATAGGCCGGCTGTTGAATGCGTTGGATATCCTTCGCCGTTTCTTCATCCCGATGGTCTAATTGGCCAATCATACTTCCACCCCCAAGACTCATTTTACCATTTATGCGGAGTTTCCAGCGCTCTTTTTTGCAATATTAGGAAGAATAAACTCATCGGCTGACGAAGTGCAAGCCTTTTAACTGGGCACTAAGCTTCACCTTTTGACCGATGGAAACTGTTTCCGCTTGTCTGCTGGAAATTGAGCATTCCAACAGCGTGTTTTCCGTTTGGACGGTGCAAAGATAAAAACCGTGATTGAAGCGCAATTGCTTTACGATCCCTTCAAATATGATTTCCTCAGCTGTCGATTGCTTCTCCAAATCGGTGGAAAGCTGCAGTTTTTCAGGGTGGATGATCAAATGCGTCATGGAAGACTTTCTTGAATCCGCTAGCTCAACTTGCTGGCTTCTGTTTTCCATCCCAAACTTTCCGGCGCTTCCTTTTAAAATATTTTTAAGGCCTAGAAAAGAAGCCACTTGAATGCTGGCCGGCTTTTCGTATAATTCCTTTGCACCGGCCACTTGCAGCAAGTTTCCGTCGCTCATCACACCGATTCGGTCGGAAAGATGGAAAGCTTCCTCGCGGTCATGAGTGACGAACACGACCGTTGTCCCAAACTCTTGGTGGATGCGGCTCAGCAAAATCCGCATTTCTTCCCGCAGGCTCGGATCCAGTGCACTGAATGGTTCATCCATCAATAACACGCGCGGATCCGACACAAGCGCCCGTGCAAGCGCCGCCCGCTGCTGCTGTCCGCCGCTCAGTTCATCCGGAAAGCGTTGCCCATAGCCTTTTAAACCGACATGCCCGAGCATTTCACGTGCCCGTTCAATCCGTTCGGCTCTTTTCACCTTCTTCATTTTCAGGCCAAAGGCAATATTGTCTTCAATATTCATGTGCGGAAACAAGAGCGGCTGTTGAAAGACCATGGCAAAGTTCCGTGATTCGGGAGGGACATTGGTTATCTCCGTTTCGCCTATCCAAATTTCTCCCTGGTCCGCCTGCTCCAATCCTGCCAGCAATTTCAATAGCGTGGTCTTCCCGCAGCCGGACGGCCCCAAAAGCGAAAAAAATTCGCCTTCTTTTATCGTCAAATGAACCGGTTTAAGTGAAAAAACCGGGTTCTCATCCTTTTTTCTGTCTTCGAACTTTTTTTCGAGCTGAATAATCCGCAGCTGATTCATTCCCTCACTCCTTTACTGGCAGCGGCCTGCTTTTTCTTATAATATCTTTTCAATGCCAAGTCCAGAATGAGCAAGGCAGCAACGGCCATCCCTGCAAAAACTAAGGAATAGGCCGAAGCGATTGCCGGATCTCCGCCGCTGATAAATGGAAACAGCAGAATCGGCAAAGTCATCACTTGTCCGCTGCCAATAATGAAGGTGATCAAATACTGGCTTAAGGAAATCAAAATGCTCAAGCTGGCTCCTGCTGCGATGCCTGGCAGCAAATGCGGAAGCACCACATGATAGAAACGTGAAAGGGGGCCTGCCCCCAACATTCGCGCTTGGTCTTCCCAATCGATCGATAAAGTATTGTAGCTGGTCATCGCAGCCCGGACGACGTAAGGAAGCGTCGGCGAAAGATGGGCGAGAACCACGCCGAAAATCGTTTCCGTCAAACCAAAACGCAGAAAGGTTAAATGGATGCCCAAAACGGCTACAAAAGGAGGGATAACAATAGGCGCAAAAATAATTGCTTCAAAAAGCCATCTCCCTTTTAAGGGATAGCGCACAAGCGCGTTAGCAGCCGGGACCGCCAAAATAATGTTGATTGCCGTGACGATAAAAGCGATCAGCAAGCTGGTGCCAATGGCTTGCCACGTACCCGAGTTGTCGAAGAGCACATACTTCCAGGCACTTAGGCTGAAAATTTCCGGCAAAACGTTCGGCCATTCCCAATTATAGGAAAAACTTGATAAAACCAATGGAACAAAAGGGAGAACGATGAACATCAACAGGAAAATGAACAGGAAGGTATTTGCTAGGAGGCGCTGTCTCTTCATCATTCCCACCCCTTCAATACATTCCAGCGCTTGCTGAAATAATAGGCGATGAGCCCCAACAACACCGTTAACAGCGCTAAAATGAGATTAACAGCCAGAGCTTCAGGCCGGTCAGCCAACGTTCCGCTTGAATAGAGCTGATAGGAATAGACCGGCAGCATGCTGGGGTAAGTGACGCCTAACAGATACGGCACCTCAAAGGCAGAAAACGTAAAGACGAAGACGATAAAAGCCGCAACCGTCCAAGCGGGCAAGATGGCAGGAACCACAATTTCACGGATGAAATCCCAATTCCCTGCCCCGTATACCCGCGAAACATCCCGCCACTTCCTGTGGATTCTCTCAAGCACCGGATAAACCATCAAAGCGACAAACGGCGCTTCTTTCCATGTATATGCCAGGATGATCCCCCATCCGAACGAGTCATTGACAAGCACCGGAAAATCCGGAATTTGCTCAATGACTCCCACCTTCGCTAAGATTTTCGATAAAAATCCGCTCTGCATGAACAAAAGGACAATTACATATCCTCCCACAAGATGCGGGATCGTCAATGGCAATTGAAACAAACGATTCCATAAGTTCAACGCTCCCGATCTCGACTTTTCGTGCATCATGAACAGAACGACAGCCACAATCGCTCCTAAAAAAGCAGATAGTACGGAAGAAATAGCGGCAATTCGAATGGTAACAATTAAGGAATCCCAAAACGCATCCGAGTGAAAGAGGCTGGAATAAGCCTTCAACGAAAACCCGGTTTCGCCAATAGCCGGAAAATAGCCGAGGCTTTTCAAAAAACCGTCAAAAAGCCCTCCGAAAAACAGGAGGACTATGGTGGCGGCGGCAGGAAAGAGCAAAAGATACGGTTTAATCTTTCGCAACATTTTCCATCCACCCTTTTTCGATCACTTCGATATAATCGGAGGATAATTCAGGCAAGCGATTTCCTTCCAGCTCTTCAAGCGGCAAAGTCGCCGGGCCAAAATCCACTTCGTTCATGGCCTTCTGCTGTTCAGCAGACAGCTTCTCGAAATCCAATGCAGACAGATCCCCCCAATTCTCAGGAGACAATTTCGCAGTCTGGGCTTCCGGAGACAGCATTTCATTGATCGCCACTAAAGCTCCTGCTTTATCAGAAGAATTGAATGGAATCGATAGAAAATGGGTGTTTGCCAAAGTCCCGCCTTTCAATAGGAAGGTCTTGGTCGATTCCGGGAATCGGCCTTTCATGACTTCACTTGCTGCAAGCGCCGGATCGTAGCTCATGGTCATCGAGACTTCCCCGTTTGCATACAATTGGTCCAGTTTCGCCAGGCTTTCAGGGTAGGTTTCGCCTTTACGCCATAAATAAGGTTCAATTTCATTCAAATATTGCCACATGGGCGCTAAACGCTGTTCCAAATCTTCGATATCCGCTGCCGGCTGCTGGTATTGTTCATATCCGCCGGTCGTTTCATAAAGCACGTGGCGAATAAATGCGCTGCCTGTAAAATCCGGCAATGCGGGGTACGTAAACTGGCCTGGATTCTCTTTGACCCATTCCGCCAGTTCTTCCATGGACTTTGGCGGTTCAGCAACTTTCTTCTCATCATGGACAAAGACAAATTGGGCTTTGCCCCACGGTGCTTCAAGCCCCTCAACTGGTTCTCCAAAGTCCTCCGCCACTTCTAACGCATCCGGATTTATGTATTCATTGAAGTTCGGCAGTTTCCCGGCAAAATCTCCCCACAGCAATTCATTGTCTTTGGCGGCCTTGAAATTTTCTCCGTTAATCCAAATGATATCGATGCTGCCCTCTTTCTTTCCGGCCGATTTTTCGTCCACCAATTGATTGATAAAATCTTGGGCATCATTGACCGGGACGCGCTGCAAATCCACATCATATTCTTCTTGGAGGCGGGGGGCTACCCAATCATCCAAATAACGGTTAATGTTTTCGTTTCCGCCCCACATATACATATTCACTTCTTGCCCTTCGGCTTCTGCAGCAATCGTTTTCCAATCACTATCCAACAAATCATCTGTATTTTCTGCTGCCGGATCACTTGCGCCATTCGAACATGCCCCTAGCGCCAATGCCAATAACCCGGTTGCTGCCAATGCCCACTTCTTCATTTTTCCACTTCCCAAACTTTGATAATTACATTCTGTCCGCCGTGCCTTCGGTGCGCTTCCATCGATTCCGAAGGAGGGCCAATCCACTTGTCAAAACAATAAATACTGCTATAGCTCCTGTTATAATTGCCGGATTTCCGCTGATGAAACTGCTCCCCACAAAGTTTAAGGCAAACGTGCCGGGGATGATTCCGATAATCGTCGCAATGGAGAAAGGGACAAAACGGACTTTTGCGATAGCGGCTGAATAGCTTACTAAGTCAAAACTGAATCCTGGAAATAGGCGCAATGCCAAAACATAAAAAAAGCCGTTTCGCTCCATCTGCGTTTGGATTTTCTTCCTATTTTCCGGCCATTCTTTTTTGCCCAACCTGACGCCTATTTTCTTGGCCAAAACGAAAGAAAGCATGGCACCGAGCGAAGCCCCAATGATGGTATAAAAAGTTCCCATCCATGGACCGAAGGCCAACCCTCCGGCGATGGACAGGATAGAAGCAGGAAAAAGCACCAGCGGCCTAACTGTGTAAACTGCTATATAAATAAGCGGTGCAGCTACTCCAAAAGAAAGGATCCAGCTGCGGACTGCCTGTGCATCCAGTTGAAAGACGGAGCGGCTGATCCAGTAAACCGCTCCAACCCCTAAAATGGCGGCCAGCCACAGGAAAACTTTTGAAAACTTCCTGTTGCTCATAAGTCTCTATTATGGCTGGAAATGCTGAAATAGCGGTTTCTCATTTCATTATAGCGTTTGCGGTTAACGCCGGCATCTGAATAGCCTACACGGGAAGCTGAACGGAACTCGATCTGCTGAGCTGCATCGTTGAAGTAAAATTCGATATCGTCCTTAAATTTCATTGTTTTTGATCTTGCTACGGCATAGATGTAATTTTCATCTTCCTGCAAGATCGTTACACCTTCATACCCTTTCAGCATGCTGATCAAATTCTTTTTCGCCTGGCTCTTGCTGCCATGGTACGGCAAAGCCGCTACATATTTTTCAAGGTCAAGCGCTTGGGATGAAACGGCGTTTGGAGTAGAAGGAACTTCCTTCAATCGCCCATCTTCAACTCCCAGCTTCGGCTTCACATTGTTTTTCACTGCCATCGTCGCCACAGCAGATCCTGCCGCTATAGCTGCAGTCGCCAACACGCCTTTCGTTGTTACCGGGTTTTCTCCATCTTTCGCTTTATTGAACGCTTTCACAACCGGTTGGTTCAATAAATTATCGACATAGACTTTCTTGCCGATCTTCACCAGCACTTCGCTGTATGTCGGGTACGGATGAATCACGCCGGATAACTTTCCTAAGTTGATGTGGAGCGTTTTAATCGTTTGAATTTGGCTGATGATTTCGCCTGCCCGGTCCCCCAGCACACTGGCACCCAAGATAAAGCCTTTTTTATCCAGGATGATTTTCACTTTTCCGATGCTGTCTTTCTTCGTGTTTGCCCGATCCAGATGCGCATAATCATGCTCATAGACCCGGATGGAATCGCCATATTTTTCACGGGCTTCTTCTTCTGACAAACCTGAGTGGCCTAGCTCTGGATCCGTATATGTACACCAAGTCACATGTTCGTAATCCATTTTTTTATTGATCGGCAAAATCGCATTTTGCGTAGCCGTGATGCCTTGGGTATTTGCCATATGGGAAAGCTGGTATGGGCCGACCACATCGCCGATGGCATAGATGCCCTTCGCCGTCGTTTCCAAATGATCGTCGACTTGGATGCTTTTTGAATCGTATTTTACTCCAGCTTTATCAAGTCCGTATCCTTCTACATTCGCTTTTCGGCCAAGTGCTACGAGAAGGCCTTCTCCAGCAATTTTTAATTCTTCACCGTCTTTTTCAACAAATAACGTGATATTTTTGCCCTTCTGTTCCGCTTTCACAGCTGTAGCTGATGTATGGATCGTTACGCCTTCATCAATCAACCGCTGCTGCACCATCTGTACCAGTTCTTCTTCATCTTTTGGCAAGATCCGCTCCGATTTTTCCACCAGCGTGACTTTCACGCCTAAACGGTTCAAGGCCTGGCTCAATTCGACGCCAATTGCGCCTCCGCCAAGGATTGTCATCGTTTCCGGGAAAGAATCGAGTGTGAAAATCGTTTCGTTGGTTAAATAAGAGACTTGGTCCAATCCTTCAATCGGCGGGACCATTGGCGATGAGCCTGTAGACAAGATGAATTTCTTCGCTTCTACGCGCTCGCCGTTCACTTCTACAGCATGGGAATCCAAAAATTTCGCATAGCCATTGATGAAATCGATGCCGGATTCCTGTAGGACTTCCGGTGATTCCCCTTCGTATACTTTCTGTATGATGTCTTTAATGTCTCTTAGCACTTCCGAAGTATCCACTTGGAGATCCGGGGTGTATTTTCTCGCGTGGTGAACTTCTTCTGCAATGTTGATCAAGGATTTGCTTGGGATACAGCCAGACCATGTACATTCTCCCCCTGGCAGATTTTTATCAATCAACACTACTTTTTTTGAAAATCCTGCTGCTGTAAAAGAGGCGGTCAACCCTGCCGCTCCTGCTCCGATGACTGCAATATCATATTTCTTTACCATTTGTGATCATTTCCTTTCTCTATTGTCCTTTTTATTTGGCCGCACAGCCTTTCTATCTCTGCTCCTTTTCCGTTGCCGAAAGCTAGATTAGAGGATTGAAAAGAAAAGCTATACTATACTGAAACTATCTTAAAAATGAAAAGGTGAAATTCATGCTCGATACTCATGCCCGAAAACATGTTCAACCGATTGTCGAGAAGACTGCCGATGCCTTAATAAAATGGGGCTTTACAGCTAACGGCGTCACAAAAATCGCGTTTGCCATTGGGATCTTATCCGGTCCCCTCATTTACTGGGACCAGCCTTTCCTTGCCGTGATGGCTCTTTGGGTGTCTGGCTACCTGGATGTGGTCGACGGCACAATGGCCCGAAAAACGAAGCCTTCGCCTTGGGGGACGCTGCTTGATATCAGCTTTGACCGCCTAGTGGAAATCGGAGTGATTTTGGGGCTGGCTTTTCGTTTCCCCGATTCGATGTGGGCATTGCTGCTCCTCTGCGCGTCCATTGTTATCGCCATGACCATTTTTCTGACAGTCGGCGCCTTGTCCGATAAAAAAGGGATGAAATCCTTCTATTATCAGGCCGGTTTGGCTGAACGGACTGAAGGCTTTATTCTCTTTACCCTAATGATTGTTTTTTCAACATATTTAACAGCTATTACATTGATTTTTTTCGCAATCCAGATTTTCACGATTTCCCAACGCCTCGCAGAAGCTAGGCGAATCTTGAAATAGAAAGAAGGGGAGGAAATGAAAACCCTCGTGCTGGTTGGCGGCGGCCATGCCCATTTATATGGCTTGCGGCAGCTGATTCTTGAAGGGCTGGAGGATGTGCACGTATTATTGATCTCTACGTCCCGCTTCCAATACTATTCAGGAATGTTTTCAGGATTTGCTGAAGGGTTTTACAAGCTGGAAGAGACCCGAATCGATCTCCAAAAAATGTGCCAAAAAGCAGGCGCAATCTTTATTGAGGACCGGATTGTCCAAATCGATGCAGACAATAAAGAAATGGTCGGAACCAAAGGCAAGGTTTATACATATGATGCGGCCTCGTTTGATATCGGTTCAGAAACGGCCGTGCCGAATGAATGGAAAGATCTTGTTTCCACCGTTAAACCTAACTTCCGCTTTTCGGAAACCATCGCTTCATTTCGTAAAGCTGCTTATCCAACAGTCGTCGGAGGCGGTGCTTCCGGCGTCGAGCTGGCACTGGCTGCATTAGCGTGGCGAAAACAGCATTGCCTATTGGAAAATGTCGCTGTAGTCAGTTCTTCTCCTTTACTGGCCGCCCAGGGTGAGCATATTTCAAAGAAAATCGAAGCGATCGCCCAACGCAAAGGGCTGCAGATTCTGGCCAATCAAACCGTCATTCAAATAGATAAGCAAAGTTTTAGCACGAGCAGCGGCAGCGTATATCCCCAGTCCGAAATCCTTTGGCTCACCGGGCCGGCAAGTCCCGCATTGTTCCGGCATTCCAAATTGCCGGTAGATTCTTCCGGCTTTTTATTGCTCAACGAATTTTTGCAGAGTGATGCCTTCCCTTCCATTTTTGGCGCAGGCGACTGCGCAAGCATAAAATCCTATCCTTCTCTTGCCAAAAACGGCGTTTATGCTGTCCGGCAAGGCCCAGTGCTATGGGAGAACCTGCAACGTTTCCTCTTCCATCAGCCGCTGAAGCCCTTTGTCCCTCAAAAGCGTTTCCTTTCCATCCTGTCGACGGGCAATCAGGAAGCTTTGCTTTTATACGGCAAGCGATCTATCCACGGAAAGTGGCCATGGCTTTTAAAGCAGCACATCGATCGCAAATTTATGAAGACGTATCAAAAGCTTTACGAATAAATCGTAGAATGGAAAATAAATAAATCAGAGGCAGCCTTTGAACTGCACCGAAATTGTTAGACACAACTAACAGTGGAGGTGCAGTTTTTCTATGTCAAAATTTACGGTTGAAACCAAACTACAGGCAGCTCGAGACTATTTAGCCGACCTAGATTCTCAATATGAAATTGCCAGACGCTATGGCGTTAACCGAAAAGGGCTCCAAGAATGGATTGAACGGTATCGGCATCACGGCGAAGAAGGGTTTCGGAAACGGTATACAAACTATCCAGCTGAGTTTAAACTGGACGTACTGAACTTTATGAACGAGACTGGGGCGTCCTCTATTAAAGCAGCTGCCGTTTTCAATATTCCTTCCGGAACCACAGTAGTAAAATGGAAGGAAGCGATGGATCGAAATGGAGTAGACGCCCTGATTCCAAAGAAAAAGGGGCGTCCATCCATGAAAGAGAAACCGAAGAAACCCGTACGGTCAAAAGAGTCGAACGAAACCCTTCAGGAAGAAGTCGAACGGCTGCGCATGGAGAATGCGTATTTAAAAAAGTTGAATGCCTTAGTGAAGGAAAAGGAAGCGTCACCACGCAACTTAAAGCACAAGTAATCTATGCGCTAAGGCATGATTTTAAGGTCGTCGACCTTATTCAAGTGGCATCTATCCCAAAGAGCACCTACTATTATTGGATTAAACATCGGGAACGTCCCGATAAATACAAAGAGACAAAAAGGGTCATTTCCCTCATCTTTCACGAGCACAGAGGACGTTATGGCCATCGGAATATCCAGATTGAACTGCAGAAAAGAGGCATCCAGCTGGATCCGAAAACCGTTCTGAAGTTGATGAACGCCATCGGTCTTACCTGCCACGTGCGGATGAAGAAATACCGTTCTTACCGGGGCAATGTCGGAAAGACGGCACCGAATGTGCTGAGCCGGGATTTCATGGCCGACAAACCAAATCAGAAGTGGGTGACGGATGTGACAGAGTTCTCCCTTTTCGGACAAAAACTCTACCTTTCCCCTGTGCTTGATTTGTTCAACAGTGAAATTATTGCCTATACCGTTCAGAGCCGACCGACTTTTGACTTGGTTTCCACCATGCTCGATCAGGCTTTTAAACGTCTGGGGCCTGGCGACGAACTTGTCCTCCACTCGGATCAGGGCTGGCATTACCAGATGACAAAATACCAGACCGCATTAGCGCATCGAAAGATTACCCAAAGCATGTCCCGTAAGGGGAACTGCCTCGACAACGCCGTCATGGAGAACTTTTTCGGTATTCTTAAAACGGAACTCTTCTACCTGCAGAAATTTGAGAGTATAGACCATTTCCGCCAGGAACTGGATGCCTATATGGTGTATTACAACCAGAAACGAATGAAGAGCAAATTAAAAAACATGAGTCCGGTGGAGTACCGAACTCATGTCGAGCAAGCTGCTTAATTTTCTGTCTAACTTTTTTGGGTCAGTTCACTTTCAACGGCGGCCTCTTTTTTCGTCCACTTATTGATTAAAAATATCAAGCCTTTTAAAAAATTTTCTGTCATTTCTCCCTACTACCTTGCAATGAATAGTACTACATGATATATTGTTCTATATTCACTACTGCACAATGAACAATAGCGTAGAAAGGAGTGAATGAAAGTGAATGTCCAATTTAAAAAAGGGGTCTTAAATCTGTGCGTTTTGGTGTTGCTGGAAAAGCAAGACCGCTACGGGTATGAGTTGGTTCAAAAGATTTCAGACCGCATCTCCATATCAGAAGGCGCTGTCTATCCTTTATTGCGAAGATTGACGAAAGAAGGTTATTTCACCACTTATTTGCAGGAATCTTCCGAAGGCCCGCCAAGGAAATACTACACATTAACGGAAGCCGGCCGAACATATCTTGCCGAACAACTGACTGAATGGAAAAGTTTTACCGATGGCGTCAACCAATTGATCGAGGAGGGAATTTCCAATGACTGAACACCAATTTCTTTTAGAGCTAGAAGCGGTTTTGCACCAATTGCCAGCAGAAGAACGACAGGACATTTCTCAAGATATTCGCGAATACTTTTTAAATGGACGCCGTGACGGAAAACAAGACGAAGAAATCGCAGCGGAACTTGGGGCGCCGGCAGCTATTGCCCAAGAATTGCTCGCTTCATTTGACTTCAGCCAAGTTGAAGCAAAACCGAAAGCCGTCAACCTTTCAAAAGACGAATTTGATAAAGTGGATATTCAAATTGACAACGGCACATTGGACATCGGATTATCACAAGACGGGAAAATGCATGTGGACGTAGAGGACAAAGGCTATAATCAGCAGTTGTTTGTGGATGTCTTGGACCGGACATTGGTCATCACTTTAAAAGAGGAAGCAAAGAAATGGGGAATTTTCAGTTTTGCAATCAATACGAAATCGCCTCGTGTACGTATCCAGCTGCCTTCTAAGATCTATGATTCCCTGAAAATAGTGACAGATAACGGGAGAATCGATGGAGCCGATTTGGAAAGCAGCGTTTTAACGGCAAAATCAGATAACGGCGGCATCTGTTTTGAAGATCTCAAAACGGCTGAATTGCGCATTCGTTCGGATAACGGCGCTTTGAAATTGAAATCGAGCCGGACAGAAAAAGCCGAGATGAAATCGGATAATGGCAAGATTGAACTGGAGAACATTGAAGCGGCGCAAATCAGGCTTCAATCCGATAATGGCAGCATCTTGATGGATCGTGTGGAAGGGAGAATTTCTGCAGAAAGCGATAACGGCCGAATCAGATTGTTCACTTCCAATCTTGAACGCGACATCACCCTGAAAACAGACAACGGCAGCATTACGGTTGAAACAGCAGAAGAACCAACGAATGCTTCTATCCACGCCCACAAGGATTACGGAAAGGCAAAAATTTTCGGCGTAAAAAGCAATCATACGGTATACGGCTCCGGCCAACATTCCATCATTTTGAAGACGGATAATGGCAGCATCGAAGTAAAAAAATCATAAGCTTTTGCTTCAGCCGCTGAACTCTCAGCGGCTTTCTTCCTGTCATGAACGGAGAAAACGCTGGATTTCTTCCAGCTTCTGCTCTGTATCGTGATAGCCTAGTTCATAAAGCTCTGTAAGCTTCTCGACGTCCCGCTCCATCCCGGTCATTTTTATGAACCTTGAAGGTTGGATGATGATTGCTTTCCCTTCCGCTTCCAGCTGTTCGATAAATTCCATTGTTTCGTTGTAGCGGAGATACCAATTTTCCATACTTTTGATGATGCCAGGAAACTGGCGGTAAAAAGCCGGCATTAAACGAGCGAAAGAATTTCTTTTTTTTCGGTAGCCCCTTTCTTTGGTCAATACGATAATCGGTTTTGTCACCCCGTCCTCAAGCGCTTTTCGGATGGGAATCGGATCTGCTACCCCGCCGTCCATTAAAAGGCGGCCTTCGAATTCTACCGGCTTCGCCATAAAAGGCAAGGAGCTGGACGCCCTAACAATGGATAAAACATCTGCCGGATGATCCCGCTTTTCAAAATAGACCGCTTCACCTGTCATGCAGTCGGTGGTTCCGACTACAAATTCTTCCGTCGCTTTTTGAAATCCGGCATAATCAAACGGCACAAGCCGGTTTGGGATTTCATCAAAGATCAAATTCATGCCAAACAGCTCTCTTTTCAGCACCAAATTCTTCACGGAAATATAATCAGGGTGCTGGACGTAGCCGATGGTGACTTCACGGTTTCTCCCCATTTGGCGGGAAATGTAAGATGAGGCATTGCACGCTCCTGCAGATACGCCAATGATATAATCTACAAAAACCGCTTCCTCTAAAAACCGTTCTAAAACCCCGCCTGTATAAACCCCTCTCATGCCGCCGCCTTCTAAAATCAAACCGCTTTTCATGGCACACCGCCCTTTCCTATGCAAATAAGCCGGCAAATTTTCTGCCAGCCTGCTTTCACCCTATTTTCTCAATTAATTCCGGCCCATTGTTTTTGGGTGAATTCACCGCTTCAGATACTTCATAAGCTTCCATTTCTTCCGGATTAAAAGGTTTCAATAATTCTCCAAGTATCTCCGGGTCTTGCACTTTAGGATCCAGCCATATTTTTTCAGCTTCCTTCGTTAATACGACTGGCATACGGTCATGGATAGCCGCCATTAAATCATTCGGTTTGGTCGTTAAAATTGAACAAGTATTTACGGTTTTTCCATCCGGCGACTTCCAGGATTCCCATAAAGCCGCAAAAGCAAAAGGCTCTTCTGATTTAAGCTTGATGCGCATCGGCGTTTTTCCGGAACCGTTCCGCTGCCATTCGAAAAAAGAATCGGCTACTACAAGACAGCGTTTTTTCTTGAACGCATTGCGGAAACTCGGTTTTTCGGCTGCGGTTTCCGCTCGTGCGTTGATCATTTTATATCCTACTTTTTCATCTTTAGCCCAAGGCGGGATCAATCCCCATCTGAGCAAACCCAATCGGTTTTTCGAGCCGTCGTTAACGACAGCCAACACTTGGTGGCTGGGCGCAATATTGTAGCTTGGCTGGTAATCCTCTTCACGTATAGCGGCTTCTTCAATATCGAAACGCTGCAATATGGCACTGTAGTCTGCATATAACGAATATCTTCCGCACATATTGAATCCCTTCTTTCAATGAAGTCGGTTCCTTATTATCCGATATAACAGAATTGTTTGTTTTTTGTTATTTCCATCTTATTTACCTGCCTATACATTTATCGCATCTCCTGTAAAAAAGCGATACTGGTTCTTGCCAAAATTTTTGGATTCGTATAGCGCGAGATCCGCCTTTTTATATAAAGTTTCTGCGTCATCATTTTCTTGGCCGAAGGCGATGCCAATACTGACGGTTACATCAATTGCATCGGTTCCAGGCTCCTGCAGCATCAGCGTCCGCATTTCGCGGATTAACAGCGAAGCTGTACGTTCAATCGTTTCCTGGTGTGCCTCCGGAAAAATAACCGCGAATTCATCTCCACCAAGCCTTGCTGCCACAATTTCTCTCCCGGCATGATGCTGGATAATTGCAGCGGTCCGCATTAAAAACCCGTCGCCTCCGTCATGCCCAAGAAAGTCATTGACCAGTTTAAAATTGTCTAAATCCATCATCATCAACACGGGTTTGCTGTCTTTCTTCTGCAATAGCGCTTTCAGGCAATCATCAAATGCAGCCCGGTTTTTTAAGCCTGTGAGGCTGTCATGGAAAGCTAAATAAATCGGACGCGCTAACCAATGTGCGATTAAATAAGAAAGAATGATGGCCATTGCCAAAATGAGCAGCAGCGACCAAATGAAGTTTTGTTTATATTCCATCGATACCGCTTTCAGCTCCTGGTCATTGCGCACCATCTCGATAATTCGCTGGACCGGCATCCCTTGGCTGTTTAAAGCCGTGTATGGAATATAGCGGTAGAAGACGTCGCCGCCTTCCCACTCTCCCTCCATCTCCAATGTTTTTCCATTGGCGAGGACATTTTCAAAAACCGCTTTTTTCGACTCGGCAATGACGGGATTTTCATCGTCTTCCATCGTTCTTGCTCCATCCACCAAGGAGCCGTCCGTTTCATAAATGTGTATGGCATTCAAGGAATCATGGGTGTAAATCAGTTCCTCGGCTGCCACCAAAAAATTGAATGTGTGGTAAATGGTTTTATCGCTTATAGAATAGGCGAGGACAAATAGATATTCATGGTCCGGTGAAGGCACATAGCCATATTTCTTAATTTCTCCATCTTTTTGCTGCAGCTTCATCGGTTCCTCTATAAAAGCCAAACCGTTTCGCCGTTCATCGAGATTAGAAAAAAGGCGTTCCGTTTCCTTTTCGGCTATGGAAACATCCGTACTTTGGACTATCTTATCGCGGGAATCAATGACATAAATATCCATATTGAACTTTTGTTTTAAGACAATCAAATCCCAGCTCTTTACATCCGGATTCTCTGAATAGCGTTTAAGCAATTCTTCACTGTTCCATTTCATGCGGTCTGTAATCTCCGTATCAAATAATTCGTAAGCGCCGTCTACGGATTTTAAGGAATTGACTACTGTTTCCTCTACTAATTGCAGTTTTTCCGAATATTCTCTTTCCGCTAGCTTTTCCATTTGGCGAAAGTTGAGGAAGGCTACAGAAAAAGAAACTATTATCGAAAATACGAGAATGATTAAAGTTAAGCGTATTTTGAAATTCCGGATCAATTTTGCAGCCTCCTCTAACTAATTCAAAACTACCAAGACTATTATATTATTTAATTTACAAATTAGAACGGTTTTTATTTTGAGTTTTCCACTTTATTCTGTTGTCTTTTCACTTTCTTCTATCATTTCTTCCAGAACGATAAAATATGCCATTTTCAGAAAAAATTCAAATCTTTTGGCAATCCTTTAGCCAATTAGATGCGAAAGCCTGACGAAACGGCAATCTTTGCCCATTTCCGAACGAAAGAGTGGTATAATGGAGATATCATTAGTTTAATAGGAGGAATTACATGGCTACTGCACGAGAAATGAGTCTGGTCAATAAAGATTTTCTGGTAGAAGAACTTGGGCTGAAACAGCAAGGGAATTCAACTATCTTTACGAACGAAGATTGTTTTGTATTGTCTCCATCGGTTCAGCGTTACGAAAAGGGATTTGATATCAGTGAATTCAACTTGGCTAAGTTTGATCCTGAGCGTCAGCAAGGCTTTTTAATCGTACGGTATATGGATACCTTTTTAATGGCAAAACTTGAAAGTTTCCGAACAAAAATGATGCCGCCAGAGTTGCAGATCCAAAAGAAAAACACGAAGCCGCATTGGAAATTCACTGTTGCTGAGAATCCTGCTTACCATCTGGTAAATACACAAAACAAAGAACTTCGCTACCGGCTGCAAGAGCCTTCGAAAAAGCAAATCATTTCATTCTTTAAAAAAATATAACGGTGTCCCGCAATGAATGATTATTGCGGGATTTTTTGCGGGCAGATACACAAGAATGCCAGCTTTCCAATTTATTTCCATAAAAAAAGCAAAGCACCCATTTGGCATGCTTTGCTTTTTCGATTATTCTTCTTCTGACTCTCCGATGGGATTCTGTTCATCGCCAATCCCTTCATTGCTGTGAGCCCCTCTTTTTTCCATTTCTTTTCCATCTTCTGCAGATTCTTGCTCAATGCTTTCATATTCTTCGCGTTCTCTTCGGTTCCCTTCTTCTCTTGGATGCCGCTCATCAGAAAAATTATCTTTGCCCATAACTTCTCCTCCTCTATCCATTTTCAAGGAGTATTCCCACTTCGCCTTTTATAAAACAAAGATTTTTTTAAAAATAAGATAAGAATATGTCATATCCAAAGTAAACGACCAACACTGAGAGTGCTGCGAAAACAAGATATTCAACTGTGCCGCCTGTAGTTGTCGTGACCGGAAAGCGGACGGTCATTTTCAGCGGAAAAAAAAGCTTGATCCCATTCTTCGTTGCCATGTCCAATACGTAATGGCTTGCCATGCCAACAAGCAGCCCCGCAGTGACCGCTTCCTCAACTCCAAAAGCATTCAATAAAACGGCCATCAGTACTAGAAACAACAGGCTGTGCGTAAATGTGCGGTGCCCGAATAATTTATTGACCACTTTTGAAAGAACTGGAAACGTTCTTCCGATTTTACTGCCTCCGTGGCAAATATCCGGCAAAATTGCCCCTGCCACTCCGGATATGAGCAGTACGACAGGATCATAATTTGTGATTTGGGCAAAAGCAAGGCTTGCTGCAATGCCCCCCGTGATGTGTGTTTTTCCTGTCATGCTTGATTATTCCCCTTTTTTTAGAATGTCTATTTCATTATACGCAAAATGGGGTATGGTGTTGGTATAGAAAATAATAAAGGAGTAGAGGGAATGGGAATTCATAAGTTTTTTACTTCATTAAACGATTTGGAGCGGATTATCCGCGCTCCCGGAAGATTTAAATTTGAAGAGCACAATGTGGCGGCTCATTCCTGGAAAGTCAGCCAATATGCGTTGTTTTTCGCTACAATCGAAGAACGCGATGGCCAAACCATCGATTGGAAATCCTTGTATGAAAAAACAATCAATCACGATTTTGCAGAAGTCTTTATCGGGGACATCAAAACGCCGGTCAAACACTCTTCGCCCGAACTCAAAGAAATGATTGCCAAAGTGGAGGAAGGCATGATGGAGAAATTCATCCTGCGCGAAATCCCGGAAGAATTCCAAGACGTGTTTTTTGATCGGATGAAGGAAGGCAAAGACGCGACCATTGAAGGCCGCCTGCTGGAAATGGCAGACAAGCTGGACCAATTTTACGAATCGTTCGCAGAATTGAAAAGAGGCAACGCCGACAAGGAATTTGTCGCCATGTACCGCATCGCGCTAAAAAAATTGCTGGCCATTCCGTTAAAAGCAAGCGTCACTTATTTCCGTGAAGTGATGCTCGATGATGTAATAAGTGAAGAAACCGTCATTGATATTAAAGAGATCACGCGCCAAGTGCTAGAGGACTAAAGGGAGTTCCTTGTATATTTCCGGGTCAAATTATGTTAAATTGTTCATAATACCAAAAAATCTCGGAGGTGAATCCCTTAGTTAAGGGAATTTATTGGACCCCATACTTTTAGTGAATTTAGCTTTACTCGTTTTATTAATCGCGTTAACCGCCTTTTTTGTCGGTGCAGAATTTGCCGTCGTTAAAGTCCGGATGTCCCGCATCGAACAATTGATTGAAGAAGGCAATAGGAAAGCCGTCCTTGTAAAAAAAGTCGTTGGCAACCTGGATTATTATCTTTCCGCTTGCCAGCTTGGGATTACGGTGACGGCACTCGGACTCGGGTGGCTCGGAGAACCGACCATTGAACGCCTTTTGCACCCGCTTTTTGAAACGCTCGGTGTGCCTAATTCTGTTTCCATTGTCATTTCTTTTGTGTTGGCTTTCTCTCTTGTGACTTTCTTGCATGTCGTCATTGGAGAAATGGCGCCAAAATCACTGGCTCTTCAATTTGCAGAACGCATGACGTTGTTTTTGAGCCCGCCGCTATACTTGTTCGGCAAGATCATGGCACCATTCATTTTCCTGTTGAATGGCTCTGCCCGTGTATTCTTGCGCATTTTTGGCGTTCAGCCGGCAAGAGAAGAACAAGCCCACTCAGAAGAAGAATTGAAAATCATCATGGCCCAAAGTTTCCAAAGCGGCGAAATCAACCAAACCGAATTGTCTTTTATGCAGAACATTTTTGCATTCGACGAACGCAGCGCAAAAGATGTCATGGTTCCCCGTACTCAAATCGTAGCGTTTCCGCAAGATTTGAGCTGTGAGGAATTGCTCGGGGAACTGCGCGAACATCGATATACGCGCTATCCGATTGCCAATCATGGCGATAAAGATGATTTGATCGGTTTTATCAACGCCAAGGAAATTTTGACACATTTCGCAGTGGCCGGCGACGTTCAAATGGAAGAGTTTATCCACGACCTTCCCTATTTCCATGAAACGACGCCGCTTCAGACCGCCCTGATGAAAATGCAGAAAGACCGCACTCATATCGCATTGGTCATTGATGAATACGGTGGGACGTCCGGCATTATCACGATGGAAGACATTCTCGAGGAAATAGTCGGGGAGATTCGCGATGAATTTGACGATGAAGAAGAAGCTGAAATTATTAAAGAAAGCGATGACCGCTATATTTTAAATGGACGCGTACTCTTGAAAGACCTTCACGAACGCTTTAATTTGGAATTTGACGACAGCGAAGACATCGACACCATTGCGGGTTGGATCCAGCATCAACTCATTGAAGCTGAAACCGGAGATGTCGTCGAAAAAGCCGGCCATCGCTGGTCTATCCTGGAAATGGATAATCACCACATCTCAAAAGTGGCTGTAGACATTCTAAGAGATTAACCGATTTCGCAGAAAATCCCCTGACCATTCAGGGGATTTTTTTATGATTTAAGAAAGGCAGTGCTCCCCTCTTCCCCTGTTCTTATTTGACCTTTCCTTACCTTTTCTATAATATAAGAACAAATGTTCTATCTTTTTTTACAAGGAGGGGTCAACGATGAAGATTAACAAACAATTGACGCTAAATGGCCAAATTAAAGACCGGGGAGGGATCAAGTGGACAGCCATGATGCTGCCGGAGCATGTCCAGATGCTGCGGGATTGGCAAAAAGAGGATCCTTTCAATAAAAAGCCCGATTTGGACGCTTTTGACCTCGAAGCCATCTACGAAGAAATTCACCTTGCAGTGGTTCGGCAATGTGCCATTGAGATCCGCCTTTGGCGCAGCCAGTCCCAAGTTTTTACCGGAACCATTGCCGCCATCGACTTGAATGCTAAATTCCTCTTCTTGGACATAGGGCTGCAAAGCGAGAAGATTTCCTTTGCTGAAATTATTGGCGCAAAAACAATCGAATAGTCTATAACCTAAGAAGCGGCATGGTAGGCCTACCATGCCGCTTCTTTCCTCATTTAGGGTTAAACTCTCCTAAGATAGGGCATATAATGAATAACTAATTTCAACTACAGGAGGTTAAAGCTATGAGCAAAGCTGTATCAATTGCCAAAGAGCTGGCAGGCGAATTCAAGAAAGACCATGCGACGACGCTTGCTGCTGCACAGGCCTATTATTATTTACTCGCAATCGTACCTTTATTGATCCTTTTACTCGCAATTCTTCCTTATCTTCAGCTAGACCCCAACCGGGTAATGGATTTCATCGGCACTATTCTTCCCGGAGAAGTCGCAAACACCTTCGAAGATACTATTGTCAGTGTTGTGACCACTCCTTCCGGCGGATTGTTGACATTTGGTATTCTCGGTACGCTTTGGTCGGCTTCCAATGCGATGACCGCTTTTATCGAAGCAACTAACCAAGCCTATGATGTAGAAGAAAGCCGTTCTTTCATCAAACTCAAAGGGACAGCGATTATCTTGACGCTGTTCATGCTGGTGGCAGTCATTATCGCTTTAGTGCTGCCGATTTTTGGGGGAGCTATTATTGACTCAATCAGCTCTTTCCTGAATTTGCCGTCCCAAACGGAAATCATTTTCCAAGTTCTTCGCTGGGTGATTTCCATTGCCGTCATGAGCATCGTTTTAGCGTTCCTTTATAAATTTGCGCCGAACAAGCATTTCCCTTTTAAAGAAGTAATCATTGGGGCAGTCATTGCTACGGTTTTATGGCAAGTTGTCTCCCTCGGCTTTTCGTTCTACGTTGCTAATTTCGGCAGCTATTCCGCAACTTATGGAAGCCTTGGCGGCTTAATCGTCTTAATGCTTTGGTTCTTCCTGACCGGACTGATCTTAGTCATCGGAGCCGAAATCAATGCCATATTGCATAGACGAAAAAATGTAAAAAATGCACCTGCGCAAGTCTATGAAGAATAGCAAAAACACCGGACTCGCATGGGTCCGGTGTTTTCTTTATTTTTTCTCGGCTAAAACCATCCATTCATCGATGGCGAAGCTTTCAATTTCCTGATGCTGCTGCCGTATTTGAAAATAATTCAATTCTTCTTCGGTAGCTGATAAGAGGTGGCGGCGAACTTGTTCGATTTGCTCCTCCGTCTCTGCTGTCCGCCTCACCCAGGAAGGAAATTGGAATGTTTTTTTACGGTCCGCGGACTGGATTTCCTCTAATCCGTGTTCTTGCAAGAGCTGCCGCCATTCTGTTTTGGACAAACATCTTCCATGGCTATCATCCCGGAGCTTCTCGGTCATGTTCATGAATTCCGCGAGCTCTTCTTTTTCCGGAGCCGTATTATCGATCAGCACAAACCTTCCGCCGGCTTTCAGCACCCGGGCAGTTTCAGCAATAAACTTTTCGAGATGCGGAAAATGGTGCGGCGCTATCCGGCAAACTGCCGCATCAAATGTGCCATTTAAAAATGGCAGGCTTTCTGCATCCGCCACTACGTAAAATATATTTTGATATTCTGCCCGCAGATGCTTTGCCGTATTTTCAAGCATGGCTTCTGTCAAATCAGTCGAAATGACTTGAGATGTATGAGGAGCCAGAGTTTTTGATACGTGGCCGCCTCCTGTGGCAATGTCCAGAACCGTCCAGGTTTCTTTCGGCTTCAGCCAATCCACCAGCAAGGCCAAATCATCACCTTTTGCATGGATATCGCTCGTCACGTATTTATCCGCATTCTTCCCGAATATTTCCTTCACCTTTTCTTTTGCTGTATTTTCCATTATACTTCCCTCATCTTCTAGCTGCCGGACGGTGCTCCAAAAAGTTTCGGTAAGCAAAGCCTTCCACTTCGCTCTCACTGAAGTGCTTTTGCAGCTCATTGATCAAATTCTGGAATTCCGAAGCATTATTTAAATTTTTCATATAGGCGTCTATGCCATCGAAATCCGACCCGATGCCGATATGTTTAACGCCGCCTAAATTGCTGAAATGATCGATGTGTTTTACCAAATCGGCGATTCCCACATCTTTCCCGCCTTCTTTAATGAAAGGAAGGCAAAAGACGACATCAATCATGCCATTCTTGGCAAACATCGCTTTCGCTTGGTCGTCGTTCAAATTTCGGGGATGATCGCATAAAGCGCGTGCATTGGAATGGCTGGCAATCGGATAATCGGCAAGTTCCATGACGTCCCAGGAGCCTTTGACAGATAAATGGGAGACATCCGTAAAAATTCGGTGTTCATTGTTCAAACGAACCACTTCTTTGCCGAGAAGCGTCAACCCGCCGCCTCTTGGTTCACCGGCTCCGTCTGCACATAAATTTGCATTGTTCCAGGTGAGCCCAATCGAAAGCACACCCAAACGGTACAATTGGCGCAATTTCATCAAATCATTGCCAAACGCATCGGCCCCTTCCAGCGTTAGAACTGCACCAATCTCTCCTTCCTTCAGCGAGTCGATGTCTTCCCATTTTTTAATGTGATTCATAGAAGGATTCTTCCCAAGAATTTCTGTATAAAACAGGTCTACTTGTTCCAAGGCATGCTGCCATTTTTCATTGTCAGGCAGGTCCGGATATAAAAAGATCGCGAAGAACTGAACGTAGACGCCGCCTGCCTGCAAACGCTGAAAATTTGTATCAAGTTGATCAGAGTTCGTGAAATTCAACGGTTCTTTGCCGTAGAAAGTGCCGCGTTTGGCTAACTGAAGTTTTAGTAAAGCATCGCAATGCGTATCAATAATCTTCATTTACTCATTCCCTTCTTCCATGCACGCTTCAATGAACCCTTTAAAAATCTTCATAGAAGCTTCATCCGATGCAATCGCCATATTTTCCGGATGCCACTGGACACCGAGGACAAAACGGTGTTCCGTGCTTTCAATCGCTTCAATTACACCATCGCTTGCCTTGCCGCTGATCAAAAACGAATCCGGAACCCGGCGGTTCGCTTGGTGATGGCGGCTGTTCACTGTCAGTTTCACGCTCCCGGTCAACCGGTTCAGCAAAGAACCCTCCGGTACGTGAACGAAATGGGAGCCGTGGAATTTCGGCGCTTGCTGTTTATGCTGCAGCAAGTCCCCTTCGATTTGATCGGTGATGTCTTGATACATATCTCCGCCAACCGCAATATTGAGGATCTGTGCGCCTCGGCAAACCCCTAAAATCGGTTTTCCCAGTTCCAGCACTTTCTTCATCAGCTGCAGTTCAAAAGCATCGCGGGACGGGATAATCACACCTAAATTCGGATGCGGCTCTTCCCCAAACAAGGTAGGATCGATGTCATATCCGCCTGCTGCAAACAAACCGTCGATATGTTCGGCAATCTGCTCAATTTCCTCTTCTCTCCGCAAATGCGGGAGCATGATTGGCAGCCCCCCTGCCTGCATAATAGCTTCGGTATCAGCCTGCTCGATTGAATAATGGTCGTGCCCTAATTCTTTTGATGCGGTAATTCCAATAATCGGTCTCATTCTATATCCCCCATTACTTTATCTGAATATAATAAACATACAGAATAAATCGCTAAATTACTAGCTGATTCATTGAAGTTCTTTTTTTTCACGCTAAAAAACCATGGAGCATTGAAGGCTCTCCATGGCTTCCCTTAAATTTGCATAAGGTTTTTAACGAACTTCTGCTTTCTCCAAGGAAAACTTTTTTCCATGATGATGGGCAGGCAGCCGGTCCCCTTTGCCGAACAGGCGATCACGCAATGTGCTCCCTTCGTATTCAGCCCGCAATAAGCCCCGTTCACGCAAAATCGGCACCACCAATTCGATAAAATCTTCGAATGTTCCCGGTGTTATGGCGTAGGCAATATTAAAGCCGTCCACTCCGGCTTCTTCCACCCATTGCTCCAAAGTATCAGCGACCTGTTCAGGTGAACCCACCGTATATGCACTCATGCCGCCGATTCCCACAAATTCCTTGATGTCGTCTACTGTCCATTTCTTTTCCGCATCAATTCTTGTGAAGTTTTCCAACGCTGATTGGATAGAGTCATTCTCAATGTATTCCAAGGGCTGGTCAGGGGCATAGCTCGACAAGTCAATTCCCGTCCATCCGCCGAATAAAGCAAGCGCCCCTTCATGGCTGATATGTTTTTTGTACTCTTCGTATTTTGCCCATGCTGCTTCTTCCGTTTTTCCGACAATCGGCGTCAGCATCGTTAAGATCTTCACTTCTTCACGGGACCGGCCTGCACGTTCGATCTGCTCATGCAATTTATCCACTGACCGCTTTGCGGCTTGGATGGTCGGCGCCCCGATAAAGACGCATTCTGCATTCTGTCCGGCAAACTCCACTCCTTTTTTGGATGCCCCCGCCTGATACAGGACTGGCGTCCGCTGCGGGGAAGGTTCCGTTAAATGGGCGCCGGGCACTTTATAATATTTCCCTTCATGATTGATGTCATGGACTTTTTCCGGATCGGCGTAGATGCCATTCACTTTGTCCAAAACAACGGCGTCTTCTTCCCAGCTGCCTTCCCACAGCTTGTAGCAGACTTCCAAATATTCTGCCGCGATATCGTAGCGTTCATCGTGTTTCACTTGATCCTCCAGCCCGATATTGAGCGCAGCGCTTTTTAAATAGGAAGTGACGATGTTCCAGCCGACGCGGCCATTCGTCAAATGGTCCAATGTCGACATCCGGCGCGCAAATGTGTAAGGATGTTCGTGAGTCGTCGAAGCGGTAACGCCGAAGCCTAAATGTTTTGTCACGGCAGACATCAATGGCACGACTAACGCAGGATCGTTTACCGGAGACTGTGCACCTTGCCGCACTGCCGCATCGCGTGAGCCTTTATAAACATCGTAGGTTCCGAGTACATCTGCCAGAAAAATGGCGTCAAAACCGCCGCGTTCCAAAAGCTTTGCCAATTCAATCCAATATTCGCTCGTCTTATACGTATGAGAGCGATCTTCTGGATGTGTCCATAATCCTGGGGATTGATGGCCGGCACAATTCATGTCAAAAGCGTTCAAGTAAATCCGTTTTTTCGCCAATAGCTTCTCCTCCTCAAAAATCCTTTTCGTTTTAAGCGCTCGTGACAGGCTGTCTTTCAATAATCTCCAAGAAATAATCCAGCTGTTTTTTCAAACGCTGCTCCACTTGGGCTTCAATGATCGGCTCATGCGGATTCGTTTTATCAATTTGGCTGTCGACTAAGTAGATTCCTTTCAAATTTTGTCCCTTCAAGTTCGCAAGCAGCGGTTTTAATGTATATTCAAGCGCTAAAAGGTGAGCGGAACTGCCTCCCGTCATCAACGGCAAGACCGGAGTCGCTTGCAGAACATCCTGCGGCAAGAGATCAATCAATGCTTTTAGCACACCTGAATAGGCTGCTTTATAGACGGGTGATCCTACAATAACGCCCCGTGACTGGTGGATTAACGCGCTGATTTCATCGATAGCCGGACTATCGAAACGCCCTTCGAACAAATCGTCTTTCAGAACGTCTCTCACTGAAATATGGGTGACCGAAATTCCTTTCCTCTCCAATAACCCTCCTAAATGCTTTAATACTGTTTCAGATCTGGAGTCCTTTGAAGGGCTGCCTGATAAAATTACAACTTCACTCATCTGATTCTTCCTCTCTGATTAAAATTTTATTCAAAAATGAAAAATGGCCTCCTTTTCTCGATATCAAGAAAAGAAGGCCATTAAATCTAATAGGTCCTGTCCTTATCTCTCAAGAAAAAATCTTCTTGCTGGAGTTAGCACCTTTCTGACAATGTCAGAGGTTGCTGAAGCGTCAACGGGCCAGTCCCTCGGCTTCTCTGGATAAGTTTATTCGATTAATGCCTATCATAATACTAGGGATTAGGGGTGTCAAGCTTTAAATTTATTATTCTGACTCTTCGCTTTCAGATACAGCCAAATGCCCGCTGCTCCCAAGGCAGCAGCCAGATAGCCGTAAATGGGAATTGGACTGGCTGACATAAAAGATGTAAACGCCTCATAATTCCCGTTAAAATAATGCCCAATGCGGAGCATAGCAAAACACCACGGGTAAATGCCGATAAAAGTCAGCACCGCATATTTTCCAAGCGGAATTTTACTTATGCCAGCCAAATAGGAAATGTAGTTGCCGATGCCGAATGGCCGCGAAATCGCAATGCTCCATATGCCGTAGCGGCGAAACAAATCGGATGCTTTTTTTAACCCTTTATGGAATTTTCTCTGAAAGATGTTTTGGAATTTATTGCCCAGGAAATAGGGAATCAAACACGCCAGGTTGTACGAAGCTGCCAGTCCTGCCGACAACCAAGCGGTGGCCGGCAAGTCGTGATTCAATAATCCGCCATAAGCTATCACCAGCGCCACTCCAGGAAACGGCAAAGAAGATCCTTCCAAAAACATGACGCTGAATAATCCTTTCATCCCCAAACTTTCGAGAAAAGCCAGTATTCCTTCAATCATACCGCCCACTCTCCAGTCCTTTAATTGCCCACTAAAATCTTTTCGAGCTCCATGTAAATTTCATCCGAGTTCTTCAGGCTCAAAGAATTTTTATAAGCTTTAATGCGCTTCTGGAAACGCCCAATGGCTTCCTCATCCGCCAAAGTTTCGTCTAGAAAATCCATCAGCCTGCGTCCTTCAGGCACTGCAAACACCAGTTTTTCCTCCAGCAAGTAAGCCAGATTGATTTCCTCCTGGCCCGGAAGAGCCGCCGGAATAAAAATCGGCAACTCTTTCCGCAGCGCTTCGCTGACGGTGACGCCTCCCGGTTTTGTCACAAGAGCATCCGCTTTGCTGTACAGCTCATTCATCATTTCCTTTGAAGAAATGTAGGGGATCGCATGGATCGCCGGATGGTTTAAAGCGGTAATTTTCTGCTGAAGTTTTTTGTTGGTTCCGCATAGAACTTGAAAATTCCATTTTTCCTCGTTAACCTCTTCATCCAGCTGGTTCAAGACTTCGCTCAGTCCCGTGCTTCCTCCGGAAACTAAAACGGTTAGCCGTTTAGTGGAATGCCGCTCTTCCTGACGGCTGAACTTTTCACTTACCGGTATGCCTGTCACAAAAATACGGTTTTCCGGAATTCCATAGCGCTGGCATAACGCTCCTTTTATCGCTTCGTTTGGAGCAAAATGATATTCGATGCATTCTCTTCCCCATACATCATTCACAAAAAAATCCGTGTACACATTCAGGCAAGGGACTTTGCATTTTCCTTGTTTCTTCAACTTATTGATGAAAATCGACGGAAACCCATGTGTGCAAATGATTAAATCGGGTTTTTCCCTTTCTAAAATCTCGCTGACTTTTTTCATGAAAAGCCATTCATACGTTTTATGGCTCTTTTCTTTTGACGATTTATAGGCAAATTGCCGATAAATCCATGCATACGAATTGGGTGCTCTCCGTATCCAATTTAAGTAGGCCTTAACAGTTACCGATTCCACTTTTGCATTCCATTCGCTCAATAAATCCACCTTTTTGCATTGGACTTCCCCAGTATGGTCTCGGATGAATTCACTCATTGCTTCCGCCACTTGATGATGGCCGGAAGGCATACTGTTCAATAGCGGAAATATCAGTACTTTTTTCATGTTATAGAGCCTCCATCAACATAGTATTTTCCATTTTGCATGGCTGTTCAGAAACCAATGGCGGATAAGACGATAAGGGGCCACTATAAGCAAGCTGCAGAAAATCCGCACAGAAAATATCTCGCGGCATCATTAATCGGGAAGGCTTTTGCGAAATTTCGATTCTGCCTTGACGCAGCACTTCTGCTACAAATTGGGAGCAGAAAAACGAATTCTCGCCTCCGAACCCGCGTTTCACCACCACTCCAAACAATCCTGCCACATTGTATTTGTAGCGGTCGCGCTCCTGTTCCATGGCAAACACGAAGTTCTTCATCGCTTTGAGCCCCTTAGCATCAACCGGGCATTTGAAAATTGCACAATGTGCACGCTGAAATAGATGGTTGTGCATGTCCTCTTTTACAAAGCCGCCGTTAAAAGCATTGTCTGCATTTTTTCTGCCAAAGCTGTACACCTCTGTCAAATCAGAACTGAACGCTAACGATACGTGACTGTAAGGATGGCGTGTATACGCTTTGATCATTTTCGATAAAGGAGTTTTGGTATCCGTGAAAATAATATAGACATCCATTGCTTCATCTCCTCTTAAGCTGCCTGTCCCAGCAACGTTTAATAAGTTATTCTCAGTTTAGCCTCAGCAGAAAATAACAGCATCGGGCGCTGGACTTTTTCCTTGCAGGACTTGAGGCGTAGATAGATGTAAGCAATTCTGATTCATCCAAAGAAAAAAAGAGATGCATATCTGCATCTCTCTTCAGCCTTCCCATTGCACTTTGGTGGAATAAATCAATTTTTCTCCTATAAAAATCAAACATTGTGCTTCCAGGCACTTGATGCCGATGGAAACTTTAATATCTTCTGTTTCTCCGTCTTCATTTTTCAGCTTGCCGAACAATCTTGAACTCAGGGCAAAACCGATTTGCTCATCCTGCAGAACGCCATCTACATAAAGCTTTTGGCTCCTTAAATTTTTCTCTACCCGGATATTGTGCAATTTGTATCGGATTTTCCAGATATCGTTCATCTCTTCGCCTCCTGCTTCTGCTTTTAAAGACAGTATATCATCAAAAGTTCAGATAACTTAAAACAGCCTCCTTTCGCCGCAAAACGAAAGGAGGCTGTCATTTTTTACGCTTCTGCTTCTTGTTTCCTGATCTCTCTCTTGCCTTCAGTTTCTGCTACATAAACGGCACATGCCGCATCGCCTGAAATATTGACCGCAGTTCGGGTCATATCCAATAGACGGTCAATCCCGATTACCAAACCGATTCCTGCTACCGGAAGGCCTACACTGCTCAATACCATCGCAAGCATGATAAGGCCGACTCCAGGAACCCCTGCTGTACCGATACTTGCGAGTACCGCAGTCAAGACAACTGTCGCCAGTTCCATAGCCGTCAAATCGATGCCGTAAGCTTGCGCGATGAACATCGTTGCTACGCCTTGCATGATCGCTGTCCCATCCATATTGATGGTTGCGCCAAGCGGCTGCACAAACGAACTGACTGACTTCGGAACACCCAAATCTTTTTGAGCTACCTCCATCGAAACCGGCAGGGTAGCCGTACTGCTTGACGTACTGAATGCGACAGTCATAGCAGGAGCAAACTTTTTGAAAAACCAAATCGGATTTTTCTTAGCTAAAAGGGCGATTGTCCCGCCATAAGTAACGGCTGCATGAAGTGCTAATGCTGCCAATATGACCAGCATGTAAGCTCCCATCGCTTTCATCGCTGAAAATCCTTGCGAACCGACAGCTGTTGCAATCAATGCAAATGTACCGTACGGAGCGAACTTCATCACGATTCCGACCAAATACATCATCACTTCATTGCCTTGCTCCATCAATTTAAGCAAACCAGACGTTTTTTCTTTTAACGCCGTTAAAGCCAAACCAATAAAAACGGCAAAAACAATGATTTGCAGCATGTTGCCTTCCGTCAACGCAGCTAACGGATTGGATGGGATAATATTCAATAAAGTATCGACTACTGATGGCGCTTCTTCAGATTCAAAAGAGGCCCCTTGTAAATCAAAATCGCCAGCAAGCCCTGGTTGAATTACTGATGCCAGCGAAAGGCCAATCACGATAGCGATTGTCGTTGTCACTAGAAAGTAAGTAATCGTTTTCAAACCGATGCGCCCCAATTTTGCCGGATCCCCAAGACCCGCCGTCCCAAGGACAATGGAAAAGAAAACTAACGGAACAACGAGCATATTGATCAAACTTAAGAAGATTTGTCCAACAGGGACAAATACGTATGTATTTAAAGTCTCAAATGAGCCAGGCGCAAACAAATTGATGAGTAAACCGACAATTGCCCCTAAGACCAATCCAGTTAAAACTTTTACAGTTAAGCTTTTTTTCTTCATCTATCATCTTCCTTTTTTTAGAGTAGAGTTCAGTTTACCCGAAAACCAATAAATTTTACAGTAAAATATCATTAGGTTGTAATAAAAATTCCGTATATTTATGTAATATTTATTGAAAACACTTTTTCCAGATTACTGCTTACCTCGTAATACCCTTGATTCATCTGCTTTAATCGCGAATCAAAGGATTTTCTATCCTTATTTTCAATTCCGTATATTTATTCAAAAAATATTAAATTTAACTATATAAATATACCTTTCCTTACTCAACTTCAACCATAATTTAAAAAGACCGCCTTCAGCCATCGATCGCGGAAGAACGGTCTTGAAAATTCATCATTCTTTTCTTTTTAAATATTTTTTGAGTTCGATCTTGTATTCTTCAGCCCATCGATAAACAGTGCTGGACGAAACGCCTAATTTCCCGGCTGATTTTGCTGCGGAAATGCAGGTGTTAAAACAAAAACTGCCTTGCCAGATCCAAGGCAAGGCAGTCAAATAAGAATGCATTCAGGGCAGCAGCATCACTTTTCCGATGCTTTTCCTGCTTTCAATATGAGCATGTGCTTGGGCAGCTTCGGCTAATGGATGGCGCTTCGATATGGCAATGTTTAATTTGCCTTGAAGCAATAATTCCATGATGGCCGAAGCGCCTTCCTGCAAAAATTCAGGGCGCTGCTTCCGATAATTTCCTGTGCTGTAGCCAATCACTGAGCGGCAGCTCGAATGGAGATCCGTGGTTTTGATACGTCCTGCTGCAGAGCCGTCATTGGCGTGCCCGAAACTGATAATCCTTCCAAATGGTGCTAAGCAATCCATGCTCTTTTCAAAATGGCTTCCTGCTATCGTATCTAAAATCACATCGGCCCCTTTCCCATCTGTTAAGTCGTTTACTCGCTCAGCAAAATCTTCAGTCGAATAGTTGATGACATGATCAGCGCCGAAACTTTTGGCAGCCGCAATTTTTTCATCACTTCCAACGGTTCCGATAATTTGGGCAGCACCATAAACTTTAGCCAGTTGAATGGCAACCGAACCGATGCCGCCAGCTGCCGAATGAATAACGACCGTCTCTCCCGGAACTAAGCGCGCCATTTTTTTTATAACATTATAAGCGGTGACTCCTATAGTCAGTGAAGCTGCAGCTGTTTCCATCTCCAATTCATCCGGCACATGGAATGTTAACGCTTCATCCGCTGCTGCATATTCTGCATAGCTTCCCGCTTTTGGAAATGCCATGACGCGCTGCCCCACTTGAAAACGGCTTACCTCTTCCCCTATTTCAATGATTTCACCTGAACAGTCCAGCCCCGGAATAAACGCAGAACCGGCTTCGATGCCATGATATTGGCCTTGCCGCGCCTTGATATCAGCGAAATTCACACTGATGGCCTGAACACGGATCAATACTTGATTTGGAGCAATAGCCGGCTTGTCTATTTCTTTAAGCTTTAACACTTCAGGTGGACCCGGCTCATTTACTAGAATTGCTTTCATAGGATAACGCCGCCTTTACAAATTAAAATATCAGCATACATGCCCCGATGACCAGGCCGCCATAGATCAAGGCAATCATCGTGTAGCCCATGATATCGCGGATTTTAAGTCCAGCAATCGCGAGGAGCGGGATGGCCCAGAACGGTTGGATCATATTTGTCCAACTATCGCCCCACGCTACTGCCATGACCACTTTTGCAGGATCCACACCCATTTCAAGCGCTGCCGGAATGACAATCGGAGCCTGAACCGCCCATTGCCCGCCTCCGGATGGTATGAAAATATTGAGAATTCCCGCAGAAAGGAAAGTCCAAAGCGGCAGCGTATTGGCATTGGAAATATCGATAAAAAAGTTAGATAAAAGGACAGCCAAGCCCGAAGCTCCGAGCATCCCCATAATTCCGGCATAGAACGGATATTGCAGGACAAATTGCCCTACGCTGCTCACCGATTTCAGTAAGCCTTCCGCCAGTTCCCGTACGTTTGCAAATAACAGAAGTGCAGCGGTTAAGAAGATTAAATTGACCGTGTTCAAATCCAGTGAGAACCCATTTGTAATGAAATGGTTGACCAAATAGCTCAACCCTAAAAAGCCTCCAATGAGAGGAATGAGGCGAGTTTTTTCAATTTTATCATTTGGATAATTCGTTTCTTCTTTTTTCTCTTCAATTTCGATTTTATCTTCCAAGCGGGACTGCTCGACAATAAAGCGGTCTTTCGGATTTTTCGGATGGATAAAGCGCATGACAAAAGGCAGAGTGAAAAACAGAATAAGGACGATTGCGATATTTACACCCGACATCAACGTCTCCGAAATGGGTACGACCCCGATATCCCCTTCGAAAATGTGTCCTGCTGTTGCAACGAATAGGGCTGGAGAGGACGACAAACCGCCTTCCCAGATTAAGAATCCAGAATAGCCTGCAGCAACCAAAACACGGTAATCCACATCAAGTACTTTTTTGGCCACCAGCTTCGCCATAATTCCTGCGACAACCAAACCGAAAGCCCAGCTGATCATAGAGGCAGCCAGTGCAGTGAACGTCACCATCAAAATAGCAGAATTCGGCGTCTTGCATTTAGCCGCGATTTTTTCAAGCGTATCGGACACTGTCTTCGTCAAGGCTAAGGCATAGCTCAAGACAAATGTGGTGATGATTTGAGCAGTGAACGTCAGAAGACCCCACATGCCGTCTCCCCAATACCTCATCATATCGAGCGGGCTTGAATCAGTGAAAATGACACCTGCAACAAAAGCGATAGCGGTTAGGATAATGGCAAAGACAAAGGCATCCGGCAGCCATCTTTCTGCAATTCGCGCAAAAAATCCAGCGACTCTTGCCAGCGGGTTGTTCTTCTGGGCGTTTAAGACTTTCTCTCTTTCTAATTCCTCAGCATTCTTCACTTCCACCATTCCCATTCCTCCTCATATCCATTTTTTCATTTGATGTTTTTGAATTTTCCCGACGGATGTACGCGGAAATTCTTCTGTAATGTGGACCTCTTGCGGAACTTTAAACTTTGCCATCCGCTCCTTGCACCACTCGACCAATTCATCGCCGTTTACAGAAGCCCCTTCCTTCAAAATGACAAACGCATGAATCGCTTCTTCATAAACCGGATCCGGAACCGATACGACCGCGCTCTCAAAAACCGCTTCATGCTCATTTAAAACAGCTTCCACTTCACCCGCTGCAATGTTCTCTCCCGCCCGTTTCATCATGTCTTTTTTCCGGTCTACAAAATAGAACCGGCCGGTTGCAGGATCCTTCCTTGCCATGTCTCCGGTATAGAGCCAGTTTTCCTGGATGGTCTCTTCTGTTGCTTGTGGATTCTTAAAATATTCTTTCATGATGGTCATCCCGGGCTGTCCATAAACCGTAATTTCGCCTTCTTCTCCAATCTCCACTTCCTTTCTTTGTTCATCTCGCAAAATGACTCGGTAACCGCAAACTTCTTCACCTATGGTCAAATGATCCAAAGTATCATTCAGCGGGCGCATTAAAGGGATCGCTACTGTTTCTGTCATGCCATATAACTGCCGAAGCGGCACTTGATACCTTTCTGTAAATAAAGTGTATTGTTCATCTGTTAAAGCTTGGGCATAAATGATCAAACGCATCTTATTTTCTGCGTCTTGCGGATCGTATTCTTTCTTCAAAATCATTTTTATGGGCGCTGAAAATAGTGAACCGATCGTGGCATTCATCCGCTTTGCCTGTTTCATGTAATTCGTGGCACTGAAAGTTTCTGTAATTGCAATGCTAGCGCCGGCATAAAGTGCTGGCATTGCCATATAATACTGTCCATTCCCGTGAAACATCGGCAACACGATTAATGGCCGGTCTGTTTTTTGATAGCCTAAATGCTCAGACATTTTTTGACCAGTATGGAGGTAATTATAATGAGTCAAAACGACCCCTTTCGGCTTGGAAGTGGTTCCGGATGTGTATAGAATGGCCGCTTCGTCTTCTGGTAGAATCATAGGAAGATTCTGAAGCGTGGTTGATTTTCTGATTTCTTCTTCCAGCCAAATTCCTTCTTGGCCGCTGCCAAGCCTTGAAAAGAGCAGCGGAAGGTCGAATGCGGTGAACTTCGCTTCATAAGCCTTTTCCGTGATGATCAGTTTGCTTTCAGAGTGAGAGGTTAGATAATCCATTTCTTCTCTTGTCGAAAGGATATTTGTCGGCACCATCACGGCACCGATGGACAGAATCGCAAACCACGACAGCATAAATGCGCTCCCATTCGGAAGATGAAGCAGCACTTTATCTCCTTTTTGGATGCCGTATCCTGATAGAACGCTCGCCAGTCTCTGCACGTTCTCCTGAAATTCACGATAAGTCATCGTTTCTATCTCACCGTGCCTATCTTCTACTAACACAAATTCTTTATCCGGGTTTTCTGCAGATTTCTCTGCCAGCAATGCCGGGACAGATTGATAATTCATTGAGGCCACCTCACAATTTTAATTAGCGGTCCATCCTCCATCGATATATAGAGTCTGGCCGGTCACGTAGCTGGAAGCATCCGAAGCAAAAAAGACCGTAGGGCCAATCATTTCTTCCACTTCGCCCATCCGTTTCATCATGGTGCGGTCGACAATTTTCCCAAGGCGTTCGGGATCTTCCAGAAAATGCGCCGTCATCGACGTTTTGATATACGCAGGGGCAAGCCCATTGACCGTAACATTGTATTCGGCTAATTCCGCCGCCCACACTTTCGTCAATTGGTCGATGCCGCCTTTGCTTGCAGCGTAACTCGTTTGCAAGGAATTTCCTACTTTTCCGAGAATCGATGAGATGTTGATGATTCGACCATTCTTTTGCTCCATCATTCGTTTGGCAGCTTGCTGCCCCACGAGAAAAATTCCTTTCAGATTGGTATCAAGCACACGGTCCCAATCTTCTTCCTCCACCTCGACCAATAATTTGCGGATGTTCATCCCCGCGTTATTGACCAAGATATCCAATTGGCCGAATTCTGCATCAATGTGTTTAAATAACGCCCCTACATCTTCTTTGGAAGTAACATCGGATATTTTCCAGCTGACTTTGCCGCCTTCGGCATTGAGCGCTCTTGCCGCTTCGATCAAAGCTTCTTCGTGGCGCCCCGTTATCATCACTTCGGCCCCGTAATGCGCAAGCCCCGCTGCTATCGCTAAACCGATGCCTTTGCTGCCGCCTGTCACAAGGGCTTTTTTGCCTGCCAGATCAAAACTGGGATAAGCAGTAATTTGCATGTACATACCTCCTAACCGATAAATGAACGAATGTTCCGAAAATTAAAGCTCTACATATTTATTGAATCTCAAAGGATCCTCTTAGTTTCACTTCGCCAACCGAATCACTGATTATAATTTCCCCTTTATTTCCATCTGCAGCTCCGCTGATGAAGAGCTCACTGCCCGGATGGGTGACTGCTTGAAACCGGACTTTGAACCGGCTTAACTTTGCATCAGGAAACCATTCGGATATGGCTTCGCCCGCCCACCCCATTAAAAACATGCCGTGGGCGATAATATCTTTCAGCCCTTTTTCATGGGCAACGCCTGGAACCGTATGTATTTCATTGAAATCACCCGAAGCTCCTGAATACTTGACTAAGTCAATCGGCTTGAGCGGCTGTTTCCGGATTACTGAAAATTCATTCATTCGCTTGCAGCCGCCCTTTCGATTAAAGTGGAACGATTGATCAATACAATATCTTCTCGCTGGTTCTTATAGACTGTTTCAAGCTTGAAAAAATTCATTGATTTTTTCTGGATGCGTTCTTTTACAATGGCTTGGGCACGAATAACATCTCCAGCATATAGAGTCTGGATATACTCATATTCCTGTTCTCCGTGAAGCACATGATTCGGATCCAGGCCAATTTGCTGAAACAATTGATAGAAATCCCGTTCATTCCAAAAATCGATCACGGTCGCAAAAGTCGGCGGCGCCGGTATTGCCCGGTGCCCCTTTTCTATTGCCATGCCGGCATCGAAATAAATCGGATTTGTGCTGCCGATCGCTTTGGCAAACTCCCGGATCTTCCCTTCTTCTATGAGAAAAGGGGTGTAATCGAAGATAATTTCATGATTAGAAATTTCGGTCATGGTCCACCCGCCTTTGTCTCGTTTTACAGCAATCGATTGCTGCGTGTTTCATTGGCCATTTCAATTAGATTGCGAACCGCAATATTCAACACGCCAAAACGATCGTCATCGATTTCACCAATTTTCCAACGGTAGTGGATTTGCTGCAGGATCACAGCAAGTTTATAAAAACCGAACGTTACGTAATAGTTGATGTTCGATACATCTCTCCCGCTTGTTTTGGCATAAGCTTCCACAAATTCGCGTCTGCTGTAGAATCCTTTTTGGTTCGTGACGATATTGATGCCCATATCCGGGTCATCCAGCTGTCCCCAATAAGCCACCGTTGATCCCAAATCGCTCATGGGGTCGCCAATCGTCGAAAGCTCCCAATCCAGAATGCCAACCGCTTTTCCGGGATCATGCGCATCCAGTACCATATTGTTCAATTTAAAGTCATTATGGACAATTGTTGTTTCCCGGGTAACCGGCAAGTTTTCCGCCAGCCACTTCTCGAGTCCGTCCAACTCCGTAATGGCTTCGGTTTTAGAATGGTCATAGCGCTTGATCCACCCTTTCACCTGCCGTTCAAGAAACCCTTCAGGCTTCCCCATTCCGGCAAGCCCTGCTTCTTGATAATCAATCGCTTGAAGCTGCGCAAGCGTTTGTATGACAGTCTCCGAAATCTTCGGCCCAGCCTGTTCGGATCCCCCGTAATTTTCAGGAAGCACGTCATCGATCACTACACCTTGTTTTTTCTCCATGACATAGAAATGCTTGTCCATGATGGCCGGATCTTCGCAGTACACATAAGGCTTGGGCGCTAATGGAAACACCGGGTTCACTTTTTCAAGCATTCGGTATTCCCGCTGCATATCGTGTGCTTTCGGCGGCACTTCTCCAAACGGAGGCCGCCGCAAGACGCCTTCCCAATCGGCAATGTTCAATAAATACGTTAAATTGGAATAGCCTTCTGAAAATTGCCGCACATTCAGTTTCCCATCCGGCAAATTGGGAATCGATTTACGCAAATGCTGTTCAACAACCTCCCAATTGATGGAGTCCTGCGATTTTCCGATTGCTTGCTTTGCGTCGCTCATAGCCATCTCTCCTTTAAAAGCTCAGTCGTATTTGAAAAATCCTTCTCCGGATTTCCGTCCCAGTTTGCCAGCCCGTACGTATTGCTTCAATAAAGGCGCTGGCCGATATTTGGAATCGTTGGTTTCGTTGTAAAGTGTTTCCGCTACAAAAAGCATCGTATCCAACCCGATCAAATCGGTTAAGGCAAGCGGCCCGATCGGATGGCTTGCGCCAAGCATCATGCCTTTATCAATATCTTCAGCTGACGCGATGCCTTCCGATAATACAAAGATTGCTTCATTGATCATTGGCGTCAAAATCCGGTTAACCGCAAACAGCGGCGCCTCCTTGACCGAGATCGCTGTTTTATTAAATTGTTGGGCCACTTTGTGCGCCACTTCAACCGTCTCATCGCTTGTCTGTTCTCCACGGATGATTTCAACCAATTGCATGACGGGAACCGGGTTGAAAAAATGCATGCCGATGACTTGGCCGCTTCGTTCTACAGCTGCTGCCATTTCTGTAATGCTTAACCCGGAAGTATTCGAAGCGAAAATCGTAGAGGGTTTGCAAATTTGGTCAAGCTCTGCAAATAACTTTTTCTTAGGTTCAATCTGTTCAATAATGGCTTCAATGACCATATCTACTTCCTTCAACTCTTCGATGCTGCTCGTCGGCCGGATTCTTTCTCTGATCGCATCCGCTTCTGCCTTTTCAATTTTTCCTTTTTCCACATTTCGGGACAAGGTCTTTTCAATTCGCTTAATTCCTCTATCAAGCCCTTCTGGGTTCACATCGTATAAAATTACTTGATAATTTCCTTCTGCCGCCACTTGGGCAATTCCATTGCCCATAATTCCGGCCCCAATCACTGCAATTTTTTCCATAGGCGATCACTCCTCGACTTTATTTCCCTTGAAATACAGGCTTTCGTTTTTCTTTGAACGCTTTAACTCCTTCTTGCATATCTGCGGTTCCCACAAGCTTTGAAAACAAATAGCTTTCCAGCTCCTGCGCTTCAGCGAGCGGCAATTCAATTCCTTCATTTATGGCGCGCTTCGCATTGGCCACTGCCACTGGCCCTTTCGCCGCTACCTTCTCCGCTAATTCTTTCGCCGCTTCAAAAGCGCCGCCTTTGGGCACAACCCGTTCTGCCAGTCCCACTTCGTAAGCTTCCTGCCCTGACAGCAGGACACCGGACAGCACAAGCTCTTTTGCTTTTCCGATTCCGACTAAACGGGACAGGCGCTGTGTTCCGGCATATCCCGGCAAGATGCCAAGCCCTGTTTCAGGAAGCCCGAGTTTGGCATCTTCTTCGACCACCCGGATGTCGCAGGCAATGGCGAGTTCCAGTCCCGCTCCTAAAGCCAGGCCTTGGATCGCACAGATGACTGGAACATTTGAAGCTGCTAATTTATCGAAAACCCGTTTGCCTTTATCGACCAGTTGAATTCCCGTTTCTTCTGTCAAAGAAGGAAATTGGCCGATATCTGCACCTGCTGCAAAGGCTTTCTCCCCTGCAGCGCGCAAGATAACGGCGCGGATATCCGGCAATTTCGCTATTTCCTCTATGGCTGCATCCAATTCCGAGATGATTTGATCGGTCAGTACATTTACGGGTGGGTTCGCTAATATCACTATAGCTAAATGCCCTTCCGTTTCTACTTGAATCAATTCTTTATCCTCCATTTCTGCTCGACTCCTTTTTATCCATTGCCGGAATTTATTTTGACGGTGGCATTTCGGATTGCGCCGTTTTCAACTAGCGGAATGACCGTTAACTTTTCATGATTGCGAATGATCAGTTCCATCGATTCTGCAAAATCGAATCTTCTAAGCAATTCTGCCGTTTCGCTTTCATACAACTCAGCAAAACCAGTTGCCAGCGACGCTTCGTAGGCAGACTTGGCCAATTTAGCAGCATCCGAAAGCTGATAGTCGCCGCTATCCTTCAAGTGGTGCACAATTTGTCCTGCTCCGATAAAATCCTCCATTGAAAAACGGTCATCATTTCCTGAACAAATCAACACGATGGAGGATTCGTCTTGTTGAATGTGAAGCTGTTCAGCAATCACATGGCCATTCACTAAAGAGGAGATGAAAAGCGTTTTTGCCTTAGCCGCTTTTTCAATCGCCCTCGTGCCATTTGTTGAGCAAATGATCGCTGCCTCCTGGCTGCTGCATGGCTCGATCAAACAAGGATCGGGATATCGAAATCCTTCAATCGATTCGCCTTTTGTTTCCCCAAGCAGGATATAATCACCTTTTTGTTCATCTGCCAGTATTAAAGCATCTGCACTGTCTTTCACTGCATATATCGGTCCGTAGTTATGCTCCAGCAAAAAAGTAATTGTCGAAGTTGCCAAAAAAACATCAATGACAACGGCTGAACAACCGATCAGCTTTTCTTCTTTGACCGCTTCTTTCTGTGTAATTACATGGATTCTTCTCATGCACTCCAAATCCTTCATGGTTATTTTCAAAGCAGCATTTTAAGCAGATAGTCCGCATAAATCTCTTCAATTTCGTCTTTACTGAATTCGCCTTTATCGGAATACCATACTTGAATCCAGTTCGTGGCTCCAAGTATGATCATCCGCGCCATTTTTTGCTGCCTTAAATGAAACTCGCCTCTTTCAGCCCCTTGAGCAATGATTTTATCGAATAATCCCGCATAGACATCTCTTTTATTCACGATGTCTTCAATATGGTCTTCCGAGAAGATTTGTTCCGGCTTTACGATCAGATTAAAGATTTCTTTTTCCTGGATCGCGATGTCCAAATGGGCTTTTATCGCTTTTTTCATCTTTTCCACCGAAGAAATGTTTTCCTGATAAATGTCTTCTATCAATTCCATTGCACCGGTAAGGATCAAATCATGGCAATGAAAAAGCAATTCTTCTTTGTTTTTGAAATAATAATAAAGCGAACCTTTCGTCATCAGCAGTTCAGCAGCGATGTCTTCCATCGTTGTTTTATGGAAGCCCTGCCGTGAGATAACGGAACTGGCTGAACGAAGAATGTCTTCTTTTTTCTTAGCTGCTTTTCGCTCCCGTAGACTCATTGCATTCCCTCATTTATTCAATAGATTTAATCTGAGTGCAGATTTCACAATAATTCTTCCGGTTTCTCTTCGACTTCCCGCATTGTCAAGGAAGGTTCTTTTATCAAAATGTTGCGGATCAAAATAAATACATTTTCAATGACAATCAGGGCAAATGCAATTGGAATCAGGAAAAACAGCGGATATAAAGGATACAGTGTGCCTGCAGCCGGGAAAGCCGTCTTTCTTTCGAGTCCGTTCATTGCATATTCCCAGCTAAACTGGACAATGAGGACCAATACAAATAGCTCCAATAAAATCATTAAAAAGATCAGGACCTTCTTCGCCTTTTGACCGATTTTATCAAGCACCAAATCCATCTTCGGCAAGACACCAGAAGCATACACGTATGCAAGTCCCGGGAAAACCACAAGCGGCATCATGTAATTCTGGATAATTTCAAATCCGCCGCGTATTGAACTAGAGAAAAGGGAACGGACCGCTACATCATAGACGATCAGGAACATCATCACTAAAACACTGATGCCGCTGACCCAAATTCCTGCCAATTTTATATAGTCGAAAACTTTATAGGCTTTCCATACACCATTCATGAAGCTTACCCCCTTTCATTAATTCACATCGAATTCGGAAGCCATGTAGCAAGTCCCGGAAACGCAATCATCAAGCCACAGACCACAATCATTGCCACAATGGCAAATACCATGGCGATTTTGAAAATCGAACCCGAATTGATTCCGCTGACGCCAGCTACGGCATAAACACTAAGGCCGACCGGAGGGGTGATCAAGCCGATGGTACAAATGACGGCGATAAAGACGCCGAACCAAAGGACATCTACTTGAAGTTCCTGGATGATCGGCAAGATGACCGGAATAGACATCAGGATAACTGCAGCTCCCTCGATAAACATAAACATAATGAAAAGAACGACCGAAATGGCGATCAGCACAAGCACTGGCGTATCCATAATCGGTTCGATAAATTCGATCAGCTTTCTTGGCAATAACGAAAGAGAGACAAATCGCCCAAAAATCTGTGCGCCGATCATGATAATCATGACCATTCCTGTCAACTTAACGGTTTCAACCACAGACACTTTAAAGAAATTAAAATTGACTTTTCCTAGTACCAATGCAGCCAGCAAACCGACAAACGCTCCGACGGCCCCTGCTTTAGTAGGGGTGAAAAGCCCGGAGTAAATCCCGCCGAAGATCACCAATACGATGACAATGGCAATAACACTTGCAGCGATCAAGCGAAACGCTGACAGCTTTTCAGGCGTCCCTGCGGTTTCTTTGATCTCTGGTTCATTTGCAGAAGCTGTTTTTTTCTTCTCCATTCGGAAATATACCAACATCACCAAAATAAATACGATCATCGTCAGAATGCCTGGGATAAACGCTCCGACAAACAAGCTGCCGACCGGAGTTTCCGTTGCCACTCCATATAAAATCAAGATAATGCTCGGTGGAATGATTCCGGATAAAGAGCCGCCAGAGGAAGCGATGGCTCCAGCGAGCGGAGCGCTATATCCATGTTTTCTGAGTTCCGGAATCGCCACTTGCCCGAGCGAAGCAGCGGTTGCCGTACCTGAACCCGATACCGCTCCAAGCATCCCTCCGATAATCAAGGTCAGTACGCCAAGAAGGCTGTTTTTTCCTTTTGATACTTTATGGACCATATAGAAAATATCCTGGACGAGTCCCGACTGCAGGATAAATTGAGCCATTAAAACAAACAGAGGAATCGTCGTCAGTGTATAACTGGCAACCCGATTAAACGGTTCGTTGCCGAGCAAACCTGGCAGAATGCCAAAGCCTTCCAATAGGATTAAACCGATAATTCCACTGGCAAGGAGCACGGAGTGAATGTACAACCCCGCAATCAACAAGATGATCATCATTGCGATAATAATTCCAATAACCACTAAATTATCCATAAAGGGCCTCCCTGCAAAAGTCTGAAAAGAAAAGGGACGGCGATCTTTTCTGCGCTATCCCTTTTGATGGTGCTGCTATTCTAAATTCATAATGGCTTCCGGCACTTCTCCGCCTTCTTCCACCACTAAATCTCTCCATTTAATGACAAGTTCATTGCCTGGAAGGCCGTTGTCTTCCAAAAGCTTCGCGTAATCTGTCCATGTATCTTCAATTCCTGTATTAAAGTGGTCTTGAACTTCTTGGTCCAATTCGCTAAAGTCGACGAATTTTCCGCCATTTGCTTCATTTTCCGGAATAATCGCTTCTGCGCGGTCCATCCATTCTTGAGCTCCTGGTTCGAAAATTTCTTCGTTTGCTTGTGTCATTGCTTCTTGCACATTTTCGGGCATTTCTTCCCATTTATCTTGAGACATTCCGATAAATGCATTGAAATGGCCGAAATTGATGCCGGTTACTGTGTAGGTAAACAGATCTTGGAAACCATATCCGGTCCAGTCGGCAATACTATAGAAAGCACCTTCAAATGTACCGCGGCTTAGCGCATCATAAATTTCAACTGCCGGCATCGTCACACTATTGATTCCTGTTTTTGCAGCATACATTTCATGGATCCGTGAAGGCGTACGAAGTGAAGTGCCTTTTACATCGCCAACCGAATTAAACTCATGGCCAGTAGTCGAAATGGAATACTCCTGGGTAGTGGATACAGGGAAAACTTTAAAGTTTCCAAACTGCATTTCTGTATACGTTTTGCCATCCGCTAATTCTTCATCACTTTCCAAAAGCTTTTTCCAAGCATTTGAAGCGATTAAGGTATCCGAATGGTTCAACGGGAGCATCGTTACTTCAGCCATCGGGAATTGGTCCGGCTGATAGATCGGCAATACAAGGGCTACGTCAACGGTGCCGCTTTCCAAAGCTTCCGCTTCATCCGGCACTGCTACCAATTCTCCACCCGTAAAGGTTTCAAATTCAACTTGTCCGTCCGTCAATTCTTCAACTCGCTCCATCCATGGAACCATAGATTTTTCCCACCAAGCATGCTGGGCACTTAAACCGGTTGCAGCCCGCAACGTAATTTTTTCGCCTTCTGCTGAAGTGCTGCCGGAATCGTCACTGCTGCACCCACTCAGTAGAACTGCCAATCCTAGACTTGCCACCAGCAACTGCGATTTGAACTTTTTCATTATTTTCCCTCCATCCGTTTGTTTATCTGCCTTTCTGTATTGCCGTTTTTCAAGGGTTTTAGTTCCCTGTAAACTGCGGCTCTCGCTTTCCGAAGAAAGCGGAGACGCCTTCTTTATGGTCAGCTGTTTGCAGCAGCATCGCCTGAATGATATTTTCCTGCGTAAAAGCCGTTTCGGCGTGAAGCTCCCCGACATGGTTGACTAAATACTTCACGTATTTATTGCTGATAGCTGGGCCTTTAACGATGAATTCCGCAAATCGTTCCGCTTCCTCCAGCACTGGCCCTTCAGAAATTCGATTGATGATGCCGTTGTCATAGGCTTCTTTGGCTGACACGACTTTTGCAGACGAGATCCATTCCTTCGCAATCGGTTTGGAAACCCGTTCGGATAAAGACTTGATCAGCCCTAGATCCGGGATCAATCCGATATTGGCAAAACTTAAAGCGAATTTGGCCTGTTCATCCGCCACGATGAAATCTGCAGCCAATGCAATGCTGAATCCGGCACCGGCAGCATATCCATGAACCGCCGCAATGATGTACTTATCCGCGTCCATCAGTTTCTTGGATACCCCCGAGATAAATTCCATCCATTCTGCTACTTCCGCAGCACCGGCCAATTCCTTCATCGAGGCAATATCGCCGCCTGCTGAAAACGCCTTTCCTTCTCCCGAAAGGATGATTGCTTTGACTTCTTTATCCTTATTCAACGAATCCAGCCCTTGAAGCAGTTCTTCAGCCAATTCTTTTGATAAAGCATTCAGTTTATCCGGACGGTTCAATTTCAAATGCCCGATTCCATTTTCGATTTGAATCTCCACTAAGTTCCCCATCGGCTTCCCCCTTTGTTTTATGGAATCACTACCAATTTCCCGTAGGTCTTGCGGTCTCCCAATAAATCCAAGGCAGCTGGCACTTTTTCAAAAGGCAGCTCTTCGTAAATCAGCGGCTTGATGGCTCCCTGCTCAAACAGATCCATCAATTCCAGATGCGCTTTCATGACTTCTTCAGGCATCAGGTTCCGGAACAATCCAAAATGGACCCCTACAATAGAATAGTTTTTGATCAAAGCATGGTTTGTCGGAGCATCGGCAATTCGGCCGCCTGCAAAGCCAATTACCAAAAGCCTGCCTTCGAAAGCGATGCATTTTCTCGAACGGTCGAATGTATCGCCGCCCACCGGATCGAAAATCACGTTTGCCCCTTTGCCATTTGTCGCTTCTTTCACGATTGAAACAAAATCTTCCGTCCGGTAGTTGATGACCTGATCGGCTCCAAGCTGTTTGCAGATTTCCGTTTTTTCATCGCTTCCTGCTGTTGCAATGACGGTCGCGCCTGCCGCTTTTCCAAGCTGGATGGCAGCGGAGCCGACGCCGCCGGAACCCGCATGGACAAGCAGGACTTCCCCCGGCTGAAGCCGGGCTGTCCGGTGTAGAGCGAAATAAGCGGTTTGATACGTAATGAACAGGGCGGCTGCTTCGGAGAATGAAAGCGAATCCGGTATCGGGAAGATGCCCTCTTCCTTTACACATGTCCATTCCGCGAGGCCGCCGTTTGGAAGAAGCGGCGTTGCCAGAACGCGTTGTCCCACTTTGAACGCCACTCCTTCCCCGACCGCCTCAATCACTCCGCCGATTTCTGCTCCCGGAGTAAATGGCAGGGGCGGCTTTTCCTGGTATTTCCCTTGGCATTGCAGAATATCAAAGAAATTCAAAGCGGCTGCCTCGACTTTTACAAGCACTTCACTAGGCCCTGGTTCAGGCTTCCTGTTTTCAACCAGTTCCAGTGCTTCTTGTGGATCTGCCAACTTTGTCACAGACCATGTTTTCATCCGCTAACCTCCTCGTTGTCACAAATTCTTTTCTTATTTGTTTTTCACTTCTTCTTTTAATTGTTCGCGAAGTTCAAGCCGGCCGATATCGCGCAAGTGGACTTGGTCCGGTCCGTCCACTAAACGAAGCGTCCGTGCATTTGCATAATGGGCAGCAAGCGGGAAGTCTTCTGTTAAGCCGCCTCCGCCAAATACTTGGATCGCCCGGTCGATGACATTCAATGACACACGCGGGGCTGCAATTTTAATCATGGCAATTTCTTTTCGGGCTGCTTTCGCGCCTTCTTCGTCAATTTTATGGGCCGCATGCAAAGTCAACAGGCGTGCCTGTTCGATTTCGATTCGGCTCTCCGCAATAATTTCACGAATGACATCTTTTTCAGCTAACGTAGAGCCAAAAGCTACTCGGCTATCTGCACGTTTGCATAATAATTCAAGTGCGCGTTCTGCTGCTCCAATGGCGCGCATGCAGTGGTGGATTCTGCCTGGCCCAAGGCGCCCTTGAGCGATTTCAAACCCACGCCCTTCACCGAGCAGCATATTCGATGCCGGTACCCGGACGTTATTGTAATGGACTTCCGCATGTCCTTGCGGGGCATCGTCGTAGCCGAAAACCGTCAGCGGACGTTTGATTTCGACTCCCGGAAGATCGAAGGGAACCAAAATCATCGATTGCTGCTGGTGTTTTGGCGCATCCGGATTTGTTTTCCCCATCACAATCGCCACTTTGCAGCGCGGATCCATGGCGCCTGTCGTCCACCATTTCTTGGCATTGATAACATATTCATCTCCATCCCGTACGATACTGCTTTGGATGTTCGTTGCATCCGAAGAAGCCACGTCAGGCTCCGTCATGGAGAAGCAGGAACGGATTTCACCGCGCAGGAGCGGCTCAAGCCACTGTTTCTTCTGCTCTTCGGTTCCATATTTCACGAAAACTTCCATGTTTCCCGTATCGGGTGCGTTGCAGTTGAAAATTTCGGGAGCGATTAATGAGCGGCCCATGATTTCGCAAAGATGTGCGTAATCATAATTGGATAGCCCCGCTCCATATTCCGGATGGTCCAGGAATAAATTCCACAATCCCTGTTCTTTCGCTTTTTCTTTCAATTCTTCGATAATCGGCGGGATCGTCCAGCGGTCTTCCGCTTCCTCAATGTATTTTTCAACCGTTTTTTCGTTTGGATAAACGTATTCGTCCATAAACTTTATTAGTTTTACTCGTAATTCCTGGGCTTTAGGCGACAGCTCTTTAAGCATTCTTTTCTCCTCCTACTTGTTTTAAGGTGTTTTTCAAAATTTTCCCCGATGCATTTCTTGGCAGGCTTTCAATAATCTCAAATTCTTCCGGTACTTTAAACTTAGCCAGCGATTTTCGGCAATGCTCTTTTAACATCGAGAAATCGTCCGGATCCAGCGATGGCCCTACTACAAAAGCTTTTACTTTTTCTCCAAAAACCGGATCCGGTATGCCGATTACTGCTGCTTCCACCACATCCGGATGGCTCTTCAACACATCTTCCACTTCGATGGAGAATATTTTTTCCCCCGCCCGGTTGATCATGTCTTTTTTTCGGTCCCGGATGTAAATATAGCCTTCATCATCCATTATTCCGAGATCTCCTGAATGCCAGTAGCCATCAGTGAAACTGGAAAGATTGGCTTCCGGATTGTCCCAGTATTCTTTGACGACCATCGGGCCTTTGATGTAAAGTTCGCCTGACTCTCCCGGCTCACATTCATTGCCTTCGCTATCCATTATTTTAATATCGGCTACGGCAACTGGCCGGCCGACCGATGTCACTTTCGCTTCCGGATAGGATACCGGCATTAAAGTAGCGGGAGAAGTGGTTTCCGTCGACCCATAAGCGTTGTGCAATTGAGCGTTCGGAAAGGCTTGCTTCAGCATATTGAAAGTTTGCTGATAAATCGGAGACCCGCCAAAGGCCACTTTCTTCACAAAATCAAACGAATGATTTTGGAACTTTTCACTTGTGGACATCATGATAAAGATGGTCGGGACATTAAACAGAAAGTTGATTTGATCCTTAAGGATTCTCTCGATATAGGCTTCGTTTTGATAGCGCTTCATGCTGTAGACCGTTCCGCCGACATAAAGAACGTGCAGCAATTGCCCAACCAGTCCCGTCACATGGAACATCGGCACCGCAATCAGCGTTTTCATTGTGTCGTCAGTTTGGAACACGTATTTATAATTCATCACGCTGTGGATGACGTTGATATGGGAAAGCACTGCACCTTTTGGTCTTCCTGTCGTTCCGGAAGTGTACAAGATAAACGCCCCGTCCTCTTCTGAAATAGCAGCTTCCGTCAATTCGGCATTTTGTTCAAGCAAGGAACTGAACGTATTTTCCCCTTCTATTTCGAATAATCGGCTGCCAGCTTCCAGGCTGCCGCTTGCTTCTGCCGCTTGCCGAACTTTTTTGGTGAACTCCTGTTCCACGATTATCACTTTCGGTTTGGAATGTCCGAGAATGTACTCAATCTCCTCCATCGCTAATTTCACATTGATCGGAACCATAATCGCCCCTATTTTCGAACAGGCGAAGACCATAATCGGGAATTCATGGCGATTGCCGATCACAGCTGCCACACGATCGCCTTTTTCAATTCCTGCTTGCTGAAGGTTCGCTGCTGCGATAGATGAAAGGTCATCCAATTCTTTGTATGTAAGCTCATGCTCCTCTGTTGCAACCGCAACTTTTTCTCCAAATTGCTGCACACCGTCCGAAAGAATTTCTGTTATCGCTTTCGGGCGATTTTTGAAAACCTTAATATGTTCACGTCCAAAAAGATTCATTTCAGAAATCTCCATACATTGCCTCCTCTGTCTTCACCCAAAATGTAACCCCTTACATTTTTTCATAAAAAAATAAACAAAAAATTTAGAATATAACTTCAAAATTAGTATAAGGGTTCTTTTTTTGAATTACAAGTCAATTTTCAAACGATTTAAAATATTTATTCAACTCCTATTATTATTAAAACGATGAACCAAAATAAAAACCCTTTCTGCCGAGGCGGAAAAGGTTTTCAGGAACTTATTTTAATTCGACGTTATGGTAGACTTGCTGAACATCTTCTAAGTCTTCAATTGCATCAATCATTTTTTCAAACTGAGCTTGTGCTTCTTCCGGAAGCTCCAATTCGTTTTGTGCAAGCATCGTTAATTCCGCTACGGTGAATTCTGTAACGCCGACACTTTTGAATGCTTCTTGCACCACGTGGAATTGATCCGGCTCTGCGTAGACAATTACCGAGTCTTCCTCTGCGACGATGTCGCGCACATCCACATCCGCTTCCATCAGCAGTTCAAGCACTTCCTCTTCCGTCTTGCCTTCAATGCCGAAGACTGCTGTGTGGTCGAACATATAAGCAACAGAGCCGCTGACGCCCATATTGCCGCCGTTCTTCCCGAAGGCTGCACGCACATCTGATGCGGTGCGGTTGACATTGTTGGTCAACGTATCGACAATTACCATCGAACCATTCGGCCCAAATCCTTCGTAGCGAAGTTCATCATAGCTTTCTTCTGAACCGCCTTTAGCTTTTTCAATGGCCCGGTCGATGATGGCTCTTGGCACACTGTAAGTTTTCGCGCGCTCCAGCACCACTTTCAGCGCTTGGTTCGATTCAGGATCCGGTTCCCCTTGCTTCGCCGCTACGTAAATTTCACGGCCGAATTTTGCATATATCCGGCTAGTATTAGCATCTTTTGATGCTTTTTTTTCTTTGATGTTATTCCACTTGCGTCCCATTCTGGTTTCCCACTTTCTTTCAACTTTGAATGTGAAGAACGTTCACTCCTTCTATTATATAATAAAAACCCGGATTTTTTCGAGTTATAGAAATTGAAAAGAAAAATTTGAGAGCTGAACAACAAAAAAACGGACTCCCTTTAATGAGAGTCCCGCTTTGTCTTTCCCTTTTTATCCGTCCGGAAATATTCGGAGAGTTGAATCGTCCGAACTTTCCCTGTGTGAAGTTCGTGGTAAATGCCGCGGCTGTCTGTGAACGAAATGTATTGATCCCGTTCGCTTCGGACCAGCCGCTCCGCTTCTTCCTGTGACTCCAGATGAATGAACCTTCGGATATAATGGTTTTCGTCAAAAAAGTACGTAACTTTGAACTCCTTCATGAAAATCCACTCCTTACGTTGAATACGGCGCTTGCTGATAGAAATAATTCGGCTTCACTTTATCGTTCTTATACGGCCTATGGAAAATATGCGTAGTGGCTGGAGACATCGGCGGAATGAGCCAAGCCCAGTTGCCGGTGACGTCCCTTCCTGCACCAGCCTCTTTTTTTTCAAAGCTTTGAAATTGTTTAGCAGCCGTATGATGATCCACGATGGTGGCGCCGGCTTCGCTGAAAGACTCCAAGACGGCAACGTTCAGTTCGACAAGCGCCCGGTCTTTCCAGAGCGTCCGGTTCGAGCTTGTATCCGCACCGATCGCTTCTGCTACTGCCGGCAATAAATCATAGCGGTCTTCATCAGCCAAATTCCGCGCCCCGATTTCGGTGCCCATATACCAGCCGTTGAACGGCGCCATCGTATAATGGATGCCGCCGATTTCGAGCTTCATATCAGAAATGATTGGAACGGCATACCATTTGGCAGCTATTTCCTTAAACCTTTCAAAAGTTGGGTGCGTGATTTCCACTTCCATCACGGATTCTTTCGGCAACTCGAAAAAGCGAGGCTCTTGCCCTTTTACTTGAATCACGATTGGGAGAAGATCAAAATGGGTCCCTTCACCTTTCCAGCCCAATTTTTCACATTGCCGGGTGAATTCGATCGAACTGGAGTCTCCAACCACTTTTCCATCTTTTTCATAGCCGGCATAGCGGATCAATTGATGATTCCAAATGCGCATCTCATCTTCTCCGTCGTGTGCAGCCGGGAAGACCGTAATCGTTGGACGGATTTTTCCTTTATTCGTAGCAAAATCAATGTGTTGAATCAGTGCATCAAATGCACCTTCCGCTGTTTTTTGAAAACGTTCATCAAAAACCGTCAATGAATTCCAAAATAGCCGGCCGATGCAGCGGTTGTTGTTGCGCCACGCCATTTTCGCACCGTGCTCCAATTCTTCGAACGTATGGCGGTAAGTGCCAGTCGCATCAATTTCCTTGGCTACCCCCTCTATTCTATCTGCCAGCTCTTGCTCATTTTTCCCTAACTCGGTATAGCAAATTGCCAAAAAATTAGCTGCTTCTTCCAGCAAAGCATGCCTTGTCTCAACTGCCTTCACGAACATCACTCCTTGGATTCATCATACCATCTCGGCTCTCATTCTCTAAATGATAGCTCTTTGTTTTTAGATAAGGATGCAGTAGACTTGAAGGAGTTTGAAAATATAAATTAAGGAGATTCCATCCATGGTAAAAGCGATTTTCTTTGATTTGGACGACACGTTATTGTGGGATAAAAAAAGTGTGGCGACCGCTTTCGAAAAAACTTGTGAGCTCGCAGCTGAAATCAGCGGGAAAGACTGCAGCCGCCTTGAAGAAGCGGTGAGAAGCGAAGCAAGCAAGCTTTACGCGAGCTACTCTACTTATCCTTATACACAAATGATCGGCATCAACCCTTTCGAAGGATTGTGGGGAACATTTGACGATGAAGGCAGCGATTTCCAGCAAATGAAAGCTATAATGCCGGATTACCAGCGAAACGCCTGGACTCGCGGATTAAAAGAGATCGGCATTGAGGACCCTGCACTCGGCGAAAAGCTGGCCGCTTATTTTCCGGAAGCAAGAAGGCAAAGCCCGACTCTTTATGAAGAATCTTTGGAAATTCTCGAACAATTAAAAGGGCGTTATCAATTATTGCTGCTGACGAATGGCTCTCCTTCGCTGCAACAGACGAAACTGGAGATTACACCGGAAATTGCCCCTTATTTTGACCATATTGTCATTTCTGGCGCCTTCGGAAGCGGCAAACCGGATCCTGCGATTTTCCAGCATGCCTTATCCCAATTCGGCCTGCAGCCGGAAGACGCATTGATGGTCGGAGATAATCTCATGACCGATATCATCGGTGCGGAAAAAGCCGGCATCCGTTCCGTCTGGATCAACCGGGAAGCGAAAGCTCCCCACGATACCATCATTCCTACATACGAAATCAAACACCTCCAGGAATTGCTGCCGATTCTGGAAGCAATCAAAAAAGCAGAAGGGCTCTGAAGAGCCTTTCTGCTTTTTGTTTAAAGATTGATCGCTGTTACTTCTTCGATTTCTGCTAAGTTTTTCAATTGCTCGAGGCTCGATTGCTGGGCTGCTTTATCGATGGACAGCATCATGATCGCAGCTCCCCCTTCATTTGAACGCCCCACCTGCATCGTCGCAATGTTGACATCTTCTGTTCCAAGCAAGGTCCCGACGCGTCCGATTACCCCAGGGCGGTCATTATGGCGAATGAACAATAAATGCCCTTTCGGCACCACATCGACGATAAAATCATCAACCTTGACGATACGTGCGCCTTGGCCATTCAACAAAGTTCCAGCTGCTTTTCGCGTGCCTTTTGCCGTCTTTACTTCCACTGTAATCAGGTTCGTAAACCCTCTCGAAGTGGTAGACTTGCTTTCGTTCACCATTATCCCTTTTTGATTGGCCAAATACATCGCATTGACATCATTCACATGCGTACCGAGATGGCGCTTCAATAGGCCTTTTAATGTATTGCGCGTCAGCGGCCCCACTTCCATATTCGCCAGCTCTCCTGAATATTGGATATTGACTTCTTCTGCGGTGCCGTCGGCCAAATCCGTCAAAAAGATGCCAAGCCGTTCCGACAATTCGAAATAAGGTTCAATTTTTGCCATGATTTCTTTCGGCACAGAAGGCAAGTTCACGGAATTTCGTACGGTCCCTGAAGTCAAGAAACTGATGACGTCTTTGCTGACATCCACTGCCACGCTTTCCTGCGCTTCAATTGTGCTAGCACCAAGATGCGGCGTCGCCACCACTTCCGGCAAGTCGAGCAAACGAAAATCCACCATCGGCTCCTGTTCAAACACATCAAGTGCTGCACCTGCTACTTTTTTCGATTTGATGGCATGGTATAAGGCATTTTCGTCAATAATTCCGCCTCTCGCACAATTGACGATCTGAACGCCGTCTTTCATGATGCTAAATGCCGCTTCATTGATCAAATGCCGTGTTTCTTTCAATAAAGGCGTGTGTACGGTGATAAAGTCTGCAGCTTTTAACACTTCTTCCACGGTACCAAAATCAATGCCCAGCTTCTCCGCTTTTTCAGCTGTCAGAAAAGGATCGTAGGCAATGACATTCATCCGCTGCCCTTTTGCCCTTGCCGCTACTTCCGCGCCGATTCGGCCCAGTCCGACCACGCCAAGTGTTTTGTTTTTAAGCTCAACCCCTACATATGATTTCCGGTCCCAGGTTTTATTGCGCAGCGCATGGAAGGCTTGAGGGATTTTCCGGGCCATCGACATGAGCATCGCCATCGTATGTTCGGCGGCGGAATTGGTATTGCCGTCCGGCGCGTTTACGACGATGATGCCGCGTTCGGTAGCCGCTTCGAGATCAATATTGTCCACGCCTACCCCTGCCCGGCCAATAATTTTCAGGTTCTCCGCTTTTTCGATAATTGCACGCGTCACTTGCGTTTGGCTTCTGACTAGAAGCGCATCGAATTCGCCGATCTGTTCCCCTAATTGTTCGGGAGTCCATTTCGTTTCCATGACAATATTGAAGCCTTCTGCCTGCCGCAAAGGATAGATGCCGTCTTCACTTAGCGGATCGCTGATTAAAATTTGAAAAGCCATTTTATCTCTTCCCTTCATTCAAATAGATTTCCTGCGCTGCCCGGACGCCTTTGCCGAGTTCAACCGCTCCTCCGGCTTTGGCGATGCCAATTTCCATGGCGGCAATCGCTTGAAGCATATCGGCAGGCGAACAATATCCCATATGCCCGATGCGGAAAACCGTTTTCGCCATGTGCTGCTGCCCTCCGGCAATGTCCATTCCGAATTCCTGTTTCATGATTTTCCGGAAAACTGGTGCTTCGAAGTCCGTCGGCTGGACGGAAGTCACGGTTGGCGAAGCATCTTCGCCGCTTGTCAGAAGCGGTACTCCTAATGCGTTAAAAGCTGAACGCGTCATCTCCATCATCAACCGGTGCCGGGCATATACTTCCTCCAGACCTTCTTCCTCCATCAACCGGAGCACTTGCTGGAGACCGAAAAGAAGTGAAATTGCGGGAGTAAAAGGCGTCGTGTCTTTGATGATATTGTCGCGATGTTTTTTCATATCCAGGTAAAAACGAGGCCGCGGGTTGGCTCCGATTTTTTTCCATGCCCGTTCACTCGCCGCGATGAATGCTAAGCCCGCCGGCAGCATAAAGGCTTTTTGGGACCCTGTTACGACGACATCCAATCCCCATTCGTCCATTTTCGTTTCCACCCCGCCGATGCAGGAAACGCCATCGACAATGAGGAGGGCCTCTGAAACTTCTTTAATGGCCGAAGCCAGTTCCGCTATCGGATTCAATACGCCCGTTGACGTTTCGCAATAAGTAGAAAAAACGGCTTTCACTTCAGGATGTTCCTGCAAAAATTCTTTGATCGCCGAAGGCTCCAAAGCTTCTCCCCAAGTCACTTCGATTATATGGGTTTCGATGTTATACGCTTCACAGATCTTTGCAAAACGCTCTCCGAATGATCCCGTTACTATCACCGCTGCCGTTTCTCCGGGAGCGACTACATTGACGACTGCCGTCTCTAAAGCAGAAGTTCCGCTTCCAGTCAAAATCATGACTTCTTGTTCCGTTCCAAAAACGCGCTTTAACTTCGGCCGAATATCGCTGATCATATCGGAAGTGCTCTCGCCTCTATGGCCGATCATCGGTTGGCTCATCGCCCGGTTGACACTTGGCGGTATGGGCGTTGGCCCCGGAATACGCAAAATTTGTTGGTCAGTCAGCATAGTGAAATTTCCCCTTTCGATTTAAGGCAATTAACTCATATCCAATTGAACACTAAAAAAGGCTCTCCTCCCCTTACATATAAATGCAAGGGGCGAAGAGCCTTTCGGTTCGCGGTACCACCCTAATTCACTGCCTTTTTTAAAGGCAGCCTCATTGGTTCGAATGCGTAACGGGCACAGGCCGGATGGACCTACTCAAGTTCAATCCATCTATTCAGGAGTGCTGCCATAAGCCGGAACCGCTGATTTCCACCACCCATCAGCTCTCTTCAGATTCCTCTGCCTACACCTTATCTCCATCAACATAGTTAAGTGATATTTGAATTGAGTCCATCATAATCAAATAAAAACAAGTTGTCAATATAGATAAAATATTCAGATAATATGTAACCGTTTTCAATTTGCAGAAAGCTTATTCCCTTGGTGTTTCACACATTTAAAAAATTTTTTGGGAGTTAATGAAAATAGAAAAGCCTGGGAGGCAAATGAAATTTGCTTCCCAGGCTTTTTTTGTAAATGCTATTTTCTGTTTTAAGCTAAACCGAAGTCGCTGACCAATGCAGCAAGTCCGCCTTGGTAGCCGCTGCCGATTGCGTTGAACTTCCACTCGCCGGCGTGGCGGTATAATTCACCAACGACAAGGGCTGTTTCAATGGAGAAATCTTCCCCTAAATCGTAGCGCAGAACTTCTTCGTTTGTGCTTTCGTTCAAGATGCGGATGAAGGCATTGGATACTTGTCCGAAGTTTTGGCCGCGGCTGTCCGCTTCGTGGATCGTTACCGTAAAGACCACTTTATGGATATCTGCCGGGACATTCGGCAAATCGACGATCACTTGCTCATCGTCCCCTTCCCCTTCACCAGTCAAGTTATCGCCAGTGTGGGTAACCGAACCATTTCCTCCCACAAGGTTGTTATAGAAGATAAAATCTTCCGGCCCGCGGGATTTTCCGTTTTCCCCGACAAGGAAAACCGACGCATCCAAGTCAAAATCTCCGCCGCCGCTATATTTGTTCGTGTCCCATCCTAAACCGACGAGAACCTTTGTTAATCCTGGATTTGTTTTTGTTAAGTCAATCTTCTGCCCTTTTGATAAGTTGATCGATGACATAATAATTTCCTCCTCCGACTGATTAATTAAGCTTTACGCTGGGTATCTTCGTATTTCTTTTGAAGCTCTTCTATGCGAAGGCGCCCTTCTTCACGCATTTTGCGGTTTTCCGCTTCGATTTCGCGCGTATCATTCATCCCTTGCATAATCGTTTCCCACGTCTGTTCAATTGTCTCAATTTTGATGCTCGGTTGTCCAGACATACGCGCAATATCGACGCTCTGTCTTGAGATGTCGTTTGCATTGTTCAAAAGCATTTCGTTTGTCCGGCGATCCAGCTCATTCATGCCTTCTGCGACCAAGCTTTGGCGCTTCGCGGCAATGGCATTAATCAAACCGGTTTTAAAGATCGGAATGGTCGTAACAAAAGCCGAATTGATTTTTCCGATCAATTTCGTATTGCCGCGCTGCAGCATGCGGATTTGCGGAGCGGATTGGTACGATACTTGTTTCGCCATCTCTAAATCGTAGACCCGCTGCTCCAATAATTCAATCGCATTCTGCAAAGAATTCAGCTCCATCAAAGCCATCTGGTTTCCGCTTTCCGCTTTTGCACGGACTTCCGGCTCCTGGGCTTTCAATTCCTGGACTTTTAAATCGCCTGCTGCGATATACTTTTCCAGTTCCATGAAATAATTGAAGTTCTGATCGTACAATTCTTCCAAGGTAGTTGTCGATTTTTTCATTTCCGATTCATACTTGGTGATTTCCACGTACACTTTATCGATTTCAGTTCCCATCGTCTGGTACTTGCTGAACAATTGTTCAATCATCTTGTTGCCTTTGTTGAAAATTTTGTTCAAGAAGCCTTTCTTTTCAACAAAATCCTTTTTGTCGAATTTGTCCATGATCTTTCCAAGCTGCTTTAGCAGTTCACTGGATTCTTCCATACTGTTTGCCTGGACAGAATTCAAGACTTTTCCCGTGAAAGCTGAAATTTCATTGGCCGGCTCACGCCCGAACTCCAATAACTCGATCTGGTTTTTCGGGTTGATCGTAGAGGCCAATTTGATGACTTCCGGGTCTTGCTTCAATTTCACTTTCAACTCATTTTCGTTTTGCATAAGAGATTCCTGCTGTTCAATTTGCTGCGGCAATGTATTCATCTTCTTCACTCCTTTTAGGTCATAGCCATTTTCTGAATATCTTTTTCACGACAGATGGTTCTCGGTAGGGCTCATTAAAACTTCTTTCATCCAGCCAATGCGTGTCGATTGCTTCCGTGTCAATCCAGCGTTCGATGTCTTGATGGCCTTGCGGGTTGATCATGATGACATCGAGGCCGAATGTATGGACAAGTGCGATTGCATTGGCATCTGCCCGGCTTAATTCAGCGTCTTTTTCTTCATTATAGAACAAAAGAGTCGGCACAAACTGAGGATAATCAAATAACTGGATTAACTGGATCACCGAATCCGGAAGTGACATCGATTGTGAAAATAAATAAAGCTGAAGGTCTTCAAACGATTCTCCCGTTTGCGGAGTCAGCATCGGCTTTTCTACATGTCTGGCAATCGCTTCGCAGATAGCCGTTTGCACCCCATCAGGCAATCGGCTGTATTTCCACCAATTGGCGTTTTTCATTTTTTCCGGATCTAGCCTTCCGGTCTTATCCAGTGCTGCTCGGTAATGAAACAATTGGTTGCCTTTCCGTTCTTCAATAAACGGGAAACTGCGGATCAATAATGTATCTTCTCTTTCCGTTAAGTTATGGATATTGTCCCAAAACCGCTTTCGGTCTTTTTCGATCCCCATTATTTTAGCAAATACTACGGGAATGATAACGCTTCCCCGCTCGACGCCAAAAGAAGGCCGGACCATTGCACGTTCTTTGGCGAGCATGAACGCTTCGTCAATTGTCGTTTTTAGGCGAATCGAACGTGTCGAGTACGATTTAAACTGGAAAGGCTTGTATAAGCCTGAATCATCATGATGCAGCAAACGGTCCACTTCCTGCGTAGCGCGAAAAGCGACGGTTCCGACACGTTCCGGTTTTTCATCCGGAAATTGCACTACATGATCACTCGTTACCTGGAAGCTATGGCTGAGAAGATCTTGCCCTCCTACTGCATCGGCGAGCCAATGTTTGCCTTCAGGATCATACGCAATGATGTGGAATCCGAACGCTGCAGAAAATTTCAGGAACCATTTTTCGCTTTCAGACATATCGGCATACCATAAAAAAGCGGGCAAGCCTTTTTCCAGATTTAGCTTTTCAAGTTCCGGCTCAATGTGATTGAATGTCCATTTCACTAAATCCGTTGCTACTCTGCGGAAAGAAGAATGGGTTGTGGCAGCTGCCGAGTGGTTCTGGAACTCTTTGAGGGTATCAATCAGCACGAGCCGCAGCCTGCGGTTCAAGCCGGGATCTTTCAGCTTCGGCATAAGGCCTTTGCCGTCAAGAAATGCGACAATCCGGCTCGGCGACAGGCCGTTTTCTTTTTTGTTCATATCAAACAAATCCTGCAGGCTGCGCAGCCGTTCGGAGGAAATTTGTTTGTTCAGTTTCCCGGATAGCCGGATCAGACGTCCTTCTGCGGCTTCCATGGTGTCATAAATGCCAGCAAAATAATCGTCTTCGTCTAAGGACATGCCGACGAATTCACCGATAAGCTGAGGATAGGTCAAGCTATCTTCTTCAATTTTCGTTTCTGGATGATTGACGATGGGCTTATTCAGCCACTCCCCAATCTTTTCCGGATCCCACGTTCTCACGCGTACCGGATGCAGTTGAACCATGGGATTCCCTCCTCATTATTTATGCTGCAAAATTTCTTGCTGAACACGGAAAAGTATTTCTTCTCCCGCTTCGATTCCTCGTTTTTCAGTCGTTTCGATGTGCGCTGAAACGGGGATCCTGCTTCTTACTGCTTCACCGTGGGCAGCCAACAGGCCAAGGTCTGCGCTTTCAAGCAAATCGAGATCCAAGAGCGAATCGCCAGCTGCTACCACATAGTCAGCGCCAATGCGTTCTTTAACATACTCCATCGCCCCTGCTTTTGTGATGCTTTCGGGCATGAAATAAAGCTTTCTGCCCTGAAGCGACATCGACCAGCCGATTTCCCGAAAAGTCTTTGTATAAAATGCCAATTTTTCGGATGGAAATTTTTCACGGTCAATAATCAAGTAGACAAACCACCCGTCTGCTTCTCTTACACGCAAAACCCACTCTTCCGAGAAATGCTGATCAATTTTGGGCATAAGCTCTTCTACAATGGTTTTCTTGCTGACGCATTGCTTGCGGATATGGTCTGACCATTCTTTGATCGGTTCGCCGTCTTCTAAAATGACGGCACCATTTGAAATCACAGCGAATTTCGGTGCAGCATCGCCTTTATAGATGCCGGTAACGCGTTCATACTGGCTCTGAGTCCGCGTTGTAACAGGCAGAAAGCAAAGCTCTTCAGCCAACTCGTGAAGCATTCGCTGACCAGTTGCTGTCATGAAGGACTGCGGGTTTCCTTCATAGCGCTCGACTTCCCGCAAATCGGATTCAACCGCCTGTTTTCCCATGGACCGTTTCGAATAGATTAATGTCTGGTCTAAATCACTGGCAAATAGGAATGTCATATTTCTTTTCCTGACTTGATCAATCCAATGGAACGATAAAACAATTCAGGAACTACTTCAACCGGCACATTTTTCTCTTTCGCTAAAATCAGCAGATGCTGGACGTCTGGATGCTCCAAATCATTCACCAGCACTTTCCAAGGGCTTCTGCGCAGCAAAACGCGCGTCGTCTCGCCTACACCCGGCTTGATTAAATGGTAATCCGTTTCGCTGTACATCTTCGCTCCTATTTCTTCGACTTCCTTCATGCCTTGCCATGTTCTTTCGGCAGTGACCGGAGTAGATGAAACTTCTTTTTCAACTGCCTCTGCAGTTTCGAGGAAACACGCGGTGACTTCGTCTACGAAATTATTGGATAAGTCTTCTGCCAATAATTCTTCGTAGAATTTGGCCCCGTGAAAATCATCTTCGCCAATATAGCGTTCATTTAGGATCGTCCGGCTCACAAGACCGGAAACCGTTGAGTTTAAACAAGCGCTTGGAATCAGGAAATCTTCCCGCGTGCCAAAAAGCACAGCACAAGCACCTGGATCTGCCAAAACGGCCATATCATCCTGCAAATTCCAACCTTTTCGGCTATTCAGGCTATCAACGGATTTCGTCAATTCTTTTTGGATGGCGCCTTTTCCAGTCCAGCCGTCTATAAATTGAATGCGGCTGCCTGGATGCGCCGCCTGAATAGTTTCAATCGCTTTTTCATCAATTCCTTTATCCCGAAGAATCGAGACGCTGTAATGCGGCCAGTTCAATCCAAGAATCTGTTCCGCATACCGGCGAATCAAAATGCCGACCGGGCTTCCGGCCCGCGCCAACGATACCAGCACGACATCCTCTGTCTGCGCATTAAGCAAAATGCGGCGAGAAACGACTCCCACCAGATGGCTTAGGCGCTCCTTCGTTGTCTCAACAGTTGCATGGTAGAGTTCTGTATATTCCTGAGATGGCTGATATTCCATAGGCAGGCGCTCCGCATAATGCGCTCCGGAGCGGACGGCATTTTCGCGTTCTTCGAGCGTGCTTTCCTCAAAATCAGCTGTGACATCTTTCAATAAAAATGTGATATCTTCTTTCGGATAACTGGTTCTAACTAATCCCGTAGCAATCATTGAGTGGAATTCCTCCTTTTGGCTGCCGTCAATGAAATCCATTCGACCGGCGCTTTCTTCTCCAAATAACTGATTAACGGACCCCAGTCTGCCAGCTCTGAAACAGATTCAGCCAGCAGATAGATCCGGTCAATATCCAAACCATTCAGGTTATAGATAAACTGATCCACTCCATCTGCATCCGGCAGTCGGAAACCGGCTTTCTCACGAATCGGATATCCTTCCTGATCCGCAGCGAAAATCGGGCTTCTCGTGGTTGTTTGGACAATCGAGTCATCGCTAAGCGCAAGCCCGAAACGGAGCGCCAAATACATATTTTCGCCGATTCCTACTACTAACGGCCTTTTTAGCTTCTGCTCAAGCTTCGCTGCTGTTTCTAATGCCCAGCTGTCGATTGCCTGCTGCTCTTTGCTCGATAGCCCGAATCTTCCAGTCAATCGTATATATTGCTGTCCCGTAGAAGATTCATAAGGGAGCTGTTCTGCCTCGGCGAGCTCCTGCGGCTGTTTTGGGGAACTGCCCTCCAATTGTTCGATTGGGGATTCATCCGGAGACGACCCATGGTTCAATTCAAAGTGCCCGGCCATCAAGGACAATACCGCTATATCGATTTTCAGGTCCTGAGCCAACTGGCTGAATTTCTTCTGCTGCTCTTCATTGCGCCAATCCAATATGGAAAGGGACGTATATTTTTTGCCCGGAAACTGTTCATCCAAGGCGGTGATTAAATTAATCAGCGTATTGCCGGTTGAAATTTCATCATCGACCAAAACAATCGCTTCCGCTTCTTCCAACAGCCCTTCCGGTGCATATACCTTATGGGAAGTGGCATGCGAATGCTCTTCTTCAAAGACAAAGGAAGGCTCTAAACCGCTAATTTGTTCACGGGTCGTATGGATATAAACTGCATTTTCAAAATGCTGAAAAACAGAATGGCCAAGTCCTGTAGCCGTTTCTGCCATCCCGATAAATACCGTTTTCTCCGGCAATGCTGCCGTATGCCGAAGCGATTCTTTCGTCACTGACGGGTTTGGCACCCCGCTCTTCAACATTTGGACCAGCTGGGCAGACTGCGGAATAGGAGGCAGCCCCTCTTTTTGCATCAATAAAGAAGCCAATAGGCTGCCGGCCCCAAGCGCAATCGAAGGAGACACAGCAAGATGCTTGGCGATAAGTTTGCTGACAAAGAGAAATTGGCGTTTTTTATTGACCCGAAGGCCCATTGAAAAAAGCGCTTCTGCCGGAAGGCCCTGGTAAGCCTCACGGACCGTCACAGTTAAATCCAAATTCTCCCATAACTTATAGTTGAGTTGATAATTGGTTTGATCGAATATGGTTGAGGACATCGATTGGTTTAAAGTTTTCATTCAGCACCCCATAGACTTCCGCCTGGGCGGCAATTTTTCTTGCCCAGCTTAAATGCGGTTTTACTTCGTTCATTTTATTGCGCGTCGGACTTTGCAGGATCCCGTTGAATTTTCCGCTTTCTGCGAGAATCAGGGATGCATCGTCGTACGTTTCCTTTGTCACCATATACCCTGCATTTACCGTCATGATTTGGGACGGATGGATACAGGTTTTTCCTTTAAAGCCGTTTAAAACGTCCAGCTGTACTTCTTCCCATAAGGTTTTTTCAGCTTCTGATGCAACAAATGGAAATTGGACGGTCGAAAAGTGCTCATACACCGGGCCAGACACGATAAACCCGTCCTCTGCCCGCCCAAACTGATTGATGATGTCTACTAAACAATCGCGAACTACATGGACATCATATATGGTGCGCTCAACTGGACGCCGCAATCCGTAAAGGCTGGAAAAGTCAGTAGCTCCAACACGTACAGTCAAAATACGATCCGCTTTTTCTTTTAAAATCCCGTAAATTTCCTTTAAAGTATGTTGTCTCGTTTCCGCATAGAGGACTTCTTTTGTCTCAAGCAGCGGCAAAGCATATAAATTGCGTCCTGCTGCTTCGCTTGCCCGATCGAGCGCTTGGAAAAAAGCCCGCAGATTTTCAGCGTCGCATTTGGGAAAAACGATTCCTGTCAAAATGCTAAGCGCTTTTCCAGCAGAAGCGATCAGGCCGTCCAACTGTGCTGCGCTGCGGATCCGCAAAAAAAGTGCCGGCCCCTCAGTAAGCTGGCAGGAGTTTGCTGCATCCAAACGTTTCAGCTGCTCGGCAACATTCTTTTCAGCATCTACTAATTCCGCATCAGCTACCGCATCTTCCAAACAAATGATTAAAGTAGCCAATCCGGCGAATGCTCCCCGGCGATAATTTCCTCCCAGTATTTTCGAAGCGATATCCTGTCTGGAACCAGGGGTGTAAAGAGCTGCGCCTAATGCCAGCCCCAATGTTTCCCTTGCCGTATCTCGGGAGAATTCTGCCGGGGAATATTTAAAAAACGCTTTTAAATCCGATTTACTCAATACGTCGAAATGTTTCATCTTCCGTCCTCCCGGCACAATTAAACAAATAAATTTAAGCGAGTCTAAAAAAGCAAGGAGACGACAGGCCCCTTGCTTTCTATTTGTGCAAAATTAGCTGTCTAAACCAAAGTCCTTAACAAGTGATGCCAGTCCACCTTGATAACCGCTGCCAATCGCATTAAATTTCCATTCTCCTCCGTGGCGGTATAGCTCTCCTACGACAATCGCCGTTTCGATGGAGAAGTCTTCCCCTAAATCATAGCGGATCAATTCTTCATTAGATCCTGCATTCACAATGCGCACATATGAATTGCTGACTTGCCCGAAGTTTTGGCCGCGTGCTTCTGCGTCATGGATCGTAATGGCAAATGTTACTTTCTCAATGGAAGAAGGGATAGAAGAAAGGTCGATATTTACTGCTTCATCGTCCCCTTCGCCTTCACCAGTTTTGTTGTCTCCCGTGTGTTCGACTGCACCGCCGGCACCGATTGTATTGTTATAGAAGACAAAGTCAGCTTCTGAGGCCGCTTTGCCGCTCGCATCCAATAAGAAGACCGATGAATCCAAATCGAAATCCTGTCCGCCGTCGTATTTATTTGTGTCCCAGCCAAGGCCGACGACCACTTTTGACAACCCCGGATTGGATTTTGTTAAATCTACTTTTTGTCCTTTTGATAAGTTAATAGCCATTTAATTGTCCACTCCTTAAGCGTATTTGTTTGCGATTGAACCGATATCTGCATCCATTGTGCCTTCACCGACAGCAGAGAATTTCCACTCGTTGCCTTGGCGGTACAATTCTCCAGGAATCAGCGACATTTTACCGGCGTAGTTTTCAGTTAAATTATAATGAACAAGTTCTTCTTTTGATTGATTATCCACTAAACGGATGAAGGCATTTTGAATCATGCCGAAATCTTGCTTTTTCTGTCTTGCATTGTAAATATTTACAACGAAAACGAGACGGTGGATCGAAGGCGAAATTCGTTTAAGGTCGACGTTGATTGTTTCGTCATCCCCTTCTCCTTCGCCGGTCAAGTTATCGCCTGAGTGAACGACGCTGCCGTCTTTGCTTTTTTTGTTGCCGAAATAAATCAAGTTTTCTTTGCCTTTCAACTTGCCGTTTTCATCCAGCATGATAACAGAGGCATCACAATCGATGTCGGCTCCGCCACCGCCGCCTCCAAGCAATCCGCTTAGGAAACCGCCGCTTTTTTTCGTTTCAACTGGGTCCCACCCAAGGCCGACCATGATGCTTGAAAGACTTGAACGCCCTTTTGTCAAATCAATTTTCTGACCTTTTACAAGATTAATAGCCATTTCCAGCACTCTCCATTCATCTTTATGTACTTACAGTTAATAGTATTTGTAAATCCGGAAAATTTCAATTATTAAGGGTCCTTTGTCAGCCGTACAAAACGCTTTCCGCCTTACAATGGACAACTCTTTCCGCCAGCTGTATGAAAATGGGCAAATGCCTTTATAATAGCTGATAAAATACATACGTTTGGGAATGAAATAAGTTTCATTTTGAAAATTATTCTGTAGTGCTTTTACGGAAAGAAAAATGCAAGCATATTTTCAAAGGCGTTAGGGTAAACAAAGTCATAGAGAAATATGATACATAAGGAAAGGGGAATGCGATATGAAACTGGTCTCCATCGTAGTTCCGGCATTTAACGAAGAAGCCAATATTGCACGGATGTTCAGCCGGTTGACTGAAGAACTCGAACCGCTGCCTTACCGCTATGAAATTATGTTCATCAATGACGGCAGCCGCGACAATACTCTTCAAGAAATTTTAAAACTGGCAGAAAAACATCCGAGTGTAAAATACATTTCACTGACAAGAAATTTCGGAAAGGAATCCGCAATTCTTGCCGGCTTGAGCCGCATCAAAGGAGACGCGGCTATTTTGATGGACAGCGACTTGCAGCATCCGCCCCAAATGATCGGCGAAATGATCGCAGGTTTTGAAGAAGGGTTTCATCAAGTCGTCGCCAAACGCTCACGCAGCGGCGAATCGAAAATGCGGAGCTGGCTCTCGTCTGCTTATTACAAACTCGTCAATTCCATCACCGATGTTGATTTTGTCGACGGCGAAGGCGATTTCCGCCTGCTGAGCCGAAAAGCCATCAACTCCATTTTAAAACTCAGCGAAAGCAACCGGTTTTCAAAAGGCCTCTTTTCCTGGATCGGCTTGAGCAAGAAAATTATTTGCTATGACAACGTGGTGAGAAATGAAGGAACCTCCAAGTGGTCGTTCGGCAGTCTGGTGAATTACGGCATCGACGGCATTATTTCTTTCAATTTGAAGCCGCTCCGCGTCTGTTTTTACACTGGATTTCTTGTCCTTTTCCTTTCGATCATCTACATCATCTGGACTTTTTACCAAATCATGCAAAACGGCAACAGCGCGCCTGGATATTTCACCACGATTACCGCGATTCTTTTTTTAGGCGGCATTCAATTGCTCAGCCTCGGGGTCATCGGCGAATATATTGGACGCATCTATAATGAAACAAAACAGCGCCCGAATTTCTTGATCGATGTCAGCAATGTGGATGAATACGATGAACTTCGCTAAGCTGAATACCGAATTCACTCGCTTTGTCGTTGTCGGTGTTATCAATACGCTCACGTATTACAGCATTTACCTCATCCTGCATAACTTGTTTTCCTTGCCTTATTTGGCTGCTCACGTGATCGGATTTTTTATCAGTTTAAACATTTCATTTTTCTTGAATTGCTATGTGACTTATAAAATCAAACCTACCTTGAAAAAATATTTGTATTTTCCGCTTACCCAAGTGGTGAATATGTCTGTATCCACTTTTTTAATATTTATTTTTGTAGAATGGCTGCGTATAAACAGCAACATCGCTCCGTTTGCCGCAGTCCTATTCACTGTGCCCATCACCTTTGTCATTTCCGGCAAAATTTTAAAAGGCACAGCCGCACCAAAATTCGCAAAAAGACGGTGAATCTATGCGCAATCGCTTCTTCCATCTGTATTTATTGCTCGGCAGCTTTTTTTTAGCCATTCTCGCCCATGCGGTCTTTTTATATCAATGGACACGCAGCCATTTCATGGTCGGCATCGATGACGGCAGTTCGCAGATGCTTCCTTTTAAAAAGTTGTTGTATGACCAATATACGTCAGGGGAATTCTTCTATTCTTTTGATTTTGGGCTTGGAGCCGGAACATTTAGTGAACTTTCCTATTATTTCTCGACATCCATTGTCTTTCTGGTGAGCGTCCTCTTTATTTTTCTGCTTGAAACAATCGGCATTGTCCAAACTACGGATATTCTGTTCTGGGCGAATGCCGCTGTCTTCATCAGCATCATCCGGCTCACGTTTATTTTGTTCATCACGACGAGGCTGTTTATGTATATGAAAATTTCCTGGCTGCCCGCCTTGCTTGGCGCCTCTGTCTACGGCATCTCAGGAATGTATTTCCGCCATACGGTCTACTGGGAATTTTTTGCCGATGCCTTTCTTTGGCTGCCTCTATTAATTTTGGGAATCGAGAAGATTTTCCGGGAACAGAAACCCGGCTGGTTTTTGCTGGCGGTTTCAATTTCCATGATCGATAATTTTTACTTTTCGTATATCAATTTCCTGTTGGCGGCGATTTATATCGCTGTCAGATTATTCATCCCGCTCACATCCGGCGAAACAAAACGCTTAAAGGCTTTATGGACATTCCTGTGGGCAGGCCTGCTCGGATTCGGCATCAGTGCCGTTTCTTTCATCCCTGCCGTCTATGCATTTTTGAATAACCACCGCCCCGCTTTTGAACAGGAAATCGACTGGATGGACTTTACCGACAATATTCTATTTACGAGCCGCTATATTGTGCTGCCCGCTATTTTTGTTTTACTGCTATTCATGGGCCGCCTTTATCGAAACCGGACCTTCCGTTTGTTTGCAATTCTTGGAGCCATCGGAGTCGTTCTGCATTTCAGCCCCTTGGCGGCCAGTATATTCAATGGATTTTCAGCCCCTCAATTCCGGTGGGAATATTTTCTTTCCTTAATGGCTGGCGGTGCAATTGCTGTCGGACTGCGTGAATTGCCGAATGTAACCGTCAAGCAATTCCTGCTCGCTTCACTGATTACGGTATTTTTGTTCATTTATACAGGTTCCACAGACGAAACGCTCAAATGGCAATCATCGGCTTCAATCCTTGTGCTTATAAGTCTTTTCATGAGTCTGCTTTTCAGTTTCTCCATCATCAAATGGAAAACCTTCCAGATTCGAAATGCCTTTATTGCTTTTCTGCTGATTTTCCTCATTGGCTTTACCAATCTTTATCAAGTCGAGAAGCTGCTTGAAACAGGGAAAATCGGACAAGTGAACGAAGGATTATTGACGGGATCCGAATATGACGACCCGGAAATCAGGGAGCTTCTGGCTCAAATCGATAAATCAGAGGCAAGCAGAAATTACCGCATTGAATGGATGGAAGGCGTCCGAAACAATACCCCTATTGTCCAGGACTTCCGTGGATTGAGCGCTTATTCCAGCATTCTCAATAAGAATCTGCTGTACTTCTATTTATACGATTTGGAAATTGATATGGGCCGGGAAAGTGTCAGCCGCTATGCAACACTCGGGAAACGCACGAATCTCCACAGCATGCTTCAAGGAAAATACATCATATTGCCAAAAGACGACAACAACATCCCTTATGGATTTACTGACGCTTTTTCCTCTGGCAAGTACACGGTTTATGAAAATTCATTTGTACTGCCTTTCGCCCGTACGGCTTCTGTCGTCTATCAGGAGCAGCAGCTTGAAGAGTCTCCTGTATTAGCGCGTGAGCACGCCATGTTGACGGGTGTCGTACTCGACGGTTCCGGCGGACAAAGTGAACTGCCGAAAGCTGAAGAGAAAACGGATGAGTTTGAAATCGCAGAAGCCGATGCCCATTATGAAAATGGCATTCTGGAAATTACAGGTGATGAAGGCGGATTGGATTTCATCAGGCCGAATTCCGACTTCCAAGATGGCGATCTGTACATCTCGTTTCATCTCGAAAATTTTGCGGCTTCGACCGGATTTTCGTTGAAACTTAACGATTATTCCACTACGCGGAAAGCAAACGACTCAATCTATCGAACCTTTGTCGATGATTTGACCCTCCGTACGGAAGCATCTGAAAAAATTTCCCTGCGGCTTCCAAAAGGCCGTTATGCGCTAACCAATATTGAAATTTACGAAGAACCGTATGAGGTACTGAAAACGCAAACTACGAAAGAATCCGGACTAAGCCAGTTGAACATCGACGGAAGTTCGGTTGAAATGGTTTATGATAATAAAGAAAAAGCCCCTTATCTAACGGCCGCAATCCCATATGAAAGAGGCTGGAGCGCTGAAGTCAACGGCAAAGAGGTCCCTGTACGGAAAGCTAATTATGCTTTTGTGGCGGTGCCTCTGGAAGAAGGCAAAAACAGCGTGTCATTTAGTTATCGCCCGCCATTCTTCAAGGTTTCGTTGGCTCTATCCGTACTTTCCCTGGCTGTCAGCCTATTTCTGCTTTTCGGCCGCAAAAGGCGCCCCTAATGATCTAACAAAGCGATAAAATTACTCCTACAAAAGGCGCGCTTTCGACGAAAAGAGTTTATTTTCGAACGAAAATGTGTAATGAGAGAATAAACCAATTTCGAATAAGGGGTGATCAGATGAAGCGTTGGTTCTTGCTTGTGCTTGCAATGGCATTTCTTCTTTTTCTTGCTGCCTGCGGAAACGATAACTCAGAAACGGAACCGGCCACCGAAACAGATGGCGCTACGGAAGTTGAAGATGAGAATGTAAATGAAGGCGAAGAAACTCCACCGAACGGTGAAGAAGCTGAAGACAATTCGGACGAAGGTTCCAGCGAAGATTTAATGTTTGTGACAGTCGACTTGATGAACTCGGACGGCGATTCGATCGGCACAGCAGAAATAGCTGATGAAGAAAACGGCGTTACGGTCGTGCTCGATTTGACAGACCTGGAAACCGGCACCCATAAAGTGCAATTTCTGAATGCCGGAAAATGCGAAGTCCCCGACTTCGAGACAGCGGGTGAAGTATACGGAGAAGAATTGCCATCCGTGGATGTTGGCGATGACGGCACAGTACAAGAAGAATTGACAGCGGAAGGATTCACCTTAAAAACCGAGGAAGAAAACTCCTTGCTGCAAGAAGGCGGCACTTCACTGGTCCTTGAATCAGAAGAATCCAGTGAGCGCGTCGCATGCGGCGTAGTCACCGGAGAAAACTAAAAGAGCGGCTTTGCCGCTCTTTTTTGATTGGGCAATGCCTCGCTTGTTTGAACCTAAGCGTTTATCCGCATCTATTTAGGGAATGAATAAATTAGACAATATTTCAAGGAGGACTTTTACATGGCAGAAGATAAATTTGAAAAAATCGATGAACAAGTAGACCCTCAAGAACAAGGAAGACAGCCTGGCTTTGAAAAAGACATGTCTCCTGAACCCATTTATGATGACAAAGACTATAAAGGCGCCGGCAAACTGGAAGGAAAAGTAGCATTGATTACCGGAGGCGACAGCGGAATTGGGCGAGCGGTCGCTATTGCCTTTGCAAAAGAAGGCGCCAATGTGGCGATTGCTTATCTGGATGAACACGAAGATGCGGAAAAAACAGTAAAAGAAATCGAATCTTATGGCGTAAAAGCTTTTAAATCAGCGACTGACGTATCGGACGTCGAAAACTGCAATCAATTAGTTGTCGATGTCATTTCGGAATTTGGCCAGTTGAATGTTTTAGTCAATAATGCCGGCAAGCAATTTCCGCAAGATGATTTCTTGAACATCTCCCCCGATCAATTGATGGAGACGTTCACAACAAATATTTTCAGTATGTTCTATTTGAGCCAGGCAGCGATCCCCCATATGCAGAAAGGGGATTCGATCATCAATACATCTTCGGTGACAGCCTATCGCGGTTCATCCGAACTGATCGATTATTCGGCGACTAAAGGCGCCATTACGACTTTCACCCGCTCATTGTCGCAAAGCTTAAGCGATAAAGGAATCCGGGTAAATTCTGTAGCACCCGGCCCAATTTGGACGCCGCTGATTCCCGCTTCTTTCGATGCTGGAAAAGTAGGTGAGCACGGAGGCGATACGCCGATGGAACGCAGAGGACAACCGTCCGAAGTAGCTCCGGCATACGTCTACTTCGCTTCAAAAGATTCAACTTACGTTACAGGACAAGCAATCCATGTCAACGGCGGAGACTTTATTTCTTCTTAACTTTCACTTAAACCCGGACTTCACGAAAGACCGGGTTTTCTTTGGATGAAACTTCTAATTTACAAGATTAGCCGATGCTTTTCGGGTATATCAAAGCAACAGCGCTGCAAGGAGGTGACAGAATTGAGATACATTGAAGCAATCCTTATGAAGTTCGCAATGGTCTTCGCCGTGTTGTTTGTGATTCTCGGCCTTGTCTATGGAATTGAATTGATGGATATTTTCTTGATAAGCCTCGTGATCACGATTGTTGGCTTTATTGGAGATTTGGTGATTTATCCAAAAACTTCGAACAAGGTGGCAACAGCAGGCGATTTGGTGCTGGTATTCTTGCTTGTCTGGCTGCTCGGGATGGTCTGGATTGAAAATCCGGAATCTTCGCTGATTATGCCAGCTATCTTTTCTGCCATTATTATCGCTGTAGGAGAATGGTTCTTCCATATCTATCTGACCAAACGATTATGGGAGCATAAAGAAACTTCCCATACGACTACCCACGATGAACCAAGACAATCTTAATCAGAAAAAAGCTGCTGAAACATATCGTTCGGCAGCTTTTTTGGGGGAGGCGTAAAGAACACACCTGCCTCCCCCAAAAAAGAACAGGCCCTTTTGATAAGGGCCTGTTCTTTTTGCTATTATTTCATGTCTTCGGCCGGAAGCGTATTATGCGCTTCTGGAGGAGCCGGTTTCAAGATAGGGCGTCCACTTAATGGCGCCGGTTTTTCTACAGTAATTGGATGGCCGTCTGGTGCCGGCCCGCTTGCCCATGGCAATTGTGAAGCTGTACTTGTTTCTGGATTTGTATAAAGAATATGTGAGAATTCAGTTGCTTCCCATTCAGGTGGAATGGTAGACGGAACGATTGGCCCTTCTTTGGCTTCCAAATCTTTAATGGCTGCTAACCATTGGTTTTGGTGCATTGTATCGCGGGCGATTAGGAATGAAAACAGATCTTTTACACCGCGGTCATCGGTCATGCTATAAAGTCTCGCAACTTGCAGACGTCCTTGAGACTCTGCATTGACGTTGGCACGGAAATCTGCCAATAAGTTGCCGCTCGCTACGATATAGCCGGCATTCCACGGAACCCCGTTGCTGTCTTTAGGAGACGCTCCTAAACCGTGAACGATTGCATGCTGCGGGTTCATCCCACCCATGATTGCACCAATGATTGGGTCTTTTGCAGCTTTTTCCTGTTCGTACACGGGCGCACCTTCGAGTAGACGGGCTACCATTGTAGCCAGCAATTCGATGTGCCCTAACTCTTGCGTACCAGTATCCATTAAGAGGTCACGGTATTTTTCATTGCCTCTCGTGCTCCACCCTTGGAATAAGTATTGCATCGCTACGGACATTTCTCCGAATTGCCCGCCAATCAGTTCTTGGACCTTTTTAGCAAATACCGGATCTGGAGAGTCCGGTTTTGAATGGTATTGAAGTTCGCCTGTGTGAAAGAACATGAATAAAAACCTCCTGTATATTTTGGTTTAGTTGAAGTTGGTGTAGATGGAGTTTCTGCGGTTTTCACCGTTTCTCTGGGGAAACATCAGTTGGATGTCCGCCATCATAATCCGAATCGTTGCCTCCGGCATTAACTGAATCATTGCTTGCTTTTCCACTGCTGTTTTGGTCTGTAGGATTTTGTTCTGGCTGCCCTCTTTCAGTGATGGAGTTTTTCTCTTCTTCCTCTGCAGCATATCTGTTGTTTCCGGATTCTCTTTTTTCATGTTCCATGTCTTTCATTTTCTTTTCATGTTCTCGCTGATCCTTCTCCATCTTTTTTCCTCCTCTCCTGAATTGAATGCACATTACGTGAATACCCTCCACTTCTTTATTAAAACCATATCCTGTCTATTGTTAAATTTTTATTTGAAAAGTTGCACCCTCACTTATGATTTATGCAAAAAAAAGCCGTTTGGAAATATTGAAATCTCCAAACGGCTTTGTATTGCTATGATTTAATTCACTTTTAATTCGACATCAATATTCCCTCTTGTCGCTTTGGAGTAAGGGCATACTTGGTGAGCGGCTTCCACCAATTCCTGCGCTTTCTCCTGGTCCACTCCCTCAACCGTTACGTTTAAGGTTACGGCAATTTTATAGCCGCCGTCCGATTCGTCTTTTAAAAAGTGGACGTCTGCTTTAACCGATGTGCTCGAGACATCTGCTTTTTGTTTCCGGATAACCAGATTTAAAGCACCGTCAAAGCAAGCGGAATACCCGGCTGCAAAAAGCTGCTCGGGATTGGTCCCTTCTCCGCCCGGACCGCCTAATTCTTTGGGTGAAACAAGCTGCATATCGATGATATTGTCTTCAGATACCACTCTTCCTGATCTTCCTCCGACTGCTGTGACCGATGTAGTGAATAATGCTGACATTTTCTCATCCTCTTTCCTGTTTATATTTTTCCAAATAATTAGATAACAAATCAAACGTACTGGTTTTTTTGTCGGGAGTCAACGATTTTGATTTTTGATCCCTCACCGAAGAAATCTGGCAAGCGCCGGAAATCTGCTGAACGTTTCAGCTTCCTGCGAAAGGGTAAATGACAAATAGATTAGATTCTCTGAGGAGGAAAACAGAATGGCAAAAGTATTAGCGGTCCTATCAAATGGACATGTCAATGAAGAACATAACTATGTAACCGGCTGGTGGGCCGAAGAATTATTCGCACCTGTATTAGAACTGGAAAAAGAAGGCCATATTGTCGGACTGGCTTCTCCCAAAGGGGGCAAACCGGTGGTCGATCCGCTGAGCCTCAGCAAAGAATACGACCCTGACGGCAAATATAAAGAACTTTACGAACGCGGCATAGCGGATAAAACGACGCCGATTGTAGATGTGAAAGCAAGCGATTACGATGCGATTTTCATCGTCGGCGGCCACGGGGCCATGTTTGACCTTGCACATGATGAAGACTTGCAGGCCGTCATCAACATCGTTTACGAGACGGGCGGCATTGTGTCGGCTGTCTGCCATGGCCCTGCGCCGCTTATCTATACGAAGCTGAAAAACGGCAAAGGGATTTTGGACGGGTTGAAAGTGACAGGCTATCCGAACAAAATGGAGCCAAAAGAAGTGGACGGGCTGCTGCCGTTCAGCCTTGAAGACGAAATGAGAAAAATCGCTGATTATTCGGATGGCTCCGATGAAAAAGAGTATGTGGTTTGGGGAAGCGAACAGATTCTCACAGGACGCGACCCTCAGTCCTCTCCTTTATTCGGACGGGAGCTTGCCAAGAAATTGACAAGCCTCGAAGAAAAGGAAGAAGAGAAGTTCTTTGATTAAAGACCTTCCATTCAGGGTATGGGATGTACAAGGAGACCGACAGAAGGAGGCAATAAAATGAGCGAAAAAGATCCGAAAGAAGAAAAGTACATGAAAGAAAATAAAGATACGATGCAGCGCCCTCCGGTACAGAAAGAAGGGCTGCAGGAACCCCGAACGACTGGATACCGTCCAGTGCAAATCGGCATCGTGGTTTTCGCCATCATTGTTATCGCGATCATCATTTGGGGAATCAGTTCCAATATGTGGGGACTTTTCAGCAATTAATCACGTATATTTCTTGAAAAGAGCAAGAACTCAAAAAGGCTGCCGAAGGATTTCGGCAGCCTTTTTCCATTTATAGACTTTCAGTCAATTCAATTGTGAACTCCTGAATCTTCCCATCTCTGTAGACTTTCATTTTCAGCGTATCGCCCACTTCACTTTCGTTGTATAAATGCTGGCGAAGCTCCATGACTGAATTGACCGCTTCTCCATCCATTTCCACAATGACATCATACGCTTTTATTCCCGCTTTTGCTGCACCAGAGCCGTCCGCTACAGACTGAACGACAACGCCGCCTTCGACATCAGCCGGCAAATTCAATTCACTTTCGCGGTATTGCTGCGGAATGTCGTTTAAGTCCAGGATGCCGACCCCAATTGAAGGCCGTTGCACTTCGCCTTTCGACTCCAAATCTTCGATGATTGGAATAGCCGAATTGATCGGAATGGCTAAGCCGATTCCTTCCACTGCATCTTGGGCGATTTTCATCGAATTGATTCCGATGACTTGTCCCTGGCTATTGATCAAAGCACCGCCGCTGTTGCCTGGGTTGATCGCAGCATCTGTCTGAAGTACTTCAGACTGCCAATCTTCTTTGCCGTCTTGGTTAATATCGATCGGAATCAAGCGTTCAGTTCCGGAAACCACTCCCGTAGTAACCGAACCAGAAAACTGGAGGCCCAGGGGATTGCCGATTGCGATCACCGGCTCGCCCGCTTTCAGCACAGAGGAATCTCCGAACTCCGCCACGGTCTCGATTTTGTCTCCCGCTACTTTTAACACCGCTAAATCTGTCCAGGCATCGGTGCCTAATACTTCCGCTTCCAATTCCGTTTCATCCGCCAGGGTCACTACTACTTGTTCAGCCCCCTCGACCACGTGGTTGTTCGTGACGATATAAGCGGATTCACCGTCTTTTTTATAGATTACCCCGGAACCTACACCTGCTTCCTGTGCTTCGCTTTCAGCTGCAGGCATGAACGGGTTTAATTGCGCTTTTTGAAGATTGGAAACCCCGACTACGGCTCCAGAAGTCTGCTCCACCGTTTCCGTCACATCGGTCGTAACAATATGAGAAACGTTTTGGACATTGTTGGACGCTTCTGTAGTTGATGTGCCGTTAACCGCTGATTCGGTAGCCTGCTCGTTGTCTGTAAAGCCCGGAAGTACAACTCCGACGAGCAGCGCCCCGGCAATCAAACCGGTAAAGCTTGAAGCGAAATAGCCGCTGCGTTTTTTCTTCGGTTCACTTGAATTATAGTATCCCATTGATGATTCCTCCCTAGTTTAATGTGTTTTCAATTTCATAGGATTCCTGTTTTTCTGCTATCCACGTCGTATACGCTGCATTCAGCTTTTGATCGAAAAGCAGTTCTTTGATTTGGTCTTTGCTGTCTTCGAGCGTCGCTTCAGCGGCTTCTTTCTTGTCAGTCACTTGAATGATGTGGAAACCAAAATCCGTTTCTACCGGATCGCTGATGTCATCGACTTTCATCGCAAATGCCGCCTCTTCAAATTCGGCTGCCATTTCGCCGGTCCCGAAAAATCCAAGTTCTCCGCCGTTTTGGGCGGTTGCCGTATCTGTTGAATATTCTTTCGCCAATTCAGCAAAATCTCCGCCAGCCGCAAGTTTTTCTTTTACTTCATCCGCTTCCTCTTTGGTTGCTGTGAGAATATGGCTTGCCTCTACTTGAGCCGGCTGTGCCAAACTTTCTTTGTTTTCTTCAAAATAGCTTTCTATTTCTCCATCTGTCACTTCAATATCCGGGCCAAGCAATTTTTCGACTTTCACATAGCTTTCCATTTCAGCCGTTAAATCTTCCATCGTCATTCCGCTCGATTCCACTGCTGCCGCTAAAGCATCTTTTCCGCCATAGGATTTTTCATAGACAGCCATTTCCTTGTCCAGCTCTTCCTCCGTCACGTTGATGTCCGCTTTTTCAGCTTCTTGATCCAAAATTTCATCTGTGATCATGGCATTCAATGTGTCGGGCCCTGAAGTTTTTACCAATTCTTCATAAAGTGCATCCTTTTCAATCGCTTTGCCATTCACTGTCGCGACTGCTTCGCCATCTCCCTTGACGAAGCCGGCAATTAAAAATATCGCTGATGCGGCGATGACGCCAATGGCAATGTATACTGCTTGTTTCATATCCAGCCCTCTTTCTTTTCTTGTTAACAATACTTTACCAAGCAATTATGAATAAACTATGACCGAAGTTTTAAAAGAGATGGAAAGTTAAGAGCCTGCAAAGAAAAGGGATGCTTTTCTTTGCAGGCTCTCATATTTAGGTGGTTTCATGACTTTTGTGGGGAAGCTGAATGCTGAACTTCGTTCCTTTGCCTTTTTCGCTTTCTACTTGAATTTCTCCATTGTGCAAAGTGACAAGCTGTTTAACAATGGAAAGGCCCAAGCCGAATTGGCCGCTGCCTCTCGAAAGGTCCGATTTGTAAAAACGCCGCCAAATCAAATCGATTTCTGCCACATCAATGCCAACTCCGGTGTCTTCCACTTCCATAACCATGAATTCCTGTGTACTGTATGCCCGTAAAACAATTTGTCCATTTTCAGTGAACTGGATGCTGTTTCTGACGATATTCGTCAGTATCTGAATCAGCCGGTCCATATCGCCGTAAATGACTTGGCCAGGTTCGGTTTCCACGATAATCCGATTGTGTTTCTCGGCGGCTTGCAGCTCAAGCTGTTCCTGAATAATTTCCAGCAGCTCTTCCGCTTCAATCTCCTCTTTTTCCAGCTCCACTTGATTGGAACGGATTTTTTCATAGTCCAGGTTTTCATTGACCAGCCGCATCAGGCGTTTCGTCTCATCGCTGACAAGCCGGATGCCTTTTTCCCGCTGGTCTTCTTCGATCATATTATTGCGCAGCCCCTCAATCACACCGGCAATTGTCGTTAACGGTGTCCGCATTTCATGCGAAACGTCTGCCATAAACTGGCGGCGCCGATTCTCAAGCCGCTCAATTTCTTCGCTGGACTGCCGGAGCTTTTGGGCCATTTGATTGAAGTCTTCCGCTAAATCACCGAATTCATCAAAATTGGATTCAGGCAAGTTCACGTCGTAATGCCCTTCGCTGATCATCGCCGTCGCTTTTTGCATTCGCTGAAGCCGGCTGACATGCATTTTGGACAACAATAAACTCAAGAGGAGCGCAATCGCCAAAGCGATCAGGATGGTGGTCAACAAGGATTTATTGAGTTCTGAAATCATTTCACTTGTGCCGCTGATCGGTGAAGCGAGAAGCACCCCTCCAACCAATCCGCCGTTATCCACATAAGGCAACGCAACAAACGTGACAGTGCTTTCAAAACGGTCGACGTCCCGTTTGACGACAAGCGTTTCGCCTTGTTCAATCACCCCCCATTCCTGCTGCGTCAGTTCGACTGTTGGAAAAGCCCCGGAAACCGGATAAAGAATCCGGCTCTGCTGGTCAAAGACGATGAAGTCAATATTTTGGGACCGGAGAATCGGAACAAAGGACTGAATTCCTGTTCCAGGCCGTGACTGCTCAAGCGCCTGGAGAATCTGCTGTCCGTAGCTTTCCAATTCTTCCGCTTTATCCTGGTAGGCAAAGTCTTCAACATACCGGACAAATAACAGGCTTAAAATCAAAAATGCGATGAGCAGGATGCTCAGGTGGCTCGCAATCAACTGATAAAAGTACTTAATCCGCAAGTTCTTCAAATTTATAGCCAACTCCCCAGACCGTATGGAAAAGCCCTTCTCCACCCGCTATTTTTTTCCGGAGCCTTTTAATATGCACATCCACCGTCCGCTCATCGCCGTAGAACTGATATCCCCAGACCTGTTCAAGCAATTGCTCCCTGCTGAACACTTGTTTTGGATGCTGCAGGAAAAAGACCAATAAGTCGAATTCCTTCGGCGTCAGGCTTTGGACCGCTTCTCCATCTTTCAGCACCGCTCTCGTTTCCTGATTGACCTGGAAATGCCGGGTCTTGATCACATTCGCCTGGACTTGTCCATTCTTCAGCGACCGCCTTGTCACTGCCTTGATGCGAGCCATCAAGGTCAAGGGGCTGAAAGGTTTTGTCACGTAATCATCTGCGCCCATTTCAAACCCGATGACTTGATCCGATTCGCTGTCTTTTGCCGTCAGCATAATAATCGGCACCGCATCTCCCTGCTCCCGGATTTTACGGCATAGGGCAATGCCGTCCAGTCCTGGAAGCATCCAGTCGAGGATGAGCAAATCATAGTCGTGTTCTGAATACATCCGATATCCTTCTAATCCATCTGAAGCAAAGCTGCCTTCAATTCCTTCTTTTGAAAAAAACAATTCCAGCATCGAACTGACGCTTGGGTTGTCTTCCACCACCAAAATTTTCATGTCTTCCCTCCACTGCCTGTTTTTATAAAAGTAAATCACATTCAGAAAAGGCGCAAGCTAAACGGAAGGCCCATAAATGAAAAACCGCTTCAAATAAGAAGCGGTTTGGACCTTCAAGCATTTTTTTCGCGTTTTTTGTATTTCTGGAACAGATCGCCGATCATATCGTAGTCAATGGCAATATTATTTTCATAGGCATACTTCACGCCGTAGCCGAGCGCCAGCGTCATCGCGGATGCGACGGTTCCGCCAATTACAGAACCTGCACCCGGAATGAATTTCAAGGCCTGGCGGTAGATGGTATGCCCGATCGTCTGGGTCGCGGTGATGACGATCATGTCTTTTGCCGCTTTTTTCGTCAACGGCTTATCGTAGAGCTTTGATAGCTTGATGATCATTCCGACCTGCAGGGAAGTTAACGGGATGACATCCGACCCCGGAATGGGAGAAGCCCCGATGACGCCTGCCGAAACGCCTGAACCGATGATCCAGCGGTTTGCTGCAGCTGATTTTTCTTTCATGCTTTTAGCGAAGAGCAGGTCTTTTCCCTTCTTTTCGAGCAAAAAAAGAATTTCCTTCTTTAGGGTTTCCAAGTTTTCTCCGGTTTTCGAAGAAATCGGAATGACTTTGTATTTATTGTTTGTGTGGTTTTTAACAAATTGAACGATGGACGGGATGTTTTCTGCTGCATCGATTTTGTTCAACACGATGAGAATGTCTTTGTTGTGCTTTTCGATGCCCATGAATTTTTCTTTCTCACTGTCCGAGAAAACCGTGCCTGCCGCATTCAAAAAGAACAGCACGACATCGGATTTTTGGACGAATTCAAGTGTTTTCTTCGGATTTTCATCGTTCGGGTCATTAAGTCCAGGGGTATCCATGAACTTGATGTTTTCCAAGCCGCGAATGTTGTAGGGATCGACGCTGACCGTTTCGCCTGGCATCGGATTGGTGCTGGCGATGTCTTCGCCGATTATTTTATTGACCGTAGAAGATTTTCCGGCGTTGACTTCACCAATCAAGGAAATGAGCAATTCTTGGTCTAACAAGTCATTCACTTTTTTCATTTCATTTTCAAACATTTGGTCCATCATACGGTTTACTTCTTCTTCAAATTCTCTGACCACTCTCCAGTCCCCCTTTTCCAATATTTACTCCATATTATAAACAATTCCCTCTTTGGCGCCTACTCATTCACTTTTCAATATACGGTTTTAATAAAGTATCGCTGTATTTTAAAATTTCCAAAGCATTTTTCTTATGTTTTTTCGTTGCGCTGTTTTTAGCGCGTGTATCCATTGTCTTCATATCGTACATGGTGTCGGGAAGTTTGGCTCCGGCCGCTTTATACAATTGCTCGGATTGAATAAATGAACCTCCCGGCATATAATAGCGCATGCCTAAAAGGTTTTTCTTATATTCAAAAAGGTTATGGCCGATCAACGGGGTATCCGTGTCCACTCCCAGCAGCGCTAGAATCGTCGGCATAATATCCACTTGGCCGCCCAAGCGCGTCATTTGATGCCCTTCTTCAAATAAATTGCCGCCAGACATGATTAATGGAATGGTAAAACGGTCTTTCATCGTATAGGAGTGCCCGATAAATTCTTCGAGCAAGACTTCATCTTCTTCTGTTACCGGAGAGCCGTGCAGCCCGGAATGGTCTCCAAAGACCACAATCAGTGATTCGTCGTAAAGCCCTGCTTTCTTCAACTCATCGATAAAACGGCCGATCTGTTCATCTGCATAGCGGATAGATTGCAAATAATTCCCCGTATACGTATCGGCATAGGAATCAGGCAATTCGAGATGCTGCATCTCTTCAGGCAAAATAAACGGCGTATGGCTCGTCAAAGTGACGATGTTCGAATAGAACCGTTCATGCTTCTTTAATTGCCCGGGCAATTTTTCTAATACAAAATCAAACAGCACTTCGTCTGAAGGTCCGTACCCCACTTCTTCCATATCCGGAATTTCCTCAATTGAATAGACTTCTTCATAGCCAAGGACCGGATAAAGAACATTCCGATTCCAGAAGCCGAGATCATCGGCATGATACGTAGCGGAGCCGTAGCCCTCATTTTTTAATATTCTGGACAGTGACACGGCTTCCTTTCCATTTAAACTATTAACCGTCGGAACCATGCCTTCCGGATGCAGCCCGGTATTCGCGATCCACTCCGAATCAGACGTCGTGCCTGCGCCGATTTGCTGAAAAACATTCGAAAAATAGGCGCTTTCCTCTATCAGATCGTTGAGGTTCGGCGTGATTTCCTGCCCGTCCAACGTCCGTCCGATCGTAAAAGTCTGCAAAGATTCCACTTGAATCATGAACAGATGCCGCCCTTCCGCTAACCCGAACGTTTCGTGAGAGCTGACCGGGACGTATTTATTCCCTTTCAGCTCTTCCAGTTCTTTCGGTGTCAACTCTGTGGAAGAAGCATGGGCCGTCTCATTCGCCCGTTGATACATCTGAACGAGCTGGGACTGGATATAGCCGTTTTCTTTTGCAAAAAAGGAGACATCGATAATGGGCTGTTTGAATGCATAGGCTGTGCTCACCAGGCAGATAGCAGCCATTCCGATTGAAAAGTATTTCAAACGCACATCTTTTTGCGGGGCCTCCCGCCGTTTCGCTAAAATGAAAACAATCACGAGATCCAGGAAGAATAAGAAATCGTAAGGGTTTGTCAGTAAAGCGATCGTATGTCCGACAGAAGCCGATTGGGTGGTCTGCTGCAGATCATAATAGGATGGAATCGTAGAATAATAGCGAATGTAGAGCGTTATCGCGAAAAAGATGGCAGAGACGATAAAATTAAAAATGCCAATAGCCAGCCAAACCCGTTTCTTAATAAGCATGAGCAGAATCGCCAATATTAATGCCCACATTGGAAACTCCACAAAAAGGATGTGAACGATGGAACGTGTATCAAAAATTAACACACGGAACGCAATGACTTTTATCAGCAGCAATGCAAATATCAGCAGATAGGAAAATTTGCGCGGCTTTTCCATTTTAGTCACCTCCTTTACTGAACGAATGCATGCCTTAACTGTTTCCCTCTAATTTTTCATGCCCATATTCGCTTGACGCTGCCTTCTTCCATATCAATTTCATAGACATCGGGATTGGACAGCTCTTTCCATTCCTTGAATCCGTAGCGCGTATCCATTTTCTTAAGCAACAAACCCAGTAAATTCCCGTGAGAAACAAGGATACTGCGATCCGGTGCAGCAGCCACCACTTCCATCCCTCTTGCCATGGCTTCATTTCCAGACTCGCCGCCCATCAGCTTCAAATCCAAGTTGCCGAATGATTCTTCCAAACGCTCCATCCAATCCGGCAAATCCTCCGGACTCAGTACACGCTCCGAGAGGCGGCTGTCAATTTCGATTTGCAGCCCCAGTTTGCTCGCTGCCGGTTCAATGGAATGGATTGCCCGGGTGAAGGGACTTGAAATAATATGCGCTATCTCCATTTCTTCAAAAAATTGCGCCAGCTGTTGGGCCTGCTCTGCGCCTCCAGCCGTCAGCCCGGCTTCCGGTGCTTGTCCTGTTGCTTGGCAATGCCGGACCAAAAAAATCTTTTTCCTCATTCCCCATCCTCCTAATTCCCTTTTTTGATGTCGTCTTTATCCTCATTATAAGTCTTTATAAAGAATCCGTCCGTTTCGGACCATTCCGCATACAGCACATCCTTCACAGTAGAATAGCCTAATTTTTGAAGCTCGTCATAGAGCCATTGGCTTGATTTTCCGACATACTTCAGAATCTCTTCATTCACTTTTCCTTCATCAACGAATAAAAAATTCAAGGCTTCGTCTTCTACTTTTATATCAAGCATCGCAGGCGTTACCTCGCTGAATTTCGGATATTTCCTCAAACTGACCGTCCCGCCCGGTTCCAGATACAAATCCCGCACTTCGCGAAGGGAAAAGACGCCTTGTTGGCGAAGCATGATGCGCAGCTGCTCCATCTCCAAATGATTCTTATTCAATTCACGGACATTGAATTCACCGTCCCGAATCAGGATGGACGATTCGCCTTTCAGCAAAATCCGGATTTTGTCGAATTTCTGCGATAACTTCTCAATGAGGTATAGCATAATTCCCCAAACCGCCACCGCAAACCAGACATGCAGGCCGGAGACTTTGTCATCATAAATGCTTTCTTCCAAAATCCCTCCTAATACAATCGAATAGATAAAATCAAAAGGAGTCAATTGAGACATTTCCTTCTTCCCCAACAGCCGGGTGACCACCAATAAAGCGATCAATCCAAACACTAATTTGATGCCGATATCGAAATAAGCCATTCCCTGACCTCCATTCAATAATCTCCTACAATCCCCATTCCCCTTATTTCATTTCCTAAGCCCATAAAGAATGAAAGCAGGATTCGGGACAAAAAAACTCCGGAGCATACGCTCCGGAGCCCAGTATTACAGCTTTTTCATCAAATTCGCCATTTCAATTGCACCTGCAGCCGATTCCCAGCCCTTGTTGCCCGCTTTCGTGCCCGCCCGTTCAATCGCCTGTTCAATCGAATCGGTTGTCAGAACGCCGAAAATCACCGGAATTCCCGATTGGTCGCTGACGCGGGATACACCTTTTGCCGCTTCGCTGCAGACATAGTCAAAATGCGGTGTGGAACCGCGGATAACTGTCCCGAGCGTAATGATCGCATCGTACTTTCCGCTTTGCGCCATTTTCTTCGCCGCCAGCGGAATTTCGAAAGCTCCCGGCACCCAAGCAATCGCTACATCTTCATCGTTCACGCCATGGCGCTTTAGCGCATCTTCTGCGCCGCTCAACAATTTGCTCGTAATAAACTCATTGAAGCGCCCCACCACTATTCCGATCCGCAATCCCTCGCCATTTAAATATCCTTCATAATGTACCGTCATTTAGTCTGCTCCTTTGGAACATCAGCGATCGCTGATGTAAATTATTTTTATCGCACTTCGCAATTCTTCATTCAAATGGCCAGTTCGTGTTCCTTGCGGTACGCAACCAGCGATTCAATCGTCAAAATTCCCAATCCGAGGCGCTCTGCCACTCCCAGCAGATCATCGACACGCGCCATCGTGCCATCCGTTTTTAATATTTCACATATGACTCCAGCCGGAACCGAACCGGCGAGCTTCGCCAAATCCACAGCTGCTTCCGTATGTCCGTTGCGGACAAGCACACCGCCGCTTTTGGCAATCAGCGGGAATACATGGCCCGGCCGGTTAAAATCGTTTGCTTCTGCCAATGGATCCGCCAAACTTTTGATGGTATGGGAACGTTCAAAGGCGCTGATTCCGGTCGTCGTTTCTTTATGGTCAATGCTGACCGTAAATGCGGTCCCAAAATCATCCGTGTTTTCATCCGTCATCAGAGGCATGTTCAATCGGGCCGCGATTGATTCGTCAATCGGCGCGCAAATCAAGCCTCTCCCTTCCGCAGCCATCAAATTGATGATTTCAGGCGTCGCAAATTCAGCCAAGGCAATAAAGTCTCCTTCATTTTCACGGTTTTCATCGTCGATCACGATTACAGCTTTTCCTGCTTTCAAGTCACGCACGGCTTCTTCAACTTTATAGAACAAGACTTCCACCTCCATTAGAATCCATTTTCAGCTAACCAATCGCGTGTTATTTCAGGTTTAGTTTGTTGAATCCGTTCGGTATATTTCGCAAGCATATCGCATTCGATATTGACTTGTGCGCCGATCCCTTTTTGGCCAAGCACTGAATCGGCTTGGGTCGTCGGGATGAGGGAAACGGCAATCGAGCGAGCGCCCAGTCTAAAAATGGTCAAAGAAGTGCCGTCAATTGCAACTGAACCTTTATACACCATGTACTTCATCAAGGCAGGGGCAACTTCAATTTCTTTTGTCCAAGCGTTCCCCTCTTTTCTAACCGCTCGGATTTTGCCGACGCCGTCAATATGGCCGCTGACGAAATGGCCTCCGAATCGGCCATTGGCGGGCATCGCCCGTTCCAAATTAACGGGTGAACCGTTTGACAGCTCTTTGAGCGCCGACGATTTAAACGTCTCTGGGATGACATCGGCAGTGAATGACTGCTTTGCGAAACTTGAAACCGTCAGGCATACGCCATTGACCGCTATGCTGTCGCCTCGCTTCATGTCTTCTAAAATCAGCGAACAGGCAATCGTCAGTTCCAACGCTTGTGTTTTGGGCTGAACGGAAGAGATCGTTCCGACTTCTTCTACAATCCCGGTAAACAAATACATCACGCTCCTTTTTAAGCTGCTGCAGCTTTTGATGTCCGGCTCTAAACCGGCCACATTTTTTGCATACCAAAAAAACGTCCGGATTTCCGATATGCTGGGTTCTTCGGTGTCTGGGACACCCTTTCGGTATTGCTAAATTGGATTCTTTCCACCAAGGGGCTGTCGGGTGGCAAGGAAAGGAAAAACAAAAGAGGATAAAAAATGCACTTTTTTGATGGGCACCGCTAAAAGGGTACGCCAAATAAGCTTCATTTCTTGGCTGCGAAATGAAAAAAGAAGCTATTTAGAAAAAAGAGCATAACAAAATAAGCCTTCAAATTCTTCTCCCATCCAGACTTTCACTGTCGGTGCCGGATTTTCACCAGCTCCACCGCTCTTTACTGCCAGCAAATGTGCCTGTCCGGAACCGGCGAATGCCGGAACTGGACGATGCAAAAGCCCAGGCGGGGATGCCTGAAACTTTCATTTGCTTAAAGATCGGGTCACGGACTTACAGTTTCCTGCTCACCGCCGGTAAGGAATTTCACCTTGCCCCGAAGAATTTGATTCGATTATTTGTCATTATAAGGGTAACATACTTAAGAGAAGATTCCGATGATATCGAATGGATTTTAAAAAAAGGGGTGAAAAGGATGGCACACGAAATGACTGTAAAAGGATTGGACGTAGACCCTGAAACCCGCTGCCGGCATTACCATTCTGAAGTGGACCGCATTGCGATTAAATTTTACTGCTGCGGAATTTACTATCCGTGCTTTGAATGCCATCAAGCCGTCGGGTGCGGCCGGCATCAAGTATGGCCGTCCGGACTTTTCCATGAGAAAGCAGTTCTCTGCGGGAGCTGCGGCCATCAATTGAGCATTGCGGAGTATTTGGAGTGCCGTTCTGAATGTCCGTCGTGCCATTCCGCTTTCAATCCGGGCTGCAGTTTGCACAAGCATCTGTATTTTGCTGCATAAAAAAAGGGCTGTCCGCTGAGTCGTTTTTCTCAGCAGACGGCCCTTCCATTTATTTTCAAGCACTTTCAGTAGCGCGTTCGACTCTAAGGCACATGACGATTTGTTCTCCTTTTGAGCGCATCAGGCGCCGGCCGGTATCTTCAAATCCGGCTTTCTCGTACACACGCTGCGCCGCAAGATTCCGTGCATTCACCCCTAGCACAATTTCATCAAATTGCGGATATTCTTTTCTGATGAATTCCGGAAGGGCATAAATGGAACCTGTAGCGATTCCGCGGCCCTGAAACTTGGGATTCACTGAATACCCGCGAAGCAATAACGCCCGAGGATTATTGGAGTATTTTTTCCGGTCATCGGATTCATCCAGCTCGAAAAATCCAGCCACTTCATCACGTGCTTTAATGATAATCAAATGCTTTAACGGATTTTTCGCATCCCGCTCGATGATGTCTTGGGGGAGGCCGGTAAATTCAAGCTGATCGGATGGCAAATCGTAAGTGACAGCCACTTTTGATGAGTAAGGATGAAGCGATACTTCTTTCTTTTTAATCATAATCAACGCCTCCTTGCTGCTCATGGAATTCCATTTTCACTCCGATTATAGCACGCTTTTATTTTATTGAGTTTTCAGGAATGTAAAGTTTGAAAATCCGGCAAATTTGAAGAAAGCACTAGGCTTTTTCCAACGTGACCACAATGATTTCCGGCAAGTTGAAAATTCTCACCGGAAAACCGCTATTGCCTAAGCCGCGGCTCAATACGAGACGCGTTGGGCCCTCTTCAAAAAGGCCTTCGGTCATAGTTGGAAACCATCCTTGGCTCGGCGCAAAAAGGCCTCCAAGACCTGGAAAGCGGATCTGCCCGCCATGCGCATGACCTGCAAATACTAAGTCGATTTCTTCGTCTGCGTAGACGCTGAACATTTCCGGACGGTGGGCCAATAGCAGAGTAAAACGTTCATCGATTCCCGCTTCTGCCAATGCATGATAGGTGAAATCCTGCTCGGTTTGCTGCACATCCATCAACGGGTCATTGATTCCGGCAATCTGGACTGATTCGCCTTCTATTTCCCAGTCCATCGATTTGTTCATTAAGACGTGGACGCCTCTTTGTTCCAGCGCTTCCGTAATTTCGTCAATTTTGTTCACAGCCACTTCATGGTTTCCGAGAACATAATAGACTTCGCTCATTTCCACCAATGCATCGACCAGCGTTAAACTGCCCTCCAAATCATAGCGATTGCTGTCGATCAAATCGCCCGTCAGGAAAATGGCATCAGGCCCTGCAGCCTCCACTTTTTCGATTAACGAAGACTGTCCTTCTCCAAAATTCGCATCATGCAAATCGGAAATCTGAACAATTTTTTTGCCGTCAAAAGCTTCCGGCAGCTTCTCCGATTCTATCGTGAATTCCGTTGTTTGAATCCAATGATTATTAACCCAAATAAAGCCCCATAAAAGGAGCAGCACAACTAATAAAGCACCTAATTTTTTCATACTCTAACCTCTATTCACAATTGGCCGAATGGCCGGGTTCCGTTTCGCATCCATCATTTCCCTTTTTCATTCGGGCGCCACGATCTCGAATTTCATCCGGTCCGGCGCTTCTATAAATACTGCATAATAGTCCGGTCCGCCAGCAAACGGATGCCGGTCTTCATACAAAATGCGGAAGCCCCTTTCCCTGGCTTTTTCCGTTAATGCATCTACATGGCCCCGCGAATCCGCATGAAACGCCAAATGGTTTAAACCGGTCGCTTTCCGGTGATAGCCTTTCGGCAAAAACGCTTCTTCTGTTTGGACAAATACCACATATGTCCTGCCCATTTTATAGCTGACCCCTTCCGGCCATTGCTGATACAGCTCGTATCCCAAGTCCGGCAAAAACGCTTCATAAAATTCCCGCGCTTCCGTTAAATTGGACACATTGATTTCTACATGATGAAGCATCGTTCTTCGCCCCTTTTTTCCATAGTAACAGATAGTCATGGCGGATTTCGAATTTGAAAAGACCGGCTGCCGGCTCCTCTTATTGGGAATCTTAACGAACATGAAAAAACCGCAGCATGCTGCTGCGGCCCAAACTGTCAAACTTTGGCAGTCGAAGCTTTCCTTTTAGCCATCCAGATTCCGAAAAAGAGCAATGCTAGGATGAAGGCAATAGCTAGGGCAAGCGTCCACCAGTAATCGCTCATGTCCGGCTTTCCATACAGCCATTGCGCTGCGTAGGCCGGAATTTTCATCGGCGAAAATGTCCAGTAAGCCCCAAGCAGGCTGTCTGCGATTTGCATGAAGAAAACGAGAGCCAATGAAACAGCAGCAGCCATTCCCGCATTCGGCATCGCAGCACTTGCTGCAAGTACAATTGTTATCACCAACAAAATCCAGACACTATACGTTCCCGCAAACTGCAGAAAAGAAATGATCTCCACTTGCTCAAACAGGAGAAAAATATAGTAATAGGCAGCCAGCAGCCCCAGCCAAACGCTCATTACGCCAGTGATGCCCGCCATCAGCCATTTGCTCAGGAAATAATCCCGGAAGGACAGCGGCCTCACATAAAGCAAGGTGGCCGTCCCGCTCTTTCTTTCGCCTGCTATCGAACCCATATAGGCTAGGATCAAAATTGCCATGCCGATCAGCTGATACTGGCCAAGGACCGCCTGCAAAATTTCTTCAGGCTGTGGCACCGGCAATTCAATGACTGCTCCTTCCGGCAAGTTGCCTAGGGAATCCAATAGCTGAGGCAAAAAGTAATTCGTGACGGGTTCAAGAATCCCAAAAAGGATGAAAACGATCGGTATCCAGAAAATCTTATAATTGCGGAGGTTTTCTCGCCATTCTTTACGGAATAAAACACCAAATTGATTCATTTGCCGCCCGCCACCTTTATAAAGATTTCTTCCAATGTGGCTGTCTTCTGCTCTACACCGACTACGCCTTCAGAAGTGTCAGCGAGCTTGGCCAGTACTTTTTTCATAGCTGTATCGCCTTCTTCTTCAATAGCCAGTTCCACGGCCGATCCATCCAGATCTGCCGGCCAAGATACCTGCCCGGCAAATACGGCAGCTTGCCTGGCTGTTTGAAAACGGATCCGAATGCGCGGTTCCGCGTATCGCTCCTTCACTTCTCCCAGAGATCCATGCTCAACCAGCTTTCCGTGCTGCATAAAAAGCAATTGATCGGTCATTTGTTCCGCATCGTTCAAAATATGTGTCGAGTAGAGAACCGTCGTATGCGGCTGCAAAGATTTCAATAAATCCATGATTTCTCTTCGGCCGGTGGGATCAAGAGCGGAGACCGGCTCATCCAGCAATAAGAGCTTCGGTTCATGCACAATCGCCTGTGCCAATCCAAGCCGCTGTTTCATCCCTCCGGAAAAAGTACCGGTCTTTTTGTTTTGAACCGACCCCAAACCGACAAATTCCAATGTTTTCTTCGATTGGGACAAAGCATTTTTTGAATGCACGCCACTCAGTTTCGCTGCCATTTCCATAAATTCCAGTGCCGTCATCCACGGAAAGAAATGAGGATGCTGGGGCAAGAACCCCACACCCGATTCCCGATGCCAGTTGATTGAGCCGCTTGTTGCCCGGAGCAGTCCGGCTAACATGGACAACGTGGTGGTTTTCCCTGCGCCGTTCGGGCCGATCAATGCCGTCGCTGTCCCTTCTTCCAAAGCAAAAGAGAGATCTTTGACAGCCACTTGCTCGCCGTATCTTTTCGTCAAATTCCGGACTTCTAAAATCGTCAATAGTTCCGCCTCCCGATCACTAAGTACAAAATAGGGCCGATGATGTTCACAACAACGATAAGAACGGCCCACATCCATTTTGGTCCGTTTGGATTCGGATTCTTAATCAAATCTACCAGTGCAAAAATCATTAAACCAAGTTGAATGAACAATATCGGCAAAAGCAAGAGTACAATCGTTGATTGATCCATAATTTCTCCCTCCTTCTTCTATGGCTAAGCTTTATTTATTTGACCAAAAAAGCAATGAGCAAAATAGCCGCTAGCGGCAAGAACACCATCACCCAGCTTTTTGGGTTTCCTAAGTTGACCGTCCAGCCGATGCCGAACCGCTTTTCCACCATGATTGATGGATCTTCCTTATTGACGTAAAAGATGCCCGCTTTCCAATGCCGATCGTTGTCTGCATCGATAATGCCGGAGTCGCTTTGGCCAGCTGCAGGACTTGAAGCGAACTGGGCGATTTTGACCGTATAAAGAGCCGTACCGGCCAAAACCAGGATCGCGAATCCGATCGTCATCGCCATGACCCAAAGCGCTCCGCCAAGTTCCGGATAGATCAAGGAAAGCTGCAGGCTCCCAAGCAACAGCGTCACAGATATCGACGTGACGAATAGGAGCCAGCTTCCGTACTTCCGCGAAGCCAACTCCCTTTTGCGGGATTGGGCTTTTTGCGTCGCGCTGATTTTTGAGCCGCTTGTTTTTCTCGCTTGGTTCATAAAATAAAAGAGCACTTGCATAATGAGCAGAATCACCGGCATCGAAATGCTGGAGAAAATGGTTTTCTCGGAAAAACGGTCCGCTTGGCCATCCGCACCCCAATGGGCCGGTATCTTGTCCGGCAATTGGGTGTAGTGAGTTAACGTCAAAGCGATCAATCCGACAGTGATCAGCATGGGCAGCAGGAAAGCGATGCCTGAGACCATTTCAAGGTCATTGCGGAACTGGAGATCCACGATAACTTTTTCCTTTTTTCCAAGCACCCATCCTTGCTGCTGCTTTTCTTTTTTCACCGTTAAATGGTTTTTAAAATAAAGAGCCATACTGAATGCGACGATCCCTAATTGCAGCCCTACTCCCCAAATGACGCCCTGGCCTTCTGGAATATGCAAGAGATTCACCGCTAATGCGTAGAAAAGAACGGACGTAAGCCCACCTGCCAGCACTAAGCGGCTATAATTCTTTTTTAGCCGGCCGATAAATTCCTGCCGATAATGAGGCTCCGGAACGTAAATGCCAAAAACCTCCGTAGCCTTGACCAAATAAGGCATGAACGCTTGAACTGCTGCAAGCAATACCATAATGAAAACCATCAAACCTATTGTCATTCAGATCCCTCCCTTATCTCCCTCACCATCTTCTCGACCATCACAGCCAACTCTTCCCTGTTCAATTGAAGGCACAGGGCTTCGGCTAAAATTGGCCGAAGTTCCTCTTCCATGCGTGCCTTCTCTTCAGGACTGGCAGAACGAATCGCATTTGCGTGTATAAAAACCCCTTTTTTCGGAACGATTTCAATCATTTTTTTCTCTTCCAAATAATGATAAGCCTTATTCACGGTATGCATGTTCATACCTAAATCTGCTGCAAAAGCCCTTACAGAAGGCAACGGTGTTTCAGGTGCCAATTCTCCCCTGGCAATGCCTTCCATGATCTGCTGGGCCAATTGAAGATAAATGGGGACAGCAGAGTCCGGTTCGATTTCAATAAACATTTTCTCACCTCTTTGTTCTATATTACATAGAACAGTTGTTATATAAATAATAGAACAGTATATAAAATAAATCAATACAAAAAAGCTGTGAATTTTTCATTCACAGCTTTCTTAAATTTTTATATGGTAGACAAAATCCAAGCGCTGCAAGGCTTTTATCACTTCCATTTCTTTTTTTAGCTGCCCCTCGCTAAAGATGAAGGTGTAGCCTGAAACTTTTCTGTCGCTGTAGGCTTCAAGCGATTCAATTTGAAAATCCAGAATGGAAAGTCCATTTTCTTCAAAGGACTCGCTGATTTGTTTAAACGAGTTCTCCCGGTCTTCCGCTATGACCAGCATTTCTTTTTGCCGATGAAACGAAAAATATTTTTTCTCCAGCTTCTCAAGAACGTACAAGGTGATCAATACGATGAGGGTTGCCAATAGCGCCACGTAATACATGCCAATCCCCGTGACCAACCCAACACCAGCCGCCACCCAGATAGAAGCGGCCGTTGTCAAACCTCTGACAGATCCCCGCTGGACAATAATGGTGCCGGCTCCTAAAAAACCGATGCCGCTGATGACATAGGAAGGAATGCGGGAAGGATCGTAGCGGATGTTCTCGTCATCGTTCTGGATAAAAAGGTCAAAGCCCGTTACGGACAAAATCATCATCAGACAGGAACCGGTTCCAACGAGCAGATGGGTCCGCAACCCCGCCGGCTGTTGTTTGGATTCCCGTTCTACGCCAATTATTCCGCTCAAAAAAGCCGACAGCAGCAGCCGCCCAGCAATTACAGCATAGTCATGGGGCAGAAAGTCCATTTTCCTCCTCCTCGGCTTGTCATTCTAACTCCTTTCTTTTTGTTTACCCGCAAAACCCGGATAACATCGCGTTCAGGCGAATAAAAGGGCTGAAAAAAAGCGCTTGAATGGATTTCAAGCGTTTTTTCTTTACCATTTCATGGCCATCAGTTTATTGATCAGGATTTCCTGATATTCGGGAGCGATGTTCCAGCCCGCAATCTCCGATTTGAGATTTTGGCGATTCCCGAACCCTTTGACAAAACCGTTCAAACGGGCAGCAAACGTTGAATCGACCAGCAGTCCATTCTCCGGATACAAAGGCGCTAACTGCACCATCGCTTTCGGATAGCGCTTCAAATAATATTTCTGGTGCCGTTCTTCGGCCAATGTGAAATCGGTGAAAGGAGCAATATCGGTTTCAATTGCCTCGCCTATTTCCTGCTCCATTTGCCGCTTCACTTTTTCGATTGTTTGTTCTTGCTCTGTGTTGTGAAAGCGAATGAGGGAAATATATTGCCGTCTTTTGTATTGATCACGGTTTGGATAGTGGTTCTGCCAAAAGTGCAGAAGGATCTCTTCGTAAGTGAGAATTGCCGGATCAAAGTCGACTTCCACCGTTTCAGTGTGGTCGCCCATTTCCCGATAGCTTGGGTTCAAAGAAGTTCCGCCAGAAAATCCTACACGCGTCCGGATGACTCCAGGAAGGCTTCCAAAGCGGGCTTCCGGCCCCCAAAAGCAGCCCATTCCAAAGGTAGCCGTTTCCATCTTTTCTGCCGTTGCCGCCAATCCTTGTTCGATAAGTCGAATCGTTAATTCTTCGGCCATTTCTCTACCTCCTTAATGGCTTTCATTAGAACATAATGCTGTCGAATTGAAAAGTTTGGATGTATTTTACAAAAAAGATTTTAATAATTACAGTATTATCTGATAATTTCATGATAAAATGGAATAAATTTAAAAAAATTTAGGAGGAAAATATGAAAATTAAACAGAAAATGATGGCGGGAATGGTCGCTTTTACCATGTTCTTTAGCGGCGCCGCATTTACAGCGCCGTCCGCTGATGCCGCTTCCCCGTATTCATCTCTTCAAAGTTCTGCCGCATCTGTTTTGAATGACAGCCGATTAAAAGGGGTTACCCATAGCGTCACGGTCCAGAATGCGACAACAGGTGAAGTCGTATTTGAAAAGAATCCGAACCAATTGGTCACACCCGCTTCCACATTGAAAACACTGACGGCTGCTGCCGCTCTCGAGACGCTCGGTGAAAACCATCGCTTCACGACACAAGTGCTGACGAACGGTTCTGTCGCCAAAGGCACATTATACGGCAACCTTTACTTACAGGGACAAGGCGATCCCACCTTGCTGAAAAAAGATTTTGATGCCTTTGCTTCTATATTATCGAAACGCGGAGTCCAGCGCCTATCCGGTCATTTGATCGGCGACGATACTTGGTACGACGCTGACCGCTTGTCTCCAGGAATTTCAAAAGAAGACGAATCCTATTACTACGCTGCCCAAATTTCCGCCTTGAGCTTAGCGCCGAATACAGATTACGATACCGGATCCGTCATCGTGCATGCAAAAGCCTCCAGCCAAGGAAAACCGGCGAAGGTCACTTTGACTCCTGCCACAAACGTGGTTCAAATCATCAACAAGTCCAAAACGGTCGCGAAAGGTTCCCGCAACACGTTAAAGATCGAACGCCAATACGGCACCAAAAAAGTCATCATTACCGGCAATGCCCCGATTGGCAATGACGGCACGAAAGAGTGGATCGCCGTTTCCAATCCGACCGCTTATGCACTAGACGTCTTCAAGAAATCGCTTTCGGAAAAAGGAATTCGTTTTGTTGCCACTTCTAAAACGGTTTCAGGCAAAACGCCAGCGAATGCACGTGTTTTATTGACCAAAAACTCAATGCCCTTGAAGCAACTGATGGTTCCGTTTTTAAAACTCAGCAATAATACCCACGCCGAAGTCTTGGCAAAAGAAATGGGCAAACAGGTTTACGGAGACGGCAGCTGGGATTCAGGCCTGAAAGTAATGCGCGACTACGGCGCTTCCATTGGATTGGATATGAGCAAATGGAAATTCGAAGATGCTTCTGGCATGTCTCATGCCAATAAAACCACTTCAAAAGAATTAAGCAAATTGCTGATCCATGTCCGGTCTGAACCTTGGTATAAGAGTTACTTGAATGGCCTTCCGGTCGCCGGAGCGAAAGAACGGTTTGTTGGCGGAACATTGCGCCAGCGGTTGACGACAGGTGCAGCCAAAGGCAATGTCATTGCCAAAACCGGCAGTTTGAATAACGTCAGCGCCCTTTCAGGCTACGTTAAAACAAAAGACGGAGAATGGCTGACTTACTCGATCCTGACCCAAAATACGAAATCCAGCACCGTGCCGGTCATTGACCGACTGGCTTCAACAATCGCCAATTCAAAGAAAACCAAGTAGCCTATTAGAAAATTCCACTGCTTTTCATTAAAATAAGAATAGAAAGTATATTGCTGCTATTCGTTTTTCTGAATCGAACTCCCCTTTTGGAAAGTGAGTGAGTGCTATGGAAAAAAGCCGCAAAGAAGAGATTCAATCTTATTTCCGTGAATTGGACAGAAGCTTCTTTATGGATATTCATAAAGAAGCGGCCCATTTGGACGAAGCGGTCCCTATTGGATATGAGCAGACCATCTCACAGCCTTCACTTGTACTGGAAATGACACTGGCCCTGGATCTCCAAAAAGATTCTTCCGTTCTTGAAATCGGAACCGGATCCGGATTCCAGACGGCGCTGCTTGCCGAGTTTTCAAAAACGGTTTATACGGTCGAACGGATTAAAGAATTGCACACACGCGCAAAAGAACGGCTCCAAAAAGCCGGTTTTCAGAACATCCATTTCAAACTGGATGACGGCAGTATGGGCTGGAAAGAAAAAGCGCCTTTTGACCGGATCATGGTCACCGCTGCCGTTTCTGAACTGCCGAAAGAATTAGTCGATCAATTGGGGCCTGGCGGAAAAATGGTGATCCCAATCGGCAGCACCCTGGTCCAGAAATTAAAGCTTATTGAAAAGAACGACAAAGGAAAATTGACCACCACCACTTTAAATTACGTTCGGTTCGTTCCGCTAATAGGAAAATATGAATAAGAAAAGGCTGTATCTGCTGTTTCCCGGGGAAACGGCAGGCACAGCCTTTTTCATATCCATCTCCGTTTTTGCAAATCAGAAAATGAGATTATTAGGTGATTAATCTTCTTTTACCTGAAAACCTTCAAGCTGGATTCTTTTTACAATCTGGTCTTCTCCAACCTGCATTTCATCGTAAGTGATTTTCACTTCGCCTTCTTCGGTATCAACGAGCGCTCTTTCGATTTCTTCCATATTCATCAACACCGATTCAAGTGCTTGAATCGGATTTTCTGCTGTCGCTTCTTTTACGTAGATAGTCATCGTTGCCAATATCCATCATCCTTTCGCGGAATGCCTTTCTTTTCCTTTACCCGAAATTCTGATTTGGCAAAACTATTTAAAACTCCATTTTCAGCTTGCCTTCTTCCAGCACTAACCGCGCACTGAATTTCTTGCCATTTTTTGAAACGAACCCTTTGATGACAGGCGTTTTTCCTTTCGTGCACAAATACTCAATCTGTTTAGCTGTCAGCCGCTTCTTCGCGAAAATGGCAGGAAATGATTGCTTGCAGCCATTGTCGTATTCCGTACAATTAAAGGATCCTCTTCGAAAAACAATTTTTCCTTTTTTGCATCTTGGGCAAACCGCAATTTCGTCTTTGCCTTCCAAAGCCGGCATTTTTTCCGGCAAGCCATTCGTTTCCATTTGGTTCGGCACTTCATCCAGCAATTTCTGGATAAACTTCGCGATGGTTGCTAAAAACACCTCGGCAGAGCCTTCCCCTTTGCCGATTTTCTTTAAATACGTTTCCCATTTTGCGGTCATCGAAGGGCTTGAAAGCAGATTCCCTTCGATCGATTGGCACAGGATGCGGCCTTTATCGGTAATGGAGACGATATTCTTTTTCACTTGAATGTATTCATGCCGCTTAATGGTCTCGATAATGCCGCTTCGCGTAGCCTCTGTTCCAAGCCCTTCGATTTCTTTCAGGATTTCGGTGTCTTCTGCATCTTCCACCAGTTTCCCGCACGTTTTCATCATGGCGATCAATTGCCCTTCTGTATAGGGCTTAGGCGGTGTTGTCATGCCTTCTTTAATATCCACTTTCGCTTTTACCGGCTCCTGCTCCCGAAGTTCCGGCAAGGACGGCTCCGCTTTTGCTTCTTTCGCCGGCGGAAACAGCTCTTTCCAGCCTTGCTCCAAATCGGTTTTTCCCGTTGTAAAGAAATCGAGGCCTTTAACATCGGTCGTTACTTTCGTTTCTGCATAGCGGTAATCACGGTGGAACATCGCAAGCGAAGTCCGCAGCACTTCTTCGTATAAATTGCGCTCGTCTTTGGCGAGCCCTTCCAGTTTCCTCGCGGTCGGAATCGATTTTGTCGGGATGATGGCATAGTGTTCCTGTACTTTTGCACTGTCGACAAAGCGCTTTTTCGGCGTCCGCGAAGCTACAGGAAATTCTGCACCAATCAGCTTTTGGTACGCTTCCACTTGATTCGCCAAATAACTGAATTCAGCAGGCGTGATGTGCTGGGCATCCGTACGCGGATAGCTGACCAATTTCTTTTCATATAAGCCTTGCATAACCGACAATACTTTAGCAGGGCTGTATTTCCATTTCCGGTTCGCTGCTGCCTGCAAGGTGGACAAAGAATGCAAAAGCGGCGGCTGAATCCGTTTTTCCGTGGTTTTCAGCTGCTTTACAACCCCGTCTTCCGTTCCGCCAATTTGATGCTTCAACAGCAGGGCTTCCGCTTCCTGCCGCTCTTTTGCTTTAATCTTTGCTTTCCCTTTATACTTTCCTTTTTCCGCTTTGAAGATCCCTTCAATTTCATAGAAAGGTTCCGGCACAAACGCTTCGATTTCTTTTTCGCGCTGGTAAATGAGGAACACGGTCGGCGTTTGCACCCGGCCGATTGCGAACACCTCGCGGATGCCTTTTTCCTGGAGCAAGAGCGAATACAGGCGGGAGCCGTTCATGCCGACCAGCCAGTCGCTGATCTGCCGGGCCTTCGCTTCCTGGTACAGCAAAAGATCCTGCCGGTTGTCCCGGAGCTGCTGGAATCCTTTCCGTACTTCATCGACTTCAAGCGAATTGATCCATAGACGGCGGATCGTCTTTCCTTTCGCGCCAGTATGGTAATAAATGCTGTAGAAAATATTCGAGCCTTCCCGGTCCACGTCACAGGCGTTGATAACGGTATCCGTTTGCTGGATCAGCTTTTTGATCACTCCGAATTGCTGGGCTTTTCCTCTCGCTATTTGAAATTGATAGCGCTCAGGCAAAATCGGCAAGGCAGCAAGAGACCATCTATTCCATTTCGGATCATAGGCTTTCGGCTCTTTCAACTCCACCAGATGGCCAATTCCCCAAGTGATGTAAGCCCCTTCCGGAAAAATCGGATCGGGCGCCACTTCCATATAGCCGTCGCGTTTTGTCGTCTTAAACGCTTCAGCATAGGCTTTTGCCTGGCTCGGCTTTTCGGCTACGATAACTGGTTTCATCTATTTCGTCCTTTCACTTCGTTGTTCTTTATTCTTATTGTACTCCTTCAAGTAAATAAACAAAGTAAAAGCTGATGCTCCACCTATTGTTTTTATGAAAATAGCTGTACAATATAAAAAAGCTTGAAGGAGTCGATGAGTTTGGAGAATAAGTCCGCATTGATTGCCGGCGCCAGTGGCCTGGTAGGGCATGAGTTGTTGCATTTTCTGCTTGAAAGCTCTAACTATGAATCCGTAAAAATTCTGGTCCGAAAATATATAGATGTCCAGCATCCGAAGCTTGAACAAGTCCTGGTCGATTTCAATCGCCTCGGAAATTATGAAGAACACCTGAATGTAAATGATGTGTATTGCTGCCTAGGAACCACCATAAAAAAGGCCGGCTCGCAGGAAGCCTTTCGAAAAGTCGATTATGAATACCCGATGAAATTGGCGGAACTCGCCAAACAGCATCGCGTAAATAATTTTCTCATCGTCTCTGCACTTGGCGCAAACGCTGAGTCCAAAGTATTCTACAGCCGCACAAAAGGCCAATTGGAAATGGATTTAAAAAACTTGCAGCTGCCGGCGCTTCATATCTTCCAGCCCTCGCTGCTGCTCGGCGACCGCAAGGAATTCCGTCTCGGCGAAAAGCTGGCCAGCCTTTTAAGCCCTATTTACAGCCCGCTCATGGTCGGCAAACTGAAAAAATACAAACCGGTCCGGGCCCGTAGAGTGGCGTATGCCATGTATGTCATCGGCCAAACCGATCTGGCTGGCCCTTTCACTTATCCTTCCGACCAGATCCACGAAATCAGAAATCAGAGCTTAATGAAGTAGGAAAGCGGTAGTGCAAATCCAATGTCCATACTTTCTGATCAATAAAAGCCGGCAGAAAGCAATGCTTCCTGCCGGCTTTTGAATTTCATTGAGTTGCCAGAACGATTGTAGGCTGCAATTCGATTTCTACATTGCCTTTGAGCGCCCGGCTGATCATGCAAGAGGCTTCTGCTTTTTCAGCGAGCTTGTTAGCTAATGCTACGTCTTTTTCAGAAGCATCCTGCTTCAATACGAGATGGGGGCGATGAATAATGCGTTCATAGGTGAAGACGCCATTCGTCACATCCACAATCCCCTCCGCTTCCATCGTCAAGGATTCTTTTTCAAGTTTGCTGCGTTCCATCATAGCTGCCAACGTAATAATGTAGCAAGTTGCGGCTGCACCGAGAAGCATTTCATCCGGATTTGTCCCAATTCCCGGGCCATCCATCTCCGGTGGAATCGAAATTTTTGTTTTTAGATTTCCTGCTTCGATTTCTCCCGAATCATTTCGGAGTCCTGGCCAATTCGCTGTTAAATGAAAACTGTGTTTCGCCATATCCCATCTCTCCTTTGTTAAAATCCCTCAATCAAAAAAATTCTCTAGCTCTTCCAGCCGGGGCAACGCAGTCAAAGCGCCTGGCTTTGTCGTGCAAATGGCGCCGAGTTTATTGCCGAAATGAGCGCATGCCATGACTTCTTCACGCGTAGCAGGCAAGCCGTTCAAATGGATATGGCGCAGAATCCCCGCCATAAACGCATCTCCCGCTCCGGTTGTATCGACCGGTTTTACCGGCACCACCGGAACGTGGAGAATCTCTCCTTCAAAGACGGCATAGGTTCCGTTCTCGCCATCCGTTACGAAAATCAACGGAATTTGGAACTCAGCAAGACGTTCAATGCCTTCTTCCCATGTAGCAGTTTCCATCAAGAAAATGGCCTCTTCTTTAGCAAGCTTCAGCACATCCACAGATGGCAGAAAACCTTTTACCGTTTCCCGGCATTGTTCTTCGCTTTCCCAGCGAAGCGGACGGATGTTGACATCGAATGAAAAAATCGCCCCATGTTTTTTGGCCATGTTCATCGCTTCCAACGTGGTCGACAACGCATCCGGATGGAACGTCGTACCGGAACAAATGTGAAAGACACTCGCCTTTTCAAAAGCTTCTTCCTGCAAGTCGGCTTTCATCACTTGAAGATCCGGCGTGTCATTTTCATATTTGGCGAATATGCGGTCGAACTCGGGCGTTAAATGCACGTAAACTCCACTGACCCGCTTTTCGGGCATTAATACTGAATACGCTAAATTGACTCCTTCCCTTTCCAATTCCTCTCGGACAAACGCCGAAGTTTCATCGTCCCCTGAAATGGTGATGAAGGCCGAAGGGATCCCCAGACGGCTGACACCGGCAGCTACATTGACGGTCGCGCCCCCCAAATGCCGATTAAAAGAATTGTTCTCGATCGTCTGTGCAATATAATCAACAAAAGCATCCCCATAAACGAGGACGTGCTTCGTATTTTCCATGCAGCTGTGCCTCCTGATAACTGCGGCTCTTTCCAGCCGCTTCCCATAAAAAGATTTTTTCCGATATACTGGATGAAATGCCAGTACAGGATGTGCATGTACAAATATGCACCTCTCTATTATTTCAAGCATAGCTGCCAGATAGCAAGCAAAAGGAGCGATTTTATGAATTTCCAAATTCGACAGGCGAGACCAGGCGACAGCGAAGCCGTTGCTCCGCTCATCGTCAATGCCATCGGTGAAATTGCCGATCATATGACTGCGGAAAATGAACCCGAAAAAATTTTACAGAAACTTCGAGCTATGGTCGAAGGTGAACACACACGGCATAGCCATCGATTCACTTATGTAGCGGAAGTGGACGAGGCGATTGCCGGGATTTTGGTCCTTTATCACGGGAAAGAAGCGGAAGCTTTAGATCGCTATTTGATTGAACAGCTTAAGCAGGAAGGCCACGCACGCACCATCGAGCCGGAAGCTCACTTGGACGAGTGGTATATTGATACCGTCTCCGTCGATCCCGCTTTTCAAGGACAGCGAATCGGCAGCCGCCTATTCGAATACGCCGAAACGATTGTCGCAGAAAATGGCGGGGGCAAACTTGCTCTCAATGTCGATCTCCAAAAAGAAGGAGCGATCCGCTTGTACCATCGCCTCGGTTTTGCCATCACAGAACCATGGACCATAATCGGCGAACCTTTCCACCATATGGTGAAAACCATTTAAGCGGTATAACCAAAGCTGCCGATTGAAGATCGATATGAAAAAGCCGACATTATACTAAATTTGGAAAAATTATTTTTTCTAAGTAAATATATGTTATATTAATGTTATTTAATTTGATTGAAAAGTTAAACTTTTTACAGGACTCAGTATTTCAGAAACGAAGAGCTGCCGGAAAGTTAATGATTCGGGAAAAGGAGGACATTGATGTGGCCATTTTGTTGATTGCGCTATTATCCATTGCCGTATGGTATGCTGCCCTTCAGGAATTTTTAAAGCCTGAAAGAAAGCAGAGCAGCCGAAAGATCATGACCTTGACTTCCACAGGAACTTTGCTGACAGTCGTTCTTACGATTTCATTTTTCCAAGACTTGGCGATTTTTTAATTGAACATGCATGACAAAGAGCCGCCCCTTCACAAGGCGGCTCTTTGTTTGATCATTTATACTTTTCATAAAGAGGCACACGGCGGTCTTCGAATACCGGAATCCGCTTTCTGACCTCTTCAACTTCCGCCAAATCAATCTCAGCATAGCCAATGCCTTCCTGCATCGCCATATCCAAACGGATTTCTCCCCACGGGGCAATGATGAGCGTACTGCCGCCGAATTCATTTTTCGGATCTTTCCCGATGCGATTGACTGCGACGATAAAGCATTGGTTTTCAATTGCCCTTGCTTGCAGTAAAATCCGCCAATGGTCGATTCGCGCAAGCGGCCATTCTGCTGGCACAAAGATCACTTTCGCTCCGTTGAGTGCAAGAGCCCGGATCCATTCAGGAAAACGGATGTCGTAGCAAATGACGCCGCCGCACGTTGTATCTTCTAAAGAGAAAAGGCCGAGCGCCTCTCCCTCTTCTAAATGGATGTGCTCATCCATCAATCCGAAGCGATGGGCTTTATCGTATTCAGCGACCAATTCTCCTGACTTATCCGCCACATACATCGTGTTGTAAAATCCTCGTTCTTTTTGAGTCGAAACAGAACCCCCGACAATATTCACTCCATGCTTTTCGGCAAACTCCGTCAGGAACCTTTCTGTCCGCCTTGTGCCATCGGCCAGCGCATCAAGCTTTGTAAGCGCATAGCCGGTGTTCCACATTTCCGGCAGCACAATTGTATCCGCTCCGTTCGCCGCTGCTTCTTCCAGATACCCCTCGACTTTCTGGAAATTCGCTTCAGGATCGCCAAAAGCAATATCCATTTGAATACAAGCAAGCTTCATATCGTTCCCCTCCAGTAGACAATTTATCTTCAACTCTATAAGATTTGGAGTAGATGTGCAATTATTTAGAAAATAAGGAGGGTTCGCCCATGGAATTTTCAAACAGGCTGCAGCAATTGCCTCAGCAATTCTTTTCAAAACTCGCAGCACAGACCAGCCTCGCCATTGCAGAAGGCCGCGATGTCATTAATTTAGGGCAGGGAAACCCAGACCAGCCGACACCTCCCCATATTATCCAAGCCATGCAGGAAGCAGTGGCAGATCCCAAAAACCATAAGTACGCCCCTTTCCGCGGCATCCATGAACTGCGCCAGGCAGCGGCCGATTTCTACAAACGCGAATACGATGTCGACATCGACTCCGACCTGGAAGTCGCGATTCTTGGCGGCACGAAAATCGGGCTGGTTGAATTGCCGCTTGCCTTTTTAAATCCGGATGAGCTGATGCTGCTTCCAGATCCAGGCTACCCCGATTATCTGTCCGGTGTGCCTTTAGCCGAGGCACGTTTTGAAACAATGCCGTTAACGGCTGAAAATCGCTACTTGCCTGACTTCAAAGCTATTCCTGATTCCGTAACCGAACGGGCGAAGCTGATGTATTTGAATTACCCGAACAATCCCACCGGAGCAGTCGCGGACCGGGCTTTTTTCGATGAAACGGTGGAGTTCGCAAAAGCGCACCAGATTGCCGTCGTCCACGATTTCGCCTATGCGGCAATCGGATTCAATGGCGTCAAGCCTCCAAGTTTTTTGCAGTCCAAAGGAGCAAAAGACGTCGGAGTGGAAATGTACACCTTGTCCAAAACGTATAATATGGCCGGATGGCGCATCGGTTTTGCGGTCGGCAATTCCAAAATCATTGAAGCGCTCAATCTTATCCAGGACCATTTCTTCGCCGGCCAATCGCCTGCCCTTCAGCTCGCTGCAGCAGAAGCGCTTACCGGCGACCAGCAATGTGTAGCGGATCTGCTTGAGACTTATGAAAGCCGGCGGTCTGTACTGGAACGGGAATGCACCCGCATCGGCTGGAAAATAACAGCGCCGAAAGGTTCTTTTTTCGCCTGGCTTCCAGTCCCGGATGGATTTACCAGCGTTCAATTTGCAGATCATTTATTGGCGCACGCCGATATTTCGGTAGCGGCTGGGAGCGGTTTCGGTGCAAGCGGCGAAGGGTATATCCGCGTTGGTTTGCTGGTTGAAGAAAGCCGGATCGTCGAAGCTGTCCAACGGATCGAAAAGCTGAACCTGTTTTAATCAATAGATGCTAAAAGGCCCCGGATGGATCCATCCGGGGCCTTCCATTATTTCAATAAACCAAAATGCTTGAACGGGGAAATTCGGAGCTTCGCTTCGCCAATCACGGCATCTTCCATTATAAAACCAATGGTGCGCGAATCTACACTGTTCAGCCGGTTATCGCCAAGCACAAAATAACAGCCTGTCGGCACGAGGTACTCCCCAAAATCAGCCGTCAGAAATGGGAACCCATGCTGCTTTGCCCACTCCCGATTTTCTTCCAGATACGGCTCTTCCACCGCTTCACCATTCAAATACAATTGATCGCCGCGCATCTCTACCCGGTCTCCCGGAAGCCCAATCACGCGTTTAATCAAGTTTTTGTCGTCAGAAGCTTGAAAGACAATTAAATCGAAATTTTCGATTCCGCTTATTTTAGTCAAAATGACTTTGTCGTCTTCTTCAAATGTCGGCATCATGGAATGGCCATGGACCGAAACCGGTTCGAATAAAAACTCGCGGGACGCCAGAACAATCAGCGCCGTCAAAAAAATGACTTTCATCCATGCAATCAATGTCTCTACTGAATAGGGCACCACTGGAATCCCTCCTCAAAAGTGATGGTAATTTCATCTTACTACAGACGTTTCCGCGATGCACTTCAACTTTCCGGCTTTTGCTATTGCGGCTTATGATTGCTACAATTGTGTAAATATTATAAAAAAGGAGTGGCCCTCATGAAAACTTTATCCACACAAAGCGTCATCTACAGTTTCTCTCAATTGAATGAACCTGTCCTTCGCGTCCAGCCGGGAGAAACGGTAGCCATTGAGACTTATGATTGCTTTAAAAATCAGATTCAATCAGAAGACCAGGAAGTGTCAGCCATCGACTGGGACGCCATCAATCCGGCAACCGGCCCAATTTTCATTGAAGGGGCCCAGTTCGGTGATTTGCTGAAAGTGACAATCGATGATTTAGAAATCGGAGACCAAGGCGTGATGGTCACTGGCCCCGAACTCGGAGTCATGGGCCATCGGCTTGAAAAAATGGAATCTAAAATCATTCCGATTGTTGGTGGTAAGGCCATCTTTAATGAGCAGATTCAGTTGCCGCTCAATCCGATGATCGGCGTTATTGGCGTAGCACCGGAAGGAAAACCCGTTTCTTGCGGAACTCCTGGTGCACATGGCGGGAATATGGACACCAAATTGATCACCAAAGGTGCGACGCTTTACTTCCCGGTTTTCACAGATGGCGCCCTTTTTGCGCTTGGAGATTTCCATGCCGCGATGGGCGATGGTGAAGTCAGCGTTTCCGGCATTGAAGTGCCCGGCCGGGCGACAGTCACGTTCGACTTGATCAAAGGGGTGCATCCGAATTACCCGATTCTTCAAAATGAAGAAGGCCTTGCGCTTCTTGTGTCAGCCATGACACTGGATGAAGCGGTGAAAATTGCCGTTGAAGAAACCATTGATTTGCTCTTGCCCTATACGGAGCTGAGCGTCAGTGAAATGACGATGCTAATGAGCGCAGCCGGAGAGACGCAAATCAGCCAAGTGGTGGATCCGCTCGTCACGGTTCGGTTTTTCGTGCCGCAGCACATACTCGATTCACTTCACATCAAATTATTCGCTTAAAGGAGAGTTCTTATGTTTATTGGCGAAAAAATCCGCTTGACCGCCATGCGGGCTGAAGATTTGCCAGAGTACAGGAAATGGAACAGCGAAGCGGGGTTCGGCCGGAATTACAATTCTTCGCCGATCCGCGAAATCCCGGAGAAACAGGCAGAAGAATGGCTTCATGAAAATTCCGATCGGGATTTCCGTTTCGCTATCCGCCCGCTTGAAAACGAGAACTTTATGGGCGTATACGCCATTGAAGACATCGCATGGTCCCATCGCGTCGGCTGGCTGTCCATTGCTCTCGGTTCTGATTACCAAGGCAGCGGGTGTGGAACCGAAGCGATGAAGCTGCTGATGAATTATGCGTGGAATGAGTTGAATCTGCACCGTCTCCAGCTGACTGTATTTGAATACAATAAGCCCGCTATCGCAATCTACGAGAAATTAGGCTTCCAAAAAGAAGGGGTGTTCCGTGAATTTCTGCAGCGCGACGGCAAGCGATTTGATATGTATCTATACGGCAAATTGGCGTCAGAACCTTCCGACTTTTGAGCGAAACGCCATTTTGTGTTACACTCAAGAAAAAATGTAGGTGATTAGAATGGTAGGAAGAAATGATCCGTGCCCATGCGGCAGCGGCAAAAAATATAAAAAATGTCACGGAAAACAACAATCCGTTTCAATTAATGATTTAGTAAACGAAGAATTGTTCAAAGTACGCCAGCAGTTCTTTTCGGAAAATCCGAATCAGGAACAATTGCCGGCTTTCCGCCAGCTTCAGCAAGAATGGCAGCCCCGGTTAATGGAATCGATGGCAGAAAACGATGCACAGGCTTTTGTGATTGAAAACTTCCTATTCATGCAAAAACCCGAACTATGGGAAGAGTTCTTAGCGAAGCAAATAGAGCTTGCACAGCGTCCGACAACGAAAGAAGTGCTTCAAAACTGGAAAGATGTCCGCGTATTCCTTGGCCAATACATTCAAGGCAACGAAGAATCTGCCCAGTTCAAGGATGCATTCACAGGCGACCTTTATCAAATGACTGACCAGCCTCCAACGGATATGGAAGACGGACAAGGCTTGCTTGCCATCTTGCTTCCGGATGCACGCATCGGCGAAAATGGTGCGTTGTTCCTTAACGGCTATTTGACAGTCGTCGGCGAATTTGCTCCTTTCTTTGAACAATTGAAATCTTCTATGGAAACTGCCAATGCTTCTGATGGCAGCCAGTACATTACGGATAACTACCTTACTGTAGTAGAACATATTGTAAAATATTCGACCGGCACGGTTGAAGAAAGCATTGAGCTTTCACCGGAACACGAATCGGTTATGGCAGAACTCCGCAGCCATATTGCTCAAGCGGAATTCGACAAAGAAACGGTCGATAACGTGACAAGCATCTTAAACAGCTACCTGGTTAGCCAACAGCCGACCGTCCAGAAGCCGGAAGCTTTGGTTGCCGGTTACTGGAGATTCCTTCAGGATCATGAATTGATTAACGGACCGATGCTGGCGCCTAAAGATCTCAGCGAAAAATTCGGAGTTTCTTCAAGCACAATCCTGAAACGTTCAAAAGAATTCGGTGCTTACTTCGAAGGACTACTAGCAAAAAAATAACCAGTAAATAAGCAGCCTAGGCTGCTTTTTTTATTCTCTGGCCTTCTCAAGCAGCGAACAATCATACCCGTAGCCGCAAGAAATAAAACCTCCATACGTGCTGCCAAAAGCGCGCTGTAAAATTATACAGCTTGTTGATAACTTGAAGAAAATCCGAAAAAAAAGGGTGAAATCCTGTTATTCTTGCAATAAACAGCACCTTATTCACATTTCTGAAAAGTTATACAGTTTTTTTGTGGAACAACTTTGTTATTTACACTTATACACATGTGGATAAGTTCTCAATATACAGCAGATATTCTTACCTTATTCATAAAAAAAGTGCTCCGAGTTTTCTCGGAGCACTTTTTTTATTTGGTTTTTGGCGTTTTGGCGCGCATTTTCCGGTATTCTCTCCGGGCAGGAGCGGTTTCAAAGAACAATTTCTCGCCTTCGGATTCAGGAATGACCGCCGGTACCGGCGTAGGTTTTCCGTCATCGCCCATCGCCACCAATGTCAGGAACGATTCGGTCGTCAATTTTTCCTCGCCAGTCTGCAAGTTCTGTGATTTCACACGAACGTAGACTTCCATAGAAGTCCGTCCAGTAGACGTCACATTGGCTTCCAGTTCAAGTACATCTCCCACATGGGCAGAAGATAAAAAGTCGACCGAGTCGATTGAAGCGGTAACGACCACTTGGCGGCTCGAGTGCTTCATCGCTGCGATCCCCGCAATTTCATCAATATAGGCCAATACCTTTCCTCCAAAGATCGAATCCATGTGATTCGTATCCGGCGGCAATACCAGCTTCGTTTGGATCGTTCTTGATTCTTTCATCGGTTTTGCTTCCATTTCCAACATTCCTTTCGCTTCATTTCATTGGCTGATCTCTCTGAATTCCCTTCTCAATGCTAGCTTGCTGAAAGCAAAACAGCAAGTTTCACGATTATGCTATAGTGAAAATGAGGGGGAAATAAATTGAGTGAATTACTGAGTATTTTAAATACACCTGAATTTCAATCGAAACATACATTAAAAAAACAACTGCAGACGCTCGGATTTGGAGCAGGCGACTATGTCATGGTCCATTCCTCGCTTAAATCCATAGGATGGATTGCAGGAGGCGCACAGGCGGTAGTAGAAGCCCTGCTTGAGACCATTACGGCTGAGGGCACCTTAGTGATGCCTTCACAGTCTACTGACAACTCAGATCCCGTCTATTGGATGAATCCGCCAGTTCCCGAAAACTGGCACCAGCCCATCCGGGAAAACTTGCCGGCATTCGATCCTTTTTTAAGCGAAATGCGCGGCATGGGCAAAATTGCGGAATGCTTCCATCGCCATCCGGGCACGATTCGCAGTCCGCATCCTTCCCATTCGTTTATCGCCTGGGGCAGCAAAGCTTCCGAATGGATGCGCGAGCAGCCCCTTGAAGAATCTTTCGGAGCAGGATCTCCGCTCGAAAAAATGATGGAGGCACCGGTTAAGATTCTGTTGATCGGGACCGGCTTTGATTCTTGTACGGCTTTGCATTACGCAGAATTCATGCAAGAAAATCGCACCACTTCTCCTCAAGGCGCCGCCTTATTGGAAAACGGAACACGCGTCTGGCGCAGCTACAACTGTGTAGATATGGACTCGGACCGCTTTCCGGAACTCGTAAAAGACTATCCCGGCACAATACAGGAAGGAACACTTGGCCAAGCTTCAGTGAAAATTGCCGATATGCAGCCGTTAATCGAATTCGGCATCCAGTGGCTCCGGGAACATCCCGCTCCTCCTGAAACACCGCAAGCGTAAAGCCGGTCCATCTGCGGACCGGCTTTACGCTTTAGCTGAAATGATTTCATCCAATAGGCTTTCAAGCTTATCGTTATTTGCATTAAAGGAGTCCACAAATGCATTAATGATTTCAGCAGTCCCGGGAATCTTCTCCCAATCCAGCTGATATCCAGCGTTCCAAGCAAGCTGCCGGGCAAACTCGCGGGTTGTGCGGCCATTGCCTTCACGGAACGGATGAAGAGCATTCAATTCCGCTAAATAATAAGCCAGCCGGGAAATAAATTCATCCCGCGGCAAATTCTTCAAATAATCCTCTTCTTCCAAAGCCTGAAAGATTTTATGAAGCTCAGGCTCTATAAATTGAGGATGCGCAAAAGAAGAAGATCCTTTCGAAATCATCTCTCTTCGCAATTCTCCAGCAAACGGATAAACGTCCTGCAGGATATAGCGATGAATTTCCAAAAAAGCCTCCATATTCGATGGATTTTTTGGCGGATTGATCTTTAACTCAGAAAGCCGGAAAAGCGTATAGACTTTTTCCAGCTCTTTCAGCTTTTCATCATCTGTGATGTCAAATAAATTAATCAATACATCCGAATCCGGGTAGCAATACAGAGAGGTATGCTGATATTTAGACATCGAATTTCATCTTGATGGCCCGATGGAATTGAGCTTCCGTCTGTTCACCCGTCAAGACCGACCGCACAAAATTCTTATCCTCATGTGTCACTTCGAACCCTTCCGTAACCAAGGAATGCGACGCATAGGAAATTGCTTGATTGGCTTGTTCATGGGACACCCGGTTTACTAATTTCGTCAAGATCATGACCACCTTTCATTCTCTAATTATAGCATTTTCCAGCTCTTAAATCCAATAACGACAAGGGTTTACGGCAAATAAAAGGCTGGTTTTCCAGTGGGGAAAAATACATATTTGGCTGAGAGGCATTTTGGCTAATCGGGAAGTTTTCACAAGGAAATACGAAGGGGGAAAAGTGCGGATATTCCTTCTTGCTGTATTAAAACATAAAAAAAGAAAGCCAGCGCTGCTGGCTTTCTTTTACGCTTGTTGCTGCAATTCTTTTGTTTCTTCAGAAGTGAATGCCCTCGATCTCGTCAAAAACCGCTTGCCTTCCACTCCTTCAAGAGAAAACATGCCGCCGCGCCCTTCGACAACGTCGATGATCAGCTGCGTATGGCTCCAGTAATCGAATTGGTTCTTATGCATGTAGAATTTGCTGCCGCCGATTTCACCGAGCAGCACATCCTGGTCGCCAAGAAACAGATCCCCTTCCGGATAGCACATAGGTGAGCTTCCATCACAGCAGCCTCCTGACTGATGGAACATCACTGGCCCATGCTTCTGTTTCAGCAGTTCAATCAATTCAAGCGCCGCATCTGTTGCGGTTACACGTTCAACCATGCCAATCCCTTCTTTCGTTATCCGTTCCAGCCAGATCAAAAGAATCCTTGTTTGTTGTCGCTGTAGCTGACAAGCATATTCTTCGTCTGCTGGTAATGGTCAAGCATCATTTTGTGGTTTTCACGGCCGACGCCGGACATTTTGTATCCGCCGAAAGCAGCGTGAGCCGGATATTGGTGATAGCAGTTTGTCCAAACGCGCCCTGCCTGAATGCCGCGTCCAAAACGGTAAGCGGTATTCGTATCGCGCGTCCAAATGCCTGCGCCCAATCCATATAATGTGTCATTGGCAATTTCCAATGCTTCTTCTTTTGTTTTGAATGTCGTAACCGATACAACCGGTCCGAAAATCTCTTCTTGGAAAATGCGCATTTTGTTGTCGCCTTTGAAGACCGTCGGCTTAATGTAGAAGCCTTCCGCCAATTCACCTTCAAGCATGTTGCGGTCCCCACCGATCAGCACTTCTGCCCCTTCCTGTTTGCCGATATCCAGGTAAGACATAATTTTTTCCATCTGTTCCTGTGATGCTTGAGCGCCCATCATCGTTTCCGGATCCAGCGGATTGCCGATTTTGATGGCGGCAACACGTTTCAGCGCACGCTCCATGAATTCTTCATAGATGTCTTCTTGAATCAATACACGGGACGGACATGTACAAACTTCGCCTTGGTTCAAGGCAAACATGACAAACCCTTCCACCGCTTTATCCAAGAAAGCATCGTCTTCATCCATGATGTCTTTGAAGAAAATGTTCGGTGATTTTCCGCCAAGCTCCAGCGTAACCGGAATCAGGTTTTGTGAAGCGTATTGCATGATCATCCGGCCAGTTGTCGTTTCACCCGTAAAGGCGATTTTGCTGATGCGCGGGCTGGATGCCAGCGGCTTCCCGGCTTCAAGGCCGAATCCGTTGACGATGTTCAAGACACCCGGCGGAAGAAGGTCGCCGACCAATTCTGCCCATACCAAGATGCTTGCCGGTGTTTGCTCAGCCGGTTTCAAAACGACGCAGTTGCCGGCTGCAAGAGCCGGCGCCAATTTCCAGGTTGCCATCAATAACGGGAAGTTCCAAGGGATGATCTGCCCTACAACGCCCAGCGGCTCATGGAAATGATAAGCTACGGTATCTTCATCAATCTGGCTGATGGATCCTTCCTGCGCACGGATGACACCCGCAAAATAACGGAAGTGGTCAATCGCCAACGGAATATCCGCATTCAGCGTTTCACGCACCGCTTTGCCGTTATCCCAAGTTTCAGCTACAGCAAGCATCTCTAAATTTTCTTCCATGCGGTCTGCAATCTTTAACAGGATATTCGAACGTTCTGTGGTGGATGTTTTCCCCCAAGCTGTTTTTGCAGCATGGGCAGCGTCAAGCGCCGCTTCGATATCTTCTGCTGTTGAGCGGGCGATCTCGGTAAATTTCTTGCCGTTGACTGGAGAAACGTTGTCAAAATACTGGCCTTTCGCCGGCGCACGCCATTCGCCATTTATATAATTCTCGTATCTCTCTTTAAAAGAACTTTTTGCTCCATCACTGTTCGGTCTTGCATATGCCATTACCATTCATGTTCCACCCCTTTGATTGGTTTGCTCTTTTCGATGTATCCGCTTTCATTTTTTTAAAAATTAGATAACGGGAAACCGAAAAGGCTTCACCTCTATATTGTCAAATTAATCGGAAAATTGCAATCATTATTTGCCGATTTAATTAAACCCGCCGCCGTTTTGTTTAATTGGAAGAGAGGTTATAATGAAATCAGGCAGAAATTAAAGAAGTAAAGGGAGTTTCCTATGCGAATCAATAAATTTTTAAGTGAAACAGGCATCACTTCCCGCCGCGGTGCCGATAAATTTATCGAAGCCGGGCGTGTTACGATAAACGATAAAACGGCGGAACTTGGCAGCAAAGTGGAAGACGGAGACGTGGTGCGGGTAGACGGCAAGGTCATTGAACAGCCCAAACAGCAATATGTCTATATCGCACTCAACAAGCCAATCGGCATCACCAGCACCACCGAACGCCACATTAAAGGAAACATTGTCGATTTCGTTAATCATCCGCTTCGCATTTTCCACGTCGGCAGACTCGATAAAGATTCTGAAGGCTTGATCTTGTTGACCAACGACGGCGATATCGTCAACGAAATCTTGCGCGCTGAAAATGAACACGAAAAAGAATATATCGTAAAAGTGGATATGCCAGTGACTGATTCGTTCCTAAAGAAAATGTCTGAAGGTGTAGAAATTTTGGATACGGTGACATTGCCGGCTAAAGCTGAAAAGCTTTCGAAATTCACGTTCCGCCTGACGATCCGCCAAGGATTGAACCGGCAGATTCGGCGCATGTGCCAAGCTTTAGGCTACGAAGTCCGGAATCTGCAGCGCGTACGGATTATGAACATTCATCTTGGAGACCTTCCAGTCGGCGAATGGCGGGATCTCTCCGATAGCGAACGAAACGAACTGTTTGCCGAATTGGATTACAAACCGAAACGATAGGAGAGTTGCGGATGCTCACATTAATGAATACTCCGAATCATACAGGCGTAAAAATCAGCGGCGATTATTTTGACTTGGATGAATTGAACCAAGCCATTTATCATGTTATCGGCGATGAAAAGAAATATTATGACTATGCGGGCTCCCGTATGCGCATCCTTGGAATCGCCTACGAAGTTCGGCATGCAGCCCAAGGTGACCGGAATGTGGAATCCGTATTCAACGGTCTCCATGACCACACGAAGAAACAGCACGGTTTTATCGCTCCGGACAAAAACATCTATTTTTCTACCGAAATTCTTTGGCCCGAACTCCTCTATGCGGCTCTTGCCTTGAAGGAATTTTCTGCCTTGCATCGGCAGCAAGCCAAGAGTTCCGAATGGGATGTGCATTTGCCGGTTATTCAGCGATTTCAGGCACTCATCCTCGACTGCCTCCACGGCCAAGTACCGGAAGAAGAATATCAGGCAATCCTGAAAACGTTCCAGGAAGCACCTTCTTTAGAAGACTACGCTGTTCAATATGTCGATTTTTTAAACCTGAAATACATTGAAATGCCTAAAGCCCAAAAGGAAAAGACGCTGCCGTTAATAGCGATGAAGATAGCAGCCCAGGACAAAGATTATGCGGCTTTTCGCAATCAGGTATTGGCGGCTTCCAACCCTGAAAAACGGCCGATCCATGAAATCCGGCTTCAAGCTGAGTATCCGGAAGACATCGTTTGGTAAAAAAACAAAAGGCTTACGTTAGGTCAGTGTAAGCCTTTTTCTTATGGTTTAATTCGTTTCAACTAATCCATTCCTTCTTATCCACGCTCTCCCTCCCGTGTCCCAGCAAAGCAGTCCAAGCGCTTCCCCGTTTAAAGCCGTCATTCTAAGGGGTATACCTTCTATAAGACAATCTTGCTACGATACAGGAGTGATTCGCATGAAAAAATTGATAATTCCTTTTGCTTTTCTTTTATTGCTTGGTGCTTGCGGAAGCGAAGATCCTGAACCGGCCGACGGCGCACAAACAGAAGTGGGCGCTCCAGAAGGCGAACTGGATCCTACCGCACCTGAAGCAGGGGATGAAGCAGAACCGGTTGAATTTTCTGCTTTGACTGATGGGACCATTGAAGAAGGGGATCCGGTCTCCCTCTCAGGCACTGCCGAAGAGCTGACGGATGACGGGGCTTTCCCAGCCTTTATCATGAGCAATGGAGAAGAAGAGATTTTCGTTCGGAATATCGCGGAGACTACGGTTGAAGCGGGTGATTCGGTTACTATCCAAGGCATCTTCGAAGGCGACGCAGAAGAAGACATGCCGCTTGTTTCTGCATCGGTTATTGAAGTGGCTGAATAAAAAAAGATGAATTCCGGTTATCCCGGAATTCATCTTTTTTATGGATTTGTTACTCCACCAATTGGATAAATTGGCGCGTCCGTTCATTTTTTGGATTCTCGAAGAATGTTTTTGGATCTGCATCTTCGATAATGACACCTTTGTCCAGCATGATGACGCGGTCCGCCACTTCTTTCGCAAACTTCATCTCGTGCGTGACGACGACCATTGTCATGCCTTCTTCTGCCAGCTGCTTCATAACCTGCAGCACTTCCCCCACAAGTTCCGGATCCAATGCCGAAGTCGGTTCATCAAACAACAGAACTTTCGGCTCCATAGCCAAAGCACGGGCAATGGCCACCCGCTGCTTCTGTCCACCGGAAAGTTTGCTTGGGTAGACTTCCGCTTTATCGGCAAGCCCTACTTTTTCAAGAAGACTGCGTCCCAGCTGCTTCGCTTTTTCCTTATCCATTTTTTTTACGATGATTGGCGCTTCAATTACATTTTCCAATACCGTTTTATGGGGAAAAAGATTAAAGTGCTGGAATACCATGCCGACTTCAGCACGGATATTCGCGAGCTTGTCTTTTTTCGGGTTGATCGTATGGCCATCGATTGTAATTTTCCCGCTATTCATTTCTTCCAGAAAGTTGAAGCAGCGCAGCAGCGTGCTTTTCCCTGAGCCGCTGACCCCGACAAGAACGACAACTTCTTTCGGTTGCACTTGCAGATCGATGCCTTTCAACACTTCCAAGTCTCCGAAGGATTTATGGATATTTTCTCCGATAATCATGATTTGTCCCACCTTTATGCTTTGTCTACATCCAGTCTGTTTTCATACCATCTGACAATGTATGTGAAAATCATGACCAATACTAAATAATAGAAACCGACAACGATGAAGGTCTCGAACTGTTTAAAGGAACTGGCTGCCGAACGGTTGGCTACTGAGAACAATTCTGCTACCCCGATCATCCACACAAGAGATGAATCTTTCAGCGTAATGATGAACTGGTTGCCAAGCGGCGGAATGGAACGGCGAAGCGCCTGCGGAAAAACAATTCTCCGCATTGCTTGGGAATTCGTCATTCCAAGAGCCCGGCTGGCCTCTGTCTGACCCGAATCAATGCCCTGGATAGCACCGCGGAAAATCTCCGCAATATAAGCTCCATTATGGACACCCAGTGCAATCGCACCTGCCCAGAAATTATCCAAGACAATCAGCTGGGTAATCCCGAAATACAGGAACATGATCTGAACCAGCAAAGGCGTTCCCCGGATAATGGTAATGTATAGATTTGCAATCCCTTGAAGGATTTTGGAATTCGATATTTTCATCAAGGCGAAGATTAATCCCAGCACTGTCCCGAGAACAACCGAGATGGCTGTGAGTTCCAGCGTGATGACGACAGCTTCCAAAAATCCCGGATAAGTGTTCATAAAAATATCGAATATCGTACGAATAGTCTCCATGGCGGTTCCCCTCTCTCAGTTTAGCGCAGAACTTCAATTCCTTCTGTCTCTACTTCGAGAAGGTTAGTGCCGAACCATTTTTCGGAAATCTCTGCATATGTTCCATTCTCGACGATTGCATCCAAAGCTCTGTTGACTTCATCCAATAATTCTTTATCTTCTTTGCGTACAGCGATTGCCGCTTCTTCAATCCATAGGTTTTCACCGATGTCCTTGATTTCAAGGCCGGCGTTCTGTGCTTCAAATCCGACAACATCCGCCGTGATGACAGCATCTACTCGACCAGGCACTAAATCCTGCAAAGCCACAACATCACTATTGTAGTACTGGATATCATCTGTATATTCTTTTGCAGCAGGCTCGTATGTTGTTTGGGCAACGATGCCGATTTTCTTGCCTTCTAAATCAGCTGCTTCTGTGATATCGGTGTTATCTTCAGCAACCCAGATTTTACCGCCGGACAAGTAGTACGGATCTGAGAATGCGACAGTTTCAGAACGTTCATCTGTAATCGCCATCGAACCGATAATCGCATCGAATTTATTGCCGATCAATCCTTGGATGATCGTTTCAAAAGGGTTCGTTACCGGATTATGCTCAAGCCCCATCTCTTCTGCCAGCGCAGCTCCGATTTCAATGTCAAAGCCAGTCAACTGGCCGCCTTCTTCATAGTTGAATGGTTTATAAAGTCCGCTTGCAGCTGTCGTGAATTTGCCTTCTTCCAACAGATTCAATCCGCTGTCTCCGCCGCCTTCAGAACTTGACGAACCGGAAGATCCTGAGGAATCATCCGACCCTCCGCATGCTGCCATAAGCATTCCAGCCGATAAAATAACCCCTAAAAATGATAATTTCTTTTTCAAAGTAATCTCCCCTTTTTTTATGAATGGCCAAATCGGCTAAGCCGTTTGGGAATTGCCGGTTATTGAGCACGCTCTAATAAAAAATGTCATTCTCCCGATAGACAGCTTCCACCTTCGCTAAATTGTCACGGACTTTGGCATGGTCCTTTACATAAACAAATCGCATGATGGATGTTAATAACGCATGGACGGCTGTATAGGAATCGATATTCAAATTGGAAGTGACTGTCACAATCAGCGAAGCATCGGCATATTGCACGGCCGGAGATTCAATGGAATCTGTCAGGACAATAATTTCAGCCCCTTTGCCTTTAGCCGTTCTCAGCAGTCCGTCCAGCTGCTTTGTGTAGCGCGGAAAGGCAAACGCGATGACTAAGTCGCCTTCAGCTGCCTTTGCCAGCCTGCTGTAGCTCTGGCTATTGTCAGGCATCAGCATCTCCGCTTTCCCAAGCGACATATTGAGCCATTCGGAAAACCAGTGGATCAATCCGAAATCAAAGAAATTTCCGGTTATACAAATATTCTTCGCCTGGCTGATTCGATCGACTACATAGAGCAGCTTGTCCTCGTCCATCGACTTTTTCAGTTTGACGATGCTTGAAATATCCGCATCCAACAAGTTTTCCAAAAAAGATTGGTCAGCCAATGGTTCCGGCTGCTCTTCCTCCACTTTTTCAATGCGCTCCTGCGCCAATTTCCGCTGTACGATTTGCTGAAATTCCGCATAGCCTTTATAGCCCAATTTTTGTGTCCACCGAATCACCGTCGATTCACTGACATTTACTCTCTTTCCTACTTCGAGAGCGGATGAAAATGCAAGAAAAATGGGTTCTTGAAAAAACAAATCTCCTACCTTTTTTTGGCCGGAACTAAAATCCTTATAAGAATCCGAAACCTTTCGCAGTAAATCCTGCATATTCTACGCCCCCAAAACAAGAACTTACTCAATACCACAAATTAAGCATACTATTCTGCAGGAATTCCTGCAACCATTCTCTGAAAATTCATCTTTATTAAAAAACCATAAATAATTAAAAAATATAACAAACTTTTATTCCAAGCCTTAATACTTCTATGCTGCCGGTATATTCCTTGCGCAATACGGATCAAATCCAATTATGTAAATCGAGCTATAAAATCTTCAAAAAAATTTAAGGGAAAGAGTTTAATATGCAGGATTTCGGAGACTTAGAAAAATCATTCCCTAGTCTTTCAATTTCTAAACGCTATTTCAAATTCCTGTAAACGATTTCGCTAAATCAAACCGGAAGATATTTCTGCAAAAGGAGGGTATGGAGAAAATAGAGTGTGATTGACGCTATTTTTCTGAGAATGTCTTATACTCGTTGTATAACTATTGTATCGGAGTGATGAGTTTGGCTTTGGAAGATTGGATCTTTCGATTGTTTTTATTTTGGTACAGCATCGGCATCATCTTATTAGGATTTGATATCTTGCCTGCCTGGCTCGAGTGGGCCAATGCTTTCTTCTTAATTCTTTCAGGCACCTTAGGTTTTCTTTATTTCCTGAAAAGATTTGGGTCCATTACGGGGAGTGTTTTAGGTGCTGTCATATTCATTTTCACTTTTGTAGTCGAAGGAATGGGAGCTGGCGTCGGTTTTCTGTTCGGTTCCTATGATTACACGGAGAAATTTGCACCGAATGTTTTCGGCGTCCCGATTGCCATCGGTTTCGCCTGGCTGATGGTTATGGCGACCACCCATGTACTGGCACGCTGGATTTACCCTTCAGGCGGCGTATTTTATGCAATTATCGGCGGAATCGGCGCTGTTATCATGGACTTGATCATTGACCCTGTCGCTTATCTCATTAAAGGCTACTGGATTTGGGAAGACACCGGCTTTTACTACGATATTCCTTGGACCAATTTCTTTGGCTGGTTTGTCGTAGCGTTTCTCTTACATATGCTGATTGATTGGCTGATGAAGCGGAAATCATTGGCAGTCTATTCTGAAGTACCGGAAAAGCGCATGGCTTTGCTTTATGTATTGATGATTGCCATGTTCGTAATGCTTGCCTTATTAGGAAAATTTTGGCTCGCAGCAGGGTTGACTACTGTATTAACCGTGATTTTCTCAGTAACGGCTTGGAGAAGGAGGATTTCATGATTAAAGCGAAAAAGAAAAAATCATTTGAGCTCGCCTTCGATTCCTATTTGAGGCCTTTGCTCCGCTCTTCTTTTTCCAATCTTTTTGGCCGGGGCATCGAAGCCCCGCCAAAAAAACCGGTAATTTTCATCGCCAATCACAGTTCCTGGTGGGACGGCTTGATTTTCTTTTATTTGAATAAATATTTCTGGAAACACGATATCCACATGATGATGCATGAAAGCGGATTGACGCGCTATCCGTATTTCCGTTTTCTCGGCGCTTTTTCGATCAATCGGAAAAAACCGAAAGACATTATGGCTTCACTCGAATATACCGAGCAGCTGCTAAAGGAAGGAAAATCGGTGGTCTTATTCCCGCAAGGCGATGAATTCCATCAGGAAAGCCGCCCGCTGACTTTTCACAACGGGGTCATCTATCTGCTGGAGCGCTGCCCGGATATTCCGATCATCCCTATCAGCCTTTACTATTCGTTTCGCCATGAACGAAAACCGGAGGTCTGGATCGACCAAAAAAAGGAATTTTACGTCCAAGACATTTCAGGCAGCAAAAGGAAAGAGAAAACCGCTTTTTTAGAAGCCTTTTGTACAGAACAGCTGGATGAATTAAAGGGTTTCGTTGTCGCTGAACAGACAGAAGCTTTTCAAGAACTCCGCAAGAGGAGGAACCGGTGATGCTCACCCTCTATATAATTCTTCTTTCCTGTTTTTTGCTTTGGACCATCTTCAACAGCTTGTTCCTTCCATCGCTGCCGATGGTCTTTTCCATCAAGGAAAAGCCGCTGGTTTCGGTGTTGGTGCCGATGCGAAACGAAGAACGGAATGTCAAGACCATTATCGCTTCGATGAAAGCTTTGAGCTATCCGCACGTGGAACTGATCGTGCTGAACGATCAATCCACCGACCGGACACAGGAATTGCTGGAGCAGGAAATCGCTGAGGACTCCCGCTTTCACATCATCCAAGGAAAAGAACTGCCGGATGGGTGGGTCGGGAAAGTCCATGCGTGCCACCAGCTGCAGCAAGCGGCGCACGGCGATTATTTGCTGTTTGCCGATGCAGACATCCGCTTCCATTCTTCAAGCGTCGGGCAGACACTTTCTTTAATGCAGCACAAAAAGGCAGCTTTGCTTTCCGGCTTCCCTGCATTTGATGTGCCGCCGCTGCTCAGCAAACTGATGGTGCCCATGCTTCATTTCGTGGTGTTTTTCCACTTGCCGATCGCATTGGCCAATTATACGAAAATGCCGGCAGCTACTGCCGCAAATGGAATGTGGATGATGTTCGAGCGAAAGAGCTATGATGAGATCGGCGGCCACGCTGCTGTACGCGGCTCGCTTGTGGAAGACGTACATATCGCCAGAAGGATCAAAGCTTCCGGCCGCAAAATGCTGTTGGCGAATATCACCAAATCGGTTCGTTGCCGCATGTACGAAAAAAACAGCGAAGTGTGGGAAGGCTTTCTCAAAAACAGCTATACCGGAATCGGCAAGTCCCCGCTTATTGCTTGCGGCCTGACTGTTTTCTATGCGCTATTTTATATGGCCCCTTTATTTTTAGCGGTCTTCGGTTTGGCTAAAGGCGAAGTTCTCTTTATCCTCCCTTACTTGCTGACCGTGCTGCAGCAAGGCTACGTCCTGCTTAAGACGCAGCAGCGAGTTCTTCTCGCCTTCCTCATGCCTTTTCAAGCCGCAGCAATGATCGCCGTGTTGCTCGCTGCTATGTGGAAATCCTGGCGGAAAAAGACCTATTCATGGAAAGGCAGGCAATATTCATGAAAAACGCAATCATCATCGGGGCCGGGCTCGGCGGCTTGTCCGCTGCAGTCACGCTTGCCCATGCCGGATTCAACGTTCAATTGATCGAAAAAAATAGCCATTTTGGCGGAAAGCTCATGCCGGTGAAATTAGGCAGCCATCATTTCGATTTCGGCCCCAATACCATTACCATGCCCCAAGTCTTTCGAGACATCATCGAACAAACCGGCGAATCGGCTGAAGATTATTTCGAACTGCTCCCTGTGAAAATGCACACACGAAATCATTTTCCAGACGGCACACAGATCGATTTCAGCTCGGACGCCAGTGAAATGATCCGCCAGCTGCAGGCTTTTTCTGAAAAAGATGCCAGGCGCTATCCCGAGTTCATCAAAGAAGTGAGCCGCTTATACGAAATGTCCGAACGCTATTTTTTTCCTTCCATTTTCCAATCATGGACGGATTACCTTTCGCCTTCTTTAGGGAAATCTCTTTTTAAGGTACGGCCATTGGAAAATATGCATCATTTCTTTTCAAGCTATTTTTCAAGCCCGCAGTTTCTCCAAGCGCTCGACCGGTACGCGACTTATATCGGTTCTTCCCCATTTAAAGCACCGGCAACATTTTCCATGATCGCTTATCTTGAACTGGTGCAGGGGGTTTTCTATGCCAAAGGAGGCAACGTTACAATCGCCAACGGTTTTGCAGCAGCCGCAGAGAAACAAGGCGCGGTTCTGCGGAAAAATACAGAGGTTTCAAAAATTCTGGTTAAAGACAAAAAGGCAGTGGGCGTTGAATTGGCCGACGGCTCTAAATTGGAAGCGGATCTCGTCATTCTAAATGGAGATCTGCTGTCCGCTTTTCCAAAACTGGTCGGCGAAGAACACCGCCCTTCTTTTAAAGATGCTAAAATCAGCCGGTTCGAACCTTCCATCTCTGCCTTTGTCATCACAGCCGCATTGAATAAACGTTTAGACGGCTTAAAGCATCACAATGTCTTTTTTTCAAACGATTACGAGAAAGAATTCCATGAATTATTTGCGCTGAGAGATTATAGCGAAGAGCCCACCATCTATATCAGCAACTCTTCCTATACCGACCCGGCCATCTCACCGGATGGCGATAATCTCTTCATTCTGGTCAACGCTCCTGCACTTGATGATAACGGCAAGCTTCAAATTGATCCGGAACGATACAAAGAAAAAATCTACGATTATTTGGAACGCTACGGAATCGATGTAAGAAGCTCGCTGATCGAAGACAAAGTCTTTACCTCTTCCTATATCCAGGAAAAGTTTGGAGCGTATCAAGGGGCATTGTACGGCCCTTCCTCACATCGCAAAAAAGATGCTTTCCTTCGGCCTTCCAACGCCAGCAGCGACATCAAAGACCTGTATTTTATCGGCGGCAGCACCCATCCAGGAGGCGGGTCTCCTATGGTGACAATGAGCGGCCAGAATTTAGCCAAACGGCTTATCAAAAAATACGAGTAAACAAAAAAGGCGCAGGGAAGTAGACCATTTCCCTGCGCCTTTTTATTCGCGGCATTTGATTACAGACAAGCAAGAATCGCTTTCTTCGATTCATCCGGCACAAAATGCTTTTCATGGAAGACATTGTAGTGTTTCGCACGGATAGTAGTAAGAATTTCCTTATACACAAGCCCGGCCCCTTTTACAGGAATTCTGGCGTCCATCGGATATTCATGGATGGTTTCGAAAGCGGAACGGTAGTAATGTTCAGCCAGTTCGGCCATTTCTTCCCACATTGCAATAAATTCAGGGCTAACAGTACCGGCATACAATTCCTCTTCATTAAATCCGTTTTTTTGCATCACTTCACTCGGAAGGTAAATCCGGCCGATCTTTAAATCTTCCCCGATGTCCCGTAAAATATTCGTAATTTGCATCGCATGTCCAAGAGCAATCGCCCCTTCGCGAAGCACCTGGGTTTTATTCGGTGCAAGAATCGGCAACAGCATCAAACCGACCGTGCTGGCTACGTGATAGCTGTAAGTCAATAATTCTTCTACGGTATAATAGCGTTTGATGGTCAAGTCCATTTCCTGGCCATTGATCAAGGCATGAAACGGCTCAGCCTCCATGGCATAACGTTCAAAAACATCCGCTAAAGCGACCCACATCGGATTTTCCGCGTCAAAATTGCCTCGCAGGAACTCATGGAACTCCTGCTTGAAGTTTTCCAGCTCCACTGCCGGATTATCCCCTTCATCCACGATATCATCGACAGTCCGGCAAAATGTATAAACTCCCCAAACCGCTTTCTTCTTCGCTTTCGGCAATAAAGAAAATGTGCGGTAAAAACTTTTGGAGTTTGCTGCAATCACTTCTTCACAATAAAGATAGGCTTCTTTTACATCCATTATGAATCGCTCCCTTCACTCGTTAAATCCCGTTGGACTTGTTCAGCGAGTAGTTTTGCTCCTTGCATAACAATCGGAATGCCTCCGCCTGGGTGGACCGAAGCCCCGACAGCATAAAGCCCTTCGGTTTTAAAAGGCTTGACTTGCGGGCGGAAAACCCCCGATTGAAACAGGGTCGGCCCGATTCCAAAACTGCCTCCCTGAAACAGTCCAAAAGCCTCCGCATCAGTAGGCGTACGCACTTTCATCCATTCCACGGCTTCTTTAAACCCTGGGAATGCCAGCTCTTCCATGCGGTCAATAACGCCGTCAATCCATTCTTTTTCATCTGCCCATTGAATATCTGTGCCTGCAGGGACTGGAATCAATACATACATAACGCCTTTTCCTTCCGGCGCAAGCGAATCATCGATGATGGAGGGGTGGAAGGTGTAGAAAGCCGGATCGTCAGGCAATTTTTTATCTGTAAACACTTGTTTCATATGATTGGTGTAACTTTTCCCAATGAAGAACTGATGGACATTCGCATGTTGATAAACACGGTCCAAACCAAAATAAAGCAGGACACAACCTGAAGAAGGGGTAAATTCCCTTTTTTTCGCTTGCGGCAAAACTTCTCGAATGGACGGGAAGTCTCCATTATAGATTACGGCGTCGAAGCCTTTAAATCCTTCTTTTGTTTCAATTCCTTTGACTTTATCTTGCTCCGTGACAATGTTTTCAACCGGCACGCCCGTATGTATCTTTAGATTCGGGCGGCTCCTTAATTCATTTTCCAAAAGCGGAATTAGGTTTCCATATCCGCCTTTTAAATAATGCACGCCATGTTCATGTTCACTGAACGGCACGAGCGAATACATTGCAGGTGCGTTGAAAGGATCTCCCCCAATATAAAGCGCCTGCAGCGTATAAGCTAATTGGAGCCGCTCATCCCGGAAATAATTGGACATCAGTTTCTTCACCGATTGCTGGGGTTTCAGCTTCAACAGATTCTTGACGTTGCCCGGAGTCCAAAAATCCGATTTCTTTACAAACGAATGTTCAAGGAAGGCAGACTTGCCGATTTCGAAACGTTCCCGCCCTTCTGTCATAAATCGCAGAAATCCTTCTTTTTCACCGGGGAATTCACGTTCCACTTCTTCGGCTTGCCGTTGAATATCCGGATATTTCGTATAAACTTTCCCGTCCGGAAAACGGATTGTGTAAAGAGGATCGCAAAGCAGCAGCTCGTATCGCTCTTTCGATATCCCCGCTTCCCCTAATAATTCCTGGAACATTTCAGGAAGCAGGACGATCGTCGGCCCTTCATCAATTCGATAGCCGTCTTTTTTAACAAAGCGAAGGCGTCCGCCTAATTGGCTGTCCTTTTCATAAATGGTGACATCATGCCCTTTTTTTGTCAGGTATAACGCTCCCATTAAACCTCCTACGCCTCCGCCGATGATTGCGATGTTCATGCAAATCCCTCCAATGCAGGAAGCGGAGAGACCGGAAGCGTTTTTCTTCCATGCTGTTCCAGAATGCCATTGGTCGAAATGCGGGCGGATTCAAGAATGGTCGGAAGCCCGCTTCCGGGATGGGTGCCCCCGCCGACGAGCCAGCAATTATCCAATTCTTCAAATTTGTTATGAGGACGGAAAACCATCATTTGGGTCAATTGGTGGCCCAAATTAAAGGTCGCTCCTTTATACACCGAATAATCCTGCTCCCAGCCAAAAGGGGTCAGCAATTTTTCCACTTCGATATGGTCGCGCAGCCCTTTAAATTGCGTTTTTTCTTCTATAATATCCAGTACGAGATCCCGGAAAGCTTCCTGCTCATTTTCCCAGCCGATGTCACTGAAATTATTCGGAACCGGTGCCAGAATATATAACGCCGATTTGCCTTCCGGCGCAAGCGTTGGATCCGTTATACTGGCATTCTGGATGTAAATGGAAGGGTCTTCAGAAAGAATGCGGGAATTGGTTATTTCCTCTACATTTTTCTTATAGTCCTTCGAAAAGACGATGGTGTGGTGCGACAAGTCATATTTCTTATCAAGCCCTAGGTAGATCATAAACGTCGAACAAGAATATTTCTTTTTCTCCAATTTTTCCGGCGTGTATTTTTTGAGAATGCCGGGCTCGACCAGGTGGTTCATCACATGAGCAAAATCTCCATTGATGACGACTTCATCCGCCTCGATGCGCGTTCCGTCTTCAAAATCCAGACCTTTCACGGCCCGCTTCTCAATCCATAGTTTTTTGACCCCGCGGCCAGTATGGATTTTCCCGCCTAACTCTTCGACCACTTTCGCCATCGCTTGAGAAAGCTGGTTCACGCCGCCGATCGGATGGAAGATGCCGTATGCATGTTCCATATAAGAAAGAATCGAAAAAGCGCCTGGACATTCCCATGGAGACATCCCTAGATATTTGGACTGAAATGCAAAAGCCATCTTCAGCCGTTCATCTTTAAAATAGCGTGATAATACTTGATAAAGCGTTTTGTTAATCTCAAGTTCCGGCAATGCTTTAATCACTTTCGGCTGCATCATATGGATGAATTTATCCATTCGTGATTGGAGAATCGGCGACAGTGCTTCTAATTTTTTCCCGGTTTCCTTCATAAACCGTTCATAGCCTTCTCCATTGCCTTTGAAGTTCTCATCAATTTGCGCTCTCATTTCTTTATGATTCCGCGTCATGACTAAACTCTGGTCTTCAAATATCAATTCATACATCGGATCCAGTTCAATTGCTTCCATGTAATCGGTCAACTTGCGTCCGGTAGCCTCAAACAATTCTTCAACGATATGTAGCATGCTCAAAAAAGTCGGTCCCGTGTCAAAAGTGAAATCTCCTAACTTCAACTCGGCATTGCGCCCTCCGACTTTTTCATTTTTTTCGTAGACGTCTACTTGGTAGCCTTTGCCTGCCAATAGCATGGCTGCTGCCAATCCGCCCGGCCCTGCTCCTACTACTGCTATGCGTTCTCTCATCTATATGACCCCATTCCGCTTCAAATGTCCTGTATAAATTATATTTTTATTATACAAATACTATACGACTTATCGTGAAAAAACACTAGAAATAAGCTTTTTTAAATTCTGAAAAATAATTTATTTTCCTTTTCTTTCTAGATGCGAATCAGTTCTAACTTTCCCTCTTTCCCATTCTTGAAAACAAATAAACCACACGCTATCCAAATAGATGCAAAAAAAAGCGCTGAATCAATCTTTAGTCGATTGAATCAGCGCTTCTATATCATTATTCATTTACTTAAGAATTTTAATTTTTACGTTTTTGCGCCCCCATTTAAGGGCATTGCTTTTCGATGGCATAAAAACATCGATTTTATTGCCTTTGATAGCACTTCCAGTGTCACCAGCAACAGCGTAGCCGTAGCCTTCAACATACACTTTCGTTCCAAGTTTGATCACTTTTGGATCTACGGCAATGACTTTAAGGCCTGGGTTTTTCTTTAAGTTCAATCCGGTTCTTGTAATTCCTGAGCAGCCTTTGCATGATGCTGTATAAGCAGATGCAGAAACCGTGAATTCTTTAACCACTGAACCTGAAGTAGAACGCGAAGGCGTTTTTGTCTTAGATGCAGTTTTTGCTGTAGACTTTACCAGTTTCAGCTTTTGTTTCGGATGGATCGTATCAGACTTTAAATTATTCCATGATTTTAAATTTGCGACAGATACCTTCTGTGTTTTTGCTATTTTATATAATGTGTCTCCACTTTTAACCGTATAGGTAGATGATGCTGCTGAGCTCTCAAGCGACATGCCAAGGAACAAAACCAGTGCAAAACTCAATACTATAAGTAGTTTTTTCAAGCTGTTCTCTCCTTCTTTGTTTTAGCAGTACAATTAAAATAGCACTTAAACATTACAGTTGTGTAACATTCCATAGGTCATTTTATTACAATTGGGTTCTTTTTTGTGACAAAAGTACCTCTGAATATTCAAAACAATTGGCCTTCTTTCTTTTTTCCATAAGAAAAAAGCGGTTCTGTATCGCCAGAACCGCTTTTTGCGCATATTATTTATTGGCTTTATGGACCTTCAATGTCTTGCCTTTGACCGTCTTCTCTTTCATCGCTTTAAGCACCATCGGGCCTTTGCCGTTTAAGATGTCAATATAGGTCACCGTATCCTGGATTTTGATAATCCCAATGTCTTCTGCCGTCATCCCCGGAATGCTTGTTAAGGTTCCGACAAAATCAAAAGCACGAAGTTTCTTTTTCTTGCCGCCGTTGAAATATAACTTCATGATGTCTTTGTTGACCAATTCGTTTTTGTTTTTCTTGAGCTTTGGCCGGCTTTCCATTTTTTCAGTGAATGCTGTCTCTGCCTGCGCTACTCTTTCCTGAGACGGCGCATCATGCCGATCCAGCTCAAATCCGATATAAGATTCAATTTCATGTAAAAACTTATCTTCATGGGGCGTCGCAAACGTAATCGCTTTTCCGGTCTTGCCGGCGCGGCCCGTCCTTCCGGCACGGTGAACATAGCTTTCTTTTTCCAATGGAAGATCGTAGTTGATGACATGGGTGATGCTATCGATATCGATTCCTCGAGCTGCTACATCCGTCGCCACCAAATAGCGGAATTCTCCGCGTTTAAAATCATTCATCACGTCAAAACGGTCTTCCTGCACCATTCCTCCGTGCAGTTTATCGCATGTGTAGTAATGCTTTTCAAGCTGTTCCATGACGAAATCCACATTGTCTTTTGTCCGGCAAAAGATGATGCAGCTATCCGGATTTTCGACAATCGTAACGTCCCGCAGCAGTGAAAACTTCCTTTTTTCATCGACCACATAAAGTGAATGCTCAATCTGGTCCGTCAACGTCTGTGTCGAAGCGATTTCGATATGTTCCGGATTGTTCATGTATTTTTGCTGCAGTTTTTCAACGTTTTCCGGCAATGTCGCAGAAAACAGCATCGTCGTCCGTTCTTTCGGCAATTTGTTGATGATGGCTTCCACTTGCTCGATAAAGCCCATATTCAACATTTCATCCGCTTCGTCCAGAACCAAATAGGCGATGCGGCTCAAGTCGATTGTTCCCCGTTCAATATGGTCGAGTACACGGCCCGGCGTTCCTACCACCACATGGCATTTCTGCTTTAATTCGGCTTGCTGGTACGCGAAAGGCTGCTTGCCGTAAACTGCAGCTGCTTTTATGCGTTTAAAGCGCCCAATGTTGGTAATATCCTCTTTTACTTGGTCGGCCAATTCGCGTGTAGGCGTCAAAATCAACGCTTGCGGCTTGTTTTCCTCCCAATCCACAAGTTCACAGATCGGTATGCCGAATGCAGCAGTTTTTCCGCTCCCGGTTTGCGATTTTACCGCGACATCCGTCTTCTTTAGTGCAGCCGGCATCACTTTTTCCTGTACTTCTGTCGGGCTCTTATAGCCAAGGCCTTCAAGGGCCCGCAAAATCGGTTCACTTAGTTGAAAATCATTGAATGGTTGATTGCTCATTTATTATTGCTCCTTTTCCGTTCAAAAACGTACACCTTCCTCCATTATGTCACGGATCGGATTTTTTTGCCGTAAATCAATTATTGAAATTATGGTTACTGATCCAGAAGGCTGACGGAAACTTTCACTTCAAGGGACTGGCTGCCGCCGCGGTAGACGCCTTGGACCGGGCTGACATCATTATAATCCCGTCCCACACCGACGCGAATATGATGTTCCAGCGCTTCCACGTTATTGGTCGGATCCAGGCCGACCCAGCCAATTCCGGGCACCATCACTTCCACCCAGGCATGGCTTGCCGCATCTCCGACAAGCGCCGAATTTTCGCCCACGTACAAATAGCCGCTCACATAACGCGCCGGAATCTGTTTGGCCCGCAAAATTCCCAGCATGACATGGGTCAGGTCTTGGCAAACCCCTTTCCGCAATTCAAATGACTCTTCCGCTTTTGTCGACACATTGGTCGATTCTCCATCATAAGTAAAATGGCTATGGATGTATTCCATGACGTCAATCGAATACTGCACCGGATTCTTCATCTCTCCTAATTCTTCATCCACCCGCGCCATTTGTTCCGGCGATAGGTAAGTGTAAGCGGTATTGCTCAGGAAAGCTAAATAATGTTCGCTGAATAATTGAGAATGGAAAATCGCATTCATTTCCGGCGAATAGTCGATCCGGTGGATAAATGGGCTTTTCTGGATGCTGACAATCGAGGTTGCTTTCACTTCAAGATGCTCATGATGCTCCGCAATGAAAAAGGTTTCGACGTGGTTCCCCCAAATATCGATATGTTCCTTTGTTACAGAAGCAGGAGTAATGTCAGCCCGGTAAGAAAGCAGACGCTGGCATTCATCGGTTCTGGGCTTCAGCCGGATTGAATTCATGCTTTGGTCGACGATGGATTCATATTTAAAAATATTGGTATGTTCAATTTGATATTTCATAGAACTGATCTCCTCTGCACTCATGGATTGGGATTGGCTGAAACCTGTTTCTTGAATGGTTGGATCGATTAAATAATAGGTCTTGGAGAAAAGCTGCGAAATCTCATTGCAGCCATCCTGGAAATGGTTGAGAAAATCCATCATTTCATCTGTCGTAAATTCTTCAACTTTTACTTCGTTGAATTCGGTGCGCATTTCATCCAATTTGGCATAAAGTTCCCAAGAATAATGCGAAACTTTGCCGTCTTCCAACACATCGATCGCTTCCCTTACATGGTCGAGGCAATAGCGGATCGAACGCGGAAAAGCTTTGTTCGAAATCAAAAAGCTCAATACTTGCCGAGGATCCATTTTCGGAGGATGCGATTTCAAATATGCTTCATAGGCATTGGTCATTCGGAGAGCCGATAGCCAGTAATAATAGTCTTCGGTCTGTTCATCCAGCTGCTGCTCGTACGTGCGGTCGCATACAACATTCAAAATTCGGGCCGTTTTTTCTGCCCGTTCAAGCCATTTGCCGATTTTGATGATTTGGTATTCCACGCCTCTCGACATCGATGATTCGATGATTCCTTGCGATGTCAGTGCCGTTGTTTTTACCCGCTCCAAAAACGAACGGATCTGGCCGTTTTCGCATTCGGTGCGATTCATTTCTTGGAGAGCCAAATAACAGCCATTCCAAGTTTGCCAGTAGTCGTCGATAATATGGTCCCTACTCACGCGGGCATTTTCCCTGACCATCTGTACACAATTGGAAATGGAATTCAGGTTGCGCTCTTCCATCGCTAAGTAATGGATTAAGTGGTCTTCCCCAGAGGCTTGCCGCTGTTTCACATCTTCCAATTCTTGCCGAGTGGCGCAAATTTCATAAATCAGCTTCCAATCGCTGTCTCTTACCAGATCTTCGTCTGAGGCTTCAATCATCTGAAGCAATTGTACATCGAGTATACGTGCATTGTTCTCTGCCCTTTCCGCATTCCGCGACATCCAATACAAAGCATTTGCGACTCGGCTAAGCATCAAGAAGCCCCCTGTCCTCTTTTTCTTTATACACCCACGTATCTTTTCCGCCGCCCCCTTGGGAAGAGTTAACGACGAGAGACCCTTGCTTCAAGGCAACTCGCGACAGCCCGCCAGGAAGCACCCGCGTTTCTTTGCCTCTCATAACGAATACCCGCAAATCGACGTGGCATGGATAAAACTTCTCGCCTTGATATGCCGGGGCTCTTGAAAGCTTGATCGTTGGCTGCGCAATGTACTGGTGGGGAGATTCGATGATCTTCTCCCGGAATTTCTCGATCAGTTCTTTGGAGGCATGGGGACCAACGAGCATATCGTAGCCGCCGGATGCCCCCACATTTTTTACGACAAGTTCTTCAAGATGGTCAAGAACCCATTCGCGGTCTTCTTGATTGCTGAGCAAATACGTTTTTACATTATCGATGATCGGCTCTTCACCGAGATAGTAGCGGATCATGTCAGGCACATAAGCATAGATCGCCTTATCGTCTGCGACGCCGTTGCCAATGCCGTTCAATATGGCGACATTCCCATGCCGGTAAGCTTCCAACAGTCCAGGCACTCCAAGCGCTGAATCTTCCCTGAAAGCGTGCGGATCAAGAAAATCGTCGTCAATCCGGCGATAGATAATATCCACCCTCTGCAGTCCGCGGATCGACTTCATATAGACGATATTCCCCTTGACGATCAAGTCCCTTCCTTCCACTAAATCGATGCCCATTTGCTGCGCCAGAAAAACATGGTCGTAATAGGCTGAGTTATACATTCCCGGCGTCAATAAAACCGCAAAAGGTTTTTCATTCGAGGTGTTCGGCATATGGTCCAGCATGGCCTGATGAAGATAAGACAGTTGATGTTCAAGCGCATGCACCGAATGGTTGGCGAAGAAATCGGGATATACCTGTCTCATGACATAACGGTTCTGGTACACATAGGACATGCCGGAAGGATTGCGCAGATTGTCTTCAAGAACATGGTACTTCCCAAATTCATCGCGTATTAAATCGATGCCGGCCAGGAAAATATGGTTCTGGAGGGGAATATCAATTCCTTTCACCTGCTTCGCATAGTAGTAGGGATTTTCTTCAACTAGGTGTCGGGGCACAATGCCTTCCTCAAGGATTTTTTGTTCATGATAGACGTCGTCGAGAAAACGGTTTAGCGCTTCAGTACGCTGGATCATCCCTTTTTCGATGGTTTGCCACTCGTCCCTCGAAATGATAATGGGCACAAAATCAAAAGGCATAGTTCTTTCCGTACCGACATTATTGTTGTAAACCGTAAAGGTAATCCCTTGCCGCAAAAATGCAAGCTGAGCTGTATCATGCTTCTCTTTAAGCTCTTCTTCGGAAAACCGCTGCAATATATCATAAAATTTGCGGTAATGCGGTTTTGGCACCTTATGGTCATCGAACATTTCATCAAAAAAAGGCTTGACCTGGTAGGAATCAAACATGATACACCTCTTCTTTTCTTAATTTTCAGTTTATTTTAAGGCTTAAAAAAAGCTAGAGCTCATAGGCTTGCGAGCAATAGCTTTCGGGTTGAAATATTTGTTTTTATTTGTCGAATGTCGATTTATCGCTTGAAGAAGAATCTTTGGATAAATCTTTTTTCAGCGACTCGCTGTAATCCGTACTGCCGCCGTAGACCCCGCCGCTCGGAGTTGAAGTATCCGGTGAGACGCTGCTTGAAGAACTCGTATTGGATGTGCCTGAAGCGCCGCCAGAAGTTTTGGATGCGGAAGAGGAATCTTTGTTCGTTTCGCCGCCCACTTCATCCTGCAGCGTCTGGTTTGCTTTATCCAACATGTCTTTTTCTTTGTCCATCATTTTCTGCTGTCCTTCAATGGCGCTTTTGACTGTTTCCACCGCTTTGCTGACTCCCGGTTTCACTTTATCAACCATGCCGCCGGATTGTTCATTGAAGCGGTCTAAACCTTTCTTCACGTTCTCTTTCAAATTGCTGGCTTGGGAAGTTTCATTGCCGTTTGAATCTACTTTTTTCTGCGTCATCGCTGCTCCGATTACTGCACCTACGCCTAATAACACGAGCTTGCCAAACATGCCGCCTGAATTTCTAGCCATTTTCATCTCTCCTTTTCAGTTTTAAAATACACTGTGCTCCTAGTATTGACTTTTTCAGCTCATTTCAAACATAAAAAAGGAAAAAAGAAAGACACCTTCTAAGCCGAAGGTGCCGCAGAATTTACCTATTGATCTAACTTCTCTTTTCGTTAATCCGAAGAGTTTTCCGTAATTTTGCCTTCTTCTTTTATCACTTGTTCAAAAGCTTCGACCACTTTTGGATCATATTGAATACCCGCTAGCTGTTTAATTTCCGCCATCGCAAATTCAGCTGTAAAGGCTTTTCGGTAGGCCCGGTCTTCGGTCATTGCATCAAACGTATCGCATACTCCGATAATCTTCGCTTCCATCAAAATTTCTTGATCCACCAGCCCGAACGGGTAGCCTCGCCCATTTATGCGTTCATGGTGCTGCTCAACGATGTCTGCAAGCTCTGCGTAAGGTGTTTCTCGAATCATTGCCGCACCATCACCAGGGTGCTTTTTAATCAACTCAAATTCATAATCCGTCAATTTACCAGGTTTCTTTAAAACTTCTTCAGGTATATTAATCTTGCCGATGTCATGAAGAAAAGCCGCAGAATATAAATTCTGGATTCTTTGCTTCGGCAATTTCATTTTAGTCGCTGTTTTCACTGCATAGTGCGCTACACGTGAACTATGATTAAAAGTATAGCGGTCTTTCTGCTCGACCGCTTCTCCAATTTTTTTCAATTCCTTGATTTCTTCACTCAACTCTTGAAAAACTGGAGCTGTTGAAATCGATAAAAGAACAACATCCGATTTAGTATAAAAATCGACTGTAGTTTCTAAATTTTTCGCAGAAAAAAAATCATTGGTGTACAACTTTATTTTCTCACCATCAATTTCGCCTTCGATTTCACCTTCAATTATATAATAAAACTCTTCAACGTCGGCATCTTCCCCTGGAAAAAGAATGAATAGTCGATCTTTTTGAATTTCTTGCTTCATAATTTCCAAACTATTTCCACGTCCAAGTAGACTTAGAGTTGTCGAATCATTATTCACTTTTTCGAGGTATCCATTCTTCAATATATCTAAGCCTTTCACGATTACACGTCCTTTAGAAAAAGATGAGAGTATCGGTTTCCCGATACTCTCATCTTACTTTATCTATAGGGTTTTATCCATTGAAAATTACCAGCTCACTACTCGTATTGGGTCGATTAAAGCGATGCGATCTGCAAACTGAACAGGAATCCATTCAATTTCCACATTAAGGCCTGATTCTCTAGCCTTTTCAACGCCGTGGCGTGTAATCTCCTGGGTCTTTACATCGACTTCAGAAATGATTTTCGTTAGTTTCTTTTCATAATCAGCCTTTAATTGAGCCGTTTCTCCAGCTTCATTAACAGCTAAAAGGTATTCTTCATATAATTGATCTGCCAGTACCTGCCCTTTTGCAATTTCGCCGTAAATTTCAGCATTTACTTGTTCCACTTCACTAAGCGCTTGTGCGATTTCCGGAGTAATCACTGCCTCTTCAGCAAAAGCAGTCGTTCCAACCATAACAGCAAGAAGTACAGATAGCAGTAATGCAACAAAGCCTTTTTTGAACATTCTTCTTCCTCCCGACAATTAGATAGTGTGGCGAACACAAGTTTAACTGCTCTACGCAGTCATGCCTGGTCCTTTTGAGCTTAGCAGGAATACCTAGTAATGTTAATCTTGATGCGCCTACTATAGTATATATGAATCAGAGTCTCAATACAACATTTTCTAAATTTTCTTTCTATTTAACTTTTCAAAGACTTTTCTACTAAAAAAAGACCAGACAATTGTCTGGTCTCCCATTTATTAAGGCAAGACTGTGGAGCCCATTAAATAACGGTCGCATTCCCTTGCTGCTTCTCGTCCTTCATTTATTGCCCATACGATTAAGCTCTGGCCTCTCCGCATATCACCAGCTGCAAAAACGCCCTCCACATTTGTTTTGTATTTTCCGTATTCTGCGTCCACCGTGGAGTTTGCGCGCGTTTCCACTTCCATCTGTTCAATGAATTTCTGGTCAGGACCGCTAAAGCCGATTGCAATCAAGACGAGATCTGCTTGCCAGACTTTTTCCGTACCCGGAATTTCTTCGCGGATGCGGTTGCCTGATTCATCAATTTTCAACTTCACATTCACCGTATGAACTTCTTTCAGCTGGCCGTTTTCGTCGCCTACGAACTTTTTCGTCATCACAGCGAAAGCTCTTGGATCTTCGCCGAAAGCAGCTGCGGCTTCTTTTTGTCCGTATTCGACCCGGTGGATCCGAGGGTATTGCGGCCACGGATTGCCCAAATCATCCCGCAATGCGCCTTTTTTGTCATAGACATCAAACTGCACTAAGCTTTTGCAGTTGTGGCGGACAGAAGTAGCCAGGCAGTCTGTTCCCGTATCGCCGCCGCCGATGACAATCACATTTTTCCCTTCAGCAGAAATGTAATTGCCGTCCGTCAAATTGGAGTCCAGCAAGCTTTTTGTATTGGCGTGCAAGAAATCCATTGCATAGTGGACCCCTTTCAACTCACGCCCTTCTACCACGATATCGCGATGTACAGCCGCGCCTGTACACATAATTACCGCATCAAAATCCGAACGAAGCGCTGAAACCGGATAATCTTTTCCGACTTCCGTATTCGTAATGAATGTGATGCCTTCTTGTTCCAGGATTTTCACCCGGCGAAGCACGACGTCATACGATAATTTCATTTCCGGAATCCCATAAGTCAGCAAGCCGCCGACCCGGTCGCTTCTTTCAAATACCGTCACGAGATGCCCTGCCTTATTCAATTGCGCTGCAGCTGCAAGCCCGGCTGGACCCGAACCGATGACTGCCACTTTTTTGCCGGTTCTTGAAAGGGGCGGTTCCGGAACAACCCATCCTTCTGCGAATCCTTTTTCGATGATCGACCGCTCGACTGTCCGAATGGCCACTGGCGGTTCATTAATTCCGAGAACGCAGGCTCCTTCACAAGGAGCAGGACAAGCCATTCCCGTGAATTCCGGAAAGTTGTTCATGACGTGCTCCCGGCGCAGCGCTTCTTTCCATTGCCCCCGGTAAACCAGGTCATTCCATTCCGGAATCAGGTGATAAACCGGGCAGCCTGTAGTTGCCCCTTCCAGCTCCATGCCGGACTGGCATGTCGGCACACCGCAATCCATGCAACGTGCGCCCTGCTTTCTTACTTCTTCATCTGAAAGGGGGATTGTATAATCCGACCAATCTTTTTTCCGTACGGCCGGATCTCGTTCTTTTATTGTTTGCCGGCTGTATTCCATAAAACCAGTCGCTTTTCCCATCAAATCCCTCCAATTCTTTACTTGCATATATTGACGTCTACATTTTTCGGAGCTGATCAGCCGCTTACGCTTTTCCGGTTGCCATTTTGCTTTCTTCAAACGCTGCCATTTCTGCTTCCGGTCTGGCCATTCCGCTTTCCTGCAATTTGTTGATGCGTTCATTGATTTTCAAATAGGCTTTTGGAATAACCCGGACAAATTTAGCAGAATAGATTTTCCAGTTGTCGAGCAGGCGTTTTGCGTTTTTGCTTCCTGTATAGTGAACGTGCTGTTCAATCATTTGGCGCAAATCTTCCATTTCTCCCGGTTCGACAAGCGGCTGCATATGGACAAGCTCCGCATTGCAGCGCTCGGCAAATTTCCCGTCTTCGTTCAATACATAGGCAATGCCGCCCGACATGCCGGCTGCAAAGTTTTTGCCGGTCTCGCCCAAGATGACAACGCGCCCTCCGGTCATATATTCACAGCCATGGTCTCCGACGCCTTCAACAACGATGTTCGCTCCACTATTGCGGACTGCAAAACGTTCTCCAGCAATTCCGCGGATATATGCTTCACCTGCAGAAGCTCCGTAGAATGAAACATTCCCGATAATGACATTGTTTTCAGGAATAAACGTCGAATCACTTGCCGGATAGACGATGATTTTCCCTCCGGATAACCCTTTTCCGACAAAATCATTTGCATCTCCAATCAATTTAAGCGTCATTCCTTTAGGGATGAACGCACCAAAACTTTGTCCGGCAGACCCTTGGAAATTGAAATTGATCGTATCTTCCGGCAATCCTTCTGCTCCATACTTCTTGGATACGGCATAGCCGATGATCGTGCCGGTTGCGCGATGGATGTTTCGGATGGCAGTTGTGACATCCACTCGCTCACCCGATTCGATCGCTTTTCTGGCGCGCGGCAGCAATTCGGTATAATCCAAAGTATTTTTCAATTCGTGGTCTTGCTTTACAGTAGCATAGCGTCCTACTTTTTCAGGAAGATCCGGCTGATGCAATAATGCAGACAGGTCGAGTCCACCGGCTTTCCAATGGTCTACTGCCTGTTTCGCTTCGATCACATCTGTTCTCCCGATCATTTCGTTAATAGTCCGGAATCCAAGTTCCGCCATCAACTCGCGCGCTTCCTGGGCCACAAAGCGCATGAAGTTTGCAACGTGCTCTGGATCTCCCATGTATTTCTTGCGCAGCTCCGGATTTTGCGTAGCGATTCCGACCGGACAGGTGTCCATATGGCAGACGCGCATCATGACGCAGCCAAGCACCACTAACGGAGCTGTCGAAAAACCGAACTCTTCCGCGCCAAGCAAGGCCGCAGTCACCACATCACGGCCCGTCATCATCTTCCCGTCCGTTTCAACAACGATCCGGTCACGCAAACCATTCAATAAAAGCGTTTGGTGCGTTTCCGCCAAACCAATTTCCCAAGGCAAACCAGTATGCTTTAAACTAGTTTTCGGCGCAGCGCCGGTACCGCCATCATATCCGCTGATCAACACGACATCAGCACGTCCCTTGGCAACGCCCGCTGCAATGGTTCCTACTCCAACTGCCGATACCAGTTTTACGCTGATGCGGGCCATTGGATTAGCGTTTTTCAAGTTATAGATCAACTCCGCCAAGTCTTCAATCGAATAGATATCATGATGCGGAGGCGGAGAAATCAACTCTACTCCAGGAGTTGAACCGCGAACTTCCGCTACCCACGGGTATACTTTTTTGCCGGGCAAATGCCCGCCTTCTCCCGGTTTTGCCCCTTGGGCTACCTTGATCTGAATTTCATCTGCGTTGACCAGATAATGGCTGGTCACGCCAAATCGGCCAGACGCTACTTGTTTGATCGCGCTTCTTCTGCTGTCTCCATTTTCATCAGGGACAAAACGGGAAACCTGCTCGCCGCCTTCTCCCGAATTGCTTCGGCCGCCAATCCGGTTCATTGCAATCGCCAATGCTTCATGCGCTTCTTGGCTGATTGACCCGAATGACATCGCCCCTGTTTTAAAGCGCGCACAAATTTCTTCGATTGTTTCAACTTCTTCTATTGGAACAGGCGTCCGCTTCTTGAACTCCATCAATCCGCGCAGCGATTGGACATTCGAAGTCTCTTTCGTTAAGAGGCTGGTGTATTTTTTAAATACTTGGTAATCGTTCGTCCGGCAAGCATGCTGCAGGGTGTGGATCGTTAATGGATTGTATTGATGAGTTTCCCCGTTTGCACGGTATTGGTACTCATCTCCCGCTTCCAAGAATCGATCCCCTGTTTTGCGTTCCGGATATGCCTGTTCATGGCGCATCATGGCTTCTTTTGCAATAATATCCAGGCCAATTCCGCCAAGACGTGAAGACGTCCGCGTGAAGTAACGGTCGATGACGTCCATATGAATCCCTACCGCTTCAAAGATTTGGGCACCGCGGTAACTTTGGATCGTCGAAATCCCCATTTTTGACAACACTTTAATGATGCCGTCGGTTACGGCATTGATATAGCTCGCTTCGGCTTTTTCGTATGAAATGCCGACAATATCTTCCTGTTCAATCAAATCTTCAAGAGTACGCAAAGCGAGGTAAGGATTGATTCCTTCTGCTCCATATCCTAGCAATGCAGCAAAATGGTGGACTTCCCGCGGTTCTGCCGATTCCAGCAAAATGCTCACTTTTGTCCGGGTCCCTTTGCGGATAAAGTGATGATGCAGCCCGGAAACTGCCAATAGCGCAGGAATGGCCACATGCGTCTCATCTACTCCCCGGTCCGAAAGAATTAATAGCGTTGCTCCCGCTTCATAAGCTTGCTCCGCTTTTACAAACAGTTCTTCAAGTTCCCTCTCCATCGCTTCGGGCCCGCCGGATTTTTCGAAAAGGATCGGCAGCGTAACTGCTTGGAATTCCACCAGCTTCTGCTGGCGCAATCTCTCCAATTCATTGTTTGTCAGCACGGGCGTTTCCAGACGGATATGGCGGCTGCTTTCCGGACGGGGATCCACTAAATTCCCTTCTGCACCGATTGTCGTGCGGGCAGCGGTAATAATATGCTCCCGGATGGCATCAATCGGCGGATTCGTCACTTGCGCAAATAATTGCTTGAAATAATTATAGAGAAGCTGCGGCTTTTTGGATAAAACAGCTAAAGGCGAATCATAGCCCATTGAACCAACCGGATCTTTGCCTTCCGTAGCCAATGGCTTGATGATTTTTTGAACTTCTTCGGTTGTGTAGCCGAATGCCAGCTGCTGCTCCTTAAATTGTTCTTTCGTCAGCTTCTGTTCAGGAAGCGAAGGCGCAGGTAGATCTTCTAAATCCAGCAGGTTATCTTCAATCCAGTCTTTATATGGAAGTTCCTTAGCCATCTGCATTTTAATCTCTTCGTCCGGAATGATTTTCCCTTCTTCTAAATCGACTAAAAGCATTTTCCCTGGACGCAAGCGGTCTTTGTAAATGATGTCATCGGCAAAAATATCCAGCGCCCCAACTTCAGATCCAAGAACGATCATGCCTGTTTTCGTCACATAGTATCGGGCTGGGCGAAGGCCATTGCGGTCAAGGCATGCCGCGATCTGGCGGCCATCTGTAAAGACCAGTGCTGCCGGCCCGTCCCAAGGCTCCATCAGCGTACTATGGAATTCATAAAAATCTTTTTTCTCTTTTCGAATCGTCGGGTCGTTAACCCAAGGCTCCGGGACCATCATCATTGCGGTATGGGCCAGTGAACGGCCTGATAAGTGAAGGAATTCAAAGCAGTTATCGAACATGGAGGAATCGCTTCCGCTTTCGTCAATAACCGGCAAGACTTTTTGAAGTTCTTGCTCATTGAAATAAGGGGAACTGCAAAGCGTCTGTCTTGCACGCATCCAATTCACGTTTCCTCTGAGGGTATTGAATTCACCGTTATGGATTGAGTAACGGTTCGGGTGGGACCGCTGCCAGCTCGGGAAGGTGTTCGTACTGAAACGGGAGTGAACCAAAGCCAGCGCTGATTTGAATTCAGGGTGGTTGAGGTCAATATAGAAGGAATCCAGTTGCTCTGGAATCAGCATGCCTTTATAAACGATGGTGCCTGCAGAAAGGCTGCTGAAATAGACGTCTTTAAAATCCTCATTGCCGCCCATCACCATCTCGATGCGCTTTCGGATGACATAGAGTTTGCGTTCAAGCGCCATACGGTCTCCCAGGTTTTCTGAAGCTGCAATAAACACTTGGCGGATGACCGGTTTTGTTTTTAACGCCACTTTCCCGACAAAAGAGTCATTTACCGGAACAGGGCGCCAGCCTAGGCATTCCTGGCCTTCCTCTTCTACAATTTGCTTAATGATTTCTTTCGTTTTCATCCGCAGCTCATAATCCTGCGGCATGAAAATCATCCCGATGCCATATTTTCCGGCTTCAGGCAAAATAATCCCTTCTTTTTCACATTGCTTTAAAAAGAAACGGTGAGGAATCTGCGTTAAAATTCCTGCGCCATCTCCTGTGCTTGTATCTGAAGATTGTCCGCCCCGATGCTCGAGGTTACAAAGAATGTTAATTGCGTTCTGCACAATCGCGTGTGATTTTTCTCCATTAATATTGGCAATCATTCCGATTCCGCATGCCTCATGCTCTTGATCCGGATGATAGAGTCCTTGCTGTTGTGGATATTCTCTTTTGCTCATCAAATCGCCTCCTTCATTACGATAAAGTGTCATAATGTTTTGATAGTATACCACATGTCTGAATATATATACAATTCCATATTGATATTTTTTTCACAACATTCCTCAATCCCAAGCCTGGCATGTAACCGTTTACATTAACGGTAAATTACAATAAATTCTCTATGAAAGGAAACGAATATTTATGCATATAAATTCAATAAAAATAAAAAAGACCCCTTTATAAAAGGAATCTTTTTTGCATATTTCTATCAATTATTGACCATTTCGTATGATTTTATTGCCTCTAAAAACGCCTCTCCATACTTTTCAAGTTTATTGGAGCCGACGCCATTTACTTCTAAAAATTCTTCGCTGTTTTTTGGCCTTCTTGAACACATATCCTGCAAAGTTTTATCGGAGAATATAACAAATGGAGGCACCCCAGCTTCATCAGCCAACGTTTTGCGGATTTTGCGCAACTCCTCAAACAACGGATCGTTGTCTGCAATCTGCTTGGTGGCGACCGCTCCTTTGCGAAGCACTTTTCTTTTTCCCAGCAGCACATCGCGGCCGCCATCCGGCACATAGATAGTCGGGAAAGACCCTTGTTCTACGGCCAGCAATTCCTGGGAAATCATAAACTCGATCAGATTTGCCACTTCTTTTGTGCTGTGGTGCTTTAAGATGCCGTACGTTGATAATTTGTCAAAACCGAAATCAAGCACTTTTTTATTTCGTGAACCCGTAAGCACTTGAGCCGTCATCATTTTCCCGAATTTCTGGCCCATCCGAATGACGCAAGACAGCACCATTTGCACATCCGTCGTGACATCCATGCTTTCGCGGTCATCGTTGCAGCTGCTGCAATGTCCGCATGGTTCAGCGGTTTTATCGCCGAAGTAGTGGATGATAAATTGCTGGAGGCAATTTTCTGTATGGCAGTAGTCGACCATTCCTTGAAGCTTCACCAATTCTCCCGGAATGCGGCTTGGATCTTGGGCTTGATCGATCAGAAAACGCTGCGTCTGAACATCTTGCGAAGCATATAAGACGATGCATTCACTTGGCAGTCCGTCGCGGCCGGCACGCCCCGCTTCCTGATAATAGCTTTCCATATTCTTCGGCAGCTGATAATGGATGACATAGCGGATATTCGATTTATCGATGCCCATCCCAAACGCATTGGTCGCTACCATTACGGTTACTTCATCGTTCAAGAATCGTTCCTGCCCAAGCTTCCGTTCCATATCCGGCATGCCGGCATGATACCGTGCAGCTTTAACGCCTTTCTTGGTCAGCATCTCGTAAACCGAATCAACCGTTTTTCGGGTAGCCGCATAAATAATGCCGGCTTCTTTTTCATTTTTTTGTACGTACTCTTTCACGAACCGATCGCGGTCCTGTCCTTGAACAACAGAAAAAGTTAAATTCGCCCGCTCAAAACCGGTCATGACCGTATGCTGTTCTTCAATATTTAAAATACGGCAAATGTCTTCACGGACCTGCGGCGTTGCCGTAGCTGTCAAAGCCAAAACAGTCGGATGGTCCGGGAACAGTTCCATCATTCTGCTGATCAATCGATAGCTTGGCCGGAAATCATGCCCCCATTGCGAAATACAGTGAGCTTCATCAACTGCAATGAGCGGAACACGGACGCCTTGCAGCTCGTTTAAAAACATTTCCGAATCCAATCGTTCCGGGGCAATATATAATAATTTTACGGCGCCGCGTTGGACGTCATATAAAATTTCACGAACTTCTTCAAAATCCAGTGAGCTGTTAATGTATGCAGCCGGAATTCCAGCAGCCAGCAAAGAATCGACCTGGTCTTTCATCAAGGAAATCAAAGGCGATACAACAATGGTCGTCCCTTCCATTACAAGTGCCGGGATTTGATAGCACATCGACTTTCCGCCGCCGGTCGGCATGACACAGATGGAATTCTTCCCTTCAAAAACTTGGGAGATCGCCTGTTCCTGCCCAATCCGAAATGACTCGTATCCAAAATACGACTGCAATATCTTTCTTGCTTCTTCCAACAAAATTAAACACTCCCAATACTCGTCTCGTATGAGTAGCTTATCATATTTCCACTCCTTTTTCTTGCGCCAGAATCCCTCTTTGAAGACACTGTACGCCAATAAAAACAGCCTAAGAGCATAGGCTCGAAGGCTGCTTTCGCTTTCATTCCACTTTTTCCAGTATGAAAAAGAACGGGTTCGCATCCCCTTTCCAATCCATCATCCCCAAGAGAACATGTTCGTTCACTTTACGGAAATGATCGTGAATCGGCAAGTTGTCATAAACCATTACGGCACTTAAAACGCCTCTATGCTCCATCATCCTCATCCGCGCTTTGCCGCCAGTTGCTTTCAGAAGCTTCCGTTTGTCCATCAGCGGGACAGGGTCCATCGCAGCAATCTCTCCGTCCGGCAGTTCGAACAATAAAGGATCGACATTTTCAGCGTCGTGGAACGCTTTGCCGTACCAATTCAACCCGCTTAACACGCCGTCTAAAGGATGTCCGGTTGGAAATTCCCGGCCTTTCCATGTGCCGATCAACTCGGACAAACTTGCGGCTTCCAATCCATCATAGAGCCTGCACGCATCTTCAGTGTCTGCCCCGCCGGCTGCATAAACAGCCCAAAACTCACTGTTTGTATCCATCGCGACAACTCCTCTATATGTCCATCTCCCAACGTTTCGCTTCTTCTTCTTTCATTTGCTGCTCGGTTTCTTCCGGGTAGGCTGTACGGAATTTGTGAGAATCCAATGGAATGACTTCCACCATTTTCGCAATCATATCTGCAGGATCATACTGGTCTTCCAAGGCTTTGTCCGCTTCTTCCATATCTTCTTTTTTCGTGAAATGGATTTTCTCGTCATACCATTTCCATTTTGCTTCCGCGCTGCGATCATTAAACCCTGTAGCGAAAGCACCGGGGTTAATGGTTGCCACTTTCACGCCAAATCCTTCCAGTTCTTTTTGCATCGTCGTTGCAATCGCTTCAATTGCATGTTTCGTAGCAGTGTATGGCCCCACGTAAGGCGTTGCCATAATCCCGGCCATCGAAGACATGAAAATAATTTTCCCTTCACCTTTTGCTACAAATTTCTGCGCCGCAATTTGAGCGGTTTCAAGCGTACTGAATACATTCACTTCAAATAATTCACGGAAATTGCTCATCGGCACTTCACCAAGGGGCCCACCTTCATTTACAGCGGCATTAGCCACAAAGATATCAAAATCATAATCAAGCATTTGAGCAAGGTCCTGCGGATTTTTAATATCCATTTTGAATACTTCAAGTTCAATGCCTGCAGCTTTAGCCTCTTCTCTTAGCGCAGTAACTTGCGGCGCCGTTTCAACAGGCGCTATCACCCGGTGTCCCTTTTCAGCCAGCCCGAAAGCCGCCCCTTTTCCTAATCCACTCCCCGCTCCTGTAATAAATATCGTTTTCGGCATCTAATCGTCCTCCCAGCAGTCTTTTCTTCTACCCTTGTTCTTCCCTTCCGCATTAGAGATAAACAATCATTTTTGAAAAAACGGCTGGCAGCGAATGACTTTCTACTATAATATAGGCAAACTTTTGAAGGCTAATTATTTCGACTGGCTGAAACTTACATCAGCCCTCTTCCCAATTCCAGTTTCGATCCATAAAAAAACGCCTGCCTTATTGAAGGCAGACGCTCTAACGCACATGAACCATATGGCTCATGAACTCGCCGCTCCATAACTTCCCATGCGACGTTTGACTTGTATATAAGAAGCAGCTTCAGCAATTTCAGTTTTATCCAAGGGCTTATTATCCAGCATCAAGTTATACTCTTCAATGGCGGCAGCATTTTGAAGATCCAAGTCTATGACTCTTTCAGACCGGTCCAGCAAGAGGTCCACAGATACATCGAAGAAATCAGCGAGACGAGAAAGATGACTGACCGTAACCTGCTTTTTGCCGCTTTCATAGGCCCAGACAGTGCTTTTTGCAAAGCCGATCTTCTCCGCCATTTCTTCTGGTGACAGCTTTTTCGCTTCTCTTAAATCCCTGATTTTCTTCCCTAGATCATTCATAATACTTTATCTCCTTTTATATTAAATTCTAACTATTTTAAATATAATGTATATTAAAATTTTTTTCAAGATATTTCTATATATTTCTATAATTTATTTTAGAAATAGTGTACAACTCGTGAACAAAATCTTTATACAAATAATTGAAATTTCAATATTTTTGGAAAATAAAAACAAAAACTTAATTTTAATATCCCTTTGTTTTCACTAGAATACGAATTATTCAAAATCAAATAATTATTCCAATAAAGTTTATATATTTTAAAAATCATCTTTATCTATCATTATTAACCTATAACATAGGCTTTTTTCCCAATTTGTAGATTTATTTTGATTTTTGGACCTAAAAAAAGTATTATAGTAACATACATTAAAAGGGGGTCGTAAGATGTCTGACAAATATAGTCGCGAAGACATCGTAAACAGTGTTCCTCAAAAAGGATTCTTTGGACATCCAAAAGGGCTGTTTACACTATTTTTCACTGAATTTTGGGAGCGTTTTTCTTACTATGGAATGAGAGCTATTCTTGTTTACTATATGTATTACGAACTTTCTCAAGGTGGGCTCGGACTTGATCGCACTGTAGCTCTTTCCATCATGTCCATTTACGGTTCGCTTGTATATATGTCGGGAATTATCGGCGGATGGCTTGCCGATCGAGTTTTCGGAACATCGAAAGCCGTTTTCTACGGCGGTATTCTCATCATGTTGGGACATATCGCTTTAGCGATTCCTGGCAGTTTGTCTCTATTCTTCGTTTCAATGGTTTTAATCGTACTCGGAACCGGCTTATTGAAACCAAATGTTTCCAGTGTAGTCGGTGAAATTTATGCCGAAAACGATGACCGCCGGGATGCCGGTTTCAGCATCTTCTATATGGGGATTAACCTCGGGGCATTCATCGCACCTTTAATCGTCGGTACTGTCGGAATGGATATCAACTTTCACCTTGGTTTTAGTATTGCCGCTGTCGGCATGTTCTTAGGCCTCGTGCTTTTCCTGGTGACAAAAAAGAAAAACCTTGGTTTGGCAGGAACGATTGTCCACAACCCGCTCACACCGGCTGAAAAATCAAGAACGATCAAGATTTTCTCTGTTGCAGCTGTCGTCATCGCTGCTGTAGTCGTGTTAGGCCTGCAATATGGGTTCTTAACATTTGATAGCTTCATCGCTGCTGTAGGTATTTTAGGTATCCTGATCCCTACCGCTTACTTTATCGTGATGTACCGCAGCAAGAAAACAAACGAAGTGGAACGCTCACGCCTTGTTGCGTATATTCCGCTGTTCATCGCTGCTGTGATGTTCTGGTCGATCCAGGAACAGGGTTCAACCATTCTAGCAGCTTACGCAGACACACGGACGGACTTGGAATTTGCAGGCATTACGATTTCACCTGCTTGGTTCCAGTCATTGAATCCACTATTTATCATAACGCTAGCACCTGTATTTGCTTGGCTTTGGGTAAAACTCGGCACACGCCAACCGTCAATTCCGCAGAAATTCTCACTCGGGCTCTTATTTGCCGGGTTGTCGTTCCTAGTCATTCTATTGCCGGCTTATTTTGGCGGAACAGATGCTTTAGTAAATCCATTATGGCTGGTACTGAGCTACCTGATCGTCGTTCTTGGTGAACTATGCTTGTCGCCGGTCGGTTTATCCGCTACAACAAAATTAGCGCCATCGGCTTTCTCAGCACAGACAATGAGTTTATGGTTCCTGTCGAATGCTGCAGCCCAAGCAATCAACGCTCAATTAGTGAAATTCTATACTGTCGAAAACGAAATGATGTATTTCGGAATCATCGGCGGTGCTTCGATTGCACTAAGTATTATTCTATTCTTGGCTGCTCCGGCAATTCAGCGCTATATGAAAGGCGTTCGCTAAACTGCCAAATTATTCCAAAACCCCTGAAACTTCTGCTTCAGGGGTTTTGTTTTTTATTCTACTATATTAATTTCATCCAATTTCCAATCCTAGCTGCCTGGCAAAAGCGAGAGCCTGTGGTTCCGATACTTTGCACCCCGCCAATTTTTCAATCGTTACTTGAATGTTTTCAAAAGAATTGCTGCTCAAATCCACTCCGTTTAAACTCGTTTCCACAAAGTTTACCTCGTTCAAGTCACAGCCAGTGAATTCTGTCTGTTTTAGCTCTGCTTCATAAAAATCGGCATATCGCATCAATGAACTTTCAAAGCGCGACGTGTTGCAGAGCGAGAAGCCAAAAACGGCATAATTCAAGACACAGTCTTTAAATAGAGTATGGCGGATGCCGGCTTCAGCAAAGTTTGTGCCGACCAGTTTCGAATTATGAAATTCTGCGCGATGGAATACGGACCGGCTAAAATCAGCATTTGACAAATCACAATTGATGAATTGGACGTCGATAAATTCACTGCGCGGCCATTGGACTTCGAGAAAGTTTACATTTTCAAATATCACTTTATCGACATGCATTGCTTCCCCTGCCTCATATGCAATTGTTTCTTGAGAAATTTTACAATCCGCAAGGTAATAGTCATCCAAAGCCTCTTGAAACGTTTTTACATCCAGACTTTCGGAAATCAGCGGTTCAGCTCTTTTCGATTTTTTCACAGCACTTCCCCCTTTAATAGACAAACGGCCGCTCCATTGGCAGCGGCCGTTTAGTGGCAGTTCATTATTTAGGAACAGTTTGGCGGTTTAAACAGACATCAACGACAGCCGGTTCTACAATCCGGTCATCCGTCACTTCCACTTGATGCAATTTGTTGTTATGCATAAATTTGAAGATCCCGTTGTTGAAATCCGTTCCGATGTCTTTGAAGAAAATGCCTTCATACTGGCATTCTTTTGTTTGGGAGAAGCTGATTTTGTAAGTGTCTGCATCTTTCACCAAATAGCAGCGCACCCCTTTTTCAAATTCTTCATGGTCTTCCCCTTTAATGCTCCGGTCGACGGACACTACGTGAAAGTCTACAAAAGGAATTTCACGCAGCAGCGAATTCATGAACGAACCTTTGGTGATTTCTTCCCACCGGCTTTTAGCGGTCTGTCCAACAATAATCTGGGTGATATTTAAATCATGTGCCACTTCCGCGATCACTTTGGCAGAGGGGCGCTTTTCATTGTCCCGGATTATGAATTCTTCCGCTTCATATTCTTCAGCTAATTCTTTCCAGCGCTCAACATACTCGGATTTTTCCGCGTCAAACTCATCAAATGGAAGCGAATCTACAGTTAAAATATACAGCGGGCAGTCAAGCATGCTTGAGAGTTTATGGCCGCGGTTGATCAAACGTTCACCATTTGGTCCATAGAACACACACACCAATATGCTTTCATCCATCCGTCCTCTAATTTTTTTCATTATCTATGCCCCTCCAGGGATTAATATTCGTAAGCCGCAATTTCAAAACTATGAAATTATACTGCGGATCTTAATAAAAATCAAGGGTTTATGCTTTTCTAATTTCACCTTAATTTTGCTCCGTTTTTTATCGCTTAATCTGTACCTTATCGAAGTTATCATGTGAAAGCAAGCCCTATTTCCTGTATAATTTATTCTATATGGCTTTGTGTCGTTATGGAGTCTTTTGCCTTTCTATTCCTATTGAAAACATTTATTCTTGGCTTTATATATCTATTTCCCTTTTCCCAGTTTTTTATTCTGTTTCAGGAGGTTCACTTTATGCATCTATTGATTTTAGCAATTTTAATTCCATTCTTTGCAGCCGCCTTCATTCCTTTTCTTTATAGGCGGATCGGCAAGTTGAATATCGGATGGTTTGTCCTCATTGTTCCATTGGCACTATTCATCATTCTGGCTATGCGGATCCCAGACATTTCTGCAGGCGATACTATCGCCGCCACGTTGGAATGGATTCCTTCACTGGGCATCAACTTCTCCATCTATTTGGACGGCCTCAGCCTGATTCTCGCGTTATTGATAACCGGTATGGGAAGCTTGGTCATTCTCTACTCCATCTATTATTTATCTCCATATGACTCATTGCCGCATTTTTATGCTTATTTGCTTCTTTTCATGGGCGCCATGCTGGGAGTCGTCCTTTCAGATAACCTGCTCGTGCTTTATGTATTCTGGGAGCTCACAAGCATATCCTCTTTCCTATTGATCGCTTTTTGGTTCCACCGCAAAAATTCACGCTATGGTGCCCAAAAGTCTTTATTGATTACGGTATTTGGCGGTTTTGGGATGTTAGCAGGCTTCATCATGCTTCATACAATGACAGATACGTTCAGTGTGCGTGAAATTGCCGCTTCGATCGGCCAATACACGGATCATGCGCTCTTCTATCCAGCCATGTTCCTCGTCCTGCTCGGAGCCTTCACCAAATCAGCTCAATTCCCTTTCCACATCTGGCTCCCTGATGCCATGGAAGCACCGACACCTGTCAGCGCCTATCTGCATTCTGCGACGATGGTAAAGGCGGGGATTTATCTTGTGGCACGGTTTACGCCGATTTTCGGCGGCACTTCCGCCTGGTTCTGGACCGTTACGCTGGTTGGACTGGTCACTTTGTTTTGGGGATCCTTCTGCGCAGTCCGCCAGACAGATTTAAAAGCGCTGCTCGCATATTCCACCATCAGCCAATTAGGATTGATCATGAGCTTATTCGGAATGGGGTCAGCTGCTCTTTATTTTGGCGACGGCAGCAACGGCGCCCTTTATGGACTTGCTACTTTTGCAGCTCTTTTCCATCTTGTAAACCATTCGACTTTTAAAGGTGCCCTGTTTATGGTGGTGGGGATTGTCGATCACCAGGTCGGGACCCGGGACATCCGGCGATTGGGCGGATTGATTTCGTTTCTTCCGATCACTTTCACATTCGCCATGATCGGCAGCTTTTCAATGGCTGGACTTCCTTTCTTCAACGGATTTTTAAGCAAGGAAATGTTCTTTACAGCGTCGCTTAATTCCGCATCGCTTCCTATTTTTTCAGCAGGCACTTGGGGCTGGCTCATTCCCGTGATTGCCTGGACAGCCAGTGTGCTGACTTTCGTCTACTGTATGATTATCGTTTTCCGGACTTTCCTTGGACAGCCGCAGCTGAAAAAACTGGACAAAAAACCAGTGGAGCCGCCGATTGGGATGCTGATTTCCCCAGCCATCCTCTCTCTTTTGATCGTGGGCATCTTCTTTGCTCCTAATCTACTGGGAGACCATTTGCTCCGCCCGGCGCTAGGGGGCGTTCTGCCTGGAATGGCTGAAGCAGCACCTCATATTACCGCTTGGCATGGTTTCCAGCCGGAACTCTGGATGACGCTTGGAGTTATTGTCATCGGAGGTATTTTATTCGCGACTCTCCGCTACTGGAAAAGAGTGTATTCGCTCATTCCGGACACTTGGACGTTCAATAATCTATACAACCGTTTCTTAGCTGGATTGGAAAACAATTCCAATACATTGACTTCCTTTTACATGACCGGGTATCTGCCGCATTATTTTGCCTATATTTTCACCTTCTTCGCTTTAGTGGCAGGAGGCACTTTAGTTTTTACCGGCGCATTGTCCATCGATTTTTCCAACGACGCGCCTGTGAAACTTTATGAATTCTTGTTGGTGTTGGTCATGATGATTGCCGCAGTCGCTATCTTATTTGTAAGATCTCGCCTGACCTCTATTCTATTGAACGGCGTCCTTGGATTTTCGATTGCGATTTTCTTCGTTTTGTTCCGGGCACCGGATTTAGCATTGACGCAGCTGGTCATTGAAACCGTGACGACGGTCCTTTTCCTGCTATGCTTCTATTTCTTGCCGGAATTGAAGAAAGACCGGATTCCACGAAACGCCAAAATCCGCAATGCCGCTATTGCGATTGCCGGCGGAACTACCGTCGTTTTAATCGCCCTTTCTGTGCATAGCGGAAAACTGTTTGAATCCATTTCCAGCTATTTCGAAAATTCATATGAACTGGCCGGCGGAAAGAACATCGTCAATGCGATTTTAGGCGATTTCCGCGGCTTTGATACCATGCTTGAATCGCTTGTGCTTTTTATCGCAGGTATCGGTGTGTATACGTTGATTCGCATTAAAAGCGGAAAGGAGCCGAAAAAAAATGAAGATAAATGATGTCATTTTAAAAACGGTCTCCAAAGCTGCAGTCCTGATTATCTTTACTTTTGGCATTTACCTTTTCCTATCCGGCCATAATGAGCCGGGCGGCGGGTTTATCGGCGGGCTCGTCCTTGCTTCTGCCTTTGTGCTCTTGTTCTTGTCGCATGATTCAGAGACTATCAGTGACGCCATCCCACTCGACTTTAAGAAAATTTCAGCTTTAGGCGTCTTGATCGCTTTCGCCAGCAGTACCGTTCCGATGTTTTTCGGACAGCCATTTATGAGCCAGTCTTTCGGCTATTTCGACTTGCCGATCTTTGGCAAAACAGAATTGGCGACGGTGACCGTTTTCGAAGCTGGAGTTGCACTGACGGTTATCGGTGTAGTCGTAAATATTATCTTTAGCATAAGTGAGGATGAGTAGCCGATGGAAACCTTAATCATCTTATTGGTTGGCGTCCTTACAGCTGTCGCCATTTATCTCGTATTATCCAAAAGTTTGATCCGCGTCATTCTGGGCACAGCCATTTTCTCCCATGCGGTCCATTTATTGATTCTTTCCATGGGCGGTTTGAAAAAAGGCACGGTTCCGCTCCTCGGCGAAGAAGCAGAAAGCTATGTCGACGCCTTGCCGCAAGCTTTAATTTTGACGGCCATCGTTATCAGTTTTGCCGTTACAGCTTTCATTCTTGTTCTGGCCTTCCGCGCTTATCAAGAACTCGGCACGGATGACTTGGAAGAAATGAGAGGTGTAAATGATGAATAATATAATTTTGCTTCCTATGCTCTTGCCGATTCTGGTAGGAGTGGTGTTAATATTCTTGCGGGCCTACGGGCGCATTCAGGCATGGTTCAGTATCGGCGTCATGGCAGCCAGTGCCGGAATCGCCTTCTATCTATTAGAACAGGTTCAGGCAAATGGCATTCTCCGGTTGGATTTCGGAGGCTGGGAACCGCCTTTCGGAATTTTGTTCGTTGCAGACTCTTTTTCTCTGCTTCTCGTTTTAACGACAACCATTGTCGCCACAATCATTCTTTTGTATGCCTTGTTTTCAGCAGGGAGATTTCTGCAGACGACTTATTTTTATCCGACCATTCTTTTCTTGATCGCAGGAGTCAATGGATCTTTTTTGACCGGTGATTTGTTTAACTTATTCGTCTGTTTTGAAGTGATGCTTTTATCTTCCTACGTTCTTCTTACGTTGGGCGGCAATAAACGGCAGCTTCGGGAAGCGATCAAATACGTGGTCATTAACGTCGTTTCTTCCTGGTTCTTCCTGGTTGCCTTAGCGTACCTTTACGGAGCGGTCGGCACTTTGAATATGGCACACGTTTCTGTAAGAGTAGCTGAAGCGGGACAAGGTCCGCTTCTTACGACAGTCAGCATCATCTTTTTGATTGTCTTCAGCTTAAAAGCCGGATTGCTCCTTTACTTTTGGCTGCCCGGCTCGTACAGCGCACCGCCAGCTGTCACTTCAGCATTGTTTGGGGCGCTGCTGACCAAGGTTGGGATTTATGCACTATTCCGTGTCTTTTCGTTGATTTTCTATCATCAGCCGGAAATAACCCATACGATTATCGGGGCCATGGCGGCCATAACGTTAGTCGGCGGAAGCCTTGGAGCTATTGCTTTCAATGATATCCGCAAAATCGCCGCTTATAATGTGGTCATCGCGGTCGGCTTCATCTTGGTCGGCTTGGCTGTTTCGACGCCGAACTCGATTGAAGGCGCGATCTACTACCTCATTCACGATATGGTGATCAAGGCCTTATTGTTCTTGTTAGTCGGTACGATCATCGCCTTGACAGGTACGGCTATGCTCAATAAAATGAGCGGCTTGATGAAAAATTACCCAATGCTTGGCTGGTCTTTCTTCATTACGATGCTTTCTTTGGCCGGCGTTCCGCCGCTTAGCGGATTTATCGGAAAAGTGCTCGTTTCAGAAGGGGCTGTCGAAAGCGGCGCTTATGGATTGTTGACGCTTGCCCTCCTGTCCAGCCTTTTTGTTCTGTACTCCTTGCTGCGCATCTTCAAAAACAGCTTTTGGGGCGAGACCATTATCAGCAAAGAAGATCAAGTGCCTTTGAAAAAAATGCTTCTGTTTCCTTGCCTCATGCTGGTGCTGCTTACCATCGGACTCGGGCTTGGCACAGAACTGATTTCCGGCTATGTGACGGACGCAGCAGAAACTCTTCTCAACCCGGACATCTACATTGATGCAGTGATGGGAGGCGGCGAATCATGAGATCTCTAGCTGCGTGCTGCAATGAAAGGAGCGGATGCACATGCCTGCTCAATTTCTGATAAATATTATGATCGCGTTTCTTTGGACGCTCCTGATGGATGAAGATGCTTTTCACATCTCGACTTTTATCGGCGGCTATCTAACAGGGATCGGAATTCTGTTTCTCATGCACCGGTTTTTCGGAACGAAATTCTACATGATCCGCGTTTATGCGACATTCAAACTCCTCTTGATCTTTATCTCGGAGCTGGCCCAGTCCAGCCTATTGATCATGAAACAAATTCTTAGTCCAAAGCTCAATATACGCCCTGGCATATTTACCTACGAACACAGCATGGAAGGCGATTATGAACTGACGACTTTAGCGCTTTTGCTGACCTTGACACCCGGTTCTGTCGTGATGGAGGTCTCGCCGGACGGCAAAACCTTTTACATCCACGCGATGGACGTGGAAGAATCGCGGGATTCCGTGTTGAAATCAATCAAAGTTTTTGAAAAAGCGATCATGGAGGTGACGCGCGGATGATTCAAATAATCCTAACCATTGCTTTATCCCTTTTCTGTTTGGCAATTTTGCTTGCTCTTTACCGGATCATTATTGGGCCATCAATGCCGGACCGCGTGGTGGCTCTGGATATGATCGGCGTTAACCTGATCTCCGGCGTTGCGGTTTTCTCTGTGGTTCTCCATACACACGCATTTTTGGAAGTTATTTTGATTGTCGGGATCCTGGCGTTTATCAGTACCCTGGCACTCGCCCGCTTTGTCGAAAGGGGGGATATCGTTGAGCATAAGAGAAATAATTGAATTCGCAGGCGCGCTTCTGATTTTAATCGGTTCGGTAATGGCCGTAATCAGCGCCATCGGAATACTTCGGCTGCCGGATGTTTATACGAGATCCCATGCAGCTACAAAAAGCTCTACTTTAGCCGTGCTCCTTTCATTGACCGGCACGTTCATTTACTTTTGGGCCTCTGAAGACTTTATCAGTGTCCGCCTGTTGCTCGGTATCACCTTTGTCTTTTTAACGGCTCCTGTAGCAGGGCACCTGATTACACGTGCCGCTTATCGCTCGAACGTTAAATTATCCGAAAGTTCCACAGAAGATGCGTTAAAAGACGTGATTGCTCGGCCACAAAATCCGGACAATAAAAGCGGCGATTCCTAAAAGGGACGCCGCTTTTATTATTGCCTGAAGCGGAATGGAAGGTTATGGATTTCCATCCGATATCAGGTTTACATTAAAAATGATAAGGGAATAGCAGAAAAAAAACGGTGTAGGAGGATTGAGATGGAAAATGTAAAAGATACCTTTAAAGAAGTGGCTGCTGCAATCCTCCCCGTGACCATTGTCATCATCCTTTTGCAATTCACCATCATCCGATTGCCATTAGAGGCTTTACTGCAGTTTTTAATTGGCGCAGCCTTCGTAGGCATCGGCTTTTTCCTTTTCCTTCTCGGTGTAACAGCTGGCCTTTTGCCTGTTGGAGAGATGATCGGCAAACGATTGCCAAAAACAAAAAAATCATGGCTCATTATTGGGACCGGCTTCATGCTCGGCCTGGCGGTAACGATTGCGGAACCGGATGTCCGAGTACTCGCGAAACAGATTGACCAGGTTTCCGAAGGCAGCATCAGCGCCGGAATCCTGATCCTTTCGGTTGCCTTCGGCTTAGCGATTTTTGTTTCTTTATCCATGGTCCGCACGATCTTCAGAATTCCCATCCATTATTTACTGATTGGCGGTTATCTCGCTGTCTTTCTGTTATCCACATTTGTTCCCGAAGCATTTGTCTCCATCTCTTTTGATGCGGGAGGCGTGACAACTGGACCGATGGCGGTTCCCTTTATTCTTGCTCTCGGTGTCGGCGTAGCATCCGTTTTGCGCACAAACTCCTCTTCCGCCAGTGAAGGCTTCGGGCTTATTGGCCTCGCCTCCATCGGCCCTGTTCTGGCAATTATGATTTTGGGGGTGCTATTCCAGTGAATCTTCATGTGTTTGATGGATTTTCTGAAACCCTCGAAGAAGTCGGCATTGCTCTTGTCCCCTTATTTATCTTCTTTACTTTCTTCCAGATCTTCATGCTTAAACTGCCTAAACAACGGGTATTGCAGATATTACTTGGATTCTTCTTAACTTTTCTTGGATTGGCCTTTTTTCTGCAAGGCGTTCATATCGGATTCTTCCCAATTGGCGAAATGATGGGGAAAGCCCTTGGAGAAAAATCAGCTACCTGGATCCTTATTCCCATCGGTTTTGTCCTGGGTTTTGTCGCTACTTTTGCGGAACCAGCAGTCAGTATCATGAACGATGAAGTTGACCGAGTGACCGGAGGCTACATCTCTCAAAAGATCATGCTTTATACAGTTTCGATTGGCGTCGGATTATCAGTCGCCCTTTCCATGTTCCGCATTCTTTACGGAATTTCTCTTTGGTATTTTCTCATTCCCGGTTATTTACTGGCCTTGGTTCTCATTTTCTTTTCCGAGAAAATTTTCATTGCCATCGCGTTTGACTCTGGAGGAGTTTCGACCGGACCGATGACGGTAACGTTCATCTCGGCAATGGCTGTTGGCGTAGCTTCTGTCACCGAAGGCCGGGACCCCCTGGCCGACGGGTTCGGCCTCATTGCTTTGGTCGCTTTAACACCCATATTGGCAGTCCTCATTTTAGGGCTGATTTTCAAGAGTAAAGGTGGGGCTAAAAAAAATGAACCTGAACCATAGATTAATGATTGCGATTGTAAAACGCGGACATTCGAGAGATGTCATTGCCGCTGCCAAAAAAGCGGGAGCAGACGGAGCCACTATCCTTTACGGCGAAGGCATCGGCCGCAATGAAAAGCCCACTTTTCTAGGACTGCCGGCTACCCATGAAAAAGACGTCATTTTCATCGCGATCGACGGCACACTTGTGGATCCTGTGGCTGAAGCTGTGACACAGGCTGGAAAGCTTGGAAAACCAGGTTACGGTTTAGGATTCACTGTACATTTGATCCAGCTTTTAGGCGTTCCCCATCTCTCCGACCGGCCAAATGACGGCAAAAAAAAGAAAGGTGGCCAATCAATGCGAGCTGTACATGAACAATTCAATTTGATTGTAACGATTGTTAATAGCGGCGACTCCAGTAAAGTGGTAAAAGCAGCTGCACAAGCTGGAGCGGAAGGCGGAACCATCCTTACCGGCCGCGGCACCGGCGTCAACGAACAGCAGAAATTCATGAATTTCACGATAGATCCTGAAAAAGATGTGGTCTTGACGCTGATTCCTGAAAGTTATACGGAGGCGGTTATTGAAAGTATCCAGAATGCCATTGACTTATATGCTCCCGGGAAAGGAATAGCCTTCTTGATCGATGTCGAAAAAGTCTTTGGCGTCAACCATTCTTCCTTTGACAGCCATAACCAGTAAAGGAGTTGTCCCATAGGCCTGGGACAACTCCTTTATTTTTTCTTTTGAAGATGCAGGATGCTGAGAACTATGATCCACAGCGAACGCTTTGCTGGGTGTTTTTCTCGTGCTTGCTGTTTTTGCTGTTTCCGCAAACGTTCATATTCTATTTCAGCCCGCATCTCTTTCAGTTTTTGCTGTCTAAGTGTTTCATCGGTATAGAACATTCGGACTCTCCTCCTTTTAAAGAGCGAGCTCTCCTACATTTTGCAGGCCGGTGTGTTCCGGTTCAGCAGATGCATCATCCGAACTGGTAATCTGCCCTTCATTGGCTCGCAATTTGTTTTGAAGCACGCTTTTTTGAACCGCTGCTGACACTTGAATTTCCCCAAAGTTGTCGATGGCGGCCACCTGTTTGGCTACCGTTTTCACAGCGACGTCTTTGTCCAAAATCAACAACCCATCCACAATTAAATTCGTTCCCGCTTCAAGTGCCTGGAATTGCGCTTCCGACCATTTCTGCTCTCCTTCTATCCACAGATATCGCTGTTCATAGGATAGAACTTCTGTTTCTAAGCGATCCAGCTTTTCATACATCAAATCTTCCAGCTCTTCGCTGCAGATAATATAGGATTTGGAATAAAGGTGGCCAATTGCTTTGGCAAATGCTTCCCGTTCAATTCCCGGTTCAAAGATTACCGGCTTTTTCGTGTACAGCTTCTTCTCATTGAAACTCCGGATAGAACGGGAGTTGATGCGCAATGCCTTATTCAAAACAGTGTAGCCGGCGGGAATAATTTGAATGACGCCATTAGCGGCAGTTTTCATTTTCCGGTGAAGCGCACTTTCCTGTTCTTCCTGGAGCCGCAGAACGCCGTTCACGTCGATTTGGCCAATTTTTTCATTAAACAGGTCCAAGTCCAGGTCTTTTGCAAAATCAACGACTCCGTTAACCACTAAATACATTGGTTCTTCTGCTGCCTGCAAGAAAGAATTGCTCAGGGTAAAGTGGCTGTTTTCAAAATAAGGAGCTGAACCAGTGTACGGTTTTAACGCTCGATTGCCTTCAGGAAACAGCCGGCTAATCAAACCTATCAGATGTTCAGGTGCGTATATGGCCCCATTGACGATCAGCATGAGCTGTTGCTTTTCCAGATCTTCTGCTGCGACATCCTGGCTGAAAATCACAGTGCCGTTCACTGCTAATTTTTGTTCGCCGCCGAGCGATCGCAGATAGGCGGCATCAACTGTCAGCTCTCCGTTGAAATAACGGTAGTCTTCCGGCAATTCAAGGCTTGCACCCAGATTCCCGATATTTAATGCGCTGAGCAAATGCGCAGTTCCGGCGCGGTAAATAACCGCCCCCACATTTTCAATCCGTTCAATCTTTTTTACGCTTTCCTCTGTCGCATTCAATAAATTCAGCAGTCCCACATTCCCAATTTTTTGTCCCATCATAAATCAACCTCCAACTGTTTTCTTAATTGCTTGATTGCAAAATGCAGTTTGTAGCGGATCGTTGCAGCCGGTGCTCCAACTTGTTCGCCGATTTCGCTGCTGGTCATTCCCAGCCAGTAGCGCTTAAATACAAGGTCACTGAGTTCCGGTGTCAGCTGGCCAAGCAATTCAGCCATTTCCATAGGATTCAATGAAGCCGGCTTTTCGGGAAAATCGATTTCTTCTTCCCAGGCAGATAACCGGGTTTCTTTTCGCCGATCATCAATTAAGCGATTTTTCATCACCCGAAAAAACCAGGCGCGCTGTTTGTAAACCGGCAACTGTTCCAACTCTTTTTCTTTCAATGACTTTTCCCAGGCGTCCTGCACCAAATCGTCTGCTTCCTGCTCGTGGCGGGCAATGGAGCGGGCGAACCGGGTCACGTCTTTTATTAAGCTGTCATACATCGCATTCGCTTCCATTCCACTCCCCGCTTTCCGTTGTCTTTCCTTATTCATTAAGATAACGGATGAGGAGGGCAAAGTGTTTGAAAAAAAGCAAAAAAATTTTTGGAACCTGTCTTTAAACGTGAAAAGACCGGCAAACCTTTGGAAGGTTTGCCGGTCTTTTTGATCTAACGCTTAATAAGGATCTGCTTCATGGCCTTTGCTGGCTGCCGCCTGTGCAACTTTGCTCGCTGCAGGCTTGCCGTAGACTTTCGGGCCATTATCATTCATTTCTTTCATTGCTTTAAGTTTCGCTTCCATGTTTTCACGTACGCGGCGTCCATAATCTTCGTCCGCCTGTGTGAAATGATGGATCATTTCTTCCTGGATGCGCGGATCGCATACGGATAATGCATCACCCAGGTTATTGATCAATTCTTCGCGTTCCCAATCTTCAAAGCTGCGGTAAGTTTCGCCCGCTTGCCCGTAGTTGTTCGTACGGTCGATCGGCGCTTTCATCACGCGGTCATTGTATGCCGGCTCATGGTCCGGTGTCACCTGTTCCGCTTCTTTTACACCACCAAGCACAGATGGCTCATAGTTGATGTGCGGGTTTGGCACATGTTCCGCTTTGCGGTCCATCATGCCGCCGTATTGGTTCGTTGCCACCCGTTTTTTCGGCGCATTGACCGGCAATTGCAAATAGTTCGCACCAACGCGGTAGCGCTGTGTATCCGAATACGAGAATGTGCGGCCTTGGAGCATCTTGTCGTCAGAAAAATCAAGCCCGTCGACAAGAACGCCTGTACCGAATGCCGCTTGTTCAATTTCTGCATGGTAGTTTTCAGGGTTGCGGTTCAAGACCATTTTCCCAACCGGAAGAAACGGGAATTGATCTTGCGGCCACAATTTTGTGTCGTCAAGCGGATCGAAATCCAATTCTGCATGTTCATCGTCGCTCATAATTTGAACGAACAATTCCCATTCCGGATAATCGCCGCGTTCAATCGCGTTAAACAAGTCTTCTGTCGCATGTCCAGTGTTCTCCGCCTGGATTTCGTTGGCTTCCGCCTGCGTTAAATTGCGGATGCCTTGTTTCGGCTCCCAGTGATATTTAACGAGAACGGCTTCGCCTTTATCGTTTACCCATTTGTACGTGTTGACGCCTGATCCTTGCATGTGGCGGTAAGTTGCCGGAATGCCCCAAGGCGAGAACAGGAATGTAATCATATGCGTCGCTTCCGGAGTACGTGCTACAAAATCGAACATGCGCTCAGGATTCGGAACGTTTGAAACCGGGTCATTTTTAAATGCGTGAATCATATCCGGGAACTTCATCGCATCGCGGATAAAGAAAATCTTTAAGTTGTTTCCGACTAGATCCCAGTTGCCGTCTTCTGTATACATTTTAACCGCAAACCCTCGTGGGTCGCGTGCTGTTTCAGAAGAATGGCGGGATCCTGCCACAGTCGAAAAGCGCACCATTAGAGGCGTTTGCTTTCCTGCACCCGAGAATACTTTTGCACGTGTATATTTTTCGACCGGCTCATCGCCGACTTTGCCGTAAGTTTCGAAATAGCCGAATGCTCCGGCGCCGCGGGCATGAACAATCCGCTCCGGAATTTCTTCACGGTCGAAATGAGAGATTTTTTCGATGAAATGGTAATTTTCTAAAGTAGCCGGGCCACGATTGCCGACAGTCCGTATATTCTGGTTGTCTCGTATTGGATGGCCTTGACGGTCTGTTAACGTCGACTCATCTTCACCAGTGCCCATCTTGTTTTTAAACTCTTCATGGTTTTCCTTCATTAAAAGAATCCTCCTCCACAATAGTCTATCACCCTATCATCTTCCCCTTATCTGTCCACTTTAAACGTAGAATCCGTCTTTTCGAGAAAGAAGTTTTTTGCGTTGCTTGCAGATAGACAAACTGACAGAAATATGAAAAACTGAAGGAATAACAACGGAGAGAAAGCAGGGCTGGAAATGAGTGTAACATTAAAAGAAAAAGGGAAATTGGATCCACTGAAAGTCTTTTTGAAAGTTTCGGCTGCATATTTACTTACTCGTTTATCCGCTCGCAAAGAGAAGAAAAAAATTGTATTGGTCGGCGGAAACCTCGGTGAAAAATACGAAGACAACGCATCTGTTTTCCACACTTACCTCACCAAAAACCATTCAGACAAAGTAACTGCCTACTGGATGTACGATTCAAACACTACATATGCCTTAAACGGCAAAATTCCGAATGCGGTTCCGCTTGGCAGCTTTAAAAATTATCTCCTCTTTTTCCGGGCAGACTACACGTTCCACGGGCATTCGCTGATGTATGACATTGCCCCTTCGGTAGACAAGTTTTTATTCCTCAATAAAAAAACCGTGATTACCCATATCAGCCATGGCATCGAAGGATTCAAAAAAATCCTGATCCAAAAAGAAGACGTGCCTTTGCTGAAGCGGACGGATTATTTCAATTGTGCGTCTGAATATGAAAAAGAGCTGAAGTTGACGGAATGGAAGATGCCTGAGAACAAGCTGATTGTCACTGGCTTCCCGCGTTTTGACCGCTACCCGACCAATAGGCCGTCCAAACAAGTGAAGAGCATCTTGATGATGATGACTTGGCGGGAATGGCTTTACGGCCTGAGCGAAGAAGAATTTTTGGACAGCGCTTATTTTAAAAACACGGTCGGCATCATCCAGCATAAAGGCATCCGCGAATTGCTGAACCGAAACGGCGTCGTCATGCAAATCGCCCTTCATCCTTTTATGAAAAAATTCGAGAATTACTTTACCAGCTTAGACGATTCCGAAAGCAGCATCGAATTTCTTGATTCGCAGCGCGTCTCAATTGAACGCAGCATTCAAGAAACGGATATGCTGCTGACAGATATCACAAGTGTTTCCTGGGATTTCCTGTATCAGAACAAACCCATCATCTTCAATTTGTTCGACCAGGAAGAATATGAAACAAAACGCGGCTCTTATTTAGATCTGGATAAAGACTTATACGGCTATAAAGCGGTGACCGTGGAAGAAGTTTATGCGTGCCTTTCAAACATCATTGAAGGCGGCATAAATACCAACGAATGGTATCCGCTCGCACCAAAATATATCGACTTTTTCGATCAGCACAATTGCGAACGTTTGGCGCAGCGCGTTCTCGGAGTCGCGTAAACTAAAAGTTCAAATGAAAAAGCACAAGCAGAAGTGATCAGCTTCCGGTTGTGCTTTTTTGGTTATTCTACTTTTTTAGCTTGGACAATCAATCTGAATTCATTCGAATTTTCAGGATAACAGGTAATTAGCGACACCATCGACATCCCTTTTTTCGGTTTCAGAACCTCCACTTGCTCCGGCTTTACAATTTGAATATCGAACACTTCAAAAGCCATTTCCTCATTGATGGTTTCAAGAGTGAAACGGTCTCCTGATTCGAGTTCATCCAAACGATTGAAAAACTTTCCGAACACATGGGCCTGATGGCCAGCTATGGCGTAGCTCCCACCCATTTTCCCCGGTTCATCCAATCCTTCGATGGAACCCAGTGCTTTATCCAGATTTGCAGGCGATGCACCTGCCAAAACTGGCGATTTTAACTCTATGGCAGGAATCGCCAAAACAGCTTCCACCCCGTCGGGCAGCTCAGCGGCTTCAGCGGTGATGCCAAAAGCTTCATTTTGCAAAGGCAGTTCGTTGCTTGCTTCTGTTTTCACCGTCTCGAATGCTTCAATTAATCCCAGCTGTTCCTCTTTTGTGTGTTTCATCCCCCAAACGAGGGCAATCAATAAAACTAATCCTGCAACAATCATGAAATTGCTTATCCATTTTTTCATAGCTATTTTCCTTTAGGCAAAGCGGCGCATTGTGATTCCGCCTGCAAGTAAAAGCAATGCTGCAATTAAAACCATCAGGCTGTCGACTGGACCGCCAGTTTTCGGCAAAGCAGAAGCCATTGACGAACCGCTGTTTGCTGCATTGCCATCAGCTGCAGATGCCGATTGGGATCCCCTGACGTCTAGAGGGGAAGTTCCTGCCGAAGCCGTCAATCCGATTAATGCATCGCGGCCAGCAGAATCATTGTTCGCATTTTTTTCTCTTGTAGATCCATTCAATATGCCTGTTCCGGCATTTCCTGTATTTCCATCATTTCCAATCACGCCTCCGCCTGAAAGGGAGCCGTCGCCTACTGGAGCACCCGGCAATGCTGGAGTTTCTTCTCCTGGTGCAGTTCCTGGTGTTTCTTCACCCGGCTGTTCACCTGGCGTTGTTCCCGGTGTTTCTGTGCCTGGCTGTTCAACTGGATTGGGTCCTGGCGTTTCTGTATCTGGTTGTTCAACTGGGTTTGTTCCTGGCGTTTCTGTGCCTGGCTGTTCATCCGGATTTGGTCCTGGCGTTTCTTCAACAGGAGTTCCTGGTGTTGCAGCTGGCGGTGCCGCTACAAATCCTTCATTGCCCAACAAAGTCACATCAAGTCCGCCTAGAATTCCATCCAGTAAACTGATGGTCAAAAGACTTGAACCTACAGAACGCCCGCTTCCATCTGCATTGTTTTGATTTTCAAGCAATCCTACATGAAGATTTCCCAATAAAGGCAAATTGTCTAACCCAAGATGCAGAATCCCTTCGAAACCTGAAGATTCATTTGTAACGCCATCAACAGATGCGGAGTTTCGTTCCGGCAATACTTGAAGATTTAAATTATCTGCAACCAATAGCTCTTCAAGTGAAAGATCCAGTACGGAACGTTCTTCAGAAAAAGCGTTTTCTGTAGCCATGTTTTCGTTTTTCAGCAGCGACAATTCTGTTTGCCCTGTTAAAACCAAATCCTCCAAAGAAAGATCAACCGCTGCCTGCTCTTCAGAAATTGTGTCTTCAGTTACGGAGCTTTCGTTCTTCAAGACTTCAAGATCCGTTTGTCCTGCAACAATTAAATCTTCCAAAGCTAGGTCAACCGCTGCCTGCTCTTCTGAAAGTTCGTCTTCGGTTACGGAGCTTTCGTTCTTCAAGACTTCAAGATCCGTTTGTCCGACCGCAATTAATTCCTCGATCGCAACATCCGCCACTGCATCTTTCTGGAAAGACTCTGTTTCAGATGAAGCGTTCTCGCTTTTCAATACATCGATCGCTACCTCATCAGTAACAACTGTGCCTTCTGTAGAAACATCGATGACGGCTTGCTTTTCGGAGCCCTCTGTTTCCGTCGCGGCACTTTCATTTTTAAGCACTTCCACTTCCAGCTCATCCGCAACTAATGCATCTTCGATTGAGACATCAACGACGGCTTGGTTTTCAGAAGCGCCTGTCTCGGTGGTCGCGCTCTCGTCTTTCAGCACTTCCACATTCACTTGGTCAACAGGCGTCTCTTCCAATTTCACATCTACGACAGCTTCTTTCTTGGAAGTGCCTGATTCTGATGCCGTGCTTTCATTTTTCAGCACTTCGACATCTGCTTGCTCCGTAATGATCGTCTCTTCAATCGATACATCAATTACGGCTTCTTTCTCGGAAGATCCAGCAGCTGTTGTCGAGCTTTCACTTTTCAACACTTCGGCTTCCACTTGGTCCGCAATGACCGCATCTTCTACGGATATATTCACTGCAGCCCCTTTCTCAGTCGATTCAGATTCTGTGCTCGTCAATAACTGAACTTCTACATCATCCAACACAGAATCTTCCAATGAGACATTTACTGCAGCTTCTTCACTTATACTTTCTTCACTGCTTGCAGCTTCTTGTGTTTTAGGAATTTCGACATCTACGCTTCCTGCAATCGGAAGATCGGAAGTTTCAACACTCAGAATTTCCTCTTCACTCAATAAGTCGATATTCAATTCAAGCTGTCCTGATGCTTCACCTTCCGCTTGCACCAGTGAAGGCGCAAAATTCAAAGTTGCCCAAATCCCAAAAGCTGCTCCAGTATAAGTTATCCAAGTTTTTTTCATTAATTCCCTCTCCTTTTTTATGATGATTTAAATCACATATAAAAAAGGAGTATGAATGGGTGGTTTCCTTAACGGGGTATGAATCCATTGGATAATCGCATAGCTGTTCTTGTGGTACCATAGCTTTTCGGTAGATGCCTTAAAAACTTCCGCATCCGATAAGGTGCCTAAACCTAGATCCGCATGATGTCCGGCAAAAGAATTTGAAGCAGACATAGATGAAGAAGAACTTGACGATGCTGGGACGGTCGCTACCGAACGTCCCGAGTCCTGGTCTTCCGGATAAACCGGCAGTTTCATCTTGTCGGAAGCTTCAGCAGCTTTAGTTTCTTCACTTGCCGCCGCTTCTTTTTTCCCTTCTGCCAATTCACCACCGAAGACTATAGCTTCTGGAGTCGCATCAATATCAGCTCCGTGTGGGGCTAAAGGAGTAAGGCCGTTTTCACTTTCTAAAACCGGCGTTTCTTCTTGTGCCCCTGCTGTTGCTTCTTCGATACTTGGCTTCATCGACTCGACCGGAACTTTAGTTGGTTCATTAACCGCTGGGGTTGGAGTTTCTACGGTTTCTTCTACGACTGGTTTTTCAATTACTGCAGGCATGTCGACGACAGGAATTGACGGTTCTGGAGACGGATCAGTTACCGGATTTCCAACTGGAGCCGGTGCAGCTTGCTCACCCTTTTCCGGAGCCGGCATAGCTGGCGTTTTTTCTTCCTGATACGGCAAATCGGCTGCTTTATCAATAACTTCCGTTGTGCTGCCGACTGTTTTTTCTGCTGTATCCGTTACCGCTTCCACTGTCCCATTGACCGCGTCATTTGTCTTTTCGACTGTTTTCTGAACACCTGAAGTCACTTTCGTTACGGTTTTATTCACCTCTTTCACGACAGGCGTTACTACTGGAACTTCCGGCAGATTATTGACCGTCTGATCGACTGCTTTAAATACTTCGGAAGTCGTTTTTTCCGTAGTATTCGTCACTTCTTTCACAGTAGTTTTCGCTATCGGAGTTGTATTGCCAACCGCTTTTTCCACTAGCTTCCCTGTATCTTTCAACGTTGAAGTGATGATTTTATTTCCTACAGGATCAGCGGTTTTCTTTAAAGTCCCGCCAGTAAATTCAAGCGTGTCTTTAACCGTCTTATCAACGCTGCCAACGGTTTCTTTTAAGATCGAACTTGTCGACTCAGCTGCTTGCCCCGTGACATTTCCAACCGCGTTCAATGTGCTGCTAATCAATCCTGCAGGCTTTTCTTCGGGTTTCTCCAGTTCATCCGCATGTGCGGCGAACGGCGATATGGCAACTAAACAGGCACCCATGACAAAAGTACAGATTCCCTTTTTCAAGTTTTCACCTCCTTAGCGCGAATTATCAAATAATTCACATGATGATTATTTGATTCCCGGTAGGAGTTTATTTAAAACTTTTATGGATTATTTTTCTATTAAATTTTTGAGATTTAATTCCACCGGACAATGGTCCGATCCCCATACGTCTTTATGTATTTTGGCACCCTTAAAATTTATGGCCAAGCGCGCAGACGCAATGAAATAGTCGATGCGCCATCCGACATTCTTCTCCCGGCAATTCGAACGGTACGACCACCAAGAGTAGCTGCCGCTTTGCTCCGGGTAAAAATAGCGGAATGTATCGATAAAGCCGCTTCCCAGAAACTCCGTCATCTTCCCGCGCTCTTCAGGGGTAAAGCCTGAATTTTTCCGGTTGGCTTTCGGATTCTTCAAATCGATTTCTTCGTGGGCCACATTTAAATCTCCGCAAAGAATGACCGGCTTCCGCTGATCCAGCTTTTTTATATAGGAAAGAAGCGCATCTTCCCAGCGCAAACGATAGTCCAATCGAAGCAAACCATGCTGGGAATTCGGCGTGTATATGGTCACGATAAAATAGTCTTCGTATTCAAGCGTGATCGCTCGCCCTTCAGTATCATGTTCTTCAATTCCCAGTCCATAATTTACGGATATCGGTTCATGCTTCGTAAAAATAGCGGTTCCCGAATAGCCTTTTTTCTCTGCATAATTCCAATATTTATAGTAACCAGGAAGATCCATTTCAATCTGCCCTTCCTGCAATTTGATTTCCTGCAGGCAAAAGACATCGGCGTCCACTTCCTTGAAGAAATCCATAAACCCTTTTTTCATTACGGCCCGCAAGCCGTTGACATTCCATGAAATAAATTTCAAAACTGCACCTTCCTTTTCTCTTCCACCCTTTAGTGTACTGAAAAGAAAGCCCCTTCTCAAACAAGTGATTTTTTGTCAGCTTAGATTTAATTATGTAAAATTTCAGTGAATATTGAAAATGATGCAGTTTTCTTCCAGGGGTTCTTGTACAATGAATTTATCTACAGTTAGTATGGGGGATAAAGACAAAGGGGATAGAGAGATGAAAAAGTTCACAAAGGAAGAAAAGAGTTGGGCGTTCTATGACTGGGGAAATTCAGCTTACTCCATTATCATCACCACTGCTGTTTTTCCGCTGTTCTACAAGTCCGCCGCCACTGAAGCGGGAGTCAGCTTATCGGATTCTACAGCTTATTTAGGCTATACGATCGCTATCTTCACGTTTATCCTAGCGATGATCGGGCCAATCATGGGGACGATTGCCGATTACGAAGGCATGAAAAAGAAATTCTTCACCGGATTTTTCCTGCTTGGCACCGTTTCAACTGCCATGCTCGCGTTTATTCCAAGCGACAATTGGCTGCTGCTGCTCATTTGCTATACTTTTGCCGCACTCGGGGCTACTGGCTCCAACTTGTTCTATGATGCATTTATTGTGGACGTGACGACCGAAAAGCGCATGAATAACGTCTCGGCATTCGGCTACGGACTTGGCTATATCGGTTCGACGATTCCGTTTATCTTATCCATCGCCGTCATTTTGCTTGCAACGAATGAAGTGATTCCGGTTTCCGTCATCAATGCCAGCCGCATCGCCTTTTTGATTACCGCTGTTTGGTGGATTGTGTTCTCCATTCCGCTGCTTCGGAATGTCCATCAGCGCTATTATATTGAACGGGAACCAAGCCCGGTTGCCCAGAGCTTTAAACGCCTTGGGAAGACGGTCCGGGAAATTCGCCAATACCGCGCGCTGTTTTTATTCCTGATTGCGTATTTCTTTTATATCGACGGCGTCGGCACCATCATTTCCATGTCGACGGCGTACGGCACCGATCTCGGCTTAAGCTCGACCAGTTTGCTGATTGTACTTTTCGCCACGCAAGTTGTAGCGGCACCGTTTGCTATTTTGTACGGCCGCTTGTCGGAGCGGTTTACCGGCAAAAAAATGCTTTATGTGGGCATCTGCGTTTACATCGTCGTCTGCATTTACGCCTTTTTCCTGGAAACGATCACCGATTTCTGGATTCTCGCTATGCTCGTTGCAACGAGCCAAGGCGGTATCCAGGCACTTAGCCGTTCGTATTTCGGCAAGCTCGTGCCAAAAGAGAATTCCAACGAATTTTTCGGCTTCTACAATATCTTCGGGAAATTTGCAGCGATTCTCGGCCCCTTGCTTGTAGCCGTCACTTCCCAAGTGACCGGGAATTCAAGCATGGGCGTCTTCAGCCTGGTGGTTCTGTTCATCATCGGCCTGTTTATCCTGTCACGCGTCCCGAAACCGAAACCGCATGCGCCGGTTGATGAAGTCGCGCCTGAATAAATCATTTTAACTGTCCAGGCTTTGGCTTGGGCAGTTTTTATTTTTCAAATTCGAGATTTGCTGCGTTTTAGCGCTTCAACTATTTATTATGAAAGGAAGTATATTTTTGAATTTGCGGACGTGCTATGGTTTTAGTTAAAAAAGCGGGGATGCTTGTGCTATGGAAAACGAGGAATGAGAATGTTGATAAAGAACGTGCAGAAATACTGTTGAGGCGATTGCCGAAAACCCATCCATCGGTTGTGTTGGCGAAAAATGATTTATGGAATGCCGAATCCAGAATCAGCGGGGAAAGGCGATTCGATGCGTATTTTTCGATGAGCAAAATCGATTTTCCGCATCTTATTTTACATGATGTTTCGTTGAAATCCGTCCTCCCTTTCCAGTTGGATTCGTTGTTGATCACCCCTTGGTGTGTATATGTGTTTGAAGTGAAGAATATGTCCGGCCGCCTGTTCTTTAAACAATCGCCTCCGCAGCTCATCCAAACGAAAGAAGACGGCTCCGTCACCGGACGCAAAAGCCCTATTGAACAAATGGCGACAAACGAATGGCTGCTCGAAGAATGGCTTTCTTCTCGGGCGTATTTTTTACCGATTCGTTCCGTGCTTGTATTTTCATACACGAAACAGATGCCCGAAAACTTGCCGAGAGAGCAAATCGCGCTGTTTTCAAATCAGCTGCCGATGTTTTTACGAAAACTGCAGCCCGAAAAAGAAATCATGAATTTGAGTGATATGGAGAAGCTCGCTACTGAACTGGCAGCGGCCCATTCCCCTTACACACACGAGCCGATCTGCGCGAATTCCGCTTTTCCTGTTGAAGCGATGCAGCGTGGCGTCTGGTGTGAGCCTTGCAGCCGCATTGGCATGAAACGCAAGTACGGGACACGGGTTTGTCCGAGTTGCGGCGTTTCAAACAAAGATGCCCACATTCGCACACTCAAAGACTGGATAATACTGACCGGCGAACCGCTGACGAATAAAAAATGTCGGGAGATTTTGCAAATAGAGGATCATCGTTTAGCTAGCCGACTGTTAATAAGCATGAAAATGAAGAAAATCGGTTCTTATAAAGATGCGAAATACATTTTTGAAACTAGTTGGGAGTATTTTATATGAAGTCGGGAGTATTCGGGTGGAAGTTGGGAGTATTTCATAGAAAGTTGAGAGCAATTACATTCTCAACTCAATAAGAGAGCGGAGGGCCAATATTGATTGGCCCTCCGCTCTTTTTCTTATTTTTTGTCGTCTTTATTCTTTGGTGTAATGGTTGCGCTGCCTGAATCGTTTTGAGTGATGTCGGCATCGCCCAATTCCACTACCTGTGTTTTGCCTTTATCTTGACTGGCTTCTTTTTCTGCTTTCTTCACTTCTTTTTCAACTTGTTTTTCTGCTTTTTCATGTTCTTTTTTCGCTTTTTCTTCAGCTTTCGCTTCTTTGATGACGGCCTTTTCCTGCTTCTTCAATTCTTTTTCTTCTTTTTTCTCCGTGCGCTTCGCTTTCAGCTCATCGACTTTGCCTTTGGTGGCATTTGTCGCACCCGAAGCTTTTTCTTTCACTTGATCGACGGTGCCGCTCAATTTTTCTTTTGTTTTGCCAGCGGTATCGGAAAGTTTTTGCGAAGAGCCTGCCGTTTTATCTTTTACGACTGCCTGCATTTCTTTTCCGCTTTTTGGTGTCAATAGAAGGCCGGCGGCTGCACCGATAATGGCGCCTGTCGCGGCACCCTTAATAAATGCTGAGCTGCCGAGGCCGCCTTTGCCTTCAGTCTGAGAAAGTGGCTTGTCGATTTTTCCGGCACGCACTAAACGTTCTTCCACTTCTTCGACGATTTCATGCAAAGTGCGTCCTCTTGCATCCACAAGAGGGACATTCATGTGAAAATCGGCCAAATCTTCTTGATCCCGGACGACTACGCAATCATAGTCCATTGAATCCGTCTTGTCGGTCAACATTTCTGCTTTATAGCCTTTTTGTTCTAACGCATTTTTTACGGATACAAACGGTTCTTCTACTGCAATTTTCACCATCTTTTGCCCACTCCCTTTTCAAATTTGTCTCACTTTTGCTTATAGTTTTTTATTTCCCCTCTTTATCGAAGGAATAAACGCAGTAGCAAGAATGAAACATTTTTAATATAAGGGTAATTTCACTCGGTTCAAGACGAGGCGGCGCACAAGTACGGCACCTAGGATAGCTCCGGATAAGCTGGATACGAGAAAGGGCGGCATAAAGAACAGCGCAGCTGCTTCTGTACCCATCAAAAATTTAGCGTACGGAACGGCAAGGAGCGCGGCCAGAATGCCGGTGCCCACCACTTCGCCGAGGGCAGCCGTCCATACTTTCCCGAATTTCATATAAAGCAAGCCGGCAAGCAATGCCCCGATCATGCCTCCCGGAAAGGCGAGCAGCGAGCCCGTTCCGGTCATGATGCGGACAATCGCGGTGAGAAAAGCTACTGAAACTGCAGCAGCCGGGCCAAAGATGACTGCCGTGACCACATTTACGGCATGCTGGATGGGATAAGCGCGAGCAATTCCGGCAGGAAAAGAAACAAAGGCAGATCCGGCCACGCTGATAGCCGAAAGCATGGCTAAAATAACCAATTTCTTCGTTTTCATTTACCGACACCATCCAGCGCTGAAGCTCTTAAGGCGGTTACTTCCGCCGCAACGTCTTCTGCATGCGCGATCGCGCTGATGACCGCAACGCCAGCGGCTCCGGCCTTCCAAACCGATTCGGCATTTTCAGAGCCGATTCCCCCAATGCCGACAATCGGCAACTTCGGATATGCATCCTTTACCTGTTGGATGCCGGCCACTCCAGCCGGGGCTTTCGCATCGGCTTTTGTGGAAGTCTGGAATACAGGTCCCATTCCGACATAATCCGCACCGCTTTCCACAGCGTGTTTTGCCTCCGCCAATGAATGGACCGATACACCGAGCAGTTTCTCAGCACCCAAAATTTTGCGGACCATTGAAGCAGGTGCGTCGTCCTGGCCAATATGAAGGCCGTCTGCATCAATGGCCCTGGCTAGCTCAAGATCGTCATTGATCAGGAAAGGCGTTTCATAGCGCCGGCACAGCTCCTTGCAGTCGAGCGCAAACTTCAGCAATTCCGCACCTTCTAATGCATTTTGCCCTTTCTCCCTCAATTGAAAATAATCGATGCCTGCTTTTAAAGCTGCTTCGAGAACGGCCAATGGATCTTTTCCTCCGGCATTTCCTGTTCCGAGAATAAAATAAACGGCCGGCACTCTACTGAATTTCGACATCGTACATTTCCCTTCTTTCATCCCCATATTTTCGGTAGGCGGCGTGATTGGTCGGACCATGGCCAGCCCCGATATTCAATTCACTGCTCAAAGCCGCCTGGATAAATCGTTTAGCGGTATAGATCGCTTCTTTAAGCGGCTGCCCTTTCGCCAGCTCCGCAGCTAGGGCTGCCGAAAACGTACAGCCGGTGCCATGGGTTTGCACTGTCGCAATTCGAGGCGACCGGAACAGCAGTTCCTCGCCGTCCCGATGAAGAAAGAAATCTTCTGCGGTCTCTTCGTCCTTCCCATGTCCCCCTTTGATAATGACGGACTGGGAGCCGAACGACAGAATCTTTTCTGCTGCAAGTCTGCGCGACAAAGGATCCGCAATCTCAATACCGCTCAAGACTTCCGCTTCCGGTATATTCGGCGTGACCACAGACGCTAACGGCAACAACTCCTTTTTCAACGCAGCCCCTGCTTCTGCGCGCAATAAATTCGCTCCGCCTTTGGCAATCATGACCGGGTCGACCACCAGCTGCCGCCAATTGAAATGCCGAATCCACTTGGCCGTTTCTTCAATGATTTCTTCATTAAATAACATTCCGGTTTTCAATGCCGCTAGCCGGAAATCCTTTCCGACAGCCTGCAATTGAGTCCGAACGGCTTCTCTTGCCATTGGGTAAATAGCGGCAACGCCTAGCGTATTCTGAGCGGTCACGGCCGTCAGTACAGAAGTCGAATAAACTCCGAGTTCCTGGAATGTTTTAATGTCCGCTTGAATTCCTGCGCCTCCTCCGGAATCCGATCCAGCGATGGTCAATACTTGTGGCATCATTTTTGCTGCAGCTCCTTTCCGGGAATGTGTTCGCTATGGCCTGTACTCTGTTTAGACAATTGATTGAGAAATTCGATTTGGAAACTGCCCGGTTCGGAAGCCGATTGGCCAGCTCGTTCCCCGGCCTGACCGTAAAAACGCAGCGCTTCTGCGACCGCATTTAATACATTTTCAGGAGAGATTGCTAGAAAAGCAGCAACCATCGCGCTTAACAGGCAGCCAGATCCCGTAATGGCCGACATAAGCGGATGCCCAAAAGGAATTTCTACCAAGTCGTTTCCATCCGTCACGAAATCAATCGGACCGGTCACTGCGACAACCAGCCCGAGTTTATTCGCCGCCTCGACTGCTAACTGTTTCACATCCGCTTCCCCACTGCCGGCATCTACGCCTTTCCCTCGCCATTCAGTTCCACAAATGGCCGCAAGCTCTCCAGCATTGCAGCGAAGCACGGCAATGTTCACTTCCCTCAAAATTTTCTCAGCTGCAGCGGCCCTGAAAGCTGTCGCTCCTACACCTACAGGATCTAGCACGACTGGGCGGCCCAATTGATTTGCTGTCTTTCCGGCAATGAGCATGCTTTCCAGCGTCCCGGCATTTAACGTTCCGATATTAAGCGACACAGCTCCCGAAAGCGACGCAAGTTCAACCGCTTCTTCCGGCGCTTCCCCCATAATCGGAGAAGCCCCGATTGCCAGCAGCCCATTGGCCTGGAAATTTGAAACGACGTGGTTCGTGATGCAGTGGACAATCGGATTTTCAGCGCGCAATTTTTCAATCATCTTAAACACCAGCCTTCGTATAAGGTTTTACCGTCCATGTCTGCATTGTCCAAGCCTGTTCCCAAAAATTCCATTCGTAATAGCAGCTGCGCCGGAAACGGTCTTTCAGTTCTTTGCGGCGATTTTCCGAAAGCCCTTCTGCGAGATGGTCCATCCGCTCCATCTGTTCCCTTACAAGCGCTGCAAATTCCTCGCCGCCATAAGTTTCAATCCAGCGGCTGTAAATCGGATGATCCGGCTTCGCTTCTTTCAGGCGGTTGCCGATTTCCTGATACAGCCAGTAGCAAGGCAGAATCGCAGCGAGGACATCTGCCAAATCTCCTTCAGCCGAACGGTACATATGCGATACGTAGGCGTAGGCATTCGGCGATGGCTCAAATTCAGCCCAATCTTCTTTGGTCACTCCAAGGATTTTCATGAACGATTCATGCAAAGCCATTTCTGCCGCACACGTATGCTCTGCATGAAATGCAAATCGCTTAGTCGTTTCTAAATCATTGGCTTTTACCGCGCCGATCGCCTGCACTTTTGCAAAATGCGTTAAGTAATAGGCATCCTGCATGACGTAATAGCGAAAGACGTTTAACGGCAGCGTCGCATCTGCTATCCCTTTAACGAACGGGTGTTCAAAACTCGCTTCCCATAGCTCCTTGCACTCCAACCGGACTTCTTTACAAAATGTCATTTGGCCATCTCCTTTTTGCAAATAAAAACGCCGCTTCCCAGTTAAGGAAAGCGGCGTTTGCGTATGCAGTCATAGATAGAAAAATAGCATGCTTCTCGCCACTTCCCTACGCTGGTATGATCCAGATCAGGTTCAAAGGGTCCGGGCTAATGCCCGTCTCAGCCGATATCCGGCTCCCCCAGTGGGTGTTTTATTTGGTTGTCGACATCACTATAGCACAGATTCGACTTCTGCAACAGACTTATCTGATTTCTCAGCTTTTATGCGCATGCCGTTTTCTGCATCAAAGAAATGGACATGCGACATATCGAAAGCCAGCCGCGCGGTGTGCCCCGGCTCGATGGCCGTGTCCGCTTCAACCCGGGCGATAAATTCCTGCTCCGCATAAACGGCATAAATAATAGTTTCTGCTCCTGTCAATTCCGATACGGTAACGGTCGCATCAAATTCACTGACCGGCAGGCCGGATAAATCTTCGCTGTTGACGTGGATATGTTCCGGCCGGATCCCTAATGTCAGCGGCTTCCCGACGTAGCCTCGGCTATTCAGGATGTCCAACGTTTCTTTCGGGATGCTGATCGTCCGGTCACCCAATACAAAGGAGCCTTTTTCCAAACGGCCTTCAAAAAAGTTCATGGCCGGTGAACCGATAAAGCCTCCAACAAAACGATTCGCCGGATAATCATAGACTTCTTTCGGGCTTCCGACTTGCTGGATATGGCCATCTTTCATAATGACGATCCGGGTGGCCATCGTCATCGCTTCGGTCTGGTCATGGGTCACATAAATCGTCGTCGTTTTCAGCCGCTGATGGAGTTTCGCAATTTCCGCCCGCATTTGGACGCGCAGTTTTGCATCCAGATTTGACAGCGGCTCATCCATTAAAAATACTTTGGCATCCCGGACAATTGCACGGCCGAGCGCCACACGCTGACGCTGCCCGCCTGACAGGGCTTTCGGCTTTCTGTCCAAATATTCCCGCAAGCCGAGAATATCCGCAGCATCTTCCACACGTTTCCGGATCTCCGCTTTCTTGAACTTCCTTAATTTTAGTCCAAAAGCCATGTTTTCAAATACCGTCATATGGGGATATAAAGCATAGTTCTGAAAAACCATAGCGATATCTCTTTCTTTTGGCTGGACCTCATTCATGCGTTTTCCATCAATAAAGAATTCACCTTCCGTAATTTCCTCGAGGCCGGCAATCATTCGCAACGTTGTCGATTTTCCGCAGCCTGAAGGGCCGACGAAGACAATGAACTCTTCATTCTGGATTTCAAGATTAAAGTCTGTTACGGCCGTTGCGCCATTATCATAGGTTTTTCCCAGATTTTTAATCGAAATCTCCGCCATTTAAATTCCCCATTTCTTTTTCTTTAATTGTATATAGTTTTCTGTCTATTGTAAATTCAACATAGAAAAGCAGAAGAACTTGTTATATACTTACCCTGAAGAAGGGGCATTTATGCTCTTTCCGATTGAAAGGAGGCTCAAATTTCAATTAACGGCGTCGAATTTCTTTAATTACTTCGACAATCAAAGCAATTTTTCTATAAAACGTACATAACTTATAAACTTGAAGGAGTGAAACCGAATGAAAAACATGAAGACATTGCTCATCACCCTTATTGGGCTTGGTTTGATCCTGAGCGGCTGTGCCGGCTTCCAGACCAGCAACAATGACAAAGAATCAGTTAATGAAGACGGCAAAATTGTAGTCGATTTTTGGACATTCTGGGGTTCCGAAATCCGCCGCCCAGTCGTTGACAAGATTGTTGAAGATTTTAACGCTTCCCAAGATGAAATTGAAGTAAAGCATACTTATAGTCCGTGGGGAGATATCTGGACGAAGGAATTAGCGGCAATCGCTGCCGGGAATCCGCCGGATGTCGTCATCAACGATATCAATGCCACCGCCCTTCGCGGAAAAGAACAACAGGCAATGAATCTATCGGAATTCTACGATGACAGCTTCTCTGAAAAATTCTATCCGGAACTTTGGAATGCGACCCTTCACGAAGGCGATTCATACGGGATTCCTTTCAATACCGATACACGCGTCCTTTTCTATAACAAAGACGCCTTCGAAGAAGTGGGGCTGGACCCGGAAGATCCGCCTGAAACATGGGCTGAGCTTGAAGAATATGCAGCAAAATTGGATGTCAAAAACGGCAATAGCTACGATCGTCTCGGCTTTTATCCATTATGGGGCGTGGGCTACGATGTGTGGCTCCTGAACGCAAATGGCGAAAACTATTTCGGGCCGGATCACAATACGGATACTGTCAACATCAACACTGAAAAGAATGTAGAAGTCCTCAATTGGCTAAAATCCTGGAAAGACCGTATCGGCGAAGATGTCGTCAACTCATTCCAGGCGCAAATCGACAGCCAGCAAGGAAATCCATTCTTCAGCGGCGACTTGGCGATGATTGTCCAGCAGCCGACTTTCTATACGCAGATCCGCGACTACGCGGAAGATTTGAATTTCGGAGTCGTCCAGTTGCCTGAATACGAAGAAGGCAATGGTCACACAAGCTGGGGCGGCGGGTTTGTAGCAGAAATTCCGAAAGGTTCTAGCGATCCGGAAGCTGCTTGGAAATTTATCGAATACTTGACCGGTGCAGAATCACAGGAATATTGGGCGGTTAAAAACTTTGACAACGTAGCGAATATTGAAGCGGCTGAAGCAGCTGCCGAATCTGACGAATTGACGGAACAGGGCCAGACGGTTTACCAAATGGCAGTCGACAGCATGGAAGATACGTTGCTGACGCCGGCTCCAGTGGCAGCTCCAAGCTATTTCAACTACATCAATCCGCAGGTTGATGAATTCTTCCTTGGCTCAAAAACTGCCGAAGAGGCGCTTGCGAAAGCCCAGTCTGATGTGGAAGCATTGATCGAAAAAAATCAATAAGCGAGGAGGGAGTCCTTTGGGGAAAAGAGGATTGTCCATGAGGCGCAAAGAAAGCATCTACGGCTATATCTTCATTCTGCCGTTCATTATCGGTTTCATCGGTTTTACCGCCGGGCCGCTATTGTTTTCGTTTGCGGGAAGTTTCACAGACTACAATATAACATCACAGATGGAATTCATCGGAGTTGAAAACTACCAAACGCTTATCGTGGAAGATGGTCTTTTTCGGACTTCTTTATGGAATACGCTGTACTACGTACTGCTTTCGGTCCCTTTAACAACTTTAGGCGCCATTTTTCTTTCAGCGCTTCTGAATCAGGATGTACCAGGCATCCGTTTCTTTCGGACCTTGTACTACTTGCCGGCAATTCTGTCCGGGGTCGGCGTCTACCTTTTATGGATGCAGCTTCTTGAACCCGGAACCGGGATGGTCAACCTCGTTTTGGGCTGGGTCGGCATCGACGGGCCGAACTGGCTTTTTGATCCCGATTGGACAAAACCATCTTTGATCTTGATGAAATTATGGAGCGTCGGCGGTTCGATGCTCCTCTATCTCGCGAGCATGCAAGGCGTTTCGAAATCCTTGTACGAAGCAGCGGAAATTGACGGCGCGAGCCGGTGGCGGCAATTCATCCACATTACCATTCCCATGATCACGCCCGTCATTTTCTTTGACGTCGTAACAAGCCTGATCGGAGGCTTCCAAATTTTCCAGGAAGCGTATATCATGTCGGGGAATGGCGAAGGCGGCCCTGCCAATTCTCTCCTGTTCTACAATTTGTATATGTGGAACCAGGCATTCGAAAATTTCGATATGGGATACGCCATGGCGATGTCGTGGATCCTGTTCGTCATCGTATTCATCCTGACCGTCATCAACCTGAAACTTGCCCCCCGCTGGGTGCATTATGAAGGGGAGGATAAGTAAATGGACAAGCCGGAAGAAAAAACAGCTTATCTCGACGAACCGGAGAAATTGCAGACGATTTCAAAAACCGGATTTTTTCAGCATCGCGGAAACCGCAACAATATGTGGCGCGTATTCAATTTTGTTTTGCTCGCTGCAGGCAGTCTGCTGATTCTGTCGCCGCTCTGGTGGATGTTCGCCACTTCCCTTAAGACGATGGCGGAAGTCATGTCCTATCCGCCTTCTTTCTTCCCGGAATCCTGGGAATGGGGAAATTACATCCGGACTTGGCAAGTTGCGCCGTTCACGACTTATACGATTAACACCTTGACCATCACCACGTTAGTCGTGATCGGCAGCGTACTCGCGAATTCTTTTATCGCTTACGGATTTGCGAAAATTCCATTCCGCGGCAAAAACGTGTGGTTTGCGATTGTGCTGTCGACGATGATGATCCCAGGATTTGTTACGTTGATCCCGCAATACGTTTTATTTTCTAAATTGGGCTGGGTCAATACGTACTATCCGCTCATCGTTCCGCACTTTTTCGGAAGTGCCTTTTACATCTTCTTGCTGCGCCAGTTCTATATGACGATTCCGACTGAACTGATCGAAGCGGCAAAAATGGAAGGCGCCAGCCACTTCTATATTTGGTGGAAAATCGGCCTTCCGCTAACGAAGCCGGCGCTTGCCACTGTAGCCATTTTCTCGTTTAACGGCGCTTGGAACGATTTCCTTGGCCCGCTTCTCTACTTGAACGATGAAAACCTGTATACTTTGCAGCTTGGACTTGCCGTGTTTAAGGGACAATTGGATACCCAGTGGAATTACTTGATGGCAGGATCGCTTCTCGTGCTCCTTCCGGTCATTCTTTTGTTTTTCTTCTTCCAAAAATACTTTATCCAAGGCATCAATCTCCAGTCCGGAGGCAAATAAATGCAACGGCAAAAGACCCTTCGCAAAATCTTGCGGAGGGTTTTTTATTTGGATTCACAGCAGGGCTATTTTCGTTCAGCAATTGAAACAAACAAAAAAGGGCATCCCGGATGCGGAATGCCCTTTTCTCCATCGCTTAAACAGCGGCTGTTTTTTCTTTTTTGATCTGTTTGCTGCGCAATTGTCCGCAAGCTGCATCGATGTCGGCGCCTTGTTCTTGGCGAACGCCGCAGTTGATGCCTTTTTTCTTCAATGCATCGTAGAATGCACTGATGGCTTCCGGCGTGCTTTGCTGATACTGATCGTGTTCGCTGACCGAGTTGTACGGGATCAAGTTGACGTATGACAAGTGGCGCTTGTCTTCAAGCAACTTCGCCAATTGATTTGCTTCTTCGACATGGTCGTTCACGTCGCGCAATAAAATATATTCGAATGTGATACGGCGGTTTGATTTTTCCAAGTAATAATCGATGGCCGCCATCAATTTCTCGATCGGGTACGCTTTGTTGATTTTCATGATGCGTGAACGCAATTCGTTGTTCGGCGCATGGATGGAAATCGCCAAGTTCACCTGCAAGCCTTCATCCGCATAATCGTAGATTTTTGGTACGATGCCGCTTGTCGATACCGTGATGTGGCGGGCGCCGATAGCCAATCCTTTTTGAGAGTTAACAACGTTCAAGAAGCCCATCAAGTTCGTGTAGTTGTCGAACGGTTCGCCGATACCCATAACCACGATATGGCTTACGCGTTCATCTTTTTTCTGAGCGTCAAAGTGAGCTTGCACTTGCATGATCTGCTCAACGATTTCACCCGCGTTTAAATCGCGGCTCTTTTTCAAAAGTCCGCTGGCACAGAAACTGCAGCCGATGTTGCAGCCGACTTGCGTCGTTACACAGACAGAGTTTCCGTATTTAAAGCGCATCAATACGGTTTCGATCAAGTTGCCATCCTGCAGACGGAAAAGGAATTTGATCGTGCCGTCTGCCGATTCCTGTTTTACCGCTTCTTCAAGCGTACGGATCGCAAAATTGTTTTCCAACAATTCAATGACTTCTTTGCTCAGATTGTTCATCTGGGAAAATTCAGTCACGCGTTTAATATATAACCAGTCCCATACTTGTTCAGCACGGTACTTCTTTTGTCCATTTTCTAAAAACCATTCTTTTAGCTGATCAATCGTCATACCATAGATGGAATTTTTCATTATTAGAACCCTCATTTCAGAATTTCACAATTGCTTATTATAATACTAAAAATCCGGCTTGACAACAACCATTTTTGTTTACACAGAAAAATCTGTCTTTAAGACTGTGTAGCCCTTGCCATTTCCGGGTAAAGAATCCGGTAAAGGAGGTCTGTTTATGGGTGAAATCACGCATATCGGCTTAGCGGTGCCGGATCTTGACCAAGCCATCGATTGGTACAGCAAAGTCTTCGGCTTTTACACACTCGCCGGGCCATTTGAGTTTGAAGCGGTTGAAGCAGATGAAGAAAATATGACGCAGGACTTGCAGGGAACCGATATCCAAAAGATGCGGAATGCGCATTTGATGTCACATAACGGGATTGGCATCGAATTATTCGAATTCCAGCAGCCCGCTTTCAACGATGAAACCCCTCCGCTTCATAAAGGATTTTTCCACATTTGCCTGATTGTCGATAATTTAGTGGAATCGATCGAACGCATTGTCCAGCATGGCGGCAAACAGCGCAGCAAAATCTGGCAAACAACGAAAGGCAAACCGCATTTCCTGGTGTACACCGAGGACCCTTTCGGCAACATCATCGAACTTTACACTAGAAACACTTCAGAAATGTACGCCAATAAATGAAAGAACCAGCTGATGCTTAATCAGCTGGTTTTATCTATTTATACAAGTTGTTCTTTTTTCGGAAGCATCGAGCCATGATTTGCGAAATTCGCATGCCATGAGAAAGCTTTCTCCAGGACGTGCGGCGTTTGCCCGCCGCGCGTCAATGCCTCTTCGTAATATTCACGCAGCGCTGCCCGGTAAGTAGGGTGTACGCAGTTTTCGATGATCACTTCGACACGCTCACGAGGTGCAAGGCCGCGAAGATCCGCGTAGCCTTGTTCGGTTACAACGACGTCCACATCATGTTCGGTGTGGTCAATATGAGAAGCGAAAGGCACGATGCTTGAAATATTGCCGCCTTTGGCAATGGATTTCGTTACAAAGATGGCCAGGCGGGCATTGCGGGCAAAATCGCCGGAACCGCCGATGCCATTCATCATTTTCGTTCCGCATACATGCGTCGAGTTGACGTTGCCGTAAATATCGAATTCCAGCGCCGTATTGATGGAAATTAATCCGAGGCGGCGGATCACTTCCGGATGGTTGGAAATTTCCTGCGGGCGCATGACGATTTTATTGCGGTAATTCTCGAACTCGCTGTAGACCTGTTTCATCTTTTCATCTGAAAGCGTAATCGAACAGCAAGAAGCGAATTCCACTTTGCCCGCGTCGATCAAATCAAAAACGGCATCCTGCAGCACTTCTGAATAGACTTCGAGTCCCTCAAATTCCGAATCAAGCATCCCGTGGAGAACCGCATTCGCCACAGACCCGATGCCCGACTGGAGCGGCGCCAACGATTCGGTTAATCGCCCGGCGCGAATTTCAGAACGGAAGAATTCCAGCAGGTGGTCGGCCATGATTTTTGTTTCCGCATCAGGCGCTACAATGGTGGAAGGCGAATCCAATTGTTCCGTGAAGACAATTCCTCTCACTTTTTCCATATCGACGGGTATGCCGATCGTTCCAATGCGCTGATCGACTGTCGTCAACGGAATCGGTGACCGCTCGCCTTGTTTGCCGGTGTCGTAAATATCATGAAGCCCTTCAAACAATTCAGGCTGTACCATGTTAATTTCCACGATGATATTTTGTGCGTGTTTGGCAAAAACAGCAGAGTTTCCTACAGAAGTGGTCGGGATAATCATGCCATCAGCTGTAATGGATAAAGCTTCGACAATCGCAAAATCAATCGGTTCTGTTACGCCGGATCTGACCCATTCAGCGGTGTGGGACAGGTGATGGTCGACAAACAGCATGTCGCCTTCATTGATTTTTTTGCGCATCGCCGGCTCTGCCTGGAATGGCAGACGCTTGTTGACGATGTCCGCTTCAGCGAAGACGCGGTCGATATCTGATCCAAGCGACGCACCTGTAAAGATGTTCACTTTAAATTTTTCTGTTTCAGCCCGTTTTACCAATGCAAAAGGAACCGCTTTCACGTCGCCAGCACGCGTAAATCCGCTAAGCCCCAATGTCATTCCGTCTTTGATCCATGAAGCCGCCTCTTCCGGTGTCACGATGCGCTGCTGCAATTCTACAGCCTTAATGCGTGCAAGTTTGTTCTCCATATCGATCACTCTCTTTCCGATTTTAGTCATTAAAACAGCATATATTCACAAGATAAAGCGTTTTCATGAGCGTGCGCTCAGTCAAAAACCGCATTCAATCTAATAGGGTCTAGTTTTTTAATTATTAGATAACTTTATCTTAAAATGTGTCCAAAATGTGTTTTGCCGGTTAGAAGAGTGAGAAAAACGAGTAAGACAGAAATTCCTATGGCTCAAGCAGCATTTTCTAAAATCCCAGCATTTTCCGGAAATAACTTGAGTAGGATTGGCTGACAGGAATCCGGTCTCCATTGTTCATCGCCAGCACAAAAGTCGAATGGGTATCCGGATAAATTTCTTTTATATGGTGAACATTGACGATAAACGAGCGGTGGCACCGGATGAACCGATCCCGCGGCAATAAAAATTCAAATTCCTGCAAGGTATTTTTATTGGTGCCGGATAGTTCAGCTGCATAGACATGGGTTTTCCGGTCCTTCACTTCCAGATAAGCCACTTCCGCAAAAGGGATGGGCTTCCAGCCGTCGGAAGTTTTTACGGTCACAACCGATTTCCCTTCGGTGAACGCCGGATAAATGGCAATCACGCAGCCTCCCAGCACGCCTTCTTTTTCAAAAGGCACCGCCATTCCATGATAAGGCACCCCGAACACATCCCGATCGACGAATTCAGAAGATTTTTGGTTAGTGGTTAAGGCCATATGCGCCATGCTGCCTTCTTTTATCGGGTCCCCGGGACGGATTTTCAAATCGATTCTTTTGCTCGGCCGGTAGTAGATATATTCCTTCGTATTGGTGACAACAATCGATACTTCATCAGAGAACAATTCTCCCATAACATCAAGCAACGAACTTTGCGTAAACCATTCCATAAGACGGCCCCTGCCTTTCTTTCCTATTATTTCTTAATGATACCGTTCTGGCTCCTGACTATCACTATAAGTGAAAACAGCCGCCCATAATAGGGCAGCTGTTGATGTAACTTTTAAAGCATTGTGCCGGTCTGAGCTAATTTTGCATGCCAGGAGAAAGCTTTTTCCAAAACATGCGGAGTTTGTCCCCCGCGTTCCAGTGCTTCTCTGTAGTATTCAAGCATTTTTTCTTTGTACGTTGGATGCACACAATTTTCGATGATCAGCTTCGAACGTTCGCGCGGTGCGAGTCCGCGAAGATCCGCGTAGCCCTGCTCCGTCACTACGATGTCCACATCATGCTCCGTATGGTCGATGTGCGTGGCAAAAGGCACCACACTGGAAATCCTTCCGCCTTTCGCAATCGATTTCGTTACGAAGATGGACAGCCGCGCATTTCGGGCAAAGTCTCCGGAACCGCCGATGCCGTTCATCATTTTCGTTCCGGACACATGGGTCGAGTTGACGTTGCCGTAAATATCGAATTCCAATGCCGTGTTGATGGAGATGAGTCCGAGGCGGCGAATGATTTCAGGATGATTGGAAATCTCCTGCGGCCGCAAAATTAATTTCTCCCGGTATTTTTCAAAATTTGAAAATACCTGTTTCATCTTTTCTTCAGACAAGGTGATGGACGAGCTGGAAGCGAAACGGACTTTCCCGGCATCCATCAACTCAAATACCGCATCCTGCAGCACTTCCGAATAAACTTCCAAATCTTCAAACTCCGAATCGATCAGGCCGTGAAGAACAGCATTCGCCACTGTTCCGATGCCGGATTGCAGCGGTGCAAGTTTGTTTGTCAGGCGCCCTGCGCGAACTTCCGAGCGGAGAAAGTTCAGCAAATGCCCCGCCATCATTTCCGTTTCTTCATCTGATTCGGCGATCGTTGAAGGCGAATCGGGCTGGTTCGTAAAAATAATGCCCCGCACTTTATCCAAATCCACGGGGATTCCCGGAACGCCGAGCCGGTCATTCACATGCGTCAATGGAATCGGTGAACGCTCCCCTTGCTTGCCGGTATCGTAAATATCATGAATCCCTTCGAATAAAGCCGGCTGGGCTGTATTGATTTCCACAATGACGTTTTTAGCGTATTGCACGAACAGCGCCGAGTTGCCGACAGACGTTGTCGGAATAATCAATCCATCTTCTGTAATGCCGAGCGCTTCAATGATGGCAAAATCAATGGGCTCAATGACGCCCGCTTTAATCCACTCGGCCGTCTGAGACAGATGGTGATCGACAAACAGCATGTCGCCTTCGTTGATTTTTCGGCGCATCGTTGCATCTGCCTGGAACGGCAGACGCTTATTAACGATGCCCGCTTCTGCAAATAATTTGTCGATATCCGAACCTAAAGAAGCGCCGGTAAAAATATTCACTTTAAAAGTTTCCGTTTCTGCACGTCTGACGAGCGCCAGCGGAACCGCCTTGGCGTCGCCGGCGCGTGTAAATCCACTTAATCCGAGTGTCATGCCGTCCTGGATCCATGAAGCTGCGAGGTCGGCGTCAATAACTCGGTCCTGCAATTGAATGGCTTTGATGCGTTCGATGGTTTTTTCCATTTCAGTCACCTTTCGTGGCTTGAATGCCGTTCTTGTTACCTTAATTATACCTTACCTCCGCCCCTCTTCTATAAACCCCAGCGCTCTGTTTCTACTATATTAAATTGGCCCTTCACACCACTGTAACAAATGAAGAAGATTTCACTCTTCTATGTAAGCGTTTTATTTGACCTTATCGATTACGATATTTAAATAATTTAATCTCAAAAACCGCAGTCTGTTAGGCTCTATAAAATTTTGTGAATATTTATATAATAGAATAATAAATTGTTTTGCAACATGTTATTTTTATGTCCAAAACCCATTGACTTTGAGGTTTTTTCATCATAATATAGGAAAGTTGTTAAAATCAGATATATTTTCGCAATAACTTTATGTGAAACGAGATACCATCTATGTCTTCATCCCAACAATAAAGATGATTATTTTAATGACCACTTTATTTATACCCATAACAAGTTTCGGAATCACTGGGCCGGTCATTCCGGCTTACCTGGAATCGATTAACCAAGGCGGTATGGCTTCGGGAGTGATCATTAGTGGATGGATGCTGATTACTGCCGGCGGATGTTTATTTTACCTAACCAATACGTTATGGAGGGTCTTTCGGCCCTGGCTGATAAATAAAAGAATTCATTTTATAGAAAAGAGGATTTACCTGCAATGTCTCCTGAACAAAGAAAGAAAATCACCATCCTGATGATCAATATGTTTATCGCGATTGCCAGCTTTGGCATTATCGTCCCCATCCTTCCCGCGTATTTGGTTTCCATCAACCAAGGCGGCACGGCAGCGGGGCTGATGATCGCCATTTTCGCCGGCGCTCAATTATTGTTCTCGCCGCTTGGCGGAAAATGGGCGGATGTCTACGGACCGCGCAAAGTCATCATCATCGGTTTATCGCTTTTGACCGTTTCCATGCTGATGTTCTACGCTACGGATTCCATTTGGATTCTGTATGCATCGCGCATCATCGGCGGAATCGGCGATGCGTTCCTCGTCCCTGGAATCTTCACCTACGTAGCAGGCATCACAACGCCTTCTCAACGCGCGAAAGGGACCGGGCTTGTCACAGCTTCCATGTCGCTCGGCTTAGTCATCGGACCGGGAATCGGCGGATTTTTAGCCGACTTCGACTTGAAGCTGCCATTCCTTGTGTCAGCGTTCGTTACATTCACCGCGGTGCTGTTTTCATTTGTCATGCTGAAAGAAATTGCACCGACGGAAGAAAGCACGAAACAGGCGGAAGAATTCGCCAAAGACGAATCGATGCTCGAACAGATTGGGCGTTCGGTTAAAATGCCGTATTTTATTCCGTTAATCATCACTTTCGTTATGAGTTTCGGACTGGTCGCTTATGAGTCGGTGATCGGCATGTATTTAACAACCGAATATGGCTCAACTTCAAAAGACATTGCGATGATGATTACGGCAACTGGCTTGATCAGCGTCATTGTCCAAATGTTCATCGTTGACCGCCTTGTGCGCCGTTTCGGCGAAGTGCCGGTGCTTATTGCGTTTCTTGGCCTTGCGGCTTTTGGTTTCGTCTTGTCGCTGGTTGCGGGAAGCTACGCCACTTTCTTCGGCGTCTCGCTGGTCATTTTCCTGGCAATGGCCATTCTTCGGCCCGTCCTCAATATCTTGATCTCAAAGATGGCGCAAGGCGAAGTCGGATTTGCCATGGGCATGAACACTTCCTATATGAGCCTTGGCAATGTGCTTGGCCCGTTATCGGCTGGATTGCTGTTCGACTTTAATATCAATTATCCGTTCATTTTAGGGCTTGGGTTGTTGATCCTCACCTTGTCCATTGCGATTGCTTGGCGCAGCTCACGGGCAGCCAAGGCACTCGCTGTTCTCCATTATGAAGAAATGAAAGAAGCGGTCCAATAAACTCGCTTTCCTGCAAAGAAGCTGTCCAGATGCAATTCCGGGAAGCTTCTTTTTGCATGGTAAAAATCTTGAATAAAAAACAAATTAAAGCGGAGTTCATTCCATTGACAGGAACTTTGTACTCAAATAATATGGTGAAGCTGAGAAAAAATATCCAGAACAGTCTATAGAAGAAATGAGGGTGCTTCCATGTCACCAGATCAACGAAAAAAGATTTTTATCCTGATGATCAATATGTTCATCGCCATCGCGAGCTTCGGAATTGTCATTCCGATTTTGCCTTCCTATTTGGCCTCCATTAATCAGGGCGGTATGGCCGCCGGTTTGATGATTGCCATTTTTGCAGCTGCCCAGTTCCTGTTTTCCCCGATTGCCGGAAAGTGGGCAGACCAGTACGGCCGCCGAAAAATGATCATTTACGGCCTGCTCGGATTGACCATTTCCATGTTTGTCTTTTATGCCTCTGACTTTATCGCGGTCCTTTACCTGTCCCGCCTCATCGGCGGGGTGGGGGCAGCGATGCTCGTACCTGCCATCTTTGCTTATATCGCAGATATCACCACATTCGACCAGCGCGCAAAAGGCACGAGCTTAGTATCGGCTGCGATGTCACTCGGCATCGTCGTCGGACCTGGAATCGGCGGTTTTCTGGCAGATTACAGCCTGAAATTGCCTTTCCTGGTTTCTGCACTTGTTTCACTAGTTGCGGTTCTCTTCTCTGTCGTTCTCTTGAAAGACAGCGACGCTGTTGAAGGAAATCCGGTTGTGGAGTCGACTGTTCCTGATGAAGAGTCGATGTTCACAAAAATTGGCCGTTCGGTGAAGATGCCGTATTTCATTCCTCTGGTTATTACGCTGGTCATGAGCTTCGGTTTGTTGGCCTATGAATCCGTCGTTGGTTTGTACTTGGACAACCAGTTCAACTCTTCTGCGAAAGACATCGCCTTCATGATTACTGCGACCGGCGTTGTCAGCGTCATCGTTCAATTGTTTATCGTGGACCGCATTGTCCGCCGCTTCGGAGAAGTCGCGATTTTAGTGTTCTTCCTCGGAGTTACGGCAATCGGCTTCCTATTGTCATTGTTCGCCGGCAGCTACGCCATGTTCTTCGGTGTATCGCTCGTCATCTTCATGGCGACTTCGATCCTCCGCCCTGTTTTGAACACGTTGATTTCAAAAATGGCAGAAGGCGAAGTCGGATTCGCAATGGGCATAAACAATGCCTATATGAGCATCGGCAATGTCATCGGGCCGCTTCTTGCGGGCGTGCTGTATGACGTCAATATCATCTTCCCGTTCATTTTGGGTCTGGCGATGCTATTAGTCACCATGTTCATCACAGTGGTTTGGCAACGCTCAAGAGCTGCCAAATCTGCTGCGGTCCTATAAATTCAATCCAAGCGAAAGGCTCCTTGTATAGGGGCCTTTTGAGATTGTCGAGAAACTAATTGGATTCGAGCATCTGCTTCTGGAATCCGCACTGCGGCGCTATGGACTTGCTTCCCGCAATAAGCCGAGAAAATCACTCGTCTTATTGCTCCAGCCCGTCCGGAACCGCGCCGGCGCTGGAACACTTTCCAAAGATATGGGACAACACAGCGGAGACAATGTTTTATAAAGGTATCGTTTTAAAACACTTGCTTCTTCGCAAGCTCGTTGCAAGGCAATTGACCTCGTAAGCCATGGGCAATCGCTTCGCAGCGGTTTTGTGGAATATCGAGTTTCTATACGAAATTTTTTCCATTTCTATTTTTCAACACATTGAAAAGGCTCCTTATATAGGGGCCTTTTTCATTCTTCTTATACAGTTTTGGTTAAACTTTGCGATATTGCCTATAAAGTTGTATAATTATTATACAAACAATCTAAAGAAATGTAGGTAATGCTATGTACAATATTAAAGCAGCTGCCAAAATTTTAGATATGCCGAAAGTGACGATCCGTTCGTGGGAAACCCGTTACAACGCCATTACGCCTGCGCGTACGGAATCCGGACACCGGCTTTATTCGGATCAGAACCTCGAAGATTTAAAATGGCTTAAAATTCAAGTACAAGATCGAGGCATTAAAATCAGCGAAGCCGTGAAACAATTGCACGCTTCCAAAAGAAATCCTGTTGAAAAAGAGAAAACGCCTGAATCTGTAAGTTCAGAGCCTTACCATAAACAAGTCCAGGAACTGTATTTGGCAGCTTCCGAAATGGACACCGAACGGTTCAATTATCTATTGGATCTTCATTTCTCATTGTTCCATTACCGGACCGTGTTCTTTTCCATCATCGTGCCGCTAATGGTCCGCATCGGCGAAGAGTGGGAAAACGGTTCGTTGACGGTAGCGCATGAGCATTTGATCACCAATATTGTCCAACAGCGCTTCAACCAATTTTTCCGGGTATTCCCGATTTTACCTGAGTTGCCAAAAGTGATGGCTCTATGCCCGAGCGGTGAGCATCACCAATTAGGTTTATTGCTTTTTAGTTTGTTCATGCGCGAAAACGGCTACCAGGTGATGTACTTTGGCGAAAATACGCCGCTTGACGGCATTGCCCAGCTGACAATCGAACACGATATTGAAATTACTTGTATGGCAGTTTCTTCCCCGCACATGCTGCCTGCGATCAATCAATACATCGACAGCATTGCCGCAGAAAAGCCTGAAATGCAATTCTTGATCGGCGGTGCTGGCATCAACGAACAGAAATCCGAAAAAAACAGATGGTTCCTTGGCGATTCTTACGATTTATGGCAAGAATGGCTGGATCAACAAGCAAAAAACCCCTTAAGCAAAGCTTAAGGGGTTTTATCGTTGGAGCAGCTTAAAAAATCTGCTCTTACTGAAGGTCGAGGTCTTGATAGTCTTTTTGGTAAGGCCCGTTATCCGTTACTTCCGAATGGTACAAGGCTTTCAACGCAAAGCTTTTTTCCAGTTCCATCTCTTTCATCAATACTTTCAGGCGCTTTTTCAACTCCGGATGATCGTTCACGAGCTGCTCCATCTTGGATTTCGTGTATTTCATGTTTCGTGCCACTCCTTTCAGATCTCTTGCTTCTATTATAGCACTGCTTTAAAGCAACGAAAAACGCACCTGCTTTTGCAGATGCGTTTTTTATTTCATTTAACTGATGACGTGGAAAACAAAATTCACTAAGAACAAGCCTGCAATGATGTAAAGCGTCATCGAGACTTCCCGCCATTTTCCGATTGCGATTTTCAGCACCGGGTACAAGATAAAGCCGATGGCAATACCGTCCGCAATGCTGTACGTAAACGGAATCAGCGCAATGATAAATAGCGCCGGGAAACTTTCGCTCATGTCTTTCATGTCCAAGTTGCGGATATTCTGGAGCATCAGTCCGCCCACGATGATCAGGATCGGCGCAATGGCGCTGTCCGGTATCAGTTTGATGACGGGGATGAAGAATACCGAAACGAGAAACAGCAAGCCGGTGGTGACTGCAGTCAGGCCTGTGCGGCCGCCAGCAGCCATGGCTGACGCACTTTCAGCACTCGCCACTGTCGGACTCGTGCCAAATATGCCGGAGGCCATCGCGGAAACCGAAGTCGCCTGGAATGCGCGGCCAAACTTTTGCGGGCGTTCGATGAACGACACTTGCCCTTGCACCGTACCGATGTTTTCAAAGACGATGACCATCGTCAAGGAAAACACGGCAATCCAGAATGTCATCGACAAGATGCCGTCAAACGTCATAGCACCGAAAACGGCGAACGCTTCCGACAACTCGACGCCCGATCCGCTCATTCCGCTCGGATCAATCAATCCGAAGAAGGAAGCAATCACGGTACCCAATACAATCGTAATCAGGAAATTCCCCGGAACATTGCGGATAAACAGCACGATTGCGACGACAAAAGTCAAAACAGTTGCCAGGACATGCGCCTCGCCAAGAGAGCCCAGTGCCAAAATCGAATTGGAACCATTCACCACGATGCCGCCTTTTTCAAGACCGATCAGCATGAGGAATAAACCAAGTCCAACCGTAATCGCTTCTTTCAGCGAATACGGCACGGCAGCACTCAGCATTTTTGCCAAACGCGTAAACGCAATAATGACAAAAATGATGCCGGATACAAAAACCACTGTCAATGCTTCAGGCCAAGACAAGCCCATGGATTGCACCATCGTATAAGAAAATAACGCATTGATTCCCATGCCCGGCACAAGCAAAATCGGCGTATTGCCCCAGAAGCCCATGACGAGACAGCCAAATACGGACGCTGCAATCGTCGCGATAATCGCGGCTTCAAGCGGCATGCCCGATTCGGACAAGATCAATGAGTTGACGGCAATGATGTATACTACGGTAAAAAAGCCGATGACACCTGCCGACATCTCCCGTTTAACTGTCGTTTCGTTCATTTGAAGACCAAAAAACCGGTCCATCCAATTACTCATTTCTACGACCTTCTATTAAATTAGCCCTCTCCCAACCCGCTCTTCCCAATAAATAAAATAGGTGAGCCAATATAGGAGTGTAATCGAAAAAACCAGGTGTGTCAAGGGATGGAGCTTGATAGTGATTGGGTAAAAATTATGAGCGCGCGCATTTTATTTTGAACGCGCGCAAATCTGTTTGAGCGCGCGCATTTCTCTCTGAGCGCGCACAAATTCAAATGAACGCGCGTATCGCCTCATCTCCCCTTTTTGTAAGCGAAAAGCAGGCACATGATTGTTTTTAAAATCGTTTCTCTAAATTTATTTAAAGAGTGCTATACTTCATTTAATTCAGTTGAAAGAGGTGTTTTATGGAAAAGAGATCAATCGGAATGATGGCCCGGTCGGAAGGATTGGAACGGTTAATTAACCGGCTGCCGGCTGAGCATCAAAGTCAAAGTTATCTTCAGAAAGAGCTGCACCGCACTGCTTCCGGAACAAGAGGCGAACATCGAATCGAAGCCCGGTTCAATGAGTTTTATTTAGATGAGGATTATAGTGTGATGTGGAATGTTCAATTACAATTAGGCAATTGGCCTATCCAAATGGACGGATTGCTTTTGACAAAACGCTGCGCGATTGTGATTGAGTCCAAGAACATCAGCGGCAAAATCCACTTCGATGAAAAGACTGGCGAGTTTTACCGATTTGATGAAGACAGCGTGAAAACCGTCATGGAAGATCCGCAGATTCAACTCCGCAAGAACGTCCGTTTTCTATCCATCTGGTTCAAGAAACATAAGATTCCCCTGCCAGTTCAAGGCCTCATCGTCTTCACAGCGAAAAAGTGCGAGTTCATCTCAAAACCAGCCCGCACCCTTATTTGCAAAACTTATCAGATGCCGGAAATGCTTTTGAAAATTCATGAAGCCCATCCCCCAACGGCTGCGAACCTTCCACTTCTCAAAATAAAAAATATGCTGCTATCAAGTCAAACCCCTTTTGTAGAAATTCCATTGTGCCAACGATATTTTATCCATCCTAGGGAATTGAAGGCCGGTGTATTTTGCCGAAACTGTCAATCGCTCACGATGTTCCGAACGAAACGGAGTTGGCATTGTCAGTCCTGCCATCATCAGGATCTGCTGGCTCACGAGTTTGCGCTGCAGGAATACTTCTCTTTAATCGATACAACCATTACGTATGAAAGATTTCGCGAGTTTTGCGGACTCGATTCTCGCCATGTGGCTGGGCGGTTATTAAGCCAATTTGATTTGCAAACGACCGGCGAATCGAAAGCACGGTGTTATCGATTGAAAGATTAGAAGCAATGTGTGCTTTTAGATGCGTAGCGCGCACATTTCTCTCTGAGCGCGCACAAATTTATTTGAACGAGCGTATTTCTCTGCCAACGCGCGCATTCCCACCCCAACGAGCGCAAACAAAATCAGCCTATTGAAAAACCGACCGGCATGCCAAAACCAGGGCTGTTTCGCCGGCGAAACAGCCCGACAAAACAAAAAACCCCCTCATCCGCAAATTTCTTCGCAGATAAGGGGTTGGCCGAATCCTATTACATGAACATGCCGGCAATTGATGCACTCAGCAAAGATGCAAGCATACCTGCTGCAACCGCGCGAATACCAAGACGCGCGATATCCGGACGGCGTGATGGCGCCATGGCACCAAGGCCGCCAAGTAAGATAGCCAATGAACTTAAGTTAGCGAAACCGCATAGCGCAAAGCTGACTACGATAACAGTTTTAGGTGACAAGTTGGCAATTTCAGGAGCAAAAGAAGTGTAAGCTACGAATTCATTGAGGACCAATTTTTGTCCGATGAAACTACCCGCTTGGACAGCTTCTGCCCATGGAACACCGATTGCCCAAGCAAGAGGTGCGAAGACGAATCCAAGGATGCCTTCAATCGTCAACCCTTCAAAGCCGAGCCAGCCGCCAATTCCGCCAAGCATACCGTTCAAAAGAGCGATCAAAGCGATAAACGCTAAAAGCATGGCACCGACATTCAATGCCAATTGCAAGCCGTCTGCGGCACCTCTAGCCGCCGCGTCGACGACGTTTACAGACGATTTATCTTTCTCCATTACGATGTCTTCTCTTTCTAAAACATCTTCTGTTTCAGGAATCATGATTTTCGCCATGATCAAACCGGCTGGGGCAGCCATGAAGCTTGCCGCCAACAAGTATTCAAGAGGCACACCGAGAAGTGCGTATCCTGCCAAAGTCGAACCGGCTACAGAAGCCAGGCCGCCTGTCATGACAGCAAATAATTCGGAGCGCGTCATTCCCGCGATAAATGGACGAATGACAAGCGGCGCTTCTGTTTGGCCAACGAAAATATTCGCAGCGGCTGAAATGGATTCCGCTTTGCTTGTGCCAAGAAGTTTCGACAACAAGCCGCCAAGCAATTTAATGACGATTTGCATGACGCCCAAATAGTACAGCACTGAAATCAATGCGGAGAAGAAGATAATAACGGTCAATACTTGGAACGCAAACACAAAACCAAAGTTTGTCGTGTCAGCCGCTGGCCCGAAGACGAACGCAATCCCTTCTCCAGCATAATCGATAATATTCTGAACAAATCCAGAGAATTTCAATAGACCGGCTCTTCCGGTTTCCCACTCGAGCACGATGAAGGCGAAAGTTAACTGAATCGCCAATCCGCCAATAATTGTTCTTGGCTTAATTGATTTTTTGCCGCTTGATAAAAGAAAGGCGATTCCCAGTACGACGAAAATCCCAAAGATGCCCCATAATAAATTCACAACTTCACCTCATTATTTATTCCACCGTGAAACGCTTTCATTTCCCGATGGTTGTTTAGCAGATTAGTCCTCTGTCGTCAGACATCTTACCAAATTCCAAAAGAGAAGTAAATGGCTATCGTGTGACAAAGTGGTTGTCCGGGAAAAGTGCCAATGCCGTGAAAATTCACTCTTTCTTGATTTCTTTTCTACTTTTTTGCGGCTGTTTTTTTCCTAAGAAAAATGCCAACAAGATTCCAATGCCACTGAGCACGCCTACAACAATAAAGGAAATATTGACGCCGCGCACCAGGCCCTCTGCCCCGTATTGCACGGGATCCAAAGCCGTGCCCGTCATGATCGTTACAAGCAGCGCCGTGGCGATCGACCCCGACACTTGGCGCATCGTATTGCTCATGGCCGTGCCGTGCGGAACAAGCCGCTCAGGCAGCTGATTTAACCCGGCAGTTGTCACCGGCATCATCACCATGGAAACGCCAAACATCCGGATGGCGTGCATAACCGTTAAGTAAGTGAAAGAAGTGGCTGTCGTCAAGGCTGTGAATTGAAAAGTCGATACGGTGACAATGGACAAACCGACGATGGCGAGCCATTTGCCGCCGACCGCATCAAAAATTTTGCCGGTTACCGGATTCATGAATCCCATGACCAAAGCGCCCGGCAGAAGCATGAGCCCTGATTCAAGCGCACTGAAGCCATGCATTGTCTGCATGTAAATCGGCAAAATTGTCGCACTGCCAATCATCGAAATAAAGACGATTACGCTTAAAATAGTTGATAACGTGAAAATACCGTAGGAAAAAACTTTAAACTCCAACAGCGGCTCTTTTAAAGTCGATTGCCGATGGATGAAGACAATCAACGAAACGATTCCGACGGTGATTGAAACCAAAACCGGCGCACTGCTCCAGCCGGTATTGCCGGCACTCGAAAAGCCATAGAGGATTCCGCCGAATCCGAGCGTCGACAGCACCACCGACAAGATATCGAGAGCCGGAAACGTCTGTTTTGTCACATTGCGCAACAAAAAATAAGCAAGAACCAGGTCGATGACGGCGATTGGAATGACGATATAAAACAACGCCCGCCACGGATACAGGCCAACGATCCACCCTGATAAAGTCGGGCCCAGCGCAGGTGCAAAGGAAATCACCAGCCCGAACAGTCCCATTGCCTGTCCGCGTTTTTCCACTGGGAAAACCAAAAAGAGAATCGTTTGGGTCAAGGGCATCATAATGCCGGCGCCTGAAGCTTGAATGATGCGCCCAAGCATCAATAAATTAAATCCGGGTGCTATAGCACAAATAATCGTACCTGCTGCGAACAGGCCAAGTGCGGCAAGAAACAATTGCCGGGTTGAAAATTTTCCAATCAAAAAAGCGGTAATCGGAATCATGACCCCGTTGACCAGCATGAAGACGGTTGTCAGCCACTGGGCCGTATTCGCATTAATCTCCAAATCTTCCATAATGTGCGGCAATGCCGTTGCCAACAACGTCTGGTTTAAAATAGCGACGAAGACGCCTGCCATCAACACGCCCAGAAAAGGGCCGCGGCGAAAATCATTCTCCTTCACTGGCACTCCTGCATTCTCCAATGGTTTCACCTGCCTCGCCATGCGGAAAACCTGCATTTATTCTTAGTACCCTGATTACCCTTTGCCAAAAGAAAAAAACGCATAGCTGAAAAGCGATGCGCAAAGTCTTTTAGGCCGCTTTCTTTTTACGGTGATTGATCCGGTAAAAGACCAGGTAAAGCGATGGGATCATCACTAAGGTGAACAAGCTTGAGAATGCCAAGCCGGCACTAACGTAATCGAAAGGACCGTAGACGCAATAATAGTCGTAATGAGAATGCTCGGCAGCGCTTTAATAAACGCCCCATTTCCGCCAGACAAGAACAATAATGTAGAAAACGTCACAACAATCGTCAAACTGGAAGAAATGATGGAAGGATACACTTCCCGCACCCCTGTTATGGCGCCGTCAAGCGGGGAATCGCCGAGTTTGTAGCGGCGCTGGATATTATCATTCCCGAAAATGCTGTCATCAACCAGTATCCCAATGGCAATGATCAAATCCGATGACGGAAATCTGGTTCAAGTCGACACCCGTGAGCGGGATCGGGATCAACCCGATCAATACAGACGCCTGAACTGCAATCAATAAATAAATATATATAAGCCTTCAAAATCAAATTGGCATTTTCTGCTTGTGATTCGTAGTGTTCGGCTTTAATGCCGCCTGGCAGGTCTTCATCGAATGCTTCAATAACCTATCTCAGTGACATTTTTGCCTACTGAAGGCGCATCCTGGGCAGTTTTCAGGAAAACCGTATAAGAAATTGCGGGTTCGCCTACATAGGTCACAATATCTTCTGTTTTTGGTCCATCAATTCAATGGTTGTCACTTCTTCAAACAGAACAGCCGTGGAAGCCGAATTGGAAGAAATGGATTGGACAGGCGCTATCCGTCGGCTACTGACTTTCTCTTTCAATCGTATTCGTGATAGAGTTCTCAATTTCTTCCGGACCTGCACCCGGAAGAATCGTCGAAATCAGCACGAGGCTAGGGGGTCAGGAATTTCAAGCAGGGGCAACACGTCAAATACATATACACTGATACGCATAAAAATAAATAGTGAAAATAAAAACAGCTTTCCCTGCTCCAATATGTACTTCATAATCAATCTCCTCTCCAATTTTGTATAACTAATGTTTAATTATTTCCATACTTCCATCTTGAAATCCTATAAAAAATGGATTGAGGAAAAGATCCCCAATCCACTTTTAAAGAGGCTGTATCGTTTTTTGCTTCAGATAATAAGCGGCCGCAAAAATGGCAAGAGGCGGGACGATGCATAGACGGAACCAAATCCCTTGCCCGCCAAGAAAAATGGTGAGCATTGGAACCAATAGTGCAGCTCCGCTCCAAACAAGGACTTTCCAGGAATGTTTCCAGAGACCATAGATCAATAAAACGACCGAAGCAATGACCAGCGTCCATAAAAGGATGCCGACGAGGAAGAAACCCATTCTTTACTCCTCCTTAACCGGAAGCGGATGATTTTCTACCCTATACCCTTTTCCTTACTTTTTTATACAATGAAAAGAAAAAGCCGAACGGCAAAGAACTCCGTTCGGCTTTCGCACATTATAGATTTTGGATAAACAGGCGGATAACGTCGGCCCCGCCGATGATATTGCCTGCTGCTGTGCCTAAATTGGTAAGAACGACAACCAGCAGCACCCGTGTAACTTTATTGTCCCAAAAACCTTTAACCGTGAATACGTCTTTTGAGAGAGTTTCAAAATCCCCGACATTCGGCCGGCGTACATACGCTTGGGCAAGGCCAGAAAACCATCCGGCTGCAAGCAAAGGATGCAGCGCCCCGATCGGCCCTCCCACAAAGGCGGTCAAAATGGCGAATGGATGGCCAAACGCCACTGCGGCCCCGATTGCACCAAGCGAGGCGGTCCAGAGCACCCAACTGATGGTCTGGTCGATTCCCGCTGCCGGGTTGTTGTAAAACGTAATCGCAATCAACGCGACGAGGACAATCGGAATCATCCAGCCAATAATTTTCGGCCATTTCGATTTCTCCGGCACTTTGGACAGTTTCGCCAAATCATGTTCGTTATGGATTTCTTTCGTGATTCCAGGTACGTGGGCCGCGCCAAGCACCGCCACGATTTTTTCACCAGGAGCTTCTTTGATTTTCTGGGCCAGATACTGGTCCCGTTCATCAATAAGCGGCTGTTTCAGCTTAGGAAAAGACTGGGTAAAATCATCCAATACTGCGTTTAGCGTATCCTGTGATTTCATTTTTTCCAAGTCTTCCTCCGAAATGGTTTCTTTGCTGAAGATGCTGAAAAATACGGAGGTCAAAAGCTGGGCTTTGCCCATGACACCCAGGTTTCCCCAAATCCGCGAGAACGTCACTTGGATGTTCCGGTCAGCAAGCACCAGGTCAGCGCCTACTTCTTTCGCCGATTCAATGCCTTGAATCATTTCCTGTCCCGGTTTGATGCCGAACTGATCCGCCAGCCGGTTTTGGAAAGAAGAAATGGCCAAGTTCATCAGCAAAAGACTGGCTTTCTTTTCTTTTAACACTTTAAAGATGTCCGTTTCCTTCCACTTGCTGTTTTCCGTAACAGACTGGTAGCGCTGTGCATCCAATTCGATGCACACCGAATCCGGGCGCTCTTGTTCAATCACCGTTTTTACTTGTTCCGCACTTTGCCGGGAAACGTGGGCTGTACCGATCAGCACAACCTCACGACCATCCAGCTGGATGCGTGTAATATTTTCTTCCTGCATGAATTTACTTCCTTTATAGAACCTAATTTCCCCTCGCGCGCTGCGTGAAAAGACTGTCTATTTCAATAATGAATCACATTGCTGAAAATATCAATGCCGGACTCTTCAGTTCTTCAATTTTCCTCGCTTTCCCGTTACAGGCCTTTGGCGTTGAATGTATCGCCCGCTTCCAGGTTTCCGGCTTTAAATCCTTTATAGAACCAGGTTTTGCGCTGTTCAGAAGTGCCGTGCGTAAAACTTTCAGGCACGACGTAGCCGCGCGAGCGCTTCTGAATTGTGTCATCGCCGACCGCACTGGCAGCCGTCAACGCTTCATCCAAATCCCCTTCTTCCAGCAGGTCCATGCCTTGCGCATGATGGGCCCAGACTCCTGCGTAATAATCGGCTTGAAGTTCCAACTTCACTTGCAGCTTATTATATTCCTCTTCACTCAGTTGATTTCTGAGCGGCTGCACTTCCTTCATTACGCCGAGCAGGTTCTGCACATGATGGCCGACTTCGTGGGCAATCACGTAAGCCATTGCGAAATCACCGGGTGCTTGGAACTGATTCTGCAGCTCTTCATAAAAACTGAGGTCAATGTACAATTTCTGGTCTCCCGGACAATAGAACGGACCGACTGCTGCTCCCGCTGTTCCGCAAGCTGAATTTACGCTGCCATCGAAAAGCACTAAGGTCGGCTCCACGTATTCCATGCCTTCCTCTTCAAAAACCTGCGTCCATACCGTTTCCGTATCCGCCAGGACAACCGCCACAAAATCGGACAGCTCCGCTTCCTGCTCCGTCTCCACATAAGGTTCATTCGTCTGGGTTCCGCCAGAACCAAGGCCGTCCAATACCGCTCCCGGATCACCGCCAAGAAACGCCACAAGCAGCACAATCAGCAAACCGCCGATTCCGCCTCCGGCAACTAATTTTCCGCCGCCTCCCGAGCCTCTCCGATCCTCTACGTTTCCACTCGCTCTTCTACCTCGCCACTTCATCAAACCACTCCTTAAACAGCCTCTTTCTTCCGTTATACCCACATTTACAAGTTTTCAAATCAATACTCAGAAAGCCGGTATACCAAGAAGCGTTCCCGAAAATCCTTTCCGGAAGCAGGCAATTCCATCTCTTCAGCCAGTTCAAATGGCGTCCAATGCACCAAGTAATCAATAAAGTCATCCGAAGGAAAAAAGAGGATCAAGTCGATCTCCCTTGTTTTTTGTTCATAGGATTCCAGAATATTGTTCAAAACGCTGATGAAAATCTGGACTGAAAAAGGATTAAAAAAATAGAATTTATTGTCCGCCGGCTGAATGCGGTAATCTTGTGCCAGACACTGGATAAACTGGATTTTACCTGCTGTTTTCCATTTCTTTTCATAGGCCATCAAATTTTCCAGCGCCTGTCCATGAAAATGGGGATTCATTTCGACGCCAACAGTTTTTGCCCCGAAGCGGTGGTGAAGGTAAAAATTCAAACGCCCTTTTCCGCTTCCAAAATCGACGATGCGATCCGAATCAGCTAAGCTGTACCGGGCAAATAATTGATCAAGAAGCGCGTAAGGCGTCGGTTCATATCGATGATGGTGAACCGATTCGGGAAAATCATGCTGGATTTCCGAGGTCTGTATATGCAATTCTTTGTCCCGGCGCTTTTCTTCTTCCATACTGATCTCCTCCTTTTTTCAAAAAGCATTCCACATGGCTTGCAAATTCCTATTTTTTTTGATATGGTCTAGCTAATTCAATATTTTCTTGCCCGATTATTCCGGGTGAGGATAGAGGAGCAAAGACCATCAGTACGCTTACCGAGGAGTATGGGATCCGTTGACGTATGCTGAAAGGGGAATTTGCCGAAGCGATGAAAGGCTCATAACCGCCATCGCTGGTTCTGCATTGAAAAAATGCTGGACTGTCATATAGGAAACTATATGGAGGGCTATCTGACACAAAGAAACAAAAAGCATGACATTGTTTCTATGGCAGCAACGAGACCCTCGTTGCTGCTTTTTGTTTGTTAAGGACCAACCCGTTAACCGCTGAAAGCAAACTAAAAAATGAGAAAAGGGTGGTATGATGAATTTCGGACAAGTAGTAACAGCCATGGTGACGCCATTTGACGCACAAAGCGATATAGATTTCGGGGCAACACAAAAATTGGTGGAGCATTTAATTGCGAACGGCACCGATGCATTGGTGGTGGCCGGAACGACCGGTGAGTCCCCTACACTATCGACAGATGAAAAAATTGCCTTATTCGAATTTGTCGTTAAAACCGTGAACGGCCGAATTCCAGTAATTGCAGGAACCGGCTCCAATGACACACGGGCTTCCATTGCATTGACGCGGGCCGCAGAAGAAATGGGCGTGGACGGCGTGATGCTGGTGACTCCATATTACAATAAGCCTTCCCAGGAAGGCATGTTCCAGCATTTCCATGCGATTGCGGCTTCAACCCGCCTCCCGGTGATGCTTTATAACATTCCTGGGCGCAGCGTTGTAAATTTGTTGCCGGAAACCACTATTCGCTTGTCGGCTATCGACAATATTGTCGCAATTAAAGAAGCGAGCGGCAATCTGGACGCCGCAGCAGCCATCATTGAAAACACTCCAGCGGATTTTGCCGTCTACAGCGGTGATGATGGCCTGACCGTGCCGATGCTTTCGATCGGCGGCCAAGGAATCGTCTCAGTGGCAGCCCACGTTATCGGAAATGATATGCAGGAAATGATTACGCTTTTCAAAGGCGGCAATGTCCAGGAAGCAGCAGCGCTGCACCGGAAATTATTGCCGGTCATGCATGCGTTGTTTGCGGCGCCAAATCCAGTGCCCGTTAAAACCGCGTTGAACTTAAGCGGCGTTGAAGTCGGCAGCGTGCGTTTGCCGATGGTCCCGTTAAATGAGCAGGAACTATCCGCACTCCAACAAGTGCTGGCAGAAAGCCCGGCCAACCTTTCTAAACTATAAAAACCTGGCCCTTTCAAAGCAAAACTGCTGAAGCAACTATCGCTTCAGCAGTTTTTTTATTGATTGTCTGTAAGTTTTTTAAACGTCTGTTTTAAACTGCCTCCAAGCGACAGCTCGCTAATGTCGATTCCCAAGCTGATGATGGTCTGGGCAATTTCCGGCCGGATGCCGGTCAGCATGCTGTGCACTCCGATCAGCTTCAGCGACTGCGTCACCCGGATGATTTGTTCCGCTACTACCGCATCGACTTTTACAACGCCTGATAAATCCAGGATCAAGGTGGAAATTTTTAACCGGCTCGCTTCCATTAACGTCTTTTCCAAAATGTACTGGGCCCGGTCGATATCAATTTCGCCAATCAGCGGCAAAATCGCAATTTGGTCATTTACAGGAACAACCGGTGCAGATAATTTCATAAATTCATCGTGCGCATCTTTCAGGCTCTTTTGATAAGAATGGATATAGGCGAAACTGTAAGAATAAGCGGCATGGTCTAACAGAGTATGGAAATACTCCATAATTTCAAACAGGCGTTCAAGCTTGATTTGATTTCGCATCGCTTCCGTTTTAATGAGTTTGCCGATATGTTTTCGGTAAAGAGACGTCTCTGCCAAGGCCGCATCAAGCGCCATGTTCTGGTCTAGAAAATAATTGCCGGTTTTTTCTCCCCACATAGAAATTTCATCATAAGCTGTTTGCGGATCCAAAAAATGTTCAAATGATTGGGCCAGCAATCCGATAAAACCAGCACGGAATTCAGTGACTGCATCAATAAAGCTGGCGAGTTGTTCTGCTTCTTCAAAACTGATGTTTTTCGAAACTTCTTCCTGTATCAATTCAGCAATGACATACCGTTCTTCTTCCACCCGACTGCCAAGCATTTTAATTTCTTTATCCATCCAGATCCCCCACGGTTTTCGCTATTGTTTTGAATTTATTATAACCGCCTTTAGGGGCTCCGGCATACTGCAATTCCAAATTAAAAAGCAAATTTTTTCGCTGCCGCCAAACCACCGGCAGCTGCTAAACATTCTGCGCTCTGCTCAAAGAGCCGTCACCCGGTTGCGCCCGCCTTTTTTGGAAGCATACAGCGCTTCATCGGCACGGGTATAAAGGGTAACTTCGTCGTCCTTTTCAGAGAACGAAGCCATTCCGATACTGACGGTGATCGGAGTATGCGCCCATTCATCCATTTCCACGCGCCGCCGGATCTGTTCGGCAAGATTCAGTGCCTGGTCTTGTTCAAACCCGGGCAAAACGATAAAGAATTCTTCTCCGCCTAACCGGGCCACTATGCCGAAAGCCTCCGCCTCTTCTTTCAGCTTGCCCGCTAATTCCTGGAGCACAAGATCTCCAGTATGATGTCCGTATGTATCGTTGACTTTCTTGAAATAATCAATATCAATAATCAAAGTCGTAAGAGGCAAACCTTCCTTTGCCCGCCCCAGCAAGTTATCCATTTCTTTTTCCAGGTAACGCCTGTTCTTTAATCCTGTCAAAGCATCCGTATCCGCTTGCTGCTTCAGGCCGCCGTTAAGTTTTTCAAGCTCCAATTGCTTCGCTTCCACTTCTGCAAGCAGCTTTTGGAGACGCGCGTTGGCTTCCGCCGATTCCTGATTGATCTTTTCTGCTTGTTTCTTCGCCAAAAGAAGTTCTTTCTCATACTCGCCGCGAATCGTCATCTCAATCATTGCACATTCGAAAAATCCGTTGCGCTCGATGCTGTTCATTAAAACAGGAATTGGACCTCGTTCACTTTTGATCATTAAGGACATTTCAGTGACCCTTTTATGTAAAGTGACAGCAGGCAAGAAATACGTTTGAAAATAGACACGCGAAGCAGTTGTCAGCATTTCATGAATGTGCTCAGGCATTTCACCCCTGCCCCAAATCCGCTTCATCTCCAAATTCATTTCCACGACCTTGCCTTCAAGATCCATCACTAAATAACCGAATGGCGCTTGATTTAACCGCTCTTCCATCCCCTATTCACTCCTATTCGTTCAGATATTGCTGGATATGGGCGACTGTTTCTTCCACGTCACTAAGATGAGGATTATGCCCTTTCGCATCCATAATGATAAATTTACTGTTTTCGATGTGTGCATGCACATAGCGCCCGACTTCAATCGGCGCGATGGCGTCAAATTGAGTCTGCAGGATCAAGGCTGGAACGCGGACTTTTCCAAGTTCGCCTCTCATATCGGATTTAAAAGTGACTTCCGCAAATTGGCGGGCAATCACTGGATCGTTTGAAGAAAGAATGCCTTCAAAGTCCGTCGTCAAGGCCGGGCGATCCGGGTTTTGCATCACAACCGGGGCTAAGTATTTTGCCCATTCTTTATAGTTCACTTCCATCATATCCAGCAATTCATCAATATCGGCCGGTTCAAAACCTCCCTGATAATCCCCTTCGTTCAAATAGTAAGGCGATGGTGCAATCATGATAAGCTTCGTGATCAACTCCGGGCGTTCATTTGAAGCAAGGATTCCGATCATGCTGCTGACTGAATGCCCGACAAAAACCACATTCCGAAGATTCAAAGCATCGCACAGATCCAGCAAATCCTGTTTATAGCCATGCAGCGTACTGTAGCGTTCCGTTGAGTATTTCGATTTATCGCTTTTTCCGGATCCTACATAATCGAAAAGCACAATTCGGTACTTGTTTTCAAATGCCGGAGCGACCTGGTTCCAAACATACTGGTCACAGCCGAATCCATGGGCGAATACAAGCGTCTGCTTCCCTTCCCCTATGATCCGCACATTATTTCTTTTAATGATTTCTTCTCTCATCTTAACCACTCCCAATGCCTCAATGCTCTTAACTAAAAAATAGTTGTTACAGTCCATATTAACAGTTATTGATAAAAGCGAAAGCAGTTCAAGCCGGGCTTAGCATTGTATATCCAATATGCGCTAATAGTTCGACAAAATGAAATACTAAAATCTGCAGCTAAGCCAAAGTATTAAATTTCTTTCATCGCGCTTGAGTCCTAAAGGCCTATTAAACAGATGAAGCGCTCACTGTTTACCACATAAATAAAAAACGAACCTTTTCGGTCCGTTTTCTTCTGGCCATCAGTCTTCCAGCTTCATCCGTTCCCTTATACCACCTGAAACCTCAGTGCCAATTTCAAGGGGTTCATGAAGGCTGCCAGAAGTTTCAGGTGCTGGCGGCGCATCTTCTATCACTTTTTTCACTTGGACGGAATTCATCTTTTCCGTCAATTTTGGCATAAGATTCCGTGACAGCGCAGTGCCTTTCACTTTCGATCCCACTCCAATGGATTCCTGCGGATTGTCGATTAGGCTGATGATGGCTTCAATGACCGGTTCCGGGTCGTCCATCGGCTTCATTTCCGCTTCATGCCCTGTATAGTTGGCCGTATGCAAAAACCATGGCGTGTCGGTTGCCCATGGATGGACCATGCAGACATGAATATCCTTATGCCCTTCCAACTCGATTTCCTGATGGAGCGAGGCTGTCAAACCAATGACGGCAAATTTCGTGGTGCTATAAGGCGTATAGTAAGGGAACGGCACTTTTCCGGCGACCGATCCGATATTGATCAAGGTCCCATGGCCCTGTTGCTTGAACTGGCGCAAAGCGTAGTGGCTGCCGATCAACGTACCGATAACATTGATTTCAACTGCGCGTGCCATATCTTTTCCCGGCACTTCTGTATAAGGGCCGATTGCACCTACTGCTGCGTTGTTGATCCAAACATCGATTTTTCCGAAAGCGGCTAGCGCGGCTTCAAAAAGCTGCTTCATCTCTTTTTCTTTGCTGACGTCTGTAGTAACGGCAATGGCATTCGAACCCAGTTCATTGGCCAATTCTTCTATCAGTGAAGTTCTGCGGGCCGCAAGCACAAGGTTCGCTCCATCAGCAGCCAATTGCCTCGCCACTCCTTTTCCAAACCCGCTTGATGCCCCTGTGATGACAACGGTCAATCCTTGCCTTTTTTCATTTTCAGCCATGCGATTTCCTCCCTGCCGCTTATTTATTGCGGAAACGTTCACGCATATTGCCAGATACGCCGCTCCCTTCCCTCCTTGGTTCAAACAAACTGCCGGATGTCGGTTCGGCTGGCGGCGAGCTCTTTAGCATCTTGTGCAAGAAATGGCCATCCAATTTTTCGACAGTATCCGGCATCAATTTGTGTATGACTGCTGCGCCTTTAACTTTAAAGCCAATTTCCAAGCTTTCTTTTGGATGATCGATCAGTTCCAGAATCTCTTCGATGACTTCTTCCGGGTCATCTGCAGGGCCGATTTCAATGGCATGTCCGCTGTAGTTCCCGGCATGCTCAGTCCAAGGCGTATCCGTCACCCATGGATGAACTGCACAGACATGAATATCCTTCCAGTCGTCCAGCCGCATTTCCTGATACAAGCCTTTGCTGAGTCCTGAAATCCCATATTTCGTCGCCGTATAAGCAGCCCCGAAAGGAAGCGGAATACTGGTGGCAAAAGAAGAAAGGTTGATCAAAGTTCCGTAGCTTTGCTGCTGAAATTGCTTCAAAGCGAAGCGGCTTCCGTACATTGTCCCTATGAGATTCACCTGAACAAGGCGCATCTGATCGGCAAGCGGAATTTCTGTGAACGAACCGATAATCCCAAGACCCGCGTTGTTAATCCAGACATCCACTTTGCCAAAATCAGCAAGCGCCGTATCCATCAGCCGTTCCATGTCGCCTTCTAGGCTGATATCCGTCGTCACCGCAATCGCATTCGGCCCCAATTCCTCAGCTAGCTGCTCAATCAGCTCTGTTCGGCGGGCTGCCAAAACCACATTCGCCCCTTCTGCTGCCAGCCGCTTCGCCATTCCCTTTCCAAACCCGCTTGATGCTCCTGTGATGACGACCGTCAGACCTTGCCTGGACGTTCCTTCTGCCATTCGAACCTCCTCCTCAGGTAAAGAATATTTTGTTGCTTCTGCCATACCCCTTTCTCCGCAATAAAAACGCCGCTAGCCTGTATATTCAAACATTAGGGAGGAGTATGCCGAATTCACGAGAATTTCTTAAGTAACACAGAACCGCCAAAGGAGGCCCATGTTATGCTGTTTGAAAACTTTAAGCTGCAGACCATTGCTTTAAAAGAAGTCGAAGTGCGTGTACGCATCGGAGGAGATGGTCCGCCGCTCCTGCTCCTGCACGGCCATCCGCAGACCCATATGATGTGGCATAAAGTCGCACCGCTGCTGGCCGGGCAGTTCACTTTGGTCATGCCGGATTTGCGGGGCTACGGCGACAGTTCAAAACCCGCAAGCATGGCTGACCACTCCAGCTATTCCAAACGCGCCATGGCCAAAGACCAAATCGAATTAATGAAAAAGCTTGGATTTGCCCCGTTCTCCGTTGCCGGACACGACCGTGGCGGCCGCTGCGCTTACCGGCTGGCGCTCGATTTTCCTGAAGCTGTCGAAAAACTTGCGGTGCTCGACATCATCCCGACGGGCGAGGCCTTCCGAAGAACCAATAAAGAATTTGCCTCAAGCACATGGCACTGGTTTTTCCTGTCACAGCCTTTCGACTTGCCGGAGAAAATGATTGGTGAAAACCCAGACCATTTTTATTTTCGCGGCAGCCGGGACCTGTTCCATCCGGAGGCCCTGGCGGATTATCTGCGCGGCATTCAAAACCCAGGAACGATCCACGCGATGTGCGAAGACTACCGGGCCGGTGCAACATTTGATTTTGAACTGGACGAACAGGACCGCGGAACGAAGAAAATCGCCTGCCCCCTGCTTGCGCTTTGGAGTGAGCAAGGCGAATTGCCGGGATTATATGATGTTCTGGACATTTGGAGGGGCTGGGCAGATGATGTCCAAGGGCGCGGAATTGACTGCGGCCACTATTTGGCGGAAGAAGCGCCGGAAGAAACGGCGCGAGAATTGGAGCGTTTTTTCAAGAAAGTTTAAATCAAAAAACGGACAACCCCTTAGCGGTTTGTCCGTTTCTTCTTTCTATATCGCTTCTGCACATTAAATCTCGGAGCTTAACACGATTTCCCCTTTAGGCGTCTCGTTGCCCGCTTGCGGCTCAAGCGTAATGGCGATTGTATCCCAGTCTTCGGTATTGTCTTCCAAACTGTAATACGCATTCCCTTTGCCCTCTTCACTTGGCGTAAATGCTCCCGCTGGAATCGGTTTGCCTTCCTTCAATAGCCAAATCTGGTAGACTTGCTCGCCTTCAAGCGCTTCGAGCTGTTCCGCCTGAACAACCAGTTCCAACGATTCTTCTTCCCGGATGATGGCTGCTTTCGCAGTGCCGCCAAATACTTCATTTGGCTGCAGGTCAATGGACTGGAAGGCCATCTCATCGTTCGTTTCCGGCTGTTCCGAGAGCTTCAAAAGCGCATAGCCGTTGCCGAGCAAAGACACGAACAGAGCGGCGGCAATCAATACAGGCCATCTATTTTTCTTTTTCAGCGTCTTCTTGGCCGCAAGCGGCACCGGTTCCCGATTCAATTCCACCGGTTTCTCCTGCTCTTTTTCCTCTTCAAAAACATTGGATAAGATTCTCGCTTTCATGCCGGCCGGCGGCTCGACAGGATCTGCAAGATAAGGGAGGTCGCCGGTCATTTCAATGATTTCCTGGCAATCTGCACAGGTTTTCAAATGCTGTTCAAATTCAAGCTGTTCTTCTTTACTGAGCGTTCCGTTCAAATAATCGATGACGTGGTCACAATTCAGTTTCGCCATGGTGAGTCCCCCTTTCCTGCACATCGTGCAAAGTCCCTTTTAGTTTTTTCAAAGCAAGCCGTATCCTGCTTTTAACAGTCCCGAGCGGAACCTCGCATAGCTCAGAAATTTTTTCATGTGTGTATCCTTTAAAATAAAACAACTGGACCATTTTTTGCTGTTCTGCCGATAAATTTTTTACAGCCAGTTGGATCTGTTCTTTCTTTTCCTGCCATTCCGCTGTTTCTTCCACACTCGATTCCGGACTGACCAGCTCTCCGGCTTCTTCAAGCGCCACCGATGGCTTTTTCTTTTTGCGGATCAAGTCAATAGCCGCATTCCGTGACATTGTGAACAGCCAGGAAGTGAATTTCCCTTTGCTTTCATCGTATTCCCCGACGCCCCGCCATACTTTGATGAAAACTTCCTGCAGCGCTTCTTCTGCCAAATCCCGGTCTTCGGTTATTTTCAAAAGAAACGAGAACAGAATTTTTTCATAGCGGTCGTATAATTGTTCAAGCGCTTCTTTGTCTTTGTTCCGCACACGTTCATATAGAACAAAGTCTGAACTTTTTTCCATAACTGGTCCCCTTTATTCAGATTTCATTCCTCAAGCTTACTATAACTCAGTGTTAGCCAACACAATAAAGTTGAAGAACCAAGAATTCGAAGAAAAGAAGAATGAGAATGAAATATGATTTCCGTTCTTTTATTCACAATTACTGTTTCCTTACTTACTTAACGGATCAGCCCGCTTTTTAGTTCACTCCAAAAAGTTTTTTAAAAAAGAGTGATCTATTCTTCAAAAGGCTCCGTTAGGTAGGCAAGAAATCAAAAAAGAGGAGTGTTGACGATGAAATGGAGAAAAATTTTAGCACCGGTATTAGGGGCAGCATTGCTTCTGCCTGGAATGGGATCAGCTGCATTTGCACATGACGGCCCGCATACGGATACGACGGGAGATGAGCTGCGGGCAACACTAGACGGGTTATTGTCGGAACACTATGCACTGGCTGTCGACTCGATGATGAAAATCTATGACGGAGACAAAGCGGCCGAAGCTGCAATGGCTGCACTCGATGAAAACGCAGCCGATATGGAGCCGGTCATTGCATCGGTCTACGGCGAAGAAGGCGGAGCGGCATTCGAGGAGATCTTTGCGAAGCACAATGTCGGAACCGATGACTACGCGATGGCTGTAAAAGAAGCCAATGAAGAAATGAAGCAGGAATCGCTTGAACAGATTCAGTCTTTCGTTGACGAAATGGGCACGTTCCTTGCGACAGCAACGGAAGGAAACCTTCCAGAAGACGGAGCCAAACAAGCGCTGCGCCAGCATGAAGATTTTGTCCAAGATACCTTCGATTTATATGCGGCTGGTGAATACGAAGCAGCCTATAAGTCTTATCTTGAAGGCTTCAAGCAAATTTTCGGAGCTGGCAGTGCTATCAGCGGTGCAATTGCCGCTCAATTTCCTGATCAGTTCACAGATCCGAACACACCGGCCGGCGATTTCCGTTCAACAGTGAACCGCATTGCGGCAGAGCATTTTGCGCTGGCACAATTGAGTATGGCAAAAGGCTATAACGGTTCGGCAGATTTTGACTTTGCCGATTGGGCACAGGACCAGAATACCGAAGAATTCCGCGCCGCCTTAGCTTCTGTTTACGGCGATGAAGCAAGCAATCAATTCGTAGCGCTTTGGAATAATGAACACATTTCAATCCAAGGCAATTTGGCAGCTGCTTCGGCTTCTGAAGACCAGGAAGCTGTTGATAGTGCCACTATGACATTAACCGATACCTTTGCAAATGAATTAGGCACTTTCTTAAACACTGCGACTGAAGACCGCATGCCTTTGGAAGAAACCATTGCAGCTGTTGCGGCGCACGAGAAATCAGTAGTAGATACATTTCAGCAATATGTTTCAGGCGACTATGCGGCTTCCTATGAGACTTACCGCACTGGATACGCCCTCATGTTCGATATCGGCAAAGGCTTGAGCGGTGCAGTTGTGGATCAATTCCCTGAGAATTTCGTTAATGCAGCACCTGATAAAATGCCGGCTACCGGATTTGGCGGCAGTGAAAGCCAATCTGATACAATGATGCTATGGGTGGCACTGAGTGCCCTAATCTTAGTGGGCGCCGGAACTATTACGTATCGTCAAAGTAAACAACAATCATAAATGACGGGAAATAAGAGAGGGCTTTTTAGCCCTCTCTATTCCTACTTTAACGGGAGGGATGGAAAATGAAGCAGATTGTGACAATGGGCATCGCCGTTTTTTTGGTCGCTGCCTTATTTTTCATTTTAAAGCCGTTGGCGAATGGCCCGGCGGATAAAGAAGAAAGCGTACAACTTGAAGAAAACAGTGAAAAAGAAGTGACGGCGGGAAATGTTGTCGACAAAATCGCCGAATTCCCCATCTTTCCTGAACAGCGCGAAAAACTGGAAATGGTCCAAAAACAACGGCAAGAAAGCATTAAAGGCATGGAACCGGCATCTATCGAAATCGGATCTATCGGAGTAAAGGCAGCAATCGAGCCGACTGGCATCCTGGAAAATGGCGAAATGGGCGTCCCGGAAGACGTTGATCAAGTGGGCTGGTTTGAACCCGGTTTCAAAGCAGGCGCAAAAGGACATGCCGTGCTTGCCGGCCATGTCGATAGCCTGACCGGTCCTGCTGTCTTCTATGAATTGAAAAAGGTAGAGCCGGGTGATCAAGTGAAACTGGCGGATGCAAAAGGCCGGGAAATGGTATTTGAAGTTCAAAAACTGGCCAGCTACGAAACCGATGCAGCACCGATTGAAGAAATCTTCGGCAATGCAGACGGACGGTTTATCAACCTCATTACTTGTACCGGCGACTTTAACCGCGATATCGGTTCACACGAAGAACGCTTGGTGGTAACCGCTGAACTCATTTCCGATTCGGCCGTCGAGATTGCAGCTCCCAAAGCACCGGAGAACGTCATTGCGACTGGCTTCAATATTTCGTGGCATGCAATACGGGACGATGCCATTATCGGCTACCGCGTTTACGAAGAAGATACCGCAACCGGTGAGATGAAGAAAATCGAAACCGTCTCCCTGTTCGACCGCAAGAACATTACGATCGAACAGAGCGAAGGCAAACGCTACTACGTTGCCTCCGTCGATGTAGACTTGAAAGAATCCAAGAAAGCAGAAGCGTTAAAATAAAAACTGTGGAAGCTTATCTAAAGGGCTTCCACAGTTTTTATTTGCTTTTAAAAGTTTTTCTGGTTATCAGGTTTCTCTTGGACTTTAGCCAAGAAAGTGGATTGTGGTTTTACTGATTCTTTTTGTTAATGCCTGACGCACTTCGTTTTTATAACTTGAAGATAAGTTAAAAGAAAAAGATTATCAGGCGGTATTTTTCTTCGAGTCTATGCGGTGAAAAAAGTGTGGAATATTTTCTATACGACGGATGCTGAAGCAGCCTCTCGGGCGTCCACCCTTGCAATGATGCGGGTTTGTTACATTCGCTCTTTCTTAAACGATTCGATGCAGGGATTGTCGCAGGGCTCCCCTTTGCGACTCATGCTGATTTTTACTTTCTTCGCTTTTAATAAAGTTATGTCCTCATTCGAACAGTAATGAGAGCCTCGACTGAAGCAGCGAATCGACTTCTTCGAGCGGAGACTCTTTTCTAAGACTATTTTTACTATCGGTTTTATTCGGGCGTATTTCCGTCTTAACTGGGCGTATTCTTTCGACTACTGAGCGTATTTTAAATTTGCAGGAACAACCGCTTCTTTAATTTTATGGTCAATAACAAGCAAGAAAAAAAGCAAATCCGGTAAATCCGGATTTGCTTTTAAGATTTTCTGCTCTTTATTGCTTGCGGTAACGGACTGCTGCTGTTGCAGCAAGAGCCGCTAACATCAAGCCGGCCATAATCCATAGGAACGGCGTTGTGGATGAAGCGGCTGTTCCGCCCATACCTGTTGCCGGCATTTCAGATGGCATTTCCGCAGCCCCGAACTGATCCGGGAACTGGTCAACGATGGCTGCCGATAATCCGGCTGCTGGCATTGACATATGCGCATAGGCTTCACGAATCGAGTTATATGCGGCATCGAAGTCTCCTGCAACGTAAGAGTCAAAAGCTGCTAACAATTGGCCCGTGTGTGCTTTCAAGCCTTCTTCTAACGCATCTGCCGGTACACGGCCTTCAGTGGCTGCATCAAGAAGTGCCGCTTGTTCGATGATGTATTGATCCAAATCAGCTTTCGCTTTTTCCTGGCCTTCCATATTGCCTTCGCCTGTCGCTACTACGTAATCAACAAAGTAGCCAATATGTGATTTCCAGATTTCTTCAAACTGAGCTCCAGCTTCATCGCCGTAGACCGATGCAACAGCTGCAGTTAAATCGTCAGCGTTCGCAAGCAGCCCGGCAGATGCCTGGTCGAAACTTTCAGCTCCGTCTGCTCCGTCCTGCATCGCCATTGCCGCTAAGCCGGCATGCTCTGTAAAGGTCATATTCAACTGGGCACGCAAGTCAACAGCAGGCGTGTCTGGATTCGTCCCATCGAAGTTCTCGGGGAATTGATCAGCGATTGCTACGGATAACGTTTCTGCGAACATGCTCATGTGATGGATCGATTCGCGTTCAAGTGCGTACGCTGTTTCAAAATCACCAGCTACATAAGCATCAAAAGCTTCTACTAATTGATCCACGTGCATATCCAGTCCTTCTTGAACAGCTGCTGCCGGTAAACGACCTTCAGTCGCTGCGTCGAAAAAGTCCGATTGTGTTTTCTTGTATTCTTCCAAATCTGCCAAGGCTTTGTCTTTTCCAGCCTGGTCTTCTTTTGCAGTCGCTGTTACGTAATCAACAAAATAGCCGATATGCGATTTCCAGATTTCATCGAATTGCGCTGCGCCTTCGTCACCGTAAACAGAAGCGACTGCCGCTTTTAAATCATCGGCGTTTGCAAGAAGCGCTCCAGAAGCCTGATCAAAATCTTCAGCGCCGTCTACGCCTTTTCTCATCGCCTCAACTGCCAGGAAAGCATGCTCCGTCAATACCGTATCCAATGCGATCCGAAGTTCGGCTGCCGGTGTTGCTGTCCCCGTTTCCATAGCTGAAGCTGAAGCCGGTGCTGAATGTGATTCATGTCCGTCTGCCAATGCCGCTGTCGGCACCAATAATGAAAGGGTTAATGGAAGAGCTACTAATAGTTTGTTCATTTTCATCTAAATCCTCTCCTTTTTCCTGTTTAATTTTTTGTACTGCCCACAAAACGCAGGAACAAATGGTTTAGATCACTTTTTTCTAAAACTAATTTATTTTCTTGAATTTCATCAATTCAAAAGGAATACGGCCTTCAAAAAAGGAATTGGCCCTGCTTTCCAAGAAAGATACATAGAAATTATTTTATTCCATCTGAGGAAGGAGCACCCAAAATGGCAAATGATAAAATTACCCGAAAAAATCCTGCCGGCGTCCCTGAACCTGTCGGCAATTATACACACATCACGAAAATTCCCAGAAATGCTGAACTGTACGTGACTTCCGGGCAAATCGGCCTGGATGAAAACGGAAAGCTCCCTGATAGCTTGAATCGGCAAATCACCTATACGTTCCAAAACATCCGGGCGGTGCTGGAATCCGAACAGCTTTCAGCAGCCGATATCATCAAAGTGAACATATGGGCTACGGAAAAGATCGACTGGGATTTTATGTACAGCGAATGGTCTGCCATGTTCGGAGACGATGATCCCGCCATGACAATCGGCTATATCAAGGAACTGGGATGGCCGGAAATAAAGGTTGAAATTGAAATTTGGGCGGCGAAAGTGTAGCCCGCTGCTAAGCCCTCTCTTCTTAATCAAAAAATGGCGAAAAAATGGCGGCGCGAAAAAAAGCAATGATTTCGGCCAGTAAACCAGCACGTATTACTGTATGGTTTTCGAGCCGACATGCTAAACTATTTTTAACTAAAAAAGGAGGCGTTTGCATTGGGAAGGGATTAATGAAGATTGGCGAAGTTGCCCAATTAAGCGGAGTATCAATCAGAACAATCGATTATTATACGAATCGCGGGTTATTGTCAGTTGAGCGCTCGGAAAAGAATTACCGGCTCTATCCCGACTCAGTGCTAAAGACGCTCGAACGGATCCACCAATTGAAAAACCAGCGGCTGTCGATCGCTGAGATCAAAGAGCTTCTCGATTCAAGCCAGCTGCCGGAAACAGATGTACTCGCTGAAGACGTATACGAAGAATTCGATTGCCTGCAAAAAAAGATCATCCGCTTAGAAGAACAAATGAAAGATGCACCGACGCATGTCAAAGTGCAGATCAGCAGAGCGCTTGAGAGCAAATTGGTGGCTATTGCCTCCCTGCTCGCTCTGCTGTAACTAATTTCGGAGGTGAATCCCTTTAACAGGGAACATAAGTGGACATAATTACGATACTGAATTTGGGATTATTGGTACTATTACTCGCGCTGACGGCATTTTTTGTCGGCTCGGAATTTGCGGTCGTCAAAATTCGCATGTCGCGCCTGGATCAGCTGATTGCAGAAGGCAGTAAAAAAGCGGTGACAGCTAAAAAGGTCGCCAGCGACTTGGATTATTACCTATCCGCTTGCCAGCTCGGCATTACGGTCACGGCACTCGGACTCGGAGCGCTCGGAAAACCGACTGTTGAACGTCTCATGTATCCGATATTTGAATTTCTTTCGGTTTCGGATGCGGCTGCCTCTGCTTCGTCTTACGCGATTGCCTTCTTGCTTGTCACTTATTTGCACGTGGTGCTGGGTGAAATGGCACCGAAAACATTGGCAATCGAATATGCGGAAAAAATGTCGTTATTGCTTGCCCCGCCGCTTTACTGGTTCGGCAAAGCATTGAAGCCATTTATTTGGTTATTAAACGGGGCTGCCCGCCTTCTTTTAAGAGCGTTCGGCGTTCAACCTGCCGGACATGACCAAGCCTACTCGGAAGATGAGTTGAAGATTGTCATGGCCCAGAGCTATGAAGGCGGCGAACTCAATGAAACCGAGCTGTCTTATATGGAAAACGTCTTTACATTCGATGAACGTGCAGCGAAAGATATCATGGTCCCGCGCACCGAATTGATTACATTGGATAAAGACATGTCGCTGGATGACATCGTCAAGGTGCTGGATGAAAACAATTACACACGCTATCCGGTGACCGAAGACGGCGATAAAGACCGCATCATCGGCTTTGTCAGCGCCAAGAAAATGCTTCCGCACATCGTAGCAGGACGCCCTTGGCAGCTGCAGGATTTTGTGCTTGAAGTGCCGACCGTTTTTGAAATGACCGGCTTGCAGAACGCACTGCTGCGCATGCAGCACGCCCGCGTCCATATGGCCATCGTCGCAGATGAGTACGGCGGAACTGCCGGGGTGCTGACGTTGGAAGACATTCTGGAAGAAATCGTCGGGGAAATCCGCGATGAATTTGATGAAGACGAACAGCCGGAAATTGACCAAATCGGCGAACACCAGTATTTGATCAACGGGCGGGTCCTGTTAAGTGATCTTGAAGAACGATTTGGCCTGACTTTTGAGGAAAGCACCGATATTGATACGATTGGCGGCTGGGTCCATTTCAAAAGCCTCGGGGAAGTCCAAACCGGCGATACCTTGACGAAAGAAAATTCTTTGTGGACCGTCACTGAAATGGATAACCAGCAAATCAAGCAAATCATGTTCCATCGAGAACCTGAATAACCCTGCATGCCCATTCTGTTTTTGACTAGTTAACGGAGGTGAATCCCCTATCTAAGGGGAGCCATATTGGAAGGACAAATAATCATTAACCTGCTGCTCGTCGCGCTGATGATTCTCGCGACTGCATTTTTCGTCGGTGCTGAATTCGCTATTTTAAAGGTGCGGATGTCAAGAATCGATCAACTGATTTCAGAAGGCAATAAAAAAGCCATACGCGCAAAAGAAGTAGCCAATAACCTTGACTACTATTTATCTGCATGCCAGCTCGGCATCACCGTAACCGCTTTGATTCTCGGGGCATTGGGGGAGCCGACAGTCGAAAAAATGCTGCACCCCGCATTCGACTATTTTGCTGTGCCCGAAGCTTTAGCGACCGCTCTTTCCTATGCAATCGCACTTGGAATTGTCACGTTCCTGCACGTAGTCATCGGCGAACTGGCGCCCAAAACTTTAGCGATCCAATTTGCGGAAAGAATGACCTTGCTTCTTGCTCCGCCCCTTTACTGGTTCGGCAAAATCATGAGTCCGTTTATCTGGGTGATGAACGGCTCAGCACGCTTATTCCTTAAACTTTTCAAAGTAGAGCCTGCCGGCCACGAAGAAGCGCATTCTGAAGAAGAATTGAAATTGATTATGGCCGAAAGCTATAAAAGCGGGGAAATCAATCAAACTGAATTAACCTATTTAAAGAATATTTTTGAATTTGATGAGCGGATCGTGAAGCATATCATGATTCCCCGCGAAAAAATCATCACGGTCACTCAAGGTCTTTCGCGCGAAGAATTTTTCGGTATACTGGACCAGCATGAATATACCCGCTATCCTGTGACTGAATCCGGCGACAAAGACCGAATTCTGGGATTCATCAATACGAAAGAACTGTTGACCGGAATGGCAGCCGGACGCGTTCAGGACCCTGCTGAGCTGCTCCACAAAATGCCAAGCTTTCCCGAAAATACACCCATTCAAAAAGTGCTGAACAAAATGCAGCAAAGCCGCATTCACATGGCGATTATTACCGCAGAAGACGGGCATACAGCCGGCATTGTGACGATGGAAGATATTTTGGAGGAAATTGTCGGGGAAATCAGCGAAGAATCTCTCGAAATCAATCCCATTTAACAAATGGGTTTTACCCTTTCCACAGTCCAGCATCCTGTTGGACTTTTTTATTTTCCCTCCCCTTTTTATTTTGATTTGGATGGCTGTTCTATATTACAATGGTCAACAGAGCCATTTTTCCTGAATGCAATTCGAGCAAATGACATGGCCCTCCTGCGGATTGCAGGCAAATTAAACGGATACAACATTACGGAGGCGGAAAACAAAATGATGAGAGACCAAAAACTGCACGCCTTTCTATGCAGCAAAACGGAGTTTCTGACAGAACAATGGTATGAATCGTTAGATAAGACAAAAGACGGGGTCTACGGTTCAACTGATCCGGAAATGATTCAGCAAGTCAAAGCACAAAACCATGCGTTTCATGTCCAATTTTGCGGCATGTTCGAAAAAGACGATACGGAATGCATAGAGGAATTTCAAGACTGGATTAAAGCCATTGCCAAAGATGAAGCGCATTTAACGACTCCACTTGAAGAAATTATCGAGGAGTTTTTCCGAACTCAGCAGCAATACCTGGAATTGATCGAAGAATATGCAGAAGCGAATTTGGATGAACTCTCGGTCAAACAAATAATCGCGTGGAACCGCGGCGTAGTAGAAACGATCAACCGCATCATTTTGGAGTATACACTCCAGCATTCACTTGCCACGAAAAACCGTTTGAATGCCCAACGGGAAATGATTGTTGAGATGAGTGCGCCCGTCATTTCACTTGCCTATGACATCGGATTCCTTCCGCTCGTCGGTGAAATCGATACGTACCGGGCACATATCATTTTTGAAAAAGCCTTGTCGCAATGCGCTGAGCAGCGGTTAAACAAATTATTCATCGATTTATCCGGCGTGCCGATCATCGATACTATGGTGGCCCACCAAATTTTCCAATTGATTGACGGCCTGAATTTAATCGGCGTTGAAACTGCCTTATCCGGAATCAGCCCGGATATTGCCCAAACAGCTGTCCAGCTGGGCCTCAACTTCAACAACGTGGAAATCCACAATACGCTGGCACAAGCGATGCAATTGAATAAATTGAACATCATTTAAATTTTTGCAGGCATGAAAATGCATAAAGAAAGGGCCGCTTGAGAATCAGCGGCCCTTCTTTTTATTGATTTATTTTAGTAGCTCAATGCTTTTTCGTACATCCATCGCTTTAATGTGCCCATGGAGTTGAAAGACACAGCTTCTCCGGTAGCTTTGTGCTCTGCTTTAATAATGACATCGAATTCATCCACCATGAATGACCAGCCTTCCTCAACCAGGCTGCGCGCCGTTTTGACAATCATGCTTGACCCTCGGACTGTTCCCAATTTCATCGCCTTCAACTCCTTTGAATTAAATATAGAAGCTCTATTGCTTCAGCCTCTTAATGATAATTGTACTTTTACATTCCTCATTTATCTAGTATTCAAACCTGAAAAATGCGCCAGTCACAAAAATACATAAGCTTACTCCCCCATAGGCTCGATCGCCATTTACCCCCTTCTGAAATTCGCCAGATTCCCTATTCCTTAATTCCTATTTATGCTTATAAATGTTTAGGGCTTAAAAGGTCGGGGGTACACTAGCAATACCTTGCTTTACAGGAATCCAACTAACCAACAGGAGGAATTTATTATGGCAAAACGAGAAAATACGTTTATCGGAACTTTTGATGTACAGGCGGAAGTATTAAGCAAAATCACAGAATTGAAATCTCAAGGATATAGAGAAGAAGATATGTACGTCATTGCCCAAGATGAAGACCAATTGACGATGATCAAAGGGCAGACAGATGTTAAATTGGATACACAGGAAGACCAGGGCTTCATGGGAAGATTCATCTCGACGTTAGCAGGAGAAACCTCTTCATTTGAGGCTTTCAATAGCATGGGCCTTGATTCCGAAGAATCTGATACTTATAAGCGTGAAGTCGAAAACGGCAAAATTTTGCTTTACGTGGATAGCGAATATGGCCCGTCCTATGACCGCTATACCGAAACACGGGCGAATACAGCTGGCACCGGCTCTGCTTTTACAAACGAAACGAGTGCTTCAACAACGGACGAAGAGCGCCTTCGCCTGCACGAAGAACAGTTAAGAGTGGATAAAGAGCGCGTTCAAACCGGGGAAGTGAATGTCGGCAAGCATGTCGTAGAAGACACGCAGACGATTGAAGTCCCAGTAGAACGCGAAGAAGTCTATATTGAACGCCGTCCGGTAAATGAAGCAACGGATTCTGCAACGGCTGGCGGATTGACCGGAAAAGACGCTTACCAGGATGGCGAAAACATCCACATTCCGATTTCTGAAGAACGGGTAGAAGTTTCGAAAACCGACGTGGTTTCCGAAGAAATCGTAGTTGGAAAACGCAAAGTCCAAGATACCGAGCAAGTCACTGAAACGACTCGCCGCGAAGTGGCGGATATCGATGAAGACAACGATTCAACTACAAACGGCCGCAAGCCTTTATAATTACTGAAAGCAACATGGAACGGCATAAGCCGTTCCATGTTGCTTTTTAATAATGATTTCCATCTTCTGTTATCCTGTATTTTCAATTAGCTTTGGCACAATCGCAAAATCATCGCCGGGCTCTGTCGAATCATGCACCGGTTCAAATAGAGCAATACACTCTGCTTCTTTCAAAAGGCTTTTCAATTCCGGCACGGAAAAACAAACCGGATTCGAAACTGTCTGACTCCGTAAACACTTTTCCCTCTTCATCCCTCATCATTTACAGATAATGGATTTTCGTCACATGGCCGTTGGGATCGCGTTCATATGTCCATTCTAAATGCCGCATACCGCTCCCGTCTTTATCAATGCCGCCGGTTCTTTGAAATACGTGATGGCATCGTGGATGAAAACCAAATCGCAGCCGGTTCCGGCATCCATCGTGCACATACCGCCTTGTAGATGGCAGCAGCCCGGATTCAACTGCCGGCTGGCGGCAATCATATCCATGGAAATATCCGTCAACCAAAATGCTGTTTCAAGTAAAAGGGATTGCTGCCGCCTGCTCCGAATTCAATAGCTTTCTCCCCCCTCCGGATGATGCCGTTGAATGATTTTCGCATAAACGGCAGCTTCTTCTTCGTATTCCGTATGCGGCGACATGAGCGGCCACCACTCTGCCAATTCCTTGTACAATTTCATGGTTTCCTGCACCTCCGCTATTTTTCTTCATTATAATCAGCAGGCACTTGGAGAAATAGCTTAGCGGCTTAAAGGCTCAAAAAAACGGCCACGGAAAATTTCCGGAGCCGTTTCGCTTTTTCATTGTTCTTTTACCACCGTATGGGCATAAGCATCATGTGGAAATTTCTCGCCTTTGGCGTCTGCGTATTTTTCGCGGTCGCGCAAATAAGCAAGCGGACTGATGGTGTCCCGATGCAGCACACGTTTCAAAATTTGACTATCCGTCAATTCGTTGCCGTCTTCGCTCTCTACTTTAATGCCGAACGCTTTCTGCCCAAGCGTCTGCCCCTGCAGGCGAAGCTGCACATATTCAAGCCCCCAGAAAACCAGGGTCGGTGCTGCTACTTGAAGAAATGCTTCATTCTTTATCTTCTTGCGCAGAAGCGGCTCCAGTGCCAGTGGAACTGCTGTAGAAATAACCGAGTCGACCACTGCCGCCTTGGCGCGTTTTTTTGTTAAATCATGCATCGATTTCCCTCACTTTCAAATAGGTTTACCTTCATGATAAGAGATTCCGGAAGATAAGACAAAGGACAAGAAAATAAAACGCACTTACAAGTGATCACTGGACCACTTAAAATCAGTTTCTACTCTTATCGTCTTGGCCGTCTATCCTTTCAAATCGGTACAATGACGCGGACAGAAGTGCCTTTTTCAATCGTGCTCGCCACTTGGATGGAACCGCCATGCAGCTGGACCAGCTGTTTTGTGATAGCGAGGCCAAGTCCGGTGCCGGTGCTGGAATCCTCAGTATTCGTGCCGCGGTAATAGCGATCAAACAATTTATCCAGGACTTCCGCTTTCATGCCCACGCCGTCGTCTTCGATAATAATCACTGCTAGATGCTGTTCAATCGCCGAAATGGAAAGTTTGATTTCCGTTCCCGGCGGATTGTATTTCATCGCATTGACAATCAGATTTTCGATAATGCGCTGAAACCATTTTGGATCGACGGCAGCCTCTACACTGTCAGATGCTGCATGAAAGGAGAACTTCCAATTTCCATTTGCCGGATCGTTGATGAACTGGATGACAATCCGGCGGACGAACTCATTGAGGTTCACTGTCTCCTTTGAAAGCGGCAAGGCCTGGTTTTTCAAGCGGAAAGTCAGCGTTAATTCTTCCAATAAATCCATCATGTAGGTGGATTTATCGTTCATGATGGCCGCAAATTCCCGGATTTCCTGTGCAGACCATTCATAATCCGGTGATTCCAGCATTTGTGCGTAGCCTGAAATCGACGACAGGGGCGTTTTCAAATCATGCGATAATCCACTGATCCAGTCTTCCCGCGTCCGTTCCAACTGCTTCTGCTGATGCTGGTGCAATTTCAGCTTAGCTGTCAATTGCTCAAGCGTGGCCACAAGGTCTTTATAAAGCCGATACTTCTTTTTTACTTTGCCATTGCGCTTAGTGATTAAAGATTCGTTTTTTTGGTTGACGGGTTGTTCGTAGCGTCCGTCCCCGAGATTTTTAATCCATTGCATCATGACGAGAAGCGGAACGCCGAATTTCCGTGCATACCAGAGGGTGCCGCCGATTAGCAAAATCAGCAAGACGACAATAACGATGTAGAAATTCCGTGTTTTCAGTATGGTTTCCAGCGCATCGGATGGTGGTGCCACAGCCCCTGCAATCACCGATTTTCCAGTTGCAGGATCTGTTTTGATGGCTGCCGACCGGGTGTCTGCGGCCAATTCGCCAATTTTTTTGATGGTGTAGCTTTCCTGTTCTCGCACATCGCCATAGCTATCCAGTACGATGCCATCTTTGCCGATCAGCAGCACCCAAGCCGTTTTTTCCTTCAGCTGCGTTTTCAAATCCGCTGCTAAATTCAATTCGCCTTTTTCCCAGTCAATCGCCGGCTCAGCTGAAGCGAGCCATTTGGCAGCAAGATTCTCTTTGCCGTAAAGCAAAAACAGGGAGCCTCGTTCTGTATTCTCCAATTCCCAATAAGTGTACTGCCCCTCGGCTGAATCGTCCCACATCCATGATGCCACTTCTTCGACCGCAAGCTGTTCGGGCAGATTGCCATCGGCATTGAATGAATCCAGGACTCGTCCGTCCCTATTCAATAGAATCAGCCAGCCGTCTTGAGCTTCCGCCGTTTTTTTCAAACCTTTTTTAATCGAAGCACCATTTTCATCGAATTCGAATTGATTCATAAAATAACTGCTATCTGCATCTGCTAAATCCCGGGCCGCCTCATCTTCAGTGACGAAATAGCCGATGGCTCCCCAAAGCGTCAGCATCAATAGCAGAAAAACGAATGACAGCAGGAAGAGCTGGATAAAAAACTGCACCATAAACCGCTTATGCAAATTCATGGCTGTCTCCCGGAACAAATTTATAGCCGAGCCCCCGAACCGTTACAATAAGCGCCGGGCTGCTTGGATCGGCTTCAATTTTTTCGCGCAATTTACGGATATGGACCATGACGGTATTGTCTTCGCCGAAAAATTCTTCGCCCCATACATTTTCATAAAGCTGGCTTTTGCTGAATAATTGGTTGGGATGCTTACAGAAAAACAGCAGCAATTGATATACTTGAGCAGGCAAATCAACGGGATTTCCGTCGACTTTCACTTCACCTGCGTTCGGGTTGACTGAAAGTGCACCATATTCAAAAAGCATAGGTTCATGCTTTGGCGCATTGCCAAGCCGCCTTCTAAGGTGCGCTTTAATGCGGGCTGCCACTTCCAGCGGATTAAAGGGCTTCGTGATGTAATCGTCCGCCCCCATCGCAAATCCGGTCAATTTATCGAGATCGGTTGAGCGGGCGGTCAAAAAGAAAATCGAAGCGTCCGAGATCTCCCGGATGAGCGGACAGATTTCAAGGCCGCTCCGCCCCGGCAGCATGACATCCAGCAAAATCAGGTCGTAGGATTGCGCTTTGCACATTTCCAGCGCTTCTTCCGCTGTGCCAGCAGTATCGATGTGCCGGAAATCTTCCCTTTTTAAAATAGTCATCAACATATGTAAAATTGCTTGTTCGTCTTCTACAATCAATAATTGAGGGTGTTTCATCGAGACATTCCCTTCCATCTTATTTCCTGCATTTATCATATCATTCAAGTGATTTAAATAAGGAGAATTAAGGAAAAATTAAGGCAGCGGTTCTGTCAGCTTAAGAAACAGGTTTTACAATGAAAACAGACCTAAAGAAACGGGCTACGCGCCACAAAAAATTTTGGAGGGAAATCATCATGATCGCCATTGGAAAAAGAGAATTCATCAGCATGTTCAAAAGCGTCAAATCCATTATCATCATTGCCATCCTGCTCCTCACATCCTATTATTCAGCGAAATTCTCCGGGGTGCTCGCGTCCGGCATCGCCCTTACCGAAAAGGAAATGGCCGACATCCATACCGTCGGACTGCTGATTCTGCTGTTCATCTTCGGCCAATTATTTGTGATGGGCCTGTCGCATGACAGCATCAACAAAGAAAGCCATGAACGCACAATGCGTTTTCTCGTCACCCGGACTTCCCGCCTGCAAATTCTGCTAGGCAAATTCGCCGGTGCTTGGCTGTTCTGGTTCACTTGCCTCGTCATTTCATTTTTACTCATTGCCATTTTTGCCTTAAAGTTTGATTTCTTCATCTTCTCTCAAGTCATGGCTTTGCTGACGTTCCAGATTGCTTTGACGATTTTGTTGTCTGTTGCCATTCCGAAACCGTCGGCAACAATGTTTCTCGGCATCCTCATCGGCTTATTGTTCCCGGCGCTCGGCGCTTGGCTGGTTTTTATGGACAACCCGTGGGTTTCTTGGCTTAAATTTGTGAGTCCCTACTATTACTTGGTGGAAGACACGTATCAATTTCTGATCATTTTCGGGCTTGCCGGGCTGCTGCTTGCGGCGGCTGCGCTGATTTTTAACAGGAGGGAATTTTGATGAAAGCGATTGAAACGAAGTTATTGAAAAAAACATACGGCTCTACTCCTGTCGTGAAGGGCATCAACCTCATCGTCGAAGAAGGGGAAGTTTTCGGCTTTCTTGGACGCAACGGGGCAGGAAAATCCACATTCATCAATATGCTGACCGGCATCACCCGTCCGACAAGCGGCAGCTTTACGATTCTAGGCGTCGAAGGTCCGGACGAACGGATGAAAAAGCATATCGGCGTCATGCCGGATTACTCTACCTTGTTCAACTCGATGAATGCCATCAAGCATTTGAAGTTCCTGTCTTCTTTATCCGGAAAACCGGTTTCCACTACCGAATGCCAGCAGGTCTTGAAACAAGTCGGCTTAGAGAATGCCGGCAATAAAAAAGTCGGCAAATTCTCGTTCGGGATGAAGAAAAAACTGGGCATTGCCCAAGCCATCATCCACGATCCGAACCTGATTTTTCTCGATGAACCGACTTCCGGCCTCGATGCGGAATCGGCCTTGCATATCCACCGATTGATCAGCTCGCTGAAAGAACGCGGCAAAACCATTTTCATGACTTCCCATAATTTAGACGAAGTCGAAAAAATCTGTACGACGATTGCCATCATGAAAGACGGCAGCATTGTCAAAAGCGGCACGATGGATGAGCTTCGCTCTTATTACCGTTCTGCCATTACGGTTGAACTGAAGCACGCCGCAGTTCCTGCAAGTGAATCCCAGAATCTCTATGCATGGCTTGAGACAGCGGGTTCTGAACTGCGGAGAGAAACGGGCTTCACATCCATTACCGTCGGCAGCGAAAAGAAAATTGCAGAAATCATTCGGGCCTTCACCCGCTGCCAAGTCGATATTTTCCGGGTGGAAGTCAATGAGCCCTCATTAGAGGAAATGTTCCTTGCGGAGTAGAATGTAAATAAAAGAAAAACCGCAGGGAAAGGCATCGGCCTTTTCGCTGCGGTTCATGGTTCTATTTTTTAATGGGGCTTTTAGTTCTTGTTTTCATTAGGTCTTTCCACATTCGAAGATTTTTTCATCAATTCATTAAGCAAGTCATCCAGCTCTTGTGAAATGCGGATGGTTTCAGGATGCGTCAAACCTTTTGTTAATCCGGAATGGATCATCAATGCCTGCTTCTCTTCAAAGTCCGTCATCACCGAACCTCCTCCTTCTTTGGCGGGCTGAGTGCCCGTGCGGGAATCCAAGTTTTTTGCTTGCTTCTGATGCGCTGCCGGTGGCTTCTACATCAATTATAGACCTTTTTTGCAAGGCTATCAATTCCCTCCTAAAAAAGGAAAAGATTTCCCCTTAATGCAATCATTACATAAACTACCGAATGGTTCAATCGTCTTATTTACTCTTTTTAGAATATTAAATAAAAAATCGAAAGTCCTGTTTCCCTTAAGGACGAGTTATATATTTTAATAATTCCACTAATAGTTTATTCATCTCTTCGGCAGTTTGTTTAAAATCCTGGCGATGCCATTCAATCACTAGACCAAGGATAGCATTGGCCTGGTAGGCGCTCAGCATGCCCGTATCGATTTTATCGTTGCCGTGAAGGCGCATATCTTCGTCCAGCAATTGCTGCAGATGGTCGAACAGCAAATAATAATAGTTCAATGGAGCTGTTTTGGAAAAGACAATCCGGTAGAATTCCTCGTATTTTTCGATATGATGGAAAATCCGGATCGTCGCCGGATTCAATTCTTCTGTATGAATGGTCCAGGCGTATTTGTAAGGTTCCAGGTAGGAATCCTTTAGATTCTGCATGATCTCTTTAAAATACTCTTCAAAAAGATTCTCCACTTGGCCGTAATGCGTATAAAAAGTGCCTCGGTTCACTTTTGCCAATCGACAGATTTCCGTCACTGAAATGGAATTCAAAGCCTTTTCCTTCAATAAAAGCATCAAGGCTTCTTTTAAGGATTCTTTCGTTTTGATGATGCGCAAATCCAGCTGCTTCATTATTTTCACCTCTTATCGGACAGTTTTTTGATTTATGTTCGTTACTGGACAGTTCCTGATTTTTTGCTTATTGTAAGCGATTCCTTTACTGGATTATAATTTTATCATACAGTTGTTCATTAAAACAAAGGAGGTTTTATTGATGAAATTAGAAGGCAAAGTAGCAGTAGTGACAGGCGCAGCATCCGGCATGGGGAAAGCGATTGCGGAATTATACGCAGCTGAAGGCGCGAAAGTCATCGTGTCCGATTTGAACTTGGAAGGTGCAGAAGCAGTGGTCGAAGGCATTACGGCAAAAGGCGGCACAGCGAAAGCGGTCAAAGCGAACGTGGCGAAGCAAGAAGACGTGGAAAGCATGATCGATGCAGCAGTCAACGATTACGGCACATTGGATGTATTGGTCAACAATGCCGGCATCATGGACGGGTTTGAGCCGGTTGCTGACATCACCGATGAGCGCTGGGACCTGATTTTCGATATCAATACAAAAGGCGTCATGCGCGCTATGCGTAAAGCGATTCCGATCTTCCTGGAGAAAAAGAAAGGCAATATCATCAACATCGCATCGACTGGCGGTTTGAACGGCGCACATGCTGGGGCGACTTACGGCGCTTCCAAACACGCAGTCGTCGGCATGACGAAAAACACCGGCTTTATGTACGCAAAAGAAGGCATCCGCTGCAACGCGATTGCCCCAGGAGCTGTCGCAACGAACATCAGCGCTTCGATGAAGAACATCAACGAATTCGGCATGAGTCGTGCTCAACTGGCACAGGCAGCGATCCCAAGCGTCGGCCAACCGGAAGAAATTGCACAGGTTGCCCTCTTCCTGGCTTCTGACGAATCAAGCTTCGTCAACGGCACAGTAGTAACGGCAGACGGCGGCTGGACTGCAGCGTTTTAAGCAAAAAAGCGAAATCCCTTTGCAAGCCCCCGGTTCTTAATCGAACCGGGGACTTGCTTGTTTTTACCCCATTTTTCCTGGAAAATTTTTCTTTTATTTTATTTTCACAGACAGCTTTTGGCTTTACTTTCCTTGAAGATGAAAATACTTTCCTTTGCGCTTCCCATACTTTCCTTGAGAGTTCAAATACTCCCCTTTCTCTCCAATTTACTTTCCAGACAATAAAAAAAGCCGCAAACGCGGCGAATTTCAGCCTATTAAATTAGTTTTGACTGTTCGTTCACGGCACGTTCGTGGGCAAGCAGCCATTCTTTCCGTTCGAGGGTGCCGGCATAGCCGGTCAGCGTGCCGTTCGAGCCGATGACGCGGTGGCACGGGACTACAATGGTCAGCTTGTTTTTGCTGTTGGCGCTGCCTACTGCCCGAACCGCCTTGTCGCGGCCGATCGCAACCGCAATATCCTTATAGGAGGCGGTTTTCGCGTATTCGACTTCCATCAACGCCTGCCAAACTTCCTGCTGAAAAGGCGTCCCGATGGAATAGAGCGGCAAATCGAAATCTGTGCGCTCGCCTTTGAAATACTCGTCAAGCTGCTGCGCACATTGCTTGAGCGGCTCCGGTGTCTCCGCGGCCAGAAGATGCTGCGGCTCATTTCGGTCTGTAAATAGGATCGAATGGACGCTTTCTGCATTTCCGGCAATTTCAATGATGCCAACCGGTGACGGCAGATCGAGCAGATGCATTTCATTCATGATAAGGCCCTCCTTGTCCCGGCCTGTACGCCGCTTTTGCGGTAGTCGCCGGGAGATAATTGTTTGATCGTTTTAAACGCTTTATAGAAATTGGATGGACTTTGGAATCCCGCCTCGTAGCAGATATCAAGATTGGATAAGGCACTGTGTTCAATAAGATGCGCCGCTTTGTCGACGCGTATCTTTTTCAAATAAGCGAGCGGTGTTTCCCCGGTCTCTTGTTTGAAAATCCAGTCCAGATAAGACGGCGTCAGGCCTGCATGATCCGCAATTTCCGCTAGCCGCAAAGGCTTTCTGTAATGAGCCGCGAGAAATAAGGCCACTTCCCGCACCACTTCCGTATTCGGCGACAGTCCGGCATTCGGCTGGCATCTTTTGCAGGCGCGGTAGCCGTGCGCTTCCGCTTCGTGCTGCGAGAAATAAAACTCGACATTGATTTTTTTCGGTTTCCGGGAACGGCAGGACGGACGGCAGTAAATGCCGGTCGTCTTTACCGCCGTATAGAACAAGCCGTCATAGCCCGGGTCGCAGGCCATGATTTTCTCCCACATTTCTTCAAATGAAAAATGCGTGTTTTTCATTTTTCGGAGCCCCTTCCTTTTACCTGGCATATAAACGGGATGTCTCGCCGGAATTTACCATTTGCTTAGCTTCTTCTCTCATTATAGCGAAAATTTTATCCGAAAGCGCATTGCCGATACTGAAGCGGCGAACTCCCCAACTCTTCAATTTTTCCACATTCGTCAAACCCGGCAGCGACAATAAATTCAGGGACACTTCGAGTACATCCACCAGCTCGCGGACGGCATTTTCTTCCGTTAACCCCGGCAGAAAAATCCCGCTTGCCCCTGCTTGTTCATAGGCTTTTGCACGTTTCACCGCCTCTTCCTGCGATGGAGTTTCCTGAAGATAGATATCGCTCCGCGCATTGATGAAGAAACGTTCATAACCGGAAGCATCCAGCGCAGAACGAATGGCGCTCAAGCATTCTGCATGTTCCGCTCTATCCCGAAGACCATCTCCATTTTTCATCGAATCTTCAATATTGATGCCTGCCGCTCCGATCTTTGCGACTTGCAATACATGCTGGACGATGGTCTCGTTATCTTCCGCATATCCAGATTCAATGTCTGCAGACACAGGAATCTCTACACTCTCAACAATTTCCTGAATGATCTTCAAATGCATATTAAATGCCATTTTTTCACCATCCGGCAATCTGAAGGAATCGGCAATTCCCCAGCTTGTCGTGCCGATTGCCTGAAATCCTGCTGCTTCCAAAGCTCTTGCCGAAGCGGCATTCCATGCATTTCCGAGAAATAAAAGCTCACCTTCTTGATGCAATTCATGAAACGCGTTGATTTTGTTCATTGCTGCTTCCCCCTTTGTTTTCCTGGTTTTATTCTACCAAGCGGTTCACACGGGTTCGTCCTCATTCTTGCACTTATGGTCCGAAGCTTTACAAATCTTAACACGGGCTTAAAGCAGTCTTAGCATTCGTCTGCGATACTTGAGGGGAATGATAGAGAGGAGACGATGAAGACGATGAAAATTGCAGTAATCGGCGACTTGCACTATCCGGCACTTGCAGAGGAATACGCGTTCATAAAGGAGGACCGGAAAAAGTTCTACGCAAATTTTATGGAACGTTTTTTCTCGATTCCGGCAGACCTTTACGTATCCATCGGCGATTTGACGAATTACGGTTTGAAAGAGGAACTCGAGGAAATCTATGCGATCATCGATCAGCACCAAAAGCCGTTTGTTCAAGTCCTTGGCAATCACGATCTCTACGGGCAAACCCGCCATGAAGTGCTGACAATCACCCAGCAGAAACGCTACCGCGACATTTCAACCGACCAGGCGGTGCTCGCTTTTCTCGATACGGCAAAAGAGCAGGATTACCGCGACTGCGGCGGCGCGCTCGACCCCGCCCAGCTTTACTGGCTGAAAGGCGTCGTCGAACAAAGCGGCAGCCGCCCACTCATCGTCTTCGGGCACCATCCGGTCTATGACACCACGATCCAATCGGATCAAGAATTCCGCTGCATCCACCCCCGTACTCCGGTATGGGATGTGCTGAATAAAAAACAGGGGCCTGGCCTCTACATGAACGGCCATAACCATTGCAACTCCATCGCCGTGCGCGAGCAATGGAATTTCGTGCAGCTGGCAGCCGTGCTTGATGAACAGACGGCGCGCATCATTGATCTGTCCGATACAGAAATCAGCATCGAGACGATTGACCTTTACGACCCTGAACTTCAAAAAAGTGCGCAGGTGATTGGCCACGCCATTCCACATTTCTCTTTAAACCGTCAGCTTCTCGGTCCGGACAGCGACGTGAAGCATGTGATTCCGCTGCCGGTGCGGAAGGCACAAAGAGTCTAACAAAACAGCAGATAGCCTTCAATCCCCTCATCCTATTCGGATGAGGGGATTTTTACTTGAGCTGAAAATGAACAAGGACGAGTTCTGAAAACCCGTCCTTGTTATTTCTTATCTGCTAAATTTCCCGAATGCCCCAATGACTTCATTCCAAAAATCCATTCCCGCAATACCGGAACGGAAATTTTCCCTTCCACAATCGGCTTGGCGAGAAAAATGACCGGTGTTGAGCTGACGAACATGACAATGGCGAACCATACAACCGGCAACCCAAGATAGAACGACCAGCCCAATTCCTCCGGGAAAAGTTCCAGAAGCGTGAAGAGATTGATGAAGAATAGATGAAGGACATAGACGTAGGCCGTCCTTCTGCCCAGATATGTAAATGACCGTTTCTGCCGAGGCACCCATGGCAGAAAAGCAATGATGCCCAAAAGCATAATGAGGTAGAAAACCAGCCTCAGCCACGTGCCTTCCAGCATGGAATCTGCTACTTGGACGTAAGGGTGCCTGGCTAACAGTGCGTCCCTCGCTTGATCCAATGAAAAAGCAGAAAGCAGAAAGAGGCTTGCAGCTGCACTGAAAAGCGACACAACTTTCGCTTTTTGCGTCTTGAACCAATCCAGCTGTTCTTTTTTCGCGTAATGGCCCATAAGAAACAGCGGCAAGAAAACGAATGTCCGGGACAGGCTCAGGAATTCTCCAGCTCCATCCACCCAGCCGATGGCAAGCGCGATAACAGCCGACACCAAAATCGGATGCTTCAATTTGGAAAACGGCAGCAGCAATAAATTCCAGAAAAGCAGGCTCAGCAAAAACCACATCCCGAAACTCGGTGCAAAAAGATTCGCTGCGAGTTCCGGAAATGTCTGAACCAGCCCAAGCATCCACAAGTAAAAACTTTGAAATACCAAATAAGGAAGCAGAATGCCGAGCACGAGACGCTTGACGAACCGCTCTTTGTCCTTCCACACATGCTTCGTGAAATAGCCGGTTATCAGAATCAGTGCAGGCATGCGGAATGAAGCCAAAAAGTTATTTGCAAAATATAGCGCTTCGCTGCTTTCCCGTACCGGACTCAGCAGATGCCCAAGCACCACCAGCGAGACTAAAAGGAAGCGGGCATTGTCGAAATAAGGGTCCCTCCCTTTTTCTGCCGGTTTTTCGAACTTCAGCTTTTCCAAAATAAGGTGAGTTGATTTCTTCATGGCAGACCCTTTCATCCTGAAAATTTCTATACCCACAACCGCTCTGGATGATTGGTTGTCAACGCGATGCCCTGATTGAAACGGAGGACTCTATCCGCTTCCGCTTTTTGGTCCACTGTCCAGACGATAAGATCTGTGCCGTTGTTTTTCAAGATGCTGATCATTTCCTCATCAACATACTGGTGGTGCATCGATACCGCGGAAGCTCCGATTTCATTCACTTGATCGACCAGCAAAAGCGGCGAACCGAGCATCACCAGAGTCCGTTTAACTTCCGGATTAAATGCCAGACAGGTCTTTAAGCTTTTATGATCAAATGAAATCAGGCTGCACTGCGATTCTGTATTGAAATTTTGGATAAGCGTCAGCACATTCGCTTCCAGCCCCTCGTAAAGGCCAGCCATCTGTTTCAATTCAATCAGCAAATTCTTCTTGCCTCTAACCAGTTCAAGCACTTCTTCAAGCGTTGGAATCTGTTCACCTGTAAAAGCCGGATCGAACCAGCTTCCGGCATCGAGTTTCTTCAACTCAGCTAGAGTCAAATCCATCACATAACCGGAGCCGTCTGTCGTCCGGTCCACCCGGTGATCGTGGATGACGACCGGAATTCCGTCTTTTGACTGATGAACATCAATTTCAATGCTGGTGATTTTCGGTTCCTCAAGCGCCAATTCGATGGCAGCCAATGTGTTTTCCGGCGCTTTCCCTGACCAGCCCCTATGAGCAATAAGTTGTCCCATGCAAATACCTCCTCCTTATTTCACACCCGTGTAAACGAAAGCCCGAATAATATGCTTTTGTGCAAAGAAGAAAATGACCAGAATCGGCAGCACCAGCAATAGATTCCCGGCCATCACCACGTTCCAGGCCGCTCCGCCTTCCACTTGCCGCAGCATGGCGATGCCAAGCGGCAGTGTTCGTGCTTGATCCGTTGTCGTCATGACAAGCGGCCAGAAATAATCATTCCAATGCGCGATGAAACTGAATAGCGCGAGCGTGATCAAAACAGGTTTTGCTAGCGGCAGCATGATTTTGCGGATGATCTGCCATTCTGAAGCATCATCCAGGCGCGCCGCTTCGAGCAATTCCTCCGGCACTTGCATAAACGACTGGCGCAGCAGGAAAATTCCGAACGCACTGGTCGCAAACGGTAGGATCAGTCCCCAAATTGTGTCGAGGATTCCCCATGAACTGAGATTCAGGTAAACCGGCAAAAAGATTAGCTGGCTCGGAATCATCAAACAGATCATGGTCAAAGCGAAGAAAAAATTCTTCAGCGGAAATTCATAGCGCGCAAACGCATAAGCTGCTGGAATGATGGTGGCAAATTGCAGAATCAGAATCAGCAGCGTCACAACGACGCTATTCATAAAGTATTTAAGGAATGGACCCGAATTCCATGCTTCTACAAAGTTCTGCCATTGCAAAGCTTCCGGAATCCAGACTGGCGGAAACGTCATGGTCTCCCCCAGCGATTTAAAAGCGGTGCTCGCCATCCACACGAATGGAACGGCGAAAATGATGAACAACAGAACCAATCCGATTCCGTTGGCAATTTTGAAAATGGGTGATGAATTCATCTGTTTCCCCTCACTTATCGGTAATGTACTCGCTTGCTCAACACTTTGAAATAGACGACGGTCAGCACACTTAGGATGACCAGCAAAATCACGCCGGCAGCTGAAGCGTAGCCGATTTTAAAGAACTGGAACCCGTATTGATAGATGTAATAAACAAAGGTGTTGGTCGAGTTGATCGGTCCACCCGCTGTCATCAGGTTAATGGTCTCGAACACTTGGAACGAGTTGATGACACCAATGATTGTCAGGAAAAACAAAGTTGGCGACAGCATCGGCACGGTGATTTTCAAGAACCTTCTCCACGGCGGCGTGTGATCCAGTTCCGCCGCTTCATACAAGTCTTTTGGAATGCTCTGCAAACCAGCGATAAAAACGAGGGTATTGAAACCGATGCCTTTCCATACCGCCACAAGGATCAAGGAAGTGAGCGCATAATCGGGACTTGTCAGCCACATGACCGATTCCATGCCAATCAGGTTAAGGAACCAATTCAGCAAGCCGTAATCGGCATCCATGATCCACATCCACAGCATGGAAACCGATACCAGTGAAATAATATGCGGGCTGAAGATCGATGCCTGCATGAATGAGTAGACAGCACCGCCTCGGTTCAGCCAAAGAGCTAAAAGCAAGGATAAGCTGATCGTTAAAAACACAGTGAAAAACGTATAGATGAATGAGTTGGAAATGACTTCCCTGAAATCCCGGTCGCTCAGCAAATAGCTGAAATTGGAAGTTCCGACAAAGTCCTTGACCGGACTGACAAAATTCCAGTCATGAAAACTTAAATAGATCATATAGCCGATAGGATAGATGAAAAACAAACAAAAAATGAGGATCGCCGGAAAAATCATCGCATAGGGACGCAGTTTCACCCAGGAAAGGAAACCTTGCCGCTCCGCTTTCTTTTCTTCCATATCAAGCTGGACTTTAGCGAACGCCATTCAATGCCGCCTCCTTTTGGAACGGGAAATCCAATGCAGGCAATGCTGTCTGATCGGCTCCGAAAGCATACAGCTTTTCCATCGGAATCGTAGCAAAGCACTTGCCGCGCTTGGATACGGGCGCCGTAAAGCTGCGGATGTTCATCGTACCGACGCGGTTTTTCACTTTATAGACCGTTTCCGCCCCTAGCGTTTCGAGTGTCAAAATCTCACTTTCCAGTTCGATGGTATGCGGCACATGAGCGGATTCCAAAGCAAGGCCCGCATGCTCCGGCCGAAACCCGATATATGCCGCAGCTTCCGGCAGGGCATCTTGGAGTTCGTGGAATTCTTCTTTTTTGAAAACGTTCATTGGCGGCTGGCCGATGAATTCCGCCGCGAATAGATTACCCGGACTCTGATACACATCAATCGGTGCTGCTTTTTGCTGAACGACTCCTTTGTTTAAGATAATGATTTCATCGCCCATCGACATCGCTTCAACTTGGTCATGGGTAACATAGACGAAAGTCGTCCCTAATTTTTCGTGCAGCTGGATCAATTCTGTGCGCATCTGCGTGCGGAGCTTAGCATCCAGGTTAGATAGCGGTTCATCCAAGATGAAGACTTTCGGCTTCTTGACCATGGCACGTGCAAGGGCTACCCGCTGGCGCTGGCCTCCCGACAGCTTATCGGGTTTTTTGTCCAAATGATCGGACAAGCCGACTATTTCTGCGATTTCCGCAATCAACAGATTCCGTTCCTTTTTCGGCACTTTCCGGTTGGCTAGTCCAAACTCGATATTCCCTTTAACGGTCATGGTCGGATAAAGGGCATAGTTCTGAAACACCATCGCGATGTCACGCTTGCTGGGAGCGAGATCATTGACCCGCTTTCCATCAATCCAGATATCGCCTTCGGTCTGTTGCTCAAAGCCCGCGAGCATCCGCAAAATGGTGGATTTCCCACAGCCGGAAGGGCCGACTAGCACTGTAAACGAGCCATCTTTGATCGTCAGGGAAATGTTTTTGACGACCTGGTCTCCGTTAAAGGCCTTTGAGATATTGTCCAGTCTAATTTCAGCCATACGTTTCTTCCTTTCTATTGGCCATTGCCGATTCTCCATTCATCCTTTTCACCAAATGGACTAATTCATCGATTGTCTCAACGGAAACCGTCCACTCTGTCGCATCGTCATGCTTGTATTCACTGATTAGGCAAGTTTGTCCGCCAGCTTGGTGCACCGGGTACAAATCGTTCCACGGATGGTCGCCGACAGACAGGATTTCATGCGGCTCGTATCCTTCCTCCACCAGCCCTTCGAAAAGCGCTTTAATGCCATGCGGCTTATTGCCGTCGAAATGAAATTCATCAAACACCTCGTTGAGTTCCATGAAATCCACAAATTCCTGGGCAGTCGGCAATGGCGAGTTGGTCATTAATATGAGCCGCCTTCCTTCCAATTTACTGATTTCATCGAAAAGGTCCGTCCTTTTGCTGATGCAATACGCTTTCTCGAGCATCTCTAACCTAACGTCAGTGAAAGCTTGTTCTCTTATGTCAGGTGAAATCCCTTTTTTGATAGCGATCAATTGAGCAATTCCCCACGGATCGCCAAGGTACACCAGCGGAACGCTCCCATCCTGAAGCGCTTCCGTCTCGATGCCTTCCCAGTTATAAGCCGCAGTCGGCTGCAATTCTTTATGGCTATAAAAAAGCAATTCTGCCGGGTCATACATGAAACCGAGTTTGATCGGCTTTCGGCCTTCCAGCAAATCATAAGCCCAGACAACAGTTTCATCGATTTCCGCTTCCGGAAAGCGATTTGCCATCATTTTCGAAATATAGCGTCCCATAAAGGAATAATCCTGATAAAGTGTTCCGTCCATATCAAATACCAATGCCTTGATGTCTTTCATCCAGTTCATGCCGGTGCCCTCCTGATTTGAAAAAAAAGCACGGTGAAGTGCTTTCTTTTTGATTGGTTATTTTAAGACCGCATTGGCCTTTTCAGCCGCTGTATCCAAAACTTCCTCTGTCGGAATGCTCTCATCCAAGATGCCGCGGGTCATTTCATCAATCATGATTTTTACAACTTCCGGGTAATTTTCAGCCATTGGACGCGCCACGCCGTTTTCAAGCTGATCAACTGCCACTTTGAATTGCGGCTTTTCTTCGTAAAGTGCCTGCATCTTCTCAGATTCCGCAGCCGATAAGCGGCTTGGCAGGTAGCCAGTGAATTCAGAAGCATACGCCGTTTGTTCAGTGGCAGTCATGAATTTGATGAATTCCCAAGCTGCCTGCTGCTTTTCTTCATCCAAGCCGCTCGTCATCACCAAGTTAGCGCCGCCAGTCGGCACTTTCGTTTCTTTGCCGCTTGGCATGAAATACGTTTGCAGTTCAAATCCTTTTTCTTCAGCCAGCTGCAGAAGGTACGATAAGTCTGCAGTTGATGCGAAATGCATGCCGGCATGTCCGTTAACGAAATCCTGTCTCGCCTTTTCACCCGCTTCCGTGCCTGCAGAAACTTTCATCGTTCCTTCATTGGACATGTTTCTGAACAAATCAAAGGCTTCTGCACCCTCTTTACTGTTGAATGCCACTTCTGTCCCATCTTCATTCATCGTTGATCCGCCAGCCTGAGCGATGAAAGCTTCATAGAACCAGATATCAATCGGCAAGGACATCCCGACCCGGCCATTGCCGTCTGTGAATGCCGCTGCATACTCTTCGAACTCTTCCCACGTACCAGGACCTTTCAGATCAAGTCCCGCTTCTTCTGCCAAAGTCGTATTCATATACATGATTGGCGTACTTCTCAAATACGGCAGTCCATATAATTTATCATCGACGTATGAATTCCCCATCAGCCCCGGGTTAAAGTCATCCATATTGATTTCTTCGTCGTTTTCAACAAAAGACGTCAAATCCTGTGTCATGCCTGATTTCGCAAAGACGCCGATGGAGGCGATTTCGTTCTGCGTCACTTCCGGTGCGTTCCCTGCAGCAAAAGCCGCTTGTGTCTTCGCATGAAGCTCGTCATAAGTACCCTGGAATTCCGCAGTTACATGAATTTTGTCTTGGGATTCATTGAATTGTTTCACTAAGTTTTCATTGTTCTCCCCGATTTTGTCGCCCCAAGCGTACCAATAGGTCAATTCCACTTTGCCGTCAGAAGCTTCAGCGGAGTTCGCTTCCGCGCTTCCGTCACTTTCCGAACCGCCGCATGCCGCAAGCACCAGCAATGTATACATCAAGATCAATAAAAAGCTTAGTTTTTTCATTTCCCTGCCTCCAATTTCTTTTTTTAGCAAACAGACTCAAGGCAAAACAAAGAGACCCCAAATAACCTTTTCGCATACATTTGTGCGAAGGCATTTGGGGTCTCTCTTAGTGCACCCTGTCATCTATCTACTTTTCAATTTGATTGTAACGCGCGCTTGTTAATCCAGTGTATGAAAAATGTAAAAGTCACCTTAACATTTCAACTGTGGAAAAGTTTTCCGCCCACAGGGCTTCATTGGAGGTGCTGATTGCAAGTGCCCCTGCCTCAAGTGAAGCTCTCACATGTTCCGGCGCAGACAGCAGACCGCCTGTAATGATCGGGATATCGAGCAGTTCGGAATAGGAGCGAATGACGCCATAAAGAGTGGCCGGCATAATTTCAATCAGATCCGGAGTCGGCTTTTGCTTGTTCTCAAGCACATTGCCGTAAACTTCCGAATCAATCATGAAGACCCGCTGAACAACGAAAAGATTCCGTTCTTTCGCTTTTTTTATCAGCGCCGGCTTGGTTGTAACAATGCCGAACGGCTTGACGTAGTTGGCAATGAAATCGAGCCCTTCATTATTCAGCAGCAGTCCGCCAATTTTTTCCGCGTGGATCAGAACGGGAATTCCTTCCTCCTGGAACAGGTCGACATAGCGTTTGACGTTCATAATAGATCCCATCAATAAAAACACAGCGGCAATCTCTTCTTTACTCGCGAGTGCCTTCTCAATCGATTTCGGGCATTTCACCGCGGCGATTTTCTTCCGCTGCTTTAGGCGGCAAATCATTTCGTCATGATCCCATCGGGTTTTCATATTCCTCAAATCCCCTTTCATCTTATGTACACCTCCCATTATAATTTCCAGAAACCGCAGGAACCGGAAATTTACAAAACTTTACAAGTTCTTTAAAGCAGCTTAGCAATATTCTGCAATACTGTGGGTGTACGCAATTGAGAGGAGATGGAGAAATGAAGATTGCAGTAATCGGCGACTTGCATTACCCGGCTTTGGACGAGGAATACGAATTTATCGAAGAGGACCGCAAAATATTCTATGAGAATTTTCTTGAGCGCTTTTTCTCAATTCCCGCAGACCTCTATGTATCCATCGGCGACTTGACAAACTTCGGCTTGAAGGAAGAGCTCGTCCAGGTTTACGATATGATTAATCGGCACGGCAAACCGTTCATCCATGTGCTCGGCAACCACGATGTCTATGCCCAAACCCGGGAAAAGGTACTTTCCCTGACCGGCCAGCAGCGTTATCATTCCATCACTTTGGAATCTGCGGTATTGGCCTTTCTTGACACGGCGAAAGAGCAGGACTTCGAAGATTGGGGCGGTACCCTCGATGCCGAACAAATCGACTGGCTCGGCAATGTGATTGAGAAGAGCGGCAATTTACCGTTGCTTGTTTTCGCACATCATCCCGTCCACGCTACCACTGCTAATTCTGAGAAAGACAAGTTATGCATTTCTTCCGATATCCCCGTATGGGAATTGTTGAATAAAAAGCAGGGCTCCGGCCTTTACGTCAACGGCCATAATCACTTCAACTCGATTGCAGAAAGAAGCCAGTGGAATTTCGTTCAGCTGGCCGCTGTATTGGATGAACAGGCCGTGCGGATCATTGAAGTGACGGATTCACAGATTTCCATCGATTCAGTCGATCTGTATGATCCGGATCTTTACACACGGGCCCAATATATCGGAAACGCCATCAGCCATTTCGGGCTTAATCCTCATCAGCTTGGTACGGAAAAAGATGTGCGGCATACCATTGTGCTATTGCCGGAGAAAGAAACAGCTGAAAAAATATAATTTGACCTATCGAAACAGGCAGGCCTTTTCCAGGTCTGCCTGTTTTTTCACTTTCTTTATGGTAAAATCTTCTAAACAGTGAAATGCGAGGCGGTGGGAAATAATGAGAAAAAGAATTCTGGTTCCTTTAGTTATCGTTATCGTGTTTATTTTGGCTATTGTCTTTTGGCGGATGAGTCAAAATGTTGATGTCGGCTATGTGATGGAGATTAGGAAAACGACAGATGGTGAACAGCGTCTCCACGTTGTTGAATTGCCGAAAGATGAAACAAAGGGCAAGACGCAAGAAGAAATTCTCGAGTTGATTGATGAAAAAAGCAGTGAAGATCCGACCTTAGGAGCCACGTACTCGATTCCGTGGATCAATCGTAACCTGAAATCGAAATACGAGCCGGGCGACCGGGTGCGCATCTACTGGCATGGATGGGTGAACCAGTCCGATCCTCCCCAAATTCCCGGAACTTCCCTCATCCTAAAATCTGAATACAATTAAAAAAGCCTTCCTTAGGGGAAGGCTTTTACTAACTAAGCAGGTAAATAGTGATGAGCAGGAACCCAATAACGAAAGGGATTTGCAGCAGCGATACAAGATACGACTTGGAATCCGGAAAGTATCTCCATTCCAAGAACGCTTCGATTATACCCAAAGCCAGGAAATAAAAAATCCAGAACCATAAAATCGCATCATCAAAAACGTCTAGAAATAAGAAGATGGCTATAAGAGCAGCCCCTAAAATAATTTCCCTTCCCCAGTTGCTGATCTTTCCGCCAGGCGTTTCCGAAAGAACGACTTTCTCGACTTTCAAGAGTTTCCGCATTAAATACTCGGCTCCGAAAAATACCGCCATCAAACCAAGAAACAAGAGAACCGTTTCCATGAATGCCGCCCCTTTCTCCCAATTTCTTTTTCTTCTACCTTCTTTATGTAGTAGTTGGAGAAAAGTTCCAAATTAAGACTAAGAATAAAAATTTTAAAAACCGCTTGTGTTTTATTTTCATCTTCTCTATACTTTAAAACGTAATGATTACTATTTAGTTTTTGAAGGAGGAATTTCCGCATGCCAGCCCAAATACCGATTACAGTGCTCAGCGGCTACCTCGGATCCGGCAAGACCACTTTGCTGAACCATATTCTGCAAAACCGTGTAGGATTGAAAGTTGCGGTAGTAGTCAACGATATGAGCGAAGTGAACATTGATGCGTCCCTCATTAAACAAGGCGGTTTTGTCAAAACCGAGGAAAAGCTGGTGGAGCTTCAGAATGGCTGCATTTGCTGCACGCTCCGCGAAGACCTTGTCCTGGAAGTTGAAAAACTGGTGGAGTCAGGCGATATCGATTACATCGTCATCGAATCTTCCGGCATCAGCGAACCCATCCCCGTTGCCCAGACCTTTACATACTTGGATGAAAGCCTGAATTCACGCCTCCTGGAACTTTGCCGCCTTGATACAATGGTGACCGTGGTGGACGGCAATGCTTTCTGGAAAGATTTCGCTTCCGGCGACACTTTGCTTGACCGAAAACAGCAAACGACAGACGAAGATGATCGGGAAATTGCAGATCTGCTGATCGATCAGATCGAGTTCGCCAATGTAATTTTATTGAATAAAACCGATTTGCTTTCGCCTTTAAAAACGCTGGAACTGAAACAAGTCATCCGCAGCTTGAATCCGGACGCGGAAGTGATCGAGACCGCATTTTCAACTGTCCCGTTGGACCGGGTGCTGAACACGAAGCTATTCGATTTCGAAAAATCGAGCCACAGCCCCGGTTGGCTGAAAGAACTTAACGGCGAACACATTCCTGAAACAGAAGAATACGGCATCACTTCGTTTGTGTACCGCAGCCAGAAGCCGTTCCATCCCGAGCGCCTCATGGCCTGGATGCTGGAATGGCCGGTGGAAGTTGTCCGCGCCAAGGGGTTTCTATGGATTGCCTCCCGTGACGATGCAGCCGTCTTGCTTTCACAAGCGGGCCCTTCACTCAGCATCGAATACGCCGGTGCCTGGGATCTCGATTATGGAGTGAAAATGACCGAACTTGTACTGATCGGCATCAGCATGGATCAACAAGAACTGACCGACTCACTCAGCCAATGCCTGCTTGCCGAAGATGAAATGCTGCAGGACTGGAATAGCTTTTATGACCCACTGCCAACATTTCAAACCTTAAAGGAGGATTGAACGATGAGAGTGAATATTACATTAGCCTGCACCGAAACCGGTGACCGCAATTACAGTACGACAAAAAACAAACGCACCAATCCGGAACGCATCGAATTAAAGAAATATTGCCCCCGCCTTCGAAAAGTGACCTTGCACCGCGAAACCAAATAAAAAAATTTTAGTTATTTTCAAATCGTAATGATTACTACTAAAGGAGACAAACCCATGGCAAAAAAATCCAAGATCGCGAAAGACCGAAAACAGCGCGAAACCGCTGCCCGTTTTGCTGAAAAACGCAAAGCCTTAAAAGAGCAAGGCGACTACGCGGCATTGTCGACCCTTCCAAAAGATGCTTCACCTACCCGCTTGAACAATCGCTGCGCATTAACCGGAAGGCCACGCGGCTATATGCGGAAATTCGGCATGTCCCGAATCGCATTCCGGGAACTCGCGCATAAAGGGCAGATTCCGGGCGTCAAAAAAGCCAGCTGGTAAACAACGAGAAACTACACAAAAAATTTCAACGAGGTGACCAATGAAGAAATTATTATTCCTAGTCCTGCTGCTTGTGCTGTTCCTTGGTGCATGCAGTTCAACAAACGATTCCTCTACAGATGCAGCTAACGGAGCCGATACTGCTAAAGACGATAAATTATCGGTTTACACGACCGTTTATCCCCTGACTTATTTCACTGAACAGATCGGCGGCGATCTGGTCGAAGTCGAATCCATCTACCCTGCCGGTTCAAACGAGCATACTTACGAGCCGACACAGCAAGACATGATTTCACTGGCAGAAGCGGATCTTGTGTTCTATATCGGGATGGGGCTGGAAGGCTTTATCGATAAAGCACAGACAACATTGAAAAACGAAAATGTGGAATTTGTCGCGACTGCAGCAACGATTCCAGAAGAGGAACTTGGCGAAGGCCATTCCCATGATCATGAAGCAGAAGATGAGCATAACCATGAACACGGGGACGAAGAGCACAATCATGATCACGAAGCTACTGAAGAACACAGCCATGAACATGAAGCTGCAGACGAGCATAACCATGAACACGGGGACGAAGAACATAATCATGACCACTCATCTACTGAAGAACACAGCCATGATCATGACCACGGCCATAGCCACGGTTCAGTCGATCCCCATGTTTGGATTTCACCGGTGTTGAGCCAACAATTGGCGGAATCGATCAAGAACGAATTGGTTGAACAAGACAACGAAAATGCCAAAACATACGAAGCGAATTACGAAGCATTAATCGAAGAGTTAAAAGAACTTGATCAGTCCTTCCAGGAAACAGCGGATGCCGCTGCGAACAAAACATTCTTTGTGTCGCATGCTGCTTTCGGCTATATTGCGGATACTTACGGGCTTGAGCAAGTAGCGGTCGCTGGCTTGAACAGCCAAGATGAGCCGTCGCAAAAAGAACTGACTCAGATTGTCGACCAGGCGAAAGAGCTGGACGTCCGCTATGTTGCTTTTGAACAGAACGTCTCCTCCAAATTGACCGAAGTCATCCAGAAGGAAATCGGTGCAGAAGCCGTCCAGCTTCATAATCTCGGCGTATTGACTGAGGAAGATGTAGCGAACAAAGAAACTTACTTTACCTTGATGGAAGAAAACCGGAAGACGCTTGAGAAGATTTTAAATTAATTCAGATGAAAAACCCAACTGTCACGTAACAGTTGGGTTTTTATATTTTCGTTATTGCGCTGTCAATCCGCCGTCTACAATGAATTCAGAACCGGTAGAATAGCTCGCTTCATCAGAAGCAAGGAACACCACCATATTTGAAACTTCTTCAGACTGCGCCACGCGCTTCAATGGAATGTGTTTTGAGAATTCCTCCACTGCCGCTTTTGTATCTTCCTGAACGACCATTGGAGTCGCGATGACGCCTGGGTGAACCGAGTTGACGCGAATACCGTAATTTGCACATTCCAATGCAGCAGCTTTTGTCATGCCGCGTACCGCGAATTTTGTATCTGTGTAGCCGATTGCACCGCCGACTAATCCATTCATCGACGAAATGTTGACGATCGAGCCGCCGCCCGCTTTTTGCATGGACGGAATGACTGTTTTCATACCAAGGAATACAGAAACCTGGTTGATTTCGACGATGCGGCGATATTCTTCCAATGTTGTCTGCAGGATTGATTTCGCTACTGAAATGCCCGCATTGTTGACCAAGATAGTGACCGGTCCAAATGCTTTTTCCGCTTCTGCTACCACATGTGCCCAGTCTTCTTCGCTTGTGACGTTCTGTTTGACGAATAACGCATTTTCGCCAAGTTCAGCGGCAAACGCCTGGCCTTTTTCTTCGTTCAAATCCGTTAAGACCACTTTTGCGCCTTCTTCGATGAATCTTTTTGCGTGAGATGCGCCCATCCCTTGAGCGGCACCTGTGATAATGGCAACTTTGCCTTCTAATCGAGCCATATAAGATTCCTCCAACTTGATAATTTATTTTATACTACACTTGTAAATTTACAGATAAATATTCCATTTGTCCATATACAGAGATTCATGTCATAATAAATTCACCATTGTCGTTCAATTTCTCGACACGAATGAGGAGGGCTTGCCGTGGCAGCCACTGAAGACCGGCGTGTATTGCGGACCCAGAAAAATTTGAAAGACGCTTTGCTCGCCTTGCTGGAAGACAAAGAACTTCGCGAACTTTCCGTTACGGAAGTCACTAAAAAAGCAAAATGCAACCGCGTGACTTTCTATGCGCATTATAAAGATTTGAATGAACTGCTGTCGGCGATTTTCGACGATTACCTGCAAGGGCTCATCGCCTATTTCCGTCAAAGCTTTCAACACCTGGACCGTTTCTCTTCGAAAGACGTCCAGCGGCATCAGCCGATTTTTGAATACATCTACCAGAATCAGCCGATTTTTTCGCTCATCATCAAAGGCGAAGTGCTTCCGGGATCGCAGAACCAATTTTGCGAAAGCCTGGTGCGGGTATCCGCTACGGAACTGGCACTCGAAGGTGAAAACGAACTGCAGATGGAGATTCCGGAACTGAATTACTACCTCACATATGGAATGCTCGGCTTTTTCATCTACTGGAGCAAACAGGACTTCCAGGATTCGCCGGAAACGATGGCGAAGAAAATCGCGGATCTGCACGGGAAAATTTACGAAGGTAGCATCGTGTTAGGCGAATAAACCACAAAAAACCCGCCGAATGCACCGGCGGGTTTGGGATATGTGGATGAAATCGGACGAATACGGGGATAACTGTCTCGTTTCGTCACCCTTTCCAACTTACCCACATGTGGGTAAGTTTTTTTGACGAGAAAAGTCAGTTATCCACAATCCTCATCGCTCATACAAATTGCTTTTTCTCTACTGCATGCTTCAACAATTCTTCCACATCAACTTCGTAGCCGATTCCTGGCCCATCCGGCACTTGGACTTGTCCGCCGGCCGCCACCACTTCCGGCTTGATGATGTCTTTTTCCCAGTAGCGGGATGATGAAGCCGTATCGCCTGGCAAAGTGAAATTGGCCAATGCCGTGATGGCGATATTATGCGCGCGGCCAATGCCGGACTCCAGCATTCCGCCGCACCACATGTCGATGTTTTCCCTCTGGCACAAATCGTGGATTTTCTTCGCTTCCGTCAATCCGCCGACGCGCCCCACTTTCATATTGATGATGCGTCCGCTGCCAAGTTCGATCGCTTGCCTCGCATCTTCATAGGAATGGATGCTTTCATCCAGGCAAATGGCCGTTTCCAAATGCTTTTGCAGCTTGGCATGGTCGATCAAGTCGCCAGCCGTCAGCGGCTGTTCGATCATCATCAAGTTGAACTGATCCAGCTCTTTCAATACGTCAATGTCATCCAAGGTATACGCAGAATTGGCATCAACCATCAGCGGAATATCCGGGAAACGTTCCCGTACCTGTCTAACCACTTCGACGTCTTTGCCAGGCTTGATCTTAATTTTAATCCGCTTATAGCCTTCTTCGGTCTTTTCTTTCACTTCGCTCAGCAAGTCTTCAATATCGTCCTTGATCCCTAAACTCACCCCGACATCAATTGCCCGCTTTTCTCCGCCGAGCGCTTCCGCAAGCGAAATGCCATTTGTTTTCGCGTATAAATCCCATACAGCCCCGTCGAGTGCGGATTTTGCCAAATGGTTCCGCTTATACGGACGGAACAATTCATGCACTTCATCCGGATGGTCCAGTTCTTTTTTCAGCAGGAGCGGAACCAGGAATTTCTCCAGCATGAGCCAGCTGGAATCCGTAAATTCCTCAATGTACAACGGAAGTTCGGCAGTGACGCACTCCCCCCAGCCTGATATGCCTTCTTCATTTTTCACCTCCACCAGGATAAACAGGCGTTCCTGCTGCGTGCCGAAACTGGTGGTAAAGGGATTTTTCATCTTCATGTTCATCTTGTACAAGTTGATTTCATCAATTTTCATTTACATCGGCCCCCAATCGATCAATACTCCGACAACAATATAAATCGTTCCAATGACATACCAGATCAATACAAGCGGAATCGCAAATTTAATCCATTTCGACCAAGGCACACCGGCAATCGCAAGCGTCGCCATCAAGACACCGGAAAGCGGTGTGATGATGTTCGTGAATCCATCGCCAAGCGAGTATGCCTGCACCGCAACCTGTCGTGGCACATCCATTAAATCGGCGAGCGGCGTCATGATCGGCATGACAATGGCAGCCTGGCCGCTTCCTGAAGTGACAATCAGATTGAACAGTCCGTTGCCGACAAACATCGCGACTGCGCCCATGACGCTTGAAAACGGTTCAAGAACCGTCGCCATCCCTTGAACGATCGTATCCAATACCATCCCGTTTTCCATGACCACAACGATGGACCGTGCCATCCCGATGATCAACGCGCCATAAACAACGCTCTTACAGCCATTCATAAACTCGGCGACCATTTCATTAGCCCCCATTTTTGAAATGATGCTTGTCAGAATCGCGATGACGATAAAGACGCCGGCCATTTCGTTAATGGCCCATTCCATTTGAAAGACTCCATACACGTAAACGGCAATGCCGGCAACCAATACGCCCAACACCCATTTGTGGACAAAAGTCAGTTCCGTTGAAGCCTCTTCCATGCTGTTTTCTTCATCCCGAGGAAACGGATTGTCTTTCAAAATACTCTTTTGCGGATCTTTCTTGATACGGTTTGCATACCAGAGAATGTAAAGAATCGTTGCCGCGACCACTGTTGCATAGATCAATAACCGATAGCCGAGCCCGGAAAACAGCGGCAATTCAGCAATCGTTTGGGCAAAGCCGGTCGTAGACGGATCCAGGAACCCGACAGCAAATCCCGAATAGGCGCCCAAATAGATGATCGAAACGCCCACGATGGCGTCCATTTTCATGGCACGGGCCAAGATGATCCCGATCGGAATAAAAGCAATCACCGCATTGACGATAATGCCCAATCCTCCAAAAACAGAAAATAGAAGAGACACAATCACGATCAGCAACCATTCCTTATTGCGCGTCTTATCGATGGTTTTCAAAATGACCGTGTTGATGGCGCCTGTGCTTTCAATGACGGCGAAAGTCCCTCCGATGATCAAGACCAGGAAAATCAATCCGGCTCCGCCGATCATTCCTTCCTGAATGGCTGTGAAAATGCCAATCGGGCTGACCGGCGTCTGATCGATTCTTTCATAACTATTCGGCACGATGACCGATGCCCCGCTTTCAACGGTTTCCCGTTCAAAGCTTCCCGCCGGAATAATATACGTTAACAACGCAGCCAGGATCAAAATTCCAAATAATATTACATAGGCATCCGGCAGCCCCCGTTTCTTCTTTTGGTTTTTAGGCTTGCTCGCCTCTACAGTCATACAATTTCCCCCATTCCAAATTTTCCAATAATTCAACTTGAATCAAATTATAATAAAGTTTATACTTAAAATCAATACAAAATAAAGTATATCCTTCAAAAAGAGGTGGACTCATGTCTCTCACTTATGTTGAGAAAACGAAACAAAAATTCCCTGAACTCTCCAAGGGGCTGAAAAAAGTGGCGGATGAACTTCTGTCAGAACCGCTATCCTTCGCGATTCATCCGGCCAAAAAAGTAGGTGCAATCATCGGAGTCAGCGAAACGATGGTCATCCGGTTCTGCCATGAAATCGGCTATGCCGGCTATTCCGACTTACAAAAGGAACTTCGGCACATCTTTTTGGATCTGGAAAAGACCGGACCGCAGAAAAAGATGGGCGAAACCGCCATTATGCAGTCTTTCTCCCAACAGCTGATGGCGGATGTCCATCGCATCCAGGATAATTTGGAGCAGTTGGATGAAGAAACGCTTGAAAAAGCCATCCAAAAAATCCTCTCAAGCGAAAAGATTCTGGTGGCCGGCTACTATCATTCCTTCGCGTTTGCCCATTGGCTATCATTCAATTTGAATTACATTCTTGGAAACGCTTCCCTGTACCGCCCGGAAACCGATGCCGGCTTGCTGAACTTGCCTGCCGATAAATCCTGCCTCATCATCTTTTCGTTTTACCGCTATGCCGTCGATACGATCACGCTGGCGAAAGAAGCGAAAGAAAAAGGCATTCCGATCATCACCATTACCGATTCACGGGTTTCACCAGTGGCCGAATTTGCGGATATCGTCATCCCGCTGAAAGTGAATTACCAAAATTCTTTTGTCGCCAAAGGGCCGGTCACGCTGTCTTTCCTTAATGCCTTGCTGATGGAAATCATCGAGCGCGGCGAAAGCCAAGGCAGCTTGCAGCCGACATACAAATACTTTATAAAGGATGAGGAGAAATAATGGAAAACACACTCGCGAAAAAAGTACAAGATACGTTCGATCACCTTCATGCAAACGCAGAAATCAGCTGGGAAGAAGTCGAGACCACCCAGTATCTGAAACAATTATTGGAGCAGCATGGCTGTACGACTGAAACATTCGAGGATTGCACCGGTGTCATCGGACGCTACGGAAATTTTGATAAAGGCTTGCCGGTTGTCGGAATTCGTGCGGACATTGACGCATTGTGGCAGGAAGTGAACGGGGAATTCCAGGCAAACCATTCCTGCGGGCACGATGCCCATATGGCAATGGTGCTCGGCGTATTGTGGAAGCTGGAAGAACACCCGGAGCTTCGGGATCAAATCGCGGTGAAATTCGTGTTCCAGCCGGCGGAAGAAAAAGGCGAAGGCGCGTTAAAGCTCGTCGACAAAGGCGCGATGGATGATGTGGATTATTTCTACGGCGTTCACCTGCGTCCGGTTCAGGAAACGGCAGCCGGCTACGCCTCCCCGGTGATTGTGCACGGCGCCGCAAAAGTTGTCACCGGCGTAATCAACGGCGACGATGCCCACGGGGCACGACCGCATCTCACCAACAATGCAATTGAAATCGGAGCCCAAATTGTCAATATGCTCAACCAGATCCATTTGGATCCGCTGCAGCCGCATTCCGTCAAAATGACGGCTTTCCACGCAGGCGGAAAAAGCGCAAACATCATCCCTGGCAAAGCGGCATTTTCACTGGATATGCGCGCGCAAACGAACGAACTGATGGCGCAATTGACCGAGAAAGTGCAGAACATCTTTGAAACCATCCGCGCCCAGTATGGCCTCGAACTGGAAGCAACTTTCGGCGAAGGCATCGCAGCGGCTGAAAAAGACCAGGAAGCGATCGATATCATGACGGACGCCATCACGGCGGTCCTCGGAGAAGACAAATTGAAAGCACCGCTGGTGACAACAGGCGGCGACGACTTCCACTTCTATAAAATCAAAAAGCCCGAACTGAAAGCGACGATGCTCGGACTTGGCTGCGGTCTCGCGCCGGGCCTTCATCACCCGAACATGAGCTTTAACCATGAATCGATGATGGACGGGGTCAACATCCTTCATGAAGCCATCCTTCAAACTTACGGATTGCACAGTTAAATTTCGGACAAAAGAACCGCCCTTCTTCACGGGCGGTTCTTTTTAATCCTGTGACTCAATCCTACTCTTCCTGTATGATGGAAAAAAGAGGTGATGTCGTGATTTTCCTGTTGATTTGGCTTCTCCTGATTGCCTATGCCGCATTTTTGGCTCCCGAAGGCGAAAGCCCGGATCCGGTATTTTCTAATATTTTAAGCGGCGAATGGGGCGAGATCGATCCGCTTGTTTTTGCGGTCTTCAATTCGCTCGGCCTGTTTCCGCTCGTGTTTTTGACGATTCTCCTGCTGCACGACCGCGGCAGATGGCCCGCTTGGCCGTTTGCCCTTTTGTCGCTTGGAACCGGCGCCTTCTCGCTGCTGCCGTATTTTGCATTCGGCGACAAGCCCTCGAAGTCGCGGACAAAAAAACGGACACCCCGTTGGCTCGTGCGTTTCCTGTCTTCCCGCTTCTGGCTGATTGTCCTTATGCTCATGTGGACAGGCAATCTACTGACCTTGCTGCAAGGATTTTCACTCGCCGCTTACCGGGAAGCATACTTCGATTCCGGCCTTGTGTCGGTCATGACCGTCGACTGGTTCGTCTTATGGGGCTTATCCGTCTATGCCACTTACCGCTTTTTCCCGGATGCGTCACGAAAAGCGCTTGCCTGGATTCCGATTCTCGGTCCCGTGCTCGTTATGTGGCTGAACAAAAACAAATTACCCAAAAACTAAAAAAGCACACCGATTCAAAAGGTCTCGATGACCCATTGAATCGGCGTGCTTTTCCTTTGAATTTATTCGAATAAAGGCGTGACCGGTTTTTCGTTGTGGACGTGCTCGATTGCTTCTGCAAGCAATGGCGCAACGGACAGGATCGTGATTTTCGGCGTGCGTTTTTCTTCAGACACATGGATGGTATTTGTCACAACCAGTTCCGTCAAAGCCGACTCTTCGACTTTTTGAACAGCGTCGCCCGACAAAACGCCATGCGTACAGCAAGCGTAGACGGCTTTTGCGCCGTTTTCAACGAGCACATTGGCTGCTTTTGAAATTGTATCTGCGGTGTCGACAATGTCGACGATGATGATGGCATTCTTATTTTGGATATCGCCGACGATGTTGACGATTTCCGGTTCGCCCGGCTGCGGACGGCGTTTGTCGATAAAGCCGATCGGCACGTCAAGGTCGTTCGCCAATTTCCGTGCACGGCTGAGTCCGCCGTTGTCCGGAGCTACGACAATCGCATTTTCCAAGCCTTTGTTCAGGAAATGCTCGGCGATGACCGTTTCACCCAGCAGCTGATCGACCGGCATATCGAAGAAGCCTTGGATCTGCGGTGCATGGAGGTCCATTGTGATGATGCGGGTCGCACCAGCCGTCTCTAGCATATTCGCTACTAATTTAGCGGTAATCGGCTCACGCGAACTCGCTTTCCGGTCTTGGCGCGCATAGCCGTAATACGGAATGACCACGTTGATCGTCTCGGCGGAAGCCCGCTTCAACGCATCGATCATGATCAAGAGTTCCATCGTATGTTCATAGCCCGGCTGTGAAGTCGACTGGACGATGAAGACTTCCGCCCCGCGCACACTTTCCTCCAAATGGATTTGCACTTCCCCGTCGCTGAAACGGGTGATCGAGCTCTTGCCCATTTCGCAGCCAAGCAAGGCGGCGATCTCCTGAGTCAGCTCAGGATTTGAATTCAAGGTGAATAATTTAAAGTTCTTTCTTAATTGATAAGGCATGTCGTGCTCCTCCTCCGCAAAAATCAATGGACTGGCCGGCAAAATAAAGCTTAACCCATTGCCGTCCAGTCTCTGTCTGTTGCTTTTATGATACCTTTTTGCGGAAGGAATAGCCAATGGATAAAAGTTCTTTCGATAAATCTACATAAACGGAACTACATTAATTGTAGAGTGATGAAATATCGACAGGAGAAGTTATTCGTTCAACTTTTATGATAGAAAAAAGTGAAATAAACATTGTTGCAGCAAGGAATTACTTCTTGTTTTTCATCTCTAAGAGGATAGGTGTTGTATTTATCAGTATTGACAGTAGTGTCAAGACCCATAGAGCCGTCGCCATCATAGGCACTACGTCAAGTAAAGCAGACCAATCTTCCGCTTTTACCCAATCGGACACCATCGTGTAATCTGCCACAACAGTCAGTGCAGTGAAGGACAACCCCATTGCCATCGCCAGCTTATACTCTTTGCCTATGGCATACAGGTATAGATTTAAAAAAGTTGCGGCTATAGCGATAATCCCTAATACGAACCACATTAACATTCCTCCATTGTTTTCTTTTGCTCATATATCCCATAATCACTTTTATTATTAATTATAACGCTAAACTTTTACAGAAGTTCCCACAAAAAAAGGCTAACCCCCTCACTTCTTACTTCTCTATCGACCTATCGTTTTCTCGCTGTAACATTCCAGCGCCATGTCCGTCTAAGTTAGAAAGGGGCTGTTTTTATGAAATTCTACTGGCTAACCGTACTGCTGTTTTATATAGCATGGTTCTTATTTTCTACAGCCAATTTTTCAGAAGTGGTTTGGTGGTCGATCTTTTCTTCGAACCGGTCGACACATACTCCCCCTATTGAGCAAATGTCTATCGTGAAAATCACAGCGATGGCCCTTATTTTCAGCAGCCTTCATTTACTGATTTCCCGCTTACACTCTAAAATAAAAACAGAATAAACCTTTAAACGAGCAAAAGCTGTGAAAACCTTATGTTTAGTTATAGAAGAAATGGATGCTGCAGTGGTTTAATAAAGAAAAACGGCAGAAGGTGAAAAAATGAAATACACTTGCCTGTGCTGCGGATACAACACATTGGATGAAGAACCGCCGGGAACGTATGAGATATGCGGAATTTGCTACTGGGAGGATGATTCCGTCCAATTTGCTGATCCGGATTATGAAGGTGGAGCGAATGGCGTTTCGCTCAGGCAAGCGCAGCGAAACTATGCGGCATTCGGTGCGTGCGATAGAGCTTCGATCGAATCTGTCCGCAAACCCAATGAAAAGGATGTAAAAGACCCTCATTGGACAGTAGTGAAAAAAGAATAAGCCATACCATATAAGTTAAAATAGAAGAGAGAATCAAACCCATTTGCCACTTGAGGAGGAAGATCTATGAAATTTGGCATCATCGGCACGAACTGGATCACAGACCGCTTCCTGAAAGCGGCCGCGCAGCACCCCGGCTTTACGCTTGGCGCCGTCTATTCCCGCAAGGAAGAAACAGGGCGCGCGTTCGCGGAAAAATACGGCGTCGATTCGGTCTACACGGATTTGGCTGAAATGTTTTCAAGCGGCGGCATCGAAGCGGTGTATATCGCTTCACCCAATTCCCTGCACGCCGGACAAAGCATCCTGGCGATTGAGCACGGCATCCACGTCCTGTGCGAGAAGCCGGCGGTGACGACGGTCGAAGAAATGGACCGCATCATCGAAGCGTCAAGAAAATACGGGACGACGTTCATGGAAGCGATGAAGTCGACCGTGACGCCGTCGTTCCTGAACATGAAAGAGCAGCTCCATAAAATCGGACCGGTCCGCCGCTTCTTCTTCCATTACAACCAGTATTCGTCGCGCTACGACAATTACAAAGAAGGCATCATCGAAAATTCCTTCAAGCCGGAACTCGGCAACGGCGCTCGCATGGACCTTGGCGTCTACGGCATCGCACCCTTCGTTCACCTGGCCGGCGCACCGGAGTCGTTCCTCCGTAACGATTACCGGCTGTCGACTGGCGCCGACGGCCAAGGCAGTATGATCCTGAACTACGGCGACAAGGAAGCGGTCGTCACCTACTCGAAGATTTCCGATTCCGTACTCCCGAGCGAAATCCAGGGCGAAGACGGCACCATCGAAATCGACCGCATCAGCGACCCGAAACGCATCACCTTGAAATACCGCGACGGCCGGACCGAAGACCTGTCCGTCCCGCACGAATTCGACACGATGTACTACGAGCTTGCAGAATTCATCCGCTGCGCGGAGAATGGGGAAATTGAGTCTCCGATTAATACGCATGCGATTTCGCGGGAGACGGTGCGGTTGTTGATGGAGTAAACGAATAGAATTTGTTCAATCAAAAAACCAGGCGCCTTATAAGGCAGCCTGGTTCTTTAGGTTAATCTTATTTAATTTATTATTCTCCAACCATGCCGTCATTGTCATTATCCCGCATATACGGGTACAGCCAATGATCGCTCATGATCGGCATGCTGAAGCCGGCCGCTTTCGCTTCTTTGATCGTCACTTGGCCATTGCCGTCTGTGTCAACGCTTGAAACGTCGCCGCCGGCCGCTGGAGCCGGTGCTGCCGGTGCGCTTTCAGGTTCAGCTTCCGCCGCTTCCGGAGCATCGCCGCCCGTTAAGCCGAGCGATTCGTTCACTTCATCCGGGTTCACGTTGTCATAGTTGTCTACGACTTTGTTGCCGTTTACCGTATACGTGTACTGGTAATGGGAAGGAATCTGCGTTTCCGTATCCGGATACGTGATGATCGCTTCAAAATCCACAGCTCCGCCCGCTTTACGGATGACGTCTTCCATATAAGCCTGGTCACCGTAACGGTTCAATGTGCTTTCCTGCGGTGTAATGTTGTAGGCATTCGATACGCCGCCAAGCGAATCCGCAATAACGTGCCCTTCGTCCAGCGTCGGACTTTCGACGCCCGGCACTTTCGCTTCGTCCGGATAATATCTGCCGGATGACGTTACTGGTTCCGTGTTATCGTCTTGCAGAATAATTTCACTCGCTATGACGCGCACAAGCTGCCCGTGTTCATTGGTGAACGCCCAATATTCCCGGTCCCCGAAACCAATGTCGACCACGACATTCGCTTCCCGGTGTCCGGATAGATCGCCGCCGTCCACTTCGATTAAGTTATAGCCTGCGAACAGGTCATCCGTGGGCGCTGCAGCTGTCTCTTCTGTCGGAGTTTCTTCCGCAACTAGTTCTTCTTCGACTGCTTCAGGAGTCGCCTCTTCGCTGCTCTCTTCTTCAACCGTGCTTACTTCCTTCACGTCTGTGTCTGTTTCTTCAACAGATGCTGTATCTTCTATGTCGGTACACCCAACCAGGAAGATGGCCATTAGAAGTAAGATCAAATAATTTAACTTCTCCATCGTTTAACGCTCCTATAATCATTTTCATCAGCAGCTCCAGTCAGGCTCAATAAAGTCTGCTAGTTTCCGCTAAAATCCATATATAAGTATAGCATTCAATAAAGAAGAATTAGCTTCTCTTAACAACATTTTCCTTAAATTTATTAATAATTTGTGAACCATCCCAAAATCTACACAATAAAAAACACTCCATTTCCGGAAGCTCTGCCTTAACAGAAGCCTCAACGAATGAAGTGCTCTTTATATCAAATGCATTGGTTATAAAATGGCTTGTATTATGTTGTTTTCTTTACTTGCTCTTTCCAATCATGCGGTCCTCTGACCCAGCCGCCGATTGCCGCTCCCATGGCAGCCATCGGCGTATCAAATTCGATATCTTCCATGACCAGCAATTGGTTATGGAGCGGGACCAGTTTTTTATCCAAAATCAGCGTTTCCCGCAGTTTGATGTACTTCTTCGGACATTTGGGCGACGTCGACGCTGCAAACTTCGATCCTTGTTTGACGACAAAGCTCGAAGCTTTATAATAGCCGACGGCATCCGCCCCTCTTTTCGACTGGATCGTCAGAAGCTCCGGCTCCTCCTCAAGGATAACTTCAGGAAACGGAGCCATTTCAAACGGAAAAACCGCTTCTTCTTTTCCTGTTTCTAAGTCCACTCTTAAAAACTGATAAAGTTCGCCATACTTTTCGTTTATTACCTTTTTCACATAGATCTCCTGTGCCATTTGATCATCTCCTCGAGTTTGTCGTTCTTTTACTCGTTATATAGAGATAATTGGCTCTAAGAGATACCTATTTGTTAATTAACCGGCAAAAGATTTGCCTTTCTTTCGAAATAAGCGTGCAACCGATAGTCTGTAATTTCTTTCGTCCAGTTATATAGGAGCTCCTTTTCAACTGCCAATGGATTTAAATGAATTTTAAATTCGTTGTTTGAATAAGTAATTAAACCGTTTGCTGCACTGCCGCTCCATTTGGTCATTGGCATTGTTGAAATCAGGTACGCGACTTTCTTTTCATCATACTGACGCAGCCTTTTCCCTTGTGCATCATTAAAATCCGTATTCAGCCGGTAATCTTTTTCCGTTAAATAGTGATGAAAGAACGGCGCGGTTTCTTCTGGTGTCACAGCATCCAGCCAATGTTCCGGCCCTTTCGACAGCATATAACTCAAAACCACCATTTTGTAGCTCTTCGTCATCCCGGTCTTTTCCAGCTCAATAAACCAATGTTTGAACTTTAACCATAAGTCTTTTTCTTCCTCATTTAATTCATCGGCATATGCCAGCATGCCGATGTAGCTTCCGAATTCCTGTTTCACGATTTTGGAATCGATGTTCGCCTGAAGATGGAACTCTAAATACGTTGGGCGCTTGCCCAGCTCTTTCTTCAAGTCGTGATAAGCGATGACAATAGATTCTTTTCGCGGGGCTCTCTTCTTCCGCATCTCTTTCAGAAGATTGATTACCTGCAAATCCAAGTTGAACTCACATGCGGCTGGCACGAACGGTTCGATGGCTTTATTGCCAACTGCTTTTTCTTGTTTGTCAAAAACGGCCAGCTTCAAATCTGCATTGCGATAGTTTCCGATAAAATCAATGATGACACAATGTGATTTTCCATCTGCCATTCGAAGGCCGCGTCCGATTTGCTGCGTATAAACCGCCAATGATTCGGTCGGGCGGATAAAAAGCAGCGTATCCACTTTCGGAATGTCTACCCCTTCGTTAAATAGATCCACTGTGAAGATCATTTCCAGTTTCCCGGCTTCCAATTTAGTTCGGGCAGTCCTTCTTTCACTCGAATGTGATCCTCCGTGGAGTGCGATTGACCGAATTCCTTTCCGTTGAAAAAAGTGATTCATAAATACGGCTTGTTTGACAGAAGAACAGAAGCCAATCGTTCTCGTTTGCTTGTACCGGTTCCATTCTTCAAAAATCTTTTCTGCAAAATCTTCGCGCAGTTGAATTTGCAGGAGTTCTTCTTCGTCGTAACGAGTACCGCGCCAAGGAATTGCCGAATAATCCGTATCATCATAGACGCCGTAGTATTGGAAAGGCGCCAGCCAGTTCCACTCAATCGCATCCAGAAAATGAATCGAGATGGCAACATTTCCATCACATAAGGCGTATACATCTTTATTGTCCATTCGATCCGGTGTCGCAGTAATTCCCAATAAAAATTGAGGTTCAAAGTGGTTTAATAACCGCTCATATGTAGGGGCAGCCGCATGATGAAATTCATCCACAACGATCAGATCGAAAGCATCTTTCTCGAACCGATTCAAATGGTAATCACTGCCCAGTGTATAAATGGAAGCAAAGATAAAATCGACTTCTGTTTTTTTCTCGGATGCATTGTAAAAAACACTCGATCGGTTTGGATGAACATGTCTAAACGACGCTTCCGCTTGAATCAAAATTTCTTCCCGGTGTGCGACAAATAACACTCGTTTAAATCTTTCTGCAAAAAATGCAGCTAAATAGGTTTTGCCAAGCCCCGTTGCAAGAACGACCATCGCCCGGCTATAGTTTTCAGCCATAGCATTTTCCAGTGCCGCTAACGCTTCCTGTTGGGCGGGCCTCGGCGTAATGTCCACTTCATACGAAGCAGCACTTTCCGCAATTTCCGGTTCTTGCGGGATACTTGGTCCAACCGTCATTTCCACTTCTTCCGCTTCCGACCATACGGGACTGATTGGATTTTTTAAATTCGCTTTTTTATGTAAAGAGCGGTATTCATCAAGGGTCTCCCGATTCAAAGGAATCGTCTGATCTGCATAAAAGCTTTTAAGGAATTGCGTCGTTGCCTCTTCAAAGGCTTCCGCATCAACAGAGGTCGGCGCAATCAAGTTCCACTCTACTCCTGTAGTCAGCGCAGAAGCAGATAAATTGGAAGAACCTACGATTAAATGAGACACATCTCTCCCTCGAAACAAATAAGATTTCGGATGAAAAGAAGTGCCCCCGCTCTTCCAAATACGCACTTCCGCTGAAGGTAACTCTTCCAGAATCATTTGCAAGGCATCAGGCTGCGTAACAAATAAATAATCGCCTACCAGTAGTTTAATCGGTACTTCCCTGTCAGCAGCTTGCTTCAAAAATGGGAGAATCTTTTTGACACCAGATTTCATAGCAAATGCCGTCACCCAGTTGATCTCAACTGCCTCTTCAGATAATCTCCCCAAGTGAGAAAGTAATTGAGACGTGACTAATTCCAGCTTAGTCATCTTCAACCTCGATAAGAAAAACGCGCTTCTCGAACCTTCCGCGCTTTTCTGCTTTTTTCTTACGCACTTCTTCCAGCTCTTCGAAAGATAAACCGTGAAGTTTTACAGCTGCATGCAGCAGTTCTAAAATATCGGCCAACTCCTCGACCGCTTCTTCATTGCTATTTGCTTCCACATACTCTGTAAGTTCTTCCGACAATTTCTTTTTTAGTTCTTTTTCATATTCTTCTCCCGATAAAATACGCATTGAAAATTCTTTATTGGTCTTCTGTATGACTTCCGGGATGTAATCACGGACTAGTTTATTGTGGATTGGCAAGGAAACTCCTCTTTTCATATTTAGAATGGCTTGAGTTAATTATATAGATAACTTAGTTTGATTCAAAAAAATATTCTAGATATGTTTTTCCAGAGCAGCTTTAAATTATTTGAGATATTAACTTTTCTATTAGAACTATTGTTATTTTAGTTTCATCTTCAAAAAATTTTTTAATAAAAGAATAAGTGCACAATAGAAATAAATATTTAGCAAAATATTGATAATATTTTCCATACTATTGTACCAACCAATTATTTAGAATATGATTATTTCAATTAAGAAAAGAGGGAATATTAATGTCTATTAATTTCAAAGGAAGATTTCATGAAAATATAAAAATTATCGATACTCTTTTAAGTCCTAGTCATCCGAATTTTGGAATTTTAATTGCTGGTGAAGACTACTTCCATTCTTCTAAACAACCTATTATTAGAGTTTATTTAATATACGAAAATAATTCAGAATGGCATATTCAGAAAGAACTTGAAGCATTTTCATTTTCCAATTATTCTATGGCCAAGCAATTCATCAGTGATTTGCCTAAAATGTCTGCTTTAGATCTACTACTTTTAATGAATGGATGGCAAAAGAACAATCCCTTTCTTCAGTAAAACACTTATACGTTATCTACCGCTAATTAAATATTTTTACTAATGCATTTCGGAAATATTTTTTAAAATATTCATTTTTTCGTATATTTCAACTGTATAATACTTAATTTAATTGCATGTTGTTAACAATATTAATAAATATTGACACTAGTTCGCTTAATATTTTTCTTTCTTATGGAATAAGATTAAAAGGTTTTGAATTCACTATAATCAATACAGTTCTTTAAAGTACACTTTTACGAACGCTTTAAAAATGGGCAAAAACGATCGAAAACAGCGTTCGTAAACGTGTCAAATGACTTTACGAACGTCCGCAAAATTGCATAGACTTTTACGAACGCTTTTCAGGTATAATGAAAGGAAAAGAATCGTTTAAAGAGGTGAATTATGGAACATCGCAAATTCGGTTACATACGCGTCAGCAGCAAGGATCAAAACGAAGGCCGTCAATTGGAGGCCATGAGAAAAATAGGCATCACTGAACGGGACATTTATTTGGACAAGCAAAGTGGAAAAAACTTTGAACGTGCGAACTATCAATTATTGAAACGAGTTATTAGAAAAGGAGACATTTTGTATATCCACTCCTTGGATCGGTTCGGCCGGAACAAAGAAGAGATCCTCCAGGAATGGAATGACCTCACGAAAAATATTGAAGCAGATATTGTAGTGCTGGATATGCCACTACTGGATACCACGCAATACAAAGACAGCATGGGGACATTTATTGCGGATCTGGTTTTGCAGATTCTTTCTTGGATGGCTGAAGAAGAACGAGAACGCATCCGCAAACGGCAGCGTGAAGGAATCGACTTAGCATTGCAAAATGGTATTCAGTTTGGCAGACCAACCGTTTTTGTTTCAGAGGAATTTAAAAAGGTTTATAGAAAGTGGAAAGCTAAAGAGCTAACAGCAGTTGAAGCCATGCAAGAAGCCGGAGTTAAAAAGACTAGTTTTTATAAATTAGTAAAAGCAGTCGAAGAAGAAATAGCCAATACTATATAATAGTAGAAACTCATATTGCAAAATTGACAATATAAACAATGAAATTTAATGGTATGTCTTAGAAATTCTAGTCAATCTAAAAACCTTAAGATGGAGTGGCATCTTAAGGTTTTTCTTATTTCAATTATTCAATCTTTTGTAGCGTATACTAAGTACAGGTATACCTGTATAATTTACAGCATATGGAATACTTCTCGCTACTATGAAAACGAAAAGTTGATTTAATTAGAATATTCATTAGGAGGAAACTTTTTGGAAGATCCTAAAATTGACTATTTAAATGTACAAAATTTGACGTTAAAGAATATGATTACTGTATATTTTGAGGAAGAAAATTTTGAGAATAAGGATATTATAGTTTTCGATTTCGGATCTATGAATCGAGTTGAACCTTTAGCAATGCTGCTTTTTTCGAGCAGATTAAGAGAATTGAGAATTAAATTTCCAGAAACAAAGTTTAGAGCTCTTAACCATGAATCCAATACCTATGCTTCGCACATGGGTTTTTTTGAAAGTTTTGGCCTAAGCTACGGTAAGAAACCCGGAGAAGCATCAGGTAGTTCTACTTATCTTCCAATCACAATGATTGATGTAAAGCAACTAAGAATAGAATCATACGAAAGTGATAATGGCATAGTCCAACAAGTGATTTGGAGAAAAGCCATAGAAATGGCCGAAATATTATGTTTTGGAAATGAAGAAATAAAACATGCCGTTTTTAGATGCTTAAATGAAATTCTCCGAAATACTGTTGAACACAGCGAAACTGAACGTGTCTGGATTTGTGCACAGTGTTGGAGCTATAAAAGAGAAATTGAAATTGCTATTCTTGACGAAGGAGTAGGAATTAATCAAACATTGAAAGTAAATCCTTACCTCACTATTCCAAATGAGCTTGCAGCTTTGACCCTCGCTATTCAGCCTTCAATTTCTGGCAAAGCTTTTATTCATAATGGAATTGAACGGGGACATTTGGACGGAGGTTGGAATCATTCAGGGTTCGGTTTATATATAGCAAGTGAAATAAGTAGAAGGAATGGCTCATTCTTTATCTGTTCCGGAGATTCTGCAATTCTTTTGAATTCTGAAGGAAGTTATTCATATCAACTTTATCACTCTGGAACCGCTGTTAGATTAAGAGTAAATATTGACCAATTAGAAACTCTTACCCGATCTGATATCGAACAAATTATTAATGAAGGAGAGTTTCATGCTGCTACTAGCTATAGTGATTTTGCTTTAACAAAAGCTTCATCAGCATCAAAGAAGTCTTTTGATTAAAACGTCTTCATTTTCTTAGTATTCAAAATTAAATATCATCAATTGATGAAAATTGCAGTTGCTTTGATGGCGCAACTGCAGGTGAAAAAGACGTGACCGATGAAGCGAAGCCAAACCGGTTTGCCGATTTCAACAATAGGGAAATCCTGGTATGGTACATTCAAGAACAGAAACACGCCCATGCCTCGAATGACCACACCCATCGAACAAAAAAAGAATACGAACGGGAATTGAGCAGCTTTATCTGGAAATTGCTTGTCCACAGCGCCACCATAGACATCGATATCGCAGAAATTCGTGGGCAATCCCTTTTCAAGTTCTTAGAATCACATCACCTGCGACACTACCAGAAGTGGCTGATGACCGAGAGCTCTCATGTATAGAAAAAAGGAAGTACAGCCCGGCAACTATTGTCCGCAAGACGAAGATTCTCAAATCGTTCTTTCAGTATTTGCATCGGGTAAGCTATATTGAAGAAAACATTGCGGATGGGCTGCGCATCGGTACGGAAGGACGAGCTGGATGGCATCGAGGCGCAGCTGACACTTCCCTTTTCCGCCATGCGTTCACTATCACATCTCGTTTGAGCGGATCTAATCGATATCATGCTGTCGCTCGGCCATGAGAAAATGGAAACCATAATGATCTATCTGGAGAAGGTGTTCGAGCAGGATCAGCATGCGGTGAATCAATGAACAGCAGATGCATTAGATGAGTTTTTATAATAAGGGAGGATAATAATGAAAGACTGGTTTTTGAAGTTAACTGGAACTTTTAGTGGAAAAGTAATTTTTTTTATTTCATTAATAGTCATAATACCATTTTTTATTGGCTTGCTTTTAAACATCCCTTTAGGAAAATATACAATTGGAACGGAAGATGCTTGGGTAGGTTTCCATGGAGGATATATTGGGGGAATCTTAGGTGGAATTGTTGCGTATTATATAGCAAAAATGCAAGTCGATGAACTGAGAAGAGAACAGAATAAAGTATTTATCGATAATTACATTAGAACCTATTTGAAAATTAATAATTATTTTAATAAAATGGAACACTTATTACATGGAACTAATTCATTACAATCTATGATGCTTGGCCATAGAAGTTATGAAGAAAGAGCAGAAAAAGAAGAGAATCAACACATGAAAACAACTGCTTTGTATATAGCCAATGATAATCTTTCAGGAGTAAAAGAAAGAGTAAATGAAGTTAAGAAATTCAAAGATGTACTCGAGGGAATACCTTCTGAATATGTGCCAATCAAAATATTTAAGGACTTCACAAATTTAATCTGGCAACTAGATAAAATACATGAAGAAATAGTAGAATTTATTACTAAGGACTATGTTTATAATCCAAATAATTTAGCTGAGTCTATCGATGAAAATCTCGATCCAAATTTTGAAAATAAATATATACAAGAAGGTATTTTAGAAAGATACGAACCAATGTATATTGAATACTCTAAACTTCAGAAGAGGATACAAGATTACTATCTAATTGAGGAAAAACTTGTTGTTCAAGATGTAGAAAATTCTAATTAAAAAATTTAATGTTATTATAAAAATTGAATTGGGGGGAACTATTTTGGAAACAGAGTTAATCATGTCTACGAAACTGACCACTTTGAAATCATTTAAATATTACATACTCTGTTATTGAAGAAAAAGAATTGTATGTAAATGCTAAGAAAATTTTTATTAATCGTTAAGTACTTCTTGAATGAATAGATTACAAATCCTAAAGTAGCAGCTGTTATTGATAAGGATAATGAATTGCGAAAATAAGCCCCCCCTTTACTATGCGACTTAGCACATTATAAAGGGGGGTGTTAACTATTTAAGGCTTGCTCTAGTGCTCTCTGATTTGAAAATCCCTCTTTCTCACAAATTAGTTGTTGCGATACCTTTAGCTTTTTCTATTTCTTTATTGTTCATACATTGTGAGTGATAGAGTGCCATTCCTTAATTAGGTTTCGATAATTTACTTTTGATCTCTCCTCCTTTTTCCTCTTGCAAGTGCTGTCTTTAATCCAGCCATTACCCATATGTGAATAATATCCCCTTAAAATTCATTTAAAATCGATAACATTCCAAACATGACTTTTCCTGCAGCCGTCCCTATTGATATCATCTTAGATACTAATAAACTCTATACCTTTTTCTCGAAGCAGTCTTGCGATTTCAGTCAGTCACTTTGTGGACTTGGCCAACTTATTTAATTTATAAACAATAAATTTATAACCAGCGCATAACATCTTAATCGCTTGCAATAATTTCGATTGATATCTTTTACTACTGACAACTTTTATTAGAATATTTTTTATATTTAAATTTCTGTAAGAAGTAAATTCAGCGATTAGTCGATTGTACTAATTCGAGCATGCCCTATAATTATAGGGCACTTTATTTTTTATTATTAGTTTGAATAGTCATATCAAAAACATCCATTTAAGATATATAGTTTTTGATATGAGTTTTGATATAAAAAAGTAATGAAAAAGAAGAAAATATCCAACTTCTTCTCATCACTCTAAAATACCATCGTTTTTGATTCATTAGATAGTAAATATCAATCCATTTAATTTCAAAAAAATGATTGTAAATTTTAAGGAATATTGTGATAATTATGTAGACCATGGTGTGCTCCTTCGAAGCGGACTACAGCCATTAATTTCGCTTAACGAAGGAATTTCACTATTTTGGGTAGTAAATTCAAAGAACGGAGGTTCTTAATAATGGGAGAAAGATTTCCTGATATCGATTGGTATTGTGATCGTTGCAACGCACATTTAAACGACCAAGATAATTTTGACGACCATAAGTACATTTGGCCATGTACGGAATGTGGATTCAAAAATAGTATTTCAAGTGCAAATATCATTGATTAAGAGGCAATAAATGAAATTATTATAAACATCTTTATAAAAATGAAGGAGATTGAAAATGGATAACAAACAATATAGTGATTCGTGGCAAAGAAAAATTACAACCAAACTGATTGGAAATTTTGAGGGAATGGACGAAGCTGAGTTTAACGCTGACTATAATAAACTTGATGATGAATACCAGTCTCGAGTAGATCGAGCTATACGTGAGTTTGCTGATGCCGCTGTCGGCGATGAGCATTGGGATTCTGATGATTGAGATACCTGCCACATACCTACGAATACTTTAATGAAGTGATCATAATTAATAAGCTCCTATACAAAGAAAATGAACCCCAAGTGTCGTCACTTTTTCAGTGACTATCATTTGGGGTTCAGTTCATTCATTTTTACATTCTTTTTCTAAAAATCGGGTATAATTTTGCCAAAACTTTATCGCAACTCGTCCCTTAATGGCACAATGACCTCATCCAGCAACTGCGTCCACTGACGTTTCATTTCTGGACCATATTTTAATGGGCTGACCGATGGGTTCGCCTTTTTGTATTCAGCAAACTGTTTACTCTCCAGAATCCCTCTAATATTTGGAACAGGTTGGGATCCAACCTCGTATTGAATCGCCGACAACTGCAGCTCGCTTTCCGAGACAAACCATGTGTCCGCGAATTCCTGAATTGCCCGGTTAAATGATTGCGTGAAGAAGCGTCTCTTCACCACAAACACATCTTCACTTTCATCCACTTCACCTGTATCAATCGCATTCAAAATCCCACGGTACACTTCTTTCACCACGGTTGATTTGTTGAGTTTCTGTAAGGCTGTTTCAATCTCTTCACGGACGTCTTGGTTATTCGCTGCGTACGTTTCCAGCAACAAGTTGATATAAGCTGAATCGATGTCGTACGTTATGCTCGCATTCTCCCCAAAAAATTCAATCTCGGAGAAGTCTGGATTGGGTTCGTCATCGTCTCCCGGTTCAATGTCCACAATTAACGAGCCTTTCACCGTATTGTACGTTCCGACATAAGCTTCCAGAGTTTCAACTTGCTCGCGTAATGCAGCGGATTTCTCCATATCGTCATTATAATCATCATAGGTCACCAAGGCTTCGTAGGCGTTACTCAACTCTTGGAAAGCTCCGATAAACTGGATACGTTCTTCAATCGGTGAATGTTCATCAATTTTCGACGGATCGGGCACTTTCGCACTCAGTAATTTGTGTGCTTTTTTGAAGCGCTTTTTCGACTCGTCATACGTCGGATACACGAGTTGATTTTCTTCTTGGGCTTCGGAATACAACTTCGTGGCAGCTCGCACATTTTCTTCCATAGTCACGGGTTTTCGGAACGTCACAATTAACCCTTTAGTCTTTCCAGGGTAGGTTCGATTGGTACGTGAAAAGGCTTGAATCAGATTCGCGTAGCTCAAGTTGCGATCCACAAACAAGGTTTGAACCGTCGGTGCATCAAAGCCCGTTAACAGTCGGTCTACGACTATGACCAGATCAACTTGCTTCCCAACCTGTTTGAATTCTGCCCGTTTCCGCGCTAACCGGTTGTTGATATCACCATTGTACCGATTGAGGTCTTCAATCGACCACGAGGTGTTGTAGTAGTCGTTGTACTCCTGAATAATAGCCTTCATTTCATCTTGGTTTTCCTTTGAATCTTCTTCATTTTCTTGCAATGAATAAGTAATCGCAATCCGGGGGAAATCAGGATCTTCAATCGTTCGTCCTGTTCGAATCGGGTGTCCTTGAAACTCGCTCATCATCCAGTCTGGATCTGCAGTCATCTTCTTAATGGCTTGATAATAGCGCTTGGCCATCTCAATCGAACTGGTGGTGAGAATCGCTGATTTCTGAGGACGTCCGTTTTGAAAGTCGAATTTTGTGTAAGCATTATCCGGCCTGAAAATCTTGTGCAGTACTTTTTCAATATGCTCATCATTATCAAAGAAGCTAGCTTCCAGATACGCTTCCTTTTCGAGTCCATCCATTTCATCAATATAATCATTCAGTTCGTTATCGCTGAGCTCTGAGAACTTCTCTTGTGGCCGCAGCTGATTAAAAATGTAATTACTGAGCGATGTCGGTTCGATCGTATCTTCATGTTCCACTTGAAAGCCGAGAACCGCACCATCATCAAGGGCATTTTTAATGGTGTACGTATGTAGTACTTCGCCGTATTGGTCATGCGTCGTGCGCGCCAAGCGACCCTTGGCTTGCTTTTTGTTTTCTTCAAAGATGGGCGTACCGGTAAAACCGAACCACGTGGAATTGGGGAAGAATTGTTTAATCTCTTCCATACCTTCCGCACTTAACGCTCGGTGGCATTCATCCACCACAAAGACGATGTGCTGGCTCATCAGCTTGTTAAAACGCTGGGTCCCTTTGTCGGCTTCTTGTTTCTCTGCATACCGGAGTGCATTTTCTAGTTTTTGCCGTGTGGTGATAATCACGGTATTCGAATTGGCACTCGATAGTAAGGTATCGCTCAACTCTTTGGAGCTTCCTGTCCCGACAATTAAGCTGTTCGATTTGGCCGTACCGGACGAAATGCCGGTATTGAATTCAGAAGCAAACTTTGTGAATTCCGAGGTCGTTTGACTATCCAAGTCTTTCCGGTCAATCAACATTACGGTGCGATCAACGCCAGCCTTGCGAGCAAGAAGCTTAGTCGAGACAAAGCTCGTTAACGTTTTCCCCGATCCCGTGGCATGCCACACATAGCCAGATTGGTGTTTAATCGCCGAAGTGAACAACGCTTCAATCGCGTGAATCTGATACGAATGCAGAACCATCAGCGCTTTGTTGTCTTGGTCTTCACTCACAATCGTGTAATTCGCAATCAACCGGTGCGCATCAGGAATGTTTAAGACTTGCTTGACGAATTCATACAGGTTATCTACTTTTCGATTATCTTTCGTACGCCAGCTAAAGAGAAATTTCTTGTGCATATCCTTTGGCAATGCATTCGCAAAATAACGCGTGGTTTGTTCATTTGAAATGACAAACAACTGAAGTGTGGCGAAAATATTATTTCGGAACATGCCTTCTTCTGCGTATTTTTTGATTTGATTGTACGCTTGGTACACGCCGTCTTTGGAGGTGGCTTGTTTCAATTCAATTTGCACAATCGGCAAGCCGTTAATGAGCAGCGTCACGTCGAACCGGCGATCACGTCCATCGTCGTCCACTTTTTGTTTCGCGATTTGATGGACTACCTCATACGTGGAGATGCCTCCCCCGATGTCTTGGTTGGAATACAAGACCAAGGACAGCGACGGGAGGGTGCTATCTTCTCGCTCTAACGTGATGCGCGCAATGCCATTCTCTCCTTTGAGCCAGCGCGCCGCATCAAACGGCGTTTTCGTTTTCGACAACAGTTCGGTTTTGATGGTCTCGAATTCTTGATCGGACAGTGGGTGTTCGCCAAGTTCCGCCAAGTTGTTCCGCGTAATCTTCGACCGCAAATTCTGCCAAAGATCTTCTTCTGATTTAAGTTCAGGCCTGTAGTTCCACTGATTATGCCCTTCGCCGAGGACTTGAATCAAACGACGTTCCACTTCGACTTCATCGGTATGTGGGATTGTGGTCATGGGTTTCCTCCTTTCGATTCGGTTAGACGAACATTTTTTGCAGGAAGGCTTGTTTGGTTTGTTTTAGGGCATCAAGTTCTTGTTCTTGGAGAGCAATGACATCATCTAGCTGTTTAAGGAATTTACCTATTTGAATTTGTTCTTCTATATTAGGAAGAAAAATGGGAAAGCTACTTAAAGCCTCTTTCGTTATTGTTTTAATTGTTCCTCCGGGAGCTTTAGTTTTTTCCCGATTAAATAGTAGCTGAATACTGTACGCAAAATAAAACGTGTCCACTGGAAACTTATAGTTTTCAAAAATCAATAATGTTCTATCGACATAAGAAGGGTATTGAGTAATAGCAACTCGGCCAATACTTCCTTGCAAAGTAACAACTACTCTTCCGGCTTCAACATATACACTCTTGGGTTGAGCTAATTTACTGATTTTTTGTTTAGTATTATCGACTAACTTGAGATTTTTATCTACATCGACAACTTGGACAAAAGGCATTCCGTGCTCCTTGTCATACCATTCCTTATTTCCATAAGGTTGTGGGAAAGAGCCTCTTCGATAATTTGCTACGTTATTTAAAGTCTCAACCTTCCAATCTTCTACAAACTCAGGAAAACGAAGTTCTGGCACAGTCTCTCCTTCTTTTGGGAACATTTTTTGTAAGAAGCCTTGTTTGGTTTGTTTGAGCGCGTCTAATTCTTGCTGCTGAAGAATAATTATTTCATCTAGTTGCTTAAAGTACTTCCCAATATTGTTCTGTTCTTCTAAGCTAACTGGAATATTGATCTCTTTATCTAAAAGTTCATTTTTAGTAATTCCTTTTATAGAAGTTCCTTGTACATTATTTAATTCTCTTTGGAGCTGGTTATATAATGAATATACGCCAAACCATTCATCAACTTTAAGATTACTTAGTGAAAGAAAATCTTGGCTTGTTGAGTACTCGAATTGCATTAACGCAATTTTTCCAACTCCAACTCTCGTCACTATTGCTATTGAATTTCCAGGAATTAGTTTAGTAGCAGAATTTTTTAATCCATTTTCAGTTATTTTTTTCTTCACAACAACTTCTGCAACATTATGTTCTTTTAAATCTGAACTTTGTATCCACGGAATATTTCCATCCCAATATTCCTTAACTGACGTCTTGGGAGTTCCGCCGCCAAAAGTTTCTTCTGAAAAAGTTATGACCTTACGCTGTTCCCAGTCTTCACTAAACTTACAAAAACGCAGCGTCGGTCTTTGATTATTTTTCACGTTTGAACACCTCTAATGCACCTTTAATCCACTCTTCATCTTCTTCGCTATGTTGAAGTGAAGAAACCATTTCATACAGGTTTGATTCGAGTTCTTCTTTTTCTTTTCGAATTTTTCGAATACTATCTCCAACCAACCCCATCTCTATAGCTTCTTCATCTTCAAACGTGTCTACATATCTTGGAATATTCAAGTTGAACTCATTCGCTTCGATTTCTTCAAAACTCGCTACATAAGAATATTTTTCAATACTCTCTCGATTTTGATACGTTTCTACAGCCTTGTCGATATTCTCAATGGACAATTTGTTCTGACTCTTTCCTTTGATGAAGTCGTGGCTTGCATCGATAAATAGAACATCCCGTTTTTCCCGATTTTTCTTCAAGATGATGACGACCGTAGGAATTGTTGTTCCAAAGAACAAGTTACCTGGCATGCCAATGACCGCGTCAATGCTACCATCCTCCAGCAATTTCTTTCGAATAACCCCTTCCGCAGCCCCCCGGAATAATACGCCATGTGGTAACACGATTGCCATCGTTCCTGAATCTTTCAAGTGGTAAAGCCCGTGCAGGAGAAACGCAAAATCGGCTTTGGATTTCGGTGCCAGTTTCCCAAATCGATTAAAGCGTGAATCATCTAAGAACGTATCGTCTGCAGACCACTTCGCTGAATATGGAGGATTCATTAACACTGAATCAAACGTATACGGTTCATCCGTTGGCCAGTCCTTGTTCAAGGTGTCACCGTTACTTAGGCGCATATCTTCTTTATCGACCCCATGCAAAATTAAGTTCATTTTGGCCAGGTTAAACGTTGTGGTGTTGAGTTCCTGTCCGTGGTACTTCACACTCTCTGGATGGTGGATATAGTTTCGGACATTCAACATCAAGGAACCTGATCCCATCGTCGGATCGTATACGCTAAATAACTTCTTGTCTTCTTGTCCCATCGCAGCAATCCTTGCCATCATGACCGAAACTTCATGAGGTGTGTAGAATTCTCCAGCTTTCTTGCCAGCTTCCGAGGCGAACTGGCTAATCAAATATTCATACGCATCCCCAATGACATCTCCGCCGTGTCCTAAGAGGTTAATTGGGTTTAATTTCTTGATGACTTCTGTAATCGTGATGTTTCGTTGTTGTGCATCGGACCCCAATTTTTTAGACGTTAAATCCACATCGTCGAATAAGCCATTGAACTGGTCGTATTTTGTCGACAAGTCAATGAATGCCTTGTTGAGATCGTTTAACTGGAATGTGTTTTGTTTTGCTTGATTCGTCAAGACATTGAAAAGGTACGCGGGCTCAATGTCATAGCCCAACGTGTCGACCAAGGTTTCAATCAAATCGCTCTTGATGTCTTCATCAGCTAATAATGTCTTATATAATTCGGTTTGCTTATCAGCAGTGTAGTATTCTTCTAACGATTCCTCTGAAAGTTCAACCACTTTTACCAGTAGTCGATCCGAAAGATATTTATAAAAAATTAGACCTAATAAATAGTTCTTGTATTCTGACGCGTCCATTTTGCTGCGCAAGTTATCTGCAGCACTAAATAATATTGTGTTTAATCCACTCATGTTGTTTTCCTCACTTTTTCTAATTGCTAGATTCATCGATCTTTAACTATCTGCAATAGGTTTTTTATTTTTGAGAATCAATTTACTATTGAGTTCTTTACTTATAAGTTCAGCTCTCTTGTTAAAAAATGTATCGTAGTCATTGTCCCAGATGCCGAAATTATTTAAATCGATCAAATGAGACTCCATGGTTTTAGATAACTCTGTATTATTTCTCTTAAAATCGCTCATGTAGATTGAAGGCGCTTTTGCTCTAATCACCCGTTTATTCAAAAAGTCATCAACAATTGTGATGTTCAGTATGTGATTGATATAATATTCATCTTCTTTGCCTTTCAAATACGCCTTGGGAAAGAAATGATGATAATTTTTGCTAGTAGCTATCTGTAGCCAGGCATTATCAATATGAACCTTTGTATTATCAGCAAATGATTTTGGTCCTTTGGATGCGAATAAGCATAGCAAAGCTTTAATAAAACTACGCCCTGTACTAAACCAACCTTGTTCAATGATTTTGTCCGCTGAAATATTTACTTCGTAATCGTAAGATGGCAGCTGGTAATCAAGAATTTTCTCGATTTTTTTAACGTCCTGCCCAAGCTTTGTTTCAACTCCGCTTGAATATCTCTCAGATAAGGCCACTCTCCAAAAAAAGTCTTGCAAATATTCTTTCTTCCTATCGAGAGGTCGATCTGGATGATAAAAGAAAAAATACGAAAAAGGTGCTAGTAAAGCATCATAGGGAAGTATTTTAGAAACTGGAATACCATATTGATTCTTGAAATAATCAATAGCCTTTTTTACAGCAAGGGTAGCTGGTTCCCAAATTTCGATAAACGAAACTTTGTCTAATTTAAGGATTTGCTTCCTCGTGCAATCCTTCTTTAAAATAAGAGAGATTGTCTGAAGAATGGTTGAGCTGGAGATTGTTTTGTAGTCCTCTCCTATATCATCCATCAATAAATCAAATTTCTCAGCCAGATCAAATTTTTTCTCTTGATCATATGTTTTAGCCACCATAATTTCAAATAGGGTCAGTGTTTTCCCACCGACGTTTAAACGTGTAAAAACTTCTGTTGCTACTTCTAAAGGGGCATTCTTCAGTACAACAGAGGAAAACTGGTACGAAGTAAACCTGGCTTTATAAAAGTCTATTTTTTCAAGACCCTCTTCTGTATAAATTTTGGCAAGAGTGGATATTTTGCCATACAGTAAATCATAAATTTTTATATAGCGGGTGGGTTTTCCCATTTCGTAATCTATCGTTACAATTTCTCCATCTTCTTCAGCTTCCAGATCTAAGTAGATGTCTGAGAAGTCTTCCATTTTTCCATTTTTATTGATACTCAAACCTTTAAAACATGTATATAAGCTTGTGATTCTTTGTTGTCCATCCAATACATACTGCGCAATGTGGCCAACAGGAGTATCAGGCAAGAGATGATTGCCGATATTGCGAACTGAACGCAACTCCTCTTGTGTTTCCCAAAGTATAAACGTACCAATCGGGAAGCCTTTTGCAATACTATCCAATAACTGCGAAGCAGCTTTTTTCTCCCACACATACTCTCTCTGAAATTGGGGTATTTTAATTCTTCCACTTTCAATGTTGTTTAGTAAAGAAGATAACCCAATACTTTGCGGCTCAGGCTGTATCATTACTTCGCCTCCCATTTAATAGCCTCATGATAGCAGTAACAATTTAACTTTTTTTCTACTTATTTTAAGTATGACTGTTTATTCGATTTTAGTGAACAGTTTTATGTACAAGTCCTCGGAGTCCTGGACCTTCAACTTCACTCCCCTTTGTTCTCAGTGCCTATCTCTACCTTATTACAAATTTGTATTAGTCTCTCAATAACTCGTCCATTTAAAATATAAATAAGTCATGATAATCCTCTATTTTTAAAACTAAATCTTTGCTTAAGTTAGAAATACATCTGACGCGTAAAATATTATGAGAAGCTGAACCTGCGCCAATAGACTCAAGCAAAATTTCTTCTTAATTTAAGAAATTACTAATTTTAGAAGGACTTCTTTATTAATTTTTGATACAAATTGCTCCACGTATATATACTTGAATCCCCTAACTTAAGAAAAACTTTTGAAGTTGTTACCTACTTGTTCTATTTTTAATGAACTTGAACAGTGGGGGTAATTGCTGCATCCATAAAAGTTTCCATATCTCCCCTTTCTTTTAGTCATATAACCCTTACAACTTGGACAAATAACTTGATCAGTAATTAATGAAATATCTCTAAAGGATTGCTGACATGTTGGATAATTTGTACAACCTAAAAATCTTTGCTTAGTCGTTGCATTTTCTTTAACCACTAGAATTCCTGTCTGACAATGTGTACATTGAGGGTTATTTTGAATCGTCTCTTCTTGTGTTACTAACTGGAAAGGTATACCTTGCTCTTTCACCAGTTCTTCTACAAAAATAGATGTATTCTTTTGCGGAGCAATTAAATAAGTCCGGTTCTTTGTTCGAGTCAGCGCTACGTAAAATAATCTTCTTTCCTCTGCGTACATAAAATCATCAGAATCAGTAAGCACGTAGTGGAGAATGCTGTCATCTGATATTTTATTAGGGAATCCAGCAGCTTTGTTTTCTAGATTTATTAGAATGACATTATCTGCTTCAAGCCCTTTCGAACGATGGACAGTCAAAAATTCAATTTTTAATTCCGGGTGATTTTTGTACTTGATAAAGGTCTTTTCTTCATTCTGAATAACCGAAAATGCTTTTTGAACATCTTCTTTCATTTTCTCCAAATCGAAGTTATTGCGGCCCAGAATCATCACACTCGACTTAGTGCCGAATTTATTTATAATGTCGTCTAAAGCTAATTTTATTGCACGATGGAAATCGCTATCATAACCATACATTACCAGAGGCTTTTCCAACCTTAAAGGAGATTCAAGCTTTTTGACAAACTGATTTTTGTTTTTCATTACAAATTTCCCGGCAATATTGATTAACTCTTGAGAATTGCGATACGTTTTTTCGATTCTTAACAATTGAGAGTAACCAAAGAACTTCTGAAAATCGATGAAGAGCTGAAGATCACTTCCTGCAAAGCGGTAAATAGATTGCCAGTCATCCCCTACGCAGATAAGTTTAGCGGCTGTTTGATCTCGCAGAGCTTTCACTAACTTGTACCGAGCAAATGAAATATCTTGGAATTCATCCACAATGATATAGTTGTAATTTGTCAGTCGAACTTGTTGGTTCTCAATGTATTCTGTCGCTTCATTAATCATATCCGCAAAATCAATTTCATTAGCCCCTGTTAAAGACTTTTGATAGTAGTGGTAAATCGGTTCAATGATTGAAAGCAGTAAGAGATTTCGCTCTTTCAAGAATCCATTTTTTTCTCGCGTTTTGATTTCACTTTCTATTTTTCTAAATTCGACCGGCTTATAATCGATGGATTTGAAGAGTCCCACGAAGGTTTGAATCAACTTTATAATTTCTCCAAAATCACGATCTTTTGTTTTTTGAGTAATATAGATCCGTTTGTATATCTCTTGTAGATTGCGTGGTCGAAGTATCACGCCTTTCTTCTTCAAAATTTCTTCTAGCTTCTTCTGTAACATTCCATTCTTATTGAAGTAAGAATAGGTTTCTAACAATACGGTTTTGTTTTGAGCGTGAAATTCTCGCTTCCATTTCATGTCTTCTAGATACTTTTTCTCTTCGATCCTCGATAGCCATGGTGCTTTATTTGTTTCTGTAATACCGAAATGTTCCAGGTACAAATCATACTCTGGCAAGTAGAAATCTGGTCGGTATTTCTTTCTATACGGATCGGTACTTGGATGTGGATATACTTTTTCATATTCGTATTTAATGCCATTCAGGTAGAGAAAGTTAGCGATGATTACTTCTTCAATACTCTTGACCTCTTCTCCAGCAATCGTGTATCGCTGGTTCTTTAAGGTCTTCGTGTCCTTCTCGACCTTTGACTTAAGAGTCTCTAGATTTGCTGTTTTGTAATGTGTATACATTTCTCCTAAGCTATCAAATTCCTCGTAATCTTTAGGAACATTTATATAGTAGCTAAAGAAATGTACTACCTTGCCCATCAAGGTCGGATTCGTCAAAATATCTTTTTCAAAGTAGTCGAGGATTCTCTCCCGAAGCTGGTCACTTACTTCAGGCACATTCTCTCGCCCTTGCTTGATTATTCGGAGCCCTAACTTGTGGAAGGTCATAGATTCTACTGGAATATTCATCTTCGTGACAATTCTTTCTTCCATCTCTAATGCGGCTTTCTTGGTAAATGTCAGCAACAAGATTTCACTGGGATCAACTTTTTTTCTTTCCACTAAGTACTTTACTTTGGCAGCAATAGTGAGCGTTTTTCCACTTCCAGCTCCCGCTAGTACTAAATTATTTACTTCATCAGTGATTACAGCTCTTCGCTGTTGAAGATCGAGAGATTTCCCATCAATATTCGATAGGAAGATTTTAGTCGCTATCATTTCCCGTTCCACAAACTCTTTATTCCATGCCTTTACTAAACTGTCTAAACGAGTATAGATGTTTATGAAATTTTTTATCGTTTCATTTGCGGAATCCTTAATACATTCATCATGAAAATTAGCGTATTTTCGCACTGTTTCCTCTCGAGAGATATCTGTAAAATATTCTTTCTTTAGTTGTTCAATCTCACTTAAAAATTCGAGTGCCGTTGGTATTTGCTGTTTTATTTTCTCTTCTCTAATTTGCTTAAGTATCTTACTTTTTTGATATTTTTTAAAAGCGCCAAACCCCACAAGAAGCATTAAAAGAATTATTAGTATCTCCACAAGTTTTCTCCCACCGTTCAATATTTTTACTGCAGTTTGTTCGCTCTATGCCATTCCAAGTACACTTTTTGATTAGCTGTAATATTGATTCTTATTTGCTGATTCAAATTAAGAAGCGGATAATTCTTTTGTTCCACTTTAGATGAAATTAAAATTTGTCCATCCGAGGAGAAGCTAATTAATCCTTTATCAAACACTCCGTCATGATTTGCACATAGCAGTAGACCATTATCAGCGTCAAGGCGTTCGTAGTTATCTGATTGACTCCACGGCTTACAATGACTCGCAATTAAAAGAGAAGAGATATCTAATCCGCATATCTCGCACTCCGAAGATCTACTTAGTAATTTTTGCTTGAATAGTCCTTGACCAATTCTTCCTTTCACAATTCTCTCGTTTTCAGTCTGATCTCTAGTTTGGTCCAATAAATCTTCAATTTCTTTTATCTCCTTGAACTCTTCTTCATTAATCTCTTTAACTGAAAGGTAATTGTTCTTTCTTGCTAAACTTAATAAATATTCTCCAAACGTTTCATCAATTTCAAACAAGTAACCCTGTGTCCCTCCTCCAGTACGAGTAAACGGAGAATATTTTGGCGGACAAAGCTTAAGTATGTCTTCTCTATGTTCTTTTATTGACACTGGATTAGGCAATTCATTGTATTCAGCCTTTACCAACCATCCAGTTCTTTCCCACGTCGTTTCATGATTAAGGAATGGATTAGGTGCTTCTATTGCTTGTTCCTTTGCCAGATTTACAGAAACTAAATGCTGACGAAACATACTAAAAATGATGTCTCCTGGTCGAACTCTCATCATACTTTCCCAATGAAAGAGTCCGCGTCCTTGATTGTTTTTTTGAGGAGCCCATAAATATTGTCCTTCTTTTTCTTCTTCAAAAGTTTTGTTTTGAAAAACTACGAAATAACTCATATTTTTTCTCCATTCCTATTTATATAGTTCATTAGTACCCATGCATTATTAACTATTTTATTTCATTATATTATAAATAACTAGAAATATCTTACAATAATTCAAGTAATGAAACTACACTCACATGTTTAATTTTCATACTAAAATATAAAGTATCCTTTAATCCAAATAAAACAAGCGGTTTTTCATCCCTTTCTGTAAAGCTTCGATATAAAACGGTTGATTCAAAATACACTCCATTGAGTCAAAGGTTTCTTTATGGTTAGTAGGTAGGTTCTACTTCCAAAAAAATCATCCGTGAAATGATGCCTGCCGATAAGTACGTGATCAACAGCTCCGGCCGCATTGGAAGTTTCGGGTCAAAGTATCCAGCGGCACTCACTACATCTTCAACCACCAGAATAGCAGCAAAGCTTATCCGGTTCGAGAGTTCTCCGTAAAACAGCTGCAGGATTTGTTGAGTAAATAACCATGGCAAAAAGGGGCTGCCCCCTAAAAGTCATTTTTCATGACCTTTTGGGACAGCCCCTTCTTTCTCGTAAACTTTTCAATTTCAATTAAATTGCAGAGATCCAACATGATTTCCATTGGGTTGTGTTTTTAAATACAAGCGTTTCCTTTTCACATTAGTCGGTGTAGCCGCTAATTCAATTCCAGATTCTCTCTTTCTAACAAATACTATGTCAATTCACCATGATAGTTTGGTTCTTGCCGTTCCTTTTGGCTTTATACAAGCTATTATCCGCCGCCTTGAAAAAGGCTTCCTTTCCTAGTCCCACTTCATAAGAGCACATCCCGATACTTACTGTCACAGATTTATGGTCCATTTCCGAATGTGTCAATCGGCTAATATCTGCTCGAATTTTATCCATTACCTGAAAAGACTCGGTTTTATTTTTCGCAGTCAAGATCACCGCAAATTCTTCCCCGCCGTACCTGAATACAAAATCATCTGTTGTTGCATTGAGTTTAAATTGTTCCCCTACTCGTTTGAGAACCATGTCCCCTATCCAATGGCCATACTGATCGTTGATCGCTTTAAAATCATCAATATCGATAATCGCTAATTGAAAAGATATTTGGTTTTCACTACTTTTCTCGATTAACCGGTCAAGGTGTTCATAAAATGTTTTGTGATTATATAAACCCGTCAGCGCATCGGTTTTATTTTCTCTATCCATCAGAATGTTGCGAACCAAAAGTTCCTCCTGGCTGCGCATCGATTCCTCTAGGTGCTTAAGCAAATAATCCCCGCGATAGATAATTCCTACAGAAATGCATATAAAACCAATAAAAATTCCTATGAATGCAAAGATATCACTTCTTGCAATTTCACTCGAAAAGGGTTCATAAAAAAAATAGAGAGAGAAAAAAGAAATCAAGCTTAATATACTGGTAAAGTATACTTTCTGTTTTTGAAAGTACAAAGCTGATATAAGCACGCTGATGATCAGCAAATAATGAATGCCTGGTGCAAATGGGAAATTGATGATGTAAACGTGCATAATGGCCAATACACCCACTGTGAGTATGTAGTCTCCCCAGCGGTTGAACAAGACATAGAACAAGTGCGTGAGTGCAAGTATCACGACCGTACACAGGGTCGGCAAAAATACGTAGGAACTCATCACTTGAAAAAAGCTTTTGTCATTATACTGATTAATTATAATTACACCCGCAGCCGATATAAAAATGATGATAAAAACCATCAACCAGGAAGTCTTCAATATTAACTTGTTCAATCCCTTTGTATCGTTCCAGTCTTTCTGTTCCTGCATGACTTCCTCCTAGCACATTAAGCTTCCTATTCCTTTTAGCAACCCTATAAATTCAGGTCGCTGACATATGGTAAAACTAGAGTCTTATGATCCTACTGCAGATCCTAGATACCTAAAAAAATCACAAGAAAATTCTCGCCTAAAAATAAATGCCACTCTGCATAATTATGGCAATAGTCTTTTGCATATCCATTCGATTGTTCCAGTTGTCTCAGGAAGTATATGTATTTTATTTTAATCAGTGTTCTAATCTTCTTTATATATACTATATCCATATATGGAAGGAAAAAGACAATAATTCTCTTTTTTATAAACTAATAAATTCTAATGTATGTTTTAACAACAGGCTCCCTCTTTTCATTGAGTCTCACTCCTTACATCAATCTGTTTTAATTATATTCCTTTAGTTACATTTTTTAGAAGTTATATTTATAATGAAGATAATATAACGTCTTCATTTAGCTCCAATCTACGCTTTTTATGTCGATATATCTATTCTATTTTAAAAGGAGTACTAAACATGACCGATAAACAAAGTTCGATGAATGTGAACAAGCATGTATTGACGCAAGATCTTCGTTTAAGGCAAGTCTCGAATACTGCTGCTTTTTTAAGAGAAGGGCTTTTTGTTCTCTCGCCGTCTGCTCAAAACCAGCATAATTGGTTTGACTTAAGCAAATCTTCCTTAGATCGCTACCAAGAAAGAACGTACAAAGGATTTCTTGTTCTTCGCTTTTTCGACAAATTGCTCGTTGCCGATCTGGACCGCTTTATCCGTGAAATGATGCCTGCCGATAAGTACGTGATCAACAGCTCCGGCCGGCCGCATTGGAAATTCCGCGTCAAAGTATCCGGCGGCACTCACTATATCTTCAATCACCAGAATAGCAGCAAAGCTTACCCGGTTCGAGAATTCTCCGTGAAACAGCTGCAGGATTTGCTGAGTAAATGACCATGGCAAAAAGGCTCTTCATTATAGAAGAGCCTTTTTCATGTAAGTCTGGTCTTTCGCTTTATTGGTCGACTACCGCTCCATCGATGCCCAATCTGGTATTAATGTCCCGGCGTTGGTACGGATAGTTTTCTTCCATTCCTTCTATTAAATCGATTCCGATTCCATTTCTTTCTGGCACTTCGATAAACCCATCCTTTGCTTCAGGGACCCACGTGACGATATCGCTTTGCTTGAATTGGTTCGCTGTGCTTGTCTCTGAGCTGGTGAATCGTTCGGTCGCTGATAGGGTGCTATGGTCGGGCAATTCCAGAATCGCTAAATTGTCTACTGCTGCTGCAATCTGGATGCAGGCGGCGGTACTCACCGGACTTAGTGGGTTATGCGGCACAATCTGCACGCCGTGCGCTTCCGCGATCGCTGCAATTTTTTTGGCTCCGGTAATTCCTCCGCATACCCCAAGGCTCGGTCTCGCATAAGACATGGCATTGCGGGATAAGAGCATTTCAAATTCTTGAATCGTATGGATTCTTTCTCCGGTTGCGATTGGAACATTCGTTTTGTCTGCGATTAAAGCCATCGAATCGAAATTATCCGGAGTGGTCGGATCTTCCAAAAAGAACGGATGGTATTTTTCTACCGCGTGGGCAAATGCGACCGCTTCCCCTGGCTTTAAGCGGCGATGCAGCTCTAAGCATAAGTCCATTTCATTGCCAACGGCTTCTCGAATCAGCCGCACCCGCTCCACCGCTTCTTCAATCATTTGGGCATAAGGCATAAAGTAAGGCTTCCCTCTTGGCTCATCCAAAAACGGAGACAGATGGCCCACCGCGTTATAGCCCAGCTCTTTTGCTTTTACACAGTCCGCCACCAGTTCTTCTGTGGTCGTTCCGATTACGTGGTAATACGTTCGGATCTTCTCTCTGCTTTTTCCGCCAAGCAGCACATAGGTGGGAACGCCAAACCATTTCCCTGCAATGTCCCAAAGCGCAACATCGATTGCGCTTAACGCCCCCATGATCGCCGCTCCTCTAAAATGGAAGCAGCGGTACATGTATTGCCAATGATGTTCAATCCGCAGCGGATCTTTTCCGATCAAGTAATCTTTAAACGAATTCACCACTTCTCTGGAAGCATCTAAGAATCCCCATGCTCCCGATTCGCCAATTCCCGTGACGCCTTCATCTGTAAATACTTTTACGTATAAGAATCGGTTTACACCGATTACTTGGACATCTGTGATTTTCATAGACTCCTCCTCGATTTTTCATTGTTGAAAGGTTTCCGTTTTGCTGGCTACGCTTTGGATCAAGCCAAATATTTGCTCAGCCGTGCCCTTCAAGTTATTAAAAGCTGTTTCAAAATCCATCGCTTCTTCCAAAGACATCGGACCGTTGGAGATTGAAAAACAAGAAGTGATGCCCAGTTTATTCAAACTGCTGGCATCTATCGGAACCGCTCCTGCTAAAGCGATGACCGGTATCCCTTGTTTCGCTGCAAGCTGCGCGACTCCAAGAGGCGCTTTGCCCATTGCCGTTTGGTCATCTAATTTGCCTTCTCCCGTTATGACAAAATCAGCTCCTTGCATCTTTTCTTCCATAGCCGTGATGTTTAATATTAGTTCAATTCCTGATTCAAGATTTGCCTGCAAAAAGCCGGCAAAAGCTCCACCTAATCCTCCAGCAGCACCGGATCCAGGCAAGTTCTGCAAATCAATGTTCAATTGATTCCGCAAAACATCCCCGAAATGTCTGAGCCCGGCATCTAGTGAAGCCACCATTTCAGGAGTCGCTCCTTTTTGCGGCCCGAATACATGGCTCGCTCCAGTAGGGCCATGCAGCACATTATTTACATCACAAGCCACTCGGAAGCGGCAATCTTTTAATTCCAAAACCGCTTGGCTCGTATCGACGGAACGAATGCTTTTTACCATCCCACCTCCGCGCGCTACTTCCTGTCCGTTTTCATCCAAAAACTGAAAGCCTAGCGCTTGGAGCATTCCTACCCCGCCGTCATTGGTGGCACTGCCGCCTAAACCGATAACAAATTCGCGGCAGCCTCTTCCAATAGCGTGGAGGATAAGTTGGCCCACTCCAAAAGTCGTCGTCAACAGCGGATTTCGCTGAGCTGTCGGAACAAGATCCAACCCGCAGGCTTCGGCCACTTCAATCACGGCCGTTTTTCCGTTTTTGATGACGCCGTACCGGGCCATTATCTCCGTTCCCAACGGACCGGTTACTGTTGTTTTTATGAATTCTCCCCCTGCAGCATGAACCAAAGCTTCTACAGTTCCTTCCCCTCCGTCAGCCAACGGCAACGCGACGATTTCTGCAAAAGGGAAAACTGTTTTTATGCCAGAGGCGATCGCTTTGCTGCCATCTGCAGAGGAAATGCTTCCTTTAAAAGAATCAATCGCTACTACTACTTTCAAACGAAACACCTTTCCTTTCCTATTCTTGAAAATAGCCCAAATCTTTGGGATAAGATTTGGGCTATTCGCAATTCTAAATATTACAAATTTTTACATCAGAAGCGGAGCCAATATGGATAGAATAATCAGCATCATTGCGCCGCCGATTCGAGAAGAAATTTGCAAGAAAGGCATTAACCCCATGCGCTCGCTTGCACTGAGTACAGCTACATCTCCAGAACCGCCCATGTCCGCCATTCCAAGCCCTGCAGAAATCGAAGATTCAACAAAGTAAAAGCCGACGAGAACTCCGACAAAACCAGCGCCCAATGTAGCAAGGATAACGGTCAATACTGTTAAAGTCATATAGCTCGGGTCCGTTACGATGCCCAGTACACTATTAAAGTCGATCATTCCGGCACTAATCGTTACCAATACAGCCGGCACCCAAGCCATGGAGATAAATTCATACCAGTCTTCTGAAGACTTCTCAATACTTTCCGGCAAAATTCTAAAGAGCTTTAACGCTGCTGCCCCTAAAATGATCCAAACATATGCATGGAGACTTGGAACAAAGGAATTCACAATTTCACCGAATACAAATAGTCCCGAAGCCAATAGCAAACCAATAGCTAAGTTCCTTAAAGATAACGGCAAGATGCCTTCTTTTTCTTTCTTTTTATCCGATTCGGCCTCTGCCGTTCTTAGCAATTTTCCGTTCCCTGTAAATTTAGCGGAAAGCGGTTTTTTTCTTTTCCCCAATCCGTTTAATCCACCAGCCACTAAAATACAAACCATATTCCCTACCATAACTGCAGGAGCGAGAAGCGCTAAATAAGTAGCGGGATCGCCATTGCCGCTTGAAGCATAAATTTCAGCCATCGGTACAGCGCCTGCTGCCATTCCGCCGCCCATGATTGGTCCTACAACAAAGAAAATCGTTTCTGTAAAGCCGAATCCGATTAAGTGTCCGACACCGCCGCCAATTAATAGCGCAGCAGCTACGCCGCCTAAAAGAGGAACAAAAAATCTTGGCCCCGTCTTCATTAGCATTTTCCGGTCCATACTTAAAATACTTCCGACAATTAAACCAGTTACAACTAATTCAGCAAATCCCCATTCGTTGTAAAAGTTATCAGCTAGCACCGCAAAACTTTCTGGGATTAGCCCCCAATATAAAAATAATGCAGGAATCAAAATGCAAAGAATCGGTCCTCCGCCAAACGTTCCGAAAACAGGTATGCTATTGCCGATCCACATTAGCAAGCCGCCTAATACCATAGTGACCGCTAAACCACTTACAATATTTCCAGGCAATAGCTCCATGTACATGCCGATTAATACAACGGCTGCAATTCCTAAAAATACCGGGGCATCGATGCCCGAAATTTTTAAACCTTTCAAACTAAAGCTTTTGGATCCTCCCACTAACGGATTTGCATTGTCGACTTCTTGAATATTGTTGCTCATTCATTTCACCCCTATTCGTTTAATTGAGAACTATTCAAATCTCTATCCCGTAAGTAAGCGTTTTCAAAAAGAATGAAGAGATAAGTATGGCATTACTTATTCTCTTCATTAAATTTTATTGGATTTCTTTAAACATTAGTATATCCCATCGTTTTTTCATTCAATTTTTCCGATTTGTAATTGTTGATCCGGGCAATGACTTCATCTGTCACTTCTTTTGTAGTATGGCTGCCTCCGATATCAGGCGTTAAGAAGCCGTCCGCCGTCACACTTTCTACGATATCGAGTAGGATTGTCCCCAAATCCTCTTCTCCGAAATGGTCTAGCATCATTTTAGCTGTCCAAATTTGGCCTATTGGATTGGCAATTCCTTTTCCAATAATGTCTGGTGCAGAACCATGGACGGGCTCAAACATGGATGGATATTTTCCATTGACGTTAATATTGGCTGCCGGAGCAATTCCTACGCTTCCCATTATGGCTGCCCCTAGGTCTGTCAAAATATCACCAAATAAATTGCTGGCCACAATGACATCAAATTTTTCTGGATGGGTGACAAAGAATGCAGCTAAAGCATCGATGTGCTGAGAATCTGTTTTAATTTCCGGGTATTCCTTCGCTACTTCTTTGAATACTTTATCCCAGAAAGGCATCGAGTAGATGATTCCGTTAGATTTTGTGGCGCTTGTTACGTGCTTATTGCGCTTCTTCGCCAATTCAAATGCATAACGCATGGCTCTTTCTGATGCTTTTCTTGAAAATACGGCGTTTTGAATAGCTATTTCATCTTCATCTTTATAGATATTGCCGCCTATTGAACTGTATTCTCCTTCGCTATTTTCACGCACCACGATCATATCGAAATCTTTAGGATTAACAAGCGGAGATTGAACCCCTTTTAAAAGTTTTGCCGGACGTATGTTGATGACTTGTTCAAATTCTCTGCGTATCTTAATGAGCAAGCCCCATAAGGACACATGATCCGGCACTAATTTTAAATTCCCTACAGCACCCAAGAAAATCGCATCAAATTCTTTTAAGATTTCTAAACCGTCTTCCGGCATCATGGCGCCATGTTCTAAATAATATTCGCAGCTCCATGGAAACTCAGTGAATTCAAATTTTAAGCTTCCGTGAAGGTCTGCCAAGGCGTGCAAGACTTCCGTTGCTGCCGGCACTACCTCTTTGCCTACTCCATCTCCAGGTATATTGGCTACTTTTATGGTTTTCATATATCTCTTCCTTTAAGCTTATTTTCGGTCGACCGGATACGGTCGACCGAATGTCTTATTTGCATATTACTAAATTACATTCATGAATGCAACACATTTTTAGGAATTTTCTAAAAACATCGAATAAAAAATAAAAAGAGCGAGAAAACTCCCGCTCTTACCAGCTTATTTAGTTGTTAATACTTTTATTAAATGATCCAGATCCATTTGCAAATGCTCCAACATGGCTTCTGCTGCCTTCTCTTCATCCCTGTTTTTAATGTGACTGAAAATATTTTTATGTTGGTTTAGAATATCGGTTGCGCGATTCTCGCCTTGAAAATTTATAATTCGGAAAAAGTACATGATGGATTTTAAATCCGTCAGCTGTTTTTTTAATCGATCGTTCTTTGTATATTCTATAATCAAATTATGGAAAGAAGCATTCATTGAAATAATGGTATTCGAATCTTTGGATTGCTGGATTGCTGACTCTGTCTCTTTTAATAAATCTTCGATTTTCAATATTTCTTCATCAATAGCTTTTTGGATCATTAATCTCACGGCAAATGACTCTAATGCTTTCCGGCAAAAATAAATTTCTTCTACGTCTTTTAAAGTCGGCTCATATACAATCATTTTCGACTTTTCATCGGTAACTATCAATCCCTCATGTTCAAGCATTCGAATAGCCTCACGAATCGGACTTTTGCTGACATTAAATTCTTTAGCAAGCTGATTTTCAATTATACGGTCGCCAGGTTTGTATTTCCCTTCAAAAATCATCTCTTTGATGGAGTGATAAAATTGTTCGTAATACGGAATTGGCTTTTCTATTGTGAAGTTATTCATAATGCACCTTCTTCTATTTTAAATTAGCTACTTTGTTACCCCTTGAAAAATCAAAGTTAAAAGTGCCACTTTCAAAATTCTGTAATATTGATTAATTTACCTAAATCTTATCACCTTTTATAAAGCTCTACAATTAAGCTGACAATTTCAAGCTTTTATGCGCTCTATAGAGCTATAAAGGTTCACAAATACTTCCGGTAATTCCCTCTCAAAAACACTTCATCAATCTGGCTCGTGAACACTTTCGTATTTAAGATCTTCTTTCCGATCAACCGGCTCGCAATCATTTCCGCTTCCGGATATTCCATGCCGAGCGTCTCGGCGATTGCTTTTACTTCTACGAGCTTGCCTTCTTTTGCATCTTCGCCTGCTTCTTTCGCTTTCCGGCTTTCTTCGAAAACATACGTGAGGACGCTTGCTTCTTCCTCGTTGAGTTTTCCGGTTGAGACGAATTTTTCGATGAAGCTTTTTTCATTGAGGATGTCTTTCAGCACTTTCGCTGCCTTGAATTGCGGCGCCTTTGATGCGGCGATCGTGATGGGTTCGCCGGTCTGAGGATTGCGCCCTTTCCGCTCTTTTTTCTCGGTCAGCTGGAAAGTGCCAAAGTCGTTGATCTTCACTTCATCGCTTTTTGCTAATGCTTCAGTGATGCGGGAAGTGATTTCGTTAAGAACTTTCGCTGCCTGGTCTTTTGAGATTTTGCTCCTATGTGAAATGGCTTGAACGAGCTCTTTTTTATTCATCTGGATTTCCTCCTATATGAGAAGGCGCATCTTGCCTTCGTTTCGATTATCTTCTATTATACATTTTCCTGTCATGTGTTTGGCTGTTTGGATTTCTCCTTGTAGAATTAACAGAAAGACCTATTCCGAATGACAGGAGGTTTTACTAGATGGAGTCGGCGACCCTTGCCCAACAAACTGAATCAATCCGATCTTTCGAGTCCACCATCCGCAAATGCGAAACAGCTTTGGCGCAGATGACCGAAAAAGGAGCCAATACAGCCTTGCTCGAAAAGCGGCTGAACGCTTTGAAGATTGGTTTAGCGATTCTTGAAAACGTTTGGCATGAACAGCCTTTCGATTGCAGTCCGCAGGAGATCAGGGAATCCCGAGAAGTTCTGTCAGGCCTTATTCCTTCTATTGAAAGGTCCTATGCCAAATCGAAAGACGGTAGTCCGCAAAAGACGCTTTTGGAACGGCGGATCAAATCCGTGAAACTGGCGATTGAAGCGATTGACGACTATTTCGATGGTTGATTTATGCGGATGTTTGCGTTAACCAGTTCGTTATGGAAAAATATAGGTGGAATCAGATTATTAACTAGCAAGAAGGAGCGTAATTTTCTTTAGCTAATTCAATGCAGTTCGCCGCATTCTAGAAAAGAGGTTAGAAAGATGAAAAAAAATCAGTTGTCTTATTTTTCTTTTCCGGTGATTTTCTTTCTCGTTTTAACGATTAAGCAATTTTTCTCAGACAGCGAGATCCAGTGGGGCGAAAATTTAAGTATTCTGGCCGCCTCTTGTATCATTCTGTTTTTGTTTTTAAGTCTCTATAATTGGTCAAAAAAGCCCTATTCGTGGAAGAAAGGGTAATCTACATAAAAAAAACGGCTCTCCAGTCTCCTGGAAAGCCGTTTTTCATTTTTCTATTTCTGAAGGCGCTCCGCGAATTCGTGCAGGCGCTCCAATGTATTGATGTTGCTGTTGCAGACTTCGTTGTCTTGGCAGACGTAGTTGCCGCGTTTGACGAAATTGTCCTGGCTGGACCCTTTCGTTTTGGCGGTGAACATGCCGACTTCGCTGTGGCGGTTGCAGATCGAGCAAATGCCGCGTTTGGCGCTGCGGGTGAAGCTGCCATGGACCGCTTCGAAGCGGCCGTCTTTTTCAAGTACCATGTACATAAGCGTCGAGCTTTCAATCCAGCTGAGGTACGAGCGTTTCTTGAAATCGACGGTGTCGAGTTTCGGCCCTTTCAGCTTTTTCGCTTTCGGGAACAGTTTCTTCAAGCCTTGGTCGGTCACGTTTTTGAACGGGATGACATAAGGGGATAGTTGTTCCAGGAAAATTTCCGCATCTGCGGTTTCCTTGACCGAAGCGAGCGGATTCAAGACCGCTTTCTGCTCGGCGTCAAGCGACGGGAACAGCTTGAAGACTTTTTCATGCGCCAAGTGGCGAAGGACGTTCAGCACTTCGGCGTCGTTGCCGGTTGCCTGTCCGTTCACGAGAATCTGCGTCTGGTCCTTGATGAAATTATATTGGTCGTTCCGGATGAACGGTTCCGGACGGTTGTCGTTTGTTCCGATTTTATCGTTGTTTTCTTTTACGTGTATCATTCGAGCCACTCCTTATGGGTTTTTGGATAAATGCTATAAGGAAGCCGTGTATAGTTCATGACACATCTGCAGGCGAATTAGTCCGTACTTCTTGCCCCACGCAAAGTTTCGCCATTCCGTATACCAGGCTTTGCATGAGTTTTTGCTGACGCTGACAATCGATTCATTGCCATCTGATATCACATCCTTTGGAGCAGGTGTATTCACTGCTCTTTCATCATACTTCAAAATTCCCCTTTTTTCCATTGAGCCAGTTTCGATAAAAATAGAATAAGACTACTTCCATTTAAACAGAATTTCCATCTATCTAGATTTTTCTTTATCAACTAAAAACCTTTTATAGTATTTTAGAGCATTACTGTACATTTTATTTCCTCTGCTATCTTTATCAATAAATTCCTGAATCGAAAAATATTTAATCGTTAGTGTTTCGAATTCTGTAGGATTATTTAGATTATAAAGAGTTCCAGACAAATGATTATATTTTTTTAAACCTTTAGAAACTGTATTTATTGCTCCTGCGTAACTTCTAATAGTAGATGGTCCCAAACTAGTCGCTTCTTCCATCCAGTTTATAAACTCTTCTTTTCTCATTTCTATCTCCTCAATTTCTTACATTTTTTATTTGCTTCAATCTTCTCTAAATACACTTTAACCTATAATTCTAAATTTTGGTAATTCTATTTTTCTAAGATATATTTTTTCACACAAAAAGAGAGCCTACTGTATTTCAGGCTCTCCCTCTTAAATTAAAAATACCACATTTTCTTATTTTTCAATTGCATCGTCTTCCCGGTACTCGAGCACATCGCCCGGCTGGCAGTCCAGCGCCTTGCAGATGGCGTCGAGAGTCGACAGGCGTACCGCTTTCGCTTTGCCGTTTTTCAGGATCGACAGGTTGGCCATGGTGATGCCCACCCGTTCCGACAGTTCCGTCACACTCATTTTCCGTTTGGCCAGCATCACGTCAATATTGATAATAATCGCCATAGTTGCACCTCACACAGTTAAATCGTTTTCAGATTTGATATCGATGGCATTCTGCAGCAGCTTTTGGAGCACCGCAGCAAAAACCGCAATGACGATCGCTCCGAACGTGATGATCATCCCGAGGCCCCCAAGGCCCGGTGCATCATCCACTTCCGCTGTATACAGGATGATCGGCAAGTTCAGAATGAACAGCACCGTAATGGCCAGCGCACAGTATTTGATGTTCTTCAGCGCCTTTACCGAGCGTTCCGAAAAAGCGATGCCTTTATCAATATACCCGAGAAGCTTCAGTGTTTGGTAGAGCGCTGCAAAATAAGCGATGGCCGATCCGTACAATGTCAGCATGAAAACGTATTTCAAGAATTCCCATTTCGGCAGGATTTCGCCGACGAAACCGGTCATCGGCGGCACCACGAAAATAGAGATGGCAATGGCCGGCAGCGCCATCAGGACGATGACCAGCTTCAAAAAGATTGTTTCCCGTTTCATCAAAAACACCTCACTCGTTTGTTATTACATTGAATTTAGCATATTATTTATCGTAAATCAATAAATAAATGTCGTTTAGCGTAATTTGTTAGCCGAAATTTTAGTTTCTCTCTCCATCCCTGCCCGCTTGATCCCGCGAATGGAAACCTTTACGCGAAGGAAGCGGTCTAGATTAGCAAGAAGAACGTGAAGAATCGGGGTGCGAGATGAAACGATTGGCAATTTGCCTGATGCTGCTCATTTGTTTGGCCGGCTGCATCGGAGAGAACTACGATTTTACGCCGCCAGGCATCACTCTTTCTAGCAGTGCGCCTGTCGAATGGGATAAACTCGCGGAAGCGAACATCGATTGGCTGGGGCCGGAAAATAAACGGATCGATAAAGAAGTGGAGGACTTCTCGGCGTTTGCCGCTAAGCAGCCGGAAATGCGCTTTGCGGCGGGCGAAACGGTGGATCTGCTCTTTGATCACGGCGATTTTGATTTTCAAAGTTTAAGTGTCCGTTTGTGGCATGGCGGCGAAGAAACAGCGGTTGAAGTCGAAGATCTGGCATTTACTTTGCCTGATACAACGGGCGATTACTTAATCGAAGTGAACCTCCGGACCGACCGCGGAAGCGCGCAGTATGCCGGGAAACTGTCGATTTATGACTAACATCCAAAAAGAAACGCCTGACAGCAATGTGTCAGGCGTTTTCATACAAATTTTATTTTCACTCGAATCACTCTTCCGGGAAATCCAAAATCTTAATCGTCTTGAATCCCAGTATAATTTTAAAGTTAAGGCCCCAGTTGGCGGTGATGATTTCCAGGTCGGCATCTGTGACAGCAAACTGGAGGACGATGTCGTTCTCGTAGTCAATGACGACATAGGCATTGGCGTTTGAAAAAATCTTATAGGATTTGTGTGCAATGAATGTCCAGCCGTGCTTTAAACCATGGCTCTTGTTTCCCATCCCGTCACCCCTTTTCGTTTGTTATGGAATATGGAAACATTTTTGTCCAGCTAAAAAATCAAATTGAAATCGCAGCTGTTTTATATGCATCATCAATCAATGCAAAGATATAGGCAGAATTCATGGATTTTGCAGCTACTTCTTTGCTGATTCCTTTTGCTCCATTTTTTCGGATTTCATAATAATCGAAGATCGATTCAAAATCACCGAAAGTAATACGTCTTTCATTCTTCAGACTTACACTCGGCGTATTTGTTTTGGCATTAGCGACTATAATGTAATCAGCATTTCTTGATACAGAAAACCATTTAGGTATTCGTTTATTTTGCGGCGTTGTAGGGATTTCAAATGACCTGCTGTTTGCCTTCGTTAAAATGTACTGCCAAGTCTCACTCGGATTCATCTATGAAACCCCTCCTATGTTTCAGAATAATCTTATTATAATTGAAAACATTAGAAGATGTAAGAGCGCTTTCATTTGTCCAGATTCAAAAACAGACAGCATGGATACACTGTCTGTTGTCAAAGATTCTATTTCTTACGGCAAGATTGCAAACGAACGCACCGGAAAGCCGGAAGCTTTGTCTGCTTTCGGGACGATATTGAAAATTACGGCCCCTTTCGCCGGCAGCTGGTCGAGATTCGCGAGCAGCTCGACTTGATACGTGTCTTGGTCAAGTACATAATATTCTCCGAGTAAAGCACCGTTTTTGCGATAGTCGATGGCGGAGTCAGTGTCGAAGGTTTCATGGCCGACTGCCCGTACGCCCCGTTGTTCAAAAAGGAATTTCAATGCGTCAACGGACCAGCCGGGTGCATGGCTATTGCCTTCTTCGTCTTTATTGTCGAAGGCTTCCTTGTCCGGCCAGCGTTTGCTCCAATCCGTGCGCAGCGCGACGAACGTGTCGGCTTCGATTTTGCCGTGTTCGGCTTCGAACGCTTCAATGCCATCAACCCCTAACGTATAGTCAGGGTCTGCTTCTGCTTCTTTCGATTTGTCGATGACGACGAGTGGAAGAACGAGTTCCTTCAGCCCCAGTTCGTGAAGATAGCGGGCATCGCGGACAAAATGGATTGGTGCATCAAGATGCGTTCCGTATTGCCCGGGAAATGTAAAGCGCTGGGCAAAGAAGCCGTCGTCGTGATTGAAAAGCGTATCGAATTTTGCATCTTCAAATGCTGAGAAATGTGGCGAGTCGGGTCCGAACGCGTGAGTCAAGTCGACCCAGGTCTTCTGTTTCAGCAAATTGATGGCTTCGATCGTTTCGAGTGTTTTGATGGGCATGGTAGATTCCTCCTTGGGGTTTGTGGATAGAGGGCAACTAAAAACCCTCTTCCTGGATTAAGAAGAGGGTTTGGCAGATGAAGGTCAAAGTTCTCTTCTTATCTTCAAGCTTGAACGCTTTTGGAATTAGCACAGTACTTTGCAGTCTGTTGCTGAGGCTTCATAGGGCCAAATCCCTCCACCTCTCTTGATAAGAAAGTATATTCAATTAGTTATCCATAATCCTACAATCGGCCAAGTGAAAAGTCAATCTATTTCGAATTCTTTTTAAGCGCGAATCCATTTCCAGATTTCGCCCGGTGTTGCGTTCTTGCCGTACATGAGAATTCCGGTCTTGAAAACTTTTCCGGCAAGCTTCATGAAGACCCAGACACTGATGGCAAGAATGGCGACAGCGATGCCGATTTCCACCCATGGCCATTCTTCAAGGAGCGATAGGCGCAAGATCAAGACTCCCGGTGATGTGAACGGGATGTAGCTTCCGAGCTGTGCCCAGAATCCGCTCGGGTCGCTGAATACCGGACCGATGAACAGGAACGGACTGAACGGCAGCATCATGACAAGGCCCTGGAAGTTTCCGGCGGTCGAGATGTCGGCCATGGTGGCGCCGATGCCGACAAACAGTGCAGCATACAAGAGATAGCCGAGCACTGCAATCAACAGCAAGACGGCCAGTTCCGGCACGAGCAAGTATTCCATGATTGGCATATCAATTTTCCACAGCAGCACCGGCAGGATGATCGTGATATAGACGATCAGCTGGATAATGCCGAGGACGAAATAGCCAATGATCTTGCCTTGCATCAAATCAGCCGGCGTCAAAGACGACAAGATGATTTCGGCGATTTTGTCTTTCTTCTCCTGAGACGCGCTTTGGAAAATCGCCATACCCGTGAAGACGATCGACAGCATGACGACAGCGGCGAAAGCGCCTGGAATGATTCGTTCGAGCATCCCTTCGCTGAACAGTCCGCCTTCTTCCGCTTCAACGGAAGCGTCTTCAAAGACGATGCCCTGCGCGACCATTCCCGCTTCTTCCGGCGTCAATCCAAGCTGTTCGATCTGCATCATCTGCAGCGGACCGCTCAGCACTTGGACTTCCTCCATGAAACCGGAATCGGTCTCTTCGTTTGTATAGACCGTGACTTTGCCGTTTTCAACCGACTGTTCGTTGATAAAGACGTATGCGGCATCTTCTTCTTCTGCTTCAAGCGCCGCTTCCGCTTCCGATTCGGCGATTTGCGTTTCTTCCAGCTGCCATTCGGTTGAAGCTGCAGCGGCTTCCAATTGTTCGTAGACTCCAAGCTCGTCGTTGACGTAGACTTTCGTTGCGGCCGGTTCGTCGTCTGAACGGAACAGGTCCGGCAGCAAGAAGAAGGCCAGGAAAATGATTGGTGTCAGAAACAAGCCGATGATGAACGATTTGCTTTTCATATTGCGTTTGATTTCCCATTTGGCGACTTTCATCGTGTTACGCATGTGCTTCACCCGCTTCCTTCAAAAGATTCTTGTCAGTGGCGATGTCGATGAAGATTTCGTGCAGCGAGATGCGGTCGATCGACAGTTCTTGGATGTCTAGTTCCGCCGGCAGATTCTTCAGCCAGACGGCCGGCTGTACATTCCGTGACAGATACAGCACCGCGATTTCCCCGTTCTGTTCGACCCGCTCCACTTCCGGCAAGCCTTCGAGCAGGCTCCGGCTGTTCACGCCGTTGATCGTGCATTTGAAATTGGCGTATTCCCTTTTCACTTCGCTGAGCGTCCCGTAGATTACTTTCGTTCCACGATGGATTAAAAACAGACGGTCAGCCATTTCTTCGACCAGATTCATCTGGTGCGAAGACAAGAGAATTGCTGTGCCTCCTTCAGCGAGCGAGCGAATCTCTTCCTTGAACAGCTCCTGGCTGACCGGGTCAAGCCCTGAAAACGGCTCATCGAGGATCAGAAGCTCCGGTTCATGGAGAATCGATGCGATAAACTGCACTTTCTGGCCCATCCCTTTTGACAGTTCTTCCACGGCGACTTTGTCTTTTCCTTCAAGCCCGAACTTTTTTAAATACTCGAGTGCGCGTTCTTTTGCGCGGTTTTTCGGATAGTCTTTCAACTCTGCGAGATACAGGAGGATGTCCATGACGTTGACGTTTTTATAAAGACCGCGCTCTTCCGGCAAATAGCCGATTTTATTGCGCGGGATTTCTTTATTTTTGCTGTTGTGGAATGTGATTGACCCCGCGTCCGGGTACATGATGCCCATGATGTTGCGGATCGTCGTCGATTTGCCGGCCCCGTTCGGTCCGAGCAGCGCCATGATTTCCCCTTTTTTCACTTCAAATGAGATGTTTCGGATGATCTGTTTGTCTTTGAATGATTTGCCTAAACCTTCTACGGCGAGCATCGTCTCCATGTTCTTCATCCTTTCGGGATTGTTATTTCAGCAGCAGGCTGATGATGTCTTCCAATTCCAGTGCTTGGTCATCGAGGACCTGTATGTTTTGCGCCACGATAAACTGTTCTGTTGCGTCAGGGTTCTCGCTGATCAGCTGGCGCCCATCACGGGAAAGTTCTCCCGGCACCGCTCCATCCGGCATTTCCGTGAGCCAGTAGCGGCGGTAGCTCGCAACCAGTCGGTCTTTTTCATACAGGCCGACGCCTTGTCCGTCTTGCATGAGAAACAGGTAATCTGCGAGTTTCCGCAAATCGTCCGCCTGATGCGTCGTCAAGACGACGGCACGGTCTTCCGGCTCCATCCAATCGACCAGCAAATCCATGAACTGCTTTTTTGACGGGATGTCGAGCGATGCGGTCGGCTCGTCTAAGATCAAAATATCCGTTTTGCGCGGCAAAGCGAGTGCTAAGCTGAGCTTCTGCTGCATGCCGGGCGATAATTTGCCGAAGCGCTTATCGAGCGGGATATCAAAGAGCCGGATGATGTGTTCAAAAAGCTTGTCGTCCCATTTCAAATACAGCGGTGCAATCAGGTTTTTCAATTCATTTCCGGTATAGGCGTTCCAGCCGACCTGTTTTTGCGGCTGAAACGTGATGTGCCGTTTCCAGCTTTCGTCTCCGCCGTCAACCGGTTTGCCGAGGATGCGAATTGCTCCTCCGTCCATGCTGGCGAGGTTCATTAGCAGCTTCAGCAATGTGCTTTTGCCGGAGCCGTTGTTCCCGACGAGTGCTGTGATGGTGCCCGCTTCGATTTCAAGGTTTACCGGACCCAGCTGAAAATCGTCCACTTTCTTTCTGGCGTCTTTTATTTCGATCCATGCTGGCATCTGTCATTCCCCTTTTCCGAGTTTTTCCAGAATCTCTTCAAAAACCGCTTTGATTTCACCGGCCGTGTAATCGTAGTCCATGGCATTTTGGATGGCCCGCTCGAATTCCGCCCGGACCGAAGCCGTCATCGTTTCTTCTTTCACGGTTCCTTGGATTTCTTTTACGAACGTCCCTTTGCCGTGGGCTGTTTCGATAAAGCCCTGCGCTTCCAAGTCCTGATAGGCGCGGCGTATCGTGATGACGCTGATTTCCAGGTCTTTCGACAGCGCCCGGATCGAAGGAAGCGGCGTTCCGGCAGCGAGATGGCCGCCTGCAATCAAGGCTTTCAGCTGCTTTTCAATTTGATGGTAAATGGGTTCACGAGAATCTTTGGATAAACGTATCGGCAGCAAACTCCAGTCCCCCTCTCACAGGTAATCCGTTTTCTTGATCATTTTCCGCATATCCGCCTGCCAGTATTTCCAGCCGGCGACACTCAAGGCAATCGCTGCAATTACGGATAGCCATGTCCAGTCCGTTGCCAGTGTCATGGTCCAGCTCACAAAGCCGTTGCCCGCGAACCAGTAAATCAGTCCGTAGACAGCTGAGATGCCGGCAATCATGTAAATGAACGACTTTACGATTGCGCGTGTTTTAAAATTGCCGCCTGCTTCACTTGCGGCCATGATGAAGCCGACCGCAATCGACAGCGCGAACCAGATCAGCACGAAAGCGATATAAGTGACCGGTGTCATCAGGTTCCTGAAATTCTCCGACATCAGCGGCAAACTGATCAGCAAAAGCAGCTGAAACGGAAACGAACAAACGGCATGGACGACAAATCGGCTTTTGATGATGACATCTTTTGGGATGGGAAGCTGCTGCAGCATGACGATCGACGGCGCTGTCCATAAATCCCCGTCCAGCTTCTGCATCTGGAATTCCTTGCTCTTCATCCAAGCTGGGAACAGGAAGAAAATCACCAAGAACAAGAGATCAAAAAACTGAAACTCACCATCTAGGTAAAGGTCAAACGTTGCCATGACGATCAGCGCCATGGCGATATAGAAAACAAAAATCGTGATCAAACTTTTCATCGAGGCTTTCAGTTCAAAAGCTGCCAGCCGAGAAGCCTGTTTCCATTCACTCATTTATAAACACTCCTTTTTAACTGTTATACTGTTTATACTCATATACACAGTAACAAATCTTTTTGGGAACTGTCAACAGATTGTATAAAATAGTTTGAAAACTTATTAGGTACCATAAAACCCTCCAGAAATGAGACTTTTTCCTGGAGGCTTCGTTTATTCAACTATGGAAAGCTGCGATATTGTTTGTAAAATATCCACCCGCCTCCAAAAAGAAGTTTCGTATGCATACTTACTCTTCTTGTATAATTTGCTAATATGCTAAAAGAATAAAATAAATTTCCAAAAACACGACTTTTGATTTTTGATTGCGTCTAACAAGTAGAAAGATAAATTAGGGGGCGAGATTCCTTGGCCAACGAAAGAAAAGTCGAAATCACTGAGTGGTATCAACAGCACGCTGACTCGGTCTTCAGGTATATCTTACTGATGGTCCGCGATCATCAACAAGCGGAAGATTTAACACAAGAAACGTTTATCAAAGCATTCCGGTCTTATGACAGCTTTGAACGAAAAGCAAAACCGAAAACCTGGCTTTTTCGGATTGCACATAATGTCACTATTGATTTTATTCGAAAGCAAAAGCCTTTGGAGCTCTTAAAAGAGCTCGTGCTGCTCGGGAAAAACGCGAACTCGGCACCTGAAGGCATCGTAGAGATCAAGGAGAATTCCACCGAACTTTATGATGCCTTAGGCCAGCTGAAAGCCCCGTACCGGGAAGTCATTGTCTTGAGGAAAATAAGGGAGTTCAATATCCAGGAGACTGGCGAAATTTTAAATTGGTCAGAGAGCAAAGTAAAAAACACGCTTTCCCGTGCCCTTTCCGCATTGGAAAAACAGTTGAACAAGGAGGGAATCATCCATGAAAAAAACTGATGGGACTCAAACTGCATTAGACAATCAGTTGAAACAATTGGATCAGGATATCATTTGGAGCCAGAACCAAAAAACAAGACTGCACTCCCAAATTTTATCGAACCTGGATAAGCAGGAATCTAGAATCCGATTATTCAATGGCTTGAAATTCACCTCCAGTCTCGTACTGTGCTCGATTCTTTTAGTAGCCGGAATTCTTTTCCTTTCGCAAAGCATTCTTCAAGAAGATAGCGGAGGCACGACGGGAAATAATGCGGAGGAAGAACCAGCCTTATCAGGAAGTGAAGCGGTAGACGCCGAAACGAGCAAAGAAACCATTCAAGCCGTTATTGAAAAAGAATTCAGCGGGCCAGACGAGGCATACATTGCCTTATCAGAAGCTGCTATGGAAGCTCAAAGTAATGCCACAACTCAAGAAGAGTTCGATGCGCTCCAGGAAACACCGGTATGGAAAAATTATATGGACTATATGACGGAGACGTATGCCTCTTATTTCACAGAAAATGGCTTTGATAAATTTTTAAATGCCACGCCTGCTTTTATGTACAGTGGTTTTGATGGCAACTACGACCTAACAGCTTCGGAGATTAAAATCAGCCAGAACGAACACAATCTGAAAATGTATCAATTCACTTTCCAAGTGGACTACAAAAACGCCAATGGCGAAGTGCAACCGTATTCGTTCGAGGGTGAAGCCCTCGCCTCTGAAGAAGGAAAAATTGAAAAGCTGCAATTTCTAGATAGGGATGGCTTGCTTACAGCCATAAACGAAGATATTTATTGAATGAACATCCTCTTTATGTTCACAAAAAATGCACAAAGGGAAAAATTGCCCTTTGTGCATTTTCGTGATATAACTTTAACGTAACTTTTAAAGAGGTGACGAAATGGCAGAAAGCAGTTTGCGCGATAAAAAGAAAATAGCGACGCGGAAAGCATTGGCTGAAGCAGCCTTTACCCTCGCAATCGAGCGCGGAGTCGATGGTTTTGTAGTGGAAGACATTGTTTCGAAGGCCGGCTATTCCCGCCGGACATTCGCCAATTACTTTTCCTGCAAAGAAGAAGCGATTGCGAATTCCTTGAGCCTGGATGATTACTTTCAGCCGGAAGGCCCGTTCGAATTTTCTCCGAAGGACCATACGCCCTTGGGCACCATTGAGATTTTCATCCGGCGCAGTTTCACGATCAACAAACTGAAGCGGTTGAATCAGCTGATTTCCCTGTCACAGACCCATCCGGCGCTCCGGCTCTATGTGACCGGCGCATTAAAGGAAATGCAGGATTTTGCCGTCAGCGGCATCAGCGAGGAATACGGCAGCGATTACCCGGAGGAATATTACCCCATCCTGATAGGCGCTGTGTTTGGCGCACTCTTGCCCGTTCTCGATGAGAGATTCGATGTAAATCTGCCGGATGGCGAAGAACAAAGCGAAACCAGCAATGAGTTCAATGACTACATGGATACCGTCTTTACTCATTTGCGAAAAGGATTCAATTGAACTAACCAAACCAAGAAAGAACGGAGTTGCACACGTGTCGAGATTTTTTTACAGCATCGGAAAAACAGCTTACAGCAAGCCTTGGCTTTTCATTGCTGGCTGGCTGCTCATTTTAGGAATCATCATCACCGCCATCGTAACGAATGGCGTGAGCACAAGCAGTGAAACTAGAATTGACGGGACCGCCGCACAGGACGTGCTGGACGAGCTCGCAGAAGAATACCCGGCAGCCTCAGGCGGCCAGGGCAGCTACCTTTTTGAAGTGCCTGAAGGACAGGCCATCGACGACCCTGCAAACGCACAGGCGCTGGCCATGGCGGTCAACGAAATTTACGGATTGGACCATGTCGTGAATCCGATGGAGATGCTTCAGGACCCGGAAGCCATGGCGCAGATGCAGGAATTGCAGGGCATGTTGAGTCAGCTGCAGACGCCTGAAGCCGCTCACCGTCCCCTCGTCATCCAGGATATGCCGGTTCCCGGTGTCCAGATTTCCGAGGACGGAACCATTGCGTTATTCCAGTTCCAACTGACGAAAACCGTGGAAGATTTAAGCGAAGCGGAACGCGAAGAGCTGGGTGATGCAGCGGATATCGCTGAAGAAGGCTCTTCCATCACGGTCATCCCGACCGGAACGCTGCAAGGGGTCGATATTCCGATCGGCGGCACGCACGAAATCATCGGCTTGGCAATCGCCGGCATCATTCTTGTTGTCACACTCGGCTCATTGATCGCTGCCGGTTTGCCGCTCGTCGTCGCTTTGATCGGGGTCGGCGTCGGTGTCGGCGGCACGTTCGCATTGTCGAATCTGTTCGAGATCAACAGTTTGACTCCGGTACTGGCCCTTATGATCGGGTTAGCCGTCGGAATCGACTATGCCTTGTTCATCGTTAACCGCCAGCGCAATCTGATCATGTCGAAGAACCTAACCGCAAAAGAAGCAGCGGCACGGGCAACCGGTACAGCAGGCAGCGCAGTCTTCTTTGCCGGCCTGACGGTCATCATCGCGCTCAGCGGATTATTGGTCATCGGAATCGGCTTCCTAAGCAGCATGGCGCTTGTCGCTGCACTGACCGTTTTGATCGACGTACTTGTCGCTTTGACGCTCCTTCCGGCATTGCTCGGATTGATCGGCGAACGAATCGTTTCGAAGAAAACAAGAAACAAACAACAGACAGCAGCCTCTTCCAAACCAAGCTTTGCGCAAGGATGGATCACCGGCCTTCTGAAAGCTAAATGGGTAGCGGTTTTGCTGGTCATTGCAGTTCTTGGAACGCTCGCGGTTCCGGTTGCACAGATGAACCTGGGCATGCCGTCCGGCGCCAGCTCCAACAAAGATACGCCGGCGAGACAAAGCTATGACATTATTTCAGACAGCTTCGGAGAAGGCTTTAACGGACCGCTCCTCGTCGTTGCCAAAGATAAAGACGCAAATCCGGTGGATCCGCAGGAATATTTCCAGCTGCTGTCCAACATTTCACAGCAGGAAGCCATAGCGGAAGTCTCCCCGGGCGGATTTAGCGAAGACGGCACCATTGCCATCATCTCCATCATTCCGAAAAACGGTCCGACGGATGAAGCAACCAAAGAATTGGTTGAAGACCTGCGGACAGATGCAGCGACTACTGAAAACACGAACACGGAAATCGGCGTGACCGGATTGACGGCCATCAATATCGACATTTCCGAGAAACTGGCCGAAGTGTTCCCGATCTATATTGCGATCATCGTCGTCTTGTCCCTCGTGATCTTGCTTGTCGTCTTCCGCTCGATCCTTATCCCGATCAAAGCGACAGCAGGCTTCCTGCTCAGCATCATGGCGACATTCGGTGCAACGACTGCCGTGTTCCAGTGGGGCTGGCTCGGTTCCATATTCGGAATCGATACGGGCGGCCCGCTCTTGAGCTTTATCCCGATTATGGTGACAGGCATTCTGTACGGCCTCGCCATGGACTATCAAGTATTCCTTGTCTCTTCCATGCGTGAAGCTTATATCCATGGCGAAAAAGGCAACCACGCCATCGTCAACGGCTACAAGACCGCAAGCAAAGTGGTCGTGGCTGCGGCCTTGATCATGGTTTCGGTGTTCTCCGGCTTCATTTTCACGGACGACATCATGATCAAACAGATCGGCTTCGCCTTGGCCTTCGGCATTCTGGTCGATGCCTTCCTGATTCGGATGATTTTCGTGCCGGCTGTCATGTCGATGTTCGGCGACAAAATCTGGTGGCTGCCGAAATGGCTTGATAAGATTTTGCCGGACCTGGATATTGAAGGAGAAAAACTGCTCCAGGAACTGGAACAGGAAGAAAAAGCGAAAACGAATACCGTTCAAGAAAATCTCCTATAAAGAACTTTCAAGCTGCCGGAAAATTTCCCGGCAGTTTTTTTGGCAGCGGCCGTCCGTTTAACTTTTTGGGGAGGGTGGTATGGTTAAAAATGTAATACATATTCTAAAAATGGAAAAAATATGACGGAATAAGGGGTGCACGAATGAAAAAGTTTAAAGGGGCAATCGGGCTGCTGGCCTTAACGCTGTTCTTAGCTGCATGCGGCGGAGAAGAGGCATCGACCCGGACATTTGAAATGGAGAATAACGGCATCGTAACGACGATGGTCTACACCACAGAAGGCGACAAAGTGACAAAGCAATCGACGGAAAACCTGATTCAGTATGATTTAGCCGGAATCGAATCGAAAGATCAGGCACGGGAGCTGTTTGATCCGTTGATCGGGGAATTCCAAGGCATCGAAGGCATCACGCATCAAATGGAATATGAGGAAGATCAGGCAGTGGAAACAATGGAAATCGATTATGAAACAGTCGATTTTGACGAAATCGAAAATTTGCCGGGGATGTCTTTCAGCGATGACCCGAAAGACAACGGCGTCAGCATGGAAAAATCCCTTGAAATCCTGGAAAGCCAAGGCTTTAAAGAAGTGGAATAACAAACTGGACTCGGCAAACAAAATAGGAAGAGCAAAAGCAGTGTTTGGGCTTTTTCTCTTCCTATTTTTCAGTTCTGCTAAATCGGTCTCCCGAACCAGCCTGATCCTACTTTTCCCAAATCAAGTCAGCGCGCTTTAGAACGGACTCCCATGAATCTTCGCCTTCTGTTATATCTTCTATGTCGTAATGAGCGTAATAAACTGCATCAACTTTTTCGCTTTCGACAATGTTAAAAGTGTATCCATTTTCGTTAGACGTTTTCTCGGTGTTGATCAAGTTGCGGCTTGGTCCGTCCACCATGGTTTTCGTATAGTAGATAAAGCTGACATTTTTGCTTTCCCCGTCCACTTCAAGGAGCATTGGGTGGGTTTCATAAACTGTCGCATAGCTCTTGCCGTAGTAACGGGCAACCAATTCGCCGCCTTCGCCTTCGATTTGAACGAGATCCCCCGAATACGGAATGACGCTTTCATAATACAACGCGTATGAAAATACCCCTGCTAAGAGAATGGCGGTAGTTAACACGGAAGCCAGGGAAATCATCCATTTTTTATTGCGCCATTTTCTGTGGATGGTTTGGAGCGGTGCAGCATTGTTTTCCGCTGGCAGGATCAGGTCGCGCTTCATCGACTCAAGTTCCTGTTGGCAGCTTAGGCAATGCTGCAAATGGTCTTCCACCATTTCTTTTGTATCCGGGCCGATTACCTCGTCGACATAGAGAGGCAGTATATCTTGGATGATTGTGCATTTAACTTCTTTCACGGTCCATCTCCTCCATGTATTTTCTAATTTGTTTTCGGGCTCTGTGAAAAGTCACGCGCGCCCAGCCTGCACTTTTCCCAAATAGAATTCCGATTTTCTCAAATGGCAGTTCGCCGAACGTCCGCAAGGAAAACACTTCTTTGTACGGCTCTTCCATCGTGTGAAGAAATTGATGGACGATAAACGCATCGTCCTTATCCATTAAGTGCTTCACTATGTGAATTCCTGTGCTTGGTTCTTCGATTCCTTCTAAGTCGGTTTGCCTTTTCTGGTTTTTGTAATGCGAAAAGTATGTATTTTTAGCAATAGCAAAAAGCCATGCCCGAATATCCTGGGATCCATCAAACCGTTCAATAGTCTTTAAGGTCTTAAAAAAAGTCTCTTGCGTCATTTCTTCCGCCACTTTTTCATTGCGGCTGAATGATCGGATGTACAAAAAAACTTCTTTAAAATAGCGGCGATAGATTTCCTCAAAGTCCATCCCCTTTTCACCTCCTCGTTTATACAACTCCCGAATCCGGATTTTGTTACAACTTTTTTATCTTTTTTTGAATCGCTTCATTTCGGTGGAATAAAAGAATCCGCAAAAAAAAGAGTCGGCCCTTATGAGCGACTCCTTTCTTCTTTGCGTTTTTTCCTATGTACATACCGCCAACTGTAATAGATCACCCAACCAAGCAAAACAATGAATGCGCCAAAATATTGGTATCGGTAGTCCATATACCAGACGACCAAAAGAGCTGCAATTATGCACGGCAGCATGATATAGCACCATGCCCGAAATTCGATGTTCCGGAAACTCATTTCAAATCGTTCACCCATCTTGTTCACCCCGCTTTGATGAAAAACGCCTAACCATCGAAACAGTTAGGCGTTTGTTTATTTATCCTGATTTGCTTCTTCGGTGTCCCGGACGTTCTTCTGCACCGTGACGACTGCGAATAAACTCAAGACGAACGAAATGCCGTAAAAGCCTTTTTCGCTCAAAATGATGCTTCCCGCATTGAACAGGCCGATTGCCATGAGGGCAATTGCGGCAATCAGCGCAAACCAGCTGATGCCATAATACAGGTTCGTGACCCGGATGCCTTCATCACGGTCCCGGACCGCCTTCTGGAGCGATACGGCCGAATAGAGCCCGAGGATCAATAACGCAATGTAATAGCCTTTTTCGTTCAGCTCCATCGAGGCATTGTATAAGCCAATCAAATACGAGGACGCACCGATCAGCAAAGCCCCCCACGCAGCCCCTTTAAAAGCGCCTGTCGGTTCGCCGAGGCGGCGCGGCTCTCTTGGCTTTTCTCTTACTAACTCTTCTTCTTTATCCCCTAGCATGTCCAGAACCCCTTTCGTTTGCAGCAGATTGGTTGTGATATTGGAAAAATCCAGCAATCTATTTTCTCTTCTACCATTTTCTCCCCTGTGAATAGCTCCATTTTATCACAGTTAGACAATTCAAATAACTATCCATTCAAGAATATTTTCGTCAGCGTCTGCTCATTCGCTCTTCCGGTTTTCCGTGCGCAAATCCTGTTGCAGCAGCTTCAAAAGCACAAGTGCAGATACCGGGATCAAGAAATCCCGGCTGCTTGCAGAACTCGGAAACCAGTAATGGTCGAACACAATAGTGCCGGTTAACATCAGGAGAAAGAGCACACTGACGGTCGTGAACGCAGGCTTGCTAATCGATATGTGCTTCTTCCGCAACTCGGCAATGAGGTACACAACCATGAAAGCGACCATCAGCAAACGTGTGGCTATTAGAAAATCATAGCCCCAGTAGAACGTAGCGAGCAAAAACACAAGAACCGCGACATTCAATAAAATCGAAAAAGCGTTTTGTATCATGGAACTCCCCTTTTCTCGCTTCTCTTTCTTTTATTATAGAGTATTTTACAGAATTCTCCTTTTTATTTCTTACAAAAAAAAGAAGGAAAGCCAAGCTTTCCTCCTCGCATCCAAATCGATTGAATTTACGTCGTCTTATCCAATTCTTTCGCTTTTTTGTGGTATTTCGAATATACCAGGATAAACGCGATGCCCCAACCTAGCAGCAGCCAGGGCATGCCGAATCTCATCAAGGCAAAAGGCGTTTCGAAAAGAAAAGCGGACAGAAATTCGCTTCCTTCCTTCTCCCATAGCCCCGGAGTCAAATAGGCGCCTTTTAAACTCTTCGAATAGGAGCCATTGTTCAAAACCGAAAAGGCGATGACCAAGAGAACGAAGCCAATCGAACCGTAATACTCGAGCAGCCGGCGCAGATATGCTTTTTGCGATGTGTGGTCTGAAAACAGTTCGTCTCTTCCATCAGCCGGTTTGAGCCAGTAGTGCAGCCAGTTGCCGCCGAGGTGCTGCCAGCCGTAGTCTTCATACAACTCGATGTAGCGTTTTTTAGCATCGCTTGTCCGAAACGTCGGGTAGTCAATGCGGATGACTTGTTCTGCAGAAGCCGTTTTTTCGAAATCGTAGATTCCCCAGGCGCTGACGTGCTTGCACAACCATCCTTTTTTCACCATGCCGTTCAACCAATCTTCTTCTTTTTGAATATCCATGAATAATTTAAACTTTTTCATGATGCGGTCTCCCTTCATAAAGAGAAAGAATATGCTGCAGCCGTGCTTGTTCAATCGCCAAAATCTCCATGCCTTCATCCGTAATCCGGTAGACTTTTCGTCTCGAGTCTTCCCCAGGCAAAAGTTCGATCAATTGGTATTTCAACAGATTTTCAATTGCCCCGTACAACGTGCCAGCCGCAATTCGGACCTGCCCATTGCTCATCTCTTCCACTTCTTGCATAATGGCATATCCGTGAAGGGGTTCTCTGACGGCCAATAAAATATAATGCATCGTTTCCGTTAACGGAAGCAGTTTATGCCTTTTCATTTTCCCATCTCCTATACAGTTTAACTATATAGTTTCATTATATACAGTTAAACTATATAGGTCAACTGTATATAAAAAAGACCCTCAAAAAGAGGGCCTTCTGCAAGTGAAAATCTTTTATTTTTCCCGCGGCAAACTGAAAAATCCATGCATTTCACTGTATTGATGCGCAATGCGGCCGAGCGGCTTCAATTTGTCGAGGTCGACTTTGTAATTGCCGAGGTAGTATTCGTCCTTGATGTGATAGTGGACAACTTTCCCGAGGATGAGATGGTCGCTGCCGAGTTCGATGATGCGGTCGAGTTCCAGCTCGAACGAAATCGGCGCTTCCCCGACACGCGGAACGGAAACCGACGTGCTCGCAACCGGCGTCACGCCAGCCGCTGCAAACTCATCCACATCCTTCGGAAAGTTTTTGGCGCTTTCGTGCATTTCATTGGCGAGGTCCATATTGACGAGGTTGATGACGTATTGCTTTTGCTGCCGGATATTCTCAAGCGTATCTTTGACCGTGCCCAGGCGTTCGCCAACTCCCGGCCCGATGGAGATGCACAGCATCGGCGGATTTCTTGAGGCCACGGTAAAGAAGCTGAACGGTGCGAGGTTCAGCTCCCCTTCTGCATCCATACTGGAAACCCAGGCAATCGGCCGCGGAACGACCGAACCTGACATCAGTTTATAGGCTTGCTGCGTATCAATTTTTCGTAAGTCGACATCCATTTGAATTCCTCCCAGACCAATCTTTCGTTGCAATCAATTATCTAGCCGCATTTCTTTTTTAACAATGGACATGGCGGTTATTAATAACGCTACCACTACTGCCAGCATTCCTGCAAGAAACAGCCAGCCGAATGTAAAAGTCCCTGTTTTATCAACGATATAGCCAAATAGTGGCGGTCCGACGATGACGCCCCATGAGCCGAGTGTCAGACTGAAGCCGCTCGCAATTCCCGCGCGCTCGATCGGCACCAGTTCTGTCGCCGCGTTCATCCAGATGCCATTAAAGCCGGAAATGCAGAAACCGAACAGAATTGTAATCGGCACCATCACCCAAAACGGGGTGCCGACTGGAAGCTGGCTGATTGCGATGGACAGGAGTATCGATATAGCGGCGATAATGACCAAGACGATGATTCGCTTCCCTTTAAAAAGATTATCACTGATCATTCCCCAAGCAACCCGGCCAAACGACCCGCTGACTTCTGAAATGACCAGCAGCATTCCCGCAAGGACCAGCGAAATTCCGATATGTTCATAAGCGAACAAGACAATATATGTGTTTAAAATGAGCTGGCTGCCGCTTAATCCCATTGCTGCAATGCTGACGAGCAGAAGCGGCTTCTCTTTGAACATTTGAAGGATTGAAGCAAATAGCCTTGCCGGCTTCTCACTAGTTACCCCATTTTTTTCAGGAGGATCGTGATAGAAACGGTAGGCAAGCAGTCCAGTGAAGATCAATAATCCACAGGCCATGAGTAAAACTGGCCGCCAGCCCCAAGCAACCGCTGCTGGCAACATCAGTAGCGCTGCAAGTGCCGAGCCAAGGGTGACGCCCATCTGTTTAATCCCCATCGCTGTTCCCCGCTTTTCTGAAAACCAGTGAAGAATGCCTTTATTCGATGTCGGATGCATCGTTCCATAGCCCATTCCGCCGAGCACCACCATGAACAGTACAATCGCATACAGTGAAGTAACTGTCATCAGGATAAAAGATAAGCCGAGGCACAGAGACAAAAGAAAGAGCAGCTTTTTTGAACCGATCCGGTCGACGATAAAGCCGGCCGGAATCGATACGAAAGACTGCCCTAAAAATAATGCTGCCGGAAGCATGCCAATCTGCGCTTTTGTTAAACTCAGGTCTTCTCCGATCAGCACTCCGAGCGGCGCAAGGCTTCTGCCGACGAAAGCCACCATGATTTGGGCAATCAGCAGCCAGGTCAGCATGCGCCACGGGTTGATATTCACTATTGAGTTATTTTGTAAAATGGTTTTATCCATGTAAGTTCATCTCTTTTACTGACATAAAGCAAGGGGCTGCCCTGTTTTATGCCAAGTCGATTTTCTTCAGTTCTTCTTTTTCCTCTTCTGTCGCTTCAACTGTCACTAGGTACGAACCAGCGACTGCAATCAAGAAGTTCGCAGCAAGCCCGATGACGCCGCCATGGATGCCAAATACCGTTTTATGTCCGGTCCAAGTCAGGACGCCCGCAATCACTGCCCCTGCAAGCATTCCCCAGAACACCGGCTGCGCAGCCATGCGTTTCCAGTAAAGCCCTAAGACAAATGCCGGGAATACTTGAACGAGCAATTCGAATTTCAGGACAAAAATTTCATACAGGGTCGCCGGCGGATACCAGGCAATCCATAAAAGCACACCGACAGCAAGGACGCCGGTCACTTTTCCGACCATCACTTTTTTGCGCTCCGGGGCGTTCGGATTGATGAAGCGGCTGTAGATATCATTGGAAACAATCGATGAAAAGCTCAGCAGCACAGAATCGGCTGTTGATACAATAGCGGCAACAATTGCCCCGAAGAAGATGATCATCACCCAATAGAAGAAGCCGTTGATGCCGGCAATTTCATTGGCCATCAGCCCGACTAATTGTTCCGATCCCGCTTCGTTCAAATTCGGAATCAGTGCAATCCCTAAAATCCCGATGACAAATACCAAGCCTGTCGTAATCGGCGGCATCCAAGCCATGCGTGAGAATGAACGCTTCAATGTACGCTCACTTTCTGCCGCGAAGATCCGCTGGACTGCATGCGGATAAATGGCAGCGCCAAATCCGACCAGGAGAATCATACTTAGCCAGTTGACGGAAGTCATCATTTCCGGCACGCCGAGCTTCGCCGGTTCCGTATTCGCTATAAATTCCGTGGCGGAAGTGAAGTTCCCTCCGACAAGGTAGAGCGCACCCCCGAGGAACACCACAATCCCGACCATCAGCACCAAACCTTGCATGACATCTGTGAAAGCAACCGCTTTCATGCCGCCGAGCCATTCATAGATCAGCATGACAAGGACGAAAGCAATAACAGCCACTTGATAAGGAATCGTGCCTCCAGTTAAACTTGAAGCCGCTTGGCCAATGGCCACCAGCTGTTCAAGCAAGTAGTTGCCAAGCCCCCATAGCATCAGCAGAACTGCCAGAATCGTTACCGCTTTCGATTTGAAACGGTAAGTGATCCAGTCAGCCGGTGTAATGAAGTTGAGTTTTTTCGATACGACATAAAGCCGCGGTGCAAACAATAAATAAACACCGATAATAATCGTCATAAACGTAATGGACTGCAGCCAGGCAAAACCGGTGCGATAAGCCGTTGGCGCATAGCCGATAATTGTATTTCCGCTATATTGCGTCGCATACAAAGTGAAGAACAATGCAACAAACCCAAGATTTTTCCCAGCCAGGTAATAATTGCTCATGCTGTCATGAAGCGTCTTATCGCCTCGGCCGGAGAAATACCCGATGACCAGCATAATGACGGCATAGGCAGATAAAATCAAAACTCCATCTATGCCCGCAAAGGTTAAATCAGTCATTCAGCTTCCCCCCTTTTCTCTGCCTCTTCGGCGTCTTCCACAATATTCCACTGCTTCAGTGTCGCCCAGCTCAAGTAGCCGCATAAAAGCAGTGAAAATCCAATAATGATCCATGCCCAGTACGGAATCCCCAAAATCAGGGGTTCATACGATCCAGCCGGCATATACCAAGGGACATTGCCCAGCACGATCAAGACCAATACAATCCAGATCCATTTTTTGCGGATCGGCTCTTTGATTGATTTATTGTCCATATAAAAGCTCCTTTTTGTAAATGCTGTTATTTTTGCTGCTCAGTAGACCGGCCGCTTGTCACCTTGAATAATAAATTTTATGAGTGCGTTCAAAATCAGCGATTTGGGTTTCAAATTGGATAGTCGCTGAGATTTCGTCCAAACCTTTCAGTAGCATTTCACGCCTGTATTCATCCACTTCGAATTCTCTCTCATAGCCTTGGCTGTCCATGATCCGCTGCTGCTCCAGATTTATGGTCAGCTGATAGCCTGGATCTTCAGCCGTCTTGCTGAAAAGCTCTTCTACCTCTTCTGCTGGCAGCTGCAGCGGAAGAATCCCATTCTTAAAGCAATTGTTATAGAAGATATCTGCAAATGACGGCGCAATGATCACCCGAAAACCAAAATCCTCGATCGCCCACGGAGCATGTTCACGGGAAGAACCGCAGCCGAAATTTTCACGCGTCAAGAGAACACTCGCGTTACGATAGGGTTCCTGGTTCAATAGAAACTCCGGATTTTCCTGTTCTTCACTCGTGTAGCGCCAGTCATAAAACAGGAACTCTCCATAGCCGCTCCTTTCAATGCGCTTCAGGAATTGCTTCGGAATGATGGCATCGGTGTCAATATTGGCACGGTCAAGCGGAGCCACTATGCCTTGATGGGTTTTAAAAGCTTCCATAGGTTACACACCCTCCCCGATTTTGATCGGCCATTGCCGGACGTCCACAAAACGGCCTTCGATGGCCGCAGCTGCCGCCATGGACGGACTGACCAAATGCGATTTTGAATCTCTTCCCTGCCGCCCTTCGAAATTACGGTTCGATGTCGACGCGATGCGGTCGCCGGGCTTTGCAATATCCGGATTCATCCCAAGGCACATGCTGCACCCTGCTTCGCGCCATTCAAATCCAGCATCGGTAAAGATTTTCGCGAGCCCTTCCGATTCCGCCTGCTGCTTCACAGACTGGGAACCCGGAACCACCAGCGCTCGAACCCCGTCTGCCACTTGATAGCCGTTCACGACTTTCGCCGCTTCTCTGAGATCCTGGATTCGGCCATTCGTACAGGAGCCGATAAAGACCGTATTGATTTCGATGTCTTTGATCGCCGTTCCTGGAGCCAGGTCCATATAAGCAAGGGCGCTTTCCACCATTCGGCGCTTTTCTTCCGGCACTTCCTCCGGCCCTGGAACCGCGGCGTTCACGCTTGCTACTAGCCCTGGATTGGTTCCCCAAGTGACTTGCGGCTCAATCACCGAACAATCAAAGTCGACGATCCGGTCAAACTGAGCATCTTTATCGCTCTTAAGTTCTCTCCAGTCTTCCAGTGCCTCCTGCCATTCTTCGCCTCTAGGCGCGTATTCTTTCCCTTCCAAATACTTGAAAGTCGTTTCGTCCGGTGCTATCAGCCCGGCTCTGGCCCCAATTTCAATGGACATATTGCAGACCGTCATCCGTTCTTCCATCGTTAAGTTGCGAATCGCTTCTCCCCGATATTCCAGCACATAGCCCGTAGCAAAATCATGTCCGTACTGTCCAATTAATGCGAGGATCAAATCTTTCGCTGTCACCCCGATCGGCAGTTCTCCGTTAAAATTGACCGCCATTGTCTTCGATTTGTATTGCTTCAACGTCTGGGTCGCAAGCACATGCTCGACTTCGCTCGTGCCGATGCCAAAAGCAAGCGTTCCGAAAGCCCCGTGGGTCGCCGTATGGCTGTCTCCGCAGACTATGGTCTGGCCCGGCTGCGTCAAGCCCAACTCCGGTGCGATGATATGGACAATCCCTTGTTTTGTGCTAAAGAGATCGAAAAGTTCGATGCCGAAAACCTGGCAGTTTTTCCGCAAGGCTTCCACTTGCTTTGCGGCAATTTCATCTTCAAACGGAAGGCTGCGGTCTGTTGTTGGAATTGCATGGTCCATTGTTGCCAGCGTCCGGTCGGGCCGGCGCACTTGGCGGTTTGCGAGCCGCAAGCCATCAAAGGCCTGCGGCGATGTCACTTCATGAATCAGGTGAAGATCGATGTAAATGATGTCCGGCTGATCTTCCTGCTCCACTACAATATGGCGGTCCCAAATTTTCTCATAAAGCGTTTTGCCCATAACGGCTCCCTTCTTTCACTTAAATGATTTGGTTATCCCTTAATTCTTTCAATTTATCTTCATCGAAATTCAGGAGTTTTCCGTAAACGGCTGCATTGTCTTTGCCAATGGTTTCTGCCCCGACATGCTGGACTTTCCCCGGCGTCCGGCTGAGCTTCGGAACGACGCCCGGCATTGGGAATTCACCGAGAACCGGGTGCTCTGTTTTGATGATCATGTCCCGTGCTGCATAATGCGGATCTTCGACGATGTCTTTAGCCGAATAAATGCGGCCAGATGGCACACCTTTTTCACTAAGCAGTTCAAGCACCTCTGCGGTATCCTGCGTCTTCGTCCAATCTTCGATCAATTGATCCAATTCCGTCATGTGTTCGCTTCGCGCGTGATGCGTGCGGTAGCGCGGGTCTTCGAATAGCTCCGGACGCCCCATCGCTTCACATAGACGTTTGAAGACGCCGTCTGCATTGGCCCCGATGACGATATACGTTCCTTCTTTCGTCAAATAAATATTCGAAGGGGCAACGCCTGGCAAGATATTGCCCATGCGTTCACGCACATAGCCGGCTAAAAGATAATCCGGCACCGTACTTTCCATAACCGAGAAAACCGATTCGTAAATGGCTGTGTCAACCATTTGCCCTTTTCCGGAGAAATGGCGCTCATTCAATGCGGTCAGCGTTCCGATCGTCGCAAACAGCGCAGCAAGTGTATCACCGATTGATACACCGATTCGCGAAGGCGCACGGTCTGGGAAGCCCGTCACGTGGCGTATGCCGCCCATCGCTTCCCCGACGCTCCCGAATCCTGCCCGTTTGCGGTATGGACCCGTTTGGCCATAGCCGGAAGTTCTGGTCATAATAATTTTCGGATTGATTTCGGATAGTGTTTCATAGGAAAGATTCCACTTTTCCATCGTTCCTGGCCGGAAATTTTCGATGATGATATCTGCTTCCTTGACCAATTCCTTAAAAATCTCCTGCCCTTCTTCTGTCCGGAGATTCAACGTCACAGATTTCTTGTTGCGGGATTGAATCGGCCACCATAGCCCTTCCCCATCTTTTTGCTGGCCCCATTGCCTCATTGGGTCCGCTTTGTCCGGTGCTTCAATCTTAATAATTTCAGCACCGAAATCGCCGAGCATCCGGCCGGTGAAAGGTCCGGCCAGCAGCGTCCCTAGCTCAAGGACGCGAATCCCTTCTAATGGTGTTCTTTCCTGCTTTTCATCCAAAGTGGCGGTTCCCAGATTCGCATTTTCATACACGGCTTCTTCGTTTTCAATTTTCATTTATTGCACCTCCAGGTTTAGTTCAATAAGTGGAAACGCTTTCTCAATTATTTAGAAAGCAGAACATTTTTTTAATTGCCTGTCTCTTCTATAAATCGAAGACCCTTGAAATTTAATTTTTCAAACAATTAGCAATTGATAAAAAAATATCACACTGTATACAATGAGTCAACACGTTTTCTAATATTTATTAAGAATTCCTCTAATTCCATTGAATTTATAACCAATTTTTAAAATTTAAAATAATTCATTTGATTTAAAATATCCTATTGTATACAATAAATTCGAGGTGAAGGAATTATGAATCCATATAACGCCATCAAAAATGCCATTATTATTGGCGAATATGAGCCTGGAACACGCTTGACGGAAGAAGCTTTAGCCGAATCGCTTCAAGTAAGCCGCACCCCGATCCGTGATGCCATCAAACAATTGGAATCCGACGGCCTGATCATCCCCTATAAACGAAGAGGCTATATCGTCAAGGAATTTTCTATTAAGGATATTCGTCAAATCTATAATCTCCGCGCATTGCTCGAAAGCCACGGGGCCAGCGAAGCTGCACTGAACCGCACCGATGAGGAACTTGAACGGATGCGCGAAAAAAATACAGCTTATGAACAAGCCATCACCAAACTTGAGCGATCCGATATTGAAACCATTAAGAATATCCAGCAAGCGAATCAGGATTTCCATGAAGAAATCTTCAAAGCTGCCAAAAATGAACACTTGAGAGCCCATATTGCCAAGCTTGTCGTGGTGCCTATTATTTTCCGTTCATTTTATTGGTATAACGAACGGCAATTACTGCGTTCACTGGAAGTCCATAAAACGATTCTAAAAGCCATTGAAAACCAGGAGCCGGAACGGGCAAAAATCGCGATGCAGGAACATATTTACCAGGGACGCGATGACGTTCTCATCCAATTGAACAAACCGCAAATCCATCTATGGAAAGGGGAAGCAATAAATGATTGAAATCTGTGAAGTCGGGCCCCGTGATGGCCTGCAAAATGAAAAAAAGCCGATCAGCACCGACCAGAAAGTGGAAATGATTACGCGCCTCATTGATGCGGGCATCAAGAAAATCGAAGCCGTATCTTTTGTAAATCCGAAAGTCGTCCCGCAAATGGCCGATGCGGAGGAAGTGATGAAACGGGTTCCTCGTGTAGATGGCGTGAAGTATGCAGGCTTGATCCTCAATTATTCCGGTATGGAACGGGCAATGAAAACCGATGTAGACATCTTTCATATCGTCACCACTACGAGCGACGCGTTCAATTTGAAGAACGCCCGAAAAACCGTCGATCAAAATGTCGCCGAGCATATTACAGTGATCCAGGAAGCAGTCGCTGCGAAAAAGCCTGTCACCGGTGTTCTCGGAACAGCATTTGGCTGCCCCTATTCAGGAGAAGTGCCAGTCGACCGTGTACTCGAAATTTCTGAAGCCTTCGTGAAAGCTGGCGCTTCCGAAATTGTTCTGGCGGATACGACAGGGCTTGCCAATCCCGTTCAGGTCGCAGAAGTCGTCAATCGCTTCCAACGCCATTACGGAGACGACATCAAACTCGGCCTCCATTTCCATAACACAAGAGGGCTCGGGCTCGCAAATGTCCTAGCAGGCTACCAGGCTGGAATCCGCCGCTTCGACTCCTCTATCGCGGGGCTCGGTGGCTGTCCTTTCGCTCCGAAAGCGGTCGGGAACGTTTGTACGGAAGACATGGTCAATATGTTTGCCGGCATGGGTGTTGAAACCGGTACAGACCTTCAAAAATTGGTTGAAACCGCACTTTGGATGGAAGAACAGATGGAAAAACGATTGGATGGCATGGTGATGAAAGTCTAGCCATTATTTACATGCATTAAAAAAGCCAGCTGCAAGAGGATTTGATCCCTGCAGCTGGCTTTTCACTTTAATTTTAAGTCTTCAACTCTTTCATCACATTCTCCGGAACTTCTCCTGTTACACCCGCTACTAAATTCTCTGCCGCTTTCATGACCATCGCTTCACGGGTTTTAGCTGTCGCTGAGCCGATATGTGGAAGTGCAGTGACTTGTTTCATTTTCAGTAATGGGTTATCCAGATCGACCGGTTCTTTTTCAAAGACATCGAGCGCTGCTCCTGCAATCTCACCGGACTTCAACGCTTCGATCAAAGCGGACTCATCGACCACTGCCCCTCTTGCCGCATTGATCAAGTAAGCGGAAGATTTCATGCGCCGGAATTGGTCCCGGCTTAGCATGTGGCGGGTCGAATCGGTGAGCGGAACGATCAAGACGACAAAATCGGATTTCGAAAGCAGTTCGTCTAGCCCACTGTATCGCATGCCATATTTTTCGTCGAGGTCAGGCTTTGGCGTTGTCGCGTGGTAAAGGACGTTCATCTCAAAGCCGAAGACTGCTCGCCGTGCGATCTTTTCGCCAATGCGCCCCATCCCGACAATACCCAGCGTTGCATGGTGCACATCCGTGCCGAAAAGCTCCTCCGCTTTTGTGTCTTTATTCCACTGCCCTTGTTTTACGTAGTTATTCAACTCCGGCACTCTTCTCGCGGCAGACAAGATCAGCGCGAAAACCAAATCAGCCACGGTTTCATCCAAAACAAATGGCGTATGGGTGCCGATGACGCCAAATTCTTTCATGGCATCCAGATCAAATGAGTCGTAGCCGACCGCCGTGTTGCTGATAACTTTCAAATTTGGCAGCTGCGAAAGAAAGTCCCGCGTCACAGCGGCGTTCTGCACAAGCATTCCGTCTACCTTCTTTGCTTCCTCGAGCAGAATATGGTTCGGAATCTTCTCAGGATTCTTCCAGATTTTATAGTCGCAATGCTTCGCTATGTAAGCTTCCACTTCCGGCGGAACAGGTCTCGCAATAAAAACTTTCGGCTTCATTCGGCTTCCTCCTCTCTAAATCCCAGTGCAAGACTCACCATAACGGCTCGTCTTTGCTGGTCAACTCCATCTTAAATGGGTAAAACACCAGCGTTGCCGCAAATAGAACAGCTGCCAGCATGATATACACCGGAATGCTTAAATCAAAAAACAAATTGCTGAAAATCAGGATCAGTAAAGGCGGGATGCTGTATGCGCTCGATTGCTTCCGGCTCTTGGACGTCACATACTGGATTTCGCCGCAATGAGGACATTCCATTCCTTTATTGAGTTTGATGTATTTCTGGAAGGCGTTCTTCCAACTCCATTGCTGTCCGCAATTTTGGCATGTCGGCACGGTCTTCCCCTCCTCTGTTCTGAAATTCTTCTTCATTTTATATACGGTTCACCCAAAAAGAAGTTTCTAGTTTTTAAAACGGAATGTCGTGTTCGCCTCAAACGCCTCGCCCGCATCTAGCAAAATCGCTTCCGGATTCCCCGGTGCAATTTGCGTTTCCAGGCAAATGCCGAGATGCCGTTCGGACTTGCGTTCTTTCAGTTGGATGCCGCCGTCCAGATTATTGCCCGAGAAGAAAATCACTGCCGGCCGGTCGGTTTCCACTTCCATGATCCGCCCGCTTTCGGGATCTTCGAGTTTCATTTTCGACAGGCCTGCCCCGTTCAATAAAAACGGATGATCGTAGCCCCCGCCGACCATTTCGATTTGCGGATGCGTCGACGAAATGCCCTCAGCTATCGTCCGTCCTGTCCGAAAATCAAATACTGAATCCTCTACATTAAGCGCATTCCCTGTAGGAATAAGGGAAGAATCCAGTTCAGCAAATTGCTCACTCTTCATCGTCAGCACATGATCTAAAGCATTCCGCTTCAATCCGCCGCTTAAATTAAAATACGAATGGTTCGTTAAATTGACCGCTGTCTTTTTGTCAGACACTGCCCGGTAGCGGATCGCCAATTCGCTGTTTTCGTTCACGGCATAGATCACTTCGGCTTCAAGCCGGCCCGGAAAGCCCTGTTCGCCGTCTTCACTGGTATAGGTAAAAATAACACGCGCTTCGCTGTCGTCGACTTCTGCCCGGCCTTCCCAAACCTTCCGGTGAAATCCTTCGGGGCCTCCGTGAAGCGTATTGCCTCCGTCATTTTCCGGCAGTTTAAAGGATTCGCCGTCGATTAGAAGCTCCGCATGCTGGATGCGTCCCGCTACCCGCCCCACGATAACGCCAAGAAAAGCCGGGTCATTTATGTATTCTTCCAGCGTTTCGTAGCCCAATACCACATTTTCTATAGTGCCGAACTGATCCGGCACCCGGATTTCCTGAATTGCGCAGCCCCATTCGAGGAACGTCGCTTCCATGCCCTTTGAATTGCTGACAGTAAATGACTTCACCGTTTTTCCGCCGACCGTGCCAATTGCTTTCTCTTCCACTTTCATTTTCCATTCCCCCTGGATGTCTATTTCTTTCATTCTTTCATTTTCTTCCTTGGGTTACAACCGCGGGCAGGATTCTTTTGCCTGAAAGTTGAAAATAATAGGGAGATTCGATACGATGTAAAGAAATGGGAGGTCCTTCCGATGAATTTTGATCAACGTTCTGTCTTTATCGATGCCGATTTGGATACCGTCTGGAAAGCCTTGACGATTGATGGAAGCTTTTCCACTTGGTACGCACCCGGTTCTGAATGGACAATTCCACGCTTAGAAGCCGGGGAAAAAGCCGTTTTCACCTTAATGCCGAATGAACACAACCAATTGGAGGAAGGCGAACACGTCGAAATGATCTTCACGATTGAAGAAGTCATTCCGAACAGCCGCTTCTCCTATTCTTCTGACATGGACGGGCTGAAATTCGTCTTTGATCTTTCGCCCGAAGAAGACGGGACGCGCGTCCACATCAATATGGACGGATTCGAACTGAGCCTCGCGAACCTTAAAGCGTTTGCGGAAGGCCGGGAATTGCCGAACCGTTAATAAACAGAGTTGTCTCAAAAGCAGTTTGGGACAACTCTTTTTGTTTTGTTGGCTAAATGGGCTCGGTTGAAATTTCATTCCATTAACTGATTATTGAAACTTTTTTCCAATTCATCCGTATACTAACTATTAACTGAACTGAACAAACGTTAAATACATGAAGGAGGAGATGAATATGCATTGGATGATGTGGTTATTTTGGGGATCTCTAGCGGCAATCTTCTTAGTGGCTTTTCTCGTGGATAAAGTGACACGCGGGAAATACACTCCGTATAAATCGGAGAATACACTAAACCAGAATTCGGCAGAGGCTGAGGCACGACGGCATGCTGGACGAGGCGACAATCAAGGCCCGTTTTAACCGAAAAATGAGCTTGGAAACTTTCCCCCAAGCTCATTTTGATGTCCGTTTTTATTTAATCGCCATTACTTCTTTATAAAAGAACCCGTTTCAGCCGGCAGGAATTCACGGTCCCACGGATACCACAACCATTGCTTGCCTTCTTTATAAATATGAAACTTTCTCGCGATATCCTCGCCATTATGTAAAACAGCTGCATAAATTTCAGGATCTGGCGGATTTCTGATCAGCTCCGGATCTTGCGGGGCGTGTTCACCTTTAAGTATCTTCAAAAACTCTTGTACATCTTGCTCGTCTTCCAGCATGTTGAGCAGCTCCGGCGAACTGAAATTATCATAGAGAAACAGATCGTAAATCTCGATTTTTGCTATTTCCTCCAGTTTGAGGTCTTTGAAATGCTGCGGGTAGCCCCCGCTTTTTGCCTCATTCACGTAGAGGCTGTACCCATTGATTTCTGCAGGGTCTTTCGCTGCTAACAAATCCGGCAGCCCTTCCACGTAATAGAGTTCAGTGCCCGGCTCCCAGAAAGCTGCATCTCCATTTTTCAGTTTATATGAAGTGGAATTGATATTGTCACTGACGTTGAATGCTACTTCACCTGCTTTTTCGCCAATCTTTTCCGGATCAGCCAGAACAGCAGAGTCTAACGCTATGTAATAGTTCCCGTCCCATTGGATGAAATCAACCCAATCCAAGATCGCTTCCGGTCCTTCTTCCTGAATTTGCGGCTTGGCATTTACAGCATCCTCTTGCATCTCTTCTGAAGAAGCAACTGGGGATTCGTTAGCGCCGCATGCCGCAAGACATACGACCAGTATAATCAGTAAAATGATCTTTTTCATACTTCCCCCTCACATTCCGCTGTTCTTATTAGACGCACCAACAACAAGCCGGTTACAGTTAACCCGATTCTTTCTTCCTGGGCGCCTGCACGAGCAAAATGACGCCAACTCCGAATAAAGCAAACAAGACGCGCCAATACCCATTCGAAAAATCGATCTCCAATAAGAATGTCAAGGCGAAATACAGAAAAAAAATCATAGTGTACCGGTAAATCATCTTTCATCCTCCTTGCTGCCGAGCAATTTCGCTATTTGAAAAAGTATCCAATGAGGCGCGGAATGAATTGGAAAAAACCAGCCAAGGAAAAAGCGGTTTCCGCCTTATCGAAAGTGTCGAATTCCTGTTTGTTCTTTTCGAATACAGCAGGATGGACCGTATCTCCTTGAATCGGTTCAATCCCACCTTTGAAGCGGATATTCAGCGAGCTGCTCTGTTCCATTTCTGGTGAATCCATCACTTGAAAGTGGATATGCGCTTCCGACGAATTCCCGGAATTGCCGCATAGCCCAAGCAGTTGGCCTTGTTCTACGGAATCCCCACTCTTCACTCGAATCGTTTCTTTCTTAAAATGCGCCAGCAAACTGTATTCGCCCTGTCCATGCTCCAGAACGATAAAATTGCCTGCAGGATCTGACTCATTCATTTCGCCAAGTGGATTGTCCCGAATTCCATCAACCACTTCGATGACTTTCCCACCCGCAGGGGCCACTACTTTTTTGCTGAAAGCGTAATAGTCTTCATTGCGCAACCCTTGGTTTCGGTAGGTCTGTCCAGCTTTCATAACGACCAAATCATAAGCGTAGCGCTGCTGCTCGTACGCGTAATGGTAATTGATGAACTCGTTTTTTCCGCCCCAAAACACAAACCAGTCATCCGCAATCGGCATGATGAATTCTGTCTTGGTAACTTGGTTGTCGCTTTTCGGATACGTTACGTAAGGCTTTATGTACATTCCTTGAATCTCGTTGCCGTCAAAAGAAACATTGATCGCTTTTTCTTTTCGGTCATCCAGCCAGATATACTGCTTAAATCCGGGCATGGTGGTCTCAAAGGCCAAATGATAGCCTTTCACGCCTCTATTGAATGACTTCGCCAATTCGATAAAATCCCGAAGGGCAATCGTCTCCCTAAACTCCTTGATGCACTGGCGGTAAATCGCAGTAAAATCTTCCGCTAAAAAATGTTCTCCAAATTCTTCGGGTTTGAATCCGTTCTTTCTGCCCCTGCCCATAAACACCATCCGCTCCTTTCACCGAATAACTGAACTTAAACTGACTGTTCTTTTATATACGGTTAAAGCTGCCAAAAAGTTTCCATCAATTGTAAATAAACACAAAAAAACGATTTAATTTGAATGGAACTTCTTCTATCCAATAAAGTCTAAGGAATAATCAACTTTTTACGAAAGGAGCATCCCATTGAATCTTTTATTAATCGTCTTTTCTTTTATGAGTTCAATGTTCGTGTCGGGGCTGATGATCCGCAAGCAGCAGCGAAAAATAAGAATCATCGTTTCAGCGCTTCTCATCAATACAGTCATTATCGGCGGAACTGTTTCACTCATTTATAGCTTGGACCATGAAATGCAGTCTTTCGGCGTCGGCCTCGAAAAAGCCTTTATGCCATTGATAGCGATCCCTGTCCTGACATGGCTGAATGCTGTCTTACTTCCATTTGTCCCAATTAAAATTTCACCTGAAAATCGCTGAAATGATAAAACCCGCAAGCATTCCAAAAGCGAAGATGATGAGTAATTTTGTTTTTTTATTCATGTTCTTCTCCTTTCACCAATGCTTTTCTTTTATTTCGATTCGGCTTCTTCAATAACTGACGTATCGCTTTGCCGAGATTCTCCATGGCCAGGTCCAAATAAATTTAAAATCACCACTCCCGCGAGAATTAGCAGAATGCCGGCTATACTCGCCCCGTTAATCTTTTCTTTCCAGATCAATACGGAGATAATCGTGGTGGCGACCATGCCGAGACCCGACCAGATGGCGTAAGCCGCATTCAAGGGAATGACTTTCAATGCCAACGATAAAAAGAAAAATGAAGCGGCGAAAGCAAACAGCAAGCCGATGGTCGGAAAAATTTTGGTAAAGCCTTCCGACGCCTTCAACAAGGACGACCCAATCAACTCCCCGACAATCGCAAGCCCAAGAAACAGATAATGCATTTCTTCCCCTCCCTTCAGGCCGTCGTTTTCAGTTTCCGGTTCTTTTTGCTGTTGATGAGAATTAAAATGAAGCATAATATGGCTGCCATTACAGTTAAGAAAGAGCCTTTTTGATAGATATCATAAATAAATACCGTTAAAAATAAGGCTGAAATCCATAGATGGTAAAAATAATACTTGCTCATTTCTTCCACTCCCTTGGCAGATTAATAAAAGGCTGCTTTTGAACAAACCTCTGCTATCAATTCCTCAATCGTTCCAATGACTTTAAAAACTTCCGGCAAATGATAGAACGTGCTGGTGAGCGCCAAGTCATTCACCGTTTCGTCAGGTGAATACAGAAAAACTTGCTTGCCCGTCCCTAAAGCGATGCCCATCTCCACATGGCTTCCTTTTCCGGCTGGCAGCATGATAATCACTACATCCGATTCCATCACTGCTTGTTTTTCACTCTCGCCAATCGTTTCAAGTTCCGCAATGGATGTGGCAGCGCCATGGGTCCAATCATAGGTAAGGACGAATCCATTGCTTATCAGCCGCTCAGCTGCCATTCTTACAGTCTCGATATTCCGAAAGCTCGACGCGATATAGAATTTCATACGACGCTGCTCTTTTTTATTTCCCAGGAAATCATTTCACCTGTTTTCTTTGTTTGGCGCATGCCCGCTTTTTCCAGCACTCGGATGGAACCGATGCTATCCTTTTCTGTTTCGGCGAGTACTTTCTCTACTTTTCCGGTTTCAAAAGCCCACTCGATAAGACCTTTCACCGTTTCGGTCGCGTAGCCTTTATTCCAATAGCGTTCAAGCAGACCGTAGCCGATTTCAATTTCCTGATTGGCATTCGGCTTTCCTTTGAAGCCGGCATCGCCGATCACCTGCCCCGTCATTTTATCGATAACGAGCCAATGGCCCCAAGCCAAAAGCTCAGGATCTTCTTCCAATGCTTTCAAATAGACCATGATTTCAGGACCGTTTTCATAATATTGTTCTTCCAGCATTTGAAGGTGTTCCTTTTTGCATGGAATAATGTCCAGTCGCTGTGTTTCGATTTTCATTCTTTTAGCCCCTTCTTGTTGAAAAATCAGCAGTAGCCTAAATTTCTCTTTCCTTTCTTTTATTCTAACTTGAATATGTGGAAATAAATAGAATGTTTAGATATAGTTATGGAAAAGCTATGCGAAACTCTTCAAAGAGTGAATTTGTGAAGGAGAAAAAATTGATAATAAGCCTACTCGAATTTTCTCGAATAGGCTTTTTCAATATCAATTCACATCTTCTATCGTCAGTTCTTGTTCTGGCGAAATACTCACGTATTCGTATATGTCTTCTCCGTCCACCACATTGCGATAACCTACTTCAGCTGTGTGGTAATTGATGGACTCGCCGTTTAGCTCTTGTTGGATTGTTTTGCTTTGCTGCAGCATTTGATCTTTCGTCAATTCGCCTTTATCAATTTCCAGCATGATCAGCATCGGCTTTGGCGTTTCGAGCTCCGGTGTCCATTTGTCGGCTCCGTCGTGATAAACTTCTACATCTGTAGATACACTTTCAACTTCTGGAACTTTTTTCTGGAGAAGCGTCAGAATGTGCTCCTCTGCCTGTGCATTTAACTTGCTTGATGCCTCTTTATCGATCTTGGAAAAATGGATGGTATCTCCCAGGATTTCGTACGGCTCCATAGCGGAAACATAGATTTTATAAGTGGTTTCAACCGCGGCGGAATCCTGCTCGACTACTGTAAAGCGGAACGTAGCATCGCTCCAGCCATAGTCTGCCGACTGCCTGATCTTATAGTCCATATCCGGATAGTTTTCTTCCAAATACGCTTCCAAGCTTTCCTTCGCCTTGTTTTTTTCGATGGGATTTCCGCTCATCTGAATGTAAGCAAAAATCACGGCGCCAATCAATAAAACCGCAATTCCACCGTATAGTAGTTTCTTTTTCATAATCAATGCTCCTCTCTTATTTTAAGGATGCAAAAGCCGATGGCGATTCCGATAAACGTAAACACGAGATGGACAGCTAAAGAAAACAGCGATAATTGCAGAGCTTCCGAAAAGCTCTCCGCATAAAATTCGCCGAACCAGTCCGTCATGTAAAGCAAGCAATTCCAAATGAAATTCGGGACGCCTGCAAGCAAAACGGCAACAAGCACCGAACGATAAAATAGGTAAGTCACCGCTCCTAAAATGGCATAAGTCAGGATAAAAGTTTTGTTGTCATTTATGATGGTCGTGCTCATCGCAAGTATAAAGGCGATGGCCACGAAGAAAATTTGGATCGTTGTTAAACGCACGGTTATTTTACGGATCATTTTCTTTGAAGAAGCCCCCGGTTTTACGTGTGCAGGCAACGGAATTTGCGACTGCTCCGCAATTCGGCGGCATTCTTCACAGCTTTGCAAATGCTCTTCCACAAATTTTTTCGTTTCCTCTTGAAGCAATTCCTCTTCGTATAAAGGCAGCAAATCCTGTACGATTGCACAATCTTTGTTCATAAAGTCACCTCCATCATTTTTTGAATCCTCAATTTCAACCGGTGAAAAGTAACGCGTGCGTAGTTTTCGGATTTGCCGATCAGCACGCCAATTTCTGCAAAGCTCAATTCTCCGTATATCCGCAGAAGTAAAATTTCCCTCGCCGCATCATCGAGTTTCGAGATATGATGCAGCAGCATTTTTGCATCTTCATTGATTTCCGTTAACTCTTCGACCGAGTGGATGTCTGCTTCCGGAATCGCTGCTAGCTTTTCCATCAAATTTTGCTGATATTTGTTTTTGCGGTAAAACTTTTTCAAGAGGTTGTTCGCAATGGCGAACATCCATGTCGACAAAGTGGACTCGCCATTGAATGACGCAATATTTTTGCACGCCTCGTAAAACGTATCGTGGCAGAGATCCTGTGAGGTTGCCCGATTGCCTGTTTTGGCGTAAAAGAATGCATAGATTTTCGGTTGGATTTCTTCATACTCCTTTTCAAGCTGGTTCATGGCGGTCCTCACTTTCCCTGTTCTTAGTATTAATACCTTGGCCTTCTACTTCGTTACAATTATTTTAAAATTAATTTTCCTTCTATCATTTCAACGATTTCTCTAGAATAAAGTTTTAAAAATGTTTTGTATACCCTAGCCCAAAAAGAAAAGGAGTAATCCCAAATCACTCTTGGGATTACTCCTTTTCTCTAATTCCTTTGATGGTCCAGATCTTACATTTCTAAATCTAAGAAAGCATATGGCAATAACTCTTTTAGCTTTAATTCCAATATTTCTTTCTTCTCATTCGTTAAATAAACCGGCATTTCAGGCGAGAAGAACTCCGCCATAACCTGTCTGCAGATGCTGCAAGGCGGAAGGTAGTCTTCCGTGTTCCCCGCTACTGCAATCGCTTCGAAATCACCTTTTTTGTATCCTTGGGCTACAGCTGTGAAGATGGCCGTCCGTTCCGCACAGTTCGTGGCGCCTAGTGAAACATTTTCTACGTTTACCCCGTTGATTACCGTGCCGTCTTTCATCAACAAAGCAGCGCCTACCGGGAATTTCGAGTAGGGAATATATGCTCTTTCTTTCATGCTGCGTGCGCTTTCCATCAATTGTTCTTTATTCATGGTCTCCATCCTTTTCACTAGAAGAATGAACTTTTCACAGTTCCCTTGATGCCAGCATTTAGCTGGCAGGACTATTGATTTTACAGTCTATTGGGAAAATAGTCAATTGCGTATTCAGGCACTCTAAGTGCTATTTTGCACCTAGTTCAAGTCTTACTTGGCATAAAAGCTATCTTTCCTTTTTTAAGGAAGATAGCTTTTATGTTTATTTAATACCGATAACTAAATTGTCGTGATCAGCTTCAACCACTTCTAATGTAGTCTAACTAAGTTGATCGATTTCTCGGATTCTTACAATGTTCTTCTGAAGAGCCAGTTAAAGGAAGTGGTACATTCTGCATAAGCAGCAACCTTTCCGATTTACTGTTTTTCCAAACAACGATAAATGGTGGCTCGGGAAACATTCCATTTTTCAGCCACATCTTTGATTGGTGTTTTTTTGCTTGAGATTTTCAAACAAGCAGAGATTTTCCAAGAGGATTTCAAATCATTCGAAATCCCGAAACGCGTCAAGCATGATTGGGACATTTTCCTCCAGGAGGAATGCCTTGATATGTGGAATCAGCTAATCAATCCCCCTTAGTTGATGCTTACACTTTACAGCGCCATCCTACATTGATGGTGCTTTTCCTTTTGGAAATATCAATATCAGTTTCTCACAGAGCGTTATAAAGTACATAAAAGAAAAGGCCTTATTTGTCTATTTTTTTATTCATAAACACGGTTTAAATAAAATAATCCTCTATTATTAATAAAAAAAGGGCTTGTAACATGACTGAACCGCACCCCAAATGGTAGACACTTAAAAAAGTGACCCATTTGGGGTGCGGTTCATTTATCCCTTCCCCCTTCTCCTTCATTCTTTAAATCACTAGAGTATTGTATAAAGAACTGTATTTGCTAAAGTAATCATCGTTAATAGAATTGTATTCAGAAATGCCCCAACATAGACATTTCCAGTTTTTCTGAAAAAGCAACGATTGTAAACTGCTGCTACCAAAAGGATCGGCACAAGACCGATTACAATAATCGATGATAATGACTCTGCAGGATAGCCGCCCGTCCCTGTAATGAACAACAAGCCATAATGATAGATCAAATATAGGATCAATCCACCGATAAAGTGGAGAATGGATATGCCATAACCTTTCCATCCATCATAAAAACTGCTGGCTGTATTGACATTGACTGATATTCCGATGATGAAATAGTAGATGAAGAATAATGGCGCATAGCGTAAAAGAGCCCATACATGCTGTTCTTCAAATGTTTTTACTGCTACGGTCCATAGACGGAAATCGACTTGGAAAATTGCATCCACTAAATAGAGGACAGCATATCCGATAATGACAGCAAGTATAGCGGTAACAAAAGTTGAGATGATCGTTTTGATGTTAGCACGTAATCCATAATTCGCGAAACGTGCTCCTTCTGCTTTTTTCGAAACAAAGTGATAACCAACCAAAATCATCAGCGTCACTATCGCAACATTGATAGCCCAGAAGAGAATTGGATTGACAGTAGCTCCGCCAAACCATTCGGTAGTCGCAAAAAATCGTTCCTGCTGACGGAGGAAAATATATTGTACGATGCTTAAGCCAAGAATTAACCCCGAGCCCATTTTTACTGACTTGGCGGAATTTTTTACAAAGCTGAACAATAATATCAGCCCAGATAATCCAATGGCGGTCATGCTGATTTGACGCAGCAAGGTCATCCCTGTTTCATTAGCGCTGTATAATGCCGTAAAGAAAAGGGCCGGATAAAGCGCTCCCACAATAAGCAGTATATAACCAGCAAGTTTCGCACCATCTGATTTTGGTGCAGAAAGCGCCGCCGGACGCTCTGTGTAAACCCAATTGAAGAATGGAAGTTTCGTCAACAAGCTGATAACTGGAATGAAAAGGAGGAAGAAACCTATCAAAGCTATAAATGAAAACCATTCTTTCCACATCCATGTTTGTCCATCTTCACCGATTTCCACTAAATTACCGTAATCCGAAAAAGCTGTGTCATAGAAGTCGATTGCATATTCAGTAGACTGCTGTGAAAAATGGTTCCATGGATGTGTTTCGTTAGGCTGGTAAATAATCCGTTGACCGCCATCCACTTCATAAAATTCACCCGCTTGCGCTGATTCCAATCCGCCTAAAAACCCAAGGCCTTCGGCTGTACTGACGTAGTCTTTCTTAACGACAGGCTGACCCGCCGCAGCCGCTTCTGCATTAAAGAAAAATTCATCGTAAACTCCAGCAATTTTCCCTGAAGGACGCGGCCCATAGGAAGCGTTGATTTGTTCGTCTGTATAGCCAAGTGTTTTCAACCACTGATAATCAGAACCCATCGTCAAGGAACTTTGAATTTTACGGATACCTGATTCCTGGAAATCAACCTCATCCAACATCACTGCGTGCGTTGAAGAGAAGCCACCCATGGAGTGCCCGGAAACAGCGATAATCCCATTTCCTTCGCCATCTTTCAATACATAATCCTGTTCATACATGTATTGGACCGCATCATACATAGCTTGCGGCCAGAAGGAGAAGAACGGAATCGGTTTCTCCATCGTTCCAGTAGAATGTCCATGATCATACATATCCAGCGCCAGGACTACATAACCCCGCTTAGATATTTCGATGGCTTGGGCATCCTGCATTTCACCAGAGTTCAAATACCCGTGCGTGGCGATGATTGTCGGCCTTGCCTCTTCGTCTGCTCCTTCTGGCTTATAAAGCAAACCCGACAGCTCTCCCCGCTCAGTGTCAAAATAAATACGGGACACATCTACATCCCCGCCGGCACTGTTAAAGCTAGCAGCAACTGCACTGCCGATACCAATAAGTAATAGTGCGACAATCAATAAAATTAATGGTCTTTTTACATTTTTCATGATGATCCCCCTTGTTTCACAAAGTTATTACTTGTAACTCAATGTAATTTTGATATCTGAACTCTCCCTCGACTCCTCCTATTCTCATACTCATCACACACAAAAAGACACATCAAATACCTTCGGGGCTTGCCCAAAGTACTCAATGTGTCTCTTAATCTCGTCACGAGCTGTTAACTTATACCTAGTATAATAGTTTATGAAAACGCTGTCAATTCAATCGCATTAATTTTTCTAATTAATATAAATTCGTTTCTTATTCCTAACGGTCTTTTCATAATTTTACATTAGATGCAATTACAGCATAAGCCCCGGATTTGATAGCCATATGCCCTTTTGTTCGGTCAAGCCTCCGGTTATTACTGGTATCCCAGTGGCATTTTGAATCTCTTTAATAATACTTGGAATTATGCCTGGAAGTATTTCAGTAAATTCCGGTTGGATTTCCCGATATATCCATATTATGGGCGAGTGCATGACAATCCAGAGCAAACCATCTGTGACTCCCTATAATGCTTCATTTTTTTGCAGATGCAATGACATTTGCCCGCGTGGAAATAACTCCGTCGACTTTTACATTATTAAGCAAGTACCCTAAACCAAACTCATCGATTTTAAGACCTTGTAATAAAATCGACATGCATTAGCGTTTCTTTGCCATGCTTCTTAGCAAATGTAACTGTACTTTCCACTTGGGAGAGGCGCGTCTCTAAAAAGATAATTCTTTCATGATCAGTTTTTAATACCTTCACCACATCCTTCAGATTCCGGATTGCCGGGACGCCTTGGCTGCACATATTTCTCCTCCGCTCTGTTCACTCACATTTACTTTTCTATATAAGTTGAACAAATGTTTATTGGACTCGCACAACTTAAAACACTATAAGGAGCAAGAAATGAAAAACAGTAAAAATTGGTATAAGACTTTAACAGCCTCTATGATCGCAGTCGAGAAGGTGGTGCGCCCCAAAATCAGATTAGAACTCTAACTTTCGGGGTGCACTACCGGTCTCCTTTTTTCTATTTCATATTCTTAGATCTTCTTCGTCCCAGGGGAAAAATGGCGATAAGAATTTATCCAATCCGGGATATTCCAAGCAGTAAACAAGCGATTCAAAGCCAAAAATGGCAATCACCCTACTTTCTGGATGCGTCTAACCCCAATGACTTGAATACAGAAAAAATAAACGATTTCTATTCTTGCAATCCTTATTCTTTTCCTTCAATTGAGTGTTCGCTAAACCAAGTAATGAAGTAATCCAAACAACTTAGGACATCATCTCTGTTGAGGGGCTTCTGGAAAAGAAACACCGCTTCAATTTCCCGGAAATACGCTTCATTCGGAAAATAATGCTGAAGAATTTGGAGATTTTCACGGATATCGGTGGACCAGCTTTCATCTCTCACCGCTACATAGCAATAAGCCCCTCGGACAATCCGTTTTAAAATGGACTGCAGCTTATACGCATCGGCCTCTTTCGTCAAAATCGCCTTTCGATAGCCGGCCAGTGTCTCCATTAGATCTTGGTTCATGGCCTGACAGATTCGAATATCGGGTTTCATTCGGGGCCATTTCACGGATAGATCCTCTCCATAAATGCAGCTGCAGACGTGCTTCAACCAAAATCCCCAATAAAATTGGTTCTCTTGTTTTAGGACTTCGGCTACGACTCCCATATCATAATCTACTTTTGGTACAAGCGGATTCAAGTGAACAAGCGCCGCTGTCTCACGATCTAAAAGGGCCTTTTCTTGCGGGAGCAGCGGGGATGTCAATAGGACTGATAAATCAATATCTGAAGTTCCTTGAACCGCCTCTCCTCTTCCTACACTGCCGTAGATATAGACGCTATGTACCTTAGCTCCTGCGCATCTTTTTAACATCTCAAGAATCTGATTCAGCAGTTCCCGATATACCGGATGGATTTTCTGTGTTGATGTTTGATTTAAGATATATCCAGCCGGATCAACGCCTATTCGTGTTGGAAATTGCATACTACCTCTTCCTTCCTATCCATAAAAATTGAAACTATTCTTTCCCCATGTCTGGCCCAACCTATTAAAGAATACTAAGTAGATGGGAAAATCCGATTAGCTTTCTCAAAAATACTCAATCCATATCAATACATATTTGTGAGCGTACGGTACTTTAGTGGCGGCTTGATACTTCAAACGAATTTCTATTTGTTTTGCAGTCAGGTACCTGTCCTGTCCCAAAAACCAATAGCCCCTTTTGGACAGCTTATAATAATACTTCCGGTTGTAATGATCTACTTCAATTTTGGTTCTTTTTACAAGGTCTGCTTCCCACCACTCCGAGAACCTTTTACTAATTGAACTTGCGGTGCGCTGGTGTGAATAAAAGACTTCAAAAAACAAATGCATATTTCCTGCTGAAAGAATCGTTACTGCTGTAATTCCCGAAAAGAGGCTTCATCAAAATTGCGGAAGGATCATTTTATTACCGGCAGTGACAAAGCGTACTAATTTGATAGCACCTAAAATGTATTCTGAAAATAATTAGCAATAATAGCTTATCTTTTTACCTCTTCATTTAATGGACCTATCCGGTTTCTTTTCGAATACATTTTTCCCTTCGGCAAATCCTTCTGGACACCAATTTTCTTCATCGATTTCCTCTTTTTCAAATTCTTTATGAAGAAAGGCAATTGCTTCTTCCCATCGATTCAAAATTTTAAAAGGGTATGGGGGCTGTCCTTCATCATTCCAAACTGCCCATCGTCGATCCGGAAGTTCAGTTGCTGACCACCAGCCATCGTCTCCACAAGAAAAAATCGCGAATGTGGCCGCTTCCGCTTCTTTCCAATCCGCATAGCCAAGCTTTTTGGCAAATCGGTCATAATCTTTCCAAAAAAAATCGCGAAGTTGTTTTCTAATCATCAAATCCCCCCTCATTCCCGATTAGACCTCCAAATTCCGAAAAAAAGTTTTATTCTAACTTTTTAACCAAAAAAGGGAATTTTTGATATAATGGATTTCGATCAACTGAAGCGGAGGCTGCCTATGGAATTTACCAACTCAATCGACCCATTTCTCTTTCAACTTGTCCTTCTTCCCATTGTCTTGATTGGCATCGGCATCGCCGTGTCTCTTATCACCGGAAAGATTTTTATTGGCCCATTGGTGACACTGCTATTGAATCTGGCCTATGAAACCTGGTATTTCAGCAGCTATGGCTTTGGTGGAGGCATCTACTATTCCCCTTGGAATCTGATACTGCCTGCAGTCTCGCTGGTTTTTTGCTGGATTGTGGTGTCTGCCAGAAAACAAATTATAAACGTAAGACAGGCGGATGTATAACAGCCGCCTGTTTTTTATGCTAAAAAAGCCACCCTCCGGCAGTTTCTCATTTATTTTCTTTCTTTCATCACGCATACTAGGAAAGAAATGAATAGTTAAAGGGGAAAATTAATGAATTCGACCATCCATTTACTTGCACCAAGCACATTGGCGCTGGATCATTATTATAAAGTTTATCCAACCAAATCTTCTCTTGTTTTCGCAAAAGTCGGCGGCCAGTTTTATGATAAAGCAAGCGACGATAATCTGCCGCTCGTTGTGGGCCTCGCCTTTATGGCTTTTCGAAAGCACATTTTAACCAAACGCATCGAGAAACGGGAAGCTGCCGTCGATCGCCAAATGAGCGAGAATCCGCAAAGCCTGCTTGCGAAAAAAAACAATTTCGAATTCCATTCTACAGCCATCCGTAAAGCAGAAATGAAAACCAAATCCACTTTCCATACGGCCGGAACGGCTACCGGAACCCTTCGCTTCTATTTGAACGACGGCAGCGAAAAAAAGTTCACGATCCCTTCTTTTGTCCCGACTGAAAAGATTGTCGAATTTTTTGAAGAGCAGCAGATTCAGCTCGATCTGATCACCCAATAAAAAAAGAAATCGGCTTTAAGCTGATTTCTTTTTTTATTTTTGCTTTGGATGCTTCAACAAAAAACGCGGCGGCGGTCCAAAACCTTGTTCAGCTTCGAAATAAGCCAACTCCCCGGGAATGCAGGAAATAATGGATGGCATGCCAAAACCGACAGCCTGTTCTATGGCTTCGAGAAGTGGCATCTCTTTTCCGTCAATTTTTTCATTATAGGAGAGGGAATAGACGGCCTTTTCGGCTCCTTCAGCTTTTAGCAGCCTATAAATGGATTCCGGATCTGAATTAGGAGGCGGTATTTCAATCATATACTTCCTCTTTAACATCCGCTCATATTGATGGCAAAGACGATTTAAAGCCTGGTCCCGCTTCTTCGGAGAAAATAATTCATGCAGCACCCTTTCTTGCACATCTTTTTCGAAAAATGCTTTGACGATTTCTTCTTCCCGCTCTTTTCTCACCTGCTCACCTCATTTATTTTTCTCCAAATCCTTCATATGGTTCACTTACGACCACTTTTCCATTTTCCGGGTTCACCAGTAAATAAATTTGTTCGCCGGCTGGCGATTGCCCCGTGAAAAAGTAGGCACTATCCGCCTCAAAAGGATTCCAGGAGTTAGCCAGAAGAGTAGGCACAGTCGTCGCCTCTACTTGCCCCAGTTGATAGCGCCCTGCCGCCTTATGCTGAGCCTCCTGTTGCGTGAGTGCTGGAAGCGCCAAGTAAATGGCCAGAACCAGTATGAGCAGGAAAGCAGAATACGCCACATATCGTTTTTGGGGTATCAGGTACTTAAAAATGAGAATGTGCAAGACAATCAGCGTAACTGGCAGACTCAGATTCATGACGTTACTGTAGAGTTGGTCGTTTAGAAGGATTAACACTATGAGAAGCCCCCCTGATAAGAGTGCGCCTCCTTTATAGCTTCCTAACCCTTTCTTTGCTTCGTCCTTTTTCCTATCCATCTTTTCACTCCTGCTTTGCGGACTTCTTTTTAAATAAGAGATATGCCGAATTCTTCAATTAAATCTTTAAACGCGGGGCGAGAGTTTCCATCGCGTCCAACGACCGCTTCTGCAGTCACAAGTGAGTTCAAGACGGCTTCTTCCACCGCTTCGCCTACTGCCCGAAAAGCGATGTCCATTTCTTCTTCGTGGATTTGTTTGACATCTAAAAGCTGTGCAGGCTTGTCATGCGGAATCTTGGCCGCTGTAGAAAAGCCGAGAGCGATTTCGCCGCTGCCGTTCGTAATGATCGAACCGGTTCTCGATAAGCCGGCCACTGAGCGCTTGAGAATCCGGTTTAATTGCCGCTCGGATACCGGAAGATCCGTTGCCACAATAATCATGACCGAGCCTTTGTCTTCTTCTTTATGGGAATCCGACATCGCTTGTTTCAATTCTTCGCCGACCGCTTTGCCTTTGACCAGCAAGTCGCTTAACATGCCGAAATTCGACAGCACTAAAACACCGATTGTATATTCTCCGCTCTCCATTTCCATGATGCGGGAAGCCGTACCAATGCCGCCTTTGAGCGAGTAGCAAAGCATTCCTCTTCCTGCTCCAACCGCGCCTTCTTCAAATTCGATGCTTGCATTTTCCAGTGCTTCGCGCACATGTTCCGGTTTTACGTGCTTCGCCCGGATGTCATTTAAGAACATGTCGTTGCATTCCCCGATGACCGGATTGACCGTGCCCGTTGTCCGGCCAATTTCCGGATTTTGCTCCATCATGTAATCGATCAGTGTATCTGCTGCCGTCCCGATGCCCAGTGTATTCGTCAACAAAATCGGCGTTTCCAAAGTTCCAAGTTCCGCCATCTGGATTGTCCCCATCGTTTTCCCGAACCCGTTGATAACATGGCTTGAAGCAACTAATTTTTCTTTAAAGAGATTTCCTGGATGCGGCAATATCGCGGTCACCCCTGTCTGCATATTGCCGCCGCTGAGTGTCACATGTCCTACAGACACGCCTTCGACATCGGTAATTGCATTGCGCGCTCCGGTCTTCAGCCGGCCAACTTCCACACCGTAATCACGTATTCTTTTTTGATTAAACATCGCTTCTCCCCCTGCACATTTATTTCATTTTTCTTATAGAAGCCTTCCATAGTACCCGATAAAATTCCTGCTATGTTACACAAAACAATGGGCTTTCATCAATTCTACCATTTCCACCTTGTTGAATAGACAAAATAAAAGCAGGCCTATTCCGAAGAACAGGCCCACTCGTAGCTAACTAATAATCTAGTTATTACTCAAAAAGTCAAGAAGCGCTCGATTGAATTCTTCCGCATGCGTTGCGTTGAACCCGTGCGGTGCGCCTTCCACAATTACGAGATGGCTGTTTGCGATGCGTTCATGCGCTTTTTGTCCGCTTACTTCGAGCGGCACGATGGCATCCGAATCGCCGTGAAGAATTAAGGTCGGTACATCAAATTTCTCGAGATCTTGCCGGAAGTCGGTTTTGCTGAACGCAGCGATGCAGTCCAGTGTACCTTTCGGTGAAGCAAAAGCGGCGATGTCGCGGTTGTAGATCCGGAATTCTTCGCTGACTAAATCGCTTTTTTCTCCTGCAGTAAAGAAGTTCTTTGAAAAGTCATTAAGGAAAGCGAGCCGGTCGGCCTTGACTCCGTCCTCCAAGCCTTTAATCGCTTCATCGTCAAAGCCGCCGTCCGGGTTTTCATCTGTTTTATAAAGATACGGCGGCACTGCCCCTGCCAATACAGCGCCTGAAATGCGTCCCGTTCCATATGTGCCAATATAGCGCGCCACTTCCCCGCCGCCCATCGAAAATCCAACCAAGGTTGCATCTTCGAGGTCCAAATGCTCCAAAACTTCATTCAAGTCGGCTGCAAATGTATCATAGTCATAGCCGCTCCAAGGCTGTGAAGATTGCCCGAACCCGCGCCGATCGTATGTAATAACCCGGTAGCCTGCTTCCACTAATGCCGGCACTTGCTTCTCCCACGATCTACCGCTAAGCGGCCAGCCATGAATCAGGACGACTGGTTTTCCTGAACCTACATCTTCCACATGAAGTTCAATTGGCGCACCGTTTTCTGTTCCTACTGTCACCTTGCTCATTTGCCATTCCTCCAATTCATGAAATGCTTTCAGCGTGTATCTCCTATTCCCTTTTTGCAGTTATCTACTCCTCTTTCCTTGCTCTGCGAAAAATTTCTTGCTGTCCAACAAAGACGCTTTCCCGGTTTTATAAAGCGCCTCATTTTATTGGCCAGCGACACAATTTTTAAGCATGGCTGTTTTTCACCCTTAAATAAGCGGCGTAGAAATAACCGCCGTAGATGGATCGCCACCAGCAGCGAGCCTATCAGGATGCTTTGGAGATCGATGCTCAATAATTCCTTAAGCCCCATGATTCCCACGATGGAATGGACAATGGCTAAGCTCATTGGGAGCATAAGGTAAACAAAGGTTTGCTTCCAGATGGCGCCGTCGATCATTTCTTTTGTAACGCCGATTTTCTTTAAAGACTTATACCGTTCCAGGCTGTCGCTGGCGTCCGATAACTGCTGCAGACGACTAAAATTAAATAAAACAACAAAAATGGCATTTTATCGCTGATGTATTCTTTTAGGCTCATGGCAGGATGTATCCGAGTCAGCGTCTTGTTTCAATGTTCTTTTGTAAGCCCAGTTTTTCCGGAGTCCTGTGACATTCAGGGATAAATTATTATCGTCAATAAACGCATTCGAGTTCCACATAAAATCTATAAGGTCATTTATCGATACGATTTTGCCTTTGTTTTTATACAGATAGGAAAGAATCTTCAATTCGTTTTTCGTCAGTTCAGCCGTTTCTCCATCATAGTAATTATTCCATTAGCTAAATTGAGTTTTCGGTGCTTGTAAACAAGAATATCCCTGGCTGCTGTTCCTTGGATTCTTTTAGAATGTTTTCAATTCTCACGAGCAATATTTGCATGTTATTGACTTGGCCACGAAATCATCGGCGCCTAAATTCATGCTCATCAATTCATACATCTCGCTGTCGCGGCTTGTCACCACGATAATCGGAACAGCGAATTGTTTCCGTGTCTTCGATGATTACTATTTTCGCCCTGGGTTCACTTCTTTGTTCTAACTCTTTTAACACTTGTAGTATGTCCATAATTTTATAACAAACGGCCTTTTCCAATAAAAGAATTTTATGAGTGGAAAAGAAATCTCTATTGTAGACGAAAAACTTATCGGATGGAAAACAAAGAGTCGAAAACAAAAAAGGAAAGTGAATCGCTGACTTATACACATATGCGAACTATTGGACGTGTGTGTCCAGAATCGGGATTGTCAAAAGCTTATTATCGAGACGAATTTCATCAGATCATAGATTTTGACTCGCAGAGAGATTTCGTTGTCTGGATTTGGGAGAACAATTTTACGAAGATGAACCCGTATGAGATTCTAGCCTTATTATGGACAGGACAAAATGCAGATATCAGTGCGAATTTAAAATACGGGGAAATTTTAAGGAGTATTAAAAAACATTCGGATTTTGCATGTGTAATCACAGTCTCCATAGGATTATTTTGTACAGCTGAAGACAATCGATAAGTGGCTAATCTTAGGCCAAAGGCTATGTTCAAACCGATGCAGTCGGTCTGGGGCCAACCGAATCGACAATTAGTTGGATAAATTATTATGAAAGAATAAATAAAAGCTAATTTCATTACTTGTCCTCGTTTTTTCGGTTTAGAGCCTTGAGATATTGTAAACTGAACACTTCAGAAACTTGCTGAAAGCGTTCCTTTGAACGCAGCCTCATCTATAATTACCGTAATATTCGCATGCTTTTTTAAGATAGATGCCGGTAAATCTTCAGAAACTTCTTCCTCCAATAATTTTGCTACTGCGTCTGCTTTTGCCTCACCTGAGATGAGTAAAAGGATTTCCTTACTATCCATTATTGTTTGGATTCCCATGGAAATTGCTTGTTTCGGCACTTCATCAACGGATTTGAAAAAGCGTGAATTCGCTTGAATAGTGGAATCGGCTAAATCAACTACATGGGTCCTACTGGAGAAAGATGCCCCCGGTTCGTTGAAACCGATATGCCCATTTTCTCCAATTCCCAAAACTTGAATATCAATGCCTCCCGCTCGTTCAATTGCCCTTTCATACTTCAGGCATTCGCTTTTCAGATCTACAGCAGTACCGCTTGGAATATGGACACGTTCCATTGCGATATCAATATGGCGAAGCAGCTTTTCATTCATAAAATAGCAATAGCTATTTGGATCATCTTTTTTCAATCCCGTGTATTCATCCAAATTAAATGTAGTCACATTTTTAAATGAAACCTTGCCTTTATTATACTCTTGGATAAAACCTTGATAAATCCCTTCAGGTGTGGAACCAGTTGCCAAGCCAAGAACGGGGTTTTCCTGCATATTCATTCGATCCATGATAAGCTCCAGGGCCTTTGCATTCATCTCATCATAGTTTTTTAACTTTAATAAATTTCATTATGCCTTCTCCTACTAACAAATCGGCTAAATCAGTCGGATTTTTATTTTATCTATTTTTATTTACTTCGCCAAATTCATTTGTGCCAAAGCTTCGTTTTAAAAGCTTGCCTCCAAATTTTTTTACTGGCTACTGACATTTATTATTCCGGTCATTTCTTCATCAGGGCAGCGTTCTCGAAGCGATGGCTCCATATAATCCTGCTTTGTTCCCCAAACTGGATTTCACGATCTTGACATCTGAAAAGCTTTCGATTATTAATCCATGTACTTTATCTGAGACTTTCCTGACAGCTAAATCTTGTTCCATGATTCCTCCGCCAATAATGACAGCTTCAGGATTGAAAATATGGATTAGATTGACAATCCCTAATGCCACCTCTTTTGTCCATGAATCGAATACTTCTATTAGGCGCTGATTTTTATTGTGAATTTTTTCAAATAAAATTCTCCCATCGGAACATTCAGGATCAACTTTTTCAGCTTCTTTTATTAATGCCGTTGTTGAGGCATAACATTCATAACAGCCTGCATTGCCGCACTTGCACGAAATGCCGTCAGGATGGATGATCATATGCCCAAATTCACCTGCTATGCCGTTGGTTCCACGATTTAACTTTGCGTCATAAACAATTCCGCCGCCGATGCCTGTTCCAAAAGTCAGGAAAATAAAATTGCTGTAAATCGTTCCACTGCCAAAGTAACTTTCGCCTAATGCAGCAGCATTCACGTCATTTTCTACAGTCACTGGAACATGGAATTTCCCTTCCAAAATGTCTTTGATCCTTGTACCTGTATAGTTGGGGATATTATCATTCGCATAAATAATACAGCCTGTTTCACTATCCACTTGACCAGCGGTACTAATACAAATTGCATCGATGCCGGAATACATAGCTATCACGTCTTCTACTTTCTTGAGAATCGCTTGCCCTCCATTTTGACTTTCAGAATCCATCTCTTGGAATGTTTCGAAATGACCTAGTTCATCTGAAATACAATATTTGATTTTAGTACCGCCAATATCTGCCGCAAATATTTTCATAATGCCTCCTAAGGGCTTTCGTAAATTAGAAAATTATTCATCAAGTGCGTTTATTAAAGTACTCAAGAAAGCCTCTTCTGTTTTTGAGCGGAAAAGTTCTTCTAATATTTCTTCATCACTTAAAATACTGGCCAATTCAGACATTACCAAAAGATGCGCCTTAGAATCGGTTGCAGAAAAGGTGATGATTAATTTAATCGGATCGAAGTTTTCTGAACCAAACTCAATAGGCGGATTAAGCGTTGTAAAGCTCATTCCCAATTTAGTGGCTCCGTTTTCAGGTCTTGTATGAGCCAGGGCAATGTGATTTCCCAGCACAAAGTAAGGTCCTGTTTCTTTCACAACATCTATCATAGACTCGACATACCGCTGTTCAATCGCACCTTTTTCCAACAGCCTTCTTGAGGACTTTCGAATAGCATCCTCCCAGTCGTTTGTTTGGAGTCCAAGTTCTATATCTTCTGTATTTACAAGTTCTTCTAACATGCTGCCCTCTCCTTTGTCTTTTTTACTTAAAGTCAGATGCAAGTTTTGCGATATTTACTTCGGACAAAGAATTCACTTTATCCTCATAATTTTCATGCTTGCTGTGTTTTGTGACATCATTCGGCACAACGATCACTTTGACTCCTGCTCTATTGGCAGCCAATACGCCATTTTGAGAATCTTCGATTATGATCGCTTCTTCTTTTTCTATTTCCAAATTTTCTATGGCCTTTAAAAATAAATCTGGATACGGCTTTATTCTTTCTACATCATCAGCCGTCACGATAAAATCAAAATAATCAATCAAGCCGAATCTGGTTAAATGCTTAACCGGCTTTGCTCTCACAGCAGATGTTGCCAATGATAATTTCAATCCTGCGTCCTTTACCGATTTGATGAAATCAACCACACCCTCTTTTGGAGGGAGCTGGTCGCTTAGGTCGATGAACTTCTGAGTAGTATCCACCAAAAATTTCTCTCTATCTATAATAAAGTTGTTTTTTTGTTCTAATGCTTGAAACAATTTTTCATAATTGGCTCCCACACAAAGAAGGAACTCTTCCATGACTAAGTTGTAGTTTAAGTTTTTTTCCAGCCAATCGACATAGATATCGAACCAAACCAGCTCCGAATCTATAACGACCCCATCAAAATCCAAAATAACAGCTTTTAGCATATAGTTTCTCCTTCTTTTCTATACGTGATTTCATACAATTGAAGAATAGGCAAAGAATGAAATCAGACTTGCTTCATTCTTTGCCATGATAAGTTCCTCACTGTTTAAGAAATTGTCGCTCCTTCACGGGCTTCTTTCACTTCATTGACCAATTTATTATATTGCGGCGCATTGAGATAATCTTCAATGGCGATATGATGAACATCCGGCTGTTTTTCTTTTACGCGATCCATGAGCGATTGATGTGTAATAATGACATCGCACTCTGTCGGCAAGTTACTGACCGAAATATGGGAAACATCGACATCTTCCAGTCCTGCTTTCTTCATCTTCTTCTGTAGAATACTGGCTCCCATAACGCTCGATCCTAAACCGGCATCACATGCATAAGCGATTTTACGGACATTTGCAAAATTGAATGCTGTTGGATTTGCGGCAGGTTCATTTGCATTTTCGCTGCTACCGAAGACTGAAGAAACACGGCTTTTCTTGCCTTTATATTGCTCCATTTTAGTAGCAGCGTTACTTAGATCTTCTTCACCGGCCTCCACTTTTCTGACGAAGGGAATGGCTGTAACAAAAGTGACTAGACATGCTGCCAGAATCCCTCCGTAAATTGCAATATGATCCCCCAACGAGGCCATAATGGAAATCGCAATGATACTGCCAGGCGAGGCAATGCCTACTAATCCGACATCAAATAGCGTGAATACAAATGTGCCTGTCATACCGCCCAAGATTAATGGGAGAATTAATATAGGTTTCATTAAAACAAAAGGGAAATAGATTTCGTGGATTCCTCCAAAGAAGTGAATAACACTGGCACCGTAGGCGGTTCCCTTTGTATTGCCTCTTCCAAAAAACATATAAGCGAGTAAAATACCCAAACCTGGTCCTGGATTGGACTCTAATAGAAACAGTATAGATTTGCCAAGATCAGAAACTTGGGAAATTCCTAGAGGGGTTAAGATACCCTGTCCAATTGCATTATTAAGGAATAGTATTTTTGCTGGTTCTATGAATATAGCTGTTAATGGCAATAGGCTATACTCCATCAAAAAGCTAACACCACTTGCTAGAACAGTTGTTAAAGATTCGATTGCAGGTACTAAAGCTAAATATCCGACAAGCGCTAATCCAGCTCCTAAAATACCTGAAGAAAAGTTATTGATCAACAGCTCAAATCCAGTCGGTATTTTATGTTCAATCAACTCATCGAATTTTTTCAAGATCCATGCAGCTAACGGAGCTAGAATCATCGCGCCGAGAAACATGGTAACGTCACTGCCAATAATTAAACCGATTGTAGCCACTGAGGCTATTACGGAACCTCTGTACCCGTATACCATATTACCGCCAGCAAATGCTATCAACAGCGGCAAAAGATAAGTTAACATAGGACCGATAAAGCTCATTAGCAATTCATTTCCAAAAGCTACACCTAATGCGGTAATAATACCCCAAGCCATAAAAGCTCCTAAGTTTGGAAGAACCATATTACTTAATTTAGCACCGAAACTTTGAGACTTTGCTCTAAATGACATTGCCAACCCCCCTTTGTTTTTCGCCAGTTTTTACATCCCTACTTCTTTTCCTTCAGCAAGTGAACGTTCGATTGCATCTACTACACGCAGCGAATCAAGAGATTCTTTAGGCGTGATAATCGATTTTGTGCCATGGATGATGTTGTTAATGAAAGCCATCAACTCTTCCGCTAAATCGCCGGCAACTTCGCCATTTGTATAATACCAGTGTCTTGTATCTGGATATTGAATTCTTTTATCCGATATAAAACGGACTCCGTTATCGCTAGACTCTACGTAAGCAACGCCTTTTGTTCCAACAAGCTCTAACTTGTCATCAATACTTGTCGGCGAATTTTCTGGTAAAACCCAGCATGCTTCTAAACAAGCTATTGCACCATTTTCATAGGTCACAATTGCATAAATAACATCCTGCATTCCATGTTCTTTTAATAGAACACTTCTGCCTTTGGCAAAGACTTTTACAGGGTTGCAGCCCATATACCAGTTAATATAATCAATATCATGAATCATCACGTGCATACTCAAATCAGAAGCGCCAATATATCGCTTTGGACCTGTAATCGGACTATTTCTTCTGCAATACAAATGGATGATGTCGCCTAATTCACCGGAATCAAGTGCCTGTTTGACCATGTTGTATCTCGGATCAAAGCGCAGCAAAAAGCCCGTTGTAAAAACCTTTTCATAGTCCTTCGTTATTTCATACATAGCTTGGCCATCTTCCAGAGTTTTAGCCAATGGTTTTTCCAATAAAATATGCTTATTGTTTGCAACTGCGACCTCTACAGCTTCTCTGTGGATATTATCAGGCAGCACGATGCTTACCGCATCGATGTCAGGATTTGCAAGCATTTCTTTATAATCTTTATAAGCGACAACATCGAATTGCTGCTCGGCTTCTTTTCTTCGGTCATCGTTGTATTCACAAACAGCTACTAATTCTACCAACGGTAATTTTTTATAAATTTCGGCATGGTGAGTTCCCATTTGCCCCATTCCAATTACTCCTACTCGAATCGTCATCGTCATCATCCTTTTCTTTTTTGTGTACTGATTTCAGCTTGTATCTACGAATCAATTATTTATATAATCAGTAAATCTCTTAGTTATAATTTGCGGCCGGGTGATAGCGCTTCCAACGACGACTGAGTGAGCACCCAAATCCAAACACCTTTTGGCTTTTTCCGAAGTATCTACATTTCCTTCTGCTATCACAGGTATTTTTAAAGCTTCTACTATTTCTTTCAGAATTTGGTAATCCTCTTGATCGATTTTCTGACCATCCGTTTGCTCTGTATAGCCTATGAGTGTTGTAGAAACGCAGTCAAATCCTAATTTCTCTGCTTGCACCGCTTCCTCAAATGTTGCCACGTCCGCCATTAAAAGCTTGGTTGGGACTTTCCTTCTGACTTTTTCAACAAACTCTTCTAAAGTTTCATTGTTCGGCCTTTTTCGGCTAGTGGCATCTATAGCAATCATTTCACAATCTGTTGTTGCTAATTCTTCAATTTCTTTCATTGTGGCTGTTATAAAAATGGAAGAATCAGCATAATCTTTCTTGACAATTCCTATCACTGGCAGATTTGTATTTTTTCTAATTTCATTTATATCAGCCGCACTGTTTGCCCTGATTCCAATAGCTCCGCCTTCCATTGCAGCTCTGGCCATCCGTCCCATTATAAAAGAGCTATGCAGCGGTTCATCTTCAAGGGCTTGACACGAAACAACGAGTCCGCCTTGAATTTTCTCTAATATCAATTCCTTGACCTCCTTTTTCGGCAACTATGCTTATAGCTTATTAAAATCAAAATGGAGTTTAACTTCAATAAATTAATAAATATATGGAGATATGCTCCACAATCATATATTAGCATTTATTTTTGAAAATTCAACAAATTATTTAAAAAAGTTTCTTATTTTATTTGCCCTGAATGATAAAAAGCAATGAAGAATTACTCCATTGCTTTGTTTAAAATAGATTTTGCTATTTTTTGTTTTAATTCTATCGATAATTCTTCGTTTTTCAAGGCATATCCTGTGGTCAATATATCGATAATCAGCAATTGGGAAATTTTTGCTGACAGTGAGCCTCCTTCTATTAAGGACTCCTTGACTGCTGTGCTGAGAACGATATCAGATAATTGAGCGATAGGAGATAGCACATAGTTTGTAATAGCTATAATAGCAGCCCCGCTCTCTTTCGCTATTGACATCGATTCATGCATATCCCGAGTTCTTCCAGAAAGGCTCAGTGCAATTAAGACATCTTTATTTGTCAACGTGGAAGACTCCATGTTTTGGAAATGGGGATCAATAACCGCCTTAGCGCTTTTACCGACCCTTAAAAAGCTTGCTTGGGCTTCTTGAGCTGCCAGTCCGCTGGCTCCGACGCCATAAATTAAAACTTTATTCGCTTGTTCGATTACCTTAATCGCTTGATCCAATGATTCTTCTTCAATTAAAGAAATCGTCTTTTCTACAGCTTGGTTAAAGTTATTTTTAATGCTATCGATGTAAGAACCCGAAGTAGAAGACTGAATCGTTAAGTCCTCCGTAGCAATTTGCAGCTTCAAATCCTGAAAACCATCAAACCCGATTTTTTTACAGAAACGAATAACTGTGGCATCGCCAACTTTCACTTCCTGCGTTACTTCTTGAAGCGACTGATAAATGATTTCTTTTCCCACTTTTTTAATGTAATCTGCAATGTTTTTCTCTGATTTCGTTAAGTCTGAGTAACACGATTCAATGATGTTTAAATATTTCATTTTTAGCCTCCAAAAATAGCATGTTTCTTAAAATATTTATTAATTTATATTTTGTAAATACAATGGGCAGTTTCAGAATAAGCGGATCTTTTATTTTTCTTCTTTATGATACTGCATTATAAATGACTTACTATAAAAAAACGAACAGTTATTTTATCAGATAAATGAAACCGTTCGTAAAATGGCCATCTCTCGAAATAAAAAAAGAGCATGATTTCTCAATTTTCTTCTCTCATCCATTACTGAATCACTTTATACCAAATCTCCACTTGCTCACGGGTTTCGATGGCCCGGATTTTTTCTAATTGGATTTCCAGTTCTTCCAGCTCCTCGAATAGACGGAGCCCTTTCCCAAGAAGAATCGGGGCAATCGCCATCTGCAGCTCTTCCACGAGCCCGGCTCTTAATGCTTGCCGGAAAACATCCGCTCCGAGAATCAGCACGTCTTTTTCTCCCGCCGCTTCTTTTGCCTGCTGGACTGCGCTTTCAACGCCGTCGGTGACAAACGTGATGGTCAACCGGTCGTTTTCATTCGGATGCGTTTCCGGCGGGTGATGGGTCACCACAAATAGCGGGACTTGGAATTCGTAATCCACTGCGTAGGAATCGGCGTCTGCCAAGTCAAATGTGCGGCGGCCGAGGATTACGGCACCGGTTCTTGCCATCATGTTATTGATCTCCTCGTTCGGCTCAAAACTCGCATACAGCTTGCCCATCTCCCCGTCTCGGTCGTTCACAAACCCATCGAGCGACATGATCATGCCAAAACAGACTTTCGCCATCTTCTTTCCTCCTATTCTCTTTTAAATTTTCTGCCATCCAGATAGCAGCCATGATTTTTGTCTTGCTGTTACATTCATTGTGAATCAGGAATTATCCTCCTAGTTCCTCTTGTTAAATAAATTCCGTGAGAATTTTCTTTCTTTTCTTTTTTATTCCGTTACAATAGAGATTTTATAAGGCAGATTAGGATGAATCACTTAAATGGAGTTGAGGGCGATGAAAGTCATTAAAGGCAAATACAGCGATGCAAAAGTTTTCACAAATAATATTGATGAAGTCACGGTTGCTCAAATAGAAGGATTTTTAAACGAAGAACTTACGCATGAAGCAAATGTACGCATTATGCCAGATTGCCATGCAGGAAAAGGCGCGGTTATCGGCACTACCATGAAAGTGACTGACCGTGTCGTTCCTAATTTGGTGGGCGTGGACATTGGGTGTGGAATGCTGTGTGTGGAAGTTAAAAAGACCGATGTGGATTTTGCGAAACTGGATGCAGCGGTGCAGACGCTTGTCCCTTCCGGCCAATCGATTCGCCAAACCGCTCATGAATATATCCGCCACATCGACCTTGATCAAGTACTGGCGAATTTTTCAAAAGAAACAGCCGCTCTTTCGCTCGGTACGCTTGGCGGAGGCAATCATTTCGTTGAAATGAACCAAACGGAAGACGGCCGCCTGTTTATGGTCATTCATAGCGGAAGCCGCCACTTAGGCGTGCGAGTTGCGAATTATCATCAGAAAAAGGCGATTGAAAGCTTAATCAGTGATAAAGAAGGGCTCAATGAAATGATCGCCCAACTGAAAGCCGAGGGGCGCGAGCGGGAAATCCAAGCGGCGATGAAATCCTATAAATCAGCGAAGCCGGCCATTCCGAATGATCTTGCTTACTTGCAAGATTCCCTGATGGAAGATTACTTCAACGATTTAAAAATTGCGCAGAATTACGCAAAATGGAACCGCGCTGCGATGATGCAGGTATTGATGGAAGCGATGAACTTTGACGAAGTCGGCCGCATCGACACGGTCCATAATTACATTGACCTGGACCATATGATTTTGCGAAAAGGCGCCATTTCCGCAAGAAAGGATGAACTTGTGCTGATTCCGATCAATATGCGCGACGGCTCCCTTCTGGCAAAAGGCAAAGGCAACGACGACTGGAACCAATCCGGCCCGCACGGTGCAGGACGCATCCTATCCCGCACTAAAGCGAAAGCCCTTCTGAATTTGGACGATTTCACGGATACGATGAAAAGTGTCTATACGACGAGTGTGAACCAGGACACTATCGATGAGTCGCCATTTGCTTATAAACCGATGGATGAAATTATCCAAAACACGAAAGAAACCATTGAAATCCAGTCCATTCTAAAACCGCTCTATAATTTTAAGGCTGCGGAATTCCAAGGCTGGCGACGAAAATGAAAAAAGAACGGCTGAAAGGAGGGATCCTTTTAGCCGTTCTTTTTAGGGAATGCGTTTATTTTTGTAAATACCGGGCTTCATTGATAAGGACTCACTGTGACGCCCAAAGCTGATGCCCGCACTATCGGCATGTCTTCTAAAGTCTGCAAGTTCTCTTTCGTTCCCGTTACGACTGCACCGATAACCTTTACATCTGTTGATGTTAAACGTTCATCGTCTCCTTTCAATAAGTCATGGATTCGCTTGTATTCGCTAAAGTATTTGCCATTTTCCAGCGTCATCCCGTCGTGAATCCTATTCACGAACCCTTCTTCGCTTGTCAGCTGTTCTTCTTCGGCGAAGATTTCTTCATCAAATTGAAATTCTTCGATACCGTACACATGATTCGAGAGTTCAGGAAAATTAACGAATTCTCCTTCGAATTTTTGATTCATCCGCTCCAGGTCATCCGGAGAATACGTGTCGATCCAATACCATTTCAATGTGACTTCTTCCGGCAAACTTTCCCGGATTTGTTCGGGCGTATAGGCTTGGTCAAAAGACAAAGCGAGTTCAGCTATCGTTTCTTCCGGGAAATTTCCGAATTCGCCTAGCCCATCTGCGAGTCCGGCGTATTCCACTTCCGGATGATAAAAACCGAGCACGCGCTGCTTCGTTTTCCGGTCGTAAAACTTCATTTGATCAGTTGCTTCATCGACAATTTGAATATAGGAATGGTCGCCGGAAAACCCGCTAACGCCGCCAAAAAGGCTGTAGGTTATCGTCTCCTCGCTCCAATCTACCGGAATCCCTTCGATCACTTTATAGCGTTCAAACCTTAAAAAGCTTTCAAACAAACCATTACTCTGCTGCTGCGGACCCATTTCCTCGATATTCGGATCGGTAATCTGGCTAAACAATTCAATGTCCCGCAATGCTTTTGCTTCCTGCCAGCGCATAATTGACAGCCAACCAATTCCAGCAGCGATAGTGAATAATCCGAGAACAAAAACTGAAATGACGGCATTCCGAAAAATTGTTTTTCTTTTGGCTTTGTTAATGATCTTTCCAAATGAGTCATCAGTTGAATGCTGATTGAAAAGCTGATCCAGTTCTTTTTCTTTATGAGAATCTTTCATGCCTTGCCATCTCCTTTTCGTATTGTTCTTTGAATGCTCTTCTCGCTCGGAACAGGTAAGTTTTGAGCGTTCCTACATTCAAGTCCAGCATTTCAGAAATCTCAGCATAGCTTAAGTCCATTTCATATTTCATTAGCAGTAATTGCTTCTGGAGAGGAGGCAATTGATCAAGCACCTGCTCAATTTCACTTCTCATCTCTCCTTGCCGGACAAAATCTTCCGGCAAAAACGAGTCATCGACAAATTCAAGGTTATCAAAAGTTGTATGTATTTCTTTTTTCTGTTTCCGGCACAAATCGTAGTAATGATTGACGGCTACCCGGAACAGCCAGCTATAGGCTTTTGCCTCATCAACTGAATCGATGTACAGCATCAGCCGGTACACCGCTTCCTGCACAGTGTCTTCCGCATCGCTTTTGCTCGCGCCGATCTTCATCAAATACTTAAAGATGATGTCTGTTTTTCCATGCAATGCCGCCATCAACTCTTCCCGAGGATTCAATTGCTCCCCTCCTTCCGCTTATAAGACCCTTTCATTTGTAAAAAGTTAACAGCGTTTCTGAAATTATTTTTTCTATCCATTTGAAGGCATAGAAAAAGGAGAAGCGAAGCTGCGAGACTTCGGCTCTCCCTATCGGTTTTACTTTTGGAATAAAAGATAACAGGAAATTGTAGAGTCTTTTCTACTTTACCATTCGATTTATAATGGTTCATCTGCCTTTTTTTAGAAAAACTGAAACTTTATTGGCAATTAATATGTATAATAAAGAAGGAAGGAGATGAGCGGTTATGAACAGCCTTGCAGAAGCTAACATCAATTACGGAGATTGGCTTTTTACTTTCTTCGTCTTATTCGGAATCATCGGGTTGATTCGGCTGATTCTATTAGTGGTCAAATCTCGAAAAAAATCGACGCGATAGCTTTTGCGCCTACTTTTTCCGTGGCTTATCTTCTATTCTTCTACAACCACTTCCAAAGCCAGGATATACGGGAATTCAGTAGTGGTGTCCACAGGCACGACCTTGAGCTGGTCGCCTTCTTCCAGTTCTTCGTACGAACTGATTTTTCCGCTGAACTCAGTAATATCGGTAAGATGGACCTCCACTTTTTCCGATTTCTCTTCATCTGTCGTCACGGTGAAACTTGTATCTCCTTTTCCCGCCACAATTCCCTCATAGTTTCCACAAGCTGCAAGTCCCAAAGCTAAAAAAGCCACAACTGCGATACTGGCTACCTTCTTCGTCCTCTTCATGATCTCCCGCCTCTCTTTTTCGGCTTTTCTTAAACACCTCTCTCACATTTTCCTTCTTTTATCCAGCTCCAAATTTTACCACCGACTATAAGAAGAATTCCATCCAATTTCATAAAGGAAATCTTCGAATGGCGGGAGCTTTTTCTTTACTTGCCGGTACGGCATAAGAATGTCTTTCCTAAATTGCTGAAATAGGGTCGGGTCCATCTCCGGGAAATCTTGTTCCAATCCAAGTTTGCTTCTTCCATCAATGGCACTAAGAGCAGCCACAGCATAAACCGTCATGACCGGAAATTCCTGCTCGAGAGCAGTGTAATTTGAATAAAAAGCAGCGATATAGCCATTGAGTTCGAAATAGGGCTTATCCGGACGAAATCCTCCGGTGTATTTCCGCTCGTGCTGCGGCATAAAAGAAGTGGCACTTCCGGTCTCCCAAATGCCAGCCATCATGGAGAATGCCGCAAATGCTGCACGCCGGGTTTGATCATCCGAATCGGCAAAATGCAGATCATAGCGATGAAATTCGAATGTCCAAGCTCCATGGAAATACGTGGGTTCAAAAACCTTCAGAACACCCTCCACTTTTTCTATAAGTGATTTCTCCTTTTCTGAAGCTTTGATTTCGTCACCAAAAGGTCCCTTAAGGCTTCCCATAATATCCTGTGTATCCAAATTGCTGCCAAGATAACTGATTGCCCGTTGATTCAAGAGAATTTCCGGTTTCCTCGTTGAGCTTAGGAGCGCCTCGACCATCCAACGCATCGCTTCTTCTGAGTCCCCAAAATCATATTGAGTGAATGCATAGTGAATTTTAAGAAGGCTGTCATCTTGTACTTTAGACATGCCCGACATTAAAATGTGTTCGGCTTCTTCAAGACACCCTTGTAACCGGTAAAGAGAACCGACCTGTCCATATGCATTCACCGCTTGGGGTTCTGGCAGTCCGAGTTTTAGCGCTAGTTTATAGGAAGAAATCGCTTCATCGTCTTTCGCCAGGATGTCGCAGCTCCAGGCATACTCATAGCGCAGCAATACATTTTCCGGATCCACGGATATCATTTCTTCAAGAATGTGGTGGGATTCGAACAGCTTGCCCTCTCTTCGCAAATTTAAAGCGTGATTCAGAGAATTTTCCATTTCGCTCATTCCCTCTTTTGGTTTTCTTTCTTATAAGCATTGAAAAGGCAAGCGTTTCATTATTCTGGAAATAAATCCAGAATAGTCAAACTTCTTATAGTATTTCCCTCTCGTTGCGATAGAATTAGCTTAGGAGGTGGCGGATGAAGAAATTTTTGCTTTCTGTTTTAGGCGGGCTCTTAATAGGCGGCGTGCTGTCTTTCTTTTTGTGGGATTACAGCGCCCCAACGTTTGAAGTGATTAATGACAATGGAGAAAACTATTCCATCACAGAAATGGATTTTGATTTTGTGTTTAATGCGTCTTTACTGATTCTCGCTTTTTCAGTTCTTCTTTACGTGATCTGGATCCTTGTCGATAAAAAGAAAGACGAGAAATTTTTAGCGGAGTATGAGCGGGATAAAAAATCCGGTCATTAGATGCATAAGGAGGGATTTTGATGGAGCTTTTGGTTTTAGCCGTCTATATCGCTTTGTTGAGCTTTGCAGTAAAACTATTTGCTGGGAACAAATCGCATAGGTGGATTCATGCTGGCTATCTCACGGCATTTTTACTGCCGATTCCTGTCTGGTTCCTTTTTATGAACATTGCGGCAAGCGTGACGGGCGGCGGGATTAGTGCAAGCATAGGCGGTTTCGTGCATGCCGCAGCTACGGTAATTACAGGCTTTGTCTTTTTGTATATTGGCTATACTTCTAAAAAAGTTCAACACACATGACATGAACTATGCAGCCTCATTTTTGAAGTTCTTCCATAAATAACAGAAGTATAAAGCCTCCTACTGTTACAAATCCGAAAATCAGCCAGATCAGCAGGAGTCCGGATACACCCAGAAATATTTTTTCAAACCATTTGCTATTTAACCCTTTCATCTTCCCACCTCGCTTCACCGGAATTCTTATTCATTAATGAAACGAAGAAAACCGATAAAAGTTACAGCCAAAACAAAAAGCCGCCATAGGCAGCTTTTATTTTTTATTGAGTTTATTCAATTCGTCTTCAAGCCCGTTCAAGTCCGTAAATTCGATGATGCTGATCTTTCCGCGCTGCGGCAAACTCGCTTTTCCTCGGTAATTGAAGACGGAAGATTGTTTGTTCGGATTTGTGTAAGTCACTTGGAAAGTGAAGTTATACGATTTGGTTCTTTTCATATTCTGTTTGATTTTGATATTAGACACTTTTAAACTGAAATCGCCTGGATACATGCTTGCCATGAACGCATCTCCTGTATAAGTGAACACATCATAGCCTTTTTGAGTGAAATGCGGCGCGTACGTTTTTTCCGTATAAGCCAATAAATTCAAGTTGGTTGGTGATTTCAGATATTCCTGGTACTGCTCTTCCGTCAACTCTTTCGAAAGTTCTTTCATCGCTGCATTCCACAGTTCGCGGTACTTTTTGTCCGGTCCGTTGAATTCTTTTTCGATGACCGTTTGAATGGCTGTCCGGTTATCGAGCTTCACTTCCGCCGCTTCCACATTTTCTGTAAACCCCTTCGGCAAGCCTCCCAACATCAATAGGCATGCCGCCACCAGCAGCATCACGTTTCTTGCTTTTTTCAAAAACCCCTTTTTCTTTCTCTCCATCTTTCTTCCTCCTCATTCACTCTTTTCTTTCAAAAGAGCTGTTACCCGAATAGACGGATGACTTGGAAAAAAGAATCGTTTTTTTAAACCTTTTTATTTTATTTCAAGAAACGGTCGAGGAATGCGAAAACGGCATCCAGGTTGTCGTCCGATTGGAACGGTTCGCCGCCATGGACGGCATCTTCAAACAGGTTGAACTCCACTTTGTCTTCCCCTATCGTCTTCGTCAGTTCTTCTGCAAAATCAATGGATTGCTGGACAGGCACGTTCGGATCCGCTGAACCGTGCTGAATCAGGAAAGCCGGATCGTTTTCTGTAATGTATGTTTCGGGATTCGCTTTTTCAGCCGCTTCCGCTTTGTCAGCAAGGCTGCCGCCTAAAAATTTGCTTTCAGGCGAATCTGCGGCGCTGCGATCGCCGATTTTCGGTGCAATTCCCGATTCTTCGAACTGCTCATCAATCTTGAGGAAGTCGATTTGCCCGTACCAATCCACCACAGCCTGCACGTCCGAAGAGTAGCTGGCGTTTGCTGTGTTTTTGCTTTCCAATGTATCGTCATCGCCGCTGGTTCCGGCAAGCGCTGCTAAATGGCCGCCCGCACTGCTGCCCCATACCGCAATTTTGTCAGGATTTAAATTATATTCTTCCGCATTTGCTTTTACATAACGGATCGCTGCTTTTACGTCGCTGATGGCTGCCGGGAATAAGGCTTCGCCTGATAAGCGGTAATTGACTGCTGCCACCGCATACCCGCGATCCACGCCCTCCAGCATCGGTTCCATGTCTTTTCCGGTTTTATCGCCTTCCATGAATCCGCCGCCGTGAATGGCTACGATTACTGGGAACGGCCCTTCCCCTTCATTTGGCAAATAAAGATCGAGCTTCTGCGTTTCCCATGGGCCGCCGTAGGCTACATCCAAATGGGTATTTTCAACGAACGAAGCATCAAGGGCTTCATTGGAAGTTTCACTGGCTTCTACTGCCACATCGTCCACCGGATCCGGCGAACATCCGGCAAGAAGCGCAGCGAGAGAAAGGGACAATAAGGCTGTGGCTGATATTTTCACGAATAAAACACTCCTTTTGTTTTGTCAGTTCTTCTATGAACCGAGCATAACAAAACAATGTGGCACAAAAATGGCAGAAAAACGATACAAAACGCACGTTTTTCTGCCGATTGCTTTTATGCTCTTTTTAACGTGATCGTAAAAGTGGTGCCGGAACCGGGCTTGCTGTCCACTTTGATTTTTTCGCCCAGCTGTTCCATGATTTCTTGTGCGATGGCAAGGCCAAGGCCGCTGCCGACGCTTGTATGGGACAAATCTTCTTTATTGAAGCGCCCAAAAATTTGCGGAAGGATCTCTTTTGAGATGCCAGGCCCGTTATCCGATACGATAATCTCCGCTTTTCTCCCGGTTGTTTTCGCATCGATGGTCACTTGGCCATGGGCCGGCGTGAATTTGAACGCATTGTCCAATAGAATCATCAGCACCTGGACAATCCGGTCTTTATTGGAATACACAGCGGGCAGGTTTTGGGCTGCTTCGGTAATCCGGAACCGCAGTTCCATATCGTCTGCTAATATTTCAAAAGGTTCGGCAGCTTCCTGGAGCACTTCGTTGGCATCTACCACCGATTTTGTGAAAGCCGCCCGTTTATGCTGGAGCCTCGAAAGTTCCAGTAAATCCGCGATGAGCTTTTCGAGGCGCGCGCTTTCCCTCAAAATGATGCTGTAGTACTGGTCCACTTTCTGCGGGTCCGTCACGACATGATCGGCTAACGTTTCCGTCAGCGCTTTGATGGAAGCAAGCGGCGTTTTCAGCTCATGGCTGATGTTCGCTACATAGTCTTTGCGCATTTGCTCCAATTCGTTTTTCTGCCGGATGAATGTCCAAAGGAAGGCCAGAATGATGATTGTCCCAACTGCCAAGGTTACGAAGAAAACCAAATAGAACCCGTTTAGCGCCGCCTGGTAGGCACGGGCTTCCTTCAACAGATAAATGCCTCCGGTTACTTCACCGCCTTCGGCAAGCGGCTGCCCAATGATGATCGCTTGTGAAGAAAAGCCCGGCACTTCCCGAATCTCCGTTTCCGTTTTCCCGCTGATGACTTTTGGCAAATGTGAAATGAGTTTGTCGTTCACTTGTTCGTCTTCAGCTGCCGGCGGAACCGATCCATCCTTGTAAACATCGATTTCCTTGCCGTAAACGTCATAGGCTTTGATAAGAAAATCATCGGTCCTGCTGATTTTTTCGCCTTTCACTACTTCTTCCCCGACCAGGGAAAGCGACGGCTGAAGTTCTTTAAATTTGGATTCGATGAAATAATGCTTGATCGCGAAAGCACCGAGCAATTGGCCCGAGATGAAAATGGCTAAGATGACAAAGGCGATCCACAGGTTACTGGAAAATAATCGTTTCATAAATTCGCCTCGAATTTATAGCCGACCCCGTAAATCGATTTAATGGAAAAGTCCGGGGAAACGGCCGCAACTTTTTGGCGGATGCGCTTGATCATCGTATCGACGGTGCGGGTATCGCCCAAGTAATCATAGCCCCATACTTTATACAACAGCTCTTCCCGGTTCACGACCGTTCCGGCATTTCGGAGCAGAAACGCCAATAATTCTGTTTCTTTGGCGGTCAATTCCACTAGCTTCCCATTCACGCGCACCTCGTAGCCTTCCACATCGATTGAAAGATTGCCGCCCGTTAAACGCTGCGAACTTTCTTTTTTCGGCTGCACCCGCTTTAGAATGGTTTTGATGCGCACCACCACTTCCCGAGGCGAAAAAGGTTTGGTGATGTAATCATCAGCCCCGATTTCCAGCCCAATAATCCGGTCGATTTCCTCACTTCGCGCACTCAGCATCAGAATCGGAATGTCGCTCGTCTTACGGATTTCCTTGCATACCTCCGTACCGAAAATTCCCGGCATCATAATGTCCAGCACCACTAAGTCAAACGGATTTTCCGCTAAGAGCTGAAGTGCCTGTTCCCCGTCATATGCAGAAACACTGTCCATTCCTTCGGCCTGCAGATAAGCATTGAGGCTCTCATGGACAGCAATATTATCATCACAAACCAATACCGTTATGCGTCGATCCATCCGGATACCTCCTTCATTCACTAACCTTGCTTTCCTAAAAATAAATTTAAACTGTTAGCTTCTATGTTTCCATATAATCAACTATAAATCAATCTTGTCACTTTTTTGTGATTATTGGCGTTTGGAGCAAAGAAAAAAGGAACTTCGAGGGGAAGTTCCTTTCCTATTGCAGTTGAAGCCCGATACCTCCTATTCTTCAATCCATATACCGATGTTCCCGTAGACTGTTCAAGCTCTCAATTTGCTGGAGCAGCCCTTTGCCGATATTGGTTTCCCGAACCACTTTACGTTCCAGTTCCTCATCGACCAGCCGTTTGACGGACAGGACGTCTGTTTCGTTGGATAGCACTTCTTCTTTTGAATTGAATAATTGATGGGCGACGAGCTGCATGCCGTAGGAATTATAGAGCAGCGTATAGCCTGCAATCCCCGTCGTGGACTGGTAGGCTTTCGAAAATCCGCCGTCGATGACCAGCATCTTGCCGTTCGCTTTGACCGGATTTTCTCCGTCCCGCTCTTTTACCGGGGTATGGCCGTTGATGATGCGCCCCTGATCCGGATTCAGATCAAATTCCTCCAGCATGCGGCGGCACACGTCTTCGTCTTCACGCAGGTAGTAATACGGATTCTTCCGTTCTTTATGCGTCTCTTTGTCTTTGATGAAATACCGTTCGAACGTCGTCATTTCACGTTTTCCAAACAGCGAAGAATTTTCGCCTGTCCACAAATACCAAATCATGTCGGTCGCAAAATCATCCGTTTCCTCCGGGTGGGCAAATGCTTGGCGCATATAGCGTTCAAATACGTCCAATAGCTCACGCCCCGCATAGGTCTTGCCTTCGATTTCCATCGCTTTCATGCTGCCGTCTTCATCCAGCGGAATGCATCCGTGGATCAGCAGGTTGCCGTTGTATTTCAAATACAGGCTGCCTTTTTTCATGAGGAATTTCATGTGCCGGGCCAATTTTTCCGACTGTTGGATCGAAAACAGCAGCTTGTCGATTACTTGCTGCTCTTCTTCCAGCAATTCATCCGGTTTGTCCGGATTGATGGTGGCAAAGCACGTATTTTCAAGCGGATAGGTTTTGCCGTGGATCGTCGCTTCGTTTTTCTCATAGTCCACTTTTTCCAATAGCAGGCGGTCTTCCATGTGGAAGCACGGGCGGCGCTTGATGATCGGCCCTTCCAATTTAAACTGGATGATGGAAATTGCTTGGTGGATTTTCGTAATCTGCAGCTGTTCCTGCTCGGTCAAATTCTCGCCAGCAATGCGCTTCGGCCGGAAGACGGGATTGTCCTCATAGTATTTCTCTGCCAAATTCAAAAGCGGCCGCAAATTGATGCCGTAAACGTCTTCAATGATGTCCAAGTTGTTGTAGCGTGCACAGATGCGGATGATATTCGCCAGGCAGACTTTCGATCCGGCAAAAGCGCCGATCCATAATGCATCGTGATTTCCCCACTGAATGTCCACCGAATGGTAGTCGATGAGCGTATCCATGATTTTATGCGGATCCGGCCCCCGGTCATAGATGTCACCGACCACATGAAGGTGATCCACTACGAGCCGCTGGGTCGTATAGGCAAGGCCGATAATGAGTTTATCCGCCTGGCCGAGTGTGATGATGCGCTCTAAAATCTTATCGTAGTAATCTTTTTTATTTTTGAATTCATCGGTTTTATATAATAGTTCTTCAATAATGTAAACAAATTGCTTCGGCAAGGCTTTGCGGATTTTGGAACGGGTATACTTCGAGGAGGCATAGGAAATAAGTTTTAGCATCCGTTCAATGACTTCAATGTACCAGTCCTGCAATTCCTGTTTGCTGCTGAAGCCGCTCTTGATCAATTGCAGCTTCTCTTCCGGATAATAGACCAAAGTCGCAAACTCATTCAGCTCTTTTTCCTGCATTTCGTTTTTGAAAAGGTCGCGGATTTTTACTTTCACGTTGCCGGAACCATTGCGCAATACGTGCTGAAATGCCTGGTATTCGCCGTGCAAGTCGCTGACGAAATGTTCCGTTCCTTTTGGCAAATCAAGTATGGCTTCAAGATTGATGATTTCGGTGACGACTTTTTCTTCCGTGTCGTATTTTTGCGCCAGCAAATCCAAATACTTTAAATTTAACATCAGGACTCCCCCTTCAATTTTCGTTCTGGTAAAGCTTAGCCGATCAGCAGAAATTTTTTCTGTACCTCTATTTTAGCAGATATGGAACTATCTTTAGTATAAGTGATTGGTTAAATGGAAAGTATTGTTTTTATTGTGTGTACAATTAAAAATATTTTGGTTCGCTGTTTCAATACTATCTTCTTTTTCGGCTATCCAGTAGAATAGTCACAATGGGAATTATATCCTTTTTATTTCAAATAATTAGAAAAGAATCGGTGCAGTTTTTGGGCCGGTCATGTAAAATAAAGAAAGTTTAGAGATTACAAATTTTCGGCTATAAACATCCATGTTAGAGCGAGCGAACCAGGAAGTTCTTTAATGAAGGGAGGGAGGGTTAATGCATATGAAGGATTTATCAATGAAATTGGGGCAGGACATTTTGGCTTCCACCGCACTTTTTGACGTCGTTAAAGACCCGGTATTCTTAATGGAAGAAGACAACGGTTCTTTTCGCTACCTCTATGTCAATCCCTCCGCTTTAGCCATTATGCCAACTCAGGACCTCATTGGAAAACGTCTTGAAGACGTTTTGGATGCAGAGCTATGCCAAATGATCATCAGCCATCACTATGAAGCCATTGCTGCCCGTGAATCTGTGGAGTTTCTCGAAAAAGCGGATACAAAAAAAGGCGTATTTTTCGGTGAAACCGTGCTGAATCCCATCTTTTCTGAAGATGGCCAGTGCCGCCACATCATCTCCATCATTCGGAACGTTACAGAACGCGAGTATAAAAAACAGGACCTTCAAGCGACTCAAAAGCAGATTGAAATCGAACGGAAAAGGCTCGATTCCATCGTTGAAAATAATGCGAATGCCGTCTTCGAATTTGATGAGCAGAAAAAGTTCCTGCGCATCAATAAGAAAGTCACCGAAGTGACTGGACTGACAGAAGAAGAGCTGATCGGTCAATCCGTTGTTTCCATGGTGGTGGAATCCTGCCTGGAAGATACGCTCCGCCACTTTGATGCCGCTCTTCAAGGGCATGCCTTTGACTTCGAAACAGCCATTTACAACAAAGGCGGGGACATCGTTAATTTTTACGTGAATACAATCCCGATTGTAGTCGACGAGGAAGTGATCGGGGTCTATATCATCGCCAAAGATGTGACGGAACAAAAGAAAGTGGTTAACTTGCTGCAGGAAAGTGAGCAGCGCTACAAATCTTTGTACGCCAATCATCCGCACGGCATTTTTACTTTTGACCGCCACGGTTTGATTGAAAGCATAAATGCCGGCGCTGAAACGATTACCGGCTATTCGATTGATGAGTTGAAAGCCGGCTGCTTTGAAACCGCTCTCCTGCCTAAAGAAATGGATAAAGTCAAACGATTTTTCTATAAAACCGTTAAGACAAATAAACCCCAGCGCTATGAACTGAGTTTCCTCCATAAAGATGGACAGATTATTGATTTACAGGCCATGAACATTCCGATCATCGTAGACGGAAAATTGGTGGGAATCCACGGAATTGCAACGGATATCACAGAAGTCAAACATGCTTATAACGCATTGAATGAAACAAAAGAAAATCTTGAAGTCTTCTGGAACAATTCAGCAGACCCTATTTTCTTTATTGACACGAAAGGCGATATTGTCAGGGTCAATCCGGCCTTTGAAAAAACATTCGGCTTTACCGAGGAAGAAATGCTGAGCGGAAAAGCCACCATCATTCCTCCCCATATGCTCGAAGACCAGCTGGCCATTGTCGAAAGGATTTCTCAAGGGGAAACGGTGAATTCCCACGATACCATCCGCATCACAAAATCGGGGAAATCATTGAATATCATTTCTTCGTATTCACCTGTCCGCAATGCAGAAAAGGAAATTGTGGGTGCTACCATTATTTATAAAAATGTAACCGAACTGAAAAAAGCAGAGATTGAACTTCAAAAAAGCCAGAAAAAATACAAACTGATTACGGAAAGCACGTTCGATATCATCACGCTGGTCGACCTTTCAGGGCAGATCGAATATGTATCGCCTGCCTACGAGCGGGTATCCGGCTTTGATAACGATTCGTTTATCGGCAAATCCTTTACAACAAATGTACATCCGGACGACCAGTCACTGCTGCTCAGTACGGTGAACTCCGTCATTAAAGGCGGCAAACCGGCAACAATCGAAGTCCGGTTCCTCAATCAGGAAGGCCATTACATCTGGATGGAGGTTTCGCCCACCCCTGTCATTGAAGACGGCAAAGTGAAGAAATTCTTCACGATTGCCCGTGACATTACAGAGCGCCGGAAACTTCAGGATAAAATTGCGAAAATGGCGTTTTACGACCATTTGACCGCGATCCCGAACCGGAGAACATTCGACGACCAGTTGGAAAAAGCGCTTCTGGAAGCCAAGCAATCCGGCAAAAAAGCGGCCATTATGTTGCTGGATGGGCGCAAGTTCAAAGAAATCAATGACCGCTATGGACACGATGCCGGAGACGCCGTCATTATCGAAATGGCCATGCGCCTGCAAAATGCGATGGGTCCCGGCCAGACAGCTGCACGGCTCGGCGGAGATGAAATGGGCGTCATCCTTCCGGCGATCGATTCAGAGAAGACCGCTGAAGAAATGGCCCAACGGATTCTCCAATCTTTTGAAGCTCCACTCAGCTATAATGGCGTTGATATTCAAATTGGCGCGGGGATTGGCATCGCCATCTACCCAGACAACGCTGTGACTGAAAAACAGCTGATCAAGCGCGCTGACATGGCTTTGTATGAAGCAAAGAAATCAGATCGCAACGAGCACCGTTTCTATCAGTAATGGCACTCTCCTCCATAAATAAAGAAGCCCGTGAAAACAGAATTTTCACGGGCTTTTCGCCGGCTGTCAATAGCAAGGAAAATTTCTTTCTCTATCTGCTTTTAGCAATGCAATATCATTTGAATTTTCACTGGCCTTGAAAATAAGCAGGCTGGGCAAGGCACTCCCTCTTCTTTTTCAAAATTAAAACGAAAGTTAGAGATAAATACAATTGTGTCATTGCTGTATCATTTTCGGTTTTCACCGGCCTAAAGAAAAAAAAGGTGTTATACTTAACGCAATAGCAATAACTTTGGATTCTTCAGACTTTTCTTAGTCACTTTCCGATGTGAAAGGAGAATGGCTAATGAAAAAAGAAAGCATCCGCTCTCTTTTGGAAACGATTTGCGAATATAATAATGTGCGCATCATCCAAACGTTTACAAAAGAAAACGTCGACCAAATTCTTGTAAAATGCGTACCGAATACGCAAGTACTGGAACTGACTTACTTGCATACTGGAACCGTTGAGCAATATCAATCGGTGACAGAAGCAGCAGAAGTGATCCATCAAGCGCTTTACTCTCATGCAACGGCTTAATCAATCGTTTAGACGATCTCATAGAACCGGAAAACCCGTGCCGAAAGCCAGCACGGGTTTTTATTTGGATAAAACCAAACGATTCGGTCTTTGAAAATAATTGGCCTTCATGATTACTATCCAAACGAAAAGGGAAAACGATAAAAGAAGGCAGATACATAGAGAGGATTTGAATACGATGCCTACACGAGATGAAAATCATGAAATGAAACTGAGCCAGGCAATTGATGCCCTTGAACCGGATCAGGCGCAAGATGTACGCACTAAAATCATTGATACAAGCCTGTATTCGGTTTTTCTGTTGTCATCGAGCGATTCGATGAATGAGGCCTGCCAAGTGCTCCTGGTTGAACATGTTCCGGCAAAAGAACCGAAAGCTTTTGTCCTGCCTTTGGAGATCAAAACCTCCGCTACAAAAACCGAAATCCTGAAAAAAGCTGCTGCCGTAGTGGAACTGCATTTTACAGAACCCCACCATGCGGTCTAGCCTCTTTTAGCATATGCAAAAGCCGAAAGCATTTTAGGTGCTTTCGGCTTTTTTCGCAAAGAATTTAGTTTTTGCCCAATCTCACCCGCTGCAGGCGCAGTGAGTTCAGGACGACGGATACGGAGCTGAAAGCCATGGCGGCGCCCGCTACCCAAGGAGCCAGCAAGCCGATCGCAGCAATCGGAATTCCGACCGTATTGTAGGCAAATGCCCAAAATAGGTTCTGTTTAATATTGCGCATCGTCTTCCGGCTCATCAGAACCGCTTCAGCAATGCTGTTCAAATCGCCGCGGATCAAGGTGATATCGGCTGCTTCCATTGCTACGTCCGTGCCGGTGCCGATGGCCATCCCGATATCGGCTGTCGCAAGTGCCGGCGCATCATTGATGCCATCGCCGACCATTGCCACTTTCTTGCCTTGGAGCTGCAGTTTTTTCACTTCATCTGCTTTCCCTTCCGGCAGCACTTCTGCAATCACCGCATCCACACCGACTTGTTTGCCGATTGCCTGCGCCGTCCGTTCGTTGTCGCCAGTCATCATGATGACGTGGATGCCCATTTCCTGAAGGCGCTTGATGGCCCCTTCGGATGTGTCTTTAATGGTGTCGGCTACCGCAACCACCCCTGCATACTCGCCGTTAATGGCTGCAAGCATGGCAGTCTTGCCGCCGCTTTCCAAACTTTCCATTTGCGGCATTACCGCTGATACGTCTATGCCGTATTGCTCCATCAATTTCCGGGTGCCGACGAGAACGCCTTGGCCCGAAACCGTTGCTTGGATCCCGTAGCCTGGCACCGCTTCAAAATATTGCACATGGCCAAGTTCAATGCCTTTTTCCTGGATTCCTTGAACAATGGCTTGTGCCAGCGGATGCTCGGATTGTTTTTCTGCTGCCCCAATGAGTGAAAGGAATTTTTCTTCTTTCTGCCCATCAGCAAGCAAAACATCCGTCAATTCCGGTTTCCCGTGCGTGACTGTGCCGGTTTTATCGACGACGACCGTATCAATGCTTTGTGTCTGTTCCAAATGTTCGCCGCCTTTGAAAAGGATGCCCATTTCCGCTGACCGGCCAGATCCTGCCATAATCGAAGTCGGCGTTGCAAGGCCGAGTGCACATGGACAAGCGATTACGAGCACCGCAATCAACACTTCAAGCGCCGGCGTAAAATTGCCAGGCTCTACCCAGACAAACCAGACAAGGAAAGTCAGAACCGCAATGCCGACGACGATCGGCACGAAGATGCCGGAAATTTTATCCGCCAACCGCTGGATCGGCGCTTTCGTTCCTTGTGCATCTTCCACCACTTTAATGATCTGCGCGAGCGCTGTATCGCGTCCGACTTTCGTCGCTTTCATCTTAATGGATCCGTTGCTGTTGATCGTGGAACCGTATAAAGCGTCGCCTGCCGCTTTATCGACCGGCAGGCTTTCCCCTGTCAGCATGGATTCATCCACTGCAGTCGACCCTTCCAGCACTTCTCCGTCCACCGGAATTTTCTCGCCCGGCTTGACGAAAATCGTATCGCCGATGATGACTTCCTCCAACAAAACTTCCCGCTCTTCTCCGTCCCGCAGAACAATCGCCGTTTTTGCCTGAAGCCCCATCAGTTTCTTGATGGCTTCAGACGAGCGGCCTTTCGCTTTTGCTTCGAAGAGTTTCCCAAGGATAATCAATGTAATCAAAACCGCACTGGTCTCAAAATACAATTGCGGACCATGATGCGTTCCAGACATGGCAATTGCCTGATACACTGAATAGAAATAGGCAGCTGACGTCCCGAGCACGACCAATACGTCCATATTGGCACTGCCATTGCGCAAAGCTTTGTAGGCTCCCACGTAAAACTGTTTCCCGATAATAAACTGCACCGGCGTCGCCAGCATCATTTGCACCCACGGGTCCATGAGAATTTCCGGAACATAAAGAAACGAGGTAAATGAAAAATGTCCGACCATTGTCCACAACAGCGGCAACGATAAAAGCGCCGAGATGATAAATTTCCGCTTCTGGTCCTGGATGGCTTTCTCGCGGTAGTCAATTTGTTCTTCGTCTTCCTGTTTTTGATGTGCGCCGTATCCTAATTTCTCTACTTTTTTGATGATGTCGCCAATTGCCAGCTCCGACGGATTGAATTCAATCGTCGCTCTTTCAAGCGCTAAGTTGACGTTGGCTGACGCCACGCCATCGAGTCGGCTGATGCCCTTTTCGATGCGGGTGGCACACGCCGCACACGTCATGCCAGTAATGTCAAATTCCGCTTTTTGTTTCACAACGCCATAGCCGAGCGCATCAATTTTCTTTTCGAAATCCGCTTCACTGAGCTTGGATGGATCGTATTGGATGGACGATTTTTCAAGCGCCAAATTGACATTGGCTTTTTCAACGCCATCCATTCGGCTAATGCCTTTTTCGATGCGGGTGGCGCAAGCCGCACACGTCATGCCGGTGATTTGAAAATTCGCTTGCTTTAATTCTGCAGCCATTGCTATTCCTCCTCCCTTTATACTGCCTGGGGGTATATTTTATTTAAAAACAAAGAGTGCTGAAAAGCACTCTTATACGACGTCATATCCTTGGTCTTCGATTGTTTCCTGGATTTTATCCAATGAAGTTTGGCTGTTGTCAAATGCCACGGCCACTTCCCCTTTTTCAAGATCCACTTTGACAGATGAGACGCCTTGCAGCTCTCCTACACTTGATTCCACTGCATTCACACAATGTGCACAAGACATGCCTTCAACTTTTAATGTTTCATTCATTCGAGATTCCTCCTAGTGGTTGATTTCCTTTAACTTATCATACCCCTAAAGGGTATACAATAATTTTGCTTTGATTATTTCGTCATCGTCTTCATAACATCCATCAATTCATTGATCGCTTCTTCGCCTTTGTTTTCTTTGATGGCTTTCGAGACGCAATGGTGCGTATGGTCTTCGAGCAGCGCAAGCGACACTTTATTCATCGCAGACTGAATGGCGCTTACTTGGTGAAGAATGTCTACGCAGTAGCGGTCGTTTTCCACCATTTGATGGACGCCCCGTACTTGCCCTTCGATCCGCTTCAGCCGGTTCAAGAGCTGCTGCTTGTTTGGCTGGACTGTCGATTTGATTGTTTCTTCCATATCATGGACCTCCCGATTCTTAATACCCTATACCCGTATTATATCGCGAACTCATAAAAATGTCCAAAGAGCGGATTGTTGCCTTCAATACGCCGATGCGCACTGCCTTTCGCTGGTTCATGGCATCACGTTACGGAAGAGTTCGCTTTCCTTTGCCATTCTTTTCTGCCTCTCATTAAGGCATTCAGCCTTTCTGCTCCCAAAAACATTGCCCCGATCAAGAGTGTCACGAACATCGGGAAAATGCCAAGAGTCGTATAAGCTGCGAGTGCCCCGAGCAATGGCGGGATAAACGTGCTGCCCGTATAAGCGAAAGCCAGTTGATACCCCATAATCGACTGGGCATGTTCTTTGCCGAAACGGGCAGGCGTTTCATGCAGCATGCACGGAAAGATCGGCGCGAGTCCTAAACCGACCAGGATGAATCCGGCAAGCGAAATTCCAATCGGCAAAGGCAGTACGAGCAGAACCGCACCGGTTAGCGCGAGTAGTTGGCCCGTGCGGATTAACATCCGGTTATTGATTCGGAACGTCACAAATCCGGTGATGAATCGCCCGATCGTGATTCCGCCAAAGTAAAACGAAACCCAGCGTGCTGCTGTGTCGACTTCAAGCCCTTTCATCTCTACAAGGAAACTGCCGCCCCATAATCCCATCGTAGCTTCAGCACCGCAATAAAATAAAAAGACCGCCAAAGCGAATTTCACACCTTTGATCCGGAGCGGTTTCGTCTCTCTAAGCTGCTTATTCTCTTCAGGCAAGAGGCTTTCTTTCGGCTGTTCCTGCAGAACCGGCTTGGATTTTTCATTTTTCTTCCACAAAGGAAGGGCAAAAAAGAGCACTGCCACTAGGGCAAATTGAATGCAGGCAATGATCAAATACCCGTTTCGCCATGAACGTTCGCTTGCTAATGAAAAAGCGAGGATAACCGGTCCTAGCGTAGCGCCGACTCCCCAGAAACTGTGAAGCCAGCTCATGTGGTGCGCTTTGTAGTTTTCCGCTACGTAATGGTTCAATCCGGCATCAATCGATCCGGCTCCTAAGCCAAGCGGAATGGCAAAAAGGAATAGCCAGAAAAGCGACGGCGAAAAAGAAAAGCCGAGCAGTGCAGCGGCTGTCATCAAACAGCTGGCGAATGCCACTTTTCCAGTGCCGAAGCGTTTCAGCAGCTTCCCGCTCAGTAAGCTTGAAAGAATGGTGCCCCCAGCAATGACCATAAACAAAAAGCCGGCAGTTTCAAGCGGTGCGCCCAATGCAGGCTGCATAGCGGGCCACGCCGCTCCAAGAAGCGAATCCGGCAGGCCCAGACTGATAAATGCTAAATAGATGATGATCAGAAATAATACAGCCACAGGCAGTCCCTCCATTTATAAATCGTTTAGTGTTAGTTGAGCATTAAGCGAAGCCCGAGACTTTCCAGTCCGTGCAAATAATCCTGTTTCCAGTCACTGCTTACAAGCACCGGCAAATGTTCGGGAGGGATAAACTGCGAACTGGCTTGGGCCACTTCTTTTAATTCGCCTTGTTCGATGTCCTCTTTGCTGAAAATTACTTGATGGGGATTCAGGATAGCCGAAAGCGAAGCCACTATGCGTCCCAGTGCATCCTTCCGGCTCTTTTGCTGTAAAGCCTGCCAGAAGTTCGCCTGGTCATATTGCGGAATCAGCGAAATTTCTCCTGAAAAAGATGTACTCCCTCTTATCACATCGCCATTCACTATTATTCCGGCGCCCGGTCCATTCTGCCCCAAATAAATGTAAACAAGCGATTGCGCGGCGCTCATCTTTTCGCGGTGGTGATAGCCAAGCACAGCAGCATTCATGTCATTTTCTATTGCTGCCGGCATGGAAAAGCGCGCTTCAAGATGCGTTTTCAAATCGATATTCTGCAGCTGGCCGTAATCTGGTATGTAAATGATCCGCCCATTATTGACCGCTCCCGGGACGCCTATCGAAAGAGCGCAGATTTTCGGGTGTTTTTCTAAACAAGCGCCGATCACCGCTTCCAATAATTCCAGGTTGTCCCCCGCAAGCACACTCGCTTCGGTTCCCTGCTCTTTCACGTCCCCGGCACAATTAAATACGGCGTAGTGTGTCGCGGACTTTTCCAAGAAAACGGCAAGCCCCAGACTGTATTCCGGATTGTAAGCATAGCGTTTTGCTCTTCTCCCGCCGCTTGAATCATCCAAGCCCACTTCAACTACTTCGCCGTCTTTTTCCATATGCCCGATGAATTTACTGATGGTTGGAAAACTGATATCCAATGTTTCGCTCAGCTCTGCCTTCGTAGCGCTGCCAAGTCCCAGCAGAACCGAACGAATGCTGCGGGAAATCGCCTGCTTCATGGATTTAGGCGTCGTTCTCATGTTTTCCACTTGATTCACCTCTATTCCAATTACTTATTAAACTTCTTTAATAAGTTTTTCATTACTTTATCATGGGGTTGAAAAGAAAACAATGGCTTTCTGGTCCGTTCTACATTCATTTCACTGGAAATTTTCTTCGAATAAATGAAAGTTATACGACAAAAAGCGAAAAGGATGGAAATTCAGCATCGGCTAGGTTAAAGTAATCTTCGGAGCTATAAGAGGAGATATTGTAAATAATGAAAAAGCAATCACAGAAAAATTTATGGGCGCAAGTCGTGAAAACCGGAATCATCAAATCGAATCTGATTCCTATGGTGGCAGGACTGATGCTCGCTTTATACACATACGAGTACCGCTTTATCGATCATATCGGCGACATTGTTCTGGCTTTCATCGGAACGGCCCTTATCATCGGTGCCTCTGGTTCATTCAATAATATATACGACCGGGATATCGACGCTGTGATGGCCCGCACAAAAGGGCGTCCGACCGTAACCGGATCCATTTCCATTAAGAAAGTTGCCATCGTCGCCAGCCTGTTGCTTGCAATCGGTTTGACGCTATTGTCTTTCACTTCTCCATTAGCCGCATTTCTAGGCTTTTTAGGGGTGTTTTTCTATGTCGTCCCTTATACGATGTGGACTAAGCGCCATACGATCTGGAATACAGAAGTAGGAAGCATTTCCGGAGCCATGCCCCCTTTGATCGGCTGGGCAGCTGTCGCACCGGACATTTGGCACCCGGCTTGCTGGGCCTTATTTTTGATCATGGTTATCTGGCAAATGCCGCATTTCTATGCGATCGCCATCCGTAAGCATGATGACTACGCGGCGGCAAAAATTCCTATGCTGCCTGTGGCAAAAGGGGCAAAACGCACTTTCCTTCAGAGCAATATCTATTTGGTGCTGTTGGTGCTGTCGAGCTTCCTGTTCCTGCCGCTAAGCCTGGGACTGACCTTGGTTTCCTTGCTGCTGGGCTTAATCTGGCTGGGCCTCAGCCTGTTCGGCTCACGAAAAATGAAAGTGAAGGATTGGGCAAACAAGATGTTCCTGTTCTCCCTCATCCATATGATGGTCATTTTCTCTACCGTCATCATCTACGCTTCCATCGGGCTGGTTCTGGCTTCTCTTTCTTAATTAAACCAATTCAATCATTGTAAAAGCAGGGATTCCAGGGAAAGCTGGATCTCTGCTTTTTTTGCAGCAAGCGATTCTTCTATTCTTTGTGAAAGGGGTCTGGCATTTGGGGAGGCATTGGAGGCTCGGCCATTTTTCAGCCGTCGGATGCTGTTTTGTTTTTGGCAAAACTGCTTTCGTTGCCAAGCAATAGTTTCCGATTTCCAGCATTCATCCGGGCACTGGCTAAAATAACCCTGTTCCGCTAAGCTTCAGCCATGTCTCGACAATGTAGCGATGGGCGGATTCGCTGTCTTTGAATTTCTTTTCATCGTAGATATGGCCCCGCTCCCTGAAGAACGTCACCCATTCCCCGTCTTCTTCATAGAAATGAAACCCTTCATTTCGATCCTCTTTGCCCGTCCCTTCATTGTGCGGAAGGCCATGGACCGCTGTATAAGCCAATACCTCCTCTTTACTGACGGTAAAAACTTCAGAATAGCTGTGGTCGTACATATTTTTCACCCCGAGCGTCTCACAGGCAAAGTGGAATGCATTTCCGTAAAGCAAAATTTTGATTTGTGTTTTTTTATCAACCAATCGATTTCAACTCCCACTCATTTATTTCTCCATCTTCCGTAACTTCCGCACTTTCCCCTGAAAAATGCTTCATTCAGAGATAGCCCTCCAATTCCTTTTGCTGGCGCAGATGATGCCGGGAATGCATTTCCACTAAGGCGTACCATTCCTTCGCATTCAGCCAGCCAAATCCGCCATGCGCCACTTTGAGGTTCGGATGAATGGAGTTCACTTTCGGTTCCCAACTTGCCAATCTTTCTGCCAACGCGTCCAGCCTGCTTTCCAGTTCGCCCTTCGTATCAGTATTATTGGGCGGAGCATTCATTTCATCCGGCAGCCTGATTTTTACCGGGGGAAATCCGCCTGCTATAAAAAGCCGTTCTCCTGCTGCTGTTTTTCCGAGCGGCTGTTCTTCCTTTAAACCGGCACACACTTCTACATTATCCAAATATTCATGCGCCACTAAAATGATATGATCGTACATCTGGCCGAGAGACCATACCCCCTCTCTCGGAATGTATTTCAGCTGTTCCGATGAATACTTGGAAAGATCTTTTTGAAAGTCCTGGATTAATTTTATTCCGCTCATATTCTTCCTCCCCTTCACGTTTCCGCTCATAAACTTTTAGCAACTCTTTAGAGAAAATATTACCGGCAAGAAAACTGCATTTTATTCTCATAATAACGAAATTTTCTATTTTATTCTTAAAATATAGCACGTTAAATTCATCTGAAAATGAGGAATGAAAAATGCCAATGCTCAATCATGTCATCTGCGAAAAAAGGACGTATCAAAAAGATTTGATTTCCCACCAGCACGAGTATGGACAATTTCTTTTCCCTTTGCACGGGTCTGTGGAAATTAAAGTGAAGGAGCAGGAAATAAAGGTGGATTCCACCCAGATTCTTTACCTCCCGCCTAAACTGGAACACCATTACCGTTCTAAGGAAAGAAATGAATTTTTGATTTTGGATGTCCCGCTCCAATATTTGCCTGAGCTCGGCAGCAAAGTGGACATCGCCTTCGATTCCCAATGGTCTGCCATCCGGCATCTATTGCTGGAGGAACTCCATTCTCCCTTCTCCAGCTCCTCTTTAATGGAGTTGACCCGGTACATCATCAGTAAACTGCCAAAGCCCATCCCGCCTTCCATCGATTACATCCATCAACACTTTAAGGAACCGATCGGACTGGAAACGTTGGCAGCTATTGAGCATTATCATCCTGTCTATTACTCGGCCTGGTTTAAAAAACAAACCGGGAAAAGCTTAACCCGCTATATTTCCGATCTGCGTTTAACGGAAGCCTAAAATCTTCTCGCGGTTTCCGTTTGGCCGATTACGAAAATTAGCGAAGAATTGGGATTTGAGAATTCCTCCTCTTTTACCAGGTGGTTCGGAAACCATGAAGGAATTTCGCCTCTTCATTACAGAATCCTTCAAAAAAGATAAGAAAAGCTTAAATTCGGCAAAGAAAACTTCAAGTAAGTTTTCTAGAATGGGTTTACGCATTCTTTTTGATGTTTTTACAACGGCGAAAAGGGATGTGCACGAAAATAGGCGAAAGGTTGTTTTATATGATGCACATTGAAGACTTTCTTAGGTTGGATATACAGGTAGGCACGGTCATTGCAGCCAACCCTTTTCCAGAAGCGCGAAAACCTGCCGTCAAATTGGAAATCGATTTTGGCGAAGAACTCGGCATTAAGCATTCTTCCGCACAAATCACCCGTCGCTATACAGCAGAAGGTCTTCTCGGACGGCAGGTTGTCGGCGTCGTGAATTTGCCGCCAAGGCGAATAGCGGGTTTTAAATCTGAAGTTTTGGTAATCGGCGGCGTTCCTGAAGAAGGAGATGTAGTTCTTTTGAAGCCGGACGAATGGGTGCCAAACGGTTCGCGCATTTTCTAACAAAACCTCTTGCTGCAACGCTCCATTTTTGCATGAAAAAAGCGCAAGCCAAGGATGGCTTTGCGCTTTTTTGATTTGCCTTCTTACTGAAGTTTTTGAAATCCATTAACGATTTCCAGCATCTCGCTGGAATCGATTGTCCGGAAATCCAAACAGACCTTTTCGTCTTCAATCCGGGCAATGATGGGCGGATGGCAGTTCCGCAGTTTCTTGGAAAGCTGCTGGGCGGAGTAGTGTTCATGCGATATTGCCGCAATGCAAGTCGGCAATTCCACGCCCGGCATCGTGCCTCCGCCTATTTGCGAAGCACTTTCTTTGATGTCGATTTGGAAGGTATCTGCCTGGAGCGCCATTTCAGCCGCAAAATCTTCGGTTTGCTTCTGGATTTCCTCGTAAGGTTTCATGATGTCCCGTACGGTCGGAAGCTCCAAGGTCTTTCCTTCTCCGGAAAGATAGGATTTTAATGTTTCTTCCAAAGCGGCAAAAGACATTTTATCCACTCTTAATACGCGAGCCAACTGGTGTTTTTTGAGTCGATCGATCAATTCCTTTTTCCCGGCAATGATGCCTGCCTGCGGGCCTCCAAGCAGTTTGTCTCCGCTGAAGGACACGAGGTCTACCCCCGTTTCGATCACTTCTTTGACAAGCGGCTCGTCGCCGATGCCATGCTTTTTAAAGTCGTACAAAGCGCCGCTTCCCAGGTCTTCATAGAACACTAACCCTTCGTTGTTGTTTTTTAGTTCAACGAGGTTCTGTGTGTCTACGCTTTCCGTAAAACCGATCATTTTGAAATTGCTTGTGTGGACTTTCATGATCATGGCGGTTTCTTCTGATAAGGCGGTTTCGTAATCGGCAAGATGGGTTTTATTCGTCGTGCCGACTTCTACCAGATGCGCGCCGCTTTCTTCCATAATGGCAGATACACGGAAAGAACCGCCGATTTCGACCAATTGCCCCCGGGACACAATCACTTCACGGTTTTTCGCCAGCGCAGACAACACCAAGAACACTGCCGCAGCGTTATTGTTCACGACCATTGCTGCTTCTGCTCCGGTCACTTCCTTTATCAATTCTTCAATCAGTTCGTGGCGGGACCCGCGCTTGCCGTCTGCGACCCGGTATTCCAAATTCGAATAATGCCTGGCCGTTCTTGCCACATGCTCCACTGCCCGTTCACTCAATTTCGAACGCCCCAAGTTGGTATGGAGGACTGTGCCGGTGCCGTTAATGACGCGCATGAGCCGGTCTTCATTCCACTTGGCCGCCTTTTTCTGGGCGTTCGCAAAAATCATTTCCGGAAAATCCGGATTTTCCGGCTCATACGGCAATTTTCCGTACAGAAGCCGTTCACGAAGTGCATGGATTTCCTGTTGGATGAATTTTGTCGCCTGCCCTGCAGTCAATTGCTGTTCGTCCACCAGTGCTATGAACCGTGCGTCTTTCTGCAATTCATGGACGGGCGGAATTTCGCGAAGATAATCTCTCATCCTATTTCCCCATTTCCCATTACTTTTTTAGATTTCAGTCCATTTTCTCTCTTCGTCTGTTCGGACTGTTAGCTTCAATCGGTCCAGCAATTCCAAGAATGGAATCAAATATTTTCTTGAAACCCCAAGGACATCTTTCGCTTCTTTTAACGTAAAGGCTTGGCCTGTTGCTGCTTTCAGTTCAGCTGCCGATTGATCCAAAGCTGTATGGTGGATCAAAACATCTTCGGTCAGCCGATGAGCTTGCCCTGTCTCTAAAAGGTAGAATGTCAGATCCAGCAACTCTTGTTTTGGTATCGGAGTGCCCGTAGTGTAGCTGTCCCATTTGCCTGTCTGAAGCCCGTCTTTTTGAAGGGCTGCAACGATTTGTTCCATCCGCGCCTTCCATTGTTTTGGCAGGTGCGGCTCAAAAGAACCGAGCGCGATAAATTGATCCGCTTTTTTCAGCCCGCCATCTTTCGCTGCTTGATCCAATGTGTATTCGATGAACGGCTTTGGATAAACAGCGCTGAATCCCTGAATCAGCTCGGCTTTCCCTGGGCCTGGCCTCATCGGAAATGCTTCATGGAATGCAGTCAGCCGCTCTTTTAATTCATCGGTTAGTTTGCTGAAAGAGTTAAGCAAGCTATAGCGTTGACCGGCAATTTCAAGGAGGATCCCTTTGCTTAATGCTTCTCCTATCGCCTCTTTTAAAGCCGCCTCATCCAACGAAGTGTGTTGGATCAGCTCTTTGAAATCAAGAACGATGTATTTTTGAAGTATATCCGCCAACAGGTCTACCGGTGTGCCTTCTTTTATCTTCTCCAGCTTGGCGACGGTTTCTGCACCAAAGCGGTATTTCCCGCCTTTTGGCTGGATCACCCAGCCGCCGCCAAGCGTTTCCACAGGTGTCGGCCTGCGGAGAATCAACCGGTCGCCCCGGCGCACGACAATTTCTTCATCGAGCCGGATTTGGCACAGCACTTCCTTTTTGCTCGCTGCTAACTCGTTGCGGTCAAAAAACACGATCCTGCCCATTACTTCCGATGTGCCGGTGTGGATTTTGACCGGAGCCCGCTGCTTCAAAGGAATGAAGGGACGATCGACAAGTTTCAAGGCAATATCTATCGTATCCGTCACAAGAAAATGATCGGACGTTACAAGGACATCTCCCCGGGAGATTTCTTCCCTTTCAATCCCCCCCAGATTGATGGCAGTCCGCTGGCCAGCCCGAGCCGCTTCCTGTTCTTCATTATGAACTTGAATTTGCCGCGCTTTCACGCTCAGGCCTTTCGGCAAGACCGTCAATTGGCTTCCTTTTTGGACGGCCCCTTCGTAAATTGTCCCCCTCACTACCGTTCCTTGGCCCTGAACCGAAAAAACCTGATCAACGGGCAAGCGAAAAGATCCATAGGCGTCGCGAAGCGCCACTTGTTTGAGCTGCTGGGAAATGGCGGTTTTCAATTCTTCAATGCCTTTCCCGGACAAGCTGTCCACCAAAATATACGGCGCTTCTTCAAAGATGGTGCCCACCAATCGGTCCCGGATGTCCTCTTCGACAAGTTCGAGCATCTCTCCATCGACCCGGTCGATTTTCGAAATCGCTACGATGCAGCGCTTGATGCCGAGGAATTGAAGAATTTCAAGATGCTCTTCCGTTTGCGGCATTACGCCTTCATCGGCTGCCACAACGAGAACGACCAAGTCGATGCCTGCGACACCTGCAATCATTTGACGGATGAATTTTTCATGCCCCGGCACATCGACTATCGAAACATGGGTGCCGTCTTCTGTTTTTAATGGTGCATATCCAGGCTCAATGGAAATGCCTCGCTCTTTTTCTTCTTTCAGCCGGTCCGTGTCGATGTTCGTCAAAGCTTTCGTCAAAGCCGTCTTCCCGTGGTCGATATGTCCGGCCATTCCAATCGTATAATACGTTTCCGCCATTGCCTTCACACACTTTCTTTGAGTGATTCGTATCTTTACTTTAAGCTTTGGCGGGTGCGTATTCAAGAAAAGGAATTTTTCCAGAAAACAGCTTTGTTGCACTCCTTATTTTTTCGGTATAAACTGAAACAGGTTCATCTATGGGGTTGGATGGGTGACTGGTGTCTTCCTGGGTCTTCAAAACCCTGAGGGGCCTGCGTGCCAGGCTCGGTGGGTTCGATTCCCACACAATCCCGCCATACATAATTGAGGAAAATCGCCGTTTGGCGGTTTTTTATTTTTGTACTGAATTTGCCTGGGCCTCTTCAAACTTTTCCTTTTCAGTGCAGTAAAGCATTAAAAGTGACAAATTAGCATGAATTCATGATAATTGATAGAGGAATTTCTATTCTGTATTTCCTCAACCATACTCAAAATCGAGTAGATGAAGGACTGAAAAGCATGAAAATTATTTTGGCTGCACCTAATTTTCCTCAGCCCCGCGGAAATACGGTAACCGTACAGCGAATTTCCGATAACCTGCAAAAGCTGGGGGTTGAAACCACGATCCTCTCGACAACCGGCGATGCTGCTGCAAAGCCGTTGCCGGAAGCTGATCTAGTGCACGGCTTCCATGCCTACCAGTTTTATCAGTTTATGAAGAAACTGGCTGTCCCGCCTGAAAAGTATGTGGTCACATTGACCGGAACTGACCTAAACCTCGACTTATTCGACAAGGACAAACGGAAGGATGTCCTCTCTTCTTTAAGAGGCGCATCAGCTGTCCATGTTTTTGATGAGCAGGCGAAGGGCATACTAGTAGAAGAATTGCCGGAAATCGCCGGGAAGATTTCGGTCATCGCACAAGGCAACAGCGTTTTTTCTGAAATGGATGCTCCTGCATTGAAAGAACCGGATACGTTCCTTTTCATTCTGCCGGCAGGCATCCGCAAAGTGAAAAATGTGCCGGAAGCGATTGAAATGCTGGCCGGACTCCACAAAGTGAAACCGGAGCTTCGGCTGTGGATTGTGGGCCCGGTCCTGGAAGAAAGCGAAGGCGAAATGGTGTTGCGGCTGGTGCAAAAATACAGGGACTGGGTTTCTTATCTTGGCCAGCTCCCTCACTCTTCCATGGGGTCTCTTTACGGCCAGGCAGATGTCCTGCTCAACACTTCCCTTGCCGAAGGCCAACCTGCCGCAATTCTGGAAGCGATGGGATATGGATGTGCTGTATTGGTTTCCGATGTCCAAGGCAATAATGGCATTGTGTCTCATATGGAAACGGGTTTGCTTTACAAGAGCCCATCGGAATTTATGGACTATGCGGAGCTCTTGATGGAAAATAGCGGACTGAGGCGGAAAGTCGGGATGAATGCCAAAAAGCGGATTGCGGAAAAGCATTCTGGCCAGAACGAGGCAGAAAAGTTCCTCGAAATCTACAACAATCTTTTAAACTGACTTATCAAAGGAGAGAAAACAAATGGCTGAAAAAGAAAACGTGCGTTTAACGACTTTATCAACTAAAGGCGGCTGAGGCTGCAAAATTGGTCCTGAGGACCTGGCGCAGGTTCTGCGCCATTTACCGAGAAATGTGCAAGACCCGAATCTGCTTGTCGGCTTGGATACAGCTGATGATGCAGGTGTCTACAAAATCAATGACGAAGTCGCACTTGTGCAGACTTTGGACTTTTTCACACCGATTGTCGACGATCCTTACATGTTCGGGCAAATCGGTGCCGCAAACTCCTTGAGCGACGTTTATGCCATGGGAGGCAAACCGCTGACGGTCATGAATATCGTGGCTTTCCCGATCAATACATTGGATAAAAGCATCTTGGCGGATATTTTAGCCGGGGCTTCCGATAAAGTGAAAGAATCCGGCGCGACCTTGGTCGGCGGGCATTCCATTGACGATAAGGAACCGAAGTTCGGCCTTTCCGTCACCGGGACCATCCATCCGGACCGCATCCGTTCGAATGCGGGCGCCAAACCGGGCGACCGGCTGATTTTGACGAAACCGATCGGCGTCGGCATCTTAACGACCGCCATTAAACAGGACATTCTGGAAAAAGAAGACCTGGACGAAGTCATGAACGTTATGGCCATGTTGAACAAAGACGCCGCAGAAGCGATGGAAAACTACGACGTCAACGCTTGTACGGACATCACCGGCTTCGGCCTCCTTGGGCATACGATGGAAATCGCAAAAGGCGGAAACGTCGGCGTCACCATTTCCAATAAGGATGTTCCCGTGCTTTCCAAAGCAAGAGAGCTTGCTGAGAAGCATGTGATTCCGGGCGGCACTTACAAGAACCATAGCTGGTTGGCAGAAGACATCGACTACAGCAGTGAAATCAGCAAACTCGATCAGTTGATCCTGTGCGACGCTGTAACATCCGGCGGACTTCTGATTTCTGTCCCTGCCGACCAAGCGGATGCGCTGCAGCGCGACTTGCTGGCACGCAATGTCCAATCTTCGATTGTCGGGGAAGTGACAAGCGAGAATGCCGGACGGATCCGCGTCATTTGATCTTTGAAATTGAATCGGCAACCGAACAGTTAAACCGCAAGGGCTCTCGATGAGCCCTTGTTTTCCAATTTAATGGAACCATACTAAAAACGAGGTGTGCAAGTTGAAAAAGTGGAATTTATTGGCATTCGCATTGGTCTTGGCATTGATTTTGTCAGCCTGCGGCAATGCTTCAGAAGAAGAAAACTCAGATTCAGGCAGCAAAGAAGAAGCGAAAGACGCCTTCACGATCGGCGTTATTCCGGTTCAAACAGAAGGTGAAATGGATACGGCGATGAAAAAGCTTCAAAAGCTCCTCAGCGAAGAGCTTGACCGCGAAGTTTCCGTTGAAGTCTACCCAGACTATAACGGCGTAGTAGAAGCCATGAATTACGATCAGATCGATATGGCTTATTTAGGGCCTTTAACTTACGTCATTGCGGAAGCGAACAGCAACGCCAAAGCGATCATTACCCAGTTGATCGACGGCGTCCCTTATTACCATTCTTATATCGTGACCCATAAAGACAGCCCGTTGACTTCCATGGAAGATTTGGTGGCAAGTGCCGGGGAAACGAATTTTGCATTCGGTGACCCGAACTCTACATCAGGCGCTTTGATCCCGATGATTGAATTGCAGGAGCAAGGCATCTACAAATCAGAAGATGACAATAAATTTGCATCGGTCCGCTTTACAGGTTCACACGATGCGACGGCTTTAGCGGTCCAGAACAAACAAGTGGATGCAGCAGCGATTGACAGCGCCATTTACGATCAGCTGGTGGAATCCGGCAAAGTGGACGGCGAACAGTTTAAAACCATCTGGCAGTCGGAAGAATTGTTCCAATACCCTTGGGCAGTCCTTGAAAGCACAGACGATGAAACGATCAAAACTTTACAGGAAACGTTCTTAGCGATCGAAGATCCTGAAATTTTAGGGGCTTTCGGAGCGAGCGGATTTACTGAAGCATCAAACGAAGATTATGAAAGCATTAAACAAGCAGCAATCCAGCAAGGAATCATTAAAGAATAGAGTTGATCCGGGTGTGGTTTAAAAAAAGCAATTTCCTTACATTAGCTATACTGATCTTACTGGTTTTCTTCAGCATGCGGCTGACGGAATTCGATCTGTCGAAATTCAAGGATTTCCGCAATATGATCGATTTCCTGTCGCAATGGTTCCCGATGGACTTCTCGCTGCTGCCGAATATGGTGCAGGATACGCTTGAAACTTTGGCGATGGCGTTTCTCGGGAGCGTCTTCGGCTTGATCATTGCCTTGCCGATCAGCTTCTTGGCTGCGCGCAATACATCGCCTTCGCCGATTCTTTTCCAATTTTCGCGGATTGCGCTGAGCTTTGTGCGCTCGATTCCGGAAATTGTATTCGGATTGATCTTGCTGACCACTTTAGGCCTTGGACCCTTCCCTGCCGTAATCGCGATTATGTTCCACAACATCGGCGTGTTTGGCAAACTGATTTCGGAATTGATCGAAGCGGCAGATCCCGGTCCGCAAGAAGCGATGAAAGCCGTCGGATCGAAAACTTGGGTAGCCAACCTTTTCAGCATTTTGCCGCAGATTTGGCCGAATGTGCTGTCTCAATTTTTCTATCGCTTCGAAGTGGCCATCCGCACTTCCCTGATTCTCGGGTTTATTGGCGGCGGCGGAATCGGGCAGCGGCTGTTCAATGATTTCAAGACCTTCCAATACTCTTCCGTCTCACTCGATGTATTGATCATCATGATCATGGTCATCATCATTGACTTTTTGGCCAGCTACATTCGGAAGCGGATCATATGAAGGAGGCAGGATCATGATTGAAATAAGGAATTTATCGGTGCTTTATGCCGGGAATACAGAAGAGTCGCTTTCGGACGTGAATCTTTCGCTTCAAAAAGGAGATTTTATCTGTGTTCTCGGAAAAAGCGGCGCGGGAAAATCGACTTTTATCCGCTGCATTAATGGCTTGCAAAAGCCTACCGGAGGAGAAATCCTTCTGGATGGAAAAACCATCACTCATGCCAAAGAAGAAGAACTGCGGAAAATACGCCGGGAAATGGGCATGATTTTTCAGCATTTCAATTTGATTCCCCGTTTGAGCGTGCTGCAAAATGTCATGACGGGGACATTCGGCTACCGCAATTCTTTTAAAAATCTTTTCGGCATGTTTACGGCAGAGGAACTGAAGCAGGCCAACAGCGTCATCGCCGAAGTTGGACTGGCTGAAATGGCCAATCGCCGGATTGAGAATTTAAGCGGCGGCCAAAAACAGCGTGTCGGCATTGCGCGGGCACTTGTCCAGCAGCCGCGTGTTTTGCTCGGCGACGAACCGGTCGCAAGCTTGGACCCTGGCACGTCTGACCGCATCTTTACGCTCTTGAAAGAAATGCACGAACGCCTTGGGCTGCTGACCATTATCAACGTCCATGACATCGAACTGGCGAAGCGCTATGCGACGCGTATTGTGGCATTAAAGGACGGAAAAGTGATTTTTGACGGGCTTCCGAAAGACTTCAAGGAATCCGAGTATCAGGAAACGTACGAATCCCAATCAGCCGATGCATACTTTGGCGCTGAAATCTGACATCAAAAGGAGTTTTTTCGATGATTAAAAGCCCTTGAGCAGTAGATTACACCAGAGTCGTGTACGGCTCTTCCAACCCTGAAATTGTGACCAGCCTAAAGCCTGATCCAGCTGTAAAATCGGTCGCCCTTACGTTTGATGACGGCCCAAGCCGGGTGCTGCCCGAAATTCTGGATATCCTGAAACAGGAGGATGTGCCCGCTTCGTTCTTTTGGCAGACGCGCCTCCTCCACCCGGAACGCCCTTGGAAAAGAGTTTTGGATGAAGGCCATTTAATTGGAACCCATACGGTTAAACATAAAAACCTGACGGCTCTTTCCTACGAGGAACAGTATCGGGATATCCAAAACAGCACGTTAAAGATCCGCGAAATCACCGGGGCAGAACCTGTTTATTTCCGTCCTCCTTTTGGCCAATTCAATGACGGCACCTTGAAGGCTGCACGGGAATTGAATTTAAAAACCGTCATGTGGCGGGTGGCCTCTATGGACTGGGAGCTTCAAAAGAACCCGGAAGATCTTGTGCCGACCGTTGTCGACAATTTAGAGGACGGCGCAATCATTTTGCTCCATGAACTTCAGCACACCGCTAAGATGCTGCCGGAGTTAATCCGGGCGATACGCGAGCAAGGCTATACGTTCAAATTGCTGGATGCCTAATAGATTTATCCAACCAAAAAAGGCCTGGAACTTTGTCATTTTTCAAAGTTCCAGGCCCTTTTATTTCTCCATTTCCAAAATAGCCGCTACAATCGCGTCCACATGAATATCCGTCGTGTTCAACTGATGCATATTTGTATCTTCCGGCTTGATGATCATCGGCAATTCGGTGCAGCCGAGAATAATCCCTTCGATTCCATCGCGCTCCTCCATCTTGGCAACAATGTCCAGGAACCGTTCTTTTGTATCCGGCTCAACGATGCCTTTCTCCAATTCCTTAACGATTTTCTCATGGATGTATTGCTGCTCTTCTTCATTCGGCATCTGCAATTGGATGCTGCTCTCTTCAAATGGCCGGACGAAAAAATTATTTTCCATCGTGAACTTCGTTCCAAGCAGCCCGACATTTTTAATATTGAGCTGGCGCGTTTTTTCTGCCGTTTCTTCCACAATGCTGATCAGCGGAATCTTCACTTTCGATTGCACTTGATCAAACACAATATGCGGCGTATTGGCTGCAAGAACCGCAAAGTCTGCACCCGCTCTTTCTACTTGATGGATGGCAGCCGCTAAGTAATCGGTCAATTCTTCCGTCCTGCCATTTTCCAGCAGCTCGAAAATCTTATACATATTAATGCTGTTAATCAGAAATTCCGGGAGATTTTCCGAATCACCGGATTTCTCCTGGAATTTCGAAATAATCGCCTGATAATATTCAACAGTTGACTCGGGGCCAGTGCCGCCGATCAATCCTAATGTCTTCATCCAATTCACTCCTTCTCTCGTCTAAAACCCACTCTCTTGGTGTATACCCTTTTGCCGGCATAAAAATAGGGGAAGAATAGTAAAATTCTCCCCCTCCTTCTTATTTTGCTTCTTTAAATCCTTCTTCGTCGGTTTCCTGCGCAAACGGCAATTGGTCCGTACAGGCCTCGAGAATAAGGGCAAGATGCTGTTGGCAATCTGCTTTCAAATGGGTTATTCCAGACTTTCGGCTGTTCCGCTCTGCCTGAATCAAAGCCCTTGCGGCTGCAGGGAGACTCCCTTTTCTCAGCTCGAAGCCTTCGTGGTGCCTGTCATCAAGGTGAAGATGCAGCAGGCATTCACTTTGCTGTTCTTCCCACGAAACTTGATAATGTTTGGATAAAAAGAGAAGGCGGATTGATTTATCGAAAAAAAGATTCTGCGAAGATAAGACCCGTGCCATCTCTAAAAGGATGGCATTCGTTCCAGCATTTTCTGCAGAATCGATCGTGCTGCTGGCTTGGATAAAATCCGCGGAAACCGGATTTCTGATTTCAGCTGTCAGCGTCGGAACTTCCCTCCAGCCTGTTTCAACTTCGGTCATCAGCCAACAGCAAGGCTCTCCTGCCGCTTGGGACCAGCTATTCTTCAGCTTGTCCCCTTCGTTTTCATTCATCAATAAAACCGGGATGCTTGAAAAATAATGAGGGGCACTATTGGCATTGTCTTCTGCGCCATCTACAGACAGCGCTTTCCGAACCGTTTCGCTTTCAATGAAAATTACCGCTTTGGCTCCTGCTTTTTCAGCCATTCGGACTGCTCCCGGGGAAACTGTCCCTTCTGTCAAAACGATTTCTTTGGAAGCCGCTGTATTTTCATCCAGCCGTTTTACATAGCGAAGCTTTCCATTCAACCCGATTTCTCCAGTAGAAGTGGACATCGCATGTGTTGAACACTGGAATTCTTCACCTTGCAAGGACAAACGGGCATGGATCGGCAAACTGACAAAGCTGTCATGAAAACTCAACTTTGTTTCTACTCCTAGAATCTCCAGCACTTCCTTGGCATATTGGAAGCTCCGAAGCTCCTCTTTCGCGACAGGAAAACCCGTTTCTTTGATAAACTGGCTCTTAAACGATTGCAGTTGGCGTTCAGAAACCGCTTCCAATACTTCCTTTTTTATCCGCTCCATGTCCATTCCCCTTTCCCATGAAATCGTTGTAAACATAAAACAGTACGCTTTATTGTAAATATTTTGAAATGCTTTTTCTGGATGGAATATTTTTAAGTATAAATGGAATTTTACTAAAATACAATAAAATTTAGAATATTTAGATTATAGTTGTTGTAGCGATCATCAAAAAGACAGATAGCGCTGCCTGCCATCCGCCTTTTGGTTTTATTTATGTGAACGGTTTGATCCATTATGTGCAAATTCACTGCTGCAGCCTTTCCATTCGTTTACTCCCAGCGTACACAACACAATTGCCACGCTGAATTTTCTTCATAGCGAAGCAGCGTTTGGCGCAAAGTTTTCAAGTTTTTCTCCTGCGGCATGAACGACAATAATCCCATGGCGATTTTTTCACATGATTACTTGTACTTATCCAGCATTTGATCATCCTGGATTCATCGATTTTATCTGCCGTCAATTCATATAGATTTGCCCGTCCAACTGCTCGATAATTTCCAAAGCTGCCGCCAGCCGCTCCGCGAAAAATTCAGGCGGCTCTTTTGATTTCATATAAACGCAGACAATGTTCGGATTGGCCACCAATCGCTGCCGGTAATTTGTCGGCAACGCAATCGGATAGTTTCTTAATCGGTTCAAAAAAGCAGGATATTCTTCCGGCAAAAGATAGATTTCCGCTTTATTGTCAGCGGAGCCGTCTGCATCCAAATGATCAAATGAGATATCAAGATCCAAGGTGCAATAGAAACGGGAATCGTTTGAGCGTATTTCCAATGTCCGCTGCTTCTTGATGATGCATTCCCCACCCATCCATTCGATTTCTGCATCCATCACCATTCCAACTTTTTCGCCTACTTGCTCCAACCGGTCCATGTAGATCATCTCCTAAGGGTTTTTTCAAAGCCTTTTTCCATGGCCACTGCCTGCTGATCGAATAAAAGACACAAAAAAACGCCGTAAAGAATCCTCGAGAATTCTTCGCGGCGTTGTTTACAGCTCTATTGTCTGTTACATCCTGCCTTATTATTAAACTGTTTTATAAAAAAGAGGGTATTCGTTTTATTCCCATTATTCGTTTTCTGTAAACACTTTTTAATCGACCATTCGCTTTTTATAAACGACGGCCGTCAAAACGGCTGCTGCTGCTGTCCAGACCAAAATGATGCCAAATTGCGCTGCCGTCTCACTGAAGCCTGCACCATTTTCCACTTTCGTTGCAATTTCAATCAACTGCACACTCGGCAAATATTCCACCACGCCCAAGACAGGGTACTTCTCTGCCAAAGGCAATAAAAAGGAACCGAACGAGAAAATTCCGAGAACCGGCAAGATGATGACTGAGGCTTCCATCACGGATTTTGCCCATAAGCCAAGCAGTGTGCCTAGCGCGATGTAGAAAAACGATGACAAGACAATCGCAAGCGACACAATCAGCAGGTTCTCCGGCTGATATTCGGAAAATAAGGCGCCCACTGCTATAACCAAGATCGTCAGGACAAACGTCAGCAAGCTTTTGCCGCTGAGGATTTCTGCCGTGCTTGCCGGCGACAGCATTAAGCCGCGAAGCGTATTCTGTTCTTTTTCCTCGGCGATCAGGCAGCACTGGACAAAAGTTGCGACCATGGCAAACGTCAAGTTAATGATCATATAATGCGCATCAAGCGTATCGATGCCCATGCGCCCATAAAGTGCCGCTACAAATAATGGCATAAAGAGGACGACCGAAACCGCTAGATTCCGAGAAAAATCTTTAAAATCCTTTTGGAAAATTGCATTTACCCGTTTGATTGATTGGTTCATGCTAATACCCTCCCTGTCGCTTTTACAAAAATATCGCCGAGTGTCGGTTCGTTGGAATGGATGGTGGCGACTTTGCCGTTTTTCATGTATTCATACAAAACCTTCGCATCTTCCGTACCTGTAGACAGCACCACTTTTTCTTCATTTTTCAATTCGACTGTCATCGTGCCGTCCGCATAGCGCTTCTTCAGCTGATCCGGTGTATCCATCAACTGGATTTTCCCTTTGTTCAGGAAAGCCACCCGGTCGCATAAAGTATCCGCTTCTTCCATATCATGCGTAGTCAGGAAAATCGTCGTCCCTTTTTCATTCAGGGCCCGGAGCCCTTTGTAGATATGGCGGGTATTGACCGGGTCAAGCGCTGAAGTCGGTTCGTCCAAAAACAGCAGCTCCGGTGCATGGAGCAGTGTACGAGCCAAAAGCACACGCTGCGTCATCCCTTTCGATAAAGCGGAAACTTTTTTCTTCCGGTCTTCCTGCAGGTTGACCGATTCCAGCACCTCATCGATCTTGCTGAGGGGCATGCCGTACAGTTCACAGTATAATTTCAAGTTTTCGTATACCGTCATTCTTTTATACAAGCCGCTGTTGTCGGTAAGGACACCGAAGCGCTGGCGATATTCCGGCTTCTTCAATTTGGAGATGGATTCTCCAAAGACTGTCGCGCTCCCTGCAGTCGGCTCCAACTGGCCGGTAAGGATTTTGATCGTTGTGGTCTTCCCGGATCCGCTTGGTCCGAGGAAACCGAAGATCTCTCCCCGTTTTACCGCAAAACTCAAATCCTCAATTGCCGGCTGGTTGGCAAAGATTTTGGCCATCGTGTTCACTTCAATGATATTTTCCATTCGTCATTCCTCCTGAATCGGTTTCGGCTTCTGCCTGTTGCTGATTTCAGATTAAAGGGAAAAGACAGATGGCACATCATATTTAGGGTGAAAGGAGTGATTTTCGGGGTGAATGGAGCCTATTTCATGCCCAATATTCCCTTTAACTCGGTCATTTTGCTTTTTGACAAAGGAATCGATGACTTTTTTGCATCTTCTAAAACAAGGCTATAGCTGTTTCGCGTCCAAGTAATCACTTCCCGCACCTTTTGAAGATTCACAATATAGGAACGATGGCAGCGGAAAAACCCATATGGCAATAAACGCTGTTCAAGTTCGCTCAATGTAAAATAGCTGGGGAATGCTTCCCCTTTAACGTATAAAAAGGACTGCCCTTCGGAACTTTCGATGTAATCGATTTCGGGCGGATCAAACAAAACAATCTTTTCATTCACTTTGGTCGGGATCTTTTCAAAACGAATTGGCTGCATGCTCTCTATTGCCGCCGATTCTTCCGCTTCTTCTGCAGCTTCCGGCTCTTCCTCTAAGGTTTGGATTTGATAAAGGCCATTTTCATCAAGCCGATATACGCGATCTGCTGCAGTTACAGCGTTTTCCAGGTTTCCCGATAAGATAAAAACAGACTTCCCCGCTGCCCGAAGTTCATTTAACAGCGAAAGGAAAATCCGCTTTGATTCCATATCCAGGTTTTGGTCCGGCTCTTCCATCACCCAAACGTCAGGGTTCTGGAAATACAGCGCGGCCAATTGAATGCGCCGCTGCTCAGAAGGGGTCAATTTTTCAAGTTTTGTTTTTTTCTTCGGCTCCAGCTGGACTTTCCGAAGGACCTCGTCCACTTTATCCGAGGAACTATGAAGGTTTTTATAAAAGCGCAAGGCTTCTAACACCGTCAGTCTTTTGTATACGCCATCGTTTAAGAATAGAAATCCCATTTTCACGGATTTTCGGCCTAACGCCTGTCCTGCCAACTCAATTTTCCCTTGGGAGAGCGAACTCCTCTCTAAAAGCAATTCCATCAGCTGGGATCGAATGTTCACATTCGAATATATTGCCAAAACTTCCCCTGCAGCTAAGGACAAATTGAATGCAGGAAATACCAATGCATCGTTTTTATGCTTCGCCGCCTCAATAAATGCCAGTGCCATGTGATGACCTCTTCTCTTGCTTGTATTTTCTCAATAATAAAATTATAGCAAAATTTTTCCTGTTGAAGAATCGGCTATTCGATTCACCGCAACAATAAAAAAGCTGCAGAATTTCGCTTCTGCAGCTTTTTTCGATCAATTATTGAATGATTTTCGTTTTAAGCCATCCGCGCACACTATTGATAAACCAGATGGCATCACATTCTGCCAGGTCGTTTTTATGAATCTCTTTTTCTTCGATTTTGCCGGTGTCGAGAAGAAATTGCCGATACGTGCCCACCAACAAACCATTTTCAACCGGCGGCGTATACAGGCGGCCATTCATCTCCACGACAAGATTGCCAATGGCAAACTCCGTCAGCTGTCCCTGTTCATTCCATAAAAGGACGGTAAAGACGCCCTCTACCTCGGATTCGTGCTGTTCATAAATTTCCCGGTGCGTTGTTTTATGAAAAAGGAAAGGGTTTTGGCTATTTACCGGTTCGAGGGCCAATTGACAGAGAACCGGCTCCTTTATCGGCGTGATTTTCTGCGCCTCTACTGCTATTTCCCCCGTCTTGCTTAGCAGCAGCCTTACTTTATAGACACCTTTCGGATGCGCTTTGGCGCATTCTTTCAACTGCTTGCGAAGCTTTTTTTCATTTCCCGGGAAATAAAAATACGCGGCAGAATTCTTCATCCGTTCCATATGGTAGTCGATCAAAGGGTATTTTCCATCTTCCAGCCTCAACGATTCGAGCAGTTGAAACTCTGGGCGCCTGGCTGTCAGCACTTCTGCTTTCGCGTACAATTCCTGATATTCGCCTTCCGACGTCGAATCCCAGGTAATTCCGCCTCCGACACCGTAGCGCGCCGTCTCTTTCTCCGCATCGATGACGACCGTGCGGATCGGCACATTGAAGATCGCCTCTTTTTCAGGCGTGATGAATCCGATGGCTCCGCAGTACACATCCCGGGCAGTTTGTTCAAGCGCTGCAATGTATTCCATCGTACTGACTTTTGGCGCCCCGGTGATCGATCCGCAAGGAAACAAAGCGGTAAACCAATCAAAGACGGCCAGGGAATCCTGCAGCTCTGCTTTAACGGTCGAAGTTAACTGGTGCACCGTCGGGTATGTCTCCACTTTATAAAGATCCGATACGTGGACCGTTCCTTTTTTCGCCAACCGGCTCATATCATTTCGCAGCAAATCAACGATCATTAAATTTTCCGCCTGCTCTTTTTCGGAAGCCAGCAATTCATCCGCTTTTGCCTTATCCTCCGCTAGGGTGCGCCCTCTTTTCGCAGTGCCTTTCATCGGTTTTGCCTCGATGGTCCCGTCTTTTATACGGAAAAACAATTCGGGCGATGCCGACAGGATCCGATGCTTCCCTAAATCCAGATAAGCGGCGTAATCTGCCTGCTGATTGCGGGCCAATTGGCGGTAAAAAGAACGGTCGCTCCCCGTAAAATCGGCATGCAGCCGTTCGGTGTAATTGACTTGATACGTATGCCCTTCTTCAATGGCCGTTTTAATCCGGCTGATGCCTTCTTTATAAAGGCTTTTCGAGCTGGCCATTTTCCAATCGGATACGCTGTATTCTTCTTCCTGAAATTCGGCCTGCTGCGCATGGACTTGATCAAAGATCCCAAACCAGGCCAGAGGCATTTCAGCCGACTTATTCACTTTCATTGCCGAGTTGAATGCAGGTGCTGCTTCATAAGACAAATAGCCTGCCGCGTAAAATCCTTTTTGGAGGGCAGTCTCAATCTTCTCCATCATCAAAGGAATTTCTTCCAAACGTTCTGTCTGTAAAATTTCGACCGGATCCGTAAAAACCTTCGGTTCAATCTTTCCTTCGCTGTTGCGAAATTCAAAAAGCAAATATGGATTCATCCGCTGACTCTCCCTGCCGGTCTTTTTTCCAAGCGACTCCCTGTTCATAACAGTTCTTCAGCATCTGAAAGCCTTCCAAGGTTTTCACGGATTCCGGGTGGAACTGGATGCCGGTAATTGGCAGCGAACGGTGGCGTATACCCATCACGACCCCATCTTCTGTCTTAGCTGTCACTTCCAGGCATTCCGGCAAACTCGCCGCATCTGCCACAAGCGAGTGGTAGCGCGCCACACTTGTCGGCGAAGCAACCCCTGCAAACACTCCTGTTTCGTTATGGTTTATAAGGGAGACCTTTCCGTGCATCGGCTGCTGCCCTTTTACGACCGTCCCTCCAAAATATTCAATGATGGTTTGATGGCCCAGGCAGACGCCAAGAATGGGAACTTCCATGCTTAGCTCGGAGAGGACTTCCCCTGTTGCGCCCGTCTGTTTTGGACGCCCCGGCCCTGGAGAAAGCACAATTAGATCAGGCGCCAGTTTTATTATTTCAGCTGCTGTTATTTGTTCGTTTTGAAATACCAAAAGCGCGGCATCGAATTGTTCCAGATAATGGACTAAGTTGTACGTAAAGGAGTCATGGTTATCGATGACAATGATCATGGCTTACCTCTTTCTAAGAATCGTTGATAGCTTCATTATACGGGCAGTTTGAGAAGGAGAGCGAGTTTTAAAGCTTGCCCGTTTTAACGATGGAAAACGGAATAATTTTTTCTCAACCGGATATAATACGCCCACATCCGGTAAATGAAGCTAAGGAATAAGACAAAGGCAATGGCCGGGAGCAGCCCGAACAAAGAAAGCGCGGCGCCTTCGTTGATGAACTCCTGAAATTCCCGATTGGCGTTCACTGCATAGATGAACAGCAGCGGCAAAAACAGCACCGTGTAAAGGCCGGCCATTCGGCGCGCCCGTTTTAAATGGCTGCTTCCTTCCGAATAAATCCGGGGTTTTTCTTCGCCTTCTTTATATTCGCGGCACCAAATCACCCATTTTTCCATTGCCGACCAGGATTCAAAAATTTTCAGCCATCCGGCGTCTTCATAAATCGAGAAATAACTGCTTTCAACCGTGCTCATGTATTCAGCGTGATAGCTCATGCGCCGGGGTTCACCTTTTACAAAATAAAACACGGTCCCAATCGTCCCGACGTGATGCAGCTGATAGCCTTGCTGCTCCATCTTTTCGAGCCAGCTTTCCAAGCGGTCAGGAGCATACATCCAGCCAAGCTTGACCTTTTTCACAAAGCGGCCAGAGGATTCCGGGATTTCCAGAGTTGGCTGGCTGCTCTTCCATTTTGCAGCAGCTATCCCGGATTCTTTTTGCAGCATCGCCTGATTGGATTTTTTAATTTTAACAATCGAGTAGATGGCCAGGCCGATGGCTCCAAGTGTCAGCGCCAGAAACAGATAGGTAATCGCCCATAGCGGACTTGGTTCCACTGCGACAGTTCCGTCTTGCAGCCAGGAGGAAACAAGCGACGACAAGTTCGCCAGCAGCACACCCAGCAAATAAAAAAGAAGGCCAAAGAAAACAAAGGAAACATTCCGGTTATGGGTGATGACGCCTTGGCGGACTGGCACTGCTTTGATTTCATTTGCCGAATTGCTGTTTTGAAGGATCTGCCATTTGCCGCTTGCCGCGGCAATCGTCCAGCCGTTTTCTATGAAACGGGAAGCAAGGACCGGCCCCTGATTTCGATCAAAGCTGATCTGGTATGAAAGGTTCTGCGGTGCGGCCTGCTCAAAATAGAAAGTCCGTGATGCTCTGTTTAATTTTTTCAGAATGTATCCTTGCTCAGCCATTTCTTGCAGCCAATCCTCTGTTTGTTCAACGTCATAGCTCCAAAACGGTTTTATTATTTTTTTCATAAAAAGTCCCCCTCGTATTTCACGGCATTCTGATGAAGTTCCTTCAGCCTGCCGATTTCTGCAAGGATTAATTGTTTGCCAAGATCCGTCATTTCATAAAGTGTTTTTCGTTCTTCGTCGGCAAATACCGTAATGACACCGTCTTTCTGCATCTTCGTCAATGTGCCGTAGACAGTTCCTGAACCTAGATGCAGCCGGGTGCCTGAAATCTCTTCGACATGCTTGACGATGCCGTAGCCATGCCGCGGCTCTGTCAGCGACAACAGGATGTAAAACGCCGTTTCTGTCATCGGGATGTATTTTTTCATAACTTTATCCGCATTCATTAAAATTCCTTCTTTCCAGACTATGTCACACCATGACTATATCACGTCGTGACATATTAGACAATAAAACTTCAAATAAAAAAGCCGACTGCTCTTGGCAATCGGCTTATTCCATCAAACTGGACAGTCCCTTTTCTTTTTTCATGACGAGAAATCCGCTCCAGGCAAAAACAGCGGAAGCAATATAAAAAATGCTCGAGATGGTGAAAAAGTCTACCAGATAGCCTGTTCCGATCACAGCCGCTGCCGCAGCAATGGAGGTCCAGATATGGTATTTGCCAATTTCTTTCCCTGCGGTCTCTTTACTGACACGCCTTGCGAGCACCGTTTTCTCGGAATTTCGTTGCACGGCTCCAAAGATGCCCATCATTACTTGAAGAATATAGACATGCCAGATTTCATTGGCCAGCGGGAAAAACAACAGCGTCAGCGCCATCCCCCACGAATAAACGCCAAGCAGCCACTTATCGCCCACTTTGTCTGCCAGTTTACCGATAAACGGATAACAAATCGCAGCCGTCAATGCAAACAGCCCATACGCCCAGCCAAACTGTGAATACGAATTTCCGACGTTGTTGATCATTAAAATATAAAAAGGGAAAATCATGGTCGAAGCCATGCCAATTGCGCCTTGGTAGACGATAAATCGTTGGTAGTTCATTGCTTGTACTCCTCATAGAAAAGGTTCATAAACCGCTCTTCCGGATCGTATTTTCTTTTCAGCTCAAAAAATTCTTTCGTTCTTGGATAAGCTTCCGCCATCTGTTCTTTCGTTGGATAACCATAATACGGCAAGTAGTAGCTTCCTTCATGATCGAGTGTGACATCAATCATGTTGCGGATGACTCTCCCAGTATCTTCAATGCTTTCGCTGTCGGTTCCCTGATTGATTAACAGGACAAGAGAAAACATATCTTGTTTCGCATAGGACAGCACAGCTTTCTCATTTTCCTCGACGTAGCGGATCGTGATGTTCAATAAATTAAACGATTCTTCCTTGGCTAAAGTTTTTCTTAGATCGTCGATATAGGCTTCAAAATTGTCCACCGGGACAAAATATTCTTGCAGCACTTCCGTATTTTTCGGATGGCTGTACTCCATAAATTCGGAATCGGAGCGCATGACATTATTCCGTGAAATCTTTTTCCCGTTCACTGATTTAGCATAGGTTTTCTGTGTTTTCCAGAATGCTTCTTTCCCTTCATCATTCAATCGGGCAAGCCCTAAAAAGAATTTCGGCACGGCAATCAATGTCTCTTCTTTCAGTTTCTCAGGCTCTCGCAAAAGGTCCTGCTCTGCCGCTTCGCTGTAATTCATCACATACATTTCTTCCAGGAACGATTCCGGCGAAATGGAAATGCGCGCCAAGTGCATTTTCACGTTTTCATCTTTAATTTTTTCTTTGAAGTACTCGCTGTACTCCTTGTAAGAAAGCTGTTCTGATTCGATTTGATAAAGCGCATCGTCCGTCAGCTTTAACGTTACGTCCAATATGACCCCCATCAAGCCGTAGCCGCCGACTGCCGCTTTGAACATCTCCGCATTTTGGTCTTCACTGATTTCCAGGATATCGCCATTTGCATCGAGGAGGCGCATGGATTCGATCGTATCAATCAGCCCATGATTTCGTATATCAAGGCCATGGGCATTCACGCTGATGGAGCCGCCAACCGTGAAAATATTTTGCGATTGGCTGACTTTCAAGGCTAAACCGTATGGATGGATCCGTTCCTGAATATCCGCCCAGGTAGCCCCGCTTTGGACCGTGATGGTTTTCTGTTCTTCGTCGAAATCCAATATTTGATTATACGGTTTCATATCCAAAAGGATGCCGTCAGGATATTCTGTATGTCCGCCCTGGCTATGCTGCATGCCGGCAATCGAGATCGCGTCGCCGGCAGCGTCCGCATCCCATACAATTTGCTGGATGGCAGAAAAGCTGTCTCCCGCTTTTATGGCTTTCATTTTTACAGGCAACAGCCGGCTGCGGTCTTCTACAACCGGACCAGCCGATTGTTCCGTAAAATAATAGAGCGATGCTGCGAAAAGAAGAACGTATGCAATAAGCATCAAATAGCGTTTCATAAAGTTTTACATCGACTCCTTCATAAATCCTTATCCTTTATTTTACACGAACCGGCTTGAATGGATGGCGAATATTGGATATTTCCCCTAAATAAAACCACCAAGAAAAATTCCTTGGTGGTTTCGGCTACATCGGTTTTAGTTCACTTTTACTTTTTCGCTCAGGCTATCCCAGATTCCCCATAAATACATGATGCCAAGCGCACGGTCGTATAGCCCGTAGCCCGGACGGCATACTTCGTCCCAAATGTGGCGGCCATGGTCAGGCCGTGTATAGCCGGTAAATCCAATTTCATGGAAGGCTTTGACAATGCCCACAATGTCTACGGATCCATCGCTCGCTTTATGGGAGGATTCGATAAAATCTCCGTTGCTGAAATGCTTTAGGTTCCGGATGTGCGCAAAAGGAATTCGTTCGCCGAATTCTTTAACGATGCTGATCAAATCGTTTTCCGGATTGGCACCGAGTGAGCCGCTGCAAAACGTCAAGCCGTTTGACGGACTGTCCACCAGATTCAGGAACCGTCTAATATTGTCCTGATTTGTGATGATTCTCGGCAAGCCGAAAATCGGCCAAGGCGGATCATCCGGATGAATGGCCATTTTGATGCCATTCTCTTCGGCTACCGGAATGACCTGCTCCAGGAAATAGTGAAGATTGTCCCATAGCTTTTCTTCTGAAACGTTCTGATAGGCTTCAAACAACTCCGCCAATTGCCCAAGGCGTTCCGGTTCCCAACCGGGCAATGAAAATTCATCATTGGAAAGAAAATTTGCCACCAGCTCTTCCGGCTTCATGGCATCGATTTTGGCTTTCTCGTAGAACAAAGCCGTTGAACCGTCTCCGACTTCTCCGAATAGATCCGTGCGGATCCAGTCAAAAACCGGCATGAAGTTATAGCAAATAACCTTTACGCCGACAGAAGCCAAATCTTTAATTGTCGCCTTGTAATTTTCAATATACTGCTCCCGCGAAGGCAGCCCAAGCTTAATATCTTCATGGATATTGACGCTTTCCACTACATCTATATTGAATCCGTAATTGTCAGCTTCAGTTTTCACCGCCTGAATCTTATCCAGCGGCCACTTGTCGCCCGGCGCCTGGTCATGCAGTGCCCAGACGATGCCTGTCACACCCGGTATCTGTTTAATATTCGAAAGCGGAATGTGATCGTCGTTTTCTCCAAACCATCTAAATACCATTTGCATGTCTATCACCCAATCATCCTAGGACTCTATTGCTAAATACGCTTCGATATTGCCGTAGCAAATATCTTTTATAATGATCTCCAAAATGTCGAAATCCGCAGGATATTCCCCGTTTTCAACCCATTTCCCAACGATGTTGCAAAGAATTCTTCTGAAATACTCATGTCTTGTGTAGGACAAGAAGCTTCGCGAATCCGTCAGCATGCCCACGAAGCGGGCAAGCAAGCCATGATTCGCCAAAATTTTGATCTGTTCTTCCATGCCGTCGCGCTGGTCATTGAACCACCAAGCCGTACCGAATTGAATTTTGCCCGGAATCTCTTCCTGGAAATTGCCGATCATGGAAGCGATCATATGGTTATCCCGCGGATTGAGATTGTAAATAACCGTCTTCGGCAATACCCCTTCATAATCCAATGCATCCAGCAAATTCGATAAATCTTCCGCATAAGTAAAATCATGAATCGAATCAAAGCCGGTATTCGGCCCGACGGCCTCTAATTTCTTCCGGTTATTGCTTCTAAGCGCCCCGATATGCAATTGCATCGCCCAGCTGTGCTGCGCATACATTTTGCCTAGGGCTTTCATAACGGCTGTTTTGTATTTGACGATTTCCTCATTTTCCAAAGGGGAGCCCGCCAAAGCTTTTGCAAAAATGCGTTCCACTTCTGCTTCGCTTGCTTCCAGATAAAAGTTCGAGTCCAATCCATGGTCGGACAGGCGGCAGCCTGCCTCATGAAAATACCGGACCCGTGCTTCCAATCCTTCGACTAAGCCTGCGAAGGTTTTTGCTTCTGAGCCTGTAATCTTTTCCAGGTTGGAAATCCATTCCTTGAATGCAGGGCTTTCGATTGTCAAGGCGCCGTCCGGCCGGAATGTCGGCAACACATGGACATCAAACGATGCGTCTTCTTTGATTTGCTTATGGTAAGCCAAGTCGTCCAAAGGGTCGTCTGTCGTACACAAGCCTTTTACATTCGACCGCTTGATCAATTGCTGCGCGGTAAACGCTTCTGTCTGAAGCAGCGCGTTGCCTTCTTCCCAGATTTCATCAGCCGTCTTCGGGCTGAGCGGTTTGTGAATGCCGAAATATCGCTTCAACTCTAAATGCGTCCAGTGATAAAGCGGGTTTCCCAATGTGAAAGGAACGGTTTCCGCCCATTTCTGGAATTTCTCCCGGTCATCAGCTTCCCCGGTCACCCATTCTTCCGGTACGCCGTTGCTGCGCAAAGCGCGCCATTTGTAATGGTCGCCGTCCAGCCAAATTTCCGCTAGATTGGCGAAAGTTTTATTTTCTGCGATTTCCTTGGCAGTCAAATGGCAATGATAGTCAAAAATCGGCATGTCTTTTGCAAAATCATGATACAAAGTTTTTGCCGTTTCGGTTTCCAATAGAAAATCCTCGTCCATAAATGCTTTCATACAAACCCTCCTCCAGCGGACAACGGATCAGTCTGTCAATAATCCGCCGTTCACTTCGATGATTTCCCCGGTTATATAGCCTGCGATGTCAGAAGCCAGGTAAACGGCTGTGCCAGCGATTTCTTCCGGCGTGCCTTCTCTTCCAAGCGGCACTTGGTTCGCCATCGCCGTTCTCATTTCCACCGTGGAATAGCGGTCGTGGAACGGCGTCGTAATGATTCCCGGCGCTATTCCGTTCACCCGGATACGGTCTCCAGCCAGTTCTTTTGCAAGCCCTCTTGTAAATGTGCTGACCGCTCCTTTAGCAGCAGCATAAGCCACTGCGCCTCCACCGCCGCCGTTTCGTGCAGCAATTGACGTCATGTTAATGATATTGCCTTGCCCGCTCTTCTTCATAAGCGGCAAGACCGCTTGCGTCACATGGAATACGGAAGTGAAATTAATGTTAATGATTTTTTCCAATGCTTCGATTTCCAGGTCTTCAATTTTGGCACGCTTGACCATCGTGCCGGCGTTATTGACGAGGATGTCGATTCGGCCGAATTTGGTTTTGATGTCTTCAACCATTTCATCCACTTGTTTGCGGTCCGTCACGTCGCCGATAACCAAATGAGCTTTCGCGCCTTTATCCTGGACATTTTTCAATGTGATTTCAGCTTCTGCCGCGTTGGAATTTCCGTGAACGACGACAGCTGCTCCGCATTCTGCAAACTTCTCAGCAATCGCTCTTCCGATTCCCGTACTGCTGCCGGTAACCCAAACCACTTTTCCTTCAAAAGAAAACATAAAGCTCGACCTCCAGTTGTTTTAATTGCCTCACATTAATAAATCAGGAATGAATGTCACAATTTCCGGTACGAATACCAGGATCAGAACCAATACGACTACGCCTCCAATAAACGGAAGAGCTTCTTTGATGTATTCTTCAATCGGCACTTTCATAATGGAAGTTGTCGTATACATCGTGACCCCGACCGGCGGCGTCATGCCCCCGAATGTAACGATTGTCATCATCAAAATACCAAAGTGGACTGGGTCTACCCCTACTTGAGTGACAATCGGCAGGAAAATCGGTGTTAATAGTAAAACCAATACGGTAGATTCAATGAACATCCCTGCGATGACCAGGAACAGCAAGATCAACAGCAGCATCAATGTGCCATTGCTCGTAATGCCGATCAGGAAGTCTGCGGCATTTTGCGGCAGACGGTCATATGTAATCAAGAAACCTAAAATAGATGATGTGGAAATGATCAAAAGAATGGATGCATTATCGGTAACCGACTGCTCAATGGATTCGATAAAGTTCTTCCAGTTCAATTCTTTATAAACGAAGAAGCCGATTACAAGGGCATAGACCACTGCAAAAGCTCCTGCTTCTGAAGCGGTGAATATGCCGAAACGAATTCCCACGACTAAAATGACCGGGAATAATAATGCCCAAATACTGTCTTTGAACGAAACAGCTACTTCTTTGAATGTAGCTCGTTTGATATTTTCATCTTGATCATATCCGCGTTTTTTCGCGACAAGGTATGAAACCAGCATCAATACGATCATCATGAGAATACCGGGAATGATTCCCGCTAAAAAGAGCTTGCCGATAGACACTTGGCCAACGTATCCGTATAGGATCAAACCGATACTCGGCGGGATTGTTGCTGTGATCAATGAGCTGATGGCAATAACGGCAGCCGAATAACCGCCTGAATAGCCTCTTGCTACCATTTGATGGCCCAGAATCCGGCTTTGCATCGCGGCATCCGCGTTGGCCGATCCTGAAACACCGCCCATGATCGTACTAAGGACGATGGAAACGTGCGCCAGGCTTCCGACTAAATGTCCAGTTAACGCATTGGAAAAGCGAATCAGCCGTTTTGTGATTCCAGAAGAGTTCATCAAGTTTCCGGCTAAAATGAAGAAAGGCACCGCCAGCAATGGAAATGACTGCGTCCCCGCTACCATTCGCTGTGTTGTAATTTCAACCGGCAAATTCGGTTCCAAGATAAAGAATGACAAACTTGCAATACCGATGGCAAAAGCCACAGGCATATTCAAAAAGAGCAAAACGAAAAATATAACAGCGACAAGTAACATGGTTTCCACCTCTTATTCTGAATGACTGTAAAAATTGAACGAAAGAAATCGCTCTTTGCTTTAGGCTTTTCCCGAAGAAAAGCCATCGGCCGAATTGAATTCGGCCAATAACTTCAAAGCAGTTTAGCGGACTATCCGTAACGTTTATTCAATTTATACAGATGTTGTTTTTAAAACGTTGATTTTCTGTGCCACTTTAAAAATCAGGGTGATCAACATTAAGATGCTTCCAATCGGCACAGCCATTGTGATAAACGAATAACTTAGTGGAAGGTTACTGATTAAGCGCACTGAGTTTTCGATGCTTAACTGGATTCCAAAATTGATCAGGAAAACCAGGAAGGCCATAATCAATACGTTAATAATGATTTCTAGCACAGCCTTTGTTTTCGGCTTCAGTTTTTTCACGAAAAAATCCACTCCAATGTGGCGGTCTTCCCGGAGACAGCGATTGGCACCTAAAAAAATGACCCAAACAAATAAGAATTGAGCAAACTCCACAGACCATGAGAGGGGGAATCCCACCCATCTCATGATTGAGGCGATAAAGACAAACGCTACAACACCGATCATCAATAAATTAGTAATAAAATTCTCGAATTTTGCATAGCCGCCAGCTACTTTTTTTATCATTTTCATCACTCACTTATTTTCCTAGGATTTTATTGATTTCTTCACGAAGTTCTGTGTATCCGTCGAATTTTTCATAAACTGTGTTGGTTGCTTCCTTAAATGGCTCGATGTCCACTTCATTGACTTCTACGCCTGCGTCAATCATCTTCTGCTCGAATTCATCAAGCATGCCGATCGTATTTTCTGAAGCTTCTTCTCCCGCTTTGAACGATTCTTCAATGACGATGTCCTGATATTCTTCCGGCAGGCCATTCATCCAGTCAGCTCCAGCTACAATGCCCGTCAACAATTGGAAGTGGCTCGTTTTCGTGATGTATTTAACGACTTCTTGAAGATTCGCCCCATAAGTGGCCGGATGCTGCGCTTCCGCTCCATCAATAACTCCTTGTTGGATCCCCGGATAAACTTCTGAGAAGGCCATGCCTGAAGGGCTTGCTCCCATTGCAGAAATGGTTTCTGTCCAGATTTCCGCTCCCGGTGTACGCAATTTCAAGCCTTTAAGATCTGCCGGCTTTTCAATTTTCTTATTCGTCAACAGGTGGCGGTCGCCTTGGTACCAGTTGAACGAAAGCACTTTCAGGTTATGGTTTTGTGCAAGTTCTTCTTCCCAGCCTTTGAATAGATCCGATTGGACAATTTTGCTCGCTTCATCGTAGCTGTCCGCTACGTAAGGAGCAGCCAAAATACCCATTTCAGGCTCCATTTCAGCAAGACGCCCAGCATCTACGATAACTGCCACGTTCGTGCCCACTTTTGCTTGTTCCAGGATATCTTTGTCATCTCCAAGCGAACCGTTGCCGAAAATTTCGATATTCACTTTATCGTCCGTCTTCTCAGCTACGCTATCTTTCCACTCCACCAATCCTTCATAAATCGGATCTGTTTCAGCTAAAGCGGTTCCGACTTTCAGTGTATAGACTTTGTCGTCCCCTTCGGCAGCGCTTTCACCGCCGCAAGCCCCTAGTAATAAAGCTGAAGAAATCATTAATGCTGACATAATACTGCGTTTTTTCATCCGTAAATCCCCCTTGGTTTTATTGGATAGCAAAATTTTTAAATCCATCCATTTAAAGCGCTTACATTTGGTCCCAAAAGCTTATTGCTTAAAATATTGCTGGTATTCGCTTTTCAGTTTTTCCTGCTCGAAAAGAAGCTTTTTCAAATGTTCCTCCATGGCTTTTTCTCCCAGGTCGGCATTTTTCTCTTTAATGGCAGTAAAGATCTTTTCATGCTGCGATAGAATCAATTCCCAATTATAGTTGGCTGCCAGGCTCAACATCCGAATCCGGTTCAAGTGGGCGTTCATCTGTTGGATCAAGGCCCAAATCCGCTCTTTTCCGCTTCCTTCGGCAATGATTTTATGAAATTCTTCATCCAGTTCAAAAAGCCGGGTAAAGTTTTTTTCAGCCACGCATTTCTTTTGCAATTGCAGGTTGGCTTCCAAGTCCTTCAACTTTTCTTCCGGGAAATCTTCACAGGCCACTCGTACAGTAGCTCTTTCCAAATGTTCTCTAATAAAGCGTGCTTCTTCGACATGATATAAATCGATTAAGGCGATTTTCGTGCCGCGCTGCGGGAAAACTTCCAATAATTCTTCCTGCGCTAATTTAACAAATGCTTCCCGAACTGGCGTCCTGCTAACTTGCAGCAAATCCGAAATTTCTTTTTCCGAAATTTGTTGGCCAGGTTCGATAGCCAGTGAAATGATATTTTCTCTCAATATTTCATAAACGTAGTCTTTAGTAGAAAAACTTTTGATTTTCTTAGTTGAATCGATATTCAGCACTTAATCCCTCCTTTGCTTGAAACCCATATTACCACATTAGCATACTTGTATGGTAGTATTTTTTTAAATTATTTTTCAATTCTGTCTCAATGACTTTTCCGATAATTTCACTTGGATTAACTAAAAACAGACCCCTTAAATGTAAGGGGTCTGTTTTCATACTACATTCTCATGTATTACCTGTTTTTAATTCTATGTGCTTTTTTAATGCACTTTCAATGAATTTTTCACAGCGGATTTTATCTATTTTTTGGGGCTGCAATTCGATTTTTAAAGTAGCTGCTAACGTGGTGTGGACAAACAGCATGTCCCGAAACCGGTTTACTGCTCCGCAGAATTCCGCAAAAAAACTGTCGCCGGTTCCGAACACTGCGGTTACGAGATTCTTTCGCTCCTGGTTTTCAAGAGCGTCGAACAAGCTGTAAAGCTCTTTTGGAACCTCGCCGTTTCCCCATGTATAGGTGCCTACCAGAACGATGTCAAAACGTGAAAGTTCCGTTAAGACGAAATCTTTTGCTGGCCACAACTCGAGTTCGAGTTCTTTGGCTTGAAAGACTTCCCCGATCATCTCTGCAACAGCTTTCGTATTGCCCGTCACTGATGCATAGACGACGGCGATTTTCGGCTTATAATTCGTCGAATCCATTGGACTGGGACACTTTCGAATAGGTCCGGGATTTCTGTTCGAAAAAGTCGGATTTCGTATCATTCATCATGTCGTCGCCAAATACTTGTATCCACGGCATCGGATTGCTGCGTTCTTCGTAAAGATTGTCGAGCCCTAGCTGTCGCAGGCGCTTGTTCGCCAAATATTCCACATAGCCCTCAAACTCCTGAAGGTCGAGCCCTTCAATGCCTTCCAAAATATAGTGAGCCCATTCCTTTTCCAGCTGAACCGCTTTGTCGATTGCTTCATAGACATAAGCAATATTTTCATCTGTGTTCAATTCCGGATTTTCCGTCAATAGGATGCGAATGAATTGGGCGATGAAATATGCGTGCTGCATTTCATCGCGCTGGATGTAGCTGATCATCGTACTGGTCTTCAGCATTTTCTGCTGGCGCGCCAAATGATAGAAGAAAGCAAAGCCGGCGTAGAAATAGATCCCTTCCAAGTTGATGGAGTTGACGCTTAGCTTGAAGAGGTTCTGGGCAGTCGGATTTTGCCGGAATTCCTCGTAAGCATCTAAGATCAGCTCGTTGCGCTTACGGACAATCGGATCGCTTTTGGCTTGATCGAAGCGTCCATTTTGTTCGCTCACTGCCACCAATGAGCTGAGGATATAGGAATATGATTCCGTATGGACTGCTTCCTGTTGGGCAATAACAGCGAATATCGCTTTAAAGCTCGAGTCGGTCACATAGTCCATCACTTGGCTCATCGTTGGCGTCTGCAGGCTGTCGAGCGATGCTAATTGGGTATTCAACCGCAAGAATACATCCTGTTCGGTTGCAGTTAAGCTATCCCATTGTTTGATGTCATCCTGCATATTGATTTCCTGGGCTTTCCAGAAATTCGACAACAGCGTCTGGTAAAGATCATACATTTGCGGGTAGGCAATGTCGTTCCAATTCAATAAACCGGAAGATTGGCCGTTCAGGATGCCTGTCGATTTATTCGGATGTTCCGGATTAAGCAGCTTAATTTTGGATAAAGGTGCATGTATGGACATATTCGTTCCTCCTTAGCTTTGGCAAGCTTCACATTCTTCAATTTCCGCCTGTGATGTGCTGCGTACATAATAAGTCGTTTTTAACCCCTGTGCCCAAGCTTCGACATGCATTTCCAGCAAATCTTTTGCTTTGATCGTATGCGGAACATACAAATTGAAACTGATGCCTTGGTCGATATGGCGCTGGCGTGCCGCGTTCTGGCGGATGCTCCATTTCTGGTCCAGGACATGGCGGGCACGGCGGTAGTAATCGTACGTATTGTGGTTCAAGTCAGGTGCTGTCACTTTGAATTTGAAGTTTTTCTTTTCCTCTGCATACTCGACTGCGTACAATGGATCGATGCCGTCCGTTGAACCGCCGATTTTTGCTGTTGACGAGTTCGGCGCGACTGCCATCATCCAGCCGTTGCGAACGCCGTTCTCAGTGATTTCTTTTTGCAGACCGGTCCAGCGGCCGCTTGTGTATTGTTTGCGTTTAAAATACTCCCCTGTCTGCCATTCCGAGCCGCTGAACTCGCGGTAAGCCCCTTTTTCCTTGGCAAGTTCCATAGAAGAGCGGATCGTATGGTAGGCAATTTCTTCATATAACTTATCAGCGAACTTTACAGCTTCTTCTGATTCCCAGTGGATGCCTTCAAGTGCGAGCAAATGGTGCCATCCGAAAGTTCCTAATCCAACAGCCCGGAATTTTTTATTCGTCGCATCCGCCTGCCCGACAGAAATCGTATTCAAGTCGATGACATTATCGAGCATGCGCATCTGAATCGGAATGAGACGCTCCAGCACTTCCGCTTTCACGGCGCGCGGCAAGTTGATCGACGACAAGTTGCAGACCACGAAATCGCCTGGCTTGCGGATCATGACCAGGTTGCCGTCTTCGTCGGTATACTCTTTCGTAATGGTGGTTGCCGACATGTTTTGCGCAATTTCTGTACATAAATTGCTGCAGTAAATCGATGTGCGCCCTTTTCCGCGCAAATGCTTATTCGGATTTTGCCGGTTCACTTCGTCGCGGTAGAACATATACGGTGTGCCGGTTTCGAGCTGCGATACCATAATGCGCGCCATGATATCCATCGCCCGGTAAGTTTTTCGCGGCAATAGCGGATTCGCTGCCGCTTCCTCGTATTTTTCCGTAAAATGCTTTACATCGATTTCATCATAGAAATCCTCAAGTCCAAGTGCCGTCCCGTGTTCATCTTTCCAGCCCATAACGCTTTTAACTTGATGCGGACAGAAGGTATGCCATTCGCCAATGCTCCGGCCGTTGTCATCTTTTTCATTCAACTTTTCCATAAATAGATCCGGTATCGAAACTCCCGTGAAAATGTCATGCGCTTTTCGGCGCTCATCCCCGTTGTTCGTTTTCAAATCCAAAAAGCCGTTCATAATATCTTTATGGAAAACATCGAGATACACTGCGACTGCTCCTTGGCGCTGGCCAAGCTGGTCCACGCTGACCGCCGTGTCATTGAGCAGGCGGATCCACGGAATGACCCCGGATGAATTGCCTTTGAATTTTTTGATGTCAGAGCCAAGCGCACGGACTTTGCCGTAGTAAATGCCGATGCCGCCCCCGTCTTTGCTCAGGCGGGCAATATCCCAGTTATTTAAGTAAATGCCATCGAGCGAATCGTCCACCGTGTCGATAAAGCAGGAAGACAGCTGCCCGAAGCTCTTGCCGGCATTGGACAAGGTCGGTGTTGCCACTGTCATATAAAGGTTGCTCATCGCCCAATAAGCTTCTTTTACCAGATCTAGCCGTTTTTCCTGCGGTTCATTTTGCATCAAAGTCATCGCGATGACCAAGAAGCGCTCCTGCGGCAATTCGTGGATATTTCCTTCATAATCCTTCGCCACATAGCGGTCTGCCAATAAAAACAGGCCGATATAATTGAACAGCAAGTCCCGCTCAGCATCGATTTCCTTGCCCAGCTCCTTGATTTCTTCCTCGGAATAACTTTCCATCAAGTCGCTCGAATAGATGCCGACTTCACTTAAATTCTTCACCAACTTATAAAAGTCGCCGTATTTATCTTGTGCCGGATAGTTCCGGTTCTTTGCAGCTTTTTCATACAATTCTTCTAAATACAGTTCAGCCGCTACAAATGTCCAATCCGGTTCTGCCATGGAAATCCGGTTGAGTGCATATATAAGCGATTGTTCGGCTTTCGCTTCATGTCCAAGTGTTTCCAGTTTCGCGAGAAGAGGTGCAACATCCAAGTTATAAATTTTTTCCGCCCGGCGGATGGCTTTTTCAACTGTGTCTTTTTCCGAATAAACGATGGGATTCATCTCAAACCAGCTCCTTTGCAAATTCATTGATTTTCATGCGCTGCTGCTTCCGATCTTGTGCGCTTTTGAATAATTGTTTTTCTTTTTCGCTCTCCGGCACCACTGCCGGCACCGGCGTCGGTTTGCCTTTCTCATCGACAGCCACCATCGTCAAAATCGCAGTTGTCGTCAAGGTTTTTTCAGTTGTTTCAATGTTTTGGCATTCCGCTTTTACGTAAACTTCCATAGATGTGCGGCCCGTGGAAATCACCACGCCTTCCAAATGCAGCACATTTCCGACTGTAGCGGAGGATAAAAAGTTCACTGTATCGATCGAAGCGGTCACTACTGCTCTCCCGCTATGTTTCATAGCGGTAATTGCCGCAATTTCATCAATATAGGCAAGTACCGTTCCGCCGAATATCGTCCCCATATGGTTCGTGTCGGGCGGCAGCACGAGCCTTGTTTGCACTGTCCGTGAAATGCTTGCTGAAATTCGTTTCTCCATTGCAGCTCAATCCTCCATTACTTATTTGGAATACAAAAAAACCGCCTTCTCTGAGAGAAGACGGGTATATGAACGCAAATAATCCAACGGAAACAGCAGAAATCCACTGTTTTTTGCAGAGTACCTTCGTTATACCTCCCAGCTCCCGGAGAAGATCTAAACTTATAACGAGGCAGGTCTCCTGGCTTGTGCTTCTTCCTACACTATGGCCTTCCCATCCATTGGACAGTGGTGTTCCATAGTTCGTCAGCACTTACAGTTGCGGGTACAGCTCCGGTTTTCACGGATTCCCTATTGAGCCTTTTCAGGCACCATCGTTATCGGCGACACTATATATAGTGTTTCTACATATTATAAAACACTAATTATTGTATTTAATTACTATAATCCAGCTTCATGGATTTTACAAGCACTTACAGGTAAATAACGAAAATCAAGGCCGCAAGTACGATTCGGTAAATTGCAAATGGCACCAATTTGATTTTATCAATCAATTTCAAGAAGAATTTAACAACCACTAAAGCGACCACAAAAGCACTGATAAATCCGACCACAAAGAACGGAAGCGCGTCTACGGTAATGTACTGCCAGTTTTTCAGCAATGACAAGCCGCTTGCCCCGAGCATGATCGGCACTGCCATGATAAAAGTAAAATCAGCTGCTGATTTGTGGCTCATTTTCAACAGAACCCCGCCGGCAATGGTTGAACCGGAGCGGGAGAATCCTGGCCATAAACCAAGACACTGGAAAAGCCCCATGCCAAGCGCTTGCTTGTAAGTCATTTGGTCAACCGTATCAATATGCGGTTTCTTTTTCGTGAAATAATCCGCAATCAGCATTAGCACCGCGCCGAGCACTAAGCCGATAATAACGGTCTCAACCGAAAACAGATATTCGTCGATATAGTCTTCGAAAGCCAAACCGAATACGCCTGCCGGGATTAACCCGACAATTACTTTGGTCAGGCTCAAACGCTGTTTTTTCTCAGCTGTCTTGCTTCTGTCTAAACCGAGCAAGTCTTTGAAGCGGTCTCTAAAGATGATCACGACTGCCAAAATCGAACCTAACTGAATGACGACTTTAAACGTATTCGCTACCGGTTCACTGAACAGCTCTTTCGAATTCAACCAGATGTCGTCGACGATAATCATATGGCCCGTCGAAGAAACCGGCGCAAACTCTGTTAATCCTTCTACTATCCCTAATACAATTGCTACAAAAAATTCCCATAAACCCATTCTTTTCTTTCTCCTTAATAACCGGCAATAAAATCCGATTTCCTATATTTTATGTACAGTTCTTCCAAGTCATCGGCAACTAAAAAAATCAGTCTTATTCATTTAACTCGACTCCGGCCTCCAAAGTCAAGCGGCTCGGAATTCCTTCATCATTCGTTTCATGACCTCCCCGGCGGAAGATGCAGAAACTCTATTTATCATACACCTTTTTCCTTTTTTTGTTGCGTTTATTCCTTGAAATCCTTTTAGAAGCTTAAAGAATCTGCTTTCATATATTTTTTCTACATAATTAATTTCAGAATCCTTTTTCTTTTTTCTTTATAGACAAAAGACTTTTATTAATAAAGAAAGGTGGTATGATAATTAATTGTGATTTCAATATATTAATAGCTCTCGAAGAGCAGTTACTTATCAAAATATGGAGATGTAAGATGAAACAAATTACAGGCTATTCTTTTCATTACGGCTGGGTGATTATCGCGCTTGCTGCGCTGTCCCAGTTTTTTTCAGGACCCGGACAAACTTATTCCAATTCAATTTTCATTGATTATTATATAGATGAATTCGGCTGGAGCCGTTCAACGGTATCCGGCATCTATTCAGCGGCCACGTTGGCTTCCGGATTTCTGCTGTTCTTTATCGGCCGCTTGATCGACCGCAACGGCTCCCGCAAAATGGCCGTCATTGTGTCTTTGGTACTGGCTGTTGCCTGTATGTTCAATAGTTTTGTCAGCAGCCTTGTGATGCTGTTTATCGGTTTCTTTTTTATCCGGCTACTAGGACAAGGTTCAATGGCGCTGATTTCCAGTTCCCTGATCCCCCAATGGTTTGTGAAAAAAAGAGGACGGGCGATCAGCATCGCAGCAATCGGCGGTTTGGTCAGTTCGGCTGCCTTTCCGCTGCTGAACGTTTGGCTGATTGGTTCTTTCGGCTGGCGCGCTTCATGGCTGATTCTCGGCGCCATTATCATCATTTGCTTTACCCCGCTTGCCTTTTTCCTGATTCAGAACAAACCGGAAGATATGGGTTTACTGCCCGACAATGGAGACGCTAAAAACCAGAAAAAGATGCAGAACACGACAGAAGAAATCAGCTGGACCGTGAAAGAAGCGGCCAAAACAAAAGCATTTTGGCTGCTGCTATTTTGTGCAGCCATTCCGGGCATCGTTAATACCGGCCTTACTTTTCATTTAGTTTCGATTTTCCGGGAAAAAGCGCTATCCCTTGAAACAGCGGCCAGCGTTTTGAGCATCACGGCCTTAATCGGTTTGCCTGTGACGTTTGTGACGGGCATGCTGCTTGAGAAAGTGAAAGTGCAGTACATGCTCGCCCTGCTGTTTTTCGGAGAAATCGTTTCTCTGCTCCTCCTTCAAAATGCCGGCACTTTAGCAATGGCCATTGTATTTGGACTTGTTTGGGGTATCAGCATGGGCGTTGAACGCATCGTCATGGCAGTTGTCTGGCCAAATTATTTTGGGCGGAAACACATCGGCAGCATCAGCGGCATTTCGATGGCCATGATTGTAGCCGGTTCAGCACTTGGGCCATTGCCCCTCGGCATCGCATATGACCTGTTCGGCGGCTATACGGAAATCCTTTGGGGCGTCCTTTTGTTCCCGCTGCTCGGCATGTCCGCCGCCTTTATGGCGAGCCCGCCGCGCAAACAAGGGGCAATAATAGAAGAGCCGGTCAAAGAAGAATTTCTGCATAAACAAACAGAGCCTTTACTCCATGAGTAAGGGCTCTTTGTCTGCAGAGATCAGTTCTCCTTATTTCTTGGCCATTATCAGGAATCGCTTTGAATTCGTCCGGATTCCTTTGCCGGTTTGATTTTGCCCGATGAATTCCTGAAGGCGATCAAAATCTCCTTCCTGCTCGCCGAAGTTCGGGATAATGGGCGTATGCAGGAGAAGAAAGAGCAGATCTTCCGGCCGTTCCAGGTATTCCGCTGCATCGTATTCACGAATTTCCATCTCTGAAAACCCTGCGGCAACAAGCTCTCTTTTGTAGGCATCCCGCAATGCGCCGTCGCGTTGGCCAAATGACTGGCCGCGCCCGAATGCTTCCTTCAGATTCGCTTTATCCGCCTCACTGACTTGCTGCGTGTAGAACGTCCCGCCTTTTTTCAATACTCGCCATACTTCCTTGGGATTGAACGGGGCGTGCCGGCTTGACAAATAATCAAATGAACTCTCTCGAAACGGCAGTGTTTCAGACGAGGCTTCCAGAAAACACACATGAGAAAAATCCGTTTTCGCCAAATTTGCCTTAGCCGTTTCTATCATGGCTTTCGACCGGTCGATTCCAGTTACTGCTGAAAAAGAGGCGGCAATTTCGAGCACTTTCTCCCCGCCTCCTGTTCCAATGTCCAATAATGCAGCCGAACTTTGGGCATTTTCCGCCACCAGCTGATAGAAATCCCATAATTCCCCCTCGGTCCGGCTCCGAAGACGGCTGAAGTCCCAGCCATTCGTCTTTCCGACCGCTTCATAAAATCGCTCTTCGTTCATTTCCCTTTCTCGATTCGAGATGGGCGCGAGATAAACTCATGCATCAATTCAGCCGTCGTCACCACATGCGCGAACTCTCCGTGCAAGGTTGCCAGCGAAACCGAATGGATGGTTTCCGGATCGATCCTTTTTCCATTCGGATCATGCAGTTCATAGGCAGCCGTTGCGTCTGATACCACATAAGTTGAAAAACCGAGGTTTCCGCTCATCCTTGCGGTAGTGGAGATGCAGTGAGGTGTAGTCAATCCCACAATCACTACGGTCGTAACGCCATTCATGCGCAAAATTTCTTCCAGATTGGTGCCGATAAAGGCGCTGTTCACTTTCTTCGTTATAATCGTTTCCTTGCCGGCTGGCTGCAGCTCCTCTTTGATTTCAAAGCTTTCTTTATGCGGGTAGAACAGCGATTCCGGATTGTCAGAGCGATGTTGAACGTGGAGAACCAGCCCCTCATTGTTCCTCCATGCTGCCAGAATTTCCGCCATTTTCGTTTCCGCTTCCGGATTATTTCGCTCTCCCCACGATTCATCGTCAAAAGCTTGCTGCACATCGACCAAAAGCAATGCCGTTTTTTCTTTATCCATCCGAATCTCCCTTTCTCGAAAACACTTATCTGTATGTATTTCTGTGTTCAAAGAGAAAATTCCTTTGAAAATAAAAAAAGCCTAAAAGGCTGCATCAGCTTTTCAGGCAAGGAAGGTTGATTATTTCCCCAACACTTTTTTTATGTCTTCTTCAAATGCTTCCGGTTTTTCCTTCGGCGAGTAGCGCGCAATGATATTTCCATCTGCATCTATTAGAAACTTGGTGAAATTCCATTTGATGCTTTTTGATAAGAAGCCTTTTGTATTCGAAGTCAGGTATTTAAACAGCGGGTGCGCTTCTTTGCCGTTGACTTTTACAATGTCGTGCATCGGAAAAGTGACGCCATAGCTCATGCGGCACGCCTGTTCCGCTTCTTCTGCGCTACCGAGCTCCTGTTTGAATTGGTCTGAAGGAAAACCAAGAACCACTAGGCCGTCTTCTTTATAAGTTGAATACAGTTTTTCAAGGCTGTCGAATTGATCGCTCAACCCGCATTTTGTCGCCGTATTGACGATCAGCATGGGCTTGCCTTTGTATTCGCTGAGGGAATAGGCATCCCCGTCTGCTTTTGGAACCGTCAAATCATAAATGCTCATTTCACATCACTCCCGTTCTTCGCTTCGCTTTTATAAATCCAATTCACTGAAGAAAGCATTCAATTCTTTTAAATTCTTCATCAGTGCAATGGCATTTACATCCATGAAATTGCAGCTGACCAGCTTCTCGGCCACTGCCTGTTCAATCGGTTCGTGTTCTGCTTTCGCTTTTTCGGTCAGTGAAATAATGTAGGCACGCTTATCTTCTTTTGACTGTTCCTTGTTGAGCCGGCCATGTGCAATCATTCGGCTGATGATCGGATTCAACGTTCCGGTTCCAAGGCCGAGCCGCTCACCGATATCTTTTGCGAGCAGCCGGTCTTCTTCCCAGAGGACAAGCAAAACCAGATACTGCGTGAATGTCAGATTGAACGGTTCGAGGACCCTCGCATACATTTTCGTGAAATTGCTTGAAGCTTTGTAGACTTCAAAGCATAATTGCTGATCCAGTTTCGTCATTCTTTCCATTTCCATCACACCTATCCCATATTTCACCGGCATCCCAGAGCGTTTTACAGGACCACGATCTCCACGTCAATGGAGTCTTTGATCGCTTTTGAATACGGGCAATATTCATGCGCTTTTGCCACGTATTCCTGTTTTTTCTCATCATCGATGCCGGTAATGTCAACTTCTAATTTGGCAGCCAACTTCACGCCGCCTTTTTCTTTATCGCCAATCAAGTAAATTGTCGCTTTGACTTCGCTTTTTTCGACTTCCACTTTATCTTTTTCTAGTACTAATTCTAAGGCACTGTTAAAGCAAGCGCTATAGCCTGCAGCAAATAATTGTTCAGGATTCGTAGCAGTTGTCGCTTCTCCTCCAAGTGCTTTCGGTTTCGCTACATCCATGAAGAAGATATTGTCTTCCGAATAAACTTCCCCTTGTCTTCCGCCAGTGTTGATGATCGTTGTTTCATAAAGTGCTTTCATCATTCATCCCTCCAATATTTTATATCTTACACGATCTACTTTAAACTGCATCGCAGGCGATGTAAATTTATTTGCTCATGCTTTCGTTTCTTTTCCATAAAAAAAGCCACCCATCATCGGGCAGCTTCAGTATGTCGGATTTAGCCGTCGATCCATTCAGGCGGCTCATTGTTAGCCGATTGGCCAGATTTTGATCCATCGGTTTTCTTATTGGCTTTGCTGGTATACGGCTTAAAGCTTTTCGCTTTGTTGGCGCCGGTTTTCCAGCGGTTCCAGCCTTTTTTCCCGGTCCCTTGGCCTATGCCGCTTTTGGCTTTCGCTTTTTTAGTCATTTTATCACTCCGTTACTTTCTGTGAATCCTCTTATCATAACAGGTTTTGGCCATTTTCACATCTTTCTCAGAAATATGGGCAGGTTCCTTTTTATAATAAAGTCTTTTCCCAAGCCTCCTGCATCTTCTTCAATTCCTCCAAAAGAACGGGCTTACTGAAATAGAAGCCTTGCAAATAAGAACCGTTTTTCGCAGAAACAAAATCACGCTGTTCTTCTGTTTCGATGCCTTCTGTTACCAGCTGGATGTTCAAATCATACAAGGTGCTGTAAATTCCTTTCAGCAGAGCTGTATCTTTTTCACTGGCAGGCACTTGGCGCAGGAAGCTGCGGTCGATTTTCACAATATCCACGTCCAATTCCAGGAGATGGTACAGCGAAGAAGTCCCGACACCGAAATCATCCAACGCCACTTGGATATTGCGGCGTTTCAATTCGTTGATAAAGTCCACAATCTCTTCGTGCTCCGCTGCGGTATCGCTTTCCGTAATTTCAATTTGAAGCTGATGCGCCGGAAACTCCTGTTCTTCCAGCACTTCGTCAATCAATTCGATCAGCTCTTTCTTGAACCTCAGCTGGGCTTTAGAAACGTTGATGGCCAAAGACAGCGACTGGCCATTTTCCTGGTTCCACTTTTGAAGATCCTTTACCGCATTGCGGATGACCCAATCGCCGATGTCTTTCATCATGCCCGTCTCCTCGGCTAATGGAATAAAACGCAGCGGTGCTATCAGCCCTTCTTTTGGATGATTCCAGCGAATGAGCGCTTCTACCGCTTGAATGCGCTCGCCTTTATTGTCCATGATCGGCTGGTACTCAAGAAAGAATTCGTTATTGGCAATCGCGTCGGCCAAATCGTTTTTCAAATTCAATAAGTATTTGTAGAGATGCTTGTCTGTAATGTCTTCATAGAAAACAAAATGGTTCTTGCCGTTCTTTTTCGCTGCGTACATCGCCACATCCGCATATTGCAGCAAATCGTCCAAAGTCCTGGCATTCGCCGGATAAAAGCTGACTCCGATGCTAGCCGAAATGCTGGTGGTCACTTTGCCTAGATTGAATACTTTTTGGATTGCTGCCATTACTTCTGCGATTTCCTCGCTCAATTTCGTCCTTTCGGTGGTATTTGAAATCAAAATAAATTCATCGCCGCCGATCCGGTACAAGCGGCTTCCTTTTCGCAACGATTTACCATTCAGGCGCCGGCCAATCTGCTTCAATACTTCATCACCGCTATTGTGGCCATATAAATCATTGATCCGCTTGAAGCCGTCCAAGTCAAAAAACAGAATGGCAAAAGAAGTGTCATTTTTTTCGATGCGCTTCAGAAAATCTTTGTACAAGCTGAAACGGTTTGGCAATCCAGTCAATTGGTCAAAAAAGGCCAATTTTGATACATCCGTATGCGCCTTTTCCAAACTGATCAGCATATTTTGAATTGAATTTTCAAGATCGGTGATTTCATCTTCAACATTTCTGGAATTTTCGACTTCCAAAGAATGTGCTTTATCGAAATCCACATCTTTCAATTGGACAGAAAGGTGAGAAATCCTCGATAAGACAAGCATATCTATTAAATAATAGACAAGAACAACCAAAATAACGGTAGCGATAGCCAACGCCAGAAAAAGGCCATTCATGCTGCTCGACTTCTGCTGGTAATACTTCCGGTCTTTCTTCAATTCAAGCGTCAAGCCGTCACTAACCGCAATCAAACTGCTCAATGTCTTTTCATCCAGTTCCTGAATTTTCAGATCTCCCGCTTCTTTATTGACTACTTGCACATCCAGCGCCAATGTATTGCGCATCGTATTAAAAAAAGATTCGTCCAGGAAAATACCCGAAGCCAGCCGGCCTGTCGATGGGCCTTGGCCTTCGCTTCCCAGAATTTCATCCACTGCAACCATCACCGATCCAAAACTGGAATCTTCAATGATCACTAGCCCGTTTCCATTTTCAGCTTCTTCGATGATTTCCGGAACCTGCTGCAAGCTGCTAGCCAAATCCAACTCCGTGCCATCTGTTAAGTCGTAGCCATTCGCATAGATGACCTCGCCTTTTGTATTGATGAAAACCATTAAATTAATGGCACTGTTTTCAAATGTTTCTTGAATTAGATTGGAACGAATATATGCTTCGCTGCGATTTTGCATAAAAGTGTAGGAATCGTCCCATACCGCCCAATCGCGGTTAAAACGCTGCAAATCCATCTTTTCCGACTCGATGTAGCTTTCCACACGTTCCTGGTCGGTTTCCAAGGATTCCTCATCCATCAACTTGGCGTCGTTCAATATGACGGGCCGCATGAAAAGGAAGATTAAAATGATAAATGCTGCCATTGTAATGCCGATAAGTCCCGCAGTCTTCATCTTCAGTGTCATATCGTCTCTCCCAAATCTTCATGATGTGTTGAAGCCATTTTTGTGAAAACGGCTTTTCTTTTACTATCGGCAGTTTTTTGATTTTCTTAATGGAAATGAATGATTATTGATTTGAACTTTTTTCATCGTCTTGTCTCTCTGCATTCCGGTTCCAGATGATGTAAATCAAGGAATATTTCAATTTCCGTTGGAGAAGGCGGCTTTCGTCTTCTATGAAACCTCGAACCGGTCTAACGGTCTAGTCCATTCTCCGGCAGCCCCTTTTTTGAAATAGCCGAACTTCCTTCCAAGTCTTTTGTAATTTTATTTCAGTAATTCATTATAGGCATGAAGCCTCATTGCTGAATAGTCTGTATTTTCATTTAACCAAAAAAACTGCCTCTCCGATAGGCGGAAAGGCAGTTTTCTTTCTATTCTTCGTCTGTTATGCCTGTTTCAATCAGCATGGCCGTGAAGACGATGAAAATAATCATTAAGGATAATGCGGTGATCAACATTGCGCTCAACTCCTACCAAGTTTTAAATCCTTCCGATCCAGGTGGTGCATGATGAATCATATGGCTTAACGGGATCGCATAAGCGGCGACAATCAGGAAGACCGCAATGCCGATCCAAATCCACCAGTTCTCCAGCCACTTCGGTGTGCTCTCTTTGTCGCTTTCGGCCATCGGAAATTCAACAATCTCTTCCGGCTTCACAGCTTTTGGCGACAAGAACATTGTCATGACCACAATGTAAATCAGGATCATGGCAGAAAGGAACAGGATGCTTCCGCCGACAGCCATTGTCACGTGGTTGGTTAAAATGCCGTCGAACCATTCTAATGCAGATTCGTGTCCGTTATAGCCGGAGTATGCAGTTCGTCTCGGCGCTCCTAGAAGTCCTAGGACGTGCTGGGCTGTCGACATCAAGAGCATGCCGATCGACCAGGTGATGATTTGGACGAATCCGAGAATTTGCATCGACTTCGTAAATTTGCGGCCGGTCAAATACGGAATGAGCCAGAACGTCATCCCCATGAACGTCATCGCGACCGGCGTGCCGACTGTGATGTGGAAATGCCCGACAATCCATAAGGTGTTATGGACGACTTCGTTCAATTGGAAACTGGCATTGATGATTCCGCCGGCGCCGCCAGGAATGAAGAACGCCATCGCAATAAAGATCGATGTGAAGCGGACATCCTTCCACGGAAGTTTTTTGAACCAGCCGAATAATCCCGTGCCGCCTTTTTTGCGTCCCGAAATTTCAAACGTAGCGAACATCGAGAAGGCCGTCATCAACGACGGAATGATGACCATGAACGTCAAGACAACCTGCAGGAATTTCCAGAAGTTCGAAATCCCCGGTTCTGTCAATTGATGGTGGAATCCAACCGGGATGGAAAACAGAATGAATAAGACAAACGATAAGCGGGCTAAAGAATCACTGAACACTTTCACGCCCAATAATTTCGGTACAATTACGTACCAGGCCATATACGCCGGCAGGAGCCAGAAGTAGACCAGCGGATGCCCGAAATACCAGAACAGCGAACGGCTGAGTTCGACATTGATGGTATCTGTCCATCCGAATGCCCACGGGATGTATTGAAACAATACGGTGGCGACGACTCCTAGACAAGCAATGATCCAAAGGATGATTGTCGTGATCGTCATAAATGCAAATAACGGACTTAATTCGCCTTTATGCGTTTTGCGCCAAACGATGTAATGGCCCACGAGTGCAAAACTGCTGATCCACGTGCCGACAATGACCAAAGCCAAGCCGACATAAAACCAGCCGCTGCCTTTTAGCGGTGCATAAAATGTGTAAAGAACGGAAGCTTCTCCGGAAACAATCATTACGGTCGCCATGACGGTGCCAAGCAGCGTCACCCAGAAGCCGATCCAGGAAAACAGGCGGACTTTCGGGCCGAATGCCCCTAAACTTTTGCTCATGCCGGTAATGAAAAAACCGAAAATAAAAAAGGTCGTAAAAATAAGTGCGAGCAGCACGCCATGTGCTGTTAAAATTTGATAATAATCCAGCCAAGACGGCAATTGCAGCGCATCATTCCGGATGAATACTTGAAGCAGCCCGCATAAGGTCCCGATCAAGAACGCCGTATACGCAACGCCGATATTCCATAAAGCGATTTTTCGATCTTGTGCAGCAATCATCTTTAATACACCTCTATTTCATTGAACATCATGTGATGCCCTGTACCGCAATATTCGTTGCAGAGAATCAAGTATTTTCCGGGTTTGTCGAATGTGTAAGACTTTGTGGTGATGCGCCCCGGCACGACCATCATATTCACTTTGGTGTTATCGATCGTAAAACTGTGGACCACATCGGTGCTGGTCACTTTGAAGATGATTTCTTTTCCGGCCGGCACTTTAAGATCCGGTGCATTGTAGCCGAATGCCATTGCGACGATTGCCACTTGGTACGTGTCGTCATCCAATTGCGTCACGCCCGGTTTATCGAATGGTGCAGTCTCATTCACTTTTTTCGGGTCGATCGTGTCCATTCCCCCTGCCGGCGTATGGTCCTGCGAAAAGGCACTCACGCCGACGACGCCCAGAAAGACGGCTAATGCGACAATCCCGAAAGTCAGCCAAATTTTTTCGAATTTATGAAGATGCATGTTCCTCTACTCCTTTTCCTTCATCCTTTTTCACCTTGCGACATACATCGAATAGACGATGACCCACATGGCGACAATCACAACGCCTACAAAAAACACACTGATCAAAGTTCCGCGGAGGTCTACGTTCGCGTGATCATCTTTTTTGCTCATTTTCTTTCACCTCTTCTGTCGATCTCTTACTCCTAACGTAAGCCTTTCTGCCTTCAAACATTGTGATATTTCTCACATACTCGCCTCTTTTTGCAGCAGCTGTCGAATTTTAGACAAAAAAGAAGCGATCCCGGATTGCTCCAGGACCGCTTCTTGCTCTTGCATTTAGTTTTTAATCGATTTTGCAAAATGAAATCGGGCAATTTTCGCAATTGATTTCGGTTTTTAAATAGGAAAGATCGTGAATCAGCATTTTGCCGTTCACCATCGAAATGACTTGTTCTTTTTTTAGCTCACTGAGCATCCGGTTGACCACTTCACGGGTCATGCCGCAGAAATTGGCGAGTTCCTGATTGGTCAACGCCAGATCAATCAAAATGCCTTCCGGCTGTTGAACGCCATAGCTATTGCTCAACCGGATAAACGTGGAATAGAGCGCCCCTTTTTTGCCATGAAGGAGCAGGTCGCGAAATTTCGTCTGGGTCTTTTGCTGATCGATGCCCATCCATTTCATGAACGCCGCTGACAATTTCGGATTTTTCAGAAGCCCTTCCTCCAAATCCTCTATCGCAATTTTTGTGCACACGACGGGTTCGATCGCCCGTGCGTCCAGCATGTATTTGGCGGCTTCTGAAAAGACCGTGATTTCTCCGACAATCTGATCCGGCCCGCAAATTTTCAACGTGAGTTCCCGGCCATCCGGCGTCACTTTCCCGATTTGCACTTTTCCGGACTGGATGATGTAAATCCCTTTGACGTCGTCGCCTTCCCGGAAAAGATAACTGTTTTTTGGATAAGACTTCACTATTTTCTTAATGTCCGCATGCAGGTCCATTTCCATTGTGAATTTTTGGGTTGCCGCTGTCCGTTCCAAATTGAGCCCTCATTCCTCAAGAGATTGTGTCGTATAATTCAAGATTATCATATTTTAGGCTTGGAAAAATGCATTTTCCCAATAAAAAACTGCCAAAACGCGGCAGTTTTTTCACTTTATTAATAAATAAATGGCACTAGCCTTGCCCTCTTTTTCATCCACTCGGCATACGCCGGACCGAATTTTTCAATCAGCAGCTCCTCTTCGTAGCGGATGCGTTTCAGCAATGTCCAGGTGACAAGAGCTCCTCCTAAAATTGCCGCGATCAGGCTTGTGCAAAACAAGGCCATGCCGATGCCAATTAATAGCAGCGCCGTATAGAGCGGATGCCGCAACATCCGGTATGGGCCGGAACTGACGATTTCATCGCCTTCCCGGACTGTAACATGCCGGGTAAATTGGCTTTTCAAATGAAGGATTCCCCAAAACCTTAGGAATACACCCATAGCAAACAGCACTAAACCAGTCCAGCGCATGAATTGGCCTATTTCTGTGCCGGTTCCGATTTCCTGCAGCAGCAGAGCCGCAGCAATTGTAGCTCCAAGTGCAGCTAGAATATAGTAAAAAGATTTCTTTTCATACGGATCGCCTTCTCCGACGCCCCGATTTCGGAAGAAAATGAATTCTCCGATCCATATCACGCTAATTCCAATGAACATCCACTCTGCCACTGCCATCCGCTTCACCCAAACCTTCAGTTTCTCTTATAGTCACTATATAGAACATCCCCATTCAAGACAAATTTCCGACCTTTTGCTTAGAGCCAAACAACTTTTCACTTTATTGACATACTTTACTGTAAGAATAATGAAATAAAAAAGGAATTTACAGTAGAGATGTGGAAAAAGAACAATATAGACAGGAGGAATTTAAATGCCCATAGAATATCAAAATATCTTAGTGGCGGTAGACGGTTCGAATGAAGCCGACCTTGCCTTCAAAAAATCGATCGGGATTGCTGCCCGCAATAACTCCGCTTTGTATCTTGTCCATATTATCGACAACCAATCTTTTGGCTCCGTTGAAGCATACAGCCAGGCAATTGCAAAAGATGCAATGGCCAGTTCCGAGAAACTAATGGCCAGCTACAAGGAAGCGGCCATTTCCGCTGGCGCTGAAAACGTCCACGTCGTGATTGAGTACGGTTCGCCTAAAAAGCTGATTCCCGTTGACCTGGTCAAGAAATACCACATCGACTTGATTATTTGCGGGGCTACCGGCTTGAATGCAGCAGAACGCATCTTCCTCGGAAGCGTATCCGAACGGATCATCCGTTCTGCCCATTGTGATGTGCTTGTCGTTCGCACTGAGGAACCTGAAAGCATCGAAGCATAACATACTGAATCAGAAAGATGTTAAACCTCTTCCTTTATTGTTTTTAAAGGAAGGGGTTTTCCTCTTTTCCGCGCCTTAAGACTCTGCCAATGAAATATAGCGATATAATTTTGATACAAAACTGTAATAAAAAACAGTTTTTACTCATGTTACAATAGGTGCGCTGCTGTTTTTCAGCAATTTTTATGAACTGAATTTATTGATAAAGCACCAACCTATAGAGAGAAACACTTATCCAGGAGGGAAATGAACACATGAAGCAACTATCCAAATGGGCGGGGACTGCTATTGCTGCCGTCTTGTCTTTAACGCTTATTATGCCGTCAGCGAATGCCGATACGTTAAGCGATTTAGAGAAAAAGCAGCAGCAAGCCGACCAAAAGAAAAACGAATTGAATTCCGGAATCCAGCAAAAAGCGAATGAGATTTCAGAAAATCAAACGAAACTGGAAAAGATCATCAGCCAAATTGAAAAGCTGGACCAGCAAATTCAGGAAACTGAAGCGAAAATTGACGGGGTCCAAGCTCAAATCGATCAAACAAAAATTGAAATTGATGAATTGAGAAAATCGATTGAAGAGTTGGAACGGAAAATTGCGGAACGCGACGAATTGTTGAAAGACCGGGCGCGCGCCATTCAATTGAGCGGCGGTTCTGTAGACTACATAGATGTTTTGCTTGGAGCGAACAGCTTCATCGATTTTATTGACCGTTTTTCAGCCGTAAATACTCTAATTGAAGCGGACCGCCAAATCATGAAAGAACAAGCGGACGATAAAAAACTGTTGGCGGAACAAAAAGCCGAAGTTGAGAATAAATTAGCGGAACAGGAAAACAAAAAAGCCGAATTGGTCGGATTGAAAAACTCGCTTGATGCGAAAAAGCAAGAACAGGCCGGCCTTGAGCAAGAATTGAAAGCTGAACAAAACCGTTTGGCTAAAGAAAAATCCAATTTAGAGAAGCAACGTGATGAAGCCCTTAACTTAAGCGCCAACTTGGAAAAGAAAATCGCGAAAGAACAAGCCCGCTTAGCTGAAATTGCACGCAAAGCGGAAGCGGAACGCAAGAAAAAAGAAGCAGCGGAACGCAAAGCCGCAGCAGCTAAGGCTGCAGCTGCGAGTGCAAGCTCCGGCTCGAGCTCATCGTACGTGGCGCCGGCTGTAGGCAGCGCGAACTTTATCCAACCGGCTCCAGGAAGATTCACTTCCGGCTTCGGTGGACGCGATATCGGCGCAGGCGCTGAATCGCATCTTGGAATGGACATCGCCAACGTTACCGGAACACCGATTGTAGCGGCAGCGAGCGGCTACGTTACTTACGCCGGCTATATGAACGGCTACGGCAATGTGGTCATCATGACGCATTCCATTAACGGACGGCAATACGCAACGGTATACGGACACATGAGTGCAATCGGCACATCAGTTGGCCAATCCGTTTCGCAAGGACAAAAAGTCGGTGAAGTCGGCAGTACAGGACGCTCGACTGGCCCTCACCTTCACTTTGAAATCCATATCGGCTCTTGGAACGGCGCCCGCTCAAATGCGGTAAACCCGGCTCCATATATCCGATAATAAAACGAAAGCCCCGCTTGAAATTCAAGCGGGGCTTTTTGTTATTCTTTTCCTCCATATAATTGCTGGAGCTCTTCTTCTTTCATGGTGAAGCGGTGTTCTTCGGCCGGGAAGGCCCCAGATTTCACTTCTTCTACATAAGCCGTCAAACCGTTTTTCATGATTTCCCCGGTTTCTGCATAGGAACGGACGAATTTCGGCAAATGGTGCGAGCCGTATTTCAACGTATCATGGTAAACGAGCACTTGGCCATCCGTATCGGCACCGGCACCAATGCCGATCACCGGAATCGTGACCGCTGCCGTGACTTCACGCGCCAATTGGTACGGGATGCACTCCAATACGATCATGCAAGCGCCAGCTGCTTCGCACGCTTTGGCATCTTCGATCAATTTCTGTGCCGCGTCCGCTGTCTTCCCTTGTACTTTATAGCCTCCCAAAACGCCCGCGGTCTGCGGCAGAAGCCCAAGATGGCCGACGACCGGGATTCCGGTGCGCGTCAATGAGCGGATGACGTCGATCACTTCATCAGCGCCTTCCAGTTTCAGAGCTTCTGCTCCTGTCTCCTGAAAAATTCGGATTGCGTTTTCAAGCGTGCGGTCCAAACTGCCATGGAAGGATCCGAACGGCATGTCGACGACAAGAAAGGTATCCGGTGCGCCTCGGCGCGCAGCTTTGCCGTGGTGGATCATGTCATCGACAGTCACTTTCACCGTCGAATCATAGCCAAGCACGACCATGCCGAGCGAATCCCCTACTAAGATGACATCAACGCCGGCTTCTTCTGCCAGTTTTGCAGACGGATAATCATACGCCGTCAGCATGGCGATTTTCTCGTTTTCTTTTTTCATTTTGCTGAATGATGCTGTGTTTTTCATTTTTCTCTCCTTCCGGGAGGAAAACCCGACAAAAAAGCCCGTCTAATCCAGAAATGGACAGACGGACAGAAATTTACGCGACTTGGTTTTCTCCGTCCCTGTCATTTTAAGATCAAGGCAGAACTATTCATTTGTTGAAAATGGGTGTTGCAGGTGCAGTTCAACAATGATACCGCCCTTACTCGTACTATAGCAGAAATGGCAATCATCTGACAAACAGCTGTTTCTGGCGATATTTTTTTATTTTCTCCATGAACTTTTTAGTTGGTGTAGAGTCTAATAGTAAAGATGCCTAAAGGAGGCGGGTTGATGGACAGCCTTGAGATGAGCCAGCTAGCCATCGCAGGAGACGAAGAAGCGTTTCTTGCATTGATGCAGCTGCATAAAGAAGCATTGCTCCGCACGGCATTCGCTTTTTTAAAAGACGAGCATAGTGCGCTTGAAGCGCTTCAAGAAACGACTTACCGGGCATATATGAAAATCCACACCGTGAAGAACCCGGCCTATTTGAAAACCTGGCTGATCCGCATCATGATGAATTATTGCCAGGATCAATTGAAAACGAACAAACGGCTCGTCATGGACGGACGAGCGAACGAAGCGGGCACCACCAGCAATTTCGAACAATTGGAATTGGCGGAAGCCCTCGCTTCCTTGAACGAAAAAGAGCAGCAATTGATTTACCTGAAGTATTTCCAGGATATTAAAATCAAAGACATCGCGGCGTTGGAAAAGGTCCCGGAAGGCACGATTAAATCGCGCCTGCATAAAACCCTCCGGACACTGCGCCGCCATTTCGAAGGCAAAGGAGAGATGGATCATGTATGACAGAGAAGAAAAAAAGCTTGCATCTCTCAGACAGCGATTGGATACAGAAACCCTCCCTTTGGAACAGGCGGACGCCGCAATCCTTCAAGGAATGGAACGTGCAAAACGCGAGAAGCGCATGACTCGAGTCCGGAAGAAACGCACCCTTTGGACTCTCGCTGCAGCGGCTGTCCTGATCCTCGCTTTTGCTACGAGCATTCGGGTATCGCCCGCTTTTGCGAACGCGGTTGCTGTTATTCCCGGCCTGGAGAAATTCGTGGAGTTGATCGAACAGGACAAAGGGCTCAGCGGCATTTTCAAAAACGATTATTACCAAGCAATTGGCGCGTCCGAACAGCAAGGCAACCATACGTTGACAATCGACGGCGTCATTCTTGATGGATCGGGCATGAACGTTTATTACACGATTGAGTCTTCTGAATCGCTTGAAGACATTCAAGTGAAGAATGCGCGATTAAAAAATACAAAAGAGATTCCGCCTTACAGCATGTCTCTTGGCGGCCCCCATGACGGAAAATCGCCAAATCGGTATACCGACCATATCGAATTTTATTTTGAAGAGCCGATGGTGTTTGATGATTTGGCCTTCGGTTTCGAGTTATCTGCAACTGTTTCCGGCGAAGAAGTACTCTTCAGTGTGCCTTTCACCGTCCCTGAAGATATCAAACCGAGTCTCGTGTTCGCTTTAGATGAAGTGGCGGAAATTGAAGGGCAGAAAATCATTATCGAAGAAGTTATCATCCACCCACTTCGTGCAGAGATTAATATTTCATTGGATCCAACGAACTCAATGAAGATCCTGCAGTTCGAAGACATGCGGCTGGAGGATGAAAACGGAAATGTATGGGGATCGATGTTGAACGGCTTCACCTCTACAGGAAACCTCTCAGAAGGAACCGTTTCTTATCTTCTCCAAAGCAATTATTTTGAGCAGCCAGGCGAACTCTATTTGCGATTTAATACCGTCCAGGCATTGCCGGTCGAAGAAGCATTTTTAGTCATTGATACAGAAAAAGGGGAATTGATTAGTGGTCCGAAAGATGCGCGATTTTCAATGGAAAAGGCCGATCAAAAGGAAGCCATCTTCGCACTTTCCGGAATTGAGGATGAAGCGCATCGATACGGATTAACGACGGGGATTGAAGACGCCGAAGGGAAAAGATTCTATCCATCCTCCGAATCGATGTCGACGCCGGACAATGAAATCCAGTGGACGGTCGAATTCGGGACGACCGATTACACCAATCCGTTGCGTCTCGAGCTATTTGCCTACCCAAACCGCATCAAAGGCGATGTGAAGGTGGAATTGAAGAATCCGCGGGAATAGGACATGGGGCCCTGGAATGTGTTTTATTCCAGGGCTTCTTTTTTAAGGATAGAATGGAAGACATAAAATGGAAAAATTTTCTTTTATTTTATTTCTTGCATCCAGCATTTTCATTTACTTGCCTTAAAACGCCACATACTGTCCGTTCACCTCAAAATACTGTCCATTCGCGCACAAATACTATCCTTCCGACCCAATTTACTTTCCACGCTCCAGAAACCTAAAGAAAAAAGCTGATTCATCTAAGAATCAGCCTCTCTTTTATGCGAATCATTCTACTATATCAATCAATTTCGGATAAATGTCTACAAAATACACTTCCATCTTGTTTTCCAATTGCTTTCCAAGGGCTTGATAAGCTCGATCTGCCTGTTGGACCGCTTTTAGAAAAGCGTCTTCTTTTCGTTCGTCTTGCTCCAGCTCTTTATAAAGCTGCCAGATGTCCTTCAAGTAGCGCTGCTCGATTGCTGCGTATTCGCCCGCTCCAATTTTCTCCAAGATTAAGGTGAGTTTCTCAAGATAAGCATCAATGCCCTTCTCTTCAATCAACTCACTGCACCAATTCAGCAAAATTTCATGCCCGCCGCTTTCATTCTCGGAATAATACTGAAAAAGGATGGAAAGTTCATCGGCGGTCGGATCTCCGGAAGGAAAGTCCATGTTACTGATAGCTGAGATTACGGCATTCCAGATGTCCTCTTTGTTTTGCAATTCGCTTCTCTTCATTACCGGCTTCATCGTGTTCCCTCCATTGAAAACTTGATCGATTTTCAGGCGGTCGTAATCCAATATCCAGCTGTTGAACATTTCATACATCGGCCGGATGGCTTCTACAGACGCGGCGATTAAGTCGCACCCTCTGTCGTCATATACATGAAAAATAGTTTTCCGCGTTTTATTGACGATAAAGACCTCTTGGCAAACCGTTTTTTTAAATCCCATGTCTTCGTTGCAGCATTCCTTCAATAAACCCGGGTAATCCACCTCGTTTCGCCGGCATGGCAAAACGAAAAGGTGGCTTTTCCAGTGTCCTTCTTCGTTGTCTTCAGGAATCACGTACGGTATTTCTCGGTGCATCAAGCGGTAACGCAAAGATTTCTTATTCATATAGCGCGTCATCACCAGCTTTTTGCGGTTTCGCTTCAAGTCGCCAAAATCCGGGAGATGCGTGACGATGTACAATTCATCCTGTTCGGCGTGGGCCGCTTCAAATAAACGAATGGCCCGGCTATAAACGTTTTCAAGATAAGGACTGCCTTCATACCCTAAACCTTTGTTCCAGTGAGTGCCCAGTTCAAAACGAATACCGATTGGCCACGAATAAAACAAGGCAGGCAACAAGATCAAATCCGGAAAATAGCGGTCCATGAAGGACGTGAAGCCGTCCATTCGCGTTTTATTCATCAGTATCCCTTTTCTCTTTTTCCAGAAGCCACGGCACTTCCAGTTCAAATTCCCACTGAAGGACCGGTTCCGGAAATCCTTCCGGCACCAAATCCGTTTGCTCTGAAAAATGGAATCTCAACCCACTTTCTTCGGCTACTGCCTGTTTTGGCCCTTCGACCAGTTCGCCGACCGCGTGGTAAAACCCCATATAAAGAAGCATATCCTTCCCGTCATCGTCTCCTACAAAAACTTCGCCTTCTTTTTGCGGATCGATGCCGAGCCGGTCAAAATGCATCCGCACGTGTTCCGGGAAAGAAGCCGCAGCCAAACTGTAATTCTCACAGTAGCGGCAGCGGCAATCTTCGGTAATCGGATGGTGGGTTTTATAGAATTCCCGCGTTTTTTCCGGATCGATGTTCACTGTCCATAGCCCAATTTCGACTGTCTTCATCTGTTCGCCTCTGGATCCAGCACGATCACGCCGCCGCAATGCGAAAGCGGATAAAATTCACACTGGAAAAGGTTTTCCAAACTGTTTTTTATTTCCTCGTAGACGAAGTAATGCTCTGATTCATCCCAGTAGCCCTCGCTGTCTTTTCGGCATTTCTCCAAGTCCGCACGGGTTTGGAACGCAATGTCCCCGATGTAGATTTTGCCTTCTGCCGAAAGCAGCGGCAGCAAGTTCTTGAGGAAATCGACTTTCTGTTCATCCGAGAGGTGATGCAAAGCGTAAGTGCTGACAATCGCATCGTATTTCCGGCCTGCGAGCTCGCTCGGCAAACCTTTTGTGATGTCCCATTCCAGCAAGTTGGCGAACGGCATTTTCGCTTTCGCAATGGCAATCATTTCTGATGAAAAATCGATGCCGTCGATCCGGTGGCCGTTTTCATATAACCGGCTCGCCAATATCCCCGTTCCGAAACCGATATCCAGCACCTCTGCATTTTCCCGTTCTCTGATTTCGTTATAAATGGTATTTAAAATTTCCTTGTATCCGGCAAACGGGTACTGGTTATTTTCCTCACTTAGCTGAACCGTTTCGTCATACTGTCCTGCCCATAAATCAAAACCTTGTTTATTCAACATTGAATACTCCTCCTGTTAGCTGGACCAAACCGAGAGTATTCCCCACTCTTCAGTTGGTGCGCTGTTGTCCTCGTTTTAATTGTCCTTTACTTAATCTTGCCTGTTTCATTCCAATCTCCACCTTTCATTGTTAATCAAATATTAGCATAATTTTACAGAAAAATATCCTTAAACTTTCAACGCATAGACCCATACTTCTTTTTCATTCATGACAATTTTCTTCTCCAACGCCATGCCGATCGATTCAGCTACTTTTTGCGAAGCGATATTCCCGGGTTGGATGAGGGAAATGAAGCGTTTTTTCGCCAGGTAATGCGTGCCGTAATAGCGGAGGCCATTCGCTGCTTCTTTTGCATAGCCTTGCCCCCAGAATTCCTTGGCGATCCAGTACCCGATTTCCAGTTCCGGCTGCCCTTCGACTGTCTGTCTGACAAGCCCCGCATGTCCAATCGGCTTCCCGTCGCTTTTCCGGATAAGCACGCGCAACCCGAAATCCGGATCTTCCCGGTACGAGCGGTAAATCCAGTACAAAAACTCCACTGCGCCTTCACGGGTCCGTGTATTGCCGTTGCCGATATAGCGGACGACGTCAGGATCCGACAGCATGGAATAAAGAAATTCGAAATCTTCATCCCGATAGAGCCGGAAATCCAATCTTTCTGTCTGTATTTTCATGGTGATAGTCCTTTCGCTAACTGTTTTGGTTCACCTGATAAATCGTTAATCTTGGCCATTTTAAAAGCCAGTTCTTCGTCTTCAGGCGATTTTCGTAAACCGTTCCCAGTTCTTTATTTTCAATGAAATGCGGTGTCGGCCTTACGATTAAATTCAATGCATCACTTATTCCGCAAGGAGCTGCTAAAATCAATTGTCCCCGTTCATCCAGTTTAACTGCAAGTGCCGTTGCGGTTTCCGGAAATTTTGAGATGGCATCGATAGAAGAAGCGTATGGCGGAAGATCATTGATGCGTTGCATCCTCGCCTCATTCTTCACCGACCAAGGCAAATCAGGCATCAGCTGATGAAGCTTTTCTTCATAGCGCTTTTCCTCCGCTTCATCCACCGCTTCCGGATTAAAGTAAACCACATCAATATCCCCAAGCGGCGTCCGTTCGTTAAAGCCGTGCAACGCATCCCAGAGTTTGGTGCGGACAAAGCCTGCGCAAATCCACCAATCCGGCAGATCCAATCGCTTTGCCGCTTCCAATACAGCCATCATCCACGCGTCAGCTTCGATCGCTTGCAAAATATCCTGTTCGTTTTTCATTTATTCTCAGCCTTTCTGATCCCCCAGATACACGACAGGCAATTCGACTTCCTGCAAAGCCTCTTTATAAGAAACTTCATACGCTTTGGCAGCCTGCCGGGAACTGACAATCCGATGGAGTTCTGTGCCGATATAATGCAAGGCGGCTCCATCATCTGCAGCAATTCCGCCTTTTATCTCCTGCGTGGCAATTGAGCGCTGGTAAACCGGCCGCCGGTTTTCTTCTCCGTCGTAATGCGGACAATTGCTTCCGGCCAAAAAACCGAGGCAGTGAATCGGCTCCAAGTGGTCTCCGTAGGAATCCGTAATGCCATCTTCAAACCAGCAAAGGGACCCGGCACTGATGCCCGCAAGCACCGTCCCTTTCTCCCAAGCTTTTCGAATGATGGCGTCCAATCCCCAGTCTTTCCATAGAGCCAAAAGATTTTTGGTATTACCGCCGCCAACGTAGAGAATATCCTGAGCGAGGACAAATTCTTCAAGATCTCCGGCAGGCGGTTTGAATAGTGAAAGGTGCGTCGGCGAACAGTCCTGCTGCTCAAAAAAATCATAGAAACGCTGCGTGTACGTTTCCGAATCCCCGCTCGCTGTCGGGATAAAACAAATTTTAGGCTTTGTTTTTCCTGATTGCCGAAGAATGTATTGATCCAATAATGGGTTTTCCGGCTCCATCGAAAAGCCGCCTCCCCCAAGCGCAATAATCTGTTTCATTCTCTTTTCTCCCATTCCGGCTTCAATAGAGAAAAAATCAAGGCATCATGCGACTCGCCTCTTTGATAGATGTAGCCGCGCAGCCGTCCTTCTTCGCTGAATCCAAGTTTTTTCAAGAGCCCGCTTGATGGTTTATTCTCCGGGAAAGTCACGGCGCCTATCCGGTAAAATCCGCGTTCTTCAAAGCAATACCTCAAGATTTCACTGACCGCCTCTTTCGTAATTCCTCGTCCCCAGTAATCCGGATGCAGTTCGTAGCCGACTTCCGCTTTCTTCGAGCGGTCATTTAAATTATTCAACCCTATTGTTCCAAGAAATTGCCCGTTCTCTTTCCAGATGATTCCCCAGCGCATGCCCCGGCCGCTTTCGTAGCCGAATTGGAAGGCATCAATGAGACGGGCAGCTTCTTCCGGATCGGTCAGACTTTCGCTCCCGTAATATTTCGTTACTTCATCCCGTGACATGATATCAAAAAACTCGTCTTTGTAGCGCTGTGTAATATGTACTAAATTTAATTGTTCCGTTTCGAATACCGGAAATGCCATGTGGTCGCCTCCTTAAGAAATCCATCTACCTGTCTTCGCCACGAGGAGCGATTTCCCCTTTTTACGCCCAAGTTTAGTTGAAATACGCCCAACTCCGCCGATTGGCCGCGCTCCAATAAAAAACCTGAACTGCCGGCCGGCAGTTCAGGTTTTGTTTTCAGATGAATTTTGCTACGTCTTCCAACGGCAGACGCGTTGTGCCGAATGCTGGAGCTGCTGCTTTTCCGACAGCGATCAACACAATCGGGAAAAGATGTTCCGGCAGTTCGAATCTCTCTGCGAATTTCGCTTTGTCGAAGCCGCCCATCGGAATTGTGTCATAGCCGCGCTCTTTTGCGACCAGCATCAACTGCATGGAGACAAGGCCCGCATCAAATGCCGCAATGTTCATGCGCGCTTCTACAGGAGCGTTCGGGTACATTGCATACGTATTAGCGACGGTCCGTTCTTTGATGGACTCGTCCATATGCCCGGCTTCCACATTTTGCGTGTAGATTTTCTCAACATTCTTGTATGCGTCGATATTGCCGAGCACAGCGATGACCGCTGATGATTGCTCGACTTGCGCTTGGTTGTTCGCAATCGCGCGCAATTCTTTTTTCACTTCCTGGTCTTGGATCACGATGAAGTTCCAAGCTTGAAGGTTGCTGGAAGATGGTGCACTTGTTGCAAGCGTCAGCATTTCTTCCAATTCTTCTTTTTCAATCTTAAAGTTCGGATCGTAGACACGTACCGACTTTCTTTCTTTCATTACTTTATATAAGGGTGATTCTACGTTTACTGACATGGAAATGCCTCCTCTGTTTACACTTACTTTTAGTAAGTCGCAAAGAGTAATTTATCACGCAGCCTTTAGCCTGTCAAAGAAGTTGACCTGCACGCCTTTCGTTAATCGTTCGGATTGATGATGGCAAGCATTTGATGGTCTTCCCAGACACCATTGATCTGAACGTTTTTCTGGCTGATGCCTTCTTTATGGAAGCCTGCTTTCTCCAACACCCGGATGGAGGCGATATGATCCGGTTTCACCCCTGCTTCGATGCGGTGCAGCAATAATTCTTCAAACGCATAGCCGACGAGCAGTTTCACTGCGTCCGTGGCATAGCCTTTGCCGTTATGGTCCTGGTCCACCGTATAGCCCATAATGGCGCTTTGCACAGGCCCACGGACCACTTGGACCAAATTGATGCTGCCGATCAAGGTGCCGTCTTTTAAGAAAATCCCGAAATTGTATTCTTTGTCTTTTTGGCGGTTTTCTTCTTGCCTTTGAAGCCTTGCTGCCTGGCCTTCCAGCGTGTAGTAATCCGGGCTTCGCGTCACCGAAAATTGTTCAAAGAGTTCCTTGTTCTTGATCTCCACTGCTAAAATGTCTGCCAAATCTGCTTCTGTTAATTTCCGCAGCATAATCTTTTCGCTTTCCATACTTTTCCCCATTTCTACTGGAATCATCTTATCCTTCAACTTTATCACATTTTTAAAAATTCCATGGCGGCCTGAACCTTCCATTTCAAATAAATAAAAGCCGGCCCTTTTATGGACCGGCTTGAAAGATTCTTTTTACTGCAGCCCACTCGAAAGTTCGCCTGCGGATTTATTCCATTGTTTGATTTTATGGATTTCGACCGGCTTCGCGTAGTAATAGCCTTGGACTTCCTGGCAGATCAGCTGGCGGAGGAAGGTGCTTTCTTCTTCCCGTTCAATGCCTTCGGCGAGACAAGTCAGTTCAAAACGCTCAGCCATAGAAGTGATCGTTTCCACAATGCGCTGGCTGTTTTGGTTGCTGTCGACGCGATCGATGAACTCGCGCGGCACTTTGATTTTATCCACTTTGACTTTTGCCAGGATGCCGAAAGAAGAGTAGCCCGTTCCAAAGTCGTCGATGGCAATTCGAATGCCGTGGGACCTTAGTTCTTCAATTTTTTGCAAGTCTTCCATCCGGTTTTCAAACAGCGACCGCTCCGTCAATTCAATTTCCAGGCGTTCCGGCGGGAATCCGGTCTTTTGCAGGATGGCCAAAGTTTCTTCGACGAACTGCTCTTGCTGGATTTGAATGAAGGATACGTTCACCGCCAAATTCAACGGCTCTTCCGAAAGCTCCGTCAGCTCTTGCACTTGCCGGCAGGCACGTTCTAAAATCCAATTGCCGAGCGGCACGATAAAGCCGTTCTTCTCAGCGATTTCGATAAAGATTCCAGGAGAGATGATGCCCAGCTCCGGATGCTGCCAGCGCACGAGCGCTTCGACGCCCACCATCCGGTTTGTCTCCAATTGAACTTGGGGCTGATAAACGACACAGAATTCCTTTTCTAAATCCGCTTGGTATAAAGCTTCGGAAATGGTGACTTGGTTCATGCTGTCGCGTTTGATTTCTTCTGAACAATATACCCAGCGGTTGATGCCCGAATCCTGTGCTACGTCGAGCGCGAATTGCGCATGCCGCATCAATTCATCGCTGGTCTGGCCGTCTGTTTTGGAACAGCTCGTCCCGATGCTGAAGGTCAGCATGTAACGGTGGTTTTTCAGTTCGTAAGGGGCGGACAGAACCTGCAGGATGTCTACAAAATAGGACGCGACTTCTCTCTGTCCCAAACTATTTTCTACGGCAATCAAAAATCTGCTGCCTTCCGCTTTTGCCAAGTATGAATCACCCGTCAATTTCCCTTCCAAACGCTGCTTCACCAATTTCAAAAGCTCATCACTCTGTTGATGCCCAAGCACATCATAAACCGATTGGAAATGGTTGATTTCAACTTTGCCGATGATGAACTGCTTTTCTTTTAGCATGTAATCTATGTATAGGTTAAAATCCATCCGGTTCGGGATTTTCAGCAAAGGATCCTGATACGCCATCTCTTCCGCCTGGTCCATATAATGAACCAGCATCTTCTCCCGCTTGTTCATCGATTTCAGTCCCCAGTAAGCGAACCCGGCAGCCAAAATCATTAATGACAGGCGGAAAATATGATGGTCTGTGCCAATGGCGACGATCTGCTCTTTCGGCATGAGGACGGCCAAGCTCACCAATACGGCAAGTGAAACCGCCAGCACATAGGAAACCAGCAAAAAGCTTTGCAGGATCAATGCCACCATCAAATACAAAAAGACGACTGCCCAAATGGAAACCGCCACTTCATCGATAAAATAAAACAGGATGAGCGGGATCGAGACGTAATTGATCGCATATAGATGCTCTTTAACCATTCCCTGAATGGTCGTCTTCCCGAGCCATAGCGAAAAGCCGCCTAAAATAAGCATGGCGAGAGGCACCGGATATTCGCTGAGCGTTGCGCCTTGTTCATTGGCGACCACAAACCACCCAAACGCCAGGCCCCCTATAATATTCCCCCAACCGATGACATACCCGATCAAACTGTAGAAACGGGCCTTCAAGCGGTCCGCTTCACTTATGTAACTTCCATTGACGCGATGAACGTTCATCTATTCAAACTCCATTCAAACAAACTTTTGCTGCTCCATTATAACGCTTTTTTTCGGTTCGCCTTCCGGGCTTTCATTCGCCAAAGTTCTTCTGCTGCTCCTGAGCCAAAAAGCACGCCGAACATGATGACGATAAATCCGACCACATGCAGTCCCGTAATCGTTTCCCCAAGGAAAACGGCTGAACCGAGCAAAGCGAACAATGTATTTAAATTTATGAAGACCGCAGCTTTGGGCGGTCCCACTTGGCCCAATGAATAATTGTACAGCATATGCCCAAGTGCTGTCGCGATTACCCCGGAGGCAATCATCAACAGCCAAAACGCCGCATTCATTTCAGCAAACATCCGCCATTCTCCCGGCTCTTGGATCAAACTGATGATAAACAGGCCGACCGAACCCATCAAAAACATATAACCGGTCTGCAGCCTTGGATCCAAGGTTTTAGAAGCTTTGCTGATGACTAAAAAACTCAATACCTGGCCAAGAACGGCGAGGACAACGTATATATCCCCGAGAGAAATCCGGCTCGTTTCGCTGTTTCCGGATAAGACCGTCGCTGACACGCCAATAAACCCGAGCACCAGGCCGATCCATTGCAGTTTGGACGGGCGCAAGCGAAGAAGCGACAAACTGAAAATAGCGGTTAAAATGGGGCTGGCTCCGAGGATCAATCCTGCATTTGTACCGGAAGTCAGCGACAGCCCCACCGAAATAAAGTAATGGTGGATGACGACATTGAGCAGCGACCCAATCCCTACGTACCGCCATTCCCTTGCCGTAAGCTTTCGGACCAGGCCAAAGGAAAAAAGGACCCCAAAGACCATAAGCGCCGCTAAAAAAATACGGAGGGACGTCATGGTCACCGGCCCCATTTGCGCCGTTAAATATTTTACCGCCGGAAGATTGACGCCCCAGACGAACATAATGGCGATCAATAATAAATAAATTTTAAACCGATTCATGTGCATCCCTCTTTTTATCGGCTGCCGTTCCCTTTTTCTTAACCTTACGCTTTCAAAAAGGGTCTTTTCACCATGTAATGTCTTAGATTTCCCTTTATCCCGATTCCTATAAACGCATTTTTGGTCGTTTTAATAGAAAAGTATCAAAAAAGCCGTTCCGCTGAAGCCGGAACGGCTATTCTTTCCATGTTTTCCGGAAACCGTAGAATGGTCGGAATTGCTGTTTTTCATAGAAGGCCTTTGAATTTGCACTTGCAAGCAGCTCCATCCGCGTTTTCGGATAAAGCGCATGCACATGTGCCAGAAGCGCTTGGCCGATGCCGCTGCCGCGTTCTTTTTCAGCGACGAGCAGCTCGCATATATACAGACTGATACATCCGTCCGTCAGCCCTCTGAGGCAGCCAATCACGCTTCCGTCCCGCTCGGCGACAAAAGCGATTTGAGAGTGGCGCCAGGCGGATCTTGTTTCGCCTTGTTTAGCTGCCAGGTTTGTCCACCCTTCTTTTTCGTTTAATTGGTGGATGGCCGGGAAATCTTTTTCTTCGTAAAGGCGTATTGAATAATTGGATGTTTTGATTGTCATGGTTGGGATTCCTCTATTCTAAACTGGATAATATTTCTTGCAGGAACAATAATATATTAAGCACTCAGCAATTCCCCTACAACATCCGGAAATGCTGCATAAGCCATCGTAATAATCACGAGGATCGCCAGCGGGAACTGGATCAAAGTGAAAAGGTAATCATTCGGATTTTTCGCATGCTTTTTCTCCATGACAGCCCGGACGGTTTCCTGGATCGCACCAAATATGATAAAGATGAAAAACATGTAAATTTGAATTGAGTAGAAGGCAAAAATGGCAGCGACGACAATCGCAAAGACCGCCGCCATCCGAATGGTCCAATCGATTCTTTGATGCTTTTCATTTACATAATTATTAGAAAACCTTTTTCTTCGCTCGACGCCTAACATTTTTCGCAACAGCATATTCAAAAGGAAAATCACCACTGCGCTTCCTATTAAGAAAAACGCCATGCTCCACCAGAATTCCGAAGTATGTTCAGGCGGCAATCCGCTCGGATAAGTGTTCAAGCCCATCTTCTCCTTTCTGCTTTTGTGTTTATTTTGGTCGATGCGCTATCGCACGGCCTGCCACTCTTCCTGAAAACAGGCAGCCGCCAAGGAACGTCCCTTCAAGCGAGCGGTAGCCATGGACACCGCCGCCGCCAAAACCGCATACTTCTCCCGCAGCATAAAGTCCCGGAATCGGCTGGCCGGTTTCATCAAGAACGCGGGCGGACAAGTCCGTCTGCAAACCGCCGAGCGTTTTGCGGCTGACGATATTCAAGCGAACCGCAATGAGCGGACCTTTCTTGGGATCGAGTATTTTATGCGGCGCCGCTACCCGAATCAGCCGGTCGCCCCGGTAATTTCTCGCGCCCCGCAATGCTGTGATCTGAAGGTCTTTCGTAAACGTGTTATCCATCTGCCGGTCTCTGGCCATGATTTGGCGCTCAACTTCTTTATAATCCACTAAATTTTCGCCGGTCAGCCGGTTCATGCCAGCGACCAGCTCTTGTAATGTATCCGCGACGATAAAATCTTCCCCTTATCCATGAAGGCCTGAACTGGTGCCGTCGCTCCTTTTCGCACGCGCGACAGCACTTGCGGAATGCTTTTGCCAGTCAAATCAAGATTCTGCTCCGAACCGGACAGGGCGAATTCCTTCTCAATCATCGCCTGCGTTAAAATAAACCATGAATAATCGAAGCCGCTCTTTTGAATGGTTTCAAGTGTGCCTAAAGTATCGAATCCAGGAAAGTTGGGTGCCGGAAAACGGTTGCCGGTGGCATCAAACCACATGGATGACGGCCCCGGCAAAATCCGGATGCCGTGTTTGTGCCAGACCGGATTCCAGTTTTTGATGCCTTCCGTATAATGCCACATCCGGTCGCGGTTCACGAGCCGGCCGCCTGCTTTTTCGGTGATGGCGAGCATGCGCCCGTCCACGTGTGCCGGAACACCCGACAGCATATTTTCTGGAGCTCGCTTCTCCTCTTACTGCCTCGCTTGGTTCAAGTACCGAACCAAACACTCCTGTAACGTTATGGCCGTCTTTGACCAATCCGTCTACTTGATGGCGCGGCTTATAGCCGATCAATCAGCTTTCATATGCGCGCGAACACGGCGTTCAAAAGGTGCTACAATTCCCGGGCCGGTTCCCCAGACAATATGGAAACGCGACACGGAATTGCCATGCCCTTCCGCCAAATAGCCGCCGCGTTCTGCCCAGCCGACGACAGGAAAAAACCTGATGCCCATACTTGCCAGCCATGCCCGCTTTTCGCCCGCTGCAAAATCCACGTAGGCTTCCGCCCATTTTTTCCCCCAATAATCTTCGTCTTGTTCCCGGTCAAAACCGGCTGCCCCAAGCCAGTCCTGCCAAGCCAGTTCTTTTGAATCCTTGATGCCCATCCGTTTCTGTTCAGGTGAATCCACCAGAAACAATCCGCCAAATGACCACCATGCCTGCCCGCCGATTGAAGCTTCAGGTTCTTGGTCCAATAATAAAACCGTTTTTCCCGCATCGGCAATTTCCGCTGCCGCTACTAGCCCCGCTAAACCGGCTCCCACTACAATCGCTTCGTATTCCACGCCGCCATCCCCTTTGCAGTCCGCTATTCTTTCTTCTCTCATCGTAGCAGAAACGATTGGTAAATTATAGGTATTTTCTGTCAACTTGTCGGATTGGGTATAGAATCAGCAAGTATAGAGAATTTATTTTGCTTTAGATTTGGTTGATATTGGAATATTTTCTTGTCGTTTAAAAAAATTTTAAAGAAAAGCGGTCGAAATTGCGGCGAACGCGCGCAAATCACTTTGAACGCGCGCATTTCTGTTTGAACGCACGCAAATTTCAGTGAACGAGCGCATTTTCATTTGAACGCGCGTAAATGCACGGCCATGGAGAAAACGCAGCTTTCAAATAAAATAAAAGAAAATATTTCCACACACAATTTCCGGAGCAATAAAAAAAGCCGAAACCCTTATCCGGTTTCGGCTTTCTCCTATCCTTCCAAATGCTTTCGCTGGAATTCAGAGATGCTTTCGTATTCCTCCGTCAATAAACGCGATAAACGGATGTAGATCGGCAGCAATTCCCGGTAGATTTCACTCGTCGCAGCTTCCGGATGATGGGTATGGGTTTCGCCGATCATTTCCGAAACGATGGAAAAGTCATGGATTTCACCAAGCGCATACATGCCAAGCACGACGGCGCCAAGGCAGGAACTTTCGAAGCTTTCCGGTACGATGACCGGCTTATCGAACACATCCGCCATCAGCTGGCGCCACATTTCCGAACGCGCAAAGCCGCCGGACGCTTGAATCCGTTTCGGTTCGCCGGTTAATTCCTCCACTGCCAGAAGGACGGTGTATAAATTGTAGACGATGCCTTCCAGAACGGAGCGGATCATGTGCTGTTTCTGATGGTGGATGCTGAGTCCGAAGAATGAGCCCCGGGCATTGGCATCCCATAGCGGCGCCCGTTCCCCGGTCATATACGGATGGAACAGGAGTCCGTCCGATCCCGGGTTGACTGTAGAAGCAATTTTGGTCAATACGTCATAAGGGTCGATGCCAAGGCGTTTCGCCGTTTCCACTTCGGAGGAAGCGAACTCGTCCCGCAGCCAGCGCAAAACGATGCCGCCGTTATTGACCGGCCCGCCGACGATCCAATGGTCTTCCGTCAACGCATAGCAGAATGTCCGCCCTTTTGGATCCGTTTTCGGAACAGGTGAAACGGTGCGGATAGCGCCGCTTGTGCCGATGGTGACGGCGATGACGCCCGGTTCGATGGCGTTCACGCCTAGATTCGCCAAGACGCCGTCGCTCGCCCCCACGACAAACGGCAGCTGTTCAGGAATTCCCATGAATGCGGCGTATTCCGGAGCCACGCCTTTCATTTGATGGGTCGTCGGCACAGGCCGCGACAATTTGTCTGGTGAAATGCCGGCCAGTTCGAGTGCTCCCTGGTCCCAATCCAATTGCTCCAAATTAAACAAGCCGGTCGCAGAAGCGATGGAATGGTCCACTGCATATTCACCGAACAGCTTATAGAAGACATATTCTTTAATACCGATAAATTTAGCGGCTTTTTCACAAACTTCCGGTTTTTCGTCTTTCAGCCAAACCAATTTCGCAAGCGGCGACATCGCGTGGATCGGCGTTCCGGTGCGCAAATAAATGGCATGTCCATCATGCTGTTCCTTGATTTTTTTCGCATGCCTTGAGCTTCTCGTATCCGCCCACGTGATGCTTTTCGTCAGCAAGTTTCCTTCGCTGTCTACCGCAATCAGGCTGTGCATCGCCGAACTGAATGATACCAATTTCAATTGATCCGGACCGATTCCGCTTTTTCGGATTGTTTCCCGTACGGTTCCCAGCACTGCGCGGAAAATTTCTTCCGGATCCTGCTCCGCGACGATCGGGCTCGGTGTATCCAGCGGATAAAGAATCGTATCGCTGGCGATAACGCTTCCTTTTTTATTGAATAAAACCGATTTTGTTGATGTCGTGCCAATATCGACTCCTAAGTAATATGCTTGTTCAGGCATAATGGCCCTCCTTTTGAATACAAGAAAAAGAAAAAGGCACTCTCCCTTTTTCTTTTTCAAAATTGTTTAAATGAAGAAACTGATGACGAGCACCACGACGAATCCGGTTAGCCCGATAATTGTTTCCATGACCGTCCATGATTTCAGTGTATCTTTCACATCAAGCCCGAAATACCGGTTCACCAGCCAGAATCCGGAGTCGTTGACGTGTGACAGGACGGTCGCACCAGAAGCGATGGCAATAACGACAAGGCCCAGTGCCGGACCGGTCATATTCACCATTTCCAAAAGCGGCGTGATCAAGCCGGCTGCAGTTACCATCGCAACGGTTGCCGACCCTTGTGCCACACGTACAGCGGCAGCGATCAAGAATGCCAAAACGATTGGCGGAAGCGGCGAACCCGCCATCATATCTCCAAGCACTTCTCCAACGCCTGAATCGATTAAAACTTGTTTGAACACACCGCCGGCTCCAGTGACCAGAATGATGATTCCGGCTGGCTCCAGCGATTTCGTTGCAATGTCTTGGACTTCCTGGCGTGTATAGCCGCGTTTCGTTCCAAGAATGTAGAAAGTTAACAAAGTAGCGATTGTCAAAGCCACAAACGGGTGGCCAAGGAAGGTTAAAATATCCCGTACTGTATTTCCCTCTTCCAACATAACCCCTGAAACCGTATTCATCAAAATTAAAATAAGCGGAATGAGAATCAGGAACGTGATCAAGCCGAAACTTGGCAATTCCTTATCGTACTCTTTCTGTTCCAATTCCATATATTCCGGAATGGCCACATGAATTTTCTTTCCTATGTACCGGCCGAATAGGGGTCCGGCTAAAATCATTGCAGGAACCCCCGCAATCGCACCGAATAAAATGACCCAGCCCATGTCCGCATTGACCAATTGCGCTACCGCGATCGGTCCTGGAGTTGGCGGGATAAAACTATGTGTAACGGCAAGACCCGCTAACAGCGGAATGCCGTAATGGAGTAGCGACTTTCCTGTTTTTCTCGCCAAGCCATAAACGATCGGCACCAAAATGATAAAACCGACATCGAAGAAAACCGGAATCGCGACGATAAATCCGGTAAGTCCAAGAGCCCATGGCGCTTTTTCCTCTCCGAATTTACTGATCAAAGTACCAGCTAAACGCTCAGCACCGCCCGAGACTTCGAGCATTTTCCCGAACATCGCACCAAGCCCAACGACGACTGCGACGAATCCGAGTGTTCCGCCCATTCCGCTTTGAACCGATTCGACGACTTCACCGAGCGGCATGCCCGCTGCGATGCCGACCAATAAGCTGACAAGCAATAAAGCGACAAACGCATGCAATTTCGTGCGCATGACTAAAAACAATAAAAGAAAAATACCTGCTACTGCTACCAAAATTAATGTTGAACCTGACATTTTCGTCCCTCCTCTTTCTCTAAACCGCTGTGTGCCTTATTTTTTTTCTACTGCATGGCCGCCGAATTCATTGCGCAGCGCTGCTACGACTTTGCCTGTGAACGTATCGTCTTCCAACGAGCGGTAGCGCATCATCAGCGACAACGTAATGACCGGGGCCGGAACATTCAAATCCAATGCCGTTTCCACTGTCCACTTGCCTTCGCCTGATGAATTCATGACGCCGCGGATGCCATCCAGTTTTTCGTCTTTTGAAAAGGCATTTTGCGTTAAGCCCATCAAATACGAACGGATGATGGAACCGTTGTTCCAAACACCTGCCACTTTTTCGTAGTCGAAATCGAAATCGCTTTTATTGAGGATTTCAAAGCCTTCTGCGATGGACTGCATCATGCCGTACTCAATGCCGTTATGCACCATTTTCAAGAAATGGCCGCTGCCGGCTTCCCCTGTATACAAATAGCCGTCTTCGACCGAAATGTCCTGGAAGAGCGGTTCGATTTCCTTGAACTTCTCAGCATCTCCGCCGATCATCGAACAAATTCCTTTGCGCGCCCCTTCTGTGCCGCCGCTTGTTCCGCAGTCAAAGAAATAAAGCCCTTGTGCTTTCAATTGCTCAGCACGGCGCACCGTGTCTTTATAATTGGAATTTCCGCCGTCAATGATCGAATCGCCTTTGGCTAATAGCGGCGTCAATTCGGAAATGACCGACTCCGTGATTTCACCTGCCGGCACCATTAGCCACACTGTGCGAGGCGTTTCCAATTTCTCGACAAGCTCTGCAATCGAAGCCGTTTTTTTGAAACCGTTTTCTTCAATTACCGCATGGCTGTCATAGCCAATCACTTTATGTCCGTGGTCCACCAAGTTAAGAGCCAAATTCAAGCCCATTTTGCCTAAACCGATTACACCGATTTGCATAATAAAACCTCCTGTATATGAAAGAATATTTTTCCGCATTAAAAATATTATATCAAATATTTTTCCATACACAACATGTTATTCTATAATTAAAGGAAACTCCCCAAAGAAATGAGGCGCGAATTGATGAAAGAACAGCCCTTTGCGCTGGCTGCCATTCGAGGCAGTTACCGCCACTTCAGCGAAAAAGAAAAAAAGATCGCCGACTATGTCTTGAACGATCCGAAAAATATTATCCATTTGACCATCAACCAAATTTCCGATGAACTCGGCTTAGCGGAGTCCACCATCTTCCGTTTCTGCCAGCGAATCGGCTTTAAAGGTTTTCAGGCATTCAAAATTTCATTAGCCGCTGAAGTAGTAGCGCCGCTGAAAGACATCCATGAAAAAATCGAAGAAGGCGACAGCGTCGAGCGCGTTACGGAAAAAGTTTTCCGCTCCAATATCAAGACATTGGAGGATACGCTCCAGATTGCGGACGCAGAGGCAATGGAACAAGCGGTCGATGCAGTCATGGACGCGCGCCGAATCGAGTTTTTTGGAAACGGAGGCTCGGCTGTCATCGCCATGGACGGCTGCCATAAATTTATCCGGCTCGGCCTGCAGGTATCGATCAATCTCGATGCCCATATGCAGCTGATGGCCGCTTCACAGCTTCAGCAAGGAGACGTGGCCATTGTCATTTCCCATTCCGGCTCCACCAACGATGTTTTAGATGTACTGCGCATCCTGAAAGAAAAAGGCGTCACCATCGTTTGCGTCACCAATTTTGGCAAGTCTCCGCTGTCTAAAGACGCGGATATCGCCTTATACACCTCGTCCGAAGAAACGGATTTCCGTTCCGAAGCGCTTTCTTCCCGCATTGCCCAGCTCAGCCTGATCGATGCCCTTTATACGAACTTGATGATCGCCCGCGGAGAAGAAGGCAAAAAAGCCCTCCAAAGCATGCGTGAAGCCATGTCCCAAAAACGCCTGTAAACTAAAAAAGATCCGGCAGCCTATCGACAGGCTGCCGGATCTTTTTCTTAGAAAGAAAATAAATGATTTTATTCGATTAAATTAAACTGGTAGCCCCGCCATACGCCAGGGCCAGCACAATGACGAATGCCGGATGAATTTTTCTGATTTCAAGCATCCAGTAGCTGACGACGATCAGCACGACCGTTTGAATTCCGCCAAAGGATTCCGTTGAAGTCATAAAAAATTGGAGCGTCATCGCGCCAAGCAATACGGCAATAAGCGGACGGATTAACTTGGTGATGTTTTTTACTTGCGGCGAATCCTTGTACTTCATTAAGGTTGCCATTAGGAGGAGCATCAAAAACAGCGAAGGCGCCACAGAAGCGAACAGACCGACAATAGACCCCAAGACGCCGCCTTCCATATACCCGATATAGCCGGCCATTTTCGTCGCAATCGGGCCCGGAAGCGCATTTCCAAAAGCCAATACTTCGCCAAATTCCTGCGTGCTCATCCATCCGTACCGATCCACCACTTCTTTTTCAACCAGCGGAATGGACGCCGGCCCTCCACCGTAGCCTAAAATTCCAGGAATAAAAAACGCCAGAAAAATGGACCAGTAGATCACTTTGCTCCCCCCTTCCTTTTTCGGGGCATTAACACAATCACTAAAATGCCAACAATCAAAAACGCCGGATGAATGTTCAGCACTTCCATCAATACGGCAAACACGACTGTTAACCCGACTGCCCGCTGCCAGCCAAGAGATTCTCCGGACTTTTTAAAGAAATCCCAGGTCATGACGGCCAACATCACGCCGACAACCGGAACCACAGCAGCGGACATGCCATTCACCCATTCGACGTCTTTAAATTGCTGCAGCATGCCCAGCAATAAAACCATCAGCAGCACTGTCGGAACGACCGAAGAAACTAATGCCACTAAACAGCCCATGAGGCCGTTCACCCGGTAGCCGATATAGCCGGCCATTTTCGTCGCAATCGGTCCAGGCATGGTGTTCGCCAACGCAAGGGTATCCCCGAATTCATCTTCGGTCATCCACTTGTACTTTTTCACCGCTTCCCGGTGAAAAAGCGGAATCGCAGACGGGCCGCCTCCGAACCCCAACATGCCGACACGGAAAAAGGCGGCAAAAATGTCGGCATTTGTTTGCAGGCCGGAAACGCTGCTTTTTTGCCCTTGTGTTTTATCTTCGCTTACCAAACAGCTATAGCTCCGTCTGTCCGCGCTTCTGTGCCGCCTGATAAAACGCCTGTTTCCGGATTGCGCCAAATAATCTGTCCTCGGCCGAACGCCCCGCCATCAGTGGAAGCTTGGATTTGATGGCCTTTTCGCGTTAAGGCCTGAGCTAAGTAATTCGGGAATTCCGGTTCAACCAAGACCGTTTTCCCTTCGATCCACTGCCACCTTGGCACATCAAGAGCCGCTTGCGGATTCAGTAAATAATCAATGGTGTTCGTGACGACTTGAAAATGCCCTTGCGGCTGCATATAGCCTCCCATCACCCCGAACGGGCCGACAGCTTTTCCGTTTTTCGTCAAAAATCCTGGAATGATGGTATGGTAAGTCCGTTTGCCGCCTTTTAAGACATTCGGATGCTCTTCTTCAAGAGAGAAATCAGCGCCTCGATTTTGAAGGCTGATGCCGGTGTCCGGAACAACAATTCCAGAGCCGAAGCCCATGTAATTGCTTTGGATATAGGAAATCATATTGCCTTCTTCATCCGCGGCCGATAAATAGACCGTGCCGCCTTTAGGCAATTCATAAGGAAACGGCAAAGAAGCATTTTCTCCAATGGTTTCAGCCCGTTTTGCGGCATATTCCTCCGACAGCAAATGCTCCACACTTACAGGCATTTCTTCCGGTTCGGTGATAAATTCCTTGCCGTCTGTAAAGGCCAGCTTCATCGCTTCAATTTGTTTGTGGTACGTCTTTGCATCTTGCCATTTCGGCTCCCCCAGTTTTTTGAAAATATTGAGGGCCATCAAGGCAACCATCCCCTGCCCATTCGGCGGGATCTCCCACACATCATACCCGCGGTAATTAACCGATACCGGATCTACCCATTCCGGTTTGAATGCCGCCAGATCTTCCGCCGCTAAAAAGCCTTTATGCTGCTGGACGTAATCGGTTATCTTTTTTGCAAGCGGCCCTTCATAAAATGAGCGGGCATCGGTTTCGCCGATTTCCCTCAACGTAGCTGCATGCCCGGGCGAAGTCCATACTTCCCCGATTTCGGGAGCTTTTCCGTTCGGCGCGAACGTATCAAACCATGCCTGGTATTCTTCGGTGGTAAAAGAAGCTTTAAATTTATCGTACGATAATTTCCAATATTTACCTAAAATCGGCGTTAATGGATATCCTTCTTCCGCATAGCGGATGGCCGGTTTTAATACCTCGGATAATGGGAGTTTTCCAAACTTGCGGGATAACTCTGCCCAGGCTGCCGGAGCGCCGGGAACCGTGATCGGCACTACGCCGTGCACTGGCATTTTGGTAAAACCGAGCGCTTTGACCGCTTCGGGTGAAATGTTTTTGGGTGATGGCCCTGAACTGTTTAATCCGTGCAGTTTGTCTTTTACCCAAACGAGCGCAAAGGCATCTCCGCCAATTCCATTCGAGGTCGGTTCTACGACTGTTAACGCAGCGGCAGCGGCAATCGCTGCATCGATCGCGTTTCCGCCATTGTGCATGATTTCAATTCCTGCTTGCGCAGCAAGCGGCTGGGACGTCGCCACCATTCCCTTTTTCGCAAATACCGTGTTCCGTTTTGAGCCGAACGGGTGCAATAAATAATCCATTGAAATACCTCCAGTATCAGAATAAAAGCCAGCTGCAGGGAAACATTCCCCGCACCCGGCTCACAGTTCTTCGCCAGCAAAATGGCATGCCGCGAAATGGTCTTTTTCTTGTTCGATAAAAGCGGGTTTCTCTACCTTGCAAATATCTTGCGCCATCGGGCAGCGTGTATGGAATACACAGCCGCTTGGAGGATTTGCCGGATTCGGCATATCGCCTACTAAGCGGATGCGTTCTCTTTTCGTGTTCATCTTCGGCCTTGGAATTGCAGACAGAAGCGCTCGAGTATAAGGGTGAAGCGGATGGCTGAAAATTTTCGACACATCGGCCATTTCCACCGTGTTGCCTAAATACATGACCAGCACGCGATCACAGAAATACCGTACAACTCCTAAATCGTGAGAAATGAATAAATAAGACAAGTTGTACTTTTCCTGCAAATTCTTCAACAATTTCAGCACCTGCGCCTGAACCGATACATCCAAAGCCGAAACCGCCTCATCGCAAATGATGAATTGCGGGTTTAAAGCGATGGCCCGTGCGATGCCGATCCGCTGCCGCTGTCCGCCGCTGAACTCATGGGGATAGCGGTCATAATGCTCCGCTTTTAGGCCGACTTCTCTCAGCAAATCGACCACGGCATCTTTTCTCTCCTGGGCCGGCATGTTGGTATGCATTTTAAACACTTCATCTAATGCATGGCCGACGCGCTGCCTTGGGTTCAAAGAAGCGTACGGATCTTGGAAAATCATTTGCATTTCTTTTACGAATTTCTTTTTTTCTTTCCTTTTTAAGTCCTGGATTTCCTCTTCATTGAAACTGATTTTGCCTTCAGTCAATTCCTCAAGGCCGAGAATGGTGCGGCCAAGAGTGGATTTTCCGCAGCCGGATTCGCCTACTACGCCAAGGCTTTCGCCTTTGTACAATTTTAAGGAGACAGATTCAACAGCCTTCACATTTCCTTGAACGCGTTTCAATACGCCGCCTCTAATGGGAAAATATTTTTTTACGCCTTCTAATTCTAACAAAACTTCACGCTCGGACGGCCACTTTGTTACGGTGTTCATGCAATTCGCCCTCCTTTTCAGCCAGCCAGCAATTCGTGCAATGCCCATCGGACACGGTAAATTCCGGCGGCGCCTCCACCTTACATTTATCCATAGCGAATTTGCAGCGCGGATGGAAGCGGCATCCTGAAATTTGTTCATTCAGCCCCGGCATGTTGCCTGGGATGGGTTCCAGTTCGAAATCGGGATCATCGACATTCGGCACTGAATTCAGCAAGCCGACGGTATATGGATGCTGCGGATTGTTGAAGATTTCTTCTACCGGCCCTTCTTCAATCTTCTTGCCCGCGTACATGACCATTACCCGGTTGGCAACTTCCGCCACGACGCCCATGTCGTGGGTGATCATCAACACACCCATATTGAGCTTTTCTTTTAAGTCGTTTATTAAGTCAAGAATCTGCGCTTGAATGGTGACATCCAGCGCCGTCGTCGGCTCGTCTGCAATCAGCAGGCTTGGATGGCAAGCCAGGGCCATCGCGATCATGACCCGCTGGCGCATGCCCCCACTCAATTCGTGCGGATATTGGTTCAAGCGTTTTTCCGGATTGGGAATTCCCACTTGGCGAAGCAATTCAATTCCTTGTTTGGATGCTTCCGCTTTTGAGATTTTGTGGTGCAAAAGCAAAGGCTCTCTCAACTGGTAGCCGATTGTCAGCACCGGATTCAATGCCGTCATCGGCTCCTGGAAAATCATCGATATTTTATTGCCCCGCAGCTTCCGCATCTGTTCATCTGAAAGCTTTTGGAGAGGTTCGTTGTCCAACAGGACCTCTCCGCTTTCAATGACTCCATTAGATGCCAGCAGGCGCATGATGGATAGCGACGTAATGCTTTTTCCGCATCCGGATTCTCCGACAATGCAAAGCGTTTCTCCTTTATCGACATGAAAAGAGACATCTTTAACCGCTTGCAATGAACCCTCAGATGTACGAAACGACGTCACTAAATTTTTCACTTCAAGTAATGCCTCTCTCATACTTTCCCCTACTCTCTTGTTACGTTATACAAGCTCCATTGCCCGTTTGGATCCATTTGCAATCCTTTGATCGATTGATCCGTAGCAGAAGTTACTACGCCGTGGTACATGACAACCGCCACGTCTTCTTTCAACAGGATTCCGTTCGCCTGGTTCAAGTATTTCTCACGTTCGGCCTGGTCTACAGTAGTGCGGGACTGCTCCACCAACTGATCAAATTCCGGGTTGCTGTACTGCGACATATTGGAAACGCCGACGTTGTCCGAATGGAAGTTCGGGTAAAGCATTTCGGAACCGTCGCCCGTTACGTTCGACCAGCTTAGGAAAGTAAGGTCGTAATTGCCCGCACGTGCAGTATCAAGGAAGGTTGCCCATTCCATTGTTTCAATTTCCACTTTAAATCCAGCTTCTGTTAACTGGGACTGGACGATTTCAGCCATTTGTACGAAAGTCCCGCGATTTGCGGCAAGCAATTTGACCGGCTCATCGCCAAATCCGTTTTCTTCCACTAGTTTTTTCGCAGCTTCAGGATCATAAGCCGTTGCGCCTGAGCTTGCCGCTTCACTGTATCCAAACAGTTTTGGCCCGATAATGCTGTCGTTTCTTACTGCCAACCCGTTCATCTGTTCAACGATGGCATCCCGATCTACGGCAGCGGCAATCGCTTTACGGAATTCCGGATTTTGCCCGCGTTCCGTGCTGTGGTTTGGAGACAGCCAATAAACCGGCGTTCCTTCTTGTTTCGTCACTTCTACATTTTTAATCGCCTCAATGCGCGACAATTGTTCTCCTGGCAACGCGTCAAGGAAATTAATTTCTCCTGTTTGCAGCATCGAAATAGCTGTTGAAACTTCCGGCACGACTTTGAAAGTCACTTTGCTCAAAGATGGTGCCCCGCCCCAATAATCTTCGTTCTTTTCAAGCACAATTTGGTCGCCGGTTGACCAGCTGACAAATTTGAATGGCCCTGTTCCTACGGGTTCTTTCATCAAGTCTTGTTTTTCATCAGCCGCTGGGGAAATAATAGAAGCATTTGAGTGAGACAATGCCGCTACCATTGAACCGTACGGGTATTTGGTTTTAATTTCGACCGTTGTTTCATCTACTGCGGTAATCTCTTCTACCGGCTCGAGCAGCGAAGCACGCGGTGCTGCAGTCGCTGGGTCACGCAATTTATCGAATGTGTATTTAACGGCTTCCGCATTGAACGGCGTTCCGTCTTGGAAAGTGATGCCTTCTTTTAATTTGATGGTCCAAGTCAATTCATCTGGATTCTCAAAAGATTCGGCGAGTTTTGGCACAAGTTCCAGTGTTTCCGGATCGCGTTCAAACAATGTTTCATAAACTTGTGAAATGACGCTCGATGAAGCGGAATCGTTTGTCAAAGTTGGCGAAAGTCCGACAGCGTCTGTCGTCGAACCGTAAATGACTTCTTGCCCTTCGGCCGGTGCAGTCGAACCTGATGAACCACTATTCGTGTTTTCCGCGCCTTCAGGAATCGTACTTTCTGAACATGCGCTCAATAAAATTATGCCAAGAACCGTTAAAAAAATGATCCAATACTTCTTCATCAATATTCCCCCATATGTTTTATTCTTGTAAATCCATGTTCGGATCAAGCGCATCCCGCAAGCCATCTCCGAGGACGTTAAATGCAAACACCGTCAGCATGATGGCAATGCCGGGAACAATCGTTAAATGCGGCGATGACCACATGAATGCCTGCCCCTGGGAAATCATGGCCCCCCATTCAGGCGTCGGCGGCTGAGCCCCAAGGCCTAAGTAGCTGAGTGAAGCGGTGGAAAGAATCGCGGTAGCCATCCGCATAGTCGCAAATACGATGATGGGAGCGGACGCATTCGGCAAGATGTGCCGAACCATGATCCGCAAATCGGAGGCCCCCATCGAACGCATTGCCATGATGTATTCCTTCTCTTTAATAGAAAGAACCGATCCGCGCACAATCCGTGCACACGTTGGAATTGACCAGATGCTGATGGCTATTGCCACATTCACAAGACTCGTGCCCAGAACGGCAATGATCAACATCGCAAGCAAGATTCCGGGAAAAGAAAACAACAGATCAACAAATCGCATAATGATTGCATCTAATTTCCGGTAATAGCCTGCCAGCAACCCAAGAACGATGCCGCCAACCAGGCCCAGCGCAACCGCTATACTTCCGACGACTAACGAAATGCGGGCGCCGAATACGATCCGGCTCCAGACGTCCCGGCCATAATTGTCGGTGCCGAGCCAGTGCTCGGGACTGAACATCGGCAATTCACTGGCAGCTAAGTTTTGCTTGATAGGGTCATGCGACGTAATCATTGGCGCAAACACTGCCATCGCTATTTGCAGCACAACAATGATCAAACCCAAAATGGCCAGTTTGTTTTTAAACAGCCGCTTCGCGGTAGTCACAATATATTTTTCACGTTTCTTTTCTTTCAGTTTGACTGTTTCAACCGTTGTCATAGCACTCCCCCCTTTTTATTCATATTTAATCCGCGGATCAATGTACGTATACACGATATCGACAATTAAATTGACGAGAACGAACAGTGTAGCGACGAGTAGGACCGAACCTTGCACCATTGGAAAGTCACGGGCTGCGATAGCATCAATCATCAAACGCCCAACGCCGTTGATGGCAAATACTTTTTCAGTGATGATCGTCCCGCCAAGCAGGAAACCGAAATTCAGTCCGATCACTGTGATAATTGGGATCATGGCATTTTTCAATGTATGGATCCAAATCACGCTTCTTTCTTTGACGCCTTTAGCACGTGCCGTCCGCACATAATCGGCCCGTATCACTTCAAGCATCGAACTTCTCGCCATTCGGGCAATCATGGCAGCGGAACCGGTGCCGAGCGTAATGGCCGGCAAAATCAATTCGCGAATGCCGTCGATCGTATAAAACGGATGCGCCATCCCCCCGACCGGCAGCCATTGCAGATTGACTGCGAAGACGAGAATCAGCAAAGCGCCCAGACAAAAGTTTGGAATGGAAATTCCGGCCAGTGCAAAAGTTGTCGCTGAGACGTCCAACCATGAATTTTGCTTCAATGCAGAAACCAGGCCCGTCAAAATGCCGATGATCACCGCTACGATCATACTGGCCACGGCCAGCTTCAGGGTATTCGGAAAACGGACGGCAATGGCATCCGCTACAGGTTGAGTCGTTTGGTAGGAGTACCCGAAATCTCCTTGGACAGCGTTGCCGAGATAGCGTGCATACTGAGCGAGGAACGGATCGTCCAATCCTAAATTTGCCCGTATTGCTGCGATATCTGTTTCTGTTGCTGTCGGTCCTCCGATAATAGCTGCCGGATCCCCTGGCGCTATGTACATGGATGAAAATACCAAAAAAGATATTCCTAAAAGCAAGAAGACTAACTGCAGTGTTCGACGAATAATTAGAGAAACCAAAATCTCACCCCCAAAAACATTTGTAAATCACTTATTTAATTTTGCTTAACAAAAGTAAATAATTTAATAAATCCGATTATAAGTTAAAAGAATATAAAAATCTATAAGAATTTTCGAAAAAGTAGTATTTCCCTATCCTTATGCAACATATTGAAGATAAATTTTGAAAATTTCTTACTTATTGTTCGCAAAGCCAGTGGTCTAATAATTATTTGTTAACCCTTTACGAAAGCGCTTCCAAAACATTTCGATTGGCAAAGAAAAAACCTCAAGCGACGGTGAATCGCTTCAGGTTCAACTATTTTTATGCAATTTCGTAGCCCATCCAAGAGAGGCAGGCCGCTTTTATAGTTTGAGTCCATTGCGGCTTTTGAAACGCCGCAAAAGAATATGGCTTTCTACACGCGTGATGCCTTCTAATGCATAGAGCTCTTCATTAATGAATTTTTCTAAATCGATAAAATCATCCACCAGCACATGCATGTGCAAAGTAGAAGGGCCGGTCATCTGATAGCAACTGGCTACACTCGGGTTGTCCGCCAATGCCTGAGCTACTTTAACGAGCGAGGCCGGCTCACAATCCACTTCAAAAAATCCCGAGACTTTCTTGCCCACTTTTTCGCTATTGATCACAACTGTAAACTTTTCTATAACGCCTTCTTCGGATAAATTATGGACGCGCTCCCGAACAGCAACTCTCGAAAGATTTAGTTCCTTGCCAATATCCACATAGGAGCAGCGTCCATTCACTGTCAGAAGTTCTAGTATTTTTTTATCGATCTCATCGAGTTTCATAAAACACCTCTATACTTATGTCTTGATTTGATTATAAGAGTTCCTCTTCCGTTTTGAAAGGCAAAATTTACTTTATTGCCCAATTCGGAACTGAGCAGGCAATTTCTATTGATCCAAATTTTTTTAGGGAAATGGGTTTCACCGCTTCCATGTGCCACTTTGGCGTCTTTTTCTTTTGTAAAATTATAAGAAGGAGAAAATGCTTTCTTTCCAGCGTCTTCTCCTTCTTTTTGTTTAAGCTTCTTCTAATAAAATATCATATGTTAACTAGTCGTATATCCGTAAATAACTTTTTTATAGAATTACCGCCTACTTACACCTTATAGATTTTCGTCCAATGGGATGAAGTAATGATCTTTCCGATAAGACGTTGCTTCCATCGTCGCCAACAGAGTTTCGCCATGAAAAATTTCCACGCGGTAAAATCCGATTCGGAAGTTCCGTTTGACCTCAGTCGCGCGAGCTGTCAGTTTATCGCCCGGCTTTGCAGATTCTATGAATTGAATGTTTGTTGACAGTCCGAAAGATGTTCTCCCATAGGCGTTGCAGGCGACGGAAAAAGCGTGATCCGCCAGCGTGTACATGACAGCTCCATGAACCGTGCCATAGGCATTGACCATATGACTCTGCACTTCCAGTACCGCCTCCGCAAAACCTGCTTCGAATCTTGTCAGTTCAATTCCCAATGACTGTGCGAATGGATCATTCTTCACTCGATTTAAAATCTCTTCATAATGCTTTGTATGGATTTCGTTTTCATCGATTCGTTTTTTCATGAGTTCTTTCTCCTTTGTCCATTCGATTTGTTCCGGCCATGTTCTTTATTAATATACCAATTGGGTCAATAACATATAAATCATCGTCCCGCCTGCGATCGACAGCAGCATCCTCCTTTTCCAATAATGGAGTGCAACGACGACCGCGACCGCGAAGAATTCAGGAAAACCACGATTCCCTGAACCCAGATCGATATCTTTCAGGCAATAAACGACCAGAAGGCCAATGACCGCTGCCGGCAGGACCCTGCCAAGATATTGTACATACACAGGGGTCGGCTTATGGGCCGGAAATACAAGGAACGGAAGAAAACGGGTCAGAACCGTCCCCAATACCACCATACCGACCGTCATGATTTGCTGTGTCAAGGTCATGGTCATACTGCTTCAACCTCCGTTTTCTCCAGTGGTTTCCGCAGGATTGTCAGAATGCCCAGGATGGCAATCATAGCTGGAATGATGAAGTTATCGCTTCCAAAAATAAATAGACTAACCACCGACAACCCTATCCCAATCACTGCACTTTGGCGCTGCGTTCCCTGCATCCACATTTCCAGGAAAATGACGACAAATAATGCGGTCATGACAAACTCCAGCCCTTCAGTATTAAAGGTGATATACGAACCGAACAAGCCGCCGATGGCCGAACCGATCACCCAATAGGCATGATTGAGCAGTGTTACAAAGAACATGAACCAGCCTTTATCCACTTCTTCCGGAATTTTTGAAGTGGAATTGATAGAAAACGATTCATCACACATTCCAAAGATCAAGTATGCCTTTTTCTTTCCCGTTCCTTTATACACATCCAACATGGACAGTCCATAAAATAAATGCCGGGCATTAACCATCAGCGTCAGCAATAAGGCACTGACCGGATTGAAAGAAAGCAACAGAAACGTTGCGGCAACGAATTCCATCGAGCCGGCAAAAATCAGGAAACTCATGAGAATCGGGTACAGGGCATTAAACCCCAACGAATGCATGTAGATTCCATAAGCGATCCCCAGAAACAAGAAGCCTGCCATAATCGGCAACGTCTTCGGATAAGCGAAACGGAACGCTGCTTTTATTTCGGTACGCTGTTTCAAGTGGTTCACATCCTTGTCCAGAAGGTTTATATTAGTTGTAACACAATGAATCCATACAATAAATAAAATAATTGTATGGATTACAATAAACTCCATGGAAGACGGGAAGATTACGATGCCAATTAATTCATTTGAACATTACACGCTGACGTGGAAACCAGATAAGAAAAAACTGGCGCGGCCTTATTATCAGTCCATTGCCTCGTTGCTTGAACAGGACATTGTCGCTGGCTTTTTAATGCCGGGGACCAAATTGCCGCCACAGCGCGAACTCGCAGATTTCCTTGACTTAAACTTCACCACGATTACAAGGGCGTATAAATTGTGTGAAATGAGAGGGCTGATTTATGCGATTACCGGAAACGGAACATTCGTGGCTCCGAACGCGGCTCAGTCCATCACCATTTCAACGGATCGGACAAAAAACTCCATTGATTTGGGCTTTGTAGCTTCCTTTGAACAAACCAACAGTGAACTGACAGAGACGATTCAAAAAGTTGCGAGCAAGAATTACCTGCCTGAACTGCTGAATTACAACGATCCGACCGGGCTTCCTCATCAAAAGGCGGTTGCCCTGAACTGGATGTCCGCTTTTGGCATTCAGGCAACCCCCGAACAGTTGGCCATCGTTTCCGGTGCGCAAAATGCCTTAGCTATTGCCCTGACCGCTTTGTTTGAGCCTGGAAACCGGATTGCCACCGACTTATATACCTATTCGAATTTCATTGAGCTGGCCAAACTTCTGCACATCCAGCTGGTGCCGGTTGCAGGCGACCAAGCGGGCATGTTGCCGGCTGCACTGGAAAAACAGTGCAGCCAGATTCAGGTTCACGGTATTTTCCTGATGCCTTCCTGTTCCAATCCAACAACTGTCATGATGACGGATACGAGAAAACAGGAACTGGCCAGCGTCATCCGAAGAAATAACCTGATCTTGATTGAAGATGATATGCACGCTTTTTTGACTGCGGGCATCTTGCCTGACTATCGGCAGCCGCTCTCAAATTTGGTCCCGGAAACAAGCGTCTATATTTGTGGCACTTCCAAGTCCATCTGTTCGGGCCTGCGCGTCGCCTATATTGTATTCGGCCAGCACATGCGGGAAATGATCCTCCGAACCATTTTCAATATCAATGTCAAAACATCTGCATTGGATGCTGAAATCGTCACCGAGCTGATTTTATCCGGAAAAGCTCAGCAAATCGCTTCTCAAAAGAAAGAGCTGGCGCAAATAGCGAATGAGTTATATTATGAATTTTTCCCTTCTGAAAAAAATAGCGGTCATCCCTTGAGCTTCTATCGTTGGCTCCCTATTCCACAGCAGGAAGATCCTTTGCAATTGGTTTCGGAGTTAACCAAAAACGGTATTCGGGTTTTTCATTCAAATCGTTTTCTGAGCGGACAACCGAATTCGGAACACTACCTGCGGATTGCGCTGTCGACGGCTTCTTCCATGGATGAGCTGGCGATAGGGTTAACGATATTGAAAGAACACCTGTTATAATGAAAGTATTCATAAAACAAATTATAAAAAATACAAAGGAAGAGAAAATGCTGATTAAATCGCATCTTCTCTTCCTTTTTTTGAACAGCTTCCGATAAAACCTATGATATGTAAACCTGTTTCCTGCTCAAACTTCGAACTAAAGATTAAATAATTGGAGCACACTAAAGCTAAAATTCAAATTACTGGAAAGTTCACTAGACAACCTGTTAAGACACGGCTTTGAGTCCGACCACTCCAACCATAATGATTATAAGACTTATTATTCTTCCCCTGCTTTTCGATTCGTGAAAGAATATCATGTTGATCAATACAGCAGAAGCGGTACCAATGCCGGTCCATACAGCATATGCAATGCTTACCTGTAAGTAAGTAAATGAAGCATACAGGAAGATAAAGGCACTGCCAAACCCACCAAAAAACAGGAGAGTATTAGCCACAGACTTTTTCTCACTGAATTTTTTCAAACCAATGACACCAATTAATTCTAATAATGCCGCTACGATTACAAAAGTCCATCCCATTTCAGTTTGTCCCCTTTCCTGACAAAGTGTTCGAATCGTTATCAGCCAATTTTAGTGAAATTACCCCTACAATTATGACTGTGATAAAGAATCCCTTTAATAAGCTAAAGCTTCCTCCAAACAAAAATATATCCATTAGTGCCGTGCCAATAGTCCCGGCAGCGGCAAAGATGGCATACACAGTACCCGTCGGCAACGTTTCGCATGCTTTGGACAAAAATAAAAAGTCCAGTAAAATTATTGGAATAATTATCGCCCAGTGCCACTAGGAAGTGGCTACATTAAAACCAAAAATCCAAAACAATTCAAATATGCTAGTTAATATTACATATAACCATGCTTTTTCCATCTACAATGACTCCTTAAAGTTCCTATTTTTACTTACCGCAAATGAATGAATGTCATTCATTTTTGGGGATAAAAGCGCTATAAGGGAAGACTTAAAGCGCGAAAAATCATTTTTTGCAGTTCCTCTCGAAATTCTTTGATTTTTGCCGGATCTTGTTCGTTGAAAAGGTAATTTTGTTCCGCAGCTGCTTCAATCATACCGATTAAAATCCGAGCCATGTACTCAATTTTTATACCCGAAGGGATTGCGTTTGATTCCTGAGCGATGGTTAAAAGATTTTCTACCCACTGGTAAACTGGAAGATAGATCAACTCCCAATCTTTTAAATGGCTAGTTTGCGTGAGTCCGGAGTACATCAAGATAGTGAGATCTTTGTTTTCTGCTGTAAACTCAAATAATGCGTTTATGATTTCGGTTAACTGTTGGGCAATATCTTTAGAATGTACATTCCGTTTAAGTGAATCTTCCATTTTACCCACTAATATTTCAGCAATTGCCGGCATTAATGCCATTTTGGAAGGGAAATATAAATAAAATGTCCCTTGGGCAATACCCGCTTCTTTCACAATATCTGAAATGGTGGTTTTCTCAATTCCCTTTTGTCTAAACACCGAAATCGCAGCCGAAATAATCTTATCTTTTTTGTTCATATAACCCTCCATTATGAATGACTGTCATTCATTTTTTATTTATTTTACACTTTTTATTATAAAAATCAAATATAAAAATAACCAAGGCGTCTGTGAATCACCTTACAATCAGTAAAAACCAGGTACTAGAGTGCCAAATTGAGAATGGTTTAGCGCGAATCAAACGATAAAAAATGAGAATCTCTAAACGAGTTAGGAAAGAAAGAAGCTGCGTTATTGCTTCTTTCCATCCAATTAGGGGTGGTATGTACACTAAAAATATGTTCCATGTATCATGTTCTTTGAATGAATATGGTATTCTCTTAAGTAACTGGAAGAACCACTATAATTCCATGACTAATACTTTTAAGCTGAGGGAGAATAATGGGAAATTTAAATCATCTAATATGTGAAAAGAGATCTTATCAAAAAGAGTTTGCGTCTCACCATCATGAATTTGGCCAATTCCTTTTCCCCTTGGAAGGATCATTGGACATTAAAACGAAGTGGCAGGAGATTAAGCTTAATTCCGAATACTGTTTCTATCTCCCGCCTAAATTGGAACATGACTACCGCTCCATGGATCGCAATGAATTTTTAATCTTAGACATTCCATTGCCCTATTTGCCCGAGCATACAGAACATATGCATGTTCAATTGGATAATCAGTGGTCGGCTATTCGGTATTTGTTATTGGAAGAGGCAACGGGCCAGGATAACCCATCAGCTCTGGCAAATTTGGTTCACTATGTGGTCAGCAAACTCCAAACCGCTAATCCCGCCTCCATTGACTACATCCACAACCATTTCAAAGAACCGATCACATTGGACACCTTAGCGAAACTGGAGCATTACCATCCTGTCTACTACTCGTCCTGGTTCAAGAAACGGACGGGAAAAAGCGTGAAAAACTATATAACTGAACTGCGCTTGAACGAGTCCAAAAGCCTCTTGGTATCGACAAGTTGGTCCATGTCGAGAATCAGTGAAGAAGTCGGATTTGAGAATTCCTCTTCGTTTACTCGATGGTTTAGAAATAGCGAAGGCGTAGCTCCACAGAAGTATCGAATTCTTAATAATGGATAAAAGGGACATTAAACTCGGTAAAGAAAATTTCTCGTGAATTTTCTAAAATGGGTCTAATGTCTTTTTTCTTTTTTATTGAATTAAATAAAAGAAAGATGCCGTTGTACTGGCAACAAGCATATTAGACTTGAGGTGAAACGACATGCATCGAAGTTCTTTATTTGAAAACGACGTACCAGCAGCCCTCACTCCTACTTACTTGATGGGGAGATAGCTGCATCCATCTCTCCATCAGGGCATCTAAAGCCTGAATAAAAATGGAGGGTACAAGAATGAAACAGACACTTATCGGTTCTTTCTATTTAATATTAGCATCAAGCATCTGGGGAGGCATGTACGTTGTCGTGAAAGTAGTAGTGGCCGTCATCCCGCCATTGGAACTTGTATGGATGCGCTATTTGATTGCATTGGCTGCTCTGGTCATTATTGGATTAGTGACGCGGCAGAATTGGCGAATCAGCAGACGACACGTCGGCATCATTATTGTCATTTCCATTGTAGGATATGTCATTTCGATTGTGACACAGGAAACAGGCACGATGCTTTCTACTGCCCAGATGGGTGCAATCATAACGGCGACAACACCTGCATTTATGGTATTGTTCGCCAGTTTGATCCTCAAAGAACGCCTGACCATGAAAAAGGCGATTTCCGTCAGTTTGGCCACAATTGGTGTGCTTGCCATTGTTGGCATTGATAATCTCGACATGTCCAGCATGCTTGGCGGCATTTCCTTAGTGATTGCCGCTTTAACTTGGGCGTTGATGTCTGTACTCGTCAAAAAGATACCGAATGACTATTCGCAGATTATAGTGACAACCTATGCGACGGCAATTGCCGTAGTGGTTCTGACGCCTTTTGTGATTCCCCGATTGCCGCAAATGGAGGTAACGGATTTAAGTGACCCCACCATATGGGGTGGATTGCTTTATTTAGGAATCATTTCGACATCCCTTGCCTTTCTATTATGGAACCGAGGCCTGCAGATGCTGAATGCCTCCAGCGGCGGAGTTTTCTTTTTCTTCCAGCCCGTTGTCGGAACCTTGCTGGGCTGGCTAGTCCTTGGTGAAACCATCAGTATGATGTTTTGGGTCGGTGCTGTTTTAATCTTTTTAGGGGTGCTGCTTGTCATTACCGATAAGCAAGAAGAACAACAGCTATTGAGCCCTGCTTTATCTCAAAAAACAACGTAAGACGAAGAACTTTTAGGAGGCAATAAAATGGCAACGTTCGATGATTTTGAACAGATTGATATACGGGTTGGTGAAATCACCCGAGCAGAAGAATTCCCGAAAGCCAGAAAGCCCGCCTATAAACTGTGGGTGGACTTTGGGGAAGAGATCGGAGTTAAACAAAGCAGTGCCCAAATAACCGACTGTTACCGGTTGGATGAATTGGTCGGTAAGCAAGTGTTGGGCGTCGTGAACTTTCCTCCAATGAAAGTAGCCGGTTTCAGTTCCGAAGCGTTGGTAATGGGTGTCTATTCCGAACAAGGAGTTGTTCTGATTGAACCCCAACAAAAAGTAAAAAAAGGTGACCGATTGGGTTAAGCTTTTACTCTTAATAATACAAAGAAAGATACAAATGGAATTACACTTCCATTTGTATCTTTTCGTTTAGTTAAAAGTTGTTAGAAAGTGTTCGTAAAAGTAGACTCATCTAAACAAAAAAAGGGAAATAACTTATTAGTTACTTCCCTTTCGATAAGTTTTGATATGTAAACTTCGTTTTAGCTTTTTTAATCATAGATTAAGAAAAAACGACTTATGAATAAACCCTTTTTCCCCTCAATCCAACTTAAGAGTTTGATTGAACGACTTTGAAAACTGCCTGTTCCGCTGATTGAAGGGCGCCTTCCAGATGCCCGCTAAACTGAGCGTTCGTCTCTGTACCGGCAAAGACCACTTTCTCGTCCCAGCTGCCTGCTGCCGGTGGTTGCCCATAGCTGCTGTAGTTCTTGAAAGGGCTGGAGTCTTCCTCAACTGCTGTTTCTGAATCGCTCGCCCAATCTTTATATAAAATCGCCAGTGGATTTTCGGCTTCCTTTCCGAAGAGCTTGACCAACTGGCTTTCAACCAATCTTATGACTTTTTCTTGTCCCATCTGTTCACGTACTTCCGCAGGTATACCAAAGAAACCAAACAGCGCACCTGCACCATCTGCAGGGGAAGCATCATAAATTTCCTGCATCGGACCAGCAGAACTCAACACAAGTCCGGAAAGACCCGATTTTCTCCAGAAAGGTGTGTCGTAAACGGCAACGGCCTTAGCCTGTGACCCCATCCACGTAGGTTTTTCTGCAATATCCGCGAGCAGATCCGATGGAAGGGATGGAGCAAATTCAATGTGCCGCGCCACTAGACGAGGCGGCAAGGCTAATATGACTGCTGCCGCAGGGAGGTGTTCCACTGCCCCATTCGCTTGTTCAGCTTCGACCGTCACATTCCCGTCTTCATCCATGCGAATCTTTTTGGCCCGTATTTGCAGCTTAATCGTTTCTGGCGGAAGTGACTCTGCCAACGCATCGATAAGCGATTGAATGCCTCCCGTTAACCGGACACCCCTTTCATCCATATTCTCCTGCAGTACACAGCGCTCTGGCGGTTTGATCTGGAATCGCTCCACCAGCATGTCTCCGTCATTATGCTGGGTAAACGTCTCTAAGTCCAATTCTTTAACAAGTGCCGCCATTTGCGGTTCGTACTGGGGCCAGAACCATGTGGGGCCAAGGTCGAATCGGCCCAGGTCCGGTCTGTTCGGAACAGAAGCACTCAAAGCCCTCCCGCCAATTCGGTCTCTTGCCTCTAAAACTCGGCAATCAATGCCTTTTTCAGTTAATAATGATGCAGTGCGCAGGCCACTTAAACCTGCACCGATGATGACTACTGGATTGTTCATGCATTTTCCCCCTCCTGACACGATGTGAGTAAAGTAACTTAAGGAGTATCATAACATTTTAAGAAAAACAGGCAACATCAATATGCAGAATTTTAAAGCACTTCTAAAGAGGAAATTATAAAGCGGGAATAAACAAAAAACGGCTACTTTCTCCCTTCCCTCCTATAGTACTTTCGTCAAAATAAACTTATCCAGATATAAGAAGAGAAAATGTGGTGCTGATTTTCCATAGATCAGAATGAGGCGCCTAAAAGGAGCACGTAGCCTACATGATTCTCGAGACTCCTTAAAAGTATAAGTTCATGGAAATATTTTTACATGCTAGTTTTTCTTTTCTACACTTTCTAGAAATAAATCCTGAAGTTCTCCTTTAGCATCCATAGAGCTCAGGAGTATTTTAAGGTCTAAGGAATCGCCATTGTCTATAAGGTATTGTTAAATCAATAATTGCTTGTATTAGTGAAATCTCCCTAGTCATTACTTGCTCTCTTTTGCTATCTTAATATGTTAATGTTTAGTATAGACGCTACAGTGATAAAAGTTGGGGGAAGAAGCAATGAATGAGCGTGACTGGCTTATTTTAAAGACACTTTATGAAAAAAAAAACATCACCAAAACGGCTGAAAGTTTGTATGTATCTCAGCCTTCTATCACTAAAAGAATCCAGCAAATCGAACAGGAATACGGGCGTACCCTTGTCGTACGCGGTACAAAAGGTGTTCAGTTCACTCCTGAAGGCGAATATTTAGCCAAATGCGCAGACGAAATGCTTGAGCGCCTCTATCATATTAAAGACCAGGTCCTGAATATCGGCCTAGAAGTCAGCGGAACTTTACGGCTAGGCGTTTCAAATTATATTACGAGGCATAAACTGCCTCTCCTTTTGAAACTTTTCGGGGAACGATTCCCAAAAGTGAATTACAAAGTGAGCACCGGATGGAGCCGGGACGTTTTTAATCTTGCTTATAATCAGGAAGTTCATGTTGGAATTGTACGCGGTGACTATAATTGGTCTGGACCAAAACATCTCTTATTCGAAGAAAAGCTTTGTGTTGTATCCAAGGAGTATGTTGGGCTGCACGAATTGCCTTTCATGCCAAGAATCGAATACGAAACAGATAATCTGTTAAAAACTACGATTGATAATTGGTGGACCGGCACATTCTCTCAGCCTCCCTTACTCGGAATGGAAGTGGACAAAGCGGATACCTGCAAAGAAATGGTGCTGAATGGCCTTGGATACGGTATCCTCCCCAGTGTCCTTATTGAAAATCATGACGACCTTTATCTAATCAACTTAGAAGATGAATCCGGAAATCCATTAGTCAGAAGAACCTGGTTGCTCTATCGTGAAGAAACTCTCCAATCGAAAGCCGCAAATGAATTTGTACAATTTGTCCGCACAATCGATTTTAAAAATTCGCTTTAAAAGAGCGTGGATTCGTCCCACGCTCTTTTTTTGCTGGAAATTCTTCTCTTCTGGTCTCTGCCATTTCTTTTTCTTATGGCTGGCCATCCACAATCAGTATTTTTATCGACTCCCTTATCCTCTTATGATTATTGAGTAGACTGATATAAATCAGGCAAAAAGACAAAAGTTTTATTGCTTTTTTCAGAATGGAGAGAATTTATATATGGAAGTTTTATTGCTTATCATACTGAATGTCATCGTGCCGGTCTTTTTGCTGATCGGTGCAGGGATCATTCTTCATATCAGGTATCCATTAGACATGAATACACTCGCAAAATTGAATACTTATCTTTTAATGCCGGCTCTATGCTTTGTCAATATTTATCAAAATGACATGAAGGCGGATACCCTTTTTCAGGTCCTCAGCTTTTTAATCCTACAAAGCCTTTGTTTAATGGCTTTGAGTGCAGGGATAACGAAAATAGCGAAATTCGACAGAAGCCTTTCTGCAAATTTCAAAAACAGTGTAGTGCTCGTTAACTCAGGGAATTTCGGTTTGCCGGTCAGCCAGCTTGTTTTCCAGCACAATCCTTTAGGGTTATCCATCCAGATAATCGTTCTGATTTTCCAGAACCTGCTCACCTATACATATGGCTTGTACAATTCCGTATCTGTCAATAACAGAGGAATACAGGCAATGAAGGTTTTCCAGAAAAACCCGGTCATTTACGCTTTTTTAGCAGGGCTCCTGTGCCACGTTTTGTCCGTCCAAATCCCGGGCTTTATTTGGACCCCCATCAAAAATACGTCTGATGCTTTTTTAGCCATAGCCTTGATCACTCTCGGGGCCCAAAGCGCATCTCTTAAATTGATCCGCTTTTCTTTGCCTTTGGTTCTCAGCATTGTCGGTCGCCTGATTCTTTCTCCTGTAATCGCCATTTTTGTGATTGTCGTTTTGGGTCTGGAAGGAACTATAGCCCAAGCTCTATTTATCGCAAGCTCTTTTCCAACTTCCAGAAACAGCTCTCTTTTCGCCTTGGAATATGGCGACCGTCCTGAATACGCTGCGCAGGCCGTATTAATATCTACTGTATTTAGTATGGCGACCGTCACCATAGTCGTTTATACAGCAAAACTGTTGTTTCCTTAAGCGGTAAACCTGAAAAACTCGATAATTCGGTTTATTTTAACGATGGAAGATTAAGCAAATAACTATCGTGACATTCTGAATCGAATGACCCCATTAATATGAATCCTGAAAATTGGACAACAAACGATTCCAAGGTGTTTCAGAAAACATTCATTTTATGAGTTCATCTATTTGTACGTAAATATTCTATGTGCACTTAATTAACCTTTCGTAAAAGTACACTTTCACAAACGAAAAAGACAAACATTTCATTAACGGATTTCTTGTCTTCCACTTGATCACAGTCAGTAATCGGATTAATGTCAACTACATTTCCAATGATGCAGCTACTCATAGAAATAGTTCTCCTACGGTTATTTTTTCTTCAAACAACATGAAAAAGTGTCTCCTCCCTGTAAAAGCGGATGAAACACTTTTTTAATTAGGCTGTGAAATTGCCGTCGTAACTTAGCATGACCGCTGACTTAACTCCAGCCATTTCGGAAATGCGAGAGATGAAATTCATATCGGTATCTTTGACGCGCACTTCATAAGTCACTTCATAATCGCAGCCTTGTGCGACAGATTTTGACTTGATCAGGTGCTTCCGGACGCTTGATGAAATCAGGTGCTCCAATGATTTTTCGATTTCATTGTCCTCATATTTAACAATTAATAAGTAGGGATTTTCAATTTTAATTTTATTAATAAAAACAATTAAAACCAATCCAATAAGCACAGAGCCCAGAATGGCAAGTAATACAAAGCCAGCACCGCAAAGGATACCTGAAACGATGGTCCAAAATAGATAAACGAGGTCCATCGGATCTTTAATCGGTGTTCTGAATCGAACAATCGACAGAGCACCAACCATGCCAAGTGATAATAGGACATTAGTGGAAATTCCCATAATGATTAACGCGGTTGCCATAGACATGACAATCAAAGAAATATTGAAACTATGCGAGTAAATGACTCCCGAGAACGTTTTCTTATAAATCATATAAATAAACAACCCGATGGCAAAAGCTGCCGCTAGTCCGAGCAGCGAATCGATGAGCGAGAAGCTGCTGGTATTCTCCAGGAAACTGGATTTGAAAATATCACTGAAATTTACGTTTTCCATTAGTAATTCCTCCAATAAGTAAATAGTTTAAACATTTAATGTGAATAGCTTATCCATACATTCGACTGATTTGGTATTTTGAATAGGCACCGGCCCGCAAATCGCTGACTTGCAACAATTGTTTAATGATGGTTGGCAGAAATTCATCGTATTTAACTTCTAACAGAACTACCTCCGGTTCCGTATCCACCATCGGAATGTTCATGTTAAGGACGTCGTTGTTCCGAAGGCTCGTGCGAATCGAACTGTCGAAAGTTACCCGGACATTGCCATACTTATAGATGAACACTTCCCGCTCATAATCGACAACGGTGATGGGCTTCAGCTGAAGCATTTTCATCTGCCGATAAAGGTCTTGCACAAGTAGCCGTGAATCGTTCTCCATCCAGGAAATGTCATCGAAACGGATTTTTTCATATTCTTCTGCCGTAATGGAGCATTTTTGTTTATATGTGAGGTTATTTCGTTTGCTCTTTTTTTCCAAATTCAGAAGATCCGTGTTGCCATCATAAAGACGGACCCGGAATTTATCGCGTTCGAATAATCCTTCTTTTTTCTGGATCATCACTTTATTGTCAAAGTTGTCGAAATAGACGCTGCGAATTGAATATGTGCCTTTTTCTTTAGCATGAGGATCTATTTCCATATAATGTTTCAGTTTATTCCGCAATAAATAACATTCCATTTTCGTCATTTCATGCTTTAATTCTCTCCTGCCCTGAACTCCGTTCAAGCATAGTGCCTTCATGATATATCGCTCCTTCTTCTGCTTTAACAGGTATTCTTTCGAATGCTGTTTAGCTCTTGAAACCAATTATTGAGGATTAACCTTAAACCAACCTTAAAACTAAAAAGAAAATAAAAAAAGAGATCACAGGATGTGATCTCTTACTTTGGCAACTTCACTTTAAACGTCGTTCCTTGCTGGTTGTTTGATGCTGCACTGATGATGCCGGAATGGCTTTCGACGATCCATTGGGCGATGGAGAGGCCTAAACCCATGCCTCCGGTTTCGCGCGAACGTGCTTTGTCTTCCCGGTAGAAGCGGTCAAAGATATGGGAAATGCTTTCATCTGAGATGCCGACACCCGTATCGCTGACTTCAATGACAACTTTCTGATCTTCCATATAGGTTTTCACGCCAATGCTGTCTTTTTCTTCCGTATACTTTAAGGCGTTGTCGAGCAGGATGACCAAAAGCTGGTGAATGCGGCTTTCATCTGCTTCCATATTTGCCTGAGTATTCAAATCAAGCCAAAGGTGCTTTTCTTGTGACTCCGCTATTTCCTTATAAGGAGTAGCCGTTTTTTGGACAAAAGAATCAACTTCGATAGATTGCTTGACGAGCTGGACATCAGCGGAGTCGGCTCTGGCCAGTGTCAGTAAATCAGAAGTCAGTTTTGATAACCTTCTCGTTTCCGACAGGCTGAGCGCAATATTTTCAAATTTATTCATGATTTTCGCCTGCGGTTCCGTAAGTAGCAATTCGAGCTTATTTTGGATAATAGACAATGGCGTTCGCAATTCATGGGAAGCATTTTCGACAAATTCTGCTTGCCTGTCCCATGACTGGATGATGGGTTTGACCATCTTCTTTGAAAGGAAGTAGCTAGCTGTTATTGACAGCATGATAAAAATCAGTGAACAGATGATCAACAGCCTTCCAAAATTGTCGATTATGGTCTGTTCGGGATCAATATTGACCAATAGCTGGGTATAAGCAATTTCGTCGTCGGGATTTTCGTCTTCATAAAGCAAGTATCGGAATGTATAGGATTCGTCGAAAGTTATATTAGTGAAGGAATCCAGATTTTCTGCATCCAATGTAAAATCTTCAAAATAATTTTCATACAATAGCGTTCCAATTTGGACTTCATTGATGATATTCCCTTCATCGTTCCAGTGGAGCAGGATAATTCGCGGATTCGGATTATTTCGCTCTGGATTGGATGCAACCGGCTCTCGTGGCCCTTCATTCAGAGGTGGAATTCTATCGCTGGATAACAGATTTTCTTCGAGCATTTCTTTAAAATTCAAAATTTCTTCATCGGTTTTGGAAAATAAGGTCGCTTGTACTTGATTGAAGATGATGATTCCAAAAATCGTAAAAATCACGGTGAACGCCAAGAGATTCAAAATCATAAAGCGAAGCTGCTGTTTTCTGAAAATGGATTTCCTATTCATCCGTTCCACCGTGTTCTGACAGCATATACCCGAGGCCACGAAAAGTTTTGATGTAGGGGTCATAATGGAAAGCCTTTAAACTCTTTCGTAAATTGCTGGCATATACCTCGACAACCGTAGTCGAAGTATCGGATTCAAATCCCCAGATCCGGTCGAAGATCTGTTCTTTCGTTAGAATGATGTTTTTATTGTTCAGCAGGTATTCAAGAAGGTCGAATTGCTTGCCGTTCAATTTGACCGGTTCATCTCTGATGAAAGCCGTTTTGTTTTTGATGTTCAATTTTAATTCTTTGAAAGTCAGCACGTTCTCCCTCAGTTCACCTCCGGAGCGTCGGATGATGGCTTCGAGCCGCAGCAATAATTCCTCCCGATGGAACGGTTTCACCAGATAGTCGTCAGCACCCGCTTTAAATCCTTGGATTTTATCGCTGATGCCGTCTTTTGCTGTTAGCATGATGACCGGTGTGGAATTGTCTTGAGCTCTCAATTCTTTCAATACTTCGTAACCGTTCATGCCAGGCATCATGATATCCAGAATGATGCAGTCAAAGATGTTCTGTTCCGCCAAAAATAAGCCTTCATCTCCATCAAAAGCCTGCTGCGTCTCGAACAATTCCTGCGTAGTTTCCTTGATTGTATTCGACAGATGCCGGTCATCTTCTATAATTAGCAGTTTCATTTTAGTGTCTCCTTTATACGAATAACTGAAAAGGCAATAATAGATTTGATTATAGGTTGAATTGAAATAAATGCAAATGGTTTTTCATTTTAAGGTTTGCTTAAGGTTGTAGCTTCACAATAGGGCCAAGAACGAAATTTGACCTTAAAGGAGCACTCGATATGATTAATAAACGAATGTTTAAAATGGCGTCAGTGGCGCTTTCTGCGAGTCTTTTATTTGCTTGCAGCAATGAATCCGGGCAGGAAAGCAGTACCGAAAAGACAATAGCTTATGAAGAAACCAAAACACAGATCGATTCGATGGTCAATTATCAAGATGATGACCTGTACAGTGAAGTGGAAAATGCAGAAAAGATTCAATTGAATGGGACAGAAGCGGGATTTGACTCTTCGGCAGCTGTCATTTTTGAGGAAAACACATTGACAATTAAAGCTGGAGGGACGTATATGATCAGCGGAAATTTGGATGATGGCCAAATCAGCATCGATTCCGAAGATAAGAAGACGGTAAGGCTGGTACTCGATGGAGTGGACATCAATTCTTCGGATACGGCGGCCATTAATGTCGTCAACGCGGAGAAGACCGTAATCTCACTTGAAGAAGGAACTGAGAACATCATCTCAGACGGCGAGCAATACGTCTATGAAGATTCTGATACGGATGAACCCAATGCAGCGATTTTCAGTAAAGACGATTTGACTATTAACGGAAGCGGCAGCCTGATTGTTGATGGCAACTATAATAATGGAATTACCAGCAAAGACGAATTGAAAATCACAGGAGGCGATATCCAAATCACAGCTGTGGATGATGGATTGATGGGCCGAGATTTGGTGGCCGTAACAGCAGGAACAATTGCCATTGAAGCTGGAGGAGATGGCATTAAAACGTCTAATGACAAAGATGCAGCCAAAGGCAATATTGCATTGGAAGATGGTGAATTTTCGATTGTCTCCGGCAATGATGGCATCCAATCAATCGCGTCCCTCTATATAACGGATGGTACCTTTACAATTGCTGCAGGCGGCGGAAGCCCTGAAACAGTTGAGACTTCTGAGAACATGATGCGGGCGCCTCAGGAAGAGACTGAAACTACTGAGGAAACGGCAAAAGAAACTACAAGTGACAGCAAAAAAGGCATCAAAGCAACAATGGCTATTGCCATCAGCGGCGGAACTTTTGATATCGATTCGCTGGATGATGCTGTGCATAGTGATGGCGATGTGACGATCGGCGGCGGAGAATGGGAAATCGCAACAGGAGATGACGGCATCCATGCAAACAATGTCGCGTTGATTCAAGGCGGCAGCATCGAAGTGGCGAAAAGCAACGAAGCATTGGAAGCAGACAATATCACGATAAACGATGGCACGTTAATCCTGACAGCAGCGGACGACGGTATCAATGTCAGCGGCGGATCAACGATGATGCCGGGTGGAGCGATGCCTGAAACTGCAGCGGGTGGAAATACTGCTGCGGAAGAAACATCGGCTGATGCCGAAGCAGAAGCAACAGACGAAACAGAGGAAACCGAAGCTGCGGAAGAAGAACTGGAAACCAAGCTGTCCATCAACGGCGGATTTGTATCCGTGAATGCAGCGGGGGATGGCTTGGATTCAAACGGTTCAATTGAAATGAACGGCGGGACGGTACTTGTCAACGGGCCGACTGAAAATATGAATGGTTCGCTTGACTATGACGGGACCTTACTGATAGAAGGCGGTTTATTGATAGCTGCAGGAAGTTCGGGCATGCTTCAGGCAGCGTCTGAAGAATCTGCACAATCTTCAATCGTCATGACCTTCCCGGAAACCCAGGCCGCTGGAACACTTGTCCATGTGGAGGACAGTAAAGGAACGGTTATTGCTACATTCGCACCAGTGAAAGAATTCCAAGCCATTTTCATCAGTTCGCCTGACTTGAAAGTAGATTCCTCTTATAGCTTATCGACAGGCGGCACTTCTTCTGGAGAGGCGGAAAACGGGCTTTATACGGAAGGAGAATATCAGGGCGGCACAAAAATGGTCGACTTCACGCTTACTGAAACGGTAACTTGGTTAGATGAAAACGGCGTAACCGAAGCGGCAGCTGGCGGCATGGGACCAGGCGGCGGATTCGGCGGTGGTACACCTCCGGCAAGCGGGAACTTCACTCCGCCAACTGAAAACGGAGAAATGCCTTCAGGAGAAGGCGGTGGTCGGCCAGAAGGCAACATGGGTGGAGTATTTGAGAATCTAGACGAAGCCACGAGAGCCAAAGCACAAGAAATTATGCAACAAATGATGAATGGCACCCTAACTCAAGATGAGGCTGCAACAAAGATGAAAGAAATCGGCATAGAAATGCCAAGCAAAGAAAAGCCTGAAGCAGAAGCTGCACAGTAAAAGTGATAGTAATTTTTTAGAAAGGGAAACGATTTTAACTAGAGAAATCTCCTTTTGAAATGAGAAATTCTTATTAAATTATTCGGCTGATTCGAACCTGATATTCCATCAGGCTTGGGTCAGGCGAATATTTATTATTACAACGACAATAGGAAATGTTTTTTCGGTGCCAATTACCTCGGCTACATTTTCCCCTGTTTTTTCTATCTCCATTCATTTCTGATTTATCGACAGTCGGTTCGGTACTATATACTGCTATTAAAACCAGTAATCCTATCACCCATGTGATCTCTTCATCATATTCTTCCTTTTATATTATTGGAGGTTTTTTTACCTAAATGGTTACAATAAATGGCAGCTCCTCTTAAATTTTAATGCTACTAGAACTCTGTTTTTTCGAAAAAAAAAGAAGAAGCACTTTTATAAACCTCTTCCCTTCCGATAACCTGATGATATGTAAACTTCCACATCAGAACCGGTTTTTTTCAAAAAAACCTTGCAGGTTCCCTTACGTCACCACGTATGCTGGTCTCAGTAAGTTAAATACCTGGAGGGATAAAATTGATAAAAGAATCTATTGAACGGAATGAAATGTGGAAATGGCGGGATTTAATCTATATGCTGGTTCTTGTACTGGTACTGGTTCCGATTTTCATTGAAACTGTACTATTTAATTATCTGTTGGACTTTTTTCAAAATGAGTTACATGCCGGTACATTGAATGGCTTCATCATGGCTATCATTTTCACAACGGCGCTTTATTTCATCGTTTTAAAACCCAAGGAACAGTCCTGGAAAACTGTCGGATTAACACCATTCCCTTTAAGAGACTGGAAGCTGATAGCTTTTTGGACCATCATCCTAATTGTCGTGAGCATCGTGTTGGTAATCGGGATGTCATTTATAGGAGTTGGAACGGAAAACAGTAAAACGGAAAGCCTCCAGTCACAGATGACCTTGTTGAACTTTACAATAGGATTTGTATCGGCCGCGATCATCTCTCCTATCTACGAAGAAATTTTTTATCGCGGCTTCCTTTACCGATTTTTCAGCAGCCGATATGGTGTGTTAAGCGGGATGCTGATCAGTTCCCTTATTTTTACGGTTGTCCATATTCCTACATACAATACCTTACCGGTTAATTTTGTATCCGGCCTTATTTTTTCATGGGTCTATCATAAAACCGGTTCCATCATTCCCAGTATCCTGATTCATGGAATATTCAACGGGATTGCCGTGATCCTGACTGCCATAGCGTGATTATTTTCTCTCCAGACTGACGTGCTCCGGCTGTCAGTTGGGAGAGACTTCTTTTTTAGCGGCCATCTCTAGAAAATCAATAATAGCTGATGAAATTGGATAGAGACCCAACTCAGCGGAAGCTTCGGGAGATTTGCGGACTTCCCAAAAAGCCTCGACCAGTTCTGAATCGTCGCCAAACGTTTCTTCTGATAATATGTCAACATCTTCGAGAATGAGTTGACCTTCCATCGAGGCAGGGGAAACCCCATTCTCAAGACAAAGCTCAATCCTTTTAATGATATTGATCCACTTTTTTGTGGTCCTATCTCCACTTTCAAGTTTAGGCAACTGACTTTTAAGATGGGATTGCTGTTCCACAGAGAAATATTGATTCCAATCTTTGTCTTTCACTTCATTCGCCACCAAGGAAATTAAATCTTCCCAGTGAAGGGTTGCTTTTAAGTCCAGCAAATTCAAGAGCGATTGGGTATGCTTCAACGAATTCGTCAGGTGTTCCACCTCTTCACTCAACAAAGACTGATGGGCAAGCAAGATAGCGGACATCGACTGCTCGGCCAGGATATTCCGACTGTCTTCGAGCGACAAATTCAACGATTTGAGCAGAATAATCTTTTGCAACTTCACAATATCCTCTTTGGAATAGTATCGTTTACCACCGGCAGCCTTCTTTGAAGGGTTCACTATCCCGATTTGATTATAATAACGAATCGTCCTCACCGAGATATTCAGTATCTTTGATAATTCGCCAGTTGATAAGTAACTTGCACTTTCTTTGTTTTCCACTTCTTATATTCACTCCTAAAATTTCAACTTCTGATAAGCGCTGATATGTAAACTATAATTCAAACATTTCAAGACTCAAGACTTGATAAATTTATTTTTAAAAAAATATTTCATTCACTTTAATGGCTGCACGTGCTGCTAGTTATTCCAACTCACTGATTTCTTTCACACTCAAGTTAAACTGTACTCTTCAAGATTTAACAATAATTGAATTAATCTACTAAAAAGATTCCGCTGCACGGGATTTTTCCAATCCTCTTTCCCCTCTGACATCAACCACATCACATCATCGAGAAAAACATGTTCTAACGCTTGAGTCCAGTAGTGTATTTCATTCTCCGTCAAGGTTACGTTTTCCTTATAGCCCTCTAAAAATATTTCCCATTGTTTTTTTGTAAAAGGCTGATCTGGAGCTGTAGCCAATTCGTTGTGAAAAAGAAATAAAACCAGTGCCAAATCAAAGATTCGGGGAATCCAGCCGGCATTGTCTGGGTCAATTAGATAGGGGTTAGGAACGTAAATAAGATTATTCGCTTTAAAGTCATGCGGTGTTGCAACGGAAGGCAATCCGACTTTCTCTAGCACTTTCTGCTGACGAACTGCTCGCAGAAGTCTCATTTCGAGTTCTGGGTCAATGACAGAATTGTTTAATGTCGCATTTTCTACAATCTTTATAAAGCTTTCTTTCACTTCATCCTCAGTGAAATCAAATACATCGTACACATCCAGTTGAAATTCATTCTCCGCAGAAGATAAAGAATGAATTCTTCCAAGCAGTTTTCCTGCTTCTTTGATTTCAATATCCTGGCCTTTATAGGATTCTCCTTTGATAAAAGGATAAACTACGTAAGTTGTGTCGTCGATGACTAACGGGTTTCCTGTTGAAATCTTTTCAGGAATAACTACATTGATCCCCTGGTTGTATAACGTATTGGTAAACGCCATCAGTCTATGCGCTTTCTGAATTGGGCTTCGCGTTTTTTTAACAATGAATTCTCCATCGGAGCTTTCTAATCGATAGACTGGTGAAAACGGATAAATACTAATCGGTTCTTCTTCTACCTCAAACCCGAAATTTTTCACAATATTTTTAGCGTTCAACTACTTTCCCTACTTTCATTTTAAAATAACGGGATTATTTTCTACTTACAATTATACCAATAATTACAAATATTAAAAGTTTTCTTGAATCTATGACCATCTTATAAAGCGTTCGTAAAAGTACACTTTATCGTACAGCTTAAGCTTCTTCTGATAAGTTGGAATGAAAACTCTAACCTTAAGGGTTAGTCTCCAACTAGCGGAGCCCGTTTATTCAATGGATAAGAAGATGTCAGTTCTTTAAAAATCATTGCTTGCCTGAAGACTCGGAGAGAACCAATCAAAGAAATTAAATTCTTCATTATAGAAATTAAAAAACTCAATTTATTTTTACTATGTTAAAGTTAATATAGAACATTTAAAACTTTCGAAAAGGAGAGTATAAATTGAAAAAATCTCAAAAAATAGCTATTTACATATCAATTCTAGCCATTGTTTTCTTCTTTGCTCTATCAGCAATGACTCGAAATTGGGGCTTCTTTTTATGGAGTTTGTTTCCTGTTTTTCTGATTTTAATGACTACTATTTTCATTAAGCCAAACAAAAGAAAAGGAGTGGAATGAAAAATCGTTTTAAAAATTCCTAAATGGTTTCTTTATTCAGAAAAATTACTAGAATTTTTTCACATGGATAAATGGTAAAAATCGGATTGTTTTCGCCCATTATGGATAGAATAAAACTCCTCAATTGTTCTACCTATCCAGTAGGACAATCGGATAAATTCCCTCCTTTTTCTTCAGATGATAGCTGACAACTTAGATATTAAAAGCTATACCATACAAGGGGTTGTGCTGATCGAACCTCAGCAAAAAGTGAAAAAAGAGAACCGATTAGGCTAGAAGTTCGCTGAATATAAAGAGTAAAGCGCAAGTGGAATCAATTCTTTCACTTGCATTTTTGCGTTTTGGGAAAAGTCGTCAGAAACCGTTCGTAAAAGTACACTTTTACGAACAAAAAGGGAGGAAAGAAGCCAAAATTATCGCTTCTTTTCTCCCTATACTTACTCATGTTTATTTTGTAAGCAAAAAAACGCCCGACCACTGAAGGCAGGACGTTTTCTTACATTGGTTGATATGGAATAATCTCTTCAGCCATTAAAATCTGAATTGCGAAATAGTCAGGACCCAAGTGTTGTGTAATTGGATCATTAACGTTAATTTCATCAATATACGCAGACATTAATTCTTGCGCGCGCACTTTATTAACTGCATAATTTTCATGCATGTAATCTACTGCGCTGTCAGAGAATACTTTCCGATTATCCGTTCTTTCTTTGATAGCCAATTCACTCAACCCCTTTCAAAGCTCATACATGTTAATTTCTTTCATTATAGCACTAATCCCGCTGTTATGTATTGAAAGTTGATCATCGTCTGCAAATTTTTTATTTACTATCTTCTTTAAATAAGCTGCATCCGAAAGCCTATTTTCCCTATATAAATTAGTTGCCTGCACTAACTCAGTACCATCAGCCACCTTGCCAAACACAAAATCGTGGCTATGTCTTAAACCCGGGGCCTTTCTATTCTCAGCCACGAAGTCAGCAAAGTCTTTGTCAAAATCGAGAAAGTAGGCGCCTTTGAAATCAGAAAGTAATTTCTCCATATCAATTTCATAGACAATTACACAAGGAGTTCTCTTTTTACTAAGAAGAGAAACATTCTGTTTTCCCAAGATAAATCTTTCTGCTTGCTGCTGCCGAGATGTAAGATAAAAACCAGGGCCAAAATCAAGTTTCCGTTTTAAAGCGATACCCAAGCCTACATCTATTCCGTTAGCTTTAATGTGTTCGTACGAATCTTTGAAAGTACCATGGTACCATGTTGTATTTAATCGGAATTGCATTTCCTTAAGTGCACGTAAATCTCTTAACATCATAATACCCTACTTCTCAAGTTTATAACTTAATGATAGCGGAAATATCCCTTATTGTACATAAACTCATTGATTCTAAGCCACTAGTGTTTACTGTTACTTCTGATAATCCCTCATATGTAAACTGTTTACTGAATATAAAAAAGTTGAGAGTTATTGCTTCTAGGATTCGATATAGTTAGTGAAAAAGCTTTTTCAATAAAAGAAGGAGAATACCTATGAAAAGTAATGCCACAAATTTTATTAAGCGATTAAAGAAACAAAAAGAAGATGCACTCGAATATATCGTTGAACATTATTCTCCATTAATTAATGCAATCAGTTTTAAAATTCTATCGGGTATTAGTAAAGATGCTGTCAACGAATGTGTGAATGATGTGTTTTTGACCGTTTGGCAACACGCCAAAGAGTTCGATGGGGAACCTGAAGACTTTAAAAAATGGATTGGAACTATCACAAAATACAAAGCCATTGATCGGTTCCGTCAGCTCGAAAAACAACGGGCGCGTGAAACATCTGATGAATACTTACTTAAAGAGCCAGCTAATGAAGACGTTCAAAGGCAGCTACTGAAAAAAGAAGAAAAGAATACGCTCTTGCTTGCAATGAGCACTTTGCCGGACCTTGACCGGGATATTTTCATAATGAAATATTTTCAGTCCTTATCCAATCCCGAAATAGCTGCTGCACTCAATCTCACAATACCAGCTATAGAAAACCGATTGTATCGGGGAAAGAAAAAACTATCGACTAACTCGCATTTAAAGGAGCGATTAATATGAAGGAACAATACAAAAACTGGTTTGATTTGGATATCGACAATATTGATCTGAAGCCTTTATCCGCCCACCAGAAGAATGATATCAAAACCTATGTATTAAACACCAATCAGTACAAAAAGAAACAATTTAATATGCGCCTTCTTGCTGCAGCTGCAATACTAGGATTGAGCGTTGTCACAGCAAGTTATTTTGCCTTGCCGACGGTTGCAGGACAAATCCCCTTCATGCAAAATGTATTAACCTATTTCGAAGACGAGGAACTTCCAGGTACCTATTCAGATTTAGCGACGGTCGTGAACCAAGTCCAGACGAGTAATGGAATCGATGTCATGATTGAAAATGCAGTTTATGACGGAACCAATGTCATGATCACTTATGCAATTCAAACAGAACTGGCACTCGGAGATGATCCAATAGCGGAAGGATGGTTGGATATTATAGAATCATCTGGATTTGGCGGCACAGGATCAATTGAAAAAATTAATGATACAACTTATGTAGGCCTGGAGAAAGTAACCCCTTATTTTAAAAAAGAGAATCCGGAAGAAATACATGTTAAATGGATACCCCAAGCCTTTACCAATAATCAAACGAGTGAACAAATTGAAGGAGACTGGCAATTTGAATTTAAGTTGACTCAGCTGGCAACAAACCTTCTGCCGTTAGGTAAAACGATACAAGCAGAAGGAATTAAATTAACGATGGTGTCAATTGAACGTTCTGAAATGGCTGCCGTTCTACAATACGAATTTGACGTAGAAGAGTCCATTTTGCAGAAATGGCCAGGTGTTTCCATCGAAATGAGCGAAGTTAAAGATAATCTGGGCAACGTCTATGAGGTAAACGGAAATGGCGGAGTCAGTTATGATAACGGTGCTTCAAATGAAACGAAAGCGACCATCTATTCGCTGGATGAACGCGCCACTTCTTTGACAATTACACCTGAAATTTATTACTCCAAAGAAATGGGAGAAGGGCTTGAGACAGTCCCTATGGACCCGATTAAAATTGACTTAGATTAGCGACATCTCACAAACAATTAACGCTATTATAAATAAAACCTCGAACAAGGACACTTTCTAAAAAGTGAAGTTGTTTGGGGTTCTCTTTATAATTACACAAAAACCTATATTTATACTTCCGATAACGTCATGTTATGCAAAGTAACGAAGCTTTCAACTAAGTTTCTAGATAATCTCCTTCAAAATCTTACTTTAAAAGTTATAAACAGTACTTTAAAACCTATAATTTTAGAGTCATAAAGACGTTAAAATCGCTTTTTTTATAATTTGCGAATGGTTCACAGTATTCAAATCCGAATTTTTTATATAAGTTAATTGCTGGTCCGAAAATTTCCATCGGTCCGGTTTCTAAGCTTATTCTTTTATACCCACGCGTTTTTGCTTCCGTAATTATATGATCAACCATTTTAGCAGCTACCCCCTTTTTTAAATGAGCCGGTGAAGTTTTTAAGGATTTAAGCTCGCCATGTTGAGAGTCGATTTCGTGAAGAGCCCCGAATCCTAAAAGTTCATGATTTTCCCAGGCACTCCAAAAAGTAATATCCGGTTTTTTTAACCCTTCAAGATCAAGTGCATATTTACTTTCAGGAGGGCTCTGCTGACTCATACTTTTTAAATGTTCTCCAAGCAATTGGATGACTGAGGAATTTGTCAGATTGTCTACTTTAATTTCCATTTACATCCCTTCTTTCATTTTCTATAGATTATATTATACTCTTCTATTAAGCTCGGTAAATAGAATTAATAAAAAGCTGATCATTACAAGTATATTCGTTCGTAAAAGTACACGTTTACGAACGGTTAAAAATCAGCTGAACGATGCTTAAAAGAGCGTTCGTAAATGTATCCAATCACTTTACGAACGTTCACTGATTGTCATATACATTTACGAACGGTTCACCGTCCATTTAGAAGAGAAAGCTTTCGCGTTGCTAAGATTCCTTCAAGAAGGCTTTAGCATTCGACTGGTGCTCTTCATTGTTTGGAAAATCGAGCCACCAAAGAATCAGTCCAATAGCGAATATCCCAAAAGAACCGATCACCACAGCTATCCGGATCGAAAAGAAATAAGAAACTGCACCAAATCCTAGAGTCAATGCTATGATGCCCATGGCTTCTAAAAGACCATAGATGCTGGAAACCCTCCCCAAGATATCTGCAGGAATCTGCTCCTGATAAAACGTCTGAAAGCCCGTGTTGGCAAATGCGAGTGCAAATGCCAATACGAAGAAACCGGCAGCAGCCCCGTAGAAAGAGGATGAAAATGCATAAATTAAATATCCTGCCGCCGTTCCTATAGCACCGATTTGCATAAGAAACGCTACTGAAAGCTTCTTTACAAAAATCGTTGTAAGAATGGAACCCGCGATGATTCCCGCTCCCGCCACGCTGACCAAAAGGCCGTATTCCTCTTCTCTCAACTGCAAAACTTCAATGGAAAACGCGGCTTCCATCGAATCTAAGGCGGTGGCAGCTACCATCAATCCGCTGAACACTAAATACACTCTCGCAACGTTAGAGTTAGACTTGCTGAAAGCAAGGACCATCGCAAGATCTTGCTTTAATAAAGTCCATGAGATTGATTCAGCTTTTTCTCCCTTCACTTTCTTTCCTTCCAAATTCGGCAATAGCGTTACAAGCAGGCCAGACCCCAGCAATGCTGCAGCGTTTATCGCAATCGCCACTTCCACTGAGCTTATGACGAGCAAAACTCCTGCTATTGCCGGACCTAGCAAAAATGCTCCTGAATCTACCAGACTCCGAAAAGAATTGAAGCGTTTCCGCTGTTCCGGTGCCAGCAGCATGCTCACATATACCATAGATGCCGGAACAAAGAGCGCATTTAATATACCTAGTAAGAAAACCAATAAGTAAATTATTTCAAGCGAATGGATGAATGGTAGGAGCCCAATTAGTATTGCCCGGGAAATATCCAAACTGATGATCAGCTGTTTTTTATTGAAGCGATCCACAATACTGCCGCCCCATCCATTCGTCACGAGCATAGCAGCCGGGGCAATCGCATATAAGGCTGCGACTGCAAAAGCAGACCTATCTGCCCTTTGCAAGACACTCAAATTCAACGCGATTAAATAAATCCAGGCACCGACATTCGCAATGCCGATGCTTATCAACAAAATGACCGGATTTCTCCAGTTTGCTTCAGCCATGTAGACCCACCCTTTCGATTTTCATAAAACGCAAAAAAGCCCACCTCCAAGACCTGATTGTCTTGGAGGCGGGATTCGAAAATCGCGGTGCCACTCCAGTTCCTTTAATATGTCGCCATATTAAGCTCATTAAGTACGGCAGTTCTCACTGCTTATACTCTTGCCCGATAACAGGAGCTCCTGTCGCATCACCTCCGAAAAACGGTTCCGATGCGCTGCTCAGAGATTTGGTTCAGTGACTAGTTCTTGCCCTTTTTCAGCACACCGGGCTCTCTTTGAAGAATTTCCTCACTTACTCTTCTCTTCATCGCATTTGATTTTGCTAATAATAGCATTTGATAGAATGGAAAGTAAACAAAAAATTAAAAATTCATGTTAAAGTTAAAAGAAATCGAGTGGAAGCGAGGGCATCTCATGACTAAAGATTATGCAGGATTCTGGATTCGTTTCATCGCGAACTTGATCGACGGCATTATTCTCGGCATTCCTATTTTTATAGTCGATCAAGTTATTTTTAAACAAGTAACCGGGATGACCGAAGAACAATATTATGCTTTAAATGAACTTTCGACAGCTGGTGCCCCGCCTTCCTATCTATGGTACAGTTTCCTTTTCACTACCTTAGCCGGTATCCTATACTACGGAATTCTGACCTCGTCTAAAAAACAAGCGACGTTCGGCAAAATGGCGATGGGCATTAAAGTTGTAGATGCAAATGGCCAGCGTATGGGCTTTCTTCGTTCCGCGATCCGATATCTAGGCTATATCCCGTCCGGCTTTTTGCTGTTTTTCGGCTATATCATGATTGCCTTCACCGAAAAGAAGCGCGGACTTCACGATTACATTGCAAATTCATATGTGGTCTATAAATAATTGAATGGCAAAAGCGGCTTGGAGAAACTCCAGCCGCTTTTCTTTTCTTATTTTTTCAACGGAATCCAAATTTCGGAGTAATAGTCATCTCGATAAGCATCGCCAGCCGGATAAACTTCCAACTCAGGAGACGGTGCATGTTCATACTGGTTTGACGGAAACCATTCCGAGAAAATTTGCTTCCATACAATAGGCATGGCTTCCGGCATGGCGCCGTGCACTTCGAATACCGCCCATTTTGCAGCGGGTATTTCAATGGCCGCCAGATTAGCCGGTGCTTTTTCAGTCGACTCTGCACCAATCCAATAGTCCATTTTTTGGCCATCCGCATTGCCATCGCAAATCCCGAGCAGCCCTTTGATTTCTCCATTGTTCAAGCCCGCTAACAAATCACTTGTCCCGTCGGCATTGGCTCTTTCCCACATTTTCGGGATGCCTTGCATATTTTCTCCGTCTACCAGCGAAAACTCTTCCTTGATGCCCACTGCCTGAAAACTTTCCCTTTCCACAATACGGTACTTCATCGGACTTGCCCCTTTCAGATTCACCTGGATTCCCAGGCGATTATAGGATTTCAGCTCTCCTACATGCTTTCGCGCATCGCTCGGCGTGACGCCGTGCTGTCGCCGAAAAGCTTTCGTGAAAGCCTCGGGGGTGTCATAGCCATATTTGGAGGCGATATCGATGATTTTATGGTCTGTACTAGCCAATTCATGTGCAGCTAAAGTCAAGCGCCTGCCCCGCAAATACTCGCCTACTGACATATCGGTCAAAATCGAGAATGTCCGTTGAAAGTGAAACACCGAACTATTCGCTTCGCGTGCAATATCTTCCATGCTGATTGATTCCGTTATATTCGCTTCCATGTAATCGATTGCCTGCTGCAAAGATTCTGCCCACCCCATATTGCTCACCCCTTGCTTCCATCTTATCGGCATCTTTTGCGTTTTTCCTGTCCGTTTGTGCTTTCTTCAGACCATTTCAAAATTCCTCTTTTAAAATCGAATACTGCGCTAAGTCGACGAGTTGCCCTTTTATCCGAAAATGCTGCCTCGCTACGCCTTCAAATTTCATTCCCGCTTTTTCAAGGACACGCTGCGATTGGAAATTATCCGGTACAATCGGTGCTTCAATTTTATTCAGCTGCATTTCTGTAAAACCGAATTCAAGCAGTGCTTTTACAGCTTCTGCTGTAAAGCCTTTTCCCCAATACCGGTGCGATAGCGTATAGGCGATTTCCGCCCGTGAATGTTTCGGCAGCCATTTTACAAAATCGATGGTGCCAATCATTTTCTCATCCGTTTTCAATTCAATTGCCCATGTCAGTTTATTTTTTTGCTTGTAGGCGTTTAATACAAAGGCGATGAATTCTTTGGAATCTTCAATGGTTCTATGGGCTTCCCAAGGCATAAAACGTGAAACTTTTGCTTCTGAAGCATAGTCAAACAAATCCTCTGCATCCTCTTCTCTTAAACTCCTCAATATCAGTCTTTCCGTTTCAATAATTGGCATTTCTCCGTAAAACTTTTCAGCGTCCATCCGCTCTCCTCCTATTGATCACTCGGCATCGCAGCTGTTTCTTCCCTCTTAATGGTCCAGGATACAATCGTCGTGCTGTCTCTGACGCCATGCTCCTGTATCGTTTTCAATAATTTTTCAACGCCTTGCTCGTTTGTTGCCCCTTCAAAGCTTTTGGCAATCGCTTTTGGGTCAGCAAAAGGAAGTCCAGGGCATTCAACCAAACCATCTGTGGTAAGGAATACATGATTTTCCCCTTGCCGCAATTCACGTGTGCCGCTGGAGTAGCAAGGAACGGCCTTTCCGAAAGTATTGACTTCTCCGATCCACTCAAAAAACTGGCGTTGATTTACCGCATATTGGCCAAGCTTCATCAATTCGGGGTGGAATAAATACAACAGGCAATCACCGACAGAAAACCACCAGAGGTATTTTTCTTTTCGAACCGCGATCAAACAAGCGGTCTCTCCTTGAACGCTGCGGCAAGCTTCTAAAAACCGCTCTTCTTCAAAAAGGGAGACGAAATAGTTTTCCAACTCCTTAAAATAGGCGCTATGGATGTTATGGTTCAATAGTTTATGCAACTCTGTTTCGCCCTGCTGGACCCAATTTGCAACAAGTTCTGCACTCTCTGCTGTTTTATGGGCATCCAGAAGCAGAACGAATTCCCATTGCTTGTCGTCATCTGCCCATATTAGGCAGCCGTCTTCGTTCTTATACTGCCCTGCCGCCGAGTTGCCGCCAAAACGCCCAAGAACCAGATCCTTAAACTCCGTGACATCCGGCTCATCAACGAAAGAATATTCATTGCCTGTCCACTTGATACGTTCTTCAACTTTTCTCATATTTGCAGCTCCCCCTGACAATATTCTTACAATTATACGGCACGTACCGGTTATTGGTATATGGCCTCATGCAAATAATAGATTCCTATTTATCACTTCGCTATAATAGAAACGAATAGAAAAACGAACACAAATCATATTAAAGGAGATCTGCCCCATGTATATCGTAACGAACCGCATTAAAATGAAACCTGGCTTTGCCGAAAGAATGGCGCCGAACTTCACTCGCCCAGGAGCTTTGCAGCAAATGAAAGGTTTTGTAAAAGTCGAAGTGACGATTACACAAAACTTGACTGAATACGATGAGCTGAATGTGAACATGTACTGGGAAGACCTTGAAAGTTTCGACGCTTGGAAAAGCAGCGACGCTTTCAAAGAATCCCATAAACGCCCAGAAGCCGATTCCAGCGAAGCGCCAAAAGAGTCCCCGATGCTTGGCAGCGAACTGGTCATCACAAAAGTGGCTTCATCAATTGAAGCAGCACCAGCTGAATAAGACGAAAAAAACGATCCGCCTCTTGCTTTTGTAAGAGGCGGATCGTTTTTTTATTGGTCTTGTCTATTGGACAACTTTATTTTAATTTGTTATCCTTATTTAGTTACCTAAGCTAACCATTAGCTAAACTAACTAAAGGAGTGAGTCCGATCAAAACGTTTCAGGAATTTTTTCAGCAATACATGTTAATGTACCGCCCATTCGAAAGCCAGCTGAACCAGGAGCTTGGCAAACATGGTTTACATAGAGCCCAATGGACCATTCTTTATTACTTGGTCAATGAAGGCCCATCCACCCTTGTTGAACTTGCCCATTATCAACGCGTCGAGAAACCGACCATGACGCGCACAGTCAGCCGTTTGGAAGAATTGGGCTACGTCGATCACCTCCCGGGCAAAGACCGCCGGGAAAAACGCATGCAGCTGACAGCTGAAGGCACCAAAGTCTATCAGAAAGTACGGGTTACCATCGATAAGTTCGAACAGGAAATTCTTGAAGGAATTCCTGAAGACACTCAACAGCTAATCATCGAATCGATGAAAGCGATCCGTATGAATTTAATCAATAAGGAGTCAACGAAATGAACGAAAACAAACCTAAATTATGGACAAAAAACTTTATCGCCGCTTCCGGAATCAATTTCTTCCTCATTCTTATCTTCTACCTATTGATGGTCACCATTGCTACGTTTGCGGTTAAGGAATACGGAGCGACGACAAGCGAAGCCGGCCTCGTAACCGGGATCTTCATCATCGGCACCTTGATCGGGCGCTTGGTAATCGGACGCTATATCGATAAGATCGGGCGTAAACGGACATTGATCATTGGACTCATCCTTTTCACAGCAACCAGTCTTTTATACTTCGTGCATTTCGGTACCGCATTCCTGATTATTACCCGGCTGCTGCATGGCATGACACTCGGTTTAGCGAGCACCGCTGCCGGAACAATCGTGGCGCAAATCATTCCCATGTCACGAAAAGGGGAAGGGATTGGCTATTTCAGTATGAGCGCTACCATGGCTACTGCCATCGGACCGTTTATCGGGCTGTTCATGAGCCAGCGCACCACTTTTGAAACCATCTTTGCCCTTTGCCTTGTTTTAGGCGTCATCAGTTTCTTGATTTCGTTATTAGTGAAAGTTCCGCCGTTGGAAGAAGCACCAAAAACAGACGATTCGAAAGGCTTTAAGCTTTCAAACTTCCTTGAACCGAAAGCGATTCCGATTGCCGTCATTACGTTAGCGGTCGGCCTTTGCTATTCAAGCGTCCTCTCGTTCATCAATTTCTATGCCATTGAAATTGACCTGGTCGACACAGCGAGCCTGTTTTTTGTGGTCTATGCGTTAGCGGTGCTTGTCTCCCGTCCGTTCACTGGACGTTTAATGGATATTAAAGGCGCCAATTACGTCATGTATCCGGCGTTCATTCTTTTCGCTGCAGGCTTGTTCCTGCTCAGCACCGCGGGCAATAGCGTAACGTTATTGTTATCCGGTGTTTTGATCGGACTGGGCTTCGGGAACATGCAGTCCACGACGCAGGCTGTGGCAGTTAAGTTGACGCCTTCGCACCGGATTGGGCTTGCCACTTCGACGTTCTTCATCTTTATGGATGCGGGACTCGGTTTCGGGCCTTACGTATTGGGCTTCATCATCCCATTGATCGGCTATAGCTCCACCTATTTCATTTTGGCTTTCGCGGCGCTCGGTTTTGCTGTGCTCTATTATTTTCTGCACGGCATCAAAGAACACAAAGCCAACCGCGCCACTCTTGCCCAATAAATGAAAAAAGAGGCTCCTCAATACGAGGAGCCTCTTCACAGCTTATTGCGAAATAGCATCTACTTCTGGAATCTACACTACAGCGCTATAAAAACTCTCTAAAGATATGGAGTAAAATAGCGGAGACTCCTGCGGCTTAGCGAGTCGACCGATACACCGCAGGGAGCGCAGCGGACGAGGAGGATTGGGCGCGAGCCCGCTGGAAAGCGCAGCTGTTTTGCGGAATATCAGGTACCCGAATAAATCTTATTTTGGTTTCTATTTTTACTCTCTAAAAGAGGCTCCTCATTAAGAGGAGCCTCTTCTTTATTAAGACATCAATTGCTTGACGAGTTCTTTATTGCGTTTTTTGAAGACATCGTTGTGCGAGGAAACCATCGCGATGCCGTTTGCATCCGGCTCGATGTATTTCTTCGCTTTATTGACCGCATTCGCTGCATCTTGGAAAGTGCCGGCAATGAGGTTCAGTTTCCCGGGGTGCTGCAGAATATCGCCTGCTGCGTAAAGCCCTGGAACCGATGATTCGCTGTTGGCGTTGCCTGAGATGTAATAGCCGTCAGCAATTTCAATATCCAGATCGCTTTCTTCCAATAAGGTGGCATCCCGTTCATAGCCATGGTTGATGATCACTTCGTCAATCGGCAATAAGGAAACCTCGCCGTTTTCCTGGTTTGTCAGTTCCACCAACTCAATCGCATCCCGTCCGTCCGAAGCGATCAATTTTGTGATGGTGGTATTCAGGAGGCAATGGGCTGAGCTGTTCATCAATTGTTTAACTTGCGCTTCGTGGCCAGCCAACTCACCTTTTCGATAAGTGACGAAAACTTTTTCAGCAATCGGCTCCAATTCGTTTGCCCAATCCACAGCGGAATTGCCGCCGCCGGAAATTAAGACAACCTTATCTTTAAACCGTTCCAGGGATTTTACTGTATAATTCAAGTTTGAGACCTCGAAACGTTCTGCACCTTTGATCTCGAGTTTCTGAGGGTTCAAGATTCCGCCGCCGACTGCAACGATTACGGTTTTTGAGAGATGGATTTCACCTGAAGAGCCTGTCAATTCGAACAGCCCTTTTTCATTGCGTGAAATCATTTCCACTTTTTCATTCAGCACGACTTCGGGATTGAAAGTCAGTCCTTGGGCAACCAGTTGGTCAATGAGCTTCGCTCCCTGAATCGGCATTTGGCCGCCAACATCCCAAATCATTTTTTCAGGATAGACATGAATCTTTCCGCCTAATTGCGGTTGATATTCAATCAGTTTCGCTTTCATCTCTCTCAACCCGCTATAGAAAGCTGAATACAATCCAGCCGGACCCCCACCAATAATCGTTACGTCGAAAACCTCTTGCTCCCTCACGTGATCACTCCCGTTTCACATATTTTCAATTGACATTGAAAAAATTTCATCTTATAGTATGTATTGTACCGAAAATGATAATCATTATCAATTGATTTGTTAATAAATTTTTGAGAAATGGAGGGCCTTCATTATGGTTCGTCTCTTTACAGAGGATTTGAATGTAAGTTATGGTGAGCGATTAATCGTAAAAGACTTAAGCATTGAAATTCCGGATAAAAAAATCACAACAATTATCGGCTCGAATGGCTGCGGGAAATCGACGCTTCTGAAAACGATTACGCGCATTATTTCCCATCAATCAGGTTCTGTTGTACTGGATGGCGGCAATATTGCCAAGGAAGGCACCAAAGCATTGGCGAAAAAGATGGCGATTCTTCCCCAGACGCCGGAAAGCGCCAATGGATTGACTGTCGGAGAGCTGGTCTCCTACGGACGCTTCCCTTACCAAAAAGGATTCGGCCGCCTTTCGAAAAAAGATTATGAAATCATCAATTGGGCACTCGATGTCACCGGCACACAATTCTTTAAATACCATCCGGTAGATGCTTTATCGGGCGGGCAGCGCCAGCGGGTCTGGATTGCGATGGCTTTGGCTCAAGAAACGGAAATGATTTTCCTCGATGAACCGACCACTTACCTGGACATGGCCCATCAGCTTGAAATCCTTGAACTCCTTGAAAAGTTGAATCGTGAACAGCACCGCACCATTGTAATGGTACTCCATGATTTAAACCAGGCTGCCCGTTTCGCCGACCACATTATCGCCATGAAAGATGGCCAAGTGGTCAAAGCCGGAAATTGCCATGAAATCATTACACAACCTGTTTTAAAAGAAGTGTTCCGAATCGACGCTGAAATCGGCCTGGATCCGAGAACGCAAAAACCGATGTGCATTACGTATAATTTAATAAAAGGGGCTTAAATCATGTTAAAGAAATTAATCCTTCCATTCTTATTGATTGTGGTCATGCTGCTGGCAGCATGCGGAAATGATGAAGCAAAAGATGAAAATACAGCAGATGCACCGAAAGAGGGATCCGGCACAATCACGTATGAATCTGAAAACGGACCAGTCGAAGTACCGGCAGACCCGCAGCGGGTTCTTGTATTGTCTACATACGCAGGTGACGTGATGGCGCTTGATGTGCCTTTAGTCGGCGTCGATTCCTGGTCAAAAATGAACCCTCGTTTTGAAAAAGATTTAGAGGGCGTGGAAGAAGTTACAGATCAGAACTTGGAAAAAATCATCGAATTGGATCCGGATTTGATCATCGGCTTGTCTACGATCAACAATATCGATAAACTGAAAGAGATCGCGCCAACCGTGACCTTCACTTACGGCAAACTCAGCTACCTTGACCAGCATTTGGAGATCGGGAAGCTTTTGAACAAAGAAGAAGAAGCGAAAACCTGGATTGAAGATTTCCAAAAACGCGCACAGGAAGCTGGCGAAGAAATCCGTGCTGAAATCGGTGAAGATGCAACCGTTTCTGTCATTGAAAACTTTGACAAGCAACTATATGTATTCGGCGATAACTGGGGCCGCGGCACCGAAATCCTTTATCAGGAAATGAAATTGAAAATGCCTGAAAAAGTTACTGAAATGGCATTAGCTGACGGATTCTATGCTTTGTCTCAGGAAGTCCTTCCTGAATACATGGGAGATTACGTGATCTTCAGCAAAGACAGTGAACAGGACAACTCATTCCAAGAAACCGAGTTGTTCAAGAATACGCCAGCTGTGAAAAACGGCCGAGTATTTGAAGCCAATGCAAAAGAATTTTACTTTAATGACCCTATTTCATTGGAGTATCAGCTTGAGTTCTTCTTGGAGAATTTTTTAGGCAAGTAATTTAGAATCTGGACCATACCAAAAAGAGGGATTCTGCTTATGAGAATCTCTCTTTTCACTCTATAACAGAAATGATGGTTGACTATGCCCGGGAAAATGTCTTTTTCTATCAAAATTATATTGAGCCTCGCTGTGTTCGTCCTCATGTTTGTGGCTTCCATCGTCTTTGGAGCAGCAGATATCAGCTTGAAAGATGTGGGGCTTGCCCTCTTCTCGAATGCCTCGAATGACAGCATCGCCATCATCCAGGAAATCCGGCTGCCGCGTGAGCTGGCAGCGATTGTTGTCGGTGCCGCTCTTGCCGTTTCCGGCGCCATGATGCAGGGGATGACCCGGAATCCTTTAGCGGATCCCGGACTGCTTGGGCTTACTGCAGGAGCCAATGCCGCTCTGGCGTTGACGCTGGCGTTCATTTCATCTGCGAATTATTTCTGGATTACGGTTGCCTGCTTTATCGGAGCCGCTGCCGGCGCCGGCATCGTCTTCGGACTTGGCGCATCCAAGCGCGGCGGCTTTTCGCCTTTCCGCATTGTTCTCGCTGGAGCCGCCGTGTCCGCATTCCTTGCCGCTGTTGCGGAAGGAATCGGCCTTTACTTTAAAATTTCAAAAGACGTTTCTATGTGGACTGCAGGCGGATTGATCGGTACCTCGTGGGGCCAGTTGCAGATTGTCGTGCCATTTATTGCCGTTGGGCTGATCATCGCTTTGGTCCTCGCCAGACAGTTGACGATTTTAAGTTTAAGCGAAGAAACGGCGATTGGCCTTGGCCAAAAAACCGGCTTTATCAAAGCCGTGCTGTTTTTCGGCATTACCATTTTAGCCGGGGCTGCAGTGGCCCTTGCCGGAAATATGGCTTTTATCGGGTTGATGATCCCGCATATCGTCCGTGCGATTGTCGGAACCGATTACCGCTTCATCATCCCGATGTCCGCCATTGCCGGGGCCATTTTTATGCTGTTCGCTGATTTGCTTGGACGCACGATCAATGCGCCTTTTGAAACGCCGGTGGCTGCCATCGTTTCGATTTTCGGCTTGCCGTTCTTCTTATTCATTGTCCGTAAAGGAGGGCGAGCTTTCTCATGATGCAGCCTGCTTTATTGCGAAAACAACGCATATTGATGATTATTCTTTTAGCCATGATCCTTATTACAATTGTTCTGGGATTAAGCCTGGGCTATTCCTCCATTCCGATTGACCGATTGCTGCCCGCTTTTCTTGGAAACGGAACGTTCAAAGAAGATTTCATTTTGTTCTCCATCCGCTTGCCGCGCATTCTCATTACCTTGCTTGCAGGCATGGCGCTGGCACTCTCCGGTGCCATCCTTCAAGGCGTGACGCGAAATGATTTGGCGGACCCCGGCATCATCGGCATCAACTCCGGTGCCGGCGTTGCCATTGCGGTTTTCTTTTTGTTCATTCCAGTAGAAGCCGGTTCTTTCGTTTACTTAATGCCGGCTGTCGCTTTCTGCGGCGCATTGCTTACCGCTGTGCTGATTTACGTGTTTTCCTATAGCCGCCAGTCGGGCTTGCAGCCGGTGCGCCTTGTATTGACAGGAATCGGCTTTTCCTTAGCTTTGTCAGGCGTCATGATTGTCTTGATCTCCTCGACGGAGCGGGAAAAAGTGGATTTCATTGCAAGCTGGCTTGCCGGCAATATTTGGGGGGCGGATTGGCCGTTCATCTGGGCATTGCTGCCTTGGCTGCTCATTTTGATCCCTTTCACTTTGTATAAAGCGAATAAGCTGAACATGCTCAGCTTGAGTGAACCGGTCGCCATCGGCCTTGGCCTTTCCATCGAAAAAGAACGCATCGTGCTGCTGCTTGCGGCTGTCGCTCTAGCAGCCTCTGCCGTATCGGTGACCGGCGGAATCGCCTTTATCGGCCTGATGGCCCCGCATATTGCCAAATCGCTGATCGGTCCGCGGAATCAGCTGGCCCTGCCGCTCGCTATTTTAATCGGCGGCTGGCTGCTGCTTCTGGCAGATACGATCGGCCGGAATGTATTGGAGCCTTCAGGCATTCCAGCAGGGATTGTCGCCGCTTTGATCGGCGCCCCTTACTTTATGTATTTATTGCTTAAAAAATAAAACTCTTGGGAAGCATTTGCTTTCCAAGAGTTTTTTCGATTTTATGCGTATACAAGTTCAGTTCTCGGTTCCGCTTCGGGTTTGCCGAAATAATAGCCTTGGAATAATTCATAGCCTTTTTCTTTCAGCCAATTGAAATCTTCCTCGGTCTCCACTCCTTCAGCAAGCGGCACAGAACCCACAGCAATCGCTTTTTCCAAGAAGGACAAAGCGACTTTCTGTTTGCCTGCTTCCTCTGCGACCCCTTGCACATATTGCATATCGAGCTTCATGTATTGGGGTTTCAGCTCTGCCAATACTTCAGCTGTGCTGAATCCTTCGCCCACATCATCCAAGGCATAATTAAAGCCTCTTTCCTTGTAATAGGTAAGAATTCTCTTTAAATGATCCAAATCGTCGACTTGTTCGGTTTCAACCACTTCAAACACAAGCTGCTTCGGATCCACATTTAATTGGTTGGCCAAAAGCGTCGTCGAACGCAGGCAGAATTCCGGAGAATAAATCGATGTCGGGATGAAATTGATGAAAGCTTTTTTATCTTCAAGTTTCGCTGCGTATTTCACAGCGGTCATGCGGCATACCCGGTCAAGGGCGTATAAGCGGCCGCGGCTTTTAGCAGCCGGAAAAATTTCATTCGGATAAATCATTGAGCCGTCTTCGTTTTGGAAACGCGACAGCATTTCATATGCGAAGATGGTTCCATCGCCGTTGATGATCGGCTGATAATGGCAAGTGATCAGTTCTTTTTTGATGACATTGTCGATCCACTGCATATCCATGACGGTTTCAATTTGAGAAAAAGGCTTCCATTCTTCTTTGTTGATGCGGAATTCCACTCGATCCGTCGCCATGAAATGCTCACAAAAATCCATGAACTCTTTCGCGCCTGATTCCGGAATGATGAGGCCTTGCTCTTTTTCTTTTACCTCTATATTTCTTCTCGTTAGATGCTCAATGACTTGCGGCAAAATCGACTGATTCAATTCGCCTTCAACTTTAATTTCAAACTTCAGTTCGTTAACGGAACAGTTATTGCATTCCAAATCAGGAAGCCTCCCTTTTCTTGTATAACTTGAGTCTACTTCAAAATACCTAAACAAAGAAAGTATTTTGTACCCAATGTGCTGGAATTTTTTTAAATGGCAAAATATATTACCAAGGGACAGAAAAACAAGCTTCTTTTATTTATTCCGAGTAAACAACCTGGTATACTAATCGAAAAAGGAGGTCTTTCTTTGACTATCCCAAAACCCCTCGTGCAAACCAATCAAGCTTTTATCGTTTTGTCCGTCATATTAGCACTCGTTTTCCATAAAGCCCTTTTGCTCCTGCCTTTTGCGGTTGGAGTTTATACGCTGGCCACAAAATCCAATCCGGTTATCCGTTTCAGTAAACGATTCTTGAAACGTCCGCCCATGTCTTATATTCAGGAAGACCGGGACCAACAGTTGTTCAACCAATGGATCGCTACGATTTGCCTTGGTTTGTCGCTTGTGTTTTTTGCTTTCGGTTTTACGGCAATGGGCTATGCTTTTAGCATCATGGTCGTTTTGGCCGCAGGGGTGGCCCTTCTCGGCTATTGCATCGGCTGCACCATTCGCTACCGTTATATGATGTGGAAGCACAATCGCGCGAAAGCGGCAAATTGAAAAAGGAGCTGTCCCAAAAGCATGTGGGACAACTCCTTTTTCATTTATTTGGTTTGGCCATTTCCTTTAATCAAGTATTTTGTGGATGTTAACGCCGGCAGCCCCATCGGCCCCCTTGCATGCAGCTTTTGGGTGCTGATGCCGATTTCTGCACCGAAGCCGAATTCAAAGCCATCAGTAAACCGCGTCGAGGCATTATGATAGACCGCCGCTGCGTCCACTTCCATAAAGAATTGTTGAACATTTTCCGGCGTTTCTGAGATAATGGCTTCCGAATGTTTCGTTCCGTATGAATTGATGTGCCGAATCGCTTCGTCCACCGCATCCACCACCTTCACCGAAGCTTCAAGGCCGAGGTATTCGGTTCCCCAATCCTCTTCGGTTGCCGGAATGACGTTTTCCCATTGCTGGACAAAAGAATCGCCATGAATCACAACGGCTTTTTCCTGCAAAGCTTCCACCAATTTCCCGAGATGGGCGGCTGCCCAATTTTTCTCCACTAAAATCGTTTCACAGGCATTGCAGACAGAGGGACGCTGCGTTTTCGCATTAAGTGCTATGGCAATGGCCATTTCCACATTCGCCGTTTCATCAATATAGACATGGCAATTGCCTGCCCCTGTTTCAAGAACGGGAACGGTAGAGTTTTCCACCACGGTCTTGATCAGTTTCGCGCCGCCTCTTGGGATCAGCACATCCAAATGGGAATTCAGCTTGAACATATGGGATGCGGTTTCCCTGCTCGTATCTTCGATCAATTGAACGGCATCCACCGGCAGCTCGCTTTTCGCCAGCGCACGGTGAATCGCGGCTACTAAAGCTTTGTTGGAATGGATGGCGGTCGAACTGCCGCGAAGCACCACAGCGTTTCCGGTTTTCAGGCAGAGGCTGGATGCGTCAACTGTTACGTTAGGGCGCGCTTCGTAAATCATGCCAATGACGCCAAGCGGCACACGGATTTTGGCCATTTCAAGTCCATTCGGCTGCTCCCAGGATTCCAGCACTTCTCCGACCGGGTCTTCCAATTGGGTTAATAAAACCAGCGCATCCGCCATGCCTTTTAAACGGCTTGCATCCAATTGGAGCCGGTCAATCAGCGAATCGCTCATTCCCGCATGCCGGCCGGCAGCGATATCTTTTTCATTTTCAGTCAGCAGGAAATCCTGTTCCTGCAGCAATTGGTCTGCCATCAGCCGCAAGGCCTTATTTTTAGCTTCCGTGGATTGTTTCGCCATTTCAGCAGCCGCCTTTTTGGCAAGAGCTGCTTTTTCTAAAAGATCACTGGTTTTTTGAAGAACTTCACTCATTCACATCTGCTCCTTTCGGGTAGCGCTGAACCATTGGTCTCGATGGATAACGACTTGCCTTTTCCCTGTTTTGGTTATGACACGGGCTTCTTCGCTGCACAATCCTTTAATTTCCGCTAAATCCTCCGAGGAGAAGTTCACTTGCCCTTTGCCGATCACTTCACCGGCCGGATTTAAGACTTCGACGACATCATCCGCTTTGAAGCGCCCGCCAATTTTTGTAATGCCCACCGGCAGCAAGCTTCTTCCTTGCGCTGAAATCGCTAATGCGGCTCCGTCGTCCACTTCGATTTTTCCCGTCGGCATCGAATGGAGCGCCAGCCATTGTTTTGAATTCTTGACTGTAGCCTGCGGATCGTCGCCGATGTATGTGCCGTCTCCTTTGCCTTCCCAAATATCCACCAACTTGCCGCTTCCTGAGCCGGTGCCGATAAAGACTTGGGAGCCGAGTGCCAAAGCCGTTTGGGCTGCTTCCACTTTTGACTTCATCCCGCCGGTCCCGACAGAAGATCCTTCACTCGAAGTCGCTTTGATCAGCTCGTTTGGAATTTCCGCCAAAAAATCATATCTTGCGGCTTCCGGATTGACGCGTGGATTATCCCGGTAAATGCCGTTTACATCCGTTAAAATGATGAGCATTTGCGCTTGGACCAACCCGCTGACAAGTGCAGACAACATATCATTGTCTCCGAATGTAAGGCCGTCTACGGACACTGAATCGTTTTCATTGATGATAGGCAGCACATTGCGTTTCAGCAATTCCGTTAAAGTGGCTGTGGCATTTTGGTAAAGGTCTTTTGCGAGCAGGTTCTGCTTCGTCAACAATAATTGGGCGGACACAATGTCGTGCTTTTTGAATTCCTGCGAGTAGGCGTGCAGCAATTGCCCTTGGCCGACAGCAGCGGCTGCCTGTTTTCCGACAATGCTGGCGGGACGCGACGTGTAGCCAAGATCGGTGAAACCGGCTGCAACCGCCCCGGATGAAATTAAAATGACGTCATGCCCCAACGCTTTTAACCGGGCAAGCGCCTGAACATGTTCCTGCAATTTTTCCAGGCATAGCCCGCCGTTTTTGTTCGTCAGCGAGCTGCTGCCGATTTTCACTACGATTCTTTTCTTTTTCACGCACCGACACCACCTGTTTGTATTCCGAGACTTTTCTGAAAAAGAATAATAGCATTATTATGCGTTATATTGAATTTTTAGTCAACACTATATTAGAAATCATTTCGGATTATTTCTTTTACTTTCTGGCTTTTCGACAATTTCAATTTACCTGTTATGTATATTTATTCTTTTTCAATGCATAATGAAAGCCCGAGAATGACTTTCTCAGGCTTTCGTAGAAATGGAATTGTTGAATTCGCAGCAAAACACCTTCAATGATGGTGTCCCCGAACTTCCTGCTGAGTTGGCACACCTTGCTTCAAGCTCTCCATCTCCTGTTCGGACAATTCACCAACGATGAATTGCCGGACCGGACTGATCAGCGAACCTTCGTTTCCGGCATGCACTTCTAGGTAATACAGGCCCTCTTCTTTAAACCGGACATCCATCTGGTAGACGCCGTTTTCGGCTTCTTCCGCTTCTTCCATCGGGTAATGGACTGAATGATCTTGTTTCCAAATTTCAAAATGGACAAACCGGGCATCTTCCACCGGTTTTCCGTCTTGTTTTAAGATAGCCTTCACTGTCTGTTTGGTTTCTGCCGACAGCGACTCTGGCATATCGACTTCCACTTGAAGCGGCTTTTCTTTTTTATATAAGTCTGCCGCATCCTCGCTTGCAGAACAAGCGGAGAGAATGCACAAACTGCTAAAGAGCAAAAGCAGCAAACGAATTGATTTCATCTGAATCTCCCTCTTTCACTAAGCATTCAACCATCGCTTAACTGCAGGCACGCGTTGGATGATTGCCCAATCCACAAGCCAAACAATCAGAATCGACAATCCGACCAATGGGAACAAAATCCCCAATACAATCATTAGCGCCAAGAATGGTTTTGTTTTGAAGATGGCCGGTGCTTTCGGAGCGCCTGACCCCTTGTTCGGTTTGCGTTTCCACCAAAGATAAATGCCGGTGAAAACGGTGAAAATCACCCCTAGGCAGATGGCTAAACTGATTAACTGGTTAACCAATCCAAACTGCGATCCCTTATGAAGCGTAATTCCCCATGCCACTATTTTTCCGATGATTCCGTAATTGTCATACCGGTAATCGGCCAAAACAGCACCTGAGTATTGATCGATGTGCATCGTCGCTTCATCCTGTGCTTTCGGCGGGAAGACTGATAAGGTATAAACCCCGTCTTGCTCTTGCGGAATGAAAATCGAGTATCCCGGATAGATTCCTTGCTGATCTGCAATTCCCACCACTTTATCTATTGGCATAGGAATCAGTCCCTGCACAGAAGAAAGCGGGACATCCAATGTTTCTGCTGCCCATGGAACTTCTGCAATTTCCTGGGTCTCGATGTCTGAAGACGGGGCATCCCCGATCCAAACGGACGGCGGATAGCCTTCACCGGAATTTGTGATGATGGCTTGGAAATTGGTTCCCCAAAAGCCCGACCACGGCAAGCCGGTCATTACTAGAAACAGCAGACCGCCCGTTAACCAAAAAGCCGGGACGGCGTGTAAATCGCGCCGAAGGATTTTGCTGCCTTTTCCAAAGCGGGGAAATAATACGCCGCCGAAGCCTTTCCGCTTTTTCGGAAACCACAGGAAAAAGCCTGTAGCCATGAGCACAATCGTCCAACAGGCAGCTAACTCTACAATGCGGTCGCCAATCTTACCGGCCATCAGCTCCCCATGGATCTCCTCGATTTTATCCATGATCCGGTCGTCGTCTTTTAATTCACCAACCGATTTGCCCGTATAAGGATCCATGAATACTGTAAGCGATTCTCCATTTGAACTGACCGTCACTTCGTTGGATCGCGCTTCATCTTCTCCGGGACGATATTTGGTGACAATTGCCCCTGGATACAAAGCCTGCACTTCCTCTAGCTGCATGGAAACGGATACTTGCTCGCCCTGCGGCTCCACTTGGTAATAATCCGCATACAGTACATTTTCAATCTCCGCCTTGAATAGATATACGGATCCTGTCACGGCCAATAGTACGAGAATCGGTGCAAAGATAATGCCCGCATAAAAATGCCAACGCCAAATGGTTTTATGGAGCTGATTATTCTTTGAACTTTTTTGTGCACCAGCAATACCTTTTTGTTCTTTGTTTTCTTCCATTTGGTTTTCCTCATTTCAGAAACTTACAGATTTCCGGTGAATTCCTGCAGTTTGATTTTTTACTTTATCTAACGGAAGAAATCCCGTTTTAGATCTCTTTTTTGATGCAGCAATGTCCGCCGCCCATCTCTTTGGCTAAGCGTTCCACCGCTTCTTCAAATGGATAACTCTCACCGCTGAACCCAAGCTGGAAGCGGTCTGCCTGGCTGCTGTTTGCAAACGCGATCAATTGTGGTTCACAGCAATTGAGTTTAAGTTCCGCGTTCATTAAAAAAGTCCCCATTTTCGCATTGAAGGTTGTATCCGTTAAATAATCTTTGCCGATGATGTAGGCCACTTCATCAGCGATGTCGCGATAACGCAGCAGCCCGCAATGAGCACAGCAAGCCTGTTCTACCTGATGATTCGTTTTGATCAGTTGAAATGCTAATCGCGTACCCGCTTTTTTAAAACAATAGGAACACGTATCTGCCGTAGCGGAAACCGCTGCTTTTAGCGCTACTCCGTTCGACGTCTTTTCCACTTTCTGCTCTTCAATGAGTGATTGTATATCGCGGTAGACGGTCATTTCTGAGATGCCCAAGCGACTGCTGATGGCGGAAACTTTTAATGCCCCTTCTTTTTCTAACCAATCTAATATTTGTTGCTGCCGTTCAATAGGAAGCATGGCTTTGTTCCCCTTCTCATTTATAATTTTTGCTCTTAAGTTTCATCTTAAAAGAAAGCTTAGGAAAGAACTAGCACTTCTTGTTAATAAATGTGAATTTATGATGAATATTCACAACCTATTGTTTCTGGTTTGCCGAAACCACTCACATTCTGTAGAATTCAATTTATCTATAAAATTGAAATACTTGAAAACAGTATGAGAATCCACAATAGACTGGAGAAACCTTCATGAAAAATTTAAGCCCCGCCACACAAATCGCCATTTTTGAAGCAATGCTGAATGGCAGTCGAGTAGCAACTGTTGTGACAGACCCGCAACAGCAAGATAACCCGATCATTTATACGAATAAGACTTTTGAAAAACTGACCGGCTACTCCCGTGAAGACTCGATCGGACACAATTGCCGCTTCTTGCAAGGGCCCGAAACGGATCAAGCAGCGATTCAGCAATTAAGAGATGCCATTGCCAAAAAAGAGCAAACTACTGTGACCGTAAAGAACTTCCGGAAAGACGGTTCAGCTTTCTGGAACCGTTTGAACATTGAGCCTGTCACTGTTGAGGACCATTTGTACTTCATCGGAACCCAGACGGATGTTTCAACTGAAGAATACCAACGCCTTTTGCTCGCAGAAAAAGAGGACGAAATCAATCGTCTGCTGCTGCCGATTTTACCCATCCACGAAAATTTAGGTGCTGTCTCGCTAGTCGGCAAGATGAATGAAGAGCGCTTTACTGTTCTGACCGAAAAATTGAGTGAATACGTCCAAAAGAATGCGACCCGCCATATCATTATTGATATTTCCGGCGTCATCTGGGAAGAAAGTTTCTTATTTGTCCGCCTCTTGATGATCCAGGATGTCCTTCGCCTAATGGGCGGAACTTTGTATATTACCGGCATCACACCGAAGACTGCTATCGAAATCTCCAGCATGCAAGCGCCTGAGCACTCCCTTCGGACATTCTCGACCGTGCAGCAAGCGATTGAAACCGTGATGGGAGCTAACGGAAAACTGAACAACTAAAACAACTGGATAAATTAGAAGCCTTAATCCTTTCGCAACCAACGAAAGATTAAGGCTTATTTTTAAGGAGGCTGTTTATGTTTTCAAACGACGACTTGCAACAATTGATCGCCGGAAAAATCATCAGCAATCAATTCCCATACGATACTCGGGATGAAAAGGAAGTCAACGCCCATATTAACCGCTTGTTCCACCGGATCTGCAGGATTCCACATGTGATGTGCGAAGCCGAATGGAATCATTTCGGCAGCGGCTATGCTTCTTTTGTGGAGTTTTTCTGTTATCGAAATGAGGATGTTTCTGTTATTCAAGAAAATCCAACTATCCGGGAGGAAAAAAGGGAAGGCTTGATTATTGATGTATGCCGATTGGCACCTGCAACGATTTTGGGTGGAGATATCCGCTATCGAACCACCGACAGAAGGACAAGCGAAGAAATCAGCGGAGCGTACGGCTCACTTCTGGACGGACCAGAACGATTAAACGTGCCGGAGAAATTAAAGCCTCTTGCCTCTCAATTGTCACAAGCATTGAGAGAATTTGGCTACGAAGAAATGGAAGCGGAAAAGCTTGGCGAACTTCTCCCATTTAAGAGCCGGATTCCTACCCTTTATCGCATGCCGAAGGATTACTTGATACTTGATGCTTTCTTTTATTGGGAAGACTGACTGGATTTTTTGCTTGATTATTAATTCATAAAAAATACGATTACGATTGCAATTGATCTTAAAATGAATTAAATTGAAGCTAACGTATTTTTTGTTGCATTTGCAATAAAAAAGAAAGGTGGCAGCCATGAAAGAAATTCTTCGGGAAATTGGCATGATCGCCAGAGCATTGGATTCCATCAGCAATATCGAATTCAAGGAATTGAATCTGACAAAAGGGCAATACCTCTATCTTGTCCGGATCTGTGAACATCCCGGAATCATTCAGGAGCAATTGCTGGAACTGATTAAAGTCGATCGTTCGACAGCCGCACGGGCCGTTCAAAAGTTAGAGGCTAATGGATTTATCGAGAAACACGAAGATCCGCAGAACAAAAAAACGAAAAAACTGTTTCCCACGGAAAAAGGGAACGCGGCTTATCCCTTCATAAAAAAAGAAAATACCCATTCAGACCTTGTAGCCATGGATGGATTTTCAGAAGAAGAGAAGGAAATGGCATTTTCCTTACTCCAACGTATCCGAAAAAATGTTGAAAAAGACTGGGAATTCGTAAAAAAAGGACATAAACGAATTTATTAATCCGGAAAAGGAGTGGCGGCCCGATGACAGCAATTATACAAAAATGCACCGTAGAAGATTTGCAGGAGCTTCAGAAAATCAGTATTGAAACCTTCACGGATACATTCCAGGAGCAGAATTCGCCCGAACATTTGCAGGCTTACCTGGAAAAAGCCTATTATTTAGAGAAATTAGAGGAAGAATTGGCCAATCCGCTTTCGCACTTCTTTTTCATTTACAGCGGCCAGGAACTTGCCGGCTACCTGAAAATCAACACAGGATCAGCCCAAACAGAAGAAATGGACGAAGATACTCTCGAAATCGAGCGGATTTACGTCAGAACAAAATTCCATAAACACGGGCTCGGCAGACAATTGATGCAAAAAGCAATCGACTTTGCGCTGCAATCAGGGAAACAGAAAATATGGCTCGGGGTATGGGAAGAAAATGAAAATGCCATCGGCTTCTATCAGAAAAAAGGGTTTGTCCAGATAGGCACGCATTCGTTCTTTATGGGCGATGACGAGCAAGTGGATTTGATCATGGCCAAAAACCTTTCGTGAAAGGCGGAACGATATGTATATTCCAAAACAGTTTAAAGTCACTGATTTTGATGAAGTCCGGGAATTCCTCCAGCAGCACGCGTTTGGAACACTTGTCACCACGAGAAAAGGACGGCCTATTGCCACTCACCTCCCGTTCCAGTTTGCAAAAGAACAGGAAGGCGATTATCTAACCGGGCATATGGCTTATGGAAATCCCCAATGGCGGACGTTCGAAACCACGGAAGAAGTGCTCGCGATGTTCCAAGGGCCGCATGCCTATATCTCCTCTTCCTGGTATGAACAGGAGAATGTCCCGACCTGGAACTATCAGTCTGTCCATGTCTACGGAACGCCTCAGCTTCTATCCGGACAAGAATTGCAGCAGGATCTGGCGGCGCTTCTGGACCAATACGAGAAGCACCGCAAACACGCTGTACTTTGGGAGACCCTGTCTCCTGAACTGCTGGAAAAAGAGCTGAAAGGCATCGTCGGCTTCAAGATTCGAATCACTGAAATCCAGGCGGCCAATAAACTCAGCCAAAATCGCAGCGAAGCGGATTACCGCAATATCGTTCAAAATTTGCAGGCAGAAGAATCAGCTGCTTCTGTAGAAATGGCGCACGTAATGAAGAAAAAGCGCGTGTACTGATTTTCCCGAACCCCTTTCGTTTGAAACAACGCACGAATTCAAGTAGACTTTGGAGTAACCGCATATCAGAAATGTTTTCTAGGGTTCCGCAGCCTGTGTGCTGGCCTGGTCCGAGAGAAAACTCATAGCTTTTCGCTATGCCACGGAAGGACAAAAGCCTGGGAGAAACTGTTTTTACAGTTCTCCCAGGCTTTTTTATTTCCACTAATAAAAGGAGGTAGCAATCATGAATTTAAATTGGCTAAAAGTCATAATGGCGTCTGTTTTTGAAGTGGTTTGGGTCATCGGGTTAAAGCATGCGGATAGTTTTTTGGAATGGACGGTTACGGTCGTTGCGATCATCATCAGCTTTGCCGTGATGATTATGGCTGGCCGCAAGCTGCCCGTCGGAACTGTTTATGCGGTATTTGTCGGGCTCGGCACCGCCGGGACGGTTCTCTCAGATATTCTATTATTCAATGAACCGCTGAAAATCGAAAAATTAATTTTGGTCGGCATTTTGCTGGCAGGCGTCATAGGGCTGAAGCTCGTCACCCCTGATGCAAAACCGGAAGGAGGCGATGCGTAATGGCTTGGGCAGCACTTATACTAGCTGGCATCTGTGAAATGGTCGGCGTCGCAATGATCAATAAATTGCATCAGGACCGCAACTGGCAATCTGCCGTTTTACTCATTTTAGGGTTCGGTGCAAGCTTTGTCTTTTTGGCCTACGCGATGGAAACTTTGCCGATGGGAACCGCTTATGCCATCTGGACCGGCATCGGGGCATCCGGCGGAGCTATTCTCGGAATGCTTTTTTACAACGAATCAAAAGACTGGAAACGAATCTTTTTCATTGCACTGGTATTGGGGGCAGCTGTGGGGCTGAAATTGGTTTCTTAAACGCAAAAGAAGGCAAAGTCTGCGGTAGACTTCGCCTTCTTTTTTCTTATTTCTCCTCAGTCTGCTTTTTCTTTTTCACACTGATCAATGCGCCGACTGCGACAATTCCGAGCAGGACTCCCCAGAAAATCAGTTTCCATTGCGCAGAATGCACAAATTCATATGGCAAGATCCCAAGTTTTTCATGCCCTAATGTAAGCACCGTCAATTTAACTCCAACCCAGCCGACAATCACAAAAGCAGTCGTCTCCAATTGCGGATAATTCGCCAATAACTTAACGAATTTATGAGCAGCAAATCGCATAATGATTAGTCCGACCAATCCACCTGCCAACATCACTGCGAATTGCCCGGAGTTGATGCCTCCGATTTCACCGATGCCGAATAAATCCAAATGCGGCAAGGTAATGGCCAGAGCCACGGCAGCCAGCATCGAATCGATTGCAAACGCGATATCCGCCAATTCGACTTTCAATACCGTCATCCAGAACCCGGAACCTTTTGTCGCTTCAGGTTCTATCGTATGGTCTTTCCCTTTTCGCTGATCGTAAATATGCTTAAAGGCGATAAACAGCAAGTAAGCTGCCCCCAAAGCCTGAATCTGCCAAACGTCCACCAACAATGTAATCATAAATAGCGCAGCAAAGCGGAATACGAACGCGCCCAGAAGACCGTAGAACAATGCTTTTTTCTGCTGATCTTTCGGCAAATGCTTCACCATAACCGCCATGACCACCGCATTGTCGGCCGCCAGCAACCCTTCCAGCGCTACCAATACAAGCAGCACCCATAAATACTCCAATAAAATTGCTTCCATCTTTCTTCCTCCTCCTGATTTTTGCCAACAAAAAAGACCCTTGCCTAATAAAAGGCAAAGGTCTCGCTAAGCAAAATTGATTGCTATCACAACCGATGGCTCCGAACCATGTAATGACGACTGTGAAATAGGTTTCCCTATAGCTACTCCCCCTTGACATAAAGTCAAAGTCTATTGAGTTGTAAGGTCAGTATAGCATCTCTTTCAACACTGTGAATCCCCATATTTGTCTAAATTATGGCACAGCAGCCATTTAAAGCCGGAAGCTCGCATCGGCCAACCGTTTCCTTAAATGCTTCTTTTTGCTTCTTGGATGCGCGCTTTTTGAAACCCTTGGACAATATCCACCAAAGCAAACACAATCACTAGCACGAGGACACTGCCGACGGCCCAGTTCATATTCAGATCCGCATCGAATATCGTGTTGACTTCCGCTAAGAAACGGTTGTTGAACAAGGTGGCGTCGGTGAAAATAATGACGAACACGATCGTCGAAATAGCCTGGACAGCAGCATTCAAGACGGCCAACTTAACTGTCCATTGCCCCTCGCGCCATTTGAAAACCGATAAAGCAATTTCCAATACGATGACCAGCGCGACGAGAAGCCAATAAGATACGAGAACTTCCTGATTGAATGTCGGCATGATCAGTTCGCCGTTCCGGTAAACGCCTACCCAGCTGTCTGCATTGAAATAAAACACGGACCAAATCGCCGTCCAAATCAAACTTCCCGCAATTTGATATTTGGTAATCCTTTTTTCTTTTGGAATATGGATGGTTTCTTTTAAATCATCCGGCGTCCATTCCTGATACTTCGACATTAAAGGCGTTTGGGCCGTTGAATGGTCGGCTCTTTCGATGATCGCGAATACAACGGTCAGCCAGAAAAGCACTTGGATGGCTGCATTGACACTTGCTGAAATCGCATTCCCGACAATTGCTGTGATGGTTTCCGCAAGCACACCCCCTCCATCTGCAGTGAAAATCGAAGTGATGAGGACGGCAATTAAGGAAACAAGGACGGCAATCGGCAAGATCAGCTTCAATAAATCGATGTAAAGATCATAGAACCGCGGTCCGATCAAATGCATCGGCCGTTCTTTATAGCCGCTGGCAAGAATTGCAGGATTTCCGAGCTTTGCCAGCACCTCTTTTACATCGTGCACTGTGTAGTCGTCAGGCAGCATATCTTCAATGGTCGAACGCAATTCCAAGGCAATGTCTTCTCTGCTCTTCTCGGGCAGCCTGCGCGTCACTTCTCCAATGTACAGCTCAATCAGATTCATCAGTCTCCGCTCCTTTGAGTAAAGTGTAGAGCTCCCGCGACGTCTTTTCCCATTCTTCTTTCAGCTTCTCAAAAATTTCTGCTCCATAATCGCTCAGCACATAATATTTCCGCGGACGGTTTTCGGTCGTATCCCAACTGCTTGTGACAAGTTCCTGTTTTTCCAGCCTGCGAAGCAGCGGGTACAACGTGCTTTGCTCTATCGATATCCCGCTGCTTTCCAATAATTGAACAAGCGAATAGCCATATTGAGGCGTCTGCAGCTGACTTAAAACGGCTAAGGTCAAAGTCCCTCTCCGCAGTTCAGTGGATAAGCTATTCAATAAGGAATTGTCCATTTTTACACCTCCCGATCTATACTGTACGACGTACACCTTTATACTGTGTATCATACACTAATATGAAATGGAAAACAATAATAATCTGATAATTTGAACCGGTTTTTGAGCACAAAAAAATTGGCCCTCCAAAGAGCCAATTTCGAACAGTCTGCAAATCCAGTTGGGTTATGCTTTACACAGCCTTCCGTTCCGTTTTCTTCACTAAAAACAAATAGGCCACCAAAGCAATCAGGCACATGGAAAAAATGGTCAAGCCCATCGGTACGGCGGTTTCTTCTCCGGCAATCCCGACAAGCGGTGCGCTTAATGCACCCAAGACAAATGGCAGTAGACCGAGCAAAGCGGAAGCACTTCCCGCCGCTTTGCTTTGGGATTCCATAGCCAGTGTAAAAGAAGCCGTGCCGACAATTCCGATCGATGTCACGAAAAAGAAAATCGGCACTACGACTGCCCATAATGGCCCCTGCAAAATCACGACGGCAAGCAAAACAGCTCCGGCAAGCGTCGCCCCGTAAAGAGCGGTTTCAAGAAATCTCTTTTCTGAAAAGACATGGCTGAACCTTCCGACGGCATAACTGCCGATGATCAAGCCAATGCCGTTCATGCCGAAAAGCAAACTGAAGACTTGCGGAGACACGCCGTAAATATTTTGATAAATGAACGGCGTTCCGGAAACATAGGCAAAGACCCCGCCGATCAAAAAACCTTGGGCCAGTGCGTATCCTGTAAATTTTTTATCTTTTAGGATGGCCGCAAAGTTAGAGAATGTAGCCCTTAAATTGCTTGGAACCCGCTGTTCCAGCGGCAAACTTTCTGGCAGGCGAAAACCGGTGATCAGGAGGAGGACCACGCCTAAAATCGTTAAAGCCAGGAAAATCCCTTTCCAGTCAGCAAACAATAGCACCCCGCTGCCTACTGAAGGGGCCAATAGCGGCACAAGATTATTTACCACCATCAATAATGCAAACAGCCGGGTTAGTTCTGCCCCGCTGCTGACATCTCGGACAATTGCCCGGGAAATAACTAGGCCGGCAGAAGCCGCAAATCCTTGCAGAAAACGAAGCAACACAAAAACATAAATGTTCGGCGCAAATACACATGCGGCAGAAGCGGCTGCGTAGATAAACAGCGAAATCACCAAAGGCCTGCGCCGTCCATGCACATCACTCAATGCACCGGCGACAAGCTGCCCTACCGAAAGCCCAAGCAAACACGCCGTCAAACTTAATTGGATAGAAGAAGCATTCGTTTCAAATACTTCTGCCAGGACAGGAAAAGACGGCAAATACATATCAATGGTAAAAGGGATCAAGGACGTAAGAGCCCCTAATAAAAGAATAAAGCGGACACGTTTAAAGCCAACCAATGTTTCCATTCCAGCAACAACCTTTCTATATAAAAAACAGCCGATCACGCTTTTTATTTCGGAGCTTGAAATACATCTTCATACAGTAGCACAAAACTTTGCCTGTATGAATTTATTTGACTTTTCATTATTTCGTTTTGTGGTTCCTGCAACGCTTTTTAATCCATATAAAAACCTTCATTCTCAGAATGAAGGCAGATAAATCGCTTATTTTTCCTGTTGAACTAAAAATTCACGGATTTTTTTCATGTAGGCTTCGGGTTCTTCTACGCTTGGCATATGGGAGCTGTTTTCAAATACATGGAATTGGGCTTCCGGCACCAGGCTTGCATAATAGGCAGTGGCTTGCGGCGTGGCCTCGTCATAGCGGCCGCAAGTGAAAAGAGCCGGCATCTTCAATTCCTGAAGCCACTCTGACGCATCGTAATCTTTCAGGATTCCCGTCACCGTAAATTCAGAAGCGCCCCACATGAAATTGTAGATTTGCGGGTTCATGTTCTCCAATTCCTCGCTTACTTCAGGCGGCCATGGATCGAGCCGGCAAAGGTGGCGGTGGTAGAAGCTGTACATAGCCGCCTGATATTCAGGAGAATCGGTGGTATGCAGGCGTTCATTTTTTTCTACGGCTTCCTGCTGTTCCAAAGGAAGTTTCTTCAGGTGATTTCGCTGATCCTGTTCCCATCTTCGCGCTTGCAGTGCCGGCCCTGAAAAAATGGCGCTTTTTACGCCTTGCGGCTGTTTGGAAAGGTAGGCTGCCAAAAGCATCGTTCCCCATGAATGGCCAAGAATATGGACTTCTTCCAGCTCGAGCGCATTTCGGACCTGTTCCAGTTCTTCTACGTAGCGCTCCACCGTCCATAACTCCGTATTTCTCGGACGGCCTGAGTTGCCGCAGCCCAATTGATCGTATTGGATAATCGGACGCTCGTTGCCAAGTGCGCGAAGCGGATCCCGACTATTGCTTTTTCCGCCTGGCCCCCCGTGCAGCAGCAGGAGCGGTGTTCCCGGGCCCTTCCCCGTTATGCGGAACCAAACATTTCCGCCGTTAACGCGAATAAACCCTTCCGTTACGTCATCCATTTCTTCCCCTCCCTCTTTCAAGGTCACTTGTTTACTGATTCTCCAAGTGAGGGATAATTCCTTTATTTCGGTGTGCTTCAGAGAAGATGGCCTCATAGAAAAAAAGGCGCGCATCCATTGCAGGTGCGCACCTTTTCCCTATTTTACTTCCACGGTCCAGCCAAGCGGATCTTCTACTTTTCCTGTCTGGATGCCTGTGATCGTGTCGTATAATTTTTGGGACAATTCACCGATTTGGTGATTGTTGACGACCATTTTCTTCCCTTGCCAGTTCAGCTCGCCGACCGGCGAAATAACGGCTGCTGTTCCGGTGCCAAACACTTCTTCCAGCTGCCCCGCCTCATACGCTTCGTAAATTTCATTGACCGATACTTTCCGCTGCGCAACGGATATCCCCCAGGAACCCAGCAATTCGATGATCGATGTCCGGGTGATGCCGTTCAAGATGCTGCCATTGAGTGCGGGCGTAACGATTTCCCCGTTGATTTTGAAGAAAATGTTCATGCTGCCGACTTCCTCGATGTATTTCTTCTCAATTCCATCAAGCCATAGCACATCGGCGTTTCCGGCTTTTTTCGCATTTGCCTGGGCCTGATAGCCCGATGAGTAGTTCCCGGCTGTTTTGGCCATCCCTGTGCCGCCTTTTACCGCTCTCGTAAACTGATCTTCCACGTGGATGATGACTGGCGTCAGCCCTCCTGTAAAATACGATCCCACCGGTGAAAGGATGATCATCAGCTTGTAAGCTTTGGCGGGAGCTACGGCCAGATTTGCTTCTGTTGAAATGATGAACGGGCGGATGTATAACGAAGTGCCTTGTGTGGCAGGCACCCAATTCTTTTCAAGCTTGATCAGTTCTGTCAAATATTCAAGCATCGCTTTTTCGTCTACCGGCGGAATGCTTAAACGTTCACTTGATAAATTCAAGCGTTCAAAGTTCTTTTCCGGACGGAACAATAAGACGCGTCCATCTTCGGTGCGATAGGCTTTCATGCCTTCAAAAACGGTCTGGCCGTAATGGAAGATCATTGCTGCCGGATCCAAAGTGATCGGGCCATAAGGAACAATTTTCGGTTCATGCCACCCTTTTCCTTCCTCGTATTCCAGTGTGAACATGTGGTCCGTGAAGATGGTGCCAAACGGCACTTGGTCATGCAACGGCTTGTCTTTCTTATTTGTGCTTTCTACAACTTCCAATTGATATGTATTCACCATTGTGCGGCACTCCTCTCGCTTAAGCAATATAATTACAGGTATTTGAATAATTATACATTCTCTTCGTCGAATTTCAAGCTTCTTTTATTCAATTAGTGAAAATTAAGAAAAAAGACCCGAGCTGTTTTTCCATAAAAAAAGACCATTCAGCGAATGATCTCTACAAAATGCGCCAATATACGGGCCGTGAGCCCCCAAATCACCTTGTCTTCGTATAAATAGAAATACTCCTCCATCTGCCTTGGCTGAAAGCTGTAATCTTGCCCGCCTTCAATCAAATCGTAAGGGAAATTTTCTTCTGGCTGTATATTAAAATTCATGTAATAGATTTCCGGCGGGGTTTCTAAGAAAAAAGACAGCGGCACACTAAAGAGGCTATCGACTTCAGAAGGATTGGGTTTAAATTTCGCTTCTGGATCAATGGTGCCCGCAAAAGCATAGAGGATCATGCCGAATGGCGAAACCATATAATCAAGCGGATACACAGCGGAAATTTCTTCCGAACGGATACCTAATTCTTCCCGTGTTTCCCGAAGGGCCGCAGCTTGCGGGTTTGCATCTGCCGCATCGATCCGGCCGCCCGGGAAACAGATTTCCCCTGGCTGCCTCCGCAATGTATGGGCACGGACTTCAAAAACAATGTGGATTTCCCCATCCCGCTCCAACAGCGGCAACAGGATCGCGTATTTTGAGAAATCCTTGCTGCCGAGCACTGTGGGTTTATGCGCTTTTATTTTTTCAAGTATTTTTTCCGGTTCCATACCTTCACCTCATTCAATCATCAAGATTTCCCGGATGTCTTCTTCGGTCAACGCCGTCAGCGCTTCGCTGCCAGGTTGGATGACTTCATCAATCAGGCTCTTCTTTTTCTCTTGAAGTTCGTTGATTTTATCTTCAATTGTTCCTTTGGCCACCATGCGAATCACCTGCACCGTATTTTGCTGCCCCATTCGGTGGGCGCGGTCTGTCGCTTGCTGCTCCACCGCAGGGTTCCACCAAAGATCATACAAAATCACCGTATCGGCCCCTGTCAGATTCAACCCCGTACCTCCTGCTTTCAATGAAATCAAGAAAAGATCGCCTTCTCCTTCATTAAAGCGGTCGCAAAGCGCTACGCGTTCTGCTGCAGGCGTCTGTCCATCCAAATAGAAGTACGGTTGGCCTTGGCGTGCAAGCTGCCGGCCAATGAGCCCCAGCATTTGGGTGAACTGCGAGAAAATGAGCACCCTGCGGCCCGATAACCGGCTTTCTTCAAGGATTTCAAGCAACTGCTCGAATTTCGCAGAACTTCCCGTGTACCCTTCTACAAACAGCGCAGGATGGCAGCAGATTTGGCGAAGCCTTGTGAGCCCGGCCAGAATCCGGATTTTGTTTTTCTTCAGGCTGCCTTTCGCAAGATGCTTCAACGCGTCGTGCTTCAGTTCAGCCAAATAAGCCGCATAGATTTTTTTCTGTTCCTTTTGAAGATCGGAATACTGCATCGTTTCTATTTTCTCCGGCAGCTCGGTCAATACCTCTTTTTTCAAGCGGCGGAGGATGAATGGGCGTACCCTTTTCGCAATGTCATCGCGCCTGAGCTCACTGAACGCCCTTCTGCCCGGAAGCAGCTCCGGAAAGACGACATGGAAAATCGACCACAATTCATCGATGGAGTTTTCTATTGGTGTTCCCGTTAATGCGAATTTATAATCCGCTTGGATCGACTTCAGCGACCGGGCAGTTTTCGTGAGTGGATTTTTGAACGCCTGGGCTTCATCCAGGAACAGGCTATGAAAAATTTTCCCGCTGTAAAAAGCGGCGTCCGAACGGAGCGACGGGTACGACGTGATGAAGACATCCACCTCTCCCGAACTTTCGAGCCGGGCTTTTCGTTTGGCTTTTGGCCCGTCGATGATGCGGACGTTCAGCTGCGGTGCGAACTTTTTCATTTCGTTTAGCCAATTGTAGATGAGCGATGCCGGTGAAACGACGAGCACCGGCCGTTTATGGGCACGGATTTCCGGCAGCACCGACACGATATATGCAATACTCTGCAAAGTTTTTCCGAGCCCCATGTCATCTGCCAAAATTCCGCCGAACTGATATTTCGCCAGCAGCTTCAGCCATCTGTAGCCAGCTTTCTGATAGTCCCGCATCGTACTTTCCAAACTTTCCGGAATCTCTGCTGCATGTTCAAGCGGTTGGTTCAAGTTCTTCAGGAGCCTTGCAAAATTTTCTCCCGGCTCAATCACTTGGCCGTCTTCCACCACGTCCAGCATTTTCATCGCCTGCAGCAGCGGAATCCGGAATTCCTGCTCATCCAACTGCTGCGCCGTCAGTTCAAGTTCATTCATAAAATCGTTGAAGGCTATAAAATCCGGTGTTTCCAGCGACAGCAGCTGGCCATTCGGAATCCGGTAATATTTCCGTTTATGCTCAAGCGCTTTTAGGAGCTTTTGGATTTCTTTTTCGGGAATTCCCTGCAAATCGAAACGGAATTCAAGCCAGTCCGTCCGTTCTCCGAAGTCCATTTTGATTTTCGGTCCGATATACCCGGTATGGAGGCGCATCTTTACCGAAGTGGTGGCATAGACCTCCACAACTTCCTCGAATTTCGGGATCCAATGATAAAGGAAATCGTATTCTGCCTCTTCGTTATGGATATAAAACCCGCCGTCTGTCTGGTTGAACAGGCTATCATGCATCATCTGCAGGATGCGCTGCTCTTCTGCGATGTGCCGGCGAAGCCCTGGATAGTGTTGGAGCCCCGCTTCTTCTTCTTCACATGGATTGATGACCAGTTGGCCATAATGAAATTCAAGCCCCGCGAGAAGCCGGTTGCTGACACGGTCCAGGAATAATTTTGCCCGAAGCGGCACTTCGCCTAAACTTATGGCTACGCCGTCATCCATTTTCACATGTCCAAGCTTCAGCAGCCCTGGGATGGCCGTTTTCATGAAATGCTCCATCTGGCTTGCCGGAATCGTCAGGCGCGGTTCCCCCGCCAGTTCCAGCAGATTCTTCAATTCTACCAGCTGCTTGCAGCTTTCTTCAGGCAGCGGCACAAGCTCTCCATCTGCAAATGCATAGCCGTAAGCACTTAATACTGAGACGCCATTCAGGCCTTTTGCCTCCAAAATATAGCTGCCCGACGGCCCTTCTTCCACTTCAAACCGGACAGGGAGCCGGTCTGCCAACCGCAGCCCCTTATAGAATTGATTTCCTTGTTGGATGCTGGCATGTGGCGCTTGCTGCAATAGCGGAAGAAGCTGCTGCCAGTCCGACACAGAAACTAAAAGCATGCTTTCCTGGTCCATCCGCAGGCTCGGGATGCGGGCGCTCTTAATAAGGAGCTGAAGGACGGCATCGGTTTCACGGTTGAAATTATGCCGTTCCGGATTATAGGTAAAATCGCTGGCGATTTCCGCCGGTTCTTTCCGTTCGATATTCTTCAAAAAAGCTAAAATATTTGAGACAGGATGCCGTTCGCTGATTCCTGCTTCCAGGCGAAGACCCATTCCATATTCCGAGTTTTCCAGCAAAAAAGGAAAACAGATAAATTCCACGGCCACTGTCTGGCGCGTATCAAAATGAAGCTGTTTGCCCGCAGGACGGCCGGCAGGACTGCTGAACAAGCTCAGCATTTGGTCAGAGAGCGGACTGTCCGCCGCCTGAACAGCTTTTGCCGCAAGCAGGGCCGCTGCAATATGCTGGCAATGGGTTTTGATAAAACCAAGCGGCGGGCAGCTGCATTCCGCCATAAGCTGGCTGCCTTCTCCGTGGCGAATCAAGACAGTGAAATCTTCCCCTGCTTTTACCGTAGCACGAATTGCGGCTTCTTCTTTTGGAGCCGCATGCAGCAGCACTTTATTCGCTTCATAATAGGCTTTTCCTTTTTTATAAGCGGCGATTCCGCACAGTTCTTTAATCATCTGTTCACTTAATGCGAATTTCATTCAGCCATCCTTTCCTAGCTTTCAGCCAAGCTATCGTTCTTGTCTTTTCACCCTACCACCCGCTCCCCGAAGGGTCAAAATTTCCGGCGGCAGCTAAAGAAAACAAAACCAGCTCGAGTGTGAAGAGCTGGCTTTGGGAGAATTATGATTTTATTGGGCTGGACAGTTTGCCTTCAGGTTCAGGCAATTGCCCTTTGACCGCTTGAATGGCTTCTTCAAGATTTTTGACGTCCAAATGCAGTTTTTGGGAATCCGGATATTGCAGGCCGGTGTGCTTGTACCGGGAATCGTAGTAATACTCCAGCAGCAGCCGAATCGCAGACTCAAAATTCCCTGTTTGGAGATCTTCTTCAATTTTTTTCGCAACCGGCACGTGGATGCGCGACTGGATGCGGTGGAAAGCTTCCAGGCATTCCGCTTGGTATTTCGAAGGATTGTAATCTTCCATGATTTCTTTGATGCGCTCTTCCATCGGCAAATCGATGATCAAATGAAGGCTGTCGTTTTTCAGTTCGCTGAGAAACGGCGGAATGACGACTCGGCCAATCCGCGTGCTTTCCGCTTCAAAAATAATATAGGGTGAACTTTTAAGTTCCATCAACCGTTCATTCAATAACGCATCAAACGTTTTCTGATTGTGCGGCTCCAGGCCGATCTGGCCGAAGATTGAGCCTTTATGATTGGCCATCCCTTCGAAATCGATCACCGGATAGCCTTCTTTTTCAAGGGCTTTCAAAATCCGGGTTTTGCCCGTTCCGGTCAACCCGTTTAGCACAATCGCTTTTTGGGGAGCTTCTATGTGCTCCAACTGATCGATTGTCCATTTTCGGTAAGCTCGAATGCCTTCTTCCAGCCGGCTGACGTGGACATCCATCAAACTGAGAAGCGTAGCTGTCGTCTTGCTGCGCATGCCTCCGCGCCAGCAAAAGACTGTTTTATCGCCTTCCACTTCTTTGAACTGGCGGACAAAATTCGGCAATTTGGCAGAAATGATTTCAAGGCCCCGCTCTTTCGCCGCTTGGACGCTTACTTGTTTATAAAGTGTACCGATTTCTGCCCGTTCCGCATCATCGAAAAAGGGAATATTGATGCTTCCCGGAATCGTGAAACTTTTATATTCAGACGGCGACCTCACATCGATCAGCGTCATTTCATTTTTTCGATTGCCGGACATTAACTCTTCTACTCGGATATTGCTGAACATTTTTTCCTCCAAAAGCATTGCTGCGAGCTTTCGCTTGCTTAGCGCTTTATAGTACCGGGGAGTTCCCCTGATTTTACTGGCTTAAGGTTCTTTAATTTGGACTTTCCTTTATTAAGTATACACCCATTTTGGAACAATTTGGACTGAGAGGCATCAAGTTTCCATGATTGGCAGCACCGTTGAATATTTGACTTCTCTAAGCGCAAGGCTGGTTTGAATCTTGGTGATCCCCAGTTTATTCAGCTTGCGGATGAAATCCTGCAGGTCTTTCCGATTTTTATTGGCCACTTTCAGCAAGTAATCATACTCCCCCGTCAGGCACTGGCATTCCAGCACTTCCGGCATCTCCACTAATGCCCGTTCCAGCCGGTTCAGTTCTTCCGCCTGATGGATATCCGTACTGATGAAAATGTAGCACAGCAAATCGAAGCCGAGCTTTTCCTGGTTGAGGATGGCCACTTGCCGAATGATGTAGCCTTCCGATTCCAGGCGCTTGATGCGGGAATGGACAGCGGGCGGCGACAAATTCACTTGTTTGGCAATTTCCGTATTGCTGAGCTGTGCTTCTTTCTGCAAAATATCCAAAATGTGCACATCGGTTTGGTCGAGCACTTTGTTGACAATCGATTCCATCGTTTTCGCCCCTTTTCATTTATTCCATCGAGCCAGCCATTTCTGCACTCTCACAGAATAAAATAAATAATTTAATTGAAATAATTTATTTTATTTTAAATATATCAAAATTTGCAGAATAATATACGGAAAAATCTTTAAGAATGATAAAATTATTCATTATCGATTCGAAAGAAGGGCTGAAGATGCGCAATTTGTATTTCCTCTTACTGTTGTTGACGAGCTTTTTATGGGCCGGCAATTTTATCGTCGGAAAATGGCTTGTTGGCCATGCTTCTCCTATGACATTAACCAGCCTTCGCTGGATGATTGCAGTCCTCTGCCTTCTGCCTTTAGTGTGGGTGACAGAGAAAAAGATCAAACCTTCGCGGAAAGCGATCGTTCCATTGGCTTTAATGGGGATTACAGGCGTAGCTTTTTTTAACATTCTCCAATTCCTTGCTTTGGAGCAGACTTCCGCTTCTAACGTAGGGTTGATTTCCACTTTGAATATGCTTTCCATCGCCTTGTTTTCAGTGATCTTTTTGAAGGAGCGCCTTAACCCCTTTCAGATGGCGGCAATGGCTTTCTCCTTTTTCGGCGTTCTTCTTGTCCTGACCAAAGGCCAGCTGAACTTGCTTCTGTCGCTGCAGTTCAATAAAGGCGATTTGTATATGCTCGCTGCTGTCGGCATTTGGGGCATCTATTCGGTTCTCAGCAAATGGGCCATGGCCTATACTTCTGCTGCCATGGCCACTTTGTATTCCGGAATTTTCGGGCTCGCTTTTCTTTTGCCGTTCAATGCTGCAGATTTTGCCATTACAAATATCAATGCTTCTTTTGTCTATTCCATTCTTTACACCGGCGTCATTTCAACTGTTCTTTGTTTTGTGTTATGGAATTTAGGCGTCCAAAAACTCGGTGCGACCACATCCGGCCTTTTCTTGAATTTCAATCCGGTCTTTACAGCCATTCTGGCCTTTTTCGTACTCGGTGAAAAGATGACAGGGATTCAAATTCTCGGAAGCTTGATCGTCATTAGCGGCTGTTATTTCTTCAGCTATTTCAAAACCCGAAAACTCATTGCTCAGAAGGTCATCCCGGCAAACTTGCAAAGCTCGAAGGTCTAACTACACAGAACCGAAGATTTCCGCTATATTGGAAGCGGGTGATGAAGATGAAAAAGAAAATGTATGGAAATAATGAAGCGTTTCTTGTTGGAATGACGTTTAAAGATCCAACAGAAGCGGAGCAGCATAATATGGCACTGCATGCTTGCGAGAATCCTTCGGTTATTGTGGAAAACCGCAAAATATTGGCGGCCGGCCTCGGCTATTCTTTAGAAGATTTTGTGGCGGCCGAACAGACGCATAGCGCAAATTTCCACCGGGTTGAAATGGCCGATAAAGGACGCGGCGCTGACACAATGGCTACTGCCATCAAAGATACCGATGCGCTGTATACGTTTGAACCGGACATCGTCTTAAGCTGTTTTGCCGCTGACTGCGTGCCGGTCCTTTTCTATGATGAAATCTCAGGCGTTGCCGGTGCTGTCCATTCCGGCTGGCAAGGCACAACGAAGGAAATTTCCCTCAAACTTTTCGAACATTTGAAGCTAAACGAAAAATGCAATCCGGTTAATTTCCATGTGCAAATCGGCGCTGCCCTCAGCCAGGAGAAATTTGAAGTCGACGAAGATGTTTTCTTGAAATTCAAAGACTTGGGCTACGCCGAAGAGTTTATTAGCTATAACGCTGAAACGCGCAAATACCATATCGACAATCAATTAGTGGTTAAAAAACAATGTGAACTGGCCGGTATTCCGGCGAGCCAAATCACCATTGACCGGACTTGTACATTTCAGGATCCCGCCGGCTTCTCGTACCGCGAAAACAAAAAAAGCGGCCGCCATATGGGCTTTATTGTGAAAAAATAAATGCATGAAAAGCAGTACAAAGGAAGCGGCTCGGCTGATTGGGGCTTCTGCTTCTTTCTCCCCCCTATCGATTTATTTCATCTGCATGCTAAAAGAGGTGTCCCAAGAGCGTTTCGGGACACCTCTTTTTTATTTTTCACTTACTCCAATTATAAACTAATATTTCTAAATATTTAGTCTTATATTTTGTTTCTTTATCAGGTATAGTTAACATAAAATTACAGATTAAAAGGGGAAATTACATGAAAAGAAAATTGCTGGTGGTGTTAATTGCATTTTTCATGCTGTTAACGCCGTTTCACGTTGCCTTGGCCGCTCCTGTTTTCAAAGACGTTCCGGACCCCTACAAATTTAAAGCGGAGTTTGATTATTTAGTGAAACAAGGAATTTTGACCGCAGATCCGGCGGTAGAATTTGGTGTGGATCAAGAAATTACCCGCATTGAAGCGGTTAGCATCTTGATCCAGGCTTTAAAGCTCGACACCAACAACCGGCCGGCTCCCGTCTTCACCGATGTGAAAGCAGCCGACCCGAATTTCCCGCTCATTGCCACCATCGTTGACGAGAAAATTATGGTTGGAAATGGCAAAGGCCAATTCAACCCTTATGAAAAACTGACACGCGCCCAAATGGCCACCGTTCTGGTAAAAGCCTTTAAACTATCCGGCAAAACCACCACCGTGTTCAAAGACGTTTCCCCTAGTTCAGCGGCTTACGGCGCGATTCAAATCTTGATGGCCAATAAAATCACAGCGGGCTACAACGATTACACGTTCAAGCCTTATACGTATTTAACCAAATCGCATTTTGCCGTATTCATTGCACGAATCCTGAATCCGGCATTCCGGGCAGATCCAAAGCCGCCTGCTCCAGCGCCAGCCCCGCCGGCTTCCTGTGAAAAGCCGAGCAAAACTGCCAGCTATAAAGTGAATGTGGCTGTCACAAATATGTGGAAGAACCCGAACAAAACCCGCGCCGTCGACAAGCCTTCCCTGTCAAAGCCGGTTGACATGAAAAAATGGATCAATGGCATGACGTTGAACGAAAAGAAATGGCTCGTCGAAAAAACCGATACCCAAGCGGTGTTCGGCGAAGACGTCAGTTTGCTCACAACCGGCAGCAACTGGGTTGAAATTGCAGCGAACGATCAGTACGTCCCTTACCAGAAAGAAGGCTATCCGGGCTGGGTGCCGAAATCCCATATCGCAAAAGTGACAAAAGACTATTCGGACTGCGCAATTGCCATCGTTACGGCAAAACTTGCACCGCTGTACAATACAAGCGACCAAAAACAGTTCATGGAAATCAGCTATTCGACCATCTTGCCGGTCATTAAATCGGACAGCAAATGGTACCATGTACAAACACCGGCTAATGGCATCAAACTTCTGCGGAAAGCGGATGCCAAATCATATAAGAATGATAAAGCCGTTCCAAAACCGTCTCAGGCCAACATCGTTAATGAAGCGAAAAGGTTCCTGGACCTCCCCTATTTATGGGCTGGCACTTCCGCGTACGGCTTTGATTGTTCCGGAATCATCTATGCGGTATACAAAAACTTCGGAATCACGATTCCGCGCGATTCGTTCTACCAGGCAACGAAAGGAACAGCCGTAGCGAAAAAAGATCTGCAGCCTGGCGATTTGGTGTTCTTCGCCTATAACGGCGGAAGAGGAAAAGTCTATCATGTGGGGCTCTACATCGGTTCAGGCAAAATGCTCCATGCGCCGAATGCATCTTCCAAAGTGCGAATCGAGGCATTAAATTCCGGGGTTTATTTGAAAAACTATTCAGGAGCCCGAAGATATTTGAAATAAAAATAAACCCCCACGCCAAAGGCATGGGGGTTTTCGATAGTTTGCGGCGTATCAAGCCACGCTCCACAACGTGCTCCATAAGGAATGCTTGTCCGTCTTACGCAAACGAGCTCATCGCGTCTTTAACAATAGAGCATCGCGGAAAGGGTGTCAATGCTTTTAGCTTCTCATTTGTCTTGTTTATTGATGAACTTGGTTAAAGGATAGACCCCAACGCTTTGAATCACAAGCGACAAAAGAATGACGGCAAAAGCCAGCGACACCAATAAATCATCTTTTCCTCCCACTTCATTTTCTAGCCACAGCAACAATGCAACCGACATGGCTCCTTTAATGCCCGACCAGGTAATCAATGAAGTCGTGGAAAAATCGTTTGCAAATTCCTTTCTCCAAGCAGGAACGCCGTAAACGAACCCGCCAAGAACAAGGAACCTGGCCAAAATAGACAAAACAAAAATCCCAAGAGCCAGCCCCCATTCCGAAAATGCCAAGTATTCAGCACCTTGGATTCCGATCAAGAGAAACAGCAATCCTAAAAGTGTCGGGTTGAGAATATCCCAAAAACCGTCCAGCGACTGCTGAATATGATTCTCTTTAATATTTTTGCCGAATTCAAACGCAAGCATGATTCCGGCTGCTACGGTTGCGAGGACTCCGGAAACCCCAAGCGCTTCCGCCATGTAAAAACCGCCATAAGCAATAATCACTGTAAGCATGACATGATAATGCCGATTTTTTGTATAATGGATAATTTTGCTCATGAGCCAGCCAAGAAAACAGCCGATAGCAATGCCGCCTATCGAGACCAGCAAAAATTCGGAAATAAATTTCCCTGCAGAAAAGCCGCTATCTGTCTGGAACATGGCAAGGAAAATTGTAAAAATGACGACGCTTGTTCCATCATTGACCATCGATTCCCCTTCCACTATATCCGCAATTTTTTCTTCTCCTTTGCTTTGCTTCAAGATGGAAGTAATCGAAACCGGATCTGTCGGGACCAGAATCGCAGCCAAGAGAAATGCTGCCGTCATTGAAACGGAAGTGGACCATGCACTGATCCAATAAATGCCGAGCCCAAGCAGCACAGCTGTTGCCATCAGACCCAATGTACTGAGTACCGCAATGATGCCTGCATTTTGCTTCAGCTGCTTTAAAGGAAATTGATATGCCGATGTGAACAAGATAGCAGGCAAAAAAACTGTAAAAATAATATCTTTCGTAATATGGAGATTTGTAAAAAAAGGGACAAACGACAAGCCAATTCCAATCAGCACCAGAACTACCGGAACTGGAAAGTAATTCTTTTTGATGTCGATCGTATAAATAATATACCCAATCAATAAGAGCAATAAGATTTGATGAGCCAGCAAACCATCCACCCCTTTCAAATTTTCTATACCGCCTTACTTTCCTTCATTCCTTTCTTTATCGAAGTTAAACTTCAACCCTTTAAGGGTCCTATCTGCATCTATTTTTCACTCGTTCAATCCTTGTATTTTTAATCACAAAAAAGCTTCGGACAATGGACACTTTTACAGTGCCCAGCCCGAAGCTTTTTCAATCGCTAAATTTTTCCTTGCTTGATGCGTTCAATCGTTTCTTCGATCCAATGCGCGGTATGCTCCGCTTTGCTGTCAAAATAGTCGCTCATAAAATTGACAAAATTCATTCTGGATTCGTCCACGTCGATCATTTCCCGGAACGCGGCCATGTGATTCCAGCGTTCTTTATGTTTTTGCAGTTTTTCTTCTAAAATCAAAACGACTTTATCCCGATCCACATAATCCAAAGTGGCCAAACCGATAATCATTTCACTTACGGCTTTTGACTTTTCAAATAAGCTATAGATTTTCTTTGGCAATTCTTTCCGGCCTTTTTCAGTGATTGCAAAGACTTGTTTATCCGGACGGTGCTCTTCTCTAATCACTTCAACCACTTCAATCAAGCCTTGTTTCGTGAGGGCTTCAAAGTGATAGTAAAGTTTACTTTCCGTTAAACCCGCAAATTCATCAAATGGAATCGGTTCAGAAAGCTGGCGCTTTAATTCGTATGGGTAATTATTGCCTTCGATCAGTTTGCTCAATATATAAATTTGGATTGCCATCTTTTAGACTCCTTTGGCAAGAACTGACTTCATTGTAGCAAACTTATGCTGTGATTTCAGCAGCATTCGTGAGTTTTGCTTCTTGTGCTTCCGGCGCTTCAATCGGAACCGGTTTATGAAGGAAGGCGACGATCAAAATATTGATCAGCAATGCTGCTCCTCCAATAGCAGCCATCATCCATTGATTAGGGGCTGCACTGACGCTGCCGTATAAAGTGGCAAAATAAGCTTGGACGGAATAATACATCGGTGAAATATAACTCATCCATTCGTAAGGCAAATACATCATTTCGCGAGGCATCGTTGCCCCGTTCGCAAGCGTTTGGATCAGCAGAATCGGCAAGTTTAGCACCATGCCGCCTTCGCCTACCAAGAAAATCAAAATGGCCGTGAAGTTAAAGCAGACCATATAGTTCAAGATTTGCTGCGCAGTCAGCCCCAGCAATAACTCAGTGCCATAGCCGTTGACGAAATAGGAAATCGCCACGCCCAGAACCGAAGACACCACAGCAATCAGCAAGGCAGTCAATTGAAGATAGATGAACAAACGTATTTTGCTTGCTTTGCCGCGGCTCGCTCTAAAGGCTGACACCAACTGCATTGCTCCGATCATGGCTCCGGTATATCCAGCCATCGTCAAGAACATCGGCAGCATATTGTTATTCATGCCCGCCGGCACTTCATTGATCGTCACCATATTTCCGGTATAAGACGTTTCAATCATTTGAGCCATTTCAGCGGCTTGTTCTTCCGGTATATTCAAGTTCATCAATACACCTTGGGCCGTTTGTGTAGAGAACTGTGTGCTCAATTGAGCATTGATTTGGTTCACGATGGAAGTCATCGTGGAAGATACGACAGTTGAACTTGCTCCGTTCGTCGTAAAGTCGATGCTCGATGCTGCTTCACCGTTTTGCATATCCGCAGAAAACGTTTCCGGAATGTGGATGATTAAAGCTAAATCATTCTTTTCCAATTGCTTCATCGCTTGTTTATTAGATAGATCCGTTTCAATTTTTTCAAATGGCAATTTTTCCGATAATTGCTCGGAAATCATCTTGCCGTACTCTCCTGCATCGTCATTTACCATGGCGATCGGCATTTGGTCGACATTATTCGGAATGGCTGAATAACCTGGAATGAAAATTCCCAGCATGGCAATCGCATAGAAAATCCCCATAAAAATAGCGGCAATGGCTCCTTTGTTCTTCAAAAACTGTGTAAACTTCATCAATTGTTTCCTTCTTCCCCTTGTGATTTCACTTTTTAAATAGTACTTTGAACAAAGTACTATTTTTAAACTATTTAACATCTTACTCTCTTCTTTTCTGAAATTCAACAAGTTCATCCGATTTTTTATGGTTAAGAAACTATATATGAATAAATTCAAAAGGAAAAATTTGGTTCCAGTCATTACTTTTAAAATGTTTCATGTGAAACATTTTAAATCGGGAAGAACTTTATATGTAACTTATCAAAACTTCTTCATAGAAAGAGAGACAGGAATTTTCTTAGGCAGTCAGCCAAAAGTTGCCCAGAAACAAAAAAGAAGAGCCTCGATTTTTTTCGAGACCCTTCCCTTTAAGATTAAATAAAAAAGGCCTGCAGAAGTTAAGTACTACTTAACGGCTGCCGGCCATTTTCTTTAAGAGGAAAAATTATTCGTGATCATTTCTGTTCTTCACTCTGGGAAGAAATTGAATGTATAAGTAATGCCACGGAATTCATCGTTGTATGGAAGGTTAAATGTAATGTCTACCGTATTTTTGCTTGCCAATGATACCATAATGGCTTGTTTTGCATTTTGTGCACCAGCTGCAACATTGCCATTGCCATCAGAAATTTCATACGAAGCGTTATTGACTAGAACGGTTTCAATTCCTTGGTCAGCCAACGATTGGAAGAATCCTGTACCTGATTCAGGTGCTGGAAGATCTCCAGATCCTTCGATGTTGAATGTATTCACGCGGGATTCATCCACTACCACATCGTAGCCGTATTCTGCTCCAAGGGAAGCAAATCCGTTCATGGCATCACGGAAATCTTCGCTCAACTCTTCAACTTCAAGCATTTCTGCTCTGTAAATGAAGATAGCGAAATCTCCGCGTTTAATGGAATTGTCCGGAGCGAATTTTGTAGCCGAAACGCCTTGCGTGATGCCATTTGCCATCAAGCCCGCTACTGCTTGGCTATAACGGCTGTTTACATCCGTGAATGTCATGTTCGACACATCGCCTTTAAAGTTATAAGCGTTGGCATTGCTCATCATCAACGCGACTTCTCCACGAGTGATCGTGTCGTTAAAGCCAAACGTTTTTGATGTTTTTCCTTTAATGATTCCCGCTGCTTTCAATGAATTGATCGCAAGGGTACCACGCGTTGGCACATCGTTGAATCCGGATGCCGGAGCTTTCGGATCCTTCAAGTTCAATGCCTGAGCCAAAATGATGGCTGCATCGCCGCGTTTGATCGTTTCGTTGACGCCAAATGAAGTCTTAGTCAATCCATTTGATAGGTTGTTTGTCACCAAATACGTAATTGGCATAGCATAACGCTCGGAAACATCAGTGAAAGCTGCAGTTTTTACTTCGTCAGCTGCAACCGCCGGTACTACTGCAGTGGCCACTAAAGCTGCCGAAGCTCCTGCTACTGCAAAATACTTGAATTTTTTCGAATCGATTCTCATCCACTAATTCCTCCTCTTAAATGGGTGCATTCTCGCCTTTATTTCCCAACCATTAAAACATTTTAGTAATATTTGTAATAAAGGCCTTCTCCTATTTATACCAATGCCCCATCGATATTAATAGAATAGAAATACCCAATTTTGAAAATTCGTACTAATTATCTATTGACGTTTATAGGAAATAAAAATTAGTTTTTTCAGTTTCTTTATAACTGACCCCTATATTTTCTTCTAAATTGATACTTTTCACTAGGTCACCCCTTTGATAATGTATGGTAACAGTCCATTACAGCCGATCAATGGACTGAAACAACTAGATAAGGATGGATTCTTATGCAAAAAACGACTACTTACCCGAATACACGCACTTTCGATTTGATTTTGACTTCCATGGCCATTGCTCTTGTATTTGTAGCTACTCTTTTGTTGAATATCCGTCTTCCGATTGCGGCCAATGGCGGATTGGTCCACTTAGGAACCGCTATGCTGTTCATCATTTCCACTCTTTTCGGCCCTAAAAAAGGCGCAATCGCAGGCGGTGTCGGTATGGGATTATTCGATTTGTTCTCCGGCTGGACGCTTTGGGCTCCCTTCAGCCTTGTGACACGCGGCCTCCAAGGTTACATTGTCGGCAAAATTTCCTGGGCAAACGGGCGGAATGGCGGAAGCATCGGCTTTAATATTCTGGCGGCTCTTGTCTCACTTCCGTTTATGCTGGCCGGCTATTATATTTGCGAAGCGGTTCTATTCAGCAGCTGGATCATTCCGATGGCTTCGATTCCCGGCAACCTTGTTCAAAATATTGTCGGCCTTGCGGTGGCGATTCCAGTTGTTGCAGCCTTAAAGAAAACCCCATTTTTTAAATAACTGCTAAAAAAGAGGATGCAAAATAGCTGCATCCCCTTTTTCATTTCAATCAATTGATGACTCTAGAAACGGTTATTCCATCTCCAACCGGAATTAACAAAGATTCCAGGCGCGGATGATTGGCAACCAGCTCATTGTATTTTTTCATGACTTCGGTATACCGTTTGGGTTCGGCCTGCCCATCAGCGACACTCCCCCCTGCCAATACATTATCTGAAAGAATCAACGCCCCTGGTTCTGCGAGCTGCAGACAAGCCTTCAGGTAATTTTCGTAGTTTTCTTTATCGGCATCAATGAAGAAAAAATCGTAGCTTTGCTTGTCAGCAATCAGTTTTTCCAGACTTTCCAGTGCCGGGCCTGTCATGTAGCTGCTTTGTTCTCCGTAACCCGCTTTTGCCAGATTGTGCCGAGCCAGTTCGGCATAACGCGCTTCCAGTTCCAAGGAAGTTAGCTTTCCTTCGCTGCCGAATCCGCGCGCCAGGCAAATGCCGCTGTATCCTCCAAGCGCCCCTATTTCCAGGACATTCTTCGCTCCTGAAATCGCCACCAGCATGGTCAGCAATTTTCCCGAAGACGGCGAAACGGAGATGGATGGCATGCCATTTTCTTCGATGGAAGCCACAACTTCCTCCAATAAAGCATCTTGGGTATGAAATACGGCATCAATATAGGCGTTCGTCTTTTTCATTACACAATTCCCCTTTCCATTAATGGATGCTGCCTCTATTATAACTTCCCGATCAAAAAAAGAACCATTCTTCCCGCAGCCGGGAGGAATGGTTCTTTTGGAATTACTTCGTCAACACTGCTGCTTTTGTTTCTTTTTCTTCAACTAAGCCCAATATTTTGGCTGTTGAAGTGTGGACTTCTTTTAGAAGTTCCGGATGTTCGTTTAATGATTTGCCGTAAGACGGCACCATTTCTTTGATCTTCGGCTCCCATTCTTTAATTTGGTCCGGGAAGCATTTCGCAAAGATTTCAAGCATGGCGTGAACCGCTGTCGATGCCCCTGGAGAAGCTCCCAGCAATGCTGCGATCGAACCGTCAGCCGCTGTTACGATTTCCGTACCGAACTGAAGCGTCCCTTTGCCTTTGTCGGTATCTTTGATCACTTGAACGCGCTGGCCTGCGACCACGACATCCCAGTCTTCCAGTTTTGCCGTCGGGATGAACTCACGCAATTCTTCGATGCGCTGTTCGTTTGAAAGCATCAATTGCTGGACAAGGTACTTCGTCAACGAAAGCTCTTTTGCACCCGCTGCAAGCATGGTGAAAACGTTATTCGGTTTAACAGATCCAATTAGGTCCATATTTGAACCGGTTTTCAGGAATTTCGGCGAGAAGCCGGCAAATGGACCGAACAGCAATGACTTTTTGTTGTCGATAAAGCGTGTGTCCAGATGCGGAACCGACATCGGAGGAGCTCCGACTTTGGCTTTTCCGTATACTTTTGCATGGTGCTGTTCAACGATTTCCGGTTTGTTGCAGACAAGGAACAAGCCGCTTACCGGGAATCCGCCGATGTGCTTGGATTCCGGAATGCCTGTTTTCTGCAGCAATGGAAGGCTTCCGCCTCCGCCTCCGATGAATACGAAGCTTGCTGTATGATACTCGATTTTGTCGCTTTCAAGATCATGCACTTTCACTTCCCATTTGCCTTCGCTGTTGCGTTTGATGTCTTTTACGCTATGTTTGTAGTTGATGTCGACATTTTGCTCTTTCAAATGTTCAAAGAGCATTTTTGTCAACGCACCGAAGTTTACATCTGTCCCCGTATCGATTTTTGTGGCTGCCAACGGCTCAGTTGAAGTCCGGCCTTCCATGATAAGTGGAATCCACTTTTTCAACGTCTCCGCATCTTCTGCGTACTCCATCCCTTTGAAAAGCGGAATATCAGCCAATGCTTTGAAGCGGTTGTTTAAGAATTTTACGTTGTCTTCCCCTTCTACTAAACTCATATGAGGAATCGATTTAATGAAATCTTCCGGGTTGCTGATCCGGCCATTTTTCACCAGGTAGGACCAGAATTGCCGGGACAGCTGGAACTGTTCATTGATTTTAATTGCTTTGTTGATATCAATGGATCCGTCAGAGTTCTCAGGTGTGTAGTTCAGCTCGCACAATGCGGCGTGGCCTGTACCTGCGTTATTCCATTCGTTGGAGCTTTCAGCCCCTGCGTTTGGAAGCTTCTCAAACACTTGGATCTCCATCTCAGGTGCTACTTCTTTCAGCATTGACCCTAAAGTTGCACTCATGACTCCAGCACCGATTAAAATAACGTCTGTTTTCTTCTGTAGGTTGCCCATTATAACCTTCCTTTTCTAACCGATTATTGCAGAAAACTTGGGGCATCGCTTTCTTGGTGACTAGCGCCGCCAAAGCAACTGCCGATTTCTGCTTTACTATTAACTATATCATACTGGTTCGTAGTTATTTACAATTCAAAACATTACTATTATAAGACATTTCAAGAGAAAAGTCCGTCCAAAAGGCTTCAAATTGCATAAAAATAAAGCCTTTTCCTATTTTCTTTAGGAGAAGGCTTTTGAACTTTTATGGATCTCTGCCGTGCGCCTATACGAGCTGTTCGGCCGCATGGGTTTTGACCTGGTTGCGCCCTTCGTGTTTGGCTGCGTATAAAGCGAGATCCGCTTTGTTTAAGAGCTGATAGAGGGTTTCTCCTTGCATCGCCGAAGCTTCAGCCACGCCGCTGCTGATGGTGACGGAAATCCGGTTCCCATCCACATGTAAAAAGCTGGTTTCCACTTGGCGGCGCAGCCGTTCTGCAACTACGGCCCCTTCCTCCATATTCATCCCGTCTAACGCCAATACAAACTCCTCGCCGCCGTAGCGCGCGAATAACATATTTTTTTTCAATTCCGCTCGGCAAATGTCGACCACATGTTTTAACAGCTGGTCGCCTACTTGATGCCCGTATTTGTCGTTTACTTGTTTAAAATGATCGATGTCAATCAGCATCACCGTGAAAGGAGCTTCCATTTGCTTCGCTTTCGCAAATTGCTGCTCACTTGTTTGGAAGAACGCCCGCCGGTTGAAAATTCCGGTCAGCTCATCGTAATAGGCTTGATGCTCAAGCTTTCGCTGCAAGCTCTTTACTTCCGTAATATCGGTGAAGATGATCAGCAAGCCTTTGTTTTCACTGCCATGCCGCAACGGAGAAATGCGGACTTGGTAAACGCGTTCCAAAAGTCCGTTCTTCAGCTCGATTTCCTGCAGCGACTCTGCGGCTTTTATTTCAAAAGGAAACGCTGTTTCTGATAAGCCTTTCCATACACTTTCAAAATGCATGCCGAACAGCGATGCGTTGAGCGAAGGAAACATCTTTTCAGCCGACTGGTTGAATTCGATGAGATTGAGTGATTCGTTCAGCACAAAAACGCCGTCGCTTATGCTATTGAATATGGCATCTTTGGCAATCGGCATAACCGCAAATAATTGCGAGCGGTTGATCACCCAGAGATAGAGAATGGAAGAAGCGCAAATGACCATCGGCACTGGGTCAATTCCTTCGGGCGTTAAGCCGATCAAATAAATAAATGCAGTGGACATTGGAATCAGCTGGCCGATTGATAAGGCAAAGATTTGTGGACGGTAAGCTTTCGCCGTTTCCCGCCAGCGGAAAATCACGAGCAAGAATGCGGCCAGCATACAGCCGAAGGTATAAATTCCGTGGATAAGGTACCAGAGACCGATTTCCTGATGAACGAAAGGGGCGCCTAGCGAAGGGTCAATTTCAAATACTTTGTAATGAAGATGATGAACATCATTGGTTGCTACCATCAAGACACTGATGGCAGGTATAGCAAGCATCGCTGCAATTCGTTTTTTCGTCAGCTTTATGCCCAAGTAATGCATGACGAACAGCAATCCTAAAGGCGCCGAAGCTGCCATGCCGATATAGAGCAAAATGTTCCAAAGCTTCAATTGCCCAATGGTGTCGGCGGTTAAACTAAAAGCGGAAGCGAAGCAATAGATGGTGATAGAAGCTGTATAGATCATAAAAAAATTAGCGATTTTCTTGTATTGCTGCCTTTTCGCAAAGACATATGCGCCTAAATATAAATTCAATACACCGGATGTGCAGATCAGCGTAATATAGGTCGTTAATTGAGAACTCATCCTATTCCCTTCTTCAAACTTTACATTTTTTCATATAATGTAGCACATGTTCACGTAAAAGTAGATAGAAAGTAGAAGGAAATCCCAAAAAAATTAGCACATTTTTCCTATAATGATGGATTCCGATTTTTTTCTCTAGCGTCCGAGCTCCCGTGCTCCTGCAAACCGGGTGAAGCAAGCGGACTTCGGATTTTTTAAGCCCACTGGCCTAGGGCAAACATTCTTTGCAGCTTTTCCTGCCACATCATTACCCCGCTCCTCCAGCAGCCGCAGCAGACTGGTCCGATTTGACGCAGTCAATGGCCACCACAATGGCAATCACCACTGTTTCCATTTCTTCATCCAGAATCTCTACTTTGTAGCTGTCTCCCCAAGTAAACCATTCCTTGCTGACCTGCCCCACCACTTCTCCGTGTTGCAGGATTTGAAAATTCATATCCCACCAATTGCCTTGAACCTGGATGCCTGTGCCTTCAATCCTATAGCGGGCTTTCAAGAAAGAAAACTCTTTTTGGATTGTCAGCCGTTCCTGCCCGTTCACTTCCACGAAAAACTTCGGCAGGAAGCTGAACGTCTTCTTCGTGATCAGCGCCACTTCCTCTCTTTCCGGGTTCATGAGGCTGAAGGTTTTAGGGATTTTCATAAAGCTGCCTTCCACATAATACACATCGTTTTCTGCTGAATCTTTTACCGTGAATTTGCCGCTCAGGCTGAAGACTTTCTGTTTGATGTAGAACTGTTTCATTGTTGGTCCCCCTCTTATCATCGTGTTTTCTGTGAATGTTCGTACCGTATTCAGGCAATGTGATTCTCCTCTTCTTTAATTCCATACAGCTTTTGAAAATGCCTGCAAGGCGAGAATAACAACCCCAGGAAGTGCGATTCGGAAAGTGTCCCGCTATTTGTCCAAACCATGTCGCCGTCCTCTATTTTTGGGCTCCAAGTGTACTGGAAAACCCTATCTGCCGCTTATCTATGCTAAGATAATCTAATTGTGCTCATGCAGGAGGTTATAGGATGAAATTCAATAAAGGAATTTTATTTATTTTATTAGGTGCTTCATTTTTTGGTTTTACCCCCATCTTTGCCAAAATCGGATTTAGCCATGGATATACGCTTGGCCAAATCAATATTGTTCAAATGATGGTTTCTTTCGTTTTGCTGTGGGGATTTACGCTGATCAAACGGGCCAGTTTCAAAGGGCTTCATGTGAAAAACATTCTTCAAATCATGGCGACCGGCTGTCTGATCGGTTTAACCAGCATTTTTTATTACGGATCGATGCAATATTTGCCGGCTTCGCTGGCTATCATTTTGATGTTCCAATTTGTGTGGGTCGGGATCATTTTGGAATGGATTTTCATGAAGATGAAACCAGCACGCATCACAGTATTATCTATCGTTCTGATTTTATTCGGCGTCTTCTTTGCTTCGAATGTTATCGGCGGTGAGATTCAGAGCCTGCCGATTAAGGGATTGATTCTCGGCATTCTTTCCGCCTTCACCTATGCCGGCTTCATTTTCTGCAGCGGCAAAGTCGCTGTAAAAGTCGATGCCTGGACCCGCAGTTCAATCATGGTTACCGGTTCAGCTATTTTGGTGCTTATTTTGTTCATGGGTGAAATTCCATCGGTTCTGCCGTTAGAGAGGGACTTGTTTGCTTCGGCAGCAGGCGTGTCGTTATTCGGAGCCGTGCTGCCTCCGCTGTTTTACGCGGCCGGCGCTCCGTTGGTTTCCGGAGGTGTAGCAAACATCCTGACTTCCGTTGAACTGCCCATCGCCATTCTGTCAGCGAGCCTCTTTTTGTCTGAATCCGTCGCTCTTTACCAGTGGTTCGGCATCGGCATTATACTGGGCGCGATTGCTTTAAACGAGCTCGGCCCGAACTGGATCCGGAAAAGGCGGCAAAATCGCGCGCCGTCTCGTGAATAAAACTTGAGACGCTGGTCCTTTTCGTTCTTGATTTAACGGGCTCAAATCGATTTAATAGGAAATATATAAGCCAATAGGAACTGAACAGGAATTTCTAAAGCGAAAGGATCTGTCCAAATTGGAGATGGAAAATCTACTCCCTGTTAAAACCCGGCAGGAACTGCGAACTTGGCTGGAAGAGCACGCAGCCACTGAAAAATGCTGCTGGGTGGTCGTCAGCGTCAAAGAGCGGCCGAATACGCTTCTCTATTTAGATGTGGTGGAGGAAGCCCTGTGATTCGGCTGGATTGACAGCACCAAAAAAAGGATCTCGGATACCGAAGTGGCCCAAAGGCTTTCGCCGCGCCAGAAAAAGAGCAACTTCACAGAGTTGAATAAAGAACGTGTCCGACGGCTTGAGAAACTGGGCTTAATGACAGACCAGGGCCGGAGCGCCTTGCCGGATATGCGTCCGGAAGCCTTTGTCATCGATCCGGAAATCCAAGCTCGCTTGAAAGAAGACACACAAGTCTGGCAGCATTTCCTCGACTTTCCGGATGCCTACAAACGAATTCGCATCGACACGATCCAAAGCGTTAAACGCGACCCTGAACTGTTCAATAAACGATTGGCGAAGTTCATCGAAAACACACGGGAAAATAAATTGTACGGCCAGTGGCATGACAATGGGCGTTTGATTGACAGCTAGAAAGAAAAAGGCCCCAAGCTTCTCGGATGAGAAGTTCGGGGTCTGTATTTTTGTAATTTTTCTCTATTCCAGCTGTTCTTCTTCCAGCAGCTTAAAGCCCTCGATCATCGTGTCTTCTTCCACTTCGATCAGGATGCAGCGTTTGCCGTTATAATTGACGCCTTTGACGTAGCGCAAGTCTTGCGGGCTGATTTTGATCTCCGCCACTTTTGTGTTGATCTTGATGGATTTCGATGCATAGCTTGGCACGACATGGCTTGCTTTCATTTCATAGTTTTTGTCTTCCACAACCTGCTGGAAAGCGCGCTCCACTTTTTCAGCGCTCACTTCTTTCACGCCGCTCGCCTTCAGTACCCGCGTCACTTCCACCGTATCCAAAACCGGGATCTCCACCTCTTCTTTCTCCGCTTCTTTTTCCACTTCGAGCATGAGGTTGATTTCATCGTAGAGGCCGGCTAAGGTCCGGGAATTCACTTCTTCGCCGATTACCGCTTTGACGATTTCCTCGAACACCGCTTTGTCTTCTTCCGCCGTGATGATTTCGTCGCCATTCAATACATTTTCGATAAACTGGAAATCGGGTTTATTCGCTTTGCTCGCCGAATAGACGATGTGGTTGACGTCTGCAGCATTATCCGTAAAGCCCGGGAACAGGAAACCGCCGACCGGTGAAGTCAATTTGATGACCGGATCGAGCAGGATGTTCGATTTGAATTCCTTTTTGGCAAAATCAAACACGAGCGAGCTTTTCGGCAATTCGGTCTGGTTCATGCTGCCGAGGATGAACGGCGTCGTGTACACTTCATCGCGCATGTTGATTTCCGTTTCATCCGCTTCGCGTTTCGTCGTCTTGAAATACGTCCCGCGGATAAATGTGATGACCATATCCTTTTCAAACGGCTTTTCTTCAATCATTTTCAGGGCAATGCGCTGCATGTTCTCTTGCCATTCCGCGGCATCTTCCGTCTCAAGCCCTTCATACAATAAGCGCTGCGTATGGTCCGCCTGCCCTTCTTCCTGCGGCAAAAATTTCACTTCAAACAGCTTGGCATCGAGCTTCCCGCCCAATACTTTTTTAAAACTGGCGAGAAACAGCTCTTGCTGCTCCCGGTCAAGCAGCGAAAACGACCGGCTGTCTTCGTGGAAAATTTCCGTCGCTTCCCCTTGGATGTAGACATTGTATATCTCCGCGATTTTTAAGAGGTCCGTATCGAGCTTAAATCGTTTGCGGATATCGGCTATATCTTTATTATTCATTTTCAATTCCAACTCCCTGGTTCATAAAATCCGTATGGTGCAAAAAAAAAGAGCAGCCAAAGCGAAATTCCGGCTTTTGGCGCTCTTTTAGTATACCAATAGTTTGGGTAAATGAATGGCTTCACCTTTTCAGCCTTTTAAGTGGCGATCCCAAACGATGTGTTTTCATAGCTTGGGTCTTTCAGGGCTTTTAAGAGGAAGTGCGCCACATCCGCACGCGGGATGGTTCTGGATTTTTCCGGAACGCCTTCTTTTGCTTCGCGGTAGACGCCTGTAAAATCGCCGTTGGTCAACCCCATTGGACGGGCAATCGTATAGACTAATCCATGCGATTCAATCCAGTCTACAGCCGCCCGGTGGTCGATAAGCGCGTTCTTCAGCATGCCCATCATCAGCTTGCCGTTCATACCCGGAAGCTCATTGTTGATGCCGGCTGAAGCCGTATAGACGATCCGTTTTACGCCGTGCTCTTGCATCCCTGCGACAATGTGCTTCGTCATTTCTTCCAGTTCCGATGATTTCTTCATGCCTTGGCTCGAACCGAGGCAAGACACCACGGCGTCATGTCCGGCAATGGCTGCAGACACTTCTGCCGGTTTAAAGGCATCCCCTTGGACTACCGTCAAGTTTTCATGAGACGTTTTCAATTTTTCCGGAGTCCGGACAAATGCCGTCACTTCCAGTCCGCTTTCCACTGCTTGTTTGACAACCGCTTGCCCGACTCCGCCGGTTGCGCCGAAAACGATGATTTTCATTACAGGTCCCTCCCTTTTCTCGTGTAGTTTATAGCGCCAAATAGCCTGCTCTTATGAATCTTTTGCTCACTCCCATTATACATGCATCTGCCATTTCGATTTTGAAATAAGCGGAGCGGGGCTGCCTCCCCTTATCTGCCTGATTCAAGTTCAACTTCATAACGCCACATTTGTTCATTTTCCTCACGCTTTTTATAACGATACCCACATCGTGGAATGAGTTTTTCCCAATACTTCACTGCAGCATCATTTCGTTTCAATACATGCAAGGTACAGATGCCTGTATGTTTGTTCCAAAACTCTGTGCAGATTCTTTCGCTTATTCCCTTCCCCCTGCTTGTTTGCACCAAAAAAATTTCATCGATAGAACATTCCTTTTCAGAAGAGGAAAATACGGCCATGCCAATCGGCCTCCCGTCTTCTATTATGCAAAACGCCTCCTGGCTTACACCCGTCAGCAATTGGCTTACAGCTTCTGATAAATAATTCCCCTCCCTATCGATTTGTGTTCCGATCCAAGGGTTATGCGCCGAAAGTTCATGGGCATAAAGATTAAACATTTGAATAAAGGCATGTTTCATTTCCGCAGCTTTTGTAAATTCCATAGACTTCTCCTTCAGAACCATTCTTTATCTTACACTTTCAAATTCTTTTATTCCGTCCAGCTAATAATGCAAAACCAGTGCTTCAATCACAATGAACAGCCAGATGCAAAACGAAGCGCCGCAAATAATCAGTTCAAAAAAATGAATGAACAAGACTTTCATCCCGTTTTGCTTGGCTTTGCGAATTCCAAACAGGTCGCCGTTGTTTATGATGTAGATAAAGCCGCTGACGATTAATAGGCTGGAGAGGGAAAAGGCGAAATTCGGCAAATCCGTGGCGTAGCGCGGATCGCCGCTAACTTCCATATAGAAAGGAATGCCAAATTCCTTGCTCAACACAAAACTTCCCACGATCAAGGTAAATAAAATCAGGGAAAGGCTGAACGGATGCCGCCGGTAGTCAATGACATCCAGAAATTTTTTCGTTTTTCCCTTAAAATTCAAATCGTCCGGCCCTTCCACTCGATCGCCTTGCATGACAAAAAGAAAACCGGCCGCTACCATGCCAATGAAAAAATACAGGAAGAACAAGTCGAACACAAGCGACCAACTGGAGAAAGCAGCGAGCACCAGCGTTACGAGTGCGATGCCGATGAATCCGTTCTCCAGCCGTTTCCTATGCCGCTCCCACTGATTGATTACGTCCCGGTTGTCTCTTCTGTCCGTGGGCGGAACTTCGTGGTAAGGGGAAAGGATATTTAAGATGTAGGCGCATACAATCAGGAGCCAGCCGACTCCAAACATTATGGAGAGGGATTTCGGATAAAGGGAAAGAGTATCGTAATGTTTCAGCACCCAATTTCCGCTTAAGGCCACGATTACAGTGCCGATTAGCACGATATAGGAAGAAAAAGTTTTCATGTTCACCCGTAAAAGACGCTCCTTTTGCTATGGATAGTTATTTTCATCCTTTTGCCACGTGAAGCCGGCGGTGAAGTTCACGGACCTGCTCTGCCAGTTCGGGAACCGGCCCTTCCACTTGGGCGTCTCTGATCACTTCTTCAATGGCCAGATTGTAGACAGGCCCCTGCTCCACCCCAAAATCGCGGAGCCAAGTGGCCAATTGCTTCGAAGAACTCGCATAGATGATCTTCCCTAACCCAACCATCCCATGAGCCGCTGAACACATCGGGCAATGCTCCCCCGATGTATAAACAATTGCCTTCCTTCTGTCGTCAGGCGCCATATGGCTGGCAGCCCACCTTGCAATCGCAAACTCCGGATGCTGCGTGTAGTCGCCGCCTGCCACATGATTGTGGTCTTCAAACAGCACTTCCCCCTCAGCTGACACCAATACCGAACCGAATGGCTCGTCCCCTTTTTCTAACGCGGTTTCTGCAAGTTCCACACACCGCCGCAGATGTTTTAAATCCGTTTCAGTTAGCATGTTTGCATCTTCTCCCGTCTCATTCGTTCTATCTAATGACTTTCGGTTAACTGCCGAAGGCTTTAGAGTCTTGGCAATAAACCACTTCCACCTCGTTCGCTTCCACTTTTGAAAACCCCAATTTCTCGAGTAAGCGAATGGAAGCGATATTTTCCGGCGCGGCCCCGGCCCGAATGCTGTAATCACCTTGCTGCCGGATCCAATCAATCAGCGCACGGACAATTTCAGTTGCATATCCCTGTCTTTTGAAGGCCGGGCTCACCGTATAGCCGATCCAGAACGTGTCTGCTTCTTTTTTGAGGTAGACATCTCCAATCAGCTGCTGGTCGGCTTTTCGGATAATCGCAAACTGCGCCCCGCTTTCCATAGACGAGTCTGCCAATAGCGCTTCTTCATATTCTTTCTTTGTACGGCCTTTGAAATATTGATATTTCATCCATTCGGAATTGTTGCGATAGGACATGAAATCATCCAGATCATCCGCATGAAATGGACGGACAAAGCATCTTTCTGAGTTGAACAACGGTGCTGTCTCCACTTTTCGAACCTCCTCGCCGCATTAACTGACAACCGCTCAGTTGATAATCTCCCCTGATTTCTTCGCAGAACCTTCCCGCATCCTTTGCAGTTGAGCGGCGGGCAATGCTGTCCATTCCGTCTCTTCTCCAATGATTCGCAGCGGTTCTTTCGAGCGGTACGAACGCGTTAAGTTTCCAGGGAATTTTTTGTCCGTTACATTGGGGTCATTTTCAAATTCGCCTGTCGGTTCCACTCGGTAAACGCGCTCTTTTCCGTCCCCTGCCGCAAGTGCCGCTGCAAGGCCAGCTCCGTCAGCATTCGCTGCGAAATAAATATGGTTCATCTTCAGCCCGTCTATATAATTGGAATTGCCGCCCGGCGTCAATAAATCACCGACTGCCAAATCCGCTTTCGTTCCGTGATAAAACGGGCCCGTATCTGTTGGCGGCCCTTCAAATGATTTGGCCAATTCTTCCTGTCTTTTTGCGCTTTCCAGATCACCCAACTCCCTCTGGCATTCGGCAATGGTTCGGTATAGCGTGGAATACGCGCTTTTGACGTTCCCATCGTTGATTGCCTGTGCACATTGCAAGGATTTTTCCGTCCACTCCAATTTTTCGGCAGGGTTCTGTTGGACACGGCCGAAGTGGTAAGCTGCGATAAACCGTTCAAAGTCATCAGTGGCTTCCTTCCAGGCTTGCATAAAAATTTCGGCGGCTGCTTCTTTGTTGCCGCTGTCTTCCTGAGCCATTCCCTTCATGCAAAGCTGCACGACGGCGTTCGCCGGACTGAATTTTGTCTCCATAGAAGTTCCCTCCAAATAAAATATGAGTTCATACGAGCCGATTCCGGAAACTGGATGTTTTTATACATAGAATGCTTTTGTCTTCTTTTTATCCTTATACATGCGCGTATCGCACGTATGGTAGAGATGCTCATAATCATTGCCGTCTTCTTCCACAAAAGCTGCGCCAATACTCGGGACCACTTCAATTTCGATTCCGTCTTGCCTGAATAAGTTCTCTTGAAAAGCGGAGCGCACCTCATGGATTTGCTTCATAAATGTTTCTTTGGATGCTATATGCTCAAAAAACATGATGAATTCATCGCCCCCTAAACGGGCAAGGATGCTGGGCTCCGGCAATTGTTCACGCCAGCAATTGGCTGTAAACATCAGCACATGATCTCCTGTCAGGTGGCCATATACATCATTGATTTCTTTAAAAAAGTTTAAATCACATAGCACCATTGCGGCATTTGCTTTGCCGGGCTGAGCCAGTTTTCGTTTTACTTCCTCTTCAAAATAAGTGCGATTGTATAACCCTGTCAAAACATCATGGTGGGCCAAATATTCAAATTGCTTTGATTGTTCGAGCAGACTTTTCTCATACTTTATAGATTCCGTTATGTCATGAAGGATAAACATTTTGCCTATCGGCTGATGATTGCTTCCCTCCACATATGAAAAGTGAACCGTATAATACTTATCCTTCAGTTGCATGGATTGGGCAGCTGCACTGGTTTTCGTTGAGCGCTCAATAAATTGGACGAGGGATGGGAATTGGGACAGCACTTCTGCAGCCGGGTGGCCAATCAACTTCTTGTCCGGCAATTGGGCTAACAATCTTTTGGCAGATTTATTATAGAGTTTTAGCTGATTGTCCGTATCAAAAATAACGACCGCATCGTTAATGGATTCAAAAACTTTTTTCATGGCCAGCGGAGAAAGCTTCAGCAAATTAAATCGGTTAATTCCCCATAAGTAAAACAAAGAAGAAATGACAAGCCCAAAAGGAGAAATATCGATTGGCACTTTGACCGCGCCAATGGAATGGATGAACGGCACACCAAATACAAATAATGAGCCGATCATCATCAAGGCTGCCTGCTTTTTCCTTTCTTTATTCGACTTCAAATACAAGTTAACCAGCAAACCGAGGCCGATTAAATGGTAGCTGTACATGCAGCCGATATGGATGTAAAACAACGGTCCCCTGTCGAGATCGATCAGCGGAAATCCGAGGGAATTGTCCAAGCCGGCACTCCTATAAAACAAATGGTGCCATTCGTTTGTAAAATGGGCACTTAATGTGTAAATCGGGCCAAGAAGCCACAATGCGAGCCATTTTTTCTTCAAAAATCGGCGATTTCCAGTGAATTGCAAGACCATCACGATCCAAACGAACGGAGCGAAAGCGATGCCAAAATATTGAATGTGGATCCAAAACATCATGTGCTCCACGGTCGTACTTAAAAGCTGAAAAGCGTAGCCAAAGGTATAGAAAAAAGCAGCCATGACACCTAAGCCATAACTAATGGAAATAGGGGTGGCTCTATTTTGCCATGCGTAATGGAGCAGCACCATGTAGCAAAAAGTGAAGAGAAATAAAATGGATGAAAGGATAAAATTAAGGCTGATAATGTGAATTCCCCCGATAATGTCTTTCAATAGCTTCTGCAGATGACTGGGAAAGGATGCAAATTGAAATTTAGTTTTGGTCTATCTAATCGTAATATTAGCATGCAGTTTCTTATTTACACTATCCTTTCTTTTCTTAGCGGTTGAAATTTTCAAAATAAATAACATTAAAAAAAGGCGTCGAGAAAGTTTCTCGACAGCCTGAAGAAGCGATGATTTTTTAAACTTTAGTTGTAATACAAGTTCTCAGTCGGATAGACCGGATCATTGGTGATGTCGATGCCAAGCTTCTTAAAGGTTTGTTCATTTTCTCTATTCAATATCACCGTGGAATGCGCTTGCGTGTCTTTTAAGTTTGGCAATTGCTTATAAGCGAGCTCCGAAGTCGGATTGGTGACGGCACTGATCGCCAGTGCAATCAGCACTTCATTGGCGCTCAATGTCGGGACGCGGCTGTTCAAGTCCTCTGTTTTCAACCGTTGAATCGTTTGCAGAATCATCGGCGACAACAAATCAATTTCATCAGAGATATTGGTCAGTTTCTTCAACCCGTTTAAAATTGCGGCTGCCGAAGCATCCATCAACGTGGTCGTCCGGCCCGTGATCATCTCGCCGTTCGGCAGTTCAAGCGCAATGACGGCTTGTAAATTCGTGCTGTCCAGCTGTGCTTGGATGGCTTTCGCATAATTGCGGGCTGGCAATACCGGTGCCCGGTCCTCTTTCTTTAAACCGGTCTCTTCCAGAATCACTTGCATGTGGCGGACACTGTCCTCATTGGCAAGCCCTTTTTTATAGTCGTTCTCTACGACGAAGCTGCGCCGAATGATTTCCTGCTTGGCCGCTTCCTGGACAACGTTATCATCGGTGATGCCCGATTTCAGGCGATTCACGCCCATATCCGTCGGTGAGCTGTAAACAGACGCTTTGCCGGTAATCCGTTCGATAATCCGTTTGATGACCGGAAACGTCTCAATATCACGATTGTAATTGACCGCTACTTTTTCATATGCTTCAAAGTGGTAATTATCAATCATGTTTACGTCTTTCAAATCGACCGTAGCGGCTTCATAAGCGATGTTGACCGGGTGCTTTAACGGCAAGTTCCAAACGGGGAACGTTTCAAACTTGGCATAGCCGACTTCATTCCCCAGCTTGTTCTCGTGGTACATTTGGTTAAGGCACGTGGCAAGCTTTCCGCTGCCCGGGCCCGGGGCCGTCACGACCACGATCGGCTTGGTCGTCTCAATATAAGGATTCGTCGCAAACCCTTCTTCTCCAAGGACCGCGTCCACGTTTGTCGGATACCCTTCGATTTCGCGGTGAATGCAGACGTTGATGCCGTTTCTCTCAAGCTTTGTCATAAACACTTTAACGGTTGGCTGCCCTTGGTAGCGCGTGATCAAGACACTGTTGACCGAAATGCCGTAAGCCCGGTATTCATCAATTAAGCGCAAAACGTCTTGGTCATACGTGATGCCATAATCTTCACGGACTTTGTTCCGTTCGATGTCTCCAGCGTAGACACAGATGATGATTTCCGCATTTTCCTTCAATGTGTGCAAAAGTTTGATTTTGGCATCTTCATCGAATCCGGGCAAGACACGCTTCGCGTGCTTGTCGCCGATCAATTTTCCGCCAAATTCCAAATAAAGTTTATCATACTGCTGCACCCGTTCCAGGATGTAAGCTGATTGTTCCTGCAAATATTTCTCCGAATCAAATCCAATGTTTTTCATTAATTTCCGTCCCGCCTTCTCTGCTTCAAGCTTTCTCTTAATCCAGTATATAAAAACCATCTTAAGAGAAAATCTCAAATAAAAATCCATACTTTATCATTATAAAGCTTTTTTTAAAAAAGAAAAATCGGTTCAATTGTTCATTGACCGGTTATCCTGATAAGCGCAGTTTGCTTGCCATGGATGTATTCGAAGATAATAACGGAATTCAAAACAATGTTCAGCGAATTTAATCAGCAGAAATCTTGGTCCACCGCTCACTCAAACCACTTTGCTGTCGGTGTGGCGGCATTCAGCATTTCCTCCGGCGTTCCTTCGAAAATGACTTCTCCGCCATGTTTTCCTCCGCCCGGTCCAAGTTCAATCACCCAATCACTCGCGGCAATAAAGTCGAGGTTATGCTCAATAATGATGACCGAATTTCCATGATCCACAAGACGTTGAAACAAAGTTACCAGTTTGTCGTTGTCCTGGGCGTGTAAACCGGATGACGGCTCATCCAAAATATAGATTTGCCCTTCTTTTTGAAGATGACTCGCCAATTTCAAGCGCTGCACTTCGCCGCCGCTTAACGAACTCGTCGTCTGCCCGAGAGTTAAATACTCCAGCCCGACATCTCTTAACGTATTGACACGGTTGATGATCTTTGGGCGATCAAAAAAGTCCCTGGCCTCCTCAATCGTCAGCTGCAAAACCTTCACGATATTTCTTCCTTTGTACGTATAGGAAAGAGCTTCGTCCGAATACCTTGTCCCACCGCATGCTTCACAAGTCACCGTTACCGGATCGGCAAAAGCCACATCGGGCTTTGTCACACCTTTTCCGTCACAAACCGGACAGGCGCCTGCCGAGTTGAAGGAGAACAAACCTGCAGGTTGACCTGTTTCGCGGGAAAAAATCGCCCGGATATCATCCATGATGCCCATATACGTCGCAAGTGTCGAGCGACTGGAAAGACCGATCGGCGACTGGCTCACCATAATCGCTTCAGGATATTTTTCAGGAAACGCTTCAAGCATTAACGAACTTTTCCCTGACCCCGAAACGCCGCAAACAGAAACGAGGACATTTTTTGGAATAGCCAATGCTATATTTTTCAAGTTATTCATCGACGCGTGCCTGATAGAAAAAGACGCGTCAAATGAACGGGGATACGAATTGATCTTGAGTGTGTGCTGAAGAGTTGTTGCAGCACGCGAATGTTCCAAATCCCTTTGCGTCCCTTGAAAGATCACTTCCCCGCCGTGCACACCGGCACTTGGACCCATTTCAATGATTTCATCAGCAATCTTCATGACCGATCGATCATGTTCAATCACGATGACCGTATTATGCTGTTCCTTGATTCGCTTCAACATTTGCAGGAGCAAATCCACTTCTCCGGGGTGTAAACTTGCGGTAGGTTCATCGAAAATATACATCATATTATTCAGACTGCTGCCCAAGTGACGCGCAATTTTCACACGCTGGGCCTCTCCTCCAGAAAGTGTCCCCATTTTCCGCGATAAACTTAAATAGCCCAATCCCAGATCAATGAGTTGTCTGATCGAAGGAATGGCCTGGCCAGCAATTGCGGACCCAATTGAATCCTTTATTTTTTCAAGCTCTGCCAATAACTCAGTCAGCTCGAACGCATCATAATCAGCAATATTGAAGCCGTTGATTTTACATGCAAGTACTTGGGGATTCAGCCCGGAGCCTTGGCACACCGGGCATGACGTACGGGAAGTCATCGCCAGGACCTCATCCAGAGAGGTTTGGGCAAGCTTTGAAACGTCCCGGTTAATATACAAGCGCGTAAATCTCGGCAATAATCCATCCCATTCATGGGGCTGCGGACCATTTTTCGTATGGAACGGCGCAAAGATCCGCTCGCCTTCAGGAGGACCATAGACGAATAATTGATAGTCTTTCTCTGAAAAGTCCTTCACCTGGATGTCCGGATCGAACAAGCCTCCCGTAATCATCCATCTTCCTTGCCAGCCAGACGGAGATAACGGTTTGAACTGTACCGCATAATCCCTTAACGATTTCTCAACATCGAGCAATTTGTGGATGTCCGGGGCAACGATTTCCCCGAATCCATTGCACGTTGGACAATGGCCGAATGAACTGCTTCTCGAAAAGTCAGTGGCCGATCCTATCGGTGGGTCGCCGATGCGTGAAAACAGCAGTCGGATCAATGGATCAATATCCATATACGTACCAACCGTCGAGCGGGCATTTCCACTGATCGGCCGTTGTTCAATCACGACGACCGGATTCAAATGCTTCATCAAATCGGCTGGCGGGCGAGCGTACCGGGGCATTTGATTTCTGACGTACATCGAATAATTCATCGTCATTTGCCGCCTGCTTTCCGCCGCAAGCGTATCAAAAACAACCGAGCTCTTTCCTGAACCGGAAACTCCTGTAAATACGGTAATTTGCTTTTTTTTGATAGTGAGATCAATATCTTTCAAGTTGTTCACTTTAAGACCGCGTAAAATGATTTCGTCCTCTGTGTTCGGCATGTAATCATCCTTTCCCATAAATCTCAGGCGCTGATTGCCTGCCAGCATTTTGGCATACTTCTCCGAGAGAACATAGGCAGACATACAGGCTATCCATTACAAAAAAATTATGACTTTCGGGGACCTTTGCAAACTTACTTATGATATGGTTCACCCTTCATAATCCGGAAAGCCCGGTACACCTGCTCCACCAAAATCAGCTTCATCAACTGATGCGGGAACGTCATTTTTGAAAACGACAGCTTCTCATCCGCGCGCTTCAATACTTCATCGTGGAGTCCGAGCGAACCGCCGATGACGAAAACGATCTTGCTGCGGCCGTAAGTCATCAGCGATTCGATGTCTTTGGCGAGCTGTTCGGATGTTTTCATCTTGCCATCGATAGCGAGGGCGATGACATAGGCATCCGGTGAAATTTTCGCCAAGATCCGTTCGCCTTCCTTCTTCTTGACGATTTCCATGTCCGCATCGCTCAATTGCTCCGGCGCTTTTTCATCCGCTACTTCCACTTCATTCACTTTTGCGTAGCTTCCCAGCCGCTTTGTGTATTCTTCAATTCCCGATTTCAAGTATTTCTCTTTCAGTTTTCCCACACTGACAATTGAGATATTCACAACTTATCCCCCTTTACACGATCTTTACAAACAACTTATTAACAGAAGTTATACACATATCCACAGAATTTCCTATATCTTGTGCCCGCTCATTCGTTCGCCACAAGATACGTTGCACCCTCTTCACAGTAGTCGCATTTTGTGGATAACTTTTCGTCATCTGATAATTCTGTAAGAATAGGATAACTTTTTGTTTCCGCCACAAACATGTCTAACGCATGCTCCACGTGGGTTTTGCATGATTTGATCTCCATATTTTCCGCCTCCTTTAAATTCCGAATATTCCACACAGTTATACACAATTCGTTCACGTTTATCCACAAGCTATTTTACCAGAAGAAAACGGTTACTGAAAGCCGGGGTTTTAAATGCCTGTGGATTGTGAATAGATTGGCTTTTCTAAAAAAGTTATCCACATGTTATTTTTATGCTTTCCCGAACGATGCAGAGTATTTTCATTAAAACTCTTTACAAAGATTACAATAGCATTACAAAATTTTATCCGTAAAAAAACCATCTTCCGGTTAAAAATGAAAGATGGCTTCCTAAAACTTTATTAAATTTTTGGCGGCTGCCCGCCAATTGCCGTCCATTCCTCTTTTGACGGACCGTATAATCCTGGAACTTTCAAGCCTGCTTGCCGCATCAATACGGTCATCTGCGCCCGGTGATGAATTTGATGGGTAAAGAGCACTTTCAACACCGTTTCAATCGTCCACATCTCACCGTACATGTCCCGTTCTTCGGTTAAGGTTTCGTCTGTCCATTGGTCGCGAATGGCTCCGATCATCGATTCATTCGTGCGGCGGTATGCATCTGCAATTTCCTTAGCCGTTGCCGGAACCGGTTCTCCGAATTTAGCAGCTTCAAATTGGAGCCCTGTATGCCCAGCCACCATTTCATCAAAAGTCGTCGTCAAATGCCAGGCGAGCCTCCCCAGAGTCCGGTGATCCGCTGTGACTTGCTGGGCAAGCGACGCATCCGTTAAGTTATCCAAAACCTTCTGAGTGCCTTCCGCTTCCGGCTGCCATTCCCGCAAAAATTCATCAATGCTTGCAAACATGGAATCCCTCCAAAAATTTAATGTGTTACTGTGTTTTATTCGGTATGGAGGATTGAATTCCTGCCACACACAAAAGAAACTGTTTTCTCCATTTCTCTGGAGAACTTTTCAGCACCGGCACGGTGATGTAATTAGTTTCGCAATAGCCTAAAAAAGAAGCTGTTGCGAAAACAGCTTCTTTCAAAAATTATAAAGCGGAATTATCCACAAGCTCCAATTCAAAATCCATGAGCTTTCCGTTGCGGTAAGCTTTGACGGCCAACGTATCGCCGATTTTCTTTTCATTGTATAAATGTTTGCGGAGTTCGATAATGTCGCCGACCGCTTCTCCGTCCATTTCGACAATGACGTCAAATTGCTCCATTCCCGCTTTGGCAGCAGCCGATCCTGCCACAACGGAATTCACCACGACACCTTCCGTCACATCTTCCGGCAGTTTCAACGTTTCCTCCCGATAAGTCCTTGGCACTTGCGCCAAATCGAGTAAGGTAACGCCCATTGCCGGACGCACCATTTCCCCATTCGCCTCCAGCGACTCAATCACCGGGCGCGCGGAATTGATCGGAATGGCGAAACCGATCCCTTCTACAGCAGAAGTGGCAATTTTCATCGAGTTGATGCCGATAAGCTGGCCGGCTAAATTCACGAGCGCGCCGCCGCTGTTCCCTGGATTGATCGCTGCATCGGTTTGAAGAACTTCAGCTTGCCAGTCTTCCTGGCCGTCCCCGTCCAAATCCACCGGAACCGCACGATCCGTTCCGGAAACGACGCCTGTCGTCACCGATCCCGAAAAATCAAGGCCGAGCGGATTTCCGATGGCAATAACGGTTTCGCCCTGCTTCAAGACGTCCGAATCGCCGAATTCAGCTACATCCGGCACATTGGCGCCATCCATTTCAAGCACCGCCAAATCGGTCCAAATATCGCTTCCGACCAGGTTCGCTTCCACTTTCGAGCCATCCGAAAGCGTGACTTCAATTCCGTTGGCTCCTTCAATCACGTGATGGTTCGTCACCACGTAAGCGGTCCCGCCTTCATTTTTGTAAATGACGCCTGAACCTGTCCCGACGGCTTGTTCCTGTCCTGGCGTCTGCGACCAGAAATCAGATCCCGCTTGTAGATTCGTAATCCCGACCACCGCATCCGCCACTTCTTCCACGGCTTTCGTAACATCTGTCGTAATTTCCACTGCTGATGACGACTGTTCTGTAGAGCTGTTTGTCTTTACCGCTTCCGACGTGTTCGCCGATTCTTCCTTATTGCCAGGCGCTAAACCGGGCACTGAATAAAACAAAAGCCACACAAGAAGCGCACCGACCGCGACACCCGCTGCTCCTGCAAGGAACGTTCCAGCACGGCTCGGCTTCTGTGGGCTATTATAGTATCCCATGGCGTTCATCCTCTCTTTCTCTCTTCAACTACTCTTTATATAACCTTAGTTTAAGAATCCGAAACGGACAATGCAAGGCTGCAGCAACCTGGATTTGATCATGCTCCAGTTGAATTCAAAATACGCTCGATAACGCTGGAAATACGCACAGTAATTCCCAAAATACGCTCCGTTGCCGACAAAATACGCTCCAAACTAAAAAAGCCGGAAGCATCAAAGCTTCCGGCTCTCCCAATTATACAATCACTAACTCGGTTGGGATATTCGCATCCGTGTGGAGCAGGTCCACATATTCGCCGACGATGATGCCTTTTGACTGCAAGGTCTGTTCAACGCTCATCCGTGCGAGGTCTTTCATATTATTGTCTTTGCTCAGGTGGGACAAGTAAATGCGCGTCGGTTTTTCCGCCATCACTTCACTCATCGCCACAGCGGCATCTTCGTTCGATACGTGGCCGACATCGCTCAGGATGCGCCGTTTGACTGACCACGGGTAACGGCCCATTTGCAGCATCCCGACATCGTGGTTGCTTTCAAAGACAAACGCATCCGATGCCTGAATAATGCCTTTCATGCGGTCGCTGACATAGCCGGTGTCGGTGATCAACGCCAGTTTCCGGCCGTTTTCGTGGAATACGTAGAACATCGGATCCGCCGCATCGTGGGACACTGCAAACGATTCGATATCAATCGAACCGAAGGTTTTCACCGTTTCCATATCAAAATGGAATCGCTGCTCCACCGGAATCGCACCGACCAAGCCGTCCATGGCTTCCCATGTTTTGGCGTTCGCGTAGATCGGCACTTTATGCTTTCTGGCAACAATCCCGAGGCCCTTGATGTGGTCGCTGTGTTCATGCGTCACCAAGATTCCGTCCAGGTTGCTCATGCTTTTGCCGATCGAAGCGAAAAGCTCTTCCATTTTCCGCCCGCTCAACCCCGCATCCACAAGAAATGAATGCTGATCGTTTTCTATATAGATAGCATTGCCGCTTGAGCCGCTTGCTAACACACTAAAACGCATAATAAAAACTCCTTATTCTTCGAGCTCAATCTCATCTTTCTTGACTTCCACTACACCGTCTTTGATGGCATTGACAAAATATTCATCTTTGCTGCCATCTGAAAGCGTAGCCCGAATGCGCCAGGTCGGCAAAAACATCACTGTGTTTTCGGAAACCGTGACATATTCCGTGTAGCCAAGCGCTGCCGAATCAATATGCGTATCCGGCTTTAAAACTTGTCGCTGATAAAGGGTATGGATCGCTTGAAGCGGCGGAATCACTTTCTTCTGCAGCTCCGCTTCTTCCACATTTTCAAACAAGGTCTGTTCATAATGAGTGACTTTCGCATCTTTATTAAAATGCAGCGTCAGCAGCCCATTGTCGCTGTAAAACAACGGCTTCCCGTTCAGCTCTTGGAAAAAGACCGCTTCTTGCTCTTCTTCATCCATTTTCCAGAAGACATAATCGTTCCCCGCATAGATGGTTTCTTCTACAAATTCGGTCAAAACTTCTTCACTCGGGTCTCCGCTGAGTGGCAGCGGTTCGTCGAATGTCACGATTAACGCATTTTCATTCGTCGTGTTCATCTGTAAGTCTACACCCGGAACGTCATTCGCTACAAATAATTTCTTCTTGCCGGTCAAATAGGCTTGGTTTTCCACATTTTCCGGCAGCTCATCGTAGGTGATATTCTCCAGTTCCAGCTTTTCATCAATCGATGGAATCGTCAGCTCTTCCAATCGCTGGCCGGCGTTATACCGTTCCAAATACAGCGAATATAAAAAGATGTTCAAAATAGCAAAGACGATGATAAAGATGGATTTCGTTTTACTCCAATCCAAATTTGCCACCTCCCAGCATTTCTTTTGAAAGGTGATGCCATTTGCCGTCGGCTTTGAAATACCAAGCCGGCTCCAAGCTTAATAGCCGCTCGGGCTCCCGGTCATCACGTCTTAGTTCATAGCCGGGTACAATGTCCGTAATGGTCGCTAAATCCTTTTCATCCAAATGGTTGAACGCCTTCAAAATGGATTCGCCGGCCTCCATCTTCGTCGTGCCGGTTTCTCCCCAGGATTCCAGGATATAAAATGGCCGTTCGTAGCGGAAAATCTGCTCCACTTCCGAATCAATGCCCCAATTCAGCTTTAAATCGGTGGCAAGCGGCCCAAAGACCGGCGCCCCGTCGACAAACAGGCGGTATTCGATCTGCTGGTTCAGCGGCACCATATTGAAATAGCGGTAATCATTCGTCCATCCGCTGTGGCTGTTGATGAAATCCACCGTTTTAAAAATCAAATCGGACGGAATCGCGGGATCGGACGTTTCCGCTTTTGGCTGGACATACGTAATGCTCTTATTTGTATCTTCGACACCCATGATCGCATCCGACTCGTCGCTGTACTCTTTATTGGTGATGGCGCCGGTTGATTGGACGCTGCCCGGGTTTTCAAACAGGCCGTCGACAAACCGCTGCGGCGGGATATCTTCCTGCAAATAGCGGTAAGTCGTTACATCTTTGGCATCTCTTTGGATGTAAATCGGCAATTCTCCAATGTTTTCATTCGTCACATAAGGAGCGTACTCAAATGCGCGCTGGACAATTGTCGATTCGAACCGCTTCAATTGAATGGCCGAAACGCTTCCGGTGTAAATGCGCTTCGATTTGCTGTTCACAAAATACAGGTTAAAGTTATTGCCCTCTATATTGCCCCAATCAATAACGACCCGGTCAAAAGACGCTTCCGGAATGGTCTTGTCCGTGATATCCATCATGTCATCATAGACGGGAAATGGAACAGGTGCCGGATAGTAGAGGACGGCCCGGTTTATATCGTGAAGATAGGCTCTCAATGTTTCAAGCGGCGCATCTTCCACCACAACCGCTAAATCATGGATTTGCCATTGCTCCATCTCGCTCAGCAGCAGCGTGATTTGCTCCTGCTCGCTGGTACCAGTGATGTTTTCATCACTGAACTGATAAAGCACATTGGTTGGCTGGATCACTTGATCCACAATTTTCTTTTCGCCCAACTCCACTTCAACAGCCGAAGTCGTCTCAATTGTTTCAAGTGTCGGGGTAAACGTCCAAATGGTAAAAGTCAGGGCTAAACTCAGGAAAATTAATAAGGCTAAGGCAATGGATTTGATTTGTTCAATATATTTCATTCCCATTCATCTCCATCATCAAGTTCATAAGGCAAGGTGAAATAAATCGTCGTCCCTCTGCCATATTGGCTTTCCGCCCAGATTACGCCGCCGTGCGCATTGATCATCTCTTTTGAAATCGCAAGGCCAAGGCCTGTGCCGCCCATTTCCCGGGAACGCGCGCGGTCGACACGATAGAACCGGTCGAAAATCTTATCGATATTTTCTTTCGGAATGCCCATTCCCTGGTCGCTGATGCGGATCATGATGTATCCATCTTGCTCCATCATGTCAAAACGGACTTTTCCGCCTTCAGGCGAATATTTCAATGCGTTGGAGATGATATTGTCGATTACTTGGGTGAGTTTATCGGGATCGATCTCCACGAAATACTGTTCTTTCGGCAATTGGCGTTCAAAATGGACGTTTTGGGATTTCGACATTTCAAAACGGTCAATGATGCGGTTAAAGAATACATTGAACTCAACCATTTCTTTGTTCAATTCCGTTTCATTGGAATCCATTTTCGAGAGTTTCAGCAAATCGTTGACAAGCCGAATCATCCGCTCGGTTTCCGTTTGGGTGACGTTCAAGAAATTCGGAGCCAAATCCGGATCTTCCCATGCACCGTCTGCCAGTGCTTCCAGGTAGCTTCTCATCGTCGTAAGCGGTGTCCGCAATTCATGCGACACGTTCGCCACAAATTCACGGCGTTCCATATCGATTTTCTCCTGCTCGGTATTGTCATGCAAAACTGCGATAACCCCGTTGACAAAGCCCGTTTCTTTTTGGATGACCGAGAAGCTTGTCCGGAGCAGCGTGCTTTCTTCATACGTGCTGAAATCAAGCGTAATCGCTTCTTTGATATGGATCAAATCTTCAAATGTATATTCAGATTCCAAGTTTAAAACCGACGTAATCGGCCGGTTAATGACCGTTTCACGTGAAACATTGAGCAGGCGAAGGGCTGGATCGTTAATCAGGATGACACGCCCTCTTCTGTCAGTCGACAACACGCCGTCTGTCATATTCGACAGGACCGATGCCAATTTTCTACGTTCACTTTCCGTCGATTGCTGCGACTCCTGCAGCCGGTTCGTCAAATTATTAAAAGCACGGGCCAATTGGCCAATTTCATCTTCTCCGTAAACGCGGACTTTCCGTGAGAAATTGCCTTTTGCCATTGCCTGGGCCTGTCTTCTCATATCGGAAATCGGTTTTGAGATCGTCTGCGCCACTAGGACACCGAGGATTGCCGTGATCGCCATCGAAATAGCGGTTCCAACAGCCAAGATGGAGTTGATTTCGTTCATTTGTTCGTAGACGTTTTCAATATCCGCTTCCATATATAAAGTGCCAAGCACTTCGCCGCCTGCTGTCATAATCGGCAGCGTCCGGATCCAGATGCGCCGTTCGGATTGGCGATTGATTTTCGTCCGGTCGAGCGGCGTTTCGCCGACAATCGACTGCATGACCAATTCATCGGTCGAGCGCTGCCCTACCAAGGATTGATTTTCAATCGCTGAAGAGGCCAGGATCCGATAGCTCGAATCGATGACCCGAATTTCGTCAATATCCTCCGACTGGAATCCGTACAGGACGGAATACAAGCTTTGTTCCAGCGTTAAATCTTCTTCTGACCGGACCTTGATCATTTCTTCCCGGACACTGAACTCCACAATGTTCATACGGTCTTCGATGGAGTCCTTAAAGTTTTTGCTCAATGTCTCTTCCAGTTGCTGCGCGAAATACAAGCCGATAATCTGCATCGCGAGTAAAATGAGCAGAATATAGATCAGCACAAATTTCACGTGAATCGATTTAAAAAATCCTACCTTGTGCATTCAACCTACTCCTGTTCAGGATTCCGCAAGTAATAACCGACTCCTCTGCGGGTGACGATCCAGGCCGGGTGGCTTGGGTTGTCTTCAATTTTTTCACGAAGGCGGCGAATCGTCACATCGACAGTGCGGACATCGCCAAAATAGTCATAGCCCCATACCGTCTGCAATAAATGCTCGCGGGTCATCACTTGGCCAATATGCTTTCCGAGGTAATGCAGCAATTCAAACTCGCGGTGCGTCAATTCGATTGTTTCATCGCGCTTCTGAACCAAATAAGCGTCCGGCTGAATCGTCAAAGAACCCACCTCGATGTCGTTTGAGCTTGGCCCTTCTTCGTCTGCAGGCGTGACATTCTGACGGCGCAAATTTGCTTTTACGCGCGCGATCAATTCACGGGTAGAGAACGGCTTTGTGACATAATCATCCGCTCCCAGTTCAAGTCCAAGCACTTTATCAATTTCCGAGTCTTTCGCCGTCAGCATAATAATCGGAAAATCGAATTTCTTGCGGATTTCCCGGCATACTTCCATGCCGTCACGGTTCGGCAGCATGATATCCAACAGCATCAAATCCGGCTGAATTTCTTCTGCAATCTTGACAGCTTCATCCCCGTCATACGCACAAACGACATTGAAGCCTTCCTTTTTCAAATTAAACTGCAGGATGTCTGCAATCGGCTTCTCATCGTCTACAACCAAAATCGTTTTACTCATCAGTTTTTCTCCCCTTTTTATTCCAGCTTTCGATGGAATTTCCTTCGCTGTACATTCTTTTCTACCCTTTACTTTATCATTGTTGAAGAGGTTTCGCATCTATGACTCCCTCTCCGGTATTCCCCGGGAAATAATGATGGCTGTATTTCCGCTAATTTGGAAACTCCCATAAAACAATAAAAATCGATCCACGGGGGTGGATCGATTCAAACGTTCATTTAATATAATTTAACGGGTTTTTGGTGACGCCTTTATAAGAAACTTCAAAATGCAAATGGAGGCCGGTAGAACGTCCGGTCGAGCCCATGACGCCCAGCTTTTTGCCTTTCGGGACTTTTTCGCCCACTTTGACATCGATGGATGAAAGATGCGCATAGATGGTCTCATAGCCGTTTTTATGGTCTACTACGACGCGGTTGCCAAAAGTTCCGGCCGCTCCGGCTGCTTTTACTACACCGTGGTCGGCACTTTTGATCGCCAGTCCGTCCGGGCGGGCTATGTCGATGCCATTATGCAGACGGCCCCACCGTTCGCCTCTGCCGCTTGAGATATAGCCGCCTTCAGCTGGCCAAGCAAATTTTCCGGTCCCGACACTCGGCAATGGCTTTGTGCCTTCGAGGACGATCCGGTCAACCGGCTCTTTCGCCACAGCTTCTGCTGCCAATGTACGCCCGGTCCTCTTGCCGTTTTCTTCCCGGATTGCATAGGTTAATTGCTTTTCCCCGGCCGCGCCTTTTTCTTTCACTTTTTTCTCGCCGATCAGCACATGCTTGTCTTTTTTCGTGACGGTTTTATTCGGAATGGCTTTTGCCGTCTTTTCTTCACGTTGAACGTACACGGTCACTTTCGGCCCTTCTTCAGCAATCTTTATGGAAGTGCCGGCGTCAAACGCAGCCAAATTCAGATTCGGATTCATTTCCTTCAAATCTTCTACGGTCACATCAAATTTCTCCGCGATCATTTGGGCAGATTCCCCATTTGCCGCTCGGTGGAACCGTTCACCTTTCAGCAAGTAGCTCACGGCTTGGTCCACCGTCATTACTTCCGAAGGATCGACTTGCTGGGAAGTGCCGGAAATTTTCTCGGCAATAGCTAAATCCATTAGCCGGCTTTCGCCGACTCCGATTTCTGCAGGTGCTTTCCCTGTCTCCATCCGCTCTTCCCATTCCGCCAACTCCTCGGGCGATACAAATGCCAGCTTCACTTGCTTAATGGTTTCATTGTAGGCTTCCCGGTCTTTCACATACACTGCCGTCTCATCGCCCGCAGCCAGCCTGAAAGCAGCTGCTTTGATCGGCAACGCTGCCGCTACCCGGTCGAATGCTTCACCATCCCTTGAAATAGGCGAAGCGAAGACTTTCTCCTCGATTACCTTCACGCCACGGTCCACTTGGAGATCTAATTCTTCATAAGACGTTTGTATATGGTCGATTCGCTCTGCTGCTGCGGTTTTCAGCGATGCGCTGTCGCTGACAGCACCTAAGTATTCGCCATTGTTATAAACATGGTAAACGGGTTCTAGCCCGGATTCTTCAATCGGTTTTGCTGAAACGGTAGTAATCCCAAAGCCCGTCACTAATAAAATAGATGCAGCCGCCCATTTCAATTTGATCGATTGGCCGGCTTTCTTTATTTCTTTCATTGTATCGGTTTTCCTCCTGCTTTTATCTGTATAAATTCCTGTACGGTTTCCGCTCTTTTTCGAAGCTTTTACCACTCTAGCACATTCTTATTTTGAAATAACACCAATTGCCTTTTTGTAAAACAGCTGTCGCATTCTTGGCAATAAATTCTAATTACTGGCTATTTTTATGTATTTTTTCGCGCTTTTCCCGCGTTATTAGAAATATTTTCTAATATATTTTTGTCTAAATGATGTTTTATTGTCACAAATGTTACATAGGAGCTCTTTCCAGCCTCGATAAATGTGTACATTTTGTTAAAATAACAAAAAAACGCAAAAAAGAGTTGAAATGGAGATCCACTTCAACTCTTTTATCCTATTTTTTACTTAACAGGCGTTGCCGTTTCTTAGCGCCAAACGCTTGTAACGATATTTGTCTGGTTGCGGTCGGGTCCGACGGAGAAAATCGAAATCTGTACCCCTGTCAACTGGGCAATGCGCTCCAAATAGTGGCGGGCATTGGCTGGAAGTTCATCCAGTGATTTGCATTTCGTTACGTCTTCTGACCAGCCTGGCAGTTCTTCGTAAACCGGTTCGCAATCTGCAAGCATGCGCAAGTTCGCCGGATATTCCGTGATCAATTCGCCCTTATAGCGGTACGCTGTACAAATTTTCACCGTTTCAAGGCCCGTCAATACGTCGATCGAGTTGACCGTCAAATCCGTTAACCCGCTGACGCGGCGTGCGTGGCGCACGACTACGCTGTCGAACCAGCCGATGCGGCGCGGACGGCCTGTAGTCGTCCCGTATTCTTTGCCGACTTCGCGGATCTGCTGTCCGACTTCATCAAAGAGTTCAGTCGGGAACGGACCGTCTCCAACGCGTGACGTATAGGCTTTGCATACGCCAATGACGTGCTGGATCGTAGTCGGTCCAACGCCTGCTCCGATGGTTACACCGCCCGCTACCGGGTTGGAAGAAGTAACAAACGGATAAGTTCCTTGGTCGATATCGAGCATCACGCCTTGAGCGCCTTCGAAAAGAACGCGTCGACCGTCATCGATGGCATCATTCAATACTTTCGACGTATCGGTTACGTATTTGGCAATTTCCTGGCCATATTCGTAGTATTCTTCCAGAATTTCTTCTACTGTAAATCCTTCAGTTTCGTAGAATTTCTCGAACATCCGGTTTTTCTCATTCAAGTTCATGCGCAATTTTTCTTCGAACACGACATGGTCTAAAAGATCCGCCATGCGGATGCCGACACGTGCTGCTTTGTCCATATAAGCAGGTCCGATGCCTTTGCCAGTTGTTCCGATTTTATTCGCTCCGCGGCGCGCTTCTTCCACTTCGTCTTGCTTGATGTGGTAAGGCAAGATCACGTGCGCGCGATTGGAAATGCGCAGATTTTCAGTTGTGACGCCGCGTTCATGCAAAGCTTTCAGCTCTTTTACCAACGCTTTCGGGTCTACAACCATTCCGTTGCCGATCACTGAAATTTTGTCTTTATAAAAGATCCCCGATGGAATCAAATGCAATTTATACGTTTCACCGCCGAAAATGATGGTATGTCCAGCATTGTTTCCGCCTTGGTAACGCGCAATCACTTCTGCGTGCTCAGATAGAAAATCTGTGATTTTCCCTTTTCCTTCGTCTCCCCATTGCGTTCCTACTACTACGACTGATGTCATTGTCCGCACCTCCGTTAGGCCTCTGCCCTATCTCAAACAGTCTCCATTGTAGCAGTGAAATGCCCTTTCGTCAATAAAACCCCAAAGAAAAACGAACAATAGACGAAATTACTCATCTATCGTTCGCTTTTTTCTAGAAATCCGGACCGCCTTCGTGCTGGCTCCAGTCAATGGTCACGAATTTATTGTATTCTTTCACAAATGCCAATTTCACTGTACCGGTCGGGCCGTTACGCTGTTTGGCAATGATGATTTCAATCATGTTCTGGTCTTCGGTTTCTTTATCGTAATAATCTTCCCGGTAAAGGAAGGAAACGATATCGGCATCCTGCTCAATACTTCCGGATTCCCGCAAATCGGACATCATCGGACGTTTGTCTTGCCGCTGCTCAACGCCCCGCGACAGCTGGGACAAAGCGATAACCGGAACTTCCAGTTCACGCGCCAAGCCTTTCAGCGAGCGGGAAATATCCGATACTTCCTGCTGCCGGTTTTCCCCTGATTTGCCGGGGCCCTGGATCAGCTGAAGGTAATCGATCATGATCATGCCAAGGCCGTATTCCTGTTTCAAACGGCGGCATTTGGCGCGGATATCGTTGACCCGGATTCCCGGCGTGTCATCGATAAAGATTCCGGCGTTCGACAAGCTTCCCATCGCCATCGTGAGTTTGCGCCAGTCTTCGTTCTGCAGCGCACCGGTCCGCATAATTTGCGCATCGATGTTTCCTTCTGCACAAAGCATACGCATGACCAGCTGCTCAGCACCCATCTCGAGGCTGAAGATTGCGACGTTCTCATCGGTTTTTGTTGCTACGTTCTGGGCCACATTCAAGGCAAATGCCGTCTTACCGACAGAAGGCCGTGCAGCGACGATAATCAAGTCGTTTCGCTGGAACCCTGCAGTTACCTTATCCAAATCCCGGAAGCCGGTAGGAATGCCTGTAACGTCGCCTTTTCGGGTATGAAGCAATTCGATATTATCATACGTTTTTACGAGTACATCTTTGATGTGGATAAAGTCGCCCGCGTTCTTGCGGTTCGACACTTCCATCATCTTTTTCTCAGCTTCCGACAGCAAGGCTTCCACTTCATCTTCGCGTGTAAACCCGTCTTCCACAATCGAAGTCGCCACCCGTATCAAGCGCCGCAGCAGCGACTTTTCTTCGACGATATGGGCGTAATGCGCCACGTTTGCCGCTGTCGGAACCGCGTTGGCGATCTCTGTCAAATACGACAAGCCGCCAACATCTTCCAGTTCTTTCTTGACCGATAATTCTTCCGTCACGGTCACGACATCAATCGCTTTCCCGTGGTCTGACAAGGTCAGCATCGTCTGGAAAATCTTTTGATGGGCAATGCGGTAAAAATCTTCCGGCATGACAATTTCTGCCACCGTGATCAGCGATTGCGGTTCTAAAAAGATGGCCCCAATAACCGATTGCTCGGCTTCATGGTTATGCGGAGGGACGCGATCCAGTGTTTCGTTCATCGGTTCATCACCTTACGCTTCTTCTGTTACATGGACTTTAAGAGTAGCTGTGACGTCGTGGTGCAATTTTACAGGCACGTTCGTATAGCCAAGTGCACGGATTGCATCATCTAATTCCATTTTGCGCTTATCCACTTTGATGCCATGTTTCTTCTCAAGTTCTGTTGCCACTTGCTTTGTTGTAATCGAACCGAATAAACGGCCGCCTTCCCCTGATTTCGCTTTTAATTCGACGGTCAGGTTTTCAAGTTTTGCTTTCAGCTCTTTTGCTTCCTGCAATTCTTTTTCCGCTTCTTTTTCTTCTTTTTTCTTCTGGCCGGCCAATTGGCTGATTGCTGCCTGGTCGGCTTCTTTCGCTAAGTTGTTTTTCAATAAAAAGTTATGTGCGTAGCCATCCGCCACATTTTTGATCTCGCCTTTTTTGCCTTTTCCTTTAACGTCTTTCAAGAATATCACTTTCATTCCGTTGTGCCTCCTTCAAATTGTTCGGTAATGACTTCTTTTAATTGGGCAACCGCCTCTTCGATCGTCGAGCCGGGGATTTGCGTCGCAGCATTCGTTAAATGCCCGCCGCCTCCCATATTCTCCATGACGACCTGCACGTTTACTTCTCCAAGGGAACGCGCCGAAATGCCAATGCCGCCTTCGCTTCTTTCCGCAACCACGAACGACGCATTGACGTCTTTCATGGTCAGCAGGATGTCCGCAGTCTGGGCAATCAGCACCGGGCTATAGATGCGGCCCGGTTCGCCTTTCGCAATCGCGATGCCGTCTCCGACAAACTCGACAGTCTGGACGATTTTCGCCCGTTCCACGTAAGTATCCAGGTCTTCTTTTAGTAAACGCTGCACCAGCACCGTATCCGCGCCATTCGAGCGCAAATACGAGGCCGCTTCGAACGTTCTTGCCCCGGTACGGAGCGTAAAACTTTTCGTGTCGACGATGATGCCGGCAAGCATGGCCGTCGCTTCAAGCATCGACAGTTTTTCGTATTTCGGCTGATACTCGATCAATTCGGTCACCAGTTCTGCCGTCGAAGACGCATATGGCTCCATATAGACGAGCATCGTATTGGTGATGAATTCCTCGCCGCGGCGATGGTGGTCGATCAAAACAACCCGCTCCATGCGCTGCAGCAGCCGCTCATCAATGACCATCGAAGGTTTGTGCGTATCGACGATGACAAGCAGCGAATTGTCCGTCATATCGGCAAGCGCTTCTTCCGGCGTGATAAAGCGGTCGAACAGATCCGGATCCTGTTCAATTTCTTCCATCAAGCGCATCACGCTGCGGTCGTACTCATTGAAATCCAGAACGATGCGTCCCTGGACTTTATTCATCGCAGCCATTTTCGCAACGCCGACTGCCGCCCCGATGGCATCCATATCCGGCATTTTATGGCCCATGACAAAGACCTGGTCGCTTTCCTGCATCAAATCACGAAGTGCATGGGAAATGACGCGCGCCCGCACCCGTGTACGTTTTTCGACAGGGTTGGTCTTGCCGCCATAAAATTTCACTTTTCCGCTTGGGTGCTTGATCGCCACTTGGTCGCCGCCGCGCCCAAGAACCAGATCAAGCCCGGATTGTGCCATGCTGCCAAGCTCCACTAAAGAAGCCGATCCGGCACCGACTCCGATGCTCAAAGTCAACGCCAAATTATCTTTCGACGTCACTTCCCGGATATTGTCCAGAATCGCGAATTTCGACAGCTCCAGCTCTTTTAGAATGGATTCGTTGAACACGGCCATAAACCGGTCCGAAGAAATGCGCTTCACGAAAATTCCGTGGTCGGCGCCCCATTCATTGATCAGCGATGTGACCAGGCTGTTCAAATTGCTTCGCGTCTGGTCATCCATCCCTTGGGACAATTCATCGTAGTTGTCGATAAAGAGAATCCCAAGAACCGTCCGATCGGCATAATAGAGCGTTTCAATTTCCACTTGTTCGGTGATGTCGAATAAATAGAACAAGCGGTCATCCGCTTTATAATAGACCCGGTATTTCCGTTCGCCCAGCGTAATGATGGTTTCTTTCGCTTCTTCTGATTTTATCATCGTATGGAATTCATCCGATAACGTATAAATCGATTCACCAATTAAGGTGTCGTATTCCAATTCAGTTGTCATATAGGGATTGGCCCATTCAATATCAAAATTTTCATTGACGAGCAAAATCCCGATCGGCATTTCCAGCAGCGCTTCTTCGCCCACTTTTTTGACGCGGTAAGATAGCGTTTCGATATGCTTTTCCGTTTCTTCGTACACTCTTTTTTCTGTCATCCAGGCAGCGGCAAATGCTGCCGCAAAAAGCAGGACAAATCCTCCTGCTGCCCATTCCGACCACAGTGAAATCAGAATTGCGGCTGCGATCCCGAGGATCAGCAGCGCTATAAGCGGATATCGAAGTTTTCTTTTCCTAAAAAAAGCCGACATTCTCTTCAGCTCCTTATTTTCCTTTAAACTCGTGTGCCCGCTTCACCCAGCCCCGGATATCAAATCCAAGGTCCACGATTCCAACGATGCTCGTAAATGATTGCAGCGGAATGGCTAAAATGGTCACGATGACCGTTACCCATTTTGGCCAGCCTTCCTGCTTGATGTAGAAATGGTAGAACGATATCCCTTGCAGGAACAGCAGGAATTGAAGCATAACAGTGGCATTCATCAATACCATATAAGGCATGGTTCCCGGCTGAAATTCGCTGAATGCGGAAACCACGATAACGATTAAGTAATACCATAGGACCGATTTCGGCAATTTCATCTCCCGGAAAGGCGGAAATGCCGGAACTTCAGTTCCAAGCCGCTTCAAAACCGGCAGCAGGAGGAGAAACAGGACCCATGTCCCCATAAATACGCCCAATACCAACCACGTTGGCATTAAGGTTTCCATCGCCAGCAAAAGCTGATTCACGTTTTCATTGTAATCCTCCGGCAGCGTGCCGAAACTTTCCATTAAAGCGCTCGTCTGCTCAAATGAATTTTTCATCTCGGTCATCGCTTCTTCTAAGATATTGATCCCGAGCAGCGCAATGGATGCGACATATTGCACAATGATCGAAATCAAAAGGACAATGCTTGCTCCCATAAACATAAAAAGCTTGCTTTTTCGGTTAAAAATGGACAAACCGATGACCAAGCCGAGCGGGATATGGATCAGTGCTAGCGGCAGCGACAGGAGTCCGCCGACGATAAACGTCAAAATCAGGCAGACGGCTGAGAAAAGCGCAGAAGCTTTGCCGCCGTATTTTGCACTATACCAAGCGATTGGCAGTGCCAGAAATAGCGAACTGACAATCTGTAAAAGAGGCACATAAACAGAAATCGCCAGCAGCACGGTAAAGACTGCGGCCATCATGGCACCCTGTGTAAGTTGTCTTGTTTGTTGATTCTGCATTCGAGTGGTTGTCCCCTTCTTTCGGGTTTATTTCATCCTTGTAATTGTAACATGATTGAAGTGAAGGAACAAAAAACGCCTCTTCCAAAGAAGCGGAAGAGGATGAAAAGAAGAGTCTACTTGATGAGACGAGAAATCGCCAAATAAAAAAAGGCCGGTTTCCCGGCCTTTCTTATCATATGAAAATAGCTTAAAAGGAGAATGTTTTGTCCAGACTCCAACACCTGATCAGGTGCTTCCGCTTTTCTTATTTATTTTTCTTCCGCAACAAACGGTAGAAGTGCCATGATACGAGCGCGTTTGATAGCGATTGTCAACTTGCGTTGCCATTTAGCGCTTGTGCCTGTAACACGACGTGGCAAGATTTTTCCTCTTTCAGAAATGAATTTCTTCAATAGGTCAGTATCTTTATAGTCGATGTACGTAATGTTGTTTGAAGTGAAATAACAAACCTTTTTGCGTTTTTTGCCTCCGCGACGTGGTGCCATATCGAATTACCTCCTTTATACTAAATTTGTGTCCGTCAGTTCAAGCCGTTCTTAGAATGGCAAATCGTCATCCGATACTTCGATCGGGCCGCTGCCGCTTGAGAATGGGTCTTGGTCTACACGGGTATGGTTTTGTTGACTTGGCGATTGGTTCTGCTGATAAGATGGCTGCCCTTGTGAACGATCTGCACCAGCACCAGAATTTTTAGGTTCAAGGAATTGAACACTGTCTGCTACTACTTCAGTCGTGTAAACGCGTTTTCCGTCTTGTCCCTCGTAGCTGCCAGTTTGAATGCGGCCTTCTACACCAGCGAGGCTTCCTTTTTTCAGGAAGTTTGCTGTGTTTTCAGCTTGCTTGCGCCAAACCGTACAATTGATAAAATCCGTTTCCTTCTCACCTTGCGCATTGGAGAACGTCCGGTTTACAGCCAGTGTAAAGCGAGCGACTGCCGCTCCGCTTGGCGTATAGCGAAGGTCAGGATCTTTTGTCAGTCTTCCGACTAAAACAACTCGGTTAATCATCAGAATTCAACCCCCTTTTAGTCAATATTTACAGGTTTACCGCTTACGCTTCTTTGTTGATCGCGATATGACGGATAATGTCTTCGTTAATGTTCGCAAGACGTGTGTATTCGTTGATAGCTTCAGAACCAGCGTTTACTTTTACGATATGGTAGAAACCTTCACGCAAATCGTTGATTTCGTAAGCTAAACGACGTTTACCCCACTCTTTCGACTCGATGATTTCAGCACCGTTAGAAGTAAGGATGTCGTTAAAACGCTCAACTAGAGCTTTTTTCGCTTCCTCTTCAATTGCAGGCTGAATGATATACATTAATTCGTATTCTCTCATCGTGTTTTCACCTCCTCATGGACTTGGGCCCTGCTGTTTCCAGCGGGCAAGGAGCAAGCAATTCATAATATTACTCACATCACTGTATTGTATCACACAGCTATTGCTTCTGCAAGTGTGTTTTCGCATTCCCATAAGCTATAGTGGAGATAGAAAATAATAAAGGAAGTGGTCAAATGGAACCTTCTCGCGTTATCGACATCAACTTGGAAGAGATTGCCCCTAAACTGTTATGGATCAATATTTTGCTGTTGGCTGTTTTTGCCGCTGCTTATCATGTTTTCGCGGAACCTCTGTCTTTTGGCTTTTCTCTTTCCGCTATTCTTTATTTCATCATCGGCTATGCCCTTTTGATTGTGCTGCATGAACTTTTTCATTTAATCGGCTTTCTGCTCTTTGGAAAAGTCTCGTTCGCTTCTTTAAAATACGGGCTCAATTTAAAATTGGGCATCGCTTATGCCACGACCAGCACCCCGCTGCCCAGTTCGGCCATGAGAAAAGCGCTGCTGCTGCCCTTTTGGACGACCGCTGTCCTTCCGACCCTTATCGGCTTTTGGATCGAGAGCCAAACCCTGGTGCTGCTTGGCGCCATGCTGGCTGCCGGAGCGGCCGGCGATTTCATCATGTACCGTGAACTTCTGAAAGAAAAGAAAGATATTTGGGTGCTGGACGATCCGGAACTTCCGCGCCTTCACCTTTATGACAGCAAGCCGATAAACGAAAGCCCCGAGTGAATCACTCAGGGCTTTTGTTATGCATATGCGATTTCCCAGTTGCCTGAAGAAATCTTTGTTTTCAATAAATCCTGTTGTTTTGCCTCGTAAACGACCGCCTCTAGCGTACCGTTTTCTGTTTGGACAGCTATCGCCTTTTTCTCGTAAAGATCGCTTTCTTCGCCCACACAATCCTCTAAAAAGTCGAGGGCCGGCCACAAGACGTCCGGAATATCGTAGACTTCTCCTGCCACCTCATCGTTTCCTACCAAACTAAGGGCTGGATAGCCAAGTCCTGTGTCATAAAGCGCTCCTTTTGCTGATGCATGCTTGGCTACTAAATTCGCTTCTTCCAAATACGCATGATACTTGCCGCCTTGTTTCAATGTTCCGTATACAAATAATAACATTTTGATATGCCTCCCCGAAAAAAAGCCGGATGCGGTTGAGGCATCCGGTTTTTTTTATTTTTATCGCTGCTGCGACCTTGTATTCTCATCATTGGTGTTGAAATTAACTTTTTAAACGTTAAATCTGAACAGCATTACATCGCCGTCTTTTACGATATACTCTTTGCCTTCTTGGCGTACTTTCCCTGCTTCTTTTGCTGAAGCCATCGAACCTAACTCGACTAGATCTTCGTATGCCACTGTTTCAGCGCGAATGAATCCGCGTTCGAAGTCCGAGTGGATGATCCCCGCACATTGCGGTGCTTTCATTCCTTTTTTAAAGGTCCATGCACGCACTTCCTGAACGCCTGCTGTGAAGTAAGTAGCCAGTCCAAGCAAATTATAGGAAGCTTTGATCAATTGATCAAGCCCTGACTCTTGGATGCCGAGCTCTTCCAGGAACATTTCTTTTTCCTCATCTTCCAATTCAGCCATTTCTTCTTCGATTTTCGCACAGACGATGATCACTTCAGAATTTTGTTCTGCTGCGTATTCACGCACTTTTTGAACGTATTCGTTGTCTTCTGCATCTGCGATTTCATCTTCAGAAACGTTGGCTACATAAAGCATCGGCTTCAGCGTCAGCAAGTTCAAGTTCTTCGTGATTTGCAATTCATCGTCGGTAAAGTCGATGGAACGCGCCATCTGCCCTGCTTCAAATGCTTCACGCAGCTTCATCAATACAGGCTCTTCTGCCACCGCATCTTTGTCCCTTTGTTTGACCAGTTTTGCAGCACGCGCAATGCGCTTTTCAATGCTTTCCATATCCGCCAGGATCAATTCCAAATTGATGACTTCAATATCGGAAACCGGATCTACTTTTCCGGATACGTGCGTCACGTTTTCGTCAGCGAAGCAACGGACCACTTGGCAAATGGCATCAACTTCACGAATATGCGAAAGGAATTTATTTCCAAGTCCTTCCCCTTTGCTTGCGCCTTTAACGATTCCGGCAATGTCGGTAAATTCAAATGCGGTTGGGATGGTTTTTTTCGGTACGACTAATTCAGTCAATTTGTCTAAACGTTCGTCCGGAACTTCTACGATTCCGACGTTCGGGTCTATTGTACAAAACGGATAGTTGGCTGCTTCAGCCCCCGCTTTTGTGATAGCGTTAAATAATGTGGATTTCCCCACGTTTGGTAATCCTACAATCCCTGCAGTTAATGCCATAGGATTCACGACCTTTCCTCTATATCAAACGAATTATTTTTATGCAACCATTCCATTATAGGAATGAAACACGAATCTGTCCATTCTTCAAAACTGCATCAAAACCGAGGAACCTATTCCTGTACTTCCGCTTTGACTAAAACCTTTTTCATTTTTTTATTGAACTCGACCCGCGGAATCATCACGCTATGCTGGCAGCCTTCGCATTTAATGCGGATATCTGCGCCCATGCGAATGATTTTCCAAGCGTTGGCCCCGCAAGGATGCCCTTTCTTCATTTCCACTACATCATTTAAGCCAAATTCTTTCATTTCCATCCGTGTTAGTCTCCTTTATTATTTTTTATTAATAACAGAAGGATTGGATTCTTCCGGCGAACGCTGCACCATGACCATCCGTGGATACGGAATCTCTACACCTTTGCGGTCCAGGTATTCTTTCAAATCTCTCCGGATGCCGCGGGAAACGGCAAAATGCTGCATCGGCAGCGTTTCTGCCGTGATGCGCATAATGATTTCTGTTGTCGTAATATTTTGGACGCCGAGCAATTCGGGCGGCTTGATGATCTGCTCGTATTTTTGAGGCAGATCCACAAGAAATTCCTGAATCAATTTTTCCACTTTCGCAATATCCGATTCGTAGGAGATGTTTACATCCACTACGGCAATCGAGTTGTGAATGGAAAAGTTCACAACGTCGGTTACATTGCCATTCGGAAAGATAAACAGCTCTCCCGTGAAGCCTTTTATTTTCGTGGTACGAAGGCCGATTTCTTCAACCGTTCCTTCCGCTTGGCCCACCCGGACATAATCGCCGACTGAAAACTGGTCTTCAAAGATGATGAAAAATCCAGTGATCACATCACGAACCAAGTTCTGTGCGCCAAAACCGATTGCGAGCCCGAGCACCCCGGCCCCGGCAATCAGACCGGTCACATCGATGGTAAAAGCCGACAGCACGGCGATGATCGCCACAAAATAAACAACATAAGCGACCACATTTTCGAGCAATTTCGATAGCGTCTGCTGGCGGCGCTCGTTGTAATGCAGCGGCCCTTTAATCCGCACTGAAAACGTTTTTCGAATCAATGGACGGGCGATTTTCACGACGATCATGGCCGCGATAATGATCAGCATCACTTTAATCGCCACAAACCCGACGCCGACCCACATTGCTTCATCGGTTAATATTTCTTTCACATTTTCCGTAAATGTACTTACTGCACCTACCGGATCCATTGTTTCTAATGGATCTTCAATTTCTTTTGTATCTACTGCCACTGTTTCACCTTCCTTGCAAACAATTATCCTATGTTCATTTTAAACATCACCGTGACAATCAACCCAACAACGACAACACCCGGCAATAGATTTGCCACGCGCATTTTTGTCAGCCCCATCAAATTCAATCCAATGGCGACAATCATGACGCCTCCGGTCGCGGTCATTTCCGTAATGAACATATCCAATGCCGCTTCCGGTACGATCAAACTGATTTGAGTGGCGAATAAAGCGATCAGCCCTTGGTAAACAAATACCGGAATGGCCGCTAAAAGCACGCCGATTCCAAGGGTAGACGCCAGTATAATCGATGTAAAGCCATCTATCAAACCTTTTGATATCAATACGCCATGTTCGTTGCTCAAGCCGCTTTCAAGCGCCCCGATAATGCCCATCGCGCCAATTACAAATATGAGCGTAGCGGTCACAAATCCTTGGGCAATGCTGTCTTTGCTTTCTTTAGCCCCTAGCTTTACTTCGATCCATCGGCCGAAATCGTTTAATTTTCTATCCAGGTTCATCCATTCGCCGATTACCGCACCAAACACCAAACTGATGATGACAACAATGAAGTTTTGGCTTTCCAACCCCATCTGCAGCCCCAATACCACTACAGCCAAGCCAATCACATACATTACCGTTTCTTTCATCTTCTCGGGAATGTTCCGAAGCGCCCTGCCGATCACCGTTCCCACTACGATCAAAATCGCATTTACCAATGTTCCTAAGAGAACCATCGCTTTACTTCCCCTTCCCCGGTGCTATGTAATTTTCAAACGCTTCCTCTTTTTGTCGGGCCTATACGGGAACCTCCGCTTTTCTTCTGACAAAACAGAACCTATTTCCCTTTTCAGGAAATAGGCGCTTGTCAGTTTAAAAGTTCAAGTATGCGTTCCAAGTCTTCTTCAGAGAAAAATTCAATTTCAATTTTTCCTTTGTTTTTTGATTTCTTGATTTGGACATTGGTCCCAAAACGGTCTCTCAATTCGGACTGCTTTTCTTCGATAAATAAATTCTTTTTCTTTTCCACTGTTTCACGTGGAACATCTTCATTCAAGCGCTGCACCAAATTTTCCAATTGGCGCACATTCATGCTTTCTTTTACCACTTTTTCAGCGGTTTCTGAAATGAGCTTTTTCGTCCTTAGCCCGAGCAAGGTCCGGCCATGGCCCATCGTCAATTTCTTATCGGAAATCATTTGGCGGACGGGTTCCGGCAAAGCAAGCAAGCGAACGTGGTTTGCAATGTGCGGACGGCTCTTGCCAAGTCGGAAAGCCAGCTGTTCTTGCGTGAGATTTAAAGCTTCCATCAACTTCTGGTAAGCTTCCGCTTCTTCAATCGGCGTTAAATCTTCCCGTTGAAGGTTTTCTAATATAGCTAATTCCATCATTTGCTGATCATTTAAGTCTTTTACAATCGCTGGAACTTCCTTCATTTTCGCAAGTTTGGCTGCCCGGAACCGTCTTTCTCCTACTACTAATTCAAAATGGGTGCCGACTTTCCGGACCACCACCGGCTGCAGGATGCCGTGCTCTTTGATTGACTCGGACAATTCTTGCAATGCCGCTTCATCGAAAATTTTACGGGGCTGGTATGGGTTCGTCCGTAACTGGCTGATGCTGATCTGAGTGATTTTTTCGGATTCACTCACTGTTTCGCCCGGAAACAATGCATTGATTCCTTTGCCTAGTCCTTTAGCCATTACGAATCACTTCCTTCGCTAATTCTAGATAGACTTCGGCCCCTCTAGATTTCGGATCATAGATGATGATCGGTTCTCCGTGGCTTGGTGCTTCGCTTAACCGTACATTCCGCGGAATGATCGTCCGGTAAACTTTATCCTGGAAATACTTTTTCACTTCTTCAATCACTTGTATCCCTAAATTTGTCCGTGCATCCAGCATCGTCAATAACACGCCTTCGATCATCAAGTCATGATTCAAATGCTTCTGGACCAAACGGACGGTGCTTAGCAGCTGGCTTAACCCTTCAAGCGCATAATATTCACATTGTACCGGAATAATAATGGAATCAGAGGCGGTAAGCGAATTGATCGTCAGCAGCCCGAGTGATGGCGGACAGTCAATAATGATGAAATCGTATTGGTCTTTCACTTCATTTATGGCATTTTTCAGCCGAACTTCTCTTGAAATTGTCGACACCAGCTCAATTTCTGCTCCTGCGAGTGAGATGGTCGCAGGCACAATATGAAGGTTCTCCACTTTGGTTTCCATAATGGTGTCTTGGATATTGACATCATCAATCAGCACTTCGTAAATGCACTGGTCGACATCGCCTTTGTTGACCCCTACTCCGCTTGTCGCGTTTCCTTGGGGATCGATATCTATTAAGAGAACTTTTTGGCCTAAATAAGCAAGGCAGGCACTCAAGTTCACTGAAGAGGTTGTTTTTCCTACGCCGCCTTTTTGATTGGCGATCGCAATAATTCTACCCACACTTGCACCAACTTTCTTTCATACTTCTTCCATTTTACTGCGGTGGCACGCTTAATACCATTAGAAACCTAGAAATAATGATAGTTCTTTATCTATTGTAGCAAACCTTTGTACTTTTTATGATTACATTCCTATTAAAAAAGCCCTTTCTGTAAGCAGAAAGAGCTTTTTACGTTTTTTTCTTTGGTATTTTTACGGTGATTTGATAATAATCGTCATGGTCTTCTTCTTCTGTTGTCAATTCGATGCCCGTTTTCGTCACCATATTCAGCGATTCCTTGATCGTGTTCATCGCAATGCGGACGTCGCGGCTTACCGTTTTTCTCCGCTGCTTCGGCTTTTTCGGTTCATCAGACAACAGCTTAGCCACTTTCGCTTCCAACTGGCTAACGTTCAACCCCAGTTCAAGGATTTCATTAAACAACTTTTGCTGAAGTTCCGGATCTTTTATCTTCAATAAAGCCCGGGCATGCCGCTCCGTCAATTGCCGGTTCAGCAACGCTTCCTGGATTTCAGCCGGAAGCTTCAAGAGTCGCAGCTTATTGGCCACCGTCGACTGCCCTTTGCCGAGCCGCTGTGCCAATGCTTCTTGCGTAATGCCGTGGATTCCTAAAAGATTGTGATAAGCATTCGCTTCTTCGATCGCTGTCAGTTCTTCTCGCTGCAAATTTTCAATCAAGGCGATCGAAGCGGTTTCTTTATCGCTCAATTCCCGGACAATGGCCGGAACCTCTTCCCAACCAAGAGAGCTCATGGCACGGAAACGGCGCTCCCCTGCAATGATTTCGTACTGGCCGTCTTCGCCTGTTGTGCGAACGACAATTGGCTGAATCACGCCGTGGATATGAATCGTTTTTGCCAGCTCTTCTATCTTTTCCTGATCAAAAACGGTTCGCGGCTGAAATTTATTTGCGCTAATTTTTTCAATCGGCAATTTCACGACATTTTCTGTCGTTTCATTTGCTGCCTTCACCGGTTCTTCTTTATCGCCGCCGCCGAAGAAACGGGAAAAAGGACTCTTCATCCTCAAGCACCACCTTTTAAAAGCTCACTTGTTCATTATTCGCTGCATTATATAAAAATACCTTTATGAATGAATGTTCCACGTGAAACATTGGCATCGATTTAGCTGATTGGGGATTTATTCGGCATGCCCGCTTTTCTTGGATACTTTTTCGGAGTATCCTTGAACTTTTTAAACACTTGAATATAGCGGTCGCTTTCTTCTACTGGCAGTTTAAAAGAATGCACTTCTTCCAACTTTACTCCCAATTTTTGTAAAGCACTTTCAGCATCCTTCAATTCATCCGGAGCCGACGCCGCTTTCATCGCTGCAAACACTCCGCCTTTTTTAACAAGAGGCACGCAAAGTTCTGCAAGCACCGACAAACGCGCAACTGCTCTTGCTGTGACAAGGTCAAAGCTTTCACGTTGAGCAGATTGGCCAAAATCTTCTGCTCTCGCATGGACAAATTCGACGCCTGACAGATTCAGTTTTTCGCTTAAATGCGTGAGGAATTGAATGCGTTTGTTAAGCGAATCCACAATCGTCACGTTGATTTGAGGGAAGCAGATCTTCAGGGGAATGCTTGGGAAGCCAGCGCCTGCCCCAACATCGCAAACTTTTAACGGATTGCTGAAGTCCAGGTAAAAAGCGGCCGTAATAGAATCATAAAAATGCTTTAAATAGACATCCGGCTGATCGGTGATGGCCGTTAAATTCATTTTTTCATTCCATTCAACCAATTCCTCGAAATAAACACGAAACTGCTCTAACTGGGTATCCGTCAAATGGATCCCCTTTTCGCTGAGGGCTTCTTTAAATTGCTGTTCGTTCATTTTTTCTTCCTCCCTCTTTTTTTCATGTATGCTGTATGGCTTTAGGGGTTATGTGCGGCTATAAAGCCTGTTTCGTTTCTCCTATGTAAAAATGGGCTGGTCAGCGCCAGCCCATTTATATTTATCCTGTTTAAACGGATACTTTCGCAATTCTACCTTGTTCAATATACACCAAAAGAATGGAAATGTCAGCAGGGTTTACACCGGAAATCCGGGAAGCTTGTGCAATGGAAAGCGGACGCACTTCTGATAATTTCATGCGGGCTTCTGTTGCAATCCCAGAAATCGAATGATAATCGATGTTTTCTGGTATTTTTTTGTCTTCCATTTTTTTGAGTTTCGCCACTTGCTGAAGCGATTTTTCGATGTATCCCTCGTATTTCACTTGGATTTCGACTTGTTCTTTCACTTCATCTTCCAATTCGGTTTCCGATGCCGTCAATCGCTGGATCATGTCGTAGTCCATTTCCGGGCGTTTTAATAGATCCGCCCCACGGATGCCGTCTTTCAACTCGCTGCCGCCAGCGTCGCGGATCATTTGCTGAGTGGCTTCGTTCGGCTTGATCATGACGTTTCTCAAACGTTTGATTTCTTCTCCAATGCGCTCTTTTTTCGCCAGGAATTTCTCGTAGCGATCATCTGAGACCATTCCGATTCGGTGCCCTAATTCCGTCAAACGCATATCTGCATTGTCATGGCGCAGCAATAAGCGGTATTCCGCACGGGAAGTCAATAGCCGGTAAGGTTCGTTCGTTCCTTTAGTCACCAAATCATCGATCAGTACGCCGATATAAGCATCAGAACGGCTCAAAATCACTTCTTCTTTGCCCAGCACTTTCGCAGCTGCATTGATGCCTGCCATCAAGCCTTGGCCAGCAGCTTCTTCGTAGCCGGAAGTTCCGTTGATCTGTCCAGCCGTATAAAGGTTTTCGATTTGTTTCGACTCGAGTGTCGGCCATAATTGCGTCGGTACGATTGCATCGTACTCGATGGCGTAGCCGGCACGCATCATTTCCGCTTTTTCAAGCCCGGGAATCGATTCGAGCAATTGTCTTTGGACGTGTTCAGGCAAGCTCGTGGAAAGCCCTTGTACGTAAACTTCCCGCGTATTGCGCCCTTCCGGCTCCAAGAAAATCTGATGGCGCGGTTTGTCGTTGAAACGCACCACTTTATCTTCGATGGATGGGCAGTAACGCGGACCGGTTCCTTTGATCATGCCGGAGTACATCGGCGATAAATGAAGGTTGGCATCGATGATCTGATGCGTTTTTTCATTCGTATACGTCAGCCAGCAAGGAAGCTGGTCCATGATAAATTCAGTCGTTTCGTAGCTGAATGCCCGCGGCACGTCGTCGCCCGGCTGGATTTCGGTTTGGCTGTAATCGATTGAATTGCTGTTGATCCGCGGAGGTGTCCCTGTTTTGAAACGCACCGTTTCAAAACCGAGTTCTTCCAGATTTTCGGCCAATTTGATCGAGGGCTGCTGGTTATTCGGTCCGCTTGAGTAGCGAAGGTCGCCAATAATGATTTCTCCGCGCAAAAACGTTCCGGTTGTGATGACAACGGAATTTGCCCGGTAAATTCCGCCAACTTGGGTGATCAATCCTTGGACTTTCCCGTCTTCCACTAACAGTTTTTCGGCAATTCCCTGATGGAGCGTCAAATTCTTTTCTTCTTCCATCAGACGCTTCATTTCCTGTTGGTAAAGCACTTTATCAGCTTGTGCGCGAAGTGCGCGGACAGCCGGCCCTTTGGCTGTGTTCAGCATTCTCATTTGTATATGTGTTTTGTCGATGACGCGTCCCATGGCTCCGCCAAGTGCGTCGATTTCGCGTACAACGATGCCTTTTGCAGGTCCGCCGATTGACGGGTTGCATGGCATGAACGCGATCATATCCAGATTCATCGTCAACACAAGTGTTTTGGCACCCATGCGGGCAGAAGCAAGTGCGGCTTCAGCTCCTGCATGCCCTGCTCCTACGACGATGACATCGAACGTGCCTGCTTCGTATTGTGGCATGTTCGTTCATTCCCTTCGAGTTTTATTTCCCTAAACAGAACTGTGAGAATAATTGGTTGAGGAGTCCGTCATCCGCTGTATCGCCGATGATTTCCCCAAGGATTTCCCAAGTTCGAGTGACGTCTATTTGAATCATATCCACCGGCACTTCCATTTCGGCCGCTTCAATGGCGTCTGAGATGGTTTGGTGCGCTTGGTGGAGCAGCGAAATGTGGCGGGCGTTCGAGACATACGTCATATCCCCCGCTTCAATTTCCCCTTCGAAGAACAAATCGGCAATGGCTTCTTCCAATTGGTCAATGCCTTCTTCTTCAATTAACGAAGTGGTGACCAGCAACCGGCTGCCGGCTAAAGCCTGGACTTTTTCCAAGTCGATTTTCTGCGGCAAATCGGTTTTATTGATCACAACGATATAATTCATATCTTTTACCGCTTCGAATAATCGTTCATCTTCTGCTGTTAGCGGCTCAGAATAATTTAACACATAAAGGATCAAATCCGCTTCTTTGAGAACTTTTCGAGAGCGCTCAACGCCGATCCGCTCCACGATATCTTCGGTTTCACGAATCCCTGCTGTATCTACGAGGCGAAGCGGCACGCCGCGGACATTTACGTATTCCTCTATTATATCACGGGTAGTTCCCGCTATTTCTGTGACAATCGCTTTATTTTCCTGGACCAAACTGTTGAGTAAGGAAGATTTTCCGACATTCGGCCGTCCGACAATGACTGTCGACAACCCTTCCCGCAAAATTTTCCCTTGCGAAGAAGTCTGCAGCAGCTTGTCAATTTCGCTGCGCACCCACATCGATTTTTCGAGCATGATCGGACGCGTCATTTCTTCAACGTCGTCATATTCGGGATAATCGATGTTTACTTCCATTTGGGCAATCGATTCTAGCAATGCTTGGCGGAGCGTACCGATCAGCTTCGACAGGCGGCCTTCCATTTGGTTAAGCGCCACATCCATGGCCCGGTCCGTCTTCGCCCGGATCAAATCCATCACCGCTTCTGCCTGAGACAGATCGATGCGGCCGTTTAGGAATGCCCGTTTTGTAAATTCTCCCGGCTCAGCAAGCCTTGCACCTGCCCGCAAAACGAGAGCCAACACGCGGTTTACTGACACAATGCCGCCATGGCAATTGATCTCGATGACATCTTCGCGCGTGAACGTTTTCGGCGCTTTCATAAACGACAGCATGACTTCTTCTACGGTCTCTTCCGTCCACGGGTCTACTAAATGGCCATAATGGATAGTATGGGAAACTTGTTCAGCCAATTTCTTTCCGCTTGGCGCCTGGAATAGCTTGTCTGCAATCGGGATTGCTTCCGGCCCGCTTAAACGGACGATCGCAATCGCTCCCTCTCCGCTTGGCGTAGAGATTGCAGCTATTGTATCGAACTCCATGATAATCCTCCTTCTATATGAAAAGCACAACGAACGTTGTTGCTTAACATGGACCTACTTAAAATCTATCCACAAATTCATTTTCAGCTCAAACTATTTTTACTCTTAAAAAAAAGTTGTCCACATGTGGACAACCAGTAAAAGCACATGACTTTCTAACATATTACAATAGCACAAAGTGCTCCAATCTGAAAGGTACAATGCTTAGGCCAATAAAACCAGAATTCTCCGCCCCCAAAGATCGATGCGGCTCCTGATCGGCCCATTCAGCTGCATCATTTCCATTATTGAGTTTGCATAAGATTTGTAGAGCTGTTTTATCGCCAGAAACCATAAAAAAACGGCATGCATATTTATGCATACCGTTTTGATTAGCGCAGCGGTTCAATTACTAAATAACGATTTGGATCTTTTCCTTCAGAATACGTATCAATGTCAGTTCTCCGGGATAACGCTTGGTGTATGACTTTCCGTTCGTAGGAAGGCATCGGTTCGAATTGAACGCGCCCTCCTGTCCGGATTGCTTTGTCCGCCATTCGGTCTGCCAGCTGCTCAAGCGTTTCCTGGCGCCGCTCACGATAATTCTCCGCATCCAGTTCCACCATCATGAATTGGTTCGAGTATTTATTGGCGACAAGCTGAGCCAGCTGCTGAAGCGAATTTAAGGTATTCCCGCGCTTCCCGATCAGCATGGCCACTTTTTCGCTTTCTAAATAGAAGCGGACCTGTTTGCCTTTTTGGCTATGGGTGATGGTCAGATCTTCGATCGTCATTCCTTTTGCAATCGCTAGGAGATAATCTTTCGTTTCTTGAATGGCGCGTTCGTTTGTTGGAGTTGGCGCTTCTTCTGCCAGTTCCTCCAGAATCTCTTCCGGTTCGGCAACTGGCGTTTGTGTTTCAGGCGCTGCCGCTTCAACCGGGGCAGCTTCCATTTCCTTAACTTCGACTTCCACCTCTGCAGGTTTTGCTCCGAAGCCAAAAAAACCTTTTTTCTCTTGCTGGATGATGCGGATGTTTACTTCTTCACGTGTGGCTTGAAGTTTTTTCAATGCTTCTGAGATCGCGTTTTCAACAGTTGTACCCGTTTGCGTGATCTGTTTCACTTTTTAGCCCCTCCTGCTTTCGTTTTAACAGGTTGCTGCACTTCTTTCTTTTCCCACGGACGGTAAATAAACATGTTTTGGATAAGGGAAATGATATTTCCGATTACCCAGTAAAGCGTTAATGCAGATGGCAAGACGATACCAAATCCGATAATCATGATTGGCATGAAATACATCATGATTTTCATTTGCGGATTGTCCATCGCAGGGCCTGTGCGAAGCACTACAAACTGCATAAGGCCGGCAATCACTGCCAAGATGATGCTTGGTTCTGCAAGCGGGAATATAAGAAAAGTCCCGAGATCGATCGACGGTGTATTGTTCATCCGGCTGATCGCGTGGTAAAAACCGATTAAAATTGGCATCTGGATCAATACCGGCAAACATCCCGCCATCGGGTTGACGCCTTTTTCCTGGAACAGCGCCATCATTTCTTTTTGGTATTTCTGTTGGGTTACTGCATCTTTGGATTTGTATTTTTCTTGCAAAGCTTTCAGCTGCGGCTGCACTTCCTGCATCCGTTTTGAACTTTTTGTCTGTTTAACCATCAACGGCAATAATGCCAAACGGATAATGATCGTCACAGCAATAATTCCGAGCCCGTAAGTTCCAAGCAAGCCTTTAAAATACGTAATCACTGAAACTAAGGGCCAAACGATAAATTCATTCCAAAATCCTTCGCTATCTCCACTGATCGGCTGATCAAATTCGGTACAGCCCGAAAGCAGCAATGCAACTGCGATCAGTGAAATAAGCATGACTATTCGCTTATTCAACCTTCTTCCCCCAAACTAATTTTCGATTACTTCTATAATAACATCGATTCGTAAACGCTTTCTACTTCTTGGGCAAAGCGCGTGCAATTTTTAAAACGTGCTCTAAACTCTTCTTGCTTTCGTGAAAATCCATTTCGGCCGCCTGTTGCCGGGCGATGATAACATAATCGGTATTCGGCTTTAATTCATCTTTCAATTCCAAGAAAGTTTGCCGGATATAGCGTTTGATACGGTTTCTTGTCACCGCATTTCCTACTTTTTTGCTGACAGATAAGCCTAGGCGAAATTCCGGTTGATCACTTTTCAAGACATAGACGATAAACTGGCGGTTCGCAAAAGACTTCCCTTTTTTAAAAATTTGCTGAAACTCTTTGTTTTTCTTAATACGTTGCTGCTTGTTCATCTTTTCACCTGCTTATTTTGGTTCATTTCTGCTCAATTCTTGAAGAAAAAGGTGGAGTGATCGTCCAGTGAGCGGCATTGAACACTCCATATACGCTAGAATCCTTTTTTCAAATTCGGCAGAAAAGAAAAAAAGACCACTGATGCGGTCAGTGGACTTAAGCTGATAGTACTTTTCTTCCTTTGCGACGGCGTGCAGCAATTACTCTACGTCCGTTCTTTGTGCTCATACGTGCTCTGAAGCCGTGTACTTTGCTGTGTTTACGTGTATTTGGTTGGTATGTGCGTAATGTCATGTAGTGACACCTCCTGAATAAAAGTAACTCTTTTCTCAAAGACAGTCTTGACTATTATAAAGCCCTCTTGTATGAAATGTCAATGTCTTATTAAAAAAGACAAGGATCCGCCTCGCACTTTCTCTATAGAAGTTATCCACATTCGTTTCCCAAAATAAAAAATTCCATGTGCATCAAACTTTCTCGAAATTTTTTTATCCACACCCCTTATCTACAACTTCTGCACATAGGAACCCCGTGTGGATAGCTTCCGTGTGCACAAGAAAAGAAATGTGGATAAGTTTAAGAACTTCTTGTAATGTCTCAGTTTTTTTGTTAACATTAACTTGTTTTCACTTGTTGACAATTTTATTCACAAAATACTTATCCACAAACTGTGCATAAGGTGTGGACAGTTATTTCACAGCTTGTTTGCAAAGTTTATCCACAGACTGTGGTTTTGTGTATGATATACTTATAAAATATTTTACATATAAAGGAGAAGAGCTATTGGAACACTTAGACGAACTATGGTCAAGTGTCTTAGCCCAAGTTGAAACCAAAATCTCCAAACCTAGTTTTGAAACTTGGTTGAAATCGACAAAACTTTTATCTTATCAGAATGAGACAGTCACAATTTCAGCACCTAATTCGTTTGCACGTGATTGGTTGGAAAACCATTACGTGCATTTAATTACTGGAATCTTATCAGACCTTACTGGTGACGATCTGCTGATAAAATTTGTCGTGCCCAAAGATCAAGATATGGATGATTTTCAACTTCCTGCACCTCGCGTTAAACCCGGCCAGAATGAGCATCAGGAATTTCTTCCTGGCATGCTGAATCCAAAATACACATTCGATACGTTTGTTATTGGATCCGGGAACCGCTTTGCCCACGCTGCATCACTCGCCGTGGCCGAAGCGCCGGCGAAAGCGTATAATCCGCTGTTTATCTATGGGGGAGTAGGTCTAGGCAAGACACATTTAATGCATGCAATTGGACATTACGTCCTCGAACACAACCCCGATGCCAAAGTGGTTTATTTGTCATCTGAAAAATTCACGAATGAGTTCATCAACTCGATCCGTGACAACCAAACCGTCGATTTCCGCAATAAATACCGGAGCGTCGATATTCTTTTGATCGATGATATTCAATTTTTGGCAGGCAAAGAGCAAACGCAGGAAGAATTCTTCCATACGTTCAACACGCTCCATGAAGAATCCAAGCAAATCATCATCTCAAGTGACCGCCCTCCAAAAGAAATTCCAACTTTGGAAGATCGGCTTAGATCCCGCTTTGAATGGGGCCTTATTACCGATATCACACCGCCGGATCTGGAGACGCGCATTGCAATTCTCCGCAAAAAAGCGAAAGCGGACGGTTTGGATATTCCAAACGACGTGATGACTTATATTGCTAACTCGATCGATTCGAATATTCGTGAATTGGAAGGGGCTTTGATCCGTGTAGTGGCGTATTCTTCCTTGATCAACCGGGATATGAGTGCCGAACTTGCGGCCGAAGCCTTAAAAGACATCATGCCGAACTCAAAACCGAAAGTCATTACGATTTTGGACATCCAAAACGCTGTCGGCAGCCAGTTCAACGTAAAATTGGAAGATTTTAAAACGAAGCGCCGGACAAAAGATATTGCTTATCCACGCCAAGTCGCCATGTATTTATCGAGGGAAATGACCGATTTTTCTCTGCCTAAAATCGGGGAAGAATTCGGTGGGCGAGATCATACGACGGTGATCCATGCGCATGAAAAGATTTCTACGATGCTAAAGGACGATCAGCAGCTTCAGCAAGATGTAAAAGAAATTCGAAACGCGCTTGGCAAAGGGTGATTCCGCCTGTGGATAACCCGATAAGTTACAAAGCAGTTTATGCACATTCTGTCTACATGTGGATAAGCTGCTTTTATTCACTATTTCAGGGTTATCCACATATTCACAGCCCCTACTACTATTATTACTTTAAAGATCTAAATAAAATATATATATAAGCGAGGTTCCATAATGAAATTTGAGATAAAGCGTGAACGTTTAGTTGAAGGTTTAAATGATGTAATGAAAGCAGTCAGTTCAAAAACAACGATTCCGATTTTGACCGGGATCAAAATGGATGTCTCATCAGAAGGGATGCGTTTAACAGGAAGCGATTCAGACATCACGATCCAGACATTTATTCCAGCGGAAGAGGATGGCGAGCAGATCATTGGAGTTTCCCAAGGAGGAAGTATCGTGCTTCAAGCGAAAGTATTCGGTGAAATCATCCGGAAACTGCCGACAAATGAAGTCGAAGTGGAGATTACAGGAAATTTCCAAACGCATATCCGTTCTGGCAAATCCGAGTTCCATTTGATCGGCCTGGATGCGATGGATTATCCACAATTGCCGGATATCCAAGACGACCGTTTGTTTTCAATTCCTGCAGATCTGTTGAAAACCATCAATAGAGAAACAGTTTTTGCCGTTTCAAGTTCTGAAACGCGTCCGGTATTGACAGGCGTACACTGGGTAGTAAAAGACGGGGAACTGGTTTGTGTAGCAACCGACAGCCACCGTTTGGCTCGCCGCAAAACAAAATTGGAAACTCTGCCAGAAGGCGAATACAGTGTCGTTATTCCCGGGAAGAGCTTAAACGAGTTGAACAAAATCCTTGATGACACGTCAGAGCCGGTCGAAATCGTCATGACCAACCAGCAAGTCCTGTTCAAATCCAAACATATTTTATTTTTCTCCCGCTTGTTAGAAGGGAATTATCCGGATACTTCACGCCTGATTCCTTCCGAATACAAAACGGAAGTTGTCGTAAATGGCCGTTCGTTGTTGCAAGCGATTGACCGTGCTTCTTTATTGGCACGTGAAGAGCGCAATAATGTGGTCCGTTTCTCGACAAATGCCGGCAATGAAGTGGAAGTTTCTTCTAACTCACCGGAAGTCGGTAAAGTAGAAGAGCAGCTGCAGGCGCAAAATATTGAAGGGGAAGAATTGAAAATCTCTTTCAGCGCGAAATTCATGATGGATGCGTTAAAAGCGATCGATGGACAAGATGTCTTGATCCAATTCACAGGCGCTATGCGTCCGTTCATTTTGAAATCGGCATTGGACGACTCGATTTTGCAGCTGATTCTTCCTGTCCGGACCTATTAAATTTGAAAAGCACCCTCGAGGATAGCCTATATGGCTATCCTTTTTACTTTTTACCCTAAATAGGGTAAAATAGAGGGATAGACTACGAATCGAAGGATGAGTGCATTTTGAAGGAAATCGGAATTGAAACAGAATACATCACATTAGGCCAATTACTGAAAATGACCGACACCATTAGTTCGGGCGGAATGGCCAAGTGGTTTTTGAGTGAACATGAAGTGTTTGTAAACGGGGAAGCGGAAGATCGCAGAGGCCGGAAACTTCGTCCAGAAGACACCGTGGCGATTCCGGAAGTTGGGGAGTTTCGTATCGTTGTCGCTGAAGGCATGAGCTTCGATGCGGATTGACCGTCTCGAACTATTAAATTACCGCAACTATGAAAACTTGGAATTGTCGTTTTCACCGGAGATTAATGTATTCATCGGTGAAAATGCCCAAGGAAAAACCAATATCATGGAATCGCTGTATGTTTTATCCATGGCAAAGTCCCACCGTACGTCAAATGATAAAGAATTGATACGCTGGGAAGCCGAATATGGTAAAATAAAGGCTGATGTGCACCGTAAATACGGGAAATTGCCTTTAGAAATAACTTTGTCAAAAAAAGGCAAAAAGGCGAAAGTCAATCATTTAGAGCAGCGGCGGCTTAGTGATTATATCGGTCAGTTGAATGTGGTCATGTTTGCTCCTGAAGATCTCAATTTGGTCAAAGGCAGCCCTCAAGTACGGCGGCGATTCATCGATATGGAAATTGGCCAGATTTCTCCTGTCTATTTGCATGATCTATTGATTTATCAAAAGCTTTTAAAGCAAAGAAATCATATATTAAAGCAGCATTACGGCAAACAAACGATTAGTGACGTGATGTTTGACGTCTATACCGAGCAGTTTATTGAAGCTGCCGTTAAAATTATCCGAAAAAGGTATCAGTTCATGGATTTATTGCAAAAATGGGCAGAACCGATCCATCACGGCATTTCCCGCGGGCTGGAACAACTTCAAATCCGCTATCAACCGATCAGCGGTTTAAAGCCCGAATGGACGCCTGAAGAAATGGCGTCTTTTTTAGAGCAGAAACTGGCAGAATTAAGAAAACGGGAAATCGAACGGGGGTCTACGCTTGTCGGTCCGCACCGGGATGAATTGCAGTTTTTCGTTAATGGCTACGATGTCCAAACCTATGGCTCTCAAGGCCAGCAGCGGACAACAGCCTTATCGCTGAAACTTGCAGAAATCGAATTGATCAAACAAGAAGTCGGAGAAGCGCCCGTCCTGTTATTGGATGATGTGTTGTCCGAACTGGATGATTACCGCCAATCCCATTTGTTGAATACGATCAAAGGATCGGTCCAAACGTTTGTTACCACGACCAGCGTTGAAGGCATCCATCATGAAACCATCCAAAATGCCTTGCTTTTCGAAGTATCGAAAGGGACCGTTAAGGAGTGAACGCTCATTTACATTTCAATCAGTAAAGAGCAAAGCATCCGGATAAAAGAAATCATCGCTGTCATTCATTATGAAAATTACGTGCCGGCCGCTTTTGTGCGGCTGCTCGTGCCGATAGAGCATGTCAAGTCATACGTAGTCACTGACGATTTTGTTTATGGTTCGCCTTTAAAGGCGCAAGCGATCTTAAAGAGTCTTAACGAACGAATTTATAGCACGCCAATTAGGAAATAGAATGTTGTAGGGAAGAGCAGGTGAACGGAATGGCAATGGAAGAAAATGAACTTAAACAATCTTATGATGCAAATCAGATTCAAGTTCTTGAAGGATTAGAAGCTGTCCGCAAAAGACCCGGAATGTATATCGGTTCGACAAGTTCAAAAGGGCTTCACCATTTGGTTTGGGAGATCGTGGACAATAGTATAGACGAAGCTTTAGCCGGCTACTGCGATGAAATCCAAGTAACGATCGAGCAGGACAACTGGATCCGTGTAGAAGACAACGGACGCGGAATTCCTGTCGGCATGCAAGAAAAAATGGGCCGCCCGGCAGTCGAAGTCATCATGACGGTCTTGCACGCAGGCGGTAAATTCGGCGGCGGCGGATATAAAGTGTCCGGCGGACTTCACGGCGTAGGGGCGTCAGTTGTAAACGCCTTGTCTGAAGTGACTGAGGTTTATGTCAATCTTGACCAAAAGAAGCATTACATTAAGTTTGAACGAGGAGCGGTTACGGAAGAACTAAAAGTAATCGGCGAATCTGAACATACAGGAACGACGATCCGCTTTAAAGCGGATGCGGAAATCTTCAAAGAAACGACGGTCTTCGAATTTGATATTCTAGATCACCGTTTGCGCGAACTTGCCTATTTAAACCGCGGTCTGCGGATTGTGATCCGCGATGAACGCGAAGGCGAAGAAAAAGAAAAGGTCTACCATTTCGAAGGCGGTATTAAATCGTATGTGGAGCATCTGAACAAATCAAAAGATCCGCTTCATGAAGAAGCGATTTTTGTAGAGTCTGAAAAAGACGGCATTTCAATTGAAGTGGCGATGCAGTACAACGCTGGATATGCAGCGAATATCTTTTCATTTGCGAACAATATCAATACCCATGAAGGCGGCTCGCACGAATCCGGTTTTAAAACGGCTTTAACGCGTGTCATCAACGATTATGGCCGCAAAAATGGCATGTTGAAAGAACAGGATGCGAATTTGACAGGAGATGACGTGCGTGAAGGACTGACGGCGATCATTTCGGTTAAACACCCAGATCCGCAATTCGAAGGGCAGACGAAAACAAAACTAGGGAATACGGAAGTCAGTCCAATCGTCAATAACTTGTTCTCAGCCGGTTTTGAACGATTCCTTTTGGAAAATCCGTCGGTGTCGCGCAAAATTGTGGAAAAAGGGATCATGGCTTCCCATGCCCGCATGGCGGCTAAAAAAGCACGTGAATTCACGCGCCGCAAATCGGTTCTTGAAGTTTCCAGCTTGCCGGGTAAATTGGCTGACTGTTCTTCACGCGATCCGAAAATCAGTGAAATTTATATCGTAGAGGGCGATTCGGCAGGCGGATCAGCAAAATCAGGGCGAGATCGCCATTTCCAAGCCATTTTGCCTCTGCGCGGAAAAATTCTTAACGTCGAAAAAGCCCGTTTGGACAGAATCCTGACGAACGCGGAAATTCGCAATATCATTACAGCACTTGGCACGGGAATCGGAGAAGAATTCAATTTGGACAAAGCCCGCTACCACAAAGTCGTCATCATGACCGATGCCGATGTCGATGGGGCCCATATCCGTACATTGCTGCTGACGTTCTTCTTCCGTTACATGCGGCCATTGCTTGAAGCGGGCTATATTTACATCGCTCAGCCGCCTTTATTCCAAATCAAACAAGGCAAGCATGTGGAATATGTATATACTGATGCCCAACTAAAAACGGCGCTTGAAAATTTATCAAGCACGCCGAAACCGAATGTCCAACGCTATAAAGGGCTTGGAGAAATGAATGCAGAACAGCTATGGGATACAACGATGGATCCGGATGTCCGGACATTGCTTCAAGTTACATTAACGGATGCTATGGTGGCAGATGAAACGTTCCATACTTTAATGGGCGATGATGTTGAACCACGCCGGAACTTTATCGAAGAAAACGCAAAATACGTGAAAAACCTGGACGTTTAAGTGATGTAGAGTTGAGAGGAGGCTGCGGATATGGCTGAACGGCCTAGCAGTGGTGTTGAAGAAATAAATATAAGCACGGAGATGCGGACCTCATTCTTGGATTATGCGATGAGTGTTATCGTTTCCCGCGCTTTACCGGATGTGCGAGATGGGCTAAAACCTGTTCATCGCCGCATCCTTTATGCAATGCATGATTTAGGGATTACTTCAGATAAAGCTTATAAAAAATCAGCGCGTATCGTCGGAGATGTTATTGGTAAATACCATCCTCACGGAGATACAGCTGTTTACGAAACCATGGTACGGATGGCGCAGGATTTCAGTTACCGCTATATGCTGGTAGACGGCCACGGAAACTTCGGATCGGTGGACGGGGATGCAGCAGCAGCCATGCGTTATACTGAATCAAAGATGTCAAAAATTTCCATGGAATTATTGCGTGATTTGAATAAAAACACAATTGACTATCGCGACAACTACGATGGCCAAGAAAAAGAACCGATTGTTTTGCCGAGCCGATTCCCGAATTTATTGGTGAACGGAACTTCAGGGATTGCTGTTGGTATGGCAACCAATATTCCGCCGCATCACTTAGGTGAAACCATTGACGGCGTCTTGGCATTGGCGGAAAATCCAGCCATTACAACGGAAGAATTGATGGAATTCATCCCGGGCCCGGATTTCCCGACAGGCGGGATCATTCTAGGGCGAAGCGGAATCCGCCGAGCTTACGAGACAGGCCGCGGTTCAATCATGATCCGTTCTGTCATTGATATTGAAACTAAACCAAACGGCAAGGAAGTCATTATCGTAAACGAACTTCCTTACCAGGTGAACAAGGCCCGCTTGATCGAAAAAATTGCGGAACTTGTGCGTGACAAGAAAATTGATGGCATTACAGATTTGCGCGATGAATCGGACCGCAACGGAATGCGCATCGTTATTGAAGTTCGCAGAGACGCCAGTGCAAGTGTTCTATTGAACAATCTATACAAACAAACGGCGATGCAAACAAGCTTCGGGATCAATATGCTGGCGCTTGTCGATGGCCATCCGAAAGTTCTTGGCTTGAAAGAAGTTCTTTATCATTACTTAGAACATCAGAAAGTCGTCATCCGCCGCAGAACTCAATTTGATTTGACAAAAGCGGAAGACCGCGCACATATTCTTGAAGGTTTGCGTATTGCGTTAGACCATATTGATGCCATTATTGCATTGATCCGCGGGTCACAGACTACCGAAGAAGCCCGCAATGGCTTGATGAGCAACTTCAATTTATCGGAACGCCAATCCCAAGCGATTTTAGACATGCGTTTGCAGCGTTTAACAGGACTTGAGCGCGACAAAATTGAAGAAGAATATCAAGGATTGGTGAAACTGATCGACGAGCTACGTGAAATTTTGGCGAATGAATACCGCATCCTTGAAATTATCCGTGAAGAATTGCTCGAAGTAAAAGAGCGCTTCAGCGATAAACGCAGAACCGAAATCACTTCAGGCGGAACCGAAATGTTTGAAGACGAAGATTTAATTCCTCGGGAAGATTCTGTTTTAACGTTGACTCACAATGGGTATATTAAACGTTTGCCTGCGAACACCTACCGCAGCCAAAAACGCGGTGGCCGTGGCGTACAAGGAATGGGAACCAACGAAGATGACTTTGTTGAACACCTTCTATATACGTCTACACACGACACCATCTTGTTCTTTACCAACAAAGGGAAAGTCTACCGCAAAAAGGGATACCATATTCCGGAATACGGACGGACAGCTAAAGGCCTTCCTTTAGTGAACTTACTGGAAATCGAGAAGAACGAGAAAGTTACAGCCGTAATCCGCGTCGAAGAATTTAAGGAAGATGCTTTCTTCTTCTTTACGACACGTGAAGGGGTGAGCAAACGGACCCCGGTTTCGAATTATGCAAACATCCGTCAAAACGGTTTGATTGCCATCAGCTTGCGTGAAGAAGATGAGTTGATTTCGGTCAAACTGACAGACGGATCCAAAGAGATTGTCATTGGTACACGCGACGGTGCTTTAATTCGATTCCCTGAAACGGATATTCGCAGCATGGGACGGACGGCAAGCGGCGTACGAGGCATCCGTTTACGCGATGGCGACAATGTAGTCGGCATGGAAATTCTGGAGCCGGGCGACAACATTCTGGTCATTACGGAAAAAGGATACGGTAAACAAACAAAAGAAGCCGAGTACCGTGTTCAATCCAGAGGCGGCATGGGAATCAAAACTTGCCAAATCACCGATAAGAATGGTCCATTGGTTGCTGTTCGTACTGTAAACGGCACAGAAGATATTATGCTTATTACAATTAACGGCATTTTGATCCGCATGGATGTGAATGATATCTCTACTACTGGAAGAAGCACGCAAGGCGTCCGGTTGATACGCTTGTCTGAAGATGAGACCGTCGCTACCGTTGCTAAAGTGAAAAAAGATATCGATCTGCCGGAAGAATCTGAGAATCCAGATGAAAATATCGAAGCAACTTTGATTGAAGAAAGTGCTGAAGCGGATGTGTATACAGAAGCGGACGATGTAGTTGCTGATGAAAATATCGAAG
>NZ_CCXS01000001.1:0-77500 GCF_000821325.1 Planococcus massiliensis | reverse complement strand
GCGCCTGCCTTGCACGCAGGAGGTCAGCGGTTCGATCCCGCTAGGCTCCACCAATCATTTATTATTTATGAACTTGTTCTTTGAAAACTGGATAGAACGACATTGAAACAAAGTGAAACAAGCGATTTTCTGTAAGCACGATCCCAGCCGGGATCAACTTTTTAACAAACCACTTGGTTAAGTTAGAAAGGGCGCACGGTGAATGCCTTGGCACTAGGAGCCGAAGAAGGACGGCACTAACACCGATATGCTTCGGGGAGCTGTAAGTGAGCTGTGATCCGGAGATTTCCGAATGGGGGAACCCACCGCCTTTAATGGGGCGGTATCCATGTGTGAATTCATAGCACATGAGAAGGCAGACCCAGGGAACTGAAACATCTAAGTACCTGGAGGAAGAGAAAGCAAATGCGATTCCCTGAGTAGCGGCGAGCGAAACGGGAACAGCCCAAACCAAGAGGCTTGCCTCTTGGGGTTGTAGGACACTCAATGTGGAGTTACAAAATCCGAATTTAAGCGAAGCGACCTGGAACGGTCCGCGGCACAAGGTAACAGCCCTGTAGCTGAAAAGTTCGGATCTCCCGAGTGGATCCTGAGTACGGCGGAACACGTGAAATTCCGTCGGAATCCGGGAGGACCATCTCCCAAGGCTAAATACTCCCTAGTGACCGATAGTGAACCAGTACCGTGAGGGAAAGGTGAAAAGCACCCCGGAAGGGGAGTGAAACAGATCCTGAAACCGTGTGCCTACAAGTAGTCAAAGCCCGTTTATGGGTGATGGCGTGCCTTTTGTAGAATGAACCGGCGAGTTACGATTGCATGCAAGGTTAAGCTGAGAAGGCGGAGCCGCAGCGAAAGCGAGTCTGAATAGGGCGCATGAGTATGCAGTTGTAGACCCGAAACCAGGTGATCTACCCATGTCCAGGGTGAAGGTAAGGTAACACTTACTGGAGGCCCGAACCCACGCACGTTGAAAAGTGCGGGGATGAGGTGTGGGTAGCGGAGAAATTCCAATCGAACCTGGAGATAGCTGGTTCTCTCCGAAATAGCTTTAGGGCTAGCCTCAATCTTTGAGAATCCTGGAGGTAGAGCACTGTTTGGACTAGGGGCCCATCCCGGGTTACCGAATTCAGACAAACTCCGAATGCCAGTGATTTATGATTGGGAGTCAGACTGCGAGTGATAAGATCCGTAGTCAAGAGGGAAACAGCCCAGACCACCAGCTAAGGTCCCCAAATATCCGTTAAGTGGAAAAGGATGTGGCGTTGCTTAGACAACCAGGATGTTGGCTTAGAAGCAGCCATCATTTAAAGAGTGCGTAATAGCTCACTGGTCGAGTGACACTGCGCCGAAAATGTACCGGGGCTAAACGGATTACCGAAGCTGTGGATGGACCTCGTCTGAGGTCCGTGGTAGGAGAGCGTTCTAAGGGCGTTGAAGTCAGACCGGAAGGACTGGTGGAGCGCTTAGAAGTGAGAATGCCGGTATGAGTAACGAAAGACGGGTGAGAATCCCGTCCACCGAATGCCTAAGGTTTCCTGAGGAAGGCTCGTCCGCTCAGGGTCAGTCGGGACCTAAGTCGAGGCCGATAGGCGTAGACGATGGACAACAGGTTGATATTCCTGTACCACCTCCCCGCCGTTTGAGCAATGGGGGGACGCAGAAGGATAAGGCGAGCGCGCCGTTGGTTGTGCGCGTCCAAGCAGTGAGGCGTGGAATGAGGCAAATCCCATTCCTGATACGTTAAGCTGTGATGGCGAGAGGATTCATCCTCGAGTCCCTGATTTCACACTGCCAAGAAAAGCCTCTAGCGAGGCGGGAGGTGCCCGTACCGCAAACCGACACAGGTAGGCGAGAAGAGAATTCTAAGGTGAGCGAGTGAACTCTCGTTAAGGAACTCGGCAAAATGACCCCGTAACTTCGGGAGAAGGGGTGCTCTGGTAGGGTGAATAGCCCGAGAGAGCCGCAGTGAATAGGCCCAGGCGACTGTTTAGCAAAAACACAGGTCTCTGCAAAACCGTAAGGTGACGTATAGGGGCTGACGCCTGCCCGGTGCTGGAAGGTTAAGGGGAGTGCTTAGCGCAAGCGAAGGTGCGAACTGAAGCCCCAGTAAACGGCGGCCGTAACTATAACGGTCCTAAGGTAGCGAAATTCCTTGTCGGGTAAGTTCCGACCCGCACGAAAGGCGTAACGATCTGGGCACTGTCTCAACGAGAGACTCGGTGAAATTATAGTACCTGTGAAGATGCAGGTTACCCGCGACAGGACGGAAAGACCCCGTGGAGCTTTACTGTAGCCTGATATTGAATTTTGGTGCAACTTGTACAGGATAGGTAGGAGCCTTTGAGCCCGGAGCGCCAGCTTCGGAGGAGGCGTCGGTGGGATACTACCCTGGTTGTATTGAAATTCTAACCCACACCCCTGATCGGGGTGGGAGACAGTGTCAGGCGGGCAGTTTGACTGGGGCGGTCGCCTCCTAAAGAGTAACGGAGGCGCCCAAAGGTTCCCTCAGAATGGTTGGAAATCATTCGCAGAGTGTAAAGGCACAAGGGAGCTTGACTGCGAGACGTACAGGTCGAGCAGGGTCGAAAGACGGGCTTAGTGATCCGGTGGTTCCGCATGGAAGGGCCATCGCTCAACGGATAAAAGCTACCCCGGGGATAACAGGCTTATCTCCCCCAAGAGTCCACATCGACGGGGAGGTTTGGCACCTCGATGTCGGCTCATCGCATCCTGGGGCTGTAGTCGGTCCCAAGGGTTGGGCTGTTCGCCCATTAAAGCGGTACGCGAGCTGGGTTCAGAACGTCGTGAGACAGTTCGGTCCCTATCCGTCGCGGGCGCAGGAAATTTGAGAGGAGCTGTCCTTAGTACGAGAGGACCGGGATGGACACACCGCTGGTGTACCAGTTGTTCTGCCAAGGGCATCGCTGGGTAGCTATGTGTGGCCGGGATAAGTGCTGAAAGCATCTAAGCACGAAGCCCCCCTCAAGATGAGATTTCCCATTGCGCAAGCAAGTAAGATCCCTCAAAGACGATGAGGTAGATAGGTTCGAGGTGGAAGCGTGGCGACACGTGCAGCTGACGAATACTAATCGATCGAGGACTTAACCAACTTTGTTTACGGAAACCAGCGGTTTCACCCGTTTCAATGTCGCCTATCCAGTTTTGAGTGAACAAGTCGGTGGGGTAACCCTTATGGGAGCCAGCCGCCGAAGGTGGGACAGATGATTGGGGTGAAGTCGTAACAAGGTAGCCGTATCGGAAGGTGCGGCTGGATCACCTCCTTTCTAAGGATTTATTCGGAACCAAGAGCGCAGCTCTTGGGTTGACGTTTTGCGTTCAGTTTTGAAGGTTCACCTTCAGGCGAAAGCCGGGGGAACGTTCAAACTTGTTCTTTGAAAACTGGATAGAACGACATTGAAACAAAGTGAAACAAGCGATTTTCTGTAAGCACGATCCCAATTGGGATCAACTTTTTAACCAACCACTTGGTTAAGTTAGAAAGGGCGCACGGTGAATGCCTTGGCACTAGGAGCCGAAGAAGGACGGCACTAACACCGATATGCTTCGGGGAGCTGTAAGTGAGCTGTGATCCGGAGATTTCCGAATGGGGGAACCCACCGCCTTTAATGGGGCGGTATCCATGTGTGAATTCATAGCACATGAGAAGGCAGACCCAGGGAACTGAAACATCTAAGTACCTGGAGGAAGAGAAAGCAAATGCGATTCCCTGAGTAGCGGCGAGCGAAACGGGAACAGCCCAAACCAAGAGGCTTGCCTCTTGGGGTTGTAGGACACTCAATGTGGAGTTACAAAATCCGAATTTAAGCGAAGCGACCTGGAACGGTCCGCGGCACAAGGTAACAGCCCTGTAGCTGAAAAGTTCGGATCTCCCGAGTGGATCCTGAGTACGGCGGAACACGTGAAATTCCGTCGGAATCCGGGAGGACCATCTCCCAAGGCTAAATACTCCCTAGTGACCGATAGTGAACCAGTACCGTGAGGGAAAGGTGAAAAGCACCCCGGAAGGGGAGTGAAACAGATCCTGAAACCGTGTGCCTACAAGTAGTCAAAGCCCGTTTATGGGTGATGGCGTGCCTTTTGTAGAATGAACCGGCGAGTTACGATTGCATGCAAGGTTAAGCTGAGAAGGCGGAGCCGCAGCGAAAGCGAGTCTGAATAGGGCGCATGAGTATGCAGTTGTAGACCCGAAACCAGGTGATCTACCCATGTCCAGGGTGAAGGTAAGGTAACACTTACTGGAGGCCCGAACCCACGCACGTTGAAAAGTGCGGGGATGAGGTGTGGGTAGCGGAGAAATTCCAATCGAACCTGGAGATAGCTGGTTCTCTCCGAAATAGCTTTAGGGCTAGCCTCAATCTTTGAGAATCCTGGAGGTAGAGCACTGTTTGGACTAGGGGCCCATCCCGGGTTACCGAATTCAGACAAACTCCGAATGCCAGTGATTTATGATTGGGAGTCAGACTGCGAGTGATAAGATCCGTAGTCAAGAGGGAAACAGCCCAGACCACCAGCTAAGGTCCCCAAATATCCGTTAAGTGGAAAAGGATGTGGCGTTGCTTAGACAACCAGGATGTTGGCTTAGAAGCAGCCATCATTTAAAGAGTGCGTAATAGCTCACTGGTCGAGTGACACTGCGCCGAAAATGTACCGGGGCTAAACGGATTACCGAAGCTGTGGATGGACCTCGTCTGAGGTCCGTGGTAGGAGAGCGTTCTAAGGGCGTTGAAGTCAGACCGGAAGGACTGGTGGAGCGCTTAGAAGTGAGAATGCCGGTATGAGTAACGAAAGACGGGTGAGAATCCCGTCCACCGAATGCCTAAGGTTTCCTGAGGAAGGCTCGTCCGCTCAGGGTCAGTCGGGACCTAAGTCGAGGCCGATAGGCGTAGACGATGGACAACAGGTTGATATTCCTGTACCACCTCCCCGCCGTTTGAGCAATGGGGGGACGCAGAAGGATAAGGCGAGCGCGCCGTTGGTTGTGCGCGTCCAAGCAGTGAGGCGTGGAATGAGGCAAATCCCATTCCTGATACGTTAAGCTGTGATGGCGAGAGGATTCATCCTCGAGTCCCTGATTTCACACTGCCAAGAAAAGCCTCTAGCGAGGCGGGAGGTGCCCGTACCGCAAACCGACACAGGTAGGCGAGAAGAGAATTCTAAGGTGAGCGAGTGAACTCTCGTTAAGGAACTCGGCAAAATGACCCCGTAACTTCGGGAGAAGGGGTGCTCTGGTAGGGTGAATAGCCCGAGAGAGCCGCAGTGAATAGGCCCAGGCGACTGTTTAGCAAAAACACAGGTCTCTGCAAAACCGTAAGGTGACGTATAGGGGCTGACGCCTGCCCGGTGCTGGAAGGTTAAGGGGAGTGCTTAGCGCAAGCGAAGGTGCGAACTGAAGCCCCAGTAAACGGCGGCCGTAACTATAACGGTCCTAAGGTAGCGAAATTCCTTGTCGGGTAAGTTCCGACCCGCACGAAAGGCGTAACGATCTGGGCACTGTCTCAACGAGAGACTCGGTGAAATTATAGTACCTGTGAAGATGCAGGTTACCCGCGACAGGACGGAAAGACCCCGTGGAGCTTTACTGTAGCCTGATATTGAATTTTGGTGCAACTTGTACAGGATAGGTAGGAGCCTTTGAGCCCGGAGCGCCAGCTTCGGAGGAGGCGTCGGTGGGATACTACCCTGGTTGTATTGAAATTCTAACCCACACCCCTGATCGGGGTGGGAGACAGTGTCAGGCGGGCAGTTTGACTGGGGCGGTCGCCTCCTAAAGAGTAACGGAGGCGCCCAAAGGTTCCCTCAGAATGGTTGGAAATCATTCGCAGAGTGTAAAGGCACAAGGGAGCTTGACTGCGAGACGTACAGGTCGAGCAGGGTCGAAAGACGGGCTTAGTGATCCGGTGGTTCCGCATGGAAGGGCCATCGCTCAACGGATAAAAGCTACCCCGGGGATAACAGGCTTATCTCCCCCAAGAGTCCACATCGACGGGGAGGTTTGGCACCTCGATGTCGGCTCATCGCATCCTGGGGCTGTAGTCGGTCCCAAGGGTTGGGCTGTTCGCCCATTAAAGCGGTACGCGAGCTGGGTTCAGAACGTCGTGAGACAGTTCGGTCCCTATCCGTCGCGGGCGCAGGAAATTTGAGAGGAGCTGTCCTTAGTACGAGAGGACCGGGATGGACACACCGCTGGTGTACCAGTTGTTCTGCCAAGGGCATCGCTGGGTAGCTATGTGTGGCCGGGATAAGTGCTGAAAGCATCTAAGCACGAAGCCCCCCTCAAGATGAGATTTCCCATTGCGCAAGCAAGTAAGATCCCTCAAAGACGATGAGGTAGATAGGTTCGAGGTGGAAGCGTGGCGACACGTGCAGCTGACGAATACTAATCGATCGAGGACTTAACCAACTTTGTTTACGGAAACCGTTCCCATCCCGAACACGGAAGTTAAGCTCTTTTGCGCCGATGGTAGTTGGGGGTTTCCCCCTGTGAGAGTAGGACGTCGCTGGGCCCTGAATCAGTCGTTACCGTAGCCGGTAACGGCTTTTTTGTTATTAATCAAATTTTTTGTCACTCACTATTTTTGGATAAACTCTAAAAGAAACTGAAAAGACAAATAAAAATGAGTGTAGTTTATCAATTTGAAACCTTGAAGCCTAGCCTAATGGAAGAATGGAATTCTACTAAATTTCTGATCTATAAAGAAGGCAAGGAGGTTAAACAATATGCTTCGCCAACTTCTCCACTAAAAATGGAAGAAGAAATCAAAAAATGCTTTCATCAAGAAGTCCGAATACTTTTTCTTCTTCGGGTTTCCTTGACACTGCATAGCGGCGCTGATAACCTTACAATAATATTTAAAAGGAAGCAGGAGGCGGGTCCATAATGTGGGAGTCTAAATTTGTAAAAGAAGGTTTAACGTTCGATGATGTATTGCTTGTGCCAGCTCGATCAGAAGTATTGCCGAAAGACGTAAGTTTATCGGTGGAATTAACTTCTACGATCAAGCTGAATATACCGATCATCAGTGCCGGCATGGATACTGTAACAGAGGCGAAGATGGCTATTTCAATGGCACGTCAAGGCGGATTAGGGATTATCCATAAAAACATGAGCATCGAAGAACAAGCGGAACAAGTAACTACTGTAAAACGTTCTGAAAATGGTGTTATTACCGATCCTTTCTTCTTAACTCCAACGCATCAAGTGTTTGATGCGGAACATTTGATGGGGAAATACCGTATTTCAGGGGTGCCGATTGTAAACAATGAAGAAGAGCAGAAATTGGTAGGAATTATCACAAACCGGGATCTGCGTTTCATCCAAGATTATTCTTTGCAGATCAATGAAGTGATGACGAGGGAAAAATTAGTGACGGCTCCAGTGGGCACTACGCTGGAAGATGCGGAAAAAATCCTTCAGCAGTATAAAATTGAAAAATTGCCGATTGTGGACAACGATGGCGTATTAAAAGGCCTAATCACAATCAAGGATATCGAGAAAGTCATTGAATTCCCAATCGCTGCTAAAGATGCACACGGACGCTTGCTTGTTGGCGCTGCTGTTGGCGTTACTTCCGATACGATGAAACGCGTAGAGCAATTAGTGAAAGCATCTGTTGACGTAATCGTCTTAGATACAGCGCATGGGCATTCCAAAGGTGTTCTAGATATGGTGCAGCAAATCCGTCAAATGTATCCGGATCTGGCCATCATTGCAGGAAATGTAGCAACTGCAGAAGGCACAAAAGCATTGATTGAAGCAGGAGCTGACGTCGTTAAAGTGGGGATCGGACCAGGTTCGATTTGTACAACACGCGTGGTTGCTGGTGTAGGGGTCCCTCAAATCACTGCTGTTTACGATTGTGCAACAGAAGCACGCAAACACGGCAAAGCGATTATCGCCGATGGCGGCATCAAGTATTCTGGCGATATTATCAAAGCATTGGCTGCTGGCGGCCATGTCGTGATGTTAGGAAGCTTGCTCGCGGGTACGACTGAAAGCCCTGGGGAAACTGAAATTTTCCAAGGACGCCGTTTCAAGACTTACCGCGGAATGGGTTCCATCGCATCGATGGAAAAAGGTTCGAAAGACCGCTACTTCCAAGATGATGCCAAAAAATTGGTTCCAGAAGGCATCGAAGGTCGTCTGCCATATAAAGGGCCTTTATCAGATACAATCCATCAGTTGCTAGGAGGCATTCGTGCGGGCATGGGGTATTGCGGAACAAAAGATTTGCAGACCTTGCGCGAAGAAGCTCAATTTATCCGTATGACTGGCGCTGGATTGCGTGAAAGCCATCCGCATGATGTTCAAATCACAAAAGAGTCACCTAACTATTCCATTTCGTAATAAGTAAACCTTTCAGCACCCTTTTTCGTCTAATTTTAGGCGCAAAGGGTGCTTTTTACATGTTTTTGTTTCAGGACCAATATAATATGATAGAATAGCATGGGTAAACTTATAGATGGAGGTATTTATACAGGTGAAGAATGTTTTAAAAATGACGATGTTGCTTACTGTAATGGCTGTTTTCTTAACGACAATTATCATTCCGCAGCAAGCTAAAGCGGAGAATTCATTGAATATAATGGCGGATGCTGCAATTTTGGTTGATGCTGAGACAGGGAAAATATTATACGAACAAAATTCTGAAGCACCGCTTGGAATTGCCAGTATGACAAAGATGATGACAGAGTATTTATTGTTTGAAGCGATTGAAGAAGGCCGCATTACTTGGGATCAGGAATACAAAGTGACGGACTATACTTACAAAATATCCCAGGACTTGCGTTTGAGCAATGTTCCTTTGCGCAAAGATGAAAGCTACACGATCCAAGAACTTTATGAAGCAATGGCGATCTATTCTGCGAATGCAGCAACGATCGGAATTGCGGAAACAATTGCAGGTACAGAAGGCGAATTCGTTCGATTGATGAATGAAAAAGCCGCTGAGTTCGGTTTGAAAGATACAAAATTCGTCAATTCGACAGGCTTGAGCAATAAAGACTTGATGGGGATGCAGCCGGAAGGTACAGGCCCTACAGATGAAAACGTCATGCCGGCTCGGTCGGTCGCTCTTTTAGCGAAAACTTTGTTGGACACGTATCCTGAAGTTTTAGAAACAACGAAGATTCCCCAAAAAGTTTTCCGTGAAGGCACGGATGATGCAACGAACATGGAAAACTGGAATTCGATGCTTCCTGGTTTAATCTATGAATACGAAGGTGTAGACGGCCTGAAAACAGGAACGACGGATTTTGCAGGACACAGTTTTACCGGTACAGCGAAACGTGGAGACACGCGCCTTATTGCCGTTGTGATGAAAGCTGTGGATAGCGAAGGCGTCGGTTCTTACAAAGCCCGTTTTGATGCAACACGTGCCTTATTTGATTTCGGTTTCGGCCAATTCACGACTGAAGAAATCGTGCCAGCCGGCTATCAGTTTGAAGGAAAAGAAACTTTGCCTGTCACAAAAGGCAAGGAAGACAAAGTAAATATTGCGGTCAAAGAACCGATTAAGATGTTGATCCGCACAGTAGACAAAGATTCTTACAAGCCGGAATTGGTGATCGATGAATCTGTGCTGGCTGACGGAGAAATGGAAGCTGGCGTTGATAAAGACAAAGTGGTCGGCTCGGTTAAAGTGGCAAAAACGGAAGGCACCGATTATGGCTACCTGGATGGAAAAAATGCTGGAGCTGAAGTCGTTACAACTGAAAAAGTAGAGCGCGCCAACTGGTTCTCTCTATCGATGCAAGCAGTCGGAAGCTTCTTCTCTACTATGTGGGTTGGAGCCGTTGATTTCGTTACAGGTTTATTCTAATCAAAAGCAGTTCCCCTTCTAAATAAGGGAACTGCTTTTTTGTGCTTTTAAAGGGGATCGATTCCCCAGCAGTGCATTAATTTGGCAATGCCTTGTTCAATTTCCGCTTCTGATAAGCCGCCAAAACCGAGGACAATCTTTGGCGGGGTAAGTGTTCGTCCAAAAATATCGTAGGATTCCAAGCCGAAGACCCGGATTTTGTGCTGTTTGGCCAGCTCAAGCAACTCTTTTTCGGAGAAGGGGGTCTCGATGGTCAATACGATGTGCATGCCTGCCTGTTCGCCCGAAACTGTAACTGCCGGTGCATACGGAGCCAACGCGGAAGTCAGCTGTTCTAATTTTTTTTTATAAAGTTTCCGCATGCGATTCAAGTGGCGCGAAAAATGGCCCTCTTTCATAAATTCAGCGACGATTTGCTGATCGGTGCGCGGAACGGAAGAGGAATAATGAAGAAACGTCTGCTGATACGCGGCAAGCAGCCGTTTCGGCAGCACCATGTAAGCGATGCGCAAGGAAGGCATCAACGATTTGGAAAAGGTGCTGAGGTAGATGACCCGGCCGCTCAAATCCATGCTTTGCAAGGCAGGGATGGGGCGGCTTGTGTAACGGAATTCACTGTCGTAATCGTCTTCGATAATGAACCGTTCCGTTTTCGCTGCCGCCCAGTTCAATAATTGGGCCCGTTTCGCTGCACTCAAGACCGAACCGCTCGGAAATTGGTGGGAAGGCGTCACGTAAGCGACATCCACAGCGGAATTTTCTAATTCGCTAATATCAATGCCGTCTTCTTCAACCGCAATCGGCACGGCTTTCCGGTCATAGTGGGCAAAAATGGTGTGCGTGAGCGGGTATCCTGGATTTTCAAAGCCATAGACGACATGTTTATCCAGCAGCCGGATCAACAGCGGCATCAATTGCTCGGTACCGGAGCCGATAATAAGTTGGTCTTTATCGCAGACGACCCCTCTCGATTGAAATAAATAACGGGCAATTTCCTGGCGGAGCTCCTCATCTCCTTGCGGATGGCCGGAAAGAAGCAGTTCGTGGTTGCTCTCGTCCATCACTTCTTTGGCGATTTTTCGCCACGCCGCAAATGGAAAGGACTGTGTATCAATTTTTCCGGAGTTGAAATCATATTGATACACGAAATGCTCTCTCTGAACCGGCTCTTCCTGCGGGAGGTCGAGATAAGCCAGTTCTTCAATGGCTTGGGCATAATAGCCTTTCCGGTCCCGCGCTTCAATAAACCCCTCAGCGACAAGCTGTCCATACGCCAGTTCAACGGTCGTTTGGCTAATGTCCAGAAAATCGGAAAGCTTGCGCTTGCTGGGCAATTTGACGCCGACCGAAATTTTGCCGCTGATGATGGCTTGTTTGATTTCTTCGTAAAGCTGTTTGTATAAAGGAATGGCACCGTCGCGTTTAAGTTGAAACATCAGCATGTCCATAAGATTCTCCTATCTGACCTTACGAATTTATATGAAACTGGTTCTTTTTATATGGTCACTCTTTATTATACTGAAGGTGTAAAGAAAAGAGGAGGGAATTTGGAATGAGTGAACAAGGAACTAATCGCGTTAAACGCGGCATGGCCGAAATGCAAAAAGGCGGCGTTATCATGGATGTGGTCAACGCGGACCAAGCACGGATTGCGGAAGCTGCAGGTGCTACCGCTGTCATGGCATTAGAACGCGTGCCTTCAGATATCCGGAGAGACGGCGGCGTTGCCCGGATGGCGGATCCGCGCATTACCGAAGAAGTGATGAAGGCGGTCTCGATCCCGGTGATGGCCAAAGCGCGTATTGGCCATATTGTGGAAGCTCGTGTGCTGGAAGCGATGGGCGTTGACTACATTGATGAAAGCGAAGTATTGACGCCGGCAGATGAAGAATTCCATTTGTTAAAAAATACATATACGGTGCCATTTGTCTGCGGCTGCCGCAATTTAGGCGAAGCCGCACGCCGCATTGGCGAAGGAGCCTCCATGCTCCGGACAAAAGGCGAACCGGGAACGGGCAATATCGTCGAAGCAGTGCGCCATTTGCGGCAAGTGAATGCAGAGGTGCGCAAAGTGGTGGCCATGAGCGAAGACGAATTGATGACGGAAGCGCGGAACTTAGGGGCTTCGTATGAATTTTTGAAAGAAGTAAAAGAATTAGGGCGTTTGCCGGTCGTGAATTTTGCGGCAGGCGGTGTGGCAACGCCAGCGGATGCCGCATTGATGATGGAACTGGGAGCCGATGGGGTGTTTGTCGGATCCGGCATCTTCAAATCGGAAAATCCTGAAAAATTTGCCCGTGCCATCGTTGAAGCCACGACTCATTACCAGGACTACCGATTGATCGCGGAGCTTTCAAAAGACCTGGGCATCGCAATGAAAGGAATTGAAATTTCCACCATCGCTGCGGGAGAACGCATGCAAGAGCGGGGCTGGTAAGATGAAACGCATCGGAGTCTTGGCGCTGCAAGGAGCGGTCCGTGAGCATATGCGGTCAATTGAAGCCTGCAAGGCGGAAGCTGTTGCGGTAAAGCGCCCAAAAGATTTAGAAGGATTAGACGCGCTGATTTTGCCTGGCGGCGAAAGCACTGCGATTCGCCGGTCCATTGATCGCTGCGGCTTGTTGGAGCCGTTGCGGGAGTTTGCAGAAACCGGCAAACCACTGTTTGGCACATGCGCCGGGTTGATTTTATTGGCAGGTGCGGTGGTTGGATACGAAGAGCCGCATCTCGGGGTGATGGACGTGGTGGTAGCGCGCAATTCGTTTGGCCGTCAAGTGGACAGTTTTGAAGCAGCGCTCTCGATCAAAGGAATGGCCGGCGCTTTTGAAGCGGTGTTCATCCGTGCACCCCATATCGTCCGTGCCGGCCCATCGGTTGAAGTGCTGTGTGAACATGAGGGGAAAATCGTCATGGCGCGGAGCGGGCAGTTTCTTGGCTGCTCGTTCCATCCCGAATTGACCGATGACCACCGGATCATGGAATACTTTCTGAACATGGTTCCTCCCGCCGCGGAAGCTCTCTTGCCAAACGATTCAATTTATAGTAAAGTATGATTAATTTAAAAGTAGAAACGTTGATGGGAACTAGTAGGACGTCTGTTTTTCCAAAGAGAGCCGGTGGTTGGTGCGAACCGGTGAAAAGCGCGTGTGAATCCACCCCTGAGTTGCATGGCGACAGAAGCCATTGCCGGTTTAAAGGCCGTTATGTAATGAAGAGGACTGGCTTTTGCCGGTCAATCAGGGTGGCAACGCGGGTAGCTCTCGTCCCTTTTACCAAGGGATGGGGGCTATTTTTGTTGCCTTTTTTCCATGGACCGAAAATTTAGAGGAGGAATTTACATGTTAGACATTAAGTATGTACGTGCGAATTTTGAAGAAGTGAAAACGAAACTGGCGAAGCGCGGGGAAGACATTTCCGTGCTGGACGATTTTGAAACAGTGGATGCCAAACGCCGTGAATTGATTGCGCAAACAGAGAAGTTGAAAGCAGAGCGCAACGAAGCTTCTCAAAACATTGCCCTCATGAAGCGCAATAAAGAAAACGCAGACGAAGCAATTGCCAAAATGCGCGAAGTCGGCGACCAGATCAAAGTGATTGACGATGAATTGCGTGAAGTGGAAGAGCGTCTGAATTACATCATGATGCGTGTGCCGAACATTCCGCATGACAGCGTGCCGGTCGGCGATTCTGAAGACGACAACGTGGAAATCCGTACATGGGGAACAAAGCCGGAATTCGCCTTTGAAGCGAAGCCGCACTGGGACCTGGGGACAGATTTGAACATCATCGATTTTGAACGTGCAGCAAAAGTAACGGGCAGCCGTTTTGTCTTTTACCGCGGGCTAGGGGCACGCCTTGAACGCGCACTGATCAACTTCATGATGGACCTTCACCAGGAAGAGCATGGGTACGAGGAAATGCTGCCGCCGTATATGGTCAATCGCGACAGCTTGACCGGTACCGGCCAATTGCCGAAATTCGAAGAAGATGCGTTCTTGATTGAAAAAGAGGATTACTTCATGATTCCGACATCTGAAGTGCCGGTAACGAACTTCTACCGCGACGAAATCCTATCAGCGGACATGCTGCCGCAAGCCTTTGCTTCATATAGCGCGAATTTCCGCTCTGAAGCCGGTTCTGCGGGGCGTGACACACGCGGGTTAATCAGACAGCACCAATTCAATAAAGTCGAGCTGGTGCGCTTTGTGAAGCCGGAAGATTCATATGATGAATTGGAGAAACTGACAGGGCACGCGGAAAAAGTGCTGCAGCTTCTTGGCCTTCCTTACCGCGTCTTGAAAATGTGCACGGCCGACCTTGGTTTCACTGCTGCGAAGAAATACGACATCGAAGTATGGATTCCGAGCCAGGAAATGTACCGCGAAATTTCTTCTTGCAGCAATTTTGAAGATTTCCAGGCTCGCCGTGCGAACGTCAAATTCCGCCGCGAAGCAAATGGCAAGCCGGAATTTGTCCACACGTTAAACGGCAGCGGCTTGGCGATCGGCCGCACCGTAGCCGCCTTGCTTGAAAACTGCCAGCAGGAAGACGGCACCATCTTGATTCCTGAAGTGCTGCGTCCTTACATGGGCGGCAAAGAAATCATCCAATAAACTAAATGAGAAGAGCCTGGAAATAGATTGTTTCCAGGCTCTTTATTTTGGTGAAAGCGGGTAAAGAAAGGGAAACGCTAATCGAAAGGAAGGATGGAAGTGGAACAGGTCTCTTTTGAATACGTCAAAACGAACGGCATTACCTTGCATACGGCAGTGGCAGGTCCGGAAAACGGACCGCTTGTCGTGCTGCTGCACGGCTTCCCGGAATTCTGGTATGGCTGGATCCATCAAATCGAACCGCTGGCAGCGAAAGGCTACCGCGTCGTCGTGCCCGACCAGCGCGGCTATAATTTGAGCGACAAACCGGCAGGCATCGAAAACTATACATTGGATTTATTGCGCGATGATATTGTCGGGTTGATCGAGGGGTTTGAACGAACAAGCGCTACCATTATCGGCCACGATTGGGGAGGTGCAGTCGCCTGGCATTTGGCTGCCACTAAGCCTCAATATGTGGATCAGCTCATCGCCGTCAACATTCCGCATCCAAAGGCGATGCCGCGGGTCATGAAGAAAAATCCGGCGCAATGGGTGAAGAGTTCCTATATCGCTTTTTTCCAAATGCCGGAGCTTCCAGAGAAAACATTGGCAGCGGACTATTTTAAAACAATGGTCAGCAGTTTAGTATCGACGAGCCGGCCAAACACGTTCTCGGAAGAGGAGATTTCCGCTTATCAATCCGCTTGGGCGCAGCCAGGGGCATTGACCGCGATGCTCAATTGGTACCGGGCGATCCGAAAAGGCAGCATGCTGCAGACGCCTGAAGAAAAAATTGGCGTGCCGGTGCGGATCATCTGGGGGTTAGGGGATCAATTTCTATCTCCGATGCTTGCAAAAGAAAGCCTGAATTTCTGCCGCGACAGCGAATTGGTTTTTGTCGGCGAGGCTACCCACTGGGTGCATCATGAACAGGCTTATATCGTGAACAAGTTAATTGCACAGTTTTTAAGCGAGAAAAAAGCGGAAGCGCCTTTACAATAGGGACTCCCGCTTTTTCTTCTTTTTGTTCTCCCGGAGGGCCCGGAAGAAATTCGTCAATAGCTGGCCGCATTCTTCTGCCAAGACGTTTTCCGTCACGTCGCATTGATGGTTAAAGCGCTCATCGTTCAATAGCCGGTAGAGGGAATCAACGCTGCCCGCTTTCACATCGCGTGCCCCGTAAATAACGCGCGGAATGCGCGACTGCAGAATGGCCCCTGCACACATCGGACAAGGCTCTAACGTTACGTAAAGCTGGGTATTTTCCAATCGCCAGCTGCCGAGTTTCTGGCAGGCTTCCTGGATGGCCAATAATTCGGCATGAGTCACGGCGTTTTGCGTCGTCTCCCGAAGGTTATGGGCCCGTGCAATCACTTCCCCGTCCCGGACGATGACTGCCCCAATCGGCACTTCCCCTTTTGCTGCTGCTTTTTCCGCTTCTTCCATTGCCAATTGCATGTAAAAATGATCTAATTCGCTGCCATTCATCAAACATCGCTCCTTAGGGATAGTGTAGCATTTTTTTGCCATTTTAAAACCGCTTTCAAGACAAACGTCCCGATAAAAGGTAAAATAAAAAATAGCTTAAACAGACAAAGGCGAACACATAGGGGAGATTTGATGGTAAAAGAACATAAAAAGGAGTCCTTTCGGCATTTTATCGGGCGTTTTTGCCTTATTTTATTAGGTGCGACAATGGCTGCTGTTGCAATTGAGCTTTTTTTAGTGCCTAATTCGATCATCGATGGCGGGATCATCGGGATTTCATTGATTTTGGATTATTTGACGCCGATTCCTTTCGGTATTTTGATGGTAGTCATCAATCTGCCATTCCTCTTCTTTGGATACAAACACATCGGAAAAAACTTCTTTCTCTCTTCGATTTTTGCGATTGTAGCGCTTGCCATTATCGAATTTCCCCTGCATCCGATTCCTGGAGTGGTCGATGACCCGCTGCTTGCCACGGTTTTCGGCGGTCTGATCCTGGGTGCAGGTGTAGGGCTCGTCATCCGCAATAGCGGCGCGCTGGACGGGACGGAAATCCTCGGCATTTTATTGACGCGCAAACTGCCTTTTTCAGTCGGTGAATTCGTGATGTTCGCCAATATTTTCATTTTCCTATGGGCCGGCTTCGTGCTGGGATGGGAACATGCGATGTATTCGATTTTGACTTATTACATTGCTTCGAAAACCATTGACATGGTGATTCAAGGCCTGGACGATACGAAAGCGGTGCTCATTGTTTCAGATGAATTTATCGAACTGGGCGATGCCATCAATTCGCGCCTTGGCCGCAGCGTGACGAAACTTCACGGCAAAGGCGGTTTTGAAGAATCGGCGAAAGATGTCATTTATGTCGTCGTCACGCGTTTGGAAATTTCAAAGCTCAAACAGATTGTGGCAGACATTGATCCAACCGCATTTGTCACCATCATGGACACGCAGGAAGTGCACGGCGGAACATTCAAAGCAGCTATCCATTAAACTGGACGGCTGTTTTTTTTCTACTTTTCAGGTGCTGTCTATGGTAAAATAAATGGCACTGCATCACACTTGAAAAGAAAGAGGGGGACTTCCCATGCCGGTGCCATTTATCACGGTAGAAGGTCCGATAGGCGTTGGCAAAACGTCGTTGACGAAAGTAATTGCTGAACAAAACCAATTCCAACTGCTAAAAGAAATCGTGGACGAAAACCCGTTTCTCAATAAATTCTATGAAGATATTGAAGAATGGAGCTTCCAGACGGAAATGTTCTTTTTATGCAATCGCTATAAACAATTATCCGATATCCAGAAAAAGTTCATCTCGAACCGTGAACCTGTCGTAGCGGATTACCATATTTTTAAAAATCTCATTTTTGCGAAGCGCACATTGCCGGAAGCGGAGTATGCCAAATACGAAGCGATTTACCGCATCTTGACCGCAGACATGCCAAAACCCAATATCATCATTTATTTGCATGCGAGCCTGGATACGCTGATGAAGCGCATTAAGCTGCGCGGACGCGAATTTGAAAAAATGATCACGCCGGAATACATGGAGCAGCTTGCCGCTGACTACCATGCCTTCATCGAAGTTTTTGAACAGGCGCATCCGGAAATACCGGTTCTTCGCTTTAACGGAGATGAAATCGATTTCGTTCAAAATGAAGCAGATCTGCAGCTGATTTTAAGAAAAGTGGACGAAACTTTACAACAAAGGAGCTTATCAATATGAATTTACGCGAAAAATACGGCATCCCTTCGGATGCTGTTATTACGATTGCCGGGACAGTAGGCGTCGGCAAGTCAACAATGACAAAAGCTTTGGCAGATGCCTTGCAATTCCGGACCTCGTTTGAAAAAGTGGACACGAATCCTTATTTGGATTTGTTCTACGATGATTTCGAGAAATGGAGCTTCCATCTGCAGATCTATTTCCTGGCTGAACGCTTCAAAGAACAAAAGCGGATGTTTGAATACGGCGGCGGTTTTATCCAGGACCGTTCGATTTACGAAGATACCGGCATTTTTGCGAAAATGCACTGGGAAAAAGGCACAATGAACAATGTCGATTACGAAACGTATACGAATTTGTTCGAGGCGATGGTCATGACGCCGTATTTCCCGCATCCGGATTTATTGATTTACCTGGAAGGCTCACTTGAAGACATTCTAGGGCGCATCCAGGAGCGCGGCCGCTTGATGGAGCAGCAGACTCCTGTCGAATACTGGGTGGAAATGCATGAACGCTACGAGAAATGGATCAACAGCTTTAACGGCTGCCCCGTCCTGCGCCTGAACATCAGCGACTATGATTTGATGAACGATCCGGACTGCTCGGAGAAAATCGTGGAGCGCATCGGAAACTTCCTTCAACAAACGGCTGTCTTAAAAAAATAAAACACAAAACCCCTTTAGCTCAATGGAGTTAAAGGGGTTTCGTATTTCCCGGGAAATAGACGGGGGCGCAAATAAAAAAGCAGAAGGCGAAAGCCCTCTGCTTGAAAGTTTATGTATCAAAATCTTCAGACATATAACGGTTAAGAAAAATTCGCTACTTGCGTAACGAATCCAATCTCGAATTTATATGCGCGTGTAAATTCAAAAAATGGAGGAGGAAGAGGGATTCGAACCCCCGCGGGATTTGACTCCCCTGTCGGTTTTCAAGACCGATCCCTTCAGCCAAACTTGGGTATTCCTCCGTATCAGACAAGAATTAATTTATCACGGATTGATATTTGCTGTCAACACTTTCAAAGAATTTTTTTGAGGTTTTTTTAATTTCGTGAAAAAACTTGAATGGAATAGGGGATTTAATAGGATTTTATTTTAATAAAGCTTACGGATTGATTTTTTTAAGGAATATTCGTATACTAATAAATGCCGTGCTAGGTGGGAAGGTAGCGGTGTCCTGTAACCTGCAATCCGCTCTAGCAGGACTGAATTCCTTTCTGAGGCTGTTTGTATGCAAGGTCTGCCTCTTGCACGTAGTGTTGACGTCTGGGTCCTGCGCAATGGGAACCCATGAACCATGTCAGGTCCGGAAGGAAGCAGCATTAAGTGGAACTTTTCATGTGCCGCGGGGTTGCCTAGATCGAGCCAACGACAAGGGTAACGCTTGTGTGCAGCAGTCGAAGAAAGGTGCACGGCATTAACTTTAAAACTCAGAGCCTGTCCGCAAGTTATTGCGGGCAGGTTTTTTGTTTGCCTTAAGGGGCATTCACCGGGAGAAATCATTCAGAAGAACCTCTCATTTATGGTATAATTAAAGGACCGAAAACAGATTTTACAAAAGGAGAGAAAACCGTTGGCGTATCAAGCTTTTTATCGTGTGTACAGACCGCAGTCCTTTTCTGAAATGTCAGGTCAGTCGCATATCAAACAAACCCTTCAAAATGCTCTCCTTTACAATAAGACCACGCATGCTTATTTGTTCTCGGGACCAAGAGGAACAGGGAAGACAAGTACAGCAAAGATTTTTGCCAAAGCACTGAACTGTGAGCAAGCGCCCGTTGCCGAACCATGCAACGAATGTGCTTCTTGCCGCAGCATCACTGAAGGTTCAAATACAGACGTCATCGAGTTTGATGCGGCGTCCAACTCGCGTGTAGAGGAAATGCGGGAAATTATCGAGAAAGTCCGGTTCTCACCAGCGAATTCTCGGTTTAAGATCTACATCATCGATGAAGTGCATATGCTTTCGAATAGTGCTTTCAACGCGTTGTTAAAAACATTGGAAGAGCCGCCGGAACATGTGGTATTTATTCTCGCCACAACCGAACCGCATAAATTGCCGCTGACCATCATTTCACGCTGCCAGCGCTTTGATTTCAAACGGTTGACGCAAGCAGACATCGTGGACCGAATGGTCGAAGTATTGACGGATGCAGAAATTCCGTACAACGAACAAGTGCTGAAAGTGATTGCGCAGGCTGCTGCAGGCGGGATGCGGGATGCCCTAAGCTTACTCGACCAAGTCGTTTCTTTCAGCGGAGATGAAATGACGCTTGAAGATGCGTTGCTCGTGACTGGATCGATTAGCCAAGACATGTTCTACGACATTGCCGAAGCGTTGGTGGCAAAAGACATCGGACAAGCGCTTACGCTGCTTGAACAATTGGTGCGGGACGGGAAAGATCCGGTCCGTTTAGTGGAGGATTTCATCACTTTCTTCCGCGATCTGTTATTAATCCAGACAGCGCCCGATCTGCACGATATGCTGGAGCTTGCGAGCCACGAATCGCGTTTTGAAGAGTTGGCGAAACAATTTAATCCAGCGACATTATATGAGTGGATTGACGTTCTCACGAAAACACAGCAGGAAATGCGCTTTTCCAACCATACAAAAATCTATATGGAAACAGCCTTGCTGAAAATGGTGCAAGCGGACGCCCCGGCCTTAACTTCTGCTTCTCAAGCTTCCGCTTCGCCGGAATTGGAAGCAAAAGTGAATCAGCTGGAGCAATTGGTCATCCAACTTCAGCAGCAGCTGAAAAATGGAGCTGCGGCAGCACCGGCTGGGGCCGCTGCAGAACCGAAGAGACGCCAGCGTTCGCAAAGCAGCTATAAGACGCCGGTTGGCCGGATTGAAGATGTCTTGAGAAATGCGACGAAACCGGATATCCAGGCGATTAAAACCAATTGGGCGACGGTGATGGCCCAGCTGCAGAAATCCCATTCGGCTTTATTGAACGAAGCGGAGCCCGTAGCGGCTTCACCGGATGCTTTTGTGTTAAAATTCAAGTATGATATTCATTGTCAGATGGCAGCAGATAACCAAACTTTTTCTGTTGCTTTCAGCCAGCTGCTTGAGCAATATACAGGGAAAGCGTATACGCCCATCTTTGTACCGGATGAAAGCTGGCTGAAAATCCGAGAAGATTTCATTAAGAGCAATGGATTGAAATCAGGTGCAGAGGAAAGACAGGCAGAGTCGGAAGAAGAACATCCTTTCTCGGCGGAAGGCGAAGCAGCGGAAGAAGATCCGTTCATTGCTGAAGCGGAGCGGCTTTTCGGAAAAGACTTTGTCGAAGTACAGGAAGACTAATTAAACGAATCTTAAGGAGGAAACAATTATGCGCGGTGGCGGAAATATGCAAGGCATGATGAAACAAATGCAGAAAATGCAAAAACAGATGGCAGAGGCCCAAGAAGAATTAGGAACATTGAAATTTGAAGGATCAGCTGGCGGCGGCATGGTGAAAGTTACCGTATCAGGCCACAAAGAAGTTTTGGATTTCGTATTGGATCCATCTGTTGTTGATCCGGAAGATGTTGAAATGTTGCAGGATTTATTGATCGTAGCTACAAACGAAGCATTTAAAAAAGCGGATGAACATGCGAATTCCACAATGGGGAAATTCACTAAGGGCTTAAATATTCCTGGCATGTTCTAGGAGGAAACAGTATGCATTACCCTGAACCAATTTCAAAATTAATGGAGAGTTTTATGAAATTGCCAGGAATCGGGCCGAAAACAGCGGCCCGGCTGGCATTTTTTGTGCTCGGAATGAAAGAAGATACTGTTCTTGATTTTGCGAAAGCGTTAGTGGATGCAAAGCGGAATTTAAGTTTTTGTTCTAATTGCGGCCATATTACGGACATCGATCCTTGCCATATCTGCCAGGACCAAAGCCGTGACCGTTCCACTATCTGTGTAGTGCAAGATCCAAAAGATGTTATTGCAATGGAAAAGATGCGCGATTACACGGGTCTGTATCATGTGCTGCAAGGTGCGATCTCTCCAATGGATGGAATCGGGCCGGAAGACATTAACGTACCGTCATTGTTGAAGCGGCTTCAAGACGAGACCGTAAAGGAATTGATCTTGGCGACGAACCCGACAATCGAGGGGGAAGCAACGGCTATGTACATTTCCCGTCTCGTGAAGCCATCCGGCATCAAGACGACAAGAATTGCCCACGGCCTTCCAGTCGGCGGAGATTTAGAGTATGCAGATGAAGTGACTTTATCAAAAGCTTTAGAAGGCCGGCGTGAACTCTAATACCAGATTTGTAATTATAGTTAAGCATTCTCCCACTTGCAAAAGTGGGAGTTTTACTGCCCAGTAAGATAGGGCTGAAGAGGAGATTGGCAAATGCTGTTTTCAAAAAGAGGGAAATTGAAAAAAGAATTCGATGAACAGCTCATCAACCAGTTCATTGAAATAAAGCAAAGTCTTCAGAAAGCCCAAAGGCTTGAGGAACTCTCAGATGATTACGACCTATTCGTCATCACAGAGAGAAAAGTCATCGAAAGCAAATACCTGTTTCTGCTGAAAGAAGCAAGGAACCGAAAAGTGAAGATCCGATAAAAGCAGTGCTTATCAAGCGCTGTTTTTTAATGCTGGATATTTGAAAAGGAAGGTAAATGTTAATGAATCAAACGGCTTTTTATCAAACGCTTATATAGAAGAAACTCATTAACAATAGTGGAATACTTTTTAAATATAATATTTATCGTAAAAAGTGTTGACACCTATGAAAACATGCTTTAATATAATAGGAGTCGCCAAGAGAGAAACAAAAAACGAATAACATCTGAGCGGCAACATGAACCTTGAAAACTGAACAGCAAAACGTCAACAAAAGATGTCACGAGCGCTTCGGCGCGAGAACGGCTTTTGCGAGGGTTGCCGTTAGGCAATCGGAGCAAGGCTGCTTTCATCCGGGTGTTCGTGACTTAACTTACTGATCAGGCTTTGCCAGATCAAAGCGAATCGTGCGCCTCATTAGAGGCGGCGATGCGCCAGCATTGAGCAATCAATACTACTCTATAATGGAGAGTTTGATCCTGGCTCAGGACGAACGCTGGCGGCGTGCCTAATACATGATTGGGGTGAAGTCGTAACAAGGTAGCCGTATCGGAAGGTGCGGCTGGATCACCTCCTTTCTAAGGATTTATTCGGAACCAAGAGCGCAGCTCTTGGGTTGACGTTTTGCGTTCAGTTTTGAAGGTTCACCTTCAGGCGAAAGCCGGGGGAACGTTCAAACTTGTTCTTTGAAAACTGGATAGAACGACATTGAAACAAAGTGAAACAAGCGATTTTCTGTAAGCACGATCCCAGCCGGGATCAACTTTTTAACAAACCACTTGGTTAAGTTAGAAAGGGCGCACGGTGAATGCCTTGGCACTAGGAGCCGAAGAAGGACGGCACTAACACCGATATGCTTCGGGGAGCTGTAAGTGAGCTGTGATCCGGAGATTTCCGAATGGGGGAACCCACCGCCTTTAATGGGGCGGTATCCATGTGTGAATTCATAGCACATGAGAAGGCAGACCCAGGGAACTGAAACATCTAAGTACCTGGAGGAAGAGAAAGCAAATGCGATTCCCTGAGTAGCGGCGAGCGAAACGGGAACAGCCCAAACCAAGAGGCTTGCCTCTTGGGGTTGTAGGACACTCAATGTGGAGTTACAAAATCCGAATTTAAGCGAAGCGACCTGGAACGGTCCGCGGCACAAGGTAACAGCCCTGTAGCTGAAAAGTTCGGATCTCCCGAGTGGATCCTGAGTACGGCGGAACACGTGAAATTCCGTCGGAATCCGGGAGGACCATCTCCCAAGGCTAAATACTCCCTAGTGACCGATAGTGAACCAGTACCGTGAGGGAAAGGTGAAAAGCACCCCGGAAGGGGAGTGAAACAGATCCTGAAACCGTGTGCCTACAAGTAGTCAAAGCCCGTTTATGGGTGATGGCGTGCCTTTTGTAGAATGAACCGGCGAGTTACGATTGCATGCAAGGTTAAGCTGAGAAGGCGGAGCCGCAGCGAAAGCGAGTCTGAATAGGGCGCATGAGTATGCAGTTGTAGACCCGAAACCAGGTGATCTACCCATGTCCAGGGTGAAGGTAAGGTAACACTTACTGGAGGCCCGAACCCACGCACGTTGAAAAGTGCGGGGATGAGGTGTGGGTAGCGGAGAAATTCCAATCGAACCTGGAGATAGCTGGTTCTCTCCGAAATAGCTTTAGGGCTAGCCTCAATCTTTGAGAATCCTGGAGGTAGAGCACTGTTTGGACTAGGGGCCCATCCCGGGTTACCGAATTCAGACAAACTCCGAATGCCAGTGATTTATGATTGGGAGTCAGACTGCGAGTGATAAGATCCGTAGTCAAGAGGGAAACAGCCCAGACCACCAGCTAAGGTCCCCAAATATCCGTTAAGTGGAAAAGGATGTGGCGTTGCTTAGACAACCAGGATGTTGGCTTAGAAGCAGCCATCATTTAAAGAGTGCGTAATAGCTCACTGGTCGAGTGACACTGCGCCGAAAATGTACCGGGGCTAAACGGATTACCGAAGCTGTGGATGGACCTCGTCTGAGGTCCGTGGTAGGAGAGCGTTCTAAGGGCGTTGAAGTCAGACCGGAAGGACTGGTGGAGCGCTTAGAAGTGAGAATGCCGGTATGAGTAACGAAAGACGGGTGAGAATCCCGTCCACCGAATGCCTAAGGTTTCCTGAGGAAGGCTCGTCCGCTCAGGGTCAGTCGGGACCTAAGTCGAGGCCGATAGGCGTAGACGATGGACAACAGGTTGATATTCCTGTACCACCTCCCCGCCGTTTGAGCAATGGGGGGACGCAGAAGGATAAGGCGAGCGCGCCGTTGGTTGTGCGCGTCCAAGCAGTGAGGCGTGGAATGAGGCAAATCCCATTCCTGATACGTTAAGCTGTGATGGCGAGAGGATTCATCCTCGAGTCCCTGATTTCACACTGCCAAGAAAAGCCTCTAGCGAGGCGGGAGGTGCCCGTACCGCAAACCGACACAGGTAGGCGAGAAGAGAATTCTAAGGTGAGCGAGTGAACTCTCGTTAAGGAACTCGGCAAAATGACCCCGTAACTTCGGGAGAAGGGGTGCTCTGGTAGGGTGAATAGCCCGAGAGAGCCGCAGTGAATAGGCCCAGGCGACTGTTTAGCAAAAACACAGGTCTCTGCAAAACCGTAAGGTGACGTATAGGGGCTGACGCCTGCCCGGTGCTGGAAGGTTAAGGGGAGTGCTTAGCGCAAGCGAAGGTGCGAACTGAAGCCCCAGTAAACGGCGGCCGTAACTATAACGGTCCTAAGGTAGCGAAATTCCTTGTCGGGTAAGTTCCGACCCGCACGAAAGGCGTAACGATCTGGGCACTGTCTCAACGAGAGACTCGGTGAAATTATAGTACCTGTGAAGATGCAGGTTACCCGCGACAGGACGGAAAGACCCCGTGGAGCTTTACTGTAGCCTGATATTGAATTTTGGTGCAACTTGTACAGGATAGGTAGGAGCCTTTGAGCCCGGAGCGCCAGCTTCGGAGGAGGCGTCGGTGGGATACTACCCTGGTTGTATTGAAATTCTAACCCACACCCCTGATCGGGGTGGGAGACAGTGTCAGGCGGGCAGTTTGACTGGGGCGGTCGCCTCCTAAAGAGTAACGGAGGCGCCCAAAGGTTCCCTCAGAATGGTTGGAAATCATTCGCAGAGTGTAAAGGCACAAGGGAGCTTGACTGCGAGACGTACAGGTCGAGCAGGGTCGAAAGACGGGCTTAGTGATCCGGTGGTTCCGCATGGAAGGGCCATCGCTCAACGGATAAAAGCTACCCCGGGGATAACAGGCTTATCTCCCCCAAGAGTCCACATCGACGGGGAGGTTTGGCACCTCGATGTCGGCTCATCGCATCCTGGGGCTGTAGTCGGTCCCAAGGGTTGGGCTGTTCGCCCATTAAAGCGGTACGCGAGCTGGGTTCAGAACGTCGTGAGACAGTTCGGTCCCTATCCGTCGCGGGCGCAGGAAATTTGAGAGGAGCTGTCCTTAGTACGAGAGGACCGGGATGGACACACCGCTGGTGTACCAGTTGTTCTGCCAAGGGCATCGCTGGGTAGCTATGTGTGGCCGGGATAAGTGCTGAAAGCATCTAAGCACGAAGCCCCCCTCAAGATGAGATTTCCCATTGCGCAAGCAAGTAAGATCCCTCAAAGACGATGAGGTAGATAGGTTCGAGGTGGAAGCGTGGCGACACGTGCAGCTGACGAATACTAATCGATCGAGGACTTAACCAACTTTGTTTACGGAAACCGCCGGTTTCACCCGTTTCCCATTGCGCAAGCAAGTAAGATCCCTCAAAGACGATGAGGTAGATAGGTTCGAGGTGGAAGCGTGGCGACACGTGCAGCTGACGAATACTAATCGATCGAGGACTTAACCAACTTTGTTTACGGAAACCAACGGTTTCACCCGTTTCAATGTCGCCTATCCAGTTTTGAGTGAACAAGTCACTCTGAAAAAAAGAGTCCAGTGATGATGGCAAAGAGGCCACACCCGTTCCCATCCCGAACACGGAAGTTAAGCTCTTTTGCGCCGATGGTAGTTGGGGGTTTCCCCCTGTGAGAGTAGGACGTCGCTGGGCCCTGAATCAGTCGTTACCGTAGCCGGTAACGGCTTTTTTTGCGTTCATTTATCTGCTTGAATGAAACTGTCTGCTTAAAAAGAAGTGAAGAATTTCTGTATAATGGAGTCTATTAAAGCAAATAAGGATGGCGATTATGACACAGCGAAAACCTTTAGTAGAAGCGTTAACCGAATTTCAGCGGAAGCGGCCCATTTCTTTTCATGTGCCTGGGCATAAAAATGGATTGCTTTCAGAGCTTCCAGCCGACTTTAAACAAGTACTTCCATATGATATGACAGAGCTCACCGGCTTAGACGATTTGCATTATCCTGAAGAAGTAATCAAAGAAGCTCAGCAACTGTTAGCAGAAACTTATGGCGCGGAGCATAGTTTTTTCTTAGTAAATGGTTCCACTGTTGGAAATTTGGCGATGATTTATGCAGTTTGCAGCGAAGGAGACCAGGTAATCGTTCAGAGAAATTCGCATAAATCCATTTTTCATGCCTTGGAGTTGACCAAAGCACGTCCCGTTTTTATCTCGCCTGAATGGGATGGCACTTCATTGACTGCTGGAGGAGTAAGGTTAACGGATGTCGAAGCGGCGATTCGAGAATATCCAAAAGCCAAGGCTGTAATTCTCACCTATCCGAATTACTACGGAATGGCGTCAGCCGAAATGGAAGGAATCATTGAATTGTGCCACGAAAAAGGAATGCCGGTATTGGTGGATGAAGCTCATGGAGCGCACTTTCAGCTGGGGCCGCCCTATCCTTTATCCTCTTTAGCGATGGGTGCAGATGCGGTCGTCCATTCCGCACATAAGACATTGCCGGCTATGACGATGGGGTCGTTTCTGCATGTTCAAGGACCGTTGCTTTCCGCGGAGAAAATAAGAAAGTATTTGCGGATGCTTCAATCCAGCAGCCCGTCATACGTCATTATGGCATCGTTGGATGATGCCAGGGCCTACCTGCAAAACTACTCGCAGCCGGACAAGAAGAATTTTGCTGAAAAGCGCAACCAATTCATAGAGAGTTTGAAGGGTTTGCCGAATCTAGAAGTTTACGAAGCTGACGATCCGTTAAAGTTGATGCTTCGTGTGCCGCATCATAGCGGTTATCAATTAAAAGAACTATTCGAGCAGGAAGGCATTCATGCCGAGCTGGCCGATCCTTACCAGGTCTTATTGATTTTGCCTTTATTGAAGTGGGGGCAGGACTTTTCGTTTGCAGAAGTGAGAAGCCGAATTAAAAAGGCTTTGGAGAAATTAAAAGAAGTACCGCACAATGCGGCAAATGTGACGGTGCAGCCTCAGGAGGCGTTGAGTACGTTAGAAGCAACGTTTGCTGAATTGGAGACTGAAGGGGAATGGATTTCTTATACGAAGGCTCAGGGGCGTATATCGGCAGCTATGATTGTGCCTTATCCGCCTGGAATTCCGCTCGTATTGGCAGGAGAGAGATGGAGCACCGATAAATTAAAGAGTTTGCTGGACTATTTGGCAGCCGGTGCACAAATTCAAGGAGAGCACAGGCTTTCTGAAAAATTAATTCGGGTGCTTCCTGAAAAAAGCCGTCGATGAATGCTTAAAAATGGGTATGGAGGAGTATAAGAAATCCTACAGTCAGGAAGTGATGGTCATGATGAGCGAGGAAAAGTATGCGATTGTGGATATCGGTTCTAACACGATGCGATTGGTGATCTATACGCGGGATAAGAGCGGAAGATTGACGGAAAGCGAAAACGTCAAGGCAGTGGCACGCCTGCGCAATTATTTGACGGCGTCTGGTGCAATGGGAAGTGAAGGGATTGACGTCCTGGTACATACTTTGCAGAGTTTCCAGGAAGTCACACGGCATCATCAGTTGCAGGAAGTGAAATGTGTAGCTACTGCAGCGATTCGCCAAGCCAATAACCAGCAGGAAATCATTGAGCGGGTAGAAGAGGAGACCGATTTCTCGATCCGTATTTTATCGGAATACGAAGAAGCCAATTACGGTTTTTTGGCAGTCGTCAATTCAACCCCTTTTAGAGATGGGATAACCGTGGATATTGGCGGGGGCAGTACTGAGATTACATTTTTCAAAAATCGCAAATTGATTTATTTCTATAGTTTTCCGTTCGGGGCGCTGTCCTTAAAACAGCAGTTCATCAAAGGCGATATGCCGACGAAAGATGAACTGCGAAAGCTGCGGAAGTTTTTGCAGGAGCAATTTGAAAGTTTGCCTTGGCTAGCGGATAAGAAATTGCCGTTGATCGGCATTGGAGGCAGTGCCCGAAATCTGGCGCAAGTTCACCAGGAGTATATCGAATACCCGGTTGCCGGCATCCATCAATACATGATGTCCATCCATGAGGTTAAAAAAATGAACGAGATGCTGCTGTCTTTGGATTTTTCCGATGTCCAGAAAGTAGAGGGCCTTTCCAAAGACCGGTCCGACATTATCATTCCAGCCGTTGAAGTCTTTTCTTGCCTCATGGATTTAATCAAAGCCGAAACCTTTGTCTTGAGCCGAAAAGGGCTGAGAGATGGAGTGTTTTATGAAGAATTGACGAAAGACTTCGAGCTGTCCATTTTTCCGAATGTGATGGAAGAAAGCTTTTATGAGCTTGCGAGTGATTATGACATCAATTTGACGCATGCGACTCATGTCAGTACCCACGCGTTGATGATTGCACATGAATTGGAAAGAATCGGGCTGCTTGAATTAGATGAAGAAGACTTGAAATTCATCCGTCTTGGCAGCGCTTTGTATAATCTAGGCACGTATATCGATGCGGAAGCGAGCAACCAGCATACGTTCTATTTGCTGGCAAACCGGACCATCGACGGACTGCTCCATAAAGAGCGCCTGACGGTCGCTTTGATTGCTTCTTTTAAAAATAAAGAAGTATTTAAACGGAATGCGGCGCTTTACCAGGAATGGTATTCAAAAGAAGAGTTGGCCAAGTACAGCCTATTTGGTGCCATTGTCAAACTTGCCTATAGTTTAAACGCGACAAAACGCAATATTATCGAATCCGTCCATGTCGAACCGGCTAAAGACGGTTTATTGTTTCAAGTCGAATGCACGCAGGACTGGAAACCGGAACAATACCAAGCTGAAAAACAGAAAAAACACTTGGAGAAGCAATTAAAGAAAAATATCGATTTTCAGTTTACATGATCTTAGCAATCGAATCAGCCTTTAGGCAGCAACCCCTAATTTCAACGTACTAAAATTGAAGGAGCGGCAAATTGCAGATAAAGGTGGCGGTGATGGTGAAAACGATAAACAAGCAGGAGGAAGAGTTGAATAGCCCTTCTTACTATAATAACCGGGAGCTTAGCTGGTTGGCTTTCAATGAGCGGGTGTTAATGGAAGCGCTGCATAAGCGAAATCCGTTACTCGAGCGCTTTAAGTTTTTAGCCATCTTCAGCTCAAATCTGGACGAATTTTTCATGGTCCGGGTAGCGGGGCTGCAGGATCAAGTGAAAGTGGGCTTCAGCAAGCCGGAAAATAAAGCCGGGATGTCCCCGAGGCTCCAATTAAAAGAAATTGCGAACAAAACCCACCAATTGGTGAAGCTGCAGCATGAGACCCTTCAAAATGTGCTTATTCCGGCTATGAAGCACGAAGGGGTCAAGTTCTTTAAAATGGAAGAATTGAATCCTCAGGACTTGGCATTTGTCGAGCGTTATTATGATGAACAGATTTTCCCGGTGTTGACGCCTATGGCTATTGACGCTTACCGGCCGTTTCCTATGCTTCTCAATAAAAGCATCAATTTGGCAGTCGTTTTGGAAGACCGGAATGAAGAGGCAGAAATCCGCTATAAGACGGCGATTGTCCAAGTTCCTTCCGTTATTGACCGTTTAGTGCAGTTGGATGCCAAAGCGGGAAAAGAACGCATCGTTTTGCTCGAGGACATCATCAGCCACTTTATCGGGAAGCTGTTTCCGGGCTTTGCCGTCAAATCGGTATCGGCCTTCCGGATTACCCGAAATGCCGATATGACCATCCACGAAGAAGGCGCACGTGATTTGCTGAAAGAAATTGAAAAAGAGCTGAGAAAGCGCAAGTGGGGGGCAGCGGTCCGCCTGGAGATTCAAAAAGAGAGTTTTGACCAAGAGCTGCTGCCGTATTTAATGGATGAACTGGAAGTGCAGAAAAAGGATGTCTATGAAATCCAAGGTCCGCTTGACCTGACCTTATTTTTCAACTTTTATAAAACGATGCAGAAAACCCACGAAAAATTAATCTATACCGCCCGTATTTCCCAGCCGTCGCCTGACCTCGCCTTCAATGAAAACATCTTTTTGAAGGTGATGGAAAAGGATCTCTTTCTCCATCATCCGTATCAGTCTTTCGAGCCGGTCGTCGAATTCGTTTCAGGAGCTGCTGATGATCCGGAGGTACTGGCGATCAAGCAGACCCTTTACCGGGTAAGCGGGGATTCTCCTATTATCAAAGCGTTAAAGCGGGCGGCGGAAAAAGGCAAACAAGTGATGGTGCTGGTCGAATTGAAAGCCCGTTTTGATGAAGAAAACAACGTGCAATGGGCAAGGGAACTCGAACAGGCAGGATGCCATGTAATTTACGGAATGACCCATCTGAAAACCCACAGCAAAATTACGCTTGTGGTGAGAAAAAGAGGCGATCACATCGAGCGCTTTGTTCATTTAGGCACCGGAAATTACAATGACCAGACGGCTAAAATCTACACGGATATGAGTTTATTTACATCGAAAAAAGAATTTGGCGTGGATGCGACGAACTTCTTTAATTATTTAAGCGGGTATACGGAAAAGCCGGAATTCCATCACCTTTCCGTTGCACCTTTTACGATCCGGTACGACTTTATCCAAATGATCGAAGATGAAATCGAATTTCAGCGGAAACATGGCAATGGCCGCATTATTGCCAAAATGAATTCGCTGACGGATAAAGCGATTATTAAGAAGCTCTATCAAGCTTCCATCGCGGGTGTCCGAATCGACTTGATCGTAAGGGGTATTTGCTGCCTTCGTCCAGGAATCAAAGGGGTGAGCGAAAACATACGGGTGATCAGCATTGTCGGCCGGCTGTTGGAGCATAGCCGCATCTATTATTTCCACCACAACGGCAAAGAAAAGGTGTTTTTGTCTTCAGCCGATATGATGACCCGCAATATGGAGAATCGCATCGAAATCCTTTTTCCGATTTTCGAGAATGAAATCAAAAACCAAGTAAAGCATATTTTGGATGTGTCGCTGCGGGATAATGTAAAGGCCAGAGAACAGGATGCGCATGGCCGCTACCACTACGTAGAACGGAAAAAAGGCGACCCCGAAATCAATAGCCAGCTTGTGCTATACAATGAAGCTTACCAAGTGGCAGAAGATGAAGAGTAGCAGAGAAGCAGATGTGCCGGACATCTGTTTTTTCTTTTAGGCACAAGGCTTACAATGTATTAAGCGGCTCCTTTCCTGTATAGTGAAAGGAGTAGAACATGAGGAAAACGGGTGAATGAATAGTGGGTTATTTGATTACATTAGAAGGCGGGGAAGGCTCGGGCAAAACGACGGTCTTGAAGCTGGTGGCGGAAGCGCTGCAGCAGCAAGGCTTTGAAGTCGAATGCACTAGAGAACCGGGCGGCATTGAAATTGCCGAACAGATCCGCCATGTCATTTTAGATAGCAAGAATACGAAAATGGACGGCCGCACGGAAGCTTTATTGTATGCGGCTGCCAGAAGACAGCATCTGGTCGAAAAAGTCATTCCGGCGTTAGATGCCGGAAAAATTGTTTTATGCGACCGCTACATAGACAGCAGTTTGGCGTACCAAGGGCATGCGAGGGGGCTCGGCGTTGCGGAAATCTATTCCATCAATAAATTCGCCATCGACGACTACATGCCGGATTTGACCTTGTATTTTGATGTCGAGCCGGAAATCGGCCTCAGCCGTATCCAGAAAGACGACGGCCGGGAAGTGAACCGCCTTGACTTGGAGTCGATGAAATTCCATCTGGCGGTCAGAGAAGGGTACCAGATGTTGGTGGAAGCATACCCGGAACGCATCCAAGTGATTGATGCGGCTCAGGAATTGGCGCTTGTGTTTGAAGACGCTTTGGAGAAAGTACAAGCTTTTGTCCAGAAGCCGGAAGCTTAGACAACGGCTTTAAAATGTGCGGAATGCTATCTTATGAAGTTTACAATTCATGGTATACTACTTATAGAAAGACTATAAAAAGGAGTGAGTGCTGATGAAACTCGTCGTAGCAGTTGTGCAGGACCAAGACAGTAACCGATTATCCAACGCTTTAACCAAAAATGATTTCCGGGCTACAAAACTTGCCAGTACAGGAGGGTTTTTGCGCTCAGGAAATACCACCTTTTTGATCGGGGTGGAAGATGGCCTTGTGCCGAAATTGATGGATTTGATCCGCGACAATTGCCGTTCACGTGAACAAATGGTTGCGCCGGTATCGCCGATGGGCGGAAATGCCGATTCTTATATTCCGTATCCGGTAGAAGTGGAAGTAGGCGGAGCCACTATTTTCGTCTTGCCGATCGAGCAATTCCATCATTTTTAAAAATTATTAATTAAATCCACGGTTGCCATATAAGTTGAACTTAAGAATTAGCTTTTACACACCGCTTCGGTCGCTCTGGGCAAAGCTCCCGCAATAAGCCGAGAAGAGCACTCGTCTTATTGCTCCGCTCAGCCCGGGGACGCGCCGGCGCTAAGAGACACCTTGATATGGAGCAAAACAGCGGAGACTCCTGCGGGACCAGCGAAGTGCTGAGATCCACTCGGGCGTCTAGCCCGAGTTAGCTTAGCGCGAGCCCGCGGAAAGCGTAGCTGTTTTGTGGAATATCAATTAGTAAAACTATTTAGTTCATCTTATATAGTCAACTATTATACAAGACACCCGTGCTCCATTCGGAACACGGGATTTTTTACAGAGGCTGAAGGTGAAAATGTGCAGAAGACAATTGAAGAGTTTCAAGAAATGCAGCCGGTCGTGATGAAAAGGCTGCAGGGCGCCTATAAGAAAGATCGATTGGCTCATGCCTATCTGTTCGAAGGCCCTGCAGGTTCCGGATTGACCGAAATCACACATTTTTTCGTGAAGCTTTTGCTTTGCGAAACTCCTTTAGAAAATGTTCCATGTGAAACATGCCGAAGCTGCCAGCTTTATAATTCCGGCAACCATCCGAATATTCTCTTCGTAGAACCGGATGGCCAAAACATTAAAATCGATCAAATCCGGGAATTGATCTTCAAGATGAATAAAACAGGCTTTAGTTCCGGCCGTAAGATATATGTGATCCAAGAAGCAGACCGTATGAATAATTCTTCTGCCAATGCGCTGTTAAAGTTCCTGGAAGAACCCGAATTCAACGTCACGGCAATTTTATTGACGGAACGGTTGAATGCCATCATGACGACGATCCGTTCCCGCTGCCAGCTCGTATCTTTCCAGCCGCTATCCAGGCAAAAAATGATGGAGAAGCTGGTGCAGGATGGCATGACCGCTTCAATGGCGGCGACAGTCAGCATGTTGACGCAAAGCACAGAAGAAGCGGTTCAGCTTGCTTCAGATGAAGATTTCATCCAACAGCGCAAGAGTGTGTTAAAATTAGTCGATGTTGCCAGCCAGAATGTCCACGAGGCGCTTTTATTGCTTCAATCGGATTGGCTTCCTTTATTTAAAGAAAAAGAGGATGCCGAAAGAGGGCTGGACATGTTATTATTTGCATATCGGGACATTGCTTCAGTGAAAGCAGGTCTTGAGACGGCAAGAACATATCCAGACATGGAAGAAACTTGGAAGCAGATGGCGTTGCAGCGTTCGTTTAACGTGTTGTCTAAGCAATTGCAGGCTGTTTTGCAAGCGAAGCAGCAATTGCCGCGCAATATGAACCGAACTCTGTTGATGGAGCAATTAATGCTGAATCTGCAGGAGGGGTAAGCGAGTGTATAACGTAATAGGTGTCCGCTTTAAAAAAGCGGGTAAAATATATTATTTTGACCCAGGGGAATTTGTGATCCAAAAAGACGATTACGTCATCGTGGAAACTGCACGGGGCGTTGAATACGGCAAAGTCGTGGTGCCGACCAAAACGGTTGAAGAACACGATGTCGTCTTGCCGCTGAAGCAAGTAGTGCGCGTAGCAAGCGACCGCGACCGAAAGCAGGTAGAAGAGAACCGCCTGGAAGCGAGCCGTGCGTTTGAGATGGGAACGGAAAAAATCGAAGAGCATCGCCTGGAAATGAAATTGGTCGATGTGGAATATACCTTTGACCGCAATAAAGTCATTTTCTATTTCACGGCTGAAGGCCGCGTCGATTTCCGCAACTTGGTAAAAGATTTGGCTTCCATTTTCCGGACACGCATTGAATTGCGCCAAATCGGCGTACGGGATGAAGCGAAAATGCTTGGCGGCATCGGTCCATGCGGCCGCATGCTTTGCTGTTCCACATTCCTTGGCGATTTCGAACCGGTGTCGATCAAAATGGCGAAAGACCAAAACTTATCGTTGAATCCTTCGAAGATTTCGGGGTTGTGCGGCCGTTTGATGTGCTGCTTGAAATACGAAAACGACGAATACGAAACAGCGAAAAAAGAAATGCCGGATGTAGGCGCGCGTGTATCGACGCCGGACGGAGACGGCCGCGTCGTCAGCATGAATATTTTAGAGCGCGTTTTGAAAATCCGTCTTTCTGAGCAGGAACAGACATTAGAGTATGCATTAAGTGAGATCATGGGCCAAGGAACGAGAGCGTGAGGTGGTTTAAGTGAAAGAAAAGAACTTTTTAGACACGGTGATGGATTTTGAGCAGCAGCTCGAATCGATGCAAGAACAATTTCGCGAGTTGAAAGCAGTAGTGGCCCATACAATGGAAGAGCATCATGCCCTGCAGCTGGAGAATCATCATCTGCGCGCACGGCTGGATGAGCTTCACAAAGCGGTGCCTGAAACAGCGGCAGTGGATCCGGTGAAATTGAAAAAAGCAGTCATGGATATCGGGGAAGGCTACGACAACTTAGCACGCCTTTACCACGAAGGGTATCATGTCTGCAATGTTCATTTCGGCAGTTCCCGAAAAGGCGACGATTGCCTGTTTTGTTTATCGTTCTTAAACAAACAAAATTAACATGCCATTTTAACCGAAAGGCTTCCGACACTTCGTGTGGCGGCAGCCTTTTGTTATTAAATAAGAAAATAGAGGAACGAGATTTGCGTTTTCTTTAGAGGAGTGGAAACAAATGTTGATGGATGATGAACGGCTCGATTATTTATTGGCAGAAGATTTACGGATTATCCAGAGCCCTTCGGTGTTTTCGTTTTCGTTGGATGCGGTGCTCTTAGCGCGGTTTGCTTATGTGCCGTTAAAGCGCGGAAAAATCGTCGATTTGTGTACGGGAAATGGCGCGATTCCCTTGTTTTTAAGCGCCCGTACGGAATCGTCGATTGTCGGCGTGGAGCTGCAGGAGCGGCTTGTCCATATGGCACGCAGAAGCGTCGCGTATAATAAACTGACGGAACAGATCGAAATCATCGAAGGCGACGTCAAAGAAATTCCTGCCCGCTTGGGAATCGAAAAATACGATGTGGTCACTTGCAATCCGCCTTATTTTCCAGCCCATGAAATGAGCGATAAAAACATTAGTGAACATATGGCCATTGCCCGCCATGAACTTCATTTAACGTTGGATGAAGCCGTGAATGCGGCCAGCAAATTATTGAAGCAAGGCGGAAAAGCGGCGTTCGTCCATCGTTCGGGAAGGCTGATCGACATCATTTCTGCCATGCGGGCGAACCGGTTAGAGCCGAAACGCATTCGCCTCGTGTACCCGAAAGAAGGAAAAGAAGCGAATACGCTATTGATCGAAGGCATCAAAGACGGCAAACCCGATTTGAAAATTCTGCCGCCGCTGATTGTCTACAACTCCAAAGGCGAATATACAGAAGAAGTGAGAGCGCTGCTTTATGGAGACAACTGATCATTACTTCTATGTGTTGGAATGTGCAGACGGTTCCTATTATGCCGGCTACACGAACGATTTGGAAAAGCGTTTGTCAGCCCATAATGCGGGAAAAGGCGCAAAGTACACCCGGGCAAAAGGGCCGGTGAAAATGATTCACTATGAACGGTTTGACACAAAACCGGCGGCCATGAAAGCGGAATATGCGTTTAAGCAATTGGCGAAGCCGAAGAAAATCCGGTATATTGCCGAAAAGAAAGGGGAGGGCCAATGAAATCCCAAAAAAGTTTTTTGGAAAACAAAGCCACGCTTTATCTCGTTGCCACGCCCATCGGCAATTTGGAAGACATGACAGTGCGGGCGATCCGTATTTTAAAAGAAGTGGACATCATTGCGGCAGAAGATACGCGCAACACGAAACAGCTGTGCAATTATTTTGACATCCAGACGAAGCTTGTCAGCTACCATGAACATAACCAGGAGAGCGGAGGCTTTAAAATTTTGTCGTATTTGCAGGAAGGCAAATCGGTTGCGTTAGTCAGCGATGCCGGCATGCCTTGCATTTCTGATCCAGGGGAAGACGTCGTTCGCCGAGCAGTGGCAGAAGACTTTCCGGTCGTGCCGGTACCGGGAGCCAATGCCGCGCTCAGTGCGTTGATTGCTTCCGGCATTTCGCCGCAGCCATTTCTTTTTTATGGTTTCCTATCCCGCAATAAAAAAGAGCGGCAGATTGAACTTGAAGTGCTCTGCCAAAAACAAGAGACGCTCATTTTTTATGAAGCGCCGCATCGTTTGAAGGAAAGCTTAAAATCGGTGCAAAAAGCTTTTGGGGAGGACCGGAAGATCGTCATGGCACGCGAAGTGACCAAAAAGTTTGAAGAGTTTCTGCGCGGTACGGTAGGGGAAGCTGCCCTATGGGCGGAAGAGAATACAATCCGCGGCGAGTTTTGCATTATAATAGAAGGAAACGATTCGCCGGACGTAGAAATTCAAGAACAATGGTGGGAATCCCTGTCGATTTCCGCGCATGTCGAAGAATTGATGAAGAAGAAAGAACTTTCGTCAAAAGAAGCCATTAAAGAAGTCGCGGTCGAGCGAAAAATGTCGAAACGCGATGTGTACCAAGCGTATCATGTCTGATAAAAACAGCGCCAAAAGCAAAAAACCGAAACGCCAGATGCGTTTCGGTTTTTTCTAAATGATTTATTTTTTGAGGTTGCTCTGAATCTCATTTACGAGCATTTCAGCGCCTTCTTTGCTCAAAATCAGCTTACCGCCAACAAGTTGCATGTTTTCATCGGAAACTTCTCCGGTAACAGCGCAAGTCATATTTGGTAAGTATTTTTTCAAGATAATTTTGTCGTCGTCTACGTAAATTTCCAAAGCGTCTTTCTCAGCAATTCCTAATGTGCGGCGCAATTCAATTGGAATAACAACGCGGCCTAATTCATCAACTTTACGTACAATTCCTGTCGATTTCATAATAATAGTCTCCCCTCAATTTTGTCGGACGTTTTCGTCAAAATTCGACATTTACCACTTCCTGTCATAAATCATACCAACTACTGGCAATTTGGTCAATAAAAAACTATCGAAATCATAATAAAATTCGTTAATTTGTGACGTGAATTTGATATATTTTTTCATTTTTTTATTCTATTTTTAAAAATTCTTTTTTAGAGGTCAAATTTGCCTTTTTTCATGGAATAATTTGTATTTATTTTGTCGAAAAAGGGTGAAGGAATTGAAAGATTGTACAAAATTGTCGACTTCGTTAAAATAAGAACTATACAAAGAAACTGGAGGAATTTTTCGTGACTGCTAAAAACAAAACATTTTACCTCACCACACCTATTTATTATCCAAGCGGAAAATTCCATATCGGCACGGCTTATACGACCGTAGCGTCCGATGCAATGGTCCGTTACAAACGCTTGCGCGGTTTTGACGTCCGGTTTTTGACGGGAATGGATGAGCATGGCCAAAAAATTGAAGAGAAAGCGCAAGAAGCAGGACTAGCGCCGCAAGAATACGTCGACAACATGGCAGCAGCAGCCAAAAACGTCTGGTCGATCATGGACATCACGTACGATGATTTCATTCGTACGACGGAAGACCGCCATAAAAAAGGCGTCGAAAAGATTTTCCAGACGTTCCTCGACAATGGCGATATTTATAAAGGGGAATACGAAGGCTGGTACTGCACGCCGTGTGAATCGTTCTATACCGAAGCGCAACTAGTAGACGGCAAATGTCCGGATTGCGGACGTCCAGTCCATAAAGTAAAAGAAGAGTCGTACTTCTTTAATATGAAGAAATACGCCGACCGCTTATTGGATTACTATGAAAATCATTTGGAATTCATTGAACCGGAATCACGGAAAAATGAGATGATCAACAACTTCATCAAGCCCGGCCTGGAGGATCTTTCGGTTTCCCGTACTTCCTTTGACTGGGGCATTCCAGTGCCTGGAGATCCAAAACACGTAATCTATGTTTGGGTGGATGCGTTATCCAACTACATTACGTCTCTTGGCTATGGATCCGAAGACGATTCGGCATTCAATAAATACTGGCCGGCAGATGTGCATGTGGTCGGAAAAGACATTGTCCGCTTCCACACAATCTATTGGCCGATTTTCTTGATGGCACTCGATTTGCCGTTGCCGAAGAAAATCTTTGCACACGGCTTTATCATGATGAAAGACGGCAAAATGTCGAAATCAAAAGGCAATGTCGTTTATCCGGAAATGCTTGTTGAACGCTACGGCTTGGATGCTACTCGCTATTTCCTTTTGCGTGAGCTGCCATTCGGCTCGGACGGCGTCTTTTCACCGGAATCATTCGTGGAACGCACCAACTATGACCTAGCGAATGACTTAGGGAATCTCTTAAACCGCACAGTTTCGATGATCAATAAATACTTCAACGGGGAAATTCCGCAAATTCAAGGACAAGTAACAGAATTTGACGGCGTTTTGCAGGAAGTGGCGAAACAGACGGTTGAAACGTATGAACAGCATATGGAAAAAATGCAGTTCAGCATGGTCTTAAGCGAAGTTTGGGCGTTGATTTCCCGTACGAATAAATACATCGATGAAACGCAGCCATGGGTCCTGGCCAAAGACGAAGCGCTAAAAGGCCAATTGGCTTCTGCCATGGCGCATCTGGCAGAAAGCTTGCGCATGACAGCGGTAATGCTGCAGCCGTTCTTGCCAAATGCTCCTAAACAAATCATCGAGCAATTAGGTCTGACAGAAGAAGCGTTGGCATGGGAAACGTTGGACAGCTTCGGCAACATCCCTGCAGGCACCAAAGTGGTTGCCAAAGGAACGCCGATTTTCCCGCGTCTTGAAGTAGAGCCGGAAGTGGCTTACATCCGTGACCAAATGCGCGGAGATACGGCTCCTGCAGAAGCGGAAGAAACAATAGAAGAAACTCCGGAAGTGCCGGATGTTCCAGAGATCACAATCGATGATTTTATGAAAGTCGATTTGCGTGTCGGAACCGTTACGGCGTGTGAGCCGGTGCCGAAAACATCGAAACTGTTAAAGCTGCAGCTGGATATGGGCTATGAGCAGCGCCAAGTCGTATCCGGGATTGCTGAGCATTACAAACCCGATGAATTGGTCGGCAAAAAAGTGATTGTTGTGGCGAATTTAAAACCGGTTAAACTTCGTGGAGAATTGTCGCAAGGCATGATTCTCGCCGGAGAGAAAAACGGCTATTTAACATTGGCGGAAGTCGATCAAAAATTGCCAAACGGTGCCCAAATTAAGTAAACTGAAAGCATGTTTGAAGAACAAAAAAATAATAAAATGGTCTGTTTATTGATGCAGACCATTTTTTATTTTGGCTTAAATTGGTCCATATTTATCAGGTAAAGCTCATTTTGATATCGAAAAAACATGTTTTGTTATACAAATGTAATATTGGTGTGAAGAAAGAAACAGGATAAACCATTAAAATAAGGATTAATGTGAGGAGAATGAATATGTTTATTGATACCCACGTACATTTAAACGCAGATCAATACGATGAGGATTTGCAAGAGGTCATTGACCGTGCATTAGAAAACAATGTTACAAAAATGATTGTCATCGGCTTTGAGCGCCCGACAATTGAACGGGCCATGGAGTTAACGGAAACATACGAGTTTATATACGCGGTAGTAGGCTGGCATCCGGTCGACGCGATCGATTGTACGCCTGAGGATTTACAGTGGATTGAAGAATTGGCAGCCCACCCGAAAGTGGTCGGCATCGGCGAAACCGGTTTGGATTACCATTGGGACAAATCGCCAAAAGATGTGCAACAAGATATTTTCCGGAAGCAGATTCAATTGGCTAAGAAAGTGAAGCTTCCAATTATTATCCACAACCGGGAAGCGACAGAAGATGTTTTGCGCATCTTGAAAGAAGAGAAGGCAGAAGAAATTGGCGGCGTGATGCATTGCTTCAGCGGCAGCGTCGAAACGGCCCGTGAAAGCATTGACATGAATTTTATGATTTCGTTAGGAGGTCCTGTAACTTTCAAAAATGCCAAAAAGCCGAAAGAAGTGGCTGAATTGATTCCGATCGAACATTTGATGATTGAAACGGATGCCCCTTACCTTGCGCCGCATCCTTACCGCGGCAAGCGAAACGAACCTTCTTATGTGCCGCTTGTGGCCGAAGAAATTGCCCGTTTAAAAGGGCTGACGGTAGAAGAAGTAGCTGAAAAAACAACCAAGAATGCAGAGCATTTCTTTAATTTGAAATAAGAAGCCCGAATACTCAGCAGGATGATTTTTTTCTTGCTGAGCCCTTATTTGGGAAAAATGTAGCGATCGTCCCTAAAAGCCTTTATGTTGACACGTTGAATTCGAGACTATATAATCACTCAAGTGAATGAGGAGGAGTTATTTTTGACAGAAAAAGCAAATAATAGTAAGTCCGTAAATGCGTTTAAAGGAAAATCTTTAGTTGTGGCGATCGCTACTGTATTACTTTTTGCTGCTGTTTTGACGTTTGCTATTTATGAAGGAACGAAAAACACGGTAACCATGACAGCGAATGGAAAAACGACAGAAGTGAAGACGCATGCGGACTCCGTAGGAGCATTTCTTGAAGAACAAGAAATCCAAGTCAGTGAACATGATTATTTAAGCCAACCCAAAGATGCAGCCATCGAAGAGGATGTAGCCATCGAGTGGGAACAGGCAAAAGAATATAAAGTCGAAGTAGACGGCAACAAGCAAACTGCTTGGACAACCGATAACACAGTGGAAGCGATTTTAGCAAAAGCGGACATTGAAGTAACGGAGCACGATAAAGTATCACCTGCATTAGAAGAAGAAGTAGATGCGGATACAGCGATTTCTGTAGAAAAAGCATACGAGGTGACAATCCTTGATGGTTTGGAAGAGAAAAAAGTATGGTCCACTTCGACTACGGTCGCTGACTTTTTAAAACAGCACAAGATTTCTTTAGGCGAACTTGACCGGGTTGAAAATGGAATGGACGAAATGGTCGTTCCAAATTCGAAAGTAAAAGTAGTTCGCGTCGAAAAGGTCACCGATGTAGTTGAGGATTCTGTAAAATTCGCTGAAGAAACGAAGAAAGACGATTCGCTTCTAAAAGGGAAAAAGAAACTTGTTCAAAAAGGTGAAAACGGCGTCGTTGCGAAAACGTACGAAGTTGTAAAAGAAAACGGCAAAGAAGTAAAACGCGTGTTGAAAAAAGAAAAAACGGTAAAAGAACCGAAGAAACATGTAGTTGCTGTTGGAACAAAAGTGATGGTAGCAAGCGTTTCACGTGGAGCAGATTCCAAAGCTCCTGCTAAGAAAGCTTCTTCCAACCAAGCAGTCGTCAAAACAGCTGCTGCAACTAATGCAGCGCCATCAGGCGGCAAAGAGTTTTATGTATCTGCCACTGCCTATACGGCCAGCTGTGCAGGATGCTCCGGCATTACGGCTACCGGCATCAATTTAAAAGCCAATCCTGGCTTAAAAGTAATTGCGGTGGATCCGAGTGTGATTCCGTTAGGCTCAAAAGTCTGGGTTGAAGGCTATGGCTATGCGGTCGCCGGCGACACAGGCGGTGCGATTAAAGGGAATAAAATCGACCTATTCGTTCCAAGCCAGTCCGATGCATTGGCTTTCGGACGAAAGCAAGTGAAAATTAAGGTCCTTAATTAGTATAGAAGGATTTTCTTTAAAGGCTTTCCCTACCCGGGAAAGCCTTTTACATATCCAGGCGGCTGCGTGTAAAATGGAACAAGATAGGCAGGAAAGAGGAAGACGAATGAAGATTAATGAAATCATTGTAGTAGAAGGCAAAGACGACACCGTGGCTATTAAGCGGGCAGTGGATGCAGATACCATCGAAACGAATGGCTCAGCTATTTCAAAAGAGACGCTGCAGCGCATTCGCCATGCCCAGGATAAGCGCGGCGTCATTGTGTTTACAGATCCGGATTATCCAGGGCAGCGAATCCGTGCTATTATTGAAGAACATGTGCCGCAAGTGAAGCATGCATTTTTGGCGAAAGAAAAGACCATTGCGAAAAACGGCAAAGGGCTTGGCATTGAACATGCATGTGATGAAGACATTCGAGAAGCATTATCGGCCGTTTACACGCCGCGGGAAAAAGACAGTGCGATTGAGATTACAATGGAAGACTTGATCGATGCCGCACTTGTTGCACATCCTCAAGCTAAGATACGCCGAACACGAATAGGCGAGCTTTTGCAGATTGGCTATACGAATGGAAAACAGCTTCAAAAGCGGCTTCATATGTTCGGGATTACAAAAGCGCAATTTATCGAAGCGGTACAAGCGGTAAATCAGGAGGAACTTTAATGACTAAAGATATTGCAACCCCCATTCGAACCCAGGAAATCATGGCCAAATACGGCTTGAAAGTAAAGAAGAGCTTGGGCCAGAACTTTTTGATCGACCCGAATATTCTGCGGAAAATTGTGGGACAGGCAAATTTGACGAAAGAATCAGCGGCCATTGAAATCGGGCCAGGCATCGGGGCCTTAACCGAGCATTTGGCAAGAGACGCGGGGAAAGTGCTGGCATTTGAAATCGACCAGCGGCTTTTGCCAGTCCTTGAAGATACGTTGTCGCCTTATGACAATGTGGCCATCGTCCATTCCGATGTGTTGAAAGCAGATGTCCTTGCAGAAATTGAAAAAGAATTGGCTGGCTATGAAGACATCATGGTTGTCGCCAACTTGCCTTACTATGTCACGACGCCGATCATTATGAAACTATTGCTTGAAAAATTGCCGATCCGCGGACTGGTTGTTATGCTGCAAAAAGAAGTGGCAGAGCGCATCACTGCAAAACCCGGAAGCAAAGCTTATGGATCTTTGTCGATCGCGATCCAATACTACACAGAAGCGGAAATGGCTTTAACGGTGCCGAAAACGGTCTTCATGCCGCAGCCGAATGTGGATTCCGCCGTTATTCGGATGATCAAGCGTCCGGAACCGCAAGTCAAAGTCATCGATGAAGACTTTTTCTTTACTGTGACAAGAGGTTCTTTCGTCCAACGGAGAAAAACCATTTTAAACAACCTTCAATCGGCGATGCCGCTTGGCAAAGAAAAGAAAGAATTTATTTTGAAAGCATTGGAAGAAGCGGGAATCGAGCCATCGCGCCGAGGAGAAACCTTGACAATCAAAGAATTCGGTCTGCTTTCTGACAAGCTTTATGCCTATTTCAAGTAATTTGATTGCTTGTTACAATATTGGCACATGAACCCTTTAAAAAAGATATTTCGAATAAAAAAATATTGACAGTAACTATGCAACGCTGATAAAATATTAAATTTGCTTGACAAAATAGTCGTATTTTGCTATAATTTATTTATAGTGAGGTGTAGACAAGATGCCCAAAACTTTGGCGGATATTAAAAAATCGTTAGATCTGCATTTAGGGAAACGATTGATTTTGAAGGCAAACGGAGGACGCAAGAAAACGGTGGAACGTGCCGGAATTTTGCGGGAAACGTATCACTCCGTGTTCGTAATTGAGCTTGATCAAGATGAGCATGCATTTGAACGTGTGTCTTACAGCTACGCAGACATCCTGACAGAGGCAGTAGAAATTACTGTTTATGAAGGAACAGAAGAAGAACTTGTTGTTAGATAATGAATTCATATTTATATTTTGTAAAATCCACACTTGTTGATTTCAACGAGATCGTGGATTTTTTTGTTTTTACAAGGAGAGCTGATTTCTGATTTTCTTAATTCTTCCTATTCGGGCCGCTTGTGTTAAAATAGTCTTCATCAGTATAGTAAAGGAGGCAGTGGAATGCTCTACGTAAAGGCGCCTGCCAAAATCAATTTGACGTTGGATGTTTTACATAAAAGGCCGGACAATTACCATGAAATCGAAATGATCATGACGACTGTCGATCTAGCTGACCGCATCGGCTTGAAGGCGACAGAAAGCGGAATCCATATTGAATCCGCTGACCGCTTTGTCCCGAACGATTCGCGCAACTTGGCCTATCAAGCCGCACAGCTGCTGAAAGAGAAGTTCCACATCAAGTCGGGTGTCATTATCTCATTGGATAAACAGATTCCGGTAGCGGCCGGGCTTGCCGGAGGAAGCAGTGACGCAGCTGCCACCCTAAAAGGTTTAAATCAGTTATGGCAATTAAACTTGTCGTTGGACGAACTCGCAGAGCTTGGAGCGCAGATCGGTTCAGATGTATCGTTTTGCGTCTACGGCGGCACAGCGCTAGCTAAAGGGCGGGGAGAAATCATCCAGGAACTGCCGACACCGCCGAATTGCTGGGTGATTCTTGCGAAGCCGACAATCGGCGTTTCGACTGCAGACGTTTACGGCGCTTTCGATTTTGCGAAAGCGGAGCATCCGAATACCCAGGAGATGATCCGGGCGTTGGAAACCGGCGATTATCAGGCTATGTGCGACAATCTTGGCAATGCGCTGGAAAGTGTGACGTTGAATTTGTATCCGGAAGTGGCACAGATCAAAGAACAAATGAAGAAGTTTGGGGCAGATGCTGTTTTAATGAGCGGAAGCGGCCCGACTGTATTTGGCTTGGTCCACCAGGAAGCCCGGATTCCCCGTATTTATAATGGTTTAAGAGGATTTTGCGCAGAAGTCTATGCCGTCCGTTTGATCGGTGAACGGGATCCCCTTGCTTAAATACGTATATTTATGGTAAATTTTCTATAAAACATTCGTGTTTAGGAGAGGGTAGTATGAAGTGGAAGCGCAGTGAACGTTTAGTTGATATGACGCATTATCTTTTGGAACATCCACATAAGTTGATTCCTCTTACATATTTTTCGGATCTTTACGAATCCGCTAAGTCTTCGATTAGCGAAGATTTGGGGATTGTTAAAGAGACCTTTGAAGAAAAAGGAATTGGGCTTTTAATGACCGTTCCGGGAGCAGCAGGCGGCGTAAAGTACGTCCCGAAACTGCAAAAGCCGGAAATCAAAGCGATTATGGATGAATTGATCGAAGAACTTAGCCATTCGGACCGGCTATTGCCCGGCGGCTATCTTTATATGACGGATGTCTTGGGCAACCCAAGCATCATGAACCGGGTCGGCAAAGTCTTTGCCACCGCTTTTGCGGATGAAAAGATTGATGTCATTATGACCGTGGCGACAAAGGGCATCCCGATTGCCCATGCCATCGCCCGCCATTTGAACGTGCCGGTGGTCATTGTCAGACGCGACAGCAAGGTAACAGAAGGATCTACCGTCAGCATCAATTACGTGTCGGGTTCGTCGCGCCGCATCCAGACGATGGTGTTGTCGAAGCGCAGCATGAAGAGCGGCCAACGCGTACTCATCACCGACGATTTCATGAAAGTCGGAGGCACGATGAACGGCATGAAGAATTTATTGGAAGAATTCGAATGCACGCTCGCCGGAGTCGCTGTATTGGTTGAAGCCGAGCATTCAGATGAACAGCTCGTAGAAAAATACTTGTCGCTGGTTAAGTTGCGTGAAGTCAGTGAGAAAGAACGCAAAATTGCGCTTGAAGAAGGAAACTATTTTACAAATGGAGGCGTTTAATATGAAATTTGTAGCAACCGATCAAGCCGCCGCAGCAATTGGCCCATACTCGCAAGGTGTGATTGCAGGCAATCTGTTTTACAGTTCCGGCCAGATTCCATTGACGCCGTCAGGAGAAATGGTGGAAGGGTCGATTGTCGAACAAGCCCACCAAGTATTCGCCAACTTAAAAGCGGTCTTGGCAGAAGCCGGCTCTTCTCTTGAAGGCGTGGTCAAAACCACGGTCTTCATTAAAGACATGAATGATTTTGCCGCATTGAACGAAGTGTATGCGTCGTATTTCGGCGATCACAAACCTGCGCGCTCGACTGTAGAAGTGGCGCGTTTGCCGAAAGATGCAAAAGTTGAAATTGAAGTTATCGCAGCACTTGCTGAATAAACCATCCTTCAGGGTGGTTTTTTCTTTGTTTTTTAAAAAGAACTTACCCGGCTGTTTCCGCTTTTCGTTATTGTCCAGCTGCAAGAGCCAGCTTCTCGGTCGTAAACGAGCCCACTGCGGCGGCAACAGCCTCCTCGCGGTCTGCTTTACGACTGCCGAAGCTAAGCGGCTCTTTCCGCTTTTCTGTTCATTAATTAAATTTTCTAATAAATTTTGTAATTTATGAAGGAGTTTAGTCCTTTGCATCGAATTACCTTAAGAGCATTATTTTTTGCAACTTAGAAGAGAGGTGGTGAAACAATGGAAGTAACTGATGTAAGGCTTCGGCGGGTGCAGACGGATGGCCGGATGCGGGCAATCGCTTCCATCACATTGGACAACGAATTTGTTGTACACGATATCCGGGTGATCGACGGCAATGAAGGATTATTTGTAGCGATGCCAAGCAAACGGACACCAGATGGGGAGTTTAGAGACATCGCCCATCCGATCAACTCCAGCACACGCAACAAACTACAGACAGCGGTATTGACTGCTTACCAGCAAAGTGAAAATGATCCGGTTTTTGAAGAAGCCGGTGTTTAATTGAGCCATCTCTTGAGCCTTCGCCCATTGAAAGGCTCTTTTTTATTTTTCTGAAATAATGTCATCGGATTGTCATCCTCCGAAACCTTGAAAAATCAAGGTTTTTCAGATATAGTTAAGGATAGTGCGGGAACTTGTCATGCAATAAGAGTATCCGGATTCGCACTTTTTTACTCAACAATCGCCTCGTGACCTGTTCTGTTTTCCATACGCAAGATCCAAATCGTCGAATCGGCGTTTTTTTTTGGAGATTTAGTTATGGTTGGGGCAGAACCGGGAATATGGACAAATAGATACGAAATACATACAGACGGAGGATCGACTATATGACAAATACATATGCAGTCATTTTAGCTGCTGGGCAAGGAACACGCATGAAGTCAAAGCTTTATAAAGTGCTTCACCCTGTTTGCGGCATGCCGATGGTCGAGCATGTTGCCAACAATGTACAACAATTGGGTGTTGAAAAAATTGTTACGATCGTCGGCCACGGCGCTGAAAAAGTGCAGCAGCAGCTCGGGGGAAAAAGCGAGTATGCGCTGCAGGAAGAACAGCTTGGAACAGCGCACGCTGTCCAGCAGGCAGCTTCCATGATCGAAGGGCTGCCTGGCACGACTTTAGTCGTCTGCGGTGATACACCGTTGATCCGTCCGGAAACGATGGAAGCTTTGCTTAGCCATCACGCAGAAACAACTGCCAAAGCAACCATTTTAACAGCGATTGCTGAGAACCCAACCGGCTATGGCCGAATTCTTCGCGATGAAACGGGAGGCGTTTCAAAAATCGTTGAGCAAAAAGACGCTTCCGCAGAAGAGCAGAGCGTAAAAGAAATCAATACCGGTACCTATTGCTTCGATAATGAAGCCCTTTTTGAAGCATTGAAACACGTTTCCAATAACAATGCGCAAGGCGAATATTATTTGCCGGATGTGATTGAAATCCTTCAAAAACAAGGTGAAGTGGTGGCAGCATATGCGACGGACAGCTTTGAAGAAACATTGGGCGTCAACGACCGTGTCGCTTTAAGCCAAGCGGAAGGCATCATGCGCAGCCGCATCGCTGAAAAACATATGCGTGCAGGCGTGACCATCATCGATCCGGCGACCGCCTATATCAGTGCAGAAGCGGTTATCGGAGCGGATACGATCATTCAGCCGAATGTCACGATTGAAGGGAATTCAGTGATTGGCGAAGATTGCGTGATCACGTCAAACACCCATATCAGCAACAGCACGATTGGCAGCCGAACAGAAATCCGTTCTTCGCATGTCTACGACAGCAAAGTCGGAGAAGACACCGCAGTTGGGCCATTCGCACATTTGCGTCCGGAAACCGAACTGGGCAATGAAGTGAAGATCGGCAATTTTGTCGAAGTGAAAAAATCCACTGTCGGAAACGGCAGCAAAGTCTCCCATCTGAGCTATATTGGAGATGCCAGTGTAGGAACAAACGTTAATATCGGCTGCGGCAGCATCACAGTCAATTACGACGGTAAAAATAAGCATTTAACGACGATTGAAGACGATTCGTTTATTGGCTGCAACTCAAACTTGGTTGCACCGGTAACAGTCGGCAAAGGCTCGTTTATTGCAGCGGGCTCGACGATTTCTAAAGACGTTCCAGCAGATTCGTTAGCGATCGCACGCGCTCGGCAAGAAAACAAAGAAGGCTATGTCAGTAAATTAAACCTGAAAAAATAGGAGGCTACACACGTAATGAGTTATCAAATTGATGCAGCGACCACTAAAATGAAAATCTTTTCATTGAATTCCAACCAAGGATTAGCAGAGGAAATTGCACAGCACGTAGGGTTGCCATTAGGAAAAAGTTCAGTTACCCATTTCAGCGACGGTGAAATCCAGATCAATATCGAAGAAAGCATCCGCGGCTATGATGTCTTCATCGTTCAATCGACTTCACAGCCGGTCAACGAAAACCTAATGGAACTCTTAATTATGATCGATGCTGTTAAACGTGCTTCGGCTCGTACAGTAAACGTTGTAATGCCTTATTACGGCTATGCGCGCCAAGACCGCAAAGCTCGTTCACGCGAACCGATTACGGCTAAACTGGTAGCGAACCTACTAGAGACTGCGGGAGCGACGCGCGTTATTGCACTCGATTTGCATGCTCCTCAAATCCAAGGATTCTTTGATATCCTGATTGACCATTTGGTCGCTGTGCCTCTTATTTCAGATTACTTCTTAAAAGAAAGCGGCATCGATTTGGAAAACGTCATCGTTGTTTCTCCTGACCACGGCGGTGTAACACGTGCGCGCAAAATGGCAGATCGCCTGAAAGCGCCGATCGCCATCATCGACAAACGCCGTCCGCGTCCGAACGTTGCGGAAGTGATGAACATCATCGGGAATGTTGAAGGCAAAACGGCTATCATCATCGATGACATCATCGACACAGCCGGAACGATTTCGATTGCGGCGAGCGCATTGATTGAAAGCGGAGCGAAAGAAGTCTATGCATGCTGTACGCATCCTGTCCTATCAGGGCCAGCTGTCGGCCGCATCAACGATTCCGTGATCAAAGAATTGATCATTACGAACTCAATTGCGTTGCCGGAAGAAAAGAAATCGCCAAAAATCAAGCAGCTTTCTGTTGCGAAATTATTGGCTGAAACCATTGTCCGCGTCCACGAACAAAAATCTGTCAGCACGCTGTTTGATTAATGACAAAGTGCAGCTCATGCCGTTGAAAGGTTTGGTTTTTGCAAGATAGGGGTATTTACTCACTATGCATAATTAAACTGGAGGATGAGGTATATGAGTACAAAAATTACAGCACAAAAAAGAGAGAGCGGCACACCGCACTCGTCATTAACCGAACTAAGAGGAAAAGGCGATGTTCCTGGAGTTGTTTACGGCTTCCAGACAGAGACGACGCCTTTAGTGGTATCGGAAATCGATTTGATTAAAACATTGCGTGAATCTGGACGCAATGGCGTCATCAATTTAGAGATTGATGGAAAATCCATAAATGTAGTATTGAACGATTTCCAAAGAGATGCGTTAAAAGGAAACTTTGAGCATGTCGATTTCTTAGCGATTAACATGTCTGATGAGCTTGAAGTTTCAGCACCTGTGCATACAGTCGGCGAATCTCCAGGGGAAAAAGAAGGCGGCATTGTCAACCAGCCGAACCGCGAAGTGACAATCAAAGTGAAGCCTTCAGACATCCCGGATGCAATCGAAGTGGATATTTCGAATCTGGCGATTGGCGATACGGTGACAGTCGGCGATATCCGCGGAAACGTTTCGTATGACATTTTAGACGAAGACGACTTCATTTTAGTATCCATTGCAGCGCCTCGCACTCAAGAAGAGTTGGATGAACTGGAAGCGCCTGCTGAAGATGCAGCTGGCGAGCCAGAAGTCATCAATGGCGACGCTGAAGACGGCGAAAAAGAAGCTTAATCAAAAAAAGAAAAGGGGCTGTCTCGCGACAGCCCCTATTTTTCTGTTTTAATGAACGTTTGTGGTAAAATGTGAAGCAGTGAAAACAGCAAAGGAAGATGGCTATGAAATTGATTGTGGGCCTGGGAAATCCCGGGAAAGCATATGAATCAACCCGGCACAATGTCGGTTTTCAAGTAATCGACTATTTGGCGTCTAAATGGAATGCCCCTTTGACTCAATCAAAATTCAAAGGAATGTATTCGATCATCCACCGTCCGGAAGGAAAAGTCATGTTATTGAAGCCGTTGACCTACATGAACTTGTCGGGTGAGAGTGTCGGCGCTCTAATGGACTATTACGATATTGCGATTGAAGACTTAGTGGTTATTTATGATGACCTCGACTTGCCGACGGGGCAGCTGCGGCTTCGCCAAAAAGGCAGCGCCGGCGGGCATAACGGCATCAAATCGCTTATTCAGCATTTAGGCACTCAACAGTTCAACCGCATGCGTGTCGGCATCAGCCGCCCGCCGACCGGGATGAAAGTACCGGATTATGTACTGGCACGTTTTTCGGAAAATGAAGCTCCGGAAATTTCCGAAGCCATCAAGAAAAGTGCAGAAGCCTGTGAGCTATGGCTGTCAAAGCCGTATCTAGAAGTCATGAATGATTACAATGCAACGGTCAAATAGAATTTCGCTTTGGCGCAAGACCGCGTCCAGAGCTTTTTTCTGTTTCTAAATGACGCATGAAAATCACGAATACACTGTTTATTTTGAAAGGAGGAAGCGGGATGGACCGTATACTAAAATCGTTTGCTGAGGATTCTCATACCCAGGCATTAATTAGCGATTTGAAAAAAGGGCAGGACCACCAATTGATTTCAGGGCTGTCCGGCAGTGCGCGCCCCATTTTTTACCAGACGGTTTGGGCAGAATCGAATACGCCTTTATTGATTGTGGCACCGAACTTATTGCATGCCCAGCGCACTTATGATGATTTGGTCAAATTGATGGGGGAAGAGCTTGTCCATTTGTATCCGGCAGATGAATTGATCGCGGCAGATGTCTCATTCTCCGGCCCAGAACTGCGTGCCCACCGAATTGATACACTGGATCACATGAAAAATGTCGGAAAAGGCATTTACATCACACCGGTTGCGGGCATGCGAAAACTGATGCCTTCCCATGAGCAATGGGAATTTTCAACTTTGCGTACGCACATGGGAGATGAAATCGACGCAGAGGAATGGATCGGGAAATTGGTGGCGATGGGCTATTCGCGCACGCCGATGGTCACGACTCCAGGCGAATTTGCTTTGCGCGGCGGGATATTGGATATTTATCCGCTGAACTTTGAACACCCGGCCCGCATTGAGCTGTTCGATACCGAAGTCGATTCCATCCGCCAGTTTTCAGCCGAAGACCAGCGTTCACTTGAGAAGATGGAGTCCTTGTGCATCTTGCCCGCCACGGAACTGGTGCTGACGCGTCTGCAAAAGCTTGAGCTGGCAGAAAAAATCGAAGAGAAATTGGCAGCTACTTTGAAAAAAGTGAAAGCGGATGACACAAAAGAAGCGTTGCTTCTGCATATCCAGCATGATATCGATATGCTGCGGGAAGGCAATGTGCCCGAACAGGTGGCGAAGTATGCGGCCTTGGTGGACAGCCAATCAGCTTTCTTGGGCGATTATTTCCCGGGGAATGGCGTGATTTTCTTTGATGAACTTGGCAGAATCCAGGAAATGACCGAAACCTTGGAGCGTGAAGAAGGCGATTGGATCGTTTCGCTGCTTGAGGAAGGGAAGTTCCTTCAGGATCTCCCGTTGTCGTATACGTTCCGTGAAGTGCTCCAGAAAACAAAACAGCAAGTCTCATTTCTTTCTTTATTCGTCCGGACATTTCCATTGATTCAAATAAAGAAATCGATTACGTATTCGTGCAAGCCGATGCAGTCTTTCCATGGGCAGATGAATTTGCTGAAAGCGGAAGCCGAGCGCTGGGCATTGGCCAAATTCCAGGTGTTTATCATCGCGGAAGGCGAAGAGCGGCTGCGCAAAGTGCGTTCGGTGCTCGAAGACTATGGAATGGAAGCGGAAATCATTACAGATGCAACCACCGTGCAAGGGGGACATATGTATTTGGTCGACGGCGATTTGTCGGGCGGTTTTGAAATGCCGCTGCAGCGCATGGCCGTCATCACCGATGCAGAAATGTTCAAACTGCAGGCAAAGAAAAAGACGCGTCCGCAAAAACTGACCAACGCGGAGCGCATCAAGAGCTATTCGGAAATCAAACCGGGCGACTATATTGTCCATATCCACCATGGCATTGGCCGTTATATCGGCATTGAAACGTTGGAAATCGGCGGCGTCCATAAGGATTATTTGCACATTGTCTATAAGGCAGACGATAAATTATTCGTACCGGTCGACCAGATTGACTTAATCCAGAAATACATTGCTTCCGAAGAGAAAGAGCCGAAGCTGCATAAGATGGGCGGAGCCGAATGGAAGAAGACGCGCCGGAAAGTATCCGCGGCGGTTCAGGATATCGCAGATGATCTTATTAAACTCTACGCAGAACGCGAAGCTTTGAAAGGCTATGCATTCTCCGAAGAGCAGGATATGCAGCGGCAATTCGAAGCGGAATTCCCGTATGAGGAAACCACGGATCAGCTGCGTTCGATTACAGAAGTGAAGCGCGATATGGAAAAAGAACGGCCAATGGACCGCTTGATATGCGGAGACGTCGGCTACGGCAAAACCGAAGTCGCGATTCGTGCCGCATTCAAGGCAGTGCTTGATGGCAAACAAGTAGCCTTCCTCGTGCCGACGACCATCCTGGCGCAGCAGCATTTTGAAACGATGAGTGAAAGGTTCAAAGACTACCCGATTACCGTCGGGTTGATGAGCCGCTTCCGTTCGAAAAAGCAGCAGGCTGAAACGGCCAAAGGCTTACGTAACGGGACAGTTGATGTGGTCGTCGGAACCCATCGCATCTTATCGAAAGACATTGGCTATAAAGACTTAGGGCTGCTGATCATCGATGAAGAACAGCGCTTCGGAGTTACCCATAAAGAGAAGATTAAGCAGATGAAGACGAATGTGGACGTTCTGACCTTGACGGCGACACCGATTCCGCGGACGCTACACATGTCCATGATCGGCGTGCGTGACCTTTCCGTTATTGAAACGCCGCCGGCTAACCGGTTCCCGGTGCAAAGTTATGTCATGGAGCACAACGGTGCGCTTGTGCGCGAAGCGATTGAACGTGAAATGGCGCGGGGCGGCCAAGTGTTTTATTTATACAACCGGGTGGATGATATGACCCGCAAAGTAGAAGAAATTCAAGCTTTGGTGCCGGAAGCGCGCATCGGGCATGCCCACGGGCAAATGTCCGAAACCGAATTGGAGTCCGTTATTCTCGGATTCCTGGACGGCGACTACGATGTGCTCGTAACGACGACGATCATTGAAACCGGAATCGATATTCCGAATGTCAATACCTTGATCGTCCATAATGCAGACCGCATGGGCTTATCGCAATTGTATCAATTGCGTGGGCGCGTCGGCCGTTCGAGCCGTGTCGCTTATGCGTACTTCATGTACCAGCGCGATAAAGTGCTGACGGATGTAGCGGAAAAGCGCCTCATGGCCATCAAGGAATTTACAGAACTCGGATCCGGCTTCAAGATTGCGATGCGGGATCTGTCCATTCGCGGTGCCGGAAACCTGCTCGGTTCGCAGCAGCACGGCTTTATTGACTCCGTCGGTTTTGACCTGTACTCGCAGATGCTTGAGCAGGCCATCGAAGAGCGCCGCACCGGCATTAAGAAAGAGGAGATTCCGGAAGTGGAGATTTCGCTTGATGTGGATGCTTATATTCCAGACAGCTACATTGGCGACGGCTACCAGAAAATCCAGATGTACAAACGCGTCAAAGGCATTGAAACCGAAGAGGAAGTTACGGAACTGCAAGATGAATTGATCGACCGTTTCGGCGATATGCCGATTGAGACCGATCGTTTGCTGAGTGTTGCCCGCATGAAAGTTTGGGCGCGCATGACCGGTGTCGAGGCGATCAAGCAAACCGGCAAAATCATCACGATCAAGCTATCGGCTGAAGGGACCGCTGCGATGAACGGCGGCAAGCTCGTGGAAGAATCTGCCGCTTATGGCCGCGCTGTCGGTTTCAGTATGGCCGGGCAGCAGCTCGTGATGACCATTGATGAAAATAAAACCAAGAAGCACCATCCGTTCGATGTGCTGGAAGGTGTGATGAAGCTGCTTCCGGAATCGCTTCGGGAAGAAAAGCCGGTCAGTTAATTTAGTAGAGGGAATGAGTGAAGCCCGTTGGCGAATGAAGGAACAATGAAAACATTTATGAAAGGCGCAGTTCTTTTGACGATGGCGGGCTTTATCGTCAAATTGCTGAGTGCCATTTACCGTGTGCCTTTCCAAAACTTAGTCGGGGACCAGGGCTTTTATATTTACCAGCAAGTGTATCCGTTTGTCGGCATTTTTAGTGTCTGGACTTCTTACGGTTTTGCAGTAGCGGTCTCAAAGCTGCTTGCTGATTCAGAGAAACCGAACCATGGCGCAATTTTGCGGATTTCTCTCGGTTTTATTGCGGCTGTGTCGCTCGCGGTTTTCCTGGTGCTGTTTTTGGGAGCGGAAGGGTTGGCCGGTTGGATGGGCGACGGGCAACTCGCCCCGCTTTTGCAAATTGCGGCTTTGGCGGTATTGCTGATGGCACCGATTGCGGTGATGAAAGGGCATTTCCAGTCCCGTAACCATATGCAGCCCGTCGCTTATGCCCAGGTGATGGAGCAGGCAATCCGGGTATCGGTCATTTTGCTTGGTTCTTGGCTAGTGGTCATGGCGGGCTATTCGCTGTATGCGGCAGGAAGCATGGCGATACTCGGTGCCGCTGTCGGTGAACTGGCAGCCGTGCTTTTGCTGTTTTATTTTTTCCGGCGTTCGTACCATCGAGAAGAGCGCAGGGCTCCAGCGATCCGCCCGTGGCCGATCATCAAAAAAATGACTGTCATCAGCTTGAGCATCAGTATGAGTTCATTGATTCTGCTGTTCTTTCAACTGGTCGATTCGTTTTCGGTCTTTCGTCTGCTGACAGAGGCAGGCGTAGATCGGATGGCAGCAATGGAGCAAAAAGGCGTCTATGACAGAGGGCAGCCCCTTGTGCAATTCGGCATTCTCATGGCCACGTCGCTTGCGCTTGCCATCGTGCCGCTTGTGGCGCAAATGGCGAAAAACCCATCCGGCAGGCCGGCTCAAGCTTATGCGCAATTGGCTTTCCGGGTGTCATTTTTATTTGCCTTTGCTTCAGCTGCCGGCCTGTCGCTCGTGATGCCGTATGTAAATGAAATGCTGTTTGAAACCCGTGAAGAATCAGCCGCGTTGATCGTTTTCAGCTGGCAGATCGTCTGGATGGCGTTATTGCTGGTTTTGACTTCCTTGCTTTACGGGTTGGGAAAAGTGAAGATTCCGGCTTGGCTATTAGCCGGAGGCATCGGAGTCAAAATCATCGGCAATTGGCTGTTGATACCGATCTGGGAAGTGACGGGTGCTGCGCTTGCAGGAAATATAGGGCTCGCCTTTGTCGTTTTCGGCCTCCTTCTTTATTTCAAACGGGTCTGGCCGATCCGCTTGGCGCCAAAGCGCTATTACGGCTGGATTTTCGCTGCAGCTTCAGCAATGGCGATTGCGGTTGCCGGTTGGTCGCTGTTCGCTGACGGGGTCCTCTTCGATGGCTTGGAAAGCCGCTTATCTGCTGCCTTGATTGCCGTGACGGCTGTTCTTCTCGGTGCGGCGGTATTTCTGGTTGTGGTGGCGCGCAGCCGCATCATCACGGAAAGAGAATGGTTTATCATTCCGTTCGGAAGGAAACTGGCAGGGCTTCAATTGAAATTGAATGCCAGAAAAAAAGGAGATCGTATATGAACACCATCCATGTAATCGGGCTGGGCGCAGGAGATTTGGATCAACTGCCGCTTGGCGTCTATAAAAAATTAAAGAATGCTTTGAAGTTGTATGTGCGGACGGAAGACCATCCCGTCTTGCAGGAATTGGCCGAAGAGGGCATGAGTTTTAACTCTTTCGATGCCGTTTACGAAAAACACGATACCTTTGCCCCGGTCTATGCAGAAATCGCAGATACGCTGATTGCCTTAGCAAAAGAGCAATCGGTCATTTATGCCGTACCGGGCCATCCATTGGTCGCCGAGCAGACAGTTCAATATTTAGTGGAAGCCGAAAAAGAAGGAAGTTTCCGCTTAGTGATCGAAGGCGGGCAAAGTTTTCTGGATCCGATTTTCGGAGCGCTCCGCATCGACCCGATTGAAGGGTTCCAGCTGCTCGATGGCACAGCGATGGCAAGCGACGACGTCAATATGGCGCAGCATGTGTTAATTGCGCAAGTCTACGATTCCTTTAGTGCATCGGAAGTGAAGTTGACGCTAATGGAAAAATATCCGGAAGACTACGAAGTGACCATCGTGACCGCGGCGGGTTCAGCAAACGAAGTGCTGCGGAAGGTTCCGCTCTATGAACTGGACCGTGCAGCGGAAGTGGATAATTTAACGACGATTTATGTGCCGCCGGCCGTGGACCAAATGGATCGCCTAAAGGAATGGCAGACGTTCCGCCAGATTGTCGCCCGTTTAAGAAGCCCTGAAGGCTGCCCATGGGACCGCGAGCAAACGCATGAATCATTGCGCCCGTATTTATTGGAAGAAGCGCACGAGCTGCTCCAGGCGATTGAGGAAGAAGATGACGAAGCAATTGCGGAAGAATTGGGCGATGTGCTGCTTCAAGTATTCCTGCATGCACAAATTGGCCAGGACAACGGCTATTTCCAGTTGGAAGATGTCTTGTCAGCAGTCAGCGCGAAAATGATCCGGCGCCATCCGCATGTCTTCGGCGATGTGGAAGCTGCCACGTCAGACGAAGTCGTATCGAACTGGCAAGCGATCAAAGCCCAGGAAAAACCGCAGACGGCTTCCATTCTGGACGGACAGGAACGCTTCAGTTCCTCGTTGATGACGTCTTATAATTACCAGAAAAAAGCGGCCAAAGTCGGCTTTAGCTGGTCGGATGCAGAAGGGGCTTGGGAGAAATTCCAAGAAGAATTGCAGGAATTTCAGGAGGAAACGGCGAAAGGTTCTAAAGAGCGGCAGCTCGATGAACTGGGCGACCTGCTATTTACTCTCGTCAATATTGCCCGCTTTTATGGATTGTCGCCTGAACAGGCCATGGTCCATGCCAACCAGAAATTCCAGCAGCGCTTCAGCCATGTCGAAAAGCGCGTCAACGAAGGAAGCGGCAATTTCAGCGACTATACATTAGCGCAATTAGATGAATTTTGGAACGAAGCCAAAACATTGGCAAGAAGGGAAGAATGACGATGCGTCTGGATAAATTTTTGAAAGTCTCCCGTTTGATCAAACGCCGTACGTTGGCTAAAGAAGTAGCTGACCAAGGACGGATTACCGTAAACGGCAATAAAGCAAAGGCAAGCTCGGTCATCAAAGAAAATGACGAATTGCAAATCCGCTTCGGCCAAAAAGTGGTCACGGTACGTGTGGATATGCTGAAAGAAAATGCCCGTAAAGAAGAAACGGCCAATATGTACACCATCTTAAAAGAAGAAAAGCTGGATAAAATTGAACCCGAATTCATCGATGACGAAGCGTGAGGGTTTGAAAAAGAAAAAGCTGTTCCGGAAGCCAAGCGCTTTCGGAACAGCTTTTTTGTATTTATTGGCCAGCCATCAAGGCGACAAGCAAGGCTTTCTGTGCATGCAGACGATTCTCCGCTTCCTGGAAAACGACCGAATGCGGGCCTTCAAGGATGCCCGTTGAAACTTCTTCTTCACGGTGAGCCGGAAGGCAGTGCATAAAGATATAATTTGGATTTGCGTGAGCTGCCAGTTCTTCGTTCACTTGATAGCCCTGAAAATGTTCCAAGCGCTCCAAAGCTTCCGCTTCTTGGCCCATGCTCGCCCAGACATCGGTGTAAATGACGTCGCAGCCGGCCACTGCTTCAACCGGATCTGTTGTGACCAAAATCGTTGCCCCCGTTTTCAAGGCAATCGCCTGCGCCAGTTCGACCATTTCAGGTTTTGGTGCATAAGCCGCAGGGGAAGCGATTGCGATGTCCATGCCGACTTTTGCCGCGCCGATCATCAGTGAATTCGCCATATTGTTGGCATCGCCGATATAAGCCATTTTCTTTCCTGCACAGCTGCCGAAATGTTCTTGGATCGTGAGCAAATCGGCCAGTACCTGGCATGGGTGAAAATCGTCCGTCAATCCGTTAATGACCGGCACCGAACTGTGGTCTGCCATTTCCTGGACCGTTGCTTGGTCGAATGTCCGGATCATGATGCCGTCGAGGTAGCCGGATAACACTTGTGCAGTATCTGAAATCGCTTCGCCGCGCCCCATTTGGATGTCGCGTGTGCTGAGGTGCATTGCATGTCCACCGAGCTGCAGCATGCCTGCTTCAAAAGACACACGCGTGCGGGTGGACGACTTTTCAAAAATCATGCCGAGCACTTTGCCTTCCAATAACGGAAGGGTTTTATTCTCCGGTTTCTTGAGTTCTACTGCGAGCTCAAGCAACTCCAAAATCTCTTCGCTGCTGTAATCCTTTAGCGAAAGCATGTGTTTTTGGGCAATTTGTGGAGCATAAGGCAAAATCGCTGTCATTGGACAAGCACTCCTTTCGGTTTTCCGTTGATGGCTTTGACATATTCCTGGAAAGCACGGATGGTTTCCGTACGCGTCCAAACGTGAAGGCGGTGGACAGCGGCTGCAGCTGCCTGGATTTTGTCGGGATTCGGGACTAAGTCGATATACGCTTTTTTATTCTCCGTTTTCAGCCATTTCTCGAATGGCATCGATGCAGCGGTCTGGAAAGTGAAGCCTTGAGCTTTCCAAAAGTTCTCATCAATGAGCGAAAGCGAAGCCTCCGTAATGAAAATGGTGCCGCCGCCTTTCAGCGAAGCGAGTTGCTGAGAAGCGCCGTCCAGCGCTTTTTGCATGGCGAAATTTGAATCCGGGCTGCTGCCGATGACTTCCCCCGTCGACATCATTTCGGGCGACAGGACAGGAGACAAGCCAGGCAATTTAATATGAGAAAATACTGGAGCCTTTACGGTATATTCCGGCTGGCCATTGTAGGATGCCTCGATGCCCAGCTCCTCAAAAGGAACACCGAGCATCAACGCTGTCGCCAATTGCACAAGCGGAACATCGGTCGCTTTCGAACTGATCGGCACCGTACGCGAAGCCCGCGGGTTGATTTCCATGACGTATAGTTGATCCTCTTCATAAACAAACTGGATGTTGAATAAACCCGTGTACTTCATATTGCCGGCGATATGCCGTGCGGTCGCGGTTAAGGCTGCAAGTGCTTTCGAAGACAGCGAAACCGGCGGCGTGATGGAAAGGCTGTCGCCGGAATGGACGCCGGTTCCTTCAATGTGTTCAAAGACAGCGGCAATCCATACATTTTCACCGTCCGATAAGATGTCCGCTTCCACTTCTTTCCCGGTGATGAAATGATCCACGAGCACGGGATAAGACATGGACGTGTGCACAAGCCATTGCTGCAATTCTTGCTCGTCGTGCAAAACCGTCATGCCTTTGCCGCCGATGACATAAGAGGGGCGCAGCATGACCGGGTAGCCAAGAACGCCGGCGAACTCTTGAACTTCTTCCGGCGTCTCCGCCGTGAAACTCGGGATAACCGGCAAGCCGATCGATTCCAAAAATCCATAAAATCGCTCCCGGTCTTCCATTTGATCCAATAGGTCCACTTCGGAACCGAGGATCGTGATGCCGGCCTCTTCCAATTCCGCTGCCACATTCAACGAGGTCTGGCCGCCGAATTGGACAATGACTTGCGTAATGCCTTCAAAATCGAGCACATTCAAAATGTCTTCAGCGGTCATCGGTTCAAAATACAAAGCATCTGCAATTTCATAATCGGTGGATACTGTTTCCGGATTGTTGTTGATCATGATCGCTTCATAGCCATGCTGTTGAAGGGCGAGCACACTGTGTACGCAGCAATAATCGAATTCGATGCCTTGTCCGATGCGGATCGGGCCGGAGCCGATCACCGCCACTTTTTTCTTCGTGGACGTTCGTCCGTCTGCCTGGCCGTTCCAAGTGGAATACAAATAGTTCGTCTGCGAACGGAATTCCGCTGCGCACGTATCAATCACCCGGTAAGACGGGAACAAGCTCCAGCTTTTGCGCTGGCCCCAAATCTCAGCAGGAGAGACATGCCATAGCGCCGCTAATTGCTTGTCGCTGAATCCGAGTGCTTTCGCCTGCTTCAACCGGCTGTAAGTCATGCTGTTCCAGGACAATAAATGCAGTTTATGCCATTCATCAACGATGCGTTTCAAGACATACAAGAAATAAGGAGCAATCGCAGTCACATCATGCAATTGTTGGACCGTTTTATTGCGGATCAGCAATTCGAATAAAACGAAGAGCCGGCGGTCATCCGGTTCTGCAGCCATTTTTTCAAGCGTGCCGATCGGCAATTCGGCGAGGGCCGGCAAACGGAAGCCGTCGAGCGGCATATCGAGTGACCGGATGGCTTTTTGAAAAGCGGCTTCCATGCTGCGTTCAATCGCCATCACTTCGCCGGTCGCTTTCATCTGCGTGCCGAGTGTGCGGTTTGCTTGCTGGAATTGATCAAAGGGCCAGCGCGGAATTTTGACCGTGACGTAATCGAGCGCCGGTTCAAAGCTTGCAAAAGTAGTACCCGTCACGGGATTTTTCAATTCATTCAATGTGTAGCCGATTGCCAATTTGGCGGCAATTTTTGCAATCGGGTAGCCGGTCGCTTTGGAAGCGAGTGCTGAAGACCGGCTGACCCGCGGATTGACTTCGATTAAATAATAAGCGGAAGTTTCAGGGTGCAAGGCGAATTGGACATTGCAGGCACCGACAATGCCAAGTGCATCGATAATGTTGATCGATGCTGTACGGAGCAGATGATATTCGCGGTCATTCAATGTCTGGCTCGGAGCCACTACAATGGAATCGCCTGTATGTACGCCGACCGGATCCAGATTTTCCATATTGCAGACCGTGATGCAGGTGCCGTTTTGGTCGCGCATCACTTCATATTCAATTTCCTTGTAGCCGGCAATGCTTTTTTCAACCAGGCATTGGCGAATCGGGCTCGCGCTCAAACCTTGCGCAACAAGCGAAACATATGCGGCTTCATCTGCCGCGATGCCGCCGCCGAAACCTCCGAGCGTGTAAGCAGGGCGGACAATCAAAGGATAGCCGGCTGTATCGGCAAAGTTCAAGGCTTCTTCGATGGAATAGACGATATCGCTGCTTGGAACAGGCTGCTCCAAGTGGTTCATCAGCGCACGGAACTGTTCGCGGTCTTCTGCTTGTTTGATCGAATCGATATTGGTTCCAAGCAGCGAGACGCCATATTTGGCGAGGATGCCGGCATCCGATACCGCCATGGCCAAATTCAAGCCGGTTTGGCCGCCGACTGTCGCCAGCAAGCCATCGGGACGTTCTTTTTCCAAAATACGGGTAAGGCTATCAACAGTCAGTGGTTCAAAATACACTTTATGGGAAATGGTTTTATCGGTCATGATGGTAGCGGGGTTGTTATTGACAAGAATTACTTCAATGCCTTCCTCCTGTAAAGCGAGGCAGGCTTGAGTCCCTGAATAATCAAATTCCGCGGCTTGGCCGATCACAATGGCGCCGGAACCAATCACCAATACTTTCTGGATGTCTGGATGTTTAGGCATGTAGGGTCACCTTCTTTTTCTGATGGATAAATGCGAGAAACTCATTGAATAGTTCTTGGTGTTCAGCAGGGCCTGGCGCTGCTTCCGGATGAAATTGAACCGTCAGCAGCGGAAGTTCGGGATGGCTCAACCCTTCTATGCTTCCGTCATTGACGTTTTTATAAAGAATGGAAAGCGGGGTTTCCAAAATGCTTGCTTCTTCGACGACGTAGCTGTGGTTTTGGGAACTCATGGTCACTTGCTGCGTCTTTATATGGATGACAGGATGGTTGGCGCCGCGATGGCCATAAGGCAATTTCGCCGTTCGTGCGCCAAAAGCGGAAGCGATGATTTGATGGCCGAGGCAAATCCCGAACGTGGGATAGCGCTCTGCCCAGTCCCGGTAGACCGGAAACAGCGGAGCTAACGCAGCGGGGTCGCCAGGGCCATTGGAAAACAGCAAGCCGTCCAGCTGAAGCGCATCCAGCTTCTCGGTCGGCAAATGATGGGGAAGAATGCTGACTTTGCAATTGCGCTGCAGCAATTCCGTTAAGATAGAAGATTTAAAATGGAAATCGACTAGTCCAATATGAATCTCCCCGTCGCCGAACACCGTAATTTCCTCTGTAAGCGGCTGTTCCGGGAGAAAATCGGTTTGGATAGGGTTCCATGAAATCGGAGAAGAAGGGAAGGGGCTCATTTCCGACTGCATTGTTCCGTATTCGCGGACAATTTGAATAATGGAGCGGGTGTCTACGCCGGTTAAAATCGGCACCTGTCCATTTGCTGCAAACTCACTAAGAGGCACTGCCCCTTTTTCTAAAGGCCCTTCGTATAGCTCGGCTACAACAATTCCAGCTGCCTGAATCTTCTCGGATTGAATATGCTGGCTTTGGATGCCGTATTGGCCGATCAGCGGATAGGAGAACACGATGAGCTGCCCCTTATAGGAAGGGTCCGTCAGCACTTCTTCATATCCCGTCATGCCCGTGAAAAAAACAATTTCGCCTTGAATGGCTGTTTGAGCACCGTGCCACTGCCCTTTGAAGCTGATTCCGTTCGAAAGTGTTAACAAGCCTGCCATATTTCCACTCCATTCTTTATTCATTGATAATGCATATTTATAAATGTAATTTCAAAATCAACGTCAATTCACTTAATAAAATAAGTGTTTTTGAATAATGTCTCTTATTATATAATGTATAAAAATTAAGTCAATAGTATTTTTATTAATTAAAATAAATGTTCGGCTAAATCTATTCCCAAAAATGTTTCAAAAGTAGTAAGAATTGCAAAAAAACCTTATACTTACTGGGTTTTTCATGTATAATGACATCAAAGTGAGTCGGAGGAGGGAAGAGTCATGAGTTTGAAGAGAGAAAAGCCGTCGGAACAGCGCGAAGTCGCTTCAATTCGCAATGACTATGTCCGCTCGGTTGAACGGAAAGAAAAGCGCCATCAAGCACATAAAGTTCGGTTATTCAGACGTCTGTCTGTTTTTGGCATTTTGGTGTTAATGGCGAGCATTTGGATCGGCACCACTATCTATGCGCAATCCCAGACGATTTCTGAAAAAGAACAGATGCGTGCGGAAACCTTAGCTTCGCTGGAAAAAGCGGAGAAAGAACAGAAGAAGCTGGAAGAGCAGATTCTGCTGCTGAATGACGATGAATACATTGCGAAATTAGCGCGCAAAGAGTACTTTTTATCTGAGGACGGGGAAATCATTTTCACCCTTCCAAACGAGGACCAAAAAACAAAAGAAAAAGCCGATGGAAAAGAGTAGTCAGTTGACACTCTTTTTTTGATGGTTATAATAAAAAGTGGGACAAGTGCCCGTTATAAAGAGCTTATGGCCCAAGTCGGTGTCATTTTAATTTTTAAGGAGGAGCATTTTTTTTATGTCGATTGAAGTAGGCAGCAAGTTAGAAGGTAAAGTTACAGGTATTACAAATTTTGGAGCGTTCGTTCAGCTTCCAACCGGTGCAACAGGCCTCGTGCATATTAGTGAAGTTGCTGACAATTATGTCAAAGACATCAACGATCATCTTAAAGTCGGCGAAATGGTTGAAGTGAAAGTGATGAATGTGGAAGCAGATGGAAAAATCGGGCTTTCAATCCGTAAAGCGAAGCCACAGCCAGAAGGTGCGCCACAGCGTCCGGACCGCCCACAACGTCCACGTCCAAACAACAACCGTTCGTTTGAACGTGCTCCTAAAGAGAACTTTGAAACAAAAATGGCGAAGTTCCTAAAAGAAAGCGAAGACAATTTGACTTCTTTAAAACGCGCTACAGAATCTAAACGCGGTGGCCGCGGTGCAAGAAGAGGCTAACTTGCTAGCTGTTTTAATAGCATAGGAAAATGCTTCAACACAGCTTAACAATTTAAACTGAAACGCTTCTCAATCGGGAAGCGTTTTTTTTATCAAATAAAGCTGGAGGGGTGCAGGGATGGAAAAAATGCAGCTGATTGATGGATTGAATGATTACGAGGTGTTTTTAGCGTCACTGAATACTTCAGTGAGAACGGAAGCGGAGGCGAACACGCCGATTGCTGAAGGAAAATGGTCGATTGCCCAAATCATTATGCATCTGGCTGAATGGGACCGTTTCATGAGGGAAGAGCGTTTGCCTCAAATGGAACAAGGCGGGGAAGTGGAGAGATTGCCGGACGTGGATGCGTTTAATGAAGCGGCAGTAAAACCGGTAGCTTCAATGAAATTCCAGGAAGTGCTAGCCCATGCCCAAAAACAGCGGGCCTTATTGGTGCGGGAAATCGAAGGCATGAGCGATGCAAGATGGCATTCCCGCTTTCGCATTGGCCAGCGAGAAATGGATCCGGCTGCGTATTTTGCAGGCATCCTTGAACACGACGCCCATCATCGCCAGCAGATAGAAGATTTTTTGGCATGAAAAAAGCAGCACCCGGTATGGGTGCTGCTTTTAAAAAGAATGATGGCGGCAGAGGGGATCGAACCCCCGACCTCACGGGTATGAACCGTACGCTCTAGCCAGCTGAGCTACGCCGCCTTGATTAAACGAACATTTAATATCATACTATCGAATAGTTGGTGTGTCAATTGCAAGTTGAAAATAATTTGCAGGCTGATGGACATATTGAAACTGAAACAAAAGAGGTGGCCGGTGCATGAACACATTTCATCAGAAATTGATGGATTATATAGACAGCCATCGTTTGCTTGAGCCGGGAGACCATGTATTGGTGGGGTGTTCTGGAGGAATCGATTCATTGGTCTTGCTGCATTTTTTGAAAACCCACGAACAGCGTTACGGCATTCGGCTTTCTGCCGTACATGTAAATCACATGCTGCGAGGAGAAGAGTCTTTGCAGGACCGCATTTTCACGGAGCGCCTATGCGAGGAATGGGGCATCCACTGTTTTAGCCGCGATATTCCGATCCCGAGCATCTTACAGGCAGAAGGCGGCAACAAACAGCAAGTATGCCGGCAGCAGCGCTATGCGTATTTTGCTGAAATCATGAAGAGCAGCGGCGCTAATAAATTGGCCACTGCCCATCATGCAGACGATCAGTTGGAAACGATTCTTTTATCCGGTCTGCGGGGAACGCTTGAAACGGCCAGTTTCGGCATACCGCAGCACCGTCCTTTTGAAGGCGGTGAATTGATTCGTCCGCTGCTCGCTGTCACGAGGGAAGAAGTGGCAAATTATGCAGCTGAAGAAAAGATCGCCCATCGCGAAGACTCCAGCAACGCAGAAACGGCTTATACAAGAAATCGCATACGCCATACGATTTTGCCGCTGTTGAAAAAAGAGAATGTGCGAGTATCTGAACATTTCGCAGCACTTGCGGAAGCGATCCAGGAGGACCGGCAGTTTTTATCTGAGCTTGCCCGCATGAAACTGGAGGAAATTGCCGTTTTTGATGGAGGAACCATCTCTTTATCGGCGGAAAAGTTTACTACAGAAGCACTTGCTTTACAAAAAAGAATGGTTCTACTACTATTAAATTATCTATATAATGAGCAGGAAGTGCCGATTAATAAGCATTTGGCAGAACAAATCCGAGAAACGATGGGAAGTTCGTCAGGTACTGTTTTTTTGCATTTGCCGGGTCATTATCAGATGGTTCGCGAGTATGACACGGTTTTATTCAGCCGGCGTTTATCGGTTGAACCGACACAATCAGTTATTTCCACTATATCTACGGAGTGGTCTGAAATAATGAATGGTTTTCGCTACAAAGCAGTACCGGCTAGCCAGCTCGATGAAGAAGATGCTGCATATTGGTATTTTGATTCAACGAAAGGGTCATCGTTAGTATTGAGGAGCCGAAAACCGGGGGATCGCATCCAGCTTGCTGGAATGGAGCGCCCTAAAAAAGTGGCACGCTTGATGATTGATGAAAAAGTGCCAACCCTGCAACGGGAAAATTGGCCAGTCATTGCAGCACCAGAAGGTGAAGTGCTGCTTGTGCCAGGTTTACGCCATTCTTGTTTTTTCAGCCGGAACCAACGGCCAAAAGACGATTGGGTACTCATTGAACAACATGTTAAGATCGCAAAAAGCGGATTATAGGAGGTCCACCATGCTAGAGAAAGACATTGAAGAAATATTGATTACTGAAGAACGTTTGCAGGAAAAGGCAAAAGAATTAGGGGCTATTTTAGCGCGTGACTACGCAGACAAATATCCTTTGGCTATCGGCGTATTAAAAGGCGCCATGCCGTTTATGGGAGATTTGATGAAGCGCATGGACAGCTACGTGGAAATGGATTTCATGGATGTTTCAAGTTACGGCAATGCGACCGTTTCTTCAGGCGAAGTAAAAATCATCAAAGATTTGAATGCAAGTGTGGAAGGCCGCGATCTTCTCATTATTGAAGATATCATTGACAGTGGATTGACGCTTAGCTACTTGGTGGATCTATTTAAGTACCGTAAAGCAAATTCCATCAAAATTGTTACATTGCTTGATAAACCTTCAGGTCGCAAAGTGGATTTGAAAGCGGATTACATCGGATTCGAAGTGCCGGATGCATTTGTGGTCGGATACGGATTGGATTACGCTGAAAAATACCGGAACTTGCCGTATATCGGCGTTCTAAAACCTTCTGTTTACAGCGGGGAAGAAGAATAGTCAAGAGTTGGTCACAGACGTTAGAGTTGTCGGCAACGGCAAGGGCTTTTCGTTGTATGCTTAAATGTTCCTATGTTAGTATTTAGTATAGTTTTGGGAAACTTTGTGAGGAGGCTTAGGATGAATCGGATATTTCGATACACCATATTTTATTTACTGATTTTCCTTGTTATTATCGGTATCTTGGGAACATTTAACAATAGTAACCAACCGACTAAAAATATAGGATATAACGAATTTCTGGACGCGCTGGAGAGTGGCGAAATCACGGAAGTAACCATTCAGCCAGATGCCATGGTTTATGAAGTGACAGGGAAGATGGCCGGCTATGAAGAAGGCGAATCTTTCATCACGAACATTCCATTGGAAAACGAAGCATTGACAGCTGAAATCGATGCTGTTGCAAAAGCACAAGATGGCGTTGAAGTAAATTACTTGAAAGCGCCGCAGACTAGCGGTTGGGTTTCATTCTTCACGGGGATCATTCCTTTCATCATTATCTTCATCCTCTTCTTCTTCTTGCTTAACCAATCACAAGGCGGCGGTGGCGGCCGAGTAATGAATTTCGGGAAAAGCAAAGCGAAGCTGTATGACGATCAAAAGCATAAAGTCCGCTTCCCGGATGTTGCCGGAGCAGACGAAGAGAAACAGGAACTTGTGGAAGTGGTTGACTTCCTAAAAGATCCGCGCAGATTTGCTGATATCGGTGCGCGCATTCCAAAGGGGATTTTGCTTGTCGGACCTCCGGGTACTGGTAAAACACTTTTAGCTCGTGCAGTTGCCGGAGAAGCGGGTGTTCCGTTCTTCTCAATCAGTGGATCGGATTTCGTTGAGATGTTCGTCGGAGTCGGGGCTTCCCGTGTCCGTGACCTTTTCGAAAATGCGAAAAAGAATTCACCTTGTATCATTTTCATCGATGAAATTGATGCAGTAGGGCGTCAACGTGGAGCTGGCCTCGGCGGCGGACACGATGAGCGCGAACAAACTTTGAACCAGTTGCTCGTTGAAATGGATGGCTTTGGCGCAAACGAAGGCGTCATTATCATTGCAGCGACTAACCGTCCGGATATTCTGGATCCGGCACTTCTGCGCCCAGGCCGTTTTGACCGTCAAATCACGGTTGGACGTCCAGACGTAAAAGGCCGCGAAGAAGTATTGCGCGTTCATGCACGCAATAAACCGCTTGATGAAAACGTTGATTTGAAAGCAATTGCTCAACGTACACCTGGTTTCTCAGGGGCGGATTTAGAGAACCTCTTAAACGAAGCAGCGCTTGTAGCTGCCAGACGCAACAAAGCGAAAATCGATATGTCCGATTTGGATGAAGCTTCTGACCGCGTTATTGCGGGACCTGCTAAAAAGAATCGCGTCATTTCGAAAAAAGAACGCAATATCGTGGCTTTCCATGAATCTGGCCATACTGTTGTCGGCCTGACATTGGACGATGCAGATGTTGTGCATAAAGTGACCATCGTTCCTCGCGGACAAGCTGGCGGCTATGCAGTTATGCTTCCAAGAGAAGATCGCTACTTTATGACAAAACCCGAATTGCTTGATAAAATTGCCGGCTTGCTTGGCGGCCGTGTAGCGGAAGATTTGATTTTCGGCGAAGTTTCTACAGGCGCCCACAATGATTTCCAGCGCGCGACAGCTATTGCCCGCAGCATGGTAACTGAGTACGGGATGAGCGATAAGATCGGACCGATTCAATTTGGCCAGGCGCAAGGCGGAAACGTCTTCTTGGGCCGTGACTTTAACTCAGAACAAAACTACTCAGATGCAATTGCTTTCGAGATTGACCAAGAAATCCAACGCATCATCAAAGAGCAGTATATCCGCACGAAAGAAATTCTGACTGAAAAGAAAGAGTTGCTTGAATTGATTGCGAATACATTGCTTGAAGTTGAAACGCTGGATGCGGCTCAAATTCTTCACTTGAAAGAACATGGCACACTGCCGGAACGTTCTTATGAAGCGTTAAACGGAGATTTCGGAAATGATTCAACTACACCGAATCTAAAAAAAGATAACGACGTAAATCCGGATGTGACCGGTGCTCCAGCGGATCCTTCAGCAGGCGATTTGCCGAAAGAAGGCCAAACAGGCGAAGCACGCGGACCAATTCAGGAAGATCGTAAATAAAATGAAATCGAAGCTGTTTGCTGATCCTTTTAAAAGGGACAGCAAACAGCTTTTTTCATTCGGTTAAAGAATATGGGTTTTTCTAATTTGTCTAAAAATATGGTATGATGTGTTGGAAAAATTGTTGATAAATGGGGACGCAAATATGATTTTAGTAATGGATGTCGGCAACACCAATATTGTTTTAGGCATTTATGAGCAAGACCAACTCGCTTATCATTGGCGTTTAGAAACAGCCCGCCATAAAACAGAAGATGAATTTGGCATGCAGATCAAGGCTTTATTGAATGATGCTGGTTTGGCGTTTAACGACATTACGGGCATTATCATGTCTTCGGTTGTTCCGCCGATCATGTTTTCTCTGGAGCGGATGTGCAAAAAATATTTTCATCTTGCTCCGGTAGTGGTGGGCCCGGGTGTTAAAACGGGATTGAATATTAAATACGACAACCCGAAAGAGGTAGGGGCAGACCGGATCGTGAACGCGGTGGCTGCAATCCGCGAATACGGTGCGCCGCTCATTATCGTTGATTTTGGTACGGCAACGACGTATTGCTATATTGATGAACATGAGCAATATATGGGTGGAGCTATTGCGCCAGGAATTGGCATTTCAACAGAGGCGCTTTATGACCGCGCCTCTAAATTGCCGCGCATCGAAATCATCCAGCCTTCTCATGTCGTCGGCCGAAACACGGTGGCTGCCATGCAATCCGGCATTGTCTATGGCTATGTAGGACAAGCGGAAGGCATCGTCAGCCGGATGAAAGCGCAAAGCCGGAAAAAGCCGACCGTGATTGCGACGGGCGGCATGGCTTCGCTAATTGCCAACGAATCCGCCATAATCGATAAAGTGGATCCATTTTTGACGTTAAAAGGGTTATATTTAATATACAAACGCAATCAAGCGTAAAGAAAGGAACGATCACAGTGGGAGATTATTTAGTGCGCGGATTGGCTTTTAACGGAAGTGTCCGCGCTTTTGCAGTCGATACGACTGAGACGGTCGCTGAAGCGCAGCGGCGCCATATGATGTGGCCGACAGCTTCGGCTGCATTAGGGCGCACCATGACAGGCGGCGTTATGCTTGGAGCGATGCTAAAAGGCGACAATAAGGTCACGATTAAAATTGACGGCGGAGGTCCGATTGGATCGATCCTTGTGGACAGTGATGCAACAGGCGGCGTGCGCGGCTACGTCACCAACCCGCAAACGCATTTTGATTTAAATGAAAAAGGGAAATTGGACGTGCGCAGAGCTGTCGGAAATGAAGGGATGCTTTCCGTCGTGAAAGATTTAGGCCTTCGCGAAAATTTCACAGGGCAAAGCCCGATCGTGTCAGGAGAAATCGCGGAAGACTTCACTTATTATTTCGCGGTGTCTGAACAAGTGCCTTCTTCTGTCGGTTTGGGTGTGTTGGTCGATACGGACAATTCCATCCTGGCAGCAGGCGGATTTATCATTCAATTGATGCCGGATACCGAAGACGAAGTCATCAGCCAATTGGAAAAGCGCTTATCGGCGATTGAGCCGGTTTCCAAAATGATTCAGCGCGGGTTGAATCCAGAGCAGATTTTAGAAGAAGTTCTGGGAGAAGGAAATGTTCAAATCTTAGATACAATGCCGGTGAAATTTGAATGCAATTGTTCAAAAGAACGATTTGCCGCGGGGCTTATTGGCCTTGGGCAGCAGGAACTTGAACAGATGATCAGCGAAGATGGGATGGCGGAGGCCCAGTGCCATTTCTGCCTTGAAACGTACCATTATTCTAAAGAGGAATTAGAAGCGTTCATCGATGAGCTCCAATCTTAATCGCCGGCGGCCCGCACCTTCACCGGCAGAACCCGGGCGCCCGAAACGAAAACTAAAGACAGGGCCGTTGCTTGTCCTGTTGCTTATTTTATTTCTTGGAAATTTACTTTGGTTTATCGCTTGGCTCATCCCGAATGACAAAGGCGGCAGTAAGGAAGAAGTGGCTTCGGTCAGCGGAGATGAAATTACGCGCGAAGAATGGCTAGCAGCAATGGAAGACCAGCACGGCCGCGATACCTTGCTTGAATTGGTCAACCAGAAAGTGATGGAGACAGCGGCGAAAGAATACGGCATCAAAGTCACGGATAAAGAAGTGGACTTGGAACTGGCCATGCTGCGCTCGACGCAAGACAGCACTGAAACCGCTCTTTTTGCAGGGGATTCCGCTCGAGTGCGCGACAAATTGAAAGCGCAATTGATTTTGGAGAAAGTGCTGACGAAAGACGTCGTCGTGGAAGAGGAGCAGATTAAAGCTTTCTACGAAGAAAACCAGTCGCTTTACGATGTGCCCGATGCTTACCGCACGCGCATGATTGTGGTTGATTCGATGGAAAAAGCGGAAGAGGCCATTGCTGAGCTTGAAGACGGCTCTTCTTTCGAAGCTTTGGCGAGAGAGCTTTCAATCGATACAGCAAGCGGCAGTTTGGGAGGGGATATCGGCTATATCTCCTCGAAGCAATCCTCCGTTGATGCGGTGATTTCGGAAACGGCGTCTTCATTGGATGTTGGCAAATGGTCAAAACCATTGACCTTGGAAAATGGGGATATTGCGATCATCACTGTTACTGAAAAAGCAGATGGCCAAACGTTTTCTTTCAAAGAAGTTTCAGGGCATATCAGCCGCGAGCTGGCACTAGAACAATTGCCGCAATCGGTAACGCCTGAAGCCTTCTGGAACGAATTTGATGCTGAATGGTTTTACAGCGAATAAAACACCAGGGTTTTCCATGGGCTGCGGCTCAATGGAAAGCCTTTTTTTATTGGTAAAAAGCTAACTCGAAAAATTAGGACCTTCTCCTTTTTGGACGATTCATACAATTTGACAGAGTTCCAAAAACACTGATACGATGAAGAGAGTATAATGCAGATAAAATTAGTAGGAATTAGGAGTGTTGACAAATGGCGCGTATTGGAAATTCTGTGGCTGATTTAATTGGCCAAACACCTATTGTAAAGTTAAACCGTCTGACAGGTTCGGAAGATGCAGAAGTCTATTTGAAATTGGAATACTTCAATCCCGGCAGCAGCGTAAAAGATCGCATTGCATTAGCGATGATCGAAGCGGCTGAAAAGCATGGCGATTTAAAAGAAGGCGACACGATAATTGAACCGACTAGCGGGAACACGGGTATCGGCTTAGCGATGATTGCTGCCGCTAAAGGCTACAAATCGGTATTGGTTATGCCGGAAACAATGAGCATGGAACGCCGGAATTTATTGCGTGCTTATGGGGCTGAACTTGTATTGACGCCAGGCCCGGACGGGATGAATGGACCAAATGGCGCCATCAAAACGGCAGAAAAACTAGCAGCTGAAAATGGCTGGTTTATGCCGCAGCAATTCAAAAACGAAGCAAATCCGGAAATCCACCGCTTAACAACAGGGCCGGAAATCGTTGAAACAATGGGCGATCAACTCGATGCTTTCGTATCTGGGATCGGTACAGGCGGCACAATCACCGGAGCGGGCCAAGTGCTAAGAGAGAAGTATCCTGAAATTTTGATTGCGGCTGTAGAACCGACAGATTCACCCGTTCTATCCGGCGGCAAACCAGGCCCGCACAAAATCCAAGGGATCGGCGCAGGGTTTGTTCCAGATATCTTAGACACGAAAATCTACGACGAAATCATTCAAGTAACAAACGACCAGTCCTACGAAACGGCTCGTAAAGCAGCTCGTGAAGAAGGCATTTTAGGCGGCGTTTCTTCCGGAGCGGCAATCTATGCGGCGCTTCAATTAGCTAAGCGCCTTGGCAAAGGGAAGAAGGTATTGGCAATCATCCCGTCAAACGGCGAACGTTATTTGAGCACCCCGCTTTACCAATTCGACGAAGAAAAATAAGCTTTTCTAAAAAAAGAGCGTGCGCCTTGCATGCTCTTTTTTGTGTGGCAAAAAAGGGTTCATTCGCGTTAAGATAAGGCAATGGAAACTACTAGAAAGTGCAGGTGTACATAATGGAGATCAACTTCGAGGAAAAAACGTGGGTAATGGGGATTTTGAACGTTACACCGGATTCTTTTTCGGATGGCGGCAATTACACGACCATCGACAATGCGGTATCCCGTGCTAAACAGATGGTGCGGGACGGAGCGGATATTATCGATGTCGGAGGCGAATCAACCCGGCCGGGCTATACCATGATTTCGGATGAAGAAGAGATCAATCGGATTGTGCCGGTTATTCAAGCCTTGGTTAACGAAGTAGATGCCCTGATTTCGGTTGATACCTATAAAGCAGCAGTAGCCGAGGCAGCTATTGAAGCAGGCGCCCACATTATCAATGACATTTGGGGAGCCAAATACGAACCGGAAATTGCAGCCGTTGCGGCTAAGTGGAATGTGCCAATCATTCTCATGCACAACCGTAACGATACGTCATACGTGAATTTCTGGAAAGATGTAAAGAAAGATATGGAGAACAGCATCCAGATCGCTTTGGATGCAGGTGTTCAAAAAGCGCAAATATGGTTAGATCCTGGTATTGGCTTTGGAAAAACGACTGCTCATAACATTGGAATGATGCAGCATCTCGATCAATTTGTTGCGCTTGGCTATCCCGTCCTGCTTGGAACTTCCCGTAAATCATTAATTGGCAAAGTATTGGATTTACCGGTTGCCGAACGTTTAGAAGGGTCCTTGGCAACGGTATGCTATGGCGTGGAAAGAGGGTGTCATATCGTCAGAGTTCACGATGTGAAAGAAACAAGCCGAACGGTGCATATGATGGATGTATTAACAGGGAAACGAATTTATAAAGGGGTGGAGTAATGGATTTTATTCATTTGAACGACATGGAGTTTTATGGGTATCATGGCGTTTTTCCTGAAGAAACCAAACTTGGCCAGCGCTTTCGATTAACGGTGTCGCTAGCGGTCGATTTGAAGCAGGCGGGCGAAACGGATGCGCTGGAACATACGGTGCATTACGGAGAAGTGTACGAAACGTGTAAATCTGTGGTGGAAGGCGAACCGAAAAAATTGGTAGAAACTGTCGCGGAAGAAGTGGCCAGCCGTATCTTATCGGAATTTTCACTGGTCCAAGGAATTCGGGTGCAATTGATCAAGCCGGATCCGCCAATTCCTGGCCATTATAAATCGGTAGCGATCGACATAACGCGAGGAGAATTTGTATGAACATCAGTTACCTCTCACTAGGGTCGAATATGGGAGACCGTTTCGATATGCTGAAGCAGGCTGTGAAATTATTGGATCAGCATCCGCAAATTTGGGTGAAAAGCATATCCTCTTTATATGAAACTGATCCTGTCGGTTATACAGAACAAGAGCCGTTTTTGAATATGGTGGTTTGTCTTCATACGGCATTGACAGCGATCGATCTGTTGGATGTCTGCCAGGGAATTGAACAAAAATTGGATCGCAAGCGCCTCATTAGATGGGGGCCCCGAACGATCGACCTCGACATCCTGCTTTATAACCAGGAGACGATTGAGACTGAACGGCTTGTCGTTCCGCATCCGCGCATGTATGAAAGGGATTTTGTGCTTATCCCCTTAATGGAGATTGCCCCGTCTTTAAAAGAAGAGGCCAAGCCGTTGAACCAGGGCGTGCGTCTCTGGAAAACTTATACGAGTGTTGAAGATTTTATTGAATAATGGCAGTTGAAAAAGATGCAGTTCAAGCGGAAAGTGCAAGCCACCTCAAATTTATGGCAGCTTTCTATGTAGATTGAAGAGAAATTGTGTACAATAGATGAATACACGAACGAGCGTGGTTTTTATAAATAAAGGAGTGTAGGACATGTCAGAAGAGTTAAATGATCAACTAGTGGTGAGACGGCAAAAAATGCAGGCTTTCAGAGAACAGGGAATGGATCCCTTTGGCGCACGTTTTGAACGTACGCACGCTTCTCAGGAAGTCATTGACCAATACGGTGAGTTTTCAAAAGAAGAACTTGAAGAAAATCCACACGAAGTAGTAATTGCTGGACGCATTATGACCAAGCGTGGAAAAGGGAAAGCTGGATTTGCGCACGTTCAAGATCTGCAAGGGCAAATTCAAATTTATGTACGCAAAGATGCGATTGGCGATGAAGCTTATGAAATTTATAATTCTGTAGACTTGGGCGATATCGTTGGCGTTAAAGGAACTGTTTTTAAAACAAATGTAGGTGAATTGTCCGTTAAAGCAAAAGAATTCGTCTTTTTAACAAAAGCGCTTCGACCGCTTCCGGATAAATTCCATGGTTTGAAAGACGTTGAACAACGCTACCGCCAGCGTTATTTGGATTTGCTTACAAGTGAAACAAGCAAAGAAACGTTCATCCTTCGCAGCCGCATTATCCAATCGATGCGCCGCTATTTGGATAACCAAGGATTCTTAGAAGTAGAAACACCGATGCTGCATTCAATTGCAGGGGGAGCGGCAGCCCGCCCATTTATTACACATCACAATGCGCTAGACATGGAATTATATATTCGCATTGCCATTGAGCTGCATTTGAAGCGATTAATTGTCGGCGGACTAGAAAAAGTATACGAAATCGGCCGCGTGTTTCGAAATGAAGGAATCTCTACGCGCCACAATCCGGAATTTACAATGCTCGAGCTTTACGAAGCATACGCGGATTACAAAGACATCATGGCGCTAACCGAAAACTTAATTGCACATGTTGCGCAAGAAGTCTTCGGCACCACAACCGTTCAATACGGTGAAGATCAGATCAACCTGGCACCAGGCTGGAGACGCCTGCATATGGCAGATGCAGTTAAAGAATATACAGGAGCAGATTTCTGGCAGCATATGACCAAAGAGCAAGCCCAAGCTCTAGCTAAAGAACACAACGTAGAAATAAAACCTACTATGGAAGTAGGGCATATTTTAAATGAGTTCTTTGAACAAAAAGTTGAAGAAGAATTAGTTCAACCTACTTTTGTATACGGTCATCCTGTGGAAATCTCACCATTAGCTAAGAAAAATCCTGAAGATGAGCGCTTTACTGACCGTTTCGAATTATTTATTGTTCGTCGAGAACACGCCAACGCTTTCACAGAATTAAATGATCCGATAGATCAGCGTGAACGCTTCGAAGCACAGTTAATCGAAAAAGCTGAAGGTAATGATGAAGCTCATGAAATGGATGAAGATTTTATAGAGGCATTGGAGTACGGTATGCCGCCAACTGGTGGATTAGGAATTGGGATTGACCGCTTGATTATGCTGTTGACTAACTCCGCATCTATTAGAGATGTTTTGTTGTTCCCTCAGATGCGCCCCCGGGATTAATCCTTTTGATCTTATATAATAGAGCTCTGAAATAGAAAATATTCAGAGCTCTATTATTTTTTGTAAATAAGTGTTGCATTGAAATATAAGAGGTGCTACAATAATAGATGTCGTGTTTTTAGTAATTAAATCACGAAAAAATATTTTTAAAAAGCTGTTGACTTCTGGTTAACAAGCTGATAATATTGAAAAGTCGCCATTACGAATTGGTGATGAACATGAACCTTGAAAACTGAACAGCAAAACGTCAACAAATACTCGATACGAGCGTTTATCGCGCGTACGAGAATTTGCGAAGGCTGCGCAAGCAGTCGGAGCAATAATACTGATCAGGCTCAGCCAGATCGAAGCGAATCGTGCGCCTTTTCGGAGGCGGCGATGCGCCAGCATTGAGCAATCAACACTACTCTATAATGGAGAGTTTGATCCTGGCTCAGGACGAACGCTGGCGGCGTGCCTAATACATGCAAGTCGAGCGGAACTGGGGGAGCTTGCTCCTTCC